>NZ_AP041051.1:37500-3890200 GCF_059726885.1 Aureisphaera sp. | reverse complement strand
AAATGAAAAAAAAAATGGTTTCGGTATTGATTTTCTAGTTTTTTTTTCTCATACTAAGTTAAAGTCTTGGGAACAAAAAACTTCCCCCTTTTTAGCCAAAATTTTTGTGAAGAAAAATACTACTAAATTACGCGTTCGCTATGGCGAAACAGACCAAATGGGTGTGGTCTATTATGGAAATTATGCTCAGTTTTTGGAACAGGGAAGAACGGAATGGCTACGTGAATTGGGCTTTTCCTATAAATGGATGGAAGAGAACAATGTGCAACTTCCTGTAACTCATTTAAGTATCGATTTCAAATTTCCGGCCCGATATGACGACCTGATCTATGTTACCACAACGTTAAGGAAAATTCCTACTTTCAAAATTGAGTTTGATTATGAAATTCACAACGAAGAGGGCAGGTTATTGGTTAGTGCTTCGACTACCTTGTGTTTTATAAATTCAGACACAAAAAAACTAATGAAAGCCCCTCACTACCTTCTTGAAAAATTAAGTGGGTAGTGCATCAATTTCATAACCTTTTAATGGTCACTTTGTAGGTATTTTCAAAAAGCTCGAAAATTCGGAGTGCATCTTTCTTACGCACCGAAAGGGTGATTGCACAATCCATTGCCATTTCCTGACTCACAATAGTGAGGTTTTGCTCCTTTATGATTCGCATAACGAGATTCATTTCTGGATAATCGAATTTCAAAAGAAATTCCTCGTCAATTGTCCTTTCAATTATTTCTGAAGCATCCAAAGCCATTTGTGCACTCGCCCTATAGGCTTGTATTAATCCCCCAACACCTAGTTTGGTGCCACCAAAATAGCGCACTACCACTACCAAAGCATTCGTTAGGTCAAAGGCTTGAAGTTGACCGTAAATTGGCATACCGGCACTGTTAGAAGGCTCTCCGTCATCATTGGCCCTGTAACTGCTGTAATCCTTTCCCAATTGCCATGCGTAGCACCAATGACGGGCAGAATGATGTTCCTTTTTCAATTGATCAATACAGGAACGAATGTCCTCTTCGGATTGAACAGGAAAAGCATACCCAAAGAACTTGCTGCCCCTATCTTTAAATAGTACTTCGGCAGAAGGCTTTACAAGGGTTTTATAGGTGTCTTTTATAGCATCCATTACAACTGTCCCAAAGCTACCAAGAAAATACTTAGAATGGCTAAAACGATTCCCAACCAATTTTTTAATCGCAAGCGTTCCTTGAACAATAGGATACCCACAATTGTTGAAAGCATCACGATGCTAACGTTGTTCACGGTAAATATTCCAGAACTCTGAAAAAGACCACTTCGCAGAGCCTTGACCAAGAAGTATATGGAGAAATAGTTAGGAATGCCTAGTGCAATACCCCCAATTAGGTTTTTTAGTTGAAAGGTTATTTTACCCTTGATTTTTAAATAAATCAACGTCACAATGCCAATGGTGGCTGCGGCTCCAAATATGGTAGCGGAAAAGATGGGAACATCGGACTCGGCGACGAATGCATCCTCTAAATATTTTATACTCGTATCTATTACACCGCTTCCCATGAAAACCAAAAGGGGCAACAACCATTCCTTCGCTCCCGTGCCAATGGTCGTTTTGCCTTTGGCAGAGGTAAGGTAGACAGCAACCAAGGCGAGTAAAATGCCCAAAAGTTTGTACATGCCAAGACTTTCCCTATAGTACATAAGGCCAAAAAGAATGGGAATGACAACGCTCATTTTGGTGGCTACGGAAACTACGGACAATCCACTTCTTTGTGTAGTTATGGCCATTAAATTGAATATAATGATGAACAACGCACCAAGTCCGAGGGTATAAATAAACCAAGGAGCCGTTGTAATGGTCCCTACCGATAAATCTCCATCGAAAGCTATAAAACCCGTAATACAAGCCGCTACGTAATTCACAACAATGGCCTGTAAGGTGTGAACCTTAAAATGATCAAAAAGTTTAAAGACCACAAAGATGCATGTGGAAGCGAGAATGCTTAAAATCAATGGGATCACAAGCGGTTGTTTTTATAAATGGTTAATAAATCCCCCTTTATGTTTTGTTCTTCAACAATGCTGCCCTCCAATCCAATCGGAGCCGGGGTTCCCTGACCAAAGACGGTACTTCCTTTAAATATCCAAGCCTCATCCCATAGATTTACTTCAATGAACGTTTGAAGGGTCCGGGCCCCTCCTTCAATTATGACACTTTGTAAGGAATGTTTGTAAAGCACCTCACAAATTTGACTGGCAACATGCTTCCCAAACTCTATTTTTTCATAAAAAAGAAGACCGTCAGTCCCTTCTTTTGTTTCGTTAAGTACAATTGTGGGTACATTCTGGTCGAATACCTTCATGCCCTTTGGGATTCTTAGATTTCTATCCAGAACAACCCTTGTAGGGGAGCTGCCGGCCCATGTTCTTGTGGTTAAGCTGGGATTGTCATCTATTGTTGTTTGGGTGCCCACCAGAATTGCCTGTTCTTCCGAGCGCATTTTATGAACTAATTGCTTGGAATAGTCGTTCGAAATCCAAACGGGTTTTTGCCCATTCCTGTCTACAGGGGCAAGAAATCCGTCAGAAGATTGCGCCCATTTTAAGATAATGTATGGTCTTTTTTTGGCATGAAATGTAAAAAAACGCTTGTTAGTGTCAATACATGATCCTTCCAGGACACCTTGAACTACTTCACATCCTGCATCCCTAAGTTTCTGAATTCCACGCCCAGCGACCTTGGGATTTGGGTCTGTACAACCTATAACCACCTTTTTTAAGCGCTTTTCAACAATGAGGTCTGCACACGGAGGGGTTTTTCCAAAATGACTACACGGTTCTAGGGAAACATATAGGGTAGATTCTCGTAGCAGGGAAGGGTCTGTAACACTTTGTATTGCGTGCACTTCTGCATGGGGTGTCCCAGCTTCTTTGTGCCATCCTTCACCAATAATACGATCCTTGTAAACAATTACGCTTCCTACTAAGGGATTGGGATAGGTTGTACCCAATCCTTTCTTTGCCAATTGAAGGCACCGGGCCATAAAATGTTCCGCAGAAGTCATACGGCAAAAATACAAGTATCTTATAGAAAACTGGGTGGCTATATTCCTTTAATATCTTTAATTTTACTTTTTGAAATTTCACTTGGAACTTTTCTTGTGGGCAGACAAAAATTAAAGAAGAAATTTCTTTTCAACTTAATTAAGAGTAGATGAGCCAACCTTTAATACGACCGATTCAACAAAGTGACAATTCGCAAATTGCCCAAGCCATTCGATCTGTTCTTATCGAATTGGGCGTGCCAAAGGTGGGGACCGCCTACGAAGATGCCTCTTTGGACTGTATGTTTGAAACCTATAAAAAACATGGGTCGTCCTATTTCATTGTTGAAGAGAATGGAACCGTTATTGGCGGTGGCGGAGTAGCGCAATTGGACAATTTTGAAGGCCCCGTTTGCGAACTTCAAAAAATGTACTTCTTACCAGTAGCCAGGGGGCGGGGCTTGGGAACACAAATGATAGATACCTGCCTGAATTCTGCAAAGGAAATGGGCTATGAACAATGTTATCTCGAAACCATGTCCTATATGGAAGCGGCCCAGAAATTATATCATCGCTATGGGTTTCTAAAATTAGATGGCCCCATGGGAGATACAGGGCATTTTGCTTGTGGTGTGCATATGATTAAAAAACTGTAGCGGTGCAATTAGGGAAGCTTAAGGACTATTTTATTACCGAACTTTCGGGTGTATATCCTAAAGAGGAAATACAATCCTTTTTTACGATACTGCTGGATTATTTTTTGAACTATACCCGTTTAGACGCAGTGACCAAGGCAACGGAGAAACTACCCGAAAGGAGGGTCAAGGATTTTCAAGAAGCTATCGCTAGGTTAAAAATGGAAGAGCCCATACAGTACATTACAGGTGAAACAGAATTCTACGGTTTACCATTCGCAGTAAATGAACATACCCTTATTCCCAGACCTGAAACTGAGGAATTGGTAGATTGGGTCCTTGAAGAAATTTCAGAAAGGGGGAAGGTGCAATTACTGGATATTGGAACAGGAACTGGCTGCATAGCTATTAGTTTGGCCAAAAATTTAAAAGATGCTGAGGTGTCTGCCATAGATATTTCTTCGGGGGCGCTCTTGGTAGCTAAAGCCAATGCCCAAAGGAATACTGTAGCGGTTGAATTTATGGAATTGGATGTCCTGATGGACCCCATGCCAAAAGTTGGTTTCGATGCTGTTGTTTCCAATCCGCCATATGTTCGTGAATTGGAAAAGGCTCAAATGAAGCGGAATGTATTGCAATATGAACCTGGGAGTGCGTTGTTCGTTTCAGATAATGATCCACTTATTTTCTACAGGAAGATTGCACGTTTGGCCAAGGATTCCCTCAAGCCCAATGGATTTCTGTTCTTCGAAATTAATGAGTACCTTGGAGAGGAATTGACCAAAATGCTTTCGAATGAAGGTTTCACGAATATTGTTATTCGCAAGGATATGTTCGGAAAGGATAGACTGATAAAATGTACCCCTTATGGCCCAACTAAGTAAAATTTGCGTTTTCTGCGGGAGCAGTTCCGGCAATGATTCCTCAATTACAGATGCTGCATTGCAATTGGCGCACTTGTTTGTAAAAAAGGATATCACCTTGGTATATGGGGCAGCAAAGATTGGAATAATGGGTATAATTGCCGAAGCGATGTTGAAAGAGCATGGCAATGTAATTGGCATCATCCCGCAGTTTTTGAAGAAAAAGGAAGTAGTGCACCTAGGCCTTACAGAACTTATTACCACAGAGAATATGCATGAGCGCAAATTGATTATGCAAGATGTGAGCGATGGTTTTATGGTGCTCCCCGGTGGGTTTGGAACTTTGGAAGAGTGTTTTGAAATTATCACTTGGCTGCAATTGGGTCTACACTCCAAACCTATTGGATTACTGAATACAAATGGATTCTACGACCATTTGCTGAAATTGTTGGAAACCATGGTAAAAAGAGGGTTTCTAAAGATGGAAAATTACGAGCTGTTACTTGTGGACACTACTGCTGATGGGCTACTTCAAAAAATGGAATCCTTTAAGGCGCCTCAAATCCCAAAATGGTTGAAACCCGAAAGGACATAAGACCGATTTATTAACTTTTCCCATTCATTTGTTAACAATTTTACCATCCAATTTATTTAATGGGTAACTTATAAACATTAACCATTAAATTTCACGTAATGAATTCTACTAAAAAGTATGCAGCAGAGGCATTGGGGACCTTTGCACTGGTTTTATTTGGTTGCGGTTCTGCAGTTATTGCAGGAGTGACCGGAGCGGGACCGGAAGGTATTGGATTGTTGGGGATTTCCCTTGCTTTTGGATTAGCCGTGGTGGCCATGGCTTACACTATTGGCCCTATTTCTGGCTGTCACATTAACCCTGCAATTTCGATTGCAATGCTAGCAGCAGGCAAGTTGTCCGCTAAAGATACTGTGGGGTATGTAATTTCGCAATGTATTGGTGCGGTCGCGGGTGCAGGAATCCTTTATTTATTGGCCACTGGTTCGTCAGGGTTTTCTATGAGCGAATGGGCCCTTGGCAGCAATGGCTGGGGCGAGGGTTATGGAGGTGCTTATAGTATGCAATCTGCCCTCATTGCCGAAATCGTATTTACCTTTCTTTTCTTAATGGTCATTTTTGGAACCACAGCCAAAAATGCCTCACCGCAAATGGCTGGATTGGCTATCGGTATTAGTTTGGTGCTTATTCATTTGGTGGTGATTCCCATAACGGGGACCTCGGTAAACCCTGCCAGAAGTTTGGGTCCTGCATTGTTCGCTGGAGGCATGGCACTACAACAACTATGGCTGTTCATTGTGGCTCCCATTGTTGGAGGCCTATTGGCTGCTTTTTTACGAAAAATTTTCATTGAAGATTAATAAGGAACTTCTTAAAAGGCTTCATTTTGAAGCCTTTTTTTTACTGATTGATTATCATGGTTTTACGGCAAAACCATAGATTTTTCATTTTGTACTGTCATTCATCGAAAACGTTTTCGATTTTCTTCATTTTCTCGATTTAATTTGTAGCTTCAATAGCATTAATTTACAAATATAATCACCAATTATTATGAAAAAAATCGTACTTCTAATTGCACTTTTTATCGGATTTGGTGCATCCGTTCATGCACAGGACAATGTCCGTACAAAAGCAAATTATCAGGGAATTGTTTCATCGGTGGAGTATGTCTCGCCTATGACGTCCCGTCCAGATGATTTAGTCCCTTCAGACAATTCAGTAAAAGAGGCCAAGGACAAGCGTTCAAGGGTACCTCAAATTGTGGAAGGACAAGACCCCCAAATTGAAGACGACTACTTTGTGAGAAATCGACACGACAAGGAACAGAGCGTTCGCATGGCTCCTCCTAGCTTGGTGTTCGATGCTTATGCCTCGGGATCGCAACCAACCGATCCATCTTTGGCAGTGGGCCCTAACCATGTAATGGTTGTATTTAACACTGGATTTGCCATTTATGACAAATCGGGAAACCAATTACAAGGGCAAACGGCTCCCAATCCAGCTATCTTTCCTTCGGGTGGATGTTGCGACCTGACTGCATCTTATGATAATGCGGCAGATCGCTGGGTGCTATCCTTTCTAGGGAGTGGTGCTCAAATTGCGGTATCCGATGGCCCAAATCCATTAACTGCTGGATGGTATGTTTATACAATATCTTCCATAAGTGATTATCAGAAACTATCCGTTTGGAGCGATGGATATTATATTACGGACAATACCGGAAGCAATAACAAGGTATGGGCACTCGAAAGGGATGCCATGCTTACGGGAGATCCTGGAGCACAGATTTTGGGCTTCAATCTTCCCGGAATAGTGACCAGTGGCTTCTTTAGTCCACAGGTACTTAACGTTACCAATAATAACCTGCCGGCTGCCGGAGGTGCTACGGTAGTGTATATGCAAGATGATGCATGGGCCGGCGTTTCCAACGACCACATAAAATATTGGACTATTGATGTTGATTGGAACAATGCTTCCAATTCCAGTGTTTCGGCTGCCACCGAAATCCCTGTGACTCCTTTCATTGGTGTGTTCGATAATGGAAGTTTTTCCAATTTAACCCAACCGGGTGGTGGAATCGCGATTGACGCCCTTCAGGCAACCATCATGAACCAGGCGCAGTTCAGGAAGTTTGGCACTCATAATTCGGCCGTATTCAACTTTGTGGTAGATACGGATGCTTCTGGCGGAGAACTGGCCGGAGTACGCTGGGTGGAGTTTCGACAGACCGCCGATAACCAACCATGGACCTTATACCAGGAAGGAACTTATACGGCTCCAGATGGCCGTCACGCTTGGAATGCGAGTTTGGCAATGGATGGACAAGGAAATATTGGTATGGGTTATACATCCATGTCAGGTCCTTCAACACCATCGACCGTTCGTGTGAGCTCTTATTTTACGGGAAGGTCAAGTGGAGATCCGTTAGGGGTAATGACGGCTGCCGAAGAAGTGATTGCCAATGGTACTTCTAACTTTACAGGTCTTCGTTACGGAGATTACAGTAAGATAGATGTGGATCCTAACGATGATTCTACCTTCTGGTTCATTAACGAATATATCAATAGTAGCCGAAGGGGTGTAGTGGGTGTATTTCAAATTCAAGCGGGCCCACCAGATAACGAAGCGCCTACAGATCCAACAAATCTAACTGCTTCAAACATAACTTCTACCGCAGCTACGCTTAATTGGAATGCCTCGACAGATAATGTGGGTGTGACACAGTACAATATTTCTATAGATGGAACCCAAGTGGGTACTTCAAGCACTACTTCGTTTAATGTAACGGGCTTGTCTCCTAACACGACCTATTCCGCATCTGTTACGGCTCAGGATGCCGCTGGAAATGTTTCCGGCAGTGCCACGACCTCATTCACCACGCAAGCTGGTGGAGTAACCTATTGTGCCTCAGCGAGTACAAATGTGAATGATGAGTTTATTAGTCGCGTACAATTGAACACGATCGATAATTCTTCGGGAGCACAATTCTATTCGGATTTCTCGGGTATTTCGACAAATCTATCCGAAGGACAGGGATATACCATAACCATTACCCCAACATGGACGGGTACCATTTATTCCGAAGGATATGCGGTTTGGATTGATTACAACAATAATGGAGATTTTGACGACGCAGGAGAACAGGTGTTTTCAAAAGCACCTTCTACCGATACGCCTAATAGTGGTTCCTTTACTGTGCCCAATGGAACCTCTTTGGCGTCGGTTAGAATGCGCGTTTCCATGAAATATAATGGCATACCAACGTCTTGTGAGACCTTCACTTGGGGTGAGGTAGAAGACTATACCATTAATTTGGAAACTGGCGGCGGCGGCGATACGCAAGCACCCACGGCACCGACAAACCTAACTTCGTCCAATATTACGGACACCACGGTAGACCTATCTTGGAACGCCTCTACCGATAATGTTGGGGTTACGGGATATGAAGTTTTTGAAGGAGGAATTAGCCTAGGTACCGTTACAGGAACTGCGGCTACCGTTACAGGATTAACTGCTTCGACTTCTTACTCATTCACCGTTAGGGCTTTTGATGCTGCAGGTAATAACTCTGGGTTTAGTAATACAGAAAATGTGACTACTACCGGAGGTGGCGGAGGCCCCGGACAGATTGCAGGTTACTTCTTCGAAACCGGATTTGAAGGCTGGAGTGATCCAGGAAGTGACTGTTCACGTATTTTTAATTCTTCCCGTGCTTTTGAAGGAGATTATTCTATCCGTTTGCGCGATAATACAAACACGTCTAACACGGTTTCACCAGTGCTGGATTTAACAGGTAATACCCAAGTGACTTTCGAGTTCCATGTGTTCCCAAATAGTATGGAAAATGGAGAAGATTTCTTTGTAGAATTCTTCAACGGAACTTCTTATCAGGTTATTGGTAATTATGCCAGTGGTACAGACTTTACCAATAATGTATTCTTTACCGATACCATTACATTGGATTCTGGAACCTATAATTTTAATTCAAATAATAGATTCCGATTCCGTTGTGATGCCAGTGGAAATGGTGACCGAGTATATTTTGACCAGGTAATCGTTAGTGGAGATAATGTAGCACCGCTGCAGCAGTCAACACCTACCTTGATAGATCATGGTCAAGCTCTGAAAACGTTTACAAGCGTTACTGTAGAGAATATCAAGTTATATCCAAATCCGGCCCAGTCCCGATTGAATGTTGAGATTTTGGATGGAACGTTCGATGAGATTGTAATCTTCTCATCTACTGGACAGATTGTTCATGAAGCTGATTCGAGCCTCTCCCGATTTACGGTAGATGTGTCCCAGTATGCTTCGGGAATGTATTTTGTTCGATTTGTTTCCAACGGTAAAGCGGTCACCAAGCGTTTTATCAAGGAGTAACCCAAATGATTTTCAATTTAATTATCAAAGATCTGTCCCTTAAGGGGATAGGTCTTTGTTGATTTTATGTTAAAAGTATTTTGTAAATTTTCAATCTATTAATCACACTAAACTATTCAACTATGATTTCAAGAAAACTACTACTGGTTTTACTAGTGGCGGTGTTCTCTATTCCTGTAAGTGGACAGGAGAACAAAAAACAAAAAGCGGTTTATACAGGAACCGTAACCTCCATGGAATATGTAACCTCTCTAGCCTCCAGACCGGGGGATTGGGTTCCATCAGACAATTCGTTTAAAGAAGCGAAAGACAAGCGTTCTATAGCCAATGAGCTTTCAAGGACCAGTGATCCTCAAACCGAGGATGACTATTTCGTAAGAAATCGTCACGAAATGGAACAAAGTGTTCGTATGGCACCACCTAGTGTTGTGTTCGATGGTTATTCATCCAATTCACAGCCTACCGATCCGGCCTTGGCCGTAGGTCCTAATCATGTAATGGTGGTATTCAACACTGGGTTCGCTATTTACGATAAATCGGGTAACCAATTGGTAGGGCAAACAGCTCCAAACCCTGCAATTTTTCCCACTGGTGGATGTTGTGATCTTACGGCTTCTTATGACAATGCCGCAGATCGATGGGTATTGACTTTTCTAGGCAATGGGGCTCAAATCGCAGTTTCTGATGGTCCTAATCCGGTAACCGCTGGATGGTATGTTTATAATATTGCATCTATCAGCGACTACCAGAAGCTTTCCATATGGAGTGATGGATATTATATGACGGACAATACATCATCATCCAATCGTGTTTGGGCACTGGAGAGAGCTGCCATGTTAAATGGAGACCCATCTGCACAAATTGTTGGGTTCGACCTTCCCGGAATAAGAACCAGTGGTTTTTATAGTCCTCAAGCATTAAATGTTACCGATAATAACCTGCCAGCAGCTGGTGGAGCAACCATAGTATACATGCAAGACGATGCATGGAACGGAGTGTCTAATGACCATATTAAATTATGGACCATTGATGTTAACTGGAGTAACGCAGGTAGTTCTACCGTTTCGGCAGCCACAGAATTTCCTACGACCCCATTTATAGGTGTGTTTGATAATGGAAGTTTTTCCAATTTAACGCAACCAGGAAACGGAAGGCCAATAAGAATAGATGCGCTCCAGGCCACTATCATGAATCAGGCTCAGTTCAGAAAATTTGGAACCCATAACTCCGCATTATTTAACTTCGTTGTCGATACCGATGCAAGTTCAGGAGAAAGGGCAGGAGTTCGTTGGTACGAATTTCGTCAAAGTGGCGACAATCAACCATGGTCATTGTATCAGGAAGGAACCTATACTGCACCTGATGGAAGACATGCCTGGAATGCAAGTTTAGCCATGGACGGTCAAGGAAATATAGGGATGGGGTATACTTCCATGTCAGGACCTACTACGTCTTCTACGGTTTATGTAGGTTCTTATTTCACTGGAAGGGGGAGTGGAGATCCACTTGGAACTATGACGGCCATGGAAGAGGTTATTGCGGCCGGTGATGCCAAGATCCCCGGAACGCGCTATGGGGATTATAGTAAAATTGATGTAGATCCTTCCGACGATGCTACTTTTTGGTTTATTAATGAGTATATGAACAATGGACGTAAAGGTGTTGTAGGAGCGTTCCAAATTCAAGTAGGGCCCCCAGATACTGAAGCTCCGACCGATCCAACGAATTTAACAGCAAGTGCCATTACATCGTCAGGAGCTACCCTAAATTGGACGGCTTCGACAGATAATGTAGGAGTGACTCAGTACAATGTATTTATTGATGGAAATCAGGTAGGGACATCAACCACCACTTCATTTAATGTAACGGGATTGTCTCCGTTAACGAATTATTCGGCCTCCGTTAATGCACAGGATGCAGCTGGAAACACCTCCGGAAATGCAAGTACCTCTTTTACTACCTTAGAAGGTGGCGGAAGCAGTGGTGAAATTGCCGCGTACTATTTTGAAACCGGTCTAGATGGTTGGATAGATGGAGGAAATGATTGTGCAAGACAGGCCTCTGCCAATTCTTTCGAAGGCACCTATTCCATTCGTCTACGCGACGATTCTTCCACGTCGAATGCCGTTTCTCCTACTTTGGATCTCTCAGGAAATACGCAAGTATCCATTGAGTTCCATACGTATGCCAATAGTATGGAGAACGGGGAGGATTTCTTTGTAGAATTCTTTAATGGTTCCTCTTACGAAGTAATTGGGAATTATGCGAGTGGTCCGGATTTTAGCAATGGAACATTTTTTACAGATACTATTGTTCTAGATTCTGGAACGTACAACTTTAATGCAAACAACCGTTTTAGAATTCGATGCGATGCGAGTGCAAACAACGATCAGATTTGGTTCGATCAAGTGATCATATCGGGAGACAATGCGCTAACATCGACGGCCTCACAAGATGCCTCTAGAGCCCCTGAAGCGGAGGAAGCACAAAGATTGGCTACAAAAAATAGTATTAAGCTATATCCAAATCCTGCGCAAACTTCCTTAAATATTGAAATATTGGATGGGCAATTTGATGAGGTAATGATCTTCTCTCCAACCGGAAGACTGATCCAAACTTTAGATGGAGGAATGGACAGCATGGTTATAGACGTGTCCCAGTTTGCGACTGGAACGTATTTTGTTCGTTTTGTTACGGGCAAGTTAGCTGTAACCAAGCGCTTTGTGAAACAATAAAATCCTGAAATCAGGAATATTTTAGAGCCACCTTCGGGTGGCTTCTTTTTGTTTATAAGAGGTTGATTATTCAAATTACATAGCTTCTCATTAAGATGTTTATTTTTTAGCTTTGTTTCAATGTTTGAAAAGTGCCTGATACTATTTGTTATTGGTCTTTGTTTTTCATGTAAGAACGAAAGGCAAATCGATACTGTTTTCGAGAAATCTGATGCTAAAATGACTGATAGTATTGTTTATGATAAGGCTTTAAGTTCTGAATCTATCGTCGCTACAAGTGTTCTTTCTACTCAAATAAATGATACCTTGGAATGGGAAGATCTTAAAATCAGAATGAGAAAAATCTACCCTAATGTAAACTACTTGCCTTCAAAGCAAATTTCTCCGAACTATGTTTTTTCGGATTTCACAGGTGATGGATTGAAAGATTATGCCGTATTTACGAGAAACGTAATGGACAAAAAGGGATATCTGTTGGTTTTAAATTATGATGGGAGTCATTATAAATTTGGAGGAGGCGATACCATGGATATAGATAATTTCGATTTGAGTTGGCTTAATGGAATTTCTGTTTTTCAGAAAGGAGAAACCCGAGAAACATTGATAGACAAAGAAACAGGTGATATTTTGGGCGATAGGAAGGTCCTTTTGCATAATACGGCAATATCATTAGAGAACAATGATTATGGAACCGTGGGCCTAATTTATTGGAACGGCAAGAAGTATGTTTATATTCATCAAGTAGATTAGCAAAAATGAACCCAGAGCAAAAACTAAATAGCCTCCGCGATGAACTCCGTGAGCACAATTACAATTACTATGTGCTTGATAATCCTACCATATCCGACTACGAGTTCGATATGAAGTTGAAGGAACTTCAGGAGCTGGAAGCAAAGCATCCAGAATTCTATGATCCAAATTCCCCTACACTTCGAGTAGGAGGCGAAGTAACCAAAAACTTTGAAACCGTTCCGCACACCTATCGTATGTATTCCTTGGACAACAGTTATTCAAAAGAAGATCTTGAAGATTGGGAAAAACGAATCAAAAAATTGGTAGATGGCGATATTCAATACACTTGTGAATTGAAATATGACGGAGCCTCTATGAGCCTAACCTATGAAAATGGGAAATTGGTCAGGGCCGTTACAAGGGGCGATGGGTTTCAGGGCGATAATGTGACCACCAATGTAAAAACCATCAAATCGGTTCCCTTGCAGCTGAAGGGCGACTATCCACCTTTATTTGAAATAAGGGGGGAAATCGTATTGCCATTTAAGGGTTTCAATAAAATGAACGAGGAACGTGTAGCTGCTGGAGAAGAACCCTATCGCAATCCGCGTAACACGGCCTCAGGGAGTTTGAAACTTCAGGATAGTGGCGAAGTGGCCAAGCGTCCGCTGGAATGTCTGTTATATAGTATTAAAGGAGAACGCTTGGGAATCAGCACCCAGTTCGAGAACCTTGAAAAGGCCCGTGCCTGGGGGTTCAAGGTGCCAAATGAAGCACGACTGGCACAAAGTATTGAAGACGTATTGGAATACATCAATTACTGGGATGTACATCGTCATGATTTGCCATACGAGACAGATGGTGTAGTAATTAAAGTGAATAACCTTCAGCAGCAGGAGGAGCTTGGGCATACCTCCAAGGCACCCAGATGGGCTATGGCCTATAAATTTAAGGCCGAACAAGCCAGTACGGTGCTCAATGGAATTACCTATCAGGTGGGAAGAACCGGTGCTATCACTCCGGTGGCCAATCTTGAGCCTGTGGAGTTGGCAGGTACCATTGTAAAAAGGGCTTCCCTTCACAATGCCGATCAAATTGCCAAATTGGATGTAAGGGAAGGAGATACTGTTTTTGTGGAAAAGGGAGGGGAAATCATTCCAAAAATCATGGGGGTGGACCTTTCAAAAAGGAAGGAGAATACTACTGAGACCCAATATATTTCTTCATGTCCCGAATGCCACACCCAACTTGTCCGTAATGAAGGGGAAGCACAACATTACTGTCCTAATGCATCGGGATGTCCTCCCCAAATCGCTGGTAGAATTCAGCATTACATTTCACGAAAGGCTATGGATATAGAAGGTCTAGGAGGTGAAACCGTAGTGCTTTTGGTAGAGAACCAATTAATTGAGAATTATGCCGATCTGTATGAATTAACTGTAGCGCAGGTAATTCCTTTGGAGCGCATGGCCGAAAAAAGTGCCGAAAACTTGGTGCAGGGAATTGAAGCCTCGAAACAAATTCCATTCGAAAGGGTACTCTTCGCTTTGGGAATTCGTTATGTTGGGGAAACGGTAGCCAAGAAGTTGGCACGTCATTATAAAAGTATTGATGCTTTAATGGAGGCTACCGAAGAAGACCTTGTTGCGGTCGATGAAATTGGCGACCGTATTGCTGAAAGTGTAGTTTCTTTTTTCAATGATGAAGAAAATGTTACCATCGTAGATCGTTTAAAAGGTTATGGGGTACAGTTACAGATCTCAGAGGAGGAAATGGCCAATCAAACAGATACGTTGCAGGGGAAAACCTTTGTGGTTTCGGGTGTGTTTGCGAAAGTGTCACGTAATGAACTCAAAAAGCTGATCGAGGATAATGGGGGGAAAGTATCCGGTTCCATCTCTGGGAAAACGAGTTTTGTGGTGGCTGGTGACAATATGGGACCGAGCAAACGTACTAAGGCAGAAAGTCTTGGCGTTCCTATTATATCCGAGGATGATTTTTTAGGAATGATTGCTTAAAATGCTAACGGATTTAACTGGAGATAACGTATTTTTGTGGAGCTAGCTTACTACAATAATGTTTGAAAAATTGAAACGACGGTCGTTGCGTAAATTGATCGAAAGACAATTGGTATTGCGGGATGTTTCCCATGTGAATGCCCCTGCAAAGACCCTTGGTTTTTTGGTAGACGAAATGCTCCTTCCGGATTTTGATAAGCTCTATGATTTTTCGAAGGATTTGGGAATGGTGCCAAAAGATGTAAAAGTCTTTTCATTCATTGAAGTAAGGAAGAAACTGCCATCATCCCTTCGCCAAAATCAGGTGCAATGCAAGGATTTTAATTGGAAAGGGGAGATGCACAATCAAAACGCACAGGAATTCCTGGATACGAGCTTCGATGTGTTGGTGGGCTATTATAAAGGGAAGAACGAGTTTCTGGATATGATGATCTCCCAGAGCAATGCAAAGTTTAAAGTAGGGTTTGCGAATTCGGATGACCGATTGTTCGATTTGATCATTTCGGTAAAACCAGAGGAAACCGACCTATTTAAGAAAGAATTGATAAAGTATTTAACCATATTGAATAAAATAGCATGAGAGAATTAATCGGGACAGGTGTGGCCCTGGTAACTCCTTTTACGGAGCAAGGGTCCGTAGATGTGCCAGCTTTGGAACGTGTGGTAGCCCATCAGATAGCCAATGGAATCGATTACTTGGTGATCCTTGGTACTACTGGTGAAAGTGTGACCTTGACCAAAAGTGAGAAGGATTTGGTTATTGCTACCGTAAAGAAAGCCAATGGAGGTCAATTGCCTATGGTATTGGGTATAGGGGGAAACAATACACAAGCCATTTTAGATGAAATTTCTGAAAGGGACCTTTCAGATTTTACCGCGATTCTCTCAGTGTCGCCCGCCTATAACAAACCTACTCAAGAAGGTATTTACCAACATTTTAAGGCCATAGCTCAAGCTTGTCCTATGCCTATTGTACTTTACAATGTGCCAGGAAGAACGGCAAGTAATATGTTGCCCGAAACGGTTTTGAGATTGGCGATGGATTTCAGCAATATTGTGGCCATTAAGGAGGCTGCCAATGATATTGTACAGGCCATGCAAATGATTGACAGTACACCAGATGATTTCTTGGTCATAAGCGGCGATGATATATTGGCTTTGCCCATGACTTTAGCGGGAGGTGCTGGTGTTATTTCAGTAATTGGACAGGGGTTTCCAGAGGACTTTTCGGGGATGATCCGTTTTGGGTTGAATCGTGAAGTGGATAAGGCCTACCAGCTGCATTATAAGATAGCTCCATGCATAGACTATATTTTTTCAGAAGGAAACCCTGCTGGAATTAAGGCAGTTTTCAAGAAATTGGGAATTTGCGAAGACTATGTAAGACTTCCGTTAGTGGGAATTAGTGAGGCATTGCGATCTAAGATTGACTCTTTTGTGGATGATTTGTAATTGAAAAGCCTAATTCTACGTTAAATTTAAAAATAACCCATAGGATTCACTTACTGTTCCACTATTTTAGTGTCAGAAATAAGTTTTTGTAATCCCTTATAATTCACTACTTTTGCACGATGTTTTTTAAAACCATGAAATCAAGTCTGTTACTGCTCATGATGGCTTTGGCGCTTAGCTCTTGCAGCGAATACCAGAAGCTCTTAAAGTCGGATGATGCTGCCAAGAAATATGCAGCGGCAGATTCATTATACAAACAACAGAAATACAAGAAGTCCCTTCGTTTGATGGAGCAGATTGTACCGGTCTACAGGGGGAAGCCTCAGGCAGAGCCTTTAATGTATCGATATGCGAATACGTTTTATCAATTGGAAGACTATTATCTTTCTGGATATCAGTTTGAGCGATTTGTAACCTCTTATCCTAAAAGTGACAGTTTAGAAGTGGCAGCTTATCGATCCGCTAGGAGTTATTATGAGTTGTCGCCTAAGTTTTCTTTGGATCAGACAGATACGCAAAAGGCCATGGAGAAACTGCAAGGGTTTATCGATCAATTTCCTAATTCGGAATATAAAGAAGAGGCGAATTCATTGGTATTCGAATTGCGAAGGAAGTTAGAGAAGAAGGATTATGAAGTGGCTAGGCAATACCTCCGTATTTCAGACTTTAAAGCTTCGATAGAAGCCTACAACAATTTCATAAGCGACCATCCTGGTTCCATATATAGGCCGAATGCTTTTTATGAGCGAATGGAAGCCGCTTACATGCTTGCCATTAATAGTGTTCCTTCTAAAGTGGAACAACGACTTTTGGCAGCTAAGAAACATCACGAAAGTTTTATAAAATACTATGGTGAATCCGATTTCCGAAGTAAGGCAGACGAATTACTTGAGGATATTGATAAAAGATTACAACCGGACACCGGAGAAACAGCAATTAATTAAGGACTATGAGCGATATTAAAAACAGCGATGCACCTATCAATACAACAACTATTGATAAGAATTTGGTAGATGAGCCTACCAATAACATTTACGAGGCTATCTCTATTATTTCAAAAAGAGCAGGCCAAATCAATAGTGACATTAAAAAGGAGCTATTGGAGAAGCTAGATGAATTTGCTACCTATAACGATAGCTTGGAAGAGATTTTCGAAAATAAGGAACAAATCGAGGTTTCCAAGTTTTACGAAAAATTGCCAAAACCCCACGCACTTGCTGTACAGGAATGGCTAGAGAACAAAATTTACTATCGTAATACGCAGGACGAAGAACTAGAAGGATAGTATATGTCTGTTTTAAGCGGAAAGAAAGTATTACTGGGCGTAACTGCCGGTATAGCCGCTTATAAGAGTGCTTTTTTGGTTCGACTTCTCATTAAGAAGGGAGCAGAGGTAAAAGTGGTGATGACACCTTCGGCAAAAGAGTTCGTCACACCTTTAACGCTTTCCACACTTTCAAAAAACGAAGTTTTTTCTTCATTTACGAATGAAGATGATGATAATGCCCAATGGAATAACCATGTAGAGTTAGGACTTTGGGCAGATTTTTTTGTCATCGCTCCGGCAACGGCCAATACATTATCCAAAATGGCACAAGGGCAAAGCGATAATCTTTTGGTGGCAACCTATCTATCTGCAAAATGTCCCGTCTATGTGGCCCCTGCAATGGATTTAGATATGTACAAACACCCAAGCACATTAGATACCCTGAGTACATTGGAATCCTTCGGAAACGTAATTATACCAGCAGAACATGGCGAATTGGCCAGTGGTTTGGTGGGTAAGGGCCGAATGGCGGAACCCGAACATATTGTATCCTTTTTAGAAAAGGACATAATGGCTCAACTTCCGTTGCACGGAAAAAAGATAGTGATCACAGCTGGGCCAACGTATGAAGCTATAGACCCAGTTCGTTTTATTGGGAACCATTCCAGTGGCAAAATGGGATATGCCATTGCCGAAAAGGCATCTGGTTTGGGAGCTGAGGTTGTGCTGGTTTCCGGTCCGACGAATTTAAAAATGGATGTTGCTAACATTTTGCTTGTACCCGTTACCTCGGCACAAGAAATGTACAATGCGGTTCATGAGCATTACCCAAAGTGCGATGTGGCTATACTCAGTGCGGCGGTGGCCGACTATAGGCCTAAAGAAGTTGCTTCGGAGAAGATAAAGAAGAAGGAAGGTGAGATGACTATTGCCCTAGAGAAGACACAGGATATTTTAGCTTCACTTGGCAAGATAAAGGATAAACAGTACTTGGTCGGATTTGCTTTGGAGACACAAAATGAGTTGGACAATGCAAAAACGAAACTGGAAAAAAAGAATTTAGACTTAATTGTATTAAATTCGCTAAAAGACAAAGGTGCCGGTTTTGGAACCGATACCAATAAAGTTACTTTTATTACCCGTGACAATAAAGTGATCCCTTTTCAAGTTAAGGATAAGAAAGAAGTAGCTTTAGATATATTACAACACATTATAGATCATATAGATGCGTAGAATTTTATTTTTACTAATAGTATTGGTGGCTTGCGGCACTGCAAATGCACAAGAATTAAATGCCACAGTAACCATAGATGCACAGCAGACCGGACAGCCGAATTTTCAGGTATTCCGAACGTTGGAACAACAATTAACGGAATTTTTGAACAATACGAGTTGGACCAATGATGAGTATAAGAACCAAGAACGTATTGATTGTAACTTCACACTGATCATTACAAGTTTCGAATCTACCGCCTTCGAGGGTCAGTTGCAGATACAGGCTTCGAGACCTGTATATGGATCTATTTATGATACCCCTATTTACAATTACAACGATAGACAGTTTAGTTTCGACTATAACGAATTCCAACCATTGGTGTTCAATATAAATACCTTCGACTCTAATTTGGTTTCAGTGCTGGCGTACCATGTGTATACGGTAATAGGATTGGATGCAGATACATTCGAATTGAATGGAGGTGCACAGTATTTTGATATTGCCAAGCAGATAGTGAATACAGCCGCGTCTAGTAATTTCGTGGGTTGGAAAGCTACAGATGGAACGCAATCAAGATTTAGGTATAATGACGCGATCATTTCAAACGTGTATCAAGAATTCCACGATGCTATGTATAACTACCATCGATTGGGATTGGATTTGATGGAGTCGAATCAGCGTGAGGCCAAACTTAAAATCATTGAAGCGGTTGCGAATCTTAAAAACGTGAATGATCGTAGGCCAAACTCCTATCTTCTAAGAACTTTTTTCGATGCAAAAGCAGATGAGATAGAGGCTGTTTTTAGTGGTGGGCCAAGTGTAGATGTGAATGCTTTCATGGAAAACCTAAAGCGAATCGCACCCACCAGAAGAAGTAATTGGAGCCAGATAAAAATATAGAATTCCTTTGTTGCAGGAATCCCAAAACTCCCTTACTTTAGAGGGAGTTTTTTTATAAACTTTTGTTACGATTTGATCAGGTCACTTTCCATAAAAAACTATGCATTAATTGAAGACATTAAGGTGGACTTCAATAAAGGGCTTACCATCATTACAGGTGAGACAGGTGCTGGTAAATCTATTTTATTGGGTGCATTGGGACTGGTGTTGGGTAATAGGGCCGATTTGAAAGTAATGCGCGACATGGGCAGTAAGTGCATTATTGAAGCGCAGTTTTCTATTGGTAATTATGATTTGAAATCCTTATTCATGGATCATGACCTCGATTATGAAGACGAGACCATTGTTAGACGTGAAATTCTACCCAGTGGAAAATCCCGTGCCTTCGTAAACGATACGCCGGTTACACTGCAACAAATGCAAGTATTGGGGGAACGGCTTATAGATATACACAGCCAACACGAAACGCGAACATTGGCAACAGAGGCCTACCAAATGGAAGTGGTAGATGCACTGTCTGGCAATTTGGAGTTACTCAAATCGTATCGAAGTAATCTTCAGGAGTATCGCCATTCTTTACGGCAGCTTTCCCAACTTCAAGAAGAGCGGGAGCAAGCCCTTAAAGACTTAGACTATCATAATTTTCTGTACAATGAATTGGTAGAAGCCAATCTAGCTTCTATTCAACAAGAGGACTTGGAGGAAACCTATGAAAAGTTATATAATGCTGAAGGAATTCAAGAGGCCTTAGCACAAGTTTCACAGGCCCTGTCCAATGAAATGACAGGAGGTATTACCGCATTGCGCACTGCCCTTGGTGAATTAGCAAGGATTAAAGACTTTTCGACGGATTACAATAATTTATGGGATCGGGTAAACAGTACCATCATTGAATTGGAAGATGTGGAAGACGAAGTACACCGGTCTGCCGAATCTTTGGAAGTGAACCCGCAACTGTTGTTGGAAGTTCAGGACAAAATGCAAACACTTTTCCGTTTGCAACAAAAGCACGGGGTTTCGGAGGTTGGCGAATTGTTGGAAATTCAAGAACAACTAGCAATAAAGGTAGAGGTGTCATCGCAAATAGATGATAAGATTGAAGCCCTTGAAACCAAGGTAGATGAATCGAAGAATACCAGCTTGGTCGTTGCCCAGGAGCTTAATAAGCGCAGGAGGGATGCGATTCCTGTATTGAAGAATAAATTGGAGGCGTTTTTGGCAGGATTAGGCTTGCCCAATGCGCAGTTTCAATTTGTATTAGAGGAACAGAATGACTTTAGGGTAGATGGTAATGCACGACTGGAGTTGCTTTTTACCGCAAATAAGGGAAGTGCTTTAGGGCCATTGAACAAAGTAGCTTCCGGGGGTGAAATGAGCAGGATTATGTTGGCTATAAAAGCTGTCTTAACCGAATATAAGGATCTTCCCACATTAATTTTTGATGAAATAGATACAGGGGTTTCGGGTGAAATCGCAAATCGAATGGCCGAAATTATGGGGGTTATGAGTAAGACAATGCAGGTGTTGAGTATCACTCACCTTCCGCAAATTGCTGCTAAAGGTGACTACCACAAGCGCGTTTTCAAAACGGATGATGGTGGGATTACCACCACGCATATCAAGGATCTTTCAACCGATGATCGTATCATAGAAATAGCTCAAATGATAGGGGGTAGTACCCTTAGTGATTCGGCAATAGCGCACGCCAAGCAATTGTTGAATTAATGTATCTTTGCACTTCGACCAATAAATTTTTTAGATAGAAGAAATTAACCATACAGGAACTATGTCATACAACTTACTAAAAGGAAAACGAGGAATTATTTTTGGGGCATTGGATGAAAACTCCATTGCTTGGAAAACGGCTGAACGTGTGCATGAAGAAGGAGGTGCCATTGTGCTTACCAACGCACCTATTGCTATGCGGATGGGTCAAATAAACCAATTGGCAGAAAAGACTAACTCCCAGATTATCCCGGCAGATGCAACCAATGTGCAGGATCTTGAAAATTTGGTGGAACAGGCGATGGAAATTTTAGGAGGGAAGCTTGATTTTGTATTGCATTCTATAGGAATGTCTGTAAATGTTCGTAAGGGAAAACACTATACCGATCAGAAATATGATTGGACCCACAAAGGTTGGGATGTATCTGCGCTTTCTTTTCATAAAACCATGCAGGTGTTGTATAAAAAGGATGCAATGAATGAATGGGGTAGTATTGTGGCCCTAACCTATATGGCGGCACAGCGCGTGTTTCCGGACTATAATGACATGGCAGACAACAAAGCGTATTTAGAATCTATTGCGAGGAGTTTTGGCTACTTTTTTGGTAAGGACAAAAAAGTTAGGGTGAATACTATTTCGCAATCACCAACGCCAACCACTGCAGGACAAGGTGTAAAAGGATTTGACGGGTTCATAGCATATGCCGATAAGATGTCCCCATTGGGTAATGCTACCGCAATGGATTGTGCCAACTATACCGTGTCACTTTTTAGTGATCTAACCAAGCGGGTTACCTTGCAAAATCTGTACAATGATGGAGGCTTCTCGAATGTTGGAGTGAGTAATGAGGTCATGGAAGCTTTTATGAAAGAATAAATAGCAAAACGTTTTAAGAATTGAGCTCGCCAATTGGCGAGCTTTTTTTGTTTTTGGTCGTTAAAAACGGTTTTTGGTCGGTGTTGAGGTTTAAGTTTATTTTTTCTTTTGTAGTTACCTTTTTTTTGGATATTTTTAACGTTATTAACTAATCTATTAATTTAATATCAAATTATGAAAAAATTTACTTTACTAATTGCGATGTTAATTTGCGCAGTTGGCTTTAGTCAAAATGCTGCAGTGCCCGTTGCGGAGGCACCGACAGCTGTTGTAAAGAAAGCCACAAAAAAAGTCGTTAAGTTAACAACTACGCATACCAACCGTTCTACGGCAGATGTTTCTTTAGGAAAGGCTCCAGCGGCTCTGCAGTTTACCCAAACTACAGTAAACCAGGTGGCCAATGCTACTACAGCGGAACTAAGTGACGGTACTATTCCAACTTCTGGACAAGTAACTGTAACTACAGGACGCTATAATGGAGCATCTTATCAAGGTTCAGATAATAGTCTGATGCCTGTATTGGCTTACGAAAGTGGCCCATACTTTTCACAAGCTGGTCCACCAGACTTAAGTATTCTTGAAACTATTACCTTGGGAATGAATACTCTTGGTGGAGGTATGCAAATCGGTGCTGGTAACAGAATGTCTGAGGACATTATTTTGGCGGATGATTATGATGTTACTTCGATAGATTTCTTCGGATACCAAACAGGTGAACCAACTTCTCCAGCTTCCATTAACGAAATCAATGTTCAGATTTGGGATGGAGATCCAAGTGATCCTGCAAGTACGGTTATTTATGGTGACGATGCTACCAATGTTATCACCAATGCTGTTTGGAGTGATGCTTACCGTGTAGCAGAAGATGATTTAGGAGGTACGGCCAGAGCGATTCAGAGAATTACTGTGGAGACTCCTGGACTTTCACTAGCTGCAGGTACTTACTGGGTAGATTGGAGTATGGCAGGTACAGGAGCTTCTGGACCATGGCAACCACCAGTAGTAATCTTAGGACAGAACACAACTGGAAATGCTCAGCAATCTATCGGTGGAACATGGGGACCATGGAATGATACAGGATCAGGAACTCAATTAGGTGCTCCTATCCAAGTATATGGAGACTGTACAAGTTGTGGTGGTTCTGGTGATCCAGAAACTGTATATGCGAATGACCAAAGTAACGCTACTTTCGTAACATTCGATAGAGCAGATCCAGGTGTATTCACTAACGTAGGAGCTAACTCTGGAACTGGTTTCGAAGGTTTAGGAGCAATCGATCCTAATGACCTTGGTACTGCTTACGTAATGGGAGATGATACTTTATTTAGTTTAGACCTAGCTACTGGTACTTATACTAATTTAGGTTTGATTCCTAACCCGAATGGTGAAATCTGGACAGGATTTGCATTCGATGCAGCAGGTACATTATATGCATGTGCAACTGATATTACTGTTTCGTCCTTATGGACAATAGATATAGGTGGTCTTTCTGCTACTTTAGTAGGACCAATGAATAACCCTGCTTCCATTGATATCGCTATCGATAATAGTGGTCAAGGTTGGACTTATGACATCGTAGATGATAACTTCTACTCTTTTGATGTTGCTACAGGTGCTTCTACTTTGGTAGGACCTCTTGGATTCGATGCCAACTTTGGTCAAGGTATGGCTTACAACGCAGCCGATGATATCCTTTACTTAAACTGTTTCAACAATACTGCTGGACAAGGAGAGTGGAGAGAAATGGATGTAACTACTGGTAGTAGTACGCTTATTGGAGCATTCCAAGGTGGTAGTCAAGTGCCATGGGCTTCTTTTGCTGTAACTGCTGGCGGTGGTGGAGATACTTGTGGTGGAACAATTCCAGATTATGAGAACGTTTCTCCTACAGGTAACGGTGTTCCTGCACAGATCTTCCCAGATTTCCCAGATTTCGATGCTGAGGCTGTGGATGATTTCATGATTTCTGGAACTGAGACTGCTGCAATTTGTGAAATTTCTGTAATAGGTACTACAACTGCTAATGGTATTCCATTAGATCCAAGTAACACGGTTGAATTAACTGTTTATACAAACAATGCAGGTCTTCCTGGATCTGTTGTATTCACAGAATCGTTCCTAGGAACAGATGTGGATCCAGATGGTGATGGAGCCTTTACATTATCTCCAACTAACCTTACAGCGCTTAACCCTGGAATTAAATATTGGGTTAGTGTAAGACCAGTTATGGAATTTGGAGTTTCAGGACAGTGGTTCTGGAGTAGTGCTGATGACACTAACGACGATGCTGCCCTTTGGCAAAACCCAGGTGGTGGATTCGCATTGTGTACTACATGGGATACATTCGCTAACTGTACAGTAGGTGGTGGATTAGGTCCTGACCTATTAATGGACATTAGCTTTATCGAAGTAACTGCTCCAACTCCAGATGAGTGTGCTGGTGCAATCCCAGTAGCTTGTGATGACGTTATCTCTGGTGATACTAGTGACAATACTGACCAAGGTGGAAACAACGCATCCGAAGATGAGTGGTATTCTTTCACTGGTACTGGATCGGCTCAATTGGTAACTGTTTCACTTTGTGACCCAGGAACTACATACGATTCAAGATTAACTGTTTATGACGCTTGTGGTGGAACTGAGATTGCAACTAACGACGATTCTTGTGGATTACAGTCTGAGGTTGAATTCCTATCCGATGGTACTACAACGTACTACATCGCTGTTGAAGGATTTGATGTAGGTGATGTTGGACCATTTGTAATGACTATTACTTGTGTAGATCCTCCAGCGAATGATCAGTGTGATGGTGCATTCCCAATTGCTTGTGGTGATTCATTATTAGGTACTACAATCAATGCAACAGACGATTCTGCTGCAGCTCCTGATTGTGATACTGCTACTACTACACCTGGTGTATGGTATGTATATGATGACACAAGTGGATTGGTAACTGATATCCTTGTATCTACTTGTAGTACAAATACAGACTACGATACTAAGATTTCTGTGTACACAGGAGACTGTAGCTCATTGCCACTTACTTGTGTAGCTGGTAACGATGACTCTGGAAACTGTACAGATTTCCAATCTGAGGTAGAATTCCAAAGTGATGGAAATACTACATACTACATCTTTGTTCATGGATTTGGTGGTCAGACAGGTAACTTCGAGTTATCAATGACTTGTACTATTGTACCTCCACCAAACGATGACATCGCTGATGCAATCGACTTGAACCAATTCGACTGTCCTTGGACTGATGAAGATGTTGTTATGCCAGGTGCTACAACAGAGGGTGGAACTCCAACCAACTGTGATATTACAGGTGCTGCTGGTGTATGGTATAGCTTTACTCCTGTAAATGATGGATTCATTAGAGGAACTGTTGCTACTCCTGCTGGAGCAACTTCAGTAACTTTCTACACTGCTCCGGATGAGACTTCTAACGAAGATGAGTTGGTGCTTGTAGACTGGTTCGAAAACCAGTGTTTCCCGAACACTACAGCTAGAATTCCAATTACTGCTGGACAGGCTTACTACTGTTTCGTAGTAAACACTGGAGGTGTTACAGATATCGTATTCGAAGAGTGTGAAGATACTCTTGGAACTAGCGAGTTTGTAATCGAAGGATTCTCTTACTATCCTAACCCAGCTGTTGATGTTGTAAATCTTGCTGCTGCTCAATCTATTGAGAGAGTAGAAGTATACAACATGCTTGGACAGAGAGTAATTGACCAAACTGTAAATGCAAATAGAGGTCAATTGAACGTAGCTCAATTAACTCAAGGTACATACTTAATGAAAGTATATGCTGACGGTGAAATTGGTGCATACCACATTATTAAGCAATAAATTATAGCTTATTATATACTAAGCCGCCTCGGGATAACCGAGGCGGCTTTTTTATTATGTATTTTTGCTAAGCATGGAATTGAGCTATTCGTTTATTATACCCGTTTATAATCGACCACAGGAAATAAGGGAACTACTGGAAAGTTTTCTTACACTGAATTTCAATGAGCCTTTTGAAATTGTGATTGTGGAAGATGGTTCCTCCCTTTCTTCAGAAGATATTGTAAAAGAATTTTCTAGCCGTCTTACCATCTCCTATTATTTTAAACCAAATTCTGGACCGGGGGATTCGAGAAATTTTGGCATGAAGAAAGCGAAAGGAAATTACTTTATTATTCTTGACTCCGATTGCCTGCTTCCACCTCACTATTTGGCAACCGTCAATTCTTTTTTAGAGAATACATATGTAGATTGTTATGGAGGTGCCGACGCGGCCCATGACAGTTTTACCCCTTTACAAAAGGCAATTAACTATGTAATGACTTCATTTCTTACTACTGGAGGCATACGAGGTAGCAAAAAAAGTGTGTCAAAGTTCGAACCAAGAAGCTTTAATATGGGAATATCCCAGAGGGCGTTTCAAGAAACAAATGGTTTTGCAAAAATTCATCCAGGGGAAGACCCAGATCTCTCTCAGAGAATCCTGAAGGCAGGATTTACGACCTCCTATGTTCCCAATGCTTATGTATTTCACAAAAGAAGGATTTCATGGAGTAAATTCCATACCCAAGTAAAGAAGTTCGGAATGGTTCGCCCCATTCTAAATGTATGGCATCCCAATGCAGCTAAAATTACATTTTGGCTACCTACGCTATTTGTGTTTTTTACGGTACTCTCTATCATTGGAGCCCTATTTATTTCCTGGCTACTACTGTTGCCTTTATTGGTTTACGTATTACTCATATTTGTGGACGCCACGATACAAAATAAGAATATGGGCATCGGTTTTCTTGCTGTGATTGCTTTGTTCGTTCAGTTCTTTGGATATGGTCTGGCGTTTTTGAAATCATCATTTCTAATAGGCTTGCTTAAGAAAGACCCAGAAAAACAATTCCCTCATTTATTTTTTAAGTAATTTTAATCTATGGCCGATAACAAAGGAACATATAGAGCTTCAAAAGTGAAGTCGTTTTTATTTTTCCTATTACTGGCCCTTATCTTTTGGATATTGGCAAAATTTTCGACCGAAACAACTGCATTGGTCTATGCCAATATCTCTTATGAGAATATACCGGAAAATGTTTCAGTCGCATCGGAAAGTACGGACAAGCTGTCTTTTGATGTACTCACCAATGGCTTTCAAGCCCTTTCTTATAAATTCCAAGAACCTTCAATCGCAGTTGATATTTCCCGTTATTTTCAAGAGGGAGACTCAATTATAGTCCTAGAAAACGCTGATTTGGTTAAGCTCATAGCCAACCAATTGGATAATGGAACGGGAATAAACAACCTCTCATCCAACTCCCTTAGGGTCGTCTTAGATCGTTTGGAAAGTAGCAAGGTTCCAATAAAGCTGGCAGGAGAAATTAATTATAAAGAAGGATATCGAAATGTAGGGGCTATTCAGATTGTACCGGATTCGGTGTTACTAATGGGCCCAATATTGAAGCTACAACAAATATCCTATATTCAAACTGAAACCTTTGACTTGAATAATATTGCAGATCGTATTGAACAGAAAATTAAATTGAAGCTTCCCGAAGACAATGAATTATCATTAGGAACACATGAAGTGGATCTCCAAGTAGAAGTGGAAGAGTTTACACAAAAGCAATTTGCTATACCAGTGGAATTGATCAATGCACCTGCAGACATAGAAATAAGACTGTTGCCTTCGGAGATTGTAGTATCGTTCAATGTAGCCATGAGTCAATTTAATTCAGTTTCAGCCAATGATTTTAGGATTCTCTGCGATTATAAAAATAGAAATGAGGAAGAAAGTGTCTTGGTGCCCAAATTGGAATCATTCCCTATGGATCTAAATGATATAGATCTTGCTACAAAAAAGGTAGAATACTTAATCTTCAAATAAATTGATAGTTGTAGGACTTACAGGAGGAATAGGAAGCGGTAAGACCACTGTCGCTCAAATGTTTGCCGATTTAGGGGTTCCAGTCTATATAGCCGATGTCGAAGCTAAACTATTGACCAATAGATCTAAGGTTATCAGGAGAAAATTAATAGCATTGCTCGGGGAAAAGTCATATAACAAAGAAGGTCTTAATCGCCCTTTTGTAGCCCAAAAAATATTCAATGACAAAGAACTCTTAGATCAGGTTAATGCCATAATTCACCCCAAAGTTGGGCAACATTTCAATCGTTGGCTTAAAAAGCAAAATACTCCTTATTGCATTAAGGAGGCGGCCATTCTTTTTGAAAATGGTGGATACAAGGATTGCGATTATATCGTATTGGTTACCGCTCCCAAAGACATGCGAATTAAAAGAGTGATGAAAAGAGACGCAACAAGTCAAGAGGCGATCGAAAGCCGAATGGCCCATCAGTGGGAGGATGAAAGAAAGATTCCCTTGGCAAATTTCCATATAGAAAACACGGATCTAGCTTCTACTCGCACAAAGGTGCAAGATATTCATAACACCTTGCTAAACAGCTAAAAAGAGATCCCTGCTACCTTGTGTTAACATTAGGTTAAACAACCCAAGGTCTAAATGTTAAAATCTTACTTTTGGATCATGAACAAAAAGTTGTTTGCCCTGCTTATTGGTTCTATGTCGTTGTCCTTATTGGGAATCATTTTTGTTCAAGGATACTGGATTAACAATGCCTACAAGACAAAAGAAGATCAGTTCACATTTAATGTGAGACAGGTCCTGACAGATGTTTCCAAAAGTATTCAATTGCGTGAAATCGACGATTATTACCGTTTGTACAACGGTCTGATCGAAGATATGGATAAGCCAAGCAATGTGAGCGTCAATGAACTTATTTATAGGATCGTTAATGAGGATAAAAATGAAACCATCATCTTTTCGGATGGGATAATAGAAGAAGATTACAAGCTTTCTACGGGATTCTTCGATACGGAGTTGGACAGTATTGAGTTTAAGAAAATAACCAACAAACAGAAAACGACGAAGATTGTTGGAGGTTTGGATGGCGGGAGCTATACCACTCAGACCCAGGTTAATTTTAAGCGATTACCGGATTATGAGCGTAAGCAGTTCGAAACCTTTATCAGTAATATTTCATCCAGGACCCCTATACACAAAAGGGTAGATAAGGATGAAATAGAAAAGTTAATAGACAAAGAATGCAGAAGAAGAGGGGTAGAGCCCAAATTTGAATACGCAGTGTACAGTAACGAGTTAGCGACAAAAATACATTCCAGAAATTTCGACCTCGACCCGGCGAGTACCTATGGTGTACCGTTGTTCGTAAACGACAACTTCAATACCAGTTATAAGCTGTACGTTAATTTTTCGAATAAAGGCAAAGTGGTTCTTAATACAATACTGGGAATGGCACTATTGTCTTTGGCATTTACCACGGTTATAATTTTGGCCTATTCAAATGCATTGCGCCAAATTTTTAAACAACGTCAGATATCACAAATTAAGACAGACTTCATTAATAATATGACCCATGAGTTTAAGACGCCAATTGCCACGATTAATTTGGCTTTGGATGCCCTTAAAAACCCCAAGGTGTCAGAGAATAAGGAATTTATTTCCCGATACATGAAAATGATTCGGGACGAAAATAGAAGAATGCATGCTCAAGTAGAGAATGTGTTGCGCATATCCAAGCTGGAGAAAAACGAATTGGATATTCCCAAAGCACGCGTAAAGCTGCATGAAATTGTAGAAGACGCGATATCCCATGTTAGTTTAATAGTGGAAGATAGGGGAGGATACGTGAAAACACACTTTAATGCAATGAAATCATCTGTATTGGCAAATGAGTTGCATCTAACCAATGTGGTTGTGAATATGCTGGATAACGCCATAAAGTATTCCGAGGATGTACCCAAGGTAGATATCTATACAGAAAATGCAAAAGATAGCATCTTGCTTAAGATTCAGGACCAAGGGACTGGAATGAGCAAAAGCGTTCAAAAAAGAATATTTGAAAAATTCTATCGCGAACATACAGGCGATATCCACAATGTAAAAGGGCACGGGCTAGGATTGTCTTATGTAAAGAGGATTCTTAATGACCACAATGCCGAAATTTATGTAGAAAGCGAAAAGGGTAAGGGGAGTACCTTCATAATTAAAATGCACTTAATATCTTAGAAATATGGAAACAGAAAACAAAAAAATCTTGTTAGTAGAGGACGACCCTAACTTTGGAACAGTTCTCAAGGATTACCTTTCAATGAACGATTATGATGTGACTCATGCCAAGAATGGGATGGAAGGTTTTGAAAAATTTAAAAAGGACGATTTCGATCTTTGTATACTTGATGTCATGATGCCCTACAAAGATGGGTTTACCTTGGCCAAAGAAATTCGCGAAAAGAATGAAGATGTCCCCATTATATTTTTAACGGCCAAAGCAATGAAAGAAGATGTCCTAAAAGGATATAAGGTAGGTGCCGATGACTACCTAAACAAACCTTTCGATAGCGAAGTGTTGTTAATGAAGATAAAAGCAATAATTCAACGCAAGGCTACCGATTCGATAGCCGATAGTAAGCAGTTTGAGTTTGTTGTGGGTAATTTTCATCTAAACTCCAAGCTTCGATTCCTTACCTATAAAAAGGAGGACCCTATAAAATTATCTCCAAAGGAGAATGACCTTCTTCGTCTATTGGCATTGCACAAAAATGATCTAATGCCCCGAGAGTTGGCATTAACGAAAATATGGAGGGATGATAACTACTTCACTTCCAGAAGCATGGATGTGTATATTGCAAAGTTGAGAAAATACCTAAGCAAAGATGATGGTGTAGAAATCATCAATATACATGGCGAAGGTTTCCGCTTGGTCGTAAAGGACGAAGTAGATCAATAGTCTATAAAGTTAAGTGTAAAAAGGCACCTAATCCTATGATGGGAATTAGGTGTTTTTTGTTTTTATAAAGTCCACGACTTTGGAGGAAGGTGTTTTATAATCGAACCAATGAATGTCATCATTCTTCCTAAACCAAGTGCCCTGTCTTTTGGAAAAGCGGCGTGTGTTTTTCTTTATTTCGGAGATAGCTTCCTCTATGCTCCATTCCCCATCGAAATGTCTGAACAATTCACGATAGCCCACAGTTTGAAGGGCATTGAGCTTTCTTTCAGGATATAGGTTATGGGCTTCTTCGATTAGTCCATCTTCTACCATAAAATCCACTCGTTTATTAATACGGTCGTACACAATTTCACGATCGGCTTGTAACCCTATATAGATCGTCCTGAAAAATCGGTTCTTATTTGGTGAATTGAGAAAAGAGGAATAGGATGTACCGGAAGCGCGATATATTTCAAGGGCCCTAATAACCCGATGCGGATTCTGTGTGTCCATTCGTGCAAAATGATCTGGATCTACTTCTAGCAACTCTTTTTGCAGGTAGGTGAGTCCTTTCTTTTCTAAGTCTGCGTTTAGTCCTTCCCGAATATGTTGTGGAACATCAGGAAAGGTATCCAGGCCTTTTACTACTGCATCCACATACAAACCAGAGCCACCAACCATAATGACTACCTCGTGTTTTTTGAATAATTTCTGAAGTAGTTCAAGAGCATCCTTTTCAAAATCACCCACACTGTATGCATCATGAATACTCAAGTTTTGAATGAAATGATGCGGAGCCTCAGCTAGTTCTTCATTTGAAGGGACTGCAGTTCCAATTTTCATTTCCTTAAAAAACTGTCGTGAATCTGCCGATATAATTTCTGTGGCAAATGCTTTAGCCAGTTGGATAGAAAGTGCAGTTTTACCAATGGCGGTAGGACCTACTACACAAACAAGAAGCGGCTTTCTGTCCATTAGGCATCCAATTCTGGATTAAGGGCGTCTCCGCATTTATGGCAATACCTGGACTGGTCCTTATGATGACTTTCGCCGCAATTGGTGCAGTTCTGTGTATTCGTGTCCACATGATCGGACGCCCGGGAATACTCTGCTGTAACAATTCCTGTCGGGACGGCAATAATACCGTAACCCATAATCATAATGATACTGGCTATAAACTGCCCCAAGGGAGTGGCTGGCGAAATATCCCCATATCCCACGGTAGTCAGGGTAACGATACACCAATAGACACTATGGGGAATACTATTAAATCCATGTTCTTCCCCTTCAATTAAATACATAAGTGTACCCGAAATAATTGAAATAATAAGTACCGCAAATAAGAACACAAATATTTTTGGCCGACTATGCATTAATGCTCTTCTCAACTTATTAGAAGCGCCAATATATCTTGTTACCTTGAGTATTCGGAACACTCTTAATAATCGTAAAGCCCGGACCGTAAGTAAGTAGCTCGATCCAGCCAATAGGAATGACAAATACAGGGGAATGGTGGAAATTAAGTCGATGATTCCGTAAAAGCTGAAAATATATCGGAAGGGTTTTTTAACAGAAATAATCCGTGCAATGTATTCCAATGAGAAAAATATGGTGATGACCCATTCTCCAACCAAAAGTAATTCATGGTATTGCTCGTCAATACTTTTAACGCTCTCGAGCATTACAAAAACGACACTTAATAGAATGAGTGCTAGTAAAATAACATCGAAAACCTTTCCAGCAGGGGTGTCGGCCTCGTAAATAATATCATGCAGTTTCTTTCGCCAAATATTCATTGAATGCTTGTTTGGACAGCTTAAAGGTAAAGAAGATTATTTATATGGTCGCTTCTTTGGGGAGTTGAACAATCTTTAACACCTTATTCTTTCGTAAATAACCTTGAATAATGTGCTGGGCATCCCTATTGTCCTGCATAGGTGTTATGATGGATTTTAATACTTCTGCATTGGTGATCTGAAAATTAAGACTGAAGAATCCAAAGCCTTTGTACTGACCATTCTCTATTAAGATGACGGAACGTTCATCTACATCCCTTCCCCTATCTATTACGAGCATATGTTTGCTCTCATAACTATTTTGTTTCAAAAACTCATATACACGCTCATTGTAATCCATTGCTGGCTCTTCGTGAACACACGCACCTAAACATTCCTTAATGGAATACGAAAAACAACTTCCTTTTACATTGTGCAGTCCGGTGAGCTTTTGACACAACTGATAATTTTCGGTCACTTTAAAAAGGACTGATTTTGCCTGCGGATAATTCGTAAAAGTAGTCACCGCTTTTTTCTTCTGATTTGCTTTTTCAATTTTTAAATTGATATACCCATGATCATCAGTATAAGTGACTAGTTGATACTGGTACAGTGTTTTCCTGAGAGCCCGATTGTACACGGGCTTATTTTGCTTAATCTCTTCGCTTTCCTTAAGAAGTGCTACCAACTCACTTCCCGTAAGTTCGTAACTAACAGAAACTACTTCAAGTTGAATTTTCTTCGATTTGCGATTATCACTGGTGAAATGTTGGGTAAGTCTTTTTTTTATGTTCTTACTTTTCCCAATGTAGATTACCTCGCCTTCTTTATTGTGCATATAATACACTCCAGTTTCTGTTGGAGCCTGGGCAATCATATCCAACAATTTGGGCTCCAAATGACGCTTTGGGTCCTTTCGTATACTCTGTGTAATGATTTCTTTCTGGGTGTCCTTGGCCAATAGAAGTTTAAAAAGCTCAAGGGTTGCCTTGGCATCTCCTTGCGCCCGATGACGATCGCTAATAGGTATTCCTAATGCTCTAACCAATTTTCCCAAGCTATACGAAGCCATCCCGGGAATTAATTTCTGTCCTAATTCTACCGTACATAAAGTATCCTTGTCAAAAGTGTATCCCAAGCGATCAAACTCTGTAGTAAGGATTCTATTATCAAATTGGGCATTGTGAGCCACAAGGATAGCATCATCGGTTATTTCTATAATGCGCTTGGCCACTTCGTAAAATTTGGGTGCATTACGAAGCATATCGCTATTTATACCCGTTAGGTTTACGACAAAAGGTTGAATTCTCCTTTCTGGATTTACAAGACTGGAAAATTGATCCACAATTTTGTGGCCATCAAAACGATAGATCGCAATTTCGGTGATACCCTCTTCATTGTACTTTCCTCCTGTAGTTTCAATATCTAAAATTGCGTACACCAATAAGTTTTGTTTGAGATGTTCTACTAAATTGTAAGTTATGAATAATTACGGGCTCCAAAAATGGCACTTCCTACCCTAACCATGGTGCTACCATGTGAAATGGCCAAAGGATAATCGCCACTCATTCCCATGCTTAACACGGAAAGATTTGAATGTTTTTCCCTCAATTGATCGAAAGTGGATTTTAAAAACCCAAATTCCTGGGCCAGCTGCTCTTGATTATCAGTAAATGACGCCATTCCCATAAGACCCACGATAGAAACATGTTTTAAGTCAACCAAATCTTCAGAGGAAAGGATGGTTTCTGTGTCCTGAATGGACATTCCAAACTTACTGTCTTCTTCTGCAATTTTTACTTGAAGCAAGCATTGTATAGTTCTTTCGTGCTTGGCGGCTTGTTTATTGATTTCGCGTAGTAGTTTGAAGCTATCGACTGCATGTACCATACTCACAAATGGAGCCATATACTTTACTTTGTTGGTCTGGACGTGGCCTATCATATGCCATTCCACATCTTTTGGCATTTCTTCCCACTTACCTACCATTTCCTGAATCTTGTTCTCTCCAAAAATACGTTGCCCAGCTTCGTACGCCTCCATAAGCGTAGCCACAGGCTTAGTTTTGGAGACAGCAACCAATGTCACCGTTTCAGGCAATGCAGTCTTTATTTCATTCAAGTTACTGGCAATATTCAACATGTATCCTTCTTGGTTTTAGTATTGACATCAGAATTCGTAAATAGTTACCCCACTGCGTAACTTGGGTTCAATATAGGTGCTTTTGGGAGGCATGACCAATCCCTCATCGGCAATGTTTTTCATTTCTTCTACGGTAATTGGAACCATTCCAAATCCTACTGTATAATCTTGGGTATCAATCAGAGACTTTACATGAGCTAGGTCCTTTTTGCCATGTGAATAGCTTAATCGTTGATCGTTGCGTACATCATCAATTCCCAATATGGGTTTTAATATGGTTTTGTACAGTATTTGAGTATCCAGGGCATCGAGTGAGTTTTCGAAATGGTATTCCTGTTTTCTCAAATAAAGGGAATAGAACTCACCATCTAAGTACATACTGAAATGATGCTTTTTGGAAGGTTTGTAATATTCTGTACCTCGATTTTCAATGCGGTAGAGGGTATCCAGTTTTATTAAAAACTCCTCCTTACTCAACCCATTAAGACCTTTCACCAACCTATTAAATTCATATATTTTCAATTCACTTTCCGGAATGAGATAGGTCATGAAAAAATTATAGGGTTCCTTGCCGGAGTGGTTTTTATTCTCAGAACCTAAATCTTTGGCCAAAAGGGAGGAAGACGATGAGCGATGATGTCCGTCTGCAATGTAAAGGGCATCCATTTTTGAAAACATCTTTTTTATTTCAGCAATAAATACGGGATCATCTACCTTCCATACATAATGGGTGTCCCGATAGGTAGTCGTGAACTCGTATTCGGCTCGATCTTCCATTACTTTTTCAAGACGTTTTGTAAGACGATCATTGTCCGGATAGGTGAGCAATACCGCTTCTGCATTAAATCCAACTGCTTTCAGGTAATCCTTAAACAAGGTTTCCCGATATTCTAATGTGGATTCATGCTTTTTTATAATATCCTTGTCGTAATCTTCCACACTTGCGGCAGCCGTGATTCCATTGAAAACGTTACCATCACGGTTTACAATCTTATATACATAAAAGCACGGAGAGTCATCCTGTACAAAAACTTCATCCTCTTTGAATTCCTGATAACGGTTGTAAACTAGCTTATATCGCTCCATCCCCGAAGTTTTCTTATGGTACTTAAAACCTGGGTTAATTACATGTAAAAATGAAAAAGGATTATCGCGCAATCGGGCATCACGTTGTTCTTCTGTATAGCTCTCATACGAACGAGAAGCTACCAAACTCACTTTATCCCGTGTGGGGCGAACCGCTCTAAAAGGATAGATTTTAGGCAAATTATATTTGTTTAAGCAAACTGTCTTGCTACTTTTTCGGCCTTACGGCTTTCAGCATAATCGTAGAAACCTTCTCCGCTTTTTACTCCCATTTTTCCGGCCATCACCATATTCACCAACAATGGACAAGGAGCATATTTCGGGTTTTTAAAACCATCGTACATCACGTTGAGAATGGATAGGCAAACATCCAACCCAATAAAATCGGCCAACTGAAGTGGTCCCATGGGGTGTGCCATACCCAGCTTCATCACGGTATCAATTTCCTGAACACCCGCTACGCCATTATACAAAGTCTCGACTGCCTCATTAATCATGGGCATTAGGATTCTATTGGCTACAAAACCCGGGTAATCATTTACTTCCACCGGAACCTTATTCAGTTTCTTGGAAATTTCTTCCACGGTCTTGTACGTCTCATCGCTCGTATTATACCCTTTAATGATTTCTACCAATTTCATGATCGGAACCGGATTCATAAAGTGCATACCGATGACCATTTCTGGACGGGAAGTAACCGCGGCAATCTGTGTTATCGATATAGAGGATGTGTTGGTTGCCAAAATAGTGTCATCGGGACAATACTGGTCTAAGTCCCTGAATATTTTGAGCTTTAAATCAATGTTTTCGGTAGCAGCTTCTACGACAAGACTTGCATATTCCACCCCTTCTTCCATATTGGTATAGGTTGTAATATTGCCCAATGTGCGCTCTTTGTCTTCAGAAGTTATTTTTTCCTTAGCAACCATTCTATCTAGATTCTTAGCAATGGTAGCCATTCCTTTGGCAAGGGAATCTTCTGAGATGTCGATAAGTTGAACTTTGTAATCACATTGTGCGAAGGTATGGGCAATTCCATTTCCCATGGTTCCTGCTCCTATGACTGCTACGTTTTTCATATGTTGATATTGGATTTTATAATGTTCTAAAATTCTCTATTACTTGCATGGCGACCCTTAATGCATTGGTTCCTTGTTCCAAAGTCACAATCGGGGTCGTGTCATTGGTTATGGCGTCGGCAAAAGTCTCCAATTCATCCAAAATGGCATTATTGGAGTCTATTTCTGGGTTGTCAAAGTAAATCTGCTTTTTTACCCCTTCGGCATTCGTAAGGATCATGGCGAAATCATCTGGCGTTTCAGGAGCGTCTTTCATCTTCACCACCTCACATTTCTTTTCTAAAAAGTCTACCGAAATGTATGCATCCCTTTGAAAGAAACGTGCCTTTCTCATTTTCTTCATGGAAATACGGCTTGCGGTAAGATTGGCAACGCATCCATTTTGAAATTCAATACGGGCATTGGCTATATCTGGTGTTTCGGAAATTACCGAAACCCCACTCGCAGAAACCGATTTTACATCACTTTTAACCACACTTAAAATGGCATCTATATCATGAATCATAAGGTCTAAAACCACAGGGACATCCGTTCCCCTTGGGTTAAATTCGGCCAAGCGATGTGCTTCGATGAACATAGGGTTCTCGAACTTATCCCTCACCGCCATAAATGCAGGGTTAAATCGTTCTACATGCCCTACTTGCCCCTTCACATTGAATTCCTTTGCCAAGGCAAGAAGTTTTTCGGCCTCTTCAACAGTTTGTGTAATGGGTTTTTCAATGAATAGATGTTTTCCGGCCCGGATCACTTTTTCAGCTACCTCGAAATGGAAAATAGTAGGTGTAACTACATCTACAACATCGCATGCATCAATTAATGCTTCTAAAGAAGAAAAACTTTTGTAACCGAATTCTTCCGAAATTTTTTGGGAAGCTTCCGTATCTGCATCGAAAAAGCCAATAAGTTCATATTTATTGGATTGATTAAGAAGCTTTAAATGAATTTTTCCCAGGTGGCCCGCACCCAGAACTCCTGCTTTTAGCATGGGCATTTATTTTGAACAAAGATACCTTTTTTGAGTGAAATTTACGTCGCCTTTTACAGGATTTAGGCTAGAGATTTTAGTAGATTTGTGTGATCTCAAAATTTCAGTAATGGAACAACCAAGACTAGAAACAGAACGCCTAATCATACGGGAAATGTTACCTTCGGATGTAGATGGCATGTTCGAATTGGATTCGAACCCCAATGTACACCGCTATCTAGGCAATAAACCCATAAAAAACATAGAAGAATCACGAAAAGTCATCGAAATGGTGCGACAACAGTATATTGACCGTGGAATTGGGAGGTGGTCTATGGAAGAGAAAGAGACGGGTAAATTTATTGGATGGACTGGTTTTAAGGTAAATACGGAACCCATGAATGGGTATACTAATTTCTTGGACATAGGATATCGCTTGTTAGAATCTGAATGGGGTAAAGGATATGCGACCGAATCCTCCATTGCTTGTATGGATTATCTCTGTGAACGAGGGGATTACGATATTATTTATGGCATAGCTGTCATAGGAAATGAGGCCTCCAATAAAATTTTACATGAAAAAATTGGGATGCGCTTAACAGGAGAATTTCATTTTGAGGGAGACGATTGTTATTTCTACGAGATTACAAAAGAAGAATGGCTTGCTAGTCGAAAATAATTCATGAAGGATACTTTTTTACATAAAGGAATGCGCAGGAAATTGGTGGAAACCCTTAAGAAGAAGGGAATCGCCGATGAAAGGGTTTTAGAGGCCATTAACAAGATTCCAAGGCATTTATTCATGGATAGTGGATTTATAGATCATGCCTACGTGGATAAGGCCTTCCCCATTGCTGCAGACCAGACCATATCCCAACCCTATACGGTAGCCCGGCAAACGGAACTTCTACAAGTGAAAACAGACAGTAAAATACTGGAAATTGGCACTGGAAGCGGTTACCAATGCGCCGTATTATTGGAAATGGGAGCAACCGTGTATACTATAGAAAGGCAAAATGAGCTTTTTAAGAAAACCAGTTTATTTCTTCCGAAGTTAGGATATCGGCCCAAAAAGATGATTTTTGGAGATGGCTATATTGGTTTGGAAGAGTTTGCTCCTTACGATGGAATCATTGTTACCGCTGGTGCACCTTATGTTCCCAATCCCTTACTGGCTCAGCTAAAGGTAGGGGGGCGCTTGGTAATACCCGTGGGTGATAACGTACAGATCATGACAGTGTATACGCGAAAAAGTACCACCGAATTCGAAAAAAAGGAATATGGCGAATTTCGCTTCGTTCCATTACTCGAGGATAAAAACTAGAATGTTCTAGATTCTTTCGAGACGAATAAAAAGCTCGTCATCCGCAATTTGAGGATCATCCTTGAAATTTAGGAGCAACTCATTGTCTACTATTTCATACTCGTACACATTACCCCAAGGTAGGCCTTCTATTACCACCTCATTGTTTGCCAATACAGTTACGCTGTAGACTCCGCTTTCTGGTAAATAAGGATAGAGATCTTCAACAGTATTCACGATGGTTAGTGTATTGCTTACACTACTGAAATTCCAAGTAACGTCTCCCGCTTCTAAGTCAGGTACAGAGGGGCCGAAGAACACATAGGCTTTCATATCCCAATTATCTAATAGGGAAGCATCGGTTTTAATCGAATCGTCATCGTTGCTGCACGAAAATAGTATCGAACAAAAAAGAATGAAAATGATCTTTTTCATAATTAGCGTTTTCTAAAAAGATGGTTAGTTTCTAAAAGGTTGCGCAACCTAAGGCGTACTTGTAAGATAAATATTGGTAATTAAATCTTCTACAGTTGGGTGCTCGCTACCTCCTGAAGGTTCAATAGTAATGTTCAATGATTCTGCGTGTTCTATATAGTTCATGGCGATTAATGGTTTTCCCTGGGTAATAACGCCCATATCTATCATTTCGCCTTCTACGTCTGCCCAAAGTTGATAATCCTTGTTTTCTGGTAATTTGGGTAATCCTTCGGCATTCAGGTATACGGTTTTATCCTTGTGGTTTATATAGCTAATGGCAATGGCTTGAGGGGATTTGTCATTTCCGACCATGATCAATTTTTGAGTATTTGGGTTACTGGTAACCTCATATTCATCCAGCATCAAGTCATAGTTTTCTACTAAATTTTCTAGATCTTCGGATAACACTTCATTTTGTGATCGTACCAATTGCAATTGGCTTTCAAGGCTATTCAATTTTGAATACATCCAGAAAGAGGCTATTCCAAAGAGCAGGGCAATGGCTGCTGCAATTCCTGTATATGTATTGAAAGAGGAAAGATTGTTTTTTTCTTTTTCAACTTTTGGAGCAGGTTCAATTCGTTTCAGTAAAGCTTCTTTTACTTGAGGGGGAGGAATTATGGCATTTTCTAAGGCCATTTTCTCGAAATCCTCTTCCAAATGTTGAAAATGCAGGCGTATCTCAGGATCTTTCAGGTATTGTTCTACCTGCAAGTGCTCAGTTTCGGAAACTTCACCCAAAAGATACCGCTCCAATAATCCAGATTCCAATATTTCCTTTTTATCCATCATAGCATCCATTCAATTAATACCCCAATTACAAGGATCAATTCCACCTGATAAAACTCCCTGAGCTTTTTCAGGGCTTGTTGAATATACGACTTAAAAGTTCCAAGGGGAACCCCCATCTCCTCATGTGCCTCCCTATGGGTAAGACCATTAAAATAGACCAATTCCAATGCTTTTTGATGATGCTCATCCAGCTTTTTGATAGATCCACTTAATGTACGGATGTCTACAGGGTTTTCTTCAGAAACTTCGGTCTCCTTATATACACTTAAATCTTCTGTTTGGATGAGCTTAGAGGGAGAACGCATGGTATTTAATGTCGTGTTTCGCGCTATGCGATACGCCCAGGTATAGAATTGACCTTTATCCGGATCATAAGAAGATGCCTTATTCCAAATCTTCAAAAATGTCTCCTGTAGGATGTCCTGAGCCCTATCCTCATCCTTGCATATTCTGCAAATAACACCATACAACGCCCCGGAATACTTATCGTAGAGACCGGAGAGAGCCTTTGAATTTCCCTCCTTAAGTTGTTGTATGAGTATTTTATCGGATTGCATGCTGGGGTAACAGATGTGTTAAAGTTAAGCAAAAATTACCACCCTAGCTCATCCATGGAAATTAATGCGGGTATATACCATTGAAAGCGCGCAAAACTTTTATAAATCAAACTTTAAAAAATTAAAATCATGAAAAAACTCATTTTTATTTTATCGACCATTGCATTGTTTTCTTTTACACAGAATGCGATTGCACAGAAGAAAAGCATTGTTGAAATAGCTGTAGGGAATAGCGACTTTTCCACCTTAGTGACCGCGCTAAAGGCTGCGGACTTAGTAGGTGCTTTACAAGGGGATGGACCTTTTACTGTTTTTGCACCAACCAATGATGCTTTTGCGAAAATAGATTCTAAAACATTGGGAAATCTATTGAAGCCAGAAAACAAAAAGGCACTAGCCAACATTCTTACCTATCATGTAGTAAGTGGTAACATTCCAGCCACTAGTGTTGTTTCGGCCCTTAAAAAAGGAAAGGGAAAGACAGAGCTTACCATGTTAAATGGAGCTGGCTTAAAAGTAGTTCAGAAAGACGGTAAAATTTGGTTAAAGGACAAAAGTGGTAACTACAGCCAAATTGTAACAACAGATATCATGGCGAGTAATGGAGTGATTCATGTGATTGATACGGTAGTAATACCGAACTAGGTTGTTCGTTTTCAAATACCGCTATGAAAAGAGGCCTCCCTTCGGGGAGGTTTTTTTGTAAATAAAAGACCGGTCCGATATTATGAATAGGTACCCCAATACAAACCTTTCAATAACCGAACCGGCAAACAACTAGTATTATATTCTTATTTATCCATGATCATGCTCTAGCAAACATGTATGGCATCCGTCGTACCCGTGTCGCAATCCTGTTTGTAGATTACGGTAAGGTCGTTTGTTTCTATTTAACATCTTAGGAATCCAAGGGCAATTCGCCGTGTGTAATTCCATGGATTGTATGTTGCCAATGAATGGGAAATCCCCAATATTAATGCGTCGGGTGACACGCCCAAATTCAGTCTCTTCTTTTAACTGGCGCACATCTATATCATATACACCATCTACTATATCTTCTGGGAATTCTAGATGCAAGCGCACCGTAGTGTTCTCCCTCGACTTTAACGTGACATTGCGTAAAGTTGCCTTTCTATTAAGCCTACTTACATTATAATAGGCATAGAGCTGTGTTTCGCGATCTAACTCCAGATTGTCCAGATTCGCTGAACTGGCCAAACGTTTTAAAATTCTTATCTGTGCAAAAACCTGTTGTGGAAGAGCCGTTAAGTCGAATTCCAAGGCATTGTCATCGCTTGTGTTTCTAAAGGAATTTACGGCAAAGTCCATATCGCTTTCCCCACCAGGAACATTATCCTCTACGTCAAAGTTTTTCCACGCAACATTGCTTTTATTCCTTACCAAATTGACAAAGTCCAGCGAAGTGGTACTCGCAGAAAGCTCTGGTCGTGGATTTTTTCTACTATGAACTATAGCTACAAAGCAATAGTGCCCTGTGGTGGGTACATCCGTAAAAAGGAAAGGACCAACTACTTGTACGTCCCCAGGGGCAACGGTAGCCGTTTTGGTGTCATCTATTTTATTGGCTAACCAAACGGAAGGAGTAGGTAGAGTAGAGGGGTCTGCCCAGTATAAGTCCACTTCGGCATCATCGGTTAACGTACCATTTTTCTGTAACCTTACGTAAACGAAATTGGTTTGTCCTTCCTCTACGATTTCAGAAAGATTGTCTGACGCCATGGAGGCTGGTGTACTTAAGGTAGCCTGTGGATCTGTAATCTCATCGACCACATGAATAATATCCGGACTACGGGACAAGCCACCTCCTGCAAGTGGTTCTTGGCCATTATCTGTTAAATTATCCCGTACATATATAGCATCGGTATTGTACATGTCATTCAGTGTAGTAATATCACCATCACTCAATGCCGTTCTCTGACCAATAACTGCTGTTGCAGGGTTGGTTGGGCTAAGGGTATCTCCTGTTTCGCCGGGTTTGCGGAAGAAGGTCCTTCCGTAGTGCATGATAGAACCATAATCATAAGCTCCCACGTCTTCGGTTATTAGGGTGTGCACAGCAGGGTCGTATCCTTCAGAACACATTTCCAATCGGTCACCTTCTATCTTACGTTGAAACTGGTCGCAGTCGCCTTCAGTAATCTTATCCCATTGTACGGTTACAAAACTGCCGCGATCTTCCCTTAATTGCTCGTGGTGAATACCCAATTCATGAAGAATCTCATGTACAATGTTGCCCATAGAGAATCCACCGTCTAAGTCGCACCTAATATTATTTTCACCATCAACCCGACCGGTACTACCGCCACATCGTCCATCTGTAGGGTGATCTGTAAAACTAACCCAAGAAATATCGGAGGCTACTTTGGGAGTAAGGTGCACATTGGTATTTTCATTAACGTGTGCAATAGCATTATCTATGGTAGTGCGATTGGCCGTTCCCGCTGGGAAATCTGTTTCATTGATTTCGTAAGGTACTAGACCATCTACCCAGTGTTGATTTGTATCAATTAGTTTTAGCCCCATGATGTAAGATGTTTCTTAATGTTGATGTAAAATTCAGATAATCAACAATCTAAATCAAGAGTGGAACGCCCCTAATTCATACAGGAAAAACCCTTATTCTTTTTCCTAATCCAATAAGTTCAGGAATTTCAATCCAAAAATGAAGGCACCTCTATCCATACCATCGAATTGGGAATGCACATAATCTACGCGTAAAAAGCGGAATTTGCCCCAGCCTAAATTATCTATACCAATGGATAGCTCACTGTACGGTTTTCGATCCTCCGTTACTAATATGTGGCCTCCTACAACCAAATTGAAGTTGAGTTGATTGATGCCAGGAATTTTACCGAGTACCCATCCTTTAAAGTCATGCTCTACATGTCCTTCAAAATAACTTTTGTTCGTGCTTAGTTCATAATAGGGAAGGAGATTGAAAACATCGGTGTAATTGAAAGAGGTCCCTACACGGGTTTGATTGCCATTAAAATGTTGGAAATCTACAAAGGAGATAGCGTCGCCATTTAGAAAGGTTCCTCCCTTTAGATTGTATTGAAGGATCCCCACACTTTCTAGATTAACATATTGAAAGAGCCTTGCTCGAAGTTGGGTATAATTATAATCGTTGTTCGAAGCGCCCAAACCATTTTCAATGGCAATGGCCAGAGTGGGGTACTTAGCGAGACCAACGTTGTACTTACCATCGGGATAAGTCATGTATTTTTGACCAAAATTGATGTTGGCATTGAAAGTGGATTTTATAATATCGTGCTCATCAATTGCAGGTTCTGAACTATTTACAATGGGATTATTGGAGGTGAAATCCACATAATCATTAGGAAGGATTACATAGTCGGTGGTGTTAAACAGTGGCTTCCTTTTTTCGTAGCCAACGTTGGCAAGAACACGGAAACCGTTGAACCATTCTTGACTATATCCCAAGCGGGCATAGGCAAGGTCATAAACCTTCATATAATTTCTTTCAAAAAATAGCGTAGCTATACTATTTACGAGTGGACTAATTGGTTCGGTCGAATTATACTGGGCTACCTGATTGCCAGCAGCAAGAGAGAGACGGAGTCGATTGGTACGATTGAAATTTTTGGTAATGCTTCCTCGAAATCGGACACGATCTTCTGATACTCCGTAGTTAGCATTAAGGTTAGCCGAAATCCAACGTGTACGGTTGTCATTGTACCATTTAAAGAAGGAAAGACCTGCACCGCCATTCCAACCCTGCACCGTATTGTAATGTATTCCTGGTAAGGGGCCTTCGTAATCTAGTGACCATTTTTCGAAACTATTTCTGTAGGTATAACCGAAAACTGGGTCAAGTGGTTTAAACCTGTTATTCTCTCGGTCAATAGAGTCCAAATAGGTTTTCGATTTTCGCAATTCCTGAATGCTATCCTTGCGTGTGTAATCGCTTACTTCTTCCAATGTAAGTGGCACGGGACGAATTTGTTCCCAGTATAAGCTGTCTTTTTTATTGGCAAGGGGTTCAAAAAAGAGGACTTCATTGCTAAAATCTTTTTTCTGGAAACCGGGCATAAAATTATAATCACTGTAATTGGCAATAAAGCGACCATCTCCATTAAAACCAAAGAACCCGAAACCGAAATCGATGGTTTGTGATATTTTGATCCAGGCATTCTCTTTAGTGTCAAAGGTGAAGTTCTGCTTAAAAACCAAATCCTTAATAAAGGGAACCTGAATAGCCTCTCCATTGGTGGTAAGCTCAATTCCATAGAACTGCCAATCGTCCTCAACGATATATATAATACCTCTCCAAATCCTATCCTTCTCCCTTTTTGGTGTAACAATTATCTTGTTTATTAACTTGTTGCCCTCGTAAAATACCCCATCCAATTTGTAGCGATAGTAGCCCAGTGCATTGTTTGCGATGGGTGAGACAATTGCCGTATTAAGGGATATGCTATTTTCATAGAAGTTGAAATTGGCATCTTGTGCACTGTTAAAACTGAAACCGTTGTCATTCCCGCTCACCTTACTGGCAATAATTCTTTCTTTGAAATCATCAGGCTCTTGGTAGGCAATTTCACTAATGGTCTCAGACAAATAGATGATACCCGTTCTGGTAGAATCTAAAGCTCCATTAAAGTCTCCCACATCCTGTCCCAGTATTTTTTCCGGGGCATCCTTTACCCTCCAAAGTCCTCTTGAATAAAACTTGGCGGTATACGAGGAAATACGCTCCAAGTTCTCTTTTCTCTTTTTTATGGTCTCACGTATAATTCGATAGGCAGGGTCTTCATTGGTAGAGATAACAACTTCATCCAGACTGACTGTGGTTTCTGAAAGTTGCGCATTTAACGGAAATGGAAACTCTGAAATTTGTACTTCCTTTTTCACCGTAGTATAGCCTAGAAACTGGAAAACGACCGTATAGTTTCCAGCCTCGGATAGATCTAGGGTATAGGTGCCTTCTTCATTACTGGTCGTACCTGTATAACTGTTTTCCAAGTAAATATTGACATAGGGCAGTGGGTTTCCCTTTGTGTCAGAAACGGTTCCTACTACCTGAGCTACGGTTGATACGGTTACAAAAAGTAGGAGTGAGCATATAATAAGCTTCATACAGATGGTTTCACTAAAGTCGCAAGATAATGATTAGGGTTGTTAAGAAAATCAACGTGAAAGTAGCCAAACTTTGTATGATAAACTATAAAGAAATGTTAGTTGGGATAATTTTTGGAAATAGACTAGTTATTGAACGCCTTTTTAATCCTACTCATGTCGCGCTTATTGTCCCTATCCTTCATAGTTTCCCGTTTGTCGTATTGTTTCTTACCACGACATAGGGCAATTTCCAACTTGGCAAATCCCTTGTCATTGGTAAAGAGGAGAAGTGGAACAATCGTGAGCCCAGTATTTTTCACATCCTTTTCCAATTTTCGCAGTTCCTTACGGTTGAGCAGTAGTTTGCGTTCACTTTTGGGCGCATGTTGAAAATGGGTAGCGTGAGAGTATTCCTGTATGGTCATATTTATTACAAACAATTCACCATTGGCGAACTCACAGAAGCTCTCTGCAATAGATGCTTTTCCTTCACGAATGGCTTTGATCTCTGTTCCTCGCAATACAATGCCTGCTGTATATTTATCAAGGATTTCGTATTCGAAACGCGCCTTTCGGTTCTTTATTTGTACGTTCTTCTGTAATGACATGATGAGGCAAATGTAGTACAATTTTACTCTTTGGGCCTAGTAATTCTATCCCCTTTTACAGGAGAATAGTCACCTTCTAAAGTTCCATTTACCCAAAGCGAATCAAAGTAGCATTTAACACCTACATCGCCTAATACATTGGGCCCATCTTGGATATGCAAATGTAAGTGAGGCTCAGTAGAATTTCCTGAGTTGCCACAATTACCCAGATACTGACCCCGTTTCACCGCTTGCCCTTCTTTTACCTTAATGGTTTCCTTTTCGAAGTGTGCATACACAATATACTCCTCGTTGTCGGTTTTTAGGATGACACTATTCCCCAACATTTGTGCTGGATTCATAATACCGGGTCTATTATCTTCAACACCAGTAATTACCTTATACACAAGTGCATCGCACACGGCATATAGTGGTTTTCCAAAGGCATAATAATCCTCATTTCTTGTACCACTACGTTCATAGCTATTGCCGCTTTCGTCCAGCACCAAAAAATCGAATGCATGCTTCTGGGTTTTGGAAATAACATGGTAGTTCTGCGCTTTGGTATCACCTCCCCAAAAGGTGAACCACTCTCCTTTAAAAGGTAATGCCAAGGCAGTGCTATTGCGATTCATTTTTCCGATTACATGTTCTTCGGCTGCTGGCAAAAAGCGAAGCCCGCTCATGGTGCCATCGGGATGAAGGCTAAGGGAAATGTTCTGTCGACCATGTTCGAAGGTCGCTTCATATACTTCGGTAAAACCTTGTATTGATACAAATTTGTATTCTTTGATACTTCCGAGGTTATCCCTAAACGTATTCACAATGCTTTCTACGTTTTTAAACCCCAATTGTTCTTGCATATGATCATCCATCATATCAAAAATAGCCTGTGCATCACGCTTGTTATAATGCTCCTGAAAAACAGTAAGGGTGTTTAAGTGGGATTCGGTTTGCCCCGAGAGTGAAATCGTACAAAGCAATAAAAGCAAACTAAGTTTTTTCATTTTATTGGGATAGAATTGGTAAGGGATTCCTTTAATTTGTGACAAAACAATCCTAATTGTTACAATTTAGAACGCATGAAACCTCTTCCTATTTTAATACTTCTATTCATGTTTGGGGCCTGTAAGGATAAAACACCCAATGTAACGGCGCAGGACATCGTAGATAAAACCATTTTCAATGCCTGCCAAGGAAACTGTGAACACGCCACCATCGATTTTGTCTTTAGGGACCGAAAGTATATCAGCAAAAGAAATAATGGGTCATATAGCTTAGAAAGACTTACCCAAGATTCAACGGGTCTAATTCATGATATTGTCACCAATGAAGGTTTTGTAAGGTATAAGGACGATAGCTTGGTAAAAGTGCCAGACTCCATGGTTACCCGTTATTCCAATAGTGTGAACTCGGTGCATTATTTTGCCCAATTACCGTTTGGTCTTAATGCCCCTGCCGTAAATAAGGAGTTATTGGGTGATGCCATTATAAAAGGAGAGCCGTACTACGAAATTGGTGTTTCGTTCAATGAAAATGGTGGAGGTACCGATTTTGAGGATGAATTTGTCTATTGGATTCACAAAGATCGGTTTACGGTAGATTATCTTGCATATAGTTATGCTACAGATGGAGGGGGAATCCGCTTTCGTGAAGCGTATAACGAACGTCTGGTAAACGGTATTCGATTTGTGGACTACAACAATTATAAACCCAAATCCCTCAAAATTCAACTAACCCAGCTTGACTCCCTATTTCAGGCTAATGAATTGAAGTTACTTTCCAAGATTGAAACAGAAGAGGTAAGGGTGCAGCTACAGAAGGGGTAAAGAAAGAAATTTCCAACATTTAAAACCAAACCTTGACTTTTTACGTATATGTAAATGAGTTTGAGTTAGTTGTTTTGTGTTGGTTGTTTTTTGTAAGAAACCCTCTTTTGTGCCATACAAAGGAGGGTTTTGTCAATTAAAGATACTGTGTTAGGGTCAAGGCGGTATAGGTTACCATAAATGTTGAAATGCAAAGTATATAGACACCTAAAGCAGTATTTCGTTTTGTTTGTACGTTGGTTTTCATGATTTTGATTTTTTGATTGATACACTATTAAGACGATACTCTATATCGTTTTGTTACATAAAAACCGTAAAATTTTGAAAATCAGCTATTCATCAAGTGTGTAATTCATAAATCCAATGAGCATTTCGTCCGTACTTTGAATACCATAGTGCAATTCTTGGGAAGGATCTGGATTTAATGGATTTTGTGAACTATTGTCGTAGGTTCCTTCAACCACAAGTACAGTATTCTTAGGCAAGGAAATGGGTTCCTTCAATTTATAGATAAGTTGCCAATTAAAATTATAGTCGGGTACAGAAACCAAGGTTTGGGTAATTCCGGAAGGAAGTTCCGCCATGATTTTAATACTTTTTCCGCGATAATGCATATGCGGCCCCAAAAAGTGAATTTTAATGTCCTTGGTAATAGTATCCCTAGCCACTACTTTAGTGTCTTTTGAATACGGAAGAATGGTAAATTCAGCATTATACGGAGCAATAGAGTAGAATTCTTTAGTTGGCGGTGTTTCATGAAAATAGAGACCAATCTGCGTTTCGTCCTCTTCGGGCTTCCCGGTAGTGGTATAATGAATTTGAATGTTGAGGGAACTGTCCTTTTCCAAAAACACACCGGTATCTTCAGGAAATAGGGTAGATTCATCCCCACCTGTACCTACAGCCACATAATTGTCAATCCATGGGACGGCGGGCCTATTTACAATAGGGTTTTTTTTGTTCGAGCCTTTTTCAGCAATTACAAAGTGATGAACTACTTTGGGGTTTCCAGGCTTCATGGCAATACCCTTAATCCAAACATCACTATCGAGATCCAAACCAAACTCTTGGTAGCGATAGGGGATGACCCCTGTGGCTGGAATGCTTTCTTTCTTCAATGTTATGATCTTGTCTGGAGTACCCATAGACCAGATACTTGTATCGGGAACTATCTGGGTTAATGGATCTTCCCCCAACCCTTGTTGCATCCCCGAATCTATCCAGCGTACTACCTTTCTCGCCAATGAATCCGGTAAGGCAAAACTATTGGTGAAACTGCCAATGGTAGGATCTGCCTTCCAAGGGGGCATGCGCTTGCTGAACAATACTTCCTTAATCATTTCGGACCAACCCACAATAGTGGGATAGTCTTTCATTTGCCACGGTGCAATTCCGCCATCCTTATGGCAACGAACACAATGATTTTGAAGAATAGGAGCGATGTCTTGCGTGTATGTAAGAGAATCCTCTTTTTGTGTTTTCGAAAGCCTGGTCACTTTACATCCTTTGGTAACTTCAAAGGTTTTGGTGATTGGTTTGTTCGATCGGATAGAGGAGAGGGCATCCCTTAGGTAGGTTACGGTGGGGGCGTTTTTCTGACCTTCAAAATCCAAGCGATTATTAATAGGACCTCGATACAGGACTTCCCGAGTGGTAGGATGCAATACAATAGCCTCTGCAGTAGTGTTAATATCTAGCACATCCGTCAATAGTTGATTGGAATCCAGTAGTACAGGCACCGTAAAACTATAGTCTTTCGCCTCTTTTTGGACCGTTTCTTGGCTATCCTGAATGTTTGCGTTTAGCATGAAAAAAGTGAAAGATTCCTGAAATTCTTCTACAATCTTATGAAAATCGGTAAGGCCATTCCTTACTATAGGACAACCATTGCCTTGCACGAATAATACAATTGCCTTACTATCATTATAACGTGAAAAACGATGAAACCCTCCCTGTGCATCGTAGAAGGCGTAGTCGTTTTTTCGACTGTCTGAAATTGGGTGCGGAGTTTCCTTGCAAGCACTGAAACACCCCAATAGGACTGTGATTATAAGTAGTAAACGAATCATGATGCGAAAGTACTAAAAGCTAGAGAATCTGCTTCGAAAAAAAACCACCCAAAACCAAGCGGTCTCGGGTGGTCAACCAACCAAATATGAGGGTTTTCTGAGTCGATAGCTTCAAGGGAACCCTCCGCCCTTTTAATTGTTTACCAAATCATTTTGGTTTCTAAAGACTAAATGATCATCAAAGTTGTCCAGCAGAATGATACTATCAACGGTTACTTTTCCAGAAAGAATTTCCTTAGAAAGTGCATTCAGTACTTCTCTTTGAATGACCCGTTTCACTGGTCGCGCTCCATATTGGGGATCGAATCCTTTCTCCGCCAAATAGGCAATAGCCTCTTGTGTTGCGTCCAGGGTTATGTTCTGTTTGGCCAACATTTTGGTCACTCCTCTCAATTGAAGCCCCACAATACTGGTAATGTCTTCTTTTGATAACGGCGTAAACATGATTATATCATCTATTCGGTTCAAAAATTCTGGTCGAACAGCCTGTTTTAACACTCCCAGCACTTCTACTTTGGCCGCTTCCATGGCTGTATCCATATCCTTCATGGTCTCAAATTTCTCTTGTATGATATGGCTTCCCATGTTACTGGTCATGATAATTATAGTGTTTTTGAAATCGGCAACACGCCCTTTATTATCTGTTAGTCGTCCTTCATCCAGTACTTGTAACAAAATATTGAAAGTATCTGGGTGTGCTTTTTCAATTTCATCCAATAAAACCACCGAATAGGGCTTCCTTCTAACGGCTTCCGTCAACTGTCCCCCTTCATCATAACCCACATATCCTGGGGGGGCACCTACCAATCTGCTCACACTGTGTCGTTCTTGGTATTCGCTCATATCGATCCGGGTCATGGCATTCTCATCATCGAATAGATATTCCGCCAAAGCCTTGGCCAATTCCGTTTTACCAACCCCGGTAGTTCCAAGGAATAAGAAAGAACCAATGGGTTTTTTCACATCCTGCAACCCTGCGCGACTTCGTCGTATGGCATCACTCACAGCAACTATTCCTTCCTGTTGTCCTACCACTCTTTTGTGTAGTTCGGCTTCTAGATTAAGTAGCTTTTCCCGTTCACTTTGCAGCATTTTGGTAACAGGAATCCCTGTCCACTTTGCGACAACTTCCGCAATATCTTCGTGCGTTACTTCTTCTTTTATCAAGGCAGTTCCCTGTTGTTTCTGTAGCTCATCCTGAAACTGTTCCAGTGCTTGCTGAGCGTCCTTTATTTTTCCATACCGAATCTCCGCCACTTTGCCGTAATCGCCATCGCGTTCTGCTTGATCTGCCTCTAACTTGAAGGTTTCAATATCTTTTTTAGCATTCTGGATATTTTCGACTACTTCCTTTTCGCTCTTCCACTTCGCATTAAGTTCATTTCGCTCTTCTTTTAAGTTGGCCAGCTCAGCACCAAGTGATTTTAACTTATCCGAATCTTTTTCCCTTTTAATAGCTTCAATTTCGATTTCCAATTGCATAATCTTACGATCCAGGACATCTAGTTCTTCCGGTTTGGAATTGATCTCCATACGCAGTTTTGAAGCTGCCTCATCCATTAAGTCAATGGCCTTGTCCGGTAAGAAGCGATTGGTAATATAGCGTTGCGATAGTTCTACTGCTGCTATAATGGCGTCATCCTTTATGCGCACCTTGTGATGGGTTTCGTATTTCTCCTTAATTCCACGCAAAATTGAAATAGCGCTTTCGGTATCGGGTTCATCCACTAGGACTTTTTGAAAACGGCGTTCTAGCGCCTTGTCTTTTTCAAAGTACTTCTGGTACTCGTCCAAGGTAGTTGCCCCTATAGCACGTAATTCGCCTCGAGCCAATGCTGGTTTAAGAATATTTGCGGCATCCATAGCACCTTGCCCACCACCAGCTCCTACAAGGGTGTGGATCTCGTCAATGAACAACACGATATCACCATCGCTGGTGGTCACTTCCTTAATGACAGCCTTTAATCGTTCTTCGAATTCCCCTTTAAATTTTGCACCTGCGATAAGAGCTCCCATATCTAATGAAAAGACCTCTTTGCTCTTTAGGTTTTCGGGAACATCGCCAGCGATAATACGATGAGCTAAACCTTCTGCAATAGCCGTCTTACCAGTTCCTGGTTCACCTACCAGCATTGGATTGTTCTTGGTACGACGTGAAAGAATTTGAAGGATCCTTCGTATCTCTTCATCCCTACCAATCACTGGATCCAATTTACCATCACGGGCTAATTGATTTAGGTTACGGGAATATTTGTTCAATGAGTTATAGGTGTCTTCTGCGCTTTGTGATGTCACATTTTCTCCTTTCCGCAGTTCTTCTATGGCGGCTCGAAGTGCTTTTTCCGTAACCCCTTGATCTTTTAGTGTTTGGGCTATGGTGCTTTTCGATTTAAAGATGGCTAACAGCAAGTGCTCCACCGACACATATTCATCGTTCATTTTCTTGGCCTGAATACTGGCCTCATTCATGGCTTTTCCTGCATTCTGGGATAACATAAGTTGTCCGCCTGAAACCTTTGGATAGGATTCCAATTGTTTATCTAACACTTCCTTTAGAAGGTCGACATTAACATCCAATTTTTTCAACAAAAAAGGTGTTACGTTTTCATCGACAATAAAGATTCCCTTGAGTATGTGTTCGTTCTCTATTTGTTGATGTCCGAAACCTTGAGCCAATTGTTGGGCTTCTTGTATGGCTTCCTGACTTTTTATAGTAAAATTATTAAAGTTCATAGGTTCATTTTGGTTGTTATTGGTCAAAATGCAGGCCATGTTTAAAACAAGTCATTTTGACCGTTTTAGATGGTTTTTATCCGCCAAAATGGCGGTTTTTGTAAGGTTTTTTATCATTTTACGAAGAATATGTTGTAATTAGATATTATATATTTGACGAAAATTTAAGCTATGGGACTATTTGGTCTATTCAGTGGGAGTAAAGAAAACCACGACAAAGAGGAAAAACAGCTTCCTTGGAAAGCATTAACTACAGTTGAGCAGCTTACACAGATTGTCCAAGAATCAAAGACAAGACCGGTAGCTATTTTTAAACACTCTACGAGATGTGGTATTAGCCGAATGGTACTTCGGAATTTTGAAGGGACCTATGAAGTAGATCCCGAACAGATGCATTTGTACTATCTAGATTTATTAGCTTACAGAAATGTTTCTGATGAGGTAGGCTTTAAGTTTCAGGTGTTGCACCAAAGCCCTCAGTTGATCGTTATTAAAAACGGGGTCGCTGTCGCCCATGCTTCCCATCATGGGATACGGGCGGAAGAATTGGTTAATTTTGTTTGACAACCATAGGTTTATCCTTTAGTAAAATACAGTTGCTATGAAAACACTTCTCGCTTTAATTCTTTTTAGTGTATGTTCTTTATCTTATGCACAAGATATTATCGAACTGGAAGCGAAACAGGAAAAAGATGCTGATTTTTTCGATTATGAGGACTATACAATTGAAAATGGTAAACCTGTGCCATTAGGGGAGCTTGTGTTTTTGAAAGGTTGTAGTTGGTATTGCGGAGGGAGTGTTGATACTATTTCTGCTTCTTCGGAATTGAAAGGGAGCGGGGCAATAGATTACGAACCAGGAAATGCACATGATTTTGATGAAAAAACAGCTTGGGTTGAAGGTGTTGAAGGCAATGGTGTTGGTGAATACATTGAATATCAATTTGACTTTAATAAAGCTCCTATTTATAATACTAACTTAGGAATCAATAAACTGATTATCGCCAACGGATACAAGAAAAATAGATTGACTTGGGAAAACAATGCGAGAATTAAACAATTGCTCGTATATGTAAACGATCAACCTAAATTCCTAGTTAATTTAAAAGATTCCTTTGAAATTCAGACAGTAGAATTTGAAACGATAAAATTCTTTAATGATAGAACCCTGCGTTTAAAATTTGAAATTAAAGATGTGTATGAAGGAACGAAATACAAAGACACGGCTTTAAGTTTACTTATGTTTGATGGTGTAGGAGTTCATTAAAACATAAAAATCCCCGAAAAGTTGCTTATTCAAGAACTGAACAGGGCAGCAATCCATCCCTATATACGGTTGGTTTAACGGATACCGCTGCGGTGGATACCGTATTTTCCAATTTCCTGTTGACCCTGGGCATCGACCTTTAGGGGCCAATGCCCCGTGGCAAACCAAAAAGCCCCCTTTCTGGGGGCTTTTTATCGTTCGGGCGCGTTGGCCTGTGCTATCGTTTTAGGGTAAAGTGCCCTGTGAACTCTTTCCTTGCCTCGTCCTCTGTGTACTCCACCCTGAACCAGTAATCGCTCGAGGGCAGCGGGTTCCCGTTATAGGTACCGTCCCAGCCCGGCCCCAACGGGCTGATCTGCTTGAGAAGCTTACCGAAGCGGTCAAATATATAAATTTTTGCCGTAGGGTCGCCACTGGCGATCCCTATGATGTTCCATGTGTCGTGGAAGCCGTCCTGGTTCGGGGTCACGAACCTGGGGTAGTCTATCACCCCCACCTCGACCGTCACGCTACCGCAGCCGTTGGTGTCCCGTATGGTCACCGTGTGCGGCCCCGGCTCCACGCCGGTGAAGGTATGGGCCACCTCGCCCGCCCCCTCGAAGGGGCCGTCGTCGAGCTGGTACTCGTAGCTGCCCTCGCCCGTGGCGGTGGCCTCGATCATGTGCTCGCCGTCGAAGGCGTTGCTGGTCACGTCCACCGTGTACTCCTGTGGGGGGGAGGACAGTACCACCGTGGTGGTGGCCGTCGTGCTGCAGCCCGACTCCACCTCGGTGATGGTCACCTCGTAGCTGCCGCCCTCGGTGGCCAGCAGGAAGGGCTCAACGGCATTGGGGAGCACCTCCCCGTTGACCGTCCATGAGAATATGTAAAGTGCCGGGTCGAGGCCCGTGTCTATCAGCGGGGGGGACGGGTCGCCCGATTCCTCCGGGATGGCCACCCCGTTGTCAACGCAGAGCCTGTACTCCTCCTCGAGCTCCACGGTGGGGAGCCGCTCCACAGAGAGCAGTACCTCCACCACGGCGAAACAGGCGTCGGGGTCCTCAGGGTCCGCCTGGTTGGTCACCCGGGCGTAGATCACCTGGGGGTTGACCACGTTGGCGTACACGTCGGGAAGGGGATCGGTCCCCGCCTCGGCGTTCTCGAGCGTCTCGTGGTAGGTCAGTACGTAGACCGCCGGGTCCTGGCCCGCAAGTATCTCCGCCGCCAGCGCGTCGGCCTCGCCGTCGAGCTCCGTCGGGCTGGCGGGGTCGCTGTGCAGGGTAAAGGCGCCCACACCGTCGTTATCGCCGGTGTTGTCGCATATCTCGTAGGGCAGCGCGGGCTCCATGGCCGTGGCCGCCTCCTTGACCTCAAGGTCGAAGCTCAGGGACACCTCCCCGCTGTCGGGGTCCTCCTGGCTCGCGGCGAAACAGCCCGTGGCCGTGTCGGTCACCCTGATGTAGATCGTCTGTGGGTTGGACTCGTTGGCAAAGGCCGAGGGGTCCAGTATCGGCGAGGCGCCCGACTGGGCGTCCGCCAGGGAACGGTAGTAGGCCACCCCGAAAAGCAGCGGGTCCTGGCCGTTGAGCGCCTCCGCGTCCCGCTGGGTCAGGTCGAACACCGCAACGCCGTCGGCCGCGAACTCGCAGGCCACAAGGTCGCTGACATCACCGCTGCCGTCGGGCAGCGGGTTGACCACCAGCTCCAGTACCACCACCGTGTAGCAGGGGAGCTCCCCGGGGGGGACGTCCCTGGTCACGCGGGCGTAGACCGCCTGGCCGCCCGGCACCGTGTTCTGGTAGGCCGTGGGGTCCGCTATGGCATCCAATGGGTCGCCCACCTCGGCAAGGTCCGCGCCCTCGTAGTACAGTATGCCCACGTCGGGCTCACCGTTGATGATCTCGTCGTCCTTGGACGTCAGGTCGAACACCGAGAGGCCGTCGAAGGGCGATACGTCGATGTCCGGGTCCCCGTCGCCGTCGCACACCTCAAGGGGCTCGGGCTCGCTGGGGGTAGGGTTCGGGAGGACCCTAAGGGTCAGGTCCGTGCGGGCCTCGCAGCCGGGGCCCGTGAAGACGCTCACGAATATGTCCTGTGGGTTCACCGGCTGCCCGTCGGGGTCCACGTTGCGGTGGGACGTCGGGTCCGCGATGGCGATCCCCGCATCCTGGTCCGAGGCGCTCAGGTAGTACGATACGGAGTAGCTGCCGTTGCCCCCGGTGATCGCGTCGTTGTTCAGGGTAAGGTCGAAGGTCGATATGCCGTCGTCCAGCGTGCTGCCCCCCTGGTCGTCATCGCACTCGGCCATCTCGAAGGGGCCGGTGCCCAGCACGGGCAGCGGGTTCACAACCAGGTCGAAGGGCGTCGCAAGGTAGCAGCCCGTAAGGCCGTTCTCGGCACGGGCCCAGACCGTCTGTGGGCTAGAAAGGTTCGTGTAGGCGCCCGGGAGGGGGATCGCGTTGGTCCCAAGGTCCGCATCGAGGGCGCTCTCGTAATAGGTCACCTCCAGAAAGTCGGCAGGGCTGTCCTGGGTGGCCAGCACCGGGGCGCTGTTGAGCGTCAGGTCGAACACCGCAAAACCGTCCCCGTCGTCATCGCACACCTCCATCGGGGAGAGGAACGACCCGGGGTCCGGAGGGTTGGGCAACAGCTCCACGCGCAGCTCCATGGCCACGATCGTGAAACAGGGGTTCACCCCAGGGGGGGTGTCCCGCACCACCCGTGCGTACACCACCTGGCTGAAGGGCACTATGTTGGAGTAAGGGCTCACCAGCACATCCGCGGGGTCCGCCACCTGGGCGTCCACCAGTGTCTCGTAGTAGCTCACCGTGACGTCCGCCTCGCCGTTGGCGATCTCGGCGTCCTTGGAGGCAAGGTCGAAGGCGTTGAAGAACCCGTCGTTGTCGTCGTCGCAGGCGATCAGGGGCTCCGGCTCGATGGCGCCCGGGTTGGGCTCCACGTTGATGAAAAAGCTGCTGCTGGCAGTGCAGCCCTCGGTGCTGCGCACCGTGGCGAAGACCTCCTGCTGGGGGGAGGCCGTGTTCTGGTAGGCCGTGGGGTCCGCTATGGGGATGCCCGCGGCAAGGTCGGCAGCACTGGCGTAGTACTCCACCACAAGGGTGTCGTCGCCAAGGTCGATCAGCGGGCCGTTGGGCGTGAGGTCGAAGGTCGAAAGGCCGTCGTCAAGGGTACTGCCGCCCACCTCGTCGTCGCACTCGAAAAGGTCGGCACCCGTGCCGATGGCAGGGAACTCACCAACGACCAGCTCGAAGGCCGTCACACGGACGCAGCCCGTGACAAGGCTCTCAAGGCGAACCCAGACCGTCTGGCCCGTGCTCGGGAAGGCGTCCGCAGGGTCGATCGCGTTCACCCCGGCCTGCGCGTCGCCCTCAAGGGTGTGGTAGGTGATCGGGGCAAAGCCGGAGGCGTCCTGAACACCAAGGACCGAAGCGTCCTGGAGCGTAAGGTCGAAGACCGCCTGGCCGCTGCCGTCAGTGTCGCACGAAAGGAAAGGGTCCTGGAAATCCCCGTCAGGCACGTCAGGAAGGGCGATCACGTTAAGCGTAAGCTCAACGATCGAATAGCACCCCAGGGTGGCAGGGGGGACGTCACGGGTGACCCGTGCGTACACCACCTGTACATTGGGCGTGATGTTGGTATAGGGGCTCACGATCTCGGTGCCGGCCACCGCATCGATGGCGCCCTGCAGCGTCTCGTAGTACAGTACATTCACATCCGGCTCGCCGTTGATGATCTGGGCGTCGCGGTCCGTAAGGACAAAGCCGCCGACGATACCGTCGTCATCGTCGTCGCAAAGCTCCAACGGGTCGGGGAACGCATTGGGGGTAGGGTTAGGAAGCACCGTAAGGGTTAAGGTAACAATACGCTTACATCCAAATTCGGTGGTCACACGACCGATCACGGTCTGCGGCGTAGAGATATTTTGATACATTGTAGGATCGGGTATGGGATTATCCATGGCCTCATCTGCCAATGTTACAAACCACTCAACCGAAAGGGTGGGGTCTCCAAGTGTCGCGCCATCATTTTGTGTCGTCAAATCGAAAGTAGAAATTTCGTCGTCAGGGGCACTGCCATTTAACTCATCGTCGCACAGCATCATTTCGAATGGACCTGTTTCTGGAGGTAAAGGATCTACGATCAATTCCAGTTCCACGATATCGTAACATCCACTGGCACCATTTGGATTCGGCGGACTTGTACTGGTATCATTACCCACCATTAAAATGTATATGGTTTGAGGGTTGGAGGTATTGAAATAATTGTCCGGAGTAGCAATGGCTTGTGAAAAGTCTGGTGTTGTTATGGCCAGATCCCCAGCTATAATTGCCTCGGTCTCGTCTTCATAATAGTAAATATCGTATTCAGAGGTAGAAAGTGTTCCATAGACTTCCATTTCAACCACGGTTAAGTCAAAAATGGTGAATCCATCTTCAGTCCCATCGTCATCACACAAACGCAATGGTTCTGCTGGTTCTGTCGGTACTGGGCGATCCCTAACTTCGAGGGCCATCGGAACAATTTCAAAACACGTACTTATGGTGCTTTCAACCAAGGCCCATACACCACCTGTTCCATAGAGCGGATCTGTGGGGTCCGTAATGGGTTCGTCCAAGTAAATATCATCATTTGTATAAGGACTGGTAAGAGGTAGTTGTCCTAACTGCGCATCGATAAGGGTACCATGCCATGTTACAACCAAATCTGGATTATTCACAGTAATTACACCGTCAGCATCCGTTAAGGTAAACTCGGCAAATCCATCGTTATCTGCATCACAAACAACCAATGGTGGTGGATTGGAATTAATTGGAGCTGGAGGTAAGAAGCTAACATCTATCTCATCTTGAATGAAACAAAGACCCTTAGAGCCCTCAACTGCATAGGTACCCGCAACTGTTACAGAAAGTGTTGGACCGTCCTCACCTGGGATTGGAACACCGTTAAAGAACCAAACAAACGTAAAATTCTGATCTACAATACCTGTATTTAAAATAACTGGGGTTCCTTCACAGCCCACAATATCATCACCTAGGAAAAAATCAGATTCGGTCTGATTAATCTCAATACTAAATTCATTATTGTCTTCATTGGTTTCGGCAACAATTCCAGTACCGTCGCCAATATCATCTACCACTGCCCTCAAGTTGAAAATATTTGGAGTTGCCAACGGAATACTTAAGGTGATAGCACCAGCTTCTGATCCACCAATAGGAATTTCGCTATTGGTTTGTGATTGTCCCACTAGGACCGCATCTGCATAAAACGCTATAGGTGTGTTGGCTGGTAGTGGAGCCGTACTATTGGTATTGTATACTACGTAAGTAATATCTAAATCATTATTGTCGCAAATGACGCCTACATTTTGAATTTCGATGGTAGCATCTGGAATTTCGGAGTTTACGCTCGTAATGATATTATTCACCATTACAAAATCCTGACCAGAAGTAAGGTTTATTGTAATACTGGTATCTCCTTGCGTGACCACATCTTCAATGTCGTACACATCCATATCCATGTTATACAATTGATTAGATCCCGTATAACTATTGGTTCCGTTAAATGCATTATTCGCAGGATTTAGTGGAGGATTGCTTATAAGGTTTCCATTGATAAGCAATGTTTCATTTACTGCTAAACCGGCGTCTCCTTCCCATGCCAAGAAACCAATTTTGGCCAAATCTTCTGTAGTTACGTCGATGTTGTTCAGAATAATTTCCAGAGTAGGGTTGTTGGCCGAAACAAATTCAAGACCGTCGAATAGGCTTATTTGGTTCAGGGTTAATGATAAATCCTGAAAGATCACAATGATGCTCCATCCACCATAATTCGTACCGCCACCACAGTAATTGCCAATAACTCCAGTTAAATCCAATTCGGAAAGGGTATAGGTTCCTGGGCCTGTATTACCAACGATATCCGAAACGTCGGCATAAGCTGAAAAATAATCCAGTCCAGTACCTGCGGTCAAACTAAAAGTTCGTTGTGCGACTACTTCTTGTCCATTCAGTTCTACATTAAAATCTCCAGTTCCGGAACCGGACCAATAAAGGTGTGCAGAAATAAACGCTTCACCGGGTCCTAAACTATAATCGGCACTGCTTTCCGTAAGAATGGCACATGCGCCGCCCGCCCCATTCTCTTCGGTATTAAGTGTGTTACCGAAAGCGATAAAATCATATCTTCCGTTAAATTGCTGAAATACATCTACATTTTGCGCACTTAGTTGCATGGCACCAAGCGCCAAAAATAGAAGGGTTAGTCTCTTTATCATAGCTAGAGTAGGGTATTATTAAATGGTTGATTTCAAATAAATGTATTGATTTTATTTGATAAAGGCCCGAAGATCAAAAAAAATTCAATAAAACATGAGATTTCGATGAGATATTTGCCAAAACAAAAAAAATCCCCAAAAAGGGGATTTTTTATCTCAATGAGTTCTGTTTCAGTATGTCTTTTAACCGAATTTTTATGTCGGTTCCAGCATCCAACACCATTTGTTCATTGCTTGGAAAGGGAATAAAATCGTACTCTAAAAACTCTAGGTCTTCGTCTGTAAGTGCTCTTTCATCACCTCGAAATTTGGCAAACTCATTTTCAAAAACAAACTCTGTTGCCAAAGGATGCCTTCCCATATCCCTTGCTTGCATTAGGTTCCTGTAATGAACATCGCCACCTACCAAAACACTTTTCGTCTGCGTTGTATACATTACCCTTGCTGTAACCGTAATATAGTTTGGAATTTTAATATCGTTACCCAAACTATCTTTCATGACATTACCATCTCTGTCCAATTGGTATCTCCAACCATCTTCAATCTTCTTCTTTCTACGGTATTCTTTTTCTGAAATACGCTCTGGTGAAATTGCTATTTCTTCAAAATTCATTCGGATACCAAACTGATAATCGATATCGCCCCGCTGTTTTTCATGATATTGGGTCCAAAAATCATCCAAATCATAGGTATTGAAGTCCAAAAGGTCCCTTTCCAATCTTCCCGGAATAATCTGTCCACTTCTATTTCTGAGTTCCACGTGAACGAAATCGGTACCTAAAAACCTGGATTCCTCCTTCAGTCTTCTAACGTCCCTGTAATTCTCCTGTAATTCCTCTATTTCACAATAGATGTGATATGCGGTACGGGCATCGAGGGTGGTGTTTCGATTCAAGTATTGAGCAGCTTCATCGTAGCTATAGGCTATATAGTTTTCCTTGGCTTCAATAATATCACCTGAATAATCCATTAATTTAAACCGTGCCTGCTTTCCTTCCGAGTTTGTTAATGGCAATAATGGACGCAATAGATTTTGGCGTTCTTCCAAATCGAGATAACGGAAAAATATCTCTTTGCTATTTGAAGGTTGATTGTCCTTTTCCAAAAACTTGATTCGACGCTCATCGTTATCTACCGCTTTGTCGAATGCTTCTTGGAGCAAAACAATATGCACATCATTTTTGGAAGAAATTTTTCCTTTCTTCAACTTTTTGACCGCCAAGTATATGGCCTGGTCATAATTGCCCTCCGCTAAAAATTTCTGGTTGCGCTTTACACTATTACAACCCAATAGCATACTAGCTGCCAACACTAAAGTAATAGTTGTTCTCATAACAAATGGGTTTGGTTATGATAAGGGAAATACAAGGGTTATGCCAAAGTTACAATTTTCTGGCAGGCAGGACTTTACCACTGCAATTGCCAAACCCAATTCTCACTTCGTCGTTTTGGCAATAACCCCTTAGGGTAACCGTATCATTATCGTTAATGAACTTCCTTTCGGATCCATCTTTCAAAACAATTGGATTTTGTCCACGCCAAGTAAGTTCGAGCATGGATCCAAAACTATCTTTTGTCGGACCGGAAATAGTTCCACTTCCCATCATATCGCCACTACGAACATTACAGCCATTTACTGTATGATGTGCCAATTGCTGCGCCATAGACCAATACATATATTTAAAATTGGACTTTGCAACTATGTTTTCTTCACCCCCTTCTGGCTGAATAATTGCCTGTAGATGGATATCGAAATTTTTTGGCCCAGTTTGTTGTAAATAGGGCAGGGGTTTTGGGTCTTGTGCAGGCCCTTCGACCCTAAAGGATTCCAATGCATCCAATGTTACGATCCATGGAGAAATTGTGGAAGCAAAGTTTTTTCCTAGGAATGGTCCCAGAGGTACATATTCCCATGCTTGAATATCCCTTGCGCTCCAATCATTAAAGAGTACCAAACCAAATATGTTGTCTTCGGCTTCCTCTATTGGGACGTGTTTGCCCAAATGATTTGTAGCTGTGGTAATGAATGCCATTTCCAATTCGAAGTCCAATAATTTAGAAGGTCCAAAACCGGGGACTCCATCATCGCCGGGCTTGGTCTGTCCTACGGGTCTTCTTACAGGTGTTCCAGAGGGGATTATGGAAGAGCTTCTTCCATGGTAGCCGATCGGAATTCGAAGCCAGTTGGGGAGCAGGGCATTTTCGGGATCACGAAAAAGGGACCCCACATTGGTTGCATGTTCTTTGCTGGCATAGAAGTCGGTATAATCACCCACATCTACTGGCAATTGCATTTCAATTTCATCCAACCTAAAAAGGACTTTCTTTCTATGCTCTTTATCATCACGCAATCCGGGGGAAGTATGTAGGAAAATGTCTGAAATCCTATTGCGCACCAAACGCCAAGTTTTACGGCCGTCTGCAATAAAGTCGTTCAAGGAATCCTGAAGGAAAATATCATCGGTTAGATCAATTCCCTTGAAATATCCTAATTGGTGCATAGCGCCCAAATCTATAGCAGTATCCCCAATGCGGGTGCCAATAGTAATTACGTCATCACGGGTTAGAAATACCCCAAAAGGGATGTTTTGTATAGGGAAATCGCTATTCTCAGGAACATCGATCCATGATTTGCGAGTGGGGTCATTTGCGGTAAGTGGCATAGTGCGATTTTTTGTTAGTAAATATGTGAATCAAATATATAATTTCTGAGCAACTAACCCCAAGCTTTTACTATTTTTGATTCGAAATTAACGTAAGAAAAATGATTCCAAAAGACGAACAAATTTTTGAACTAATTGAAGCCGAAAAAGAGAGGCAATTAAATGGTCTTGAATTGATCGCATCCGAGAATTTTGTGAGTGATCAAGTCATGGAAGCCCAAGGATCTGTGTTGACCAATAAATACGCTGAGGGATATCCAGGAAAAAGGTATTATGGAGGTTGTGAAGTAGTAGATGAAGTAGAGCAAATTGCCATTGACCGTGCCAAAGCCCTTTTTGGTGCCGAATACGCCAATGTGCAACCACATAGTGGATCGCAAGCAAACACAGCGGTTTTTGCGGCTTGCCTAAAGCCGGGCGATAAGTTCTTGGGGTTCGATCTTGCACATGGAGGACACTTAACCCATGGTTCCCCTGTTAATTTTTCAGGATTACTGTATACACCGGTGTTTTATGGGGTAGAAGAAGAAACAGGACGTTTAAACTATGATACTATTGAGGAAATAGCGATAAGGGAACAACCAAAATTGATCATTGCAGGGGCTTCTGCATATTCCCGCGAAATAGACTATAAAAGATTTCGTGAGATAGCCGATAAGGTTGGAGCCATACTCATGGCAGATATCGCACATCCTGCCGGACTTATTGCCAAAGGCATTATTAGCGATCCTATACCACATTGTCACGTGGTGACAACTACTACACATAAGACGCTACGAGGCCCAAGGGGTGGACTCATATTGATAGGTAAGGATTTTGAAAACCCTTTCGGATTAACACTTAAAAATGGTAATCTTAAAAAGATGTCCATGCTGTTGAACAGTGCAATTTTCCCAGGGAATCAGGGAGGTCCACTAGAGCATGTAATTGCAGCAAAAGCCATAGCTTTTGGAGAAGCGTTAACCGATGATTTCCTGCACTACATGATTCAGGTAAAAAAGAATGCAGCTGTAATGGCACAGGCGTTTGTAGATAAAGGATATAAGATCATTAGCGGAGGTACCGATAACCACATGATGCTTATCGATCTTAGAAATAAAGACCTTTCTGGTAAACAGGCTGAAGAAGCCCTGGGAAAGGCAGATATTACCGTAAACAAAAATATGGTTCCGTTTGATGATAAATCACCCTTTGTAACCAGTGGAATTCGAATTGGAACTGCTGCGGTTACAACCCGTGGATTAGAGGAGAACGATATGCTGCAAATTGTTGAATTGATTGATGAGGCCATTATGAATCATGAAAACGATGCACAATTGGAGGCTATTGGGGGAAAAGTGAATGAGATGATGGCCGGGAGACCTTTGTTTAAAAATTAATTCTACTTCATGCTTACACGCCTACTATACCTACTGCCATTTATTTTACTATTGGCTTGTTCAAGTAATGATGATAGTCCCACCGAAATGGAACAGGAAATGGAAGAGGAGGAGGAAATGCTTCAGACCTACTCGTTTGGCATGAATGTTTCTGCCGATTACTTGGGTGATGCCGAAACAGCCAAAGTTTTTGTGAGTAACATTGCAGGAGTTGTTGTTTTTGAGGCAGAAATAGTCAATGGTGAAATGTATGATTTCTCTTTCGAAGCAGCCGAAAATCAACAGTTCGACTTTACATTATACCGGCTGCTAAGTACGGCAGGCGTCGGCCTCTATAGGGTCACTACTTTTGAAAACTTTGTTTTTTCCGACTATACCTTGGATAGAAAGGATGTTCCAGAAAGCTTGGAAGACGTGTCCTTGGACTATTTCAATTTCGGACAACCAGACCCATCGGAATCATCCCTGTTTTATTCCCAAACCAGTGGCTCTTATAGCTCAGATGCTGGCGGTACCATTTCTGTGAATGGTGAAATGGTTAGAAATGGTGGTAGTTTTTATATGGCCGTAAGAAACGATACGGAATCCTTTCCGAGACATTTTTGGGAAGAATCGGTTTCCGAAAACATTAGTGTATCAGATGATTACAATAATTTACCCTTTGCCGATGATATACTATCTATTTCTTATCCCACCAATGAAAGTGCACGTGCTATCGTAATGGGGCATAAGAATTATGATACCAATAGCGGAGCCAATGTTCTACGTGACCAAATCAGTAATTCCGAAGTGGTGAGTATGAACGTATTTATGAAAGATAACCTCTTCGATTTTTATGAAGTGGTTTGTTCCTACTCCTCGGGTAACCGAAATTATAGCTATGAGGAATTAAGTGAGGGTCTTAATTTTGAAATCAGCAATCCCAGTTTTGATTTTTCCGTACAGGACAATGGCATTAACAGTTTTTCGGCAAGTACGTCGGGAAACTATGATACGTTTGGAGCCAGTTATCGATTTACGGATGACGTTTCATTTAATGTGAGCTATACCATTGTAGGGGAGGCTAATCCCAATATCGGTTTTACAAAATCGGCCCTTTTCGATGCTATATTTTCCGATATACTTCTTATTGGCTCAGAGAGTTTGGAGTCCATTGGATTTGGGTTGTCTGGTAATAATTCGGTGTCGTCCTATCAAGAAGCCATTCAGGACAATTTAAGCGTGTCAATCAATACAGATGTTCTAGGGCATATCGAGCAGTCTGTTTCCGAAGTGTTTCAGTAACAAGCCTTTGTGCCGATTTCTTTAGTTTTTGTACATTTAACTATACGAAACCTATAGGGTTTTGGTTTTGTCGAACTAACCATTTGTAAGATGCGAGTAATTTATGTCATACCCATTTTATTGATTTGTTGTATTTCTTCCATTCATGGCCAAATACTTTTTCAGGAAAACACTACTTCCATAGGCCTTGATAATGTTACGTATGGTTCTGGATTACTTGGAGGGGGTATCTCCTTTTTTGATTTTGATGGTGATGATTGGGATGATATCACAGTAAGTTCGGGCGCTGGATCACCCGTACGTTTTTTCAGAAACACAGGGGGTTCATTTCAAGAGGTTTTTCTACTTAACTCCGACCCACTTTTTGAAACAAAAACGGTACAATGGGTAGATTTCGATAATGATGGGGATTACGATTTTTTTGCTTCAGGGAATACTGATAGCAATCGTTTGTATGAGAATACCGGAAATTTGAATTTGGTAGATATCACTACTTCCGCGGGGCTAATAACTACCGATCATAGAACCTTTGGAGCTTCATGGGGTGATTACAATAAGGATGGCTTGCTAGATCTTTTTATTAGTTCCAGGAACACAGAAAATCTTACAATACCCAATATCTTATACAGGAATAATGGAAATGGCACCTTTACCAATGTAAATGCCAGTGCAGGAATTTCGGGCGAAAATCATTTTTCATTTTGTGCTGCCTTTTTCGATTACAACAACGATGGCTGGCAGGATATTGTTATTGCCAATGATAAGGATCCGAAAAACCTTTTATACCATAATAACGGCGATGATACTTTTACCGAAGTTGGGCAGCAAACCAACACTAATGTTGTGATGGATGCCATGAGTACAGCAATTGGCGATCCCAATAAAGACGGATGGCAGGATTTTTATGTCACAAATACTCCAGCGGGGAATGCCTTTTTCGAAAACAATGGAGATGGAACCTTTACGGATATTGCTTCGCCTAATGGTACGTTGTTCGAATCGGTTGGATGGGGCGCGGTGTTTCTTGATGGCGACAATGACACAAATCTCGATCTGTATGTAAGTGGAATGTTAGATGGTACCACCGGAATGCTACCATCCGCTTTTTATGAAAATGATGGCAACGGAAACTATACGATCCCAACAGATGCTGGATTTGAAAATGATACTGCTCAGAGTTATGGAAATGCCATTGGAGATTTGGATAATGATGGATATCCAGATATCGCAGTTCTCAATTATGCCCCAGATAATATTTTCTTATGGCAAAACGATTGCCCTGCCGGTAACAATTGGTTTAAAGTAAAACTGCAGGGAACGGAGAGTAATAGCATGGGGATTGGTTCTACCGTTGAGATCATGGTAAACGGTGAAAAACAATTTAATTATACCTTATGTGGAGAAGGGTATTTGGGCCAGAATTCGGCCTATGAGTTCTTCGGAATTGGAACAGCCACCGAAATTGAATATGTAAAAGTCACTTGGTTGAGCGGTATTGAGGATATGATCGAGAATCCTGATATAAACCAAGCGATTACCATTATAGAAGGGAGCACATTAGCATCTGAAACTTTTCAAGAGGAAGACGGAGTTGTTGTTTATCCCAATCCCATGTCATACAGTGCGACCCTAAAGGTTGGATATCATTGGATAGGTGCCCAGGTTACGATTTCAGATATTACAGGTAGAACAATTTTCACTACCAGCCTAACATCTGAAGAAACCCAATTGAAATTAAATCAATATCCTTCAGGAATCTATTTTATACATGCCATTAATGGGAAAACCACTTTTACCAAAAAATTGGTCTTAGATAAATAGGAATCCGTCGAAATTTTCGTCAACTGGGAAACCCATTTCATCGTACATGTCTTCCAAGCTTTTTTTGAACGCAGCTTCATCGTAGTATGCTGGTTTCTTTTTTGGTTTGATTACCGGTCCATCTACTGGGGTCATTTCTAAATTCATTTTTGCATATTTTAAATTGGTGATTACAAAGCTATGCGCATACCTAACTGTAATCAAGAGGTTTAAACCGTAAAGTGAAAGGGGATTTTTCCTGTATTCCAAACATGAAAAAATGTATATTCGTAGTTCTATGATGCTAACAACCCAACGTCTTATACTAAAACAAATCACGATCGCCGACGCACCTTTTTATGTGAAGCTATTCAACTCCGAAGGTTGGCTTACGTATATAGGTGACCGTAAAGTTCATACGGTAACAGATGCCGAGGCATATATTGAAAAGAACTACTTACCGAGTTATGAAACCCACGGCTATGGCTCTTACACAGTAAATTTAAATGAGACAGGGGAAACGATCGGGGCATGTGGTTTATACAAACGTGATAATTTGGAGCATCCAGACATTGGTTTTGCGTTTCTACCAGAGTTTATCGGAAAAGGGTACGGGTTTGAAGCTGCCAGTGCTATTATGAATTATGCCAAAGAGGAATTGGGTATCACTACGGTATTGGGCTTTACTGTAGATTATAATGCATCCTCTATTGCGCTTCTAAAGAAACTGGGACTTAGGGAAACAGGAACCTTCAAGTTTAAGGATGACCCTGAAGAATTACTGTTATTTTCTAACGAATAATTTTGATTTCAACAACTGGAAAACGGTTTCAGGATTAGGGTAAATCCCCTCCATCATCAGGAAACACAGTGGCTTCATATGCACCAGCATCTGGCGTATTGCCATCTCGAGTAGTTCCGTTAAGATCTACACCAGGGGCCACACCACCTAACCCAATTCCTTCTGCACCAGAAGACCCTTCTCCAATATTGAAATTGTTCAGGTTGGTATTCTGAAATACAGGATCTACATTTAAAATACTATTGGTATAAAAAGTAGCGTTCGAGAAGTCATAATTGGGATCATCTTCAAAATCTCCCTGTGGATCCTCAAAACGGAACAGTGTATTGGTAAGGTTAAAATTAAATTCCTTGCTAGGGTCTTCTCCGCGGAAAATGCCCAGCTCCCTTTGTTCATTTCCATAAATGATACAATTGGTGAAATTGGCCTCAATTAAATCAGCTTCTTCAAAACCAGGAATAAAATTATCTATTTGCACGGTAGGGAATGACCTAAAACTGTTGGTCCAGTAATTGGCGAACGTACTATGATTAAAATTATATACACCGCCTAGCGAACATGCTAGGGAAGACTGACCGCTATTGTTGATTACCATATTATTTCCGGTAACCACTGCATTCCTTCCCAATAACCCTACATTCGAGCTATTGTAAATCTGAACGTTATTGAGGGTAACATCGGAAGTCTGATCTACCAATAACCCTACAATGCCATTTTTAATGGTCGTATGATTAAAGATGTTGTTTGTGCTACCAATGGTTAACCATATCGTACCCCATTGTCCTGGGATATCTGAAAAGTCCGGTTCTAAACGGTCCCCTTCAATAATAATTTCATTCTCCAATAATTCTGGATCGGTACTCGGGGCGCCTAAAGCTTGTATAGATCCCTGATTAGCCACCAATATCCCACTATCCCTGTGAAAGTGAATTCTTGCGCCAGCATCTATGGTAAGGGTTTCATTATTGGGAACAGCTGCATAACCATAGATAACATAAGGTTTTTCGTTCGTGAAATTGAGTTCATCGCCTTCCAAAACAAAACCTTCGATGGTTACATCTTCGCCATTTTCATCCTGGCCCAAAACGATGGTTCCTACCATTCCGTCAGCATCTAAATCTGGAAAAAGAAATACGGCATCCTGAACCAAAGTAACTAACTCTACATTTTGCTGATTTCCTCCAGAATCGAACTGAATCTGGTCTGTATATAAAAACTGCAAGTCATTGGTCTGATCTGCAATGTCTACTGTAGTCTCAACAAATATGAAAATACTATCATTAGCCAATACCTGAACATCTTCGAACACTTTTCCAGCCAATCCGTCCACATTCAAGCGATAATTGGAATCCTCGCCTCGCCCCAAACGAACCGTGGGAATGCTAATATCCTCATCGCTTCGGTTATATACCCTTAAGTTATAGGTACTAGATCCAATATCCGTAAAAACAGTATCGAGGTAAACAGTATCTTGTGAAAACTCTAAATTTCCGGAAGAAGCAACAGTTTCAAAGTCGTTTCGGCACGAACTCCATAACACAATAGCACAAAGTAATGCTAGGCCGTAAAGGTATCTCATCTATATAGTTATAAATTCTCAGTAAAAATATAACTTTTTATGTTGTGGATTATTGTAAAGTGAAGTTTTAAAAAAGACAGCAGCAGTAGCAGTGGCTTTGATCCCTCCTCGCACCAACTGCTACTACACACCAAACGGTACTGTCCATTATTTTTTACGCCTGCGTTCCCTTTTTAATTTTCGGGCTTCCTTTGCGCGTTCCATTTGTATTTTTTTGAAGGCATTTTCCTTGGCAGCGTATTCCCTGCGTTTTTGCTGGTTATCCCATTGCTCGTTATCCCAAGATGCTTCTCTTTCCAGTGGGCTTTCAACCACCTCCCTTTCGCTAATTGTCGCCACCATTCCTACTGTAACCATACCACCAAGTACCATGTTTTCATCCGGATCCATTGAAAAACTGATTTCATTGGGAATGTTTGATAATGTGACCTCTCGGGTTACGTAGCTTATGTATGAGAACACCAAAGTTTGATTTGCGTCGACTTCAATGGTATAATTTCCGTCGAAATCGGTAATTGTGCCCTCAGAGGTTCCTTTAACCATAACATTGACTCCGGGAAATGGATAGTCCATCTCATCGGTAATGGTTCCATTAATTATAATTATCGTGCTGTCCTGTTTTTTCTCAGTAATTTCCTCAGTTACCTTAACAGGAGCAATTTTTCCAACGATATATGGCCTTATAAGGATTTCTTCAGTTGCTGGCACTTCCCCATTTAATAGTGCATGTACCACACTGTTTTTAGTGCCCACGGTTACTTCGTATGGGATTTTATCTTCATAAATAAAGGATAGGGTAGAACCGCTAGGGCATTGTAACGTATAGTTACCATCAAAATCGGTCCATGCACTGATGCTGGTTTCCAAAACCATTACCTCTACTGCCGGCAATGGTGTTCCAAATTCGTCCGTTACCTGCCCAGTGATAGTTACGATCGACTTTTCTGTGTGGGCATTGATGGATAGATCGATTCCTGGTGTGTTGTGTAGGGATACCCCACCTTGGGCTTTTGTTTCCTGAGGACTCAGAATACTTAATGGTAATAGAAGTGAAGCTGCATACGGGAGTATACTATTTTTGGATTTTCGCGCTAAAGCAATGGGTCTGTTCAATTGGGTCTTTTGAAAACGGCCACATAGTTTTTCCCCGTTTTGAAGTCTTTTGAACAGGGCTTCATCGCTTGTTTGTGTAAAATCGATCACCTCTTTCGTACAGACCTTGCAAAACCTTCCTTTTTCAGTAGCGGTCATTTTGCCCCAATCTTCATGACAAGGTTCTGGGATGGAAATGGTGATCGATTTTTTCATAATGACTAGTGTTTTGTTACTTCAAACCACCAACAAATTATGTAAATAAAAAATGACCGTTGAGTGAACGGTCATTATCATTGAGTGAACAATATGTTTCGAAAAGGTTTACTTTTCTACCACTTCTATTTTAAATAGTTTATCCCAGTTTTTTCCAGTGACATATAGAATATTGGGCTCGTCATTATATGCGATACCATTAAGAACATCTAACTGGCTGTGTTGTGTAACTTGTTCTTGCAATCCTTTCATATTAATGACTCCTTCTACAGCACCGTTTGAAGGGTTTACAATGGCTATGGCATCTTTCTGATAGATATTGGCATAGATTTTACCTTCTACCCATTCCAATTCGTTTACTTGGTCAATCTTACTTTGATGAGTGTAGATTTCTATAAATCCTTCCTCTGCAAGGGTGTTGCTGTTAAGGGTCCAGATTCTTTGCGTCCCGTCACTTTTAAAAATGGTATTGCCATCATTGCATAATCCCCAACCTTCCTTACTAGTTCCGTATACAAAGGTTCCTGTTTCATTCATGGTTCCTAGATCATAGATAAACCCTGTATTCTCCTGCCAAGTGAGTTGATAAATCTTGTCGTTTAAAATTGTGAGCCCTTCTCCAAAATACTGATCACTTAACTCCTTTTTCTCCAATACTTCTCCAGTTACAAAATTGGTTTTACGCAAGGAGGACTTTTTACGTTGTCCTGTGCTTTCATAGAGGGTGTCGTTTTCGAATTCTAACCCTTGGGTGTATGCATTCATGTCATGAGGGTAGCTTTCCAATATCTTATAAGTATATAGTTTTGGGGTCTGGGTTGCCGTAACCGTGAAGTCCTTTACAAGGGTGTATGTTTCGCCATCTGAAGTAACAATTGCCTCCAATAGATGTAAACCCATACGCTGACCTGTAAGCGGAATCTGGTTATTGGTTAACGAAATGGCTTTCCCATTCAGTTTATATGCAACACTTTCAATCTGCTTATCCCTTTTTGGGCTCAAGGAAATGGTAACAACATCTTCTTGTTTAAAAGATTTCTTAGAATTGGTGATGGAGAGATTAAAAAGCTGATTTGGATCCTTAATGTCTTCACCACAGCTTATCATTAACCCTAGTAATAAAGTGCAAATGAACAGTTTGTGCATTTTCATTGATTATGTAATTTTTTGGGCAAGATAGCCCATAAATAATTGATAGCAAAAATGCTTGTGTGAACATTAAAATGGGCGTATATTTGCACCGGCAAGTCCTACACAACTAGCTCCCGTTGAATCCCCCAGGGTGGGAACGCAGCAAGGGTATTCGGTCGTAGCAGTGTGATGTAGGTAGCTTGCCATTTTTTTATGGGCATAATCGAACATAAGACCCCTTCGATTTGGAATCCTAATATCTCCTTAGCATCTTTGTCCCCAAGTTTTTAACTATGCCAAAAGTTGTATTGATTACAGGAGGCTCCTCCGGAATAGGAAAAGCCATTGGAGAATACCTTCATGAGAAGGGATATACTGTATACGGGACCAGTAGAAACCCTTCCAAATACACAGCATCCCTCCCCTTTAACCTGTTAGCCCTCGATGTGACCAAAGAAGAAACCATAGAGAGCACTGTGAAGACCATTGTAGATAAAGAAGGTAGGATAGATGTATTGGTGAACAATGCGGGCGTAGGAATTACGGGCCCTATTGAAGAAACTCCAACAGATGAGATACGCAAGGCCTTCGAGACTAATTTTTATGGACCTCTTGGTGTCATAAAAGCAGTTCTACCCACGATGAGGGATCATGATGGTGGCCATATTATCAATATTACTTCTATAGCGGGATATATGGGGTTACCGTACAGGGGAATTTACAGTGCCACCAAAGGAGCTCTGGAATTGATAACGGAAGCCTACCGAATGGAAGTGAATCAATTCGGAATCCAGATGACGAATGTGGCACCGGGTGATTTCGCTACCAATATTGCCCAAGGTAGATTCCATGCACCGGTATTAGAAGACTCGCCGTATAAAGAAGCCTATGGTAACACCCTTGATATGATGAATGACCATGTGGACGGGGGCAGTGATCCAAACATTATGGCCCGAAAGATACATTCCATCATAGAGACTTCTTCCCCAAAAATACACTACAAAGTTGGTGCTTTTCTACAGAAATTTTCCATTGTACTCAAGCGAATTCTACCAGATAAAGTGTATGAGCGCATGCTTATGAACCACTATAAGTTGAAGTAGTCCCTTATTAACATTTTTATGTTATAAATTTTGCATGGATTGGTTCATGAAGGCTAATTAGTTATGTATTTTTGTCCCGACAAAAACATAAATCCTATACTATGAAATTCTTCATCGATACTGCTAACCTTGATCAAATTCGCGATGCACAAGACCTTGGAGTGCTAGACGGTGTTACCACTAATCCTTCCCTAATGGCGAAAGAGGGTATTACAGGACGCGAGAACATTTTGAAGCACTATGTGGATATTTGCAATATTGTGGATGGTGATGTTTCTGCTGAGGTAATTGCTACCGATTTTGATGGCATGGTAAAGGAAGGCGAAGAGCTTGCCGGATTGCACGAACAAATTGTGGTGAAGCTTCCTATGATTAAAGCAGGGGTAAAGGCAGCGAAATATTTTAGCGACAAAGGCATAAAAACCAATGTAACTTTGGTGTTCTCGGCGGGTCAAGCCATACTGGCAGCTAAAGCCGGAGCTACTTATGTTTCTCCATTTATTGGCCGTCTCGACGACATCTCTACCGATGGTTTAAACCTCATTGCAGAAATTCGTCATATCTATGATAACTACGGGTTCGACACAGAGATATTGGCTGCATCTGTTCGCCATACCATGCATGTGATCGATTGTGCCAAGATCGGGGCCGATGTAATGACTGGACCACTTTCTTCCATTGAAGGGTTACTAAAACATCCGTTAACCGATATTGGTTTAGAGAAATTCCTTGCAGACTACCGCAAAGGGAACTAAAGAAAAGAAGATAGACGATATGAAAAAGCCCCTGTTCAGGGGCTTTTTTATTTGTTTAGGTAGCTCAATAGCTGGTTTTCTATCCCTACATCAAAGATATTGGTATTACCATCCAAAATCTTACCTCGAGGGTCCAGTATCATGGCTTTGTTTACAGAGTTGATAACCAATTTCATTTCGGCTTCATCGAAATTCTCGAACTGGTATTCGGTGACTTCATTATAGCCAGAACTTTTCACGGTTTTTAGCCACTTCTTAAAATGAGTATCAATGTTGATCCCTATGAAGTTAAATTCAGGGTACTTCGATTTTAACTCGCTTGCCCTAAAATGAATCTTTTTATAATGTTTTATCGATTTATTGGACCAGAAGTAAATAACCGTAGGCTTTACCAAGGTGCTATGAAGGTCTTTTACGGTGTTGTCCGTGGTTAATAGTTTTAAATTGGGAATGGTATGCCCAGGCGTTAGTTTGATGGTGGCATCGGCCAAGAGGGCGATTTCCTTTTTATCCCCTTCGTGCGAACTAAACGTATTAAACTGATCCAGGATAATTCGTTCGTTGCTTTCATCTTCGGCATTTACAAAATAGCGGTGCGCATTTGTACGCAATAAACTATTTCGAAGGGAATCATTTACAACAAGACTATCAATCAGGATGTTTTTATGGTAATTATGTAAAAACCCATTTCTATTAAAATTCCCTTTATCCTTGTACATGTCATAAGCCAAATTGTCTAAATGAAAGCTTAAGAAACGATAGTACGGATAATAACTTCGCAGGTGTTCATTGCCGTAGTCTATATCCTTCCTGTATTCCAAAAAGTTGTCGGGAATCTCAAAACTTTCACCAAACATCTTCTTACGGGCATTTGCCGAAATATAAAGCTCTTTTTTTGCAGATAGGCTATAGCTTATGGCTGCTTCTGCAATTTCTTCAAAACCTCGAGAAGGTTTCTTGTAATTCAAGAAATCCTCGTACAAAGCCGCCCTAGTACTTTTAATAGAATCCAATTTTTCTTCGAACAAAGCAGGTTCCAGTAAATACAGTGCAGGTAAAGAGTCCGCTACTTCCTCATTCAATAAGAAAAGCTCCATGAGGAAATTATTATGGTGCGAACCTTTCCCTGTGTAGGAGAGAGATTCGTCGAACTCAAGTGTGTTAACGCGTAACATCAAACTGTCATTTGGCTCGACGTAAAGCGTTTGATATTCGTAATGGCTTATAAAATAAATACCGGGATCTACTTGCTCCATTTTATAGAGAAAGAAGTTGTTCTCATCCAATGGCACCGTGTCTATGATCATTCGGTTGCGACCAATAATCACATAATCCTTTTTAGGATTTACGATTTCTCCACCAATCCATGCCGTCCCACATGCGTTAGACGGGTTTTGTTTACAGGAAAAGGTGCACAAGGCAATGAGGGGGAGTAGTAGTATTTTTTTTATCAGATGCAAAGTATTTTCGATTCTTGGTGACAAAAATAACGTCTCTGACGACGTTTGCTGTTAATTACTAGTTAAAAGATTTTTGAATAAACTGTTAACTTCATTTGGCTTTCGTTTCTTCAATAGCAGTTATTTAGCTACTTTTGCGCAAAATTTATAAACTACATATCCTATGCTTTCAGTATCCAATTTATCGGTTCAGTTTGGGAAACGGGTGTTGTTCGACGAAGTGAACACACAATTCGTTCAGGGCAATTGTTATGGTATTATCGGTGCCAATGGAGCAGGAAAGTCTACTTTCCTAAAAATTATCGCTGGGAAGCAAGATCCAACTTCGGGTCATGTGCATTTGGAATCGGGTAAGAGAATGTCTGTGTTAGAACAAAATCACAATGCATACGACGACTTTTCTGTGTTGGATACAGTAGTTAGGGGAAATAAGGAGCTGTATGCCATAAAAACCCAAATTGATGCCTTGTATGCTGATTATACAGATGAAAATGCCGAGAAAATAGGGGAGTTACAGGTACAGTTTGAAGAAATGGACGGATGGAATGCAGATAGTGATGCTGCTGCAATGCTTTCCAACTTGGGTATTAAAGAAGATTTGCATTATGCCATGATGGGCGACCTGGATGGGAAACAAAAGGTACGTGTGCTATTGGCGCAAGCACTTTTTGGAAACCCGGATGTGCTTATTATGGATGAGCCAACGAACGACTTGGATTATGAAACCATCTCTTGGTTGGAGACCTTTTTAGCTAACTATGACAATTGCGTCATAGTAGTTTCTCACGACCGTCACTTTCTGGATGCTGTTTGTACACATATAAGTGATATCGACTTTGGGAAAATCAACCATTTTAGCGGAAACTATACATTCTGGTACGAGAGTAGTCAATTGGCTGCTAGGCAACGTGCAAAACAGAATAAAAAAGCCGAAGAGAAAAAGAAGGAATTGGAGGAGTTTATTAGACGTTTTTCTGCCAATGTGGCCAAATCTAAACAAGCTACCAGTAGAAAGAAGATGATCGAAAAGCTCAATGTTTCAGATATCAAGCCTTCAAGTAGACGTTACCCTGCAATTATTTTTGAAAGGGAAAGGGAAGCTGGGGATCAGATTTTAAATATTGAAGGATTAGCCTCTAGTTTAGAAGGGGAAACGCTTTTTAGGGATGTGGATATTAACCTTGCGAAAGGGGATAAGGTAGTTTTGTTTTCAAGGGATTCCCGTGCAACTACGGCGTTCTATGAGATCATTAATGGAAACCTAAACGCAGATGCAGGTAATTACCAATGGGGTGTAACCACCAACCAGAGTTATTTGCCATTGGATAATAGCAATTTCTTTGAAAATGAAATGAGCTTGGTTGATTGGTTGCGTCAATGGGCGAAAACCGAAGAAGAAAAAGAAGAAGTGTACCTACGTGGATTCTTGGGTAAAATGCTTTTTAGCGGTGAGGAAGCCTTGAAACAATCGAATGTACTTTCCGGTGGGGAGAAGGTAAGATGCATGTTGAGTAGAATGATGATGATGCGTGCCAATGTGGTAATGTTGGATGAGCCGACCAATCACTTGGACCTAGAATCAATTACCGCTTTTAATAATTCCTTGAAAAACTTTAAGGGAACGGTTATTTTTACCACGCATGACCATGAGTTTGCACAAACCGTGGGTAATAGGGTGATCGAACTCACACCGAATGGTGTCATTGATCGCTATACTACATTCGATGAATACATGAGCGATAAAAAGATCAAGGAACTTAGGGAGAAAATGTACGGGGTAACTGTATAGACATTTGCCTATCCAGTATTATCCATTGTAATAACGACTATCCCAAATAGCCGTATTGAAGTTCTTTCCTTTGGCAAACCCATAAAAAAGAACGGTTCCTCCCACAGCTTTAAACATAAATAGAAACATCAGTAAATATTCTGTTTGGGTTACGACCCCTTTTGTGAACGCCTGCATAGGTGTTATAGCTGTAAGGAGAATACTCACCAAAAAAATGGTAAAAATCAAGTTTTCAAAAGTCTTATAAGGCCACATGAGCCACCTTCTCAACGGATGTAGATCATTACCCCATTTATGAATAAGGTAATGGTAGCCGTTTCCAATAGGTGCAAATAACAAAGGGTCGTCAGCATTTTCCAATTTCAATAATTTGGCCGGAGCCATAATTTTAAGTCCCTCTAAAGAAATACGATGTTCCTTCTCTAGCTGCCTAATTTCTGAAACGGCCTCTTCGGGAATAATACCTTTGAAAAAGTGCGATCCTAAAAAACGAAGTCGATAATCGACACATAGTTTTTTAATATCGTTAATGTGGAAGATTCGGTCCGCATCTAGTAGATCAATGGAGAAATCATTTTCTTTGGAAGGGGAGAATTGTGATAGTTTTTCTTTTACATGTTCCCGTTCGATATCATTTTCTTCGAAAATGGCTTTTACTTCCTGAAGGATTTGCTCAGAAGTCCTCTGCTTGTTACGATGTTGAATAAGTTTATGCTCAATATCTATTTTGGATAGCATAGCGCAATTTTTTTCATAAAAATACGAACTGCACTTTACTAATCCAACATTTTAACAGCTAGACGATTAACGAAGTTGAGCTCCAAAATCCTTTTCAAAACGCTGCTGGAGTTTTCCCATGATCTTATCGATTTGCTTATCGGTAAGTGTCTTGCGTTCATCCAAGAGCGTAAAGCTTAAAGCGTAGCTCTTCTTGCCTTTGGGAAGGTTTTTACCTGTGTACACATCGAAAAGGGATACTTCCTTCAACAGTTGCTTTTCCGTTTGTAGTGCGGCGGTTTGAAGTGCTTCAAACGTCACTTCGTTGTCCAAAAGTAAGGCAAAATCACGTTTCACTTTCGGGAATTTTGGAATGGCTCTTACCACGAAGTTCGTTGTTGGAATGTCTTCTAAAATCGCATCCCAATTAAAATCTGCGAAAAGCACTTGTTCCTGTATACCGAAATGTTTGGTGATCTTCTTGGAGATAACCCCGAATTCCACCAAATCCTTTTTCCCTTTGGTTAATCTTATACCTTCAGAAAACGCATCATTCTTTATTCCTTTTTCGCTGTAGCCTTGAATACCAAGTCGGTCAAGAATTGTACTCACAATACCTTTTCCATAGAAAAAATCAGATTTCTTACTCGGTGTTACCCACGAGTCCTCTTCGCGATTACCACTAATAATTAGGGATAAATGTTTCCTTTCTTCCCTGCCACTTGGGTAATTGTGGTAGGTTTTGCCAAATTCGAATGATTTGACAATTGAGGTCTTTCGGTTGTTATTATAAGCCACAGCCTCTAAAGCACCAAACAATAACGTCTGACGCATCACTTCCAAATCCTGACTTAGTGGATTCAACATTTGAACACTATGTTCTTCTTTAAGGCTATCAACAAGCGAAACGTAGCCGGCATTGGTAAGGGAATTACAAAGCATTTCATGAAACCCTAAAGCAGCCAATTGATCACCTACCCGATTTTGGATAAGATGATCTTCTGTTCTTTTTGTAGTAGCAATAGATGCATTGAGCTTAGTGGTAAAATCAATATTGTTATAACCATAAACCCTAAGTATCTCTTCAATAACATCCGCTTCACGCGTAACGTCATTTCGGTAAGCTGGAATAGTCATCCCGATACCGGTTTCGGTTACATTTTCGATTTTAATATCCAGTGAGGTCAAGATACCTTTGATAGTTTCCCTTGGAATTTCTTGACCAATTAATTTGGTGGTGTTATCGAAACTCAAAAATACTTGGTGGTCTTCAATTTTCTTGGGATAGATATCGACAATATCGCTTGTTATTTCACCTCCGGCTATCTCACAAAGTAGAATGGCAGCCCTCATGAGTGCATATTCGGTGATATTGGGATCTATTCCTCTTTCAAAACGAAAGGATGCATCGGTATTTAATCCATGTCGTTTGGCAGTTTTGCGAACGCTTACGGGATTGAAGTAGGCACTTTCAAGGAAAATGCTTGTTGTGCTTTCTGTGACCCCACTATGTCCCCCACCAAATACACCCGCAATACACATCGGTTTTTCCCCATCACAAATCATAAGGTCTTCTTCGTGCAATTCCCTTTCAATACCATCTAGGGTAACGAATTTGGTACCCGCAGGTAAGGTCTTTACTTCCACTTTATTTTGCGCAATTTTCACAGCATCGAACGCATGTAGCGGCTGTCCCAATTCGTGCAAAACGTAGTTTGTGATATCCACAATATTATTAATAGGTGCTAAACCAATGGCTTTTAACCTATTCTGAATCCAATCTGGGGAGGCAGCCACTTTAAGGCCGCTAATGGTAACACCGCAGTACCGGGGTGCCAATTCGTTATCGGCTACGGTGACATCCATCTTTAGGGTACGGTTTTCAATTTTGAAACTACTTGTGGATGGTGTAATTAGTTCTAACAAAACTTCATTCTGAAGTAAACCAGCTCTTAAGTCCCTCGCTACCCCCCAATGACTCATGGCATCTGCCCGGTTAGGGGTAAGACCTATTTCGAACACTTGATCATTTTCGATGTCGAACACCTCTGCGCCTGGCGTACCCACTTTTAGGCCATTGTCTAAAACCATGATACCATCGTGGCTTTCCCCTAGGCCTAGTTCATCTTCGGCACATATCATGCCCATGCTAACCTCTCCACGAATCTTACCTTTCTTGATTTGCCAAGGATTACCCTCATTATCGTATAAAGTGGTTCCAACGGTCGCTACAGGAACTTTTTGTCCTGCATCTACATTGGGAGCACCACATACAATTTGAATAGGTTCCCCATTTCCCAAATCAACCTTGGTCAATTTTAAACGATCCGCATTGGGGTGCTGAATACATTCCAGTACCTCTCCAACTACAATACCTTTAAGGCCGCCTGGGATGGACGTAAAAGGTACGATGCCTTCAATTTCCAATCCTAAATCCGTGAGGAGCTCACCCGTTTTTTCGGCGTTCCAATCTACATTGATAAACTGCTTCAGCCAGTTATACGAAATCTTCATGAGAGGTTCAATTTTAAGCCTACAAAGATAAAATATTGGAGGTAGCATTCAAATAATGCCCCATATTTTGTACATTTAAAAACCATTAACTAAAACAACTTATTCTTATGAAGATCGCAACAAGATTTTTATTAGCACTACTATTGGTTGGATTTATTTCCTGCCGTGACACAAAGGCCGAAGAAGAAGAGGCCCAAAAGGTAGTAGAACAAATTGAGGCTGTCGAGAGCGAAGCCGAGGAAATTTCAGAAAAAATTGATCAAGAAGCGGATGAGCTCGAAGAAGCCCTGCAAGAGTTAGACAGTATTTAAAAAAACAGACAACATGAAAAATTTAAAGTATATAGTATTATCTGGTTTGTTCCTTTTTGCCATCAGTGCATCAATGAACGCCCAAACAAGTGTGGGTGACGCCAAAGGAAATGTAGAAAAGAAGGCGGAACAAGTAAAAAAGGAAGCCGATAAGACCAAAATGGATGCCGAAGACCGTGCAGATAAAATGAAAAAGCACGGACAAGAAGAAGCCAATAAAGCAAAGGAAGACGGAAAAGATATGGAGGAGAAATACAACTCCATTAAGAAAGGGTACAAGGACAAAATGGCGAATGCCTCTACCGAAGCAGAGAAAAAAGAACTGGAAGCCGATATGATGGAAGAACTGCGTGAGGTTCGTGAAGAAGCATCCGAAGCTGGTGAAGTAGTTAAGAAGGGTGCGCCGAACACGGATGACGCCAAGGATAGAATAAAAAAAGAGGCTAACAATGCCAAAGACGAAGCTGCTAAGAAAATGAAGGAAGAAAAAAAGGCGGCTAGCGAAAATGTGAAAATGACAAAGGACTATGGTCTTTCTAAAGCCAAGGAGGCAAAGAAAAACTTATCCCAACGTGAAGAGGCCTTGACCCAAAAAGCACAACTTATTGACAAAGGTAAGTCTCGTATTAGAGCGGCTACCGATCGTGTTGATGCAGATCTGGCAAGCGGTACGATCACAGAGGAAGAAGCATTGGCTAAAAGAATTAAAATTAAAAAGGCACAAGAGCGTTTAGACAAGCTGCAGTCATCTATTGATGCTGGTAAAGCTTCTTACGAAAAGCAAAAAGCGACCTTAAACGAAATGTATAAGGAAGAAAAGGAAAACTAGGATTGTCGCATCCAAGAATTTGTAGAGGCGTTATTTTATAGCGCCTCTTTTTGTTATGTTTTAAGTACGAATACGACTTCTAAGCCATGAAATTAAAACACTTTGTTCTTCCACTTTTAGCTACTTTACTATTTTCTTGTTCCCAAAGTCCGGAAACACCAAAATTGGGTGATTGGCGCGTAGCTTTGCAAATACAAGATGGCAAGGAGATCCCATTTCTGATAGATTGGCAAGACGAATCACGTTGGGTGATTAAAAATGCAGAGGAACGAATAGAAATAACGGATATCCGAATAGTCGGCGACTCCATAACCATTGCTCATCCAGTTTTTGAAGGGGTGTTTAAAGGTGTTTATACTGCCGATAAGGTACAAGGGAGCTTTATTAAACCCAGTTTGGGCAGGATGGTACCCTTTGTTATGAATTATACCAAAGACCCACGGTTTGAAACTACACAAGTGCCCACTCAAAATATTTCGGGCAATTGGGAGATGTTATTTAGTGCGCATTCCCCGGAGGATCGATACATTGCCAAAGGGATTTTTGAGCAGGATGGAGACAAAGTCTCAGGTACCATAAGAACAACAACTGGCGATTATCGGTATTTAGAAGGAATTATGGATGGCAGTACTTTGAAACTTTCCACGTTCGACGGCGCCCATGCATTCCTTTTTGAAGGAGAGGTGAAAGACTCCATACTTTATGGGGATTTTTATAGTGGAAATCATTGGAAGGAGCCTTTTAGTGGCAGCCGTAACGATTCCTATGAACTTCCAGATGAAAATACCCTGACCTTTTTAAAAGATGGATACGATCGCTTCGATTTTTCGTTCCCGGACACAAATGGGACTATCGTGTCGTTGTCCGATGAGCAGTTTAGGGGAAAGGTCGTTGTGGTACAAATTATGGGGACTTGGTGCCCAAACTGTTTGGAAGAGACCCAATACTACACAGAATATTTAAAAAAGAATCCGTCCGAAGATTTAGAGTTTGTTTCCTTGGCTTTCGAATATGCTCCAAAAGAGCGGGCTATTAGAGGAATTGAGAAATTGAAATCTTCCGTAGGCGTCCCTTATCCCATATTATTGGCCCAATATGGGAGCAGCAACAAACAAAAAGCCAATGATAAGTTACCCATGCTAAATCACGTATTAAGCTATCCAACTACTTTATTTATTGACAGGAAAGGTGTCGTTCGTAAAATTCACACAGGTTTCAACGGAAAAGCGACAGGGGAGAAGTATGTTCAATTCACCGAAGAGTTTGAAGCCTTTTTAACAGGTCTTCTTAACGAATAGTTAATTAACACCAATCCATTCCATTTAACACGCCCGTAACATATTGGGGTTGAGGTTGACCGTACTTTTAATGGAAACAATCTAATCCATTACATCATGTCAAACTTTTACACCCGAGTGGTTACATTTGTAGCATTATTGCTTGTTGCCACTTTTTCAGCTCATTCACAGATCAATACTCCACGAGGAAGTCAGATGGCGACCGTTTCTCAAACCATTGGAACCTCTACTGTCGAGATCGCCTATTCACGACCTAGCGTCAATGAAAGGGAAATTTGGGGAAATTTAGTGCCCTATGGACTTAACAATCTAGGCTTTGGAACTTCTACTGCCGCCCCATGGCGGGCTGGCGCAAATGAAAACACCACAATTACCTTTTCCCATGATATGGAAGTCGAGGGAAAGGCTATTAAGGCAGGAACTTATGGACTTCATTTAGAAGTAAAGGAAGGAAATGAGGCCACACTTATCTTATCGAACAATTCTACTTCTTGGGGAAGCTTCTTTTACGATCCCGCAGAAGATGCGTTAAAAGCGAATATTACGACCAAAGAGACACATCATACAGAGATGCTAACATTCGATTTTACGGAAGTTACGGCAACAACTGCCGTGGCCGCTTTGAAATGGGGGAAAAAGGCTTTTCCATTTAAAATTGAGGTGCCTGTAATCGACATAGTTTTAGCAGATATACGAAATAGCATGCGGGATCAGCCTGGCTTTAACCGTCAAACCTGGGAGCAAGCGGCTAATTATGCAGCCAATAATGGTGGCGATCTTAATGAGGCTTTGGGTTGGATAGATAATGCCATTGCAGGGCAATTTTTCAGTCAAAAAACTTTTGCGAACCTTCAGATTAAGGCGAACATTTTAACGAAAATGGGAAAACAGGTTGAGGCTGAGAAGCTTATGGACGACAATTTGGACATTGGCTCTGTTTTCGAAGTGCATCAGTACGGTAGGCTGCTTATTGCTGCTGGTAATAAAGCGAAAGCACTAGAGATATTTAAATACAACGCCAAAAAGAATAAGGATACATGGCCCGTAAATTACGGAATGGCTCGGGCTTATTCTGCTCAGGGTGATTATAAAACAGCCTTAAAACACTTGGAAAAAGCACATAATAATGCGCCTAACCAAGCTAGTAAAGGTCGTGTGGCAGCTAATATCGAGAAGTTGAGAAATGGCGAGGATATAAATTAGTTGTTGGTTTTTGAGTTGGGCCCCGTTTAGGGGCCTTTTTTTTTGCTTAAAACCGATAGCGCACTGTCAGCATATAACTATTATTCCCCGATGCAAATCCAATATCGAAATGATGCTTGGGATAGGGAGTAGTAAACAAATTAGTGGTGCCTATCCCGACGCTTGCCCCCGCTATCACATCCCAAATGTCATGATAACCATCGGGTCCTTCCATTCGGCTAACACCCACCAAAGTGGCCAGAACATAAGCAGGCCACCCATACTTCCATCCATATCGTTTTTGAATAAAAGACGCCCCGGAGAACGCGGATGCCGTATGACCACTGGGGAATGCATCATACCGATCCCTACCTTCGGGGCGCTGTTTATGAATGAGGTGTTTTAAGGAATGGGTGAGTATCATGGCGCTTCCATAGGATAGCGCAAACTGTTTTGTTCCTTGATAATCTTTTTCTATTAAAGTAACAGAGATCGCTGTTAATGGGAGTGCCAATTGCAATACGTCTCCTGTGTCCTCAAGAATGAATTCCCATTGTTCATGTCCCCCTGAATCGACTGCATCTTGTGAGAAAATGAATTGACTACACGCAGTAAGGCATGTAAGAAGAAGAGCACACATTCGTAGATACCCTAGTTTCATCTGAATTATATTGGTTAGGGTAATTTCGTCTATAAGCAATGGTTTCTCTTATAAACGGGGAAATAGTATATTTTAGTGTGTTTTAGTCTGATATTCAATATGGTACGATTACATATTAGGAGATGTAATTCCAGATGTTTTTGTATTTCGCCAATTGTTGATAGGTCTTTATAATAGGCGAATTGTGAGGTTGGGAAAGTTGTGGGTCTTCATTCAATAATTGAATCGCGCTACTCCTAGCTATTTTTAGGATCTCCCCGTCTTTTACTATATCGGCGATTCGAAGGTTTAGCACACCGCTCTGTTGCGTTCCCATGATATCTCCAGGGCCTCTAAGCTTTAAATCCACTTCACTAATTTCGAATCCATCGTTTGTCCTGGTCATAGTTTCAAGTCTGGTGCGGGCATCGGCGCTTAGTTTATGTCCTGTCATTAGGATACAATAACTCTGTTCGGCTCCCCGGCCTACCCGTCCACGGAGCTGGTGCAATTGGGAAAGTCCAAAGCGTTCGGCACTTTCTATTACCATAACAGAAGCGTTTGGCACATTTACCCCCACTTCAATAACTGTGGTGGCGACCATTATTTGAGTCTCCCCTTTTACAAAGCGTTCCATTTCATAGTCTTTATCTGCTGCCTTCATTTTGCCATGTACTATAGAGATTTGATAATTGGGTTTGGGAAATTCCCTTTCAATACTAGTATACCCATCCATTAAATCCTTATAGTCCATGGCTTCGCTTTCCTGTATTAATGGGTATACAATATACACCTGTCTGCCCTTTGAAATTTCATCTTTTAAAAACCGAAAAACCTTCAATCTGTTGGCATCAAACCTGTGAACCGTTTTAATGTCTTTTCTTCCCGGAGGAAGCTCATCGATGACACTTATATCCAAGTCCCCGTACACGCTCATGGCCAAAGTTCTTGGGATAGGGGTTGCGGTCATGACCAGGATGTGGGGTGGCTGTATGTTTTTGTGCCATAGTTTGCTTCTTTGCGCTACTCCAAAGCGATGTTGTTCATCGATAATAGCAAGGCCCAAGTTTCGGAATTTTACCTTATCTTCGAGCAACGCATGTGTGCCGATAAGCAGTTGCAAAGAGCCATTTTCAAGGTTTTCATGGATTTCCCTTCGTTTTGAAGCTTTGGTTGAACCTGCAAGTATGTTTAAACTGATATTCAATGACTTACACCATTCTAATAAGTTATTATAGTGTTGGACTGACAAAATTTCAGTTGGGGCCATTAAACAAGCTTGAAAATCATTGTCAAGTGCTATTAACATTGACATGAAGGCTACAATGGTTTTTCCGGAACCCACATCGCCCTGTAATAAGCGGTTCATTTGTGCTTTGCTACCTAGATCATTTCGCACTTCTTTGATAACGCGCTTCTGTGCTCCTGTTAATGGAAATGGTAAATGTTCTTTGAAAAATGTGTTGAAATAATCACCTACTCTATCGAAAGGATACCCTTTTATTTTGGATTTATGTAATCTATTTTTCTGAAGTAATTGTATCTGAATATAGAATAATTCTTCAAATTTTAGACGGTATTGTGCTCTTGCCAATTTTTCCTGACCTTGAGGAAAATGTATATTAAAGAATGCTTCGTTTTTAGGCATTAATTTAAGGGTAGTCAAGAGTGGTTGCGACAGGCTTTCTTCTATGCCCAGATTGAGTTCTTTAAAGAGGGTTTGCATAAGGGTATTAATTACCCTATTGGTGATACCACTATTGCTTAATTTTTCGGTAGAAGGATAAATGGGTTGCATGGCAGAACGGAGACTTTTTTCATGCATGCTCAGTAATTCCATTTCTGGATGTGGCATGGAATGCATTCCATTGAACCAATTTGTTTTTCCGAAAATAACATAGGGAACATTCAACTTTAAATTCTCACGAATCCATTTATGTCCCCTAAACCACACTAAATCCATTTTACCAGTTTCGTCTATAAAAGTGGCTACCAGACGTTTGTTTCTTTTCTGTTCTACCGTTTTTATATGGGTAATTTTACCCACAATCTGAATTTCCGAGGAATTGCGTTGCAATTCTGATATTTTGTAATATTTGGTGCGATCTAAGTAACGATGAGGAAAGAGATTGATAAGATCCTGAAATGTGTGTATACCCAATTCTTTTTTAAGCAGGTCGGCCCGATTGGGACCTACCCCTTTTAGATAATCTATAGGTGTCTGTAAAAATTGGGCATTCATACAACGAATTTACTTATTTTGGCAAAACAATTGCTGTATAACTTTTATGAGGATTTTCATTTTATTTTTTCTGCTTTCATTAAGTGCAATTGCACAACAAAAGGAGGTCGTCGATTTCACGAATATCAGTGCACTTCTTAGTTTTGAGACTAATGAGAATCAAGTAGAAGGCGAGTTTACGGTAGGATTCAAAATGATGAAAACGGCAGATAGTATATACTTGGATGCGGTATCATTAGAAATTACCGAGTACGATCCAACCCGCAATATTGAGGTATATAGTGGTGATGACAAGTTGTGGATGGTATCCAATTTCAAAAAGGATAGTACATACAAACTGAGTTTTAGCTATAAAATGAAACCCAAAAGGGCCCTTTATTTCACGTATGATCAGATTTGGACACAGGGACAGGGCAAATACACATCTAATTGGCTGCCCAGTATTGATGACATGAACGATAAGATAGAGTTTGATCTTAGGTTTTTAATTGCAGACCACATGACCGTTGTTGCCAATGGAAAGGGGCAAAAATTGTTTGCAAAGGATGGGCAAAGTGTTTGGCAGTTCTATATGGAAAACCCCATGTCCAGTTACTTGGTGGCTTTTGCGATAGGTGATTTTGTGAAAAAGGAATTGAAATCGAGATCTGGTGTGCCAATCGAACTTTATTTACGCCCTGAAGATTCCTTGAAAATGGAACCCACCTACCGTTATACCAAGGAGATTTTCGATTTTTTCGAAGATGAGATCGGCGTTCCGTATCCTTGGCAAAATTATAAACAAGTGCCTGTTCGGGATTTTTTATATGCAGGTATGGAGAATACCACCGCTACTTTATTTTCTGAAGCTTTTGTAGTTGATTCCATAGGGTTTCATGATCGGAATTATGTGAATGTGAACGCTCATGAACTAGCTCATCAATGGTTTGGAAATTTGGTGACCGAAACGGAAGGCAAGCACCATTGGCTGCATGAAGGATTCGCAACCTACTATGCGTTGTTGGCAGAACGACACCTGTTTGGAGATGATTATTATTATTGGAAGCTTTACAATACCGCCGAGCAATTACGTGCCATAAGTGAACAAGGTAAGGGGCAATCCCTTTTAAACCCAAAAGCTAGTTCCCTTACTTTTTACGAAAAGGGAGCTTGGGCATTGCACATTCTAAACGAATTAATAGGTGAATTGGCATTCAAGCAAGCGATAAAGAACTATTTGTTGAATCATCAGTTCAACAATGTGACCACAGATGATTTTCTTAATGAGGTAAGGGCAGTCTCCAGTGTTGATATTTCCGATTGGGAAAAAGATTGGTTGAAACAGTCAGCTTTTAAAGGGGAACAGGCCTTGAATTCTTTGAGCAAAAGTGAATTCTTAAAAACATATTTCGAATTAGTTGCACTTCGCCAAATGCCCTTACAAGAAAAAGAAACCCAATTGGAGTTGGCACTGCAATCTGGCAATGACTATTTAGGAGAGGAGGCTGTATATCAACTGGCTTTGGAAGATCAATTAACTGTTTCCTCTTTGTATAGAACTGCTTTTCAAGGTAATACAGCTATAAGGCAGGCTATTTCGATTTCCTTGGAACCACCTATTCCAGAGAGTCTTAGGGGAGCATACGAGACTCTTTTATACGACAAATCCTATGCGACCCAGGAAAATGCATTGTATGCCCTTTGGGCTTCTTTTCCCCAAGAAAGGATACCCTATTTGAATGCCCTTAAATATGTGCATGGTTTTCAAAATAAAAACATTCGATTGTTATGGTTGGCGTTGGCATTGAATACAGAGGGATACGAGAAGTCGGCTAAACCTCTTTTTGAAAACGAACTAAAGAATTATTCTAGACCGGATTATAGTTATGAAATTCGAGAGAATGCCTTTCAATACATATATTCCTTGGGAATACTTGACACGGAAGTGTTAGAGAACCTTATTAATGGATGTGTACATCATTATTGGCGTTTCCGTGATTCCTGTCGAGAACTGCTCAATGAATTATTGAAGGAAGATAGCTTAAAGCAATACTTACTTGAACGAAAAGATAGTTTTTCGGAAAACGAAAGAGCGTACTTAGAACGGGTACTATAAAAAGCTGCCCATATTGCTACGGACAGCTTCCCCACAATCAAACTGTATCCAAAACATACAATTTGCAATCAAAAGCAGGCAACTATTCTACGAGTAGTTTACTGGTATGCACCTTGCCATTGGTATCTTGAATGGTCACTAGGTACAAACCTGTGCTGAGCCCTGAAATATCAATACTCGCTTCTGTTTTGGAGCGTTGTAGATTTTCTGATAGCACAGTTCTCCCGTTGATGGTCGTGAATGTAATTTTACTTATTTCGTTATTCAATAATGAAATGTTCACTTCATCCCGTGTTGGATTGGGATATACACTTACAAGACTTTCGGTTTGTGTGCCTGTGTCCCCTAATATTCCTCCATAAGTTCCCAACCATGTATATATAAATTCTATGTCTTCATCACTTAATCCACCTTCTAGTGGTGTTAGCCCATCATTGTAGATAAGTTGGAAGGTAAATCCATCATCCGTACAATCCTCACAACAACTGGGTGTGCTCAATCCAATCAAGTACATGGTGTCCTGAGCGAATGGGAATCCGGGATAGGTTGTGGTTAAATCCCAGTTTGGCCCTGTAGTTGGAGGGTTAAACAAACTACTACCCATAGTATCATTACCCCATCCGTAAGGGGCTGCCCAATCGATGGTATACACACCGCCAGAAAAACTTGAAACCGTTAACACAAACCAGTAATAGGGTTCCTCGCAAATTTCTGTACTGTATGGAAGCTGATCGTCTCCAGTTGCAATGGTATTAATGGACCCAGTTACCATTTGTGGATTTCCTTGATGCTGAACCGTAATGCTCAACATGGGATCTGCCAATTCCTGAATGGAAATATCGTCTATGGCTAAGTCGTTTCCATCTCCAAGCGAGTCTTCATTGAGTAGGATTTGGAAATTCATTTCGTCCTGTCCCCTAAAACAAAAACTAATATTTTGCCAGTCACATGGATCTGTAGGATCTGTATTGATTACAGCCGTTTGGCTTACACCATTCGATAGTTGTATCGTAATTTCTGGAAGAACATCAAATGTGCATTGTGGCATGTTTTTAAAGTTTGCGCAGAATCTATATTCTTTTTCACTTTCGAAACCAGCCACTGTTTGTTCCCAAATTACACTTTGCGAACCAGATGGTTGATTGGTCAAACCATTCACCAATAAATACATATTGTTATTCGCATACGCGGTAGAATCGGCACAGAAAGAATGATCTGTAATGGTGGCTCCAAAGTTATTTGCATTATCGGTTACATCGTACTGACTGGGCAACGTAGCCGAATCCTGAGTGTAATTGCTGCTAAAGTCTACATTACCAAATTCAAAATTACCATTGGCAACCCTATTTTCGGATTCGTCACAGCAGTAGGCGCCTTCATTGGTTGGTGGATCTTCATTATACGTACTATCGCACTCTTGGCTAATACAAATATTGTCCAATCCAAAGATTTCGTTCCCACTACCAACGTCTACTAGGTAGCCCACGGAGCCAACGTTTGTTATTAAAGTATCCCAATCGGCAGCATTCCCTGTGTTTATGACCCATTGCCCATCTCCGTTACTCGGTAAATTACCACCGGAGCTCAATTCGATTGGCGCACAGATGCGAACCCATCCCCGAGAAACATCCAATGGAGCTCCCAAAACAAAAGTAGCCACGAGTGTAGAGGCTTGAGGATTAGGTCCGTCATACAATCTCAGTGAATTAGGGGTTAGGGCTCCAACCTGGATATAGAAGGTTCTGAAGTCGTAACAGAAACATCCAACCCCTCCAACTTGATCGATCCAGTTTCCAGCGAAATCGATAGAATTGTAGAAAAAGCTGGCTCCGTTACTACAGCCTAAATCATCTATGTGAAGGTACACATCGCCGGATCCATTTTGACTGTTCACGTCATTATAGCCTAAGTTGGTATTAATGACCCCCCAATTATCTAGCCAGTTATCTACAGGGGTTCCTGTACATCCTGGGCCCGAATAGGGTGTAATCGGAAAAGAATCGAAAGATTCGCAGCTCGACGTCTGCGCTGTCAATAAGCTAGCTGTTGTCAGGAAAAGACAAAATAGCCATGCTTTTTTAGTTAGTTGAGTAAAAATTTTCATGATTATATTAATTAGTTACCTACTCTTTTATTTGGGCTTTTCGGTGTACGCCCATGTGGTGATGTATTTCGAAATACAGGACAAAGATCATTGGAGGAGTCAGTATTTTCAAGGGTTTCTGAACGGAAACGTATGGGGTTCAGCACTTAAAATGAAGGGGAGTAGTGCCCTTTGGTAAAAGGGGTAAAGACCCCTTTTCCTACCGTTTTAATTTAGATACTTTTACACCCAACCTAAAAATTTCAATTATGAAACCTAAACGATTATCTATCAAAAAAGAGAAGGTTCAGTCCATAAAAATGGATGGGAATTCGATCGAAAATCCTGGGGAAGGCCGGAGTAGAGTGATTAAACGGTACGAGAGGTCGGGAATGCCTCTTTCACATGACAGGGCAAAGGATCTTTATGTGCGTTACAATATGGAGATTAAAAGTGATCTGGAAGCCAGTAGAAATGAACGTTTGCCGAATGTAGCAGATTTCAATGGAACCGAATATGTTTGGATAAGTAGAAAAAGGCTTAAATTGTATTTGCGATTTCTAAAGGAATTGGAGCAGTTGAATCCCGATGAGCCCGAAATTACAGGAGTCAGTCTTTATTTTGGGAGGATTGGGTATGAAGATGACAAGGTTTTTGAAGGAACCGGAGAACCTGAAAATAAAGAGGATGAACCTCAAAAGATTGGGGACTACCGAGGAAGGCATACCCTTTTTATGGCGCCTACTATCCGTAAGGAAGAGATTGAAGGTCCAGAAATGCTAAAGCACAAAGCCTTTTATATTGATTCGGAGTTCTCGGAAGGATTCGAACGGTATATAGGGAATTTCAAGGTATTGCCATTCTTGGAAGAGGTCCCATTTGCTGGTGGAGGGGGAACCGAGGGAGGCGATCCTGGCGATGAAGGTACTTCGGTTATTGGAAACGATTTGAATAATATGCCGCCTATGTCCAGTTAAAGGCAAGACGTAAATGACAGAATTATTAAGTGATATTTTTCGGGGAGTACATTTTATAAGCTATTTGCAATTACTCACGGCATGTATAGGTATTTTGAACTATAAGAAGTTCAAGAAGTCCCCCTTCAAATATTTTATTTGGGCTTTTGTATATTTCGCATGCAATGAGTTTTTTGCTACCTTTTATGGGAGAAGGCTTGGAGAAGGGTATAATGCAATTGTATACAATACGTATTATACAGTTTCCTTTTCCGTGTTATTGTATATTTTCCATACCCAGATAACCCATAGATTTTTCCAACGTTTTATCGTCCTCATGTTCGGTGTGTATTTAGGATTGATACTTTGGGATGTACTAGTACTTGATATAGATTACCATTTGAAATATCAGATTTGGCCCTATATCATTGCAGGGATTACGATACTCATTTGCATTCTGTTTTATTTCTATGAAGCTTTGAATTCTGAGAATGTAATAAAACTGGACAGGAATCTAATGTTCTGGATAGGGATCGGATACTTCTTTTACTATTTGGCCATGGTACCTTTTAAGGTTAGTAAGAATTTTTATGCCACAAGCCAAGAATTTTATTACTTGTTCAAGTTGCCGATCATTATGACTACCGTACTGAATGTTTCACTTATTATTGGATTCCTATGGAGCCGAACCGAACAGCGGAACTAGTAGTTTTTATCTCCATTCTGTTGGTAGCAGGGCTTTTTTTAGTGCTGCTTTTCGTTATTTTCATACGTAGAAAAAATGTACTTATTCGTAAGGGGCAGGAGGAGAAGGAAGCCTTCGAGAGGGAGCTTGCCGAAGCCCAGATTGAGATTAGGGAAGAAACCTTACGCAACATAAGCTGGGAGTTGCATGACAATATTGGTCAGGTAATGACTTTGGCAAAAGTTAAGGCCCAGAACGCTGGGGATAATCCAGAAAAAATGAAGCAGGCTGCGCGGCTCATCGGGGATGGGTTGGATGAACTTCGGGCTCTTTCTAAAATGATCAATCCCGAGACCATTCGTAAATTGAGTTTAAAGGAAAGTGTGCAAATGGAGATTGATCGGTTTAATAGAATGCGTTTCATAGATGCCAGTTTAACCATTTTTGGTGAGGTTGAGGATATTAATGTGAAAGATCAATCCATTTTATTCAGGATTCTTCAAGAGTTTTTCACCAATACCATCAAGCATTCCCAAGCTACCGAACTGAAGGTTGAAATGCATTTTAATGATGGGCAATTAGTGATTCAGGCATCCGATAATGGTGTGGGTTTTAACGAAACGGAATCTTATTCGGGTATTGGACTAAAGAACATGTCGAGTAGGGCACAACTTATTAAAACAGGTTTTTCAATTCAGTCTGAAGAAGACGTAGGAACTACCTTAACTTTGAAATATCCATTAACTAAAAACCAACTATGACCAAGAAAGTCGTAATAGTAGATGATCATTTTTTATTGGCGCAGGCCATTCAGGAATTGGTAAACAGTTTTGAAGGTTTCGAAACCCTTTATCTCTGCAAAAATGGGAAAGAACTTCTTGAGAAGATGAAATACCCTGCCAATGTGCCTGATATCATCCTCATGGATGTGAATATGCCCATTCTCAATGGGATTGCAGCTACCAAAATTATTAATGAAACGTATCCTAGCGTTCTAGTCTTGGCATTATCGGTGGAGGTAGATGAAGATATTATTTTGGGAATGCTCCGAGCTGGTGCAAAAGGGTATTTAATGAAAGATACCGAAAAGGAACAATTGCAGGAAGCATTAGAACAAGTTATGCGGGATGGTTATTACCATACCAACACCATTGCAAAACTTTTGGTAGGTAGTTTGGTGAAGCCAAAGGAAGGAATTCAACTAAAAGAGCGCGAATTGGAGTTCATAAAACATGCTTGTACCGAAATGACCTATAGGGAAATTGCGGAAGCGATGTTCTTAAGCCCCAAAACTATTGAGGGGTATCGGGATTCACTATACGAAAAGCTGAATATTAAAAACAGGATCGGGCTTGTATTATATGCAATAAGGCATAAACTGTTTGTGCCTTAGGTATACAATTCCCCAACTTCCTTTTTAATATAGGCAAGCGCTTTCTGGGAAGGGGTTATTTCCTCCATAAAGTTGCGTAGTAAATACTCGCGCAATTTGTCGGCATTTGCTCCTTTTTCGTGCATTACGGCCTGACGGATAATATGAATGGTCGCATTTTTAGCTGCACTAATCAACCCCCAACATTCTGGTGTGACATAGATTTGTTGTGTGACATTATGTTCAAACTCTTGCTCAATATTTTTAATAAGCAGGCTCTCGTATTCATCAATACTATCTGAAAAAGGTTTAACACGAATCAATATCTTATTGGGATCAATTCGTTCCAAAAGCAAGGTAAGTCGCTCGTATGCTTGCAAGCGGGCGGGTAGCATTTTGTTTTGTGCCTCTTTTTGCACCAAATACCGCCTTCTGCCTTCTTCGTTGGCAATGTGTCCTTTAAAAAAATAATAGGCAACAATACCTACCACTACAGCGGGTAATAGATATGAAGCATAACTTAAGATTTGGGTCATTTCTTCCATAAGTGTAGTAACGCAATTTAAGGGTTGTTCGTATGGGATTCAGTATAGTTTCCGCCTAAAAATACACAATCTTTTAAATCTTGCATGTTTGTATAGGCTACCTTGTCTTTTTCGTACATATAGGTGCGGTATAATTCTTTGGAAAGATTATGATCGTCTACATTCACTTCGATATCACTCATTTTAAACTGGCAGGGATGCTCATAACCAGCAGCGTGGGTGATCTCGACCAGTTCTTTTCTAAATGATTTAAAGTATTGTGCGAGCCTTTCGCTCTTTAATGGGATGTTTATGCCATTCTGAAGCCACTTGCTCTGGGTCGCCACGCCACTAGGGCAGCGATTCGTATGGCAAATTTGTGCTTGTATGCAACCAATGCTCATCATTGCCTCCCTTGCCACGTTGATACAATCTGCCCCCATGGCGAAAGCCATGGCAGCTTTGGCGGGGAAGCCCAATTTTCCGCTTCCAATAAAGACAATACGATCCGTAATTTTTCTCTTTTTGAAAAGCTTGTACACATCGCTAAAGCCATAAACCCAAGGTAAGGAAACATGATCGGCAAAGCTGGGTGGCGCGGCTCCTGTTCCGCCTTCTCCACCATCAACGGCAATGAAATCAGGCCCCTTTCCCCTTTCAACCATTAGATCTGCCAATTGTTCCCACTGATCCAATTTTCCGATGGCGGCTTTTATGCCTACAGGCAGCCCAGTCTCATTCGCAATGGCTTCAATAAAATCTAAAAGCTCAGGTACGTTGGAGAAGGCACTGTGGTTAGGGGGCGATAATACATCTTTTCCCACTTCAACACCCCGGATGGCGGCAATCTCCTTACTTATTTTTGCTCCGGGCAGTACACCTCCTTTACCGGGTTTTGCCCCTTGGGATAGTTTTATTTCAATGGCTTTTACAAAGGGATTGTCCGAAACTAGTTTTTTCATTTTCTCCATCGAGAAGTTCCCTTGATCGTCCCGTACCCCAAAATATCCTGTTCCAAAATGAAAAACCACATCACTTCCCGTGCTGTGATAGGGAGATAAACCACCTTCACCTGTATTGTGATAAGCACCTGCTATATGGCAACCTTTGTTCAAGGACTCTACTGCTTTGGCACTCAAGGATCCAAAGCTCATAGCAGACACATTAATTACGGAGGCCGGACGGTATGGCTTTTTCCGTTGGTTATAGGCGCCCATTACCTTGGCACAAGGAAGAAAACTTTTGTCCAATGCATTGGGATGATCCTTTTCAAACTTGAAAGGCATCATCGCATTATTGATGAAAATATGCTGATGGGCATAAATATCACGGTCCGTTCCAAACCCTTCGTAGTTGTTCTCCTTTTTGGCAGAGGCATAAATCCACCCACGCTCAATTCGATTAAATGGAAGCTCTTCTCTATTATTCGCTACGAAATATTGTCGCATTTCGGGTCCAATACTCTCAAATATATACCGAATATGACCTATGATCGGGAAGTTATGCTGAATGGTATGCCTTCTCTGAATGATGTCACGTAGTGCAATAATCCCCAAAACTAAAACTATCCAACCCCACCAAGGGATGGATTTCACTATCTCGATAACAGTGTCCATAAAAGTCGTCTTATTTTAATTGGCTAAATAATCTATGGTGACTTGTGTCATTGCCTTTACGCCTAAAAGCATTCCTGCATCGTCAATCTTAAAATCGGGCGTGTGATGCGGAAACGGTTCGGTATTTCCGGGTGTCATACCTCCTAAAAAGAAGTAAAACCCCGGCACTACTTCTTGGAAGTACGAAAAATCCTCTCCTCCCGTTGTTGCCTTCATTAGTTTTACATTGTCCTTTCCAGCCACACTCTCTAAAGTAGGTAGCATTTGAGCGGTGAGTGCAGGATCATTATAAGTTACCACCGTATTGTTTTGCCACTCTATAGTAGCACTTCCACCATAGGCCTTGGCAATATCGGCGGCCATTTCGTTCATACGCCGCATGATAAGTTCCCGCATCCTAGGGTCTAATGTACGTACTGTGCCTATCATCTCTGCGCTTTCCGGAATTATGTTGAAACGAACCCCGGCGGTGATTTTTCCAACCGTAATGACAGCTGCTTCCTCAACCAAGGGGGATTCCCGACTAATAATAGTTTGGAACCCATCAATTATTTTCGCAGAAATTAAGATAGGGTCAACTCCGGTCCAAGGTGCAGATCCATGGGTTTGTTTTCCATTTACCGTTACTACAAATCGCTCTACCGCAGCCATGGTGCCGCCACTTTTATATTTTATGGTTCCTACGGGGGTTCCACTATTAATATGCAATCCGAATATAGCGTCCACATCTGGATTCTTTAATACCCCTTCCTTGATCATAAGCTTGGCCCCTCCTTCTTCCCCGGGAGGTGGGCCTTCCTCTGCAGGTTGAAATATAAACTTGACAGTACCCTTAATTTTGTCTTTGTGATTTGATAATACCTCTGCCACACCCATTAAGATGGATATATGTGTATCATGGCCACAGGCATGCATTACACCCGTTTCAGTATCCAGAAACGTGCTAGTTACTTCACTTTTAAATGAAAGGTCATTACGTTCAGTTACCGGCAGGGCATCAATATCTGCACGTAGTGCAACTACTTTACCGGGTTGTTCCCCTTCCAGAATTCCAACCACTCCCGTTTTTGCAATTCCTGTTTCCACTTTCATTCCCAGGCTTCTGAGGTGATCAGCAATTTTCTCTGCAGTTTTAAACTCCCTGTTCGAAAGTTCAGGGTATTGGTGGAAATAGTGTCGCCAATCTATGACCTTAGATTCGATGGCCTCAATATCCTTAAGGACTTCCTTATCCATTTGCGCATAGCTGGGTATCACAAAAAAGAGGGCTAAAAGGGAAATAACAAATAATCTTTTCATAAAGTAACTGTAAATAATGATTGGTAATTGGTTTGCCGAATACCAATGGTTGGTTCATATGATTCGCTCTATTGTGCTAAAGATATTTAAAATTTTCAGCAACTACAACGTACAAGAGTTGTTTATAAATTCTCATTTCACTGGTATTTCATTCCCTGTAATTTCTGTATTTTCACACCTTATAATTACTTCATTCAAGAAAGGATTTGCAAGATTATTTGGAACAATTGAACGATGCACAACGAGCTCCTGTATTACAGAAAGATGGGGCCATGATTGTGATTGCTGGAGCAGGTTCTGGAAAAACCCGTGTACTAACCTTTCGCATTGCTTACCTTATGTCCCAAGGGGTAGATGCCTTCAATATACTGGCACTTACATTTACGAATAAGGCGGCACGTGAAATGAAGAAGCGTATCGCCCAAATTGTTGGAAATAGTGAAGCCAAGAACCTATGGATGGGGACTTTTCATAGTATTTTTGCAAAAATACTTCGGTTCGAGGCAGATAAATTGGGTTATCCGTCAAATTTTACGATTTATGATACGCAGGATTCACAAAGTGTGATACGGGCAATCATAAAGGAAATGCAACTGGATAAGGATATCTACAAATACAAGCAGGTCTATTCCCGAATTTCCTCTTACAAGAACAGCTTGATTACGGTAAAGGCCTATTTTCAGAACCCGGAATTGATGGAGGCTGACGCCATGGCTAAGATGCCAAGATTAGGGGATATCTATAAAAATTATGTGGATCGCTGTTTTAAGGCTGGAGCCATGGATTTCGATGACCTTTTGCTCAAAACCAATGAACTGCTTACACGTTTTCCTGCGGTATTGGCAAAGTACCAAGATCGATTCCGCTATATTTTGGTAGACGAGTACCAAGATACCAATCACAGTCAATACCTTATAGTGCGTGCATTAAGTGATCGCTTTCAGAATATTTGTGTGGTAGGGGACGATGCGCAGAGTATTTATGCCTTTCGGGGTGCCAATATCAATAATATCCTGAACTTTCAGAAAGATTATGAAGACGTACAGGTCTACCGTCTTGAACAGAATTATCGCTCCACGAAGAATATAGTAAATGCAGCCAATAGTATAATTGAAAAGAATAAGAACCGTCTAGATAAGGTGGTTTGGACTGCAAATGCAGAAGGGAATAAGATAAAGGTAAATCGCAGTATGACCGATGGGGACGAGGGTCGGTTTGTGGCAAGCAATATTTTCGAAACTGCCATGAACAATCAAATTGGCTATGGGGATTTTGCAATTCTGTATCGAACCAACGCCCAGTCCCGTGCCATGGAAGATGCACTAAGGAAAAAAGACATTCCATACAGGATCTATGGAGGACTCAGTTTTTACCAACGAAAAGAAATAAAGGATGTCCTGGCATATTTGCGGCTTATACTAAACCCTAAAGATGAAGAGGCTTTGAAAAGGGTCATCAATTACCCAGCCAGGGGAATTGGGCAGACCACTATGGATAAATTGATAGTAGCAGCCAATCATTACGATCGACCCATTATCGATGTAATGAAAGCCATAGACAAAATAGACCTAAAAATAAATAGCGGTACAAAAACCAAGCTTCAGAACTTCGTGACCATGATCGAGAGTTTTCAAGTGCTGAATCAGGGGTATAATGCTTTTGAGATTACCGAGCATGTGACCAAGAAAACAGGACTGGTACAAGAGCTTAAAAAGGACGGTACACCCGAAGGAATTGCTCGAATCGAAAATATTGAGGAACTACTTAATGGTATTCGGGATTTCGTGGAAGAACAAAAAGAACTTGCCGATACGACAGGATCACTCTCCGAATTCTTGGAAGATGTAGCACTCGCTACCGATATGGATAATGACAAAGGTGATGATGACCGTGTGGCTTTAATGACGGTGCATTTGGCAAAAGGGCTTGAATTCCCGTATGTCTACATTGTTGGGATGGAAGAGGATCTATTTCCCAGTGGAATGAGCATGAATACCCGTGCCGAACTGGAGGAAGAACGGCGACTTTTCTATGTGGCGCTCACCAGGGCAGAGAAACAAGCCTTTCTTACGTATACCCAAAGCCGTTACCGTTGGGGAAAGCTAATCGATGCGGAACCAAGTCGATTTATTGAAGAAATAGATGAATCATATCTAGAGTACCTCACCCCAGTAACCGAACATAGATACAAGCCATTATTGGATGCAGATATCTTTGGGGAAGTAGACAAAAGCAAACTGCGTTTGCGAAAGCCAACCTCCGGGACCCCACCCAAGGGACCTACTGAAGAACAATTGCGAAAATTGCGGAAATTGAAACCCGTAACTAGTTCGGCCAGTAAGAATTTCGATCCTTCTTCCGAGAACATTGAGGTAGGCAAGATCGTAGAACATGTACGCTTCGGGAAAGGAAAAATCCTGAAGATAGAAGGGGTAGGGGCAGATACGAAAGCTGAAATTCAATTTGAAAATGGCGGATTGAAGAAATTGCTGCTTCGTTTTGCCAAATTAAATGTGGTCGATTAAATTTCAGGGACAAACCAACTCCAAACCTTGAAAAATGGTAGCAACATGGTGATAAGGGCGAGCACCATCAAAATCCGGATCACTCCTTTATGTTCATTACGTCTGTAAGCTAGGAAAGCACATATAAAGCCTAAGATTCCACCGATACTAAGTAAAAGTTTGTTCAAATAAGCCAACTCGTTTATTCCAAATAATGCACGGGCCTTCCCAGAAGTTCGCATATAATCGTCATAAATTTGCCATTCTATCGAAAACAACCAACTAAGGCTACCGAGGCATATAATTACCCCAAAAATGCTATAATAATCCCTGCCCATGGTACCAGACATACTAAAAGACTCGTCTATTAATCGATAGGTAAGTATTGCTCGATATAATTGTTTATCTGTTGTTGGAGGTTGGCATAATCGGCATCGCTCCAGTCGTCTCCGTGCCCACCTTCATAGACTGAAAAGCCATAGGAAACCAAGCCTTCATTTAAAGCGGTTTCCATTGAAGTTCCATTGGTTAGTGGTACTAAAGGATCCTGATTGCCATAGAACATAACGACAGGACTTGTATTTCCATTCACATTATAAACCGGACTTACCGCCTCCACAGCATTTTCTGGATAGGTGTTTTCGTCTACGAGGAAACTAAATGCAAAGTTGAAGTTAGGATCTTCTGCGTAGAAGGGATCGGTAAAATCTGTTGGGCCTACAATATTGGCGACAAACTTCACCTGATCGTCCAAATCGTATATGGAGTCGTACATCAATGCCAAGTGGGCCCCCGCACTCGTGCCGATCATTCCAAATTCGTTTGTTATTTGAAGTTCTTCGAGCTCCGAATTCAACTTCTCTATAACAGCGTCAATATCTAGGAATTGATTGGGAAAGGCAGGAGTAGTTATGTTAGATAGCACATAGTTTATATTCACGATAGCATGATCTGGATGCAACAACTGAATAGTACCCACGAAGGAGTCCATATCCTCTTTATCACCTCCAGTCCAACCGCCACCATGCACTAACATGATGGTTTTAGTTTTATCCATGGACCTTCCTTCGGGCAGATACAGATCGTACGTTTGCAAGGGATGCGACCCATAGGAAACATCCATAAATGAAATGGCCTCTAATGAACCTGTGCCAGCATCATTCATCGTTTCATCATCTTCCGAAGAACAAGAACCCAATAAAAAAGTAAGACTGCAGAAAAAAACAAAAAAGAAAACTATTTTTTTCATAAAGGAGGGTTTACACATACAAACGAAATATTTGGCATTCTATTATGAGGTAAACTAAAAGTGCAGTATCTTTAATGTAATAGCTCATTTCTGTAATCCCCCTCAAAAATTAATGCTATGGCTGAATTCATAAAGATTTACGAAGAAAACCCCAACCCCAAAGAGGTAAAAAAGGTGGTGGATGCCCTTAAAGCAGGCGGGTTGGTTATCTACCCAAGCGATACAGTATACGCATTGGGTTGCGACATCACCAATAAAGGAGCATTAGAGCGTATTGCTAAAATTAAAGGGGTGAAATTGGAAAAGGCCAACTTTTCTTTTATTTGCGAAGATCTGAGTAATCTTAGCGATTATGTGAAGCAAATTGACACCAGTACCTTTAAATTGTTGAAAAGGGCATTGCCTGGCCCGTATACCTTTATATTGCCAGGGAACAATAATCTGCCCAATGTTTTCAAAAAGAAAAAGGAAGTGGGAATTCGGGTCCCGAACCATTCCATTACCCAAGCAATTGTAAGGGAATTGGGAAATCCAATTGTATCCACATCCATCAAGGACGAAGATGAGGTGATCGAATATACCACCGATCCCGAATTGATCTACGAAAAATGGGCGGACCTTGTCGATGTTGTGGTCGATGGGGGATATGGGGGAAACATCGCATCTACTGTAATCGATCTCACCTCCGGCGAACCTGAACTCATACGGGAAGGAAAGGGAAGTCTCGAAATTTAATTCAAATGGGTTACCCAATCCCACGCCCACACAGCTTGGGTCATTCGTCATACAGGGAAACACAGAGTGGGAAGGATCCATGTATGTTTATATATAGAAAATATGGGAGATACTACATCAAATTCAAAAGAGGAAAATCAACAAGAAAATCCAGATTGGAAATACTTATCGGTTCGCCGAACTCTGGAGTTTTTGGAACAATCATGCAAATTGGCCGCTCAAGCGTTTATATTTTCGCCTAATACCAAGAATACCTGGGAGACCGTGAAAATGGATATTAGTAGCTTTTTAACTACAGTATGGAAGGAAGGAGGACTAGTCGGGGCTAAAGCATCGGATGCATTTTCTGTAGAATGTGGATTGGGTACCACGATGACAAGCGATGATATCCTAAATGGCCTAATGAATGTTGTGGTGAAAGTAGCCATCGAACACCCAGCGGAGTTTGTGGTGCTCACGTTTTCTCAGGAAATGCCAACTTAAGATGGGAATTTAGTCAAACGGCAGCAAATCCGGTGCCAAGTAGTTCTTTCTCGCTTCCTGCGAACTGAAAAGATCGAACCCGTAATGTGCATCCATCAAATCCTTGAAGTTATGTTCTAACCGTGGGTTTTCTTCAATGAACTCCATAAATGTCGTGGCCTTCGATTTTAAGGTAAAATGGTACACGGCCCGAATGGCTGCAACCGTTACTGTTTCATGGTATTTGTCCGCTGCTCCCAAAGAAGTAGTATAATTTTTCAGTTGAGCGGAGATATGGTCAATGGCGGGATCAATACCGTAGTTGGAAATATGTATCCAAGCCAAGCGCAAATGTGCCTGGTGGTTAAAGAGCCCGGGGTCTAAGGAAGCCTCTTCGAATTGCTTTTCGAATTCGGCATCCGTCAATTGAAAATGAGTTTCCATGGTTTAAAATTACAAAAGTTTTCAAGTAAGCGTATTGTTTAAAAATAAAAGAACCCAGCAAAGTCGCTAGGTTCTTTTAATATATTCGAACGATCGGGGTTTAATTTCCTCCGCCGTCGCCTTCACCTTCACCGCCACCTTCATTGGAAAGTACTTCCAATTCATCCTCGATCATTTCATAGAATTGATCAATTTTAGGCAGGATATAAATTTTGGTTCTACGATTTGTCGATTTGTTCTCAGCCGTATCATTGGGAACTAATGGCACATATTCACTTCTACCAGCAGCAATCAGTTGCGAAGGATTGGCACCAAGTTCCATCAATTTACGTACTACCGCAGTGGATCGTTTCGCACTCAAGTCCCAGTTGTCAATTAATACACCTTTAGCGAAAGGCACATTATCGGTATGTCCTTCAACCAAAGCTTCGAAATCTGGCTTACTATTGATTACGGTAGCCACTTTTCCAAGAATCTCATTAGCCCTTGAAGACAAATTATAGCTTCCACTTCTAAATAATACTTTATCACTTAGGGAAATGAATACGACTCCTTTTTCAACGTTGATTTCAATATCTTCATCATCTAATCCTACCTCTTTCTTAAGACTGGTGACCAAAGCAAGGGTAACACTGTCTTTTTTGTTCAAGGCATCTTGCAGACGACTAATCTTTAAATCTTTTTCCTTCAAACTTTCCAATGACTTCTCTAGGTTCGTAGCCCCTTGTTTGGTGAGAATTGTTAAGTCCTTAGAGCTTTGAATTAGATCGGTATTGGTTTTGCGAAGATCTGCAATACGCTCTTCCAATGATGCGATGCGTGCATTGGCTGCTGCTCTGTCTGCTTCGCAAGCATTAAGTTTAACGGTTGCAGTATTTAGTAAATCTTGTGTTTTCTTTTGTTTAGCTTCTAATTCGGCATATGTTTTTTTCGACACGCAGGAAGTGAAAACAAGCCCAACAGAGACTAATAGAATAAATAGCTTTTTCATTTTGTTACGAAATTAGGTGAGTCAAAATTATAAATTCATTCAGTTGCCAAATGGCACTTAACATTATTTTAGGTAAAGTTTATTAGAGGTTGTTAAAGTTACGTTTTTTTGCAATATAGTACTTCCAAACCACAGAATTTATTGTGGCGTAAGAAAGCCCCGACGCCCATTTTTTACGCTTTTTTAAGTACTTGGGAATAAGGCGGTAAAAACTAAAATGTGCTTTTAGGATGGCGATGAAATGCCTAGGCTTTCCCTGTACGAGAAACATGAGACCCGCGATACCATCCCAAATCATTCTAATAAATATGCGACGCCAAGCAACAAAACCCATTACATTCTTTAAAAGGATGAGTAATGAATTTCTGAAATTATAAAAGGTTTTTTTAGGATCGGCTGCCGATAAGGTAGCGCCGCCTAAATGGTAAACAGTTGAACTACCTATATACTTAATTTTACCTCCTTGTGACTGCATACGCCAGCAAAGGTCTATCTCCTCCTGATGCGCAAACAAATCTTCATCTAACCCTCCGACATTCCAAAAAGCTTCCCTTCTTACAAAGAGACAGGCTCCAGTGGCCCAAAAAATAGTGATAGTATCATTGTATTGCCCTTCATCCTTTTCTAAGGTGTTGAAAATACGTCCACGGCAATATGGATATCCCAATCTATCTATAAACCCACCACCGGCTCCTGCATATTCGAAATACGCCTTGTCCTTATGATCCAGGATTTTTGGTTGGGCAGCCGCCAAACCATTATCTTTATCGAATTCCGAAATGACGGGTATTAACCAGTCTTCGGTTACTTCTACATCGCTATTCAACAACACAAAAACATCTTCGGTAAGATCCTTAAGGGCATCATTGTGCCCTTTGGCATAACCGCCATTTTCCCTATTCTGAATGATTTTTACCGTAGAATAGGTTTCTTTAACAAATGCGATACTGTCATCTGAAGAGGCATTGTCGGCCACATAAATGGTTGCTTCGTTAGAATGTGCTATAACGGAGGGTAAAAATTGCTCCAATAGCAATTTTCCATTCCAATTCAATATGACGACGGCAACTTTCACAGGGCAAAGAAAAACATTTTTAGTCAGTTGCTGGAAGATCTTCCAAGAAGACATAACGTTCGTTGGTATAATCCATTCTGCAGTAATAATGATCTACCCCATTAGTAACCATTAAATTACTTGCGTGGGTTACTAGATTATACCTGGCAATTTGATCAAAAGTTTCTTGGGTAATAGGAATATGGGGTGCTTTGCATTCTACGATTAGGAATATGGATCCATCGGTGTTAAAAACTACGATATCATATCTTTTTTTGGTATCGTTGAGCAGTAATTGCTTTTCAACGTTTATTAAATGTGGTGAATATTCCTTTTCAGAAATCAAGAATTGAACGGTATGCTGCCTGACCCATTCCTCGGGAGTGAGGACCACAAATTTTTTTCGAATGGGATCGAAAATCAGTCGTTTGTTTTCCCTATTTTTGAAACGGAAGGAGTACTCTGGAAAATTCAATTTCAGCATCAAACAAAGAAACACTTTCCAACGCTTATTTCATAATTTTTAGGTAGAGCTTGTTTCCTCAGGTGCAGTCAAGGTATGAGCTAAGTAATGGACTGCGCCTAACCAACAAACGAATTCTTTTGGCACTAGACCAAGTACGGCAGATCATTGGGGAGATTAAGCAGGGAAATGCTGCTCCCATCTACTTTTTAATGGGGGAAGAACCCTACTACATAGATGGTATTAGTGATTATATTGAAGACAACCTTTTAACCGAAGAGGAGAAAGGATTTAATCAGATGGTACTGTATGGAAGGGATGTGTCCATAGATGATATTGTTAGCAACGCCAAACGTTACCCCATGATGGCCGAACGCCAGGTGGTCATTGTAAAGGAGGCCCAGGATTTGGCCCGCACTATAGAAAATCTGGCCTCATATGTCGAAAACCCACAGCCCACAACAGTTCTTGTTGTTTGTTACAAGTACAAAAAATTGGATGCCCGGAAGAAACTAACGAAGATTCTCAAAAAGAACGGAATCCTATTCGAAAGCAAGAAACTCTATGAAAATCAGGTTCCAGACTGGATTCGAAGGGTCATGGGAGGTAAGGGATATACCATTAGTCCAAAAGCTGCACAAATGCTTACCGAATTTTTGGGTAATGATTTGAGCAAGGTAAACAATGAATTGCAAAAGTTGCAATTAATAGTAAAAGAGGGAGAACAGATTACGCCACAAATCATTGAAGAAAATATTGGGATCAGTAAAGACTTTAATAATTTTGAGCTACAGAATGCCATAGGGGTACGGGATGTGAAAAAAGCCTTTGGTATCGTACAATATTTCGCTCAAAACCCTAAAAACCATCCCCTTGTCATGACCGTTGCGTTATTGTACAGTTTCTTTTCAAAATTATTGAAGTATCATTCCCTTTCCAACCCTGCACAAGCTCCTAAGGTATTAGGGGTAAGTCCATATTTTATAAAGGATTATGAAATCGCTGCTCGAAATTATCCTATGAAAAAAGTAAGCAAAATCGTGTCTGCCATTCGTGAGGTCGATATGAAAAGTAAAGGTGTGGGTGCGTCCAATGTATCGCAGGGTGATTTACTCAAAGAACTGCTCACTAAAATCTTCGATTAAACTTTCGTTTCTTACCTCATCTCGGAACTGGGTATCTAGGGACCCCATGGAATTCCTTATCCCTATAAAAAATCGCTAGAAACTTTTAGGAAAAAGGTCCTAGCGATTATAATTAAAACATTTTCGGGATTAAAAGGTTCCCGGAGGTGTTATTTTTTGTCTACTGAAAGTCGTCCAGCTCCCATAATGGCAATGGCTAAGAAACCTATGAGATATAGTAATGCCTTTTCCTTGGTTGCGATGGGATCTGCCGCATGAACAATAAATGCTGCAACAGCCATCGTAATCATTGCTACCAGAGCTGCAGGGCGCGTTTTAATTCCAATAATGATTAAAACGGGAGCAACAAATTCGCCAAGAAGAGCTAAAATAGATGAAATGAGCCCTCCTAATCCGATAGGGTCTCCTACGATTGAAGTGTCTCCATTAATAAATGCCAATAATTTGGGGATTCCATGTGTAAGCATTAAGGCGGAAATGCCTACCCGTAAAATAAGTAAGCCTAAGTCAGGGTTTCTTTTCATTTGTTGTTTGTTTTTGATGGGTTATTTGTTAAAAATATGAAATTTATACTATCTATCGATAGCGCTAACATTTACTTTACTTTCTCTTAATTTCTAAAAGAGTATTTCTTCAATAAAACAATATTCACTTCATTATTACTTAAAGATTAGCTAAAACCCATCGCAAACTACCTCGGTAATTTTGTATTGCTAATTAATAAATGAATATCAAATGAAGAAAATTACCTTTTTTACCCTGGCATTTTTTGGATGCTTTAGCATACTCCAAGCTCAAATAGCTGCAACCAGTTTTGAAGAACCTCCTGTACCTGGAGGGCAATATACAGATAGCGGCGATGCTGGTACCGCCCATGATTTGATTAACAATGTCGGTGAACCTGAAGTTGATTTCACCTCAACAGGTGGAGAAATGGGATACAATGCTACATATGTTCCCTATGACACACCTGGTAGTGGTCTTACCGATGGTGACTTTGTAGGAACTACGGATTTTACAGGAGATGTAACTTCATACACAGATGGGGCCAACGGATACCAAATGTCTGATCCGGACGGAAACATGATCTTGGAATTCGACGTAGTAGATTTCGCTGGATTTTCAAACAACGTTGTTTTTGTAGATTATTTTGTTAACGGTACTGGATGGGAAGGTGACGGAACTGTTAATGACGATGCAAATGATCGCATCCGTATATATGTTCGTGATCTGACTAACGCTACTGAAATTGATGTCCTAAATACAGAAGGGAACGATATCGACGACTTAGGAATCGAAGATATATGGCAAACTGTGAGTGTTTCTGTACCGGATAATGCTATAGTACAATTGGTAGTGGAATTGCGTTCCAACTCTGGAAGTGAGGCCTTGTACCTAGATAACATACGTTTTGAGGCAGATCCTATTATCATTGCCGATGTTGAGTTCGAAAATGCCTTTATTTCCGTAGATGAAAATGATAGTTCCATCGAAATTTCAGTGGTGCCAGATCAGGCCCCGACCGAGGAAGGATCTGTTGATGTGGTCTTGATTTCGGGCGGAACTGCTGTGAATGGTTCCAATTTTAATTATGTTTCAACCGAAACACTGACCTTCCCAATAGCTCAGTCAGGACCACAAACGATAACCATTCCTATTACAAACAATTCTGATGACGAAGGGGATACGTTTTTCGTACTTCAACTTCAGAATGAAGATAATGTAACGCTAGGGGCCAATGATACCATCGGCATTTACATTTTGGATGATGATACTGCCGTTCCTGCTGGCGACGACAGCCAATTGGACGTAACTTACCTCACAAGTTACTTGGTAGATGGAGATGGTACTGCAGAGATTGCTGCTTATGATGCCGATAGTCAGCAGATTTTAGTAACCAACGCTACAAAATTGGAATTCATCGACTTTTCCGATCCTAGCAATATGTCCACCAACTTGTCCATCGATTTTGCTGCTACAGGGGATGGTGTACAGAGTGTGGCAACTTATGGAGGATTATATGCCTTGGCGATTTCAGGGATAGAAAAAACCGATAACGGAACCGTCCTTATTGGTGATGTAGCAAACACATTCGGAGTATACCTAGAAGTAGGTGCTTTACCAGATATGGTAACTTTCACGCCCGATGGAACCAAAATAATCGTGGCTAACGAAGGTGAGCCCAACGATGATTATTCGATCGATCCGGAAGGGAGTATTTCCATTATCGATGTAAGTGGTGGTTTGGGTAACATCTCGCAAGCAAATGTTACTACCTTAGACTTTAATGCATTCGATTCGCAAGAATCTGAACTGGAAGATGCAGGAGTTCGTATCTACGGACCAGGAGCAAGCGTTTCCCAAGATCTTGAGCCAGAGTACGTAGCTGTTTCCGACGATTCACAAACAGCGTATGTTTCCCTTCAAGAAAATAATGCATACGCTATAGTAGATTTAGTAAACATGGAAATTACCGATATTTTACCCTTTGGATTGAAAGATCACAGTCAGTTCTCAAATACGATCGACGTAAGCGATGAAACCGATTTCATCTTTGATGCAAACTGGCCTATCTACGGAATGTATATGCCTGATGCCATTACTGCCTATGATGTAAATGGAACAACCTATGTTGTTACTGCCAATGAGGGAGACGCAAGGGAATACGATACGTATGAAGAGGAACGAAAGATCGATGATGACGATTACAACCTGGATCCCGCTTTATTCTCAGACATTGATGTCTTGGAAATGGAAAGCAACCTTTCAGAAATAAATGTTACAAATGCTTCTGGTGATATTGATAATGACGGTCTATTCGAGCAAATCCATGTATTTGGAGGACGTTCCTTTAGTATTTTCGAAGCTGACTCTGGCAACTTGGTGTACGACAGTGCCAATGATTTCGAGGTAATAACTGCCAATGACCCAGTATATGGCGGCATCTTCAATGCCAGTAATAGTAATAACAACTTCAAAAATAGAAGCGACAATAAAGGACCTGAACCAGAAGGCGTTATTGTTGAAGAAATCAATGGAGAATACTACGCCTTTATATTATTGGAAAGAATAGGAGGGCTAATGGTATACAATGTAACCGATCCTGCCAATCCAGTTTTCTTGGAGTACGAAAACAGTCGTGATGCCACCCCAGGAGGTGACGAAATGGGAGATTTGGCTCCAGAAGGCGTGATTTATATTCCTTTCGAAGATAGTCCAACCGACACCGGTTTGTTGGTAATCGCAAACGAAGAAAGTGCCACATTGAGCGTATTCGAAATCAATAACGACATTCTTTCTGTAAATGATTTCGAAACGGCTTCAACGAAATTGGTGGTATATCCAAACCCAGCAGATGATATGATTTTCTTAAATAAGCCAGGGGCTTATGAAATCTATGATATCACAGGAAGACTGATCGCTACCACTGGCGAAGTTGCCGTAATTAATGTTGCAACGTATACAAGCGGCACTTACATCATTAAGAATAATCAAGGGCAAATTGCCAGATTCATAGTTAGATAAATTTAGTTAGTAATGGAAGGTCCGTTTCTGCATTTGTAGGGGCGGATTTTCTTTTTTACCCTATTTTTGTGCGGTAATTTTCAAATATGTCACAATTGAAAGCTTGGCTAGGCGCAGCACGATTAAGAACCCTTCCTTTATCTGTTTCTGGAATTATTGTCGGTGCGGCCCTTGGAAATCCAATACTTGCCCATATAGAATACACTTCAATTTGGGAGAAATCCAATATCATAATGTGTTATCCACCGTATATAACACAAAGGCCATTATTCTGGTTGGCCATCTTAACTACCATTGGCTTTCAAGTCCTATCCAATTTTGCCAACGATTATGGCGATGGTGTGAAGGGAACGGATGCAAATAGGGATGGTGAAAAGCGAATGGTGGCCAGTGGCGTTATTTCCCCCAAACAAATGAAGCGTGGAATGTACGTAACGGCTGGAATTACCTTGCTTATTGCCAGTATGCTTATCTTCATGGCATTTGGCAATGAAAATATTCTCTTGGCATTCATTTTTTTCAATTTGGCCATAGCTGCCGTAATTGCAGCCATAAAATATACCGTAGGCAAAAGTGCATACGGTTATTCGGGTAAGGGCGATATTTTCGTGTTTCTTTTTTTTGGTTTGGTTAGCGTCTTGGGAACTTATTTTCTCTTCACCAAGTCCTTGACTTGGGAACTGCTATTACCTGCTACAAGTATTGGGGTTTTCAGTACGGCAGTCTTAAACCTTAACAATTTACGCGATATAGAGAACGATGCCAAAGTGGGAAAGAACACACTTGTGGTCAAATGGGGTAGTGTTAAGGCCAAGAATTATCACTATTTCCTATTGCTTATAGGAATGATCTGTGCCGTGCTTTATACCTTGCTAAAGTATCAGACACCTTTACAGTTTCTATACCTAATCACATTTATTCCTTTGGTTCTTAATATGATGACTGTGGCGAAGAATTCCGAACCTCGATTATTGGACTCCGAATTGAAGAAAGTGGCATTGAGTACATTCGCTTTTGCGATTCTCTTCTCCTTTTTACATTGAAACAAAATTGTTCCATAGGGAAAAGAACATTAAATTTACTGAAGTAATTAACTGCCCTTTTGGGTGAAAAATCACACTATGAAGATCACGTTTTACGGTCAAAACAGTCTTTCCATAGAAACTTCAGGAAAGCACATTATTATAGACCCATTCATATCCGGTAACCCATTATCCAAAGACTCGGTTTCCGTGAATGACTTGAAGGCAGACTATATTTTACTCACACATGCACATTTAGATCATGTACTGGATGCAGAAGCCATTGCCAAGAATACCGGGGCAACTATTGTTTCTAACTACGAAATAGCCATGCATTATCAAGGTAAGGGATACAAGGTACACCCAATGAACCACGGTGGAAGCTGGCAATTCGACTTCGGAAGAGTGAAATACGTAAACGCCATTCATACCAGTACATTCGATGATGGAACAGATGGTGGCTTTCCCGGAGGCTTTGTGATAGAAGGGGAAGACAAAAATATCTATATCGCAGGTGATACCGCATTGACCATGGATATGAAACTCATCCCAATGCGAACAAAACTTGACTTGGCCATTCTTCCCATTGGCGATAATTTTACCATGGGAGTGGAAGATGCTATCATAGCGAGTGATTTCGTTGAGTGCAACCGTATTTTGGGAGTGCATTACAATACATTTGGTTTTATTGAAATAGATACCCAAGTGGCGAAGGATAAATTTAGTGAAGCGGGAAAAGAGCTCATTCTTTTGGGCATAGGGGAATCAATCAATGTATAATAGCACATTTTAAATAACCACTTTGCACGCGTCGTATAAAAAACATCTTCTTCAATTCAAACGCCCAGCAGGAACCTCTAGGGGAGTATTGCAAACAAAGGAAGCATTCTATATCCTTTTGAGAGAAAATGACCAATGGGGCGTTGGGGAATGCGGTCTTTTAATGGGATTAAGTATAGACGATCGCCCGGATTATGAACAAAAACTTGCATGGGCTTGTGATCATATCTCTTTAGGACTGGATGTGCTTTATGAAGAATTAAAAGAGTTCCCTTCTATTCAGATTGGTTTAGAAACGGCCTTTAAATCGTTTAATGCTTCGGATCCGTTTCACATCTTTCCTTCTCAGTTTTCCGATGGCGAGCAATCAATACCTATAAATGGCCTTATCTGGATGGGCGAAGCGGCCTTTATGAAGCAACAGATTGCCGAACGATTGAAAAGCGGGTTTACCTGCTTGAAAATGAAAATAGGTGCGATCGATTTTGATTCCGAAATTCAACTTTTAAAGTCTATTCGCAAGGAATTTTCACCTAGTGAAATAGAACTTAGGGTCGATGCGAATGGTGCTTTCTCACCTTTGGAAGCCTTAGATAAATTGAAGTACCTTTCCGAGTGGAGCATCCATTCTATTGAACAACCTATTAAACAGGGACAATGGCAGGAAATGGCTCGCTTATGTGAAATGACCCCATTACCGATTGCCTTGGACGAAGAGTTAATTGGTGTCTTTGATGTTGAAAAAAAGAGTGAGATGTTAACAACCATTCAACCACAGTATATCATCCTTAAGCCGAGCTTTATTGGTGGTTTTCAGGGAAGTGACGAATGGATTTCACTTGCTGAAAATACGGGAATCGAATGGTGGATTACCTCTGCATTGGAAAGCAATGTGGGATTGAATGCCATTTCTCAGTATACATTTACAAAAAGTAGTAAATTGCCGCAAGGATTGGGGACTGGTAGTTTGTATACCAATAATTTCCCGTCGCCTCTAGAAGTAAGCAACGGGAAAATAGGGTACAATACCCAATTGGCTTGGGATGTATCTGAAATAATGTAACAAACAGGCTCAATGGTGTTCTAATCCGTTTTAAAGAGAATTTATGTTCATACAATTAGCTTACAAATACCTTCACGAAGGCTGGCGCTATATCGTTGGTTTTGGAGTTGTTTTTTTTATTTGGCAATTTGGTTCCTTTCCCTTTATTATTGCCGCAATGATGAAGGCAATTTCCGATGGGGGAGATGCCTTTACAATTTTAGAAGACCCCAATGCCATTATGCAGGTATTGGATTCTAATCTCACACTCTTTTTGATGCTCCTGGCATTTGTAATTGGCTTAATCGGTCTGTACATATGGCTTAAGTATGTGCATCGGCAACCTATGTTGCGAATTACCACTTCAAGAAAAAAGATAGATTGGGGACGGTTTTGGTTTGGCTTCATCCTTATCGCTGTTTTTACCATAGGTACGACGCTTATCGACTATTATTCCTATCCCGAAGACTATGTCATACAGTTTAATTGGGGTCCATTTTTAATCCTTGCAGTTATTGCCATTGTGATGATTCCGTTGCAAACCAGTTTTGAAGAATATCTATTTAGAGGGTATTTAATGCAAGGTTTTGGAGTCATGTTTAAAAGTAAGTTTGCCCCACTATTCATCACTTCGGTACTTTTTGGCGGTATGCACTATTTCAATCCGGAAGTAGATAAATTGGGACCCATTATCATGGTGTACTATATAGGAACTGGATTTTTACTGGGTATTATGACATTAATGGATGAAGGACTGGAGTTGGCTCTAGGGTTTCACGCGGGAAACAATTTGGTAGCAGCCCTTTTGGTAACAGCAGACTGGACGGCGTTCCAAACAAACTCCATACTAAAAGATGTTTCAGAACCCGCGTTGGGCTGGGATGTGCTAATTCCCGTATTGGTGGTATACCCCATCTTTTTGGGAATCATGGCATGGCGCTATAAATGGAAGGATTGGCAAGGAAAACTTTTTGGAAAAGTGCAGCCACCTCCAGATGAATCCTTGCTGGATATAGGAACAGAATAGATCGAACTAAGATGCCAACCTCACCAACCATACATCCAAAGTTCAAATTCAACGGACTGTCTTACACATCGGCCGAGGAATTGCTCAATTTTGTGGATAACCTAAAAGCCCATGGGGCGCCCTATGAGGTAAGTATTGCCAATTTCTTGGAAGAATGGTTGGATTTTGGTGATAGTATTGTCGTGAAAACATCTGGCTCAACGGGAACACCCAAAGACATTTTCCTTCTAAAAGAACATATGTTGCAAAGTGCGAAAGCCACTGGAGCCTATTTTAAAACAGGTGAAGGAACAAAGGCCTTACTTTGTCTTTCTGCCGATTATATTGCGGGCAAGATGATGTTGGTTCGCGCTCTTGTATTAGGTTGGGATTTACACGCTGTAGCCCCTAATAAAGATGCCCTTACCGAATATGACAATGATTATGATTTTGTTGCGATGGTTCCTTTTCAACTACACCATTCCATACATGCCTTGGACAAGGTTAAGAAAATGATCGTAGGTGGAGGGCCTATTTCTCCTGAATTGGAAGCTCAACTTCAAGATAAAACGACCGAAGTTTTTGCTACCTATGGAATGACCGAAACCATAACCCATGTTGCAGTAAGACGATTGAATGGATTTGCAAGGTCTGAGGTGTTTTCCGCACTTCCGAATGTACAATTTTTGCATGATGATAGAGGTTGCCTTGTTATTGAAGCTCCTAAAGTGAGTCGAAGAAATGTAGTGACCAATGACCTTGTAAGACTACATTCTCCTGTTTCCTTCACTTGGCTTGGAAGAATTGATAACATCATCAATAGTGGAGGGGTGAAAATTAGTCCAGAAGAAGTGGAAACCAAACTTTCCACTCACTTCGATTTCCCTTTTATTATTGCATCCGAAGATGATGAGGTATTGGGGCAACGAATAATTATGGTTATAGAAGGCGAACAAATGCCCAGCCAAGAGTTATATCAAGGTGCTTTTCAAGAACTGCAGAAGTACGAGCGACCAAAAAAAATATATTCCCTTTCCCAATTTCCATTCACCGAGACTGGCAAAATAAAACGACAGGATGTCCTGTCTTTGCTTCACAAGCACAAGTAACTACTTCCCTCAATGATTTGGGGGCTTCCCTCAATGTTGCTTTTTTACTTCAATTTTCAAATGTAGGTTTGAGTATGATTTTTTTTCATAAATAAGTCATCTTAGTTTTTTTGGTTGGTTTTTTTGGGAAAGGGGAGTCTCGAGTTGGGCTCCCTTTTCTTTTTTCTTTAAAATGCGATGTATCGACCTATGGACAGTTCCCTAATTGAAACCACCTTCTGCCTCAATATATATTTTATGGGTCACCTACCCATGCTAGTTTTACCCCATTAACATGAATCAAATTAGATATGAAAACAATTTTACTTTGCGTCGTATGCTTTTTTACACTAGGGATATTGAATGCCCAAGAGGTAGAAATAACAGGTGTGATCACCGATGAGTCCAACCTTCCGTTACCCGGAGTAAACATAGTGGTAAAGGGTACTTCAAAGGGGACTCAAACAGACTTTAATGGAAATTATTCCATTAAAACCGGCTTAGGCCAAATATTGGTCTATAGTTATATTGGTTACAAAACGGAAGAGCGAATCGTTACTTCTAAAAGCTCTGAATTTTCCTTTTCCCTAAAACCAGATGCCACAAGCCTGAATGAAGTGGTGGTAACTGGTTTTGCTGTCAAAAAGGAAAAAAGGGTGCTCGGATATTCCGTGTCCTCGGTGAGTGAGGAATCTCTTAGTGCGCCTCCAAGAACCGGTGTAGACCAATATTTACGGGGGAAAGCTGCTGGGGTTTCTATCACAACCCAGAACGGATTGTCCGGATCAGCCAATAAAGTGGTTATCCGCGGGACCAATTCATTCAAGGGTAATGATAAGGTATTGTATGTTATCGACGGAGTACCTATTAGTTCCGATGCTAACTCTTTAGATGGAAATATGAAGTCTAATCTTTCCTTTGATTTGGATGCAGATGACATTAAAATGGTAGATATTCTTAAAGGTACGGCTGCGACTACACTATATGGTACAGAAGGAAGAAATGGGGTTATCTTAATTACCACAAAAAGCGGTAACCATAATCCAGTTTCAGAAAACGAAAGCTACAAGTACATGCCAGAGAACATCTTTAAGAGTGTAGCGACCGAGCCACTGTCTACGTTTTCCATAGATGTGGACAAAGCAGGTTATAGTAACGTAAGAAGAATGATTAACAACGGTCAGGAAGTTCCACAAGAAGCGGTTAAAATAGAAGAGATGATCAATTACTTCTCATATAACTATCCAAACCCCGACGGAAAACATCCTTTTTCCATACACACAGAAGTTGCAAAGTCACCTTGGAACGAAGGTTCCAAATTAGTAAAGATCGGACTTAAGGGAAAAGACATTACCGCGGAGGAAGTACCCGCATCAAACCTAGTGTTTCTCATAGATGTGTCTGGCTCTATGAATTATAATAATAAACTTGGTTTATTGAAGTCGGCTCTCGATGTGTTGGTAGATCAATTACGCGAAAAGGACAAGGTGTCCATCGTGGTGTATGCCGGGGCAGCGGGAATGGTGTTAGAGCCTACGAGAGGCGATAAAAAGGAAGAAATCATGGCAGCCATCAACAATTTGAGCGCTGGCGGTTCGACGGCAGGTGGCGCCGGAATTGAATTGGCTTATAAAACGGCCGAAGCACAATTCATAAAAGGGGGTAATAATCGGGTAATCCTAGCCACAGACGGGGATTTTAACGTAGGAGCATCCAGTGATAAGGATATGGAGGAATTGATAGAGGAGAAGCGCAAAAGCGGAGTATTCCTTACGGTTCTTGGTTTTGGAATGGGGAACTATAAAGATTCCAAAATGGAAATACTTGCCGACAAAGGAAATGGGAACCATGCCTATATAGATACAATGCAGGAGGCCCAAAAGGTACTGGGTTCTGAGTTTTTTGGAACCATGTACGCCATTGCTAAAGATGTGAAAATTCAAGTAGAGTTTAACCCTGCCTTGGTCAAGGCACATAGGCTAATTGGCTATGAAAACCGTCTGCTGGAAGATGAAGATTTTAATGATGACACCAAGGATGCCGGAGAAATTGGAAGTGGTCATACCGTGACCGCGTTATATGAGATCATACCCGTTGGTGTAGAAAGTGTGTACGTAAGAAGTGTGGATTCATTAAAGTATACCGATCCTAATTCAAAAAGCAATCCAGATGAACTGCTTACGGTTAAATTCAGGTATAAGAAACCCGATGGCAACAGAAGCAAGCTCATTGTTAAAACATTGAAAGATGCGGATACAGAGTTTGAAAAAGCGTCACAGGATTTTAAATTCTCCGCCGCAGTAGCCCTTTTTGGTTTGCAGTTACGAAAGTCCATTTTTATCAACACCTTCGACCGAAAAGATGTGATTGATCTGGCATTGGCTGGAAAGGGTGTGGATATTGATGGGTATCGTGCCGAGTTTATTAGATTGGTTCGCAGTTATTAAAGAGATTAAACTAAAAGTGCAAAAAGAGAGAAGCCGTAATTAGGCTTCTTTTCTTTTCCTAAGACTTTCCCTCATCCAAAGGGGCAGTTCACTCATTCATACTTTCAAATGAGGGCTGTTCTTTCTAGCTTCAGACATCATTAACCATAAATCCAATTCATATGAAAGCATTCATTATTACACTAATGTTAGCCTTTTGTATTTCAAGCACTTTTGGGCAACAAATACAGGTTGAAGGCTATGTTACTGACGAGAACAACGAACCCTTTGCAAATGCAAAAGTATTAGTTGCTGAAACGGGTAACGAAACCCATACTGACGAAGAAGGTATGTATACAATTGAAGCCGAAGTCGGTCAGCACCTAGTATTTAGTCATGCGGGTTATCATTCGCTAATGATTAAAGTGGAAGATAAAAACCCTATAGATTTAAAAATGGAGAGGGACAACGCCTCCATTATAGCTAGAGTAACTGGTGGTTTTGCCGAGAAAAAAGCCCAGGGATATTCGGTATCCACAATTTGCGGATCCCAAATAGCCGAGAGCCCGCAAAGTGACTTTTCAAGGATTATTGAAGGTAAAACAGCCGGTATCAGGGTACGCCCCCAGACGGGATTCGTAGGCTCAACTAATTCGGTGGTTATACGCGGGTTGAGTTCAATAAATGGCAGTAATCATCCGTTGTACGTCATAGATGGTGTTCCTTATGATACGCAAATTACGAACCCCGGTAATGTAGTTTGCGGGGACTTGGGTACTAACCGATCATTTGATATTGATCCCAATAATATTGCCAGTGTCAAAGTATTAAAGGGGTTGGCCGCGACCAATATGTATGGCTCCCAAGGGAGGAATGGTGTAGTTGTGATTAGCACAAAAACGGGACCTTATGCAAATAGGTAAAGCTTGTAATTGAAAATGCGCTAGGCACTCCTAGCCATTGATTGGGGCGTAGGGAATCGTTTATGCGGTTCCCTATTTTTGGTTAATTGTGTATTTTTAGGAAAATTTACCTAAATGAGATACCTAGCGTTACTATTTGTCCTGGTTTGTACGACCCTATCCTCCCAAATACTTACCGAAAGGGAGCGGGCCACATTAAAAGATGAACTTTTGGCCGATCGGTTTAACAACGTATTACCGGAATTGATGGATCGTACAGGAATCGATATGTGGCTGGTTATTTCGAGGGAATACAATGAAGATCCAGTGATGCGTACGATGTTGCCCGCTAAATGGCTCAATGCAAGGCGCCGAACCATCTTGGTGTTTTACCGTAACAAGAGTGAAAACCGAATTGACAAACTGGCTGTGGCCAGATACGATGTAGGTGAAAACATTGTCTCAGCTTGGGATAAGGAGAAACAACCCGACCAATGGGCAAGACTCGTTGAAATTATTGAAGAAAGAAATCCCAATTCTATCGGCATCAATATTTCCGAGAACTTCGGTATAGCCGACGGTTTGGTGCATACGGATCTGGAAGAGCTGAAACAGGCATTGCCGCAACAATGGGAAGAAAAATTAGTGTCCGCGGAGAAGCTGGCCATAGGTTGGATAGAAACCCGCACCCAAAGGGAGATGGAGCTTTACAACACCTTGGTTGAGGTAACTCATACGATCATCGATGAAGCCTTCAGTAGTAAAGTGATAACACCCGGACAAACAACCACCGATGACGTTGTGTGGTGGATGCGTCAGAAAGTTACCGATTTGGGATTGGAAACCTGGTTTCACCCTACCATTGATATTCAGCGGAGCAACGAGGAACTTAAAAGTCATATTTATTCATTTTCCAAAGGGGAAAAGGACAAGTTAATCATACCCGGAGATTTGCTGCATTGTGATTTCGGTATTACCTATATTGGTTTGAATACCGACTGTCAACAACACGCATATGTATTAAAGGAAGAGGAAAAAGAGGTGCCGGACTTTTTAGTGAATGCTTTCGCCAAGGGGAATCGAATACAGGATATTTTCACGGGAAATTTCGAAACTGGAAAGACAGGGAATGAGATTTTGCTGAAGTCCTTGACCGAAGGGAAACAAGAAGGAATGCGTCCTTCTATTTATACACATCCTTTGGGAACCTATGGACATAGTGCAGGCCCGACCATAGGCATGTGGGATTCACAAGGCGGGGTACCAGGAACTGGGGATTACCCCTTATATCCAAATACGGTATATGCCATAGAATTGAATACGACGGTCTCCATTACCGAGTGGAACAAAGACATTCGCATCATGCTCGAAGAAGCGGGCTTCTATGGAGAAAATGGATTTAGGTATGTAAATGGTCGCCAAGAGGCCATAAAACCTATTTCCTGGTAATTACTGATACATTTTTAAGTATTTATCCATAGAGTGCCTTCCAGAACCATAAAAGGTAAAGAATACACATAATAGCAGTGCTACGCTTGCTAAAATGAGATTTCCAGTGTTCATTTCACCCGTAAAATTAATGAGTATTGCACCGATTAAGATAGGGAGTTGAGCAATACAAGCCCATCGGGTCAACAAACCAAACACGATTAATAATCCACCAATAAAATGAGCAGGTACCACAAAGTGAATGGCGATCATTTCTCCTACCAAACTTTGCATCGGTTTAATAAGTTCAAGCAATTCCAGTGTATTTCCCATAAAGTTGAAAGCTTTCACCACCAGAAAGGCTCCTAATGCAATCCGCAAAAAATCCAAGGGATAATAGGTATGGGCATTAGCCCATTTATTAAGACTTTTTATTGTTCCCATGATTTAAAAGTATTGATTTTAAATCATAAGATACTCATTTTTAGTGAAATACAGAAGTTAATTGTTTTCGCTTTTCGATTTGGCACTCCATCTCCAGAAAATAAATGAAGCTATTCCACCTACGGCTGAAAAGCATGTAAGCATCCAAAATACATTTTGATGGCCACCCATTCCGGGAGTTCCATCCAGTAAATAACCCATAGCCGCTCCTGCAAAGATATCCGGGGTATATCCTACTAGTGAGATAAGGCCTACTGCGGTTCCGGTCAAGACCAGTGGAATTTTTCCTTCTTTCATGGTGGCAAAATAGAGGGAGCGCGCGGCATAAATACCTGAGGCAGTAATTAATACGGATAGGAAAAATAGGGCAGTAGTCGTTGGGGCTATAAAGCCCATGGCAAAGAGAACTGCTCCAAATATACTTAAGAGAAAGCTAATGGTTAGCCAAAGAGTCACACGGCTTCGATCTGCTATAAAACCTATGAAGATACCGACAAAGGGTCGTATAAAGAGAAGAAAGGTACCCACCTTGGCAGAATCTACTTCATTGTAGTTCATCACCTCATTGGCATATTGTGAGAAGATATCGGTTATTTTATAGCCTACATAGGCGCATAAAATAATAATCATAAGCAACCATACCGAAGGTATTTTCAAAAGCATGACAACTTCTTTCATTGTGATACGTTCGACCAGTATTTCTTTTTCGTTACGATTGGATTTTAGAAAAAACCACACTAGAATTCCAACGAGAGCAACTATAGCGGCAGAAACCCATACAACATACTTGAAAGCTTCTTTCCTCTCTTCAAATTGAATGTCCTCAAGATTGCCCGTTGCGAATAAGGAAAAAATGATAACACCAAGGAGCCCAAAACAGGCACCCACTAAGCCCCGTCCTCCATCTAAAAACCCAAACGCCTTGCCCTGTGAATCGTTTCCACCCCAGACCCTTGTTGCTTTTATCATGGCAGCCCAGAATAGAAAAATGGTCGTGAGACCCCAATAACCATAAAGAAACTTTAAAACCGTGGTAGAGGGATATGAGGCATACACCAGTCCCCCCAGTGCTGTCGTCCATAAGGCTATGGCGATAAGTTTACGCGGTGGAAACCTATCGGCTAGCGGGCCACCCAATAAATAGGCGGGAAGGGCCACTAACCCATAAACTGAATAGCATAATCCTAATTCGGTATTTGTAAGCTGAAAAGCTTCCAATACCGTAGGACGAAATACCCGGGCAAGGACAAAAGGCAAAATGAAAACAGCCTCGCCTGCTATAATGAGCAACAATAAATAGTAAAAAGGAAGGGGTTTCGATGAGGTAAGGTTGCTATCGTTCATATATTGAGGGTGAGGATAGCAAGTTACTGACTTCCAAATAAAATCCAAATTAAAGCTTGGTATAATAAAAACGGCCGAAAATCTTCGGCCGATATCCTGTTTTATTGATTCTTTGCTTTTTTTAGATTATTCAATAATTGATCTTTCACCATATCCGGTGTAATTCGCAAGAGTTTCCACCATTGAAATTGATCGATCATTTTAATGGTAGGTGTTCCATTTGGGTTTATATGTCCTGCTCTCCCCATTTGTACCGTACCTTTTTCTATGGTAGAACCCCATGTACGGTTGGATTTGGAATCTACGGCCATCACTAACACATAACCATATCCTTGTTGTCCCGCACGTGTCCTACTTTGCACATGATCTATATCCATCCCTTCTGGTACTTCGCCATGTACGTCTTTATAGGCCTTTTTGTAATCGGTGTATTCTGGACGAACCCAGACTTGTTTCACATCAGACCCATCCGGACCTTTAGCTGTAACTACCAAGACATTACTTTCCTTTCTCCTTCCCAATTTCTGTACATTATCCGCACCAAAGAATTCTTCAAGAGACTTCTTGTCTTTGGCCGCCGTAGCCATATTGGTAGGTCTGGGCGTTCCAATATCGAACGCTCTACGGATCTGAGATGATTGAGAAGCCATGTTCTCCAACTCGTCCGCTTTTTTTGAAATGGCGGTGGCAATGTCCGAATTGGTTTCATTCTTGGCTGCAGTTCTCATGGCATCGAGTATTTCATCCACTTTTCTGCCTGTAACTGTGGAGGCTTCAACCAATGGTGTTCCCAATGTTCTACCACCCTTAACCACTCCTTTACCCGATGATCCTCCTGGCCATAGTTCTAAAGCGAGCATTGCCATATCAAATTCTGCTTGGTTTAGTTCCCACCAAGCTTGCATCCAATCACCTTTTTCAGCAGCTTCTAGTGCCTTGTCAAAGTGATCTTGAGCAGATCTAATATGATCTCCCAATTGTGGCATGGCGGCCATTTCGAAGGAAACCGTGAATTGCATCAATAGCAATACATCGCTAGGTATATCGATAACAATGGCGGGATTGTCATTTTCCCTCATATCTGTCATGAGTTCGTCGAGATAATGTTTCCCCAAGGATTCCGCACTATCTACCATTCGTGAAATCAGGTTTAATGGGCTTTTGGTAAGCGAAATAAGATAGATTGCATACCACAACTCCCCTTCAATTACTTCGCCTTTGGTAAAGTCGAAGAAAGAAACGGTAGTATTGGTCTCAGGATCTAATGCCGTAGATTTTTTCTCCGTCATGAAGTAGTAATCACCAACCTTGGTAATTCCTGCCTCAACACCACCCAAACGAATGGTAATGGTACGGTACGGCTCTACGTTATCCGATTCGAAAGCCCGTGTGATCCTTTCGTCCTTAAATTCGGGAGCGTCAGGATTTTCAATTTTTTCCTGAACTTCTTCTTGAATGGCTTCTTCTCCGTCTTCGGTACCGTCGTCATCCTTATCCTCATCATCCGGTGTTTCTGAAGCATTAATGGCTTCCTCTATACGCTTTTCGTTCTCAAGAAACTCTTTATATAGATCGGGATACAATTGAGACATTTCCCATAGCGCTGTACCGCAAATACCCTGATAGTTGCCCCACATTTTTTTATTTGCCTTGTAAATTTCGAGGAAATCTTCATCAATATCCATTTGTCCATCTACTTGATCATCAACCTTTTCTAACCATGTTTCTACCTGTTTTTCAAATTCCAAGAATTTGGCGTATCCTTCAGGGTCCTGTCTTGCCCATTCTAAAAGACCGCTTCCACAGATACCGGAATAATTACCCCAGATCTCTTTGTTGGCCTCATAGATTTCCCGCATGGCCTCATCGAATTCGAAATCATCATTTTCTTGTTCATCTCCTGTTTGATTTATAAGCTCCTGTAACCATAAACGGATCTGCTGCCTAACATCGGTAAGATTAGCATAGGCCTGAGGATCACTTCTTGCAATTTCCAGCAGTCCTGTACCGCATATATTGCCATAGGTGCCCCAAATACTCTCTTGTTCTTCGAGGATTTTTGCTAGCTCTTCTACCAACGCTTCATCCACTTTTAGAGGTTGTTCCTTGCAGTTCTGTTGAACATCCTCTTGGGCAAGGGTATGTCCTACAATCTGAAGCGGATAAAATGAAATCAATTCCTTGGAAATTTGCCCTGGGACTACCGTATTTATAATAACTGTCCCGGTTTCATGGGTTGTGGTCGAAATATATTCCACACCATATGGGTGAGTTAGAACACCGTCTACAGGAGTATTGGATAGGGGAGTTCCATTTTCGGAAATGATATCTACTTCTGAAGAAATAGTAGTTTCGTTATTTGCCTCATCATAAGAGGTTTCTATGATTGTTTCATTGATTGATACCTCGCCATTGTTCAGTGCTTCAGGTAAACTGTCCTCGGAATACATATTTGCTGTTACACTATATTGACCCACTTGTCGCGCCCTAAACGGAATCTTTATAGTTTTCCCGGCTTCTACCAAAATTTGATAACTACCATCTTCCAGGGGCCGTATGGCATCACTAATGGGGCGTAACTCAATTACCGGAAGGCCACCCGATAAAATGATGATACCGTCTACATTGGTTTTTAAGGTGATTTTTCCACGTTGTCCTACGTTTTTTAGCGCAGGCCCTTGCATTTCGATGGTCGGGTTTACCGATACCTCATCAGATAAATGAATTTCCCCAGAAGCATCTTGTGCTGAAAAATAATAATCCCCTTCAGGAAAATCGCCAGAAACCAAGTATTGCGATTCGAAATAGGAAGAGGAAATTTCGGTTAATGAAACGGTATTTCCTGAAGTACTTTCCAAAACTTCATTGGTTAGGGCATCCATGTTAGTACCTTGTACCGTGATCAATTCCCCTGACCTTACAATATCTGGGGTATTCCAGATTTCTATGTTAGGAGTTGCTGTGTTGGAGATCGGAATAAAAGTTGCCGCGTTAGACCTAATTGTGTACGTAGTGGGTGTGGTATTTCCGGCTAAGGAAACCAATTCTGCCAACAATGGGAAGGTGCCAGATGCTTCCTGACAACTTGGTATTTCCACTTTTCCTTGAGATCCCACATCCACGATGGTTCCCATTACTTGTATCTGACTCCCTTTTTTTAAAGGAATAAAGCCATTTTCGGTTTCTTCTCCTACCGTTCCTGTAAAGGACTGCCCTTGGGCGACCACTTCGGGAGTGATAAGTCGTAAGTTCAATTCTTTTTCTTGCGCATAAGCGCCAAACCCCATGAACAAAATAGCGATCATGAAATGTAGTTTTGCAAGTAGCTTGCTACTTAATTTTGCTGAATTTTTCATAACAATTGATTTAGATTGCTTTTCTTTTTTATAGATATATCCAAGCAATTGTCAATTGTTACCTATTGAAAATCAGGTGTTTTCGAATATTGGGTTGAGGAAGAAACGTAAATTGAATTAATTTTTCTCCTGATAGATGATGATTTGAAGCCCATCTGGATCCCTAAGATAAAGATACTGTGAACCCCATGGTCTTAGCACGGGCCCTCGGGCAGACCAATTCTCCTGTTTCAAGCGATCGGCCCAATATTGAACATCATCTGTTCGTATCTGAATTCCAGCTTTATTGCTGCCAAATTTTTTATCAAAGGCCTTTTGATGGTATTCATGAAAACCCTTGATTTCTGAAATTTCAAGAAGTGCATTACTGTTTTCATCTCCAATACGAAGAATGATACCACGTGAACCATCGCCATCATCATAAGATTCATACAGATCAAGTTGCATTATATCCATATAAAATGCTTTCGAGGCTTCAAAGTTTTTGGTGCGTATAACGGTTTTTGAAGATAGGAATTTCAAGTTTTTAATCTTTTCAAGTTCTTCTTGAAGATACGAAATATTAGTTGGACTATTCTATACAGGTTTTAGCAATTGTGCAACCCCTATACCTTTGACTTTCTTAAAAAAGAAATCAGGTGATACATATAATTCACGAAAAACAAAAGAACAATTAACAGCACTATACGAAACGCTATAAGTACTGGGAACCAGTTTAGTTCAATCATTGCAATGGCAATAAAAGCAGTTAATGAAAGGACGCCCAAAATACTCATCGGAATGAGAAATATACTTGTCCTTTCTTTGTGCTTACGAAGATAGAATCCACAGAAAAATAAAGCTATGCTATACATAACAACGCCAATTACAAATGGAGTGTAATATGAAAAAATAAAACCCCAAAGACTGTGTATAGGGTCGAAGTCAGGTCCTATAGTGAAGTTCATGCCCCAATCATCTGAATTTAGCTTCCAAATAAATAGCAAATTAACAGTAAAAAGAAGGACTGAGAAAACCAAAATTTCATTACCCCATTCCTTGGCGGTACGGGCTTTTCCCCTGTTCGACAAAGGCCACATATTATACTTGTATGACCCCCAAATTAAAAGGTTTTTCAATAGGTGCATGGTCCGCAGCTTCAATCCCCATAGAAATCCATGTACGGGTATCCATAGGATCGATCACGGCATCGGTCCAAATTCTAGAGGCTGCATAGTAAGGCGAAATTTGGTGGTCATAACGAGCCTTAATTTTATCGTAGAGTTCTTTTTCTACTTCCGGTGTAATTTCCTTCCCTTCCTTTTTCAATGAAGCTGTTTCTATCTGCAACAGCACCTTGGCTGCGCTGTTTCCACTCATCACTGCTAATTCTGCGCTGGGCCACGCTGCTATTAACCTTGGATCGTACGCTTTACCGCACATGGCATAATTACCAGCACCGTATGAGTTTCCTATAACAATGGTAAACTTGGGCACTACACTATTGCTCACTGCATTTACCATCTTAGCACCGTCCTTAATAATACCACCATGCTCACTCTTGCTTCCAACCATGAATCCCGTTACATCCTGCAAGAACACCAACGGAATTTTTTTCTGATTGCAATTAGCAATAAATCGCGTCGCCTTATCGGCGCTATCACTGTAGATTACACCACCAAATTGCATTTCCCCCTTCTTGGTCTTCACTAATTTTCGTTGGTTGGCAACAATACCCACTGCCCATCCATCGATACGCGCATAGCCTGTTAATATCGTTTTACCATAGCCTTCCTTGTATTCTTCAAACTTTCCACCATCGACCAATCGCTTTACGATTTCGCGCATATCATACTGATCGGCTCTGGATTTAGGTAATATTCCGAAGATTTCCTCGGGCTTGTCAGCCGGGTTTTCGGGTGTTATTCTATTGAAACCTGCTTTGTCATAATCCCCAATTTTTGAGATAATGTTCTTTATGGTATCCAATGCATCCTTGTCGTCCTTGGCTTTATAGTCTGTTACCCCACTAATTTCACAATGCGTAGTAGCTCCCCCGAGGGTTTCATTATCTATGGTTTCCCCGATAGCGGCTTTCACCAAATAACTACCTGCTAAGAAAATGCTTCCAGTTTTATCTACAATTAATGCTTCGTCGCTCATAATAGGGAGGTATGCACCTCCGGCTACACAACTTCCCATAACGGCAGATATTTGGGTAATTCCCATACTGCTCATTACGGCATTGTTCCTAAAAATACGCCCAAAGTGTTCCTTGTCCGGAAAAATTTCATCCTGCATGGGTAGGTAAACCCCAGCACTGTCCACCAAATAAATAATGGGTAATTTGTTCTCTATTGAAATTTCCTGGGCTCTCAGGTTTTTCTTCCCAGTTATGGGAAACCAAGCCCCTGCCTTAACAGTGGCGTCATTGGCAACTACAATACATTGTTTCCCTTGTACATAGCCTATTTTAACCACCACACCACCACTGGGACATCCACCATGTTCTTCGTACATTCCTTCACCTGCGAAAGCTCCAATTTCTATAGATGGTTTTTTATCATCTAAGAGGTATGCGATGCGTTCGCGGGCCGTCATCTTACCTTTGGCATGATGTTTTTCAATTCTTTTTGGGCCACCCCCTTGCTTTACCTTGTTAAGTTTTCTTCGTAAATCTGAGAGTAAGAGTTTGTTATGGTCTTCGTTTTTATTGAAGTTGATGTCCATTATATGCAATGTTTTTTCAAAAATACGAAAGTGCTATGGTTTCACTTCTCAAATAAAGGATTTATTAACGATATTTGCGTTAGGGATTGAAGTGGTATTCCTTTATGCAAAAAAGTTTATGTTATTGAATCATTGCACAGAGGATATAGCGGAAAGCCTGTCCTACTGAAGCTACTCAGGCATAGCAAAAGGAGGAATGCCAAAATTTTAAAAATATGATGAATAAAAATACGGTCCTTGCATGGGCCACCTTTATAATGATTGTTGTAGGCTGCGCTTTAATTGCCTTGGGAGCCTTTAAATATGACGATGTAGCCGGATGGGGCTTCGCAGCCGTGGGTATTGGATTCTTTGCTATTGCATGGGTGTTTAATGCTTTAAAAGGCCGCGTATAATTTCACTACTAACCACTAATTTACCTTACTATGTCCGACGATAAGAAAGTAATCTTTTCTATGTCTGGGGTTACCAAAACATTCCAAAATGCCCAGACCCCTGTACTTAAAAATATTTACCTGAGTTTTTTCTATGGTGCCAAGATTGGTATTTTGGGACTTAACGGAAGTGGTAAATCTACCTTGCTTAAAATCATCGCTGGGGTCGAAAAAAATTACCAAGGGGACGTAGTGTTTTCTCCTGGGTATACTGTTGGATATTTGGAGCAGGAACCGCAATTGGACGAGGAGAAAACCGTTATCGACATTGTAAAGGAAGGGGTTCAGGAAGTAGTGGATGTGCTGGACGAGTACAATAAAATAAATGACATGTTTGGCTTACCCGAGGTCTATGAGAATGCAGACAAGATGCAAGAGCTAATGGACAAACAAGCCAAACTTCAAGATAAGATTGATGCAACAAATGCTTGGGAATTGGACACTAAGCTGGAAATTGCAATGGATGCCTTGCGTACCCCAGAGGCCGACACACCTATAAATGTACTTTCCGGTGGGGACCGAAGACGTGTAGCACTGTGCAGATTGTTATTACAGGAACCCGACGTGTTGCTGCTGGATGAGCCTACCAACCATTTAGATGCCGAAAGTGTAAATTGGTTAGAGCATCATTTGGCTCAGTACAAAGGCACCGTGATTGCAGTAACGCATGACCGTTATTTCTTGGACAATGTAGCTGGTTGGATTTTGGAATTAGATCGTGGGGAAGGAATTCCTTGGAAAGGGAATTATTCTTCTTGGTTGGATCAGAAATCGAAACGACTGGCACAAGAACAGAAACAGGCCAGTAAACGACAGAAAACGCTAGAACGTGAGTTGGAATGGGTTAGAATGGCACCAAAAGGAAGACAAACCAAGCAGAAAGCCCGTTTACAGAACTACGAAAAATTGATGAGCCAGGACCAGAAACAACTGGACGAAAAACTGGAAATCTACATACCCAATGGCCCAAGACTGGGTACCAATGTGATAGAAGCCAAAGGAGTTTCTAAAGCTTTTGGCGAGAAACTGCTATATGAGGACCTCAATTTCAATTTACCACAAGCCGGAATCGTTGGAATCATTGGTCCAAATGGAGCAGGTAAGACGACCATTTTTAAGATGATTATGGATGAGCTAGAACCCGACAAAGGTTCATTTGAGGTAGGGGAGACGGCCAAATTGGCCTATGTAGATCAGGCGCACTCCAATATAGATCCCAACAAGACGATTTGGGAAAACTTTAGCGATGGGCAGGAATTGGTCATGATGGGTGGTCGTCAAATAAATTCTAGGGCGTATTTAAGTAGATTCAACTTTAGTGGTAGCGAACAGAACAAAAAGGTTTCTATGCTTTCTGGTGGGGAACGAAACCGTCTACATTTGGCTATGACGTTAAAAGAAGAAGGCAATGTGCTATTATTGGATGAGCCAACCAACGATTTAGATGTGAATACGCTTCGAGCCTTGGAAGAAGGGTTGGAAAATTTTGCTGGTTGTGCTGTGGTAATTAGTCATGATCGTTGGTTCCTGGACAGAATTTGTACCCATATCCTTGCTTTTGAAGGGGATAGCCAAGTATACTTCTTTGAAGGCGGATTTAGCGATTATGAAGAAAACAAAAAGAAACGATTGGGTGGGGATTTGTTGCCAAAACGAATCAAATACAAAAAATTGATACGTTAATGTCGTTCTCAAATATTAAAGCCATAGCCTTCGATGCAGATGATACCCTTTGGGTAAACGAAACTCTATTTCGCGATGCCGAATTGGAATTTTGTGCACTCTTGAAAGATTTTATTGATGAGGAGGAGTGCAATCGTCGTCTGTTCGACATGGAAATGAAAAACCTTCCCATGTATGGTTATGGTATAAAGCCTTTTACACTCTCGCTAATTGAAGCTGCCATTACGTTTTCGGATGGAAAAGTACCCAACGAAATTATTACGGAAATCATAGGGATTGGAAAACGCATGTTGGAAGCGCCTATCCAACTCATTGATGGAATAGAACAGACCTTGAAGTACCTATCGACTAAGTACCGACTGGTGATGGCTACTAAAGGGGATCTGTTAGATCAGGAGAGGAAATTGATTAAATCAGGCCTGGAACCCTATTTTCACCACATCGAAATTGTGAGCGATAAACAGCCTAAACATTACCAAAAGCTTGTAAATCACTTGGATATATTCCCTGGAGAGTTTTTAATGATCGGGAATAGTGTGAAAAGTGACATTCTCCCGGTGTTAGAAATTGGAGGGCATGCATTTCACATTCCATTTCACACTACTTGGGAACATGAGCGGGTATCCGATCCTGTAATACATCCCAACTTTAAGGAGTTAAAGGAAGCTTCAGAAATGTTACAAATATTATAGGATTCCTTTTTCAGTCTTCCGTTATTTCAAATTCTTAACCCTCTAACCACTCTAACGGTTTGTCAAGAGCACGAGAGCAAAACTCCAAATGAATCACTCTTCGTCGTTTGCCATTGGTTGTTCTGTGCGAGGCATGCATGGTTAAGGGTTGCATTAGCATGACACCACCTTTAGGAACTTCGCAAACCACTTCGCTTTCCTGACTTATTCCTAATTTGTCGCTCCTTTGGATTCCTTTGAGATGGGATTTTGGAAGAACCTTTAAAGCTCCATTTTCGGAATATGTATCGTCCAAATGAATGCGAACGGTTAAGGTATCCTCTAAAATAACTTGGGGAGGTATTACCCCATACTGGCCTTTTTTGAAAGTCCAATTGGTATAACCATCCAGTTCTACTTTATTTTTCACGGAGATGCTTAAATCTTGATGGTAAGGAACAAACCAATTAGAAGCTTTTGGCTTATCGAAATAAATAGCTTTTGTTAAATAGAGGGGCTTTTCAGAGAATTCTGCGAGCAATTTCTTCAGGTTGTTAGTAGATAACAAAGACTTTAGCTCTGGGATGTTATGCAGCAATTGCCTAATGGCAAATAGACTTTTTGAATCTTCATGAGTATTTTGCTTCCCCTTGCTTTTTAAACAATCGGCAACTTTCTTTAATTCTGAATCGGAATAGAATCCCGGTATAATGGCAAACCCATGCCTTTTAAGGGAAGTTATAGCCGCAGATACATCCATTTATTGCTTTACAATCCTCCGTGAAACTTTCTGATTTCCAGACCGAATTTGAACAAAGTAAATTCCACTGGGCAGCTCGGCTATCGAAAATGAAGTGCCTGCAGATTGTGAAAGATCCCCATGGTACAGTTGTTTCACATTTCTTCCAGACATATCGAATAATTCGATACTACCGTTTTGAGCTACGGAATGCTGAAGTTTAATTTCGTTCGAGGCAGGAACAGGGTATGCGATCACGGTATCTTCAAAACCAGTAAGGTCTTCGGTGCCTAATACTTGGGTAAGATCGAAACTATGCATGGAACGGCCATACGTACCAGCATAGAGGGTGTTTGTGGGCTCATGCAGTTTGAGGTCCCTCGTAAGCGTGAGGGGTAAATTATCACCTAGGATCGTCCAAGTAGTACCGTCGTCTTCGGAGTACCAAACATTGAGGTCTGTTGCCGCATATAATGTGGTTTCCGAACTATTCACTAAAATATCATTTACAGGAATACTAGGTAAGTTTCCTGCCACAGGGACCCAATTCTGCCCGCCATCTGTAGTCTTAAAAATGTGAGGGTCGTAATCCAACAACTGATAACCCGATAGCCCCACATAAGCGGTTAGATCATCGGATGGGGAAACGGCAATGGAAGTAATATACCTATCTGGGAGACCTGCGCTAATATTGTTCCAAGTGGCTCCTCCATCGAAAGTTACATTTACATTTCCGTCGTCGCTTCCGGTATAGATTGTATTTGTGTTTAAATGAGAGGGGCCAATGGACGTAAGGGTTCCGTAACTCGTAGCACCACTAGGATGGGGCCCATCGGTTAAATCAGGGCTAATAGCTGACCAGAATACAGCTCGGTTCGAACTATAGAGTCGATTGGTTCCATAGTAGACAATTTCATTGTCGAATGGGGAAATAATAACAGGGGTGTTCCAATTGTTACGATCATTAAAATCGATACCATCCAATGCTCCTTGGAAACTGGCTCCTCCATTTGTGGAACGTCCTAGGTTACCAAATTGTGATTCCACATAAATAAAATTGTTGTCAACGGGATCCACATTTACATGGAAGCCATCCCCACCCCAAATAGAGTTCCAATCGCTTAGACCTCCGGTAATGGTGCGTATGGTATTATTATCCTGCGTTCCGCCATACAATCGTTCCGGTTGCAAGTAGTCTACTTCAATGTTGTAAAACTGTGTAATCGGTAAGTTGGTATATTGTATCCAGGAAGCCCCTCCATTTTCAGACTTATAAAGTCCTCCGTCATTCCCGGCCAGAATAAAATTAGCGTCGTTGTTCGAAAATTCCATGGCATGATGATCTACATGCATTCCACCCACTTCATTCCAAGAATTCCCGCTGTTGTCTGTCCTGAATAATCGTTGCCCTAAGACATATACTTGGTCAGGATCGGTAGGATTTACACGAAGGTTTCCAAAATACCATCCGAAGAAAGAATCTACAAAGTCAATTTCCGTAAGGGTTACCAGTGTCCAATTGTCTCCATTGTCTGTCGATTTATAGAGTCCATTAAATGTATTGGTAATTTCATTGGTGGTGAACCGTGCATAAATAGTAGAAGGATCTGACTGTGAAACAGCCAATCCTATACGTCCAGTTTGGGCGTCTGGTGCTGGCAATCCATGGGCAGCTCCCAATTCTTCCCAAGTATCACCTCCATCCATAGATCGATGGATGGCTGAAGTAACCCCGCCATAATCCCTTTGCCAAGGTTTACGGGTGCGCTCCCACATAGCAGCAAAAATAATATTGGTATTCGAAGGATTCATGGCTACATCTATCGCAGCAGTAGAATCTGTAATATGTAATACTTGTTCCCAATTATCGCCACCATCTTCTGTTCTGTAGACTCCGCGCTCGGCATTGTAACCATATAATTTACCAGTGGCGGCCGCAAAAACCCGATCTTCATCGTTCGGATCTACGACAATGCGACCAATATGATTACTTTCTGGAAGCCCTACATTGGACCAGGTAGCACCAGCATCGGTAGTTTTATAAACTCCATCTCCAAAGAAAGCTCCAGTGTTCACACTCGCATTGGCTTCTCCTGTTCCTACATATAAGGTATTGGCGTTAGAAGGGGCAATGGCAATATCACCTATTGAAAGTTTCGATTGCTGATCGAAAATAGGGTCCCAAGAAACACCTCTATCTGTTGTTTTAAAAATTCCACCAGTGGCAGCTCCTGCATAAAAGACATCATCATTATCGGGTGAAATTGCAATATCGGTTATTCTTCCACCGGTATTTAATGGGCCGTTAAGCTCCCAATTTCCAATGGGCTGCCGCGTGGCAAGAATTTCTTTTGCTTGCAATTCTGCCTTTTTAATAGCTTCCACGTTTATAATTCCATCGGGATAGGCACGTTCATTGTAGAACCATTCCCCAGGGTATTGTTTGTTGAGTTCTTCCCAGTCATTTGAAAATTCGGTCTGGGTTAATTCATCCGAAAAATGAAGCACCACAGAGAGGGTGGCTCCAAAGATCCATAAGAGATGTATGGGTTTTAGCTTATAGCGCATTTTTTTGTTTTTTTGGACACCTAAAAATACTACAAATAGCGCTTGTATTTGTTAAGGGTCTCCTATAGTTTATAAAAACATGAGAAAATTTCGAGAATATCCAGCTCTTTATTATCCCATTTTCAATTCGTACTTTTAGCTTTCTGAAAAATTTATTTTATGAACAAGTTCCTACTTTCCCTTTTTACAGTCCTCCTATCCCTATCCCTATGGAGCCAACAAACACAACCAAAATTCGATTATCTGGATGTATTCGATCTGGAGTATGCAGGTGATCCGCAGATTTCCCCGGATGGAGAATATGTCGTTTACCGACGTACGGGATTTGATATTATGAAAGATCGAAGCGCTGGATCGCTTTGGTTATTAAGTACAGATGATAGGAAGATACACCATAAGTTGACCTCACGTGAAAGTGGAGAACGACAGGCCAGATGGTCTCCCAATGGTGATAGAATTGCCTTTGTAAGCAGTTCGGGACAAGGCAGTGAGATTTATGTGTATTGGACGGCAACAGGAAGTATAGCCAAGCTCACACAGCTGGAAAATGGACCTTCTAACTTAGCTTGGTCGCCTGACGGCACCCAAATTGCTTTTACTATGAAAGTGAATACAAGTGCTCCAGTGATTGCCAAAATGCCGGCAAAACCTAAGGGGGCGAAATGGGCCGAGAGTCCTAGAATAACGGATCGATTAAAACATGAAGCAGATGGTGCTGGGTATCTAAAACCGGGTTTCACCCACATTTTTAATATTTCGGCAGAAGGCGGGGCCGCAAGGCAGTTGACTTCGGGTGACTATAATCATGGTGGTGGTTTGTCTTGGAGTCCAAATGGTGAGAAAATTTATTTTTCTGCAAATAGAAGTGAGAATTGGGAATACGATTTTCGCAATAGTGAGGTATATTCGGTGCATACGCGTACGGGTTGGATAGAGGCATTGACGTCACGTTCGGGTCCGGATGGAGCACCAAAAGTATCCCCAGATGGACGTATGATTGCCTTCATTGGTTTTGAAGATAAGGTGCAAGCGTACCAGACCCGAAAGCTTCAGGTGATGGCGGCTAATGGAGAAAACAAGCGGGTAATTTCAAAAGGGATAGATAGGAGTATTTCCAGTGCCAAATGGGCATCCGACAGTAAAGGCATGTACATTCAATATAATGATTTAGGATTGACCAAAATTGGTTATTTGGACCTCAACGGGAACCTACAGGTTATAGTAGATAATGTAGGAGGGACTACCTTGGGAAGACCTTATGCCAGTGGAAGTTTTTCCGTGTCAAAAAATGGGAGTATAGCCTACACGGTATCCAAAACTGATCGCCCTGCCGACGTGGCAATTACTTCTCGTAAGACGAAACAACCCAAATTGTTAACAGCGCTTAATGACGATCTTATTTCTTTCCGGAAAATGGGAAAGGTAGAGGAGATTTGGTATAAATCTACCTATGATAATCGCGATATTCAAGGATGGGTGGTATATCCGCCTACTTATGATGCCAACAAAAAGTACCCACTTTTGGTAGAGAACCATGGAGGTCCTATCCTCAATTATGGGCCGCACTTTTCGGCGGAGATTCAGTTGTATGCAGCTGCAGGTTATGTGGTATTTTATCCTAATCCCCGCGGTAGTACCAGTTATGGTGAAGAGTTTGGTAATCTATTGTACAATAATTACCCGGGACAGGATTACAACGATGTAATGGATGGGGTGCATGAGTTGGTTAAAAAGGGAGTCGTAGATAAGGACAAATTGTATGTTACCGGAGGTAGTGCTGGAGGAATCATGACAGCATGGATTATTGGTAAGACTAATGAATTTAAAGCGGCTGTAGTTGCCAAGCCCGTAATGAACTGGATTAGTAAGACATTGGTTGCAGATAATTATTATGGATATGCCAATAGTCGCTATCCAGGACAACCCTGGGAGAATTTTGAAGGATATTGGAAATTTTCACCCATATCACTTGTAGGGAATGTGGAAACGCCCACCATGGTTATGGTAGGGATGAACGATTTACGCACTCCGCCAAGTGAAGCGAAACAATTGTACCACGCCCTGAAACTTAGAAAAATTGAAACCGTGTTGGTAGAAATCCCTGAAGCCTCACACGGCATTGCTGCAAGACCTTCCAACCTAATAACGAAAGTGGCTCATACGTTGGCTTGGTTCGAGAAGTACCAATAGCCATGTGGTATTTAATTTCGGCGTTAGGCCTGCTTTTACTTGTGTCTTCCTGCTCCAAAACGAAGAATGACGACGTTTTTGTGTTACCTGAAAATGCTGAATTCTTAATTGCATCGGATTCGCTAAAGACTTGGAAGATCGCAAAACGATATAACGGGAAAGTGCGAATGAATATGGAGCCAGATGGCTGCTTTATTAAGTATAAACAGACTTTTTTTACGAACGATTCGGTAATCGATAATAATGAGCTTAATTCCAATTGTGGCCCCAGTTTAAAGGGTACGTGGGAAATTACGAAAGGATCTAATGGATTTTCCTATATAAAACTTTCCAGCAGCCTATTACCGGAATTATTGGGAATTGAAGAAGATTATAAATTCTTCAAAATAGTATATCTATCCAAGGATTCTTTAACCCTTTCCTTTTCACATAATCAATATGGAAAAAAGAGAACGATAACGGATTATTTGGTGCGGGACGATCTTGATGTAGGGAACCGAACCTTTCACTATTGATACCAATCTAGGGCGACGACTTGGGTTTGTCCCTCGCTAATACTCTTTAAGCGGGCCTTGAATACTTCAATATTACTGAATCCACTTGCTCCCCTGTAGTGATATGGATATACAATTTTCGGTTTAAACGTGGCCACTGCATTCGCAGCTTGCACCTCGGTCATGGTGTATGGTAGATTCATACAGACAAAAGCAATGTCAATATCTTGTAAGGCTAACATTTCCGGAACATCTTCGGTATCTCCTGAAATATACACCCGTTTGCCATTCTTTTCCATAACATATCCATTTCCCCTGCCTTTTTCATGATATTTCAATGACTCGGGACGTAAATTGTACATTGGAATGGCCTCGACAGCAAAACCTAAACGTTCTTTAATCTCACCATTGTTTAAAACATCAATTTGAGTGGCGAATTCCGATGGCATTTTATCCGCTACCGCTTGAGGTACGATGATTTTGGCATTGGAAGTGTCCAGTGCTACTATGGTCTCAGGGCTAAAGTGATCTTGATGAATATCTGTCACCAAAATTAGATCGGGAGCAGCAAAGTTTTTGAAGGCTTCCGAACCGCCAACAGGATCTACGTATATGGTGGTATCATCCCATGTAATTACCATGGTAGCATGCTGAATTGGGCTTACTCGAAAACGACTTTTTTGAGCCTCTGTTTCTTTTTCTACAGTTTCGGTTTCTTCTACGGTTACTTCTTCAGTTTCTTTTTCCTTAGTATCGTTCTTGCAACTTGCAAATGCTAATACGGCTAAAAGTAGAATGGTCAATTTGTTCATGGAGTGTATTTTGAATCAAAAATACAAATTCCCAAATCCCTGAAAAAATCTATTTGCGCAACTCCATTTTAATATTGCTCCTTACGTAAGGACTATCGGGGTCTACGGGAACTTCCACAAAACCGTATTTTCTATAAATATGAATAGCGTTCTCTAAAAGAGTGTTAGAGTAGAGGAAGAGTTCATAGTTGTGTTCTTGGGCAAAATCCAAACAATATTGCATGAGCTGTTGCCCAATTTTCCTTCCTCTGGCATCGGGATGTACCGCCATTTTCGTCAATTCGAATACATTGCCTTTTGCTTTCATTAAGGCCACTGTGCCTAAGGCTTTGCCGTTTTCAACAGCGAAAAAGATGTGCCCTCCTGGATTTAGGATGTACTGTTCAGGTTTACTGAGTACTTCACGATCCAAATCCTCTACGTAAAAATAGGTTTCCAACCATTCAATGTTGAGGTCATGAAAGGCTTTTTTGTGGATATCTTGGTATGATATGATTTCTATTTGCATTTCAATAGCTATGTATTCGTTTACGGTATCCAGAAATTCTCCAGATTGCAATACCGCTTCAAAGTTGTTTAAATGTTCTATTAAGGAATTTGCAGGATGTTGGGTGAATTTTTTTACCGCACGTTCCATACCCCGCCATATGGGACGAACTTTTTGATGAAATTCGCGACCCTTTTGTGAGAGTACAATGGCTTTTTTACGTTTATCGGTTGCATCTGTTTTACTCTCAATAAGTCCTTTTTTGAGCAGTTTATTTATGGTTTGTGTTACAGCTGGCTGCGATGTTTTTAAGGATTCGAATAATTCCGCATTGGTCGTAGAACCCAAATTGGCAATGTTATGAAAGGCTGGAAATAAATACGGGTCAAAGTCTATGTTATGCTTGTTGTATGCACTCTGTATGTTTTTCATGCATTGATCACTTAAACGTTTTAAGCGGGAGCCCATACTCAATTCCCCTAATGATTTTATTGTATCCATAAGTATTTATATAAGTGCTTATGCAAATTTACATAATTCTACTTTTATTTCCAAAAAAGGGACGTGCACTTAAAAAGTATACGTCCCTTAACTATTTGTTCTGTTCTGAATCCTTGAAATTTATTCGGGGTTCTTCCTTACATTTTCGAATCTATATAAGCAATGGTTTCACTTTCTATTTCCAGCGTCTTCTCGTATATTTTTGAAGCCTTCGAAAGGATGTCCTCTGCAAACTCTCGGTCCTTAATATCCTTAGCATTTATGCGAACATTAAAATATGCGCCTAAAACCGCTGCTCTTGCACATAAAATTCCCACACCCGCATCCGAAAGTGAACTTTGCAATCCATCCTTAAGCATGGCCTGGGAGACTTCCATGGACTTAAAGGATGTTTCCATTACCTGAAAAGGAATTTCGGTAGCATATTTTGTAGCGTTTTCTATTGCTTCTTTTCTTGCGGCAATTTCTTGTTCTGAACCTTTCGGCATTCTAAAGCCATCGATTATTTTATTGAAAGCGTTGGTGTCTTCATCAACTAGGTATAGCAGACGATTTTTGTAGACTTGCCCTTTTTGGGCCCATTCCGAATAGAACTCCCATTTATCGTCCCATCCCGCTTTGTGACCAGATAGGTTGGCTACCATTGTACCAAGGGCAACTCCAAGTGCACCCACATACGCAGAGATAGACCCTCCGCCTGGTGCCATAGATTCACCGGCCGTTTCATCGGCGAAATCATCTAATTTGAAATCGATCAATTTCTTGGTTCCATCCCTTAACAAATATTCTATGATTCGTTCTTCTGGATTAAAAGGTTTTAGATCGTCCAATCCCAAGGATTTTACCGCGATATTAATTTTTTCACTTTCCGCGATACCTAAGGAACGTTGTTGCTTCACTAGGTAATAATCTGCAGCGTCCAACATTGCTTGCAATGGCACCAAGCCAACCAATTCTGATCCGGTTACCCTCAAACCTCTAGCAGTAGCCGCCTTGCAGCTCTCATCAAAAGCCTCGTGCATAGACGTGATCGAAATATTCGTAAGGTTGTATGAGATTTGTGCAATTCCATATTCTTCGATAAACCATCCAATTCCCTTAACCGCTTTTAATTTTCCCGGAATTCGCACAGGTTCTCCGTTTTCATCCAGAACTTTTTTTCCCGTAATAGGATTGCCTTCCCGTTTCACCCTTCCGGCTTCTCGAATGTCGAATGCAATGGCGTTGGCCCTTCTGGTCGAGGTAGTATTAAGATTTACATTGTAGGCAATAAGAAAATCGCGAGCCGAAATGGCGGTAACCCCAGTTTTAGCTACACTGGCACTGAATTCGGCTGGGCCGAAATCTGGCGTCCATTCTGGATCTGAAAGTTTCTTAGGTAAGCCTTCGTATTCACCCTGTCTACAGTTGGCAAGGTTTTTCCGTTTTTCCTCTTTTGCGGCATTTTCGTAAAAATAACCGGGAATACCCAGCTCTTTCCCCACTCGTTCACCCAATGCGTGCGCATACTTCGCGGTTTCTTCCAAACTAATGTTCGCAATGGGAACCAAAGGACATACATCGGTTGCACCAAAACGGGGATGCGCACCAGAATGCAAACTCATATCGATGAGTTCTGCAGCTTTTTGAATAAGAAGGAATGCCGCTTCTATTACGGGTTGTGGTTCCCCCACAAAAGTTATTACGGTCCTATTGGTAGCCTTTCCTGGGTCTACATCCAGCAGTTTAACGCCTTCGACCGTTTCGACAATTTTTGAAATGGCATTTATTTTTGCCATATCCCGCCCTTCACTAATATTGGGTACGCACTCAATTAATTGTTGTTGCATTGTTTCGTTTTTTGGAGAATCAAATGTAGGAATGTTTTATATCTGAACCGAATAATTCATGGCAAAAACCTGCTTAAATTTCTTGACCGTTTATAAGTACCTTATCAATCAAATTACTGCCAAAGGCATAAGGTAAATAGCCATAAGAAGGAATCTCTTTGGTAATAATTACACTAGCATACTTTCCTTTTGTAATACTTCCGTGTGTTTCGCTAAGGCCCATGGCATAAGCGCCATTGATTGTGGCGGCATTGATGGCCTCCTCGGGCGTAAGTTTCATTTTAATACAAGCTGTTGCTACAACGAAATTCATATTTCCACTGGGAGTAGAACCCGGGTTGTAATCGGTAGCCAATGCCAATGGTAGCCCTGCATTTAAAAGTTGGCGTCCTGGGGTATAGGGAATGCCCAGGAAATAAGAGCAGGAGGGAAGTGCCACAGGCATGGTATCCGTTCCTTGTAAAGCATCAATATCCTCTGGTGTTACAACTTCTAAATGGTCAACGCTAAGTGCTCCATGTTTCACACCTTCATTAACTCCACCTATGGCTTTAAACTGGTTTACATGAATCTTAGGGATAAGTCCATATTCCTTTCCGGCAGTAAGAACCCTATTGGTGTCAGCAACCGAGAAATAACCCTCTTCGCAGAAAATATCTACATATTCAGCCAAATTTGCCTCGGCCACTTTGGGGATCATTTCTTCGCAAACCAGATCCAGATAAGCGTCTTTATTATGCTTAAAGGATGCTGGGACCGCATGTGCCCCGAGGAAAGTCGTTTTTATGCTCACAGGATAGTTAGCCCCTAATCGTTTGGCTACACGGAGCATTTTCAATTCAGCTTCGGTAGTAAGGCCGTATCCACTTTTAATCTCTATGGCACCCGTACCTAATGACATAACTTCTTCGAGTCGCTTTGCCGACTGCTCATAAAGCTCGTCCTCGGAGGTTTCCTGTAACTTTTTCGCACTATTAAGAATGCCACCTCCTTTTTCAGCTATTTCTTGGTAACTAAGACCATTGATTCGGTCTACGAATTCTTGTTCCCGGTTACCCGCATAGACCAGATGCGTATGGCTATCGCACCAAGTAGGCATAACCATTTTGTTTGCACAGTCCAGAATTTCTGTTTCGGATACATTAGGCACTGTACCCATATCACCAAAATCGGCGATCAGTCCATTTTCTATTAGGAGCCATGCATTTTTTAGGGTAGGTAAGTGGTTCATTTCGGAACCACTTACTTTATGGATATTACTATCCCGAATTTGTAGCAATTCCTTGATGTTTGTTAGCAAAAGTTTCATTGGCTAAATATAGCAAACCTGAAAATGAATTAATACCTTAGGGGTTCAAAAATTTTAGTGAAATGAAATCCAATGAATTTGGGATGAACACCCTTTGTACCCATGCAGGCGGCATAGAGGATAAGCAATTTCAAGGGGCTGTTTCCCCTATATATACCTCTAGTTCATACGCCTATGAGAATGTAGATATAAAACGCTACCCTCGTTATTTTAATACACCCAATCAGGAAGCACTTGCGAAGAAAGTGGCTGCGTTGGAAAAATGTGAGGCTGGACTCATTTTTGGAAGCGGTATGGCCGCCGTAAGTCATACGTTATTGGCGTTTTTAAAGACAGGGGACCATATTGTAGTTCAGAAAACCATTTATGGAGGGACCTTTAATTTTATAATGGAAGAGTTCCCCAAATTGGGAATTGAATTCGATTTTACCGATGGATTTGCTGAAGAGGATTTCTTGGATAAGGTGAAGCCGAATACGAAGATAATCTATGTCGAAACCCCATCCAACCCATTAATGCTGATAACAGATTTGGAGATGATCTCACGTATTTCTAAGGAACGGGGATTGGTAAGTATCATCGACAATACATTTGCCTCTCCCGTAAATCAGAATCCAGCGGATTTTGGTATCGATATCATGATTCACAGTGCTACCAAATATATGGGAGGACACAGTGATATTTGTGCCGGGGCTGTAGCAGCATCGCAGGAACATATACATAGGATATGGAACCTCTCGAAGAACATTGGGGGAAGTTTGAGCGATTATACCGTTTGGCTTTTGGAACGAAGTATGAAAACGTTGGTGGTTCGTGTAAAAGCACAGAATAGAAATGCCAAAAAGTTAGCGAAATGGTTAGCTAGACACCCTTTGGTCGCGAAAGTGTATTATCCTGGGTTAAAAGATCATCCAGATCATGAGATTGCCAAAAGACAAATGCGGGGATATACAGGTATGCTTTCTTTTGAATTAATTGAGTCTGTCGATCCCAATGCTTTTATGTCTTCCTTAAAACTCATAAAGCAATCCATGAGTTTGGCGGGGGTGGAATCCACTATTTTGTCACCTGTAAAGACTTCGCATGCTTTGCTTTCTCCCGAGGAACGAGAAAGACAAGGAATAGCCGACGGATTGTTGCGTTTTTCGGTAGGTATTGAAGACAAAAAGGATTTGATTTATGACTTGCAGCAAGCCTTCGAGGCAGTTGCGAAACAACAACTTGAGACAATATGAAACTAGATATATTGGCCATTGGGGCTCACCCGGACGATGTGGAAATGAGCTGCGGGGCTACCTTGGCAAAAGAAATTGCCAATGGTAGAAAAGCTGGGATCCTAGATTTAACGCGAGGGGAATTGGGAACCCGTGGTACTGCGGAAATCCGGGACAAGGAGGCTGCCGATGCAGCCAAAATTCTTGGTGTTTCCATTCGGGAAAATTTGGATTTGGGCGATGGTTTTTTTCAGAACAGTAAAAAAGAACAATTGGCGATTATACAAATCATAAGGAAGTACCGCCCAGAAATTGTTTTTTGTAATGCCATAGACGATAGGCATATAGATCATGGAAAGGGAAGTAGGTTGGCCAGCGATGCGTGTTTTTTGAGTGGACTTCGTCGCATAGAGACTACATTAGATGGTTCTGTTCAAGAAGCTTGGCGGCCTAAGCTTGTGTATCATTATATACAATGGAAGGAAATAGAACCCGATGTGGTTGTGGATGTTTCAGGCTTTATGGATAAAAAAATGGAGGCTATAGACGCATATAAGAGTCAATTTTATGATCCTAATTCGAATGAACCGTCAACGCATACATCGTCTAAGAATATGTACGAAAGCTTGCGATATCGGAACAGGAATTTTGGAAGGATCATTCAAACAGAGGCTGCCGAAGGATTTACCGTAGAACGGTATCCAGCGGTGAATTCCATTTTCGATTTGATTTAAAAATCTTAATTCAAGGTATTGCGCATCCTTTTAAAATGCTTTATATTTGCATCCGCTTATTAAGTTAAGCAAATATGGTGGTTGTAGCTCAGTTGGTTAGAGCGCCTGATTGTGGTTCAGGAGGTCGTCGGTTCGAGACCGATCTTCCACCCCTTAAAGCCTTCAGCAGTTGTTGAAGGCTTTTTTTTATGGTGTACATCGATATGTTACTCCAGGTGTATCCATTCTCATTCATTGCTTCCGGATATCAGGTTTATTCTAATTCATTGGCCAAGTTTTTTGTAAGCCCCTAAAAATCAAATTATAAATTTAAATTTTAGTAACTTCAAGGGCGTAATTTAAAACCAACCGATCATGAAAAAATTATTACTTTCAACATTTCTTGCCGTTTTATTTGTAGGTGTTTCCATGGCCCAGATTCCTGAAGATGGATTAATGGGGCGCTATGAACTGGACAATGGAACCTATGTAGATGCAACCACAAATGGCTATGATTTGGCACCTATAGGTGCAGGCACCTTATTGCCTGCCGATGATAGGTTTGGAGAACCCTTGAAAGCATTATTGTTTGTAAACGATTATCTAAATCTAGCTAGCAATCCGGGGGTATTCGATTTTGATTCTGAAAATGCCGTATCCCTCGCAGTTTGGATCAAAATTGATCAAACTGTTATAGACTGGACCGGACTTTTAAACAACTGGGGCGGTTTCGATATGGGTGGATATTATTTAGGACTTACCCCGACACAACAGGTACGATGGAATGTGAACGCTGCAGATGTTATTGATTCTTCTCCTGTTCCCACAGGAATATGGATGCACATCGTGGTGAGTTTTGATGGAACTTTTTCCCGATTGTATTTGGATGGGAACTTAATAAGTCAAGTAGAGCCAGGTGTCGCATTAACTCCTAGTGTTTATCCATTTACCGTAGGGGCTCAATCAGATAATGATACCAATAAATTCCCTGGAACCATGGACGAGGTGTTGGTGTATAATAGGGCTTTATCAGATCAGGAAGTAATGGATATTTTCAATAATGTCCCTCTGAGCATTGATGATTTAAGTGCCCTGTCTGAAAAAATTAAAGTTGCTCCCAATCCTGCGGCAGCTGAATTCAATATCACTTACGATAGTGCAATTCTTGGGAACATTACTTCATTGCAAATTACCGATATGAAGGGTAGGGTTTTGATGCAGCGCAGTATAACTGATACAAGTCAGGTTTTTGACGTAAGCAGTCTCAATTCAGGAGTGTACCATATTACTTTTAAGTCGGAGTATGGGGCCAAATTTACCAAACAACTTATTAGGAAATAAAATGACCTTTAATAGGGGGAAATGTGTTTTCGTTTAACACACATTTTTCTTCGATACCAGATTTGGAGCTTGTTGTATGTTTGCACAAAATCTTAAAAGGTTTTCAGGTCAACCATGACTCCTCAAATCGGCTGGCCTGTTTTTTTCTAGCATTAGGAGTTTTGGTTACCTAATAAAGGTATTTTTTTCATAATTATTTAGGATTGACAAAAAGCCTCTCGAATTCGAGAGGCTTTTGTTATTCCTGTAGTTTGTCTGCCGTAATCCTTCCATCCCTATTGGCCACCTCCCAAGCGGTTTGGAAAATCAACTTGGTCCGTTTGGTGAGAAGATCATATTCAATCTTATCTGGTGTGTCCGTGGGTTTGTGATAATCCTCATGCACTCCGTTAAAGTAGAAGATGATTGGAATATTGTTTTTTGCAAAATTGTAATGATCGCTGCGATAGTAAAAACGATTGGGGTCATTCTCATCATTGAATTTATAATCCAATTCCAAATCGCTGTATTCCTTGGCAACTGCTTCGGACACATCGTGTAGTTCTTGACTCAGCTTATCACTTCCAATTAAATATATATAGTTAGGACTGTCCTTTTTGTTAGGATCAATGCGTCCAATCATATCTGTATTAAGATTACATACGGTGTTTTTTAGGGGGAATAATGGGTTTTCCGTGTAATACTTAGAGCCATAAAGACCAATTTCCTCTCCAGTCACATGAAGAAAAAGAATGGATCGTTTCGGACCGTTCCCGTCTTTCACAGCTTTCTGAAAAGCTTCCGCTATCTCCAACATTCCAACTGTGCCACTACCATCATCATCTGCACCATTATATACTTTTCCGTCACGTGTACCCACATGATCATAATGGGCCGACAGCACGATAATTTCATCAGGTTTCTCAGATCCTTTGATGAATGCTACCACATTCTCAGATGGTTTGGGTTCGCTCATTCTTCCAAAATATTCGGCAGGAATCTCCTGAAAATAATCTCCCTTTTCAATTGGGGCATCAATACCCTGGGAGACATAAAAATCTTTCAGGTATTCAGCCGCCATTTTTTGACCTTCCGTCCCCGTCATTCTGCCTTGCATTTTATCATCGGCAAATTTGTACAAATGGGTTTTCAAATCTTCAGCGGTGATAGTGTTGGAATAATCACTTCTAGATGCGTTTTTTTTAGAAGTGGTCTGTGCTGTGTTACAGGAAATAACAAGAAGGCACAAACCTAGTAAAAGGGAATATTTCATGCTTTTTATTTTATGGTTTAAATATACATATAGTTGTATGGGACATTCTAAAAAAAATGTGAAAAATTAAAACTTAACGGTCTTAAACAAAATAAAGCAGCAAGTAGCTGCAATACAATAAAATATCACTTTTGCTTGAACACTTGTTTATGTAAACATTCTAAATGTTCATCTTTTGACTATAAATGTTAAACAAAAAGTTAAAAAAATATTAAAATATATTTTCTAGGTAGTAATTTTTGAAATTGGATTGTTTAATAAATGTTCTAAAAAATTAAACAAAAATCAATTATGAAAAAGTTACTACTTTCCCTTATCGTATTAGTGGCTGTTCAGTTATCCTATGCACAGACTGCTAGGGTGCAGATCATTCACAATTCGGCAGACATGGCGGCTGCCGAAGTAGACGTTTATGTAGATGGCACTTTAGCTATCGACAATTTTGCATTCAGGACTGCAACTCCTTTTATTGACTTACCGGCTGGAACTGCCTTCGACGTAGATATAGCACCTGGTAACAGTTCGGATGTTGGAGATTCTATTGCCACGTTCACTTACACTCTTGCCGATGGTGAAACGTATATTTTGGTGGCAGACGGAATTGTAAGCCCCACAGGATATGATCCGGCAACACCCTTTAATATTGAAGTATATGCTATGGGTCGAGAGGCGGCTACCAGTGGAACCAACACGGATCTTTTAGTACATCATGGAGCTACCGATGCTCCTACGGTTGATGTAGTGGAAGTAGGTGCTGGGGCTGGTACAATAGTTGATAACTTAGCCTATTCAGAATTTCAAGGATATCTAGAACTTCCGACTGCCAATTATGCGTTGGAGGTTAGGGACGAAACCGGAACAGTTACCGTAGCGGCTTATGAAGCGCCACTTGCCGATTTGGCATTAGATGGACAAGCTATCGTGGCAGTGGCTTCTGGATTCTTGGATCCTTCTGTAAACTCAGACGGACCAGCCTTTGGAATTTGGGTTGCCCTTGCCAGTGGAGGGGACATGGTTGAATTGCCAAGTTCTACTGCTCGTGTTCAGGTGATACATAATTCTGCAGACGCGGCGGCATCTGAAGTAGACGTATATCTCGGAGATGCTTTGGCTATCGACAACTTTGCATTCCGCACAGCGACGCCTTTTCTAGATTTCCCTGCAGGAGTAGGTATTAGTATCTCTGTTGCTCCCGGAAACAGTTCCGGAGTGGGAGATGCCATAGCGACTTTCCCATTAACATTAACTCGAAATGAAACCTATGTAGTGGTTGCCGACGGAATTGTAAGTCCAACAGGCTACGATCCAGCACCCGCTTTTGGATTGGAAATTTTTGCCGGAGCACGCGAAGCTTCCGTGGATCCAACCAAAGTGGATGTTCAAATTCACCACGGCGCTACCGATGCCCCTACAGTAGATGTGTATGAAACTGGAATTGGAATCGGTCTCATTGCAAATAATATTGGTTACACAGATTTCAGAAATTCCTACCTAGAATTACCTGGATTGAATTACTCAATCGAAGTTAGGGACGATAGTGGTACCGTAACTGTAGCTGCTTACGAATTACCTTTGGCTGACTTAGGTTTAGCAGGAAATGCTGTGACTGCAGTGGCCTCTGGATTCCTAGACCCATCAATGAACAGTGATGGAGCACCATTTGGATTATGGGTTGCTTTGCCTTCTGGAGGGGATTTGGTTGAATTGCCAACTTCCACTGCAAGAGTACAGGTTATTCATAATTCTGCCGATGCAGCAGCAGCCGAAGTGGATGTATATATAGACGGAGCACTAGCAGTCGATAATTTTGCTTTTAGGACTTCGACTCCATTTATCGACTTAAACGCAGGGGTAACTACAGAAATTGCGATCGCCCCAGGAGATAGTTCCGACGTGGGAGATGCCATTGCCACTTTCCCTGTTACATTAGCAGCTAATGAAACTTATGTTGTGGTCGCCGATGGGATTGTAAGCCCAACAGGATATGATCCAGCACCGGCTTTTGGATTAGAGATTTATGATATGGGCCGAGAGGTTGCTGTAGATGGCGCCAATACTGACTTATTGGTACACCATGGTTCTACAGATGCACCAACGGTAGATATCGTTGAGGTAGGTGCAGGAGCAGGAACAATAGTAGATAATATTTCTTACACCGAATTCGCAGGATACCTAGAGTTACCTACGGCGAACTACGAAATTGATGTAATGGACGAAACAGGAACGGTACGTGTGGCTTCTTACGGTGCTCCACTGGCAGATCTTTCGTTAGACGGTGCTGCACTTGTTGCCGTGGCTTCTGGGTTTTTGGATCCTTCACAAAACAGTGATGGTGCTCCTTTCGGAATCTGGGTAGCATTAGCATCGGGAGGGGATCTAATTCCACTTCCTTTGATCGAGAAGGCAAGGGTACAGGTTATTCATAACTCTGCCGACTTAGGAGCTGCAGAAGTTGATGTATATATTGACGATGTACTGGCCCTAGACAATTTTGCTTTCAGAACAGCCTCTCCGTTTATTGATTTCGATGCAGAAGTTGAAGTAAATATTGCCATAGCGCCTCCTACCAGTAGTAGTTCAGGAGACGCAATCGCAACCTTCCCGGTAACATTGGCTGCCGATGAAACCTATGTAGTAGTTGCAGATGGTATAGTAAGCCCAACTGGGTACGATCCTGCGCCAGCTTTTGGATTGGAAGTATATCCATTAGGACGTGAAGCTGCTACAGACCCTGCCAATACAGATGTTTTGGTTCACCATGGTTCTACAGATGCTCCAACGGTAGACATTGTCGAAGTAGGCGCGGGTGCTGGAACAGTTGTAGATAACCTTGCCTATACTGAATTTCAAGGGTACCTTGAGCTTCCTACGGCCGATTATTCTATCGAGGTACGAGATGAAACAGGAACAGTTACCGTGGCTGCCTACGAGGCTCCATTGGCAACATTAGGTCTTGATGGAGCGGCTTTAGTAGCTGTTGCCTCTGGATTCTTAGATCCTTCTGTAAACAGTGACGGTGCTCCTTTCGGAATTTGGGTAGCATTGCCTTCTGGTGGAGATCTTATAGAATTACCTACATCAACTGCACGAGTTCAGGTGATTCACAACTCTGCCGATGCAGCAGCTGCAGAAGTAGACGTATATATAAACGGAGCATTAGCAGTAGATAATTTTGCTTTCAGGACTGCAACGCCATTTATTGACCTTAATGCAGGTGTTGGAACTGAGATCGCTGTAGCACCTGGAACCAGTACAGACGTAGGTGATGCCATTGCCACTTTCCCGCTAACATTGGCTGCCAATACTACTTATATTGTGGTAGCAGATGGTATTGTAAGCCCATCAGGATACAATCCAGCCCCCGCTTTTGGATTGGAAATCTACGATATGGGACGTGAAGTAGCCACAGATGCAGGTAACACAGATGTACTAGTACACCACGGATCTACCGATGCACCTACAGTTGATGTAGTAGAAAATGGAGTTACGGCTGGAGTCACACTGGTAAACAATCTATCCTATACAGAATTCGCGGGATACTTGGAGTTGGCTACCGATGATTATGTACTTCAAATTCGCGATGAGTCTGGAACTGTAGGAGTAGCCGCTTACGGTGCCCCGTTAGCAACGCTAGGATTGGATGGAGCTGCCATTACAGTAGTGGCCTCTGGATTCCTTGATCCTTCACAAAATTCTGATGGAGCGGCATTCGGTCTATGGGTAGCGCTAGCTGCTGGAGGGGATCTAATTCCACTTCCTACAGAAACATTGGGTGTGGATGAAGCTGCATTAGAGAATGTAGTATTATACCCAAATCCAGCACGAGAGTTTATCAATATAAAAGGACTGCAAGGAACTTATACCGCAAGTATAGTAGACATGCAGGGAAGAATCTTGAGTACTTCCGAAATCACATCGGATAACCAAGAAATCGCTATCAATACATTGTCCCAAGGGATTTATCAGCTCACAATCTCACAAAACAACAAGGTAGTAGGGGCAAAGCGATTTGTTAAAAACTAATATATTTTTGGTTAGATTTTAGATTAGTTACTAAGGGTCCCGCGTTAGCGGGGCCTTTTTTATTTTGTTTCACAAAAACATTAAAAGATTTAACAAAAAGTTAATGTATAGTTCGGATTAGAAAATTATTTTTGTGTCTTCAAATTATGAATTTAAAAGTACTAGCACATAACATCATCTCGATTCTTGTAGTGGTTTCCATATTGGTTCCCTCGGTGTTGCCTTTTATGGATTGTGACAGTGATATCTTAATTTCCTTTGATATTTCTGAAGATGAATCCAAAAAGAAACACAAGAAAGAATTGGATGAGAAGGAGGTCTTCTTTCAGGACTTAGTACAAAATTCGAACTTTGATGAGTACCTTTCTTATCAGCTTTTTAAGCATTACCTAGAATCTCAAATTGAGGTTCATCAGGAAATATTGCTTCCTCCCCCAGAACACACAATTTAATTTTTTCGGATTTCAAAAAAATTAATCATCAATTTCCTCAAATTGAGGAATAAACTATTGTGTTATGTTTAAATATTTAAAAAACGATTTACCAGCAAGTATTGTTGTATTTTTTGTGGCATTACCCTTATGTTTGGGTATTGCATTGGCGAGTGGAGCGCCACTATTTTCAGGTCTTATTGCCGGAATAGTAGGAGGGATTGTCGTAGGATTTTTAAGTGGATCTCAAATTGGGGTGAGTGGCCCAGCAGCTGGGTTGGCTGCAATTGTTTTTGCAGCGATTGCAACCTTAGGATTTGAAAAGTTCCTTCTCGCCGTGGTGTTGGCAGGTGTGATTCAGATTCTTTTTGGAGTGTTTAAAGCAGGAGTAATAGGGTATTTCTTCCCTTCTTCTGTTATTAAAGGAATGCTTACAGGAATTGGTATCATTATTATATTAAAACAAATTCCTTATTTCTTTGGTTATATCCCTTCTAAGGGAGAAGGTACTTTTGGACCGATTATTACTGCATTTCAAGAGATAAGCCTTGGTAATACCATTATTGCAGTAGCAGGATTGGGTATACTTGTTTTGTGGGAACGTGTTCTTACAAAGAAGCATACATTTTTTAGACTGGTGCAAGGGCCTTTAGTAGCTGTAATCGTTGGAATTATTTTCTTCCTTGTTGTAGGAGATTCAGGTATTTTGGGAATTGCAGAAAAGAATCTTGTTAGTGTACCGGTACCCGAAGATGCGGCATCCTTCTTTGCTCAATTTAACTTTCCGGATTTTTCATCGATTACCGATGCTGATGTTTTGATAGCTGGTTTCACAATTGCTTTAGTAGCGAGTCTGGAAACCCTATTGTGCGTTGAGGCTACCGATAAATTGGATCCGCAAAAGCGCGTAACCCCAACCAATAGAGAGCTTATAGCACAAGGAGCAGGTAACGTTGTCTCTGGACTTATTGGAGGCCTACCCATTACACAGGTAATTGTTCGTAGTTCGGCCAATGTGCAGTCTGGTGGAAAAACAAAAGCCTCTGCGATTATTCACGGTTTCTTTTTGGTAGCTTCTGTAATCGCTATACCCACCTTATTGAATAAGATCCCTCTTGCTGTTTTGGCCGCTGTGTTACTTCTCGTAGGATATAAATTAGCAAAACCTTCCACTTTCAGGGCAATGATCAAAGCTGGTTGGACACAGTGGGTTCCTTTTATGGTTACTGTCTCTGTTATTGTATTCAAAGACCTGTTGTGGGGAATTGGACTTGGATTAGCGGTAGGTCTTGTGGTAGTACTTTATAAAAGTTTCAAGAACTCTCATTTCCTTCATATTGAAGATCAAAGTAATGGAAAGCATAAGATTAAGATGACTATCGCAGAAGAAGTTACCTTCTTTAATAAAGGTGCTATTTTGAAGGAGTTGGATGCTTTACCAGAGGACACATACCTTACACTGGATGTACGAAAAACACGCTTCCTCGATCCAGATATTGTTGAAATTTTAGAGGACTTTAAAGAAAAGGCCCGAAATAGGCGAATCTCTGTAATGCTCCTATCTGAAAGAGGAGAAGTGGAGAATCCACAGAGTTATATTGAATTCTTTAAACTTAGACCAAAATCTGCTTAATATGGAAACACAACACAAAGTATTGGCCTTAATCGATATTAAGGAACCTATAGAGACAGTAATCGAGAGTACAGTTAACTTGGCGCAGACATATCAAGCGGCGGTTAAATTTATCTATGTTAAAAAACCCATAGATCCGACCCGCACTGAAAATCAGCTTGATGTAATGCGAACCATGACAGAGCATAAAAGGGCAGTTGGAAAGTTCCGTAACCTCTTGGCGAGATTTAAGGAAAAGACTTCTTTACAGTTGGACTATTCCATTGAGGAAGGCCATGTTAAGAAAACACTGCAATCTGAAATGCAGGCATACCAGCCGGATGTTGTTGTTTTGGGAAAACGCCAGACTAACAAGTATCGCGTTATAGGAAATCAGGTAACAGAGTTCGTAGTTAAAAACTTTAACGGACCTTTGTTTATCATTCATCCTTCGAAAGTATTGGAAATAAAGGAAAGCCTATCTGTGGGTGTTCTTAATGATTTAACAAAGGTGGCAGACCACAATCTTGCCACTACGTTGCTTAAGCAATCCAATGAGCCTGTTAAGTTGTTTAAGATTGCAAATGATTCTGAGCCAAAACAATCGCCGGAACCTCATGGAACAAAGACTATAGATTATACCTTTGAAAACAATCCAAATGCATTGAATAACCTGACGAGTTATGTACATAAAAATAATGTACATTTATTATGTCTTGACTTGCCGGAAAAAGAAAGTTCAGGTAAAAATGTTAAATTGAAGGAAATTCTAAAGCGAATCAACACATCCATGCTGATGGTTGGAAATAACAATTCTAAGAACTTAATTAATACATAATTTATGAAAGCACACACGCAAGAAACACAAGCGGCTATGACTCCGCAATCTGCATTAGCGACACTTAAAGACGGAAATTCACGGTTCGTGAATGGAACGATGACCTCACGGGACCTTCAGGAACAAGTAGGCGACACAGCTTCAGGACAATATCCTTTTGCTACGGTGTTGCATTGTATCGATTCTAGGGTGTCCGCAGAATTGTTGTTCGATCAAGGAATTGGTGATGTGTTCAGTATCCGTATTGCCGGTAACTTTGTAAATGATGACATTTTAGGAAGTATGGAGTTTGCCTGTAAATTAGCTGGTACCAAGTTATTGGTAGTTTTAGGGCATACAGCCTGTGGAGCTGTTAAAGGAGCTTGCGATCACGCACGTTTGGGTAACCTTACGACTTTGATCAATAAATTGGAGCCAGCTGTAGATGCAGTTACGGAGCCAACAGATCCTGAGCAAAGAACTTCCAAAAACATTGATTTTGTAAACGAAGTAGCAAAGAAAAACGTTCACATGACGATGGATAATATCCGCTCTAGAAGTTCCGTATTAAAGGAAATGGAAGATGATGGAAGCATAGCTATCGTAGGTGGAATGTATGACATTGCGACTGGAAAAGTGGAATTCTATTAGTAAAAAACTTTCCAAACTTCTTATTGATGAAACAAACCGCAACCATGTTGCGGTTTTTTTATTTCAGCAGAATATGAGAGAGATCATTACTCGATTTACAAAAGTACTATCACGCTAGCTTTGTATGCATAAGTTCACTCGGCTGGGCTCTACTCTAAAATCTAAGGGATTTTAAAAATTGTACTGAATGGTTGTTTTAAGAAAAAATGGAGTTCCAGGGGTAAAATGTATTTCTTCTACTGGGTTTATCTCGTTTTGTAATCGTGATTCTGTAGCAAATTGTGTTTCATTCCAATCTGTATCGAATAAGTTTTGGATTTGAACACCAACACTGATTTTATTCCATTTGTATCCTAAATTCAAGTCGGTTATTGTGTACCCCTTAGCGATTATGGAATTATCTTCATTGGCAGGGCGATCGTTTAAATAACGAATATGTAAACCGCCAAACCATCCATTGGATTGATTAATACTTATACCACTGGCTAATGTAAAATCGGGTGCTAATGGTATATAATCTCTACCCGAAGGTTCATCAATGGCTCGCGCATGTGTATAGTTGGCATCTAGATTCCACGACAACCATGGCAAAGGTTGATAACGATAACTTAGATCTAAACCATTGCGCCTCGTTTTTCCACTAGGTTCGACAATACCTGCATCTCCCACATAGACAAACTCCTGTTCTAAATACAGATGCCAATATGCTAGATTCAATATCATTTTTGGAGAAAGTTTTGCTATGAATCCAACATCTAAACCATACGCCCCTGGCAGTGTTTTCGATTCTCGCTCTGCAACAACAACACGCGTGTCATTGGAGTGAAAGCCCTTACCTGATTTCACGTATAACTGCAGATTTTTTGTAGGGTTATATAGAATGTTGAGTTTTGGGCTTATGATGGCTTGATTTTCATCTTGTGGTTGGTATTCCGTCAATAACGCATTGGTGTATTTAAAATCGAAGTAATCTGCCCGTAAAGAAGGGTTTATAGTCCAATTGTCTAAATGTATTTGGGTTCCGAAATAAGCGCCCAAGTTGGTTTCGTTAATGTCACCCAACTGAAGTTGCTCAAGGGTTTCTGAACGGTTCAAAGTACGGGAAAGTTCGTTGTTATTGCTTTGATCATGCCGAAGGCTAATGCCAGCTTGCCAATTACCATTGAACTCTCCCAAAGAGAATGATTTGGTGTATTCGCTGCTAAGCCCGTAAATGGTTCGTTGTTCCTTTTGTTTAATTTGGTCCCCATTTATGGGGTCTTCGAGGAAAAAAGTAAAGTTTGAGAAAAGCTCAAAATCATACTTACTGAAGTAAATATTACTTTTTATAGAAGCACTGTCATCTACTCTCTTGTCATAATACATGGAAAAGTTACTTCTGGAAGTGGTACCTCCCTCCGTATCATCTATAGCTCCAAAACGAGTAATGGAACCATTATCTACTGCACGTTGTGGTATTTGGCCCGATGCATCCCATTCACTAGTGAAATGAGATAAGGTAATCCCAAAACGATCCTTATTCGACATAAAACCAGTGTATTTTCCAAACAGGTTTATTCTGTTGAAGTTTTGCGGACTTTCAAATGGGCCATTGCTGGACAAAAACTCTGAAGCGATGTATGCATTTTGCTTGGCATTTTTCAACAAATTAAACATCCCCAGTAAGCGAAATGTATCAAATTGACCTCCTTCAAGCTTCATATAGCTGTTTTCAAGTTGCTGTCGGGTTCTAAAATCTACATAACCGGCAGTAGTAAAATTACCTTTATCCTCATAATAGGGTCCTTTGCCAAAATCAATTTTTTCGAGGGTTTCAGGGATGACAAAATGTAAATCAGCATAGCCCTGACCATGAGAGTGTGACACCATGTTTACAGGTAGGCCATCTACTGTAATGTTAATATCCGTTCCATGATCAATATCGAAACCGCGTAAGAAAATTTGCTCTGCCTTACCGCCTCCAGCGTGTTGACCAATAAAAAGTCCCGGTACTTTTCGCAACACTTCCTGGGAAGAACCCACAGGATTTGTTTTAACATCTATATCGGCAATGACGTTTAAGGCGTTTACTTTTGGAGTTATAACAATTTCATCCAATTCAATGGACTTCGAAAACAACATCATATCCAGTTGTGTTTTTACATCTTCTATGATGACTTGTTCGCTCTCATAACTTATATGTGAAAATTGCAGCGTGTCTCCCACGGAAACATCTTGGAGGATGTAATAGCCAAGACCATCCGTATGGGTATGCTTGTCTGTGGATATATTGAAAATATAAACCTCATGAATGGGCTGTTGGTTCTCATTCACTACTTTTCCTGTAAGCGATTGCGCAGATAGTGTACCAATGGTTGAAAGTAAAATATTAATAAAAAAAATAAATTTCATAGCTGGTTTTTAGGTCATTTCTCCTAAGGGAAACACCTTGTTTTTGGGTCAAAAAAACCACATGCAAAATTAGATTTTAGCGTGTTTTTTTGTGTAAATACATTGTTAACTGTTGGGTTTCATAATGTATCTACGAAATTTTTGGAAGGATGGTTTTAATTTCACATCAGGAGCCATCTTTTTTCGTGGCACTTTCAATAGTCATGTTAAGATCTAGCCGTCTTGTGATCAGCATGGAGGCAAACCATAAAATCAATGCTATAACTATTAGGGATATGTTGATTTGAACATATGGATCGTTCCAGTCCTCGATAAGATTTTCAACAACCTCGTACCCAACCAGTAAAAAATAAACAATAAAAAAAAGTACTACTGCTTTTGTATAACTAAGGTTGTACTTGAATAACTTTAGCAAAAGAAGAATAATGGTAGAAATTACGATCGTAATCGCACAAACCATTAAGATTAAAATTGGCATCATTCCTACTTCACCACCGGGTAAACTTGAAAAACTGAGATAAATACTGAATAGAATCGCATAGGTGACTCCCAGTATCACATAGATTAGCAGAATACCAAATATTTTTTTCAAGGCAATTATTTATCACAAAATATGGAAAGTTTTTTAGCGCTGGTTAGCATTTTTTGCCAAAAAGACTATCATAGGGCATACTATAACCCAATTCGATTGTAAAAATCGCTTTTGTAGCTTTCCCCAATTGGGATGCGGATATCGTCAATAATGATCTTACTTCGTTGGATGGAATCTATACGGTGGATATTTACAATAAAGGATTTGTGTACCCTGAAAAAATTCTCGGTGGGCAAATGGGTTTGCATTGCTTTAAAACTCATGAGGGTAAGAATGGGTTTGTTACTTCTGGTGGTATGAATTTTTAAATAATCCTTTAACCCTTGTACGTATTTAATTTCCTGAAATTCAATCTTCACATTGTCATATTCGGACTTAACGAACATATAGGTTTTGGTCTCCACAGGCGTGGTTCCATAGGCGGGTGAGAAATTCATATCAAAATTCGGTTTAGCATTATTTTTTAAATGAAGGATTTCTTTGGCTCGGTTAACGGCCTTCAAAAACCTTGAGAAGGGTATGGGCTTTACAAGGTAGTCCACTGCATTTAGCTCGAAGCCTTCCAAGGCATATTGAGGATAGGCAGTAGTAAAGATGAACAGGGGTTTCTTATCCAATGCTTTTATAAATTCAATCCCATTAATTTGTGGCATCTCGATATCGGAGAAGACCAGATCAACCTCTTCAGATTGTATCACCTGTATGGCTTCTACAGCATTTGTAAAGGTGCCCACAATATCTAGGGTGCCCATATCTTCGCAATAGGATTTTATAACGTTAAGCGCCAATGGTTCGTCATCTATGATGATACACTTCATACTACGATAAAATTAATTCTAGGTCTACAAAATACCTTTTGTCATCCTTGGTAATCCTTAAACTGTGAGATCTAGGATAGAGCAATTCCAGTCTGTTTTTAATATTGTTAAGCCCAATCCCCGAACTTTTTTCGTCCTTTTTATAATTTCCCAAAAAATTGTTTACCCGAAATGATAACTTGTTACTTACAACTTCTATGGAAATGGCAATATCCGTAATTCCCTTGAAGTCGGTTCCGTATTTAAAGGCATTCTCAATGAATGAGATCAACAACAAGGGGTATATTTTACGATCTTCATAATTTCCCTTTATGGCAAGGGTGACATGTTCACTGTTAGAAAGACGGATCCGTTGCAGGGCTATATAGTTTTTAATATAGTTAATTTCCTTGGTCAATAGCACTTTTTCTTCCCTAGCTTCGTACAACATATAACGCATAAGCTCCGATAAAGTGATAACGGCCTCGGGTGCTTCGTCCGACTTGTTCCGAACTAAGGAATAGATACTATTAAGGGAATTGAACAGAAAATGGGGATTAAGTTGATTCTTCAATAACCGTAACTCGGTTTCCGTTTTCTGAATTTCCTTTTGTTTTACTTCCTTGTCTCTTCTATAGAAGTCCTTCACCAAAGCAATGGTCCCGCCAAAAAGGAAAAAGGCGAAAGATATCATTACGGCAATGACGTATCGAAATTGCCACATGGGTCGGGGAATATCCTTTTGGTTGATAAATTCATGAAATCCTCGATAGCCTGTAGGAATGTTAATATTAACGGTAATAAGAAGGGCTGCAGTGAGTAACACTATGGATAACGCAATGTAAGACGTCATTTTTTTTCTTAGGAGCAGCTTAGGAACCAGGACTAGGCAATTCATATAAAAAACCAGCCCATTTACGGTAAACCGCAGGATCATGTTCAGATCCAATTCCCCAATTTGTGCATACGAGTAACTTATTGGGAACGACAGAAGGCATACCCAAGCAATTACATGTATCCAAAACTCTTTTAGGGAAGTTGATTTATTGGTCAAAAGAACGGATTTTAGAAAGCATCAAATTACTGATTTTTAAAGGTAATACTTAATTCTTCAAGCTCTTGGGGGCTAATGGTTGGGAAATTACCGTTTTCTAGTTTTTCCATCACCTTAGATGCCACCTTTCTCGCCTCGTCTTGAGATTGAAACCCCTGAAGACCTTTGACTCCAGGAATGTGCTTTTGTTTAATGATAAGCTTATTATTTTCATAAATTTCATAATACCAATGTGGAGAATCCGAAAGCTGTGCTATTTCACTTCTATAGGTCGTTTCATCATCTTTAAGGTAATTTGTAGCAAGCAACGTCAAAGAAACCACAACCATAAAAATAATGGAAACCGCACGTACGTAGGATATATTTTTCTCCATAACTGAGGTGAAAAGAACTGACAAGAAATTATCGTCTAACAACCATAAACGTGACGTATAATCTCAATGCCAGCTCGTAATCAAACAAAATAATCAACAAAACAATAATTAATCGTCTTCGTCTTCTTCCTCAAATGGGAAGAACTCAAAGCTGTCATCCAAATAGAGCGTACCGCTTCTACCTAAAGCGATAAAGGCTCTGGAACCTGTATAGAATGAAATGGGATTTTCACGAGACGTTTTTTCCAGAGGGGTTTTTTCTTCCCAATTGTCATTGGAAGGGTCATACTCCCAAACTGTTTTACTGGCACCAGCACCTTGGTTTCCACAAGCTATGTATCCACGTCCGTTTATGGTGAATCCACTAGCTCCTGATCGAACAATTTCGTAATCGTCTTCCTCATCCAAGGGATCCAGTTCGGTCCAAGTTTCATTAGTGGTATCGAATGCCCAAAAGTCGTCTTCTAGGACTCCGTTAGAAATCCCTGTACCAATATAGACTGTAGTACCAATGGCAAAGGTTGTGGCGTCCCGTCTTTTGGAACCACCATAACCAATTAACTCAGTCCAGGTATCATTGGTTGGGTTATACCTCCAGAAGTCTTTTTTGTCATTGTCTCCATCGAAACCCGTTCCCACATAGCCAGTATTTTCAGAATTAAAACCAATGGCACTTCTTCGCAATCCACCACCAAAATCCGCAATTTGTGTCCATGTGTTGTTTTGGGGATTGTAACTATAAAAATCCTCAAGTTCATTATCACCATCAAATCCAGTTCCCATGTATCCGCGATTGCCTGCAACAAATGAGGATGCAGCGCTTCGCTCTAAACCGGGGAAATCGGCAAGCTGGACCCAAAAATTTCCTTCTATGTCATACGCCCAGAAATCCTTTAAATAGTCGTCCCCATCGTAGCCTGTTCCCATATACCCTAAATTTCCAATGGTAAATGCAGTCGCATTACTTCTGGGGGTACCATCGAAAATGGAACGGTCCACCCAGTTTCCTACCCTGTCATCGTCATCGTCATCGCCACAGCTTATGAGCGATAGGGACATCATAATCACTAGTGCAAAAGTTAATTTGTTTGCTTTCATTCTTTTGTAAATCATAAATTTATGCTTGGGTTTCACTTCTTCTTTTTACAGGATCTATCATCTTTATTCCTGTAATTTTCGGCAAAGTAGAACGAAGGGGGATCGAGAAAAAATGAACTCTACCATTATCCTATTTCACTAGACCAAGCGGGCTTTTTAATCTACCAACCCCGTTTCCCGTCCAGTTCTGTTAAAATGTTGGGTTGGTCTACAAATACGGCAGTTTTGTCTATTTCAGTTTCTTGGCTGTAAAGCTTCCTTTTTATTTGTGTCGAGTTAAGAATATCATGAAATACTTTTTTATCACTTTATTGCTATGTCTCGCAGTTGTGGCGTGTAGCACGGATGCCGAGGAGCGTCCTACTTTCGAAATTGGTCAGGAGTTTACCGATTCTAATGTTCGGGTACTATCTATAGATACTTTCGATGTGGAGCTTTCCACATTTAAATTCGATAGTATTATAGTCGACGGGAATGATAGGTTATTGGTTGGAAGTTACGGTGACGAATATTTCGGACAGGTTCGAGCTTCGAGCTATTTTGAAATGATTCCCAGAACCTTCAGTGTAGAGGATGAGGGTGAGTTAGATAGTATTGCGTTAATTTTGGGCTACGACACCTACTTTTATGGAGATACCACAGCGGTTTCTCAAATAAACGTACATCGTCTATTAGATGATGTAAAGCCCGAAGACGAGTTATTTTACAATACCTCAACGATTCCTTTCGACCCAGTTCCACTGGCAACCAAAACGTACCGACCTGAACCTAGGGATGAAGATTCCCTCCAAATCACGTTACCCCTTGCCTTTGGGGAAGAGATTTTTGAAGCCATTCGGGATGGTGGGATTGATGATAATACCGAATTCATAGAAGAGTTACACGGACTAACCCTGCAACCCGGGGCGGATGATAATTCTTCGGTGATTGGGTTTTTGAGTGATTTCGAAAGAACGTACCTCCGGTTTTTCTACAAAGTGGAGGATGAGTTTGGCGTGGAGGAATTTACCTATGACATACCTGTAAACCCCAATAACACCAATCAAAAAAAATTCAACAATATCAATACCGACTTCAGTGGAACCTTTTTTGAAAACTTAGACGATCCCGAAACCATACTCCTTTCTACAAGTTCAAATCATCGAAGTTTTACACAAAGTGGGAGTGGGTTGGCCATACGCCTGCAATTTCCAAGTATAAAAGAATTAAACAATATCCCCGGCACAGGCACCCTATTGGATGCAACTTTGCAACTTAGGATACCTTCAGAAACGCTGGATAGAAACTTGGCATTACCCGATTCCTTAAGCATTGGAAGATTGGATCAGAACAATGATTTTGTGGGCCCATTATCGGAAAATGCGGCACCCGTATATGGATTGCTTAATGATGAAGACAATGAGTTCAATGCCGATTTTTACGAAATCCCTGTACGGCCGTACATAGACGGTAAATTGTCGGAGGACTTTGAGATTGATGATGCTTTGGCCCTTTACCCCACAGGCTTCACACGAAGTGTAGATAGATTGATCATAAATGGGGAAGAGAGTGAAGACTTAACAGCCAAACTAATTATTATATATGCCATCTACGACGAATAACAAGATTCTTTTTGTAACACTATGTTGTCTTTGTGGATGTAGTGTTTTTTGTCAAACCAATAACCTTACGGGATCTCCCTATTCCCTGTTCGGCTTGGGAGTGCAGAGCAATTCCAATTTATCGGGATTCAATGCTTTCGCTCAAACGGGTATAGCCTATCAAGAAGGGTTTGTGGTAAATCCATATAACCCTGCTGCGGCCAGCGCTATTTCTATCAAGAGTTTCTTGTTCGATATAGGTATGAATACGGAGATTAGTTCGGTTGCCAATAGTTCTAATGACGAGAGAAGGATCGCAGCTAATTTTTCGAATGTTGCGATCGGTTTTAATCCCAGTGGGAGATGGGGAGTAGGTCTTACGCTTACCCCAGCAACTAATGTGGGGTATTCCTTAATAGGAATTGAGACCAATATTGAGGGAAGTGTTGGAAATTTTACCAGTAATGTGTTAGGGTCGGGTGGTATCAACAAACTTAGCCTTGATTATGGAAGGAGCCTGTCCGATAAATTTAGGGCTGGCCTTAGCGTTTCTTATTTATTTGGCAATGTGGAAGAAACAGAAAGCATTGAATTGGATGACGATTTTCTTTCCATAGATGAAAAAAGCCATTACAATGGGTTTCAGTTTGGTATTGGGGTACAGTACAACCCTTTTGAAAACCTTGCCTTTGGTGCCGTAATGGATTTTCCAGTAACATTAAAGGGAATTCAGGATCGAATTGTTTTAAAGACCCTAGACTTCAGCCCCATTTTGGTAGAAGACGAAACGCGTATTGAAATAGATAGTTTTCAGTTGCCACTTGAGTATGGTTTGGGAGCTACATCTACCCATATAAAAGGCCTTACGATTAATGCGGACTACACCCGTAAAAACTGGGGAGCAACCAATCAGGAGGATACCATTGGGGAATATGTAGATCAGGATATCTTCGGATTCGGAATGGAACTCATCCCTAACAAAAGGGGTTTTTCCTATTGGCAGCGTATCAATTATCGGGCAGGTATTCAGTACGATTCGGGTTACCTCAAGGTAAACGACTTTAATGTTTCCAGTTATACTTTTTCTGCTGGAATAGGTCTGCCGTTTGGCAAGAAAGGCTCCACATTCAACCTTTCTTATAGTTATGCCAACAGGGGACAGATAGATGGAATCCTTATTGAAGAAAACTCACATCTTTTCAATATAAACCTGACCCTATCCGATGTGTGGTTCTTACAACGAAAAATCGATTAATTTAAAATATAAACTATGAAACTTTACCTTTTAATAATGGCATTTATACTTCAAGGAACTGCAATGAGCTATGCTCAAGTTCAGAAGGAGGCCGATGAAATTGCTTTGGAGCAAACGGGGTTAATGACGGAAAAACTAGGATTGAGCGAAGCGCAGGAAATTCAGGTACATGCGCTCAATAAGTTATACGCTGAAAAAGAAATCAATCTTATGAATGAAAGTGGTTCCAAGTTTTCCAAAGTTGGACGCCTAAAGGACATGAATAAATCTAAAGCCCAAAAATTTCAATCCATATTGTCCGAAGAGCAAATGAAATTGTACAAAGACGAGGTCATACCCATTTTGAAAGAACAAATAAGAAGTAGATTCAAGTCCTAGTGTTAGTATGGACTGTTTAGTTGAAGTTTAATTACGAATTTCAATTGTTTCCGGAGGTGCCCATACTGTTTGGGCACCTCTTCTTTATCTACAGTGGCTAATTACTTAAAAATGATTGAAAACAATACATGATTAAATGTCTTGTGGTCCTCTAACCTTCTTCTTATTTCTAAGTAGGGAAGGAACCTGGTTAAAGTCCAAGAAATATTGAAGTTTTACAGAAACCGTATGTGTAATGGGTTGCTCAAAAAGTGTGTCGATACTTTCTAGGTAGGAGTCACGTGCAGCATTGTCGAAATTGGCAAGCTGATTTCTATATAAGGCCGTAAGGAAACTCCCTGGGGCAAATTGCCAAGAATAACTTAAATCAAAGTTCCATGTGGTGAAATTAATATCTGGATTATCTGGAATGGTCGTAGTTGTATAGCCCGTTTCATTGGTAACATACCCATCATCCTGAAGGGAAAATAATTGACGATCGTATTCTACGGTTCCCCAATAGTTACGAAGCGTAAGTGCCAAGGTATTGTTTGGGTTAAAATTGAAACTGGTATTGAAAGTTTGTTCCACTTCCAATCTTTTACGATCTCCAATAATTACATCGTCGTCTACTTGAGTTACATAACCTCGGTCGCCCGTATAGTAGTCCCAGGAAACGGTATAGGATAGTTGAAATTTATCGTTCATCCTAAACCTTGGACTGAAGCCTAACCACCAATTACCATAATCCCGGTCCTCATCGAAAAAGGTTTCAACACCAGTCCATGCATTTACAGAAAGCCTTTTGTTGGTGTTAGAAAGATACCATCCATTCACATTTGCCCCATTTTTGGTAATAAAGAAGCTACCCTCTTTTCTGGGTTCAAAGTAGTCGAATTGCCTTCCAGGCTGCAAATTTATGTTGAATCCGCCACGGTGCAGTTTTTTGGTAGTACCATTGGCCCAAAACCCGAACCCGAATCCCGTAAATGTACTAGGGCTGGCCAATCGTGTATAGTTCACATAGGTTCCAACGGCATATCTGTTCCATTTTTCGGTAGGTTCGAAGATGCGGTAACTGGCATCGACACCAAAATTGTTGAAGTTATTTCGAAATTGTAATCCGATGTCATTTATATCGTATTCGGTATCCGCGTACCTATGATCAAAACTATACCGAAGATTCCCGTGGGTTTTCCTTATAAAAAAGAAAGAACTATATCCCGTAGTGGTTTCTCCCGCATCCCTTACATTACTCATTTTAAGGTCGGTTCTTATGTTATAGGTATTGCGTTTGTTCGATATGCTAGAAACAATTCCAGTAACATTGGCGTCCCTAAAAGAACCACTTCTTAGTACATTGGTATTAATAAGCCCGATAGAGGAATTTCCATTAAATTGTTGGTCGGCTACAAGAATATTATAATTTGCAAAGGGTTCTACTTCCTGTTCCCGTACTTCACCCGTCACAGTGTTTCTAATCGTAGCATTGGTGCTTTCGGTAATCGAGTTAAATATTCCGAGACCAAGCCCATTTTTAGTACGTCCCGACACTTTTACCGCGTTCAGGACCTTCACTGTTTGTGGCATGTCCAAAACTTCTTCATCATCTGATACATCCGGGCTCGTACTAGGGGCGCTTCCAATTCTTCGGGAAAAGAATAGGTTTCCTTTATTGAATAAATCCACGCCTTCCGTAAAAAACTGCCGCTGTTCGGAGAACGTCTGCTCAAAGGGCCCTAAGTTTAGGGAAACATTGTCGAAACGTGCCTGGCTAAAATCAGGGATCAATGTGGCATCTAAAGTGAAGTTCTCCGTAATTCCGAATTTCACATCCAAACCAGCATTATAATTATCTTCCAATTCACCGTCAAAGCTGTTCTGAACGGTAGAGACAAATGGATAAAAGGCCATTCGTATAGGAGGATCTAAATTGGATAACCCTTTTAATTCACCATGGTACAATCCGATATTCCCTTTTGAAATATCGATAGGGTTCCAGGTATATTGAGAATCATCCCTTCTAAAGCGTCGGTGAAACTGAACACCCCAAGTTTCTAGGTTCTTGTTGTCAAAACGCAAGCAACGGTAAGGTATTTTCATTTCTACAGCCCAGCCGTCATCGTTAATCTGTACTGCGCTGCTCCAAACGGCATTCCACCCAAAATCTTCTCCAATGCTGGGATTGGCAATGGCATCGGCCTGCGTGCCCGATGCAAATACGAAAAATTCGGTATCGTTTTGAGCGTCGTTATTGGGGTTAAGGATGAATCCGAAAAAATCTGATTGCCCAAAGTTGTCACGGCTCGATAACTGCTTGGCAATAAGTGCGGGATCGTCATAAAGATAGGCTCCTACATAAATTGCCTGGTCATCATAGGTTAATTTCACAATGGTTTTAATAGAATCGGTATCCTTTACGCCCATATCGGGTCTAAATTGTGTGAAATCCTTGGCCTCGGGCACATTGGCCCAAATTTCGTCATCTAATACACCATCGATTTTAGGTGCAGTTTCGGTTCTTACGATCTGAAGCGTTTTCTTCTCAATAGTCTCTAAGGTGCCCTCCGATTCAGGAGCTTCCTGTACTTCTTGTGCAGCAGCCCCGAAAAAAAGGAATAGAGCAAATACTGCGAATAGGTGAGTTTTCATTTATTGGTAGTTGATTGATGATGTTGTTGTAAAGACCCATTTATTTTTAAATCGTTACAGCTTATGATTAATTAATTAACTCTAGATGTGTGGAAATATTGGCACGGGCATTAAATAGAGCTATAATTGAGGGAGTTACAAACTGTGTTAAAAAGCCGCTAAAAAAGAATTGAAATGGAAAGAAGATTGAGAATGCCCATGGCATTATTTGTCATCGAAGGGACAGTTAGCGAAATAATCCTGAATACTGAATTTTCTATCTTCAAAGGAATCTTGAAGTATTTTGAAATGGGTTATCCTATCAATCCTAAAGGCCCGATAATCGTTTCTTAAATGGCACCAAGCGATGAGAATCCATTTGTGAAAAGCCGAATACATGGCACAGGGTTCTATTTTTCGGAAGGAAACATGGGGGTCGTTTGCTTTTTGATAATTAATCTCAACATAGTTGAAGTGGGTAATGGCCAATTGAATTTCAGATAGGGCATCACTGGAAAACTCTTCATATTCCCAGTTAAGTACAAAAATTTTGTCACTGAGCAATTCACTTTTCTCCTGAACAGTAGTCCTGAAGACGGATTTAATCTTTGTAAGTGCATCGTTGAAGTCGTTCACAAATGAAGTATCCTTGGATTGACTTACCAAATGCTGCGCTGTGACCAATGCGTTGGCTTGTTTTTCGGTAAACTGTACGGGAGCCACCGTATAGTTTTCGACCAAACTATAGCCCCTACCTTCAATAGAGTATACAGGAATCCCAGCCTCCTCTAGTTTTCGTATGTCCCTATAAATGGTGCGGACACTTACACTGTATTTATCGGCCAGTTCAGAAGCGGTCAACAATCGCTTCGATTTTAACAAGGTGAGGATCGATATGAGTCGGGATAATTGTGACATAAAACAAAGATAGCGAACCCTTTTCAGGATTCGCTATGCATGGGGGTTATCCCATAGAGTGTAGAGCGACACGGTTACCTTCCGTGTCAATAAACTGTGCAATGAAGCCGTTTTCTTGAATGTCCGTTTTAGGCATGACTACAGTACCTCCCGCACCTACTACCTTAGCCAAGGGAACGTTCAGATCGTCACCACCGTTTAAATAGACCGTAGAGCCATCTGCCGAGGGGTTCATTCCTTCCATTTCTAGTAGGGCACCTCCGACCTTGTTATTTTCCATGTCATAAGGAAAGATACCGTACTTCATATCTTTGTCACCCATGTCATGATCAATAATTTCCTGTCCTAATACTTCAGAATAAAACTTTTTTGCCCTATTGTAATCACTTACAGGAATTTCAAACCAATTAATTGCGTTTTTCATGATTATGTTGTTTTTAAAAATTTGTTCTACTGCAAAATTATTTGGGCGAGTGACAGAGGGTGTCAGGGGTGATCTTTAATTTTCAATAAGATTAGCATAAATTTAAAATAGATATACAGCTCGAATTAGTAATTTGGGCTACAAAGTCTATCAATTAAGTATGGGACATGTGGTTTTGGTATCGGTGATTAGTAGTTTGGGTTTAGGCCTTAGCTTTTTTTTCGGGACCATTTTTATTAAGAGCAAAAAGAGACACAATACCATTTTGGGCCTGCTATTGTTATTCCTCGCATTGCGAATCGCAAAATCTGTCTTTTATAACTTTATGGAATTGCCATTGTTTATAAAGAATCTTGGATTAGCTGCGAACCTTGCCGTAGGACCGCTTCTTTATTTATATGGTACATCGTTAAATAGGTCCTTGGGAAGGATTAAGGCCAAGCATCTATTGCATTTTCTCCCCAGTTTTGTATATGTCCTTTTTTCTGCGGTTATTCCTAACACAAAGGATAGTACATTTTGGTATTACAGCTATACCATTATTTTGTTACAAGCCGCATGCTATGCGGTGTTGAGTATTCATTTGTACCGTATGCACATGAATCGGTGCGACAAAAAAATGAAATCCTGGTATTTGCATTTGGTTTTGGCCCTAGGCAGTATTTGGCTGGTTTATAGTTTGATATTCTTGGGCCTTATACCTATGTATATGGCAGGTCCCATGTCGTATTCGTTCCTTATTTTTTTCCTTACCTATTTGGCATTTAATAGACATGAGATTTTTTCATTGAACGGCATTGAGAAATACAGAATTTCGAAGATGTCATACGATCAGGGAGTAGGGCATATGGAAAAACTGGATCACATTATCAGGGAACGCAAATTGTACTTAGATCCTAACCTAAGCTTAGGGAAGTTGGCAGAAATGATGAATTTACCCCCGCGGGAGGTCTCGCAAATCATCAACAGACATTCTAACAAAAACTTTGCAAGCTATATTAATGGGTACCGTATTGAAGAAGCCAAATTGCTACTGGAAATGAGAAACACGGAAAGCAAAATAATTGGTATTGCACACGATTCTGGATTCAACAACCTATCTACATTTAATGTGGCATTCAAAGCAATGACACATCAAACCCCTACGGAATACCGATCTAGGTTTCGTTAATTTTTCGAGAAACCATTTTTGAAAACATGTTTTCAATAGCCTTTCGAACTACTTTACTGTTTATTTACTCAAAAACAAATTATGAGTACAATAGACAGAAGAACGTGGATTAAGAAATCTACATTGGCTACAGCCGGAATAAGCACTTTAGCATTCAATGGTTTTGGAGCAATTCAACCCAAATCCCTTTTGGAAACAGAAAACCCCTTCGACGAAAATGTGCGAAGATTACTTTACAATGAAAACCACAATGGCCCAAGTAAAGAGGTTAGAAAGACCATTAAATCCCTAGTGGGAAGAAGCAATCGATATGCTACTTTTCATGAATACGATCATACAGAACTAAAGCGTTTAATCGCACATCAAGAAGGGGTGTCTCCAGAAAATATCCTGCTGGGACATGGATCTTTCGAGCCATTAATTTGGATGGCTACACATTTTGGAAGCAAAGGGGAAGAAATAGTAGTTCCTAGCCCAACATTCGATGTAGTGGGGTTGTTTGCAAGGAAATTGGGAGCAAGTGTCGTACCCGTAGAAGTGAATAATGATTTTAAGATGGATTTGGATGCTATGGAATCCAAGGTTAGCTCCAAGACAAGTCTGGTTACTGTTTGCAATCCCAACAACCCTACAGGAACGAGTGTTGACCCTAACGTATTAAAATCTTTTTGCAAGCTGGTTTCAAAGAAATGCCCAGTACTCATTGATGAGGCTTATATCCATTATTTAGAATCATGGCAAACGCACACTATGGCACCCTTAATTGCAGAAGGGCATAATGTGTTGGTTACAAGGACATTTTCCAAAATCTATGGCATGGCTGGACTTCGTATAGGTTTTATGATGGGCCCAAAAAAATTGATCAAAGAACTGGAAACAAAATTTACTTTGGGGTTCCCGGGAAATATGCCTAATTCATTGAGCGTAGGGGCGGCAATTACGGCACTGAAGGATCAGGAATTCATTCACCAATCCAGAAAGTATAATGAACAGGCTAAAGAAATGTTTTATGCCTTGCTCAATGAGTTGAACTTACCCTATGTTAAAAGCCACACGAACTTTGTGTATTTCGATGTGACTAAGTTTAAGGAATACAAAAGCCTCATGTGGTCGTACAAAATCCTATTGGCGGGAGGTTGGCCTACCAAACCAAATTGGGCAAGGGTGACCATGGGATCTATGGAAGACTTAGACTTTTTGAAGGAAAAGATGATTGGGAAAAAATGGTTGTGAATTATTTCGGAAATGTCGCAGGGTCATAAATAAAACATGCCCAAGTGTAACGTTTTGAAAATACTTGAATCTATAGAGTAATCACAGTAGGGCAGCCTACAGGTAGAATCATCATTCAAAAAACACCATTATGAAAAAACAAACACTATTTTTTGCAGCATTTTTGATCGCTGCCATGAGCACAGCCTTTGCCCAAAAGGTTGTAAACGTGGACTCTTTCGATAAAGTAATCGTTAGCCCACATATAGAAGTAACCTTTGTACAGGGAGAGACCGAATCTGTTACCATAGAAAATTCTTTGGTAGATGATTCTAAACTGAATATTGAAGTGGAAGGAAAAACGTTGAGGGTTTACCTAGACGGAACCAAGAACATTCCGAAACAAAAAAAGGTGTATGTAGATGGAAGAAAAATGAAGCGCCCACTATATAAGGGAACACAGGTAACGGCCACCATTACTTACATAGCTGTAGATGAGTATTCGCTACGTGGAGAAGAGGACATGACCTTTCAAAGCCCTATCGAGCAGGAAAAATTACGATTGAAAATCTATGGGGAGTCCGAGGTTTCTTTTACAGAACTTCAATTGGAGGAATTGCATACGACCATTTATGGGGAAAGTACACTTATGGTCAATGCAGGAAGTATTGGGGAACAAAAGATCGTGGCTTATGGGGAAAGTAAAATAGACATGACCCAAATCGAAAATCGTAAAAGTAGGCTCACGGCCTATGGAGAGGCAGAGTTCGAGCTAAATACTTCAGATCTAATAAAGATCACGGCTTACGGAGAAGCTTCTGTGGGGTATACGGGTTCTCCCGACGTTAAAAAGGGACTGTCTTTTGGCGAGGTTAAAATCTATACACTGGACTAGTTTTAAAACATATTCATAAAAGTAAAAGCCCGCAACGAAAGTTGTGGGCTTTTTTGTTCTAGGCAACAAGTTAATTCTCTATTTGTGCTGCCCTTGCAACGGTCATTAGTGCGTTAACAGCTTGATTAAATTGAAGGGCCATGATTGCCACAAAAAAGGTTAGTTTTTACTTTCCTGAGTTTTAGGCGTTGTAGCAGGACGTTGCATTCCCAAACGGATGCCTACGGAGAAATAAGCTCCAGATCCGGGATCGAAATCGTAGATGTCGTTCACATCTTCATCCACAATTTTTAATGTGGACAGCGGAATGAATCCACCATCCAGGGTAGCGGAGAGGTATTTGGTAAATCTATAGCGGTACGAAATACCTGTTTTTACGATGTTGTACTGTAACTTGCTATTGGTAACGAACCTTCCGGGATCGGAGACAAATACAGTTGCCGAGTTGTTTCCGAAGAATCCTTCTGGTCTTGCATAGGCTGAGATACTGTGCATTTTATCAATCGTGTAAAACAATCCCGTTAGGGGTAGCCCTATAGAGTAACTAAATTGATCATTAAGCCGTTGACTGAAAGATATCATGGGCAGGACCATGGGTTCCCCAAATTGGGTGCCATACAGGGCTCCGAACATAAGTGTCGTATTCCGGTTCCAGTCGCCCCATCTCTTGGTAAAGGCGGCGATTCCCGTGTAGACCAGATCCTCGGTAGAGATGCCATCCTCAAAATTAGAGGTGAGGTTTACCCCAGCCGAAAGCATAAGCCCCCAATTGTTTTTTAGCTCACGCCTGTAGATGAGGTTGGTGCGTATTTGCTGAAATTTATCATAGGTGTGCAATGAGACTACCGCAGGCATTTCGTCATAGGACAATTTATATTGTTTATAGCCTATGCTCACTCCGAACATCCCTTTTTTTATGGGTTTCATAAGGTTTCCTTGTACGCCTATGGTTTCAATACTGGTACCGTTTAAATCGGGTACCAGGCCAAATTCTGAAGTTAGGATGTCTATATCGCCCGATGCCATGTTGGGCATTTGGGCATAGGTGAGGAAAACACTTAAACAAAGGAGAACTGGGAGGGTCTTTTTCATGTTTTTTAGCTATGGCCCAAAAGTAGACCAGCCTAAAACAGCAAAAAAAAGGGATATACCACTACCCGTATTTTATAGATGAAATATTAAAGTTAATAGATAAACCTCCCAATAGGGATTTATCGATACAAAACCCTTTTTGGTAGAGACTTCCTGCGTTTATGGCTTGGCAAGAAAGGGGATAGGGTAGAATTGGCTTTGCCGCTACTTTATTGGTAGCCAACAATGCAATATGGGGTTACTCGCTTCGCTCGTGATCCCAAAAGGGGAGACTTGCAAGCAAAAACGCATCGCTTCGCGATTCCCTTTTTTATTCACGTTCACTACCAAAAGCAAGCTTTCTTCGTTTCGGTGAATAAAAAAACGCCTCACCTTTCGGTGAAGCGTTTTGCTTGCGGAGAAAGAGGGAGCGCAAAGGTGCAAATTGACCTACAGTCCCAACCCGTTTAAATAATACAAAGGAATTTTAAGTCCAATAATAATAGGGTTTTAAGAGTATAATTCAATTTTTGTTTGGTTTGTATTGTTTTTGATTGGTTTGATAATAGCCGTACAAATGCCGTACAAAAATATTATATTTGTATTGCTCAAATACATTACATAATGGCAACTATTAATTTCTTGTACCGCTCTACTAAGGCAAGTGCACCCCTTATTCTAAGATTGCTATTTCGTTACAACGACAAGGATTATGTTTTCGGCGCAAGAACTAAGTTTGAGGTATCAAAACATTACTTTACAAAAGAACACACTCAAAAACGTCCGAAAGATATTGAAGTAACCAATAAGCAGCTGAAAGTTAATACAGAATTAAACAATATTGAAAACCACGTTTTGGGAGCGTTCAGAGGAACAGATCTGAAATCGATTTCAAAAGATTGGTTAAAACTTCAGATAGAATTGTACTACAATCCGCCTCAACAACTGGCTGAAATTCCTATTACCCTAATTGAATACATTGATTTTTATATTGATTATCGTAAGCATGAGATTAAACCCACTTCAATAGTAAAGTACAATGTTATCAAACATAAATTGGAGAGGATGCAGATAAAGCGGAAATCCCCAATTTTTATTAAGAAAATTAATGACAACTTCAAAAATGAATTTGTTGCCTATCAAAAATCAAAGGGCTATGCTCAAAACACAATACAAAGAGAACTCACATTTATAAAGACATTTTGTAAACACGCTCGATATTTAGGACTTGAAACAGACCCGCAATTAGATAGCCTTAAACTGGAAAAAGTGAAAGCAGAAAAAATATATTTAAGCTTTAAGGAACTGGAAGCAATAGAAAAAGCCAAATTAGAATACGACTATTTAGAAAATGCTCGTGATTGGCTAATAATAAGTTGTTATACGGGACAACGTATTTCAGACTTTTTGCGCTTTACTAAGGATATGATACGGCTTGAAAACGGCAAAAGTCTGTTAGAGTTTACTCAAAAGAAAACCAATAAAGTAATGACCGTTCCACTTCATAATAAAGTGTTGCATATACTTGATAAAAGAAACGGAAACTTTCCCCGCTCCATTTCAGATCAACGTTATAATGATTACATTAAAGTTGTTTGTGAGAAAGCCAAATTAAATGAAAAAGTACAAGGTGGAAAACAACTAAGAACTGATAACGGAATACGGAAAGTATCAGGAAAATATCCTAAGTGGGAATTAGTTACCTCACATATCGGAAGACGTTCGTTTGCAACCAATTTTTACGGTACAATTCCTACTTCATATTTAATCTATATTACAGGGCATAGTAGTGAAGCAATGTTTTTAAACTACATAGGAAAAAGTAACAAGGATTTGGCTATGGAAATAAGCAACTATTTTTAAACGATTGCAAAATGAAAAAAAATTATTAAGCAGGATGTATCACTTTGGGGGGATGGGGGAGTTTTATGAAATAGTAGAAAGATTTAATTGTAAATTATATAACTAAAGTTTACAGGCAACAAAAATACCGTTCAAATGGCAAAATCTGATGAATATGAAGCATCTATAAGAGTTACAAAAAAAGCTACTCAAGAAGATGCGGAAAGATTAAATATTGAACCTGGAGCGGAATATACAATTATTCCCGAACCGAAAAACAAAACGGAATTATTTGAACGCTTCAAAAAACTAAATGCCCAACGCCTATTTGAAGCACGCCAAAGATTATTTGAAAAGAAATACGGCAATGCCTCAAAAAAAGTGATTGAAGACGAACTATACCAGATTAATCATTTTATAAGCGAAGCAAATAGGCTTTCTACTACTAAAAGTTTTGAAAATAAGTATGTAGATGATGCGTACCAAAGAAATTTGCACGAGTATTCAAGGCTTACCAATGGTTACTATGAAAATCCCAACAAACCTTTTTCAGCATTTGGATATTACAATAATAATGCACCGTTAATCTATGGAGAGTATGTTTTATTCAAAGAATGGTTAGAAAGTGAATTGAATAAATACAAATCAAAGACAAAACTTACTAAAAATTTCATAGAACAACTAAGAACCTATTATGGTATTATGAATTGGGTTTTTGAAGATGAAAAAATAGAAATAGTGCCAAAAGAATTTACCCACGAAAGTCTAAAACGGAATAACCCCATTGGCGAAAATATTTTAGAATTTTACTATTTACCTACAAGTAGGTTTTTTTCCGATGCCGAATATCAAAAAAAGTTAGATAGCGGCTACAGTGGGAAAAAAGATGCCACCCTTGACCCTTATCCATTTATCATGTATGGCGCATATTTTGGTAGAATAGACTTATACACTAAACTTGCTTTTACGACTTTAGATGATAATAAGCCATATTTAAACGGAAACAATACGTTGGAATATCTTGAGGACTACATACCTTACTTTAAAGAATATTCCAACGGTTTCAAAAAGGGATATAACGATTTTGAAGAAAAATGTATTAAGCCCCATCCACAAATGGTTGGAGATAAACGGGATTTCACAATTAAAGTACACGAGTTTCTAACGAAACAAATTTTATTTGAACACGACTGGCTTAATAACCATAGTGGTTTTAAAACCCGACACACCAACGAGCCAACGGGCGGAAAAATAATAAATGCATTCGAAGACGGGCAAAAGCAAGGTTACTTTTACAAGGCTTGGACAATAGTTTTTTCCTATAGCCACCTGTTTGAACCTTTGTTTGCTGAAACAATGGGAAAAAGAACCGAAAAGGATAAAAGTAAACTAGATACTCAACAAATTCAAAAAACAAGTGACGCAAATCCCGATAAAGTTTTAACTAAACACTCTCACATATTCAGAAATAATGCTTTTGAAGTTTGGCAGTCGATGTATGACGGCTTCGACATCAAAGGGAGCAGTAGAGCCGATGTGAAATTTATGTATGAAGAAATGAAAAAAGACGGATTAATATTTGAAACAGTTAACCAAAAAACATTTTTAGATTGGATTTCACAGACCTACCAAATAGTAATACAAAAAACATCTAATTACTCTAGAACATCCATAAGAATAAGTATCTATCACAACGCTAAACAACTTTATAAGGGATAAGGTACAGAACGTACCTAAAAAGGTACAATACACAATCTTTTGGGGTATGACCACCGCCCCACATTTGCAGGGTATAACACAAAAACCCATTGCAAATGGAAACAGTACAATTTATTCAGTCAACCCCTCAACAGTTATCGGAACTGATTAATGAGGGCGTTAAAAATCAACTTTTAGAACTTCAAAAAAACCTCAACAGTCAAAAGGCAAATAATGACCTTATGACACGTGACGAAACCTGCAAATTCTTATCCATAGACAGCTCAACCCTTTGGGCGTGGACAAACAAAGGAAAATTAAATGCATACGGTATCGGAAATCGTAGGTACTACAAACGTGGCGAATTACTGGAATGTTTAACACTATTAAAAAAGTAAGACGTTATGAAAACAGGCAACGAAAAAAATCGTGTTCTACGAAACATAATTAGAAAAGTAGAAAGTGGTATTGAAAACTACGATGAAGATTTGCCGCATATCGTAGAAATGAACAAAAAGCAAGGGGTTCGAAACATCGATCAAGCAGATACTGCTATAGAATCTTACAGGAATCTCCTTCGAAGCGGTAAAAAGAAAAAACAGGAGCTAGTGGCATACAATATAATTATCGCCGCCAATGAGCCGCTCTGTGTTAAGGATCTAGTTAAAATGACGGGCATTGAAGTGCTTGCAATGGGACGCACATTCAACACCTTATGGAATAAAGGGGTAATCTACATTGCGGAAAAGAAGAAGTCAAAGTACTCCAACCAAAAGGTTAGGCACTACCTAGCATCAAGAAAAAACGGTTTCGATCCGGAAGCAAGGCAAATTATACCAACACCATCGCCAACAAGCGAAGCCGACACGGTTAGACTCCCGTCTTCAGACGGCCGTACCAAAACGAGCGACCTTAAAGTTAGAGAGTTTGACACCGAAGGTCCAGGGGGGCAAATCCCTCTTTTCGATGGACATATGAAGCCGAACCAAGACGGCAGAAGGGAGGGGATTAATGGGTAGTTTTGATTATAGCAGATCGATTGTAAAACATAAGAAAGTACCTGCCGATTTTTTTGATCGTAACGATTGGGACACATTCGAAAAAGGAACTGTTACCGATACGGAGACAGGGGAGCAGATTGAGAGAGTAAAGGCATCCAAATACGGCATAAAATATTCAAAGATGGAGGGGCGTAACCTTCAAGTAAGGGGCAGTCACCACTACATGATGAACCTGTACAATGGAGAGGGAGGTCACAATTACAATGATTTCACCCATAATAACTTTTGTGAGTGTATAGAATGGCTAAAAACAGAAAACAAAATAGACCCTAAAGATTATGAATTGAAGATGCTAGAGGTTGGAACTAATTGTGTGCTACCAATAAATCCAAATGACATTGCTGAAAATTTGGTTTCATACCAGAACCAACCGTTTTACTATGAGCCAAAAAGGAATGGTGGAATAGCTAGGGCAACGCTTCAAAAAATTACAAACAAGGCATACGGCAAAACAGCCCATTTCGAAGGGAGGGCATTTATAACACAAAACAAAACAGTAAGGGAATTTGAACCACCTAAGAACCTTTTTAGGTGGGAGGTAAAATTTACAAAAATGAGTCCGTTGCACAGTCTTGGAGTTTTTACGCTTGCTGACTTAACGGACAAAGAAAAGGCCGAAGTTTTATTTGAAAAGCTTTATGATAAATGGAACCGCACCATTCTGTATGATCCAACAATTGATGCTGAAGCATTTAACGACTTTAAGGGTAAGGAAAAATACAAATGGAATGATCCTAAATGGTGGGTGTCATTGAATAGCCAACAGCGTAGGGCAGAGAAAAACAAGATGATAAATTTTGTAAAGGAAAACTCACTCGACATGCACAGCCTCATAGGTAGAAAGATTAAGGAGAATGCACAAAGTACCCTTAATAATAATAGGGTACTTCGTGCAATAACTGATCATTTTGATACTGAGGAACTAGAGCTAAAGGCAAAGCGTAAGCGGATTATACGACCCGTTAATAAGCCATATGAAAAAAGATGCAAGGATTTGAGTAGGGCGGTGTAGCAGAGCGCACTAAAAGCGCATGTGTGAAGTCACTCCTTTAAAACTTAAAGCAGATCAACTGAATTAATTTATAATATGAAGCAAAAAAGTAAAATATTAAACAAACACGAAGAAAAAAACAACCAATACGCGCGCGCGAAGAAAAAGCAGATTTGATATTTGAATAAGAATAACCCGATTACGGTAAGATTACGTCAAGGGTGCAGAAAACGAAAACTACGGAAAACTACGGATATAGCATAGATGGGAAACTATAAATACATACTGATATTAATAGCATTTTTGGGGATCTACTCGAATTGTTTTTCACACGCTAAAAAGGAAACTATCAAAGACTTTTCCTTTATCATAACACGTATGCGGAATATTACGGGGGAAGACTTTTCTAAGATCACATACGCACACGTAAAAAACAATATCCTACAAAATCCGTTAATCCATAACCCTAAGATTACCATAAGGGATAACCGTAAGATTACCGTAAGGGTAAACTTCGAAAAACCTCGAAACGAAATCCTGAGAATACCTAAGATACATACTCCGGAAAACTACGGGTACATAACAAGCGAAAAGGGTGAGATTAGGGTTAGGATAACCCCAAGATTACCGCAAGGGTTCTACTCGAAATTACTCGAAACCCAAAAGAACAATTACACTAAGATTGCACTAAGGGCAAAAGGAAAGAACGAAATAGTAAACCGACCCGATAAAAAGACTTTTCCCACATCACAACGCACATACGGGCATTCAATAATAATTGAGTTTAAGGGCCCTATAAAAAAGGAAGGGAATGAAGACTTTTATTTACATGGAAGCAACGAAAGAATGAAAGATAATATCGGGGTCACTATGCGCATACGCACGAGGAAAAAAAATACAAACAATATGAGCAGTTTAATTGGATTGGATTTATTGCCCAAGTTTAGGCACATTAGAAAACGACAAGCTTTTAATGGGGAAATACGATGCTCTGGAAGGGTTCACCGAATTATAAAGCTAATCGGGTTTTTAAATGAATTTAGGAGTTATCCGGAATTAGCAAAGGAATTGGGGATTACTACACGATCCGTAGGTAATTATCTCAATCTGCTTTGTCAGTTGGGTTTTTCGATAGACGTAGCCCATAATAAAAGGAATTATTACCGCCTTACAAATACCAAGGAAGTTTTCGGACTGAATGATGAGGTTGTGAATAAACACGAAGAATAAACATAGAGTGTAAAATTAGCCGATTTAAGAGGCTTTTAAAGATTTATAGGCTAGACTACAGGAAGATTGAAAAAACGCTTAAAACTAAAGAATGTAAAATGGAAATAAATACTAGAATAAACTCGAATGAAGTGTCGTATAGAAAAGAGGGGTTAATGATGCCTATAGATAGTGTTATACTTGCCCTTTCGCAAAATTCCAGACAAGGGAAGGATTCTGCATCTAGTCCATCGTCACCAAGTAAGGTAAAGGAAGTGCTAAATAGAAATTCAGAAACCAAAAGCTATTTAGAAAAAGCAGAGCAATTAGGGAAAGAGGTTAAAAAGGCCTTAGTAGGTATGCTTGAAGTGCAGATTATAGCGGAACAGAACGGAGAGGGTAGCGCCGCCAATTTAGATTACCTACAAATCATTGAAAAAGAAAAGGAGTATTTGAATTTAGCTGGGGTAGTACAGAAATTATCAAAGGAGATGTTAGGTGTAAAATCTCCCGAAAAACTATTTGGGTTCCGCAAGGAAATAGGGGGTATTATCAATAAAGGGAAAACCCTTTTAATGAGTATTCAGGCTATTTCAAAAACTGTGATAGCTTCTGAAAATGCCAGGAATGTTGTTGCAAGCATAAAAGATGATTCTATTCATAGGGAAATATTGCAATCTATACAAAAAATGTCTGATGAATCAGAGAAAGAGGGGAATGTTGAATTATTTAATAAAACACAGGAGGTACTTAGCAAATGGAAAATGAATTAAAGGAACAAATAGTAGTTGCAAGAAAAGAAATGCAAGCCTTAAAGAACGATTTTAAGGAGGTTAACGAACTGGCTAAACAAGTAGGCAAAAGCGGCAATTCAGGCGGTGGAAACGGCATTACGGCACAATTGAAAAAAAATATAGAGGTTAGTAAAAAGCTAAATATAGAATTAGAAGCCCGTAAAAAGCTAGAAAGGGATTTGGACAGGGAGATTGTAAAGAACACGGGGGCGTATTCGAACCTCAACAAAGAACTACAATCCCTAAGGGTAGACACCCAACGCATTAACAAGGAAAAGCGTATAGAAGTCAAATTAACCAACCAGAATATAGGAGCCTACGAAAAACTAAAAATAAAAGTTGCTCAAGCAGAAAAAGAATATAAGGAATTAGCGGCGGCGGTAGGTACTTCTAATAAGCAGTTGGGAGAGGCTAAAAAGAAAGCCGAAGACTTGCGTAAAGCCTTGAACAAGATAGAGGCACCTGTTAAGAAATTAAAATCGGGAAGCTCTTCACTTAAAACGTTTGGAAGCATATTAGCGGGCGTTGCTGGGTCGCTTGGAGTTATAGAGGGGTTGAGGTTCGGAATAAGTTTCCTGAAGGATGCACGTAGAGTTGCGCAAGAGGCTAAAGGGGTGGAATTTGCGTTTAGTAAAATAGAAGAAAGAACAAGGGATGCGGAAGCGGCATTGGTAAGAGTTAGAAAAGCAACCAAGGGGCTACTATCAGATTTAGATATTAAAAAGGCCATTGTAGAGCTTGACAATTTCAATATATCAACAGAAGAAACAGACACGCTTTTAGAGTTTCTTGCCGTTCGTGCCGCACAAACGGGGCAGAGTGTAGACAAGTTAAGGGATTCGCTTGTAGAGGGGCTTTCTAAAGAGTCTAAACTTAGGATTGACAACCTTGGTATTAGTGCGGGAGAATTAAATGATGAACTAGAAAAATCCCCAAATTTTGTAAAAGCAGTTGCCAATATTGCACGTAAAGAAATTAAAGAAGCAGGGGATATTTTAAATGAGGCTGCAAACTCACAAGACAAGTTCAATGCCTCGCTTAAAAATTTTAAATTATTCATAGGGAAACGCTTTGTTTCGGGTATTTCTAATGCCTTTTTAGAGTTGGGCACAACTATATTAAATACTATAGCACCCGTTGAAACGATGACCGATAAGATAAGGGGGCAACAGGTAGAGTTCAATGTTTTGGCAACAAGACTTGCTGAAGCGAACCTAAAGGAAGGGGAAAGGCTAAAAATCATTAACGAGATAAATAAAAAGTACCCCGAATTTGTAAAGAATATTGACCTAGAAAAGGCGACGACAGAAGAACTAGCTGATGCGATTAAAAAAGTAAACGACCAGTATATAAACAGGATTATATTACAAAAGGAAATAGACAAAGCGGAAAAGCTTGGTGAAAGAGCGGCAGAGGCAAAAATATACCAAAGACAAAAGGAACAAGAAGCATTGGAAACCCTTATTGATGCGGAAATAGCATTGGGTATAGAATCCGATGTAACCATTTCAAGGAGTGACAGGCTTGCAAACGCTTTGGATAAAGCAAGAGAGAACGCAGGAGCCTTTAAATTAGAGGCTAACGCCCTTTTGAAATCCTTAAGCCTTATAGATGTTAGGGTATTGGAGGGTACAGGGGGTTTTTCGGTAGATAATGCAAATAACGCTACAGATGCGTATATAAAACAAGCCGATGCGGTCCAGAAATTAAGGGAAGAGTTGGGATTGATACCTGAGGTGGCAAATACCGAAGAAGCAGCGCAACAGACTGGAAGGGCGGTAGAGAAAATACGTAAGGAAATAGAAGAGCAAAAGAAGCTTTTGGAAAAGGCAACAACAAAAGCACAAGCAGATGCGATTAAGAAGGTAATTTCCGGACTTCAAAAAGAAATAGAATTGATTTTAGGCAGTACCGAGAGTAAGGTAAGGGAAAAGATCAGGTCAATTAGAAGCTTATTTAATGAGATGCAGGAAGAGGCCGTTTTTCAATTGCAAGTTGAATTAATGGATGGTAATATTTCGGCAGAGGAATATATAGATAGAATAGAAAAAATAAATGAGGCTTTTGGAGATATTACAGAGGGTATAGATGACATAGTAACAAACAAGATTAATCCTGAGGATATTATTGCCAAAGGGACGGTAACTAGAGCAGCGGAACTAGAGGAAAAAATAAAATCTGTTAGTGAAGCGTTAAAAAATCTTCCATGGGAAGAAGTGCTGAATAAGGCTGTGGGAGCATTCGGAATTTTGACCGAATTGGGGGCAACTTTCTTGGAGCGAAGCATTTCTAATACCGAAAGGGAAATAGAAGCTAACGCCGAGAAGTACGACAAATTATTAGAGCAGGAGGGGCTGTCCAATGAGGAAATAAAGGCATATAATGACCAAAGGGATGCGGAAGAAGAAAGGCTGCAAGAAAAGAAAAGGCAAAAGAGGGTTCAACAGGCTATTTTGGAAAGAACGTTTAATATTGGTCAAGTTGCATCTCAGACAGCTTTAGCGGTTGCGGCTGCTGCTTCTCCCCCTCCTGTTGGAGTTGGACCAGTTTTAGCACCAACTATTGTGCCCTTTATAATTGCAAGTGGAGCGGCGCAAGCCACAATAATAGCGGCACAACCTCTACCACAGTACAAGACTGGAAGGTCAGGTGGCCCCGAGGAATTAGCGATCGTAGGAGATGGCGGCAAACACGAACCCATTATAGACAAGCACGGGAAATTGAAAATGATTTCTCCCGACACGCCAACCCTTATAAAGCTTGCCCAGGGCGATTCGGTATTACCTGATGTGTCTAGTTTCAAACAAACTAGTTATGAAGAGATTTTGCAAAATGGTTTTCAGTTGTCACAAAGGACATTTAAGGATAGGATAGAGTTAAGTAAAAATAATACATCGAATAAAACGGCCCCATCTATTGATTTGGAGGCACAGATTAGAAAAGGCTTTTCAAATGCGAAAATAAATATTACAAACAATAATGATTTCAACTATAGGGCGTTATCGAAGGAAATTTACTTAATGATTGAAGCAAATAAGGTTTAACGTATGAAAGCGATAGACAACTGGATCAAGAGAATAGATTTTGTGTTGGATAATATGGAACCCAAAGCAGAAACCATATTAAAGAATAACGAACCAGAGATAATAAAAACTTTACAAGGACAGCTATTTAAAGGTGTTGGAGGAACAGGAGAAAAGATACAACCAAGCTATACGCCTTTTACAATCAAAAAAAAGAAAACCGAGGGACAACCTTTCAACAGGGTTACTATGAAGGATAAAGGCAATTTTTATAAAAGTCTTTTCCTTGACAAGTCGAAAATTCTTTTAAGAATTGGGTCAACTGATTTTAAGGCCCCTTTATTAAAAAATAGGTACGGCGGGGATAGTTACCAGTTAAGCCCTATCAATAAGAAAATAGTTGCTGAAGAAACCCTAAAAAAATTAAGTGTATGGGCGCAGAGTGTTATAACTAGGGGAGCATGACAATTGAGATAAAACCTTTATAACCTCAACAAATAGGTTAAATTGGTGGCTCAAAATGTAGCGGTTGTAGGTGCTGCTTTCGTTTTTTGTTATGCCGAAGTCTGAGAGGGTCGGTTTCTGCGTTGGTTCTGGTGTGTTACCAACGTTAATTCCACCGTAATTTTTAGATATTTCTGTTTGCTGCAACATCATCCCAGCCAATCGCATATCCCGTATGTTTGGATAATATGGTTTAGGATTAATTATTCCCGTTTAGTATTTTGGCCTTTTCTATTTCGAACTCTTTCATCGTTAAAACTCCATCGTCAAGAAGTTTTTTTATTTTGGCCAGTTGGTCGTATTTGTCGGATTGATTAATTCCACCTTCATTTTTGAGGCAAGGGAGAATTTCACAGCTTTCTATCGCCTCTTCAACATAAATTAAATGATTAGTTAAGTGTTTAACTCCTACCGTCATTATAACACCTTTATAATGTTTAGAGTTATATTCTTTTATCTTTTTGACCTTAACAAAGGTAAACTTAGTATTTACAGCATCCAGTGGTTGTGCTTTACCAGATGTGGCGACAGCCAATCCAGTGCTATGGATAAAATCATAAATACCATTCTGACCCGACCCCTTGCCCAATTGAAGGGTATCGCCAATTTTATATGTTACCCCATTTGTGGCTTTGTATTCTTTAAGTTTCTCAATTTTCTTTTGGGCTGTTGATTGAAGAATTATAAATAAGATAAATAAGATGGTGATAGTAGTTTTTCTCATATTCATTATGCTTGTATTATTAAAGAGTGCCGGCAGATAACTCCCCTCCCTAAGCGAATCATTTTTATCGGGCCAATTTTATTAATTTGGTAGAATTTCAAATATAAAGCCAATGCCCAATGTTCCTGCTCAACAAGCTTTACCTCTAATTTGACAAAGCATTTATTTGCAGAATCCGATACATTTTTCTCCCCCATGATCGAATAATTTGTGGTTTCAATAAAGTTAGGTATAATTTATAATTTTGTCTCTCTACTTTAATTATTGCGGAAATAATACACGGGAGATTCTTTCCGTTGGTATTTCCTCAATAACTTGCTCTTCTGATTTACGTATCGTTATACTGTTTTTGGTTCGAATCAGTAATTGTCCCTCTGTTTGACCGACAGTATTGTCTGCCTTTCGGTACTCAATCTTCACCAATATTTCACCACCATATTTAATTCCCGAAAGGAATGTATTATAAACAGGTTTTATGAAAAGCAATGATGAAAAGCCAACCACTGCAATTAGAATAATGCCCAATGTGACCTGTTTAATTACCACTTCATTCTTAATAAGCCTCGGTATAATTATTGCTAAAGGTATTATGGATATTAATAGCAAGTAGATTAAGTACAAATTTTCTTCATTATCGTAATAAGATGCAATAATTAATAAAACGGATGTAAGAAAGCCCCCAAATATGGACCCAAAAAGATTACTTATAAAATCCATTTTTTTTTGAGAGTTCCGCAAATTTTTTAATCGTAGACCCATTAAATCTTCATCATCCATACCCTCGGAAACCTCTCTGAATTTAGTAAAACTTTTAATTACCTTGTTAATGCGGTGAGATCGAAATTTTGAAAAGATGTATTTTAATAACCTTAATAGGTTATAGATTATAATTGTCCCAATTACCGATATAGTTAAAAAAGCTGCGGAAACTAAGGAGATCGATAAATCCAAATACTCTACACCTTCGACGGGAACACGAAAGTTGTTGCGAATTGCGTGTAAGTAAAGGGCATACTTATTTAGAAATCCAATTACAGATGACCCTCCAAAAATACCTATAATAGAAGTGAATATGGCTCTTTTCCATAACGGAAGGGCCCAAAACCATTCTTTAATAGTCTCAGCACCTGTCTTAAGCTTATTTAAAATACTACTCCCCATTAATTTTGATTTAAGTAATGATATACTTGTGTAACACAAATTATCCTTGAAACCAAGCAATAACTTCATCACCTTTTTTCCAATCCCAATTATACGGTCTAAAATCAGTGCCTTTCCAATCTCCTAAAAATTCACTAATTGATCCATCTTTTCTTTTAACTTGGACTTTGTACAAACCTTTTCTTTCAGGCCGCTTTTCATTTAAATTATAAAATGGCATAATTCTATATTTTATTCTTTACTAATTGAAGGGAGTATTTTTCGAACTCTAAAGGCTCGTCAAAATCCTTCCTTGCAAGAGTCCAGTAACTAGGAAAGTCTTTTCCCTCCATAAAGTTACAAACTTTAGTCAAGGTGGTAAACACTATTCTGAAAAGAGCAACTTCATTTATAAATATTTGTCGTTGGCGCAAATAAAAATATTCTACTATCCCAAAAACAAAGAATTTTATTTAGCTCAGTCCGATAAAATTGGTGGACCTATAATTTCAAAACTTGGTGAACATAAATACAATTACGTTGTATATGATAATATCTTACCTCAATACTTCATTCTTGGGTCATACAGCTATATCATGGCCTTAATTCATTTAAAATAGGGTATCCCTATCTGCCCTTTCAACTATATAAGGCTTGTTTGTATCAATACCCTTTTTATAGAAATCCCGACTTACAGGATAGGCTTCAAACTCCTTAGTAGTGAATGACACCGACATCAGTTCATTAAGTTGCTGGTCGTTGAGGTCGTCCAACCAATCCTCAATAAAAAACTCGTCCAATATAAGGGGCATCCGTTTGCGCTTGTTGTGTACTTCCGCAAAAAACTCATTGGCCTCCGTTGTAAGGATAGTAGCTGTATAAACGCCTTCATCAATCTCGTTATAGATCCCTGCAAAAACAAAGAGATCACTGCCGTTTTCGTACTTTTCTGAAGGAATATGGCAGAAGTATGGTATTGCCAATCCATTCTCATGGTGTGGTTCAAAGAAACCATCTGCAAGGACCAGGCACCTTCTTTTCCTGGCAGCATCTTTATACATGTTTGATGTTAGTAGGGTTTCGGATTTGGCATTAAGGGTGTTATATCTTTTCCTGAATGCAGGTATGTCGTTTATACCCCAATCGGCAACCAGCCCCCAAGAGGCAGGGTATATGCCTTCGGGTTCATCCATTGGTATTATATGGAGGTTACCATAGGTAAAGCCATTTAGGTGGTAGTAAGGTTCGTATTCTAAGGGTTCGATCATTTTAGCATGGTACTCTATTTCTATTTGCTCCCTTTTTTTTCGGTTGGCAGTTGAATAACACATACGGGGGTCATTATATAGTTGCAATATAGTGATTTAGTCAATCTGTGAAAGTTGGATCATTTCGTTAATCAAATCTTCGGGAGACATTCTATTGGTAAGAAAGTCCAATCTTTCATTGAATTTAAAGGCACTAATATTCGTTTTATGCAGTTGCTTCATTTCACGATAATGTGATTTCGCTCCATTAATACATCCTTCCAGATACACAATGTTGAAATAACGGTCCATCTGCTCTTGGTTGAGGTTTGGATAGCCGTGCATGCATTTGTGAACTCCAAAGTATTTCGAATAGGTCATCGAGGGGTCGTTTCTAAAATTGGAATAATTCCAAAAATAGGAATTATTCCTAAGTTTAAAATAATTTTTATAATTATTCGGAACTTTATGTTTAAGCCCTATAAAGAAATTATTAACTTAGTATAATACATCTAGGCAATCCCCAGCTTCAAATACCAAAAACAATGACTCATAAGGAGTATCGTACTTTGCTGGAGTTAGACAAGAAGGATTGGATCGAAACATTAGAAAGTGGAGAAACTAATTGGGATGCCGAAAAAGTTAAACACTTCTGGTCAGTTGTATCAAAAAATGCACCTAAAAATGGTAACTATTTCTTTTTTGATTCCTTTTTCCCAATAGGAGCTGAAACTATTGCTCAACTTACTAGAAAATTTATTGGCACAAAAAACACAAGGGATCTTATATTTGTCGATTGCAAATTCCAGGGCAAGATTGGATTCATTGATTTTAATGTATCTAATAAATTATCTTTTGTTAACTGTTTTTTTCAAGACAATTTGATTTTTAATAACCTAACCATTGGTGTTGAGTTAACTTTTTTAGGGTGTGAATTTAATGGATCTGTGGAATTTGAAAGATTAGCATCTACTGAATTAACATTCAATTCTTGTTGCTTTCATGAAAATTTATTTATAACATCAATTATTGTTGATGATTTTAAACTATTGAACAGTTCAATAAAGTATATTTTTCGGGTAACAGGAAATATATTCACAGACAGATTCTTACTAAAATACATCAATCAGAAAGCATTTTTAGACGATGTGTTTCCTGGGTATGTTCACCCTCCTGTCCTTACTTTTTCCGGCAATACAATACCCGAGAACAATAAAGTCTTTCGGATTAATATGAGAGAAACTAGATTTTCAGATGTAAATCTTGCTAAAATGAATTTCGAATTATGTGATTGGAGCTTCAAAGGAGCGAGGCTAATGCTCGCTGGGGATAGCCATAATTTAGAAGTTTCTGAATTAAATTACCGTATGCTAAAGAAGAATTTTGATTTTAATAAAGATTGGGAGCTTTCAGGTAGCGCATTTATTAGTGAAATGGAAATGCGAAAGTTAAGATTGTTTGAGCAGAGAAAACTATATCATTGGTTTGTCTATTGGTTCTATGGTTTTTTCGGAGGTTATACGCAGAATTTAGCTAGACCGATAATAAGTATTATTGGTTTAACGTTGATTTGCTCAATTGCATACTTTTTTATTGACAACAATTTAATTAATGCTATTGAAAGAGGGCTTAAGGGATCACTACCATATATCAAGATTCATCAAGAAAATCCATACCCTGGTTATTGGCTATTACTAAAGAACATCCAGTTAGTCTTAGGGGGGACATTTTTGGCGTTTTTTATTTTAGCACTTCGTAAAAGGTTCAAACAATAATTACGGAAACGGAATAAGCAAAAGTTGAGAGGCTGGAGATTGAAATAAGACTCTAAGGAAAAGGCTAAAAGGAATTGAAAATCGGAGGTAAACCGCAAGAATAGACGAGCCTGATTGGTTCGAAGAACGGTTACATAATTGAGATTTTCCAAAGATTATGAGTTGATGATCGCAGAATTACACGAACGTTGCGAAAACAATATATACGAGGAATCAAATTCATATTCATGGGGGCCGGAATATATGTTTGTGCGAAGGATTGAAATTTAGGATTATGATATTTAAACTAAAGAATTGGGCTAATTTAATCTTTCAAGCTGATTCCATTTCTTTCGGTCAAATTTTCTACCCGCTAAAACGAATAATCTTCGGTATTCCTTTTCCGAGAGATTTAGCGGTTTGTTGGTATTAGCCATTTCTTCAATTTCACCATTAATCAACCCTTTAAACAAGTGCATGGCAAAGCCATTAATCTCAAAGGGTTCATTCAGTAAGGCCGTACGTATTTTTTCAAGTGAATCGACATGTTTGCCGCTGGTAAGGTTTTCACCGACATACTTACTTTTTCTTATCAACACAGCCTTTATCAATAAGTTTTTTTCATTATTTGTAAGGGATACTTTCATAGGGAATCAGGCTTAATAATCAGAGATTAATTTAATCAATTTGTTTAAATCGGTTATGTTTTTTACCGGATAAATGTTGCCATCAAATTCAATGAAACCATTTATGCGTTTGTGCTCTTCTGTTGATTTGAATAACTCCTTAACCTCAACGTCCAATGCATTGGCAATCTTTGCTAAAGTCACAAAATTTGGTGTTTGCTTCCCGGCTGCTATTCTAGCAATACTAGTTTTAGTAAGGCCTACAATTTCACCAAGCTCCTTGTAACCAATACCCTTGTTCTTGATACACTCTTTTATGTTTAAATATTCCATTATTTGGGTTTAATGATTTAAAGTTAATGATTACATACTATGTATACAAATATAAAATAAGTAACAAAATAATTGCTTTATAATAACATAATATGTATATTTGATAAACCAAAAATACATTATATGACAACTTCAGTATTGAATCAATTTACAATAATGAACTTTAGTCGAAGACAAGTTCAGAGTGTTTTATTAAAAAAAAGGGACATGAGTTCAGAACGCAATAATAATTCGAGTATGGAAATACTTGCAAAACAGGAGACGGAAAAGAAAGCTCTAATCGAGTCTATAGAATCGAAGTTAAAGGGGGCTTTTGGCAAAGTCCCGGACACGATCAAAATTAATTGAGACCTGTGGCAACTGGCATATAAGTGCCGAAAATTCATTTTACTTATGCAAATTCTGTGCAAATAGAAAAAGGCTTAAAAAGATCAAATCTTCTTAAGCCTTATTAATTCTAGTGACCTCGGCAGGATTCAAACCTGCAACTTTCTGAGCCGCAATCAGAAGATTATAATATCATCTTATCTACCTTTATGTACTTATAACCTAATAATTAAAGGTTTCATAAAACTATACTTATCGTTAATATTGGTTTATTTATAGTTATTTTGGGCAAATTAGATTGATGGATTACAAATTATCCCTATTCCTGGATCAAAGAAGGAAATTAATAAATGGTGAGTTTCCGGTTAAGTTGATAGTGTGTCCCACCAAACAGGGAAAGGCAAAACTAACCAACAATGCATAAAATGAAAAGAGGGTGACCAATAAGACCACCCTCTTTTTTTTGTTCAAATGATTACACAGGCAACGTGTAAGCAGTTACAAAGATAGTTAATTAATTGAATGAACTTATGTAATCTAAAAAACCGAAATTATATAAAAAACAACCCTACCGTACATTAATCGTACAAAATACGAATACAAAAAACCGTAAATACTTAATTAATAAGTAATTACGGTTTTATATTGCGGAGAAAGAGGGATTCGAACCCCCGGAGGTGTGACCCTCAACAGTTTTCAAGACTGCCGCATTCGACCACTCTGCCATTTCTCCTTTAGCGGATGCAAATATACGAGGCTTTTTCTTTATCTAAAAACAAAATTTTAAGAAATACTAGGCGACGATGGCAATCGGTTTTTTATCGTCCCCCACAGCCACAAAGGTGAAGAATCCCGTTACGGCCTTATCCCTTGCATCGCTATACATGTCTTCCATAAAAATATCCACTTTTACCACACAGCTGGTCCGTCCTACTCTGTCTACCCGCGCTACCAATTCCACAATGGTCCCTTGGGGTATGGGCGTGGTAAAGTCTATTTTCTCCGTAGAGACCGTCACTACTTTTTTTCGGCTAAAGCGGGTGGCGCAGATAAAGGAGGCCTCATCCATCATATGCAGGGCCGTACCCCCAAAGAGCGTATCGTAATGGTTAGTGGTATTGGGGAATACTGCTTTATAGATGCGTGTTTCACTGTTTTCAATTCTATCTTCTATATTAGACATAGTCTTTATTGTTTGTGCTATTAGAATATTCGATGGTTTTTTGAAAAACCCTCATTTTCGATGCGTATTTTTGCACCATAAAGTTAAGCGAATTACCATGGCTTCAGATATTATTGAAAAATTAAAATGGCGCTACGCCTGTAAAAAGTTCGATCCTTCCAAAAAACTAACGGAAGCTCAGATACAAACCCTTAAAGATGCGTTCAATTTAACGGCTACGTCCTACGGACTGCAACCCCTAAAAATGTTGGTGATTTCCAATCCGGATATCAAACAACAATTGGTGCCCTTGTCCATGGATCAGTTACAGGTTAGGGATGCCTCTCATGTTTTGGTGCTGTGCAAGGAACATGGTATTTCGCCCGAGTATATTAAAGGGCATTTTAATAGGGTAGAGGACATCCGTAATACGCCCCGCGAGATCTTGGATCCGTTTCAAGAGTATTTGTTGAGCTCTTTTGCCGAAAAGAAGCAGGAAGAGATTTCCCTATGGATGGCCAAACAGGCGTATTTGGCATTGGGTAATTTATTAACTGTCTGTGCACTGGAAGGTATTGATGCTTGCCCTATGGAAGGTTTTGAACCTTCTAAATATGATGAACTTCTTGGACTTACCGATAAAGGGCTTTCTTCTGTGCTTGTATTGCCCGTGGGCTATAGGGCCGAGGATGACCTGTTCTCCGAACTCAAAAAAGTAAGACGTGGGGTAGAGGAAGTAATTATAGAATTCGATTAATTCACAATTATTCCTGGGCTTCTTCTATAAGGCTCCAGGTACTCCGAGTCTTCTTGTACAACCCGTTCCATACAGGCCAGTGGGGATTCTGAAGTTTCTTGCACGGTTTGATCCTCTGTTTTGTTTTTGCATGAAATTGAAAACAAAAAGAGAGTCAGTATTAAGAAAAAAAAATATCTTGAAATTCATATTGTAAACCCTAGGTTACAACTTTTCAAATCCTTGTCGTGTTAAACGCCACTGATTCACTTCTTGAAGGAAGTTAATGGATCCGGGGATGGTTTCGTAGGTCTTAATAAATTCGAATCCCAACTTCGCTAAGGTTTTATTGGGTGCAGGATTTAATGCATAGGGCTCACAATACAATTCTTCCAATTCGTAGTGGTTGAAATAATAGGGAAGCGATCTTTTTACCAGTTCTAATCCCAAGCCCCTTTTTCGGTTCTTTGAGTCCCAGAGATGCAAATGCATTTGTGCTTTCTTTCCGAATTCAATTTGATTTATATTTGTGTGTCCAGAAGCCATCCCATCTATTTCCCAGATTAAGGCATACGATTTTTTGTCCTTGTAGTGTGCACCTATTTGTTCTGCAAACATTTCCTCTAAAACATCGCGGGAGGGCACTTTGCTTAAATCTACACCCATACCCACAAGAAAGTCATCATCCGATTCCAGCCAGTAATTCACGAGGCTGGGAATGTCCTTTAACGCTATTTCCCTGACATTGATTTGCATTATACCATGACAAAAAAGACCCCTCGATTAAGAGTGGTCTTCCAAAGTTACTGTTTTTTGAAGTCTACAAAAACAAACTAGGCCTTGAGTATGTTAATTTGCTCTATCGTACGCTTCCCGTATCCATTCCATGAGCTCAGTATCTATGTCGTGAATGGTTTCCAATCGTACCCTGTGGGTGCACATGGATCCGAATGACCCTGAATTTTCAAGACGGTCCGTAATTTCCTTACCTTTTAGCTTCAATCCCAAATCGATCCGGGTTTTGGTGACGGGCTTTATCAAGACGAATTGTTTTTTTCTAATAAAACTCACACTGTCTTTTTTGGGTGTAACCGTGATATCGCTCCCGAAAGTGCTGATCTTAATGTGAAGCGCTTCATATATAGGTTTTAAGTGCTCTTTCCCTACGTATTGACTCGTTAATAGATCTGTGTCGTCTATGGATTCGGCGTCTGCCTTGCGTGCTTTTAAGGATACGAAATTCGCATATCCAAACGTAAAATCATGTTCCGATTTTAAAAAATCGATGATGGCTTTGTGCTTTTCGATTTTTGAAGCCTTTACCACCTTAATCCAATGGCTCAGTGGCTTTCCTGTTTTTTCAAGTAGTCCTTTTTCCATGCTTTTCTATTTACCAGGCACCTAAAACAATACCCATTACCGTTAATGCAACAATGCAATAACCTGCATTGATAAGATAGGCCTTGAGCGATTTCATTTCGAACAAATATAGAATCCCCAATAACATAGCCACCCAACCAAAACCTGCAAAAAATCCAGCACTGGCACCAAATGCTAAGTCCGCTTCAGGACCTATGAACATTTCTAATATCAAGGCCGCAATAAAAGCCAGAAGTAAAGAGAGACCAAAGGTTTTTGGGATACTTCGTTTCTTTAAATCCTCCTCCGTAAAACCGAATTCGGTCATCCAGGCTCTTCCAAAAACAGGGCCATACCATATTCCGCCAATTAAAAAGGAGGATACCGCGGCGATAATTACCGATATCCATTTAATGTTTCCAAATGCTGCTGCTAAATCCATGCGTATAGTTTTATAATTACAGCACAATACTACAGCTTAGGGAATTTTTGGGATAGTAAAAAATTAACCTTCCCTGTCCAAAGGAAAGAAATTGGGTTCGTCATTATGAAAATCGTTCTGAATAAATTTTTGGGGATTGAGTCCTGAAAAGTGTTTGAATTCCTTGATAAAATGAGACTGATCGGCATATTCGCATTGATATGCAATTTGAGACCATTCAATTTGTTCAGATTTATGGATATGCTGTAGGATTTCATTGAACCTTAAGATGCGCTGGTAGTATTTTGGAGTGAGTCCTATGTACTTTTTGAACTGATCGATCAAATGTTTTTGGGTTTTGGAGTAGTTTTCAATAATGCGATGGTAGTTTGCTATGGATTCGGATTGCAATTCCTTTACTACGCCCAGTAATTCCTCTGGCGGTGTTTGGTCCTGTGAAAATCGATGATGTAACCAATTTTCGGCCGCTTGAAACTTTTCTTCCGAAGTTTCCTTAGTTAAAATTTCTTCCCTTAATTGAAGCAGTTCATTTCCAAATAACTCATCCGAAGGTAGAATACGATCGTTCAATTGATGAATAGGGAAATGGAAGAATGGATATGCCCCAAACGGTTTAAACTGAATCACGAACATCTCCGAATTCTGATGGGCCGAAATAGAGATGTAGTTTTTATGCATCCCCGACACCCATACTTTGGTAAATTCCCTATTGGGCTTTAGGGTATCATTGTTAAAAGTATTACGCACGAAACCGTCGAGTTCGAAAATAATAAAGATATGCCCAGTGGGAATGACCCGTTCGATGGAATGATCGGGAATAAAACCCTTGAAATGAAAAATAGCTTCAATGTAATTGGCAAGATGGCCTTGTAATGGATGGGTTTCGAATGTCATAGGTCTTGCTTCCTTTTTTTCAATATACCAAAAAGTTCTTGCCCCATTCTATCGGAGACCGAATTATAAGCTCTTTCTAGTACCGTTATTTCATAATGAGTTGAGAATAATGCCATGTATTCCTCTTTGGATCCTCCAAAAGGCCTTTTCGTCATATCGTCGGTTAGGGGAATATCGAACCACACGCCAACCAATTTGCCATTGTCGGAGAGTAATTCGTGCGTTTTGGCTACATATTTTTCACGGATACCATGTATTGGAGGGAAGGAACAGAAAAAGGTTTGTTCTATGATGAGATCGAATTCATCCCGCATCTCGAAGAAGTCACCTTCTATAATTTGATCTTTGGGAAAACTGGGTACCCTTTTTTCAAAACTACGCAATGGCAAAGGGGATATATCAATAATGTATACGTTGCTAAAGCCTGAGCGATATAAATATTCTGCTTCGTAGGCATTGCCAGCTCCCGGAATCAGTATCTTTTGTTGTTTGTCCTGCAATTGGTCCACATATTCCTTAATGGGACGTGAAATACCTCCCAAATCCCAACCTGTGGAATTATCGATATAGCGTTGGGACCAGTAAAGTTCGTTATCATTACTCATAGTTTCGAAACTAACACTTTAGGGACCTTAGAAGGGCCATTTTCATAACATTTATTTTTCTATACCATTCGTTGAAGCGATGATTTCGACATTCCTCCAATTGGCCTCAATGATTCTCATTCTATTTTTTATGGCAGTACTATCAGGGCTTTGTTCTAATTCTTTCAATAGTTCACGCATAGAACCCCGCATTTCAGGATATTTTTCTACAATGGGAATAAGGGATTTCCACGAGGTCACGTATTGCTTGAATGTAACCTTGAAAGGCATGGGACAGGAGGGAAGCCTTTCAATTTTCTCCAATTCATTTATATAGCTGGAAATAGCCACACTTAAAGGGGCTTTGGTCGTTCTATTACCATAAATTGCATATAGCATGGCTTTTGCCTGTAATGCACCATGAATACAGGCTTGAGGCTTGTCCATCCTTTCGGGCTGGAGCTCCTTAGGAACTGGGTTTTCACACTTTTTTATGGCCGTAATAACTGCAAAAAACAATACAATAATTTTTATGGCTACTACAAAATCCTTCATCAGATTATAGAATTAGTGCTTGAATTCATAGGTTACCCAGTCAATCTCCCAATTAATTTTACAGTCAAAATTATATGAGCCATTTAGGGAATTGGTGCTAAAAGTTATGAGTGAATGGTCTCCAGTTCCAACAGGCTTGCAATCATCGAAATATTCAATTGTCTTAGAGAGATTTACGAGCAAGGAATCATAACTTCTTGGACTTAATTGCCTCTTCAATTCTTTATTTAATAGTGTCTCGGCATTTTTACGGAACCAGGAATCAATCAAGGAAGGTTCCATTAAGACTTTATCATGATCGATTAAGATTTCCGTCATGCTTTCAATGAGAAATAAATCAAAATCGTACTCTGTCTTGCAGATTATCATCTTTTGCATATTGCCACCAAAGCAAGAACCTTTCCATAAATCAATCCATAGCGTGTCTCCTAATTGCAAATTCTTTAAGGTATTTAAGGGGAAGGTTCTTTTTTCTGGAAAATCATTGGATGGAGAATACCCAAATGACACAAAAACAAATAATATAATGATGTATAAAATCCTTTTCAAAGCGAATGCGAAATTGCTAAGAAGCAATATACCTAAATTATATATATAGAAGCTATTCATGATTCATTTGAAAAGAAAACGCTTTGCTTGCTCGCAACGCAACCCTTATCTTTGCCAAACGTCTACATGGCGCTACCTAACCTAAAAATAAAGATTGCTATGCCAGGATTTGAAGCTTTTGGAGAAGAAGAAAAGAAACATGTAAACGACGTATTGGAAAGTGGCGTACTTATGCGCTACGGATTCGATGGAATGCGAAACGGACATTGGAAAGCCAAGGAGTTCGAAGCAGCCTTTGCCAAACGTATGCAGGCCCAATACTGTCAGTTGGTTTCCAGTGGGACATCGGCACTTACTGTAGCATTGGCTTCGGCCGGGGTTGGAGCAGGGGACGAGGTTATCATGCCTACATTTACCTTTGTGGCAAGCTTTGAGTCTATAATGATACTGGGAGCAGTTCCCGTTTTAGTAGATATAGATGACACCCTTACACTAAGCCCAGAGGCGGTAGAAGCTGCCATTACAGATAAGACCCGATGCGTAATGCCTGTTCACATGTGCGGATCCATGGCAGATCTAGATGCCTTACAGGACATTTGCACAAGACACAACTTAATTCTTTTAGAAGATGCCTGCCAAGCCATTGGGGGTACATACAGAGGCAAGCCATTAGGGAGTTATGGTGATTTGGGATGTTTTTCATTCGATTTTGTAAAGACGATTACTTGTGGTGAAGGAGGGGCTGTGATAATGAACAATGAACAATACTCGATTAAAGCTGATCAGTTTCAAGACCATGGGCACGACCATATTGGGAATGACCGTGGTGCGGAAACCCATCCAACCTTGGGTTATAATTTTAGGATCTCAGAACTTCATGCGGCTGTGGGTCTTGGGCAACTAAGCAAGCTGGATACCTTTCTGGCCAAGCAAAAGGAACATTATACGATTATGCGCAATGCCCTTGCCAATATAAACGGTGTAACGTTTAGAAGAGTGCCGGAAGGAGGGGAAGAGAACTATTCTTTTTTGAATTTTTTCCTACCTACGACCGAACTTACCCAAAAAGCACACAAAGCATTGACCGAAGCCGGAGTGGAGGCCTGTTTTTATTGGTATACGAATAATTGGCACTATATCAATGGGTGGGAGCATTTGCGAAACCTAACGGCATTGGGGCGTGTACCTTCCGAAATTCGCAACCAGATTCAAGATTTGAATTCGGCAGATTTTTCGGCAAGTGACGCGTGGATGGGAAGAACCATTTCCGCTTTAGTAAAAATTGGATGGACCGCCGAGGAAGTACAACAGCGTGCTTCAACTATGGCGCAGGTTATTTCAGAAGTTCTTAAAAAGGAATATAGTCTGTAATTTCTAGGCCGTACCCAATCATACCTACACGTTTTCCCTGTTCCCTGTTGGAAATTAACCGTATTTTACGGATGTTGAGGTCGTGAAGGATTTGTGCACCAATCCCGAAGTCTTTATTGTCCATTTCAATCCGAGGTGCCTTTACGATTTTTTGCCCATCCTGCAGTTCTCTTAATTGCGACAGACGATTTAACAGGTTCAAGGATTGGCTCTGCTGATTTATAAAAACGATCGCTCCTTTTTCATTCGAGTTAATGGCCTGAAACATATTATCCAACTTCTTGTCGGCATTGTTGGTAAGGGTTCCTAGAATATCATTGTTAACCAATGTTGAATTCACCCTAACAGGAACGGCTTCATCACTTGCCCAATTTCCTTTGGTAAGTGCTATATGAACTTGATCATTGGTCGTTTGCTTGTAGGCACGAAGTCGGAACGTACCGAATTTGGTTTCAATATCGAAATCTTCCTTTTTTTCAATCAAGGAGTCGTGTTCCATTCTATAGGCCACTAGGTCTTCAATGGAAATGAGTTTAAGATCGAATTTCTTTGCAACCTCTACCAATTGTGGTAATCGTGCCATGGTTCCATCTTCATTAAGTATCTCTACAAGTATTCCTGCGGGTTGCAAACCTGCCAAACGAGCCAGGTCAATAGCAGCTTCTGTGTGGCCTGTTCTGCGAAGTACACCGCCTTCTTTAGCCTTTAACGGAAAAATGTGCCCAGGTCGTCCCAAATCTTCCGCCCTGGTTTTAGAATCTACCAATGCCTGAATGGTCTTGGAGCGGTCATGAACGGAAATACCCGTAGTACAGCCATGCCCAATAAGATCTACCGATACGGTAAACTGTGTATGGTGGAGTACTGTATTGTTTTCTACCATCATATTAAGCTGCAACTCATCGCATCGTTGCTCGGTTAATGGAGCACAAATAAGTCCACGACCATGTGTCGCCATAAAATTGATCATTTCCGGCGTGACCTTTTCGGCAGCAGCAATAAAGTCTCCTTCGTTTTCACGGTTTTCATCATCTACTACGATCACAACCTTTCCAGCCCGAATATCATCGATAGCTTCTTGTATGGTGTTCAATTGAATCGTGGTACTTTTTTCGGTAGAAATCATAATTTCCTTTTAGCAGTTGCAAAGATAGGGAATGTATGTGATTGGACGAATATTTGCAAAAGGTAGTTAACGTATCATTTGCAATTCTTCCTTCATCCGTTTTTTAGTGTAAAAATGAATAAAGACGTATATGAGCAGTCCAAGCAGTAGAATGATTAACCAAATACCCACATCCCGTTTCTTTCCTAAAGCCTCATAGAATTTTGTATTGTTCAATGCGGATCGAATGGCGAAATAATAGAATACAAGAATGAATATAGGGCGTACATACAATAGAACTTCCGCTATACCACCGAATAGATGCAGGTCTATTGCAGCTGCAAGAATTAAAAAAGCAAAACTCAGTAGTGACAATACATAAAAAAGCAATGCTCGTTTCGAATGTTTCTTAAACAGGGTATATTGGGATTCGGCTTCAGAATATTTAGTATTCTCAAAATTGCCAGATACTTTAAGTTGCTCTTCAGTATAACCCTTTTGTTTCAATTCGCGCAACGCAGCTTTACGTACATCTTCTGAATAATTGTATTGCCTGTAATTACGAAGGATGTCCTTTAATTGACTATCTGTTCTAGACAATACCATAGCCTTCTCGTGCTGTGTAAGTATGATGGGCTCTTCAACCTCAATGTGTTCTTCTTCTTTCTTTTTTAAGAACTTAAAACGTTGTAAGAAAGAGTCCATATCGAAAATCCCTTGATCTGTTGTGGCACGATAGGTAAGCCATATGCCTAACGGAAACATGATGAAAGTGCTAAGCCAACTGGCAATGAATGGATGCATGGTGCCATCCTCTGCACTGTTTTTGGCGAATATTCCAATGAAATGATAGGTTAGGAATAATAGCACTGCCACGACCATGGGTAATCCCATACCTCCCTTTCTAATAATGGCCCCTAATGGTGCCCCCACAAAGAACAAAATGATACAGGCAATGGCAAGTGCAAACTTTTCATGAAAGGCAATTTCATGTTTGTTAAGTCGTTTGATCTTCTGTTTGAACTGTTCTTTTTTGGCCTCAACCGATTTTTTCGACCCACGAACATTATCCAATGCCGTCTGCAATACTTTGGTTTTACGGTCATTGGTAAAAATGTCCAATACCTCCGTGATGGTGTCTTTTTGCTCCTTGCGTGCCATGGAATCCTTCTTTTTAGGAAGTCCCATTCGATAATACATGTCTACCGAAAACTGGTTAATGTTATTAGAAAACTCATCGGATAGCTTGTCAATTTCGGTCACCAATTCGCGAGCACTGTACATATTGTGGTTGCTCAACTTGTTGTCTTTGTCTATATCGGCATCATTTAGCTTCGTAAGATCGATATTGATGGTGTACTGTTCGAAATAACTCTTGGCGAAGGGCAAATTACGCTGCTTCACAATATTTTTGAGTTGTACGTCCTCATAATAATTCCCGTCTTTCAATATAAGGGAAAGGGTGTTGGAACCTTCTTCACTGGCCAATTCACCTTCTTTGGCTATTATTACAGTGGAGTTCTTGGCCTTTCGCTTCGGGTTCTTTTGGTGTATGATTACTTCGCGTAAGTACTGTTCTTTATCACCGTATTTCTCAGAAACCTTGATATTAAAGTCATCCCCAATACTACTGAACTGCCCTTCTACAATGGCCATTGAAGGACTTACTTGGGCAATATTCCTCCGGAGGTTTTGCCATTTGTATTCCGAATAGGGTATCACATTATTGGCAAAGAAAAAAGCCAAAAGGGCAAGGCCTACAATAAATATGGTGAGACTGCGCATGGCCCGTTGCAATGAAATACCAGTCGATTTCATTGCGGCAAACTCATATTTTTCCGAAAAATTACCAAAGACCATCAGTGCGCTCACCAAAATGGTAAGCGGAAGCACAAGAGGAATTAATTTGGGAGAGAAATACCAAAGGAATTTCAATATGATCCATACATCCAGATCCTTCCCGGCCAATTCAGAAATATAAAGCCAAATGGTCTGGAGGACAAAAATGAACATTAAAATAATGAAGACGCTAATAAACGTCTTCAAAAATGCCATTAATATGTACCGATCGAGTATTTTCAAACAAACACCTAGTTAGTCCAATCGATTGATGTAATATCCATCTTTTTCGAACTTTTCCTGGTCAAAGGTAAAAAGTGTTTTTGATAATGGCTGATTGGTTTTAAAAGAATTAACAGTAAGCGTATATTTCGTACCATTGGCATCTGTTTGGATAAGGCGATAGATGTGCTTTGTCTGTGCATCTATGCCTAACAGGATATCTTTTATCTCTGCTCCGGAATCAATAGGTGTTAATTTCACATATTGAACCTTTCTTCCCTTTATGGTTTGAGTGATATCCATTTTAGAGGTATATCCCTTTTCGTAAAAGGTCAGTAATTTAGAAGGGGTAATCTCCTTGTCATCTTGGGAGTTATACCCGGAAATAGTCACTTCTTCATCTTCTGGAACGATGGTATAAATGCTCTTTCCATCGAACATGCGCGTAGTACCTAGCATATTGAGCAAATATTGTTCACCTTTTATGGTCACATTACCGCGGGTATCTTGGTTTACGCCCTCTTTTGCATTGTTAAGGTTCCATTTAAAGTCGATAACGATATTGTCGTAGCTCTTTACCTTATTGGATACTTCATCGAGCAATGACTTTGCACTTTGCGCTTGTGCCAAAGAAGCGCAACTTAAAATCATTACCAAAAAAATTAATTTTTTCATCCTAATCGTTGTTTTCGTTGTCTAAAAGTTGGTTTAATGCCTCAATTGTTGGAACGAGGACTTGTCTTGCTTTACTACCTTCGAAAGGTCCTACAACCCCTGCAGCTTCCAATTGATCTATCAATCGACCTGCACGGTTATAACCCAATTTCAGTTTACGCTGCAATAGCGATGCTGAACCTTGCTGAGCGATAACTAGTACCTCAGCGGCGTCACGAAACAAACTATCCCGTTCTTCCACACTTATATCAATAGTTGTGCCACCTTCATCGCTAACATACTCAGGTAGTAAATGGGCATTTGGATATGCCTTTTGAGAACCAATGTATTCGGTGATGTCAGCCACTTCTGGGGTATCCACAAATGCACATTGAATCCTTGTGAGGTCATTACCTTGGGTGTACAACATATCCCCGCGACCAATAAGCTGATCGGCACCCGCTGCATCCAAAATGGTTCGCGAGTCTATTTTACTGGTTACCCTAAAGGCAATACGTGCTGGGAAATTCGCTTTAATAATTCCCGTAATCACGTTTACCGAAGGTCTTTGTGTGGCAATGATAAGGTGAATCCCTATGGCTCTAGCTAACTGGGCAAGCCTAGCGATTGGTGTTTCTACTTCTTTACCGGCGGTCATGATTAAATCGGCAAACTCATCGATGACCAATACGATATAGGGAAGGAATTTGTGCCCGTCATGTGGATTTAGTTTGCGGGCCTTGAATTTGGTATTGTATTCTTTAATATTACGACACATGGCATCCTTAAGCAGATCATAACGCGTATCCATTTCAATGCAAAGGGAGTTCAGGGTATTGATAACTTTATTGGTGTCCGTAATGATAGCTTCTTCGGTATCGGGCAACTTGGCCAAATAATGTCTTTCTATTTTATTGAATAGTGTTAGCTCCACCTTCTTCGGATCGACTAGGACAAATTTTACTTCGGCAGGGTGTTTCTTGTAAAGTAGGGAGGTAAGAATGGCATTCAATCCCACGGACTTTCCTTGCCCCGTTGCTCCCGCCATGAGTAAATGCGGCATTTTGGCGAGATCTACCACAAAGGTTTCATTGCTAATGGTTTTTCCTAGGGTTAGTGGAAGTTCCATTTCAGCATTTTGGAACTTTGGAGATGCCACGGCGGATCGCATGGAAACTATTTGAGGATTTTTGTTGGGAACTTCAATCCCAATGGTTCCCCGTCCCGGTATAGGAGCGATAATACGTATTCCCAATGCGCTAAGGGAAAGCGCAATATCATCTTCAAGGTTTTTAATTTTTGAAATCCGGATTCCTGCCTCTGGAACTATTTCGTAAAGCGTTACCGTGGGCCCTACAGTGGCCTTAATATTTGATATGCCAATCTTATAGTTGCTTAAGGTATCTACAATGCGGTTTTTATTGGCCTCAAGTTCTTCTTGATTAATTGTGATGCCTTGGCCACCACTATAATCCTTTAAAAGTTCAATGGTCGGAAATTTAAAATTCCCCAATTCCAATGTAGGATCGAACTCCCCAAAATCATCAACCAGTTTTTTAGAAAGATTTTCAGTCACTTCTTCCTCTTCGGGAGCAGCTTCTACCTCCATGGCAACTTCGGCTACCTCGGGTTCTTCTTTGGGCTCTTTTACTATCGTTTTTAGAACAGGTTCATCTATGATTTCTTCTTCCTTGGGAGTTGCCACATCCATTTCTATTTCGTCAGACGGAACTACGAGGGTTTCGATTACTTCTTTTTCATAATCCGTTTGCTCAATAGATGCTTCGGTAGTTTCCGAATTTGCAGAACTAAAATCTTCCTGGATTTCCTTTTTTGTCTTCTTCAGGGCCGATGAAACCTTTTCAGGGGTCATTTTAAGACGTATGACCAAATAAATGATGGCAAGGAATGCCATTAGCAAAATAGCGCCTACAAGACCAATGTAGTCCTGTAGGAGGTCATTTATTTCGTATCCTACGGTACCGCTGAAAATAGTCTTCCCCAATCCAAAAAAGCCAAAAAACACAGATAACCAAACGGTCACAAGAATGCCCCAGAACCAAAACTTCAACAGTTGTTTTTTTGTGTAGTCGAAAAAGTAGTATACCCCCGTAAGTCCTATTAAGAAGGCAATGATGAATGCAGAGATCCCAAAGCCTTTACCAATAAAAAATTCGGAAAGATCCCTACCCACAGAGGAGAGCCAGTTTTGTGCTGTCACTTCCCTGTTTAATTCCCCTACGGAACTTTGATCGGCTTGCCATGTAAAAAAATAGGAGACAAAAGAAAACAATAAAGCCAGTCCAAAAAAGAAAAGGGCAGCACCCAAGATAATTTTCTGCTGCCTCGATAGAGTTAGGGATATTTTTTTTCTAGGTGTTTTGGCTGTCCTTTTTTTTGCCGTCTTTTTTTTCGCCATAGTTGGTTGTCGTTACACAAAAGTACAAATTGTAAACGTTCGAATCTATATAAAATTTTGGAGTTTCCCTCCTAGAATTTTGGAATGTAAATAATACAACCAACAATTACAGCAGCAATTGCCGCAAAGAATACAGCGCCAGCCGCCACATCCTTAATGTAGCCAATTTTATTATTGAAATCTGGATGTACAAAGTTGGCGATTTCCTCGGCAGCAGTGTTTAGGCCTTCTATACTCATAACCAAGCCAATGGCAAGGGTTTGAAAAATCCATTCGGAAGTGGATATGTCAAAATAAAACCCGGCAATTGTCATAATAATAGCGATCCCGGCCTGCACTTGAATACTGGCTTCATTTTTCAATAGCATCCATGCTCCTTTCGTAGCATATTTAAAACCGAGCAATCGTTTAAGAAGGAAGGATTTTTTCTTCACTGTAAATTGAAATCTATTTAGGCCGCAAAGGTAGTACATTGTAACCTTCCTAGCCAAAATAAAAGAGGCCGCCCCGAAGGACGGCCTACCAACTTAAACTTAACAACTAACGTAACCTAAAGAGCTAGTCTTAATTGCAGTCAACAATATCATTGGGCGTAAACCCATTACAGAATAAGAAACATTCGTTATACATGGTAATAACCGTTCCGGCAAATTCTACACATAATGGCTCATACGGTTCGGTAATACAATCTACGCAGGGTTCTACAGGATCACAATCCACATAATCCGCTTCGGTGAAGCCGTCACATTCTGCATAACAAGCATTGAAATATGTAATTATAGCTCCGCCAAATTCTACACACACAGGATCGTAAAGATCGTTGCACTCGCATGCGTCCTGACAGGTAGGTGGCTCCCATTCGATTTCCGCACAACAATCTGGGGTATCATTAATACAAACCCTAATATAGTCGTTGTCAAATCCACTAGGCTCAAAAGCAATAGTAAGTGGTAGATCGGATAATGGGAAGAACCCAATTAATTCGTCATTTCTTATATATAGATCAAAGAAATCATTACCAGCATTCTGGTGATCGAAGTCTATCGTAATGACATAACCTCCAGACGGATTACAATCTCCTACATCTACTGAGAGATTGGTGATAGAACATTCGCCACCATCACATGTTGGTGGAATCCAAGTGATTTCCGCACAACAGTTTGGATTATCATTAATACAAACGGTTACTCCACCAACACCGGTTCCATTGGATTCAAATTCAAGTGTAAGCGGTAAACTGGAAAGAGGGTAGTTGCCAATAAAATCACCATTCAAGGCATATACATCGAAGGTGTCATTAGAAGGATTAATTACTTCGAAATTGATAGTTACCGTATATACAGAGCTCGCAGGATCGCATTCACCCACTTCGACAGAAACTTCCGTAATGTCGCACACGTCGGCTGGACAATCCACAAAATCGTTCGGGGTGTATCCCTCGCATAAAGCCAAGCATTCATTGTCGAACTCTATAATATTCCCACTTGCAGTTTCTACACAGACAGGATCTATTTCGGCTGGACATTCACATTCGCTTGGGCATTCCACAAAATCATTGGGGGTAAAGCCTTCGCATAGGGCAATGCATTCATTGGCAAATTCAATAATGGCTCCGCCACTTTCGACGCACACCGGATCGTATTCGTCGGTACATTCACAATCGTTTTGGCATTCTATAAAGTCTTCTTCGGTAAAGCCTTCACATTCTGCATGACATGGGTTTGGGAAGGTTAAGACAACTGGACCTTGAGGTGTTTCTATCTCAACACATACAGGATCAACCTCATCGGTGCAGATGCAAGGATCGAAATCGCAGGTTTCGATTAAAGCAATAAACTCATCTTCATTGTTTATGGTGACCACTTCGGTTTGGTTCGTAGCAGGGTTATACCATATGACATCGAAAGGGAATTCAATCCCAACGATATATAGTTCTGGTGTCGAATTAAGGATTACTGTGATTAATTCCCCTAGATTTTCTACTGTAACGGTAGCCCCATTGTTATAAATGAGGGTTACTGGGTAGACAAATTCAAAACAAAAATCTATGATAAGATTGCCGGTTGGATTGGCTGCTTCGGTTAGTACACCGTTATCATCGAAATGGGTTCTTAACTGGGACAATGCATTTTGTACAGATTCGCTTTCCTGAACATTTTGAGGAGGCGTAATGGCATCGTCATTGGTACAGGAGACAAAAGTCAATGAAAATATACAAATGGTAATAAAGATTCTAAAATACTTCATTTTCATAGGTTTAAGGTTAATAGTAGGTGCGCTTTTTTTCGATCAATCTACCATACGACAACTCAGTTAAAAAAAACCCTACCTAAGAATAAATTTATTTTTTACATAGTTTTGAGCCAATCCCAGCACTAAAAAGTTCCCTGCAATATATGCTCAAAGAACTACAAAAAATATGTAAGCCCGCAGTTTTTGAAACTATTTTCAAAGCGCATGCCCGTGACTTAAAGCAATTTATTTTCTTTAAGACACAGGATTTGGATGTCGCAGAAGATATTCTTCAGGAGTCATTTGTGAAGCTTTGGGAAAATTGTGATAAGGTAAATTACAGTAAGGTAAAAGGATACTTGTTTACATCGGCAAACAACATCTTTATAAATTGGACCAAGCACAGAAAGGTAGTCCGAAATTTTGAGAAAACATCCTTGTCCAGGAATAATCCGGAATCACCAGAATATATTCTATTGGAAAAGGAATTTTTGGTGAAGTTGGAGAATGCAATTGATAGTTTGCCACCCACCCAAAAGGAAGTTTTTTTATTGAGCAGGATGGAGAAGAAAAAATATTCAGAAATAAGCGATCAGTTGGGCATATCGGTAAAGGCAGTAGAGAAACGTATGCATCTTGCATTGAAAACGATGCGGGACAAAATTGGAAAAGTGTAAAAAAGACACACGTAGGTAGGGTTTTTTGCCCCTGAGTTGTCATAACACTGGAATTCTATGGAAAAAACAAATTTAAATAGCGAGCAAGAGACCTACTTGGCCAAGTGGATGGGAGGGGAACTTAGCGATTCTGAATTGGCACAGTATATTCCAGAAGCAGAAATCAATTTTTACCGAAAGCTTCGATTGGGAAGCGATTTGCTCAATGACCCCGGTGAAGAAACGTTCATGGCTATACAAGGGAAGATTGGGGAGAAATCTAAAGTGAGGTCTTTTGGAAAACGAAATATAAGATGGGCCATGGCTGTGGCTTCCTCCTTGCTTTTGTTCTTGGCCAGTTACTTTTATTTTGAAGACGGATCGACCGTTATCTCTACCTCCTATGCAGAACAGAAAACGGTCACCTTGTTGGATAATTCTGAAGTTACTATTAACGCAAATACCCAGTTGAGTTATGAAAATGATAATTGGGAAGAACGAAGGGAAGTCCGCTTAGATGGAGAAGCTTATTTTAAGGTACAAAAGGGTAGTACGTTCGAGGTGGTAACAGATAATGGAAATGTTGAGGTACTCGGGACACAATTTAATGTAAAAACCACCCTAGATTATTTTGAAGTAACTTGTTATGAAGGTAAAGTGGAGGTTAGAAGTAACGGAAATGCCAAAATTCTTTTGCCGGGTATGACCGTAAGAAGAATTAACGGGCATCCTACCGAAGATGGAACTTCCACTAGTGAGCAACCCAGTTGGATGCACGGGGAAAGCACCTTTAAAAGTGTTCCATTGGTGTATGTGCTGGCCGAATTGGAGAACCAATATTCCCTTACCTTTAATACCGATGCGATAGACGATGGAATACGGTTCACTGGTAGTTTCGGACACGACAATGTGAAAGTAGCTTTGGCCGCAGTATTTAATGCCATGCGAATAGCGTACAGTTACAATGACCAAAAAGTTATTGTGCTTCATCCATATGAATAGAAAGAATACCCTAATTTGGATCATCATCCTATTCTTTCCCTTAACAGCAACCATTTCACAAGAAGCGGTTGCTTTTCGTGTTGAATTTAATGAGACTCCCGTTGCCCAAGCCCTTGAGACCCTGGAAGAGTTGTTCGATGTTCGGTTTTCCTATCAGGATAATCTTCTTCAGGAAAAGGTAATTACATTAGACAGTGAGGTTAGAACCTTCGAGGAGGTATTGGCGGTATTGGAAACTTACTATCAACTTCGATTCGAAAAAATTGACGATCGGTATATCTCCGTGTTTAGTGATGAAAGCAATTTGGTGGGGGTTCAGCAATTGGAAGATGTGATTGTTATGGGATATCTCACCCAAGGAATCGATAAGCGAAAAGATGGTACTTTCAAGCTGAGTCCTAAGGTGCTTGGGGCCCTTCCTGGGCTTACCGAAGCCGATGTGCTCGAAAGTATTCAGTTACTGCCAGGTGTCATTAGCCCTAATGAAACTGCCACTGGATTTAGTGTCCGTGGAGGCAGGGCAGATCAAAATCGAATTTTATGGGATGGCATAAACATTTATCATAAGGGGCATTTATTTGGGATGATTTCTGCGTTTAATCCCAATAGAATACAAGATGTCGAATTTCAGAATAAAGGAACGAACCCACGATATGGCGAACGGTTATCCAGTGTTGTTTCTATAACATCAAATAATCGGGTTTCCGATACGTTTTCGGGTGGGATAGGCATAAACGGTCTTGGGGCAGATGCCTATTTGACTCTTCCTTTGTTGAAAAACAAGTTGGATGTGCAAGCGGGGGTAAGACGTAGTTACGATGAGCTTTATGAATCCTTTACGTTCGATAGAATGGCCCGAAAAGTATTTGAGAGTACTAAGATTACGAATGCAGATAATACCAACAACGATTTTTTCTTCCTGGATTATGATGTGAAAGTGAATTACAGGCATAGCGAAAAACATAGCTTTCACCTAAGTACGATTCAGATTGACAATAATTTGGACTATGTAGTCCGGGAAACGGATAGCACGACTACATTAAATGACCAATTGAAAATTAATAATGAAGGGTATGCATTTCGATGGAATGCACAGTGGGACGAAAACCTGCGGCAGGAGGTAGTTGCTACCCTGTCAAAATACCGATTCACGTATAATTTCCTTGAGTTTAATGATACCGAACTGGTTTCGGATTTCGAAAAGAAGAATGTAATTTTCGATTCAGGGGTAGCTACCGAGTTTTTCTTTGAAACGAAAAAGGATCATCTTTTTTCCTTAGGATATCAGTATTCCCTTAAGGATGTGAGCTATGCGTTTTTAGAAACGGCCCAGCTTTCCTTTGTATTGGATAGTGACCAAACGGTAGAAAATGCACATGCGCTTTTTGGGAATTACCAATATAGGAATCCAGATTTGTTTGATGCCGATGTGGGAGTTCGGGTAAATTACTTCCAGCACTTAGATGCTTTTCGGGTAGAACCTAGGGTATTTATTTATAGGGATCTGTTCAGGAACGTTCGTCTTCAGGCATCTGCAGAAATTCGCAGTCAGATCATTAGCGAGATAGATGAAACCGTATTTAGTGACCTGTCCCTAGAAAACCGACTATGGCGCTTGGCAGATGGTGATACATTTCCCATTATAAAAAGTCATCAGTTTTCCACTGGGATTGTTTTTAACAATAAGGGCTGGACGCTTGATTTGGATGCATATTACAAGAAGATTGATGGCCTTACGGCATTGGCTTTGGGTTTTTTGAATCCATTGGATAGCCAGTTTCACATTGGAACCCAAAAAATATGGGGCGCAGATCTTTATATTAAAAAGGGATATGGGAATTTTAGCACTTGGTTCAGTTATTCCATCAATAATGTGCAAAGTAAATATAGGGAACTAAACAACGATGATTACTTTACGGCCAGCAATAGTATACGCCATAACATAACGGTTTCCTTAAATTATAAATTAAAGGCGTTTCAGGTAGCATTGGGGTGGAATTGGCATACGGGTCGTCCCTATACCGAAGCGCTTGTGGAACCTTCTAGTAACGAATTGTTTTTTCAAAATATCAATACAGAAAGATTGCCAAATTATCACCGATTGGACTTCTCGTCCACATATGCATTCAGGTTTTCCAAAGAAAAACCGCTTAGGGGTAAAATTGGTTTTTCAATTCGAAATGTATATGACAAACGCAATTATCTAAGTCGGGAATATTTCGGTAATAATAACTTAAACGATCCCGTAACGGTAATCGATAGATTTTCCTTAGGGTTCACCCCCAACTTCCTGTTAAGGTTATTCTGGTAGCCCTTTATGAAAGAGCATTTAAAGCCGCCTCATAATTGGGCTCCTGTCCAATTTCCGGCACTTGTTCCGTATACAGAACTTTATTGTTTTCATCAAGTGCAATAACCACCCTAGCATGTAATCCAGTAAAGGCACTCTTGGTTATTTCTAAACCATACTCCTTGCCAAAAGCCCCATTGTTGAAGTCACTGAGCATCTCTACGTTTTCAATCCCCTCTGCAGCACAAAAGCGAGCCTGGGCAAATGGTAGGTCCCTAGAAATACATAATACTTGGGTGTTATCTAAAGCTGCCGCTGCCTCATTAAATTTCCTAGAGGAGGCAGCACAAATTCCTGTATCCACACTAGGGAAAATATTCAACAATTTTCGCTTGCCATCATAATCCGAAAGGGATTTCGAAGAGAGATCATTGGCAGTTAATGTGAAGTTTGGAGCCGTACTTCCAATTTCTGGTAAGTTTCCTATAGTTTCTGCAGGGTTTCCACCTAATGTTATTTGAGCCATTTTTGTAAAGATTGGTTTATGAACCCTAAAATTACGACTAAGATTTTACTTAAATGTGAAGGTTATGACAAAAAAACACTCCCTCCCAAATCGGGAAGGAGTGCGTCTAACCTAACTTAAAAAATAAACTAATACAAAGGTGTAATTAGTTTAAGTGCTGTGAAAGATATGCAGCGACCCCATCTCGGTCGGCGTGCATGGCCGTAGCCCCTTCTTGCCAGTTTGCGGGACAAACTTCGCCGTTCTTTTGAACATGGCTATAGGCATCTATTAATCGGATAAATTCTTCTACATTCCTACCAACGGGCATATGGTTAATGCTCTCATGGAAAACGGTTCCCTCTTCATCCAGGAGATAAGTAGCGCGGTAGGTAACGTTATCTCCTTCGACCAAAACGGTATGGGTTTCATCATCATAACGCTCATTGGTAATGTCCAAGATGCCAAGTTGAGAAGAAAGGTTTCTGTTACTGTCTGCGATAATTGGATAAGTGATTCCTTCGATTCCACCCATGTTTTTAGGTGTGTTTAACCAAGCGAAGTGTACTTCGGGAGTATCACAGGAAGCGCCGATAACAAGCGTGTTCCTTTTTTCGAATTCCCCCATTGCTGCTTGAAAAGCGTGCAGTTCGGTAGGACAAACAAAAGTGAAATCCTTGGGATACCAGAAAAGCACGATTTTTTTGTTCTCTTTCTGTGCTTTTTCAAGAATGTTCAATTTTTCGGTGATTCCGTTTTTGCCGATTGCGTCCACTGTAAGGTTTGGGAATTTTTTGCCTACAAATGCCATTTATGATAGATTTAATTATACCTGTTTTTTGAGGCGGCAAAATTACAAAATAGACTTCCGGGGAAAAAGGAAATAAGACTATATATTCTGAAAAAAACACAGGTTTTTCACAACAAATAGAGTATCAATATTTTACAAAATTGAATGCGAATTGATGAATTCAATTTTCATTAAGGCAAACTAGGCTTGCACTGTTTTTGGCGAGACCATCATCTTGATTTTGATACGGAAGGCTGCAAATAACAAAGTGGTAAATGGACTCATCCAATTAAAGATCGCATACACAAAATACTCTCCGACCCCTACGCCCAAAACACCACTCTGATATGCTCCACAGGTGTTCCACGGGATAAGTACAGAGGTAACCGTCCCACTATCTTCCAATGTTCGCGAAAGGTTCTGCGGTGCCAATCCTTTATCGTCGAATGCCTTCTTGAACATTTTTCCGGGTATAACTATGGCCAAGTATTGATCGCTCGCAATAGCATTCAGGCCCAAACAGCTAATCACCGTACTTGCAAAAAGACCAAATATGGATGTAGCCAGCTTAAGAAGTTCTTTCGTTATTCGGGCCAATGCACCAATGGCATCCATGACACCTCCAAAAACCATCGCGCAAATAATTAGGGCAATGGTCCAGAGCATACCTTTCATTCCGCCTGCAGAAAATAAATTGTTCAGGGTTTCATTATCGGTCGTAATTGAGGTGTCGGTAAATATAGAAGTTACAATGCTGTTCAGTTTTGAAGACCCTAAAGTGTTGAGTATTTCAGGCTGAAATATGAAAGCAAATACCGCTGCAGACAGCACACCGGCGCCCAATGCAATTAAAGGCTTTGTTTTCAATAATATTAAGGCTATTACAATACAAGGAACTAGAAATAACCAAGGGGTAATATTAAAAGTAGTATCAATAGTGCTTAATAGGCCGCTTAAATCTGCATCACCCGTTGTGTCAATGGTCGTACTTAGAATAGAAAACACAATGAGCGTTACTATAATTGTAGGGACAGTGGTAAGGGCCATATACCTTATATGGGTAAAAAGATCGGTTCCTGCCATGGCGGGTGCCAAGTTAGTGGTATCGCTTAATGGAGACATTTTATCACCAAAATACGCTCCCGAAATAACAGCCCCAGCGATCATACCTCCAGAAATGCCCAATGCACTTCCAATTCCTATGAGTGCAATTCCTACAGTAGCCGAGGTGGTCCAAGAACTTCCGGTTGCGATCGAAATGATGGCTGCAATAATCACGGAAGCTGGTAAGAAAATCTCTGGGCTCAACACTTTTAATCCATAGTATACCATAGCTGGAATGATTCCGCTCACCAACCACGACCCGGCCAATGCTCCTACCAATAACAAAATCATAATGGGAACGAAGACACTCTTTAGGTTTTCCCATATTTCCTGTAACATGGTACCTATATTCACTTTGTTCCAAAAGCCTACAATGGCCGCAACACCACCACCCATTAAAAGGATAAATTGATTGGAGTAATCCCCTAACCATGCCCCATCGGCAAAAAAGATGTTATAAGCCAACAGTCCCATAAGGATAAGAACAGGAATGAGGGCTTCAAGAAAATTCAGTTCCTTGTTCTCAATAATTTTTTGGTCTTCGATATCGATTTTAGAGAGATTGTCTTGTTGCTCCATTGCCCGTTTTTAAAATGAAATGTAATGTTACGATTTTGAATTCTGCTATGCAAATGAAGATTACGTGATACGGTTTGTAAGAAAAGAAGCGTGAATTGAGTTTGAAAAAATAAAAAAACGTCAAAAAGTAAATAAATCAGTTAAAATGAATTGATTGACTTACAACAGATTAGAAATATTCCTACGGTTTTACCGTAGAATATATCATTTAATCGAGTAAAATTATAATTTCATCGAATAATATATAAAGTACTTGTAAGTAAAAGATTACAAAAATAAATTTGACATCAGTTATTGACCCAAATTAAATTACTTATGAAAATTCTGGCCCCCGCTTTTTTATTTCTTTCATTTACATTTTCCGTACAGGCCCAGGTGGGAATAGGAACTACGGCTCCCATGTCTTCCTTGGACATAGCAATTAGCGATCCGGCCAATCCCGCCTATAATGATGGGTTTTTACTGCCTAGGTTAGACGCTTTACCAATTAATGATCCAAAAAATGAGCAACATGGTATGCTCATCTACCTTAATACCGCTTCGGGTTCCAAAAGTCCTGGTTTCCACTATTGGGATAAGGATGAAGGTGTTTCAGGAGATTGGATCCCACTTAATAATGACTGGAAATTAAGCGGTAATAGCAATGCAACCAAGGGAACACATTTTATTGGAACTACGAATTCCGAAGAGGTTGATTTTAGAGTGAACAATAAACATGTTTCCCGACTAACCGAGCAAGGACAATGGGAAATTGAAGCCGATGAAAAGACCGTTCTAATTGGTGTAGAAGCAGGGGAGAACTATGACCCTGCCGGGACTTCTGCAGAACAAAATGTGTATATTGGATATCACGCAGCCCGTGCATCCACCTCAGGAAGGGATAACGTAGCAGTTGGGGCATTTTCTATGCTTTCGAATACGACAGGAAACTTTAATGTAGGTGTAGGGGACGAAACCTTGGAAAATAATACTACCGGTAGTGATAATACTGCATTGGGGAATGATGCCCTTCGCGCAAATATTGACGGTCAATCGAACTCGGCTGTCGGAAGGGATGCCCGGAGGGTAAATACAACCGGCGATAACAATACCTCCGTAGGAAGAAACTCTTTAGATTCGAATACGTCCAGTAATAATACGGCTGTTGGTTATGAAGCTGGCGAAAGCAATACCTCGGGAAGTAGTAATACCTATATTGGTTATGATGCCGATACATCTAGCGGGTCTATTTCTAATGCAACGGCTATAGGCAATGGGGCACGAGTATCCAGTTCCAATCAAGTTCGAATCGGGAATACAGCGGTTACCAGTATCGGAGGATATGCTAATTGGTCTAATGTTTCGGATGCCAGATTCAAATTGAACGTACAGAAAAATGTACCTGGGTTGGATTTTATTTTAAACATTGAACCCGTCACTTATACATTAAATTCCGAGAAACTGAGCTCCTTTAAAGGTGAGACGAATGCCGTTAAAAACACCTCAAAAGTGGAAACTGGTTTTTTGGCTCAGCAAGTAGAGGAGGTAGCACAATCCCTAGGGTATGAGTTTAACGGTGTTAACCGTCCTGATGATCTCAATAAAGATAATTATACGGTTTCTTATGCAACATTTGTAGTTCCATTGGTAAAAGCAGTGCAAGAACAGCAATCTGAGATTGATCACTTAAAAGCAGAGATTCAGGAATTAAAAGCTTTAATAAAGGCGTCGAACGCCAGTAATTAATTTCCTATCTGCAAGAGCAGGTAGTTATACAAACCGTCTAATGGGGGTTAGACGGTTTTTCTTTTTTACACTAGTACCATTTCCAAGACACCAACTTCAATCATGCATTCTTTCATAAGTTGGTAAGTGCGTTCTATATCGTTGTCCAAACCAATTGAAAAACGAATAAGTCCATCGGTGAGTCCCATTTCTGCCTGCTCTTCTTCAGGGATTTCTGAAGAAGTTGAAGAACCAGGGGCACTGAACAGTGTTTTGTAGAATCCAAGACTAACAGCAAGGTATCCCAAATTACGTGCTTGCATGAGCTCCATCAGTTCATTGGCCTTGTCTAGGCTTCCTACATCCAATGTAAGCATCCCCCCAAAACCGTATTCTTCATTCATCATACGTTTAAAAAGATCATGACCTGGGTGGGAGTGCAGCCCTGGGTATACCGTTTTTAGACCATCTGCTTCGAATTTTCTGGCTAAGAATAATGCATTGCTACTATGTTGTTTCATACGAATATGGAGGGTCCTCAGGTTTTTTAATATGGAAGCTGCTCGTAGGCTATCCATAGACGCTCCCAATAGCATACTGGCTCCATCATTCACATTTCGTACCGCATCGATAAATTCCTGGCTAGCACAAATAACACCACCCATGGTATCACTGCTTCCATTTATGAACTTGGTAAGACTGTGCATTACGACATCCGCGCCAAGGTGGGCTGGGGAAATGGACAAAGGAGAAAAGGTATTGTCTACCAATAGCATGAGATTATGCTTCTTAGCAAGTAGCGCAAGGTTTTCAATATCTGCAACCTCTAGAAGCGGATTGCTCACACTTTCACAATAAAGGATTTTGGTTTCCGGGCGAATAGCCGCCTCCACTTTGTCCAATTTGGTAATATCCACAAAATCGGTTGAAATATGAAGTTGTGGGGTAAAGTTCTTTAGGAATGCATAGGTCCCTCCATAAATGGTCCTACTGGAAACGATATGATCGCCCGCTTTGCATAACTGAAGGATAGCAGCTGTAATGGCTCCCATACCCGTACCTGCCACGTTTGCTGTTTCAGTACCTTCCATGGCCGCCAACGCTTCACCCAAGTAAAGATTAGAAGGGGAGGTGTGTCTTGAATATAGGTAACAACCATCTGCATTTCCCTCAAAAGTATCGAACATAGTCTTGGCCGAAAGAAATGTATATGTAGATGAATCGGAGATGGATGGGTTTACCCCTCCAAATTCCCCAAAGTATTGCAGGTCTTGAATCTGATTTGCAGGTTCGAATTTTTTCATGATCGCTGGAGTTTTTCAAAAAATATATCAATCAAAAATACTTCAAGGTGGATAATATATCAATGATTATAATCATAATTAGATATATATTCTTTATTCAGTTAACATATTAGTTTATTTTTCTATATTTTTGGCATAAACTAAAAAGAACCAGATTAATTTTCGGCAATGACTTTAGACCGTATAGACAGACGCCTTTTGGGGTACCTTCAACAGGATTGTAAACAGACAAATAAGGAACTTTCCTTTAAATTAGATCTTTCCGTAACTGCCGTGTATGAACGGATTAAGAAATTGGAACGTTCGGGGATAATAGAAAGTTATTCGGCCAAACTCAATAAAGAAGCGGTTGGACTGGGCTTTTTGGTGTTTTGTCATATAAAACTAGAACAACATGCGAAGAATGCCATTGGTCATTTCGAGAAGGAGGTAAAGAAATTAAATGAAGTGTTGGAATGCTTTCATGTGAGTGGTGATTATGATTACCTATTGAAAGTGGTGGTGAAAGATATGGAGCACTTTCGTAACTTTATGGTAAATAAACTCACCACTATAGCCCATATTGGCAGTACACAAAGCTCCTTTACTATTAGTGAAGTGAAAAACACGACCGAATTAACACTAATTGATGACGCATCCTAGATACCTCCTTGTTGAATTTTTCCTCATTTTTATTGCCATACCAGTAAGTTTTGCGCTCCCATATTCCATTTGGGTAAAGGGTGCGATTGCCATTTTGGGGTTGGCTTATATAGTGTATGTCCTGTTGCGGGTTGAAAAGATCAAGTTTAAGATGAAAAGGGGACTTGCTTGGAATGCTTTTTGGAAACGAACCCTCACCATTTTTGCGCTTATTGCCATAGTGACGACTGTATTTGTGTATTATACCGAGCCCAAAAGCCTGTTTTTCGTTCCATTGAATAAGCCACAACTATTTATTACAATCCTTTTTATTTATACGTTTCTATCGGTTTGGCAACAGGAAATCATTTACAGAACATTTTTTTTTAAACGGTACGAGAAGCTCTTTAAAAATCAATATTTATTCCTTTTTGTAAATGCCATAGTGTTTAGCCTGGCACATATCTTCTTTCGCAATACCCTGGTAATGATACTCACATTTATTGGAGGGCTTTTGTTCGCATGGACCTACCTTAAATTTCGAAGTACCACTTTGGTAAGTATAGAACATGCGCTATACGGTAATTGGCTTTTTACAGTGGGCATGGGGCAAATGCTAGGTTTTCCTGGTATGGAAACCCCTTAATTAAGGAATGCCAATTTGTACGACCAACTAATAAAGCTTATCCTTTTAAACTACGAAGGAGCTTCGTAACTTTGCATTCGCATTTAAAAAAATAGATATGTCAAAATATGATGTTGCTGTTATTGGTTCTGGCCCAGGAGGCTATGTAGCCGCTATTCGTTGTGCCCAATTGGGAATGAAAACTGCGATCATTGAGAAGTATAATACCTTGGGCGGTACCTGCCTAAATGTAGGTTGTATTCCCAGCAAGGCATTATTGGATTCTTCACATCATTATGAAGATGCAGTAAAGCATTTCGAAGAGCATGGGATTGAAATTCCAGGCGAAGTGAAGATCAATTTCAAAAAAATGATCGAACGCAAGCAAGGAGTAGTCGATATGACAACCAAAGGAATTGATTTCCTTATGGGTAAAAACAAGATTGATGTATATCATGGTCTGGGTTCTTTCAAAGATGCGACTCATATTGAAATAGATGGCGAGAAGAAACAAACCATTGAGGCAGCAAATACGATTATTGCCACTGGTAGTAAACCGGCTACGCTTCCTTTTATTGAGATAGATAAGGAGCGAATCATTACTTCTACAGAGGCACTAAGCTTAACCGAAATCCCAAAACACATGATTGTAATTGGAGGTGGAGTTATTGGCTTGGAGTTGGGTCAGGTATACCGTCGCTTGGGATCGGAGGTTTCCGTTGTGGAATATATGGATAGAATAATCCCGACCATGGATGGTGCCCAAAGTAAGGAGCTAACCAAAGTGATGAAAAAACAGGGCGTCAAGTTCTTCGTTTCCCATCGTGTATCTGCAGTAGAAAGAAAAGGAAAGGATGTTACGGTAACGGCTACGAATAAAAAAGATGAGGAAGTTACCTTCACAGGAGATTACTGTCTGGTGTCTGTAGGCCGCAGGCCATATACTGATGGTCTTGGATTGGAGAATGCAGGGGTAAAGGCCAATGAAAGGGGACAGGTGGAAGTAAATGATCACCTGCAAACCAATGTGTCCAATATCTATGCTATTGGTGATGTGATCCGTGGTGCGATGCTGGCTCATAAGGCAGAAGAAGAAGGTGTTTTGGTGGCAGAAATATTGGCCGGTCAAAAACCACATATAGATTATAACTTGATTCCCGGGGTAGTATATACTTGGCCGGAAGTGGCAAGTGTTGGAAAAACGGAGGAACAATTAAAAGAAGCGGGTATTTCCTACAAATCGGGTCAGTTTCCTATGCGTGCTTTAGGAAGAAGCCGAGCAAGTGGTGATACCGATGGTTTTGTAAAGATTTTAAGCGATGCAACCACCGATGAGGTACTTGGGGTACACATGGTGGGTGCCCGTGTAGCCGATCTAATTACCGAAGCTGTAACGGCTATGGAATTCCGTGCCAGTGCTGAAGACATTGCTCGTATGAGCCATGCGCACCCAACATATGCCGAAGCTGTAAAAGAAGCTGCCTTGGCTGCTACGGAAAACCGACCACTACATATTTAAGAACCCGAATAAAGGTGAATATATCTAACCACTTTCCTTGAATGGGGAGTGGTTTTTTTGTGACTAAAATTCAAGTTTATAGACTATTACAAAGATATGATTCATCATTTTTTTGTAACTTAAAGTGCAACTAAAAGACTTTTTAATGAAAGTTTCGGCACTTTTTGGCGAGGGTGCCCAACGCAACTACCATGTGAACAGGTAATGATTTCCTTATGAATTACTTTGTTACATTATTTCAATTTTCGTAAAAGTTTTTTGGTTACTAATCATTGTTTGGCGTCAGTATTATAGCTGATGCAGGACCTTTTGTTAATCAACTAAATACCAAACCGTATGAAACACAAGTATTTTTTAGCGACAGTGCTTTGCACATTCTTTGTTTTTTCGAGTACTAACGCACAATTTATTGATGATTTTGATTGGGTAGATGGAGGCACGTGCCCATCTTGGTGGACCAATTGGTCTGGTACCGGATGTGATATATTGGGTTCCAATTCTGGGTGCAGTGGTATCTGGAGTGGTCATGTACCGGGAGACCCAGCGGCTTATGATCCAGTATTGGATTTAGGCAATAAGATTTTTGGCATGTGGCGTTTAAAATTTTGCATGTACATACCTAGTAATAAAGAAGGGTATTTCAATTTACAGGGTACGGTTCCAATAGCCGGTGGAGAATGGATTGTGGGTAATATCTTTTTTAATCAGGATTTATTGACACCTGGGGAAGGGCTTATAGATAATTCTGCACTTGGGGCGGTTACCTTCAATTTTCCACATGACGAATGGTTTGATGTGGAGATGGTTTTTGATATTAATTCAGGTATTTCTTTGGCTACTTGGGAGATGTTGGTAGATGATGTCGTAGTTATTCCTGCAGGAACGGCATTCACTAATTCCAATGGGGATATCCCTGCGAGTTTGGGAGGGGTTAATTTCTTTTCAATTTCTGCTAATAACGAATTCTTTCTGGATTATATGATTTTTGATGCCCCTATAATCGGTGTTGAAGATTTTTCTAACCTTACATTCGCCATTTCACCAAACCCCGCACAAGATGAATTACGTATTTCTACCAACGATCCTTATGAGAATGTTCGTATTCATAACATGGAAGGCAAGTTGGTAATGCAATCGGGGAATGAATCCACCATTGATATTTCAGTATTGCAATCCGGTATGTATTTTGTGGAAATAAGTAGTGATCAAGGCAAGAGTGTTCGGAAACTAGTAAAACGATAAACCTTTAATAATTGCCTTTTAAAATTGAGCCACCCTTATTCCCGGGCGGTTTATTGGTTTTCAATATATTTATGGTATGAAAAAAATAATTGCTTTCGCTGGGAGTAATAGCAGTACTTCCATTAACCATCAATTGGTTTCATATGTAGCTTCAACTATTGAAAACAACCAAGTTTCAGTTATAAAATTGACCGATTATCCTTTACCGATTTACAGTGAAGACTTGGAAAAAGAGGAGGGCTTTCCCGATCAGCTTTCCAAATTACTTGAAGTAGTAAAGCAGGCCGATGGGTTAATCATTTCTGCAAGTGAACACAATTCTGGGATATCGGCTTTTTTCAAGAACGTATTCGATTGGTTGTCTAGAATAGATCGCAAGTTTGGTGAAGGAAAGAAAGCATTTGTTTTAAGTGCTTCACCTGGAGGAAGGGGAGGCCTTTCTGCCAATGAATATATTTCTGGAGCCTTACCTAGAACAGGAGCAGAAGTAGTGACATCGGTCACATTCCCCGGTTTTTACGATAATTTTTCGGTAGCAGAAGGCAAGATTAGTTCTGAAGAAAGTCGACTAAAAATACAAGAGCACCTTCATCAATTTTTAAATAGTTTGTAAATCGTAATTAGTTCGAATTAATGAGTTCTTGCGCTTGTTCGGACCAGTTCTCTTTATCCAATTCTTCCCAATTAACGAAACATTCGTTCATGTTGAAGTCATCTAACTCTGCAGCTTTCAATTCGGCTACGCCAAAATAGCCCCCATCGTATGCATCATATGAAAAACTGAACACACGATATTCAATACCATCGTTCATTACATTACCTAATGTCTCAATTTTGTCAGGGTATTCGTCGTCGTAACCCATTCTATTATAAAAGGATAGATAGGTAAATTGGTCTTTGGCCAGATAATCCTTCGGAATTATCTCTTGTTTTTGTGCTTTGACCAATTCCTCCATTATTTCAAATCTGGAATAGGGGTCTTCCATTTTTTTCAATAAGACGCTTTCATCCACATCATACCCTAGATGAAGTGAGGTTATGATAGATTGCGTTTTTAGCCAATCCGAGTTCTCCGTCTCCCGGGTAAGCAGTTGAAGGCTCTCACTAACATCTTGGGACTTTGTATTGGTCCTGCGAATAATATTGAGATAGTTGCTGATCAATGAATAATTGAGGTGTGGTTTTTCTTTTCTTTGAACTGTATCTACATACCCTTTGGTGTCCTGCACTAAATGGGTAAGGATATGCTCTTTCATTTTTAACAAACGGTGTTTGCTAAGACTATCATTATATATTTTACCATTATACAACCCCACGATTCCATCCCTGTAATTAGGTACATCCATGAGTTCTATTAATCGTTCCTGATTGGCTTCGATACGTTCAAGGCTGTCACTTAAAGGATAGAAAACGTTGAACCATCCGTTATTTTCCCGTTTGGGTCTGCGGTTTTTCAAAAAATCGAAATATACTTCCTCTGCCGATGGTACTTTATAGGTCAAAAAGGTGGGCAAAACATGTGCCCTGTTACTCTCACTAGCATACGCCTTTAAATAATATTCCTTTACTTTTTCAAATGTCTCAGCATCCCCAATGCTAGCCAGGGTATTTATAATAGATTGTCTGGTATTGTAATAACCTCCTTCGTCCAGAAGTGGCTTATTTAGGATTTTCAATAGTGCTGGGGTGTCATTGGCATCGAAAGTTAAATACCGCAATGCAGACTTTGCTTCATAAAATACTACGGAATCTTTCGATTTGAGATTTTTAAAGAATTTCTTCCTCTTTGGAGCAAAAGGATCGAAATCCGATTTAAATTTTTTAATCTTAAATGCGTCAAAAAACTGTTGACTGGAAGGCATACTTAACTCTTCCTCATTCGCATAGGCCAGAAATAAAAAGATACTTCTATCGTGTAGAACCATTCTCAGCTTTTGTTGGATATCCTGCTTGTTGTTCTTAATAAGTACCTCCCGGGCCGGAACCCCAGATATTTTAACATCCTTAGTCTTGATAATACTATCTCCTTCCTCCAATATCCATTCGGTATATTCATCATATGCATTTTCGTAGGATGTGTATTCTGAATATGGGCGTAAAAACGTCCTTTCCATACCATAGTTGCCACCTGTTTCATCCATCGTGCCATAGTATGTATGTAAGGAGTCGAATTTGGCCTCGGAGATATAGAATTCATTGCTTTCAAAAGAAACACTACTGGGAACGCGCATTTCGTACTTGTTGTCCAAGTTTAGTATGGAATCAAACGCAATGGTTTTGTAATCACTGTATTCGAAAGATTTGAAAAAAGTGTCGGTCCTGTCTACCTTTTCATCTGCAACCGTTTTCTGAGCCAGTAGTACATAGGTTCTATTACCCCGCATGAAAAATCGGACCAAGGTATTGTAGCCATTTCCTAGTGAAATTTCGAATTCTAGCCCTTCCAAACCTCGTTCTTTATATTGGGTAGGCCCGGATATGATGGTACCCATAGAACTAAAATGGGCAATTAATTCCTCTTCATAGGTCGTATTGTCCATGATATAGTGCCCCTTTGGCTGATCGTTATACCGCATGATGTATAACATATTATTAGCCTTGTCCTGTGCCATGTACATATTCATAATATAGGGCGGCAGTTCTTCTCCTTGTGGATTTGCGACTTCTCGGGAAATATCTTTTATCTCCCCTGGCATGGATATACTCATGGCTCCTAAATCCGGTTCGAAAGTATCCCATTCTACTATGGGAACTTCTGGAGGAAACAAGACAATAGAATTGAAAAAAGCATTAGACTGGGCCATATTTGTGCTGGCTGCCTGGGATTGCACCATAAAGGCATAGACAATTTGGTCCGTTCGGATGATCTGCATTTTCAATACACCTTCATCTTTGTTTACAACGACTTCATCAATTTGGTGGCCGAACTTTTCGAATTGCCTTCTGCTAACAATTTTTGTGGTGTCACCTTGTATCTGTTCTGCTAAAACACTTTCTGTGAAATCGTAGCCCTCTTTGATCTGTTTTCCCCTAAAATCGACAGCCATATAAGCAAAAAAGCGTCCAGTAACCATATCCATTGACATCCTAGAAAATAGGCCTTCCTTAATATTTATGGGCTGGGGTTCCGATGGAAGCTTAAGCTCGAAGCCTAGCTCGGGTATTCTGTCGTGATACCACTCATCTAGATTAATCTCTTGGGAAAAATCGAACTCTGTAGGGTCTTCGTTAAAAGTGGCCGCCACTTTACTTACAACAAACCCTTTTTTACGCATTAAGCTAATAATTCCTTCTTCACCCGAAAGATGTGCTGCCCCTACTGCGGTAAAAAGTGATTTTTCCTTCATGATTCGCTCCATATTGTCCGCCATTACATGATTGCGCCGGTTTAGGGATACGTTAAATGGAGTAGACCCGGCAATCTCTTCATATAATTTTTCAATATCCCCTTGGTAATAAACTTCCTTTAGGAACTGCACATAATTTTCAGACTCTTCTTCGTCACTATCCAAAATCTCAAGTACCTCTTCCCGTATCTCTTCCTTTGGGATGTCCTCGAGATTAGGCAATTGATCTTCCACTTTCTCCAGACCATACACATCATTATTATAATATTTGGCGATACCGTATAAATAGACATCCAAAAATGTTTCCATTTCATCTTCTTTGGGAACATCTTTTGTTAGCCTTGTCTCAATAAAGGTGGGGTTCAGGAACGGTGCACTATCCAACGACTTCCCATGTAATTCTTCGTATCTTTTGTCTAAACGCTCGTATTCTTCTTCGGACAATACCTCCTTATATACATTCTTTTTAATATCCTTAAACATGGTCTTCAAAAGGCTGGAAGTCATGCTGTCTGGGTGAATCTCCATTGCAAAAGCCTCTGTATTCTTTATGGCTGGAATGACAGAATCACTAAATTTGAAAACCTTGGGATCCTGGGAATGAAAAGTACCAAAGAGATAGGATTTTTTCGAAGAATCCAGATGCGAAATCTCCCAAAGAAGGGCATAATTTTCCCTATCTTGGGAATAACCGCTGTATGAAGAAAAGAATAAAAAAAGTAAGAGGGTAATAGATAGGATCCGATGTAATTTCATAATTTACCGTCGAGGATTTAAATGGTTGAATCGTCATTCAATAATACTAATTTTTAGATAAGTTCCCGATCATTGAGGACTATAAAAACGAAAACCGACTTTCTGCTCGATGAATTAAAACCGAAGTTACTGTCGTGGGCACAGCAATTCGAAGAGGTTATATGGTTAGATTCCAACGATCACGTTCAAAATCATAGCAGTTATAAAGCGATTTTGGCAGTAGATGCCAAAACAAGATTAAAGTGTGGCTCCGATGGTGCGTTCGATAGGCTTTCTAATTATCAGGAAACTGCGAACGACTGGTTGTTCGGCTATCTTTCCTATGATCTAAAGAATGATGTGGAAAACCTTTTTTCCGACAACGTGGACAAGCTTTTTTTTCCGGACCTCTATTTTTTTCAACCAAAGAAAGTATTTCTCTTTAAGGATAATGAAGTTGAAATCCATTATCTACAGGAAGTGGAGTCGCAAATAGATGAAGATTGGAATTCAATACGAGGAGGAAGAACGCTCACTGGTATAACTGCGATAGAAGAGCCTATTAAGATTAGGCTTCGTACCACAAAGGATAATTATTTTTACAAAGTGAACGATATGCTTCGCCATATAGAGCGGGGCGATATTTATGAGGCCAACTTTTGTCAAGAATTCTTTGCAGAGGATACACAAATTGATCCGCTGAGGGCTTTTTATCATCTTAACACTATTTCTACTCCGCCATTTGCGACTTTTTTGAAATTGGGACATTTACACGCGCTCTCCGCATCTCCGGAGCGTTACTTAAAAAAAGACGGCAACCAGGTGATTTCACAACCCATAAAGGGAACCGCTAAGCGTTTGAAGGACCCAGAAGCCGATCGGAAGATGGCAAAGGCTTTAGAAAGCGATCCTAAGGAAAGGAGCGAGAATATCATGATTACCGACTTGGTTCGTAACGATCTTTCGCGTTTTGCCATCAAAGGAACGGTTGCTGTAGAGGAACTATGCAAAATCTACACATTTGAGCAGGTGCATCAGATGATTTCTACAGTGAAATGTGAAGTGCCAACTTCCATTTCGCCAGTTTCACTTATTAGAAATACGTTCCCAATGGGCAGTATGACTGGAGCACCCAAAATTTCTGCCATGAAAATTATTGAAGATCTAGAAGATGCTAAAAGAGGTCTGTACAGTGGGGCCATAGGTTATTTTGCTCCCAATGGGGATTTCGATTTCAATGTGGTTATAAGGAGTATTCTATATAATTCACAGGAGCAGTACGTTAGCTTTTCGGTGGGTGGTGCCATAACCGCCAAATCCAAACCCGAGAATGAGTATGAAGAATGTTTGCTCAAGGCAAAGGCCATGCGCAAGGTGCTCGAAGGTTAACGTATCCTTTTGATTTCCTTACATCATCTTTCCTTATTTTTGAAGACATTTATTACCATGCAATCAGCTTTTGTAACACATATTAACAATACTTTTCCCAGTATGGTGGGCAAAAAGGTGCTCGTTGCCTGTAGCGGAGGCTTGGATAGCATGGTTCTTTCTAGTTTGTTATATCGATCAGGTTTCGATATCGCCCTGGCACACTGTAATTTTGGACTAAGGGGTCGTGAAAGCGATGAAGATGAAGTCTTTGTGCACAAAGTGGCACAAGAATACGGTATTCAGGTCTTCGTGAAAAAATTTGATACGGAGCAAGTTGCCAAGGATAACAAATGGTCCATTCAAATGACGGCTAGGGAACTGCGTTATCAATGGTTTCATACGCTATTAATAAACAACGGATTCGAGTATCTCGTTACCGCGCATCATGCAGACGACGATTTGGAAACGTTTTTCATTAACCTTTCCCGGGGAACAGGTATACGCGGTCTTAGAGGTATTCCAATGGAAAATGATAAAATCATTCGGCCATTATTGGCTTTTACAAGGAGTGAGATCGAGGCCTTTGCCAAGGAATCCGGCCTGTATTGGAGGGAAGACAGTAGTAATGAGGACACAAAATATTTGAGGAATCAAATAAGGCACGATTTAATCCCAGCTTTTAAAGGGTTAGGGGATAAAGCGATTAGAGGATTTAGGAATTCACAAAAATACCTGGATCAAGGAAGTCGGCTAATTGAAGATTATATTCAATTGGTGTATAAATTGGCTGTTTCTGAAACGAATGAAGGTATCGTAATCGATATCGCTAGGTTAGACGATCTACCCCATACGGATGCCCTTCTTTTTGAAATGCTGCATCCTTTTGGTTTTACTGATTTTAAAGCCATCAAAGGATTATTAAGTGCGCAGACTGGAAAATTAGTTAGGTCTTCAAGCCACAGAATCCAAAAGAATAGAAATACATTGCTCATTAGTGAATATCCTACTCAGGAAGTTGTCGGTACCGATATTTCGGAACAAACAGAGCAAATGAAGTACCCTATTTCACTTTCCTTTTCCCAAGCCAATCAGTTCGAAATAACTAACGGACATACTGTATTTTTGGACAAGGCAAGGCTAAGCTATCCATTGGTATTGCGTAAATGGAATGAAGGGGATAGTTTTTACCCTTTGGGTATGAAAGGAAAAAAGAAATTGAGTAAGTTTTTTAAAGATGAAAAGTTATCTTTGGTGGCCAAGGAAAATTGTTGGCTTCTTTGTAGTGAAGATCAGATCGTTTGGGTGATTGGATATCGCATGGACGAACGATTTAAAGTGACCAAGGAAACAAAAAATATAGTGAGAATAGATTATACCCCAAACTAAGATATGAAACGTTTCTTCGCAATTTGTATACTTATCCTTTGTGCCCAGTTTTCTTTTGGGCAAGGATTATTGGATCCGGTAAAATGGAATGTATCCATTCAACAAAAACAGGGACAACAGTATGAAATCCTAATCAATGCCGAAATAGATGCTGGTTGGCATTTGTACAGTCAAAAACAGTTTGGAGAAGAATTTGAAGGGCCAATTCCTACAGAGATTTACTTTAATGCTACGGATTCCACGTATCGTTTGGTGGGGGAAACCAAAGAACCACAGATCAAACCAATCTACGACAAGGTATTCGACCTGGATGTAGTTTATTTTGAAGACAAAGTAGAGTTTAGCCAAGTCATTGAAATGATTAATGACAAGGACTTTAAGGCGGTCGTAGAGGTGAATTATTCAGTCTGCGATGACGAAAAATGCCTAGCTCCGGAAAGCAAATCATTCGAAGTTAATCTAGATGGTATCTCAACGGTTATCGATGCGGATATTTCTCCGGAGGATATTGCCAAAACCGATGCCCTTATGCTAGATATCAAGGGCAAAGACAAGTATTTGGTTGCCTCACAGGAAAAGAAGGGGCTATTTACCATTTTCCTTTTAGGGTTTTTGGGCGGTTTAATTGCGCTGTTAACTCCTTGTGTATTTCCAATGATACCGTTAACCGTTAGTTTTTTTACCAAAAGTGCCCAGAATAAGAAGAAAGGACTGGTAAATGCAATTTTGTACGGACTTTTCATTTTCTTGATTTATGTGTTATTGAGTATTCCTTTTCATGTATTGGATTCGCTCAATCCCGAAATATTAAATAACATTTCGACCAACGTTACCCTTAACGTTATCTTTTTCATCATTTTCATAGTATTCGCATTTTCATTTTTTGGGTACTTCGAACTTACGCTTCCACAATCCTGGAGTGCCAAAATGGATAGTAAGGCCACGAGTATAGGTGGTTTTATAGGAATATTTTTCATGGCATTGACCTTGGCAATTGTCTCATTTTCCTGTACGGGTCCTATATTGGGTACGCTATTGGGTAGTTCTTTAACTGCAGATGGCGGGGCGATGCAACTTAGTATGGGAATGGGTGGTTTTGGTTTGGCATTGGCATTGCCATTTGCCCTTTTTGCCCTTTTCCCTAATATGCTGAATTCGCTCCCAAAGAGTGGAGGATGGCTAAACACAGTGAAGGTGGTACTTGGTTTTATAGAACTGGCACTGGCATTTAAGTTCCTTTCCAATGCCGATTTGGTAGAACATTGGGGCTTCCTGAAACGGGAGATATTCTTTGGTATTTGGATTATTTGTGCGCTAGGTCTTGCTCTCTACCTATTTGGATTCATTCGTTTTCCACATGACGGTCCAAAAGGCAAATTGGCCAAAGGAAATATTTTGGTAGGATCCATGGCAATTATTTTTCTATTGTATTTAATTCCCGGACTTACCAATACAAAATATGCGAATTTGAAGCTTTTAAGCGGATTTCCACCACCATTGTTCTATAGCCTTTACGACAAGGGTACTTCGGCTCCCTTAGGACTTACTGCATACAAGGATTTTGATGAAGGACTTGCAGCTGCCAAAGCGGAAGGAAAGCCCATTATGGTAGATTTCACCGGTTGGGCATGTGTAAATTGCAGGAAAATGGAAGAACAGGTTTGGAGCGATCCAGAAATCTTCAAATCCATTAGCGAGGACTATATCCTTATTTCACTTTATGTAGATGACAGGAAGGAATTGGAGGATGCCGAGAAGTTCAATTATTTGAAACCTTCTGGAGGCACCAAGAAAATAAAGACCATAGGGGATAAGTGGGCTACTTTTCAGACTATTAACTTTGGCAATAACTCACAACCCTATTATGTGCTCTTGGATTCCGAATTGAATTTATTGAGTACTCCAGTTGGATACACCCCGGATTCTGATGAATATCTACAATGGTTGAAGGAAGGTACTTCCAAAACTATCGCTAAAAACCAATCATTATGAAGCAGTTATTTTTTGTATTAGCCCTTTTTATTTCAACATCTTTTTGGGCTCAGGAGGACTATTCCAAAAATCACTACAATAAAACAGAAACGACCATCACCATGCGCGATGGTATAAAACTTCACACCACCATTTATTCTCCCAAGGACACCTCTAAGGAGTATCCAATGCTGTTACAACGAACCCCTTATAGTTGTAGGCCCTACGGGGAGGATAAATTCCGCTCGCGAATTGGCCCTAATGAGTTCATGATGAAAGAAGGGAATATCATTGTGTATCAAGATGTACGTGGTCGATGGATGAGCGAAGGGGTATACGATAATATGCGTGCGTATATTCCCAACAAAAAGGGAAAGCAGGTAGATGAGGCGAGTGATACTTATGATACTATTGATTGGTTGGTAAAGAATGTACCGAATAATAACGGAAATGTAGGAGTCTGGGGGATTTCATACCCTGGGTTCTATGCGACTTATTCACTACTGGATGCCCACCCATCACTTAAGGCAGTATCCCCCCAGGCTTGTATTGGAGACTTCTTTTTCGATGATTTTCATCACAATGGCGCCTATTTGTTGAGCTATTGGCGTGCTACGGCGGTATTTGGTTATGAAAAAACCGAACCAACACCGAAGTCCTGGTATTCCTTTCCTGATCTCGGCTCAAAAGATCAGTATCAGTTCTTTCTTGATGCTGGCCCTTTATCTAATTTAGATGCGTATTACGGTGAAGACAATATATTTTGGCAACAGCTCAAAGATCACCCTAATTATGACGAGTTCTGGAGATCACGGGGCATCATTCAGCATCTAAAGGATATAAAGCCAGCCGTAATGGTTGTTGGTGGCTTATTTGATGCAGAAGACCTATATGGGCCTTTCGAGACCTACGAAAAGATAGAGCAGAACAGCAATAATTATAATACGGTGGTTTTTGGTCCCTGGAGCCACGGTGATTGGGCACGAAATAAGGAGCGCCAAGCTATTGGTAATGTGTATTTCGGAACTAATTTATCTAGGGATTACCAGCGTGATGTAGAATGTAAATTCTTTAATCACTTTCTTAAAAACAATGGAGAAGGAGAGTTGGATTTGCCAGAAGCACGTATGTTCGATACGGGTACCCGAGAATGGAGAAACTTTACGGAGTGGCCCCCAAAAAACACAGACCAACGCACATTATGGCTGCAAAGCAACCAACGCCTCAATAAGATGGCAGAAAAAAGCTTTACATTCGAGGAATTTGTGAGTGACCCAAAGAAACCTGTTCCTTATACTGAAGATATTAAAATGGTATTTACCCCAAGAAAATACATGACAGACGACCAACGTTTTGCCGCTAGGAGACCGGATGTGGTCGTTTTTGAAACCCCGGTTTTGGAGGAAGATGTGACTTTGACAGGGGAGATAATGGCCAAGTTAAATGTGTCTACTACAGGAACAGATGCCGATTGGGTAGTAAAATTAATAGATGTATATCCCAATGATGCTGAAGATTATGAGGAAACCCAGAAGTACTTAAAGATGAGTAACTATCATCTTATGGTGAGAAGTGAAGTGATGCGGGGCCGTTTTAGGAATGACTTCAGTAAACCCGAACCATTCGTACCGGGAGAAAAAACCAAGGTCGAGGTAAAACTACAGGATGTTTGCCATACATTTAAGAAAGGACACAAGATTCAGATACAGGTTCAGAGTACCTGGTTTCCGCTAATAGACTTGAATCCGCAGACATTCGTTCCAAATATTTTTGAGGCTAAGGAAAGTGATTTTCAGAAACAAACCCATAGGGTGTATAACGATTCTTCTATAGAGTTTACTGTATTGAAATAGGACAAAAAAAAGCGCTGCGTAGTGAATAGCAGCGCTGATAACAAACCTAACTTAGTAAATTTTATTTCAGTATCGAAAATCAATTTTTTATCCCCACAAAAAATTTTTTCAATACGAATTCACTAATACTCCAAAGATATACTACAAATAATAACTACATATACGTGCATACACGTATTTTCGTATTAATAAATGTTAAAATGATATTTCCCTATAGGGAAGTAGGGTTTTAGTTCGATTTTTCGATAAATCTTTTAATAAAGGGTGGTACCGTTGGTTTTAACTAAAACGTTTTCGGTAATTTATTCCATTTTTGCGCCTCAAAAAATGCATATCTTTAGAGCGTAATAAACAAATTTGAACTGGAAGTACAAATGGGTCAAGGGGTTAAGGAAAATTATGGAAAAGTGTTTTTTTAGTTCATAAAGCATAGGAATTACTACAATTAATGAATAGAAAAGGGTTTATTTTCGATTTAGATGGCGTCATAGTCGATACAGCTAAATACCATTATTTAGCTTGGAAGAAATTAGCAGAAAGCATAGGAATTTCATTCACCGAACACGATAACGAACAATTGAAAGGAGTAAGTCGGGTACGATCCTTGGAGAAAATTTTGGCCTGGGGAGAGAAAGAACTGCATGAAGATAAGTTCATGGAATTACTCGCTGTAAAAAACAACGATTACCTAGCCTACATAGAAAGAATGGATGAGAATGAATTGCTGCCAGATGTGAATAGAGTATTGCAGTTTCTGTTGGAAAGCGAACAACCCATTGCACTTGGGTCGGCTAGTAAGAATGCCCGCAAAATCCTTAGGGAGGTTCAGTTATATAATAAATTTGATACCATTGTCGATGGCAATGATGTAACCTTGGCCAAACCGGATCCAGAGGTGTTTTTGAAAGCAGCAGCCGGACTTAGTGTTAATTCCGAAAATGCCATAGTTTTTGAAGACTCCATCGCCGGTATTCAAGCAGCAAATATGGCTGGAATGACTAGCATAGGTATTGGTAGTCCCGAAGTATTACAGGAAGCCGATTATGTTTTCAGTGATTTTACTGAAATATCCAATGAATTTTTACATAAACTTATTCATCAATAGTTACAAATGAATCAAGAATATATCATACCAGATCCGTGGAGCATCATTGAAGATGGTTTCGATAAAGAATTGGTTAAATCGTCCGAAAGCCTTTTCAGTATAGGAAATGGTGCCATGGGACAAAGAGCCAATTTTGAAGAGGATTATAGTGGTTCCACATTTCAAGGGAGTTATATAGGAGGCGTCTATTATCCGGATAAGACCCGTGTGGGATGGTGGAAAAATGGATACCCCGAGTATTTTGCCAAGGTGTTGAATGCTCCCAATTGGATTGGGATACGGATCTCGGTAAATGGGGAGAACCTCGATCTAAATACCTGCGAAGTAAGTGAATTTCGCCGTGAATTGAACATGCAAGATGGTTCCTACACACGCCGTTTTGTGGCTACGCTCCAAAATGGGACAGAAGTTGAGGTAACTAGTACACGGATCCTTCATTTGGATCATGACGAACTGGGAGTTATAGACTATTCGCTGAAGGTTTTAAATAAGGATGCAGATGTTGTCTTTAGCCCTTATTTGGATGCAGGTATAACTAATGAGGATAGTAACTGGGACGATCAATTTTGGGAAATTCTTGCCGTGACCGAAGATAACGACCAAGGCTTTATTCGTACCCGAACGATGAAGACCCATTTCGATGTATGTACGTTTATGCAGTCCCAGCTGTTATTGAATGGAACTACTATGGGAGTCTCCCCGAAAATGGAGTCTAAGGCCAAAAGTATCTGGGCACATTATCCTATTGCCTTGCAAAAAGGCGAAACGGCAACTCTACAAAAATATGCAGGGTATGTGGTATCCCTTAACCATAAACCAGATGCTTTAATAGATGCAGCCAAAAATGTACTGGAGAATGGGGTTTCTTTGGGATATACAGCATTAAAAGAATCACAAGCCGATGCCTGGTCCAAGGTTTGGGACATGGCAGATATTACTATAGAAGGAGATGTAGAGGCTCAACAGGGAATCCGATTCAATATTTTTCAACTCAATCAGACCTATTCGGGGAAGGACGAACGTCTTAATATTGGTCCTAAGGGATTTACAGGCGAAAAGTACGGTGGGAGCACTTATTGGGATACAGAGGCTTACTGTATTCCATTTTATATGGCTACCAAGGACCAACAGGTTGCTAGAAATTTGTTGAAGTACCGATACGATCAACTGGATAAAGCCATAGAAAACGCCCAAAAGCTTGGTTTTACCAATGGAGCTGCTTTATACCCAATGGTGACCATGAACGGGGAAGAATGCCATAACGAATGGGAGATTACTTTCGAGGAAATACATAGAAACGGAGCCATTGCCTTTGCCATTTTCAATTATGAACGTTACACGGGCGATACATCCTATGTTCCAGAAATGGGCCTTGAAGTTCTTATTGGCATTGCAAGATTCTGGCATCAAAGGGCTACTTTTAGTAAAGCGAAGAACAAATATGTTATTCTCGGGGTTACGGGGCCCAACGAATATGAGAACAACGTCAATAATAATTGGTATACAAATTATATAGCCAAGTGGTGTATCGAGTATGCGACGGCTATGATAGAACGCGTACATGGCGAGTCAGAAAGTGAGCATGCCCGCATTATGGGCAAGACTCAATTGTCGGTTGAAGAGATTCAATCATGGAATCAGGTAGCCCACGGAATGTATTTCCCGTATTCTGTGGAGTACGACATTTATCTGCAACAAGACGGGTTCCTTGACAAGGAGTTAATTACGGTTAATGATTTGGGTAAAGAGAATAGGCCCATCAATCAGAAATGGTCCTGGGATCGCATCCTAAGATCTCCGTACATTAAACAAGCGGATACGTTACAAGGGTTTTATTTCTTCGAAGACCAATTTACTGATGAAGAACTGGAGCGTCATTTCGACTTTTACGAACCTTTTACCGTTCATGAATCTTCATTATCTCCTTGTGTGCATAGTATTCAGGCCGCTAAATTAGGTCGAATGGAACAGGCTTATACCTTCTATCTGCGAACTTCTAGATTGGATTTGGATGATTACAATAAAGAGGTGGAAGAAGGTTGTCATATCACGAGTATGGCGGGAACCTGGATGAGCATTGTAGAGGGCTTTGGTGGAATGCGCATTAAAAATGGAGCATTACATTTTACACCTCAAATGCCAGAACAGTGGACGAGTTACTCCTTTAAGCTCAATTTTCGGGGGAGTATTCTTAAGGTGATGGTAAATAAAGACCAAACTAACTTTAGATTGGAAAGTGGTCCATCGGTTACTGTGACCCTTAATTCAGAACAAATCACCATAAACTAATTATATGATGAAATTTGGGAATTACTTCCTCGTTGCAATATGCACCTTTGTTTGGATAGGATGCGGGGAAAATAAGAAAGAAACGACCGATTCTTCGATTACTTCGGAGGTAGAAATAGAAAACAGTAAAACTTCCCATTTCGATTGGGAAGGTGCCAACATATACTTTCTATTAACCGATCGCTTTCACAATGGAGACACTTCTAATGATGTCAATTTCAACAGAACCAACGAAACTGCCGTTCTCCGTGGATTCGAAGGAGGAGATATAAAAGGAGTGACCCAAAAAATAAAAGAAGGCTACTTCAATGATCTTGGTGTAAATGCGATTTGGATGACTCCCATTGTAGAACAAATACACGATGGCGTGGATGAAGGAACGGGATATACCTATGGATACCATGGGTATTGGACGAAAGACTGGACTACCCTTGATCCGAACTTCGGAACTGAAGAAGACTTAAGTGAATTGGTAACCACGGCACACGAAAATGGCATTCGCATTTTATTGGACGCGGTTATTAACCATCATGGACCCCAGACCGAAATAGACGGGGTATGGCCCGAAGAATGGGTGCGAACCTCTCCAACTTGCGACTTCCAAACGTACGAAACGACAACCAAATGTACACTGGTCGATAATTTGCCAGATGTCCTAACCGAAAGTAATGAAGCTGTTGCTCTACCTCCACAATTGGAACAAAAGTGGAAGGCAGAGGGTAGGTACGATGAGGAAATGGCCGAACTGGATGCATTCTTCGAAAAAACGGGTCATCCAAGGGCGCCCAGATTCTATATCATGAAATGGTTGGCCGATTATATCACGGATTATGGTATCGACGGATATCGTGTGGATACGGTAAAACATACAGAAGAATATGTATGGGAAGAGTTTGAAGATGTTTGTGAGACAGCGTTTAATGATTGGAAAACAGCCAATCCAACGTTAACTTTAGACGAAAGCCCTTTTTATTTGGTGGGTGAAATTTATTTCTACAACATCAATAACGGAAAGGAATACGATTTTGGAGACCGAAAGGTAAATTACTTTAATGATAGTTTTGACGCCCTTATTAATTTTGATTTACGGGGAACAGCCGATCAATCATTGGAGGCCGTTTTCAGTAGATATTCAGATATTCTTCATGGAGAATTGGACGGTTTCAGCACCTTGAGCTATGTCTCTTCCCATGACGACGGTGATCCATACGATAAATCACGGGAAAAAACATATGAAAGCGCAGTACGTTTGCTATTGGCGCCTGGTGCTTCACAAATTTATTATGGAGATGAAGTCGGTCGTTCCTTGATTATAGAAGGTACCCAAGGAGATGCTACGCTACGTTCTTCCATGAATTGGGAATCCATTGCTACGGATCAAGAAGCCCAAAAACTATTGGCACATTGGCAAAAACTAGGGCAATTCAGAAACAATCATATGGCGGTAGGCGCGGGAGTGCATGCTATGATTCAAGAAACCCCATACACATTTTCAAGAATGTACAGTAGCGATGCGTACGAAGATAAGGTGGTCGTAAGTTTGGACAACCCAAACGATAAGGTAATTTCCACTGGGAATGTGTTTCAGGATGGAACCCAATTAAGGGATGCTTACAGCGGACAGACTGTTGAGGTAAAAGAAGGCAGGGTGTCCTTCAGTTCCGAGTACGATATCGTATTGTTAGAACCCATAAAATAAGACGATGAGAAAAATAGCCGTTTTGGCCCTGCTGTGTTTCACGGTATGGTCTTGTAAACAAGGGACCGAAAAAGACAATACAGCTGAACCAGAAGGTTCGGAAACAAGCGAGATGACCAGAAAACCAGAGCGCATTCGTATTACGGATACCGATTTGGAAAGTACCGTGATTTATGAAGCCAATATTCGGCAATATTCACCAGAAGGAACTTTTGATGCCTTTACCAAAGATATTCCGCAGTTAAAGGAATTAGGGGTGAAGGTAATTTGGCTCATGCCAGTGCATCCCGTATCTATGGTGAAAAGGAAGGCCACAAATGATTCTTCCATAGAGGATATAACCGACTTAGAGGAACGGAAAAAATATCTAGGGAGTTATTATTCGGTAGCCGATTACAAGGCCGTAAACCCAGATTATGGAACCATGGAAGATTTCCGCGAATTGGTTCGAACTGCACATGACAATGGTATGTATGTTATTATAGACTGGGTTCCTAATCATACTGGCTGGGATCACCCGTGGATTACGGAACATCCAGAATACTATACCAAGAACGAAGAAGGTGAAATTACCGATCCTTTAAACGATGATGGAGAACCTTGGGGCTGGACAGACGTTGCAGATCTTAATTATGATAACATGGAGATGCAGGAAGCGATGATAGATGCAATGAAGTTTTGGATTGTTCAGGAAGGGATAGATGGTTTTCGTTGCGATGTGGCTCATAGTGTACCCTTACAATTCTGGGAAAAAGCGATTCCTGCATTGCGTTCCGAAAAAAGCATTTTTATGTTAGCTGAGGCAGAGCTGCCTGAGATCATGACCAATGACCTGTTTGAAATGTCCTATGCCTGGGAGTTTCATCATTTACTAAATGCCATTGCCAAAGGCGAGAAAGGAGTTTCCGATTTCGATTCGTATATGAAGGATGAGCAGGAGAAATGGGCTAGTGACGATATCCTAATGCGATTTGTCACCAATCACGACGAAAATTCATGGGCAGGAACCGTAAACGAAAGAATGGGTGATGCTTCCGAAACCCTATTGGCACTTACCTATTGTGTGCCAGGCATGCCCTTGGTTTACAGCGGTCAGGAATACGATTTGAATCACAGGCTTAAGTTTTTTGAAAAGGATCAAATTCCGAAGGATAAAGGGAAGACCTGGGAAGTTTTATCAAGGCTGGGTACCCTTAAAAATACATACCCTGCTCTGTCGGGGGGAAAGAATCCCGCTTCGTATGAAAGATTAAATACTGGAAACGATAAGATACTGGCCTTTCAAAGAATGAAGGGAGATAGCAAACTTTTCTATGTGGCCAATATGAGTGGAACTGCACAAGAGGTAATGATGGACTGGAAATTGGATGGAGCTACTTGGAATCCTGTGCTCAATGATGAAATAATTATAGTTTCTGATGAACCCATGGAATTAGCTCCCTGGGAATACCATATTTTGATAAAAAAGTAATTTTTTGCCCCAATTATTGGGGCTTTTTCATAAAATGCCCATTTCGAAAACGTTATCGTCAATATTTTGCTTTGTTCAATAAAAACTTTGCTATAATTTTACCTTAATGAGTGAAAAAATTAAGAGAATAGCTGTCTTGACCAGTGGAGGTGATGCACCTGGAATGAACGCTGCCATACGTGCTGTCGTGCGTTCCTGTGCGTATCATGATTTGGAGTGTGTAGGTGTGTTCAGGGGACTTCAGGGATTGATAGAAGGGGACTTCAAGGAATTAGGGCCTCGATCTGTAAAGAACATCATTAACCGTGGTGGGACTTTTCTGAAATCTGCCCGCTCAAAAGAGTTCAGGACTAAAGCAGGTAGACAAGAGGCATACGACAATCTTAAAGAATCCAATATAGATGCATTGGTGGTTATTGGAGGTGATGGAACCTTTACCGGTGCCAATGTATTTAATGCTGAATTCAATTTTCCAATTGTTGGGATTCCGGGAACAATAGACAATGATATAAATGGTACAGATTATACCATTGGGTACGATACTGCTTTAAATACAGTAGTAGAGGCCATTGATAAGATTAGGGATACAGCAAATTCCCACAACCGTTTGTTCCTTGTTGAAGTTATGGGGCGTGATGCAGGAGATATAGCTTTAAATGCTGGAATTGGTGCGGGTGCCGAGGAAATCCTGATCCCTGAAGAGGATATGGGAAGGGACAGGTTAGTGGCTTCTTTACGACGAAGTAAGAAGTCTGGAAAATCCTCAAGTATCGTTGTGGTTGCAGAAGGGGATCAGATTGGTAAAAATATCATGGAATTAGCCGAATACATTCGTGAAAACCTCGATGAATATGAGGTAAAAGTAACGGTGCTAGGTCATATTCAACGAGGGGGAACCCCAAGTTGTTATGACAGGGTACTTGGCAGCAGATTGGGTGTGGGAGCGGTTGATGCTCTCATTAATGGTGAAAAGGATGTCATGATAGGAATTTCACATAATAAATTGGTTTCGGTACCATTTGCCGAAGCTATCAAAGGAGAAAACGAAATAGATTTAGACTTAATACGTGTTGCAGATATTACATCTGTATAATTTCAAAAAAAGAATATGACAAAAATTGGTATAAACGGTTTTGGCCGAATAGGAAGAATTGCTTTTAGGGTAGCCGCTAAGAATTACAACGTGGAGATTGTGGCAGTAAATGATTTATTGGATGTAGATCATCTGGCGTATCTTTTAAAGTATGATTCTGTACATGGAAAATATGACGGAACGGTCGAGGTAAAGGATGGGCATTTAGTCGTAGATGGTAAAACCATACGAGTGTCGGCAGAAAGAAATCCTGAAGATTTAAAATGGGATGAAGCAGGAGCTGAAATAATCATCGACTGTACAGGCATTTTTACAACCAAGGATACTGCAGGAGCCCATATAAAGGCTGGAGCTAAAAAAGTAGTTATTTCTGCGCCTTCTAAGGATGCTCCTATGTTTGTTATGGGAGTAAACCATAATGAGGTAAAGCCTGAGGACACTGTCGTTTCCAATGCATCTTGTACGACGAATTGCTTGGCCCCTATGGCGAAGGTTATAGACGACAACCTTGGGATAGTCGAAGGGTTAATGACAACAGTACATGCAGCAACTGCAACCCAACTTACGGTAGATGGTCCAGCAAGAAAGAACTATCGACTGGGAAGAAGCGCTATTTCGAACATTATCCCTACAAGTACGGGAGCAGCGGTAGCCGTGACTAAGGTAATACCTGCCTTGCAAGGAAAACTTACCGGAATGGCATTTAGGGTACCTACGGCAGATGTATCTGTAGTGGACCTTACGGTTCGTACAGAGAAATCAGCTACCTACGAAGAAGTTAAGCAACTCTTTAAAGATGCGGCATCTGGTTCGTTTAAAGGCATTGTAGATTATGTGGAGGACCCTGTGGTTTCCCAAGACTTTGTAAGCGACCCCAACACCTGTAATTTTGATGCAAATGCAGGAATAGCCCTTAATGACAATTTCTTTAAATTAGTGGCTTGGTATGATAACGAATTTGGATATTCTGCTAAATTGATCGATTTGGCAGTACACATTGCAAGTATTTAATATATGACAATTATAGCTGACGGTGGTTCTACGAAGTGCGATTGGATATTGCTAGATGAATCGGGGAATCAAGTCCTTAAAACACGAACGCGTGGATTAAACCCAGCTGTGGTACCGCGCGAGGACCTGTACAAAAGAATACAGGAAAACAATGATTTACCCGGACTCTTCGGAAAGGCAACCATGGTGGACTTTTATGGTGCTGGCTGTGGAACTGAAACACCACGAACAGCATTACGATTGGTACTGGAGGACCTGTTTAAAAATGCAACGGTTACTGTTCAGGAAGATGTTGCTGCAGCGGTATATGCGGCCACAACCGAACCTGGAATAGTTTGTATTTTAGGAACAGGCTCCAATAGCTGCTATTACGATGGTACCGAGATTCATACACCAGTTGCTTCATTGGGATTCTCCCTCATGGATGAAGCCAGTGGAAATTATTTTGGCAAACGATTGATAAGGGATTATTTCTATAAAAGAATGCCTGTAACGTTGGCAGAGGAATTTGAGAAGCGTTTCGATTTAGATCCCGATGTGATTAAACAAAACTTATATCAGAGACCCAATCCAAATACTTATTTAGCAAGCTTTGCTGAATTTATCTTCACTAGTGAAGAAGTGAATGGGTATTTCTATAAACTGATCAGTGAAGGGATTATACGTTTTATAGATTATCGTATCATGTGCTATAAAGAAGCACAAAGTGTGCCTATCCATTTTGTAGGTTCTATTGCGCATTTTTCCAAAGATATTATTGAAGATTGCATGAAACGCTATCAGTTGGAATTAGGTAATGTCATTCGTAGGCCAATAGACGGGCTTATCGATTATTACCGAAATCACCGATTAAACGTAGCCACTCAAAACTAATACCATTATCTAATGAGTTTCCCTAAAATCAATCCCACAGAAACAAAGGCATGGGAACAATTATCTGCGCACTTTTCCGAAGTTGAAAATGACAAAATGCAGGATTATTTTAGCAATGATCCTTCTCGTGCAGAGCGCTTTTCTGTTCAATGGAATGATTTTTACGTAGACTACTCCAAAAATAGAATTACGGAAACTACAAAGGCACTTTTGCTCGAGCTGGCCAATGATGTTAAACTAAAAGAGGCTATAGACGCTCAATGCAAAGGTGAACACATTAATGAAACCGAAAATAGAGCTGTAGGGCATACTGATCTTAGGGACTTCAGCAATATGAAACCCGAAGTACGTGCAACACTAGATAAGATAAAAGGGTTTACGGAGTCAGTTATTAATGGACAATGGAAAGGATATACAGGAAAACCTATTGAAACCATTGTTAATATTGGTATTGGAGGAAGTGATTTGGGTCCAGATATGATCTGTGAGGCGCTGCAATTCTATCATAATGCCCTACAAGTGCGATTCGTTTCGAACGTAGATGGGGATCATACCATGGAATCATTGAAGGGATTGAACCCTGAGACGACCTTGTTCATTATTGTTTCCAAAACCTTTACCACCCAAGAAACCCTTACCAATGCTAACACGATACGGGATTGGTTTCTGAAATCGGCAACCCTAGAAGATGTGGCAAAGCATTTCGTTGCCGTTTCTACCAATTTGCAGGCCGTTTCCGATTTTGGAATTTCCTCCGAAAATATATTCCCAATGTGGGATTGGGTAGGAGGTCGTTTTTCACTTTGGAGTGCTGTGGGACTTTCCATTGCCTGTTCGGTAGGGTATGACAATTTTGAAAACCTCTTAAAAGGAGCCCACGAAATGGATGTGCATTTTCAAAATGCATCTTTTGAAGAAAATATTCCGGTATTGTTGGGGTTACTCTCGATTTGGTACAATAATTTCTACGGTGCCGAAAGTGAATGCATAGTGCCATATTCCCAATATTTGAATAAGCTTGTTGCCTACCTTCAACAAGGGATTATGGAGAGTAATGGAAAGAGTGTAGATCGTAATGGCAATCCGATCGATTACCAAACAGGAACCATAGTTTGGGGAAGTACAGGAACCAATGCACAGCATGCTTTTTTTCAATTGATTCATCAAGGAACTAAAACGATCCCAACCGACTTTATTGGGTTTGCAACGTCCTTACACGGGAATGAAGATCATCAAAACAAATTAATGGCCAATATGGTGGCCCAGACAGAAGCCTTATTGCAAGGGACCTACGGCGCCCAAGTAGAAAATTCCTTTAAAGTTTTTACAGGAAACAAACCAACCAATACAATTTTAATTAAAAAGTTGACACCGAAGACTTTGGGAAGCCTTGTTGCCATGTATGAGCACAAATTGTTCGTGCAGGGTGTCATTTGGAATATTTTTAGTTATGATCAGTGGGGAGTGGAATTAGGAAAGAAATTGGCAAAGGGAACCCTGCAAGCCATTGAGAACGAGGATATTTCTCACATGAAGAATAGCTCAACACAAAACCTCGTGAAGCGCCTATTCTAGTACACTTTATCGATAAGTTTTTAAAACCCTCGTCAAGTTACGAGGGTTTTACTATTTTTAGTTTATGTTTTCCCCACAAAGCATAGAACTAGTAACCAATAAACTTTAAATATGAGTGCAACAGACAAGAAAATTACATTAGCCGAAGCCATTTCATGGACAACTGCATGGAGAGGTTCGCCTTCTACATCAGCTAAGGCATTCCTTATTCCTATCCAGGATCTTCAGGGTGTCTTAAATGAAATTAGTGGACAGGGAGGAAATCCTTGTGCGCGGGCGTATTTGGCTATGGACGGGGGAGTCGAAAAGTTAATTTTCGTGGGGACCTCCCAGGATACCCAAAAGGATGGGTCTGTTATTTATAGAGACCTTCTACCTTCTGTTGGAGGGGCTGAGGGAGCCGAAGCTGCAGGTTCTAATTCCATATGGGATTTCACAGAACCTTGCCCATCTGCATGCGACCCAAATAGTCCATTGAATTGAGTTCATTAGAATTTTTTAGGCTAATAGGGGATGTCATTATCTATGCCGCCCCTATTATTGCCCTTATTTACTTTATAAGCTTTATTAGAAATAATAGGGCTTATAAAATTTTCACTATTTATTTATTCCTCATTGCGATGATTCAATGGGGGTCTTACTATGTGGGGCGGGGAGGTTTAAATGCAAATAATTTGTATTACTCCCACTATTACTTCATCTCGCAGTTTATATTATTGTCCTTTTTCTATTTCGAACTGTTAAAGAGCCTATTAATTAAAATTGTTTTGGTTGGTGTTCTTCTATTCGTATCCTATCAATTCATTGATGACCCAACCATATACTTAAGGTACAACCCTCTTGGTATGGCCATTACACACGCTATTTTGGTAGTGTATGCGATGATCTATCTGTACAAATCCCTCCAAGGCAAAAAAGAATTTATCATCGTAAATATGGGATTGTTGATCTACTTAATTTCAAGTACCTTAATATTTGCTTCAGGAAATTTAGTTTTGGATTTAGATTTTTCAATCGAAACAAAGCGTATTCTAATCAATGTAAATAGATTCTTGGCATTGCTATTTCAGATTTTAGTACTAATTGAATGGTTTAAGAACTATAGACCAAATTCGAGGACTAAGTAGCGTTTCAAAATTCCTATATTCGCTTTGTGGAAGAAGTGTTGAACTCCGAAAACCAGATTACGAACATCATATTAATAGCGATTGGACTTTTATTGCTTATGTCCATAGCCATTGTTTTGTTCTTCTACTTTTCCCGAAAAAAGATCATCAAGGCCGAATTGGAAAAGGCACGATTGGAGATAGACCATCAAAAAGAATTGCTGCAAGCTACGATTATTACACAGGAAGAAGAACGGAGCAGGATAGCGCAGGACCTTCACGATGCCATTAGTTCGAAACTGAATGTGGTGTCCTTAAATGCCAATTTTTTAACGGAAGCTGAAGTAACGAAGGAGGAGGCCAATAAATTTGGTCAAAGTATACTTACCATTACTTCAACGGTGTTGGAGAATTCGAGGAGGATAGCGCATGATCTTTTACCTCCTACGTTGAGCAAATTTGGGCTGGAAGCAGCTTTAGAAGAATTATGTGACGAGGTATCCGAATCTGGGAAATTTCAAGTGAATTATCAGGCAGACTATCCCATGGAAATCCTTCCCGAGGAGGATGAACTCCATTTATTTAGGGTAGTTCAGGAATTGTTCAATAATTCCATTAAGTACAGTGAAGCCTCTCACATTGACCTATCCCTTACTAAATTGGATTCAGGGGTACAATTGGGCTACAAGGATAATGGCAAGGGTTTCGATATGAGTGAAGCCTTGAAAGCAAAAGGACTGGGGATGAGTGGCATACAAAATAGGGCAGATATACTTAAGGCTACCCTTGTTATGAAGTCTGCTCCAAATGAAGGAATACAGGTGAAAATTGAAAAACCCTTGACAAGTAACAGTTAGTATCTGTTCAATTTTATAACTTTACGAAAACCAAACGACCCCGGAGTGAAAATAAATCTAGTATTAGCGGACGACGAAGAACTTTTTCGTGTGGGCATGGCTCATATCCTTTCCAAGGATGAGGACATTAGTATTATCCACCAGGCCTGCAATGGAAAAGAACTACTGGATTATCTGGCGGGAGCCGAACTACTTCCCGATATTATCATTATGGATATAAAAATGCCAGAACTTAATGGAGTGGAAGCTACCAAGACAATTCATAAGGCATATCCTGAAATTAGTATCATTGCTCTAACCACTTACAATACGAAACCTTTTATCCGCAATATGATCCAAGTGGGCGCAAGTGCCTATCTGGTAAAAAATTCTGCCCCAAGCAAAGTCTTGCATACCATAAAGCAAGTGTATTATAATGGGTTTTATTACGATACAGATGTAATGAAAGCCATAAAGGGAATCACCAATTTGGCCAATAAGAATGATGCCAAGACAATTTTTGATGATGAACTCATAACACCTAGGGAGAAAGATGTGTTAGAACTTATCTGTCATCAAAATACGTCTCAGGAGATTGCAGAGAAACTTTTCATTAGTAAAAGAACGGTCGAGGTACACCGTAAAAACCTTCTGGACAAAGCCAATGTAAAAAATATTGCAGGATTGGTCATTTTTGCTATTCAGAATGATTTGGTGCTGTTATCCGATATGGAATAATCCTTTTTTTCTTATTAATTGCCACAGTCTTAATTTATAAAATGTGGGCACTCTGTGTAAATAATTTCCCTCTTAGGGCAGTTTTTCATCTTTTTTGAAATAAATTTAAGATCAGAAAGGTATTCCTTCGGATTGCCGATCAACCAAAAAAACTGCCAATGAAAATTCCCTCCATTGTATTCGTATGCATTTTTTGTACCTCATTTGCCCTAGCACAGAACAGTACACCAGACAATAGTTATTATTCATGGTATGATGGTATAGTGGGCATAGAGAACACTCCTCTCTTTAACGGTGTAGAATATATCGAAGGGTATAAAACGACCCGTGACAATCATAAGTTCTTTATTAATCAATCCTTCTATGAAGGAACTGTGGAATACGACGGACAGGATTATTACGGCATCAGTCTTAAATATGATATATATGAAGACGAACTTATTGCCAATCTAGAAAGCGAAGCCCAGAAGTCCTTATTGCAGCTTATAAAGAGCAAAGTGACCCTGTTTAGTTTTGGAGGACATACCTTTATTAATGTTACGGATGCCAATGCCAAGGCAAAGGGAATTGAAGGGTATCACGAACGCTTGGGCAGTAATTCATTAGGTACATTCTACAAAAAACATAGGAAGCGGAGGGTTAAAAAAGAGGACAAGCGAATTTTGTATTTCGAGTTTTTTGATACCAAGAGCGATTACGTTGTTGAAATGGACGGAACCTATCATTGGGTCAATAATAAAAGTGATTTCTACGAGCTATTCCCCAATATTAAAAAGGAACTAAAATCATTCCTTAATTCCAATGACGCTTTAAGGCGTTCCGACAAGGAACAGCAGTTAAAGGCATTATTCAATAAAGCAAGTCAAATGTCGAACAGTAAAAACCCAACCCCATGATAAAGAAGTTGTTCTTATTGGCTTGTATGCTTCTATCTGGGATTATTTCGGGGCAAGAGGTAAATAACATCACTATTTCCTTTCAGAATGAAACGCTCGAAGAAGCTTTGCTTAAACTGGAAAGGGAAACAGGCATTCAGTTTTATTTCGAAAGAAGTTGGTTGAAAGACAAGATTGTCTCCAGTAACTTTTCGGAAGATTCCATGGAGGATGTGCTAAGCGGTCTTTTCGAGGAAACTACCATTAATTATTACTTATTGGATGGGGACAAGGTAGTGCTCACCCAAAATAACTTTGTGTACGATCAATTGCCACAGGGCTTTTTTGGAAGGGAAACGGATTCCGGAAATCAAACCACTACTGAGCCTGCTCCAAGGAATGTCTCACCCATATTCAATACAATTCCGAGTACTTCTAGTGCGGTTCCCATAGAAACTGTACGGATTGGAAAGGAAACAAAGGGCAATAATGCCAGTAGTTTTACCCTTTCGGGTGTGGTGACGGACGAGGCAGGTAAACCATTGCCTAATGTCACCTTTGTTGTCAAGAACTCTGGATTCGGTACAACCACCAATGCCAGTGGGGCGTATCGCATTACATTGCAACCTGGCGTAAATAGGGTAGAAATAAGATCACTGGGTTTTCAGAACCTTCAGAAGCGCATCATTATTTACAACAACGGTGAATTGAACATAGCCATGCAAGAAGGACTGGAACAATTGGAAACAGTTGTTTTGGAAGGGAGTGCCAAACAGAACGTGGCCGAAGTTTCCACCGGTGTGACCGAAATAGACGTAAAAGAAATAAAGAACATCCCTTTGGTCTTGGGAGAACGGGATATTCTGAAAGTAGCGACTACCTTGCCTGGTATTACAACAGCCGGGGAAGGAAGTTCCGGATTTAATGTGCGTGGTGGTAAGGAAGATCAGAATCTTATCTTATTGGACGATGGAGTAGTGTACAATCCTACCCATTTTTTTGGAATATTCTCAGGAATTAATCCCTTTACCACGGAAGATGCTAAAATTTATAAAGGAAACATACCAGCCGAATATGGAGGACGCCTCTCTTCGGTTGTAGATATCATTACCAAAGACGCCAATGTGGAAAAGCTATCTGCAGAAGGTTCAATTGGGCCAGTTACAGGTAGTCTAGCGGTGGAAGTTCCTGTAGAAAAGGGTAAAGGGGCATTTCTAGTAGGAGGAAGAACAACGTATTCTAATTGGATATTACGTTCATTAGATGATGAAGCCCTTAAGAATAGTGAGGCTAACTTCTATGATGTCATTGCCAAGTACAACCACAAGATTGGTGAAAAAGACGATATAAGGTTCACGGGATATTATAGCAAGGACGCCTTTAGTATTACTTCAGATTCACTTTTTAATTATTCTAACAGAATGGTCTCCCTTCGTTGGAATCATGAATTTAACGAGAATACGAGGGGAAGTATAGGCGTATCGAACAGCAACTATAGATTTGGGATCGAATTTGATGGCGAATCAAATACGGATTTCGACTTGGGATACGACATTACCGAAACTAAGGTTAAGTTAAAAATGGAATCGAATTTAGGAGATAATCATACGCTTAACTATGGTGTGTCATCTAAGCTCTACAGTGTGAACCCAGGAGAAATAGACCCTATAAATGGATCGAGTGTCATACCCATTACCATACCCAAAGAACGAGGTTGGGAATCTGCATTATTTATATCAGATGATTGGAACCTTACCGAAGAATGGCAGTTAAGTGCAGGTGTCCGGTATTCCTTCTATTCAGCTTTGGGACCGTCAGACCAGAATGTCTATGCCGATGGACTACCACGAAATGAAGATACTTTTATTGAGAGTAGGGAATTTGCCAATAACGAATCCATTGAGACGTATGGTGGTCCCGAATTTCGGATATCCTCACGGTATTTTATTACACCGGACTTATCCGTAAAGGCAAGTTTTAACAATACCTATCAATACATTCATACCCTTACCAATAATACAACGGTATCGCCCACGGATACTTGGAAACTTTCAGATTTAAATATTAAACCCCAAGAGGCCAATCAATACGCCCTCGGTTTTTATAAGAACCTAGAAGGAAATGCCTTCGAAATAAGTTTGGAAGGCTATTACAAAACCTTGGATAATGTATTGGATTTCAAGACAGGTGCAGAATTACTATTGAATGAAACCATAGAAACGGAAGTGCTGCAAGGTGAAGGTAGGGCATATGGTGTGGAATTCTTGCTTAGAAAAAGAAAAGGAAGCCTTAATGGTTGGTTGTCCTATACCTACTCGCGTTCTGAGCAGAAATTTGATAGTCGTTTTTCTGAAGAGACTATCAATAATGGAGATTATTTTCCAAGTAATTTTGATAAGCCTCATGATATCAGCTTAGTGGCAAATTACAAGTTAACGAAGCGATTTAGTTTGTCGGCCAATTTTGTGTACCAAACGGGAAGGCCGGTTACCGTGCCAGTGGGTAATTTCTTTATCAATAATTCGGAGTTCGTACTTTACAGTGAAAGAAATAAGTTTAGGATTCCGGATTACTATCGTTTCGATATAAGCTTTAATGTAGAAGGAAATCATAAGAACAAGAAGTTGGCACATAGCTTTTGGAATATATCCATCTATAATGTTTTGGGAAGGAACAACCCTTATTCAGTCTTTTTCGTGACAGAAGAAGGCCAGGTAAAAGCATTACAGAGCTCGATTTTTTCAATACCCGTTCCCACCATCACCTATAACTTCAAATTCTGATATGTATTCGGGCAAAACATATTATATACTGGGTGTCGTCTTGATTATGGCGACGGCTTCTTCGTGTTTTGAAGAGATATCTTTTAATGGCCAGACGGCGGACAGTGCATTGGTAGTGGAAACCATTATTTCTGATGAAATCAAGCATCAGGAGGTACTATTGAGTAGAAGTCATGGTTTCAGCGACACCATTACTAGCTCAGTTCCAGAAAGGAATGCAACCGTATATATTGAAACCGATACTGAAACCATTCCTTTTGAAGAGGTAGCGGCGGGAACCTATCTTTCCGTAGCCCCTTTTGCCGCACAGCCCAATACAAATTATACATTGAATATTGCTACGCAGAATGGAGAACAGTATATGTCCGAGCCCAGACGACTAACACCACCTAGTGTATTTCAGGATCTATATGCCGAACGGGAAACGAATGAAAGTGGGGCACCAGTACTTTCTATATTTGTAGATAGCGATGACCCCACAGGAAACGTAAACCATTACCGTTATCAATTCGAAGAAACGTATAAAATTGTGGCACCCAAATACAATGATTTAGAGCTGGTCATTGCCAATCCCATATTTGCCTTTTGCGATGTGGAATTCATCCCCAAGAAAGTGGATAAAGAGATTTGCTACAATACGGTAAGGAATAAGGAAATATTACAAGTGAGTACGGACGATGTAAGCACGAATACCGTAAGTAGATTTAAGGTGCGACAAATCGCGAGCGATGATTATATTATAGGTCAAAGGTATAGCATCGAAGTAAAACAATACACCCAGTCCAGCGATGCCTTCTTTTATTTCGATAGGCTATTGGAGTTTCAGGAAACCCCGAACACCTTTTCGCAGGTGCAACCGGGTTATTTGGCAGGAAATATAGAAGCGGCCAACACGGAACTTCCCGTAATTGGTTTTTTTGATGTATCCTCTGTGTCTACCAGAAGAATCTATGTGAATTATGTAGACTACTTTCCCGATGTTGAGATTCCTTCCCAAGTACGATTTTGCGATCTATTTGCCCCTTTGCATTATGACAAATATTCGTTTCCATTTGAAGAAGATTGTGGAGAACTAATCCTTAGGGTACTACCGCGTGAAAAGTATTTGTTTTTTCAAATAAACCTGGATCAACAATTTTATGATAAACCGCCATTTTTTTTCCCATTAGACGGTCCTTATGATTTGGTCCCGAAGGAATGTGGCGATTGCACATTGTTTGGAACCACCGAAGTCCCTGATTTTTGGATAGATTAAACCATATGAAAAAGAAAATTGTGTACAGAATTATTGGAATTTTCGCTTTTGCTGCTCTATTAAGTGCATGTGTAGAAGAGGTAGCTTTCGAAACAGAGGATTTGGAAAGTGCCTTGGTTATTGAAGCTATTATCACTGATGAGGATAAGCAGCATGAAATACTGTTGAGCAGAACCTACGCCTTCGATGCTAATGGGCCAATACCGGAAATTGGAGCAACAGTTAGTGTAGAAAGTAGTAACGGAACCATTATATTCAATGAAGAAGAGAATGGACGTTATGTATCAGGATCTAGCTTTAGTGCAGTACCCAATGTAGATTATCAATTAAAAATAAGGACGAGTGATGGAAGGGAATATAGTTCCAGCAACACCCAACTTACCAAGCAAACAGATATTGGTAATCTATATGCAGAACGGGTTATAGACGATATTGGGGATGATGGAATCTCCATATTTGTTGATAGTTTCGACCCGGATGGGGAATCCCAGTTCTACAGATTCACCTATGATGAGACATTTAAGGTCATTGCCCCTTTATGGCGTTTGGAAGATCTTGTGGTCATAGATCCTACTTGGCCAGAGTGTTCGGTCGAATTGGTGAACAAAACTGAAGAAAAAAGAGTCTGTTTTCGCACTGAGGCTTCTACGGAAATCGTTCTGGGCAATACAACAAGCCTTAATGAAGATAGATTAGAGCGTTTTCTCGTTCGAAGAATTTCAAGAAGGGATTATCGCATTACACATCGCTATAGTGTGAACGTAAAACAGTTTGTACAGTCTAGGGAAGCTAATACCTATTACACCACCTTGCAGGAGTTTTCAGGGGAAGGAAGCATTTTTTCACAGAATCAACCCGGTTTTTTTGAAGGAAACATTTTATCCGAAACCAATGCCGAAGAAAAGGTGATAGGCTTTTTTGAAGTGTCCCATGTAGCTGAAAAACGTGTTTTTTTCAACTTTAGGGACCTTATTCCAGATGGCCCACTACCACCTTATATCTCGGGCTGTACGGAATTTGCACCACCAAGGGATCTTGGACACCCCACAGATCAATGTGGTTCCCTTATTACAGCCTTATTGAATGAAGAGGTCGTATATACAAGGGATAACCCCAATGGCGGTACCCCAGAAGAGGGTGAGTACTTTGTGGTCGATGCCGTTTGTGGAGATTGCACTGTAGTGGGAACTAATGTAATTCCAGAATTTTGGGAAGAATGAAAAAACTAACTTTCAACATACCCTATGCTTTTTCAATAATGGCAATAATCATGCTCTTGTTGCAAGGTTGTGTTGAAGAAATCGATTTTAATACAGCGACTTTGGAGAGCGCACTGGTCGTAGAGGCCACACTTACTAATGAACTGAAACAGCAGCAAATTCGACTGAGTCGCACCTATGAATTTGAGGAAGAGGGACCTACTGCAGAAAGTGGTGCGATCGTCTCCTTGGATACAAGCAATGGAGCCATAGTTTTTGAAGAGTCTTCAATTCCGGGTCTATACACATCTACCTCAGAATTCGCTGCACAGGCCAATATAGATTATCAATTAAGAATTGCTACAAGCGATGGCAAAAGCTACACAAGTACCCCTACCCAAATGGTAGCGGAGATTCCGATTGACAATTTGTATGCAGAAAGGGTAACGACCGATTTTGGTGATGATGGTGTATCCATTTTTGTGGATAGTTTTGACCCTACGGGTTCTGCAGACTATTTTAGGTACGAATACGAAGAAACCTATAAAATCATTGCTCCGCTTTGGAATAGTACCTCAATGATTGAAGTAACGGATCCACCCTGTGGTGTCATGCTGGGGATACGAAAACAGGAGGAGCGAATATGTTATAATACAGTTGCTTCCACCGATGTAAATTTGGTAAGCACCAGCGGGCTCTCAGAAAGTAGGGTACAACGTCATCTCGTCCGATTTCTGGATGAAGACAATTACATTATTTCACACCGATATAGCATTCTTGTGAGACAATATGTCCAGTCCCTAGAGGCGTACACCTATTTTAGACTATTGGATGAGCTATCGGGTAGTGAGAGTCTGTTTTCCCAAAACCAACCAGGCTTTTTTGAAGGGAATATAAGGTCGGAAACGAAGGCTGAAGAAAAAGTGGTCGGCTTTTTTGAAGTATCGAGCGTGTCCGAAAGACGTTTGTATTTTAACTACGTCGATTTTTACCCTGGCGAACCCTTACCACCGTATCCTTCGGGATGTACGGAGTTTGCGCCTGAACCTGCAACCTTGGTTCCTGGCGTTTGTGGCCCATTGGTAATAGGAATTCGAAGAAATGAATTAAGATATATTCGATTAAACGACATGCCCAATGAGGCATTTCCAGGACCCTTTTTCGTTGTGGCGAGGGCTTGTGGGGATTGTACCGCATTGGGAACAAATAGTGTCCCAGATTTTTGGGTCGATTAAAACGTAGTATGATGAGAAAATTTGTTTTTACCCTTAGTGTATGTATTGGTAGTATTTTCGGGGTCTTTGGCCAAACCGTCACAGCTACGCAGGAGGTCTTGGAGGGATATCGAAATATTCCGCAAGAAGAGATATATGTGCATTATAATACAAATCTACTATTTGCTGGAGAGTATTTGTACTACAAAGTGTATTGTAAAAATAGTACCACCCAAAAGTTGAGTACGTTAAGCAAAGTCTCCTATGTTGAATTGGTTGCTTCTGATGGAAGATCCGTTTTTAAACATAAGGTTCGTTTGCATAATGGCAAAGGACAAGGGGATTTCTTTTTACCCGTAGGTACTCCATCTGGCAGTTACAAGCTGATTGCCTATACCCAATGGATGCGCAATTCCGGCGAGAAGGTGTTTTTTAATGGTGATGTTGCGATTATAAACCCATATCAAAATGCCCAGGAAAGCATTTTATTATCCGAAACAAATGAAGGCGAACCCCAGCGTATCATTACCAATAATACACAGGAGAACCTGATCGCAAATAATTCTGGCATTCGCACCAACAAGACCCTATTTGCTCCCAGGGAAAGAGTGGTTGTTACCTTAAACAATCAAAGTATGGATCTTACGGGCGGAACCTATTCTATTTCAGTAAAAAAGAGGGATTTCAATGTGCCTTTTGCAAAAGTTAACAGTCAGAATTATAAAAAACGACCCTCAAAACAAGTAACACCTAGATTGGGAGAGACCCTTTATTTACCTGAATTAAGGGGAGAAGTAGTTTGGGGAAATGTGGTTGACAAAACCAATAAAGGCCCAATCGCAAATGCCAAAGTGGCCTTATCGATCCCGGGTCAGGATTTCGTAACCAAAATTGCGAACACCAACGAAAAAGGGGTGTTCTATTTTATTCTTCAGGAAGAATTTAATGATGAAAAAGCAACGTTTCAGGTGCTTGGTGATACTGCTTCAGATTACAGCATTGAAGTGAAGGAACACACTTCCATTAATTACGATGGTCTTGAATTTCAACCTTTTTATATTGATGCTAATTTGGAAGAGTCTATCGTAAAACGGAGCGTTTATAATCAAATAGAAAATGGGTATTACGAATTGAAACCAGACACGGTAAAACTGCCAGTAGCAAGTAAACCGTTCTATGGTAAACGCGGAACATCATATGACTTAGATGATTACAAGCGATTTAGTACAGTAAAGGAAACATTTCTAGAGTTTATTGATGATGCATGGACCAAGAATGTGAATGGTGAGACCGTATTTTCGGTACGTTCCTACGAAAACACTTTGGTTTCCGATTTCCCACCGCTGATTATTATTGATGGAATTGTTCTTCAGGACCAGCAACAATTGGTAGATTACCCATCACGGAAAATAAAGACCATTGGCATTGTACGTGATAAATACTATTTGGGAGCCGATGTTTTTCAAGGCGTAATAATCGTTGAGACCATTGAGGGCGATTTTTATGATACCCTAAGAGGGGATTATGTAGCCAAAATCAATTTGTTTACACCTCAGTCTAAAAAATCTTATTTCGCCCAACAATATGGGAAGGATGGCAATGATCGCATTCCCGATTTTAGAAGTCAGTTATTATGGGAACCCAATGCTGAGGTGACTTCCGAAGGGGATCAATGGCATTTTTACACCTCGGACAATACGGGAACCTATGAGATCTCTTTCGAAGGATTTACAGAAAATGGGTTACCCGTCTCCCTTAAGAAAACAATTGAAGTAAAGTAAGCTAGGCTAAAAAGGAATTCGCAAGAGGGGAAGATTAAAACATAATCGTTAACTTCGCTACACTCCCTCTTACATAATTAATTCTTTTAATATGCTTACAAAAGTGTATGGGAGTGCTGTGTTTGGTGTAGAAGCCCAAACCATAACTGTTGAAGTTAATACCGATATAGGAATCGGTTACCATTTGGTCGGATTGCCCGACAATGCCATTAAGGAAAGCAATTACCGCATTGCTGCAGCACTACAAAACAATAGCTTTAAAATTCCAGGGAAGAAGATCACGTTGAACATGGCACCTGCCGATCTGCGCAAGGAAGGCTCCGCATACGATCTTACCTTGGCCATGGGGATATTGGTTTCGACCGGACAGATAGCTGAAGTTCATCCTTTACAAGAATTTATCATTATGGGAGAATTGTCCTTGGATGGTTCGCTACAACCCATTAAAGGCGCCTTGCCTATTGCAATTAATGCCAAAGAAGAAGGGTTTAAGGGATTTATCCTTCCCGAACAAAACGCAAAGGAAGCGGCCATCGTAGATGGATTGGACGTATATGGAGTTACTTCGATTAAAGAAGTCATCTCGTTTTTTGATGAAGGCATAAATCTGGAGCCCGTTAAAATGGATATGAAAGCCGAGTTTTATGAACATCTGGAACACCCAGAGTTCGATTTTGCCGATGTAAAAGGACAAGAGGGAATTAAACGCTGTATGGAAATCGCAGCAGCTGGGGGGCATAATATTATTCTTATTGGCCCACCGGGTTCGGGAAAGACGATGTTAGCGAAACGGCTTCCTTCCATACTCCCACCACTTTCCCTGACCGAGGCATTGGAAACCACGAAAATTCATAGTGTGGCAGGACGAACCCTTGAAAAAGGAGGGGTGATGACCTCACGTCCCTTTCGCAGTCCACATCACACCATTTCGGATGTAGCTTTGGTTGGAGGTGGACAGTATCCACAACCTGGAGAGATTTCGTTGGCACACAATGGAGTTTTGTTTTTGGATGAATTACCGGAGTTTAAGAGAAGTGTGCTAGAGGTAATGCGACAACCCTTAGAGGATCGGGATGTTACTATTTCCAGAGCTCGGTTTACGGTCACCTATCCCGCCAGTTTTATGTTGGTGGCCAGTATGAACCCCAGTCCTGGGGGTTATTTCAACGATCCCAATGCTCCAGTGACCTCTTCGCCGGCCGAAATGCAGCGGTATTTGAGTAAGATTTCCGGCCCCTTGTTGGATCGCATCGATATTCATATTGAAGTGACACCCGTTCCTTTTGAAAAATTAAGCGATGATAGAAAAGGGGAGTCTAGTGTCTTGATACGCGAACGGGTAACGCAGGCAAGGATGCTTCAGACAGAGCGGTTCCAGAAAATGGAGCACATTCATTATAACGCACAAATGGGCGTTCGACAAATTAGAAAATTCTGCAAACTGGATACCGCCTCATTGAATTTGCTTAAAAATGCCATGGAACGATTGAATCTTTCGGCACGCGCCTACGATCGAATTCTTAAAGTAGCCAGAACCATAGCCGATTTGGAGGATTCCATTGAAATAAAAGGAGGACATATTTCAGAGGCCATACAATATAGGAGCCTCGATAGGGATGGATGGTTGGGTTGAGGACGCCTTTCCAAATTTCGGAACCAGTGCAGGGTCAATCGTAATTTTATCCCTAAAATGGAGAGAATATAAAGACTTTTGATGTAAGCTTAATCTGGAATGCATAGAAGGGGTCCAATCCCCAAACCCTCATTAAGATGGGTGGGGTCCATATCGTTTAATTTTATGGTTACTTCAATTATATCCTCAGGATTAATACTATCATCAGGAATACCCTTACGATCATTATGTAGTGGTTGGCCCTGAGCTTCTAGCTTTGTAAACTGAACAATTAACAACAATGCCTCATCCTTAACGACTTTATAGGGTTCCCTATTTAATTCCCCAAACATTAAACTGCCATTATAGTAGAAATCGATATGTTCTTTTTCGTTTATTTTTTTCAGGTATTGCTTTGAGTAATTCCTTTTAACAAATTTCTTGCACTTCTTTTTACTTTTACTATTATGTGCCTCCAACCACGAATTCAAAATCCGATGGGTGGTTTTTACGGAGGTATGATCATCTACTGTGCTTAGTCTATCCGTTTGCAAGCCGGTAAAATAAAAGAGACTGATTGATAGTAGTATTAAGCTTGATATTTGTGCCATAGTATTTATGAAGTAAGAATTATATAAATACAATACAGTTTACTTCACTTGGTTGCATTTTGTCGTATCAACAAACATTTCTTCATGTTTTCCTGACCTCAGGCACTTCACAAGAAGAAAAATGTGCTAACCTATATAGGAATGAACCCTAAATTATAGAACGCAGCCCTTATAATTTATTTCGAAGGCAAGTTCGACTTCGTTTTTCTGAAAGTTCTGAAGTAATTAAGAAGGAAACTTGTAAAGAATAAAAATACACTTGGTAAAAGCAGGCCGTTTCTACCTTAAAAAAAATCACCAACTAAAACTCTCGACTAAATCATTGTGGAAGAGTACTTTTATGGTATCTTTTTTATTGAGAAATATATGATGAATCCTGTCATCGCCACGACGTATTTCTCTATGATCCACATGAATAGTGGCAGAGTCCAGATCTTTTGGAACTGATTTTGTCGTATGCTCTAGCTCATTCTTTGCAAATTTGATATAGGTAGTATTTACATTTTCAAGGGAAACAACATTTATTGAGTAAAACGGGTCGTCCGTTTTTGAGGCATTATATATAAGTCGATTGCTGCTGGGGGACCAATTAATCACAAAGGTTTCTGGCATTAGGTCATTAGCAATTTCCTTAATTTCTTTTTCTTCTATATCCTCTAGCAATAACATATACGTATTATCCGTCTTTTTGTAATACGCAATGAGTTTTCCATTGGGAGCTAATGAAGATGCGACTTTTTCTTCTTGGGTCTCAATGGTATTAAAAATGAATATCCCCATCAATGTGACCACAAGTAAGAAACAAACTCCCACTAGGGTTTTTTTATGGCGGGGCCTTCTTTCTATCCCTTTTCTTGAATATTCTTCTTTGTAGACAGGGAAGGTTATTCTATATCCTTTTTTGGGGACGGTTTCAATAAAATTTTTATCGGATCCTCGATTGAGAATTTTTCTTAGCTCATAAATGGCTTTATTTAATGAGTTTTCCGTTACGATTGAATCGGGCCATACTTTCTGATAAAACTCGTTTTTGGTAACTACAGCACCATTGGCTTCAAGAAGCAGCAATAATACCTTCATTACTTTATCCTGAGTCCTAAATTCTAAATCATCCTTCTTTAGCAATAGGGAATCAGGGTAAATAACCCACGGGCCTATTTTGAATATAAAGTTTCGATCGGACATAAATCTAATCAGATGTAGTTAAGATAAAATTCAGAAAAAAGTAACACCTAAAATTAAGGCTTTATTTAATTAAGTATTAATTACGCCTTCAAATATAATCTATTAACCACCTAAACCAATTTGCACTCAGGCCAATTGTTTGTAGAAAAGATCAATCCGGATAAAGATGTATGTGTCAACGGATATGAAGATGGGCACTTAAAGAATGTTTGAATAGAATATAAAAATGAAAAAGATGAAAATTTTAGTTACGGCATTAATGCTACTGTGTTACGGTGCAGGTTATGCTCAGTTTTATCCATTAAGAAAAATAGATGAAAGAAAGATATACTCGAATATTCTTGATGAAAATAGGCCCATATTAATTTCCAAACCCAATGGATATGATCAATCTAAAGAGAAATATTTTGTTGTCTATGTTTTGGATGGCAACCTAAATATGTATTTCACTACCGGTATTGCGGAGTTATTATATCAAGCTGGGTATCCCCGGTTATTGATTGTTGGAATTCCCAGTACGTATAGAACTAGGGATTTGACACCTTCAAAGACGGAAGAAGCTCCTACCGGTGGAGGAGCGGATAATTTTATGAAATTTATTGAAAATGAATTAATGCCCTATGTCAATAATAATTATAGAACCCATGAATATTCTGTACTTATTGGACATTCATACGGCGGTCTATTTGCAGCGCATGTACTTGAAAAAAACCAAGACTTATTCGACGCATATATCGCAATTACCCCAACGGTTGTTCATGATGATTTTCTAATTAGTAAGAGGTTGAATAGCAAGTTTAACACTATTAATGAACTAGCAAAAACCTTCTTTTTTTCCGTTGGTCACGAACCGGGAGCAGAGGGTGATGCCGTAATCGAATTAAATGAGATATTCAAAAAAAGCGCCCCAGCCAACCTTAACTGGAAATACAAATATTACCCTGGGGAAAACCACTCTACCACACCGGTTATAGCCACTATTGATGGTCTAAGGTTTGTTTTTAAGGATCTAGTGCCTGACGAAAAACTGGTAGAGGAAATAGGTTTTACCAAAACATTGGAGTACTATGAGAACTTAGAAAAAAGGTACGCTAAGAAAATAAACATACCACAACGGGTATTAATGAATTATGGCTATCCACTGCTGGATTCAGAAAACACAGAAGAGGCTTTTAAAGTATTTAATTACTATAAAGAAGCATATCCAAAAAACCCTGTGGGTTATGATGGTTTGGCAATTCTGTACGAAAAGCAAAGGAACCTTAAGATGGCTATTGAAAACTTAAGGATAATCATGAAGATAGCCCCCGGTTATGAAGATGCAGAATCACGATTAGCGAAATTGGAAGGACAGTTGAAGGAGTAAACGACTGATTTATAGAGAAAAAATCCCGGTATAACAACCCATTAATTTTTGCAACCATAACGGCTTTTTTGAATTATACACAAAAGCCACTTATTACGATATGAACAAAACAGATAATGAATCGATACTATTAACTACTTGCCCTGTAATACCAGTCGATAATATGAATAAAGCAATACGATTTTATTGTGATAAATTGGGTTTTGAAAACACCTATGATTCAAATGAATATGAAGAAGGGCCCATAAATTATCTGGTTTTGTGCAGAAAAAATGTGTGCCTTCATTTTCAATTATTTGATAGCATCGAGGATATTACCATGCCCTTTTTAAAGTTTCCCGTAAGAAACATAGAGGCTCTTTATGCAGAATTTAGGGAGAAAGAAGCTATTGACGAAAGTAGGAAAATACAAAATACTGCTTGGAATACTAAGGAGTTTGCCATGTATGACCCATTTATGACGGGCCTTACTTTTTATGAGAGTCTTAAAAAATGATGTCCATATAGACGACAAAGGAATTAGCGCTTCCCATTTTATGGGGATAAACTAATTTGTGTTTGTTAACTAAGGTTTCGGCAATGAATTAATCTACAATTTTGTGATTCTCGTTTTTCATTAACAAATGAAAACCAGAAGCGTCACTTTGTATGAAGTCCTCTTGATTTTTTATAATCCCTTCAATTTCGGCCAACTTATTATTTGTGTTTTTGGTGTTGATAATCCTAGTGGTTGTATTGTAGTTCATAAGCAATGAATGCAGCGTATAACATAAGTATGGGTTGGTACTCCATGAGGCATGGTGAAGTTCACTCAAATCATTATTGAACAAGGAGATTAAGGAATCCTTCCCGTCAACAACAATATTCAATTGTTGACTTTTCCATTTCTCCATGATCGAAGGACCTATTGATGAAACCACAATATTCGCTCCCTTTAGTTCAACGTCATTGGAATAAGAGATTAAATGCACCGTAACACCACGTTTAATAGCATTTTGAATATTGGTTTCAATTTCCCGATAGGGTATAGGGAACGTATCCAAGATTAGTATACTATTGCAGTGATCTATCATTTTCTTTACTTTTTCAAATACAAGATCAACAGATTTAATCACATACGTTCCATCATCCGATTTTGGTTTTTTAACTTTTGAAAGGGACTTCGAAACATTTTTCGCGTTCACATTAAATTTAAATTGTAGCGCATTTAAAAATTCCTGAACATCAATTGCTTTACATAGTCTTTTGCTCCCATTTTGAATTACAATGGCTCCCTTTTCACTTAAAGAATCCACAGCTTTGTATATGTTGGCGGTAGGCTTGTTCAACATTTTACCAATTTTGTAAGCTGTAATTGGCTCGTTTCCTAGCAAGAGCAAATAGACTTCAGCCTCCATCTTATTCAAACCAATTTCTTGTAATTCCCTTATGATTGCTTCCATAATATTCATTAAGAATATAGTAGTATAAAAAAGTACTACTAATTTTATATATTTACAATATAGACAAAATTAAATATATGAAAAACCGTAGGCTAATTGCAGTTCCATTGGTATTTATGATAATACTGGGAAGCTTTGTTGTTTCCCGATTTGAAATAAGTGAAATGGGTAAAGTTGATAATTTATTGTTGATTGCCTTTGGAGTATTCTTAGGCATTTTTTTAACGGCTATAGGGGCTACCTATAAAAGGTAGCCTAAAAAGAACTATCAATTTCACTTTGGTTGTTCTTCAGTTTATCTATGCATTTTGCAACCATAATTTCAATTCAGCATTACAACATATACGCTAGTGGTAATGCGGAGCTTAATTTGGCATCAAGTGTTAACTAACCCTCATTGCATATAAACAACTAATTAATATGAAAAAGGTTACCCTTATAGTATGTTTTATGTCAATTTGTGCTTTCGGTCAAGAAAAGTTACTATCTCCTTCCGAATTAAAGGAAAGTAAAACCTTCACTTCTCTCGAAGACGCCTTTTCTTCTCAGGAAAAAGTACATATACTGGATCTTTCCAATCAGAAATTCGATCAATTTCCTTCCGGCATTCTGGACTTGGAATCGCTTCAAGTTCTCATTCTTTCCAATACTCAAATACCCAACCTACCAGATGAGATAGATCAACTAAAGCATCTTCAGACATTAAATTTAGATCATCTCGAATCTCCCAACTATGGATTAATGAAGTTACCTAGTAGTTTTGAAAATCTACAATATTTACGTGAAGTCAATTTAAACGGGAATCCAAATTTGAATTGGAAAAGAACTTTTAAACTGTTTTCTAGACTGGATAGTTTAAAAATACTGGCCCTCATGAATAATCAATTATTAAAACTTCCAAAAAGCATCTCTAATCTAAAATTGTTGGAGCAAATTTGGTTGGGAAAAAATCCGGATCTAGAAATTAACCCTACGTTGAAGCAATTAGATGTGCTGAAAAACCTAAAACATTTGGGATTGGGCGGAAACAATTTAAAAGCGATACATTTCAAAAAATCGACCCTTAAGCAACTTCAAAACCTTTGGCTCTCGGGTAATGTTCTTAACAGCTTAACTGGCATACAACATCTGGAAAATTTAAAAAGCATAAGTTTAAATAATAATCAGCTGACTGCAATTCCAAACTCATTATTCAATTGTGAAAAATTAGAATCCATATCATTAAATAACAACCCAAATCTCGACCTGAGCAAGACAATCGACTCCATGTCGGACATGCCCAACCTTAAAATAATTGGCTTTAACAATAATAACCTTGCCGTTCTACCCGCGAATCTTAACAAATTAAAATCGTTACGCTATTTAGTGATCAAGGGCAATAAAATTTCAGAAGCAGAAATTAACGAATTACGAATCAATTTACCATCCGTAACAGTCATAAGCCAATAGGTGGTGCTTTCCCGCAAGAGTGAAGTTAAGACAGTAGAAGTGAGTAAATTTGCGAGACTTTTAGTAACATTTTCATATATTATAACACCAATAATTAAAGAAAAAAATTAAATGCCAGTAGACGGGACATATGGAAGATTAGCAGCTCACAACAGGCGTTTGAGTGATCTAAAATATAAAAAGAGTGAAAGAAAAAAGAATATTAATTCTGCGATTCTGTATGCTCGTAATTCCAAGGAATCTTTTGATGAGTTTGACCGGGATACTGTAGAAAAAGTGAGATCCGAAATTAAGTTGAAAGCATTAATTAGAAAACGCAAAGAAAGAAATTTGTGGATTGTACTTTCGATTGTTGGATTTGCCCTAACAGTGTTTTTTACATACTTTATAATAAACCTTTAAACGGCATACGATTAAATTTCCCCAATTAGTACTGATATCCAACTACATTCCAATACAGCATAAAAATAAGAAGCCAGCAAATACCCATAGCCGTAATTGAAAAGAATATTCTTTTACTTGTACTCCAAAGTTTTTCTTTCCAAACATAAGGAACTAAGCCCACCACAATTAACCCTAGAATGAAGGCACCCAATAAAATAGTACACACTGTATTTAGCACAGGTATTTGATTGTAATGATGCTTACCTGGAGAAAGTAAGGCCATTATAAGACCAACAACCGGAGCGATGAAAAAAAGCAATGAAGTAATGATGGCAAGGCTGTAGACCCTACGACTTTTTAACGAAGATTTTGTTCTGTCCACACCTTTTATTTTAAGCTTTCTAATCATGAATCTAAATAAAGATACCAGCAAGAACATGAGCAATATGACTATGGAGCATACCGTAGCGACCAAATGATACTTTCCACGCTCATACCATGGGATTTTACGCAAGGTGACGGGGTCTCTTAAAATTGTACTAATGTGCATATTCGAAATACCTCCATCTTCATTTTCATCGAACGCGACAAATCCACCATTTTGTGTTCTATAAAACAAAGGATCATGTGCGATTAAATTGGTTGCATTGCCTCCGCCTGGATTACCTAGCATTAATTGCCCTTGATCATTTCTATATACTGGCAAATCGGAAACAATCGCCATTAGTTTTTCTATTCTATGGGACGGCATGCTATTTAAGCGGTAATAACCTATTATTTCATTATTCCCCAATGATGTATTGTTGCTATGGGATTCTATGTTTTTACTTGTGTTAGGATACAAAATGTCCATGAGCGCTTCGACCAAAAGATACCTTAGCCGACCATTCTGCCCGTCGCCCGAAAGTGAAACGTAAATTCCGACCTCATCATTAGGAACAATCGCTAAGAGCGATAGGTGATCCCTGGCTCCCGTATGAAAAAGTATCTTTTTATTATTGATCACTGTTTCAAAAAAACCTAAGGCAACCCCGGGCATTCGTCTATCCCCGGAGTAGTGATTTGAATGCATCAGGTGTAATGTTCCATCGGATAATATGGTAGAGCCCGATCCCTTAAAATTTGACATCATAAATTTTCGCATATCTGAAGTTGAACTAACCATAGAACCTACTGAATAAATGAGCTTCGATTTTGGAAATCTTTGGTATGCCATGTTGTTTTTCAGTGAATCTGGAGGGGGCTGTATAAATGTACTCCTTGTCATTCCAAGGGGATTGAAAAGGTTCTCCGTGACATATTCGTTAAATGGCTGGCCTGATATCACTTCCACAAGATATCCCGCTAGGGCTATTCCCTGATTTGAGTAATTTATTTCGGTTCCTGGTTCTATAACACAGGTTGGTGGGTGCTTTCCAAAGTATTCTTCGAGAGGCACATCTTTTGAATGTATGGGCGCATCGATACCCAAGGTATACGAATCGAAACCACTAGTATGGGTAATTAAATGTTTAACCTTAACAGGGGTAGTGTACTTATTGTTTATGAGTACGTTTTGCAAATGGGTTTGGACATCATCTTCCAGATTTAGTTTGCCCTCATCAATTAACTTTAATAGGGCAGTCGTGATGATTAATTTTGATACCGATGCAGTATAGAATATCGTTTTTACGGGATCCACTTTTTGTTTCCTATGCCCCGGATCCAAAAAGCCATATCCCTTTTCTAATAGTATTTCATTACGCTTTACTACGGAAACTCCGGCGCCAATATTTGGATTTTTTTCGATAAAAGTATTTACAATAGAGTCAAACACAGATTCAATACGTAGTTTTATATGATTTGACGATTGCAAGGCAACAGTTGTAGTGTCCCTTGCTTCTTTTTGTAAGCCAAGCACATCTTGCGAAAAAGAGAGGCATACAAATGCAATAAGTAAGCGGTAGGGTAATTTATGCCCCATAAAATTTGATAGATATACTTTCATGAATTATTGACTTTACCGTAAAATGCAAATCCGATTAAATGGTTGCAAAAGGATAGATTAGTACGTTCGTACATGAATGGCTCGCAAAGGAGGATGGATATTGCAACTTTTTTTAAAAACTGAATTATTAGTTTATGAATCAATTGAAAGATGAACAACAAATAATTGAGCAGGCGAAAAGAAATCCTGAAGAATTTGCTAAAATATATAATCACTATTATTCCAGAATATTCAATTTTATATACAAACGCACCCTTAATTTTGATATCTCCAGGGATATCACATCTGAGGTTTTTCTGAAGGCCTTCATTTCAATTGGTACATTTAAATGGAGGGGGATTTCCATTGGCAATTGGCTTTTTAGGATAGCCATTAATGAAATCAATCTATACCATAGACAAAAGAAATATGCTCCGGAAACCCTTAAAGATTCATACGGGACTATGGTTTTTGAAAAGCATACCACAAATCTTCAAGAAGAAAAGGAAAAAGCTGAAAAGGAGTTGTTGGATCATCAAAGGTTTATAGATGTTAGTAGGCGCTTAAAACAATTACCTCAAAAATATCAAGATGTAATTGCACTTAAATATTTTGAAAAGTTAACCATACGCGAGATTAGTAATATCTTGGGTATTAAGGAAGGAACAATTAAGTCCTTGTTATCAAGAGGAGTAAAGAAGCTAGCAGGGGACAACTAATGCAACCGTATTATATTATTAGAATTACAAGTACAAGATGTTATGAATACAGATGAAAAAGATATAGAGAAAATCATGTCTGAGATGAAAATACCAAACGTTGCTGTAGATGAGCACAAAAGAATTTTTGGGTTAACAATCTTAAACACAAGAAGATCTGCTTTTGCAGGTATTGTGCTTCTTATGTTACCGCTTATTTTTCTATTGGGGGTTTTAGCCAAGCACTATCTCGCTATTTCTATCCCGGTTATTAGTAGTGTTTACGATTGGATTGGTGAAATGGATCGTCAATATGGGGATTCCTCCATCCTTAATTGGGTCATTCGCATCTTACTCCTTTTTGGGCCATTAGTGGGGTTGGCCATTAACTTATTGGCGGTATCCCATGTTAGACTAGAACGCAATCCTTATGAGCTGGTAATTAGTTTAAAGTTCAAATGGATTAATTGGATACTAATTCTCGTATGTACTTTAGTACTTTTAATCTTCTTCTTTTATCTAATCATGGAAAATGCTTAGACCTATGAGGCAGATGTGAAGCATCCCAAAAATTGCATTAAGTACCCACAACAGGAATAATTAGGTTAAGAAAACCAAAGGGGACATATTTCTGAGGCCATACAATATAGTAGCCTCGATAGGGATGGATGGTTGGGGTGAAGGTATTCGAGAAGTGATTTACTGTTTAGTAAAGACGAGCTTTAGAATCTTGCTTTATCCTAGACCACGATATACAGACTTATAATAATATCTTACAGCAGCTTTCGATGCTGTTTTATTGGGAATAACTTATTACTATAAAACGACATAAATACTATGTCGTTTTTAACTTAAATTATATACTGACTGTTTTTGTAAATTTATTATTCAAAAGAACTACAATGATGGAACGACCCAGGAACAAATGATACTAAAAGAAAACAATTGATTATGAAACGCTTTCTCCTTATCGTAAGCTTTTTTGCGACCTACACCGTGGCCGCACAGATCACCCTTATCCCGGATCAGTTTTTCGAAGCCCATCTGGTAGTAGCGGGTATTGATACCGATGGGGAGGTAAATGGACAGGTATTGACAGCGGATATTGCCGATGAGGAAACGTTAATTATGATAGAAAATGGTGCCGTGGATTTAACCGGGATTGAGGATTTTGCAGCCCTAAAAACGCTTTCGCTCTTAAATTTCAATATACAGGAAATGGACCTATCTCAGAACAGCAACCTTGAAGATTTAGATCTAGACAATGTAACCTTGGAAAGTTTAGATCTGACTGGAAATCCTAATCTGGAAATATTGATTATTTCACCCAATACTACTTACCCGAGCACAATTCCCGAATTAGATCTCAGCAACAATCTGAATTTAAGATGGATAAGTATATTCAATATACCTATTTCGGAATTGGATTTGTCAAGCAATAGTGCCTTAGAAGATATTTCTATAGGAGGTGCAATGTTAGGCATTACCCATTTGGACGTTTCGAGCAACACCGCGCTCAGGGATTTTGCATATTTTGGCTTTTCCGAGAGTATTAATTATATAAATCTTCAGAACGGCAACAATACCAATATACTCTCTGTTGATATAATTGATAACCCTAACCTGCAATGCATCCAGGTGGATGATCCTGCTGCCGTGATTGCAGGTACCGACCCACCCTACGATAATTGGATCATTGAGAATAACGACAGTAATCCATTGATTACGGACGATTGCCAGTTTGGGATTGAGGAATTCCTTTTACAAAATCTACATGTTTTCCCCAACCCCGTAAATGATATATTATATGTCGAAGCTCTGGATGGGATAGAAGTCAAGGCCATGAGGCTCTGCAACGAACTGGGACAGGTTGTAATGAGTAGTAAGGTAACGCAACTTGATCTGTCAGGGTTACCAACAGGCTTTTATCTCCTATCGATAGAGACAGATAAGGGAACGATAACCAAGAAATTGAGTAAACTATGATTTCTCAGGATTTCTGATTGAAAGCTTACAATTAGAATTTAGAATGCCTAGACCTCGAAGGCAGATGTGAAGCATCCCAAAAGTTGCATTAAGTGCCCACAACAGGAATAATTAGGTTGAGAAAACAAAATGATATATTTCTGAGGCCATATAATACGGGAGCCTTGATAGGGATGGATGGTTGGGGTGAAGACACGTAACAACCTAAGATTGGTTTAATGATGCATTAAACAATGAGATGTGTGTCTTATAGAAATAAAGTATATCTTCGTAACACTTCCCCAGCCTTTAAAGAAACATCTTAATTAGTTTTGATTTGAACGAGAATCAATCATTCCCATTTTTTTCATTGGGTACGGAACATGTATTTAGTACTATTTCCGAAATTAACGGAAGAAAGGCCGCTATTGAAACCGTGGTACAGGTAAAAACCGCAAAAGTTAGATTTGCGAACTACCCATTATTGATGCAGGATTTTCCTCAGCTACATGAATCTGAACTGCTGAAAAGGAACCCAGGGCTTCGAACCATGGATTCCGACCAAAGAACATGGAAGATTCACCGTTTGATCGACACGTGGCTATTGCACCATGGAGGGTATGTTTCGACCAGTCAGGCCAAAAACACCCTTGTAAATACTAAAATTGAAACGGGGTCGAAAGAAACCCGGGCATACCGACCCTTGCATTACGGGAGGGCACTCATTTTTTCCATAGAGGAAACCATTAAATCCTTAGGCGTTCTGAAAGAAGTGGGTGAGCAGCAATCAGATCGTGGATTATTGGATATTAAAGGAGTAGGGGTGGCACCGCACAGGACGCCTAGTCATAGAACGCACGGAAGTGGCCTTATGCCCCTTCGTGGGTGCTATAAGGAGTTGTTTATGGAGCAACTTATTCATCAAATCTTCACGAATGAAAAGGCAAATCATAGAACCACCCCAATTTATGCCATTGTGGATCTAGGGTTCGATAGGGTGGTGCTTAAAACAAGGCTGCATGAAATTAAGAACAAATCCATAGATTCGGTCGAAAAGTTAGAACAGCCTGCGGGACTTCTTTTTAGAAGGGCCCACAATCGTGTTGATGGTAGGGTAGATCTCCCCAATTACGGAACGGAACACTACCAATTGACCAAGAATATTGAAAAGATGCTAAGAAAGTATGGTATGACATCTGTTAGCACACCTTCCCAGCTTAAGCTATGCCCTAGGAATAAGGGTTTCGAATTATGGCATGGACGGTTCAAAAAAAATGGGATTAAAGAAGGTGGTATTAAGAACTATTTGCAAAACCTTGCGAAGGTAATTTCTGGACCCATCACCTTCGATGGGGTCAATGTCCAGCTAACAGGAGAACTGCGCTCCAATCCCTCAGGAGGAATCCTCGTGGATTTTGATCACTATGAAATTAGGGAATGCTTTGCGAATCCTGTCCTTTATATGTCATCGCGGTATCTCTGTTGGGGTGATCTAAACTGGCCCATAGATGGTGATTTTGTACAACCCAGTAATGGTCTCGCTATTCCTTATGACCTTTTGGAAGGCGAGGGGGAGGTGGATGGGTTTCCACAATATGAAATTATAAAAAGGAAGTTAATTACCCTATGTGAAGGATTGGTAAATGCGTTAAGGAAAGGGCAATTGACCAATGAAGATGTTATTAACAGGCTACAGGAATTAATGTGTTCCTGCATCGGTCACTGGAAGGACCATTAAGTTTTACGGTCCAAGGTCTGGATATTCAATACGCTACTTGCCGTATTTGTCAGATAGTCAATCAAGTACAATTCAATTTTATCTATCTCAAATCATAAATGTTTAAAATATTTACAAAATAATTATTTAGTGTAAATAATATATTCAAAAATATTATATATTCGTAGTACGTAGAAGCGTGCACTACTTCCATGAGCTCGACAAATCCATGATCTGCAGCGGATTTTCGGGCATATGATATCTATACCCATACATCAATAATTGGGTACTAGGGATTCATACAAGTACATACATTTTTCACTTTTAAACTGAATTTTTATCATGGGGGGATTAAGAACTAATATCCGACAATTAATCAGTTTGGCAATCTTTATCTGTCTATCGGGATGCCAAAATGACGACAATACTATTAACGATCAACATGTTGATCACAAGCACATTAGGATACAAAAGGTGAGCCTACACGATTTTCCTGAAATTGCCAATTATGTAAACCGTTTAACTACCAAGGACAACCCATTGCGGGTTCAACCTTCTTCAAATCCATATGCCAACCAATCTCGCGATGTAGATTTGGTTTTATTGGATGTAGATTTGGATAATGTTATACAAAGTCTGGACGAGAACGAGAAATCCAATTTTGCGATTTCGGCCTCTGCCGAAACTTCAGGAACCCCAACCGAATTCAGGTTTGTCACCTATAATTTGGTCATATCGGAATATGGGGAAGAGGCCTATAGCTTTATTGTAGAATACGAATACGACAGAAATTGGATCGCTTCTCAACCCATTGGTAACTTCGACTACAGCACCTTATCTGGTTTTATTCGGTTTTATGATATCTATGGACAATTTGTGCAAGAACACACTTATGTAAATGGACAGGTCCTGGCATTACGCGGAAGCGATCCCTGTAATGATGACGATACAGATCCAGATCCGGACCCAACAGGCGGAGGGGATGGACCTACCGTAGTTATTACCTGCGGCTGCGATCCGTCGCACAATGGAGGGAATTCTAACCCGGTATGCAGTTGTACGCTTCCCGATATTATTACCATTTATAATTTTGGTCCAGAAGGGGGCGACACAGACAAAGATCCGTTGCGATCACCAGATCCCTGTTCAGATGGCACTGGTGGTGGCGATGGCGGCGATGGCGATGGTGATGGCGGCAACACCAACTTACCCGATGAATGCTTTTTGCCGAACGGTGATCCAATAGATTGTGAGAATCCAAATATTCCTTTAACACCACAGGAACTGCAGGAGAATTATTTTTCATTGCTGACCGCTTTAGGTGATCTGGTCCCTGATTTTTGGACCGATTATATTCCTGAAATGCTATGGTTAGGAGATAACAAAGACATAGCAAGCGAAATGCTATATTATTTGGTCGATGAAAACTATTCGGAAAGCTCGGTGCATTTTGTGATGGAGGCACTCACCAGTACTATGGAAGGGGGACAGGTGAATTTTGATGAAAAGCTCATTATGGATCCTACAATTTCTGAGTGTGTTCAAAATATTATAGATCCATTAATTACAAAATCAGACTACGTTAGTTTAGTGCCAAACTTACCGGTTAACATTAACCTTTCATCATTGATTTTAGACATTTTTAATAATTCATCCAATCATAATTACAAGATTAAGGTGGGGAACCTGCCTAGCGGATTTAATGCGTTAACTACTGCAGGATCTCAAGGGGGAACGTCCTTTTTGTATACCACAACAATAAACTCTTCATATATCAGCAATGCAACCGACCTAGCCATCGCCCGGACTATAATTCATGAATCGGCTCATGCATATTTGTCCTATATTTACCAAGAACAACCCCTATCTTCTATTTCTGTGGCTTTGAGACATCATCTATCACAAAATGGGTATGATACGAATGCTGCCCAACACGAATTCATGGTACAGTATGTTGATGCGATCGCATACTCACTCCAAAACTGGGATAATAATAGTCTCTTGGGCATAGAATACTATCGTTATTTGGCATGGTCGGGAGATATGTTGAATACAACAGACTTTAACCAACTCCCTGCAGCGTTTAGAAATAACGTTATAGATGCCAACATTGCAGAGGGACAGGCAGGTTCTGGAAATGGATCAACTAGTGCCGCCAGAGGTATAAATAATTGCCAAAACTAATGAAAAGATTGCTAGTCACATACTTCATCCTTCAAGCAGTATTTTGTTTTGCCCAGGAAGGCACACGAAGATCTGATATTGAGGCATATGGTGTTATAAATACGGCCCTCGGAACTAAAAACATTGCTGTATATAAATACTTTTCGAATAGCAAGGGATGGTCCGTGATACTTTCTTCGGAGGATATCTTCGACTCTTTATTGGGACATTGCTTGAATGCAAATGGAACTGAAACCCTTGAATACAGTGAAGTTATAAATGAAAAGGAAGCTGAGGCCATTTCTTATGAGCTCCAGTCATTTAGGCCTAATGAGAAATTGAAAAAAGACTTATTATCCCGCAATATCAAAATTCGGGGAAATTCAAAAGCTCAGGCTCTGGTTCGGGTTACAAAACCAATTTTCTTTTCGGACAAGGCGGTACTATTTATGCAGTATGATTTGGAAGAAAAAGTATTGATATTTCAGAAGGACGTGAAAGGGGGCTGGAATTTACTTTGTGAAAAATTCCTGTATTTATCGACAAAGAATTGATATGGATTCCTTCAAAAAGTTGAACTTAAAGAGGTTTGAACTCAAATGGGTAATTATGGGCATAACCCTAAGTATAGGTGTTTTTCCTTCATAAATCATAGGTGTTTCCCTCTTGTTAGGTTGCTAGTTTTCAATTACTTTTAGCTTTAACTAATGATGTTCCATACCTATAATTTAGGGTTGTGGAACATCTTCAAATACCCCCTATGGAAACAAAATTTGGTTTTACCCTAATGTCAGTTTCAGAATTCGAAACTTGGATCACACAGCAAAATATTGCGAGAACAGTACTATTTCTTCAGGAACATCACACCTTTTCTCCAAGTTATCAGCACTTTAATGAAAGCAATCATTTCAAACTGCAAAAGGGAATGAAGAACCATCATGTTAATAACAACGGATGGAGTGACATAGGACAGCATTTTACGATTTTTCCGGATGGAAAAGTGGCAACAGGAAGAAGTTTGGAACGTTCGCCTGCCTGTATTTTCAATAATAATAATCATTCCATTTGTATTGAAAACCTTGGGTTCTTTGATAATGGCAAGGACCAGATGAGACAAGAACAGAAGGAAGCTATTGTTCGTATTTCCGCGGCCATATGTAAACGGTTTAATATTCCAGTTACTACAGATAGGGTAGTCTATCATCATTGGTTCGATCTTAGCAGCGGTAATCGTACCAACGGTAGCGGAGTGACCAAATCCTGTCCCGGAACCAATTTTTTTGGTGGAAACAAAGTGTCCGATTGTGAGGCAAACTTTTTACCACTGCTTAACAATGCCCTCAACGAACCTATTACGGGAACCATGGATTCCCCTCCATTGAAATATGGATATGTAACTGCTAATAAGCTGAATATTAGAAAGGGACCTCGTTCTACATTCCCTGTTTTGGGGCAGACAACCCTAGGTTCTGTACTTCGGATATACAAGGTTAAGAATAGATGGTGTAAAATTTCCAAGGGAAAAGAAGAATGGGTCTATGGTAACTTTGTTAAGGAAGTAAAGCGCGCTATTGTAAATGCCGATGTGCTTAATGTACGAAGCGGACCCTCTGTAAGCTTCAATCGAGTGGGGTCTGTCGTGAAGAATCAGGAGATTTTTGTCTATGAGGAAAAGAACAATTGGTCCAAAATAAGTTTAGACGAACTTTGGGTTTCCAGCAACTTCATCGATTTCTGATTCCCATAACTACTTACCAAAAACATTAGCCCACCTTAGAAATAGAACCTTTAGGGGCTTTCTTTGCAATAAATAAGGAAAAACCCCTGTTGTAAATGAGTGTTTTAATTGTAACTATCTGTATATTAGTTGTTTAATTTTGTATAAAGTTATTTATAACTAACAACCAAATACGAATTAAAACTTCATATCCATGAAAACAAAATCAATTTTAAAAGGTTGGGTTGTATGTGGGATTCTTATGGCCATAGCGATTAGCTGTTGTCCACCTACAGACGATTCCAAAGTATTGCCCGTAACACTTAGGGCGCAACAAACCAGTCAATGGTGCTGGGCCGCTAGTGGACAAATGTGCATGGAATGGCTGGGTACCAATGTAGCTCAATGTACACAAGCCAATAATAGGTTTAGTCAAACGACTTGTTGTAATAGTCCAACTCCGGGTGTTTGTGTAGTGGGGGGTTGGCCAGAATTCAACAAATACGGTTTTACGTCTTTGAATACGGTAAATTCAGCATTATCATGGGAGAAAATCAAGGAAGAGATTGACTGCGGTAATCGTCCTTTTACGTACACCTGGCACTGGGCTGGAGGAAGCGGTCATATGGTCGCCATTGTTGGATACTCAACAGGAGTATGTAATGGACAGAGATTTTTGCATGTTAACGATCCATTGCCCGTGAATACTGGAAGTAACTACACCATTACCTACGATGCTTATGTGGCTGGAAGCCCCGGTTCCTCTCATTGGAATGACTATTATGAAATCAAAAAAACGCCTTAAAACGAATATCATGAAAAAAGCAATAATAATTGTAATTTGTTTCTTCACATTAGGAGGAACCCAGATGAATGCTCAAGGCGGCGGAACATATATACAAATAGCAGAGGATGCATTGGCCTATTTCCGTTGTGCCATTACCGAGCTGAACTACCAGTTCTACGGACTTAGCAAGTATAGTAAGTTAGAAGATGTCCAGATAGGACAGGCAGTAGAGCATTATGCCGTGGGATTGGATCGACTCAAGAAATATACAGCAGATCAGGATCCGGGTAGAATCATACAGCCTATGGGCTTTGTAGCTGTGAACATTCAGGTAGATGGATCGGAAAATGTATATATCATGCTAAATGAAAGGGATGGAAAATGGCAATCTACCTCATTAGGTCAGGAGTACTATTCGCAGGCCTTTATCGACCTACAACGAAATTCTGATTTTGGGGAAGAAGTTAGTTTGGTTCGGGTTCCCGGATTAAACTTGGCATATGCCAGTACTGTCATCGATGAAGTTTTGCACCTAATACCATTACAAATTGGAGATGAGCAAACTAAAGATAATGAACCAAGGCCCGCAGCTGAAGTATTTGAGGAGCTTTCCCGACTTATTGATGATGGGGAAGATGTCCCAAGATAGTTAGAATTCCACCTAACGAAACAAAAGAGTCTATCGCATTTTATCGATAGGCTCTTTTGGTTTTTGTGCATCTTAAATTAACACCATTTTAAGGGTTTGAAAGTGGTAGGGATTGTATATTTAAAAAAATCAAAAAACACTCAAAACCCATGTATTCCAAAAATCGTTTTAATGTTATTTTGGGCTTTTCATTGGCCCTTTCTTTATTCCTCATATCCTGTGGAACAAAAGAATCTTCCCCAGAGGAGTCGTCTAAGCTCTCCATTGAATTCGAGAAATATGAACTCGAAAATGGCTTGGACGTGGTTTTGCACCAAGATAAAAGTGACCCAATTGTTTCCCTTGCCATTCAGTATGGTGTAGGATCCAATCGTGAGAAGACAGGACGAACAGGATTTGCTCACTTATTCGAGCATATGCTGTTCCAAGAATCTGAAAACGTAGGACAGGATCAGTTCTTCAAAAAAATTCAAGACGCAGGTGGTACTTTAAATGGTGGTACCTGGAAAGACGGAACCATCTACTATGAGGTTGTTCCAAAGAATGCCTTAGAAATGATCATGTGGCTGGAAAGTGATCGTATGGGGTATTTAATAAATACCGTTACCGAATCTGCTTTTTACAATCAGCAAGAGGTGGTTCAGAATGAAAAACGCCAGCGAGTAGACAATAATCCATACGGGCATACCAATTGGGTATTGGATAAGAACATTTATCCAGAAGGTCATCCTTACAATTGGCAAGTAATTGGTGAGTTGGTAGATCTACAAAATGCGACGGTCGAAGATGTTCGTGAGTTTTACGATAAGTTTTATGGACCCAATAATGCTACCCTAGTGCTAGCGGGTGATTTTGAAACGGAAGAAGCCAAGGCCTTTATCGAAAAGTATTTTGGTGAAATAAAAAGACGTCAGGAAGTTCCGAAATTGGAGCCAATGCCAGTGACGATATCAGAAACCAAGCGCCTGTACCATGAAGATAACTTTGCGACTGCGCCTCAGTTAAATATGGTTTGGCCTACGTTGCAACAATATACCGATGATGCTTATGCTTTGGATTTTCTTGCGGAAATCATATCAAGCGGTAAGAAGGCACCATTGTATAAAGTGCTGGAAAAAGATAAGCAGCTTACCTCTCGCTTCTTTGCATACAATAACTCCCAAGAAATAGCTGGGGAGTTTCATTTGCAGGTTACGGGTAATAATGGCGTGAACTTGAACGAGGTAGAACAAGGTGTTTTTGAGGCCTTTAAATTGTTTGAAGAAGAAGGAGTAACCGATAGGGATGTAGAGCGTATTAAGGCCGGATTGGAAACACAATTTTATAATGGAATAAGTAGCGTATTGGGTAAATCGTTCCAATTGTGCCAGTACAATGTGTTTGCAGGCGATCCTGGATTTATAGAGCAGGACATTGCCAACATTAAAAAGGTGACAAAGGAAGATGTTATGCGTGTGTATGACAAATATATTAAAGACAAGCCATTCGTCATGACAAGCTTTGTCCCTAAAGGACAGATGGAGCTCATTGCCGACAACTCTGTAATCGCACCGGTTGTTGAGGAAGAGATTAAAGAAAATGTGGAGAAAATAGTTGAAGATGCCGAAGAGGAAGTTGCAAAAACACCTTCATCATTCGATCGTTCTACGGAGCCTGCCCAAGGGCCTGCACCTGCGCTGAATATTCCATCCAGTTGGAATGCTGAATTAGCCAATGGGATGAAGGTATACGGTATAGAGCAAGGTGAAATACCTACTGTAAATTTCAGTCTTATTCTTGAAGGAGGTCATCTATTGGATGATATGAGCAAAAATGGTGTCGCCAATCTTATGACGGATATCATGATGGAAGGTACCGCAACAAAAACCCCTCAAGAGTTGGAGGAAGAAATTGAAATGCTGGGGGCCAACATTAATATGTATACCACCCGTGAGTCTATAGTGATTCAGGGTAATACATTGGTACGTAACTTTGATAAGACGTTGGAATTGGTGGAAGAAATTCTTTTGGAACCAAGATGGGACGAGGAAGAATTTGATTTGATCAAAACCGCGACGATTAATCAAATAAAACGATCTGCTGCCGATCCTAATTCAGTAGCCAATAGGGTATTTAATAAACTCCTTTATGGCGAAGATCATATTTTCAGTTATCCAACTACTGGAACAGAGGAATCTGTTGCCGCAATAACTATTGATGATTTAAAGGCATTTTACAACAACAATTTCTCCCCATCCGTCACCCGTTTTCATATTGTCGGAAAAATTGATGAGGCCAAAACGATGGAGAGCTTAAAGAGCCTGGAAACGAATTGGGCGGCCAAGGAAGTCTCTATTCCGGAATATCCAATAGCGAATAACAGGGACAAGTCTTCCCTGTATTTTGTAGACATTCCCAATGCCAAGCAATCCGTGATCAACATAGGGTATATTGCACTGCCTAGAACCGATAAGGAGTTTTATCCTGCCGAAGTAATGAACTACAAGTTAGGAGGATCCTTTAGCGGAAACGTTAATTTGATTTTAAGGGAAGAAAAAGGATATACCTATGGAGCGCGAACGCGTTTTAATGGAAGCAAAATCCCAGGTACGTTTGTCGCTTCTTCGAGTGTTAGGACCAATACCACGGGAGAGTCTGTTTCCATTTTTAAGGAGGAGATTCAAAAGTATAAGGAAGGGATTAGTGAAGAAGATTTAGAATTTACAAAGAATGCTTTGATTAAGTCCAATGCCAGACGTTTCGAAACTCAGTTTTCGCTGTTGGGCATGTTGCAGGAAATGAGTGGTTACGGCTTAAGCCCTAACTATATCGAGGATGAAGAAAATGTGATTAGGAATATGACGTTAGACCAGCATAAAACACTTGCAAATAAGTATTTGGATGAGTCGAAAATGGCATATTTGGTTGTTGGGGATGCTACCACACAGTTCCCGCAGTTCCAAGATATGGGCTTCGATGAAGTTCTACTTATGGATAGGGAAGGTGAAGTTGTGGAGATGGAAGATGTTAAACAGTAATCTGCAGATAAATGCACATAAAGGAAAAGGGGCTTTGGCCCCTTTTTCATTATATCAATTTGTTTTTTTTATAACTAACTCGAATACAAAATTTTATTGAATTCCTGTTGCGGTAAAACCCTTTTTGGTCACAGGATTTTTCCTGTTTTTTGTTTAATAAAGTGTTAAAACCCTATTGTTTTTCCTATTTTGAAGCACTTATTAACCTAAAACTTTTAATTATGTCTAAACCACAAAATTGTATTTCGGTTCAGGATGCAAAACAAATGCAGTCTAATTGGATGGCTACCAGAGCGGTAGATATTACAAGGGCTGAAGGTCATCAAGACACATGCGCAGTTACTTTCAATATTGAAGATTTACAAGAGTACCTGAATTATGTCCTTGAAGAATCCAAAAAACAGAAAATTGAAAACCCGGGAATCAGGGTGTATTTTGCAGCTTATGATAATAATGAGTCTGATATGTCAACCGTTTTTTTCTGTCCGTCCGAAAGTGATGAAGGGGATTCAGATAATAATTATGATATAGACCCTTTCAATCGAGGCCAGAATGGATGGCCCCCAAACGCATACTAAATTGATATTAGATTATTTAATACATACGCTGCCAATAACATTGTTGGAATTATTGGCAACAATTGCCGGGTTTTACTTTTTGAAGAAGAGCCCGGCAAATATTTTCCCAGAAAAATACTTTGTCCAATTCCTATTGTTCACTGTAATAGTAGAGCTTATTGGTTCTTATGCGCCCATTGCCTATTTTGAAGGGTATAACACTTTTTCATTTTTGAAAGATACCCCAGTGGCCGATAATAAGTGGTTATATAATATTTATTCAATTGTTAGCGGTGGATTTTTTGCCTTTTACTTTGCGCAGCATATAAAAAATAAGGTTTGGAAAAAGCTATTGTTCTATATAATGTATGCCTTCGTCATAACTTCGATAGTCAATTTATTAGCAACCGATGTGTTTTTCACCAAGGATTCCCGGTACAGTAATATTGTAGGCACTTTCGTAATACTTTTAAGTGTTATTCTTTTTTACTTTGACCTCCTAAGGAGTGACAAAATATTGAACATTAGATTTTCTATGCCTGTATATGTTTCTATTGGGGTAGTTATTTTCTATTTAAGTATAACTCCAATTACTATATTTTCTGAATATTTTAGTCGGGGTAGCGGTAATTCCCTTTTTGTGGAAATGCAATCCAAATTAATTCTCTATTCCAACATATTTATGTATTCTTGTTTCATCCTTGGATTTTTGATATGCTCCAGAAAGAAGAAATTCTCTTAATAATATATTTCATTGCCGTTATTCTGTTTTTGGCAATATTTGTGATTTTGTTCTTTGTCGCTTTCCAAAGAAGGAAAAACAAATTGCTGCTTGAAAAGTATGAGGCACAGCAGCGATTCCAACAGGAATTGGCAAGTTCGCGGTTGGAAATACAAGAGCAAACATTTAAAAACATTGCGTGGGAATTGCATGACAATGTGGGCCAGCTACTCTCAGTTGCCAATTTACAATTGAATATGCTTATGACCGCTCCCGTAGACAACATGCAGGATCAGATTAAGGACACCAAAGATGTAATCGTGGCAACGGTAGAAGAAGTGCGTTCCCTTTCTAAAACATTGAATACAGAAGTAGTACTCAATAATGGATTGGTAGAATCTGTAAAGACCGAGTTGGAGCGTTTTAACCGCCTGAATTTCCTACATGCAGATCTTAAGATCGATGGCGAAGAAACTGTCATTCGCAAGGAAGACGAAATTATAATCTTTAGAATTTTACAAGAGTTTTTCTCTAATGTGATTAAGCACGCTAAGGCTGACAAATTATTTGTACATTTATATTACGATAACAAACAACTTCAGATCATCGCCAATGACGATGGTGAAGGGTTCGATACCAGCAAGAAAAGTGGCAATTCCGGGCTTCAGAATATGAAGAGCCGGGCTTCTTTATTAGGAGCGGATCTAAACCTCACGTCGCAATTGGGCGAAGGCACAAAATTGCAACTGACCTATCCATATCCAATTTATGAGTAACGCTAAAAAATACACTCTTGCCATTGTAGACGATCATTTGCTTTTCGCCAGTTCGCTGGAAAAGCTAATCAATACCTTGCCGGAATTTCAAGTAATATTCAAGGCACGACATGGATTGGAAATGCAGAATGAATTAAAAAACAACGGAGCCATCCCCGATCTAATTCTATTGGACATTAATATGCCCGTAATGAACGGTTTCGAAACGGTAACTTGGCTTACCGAAAATCATCCAAAAATAAAGGTCTTGGCGTTGTCGGTTGAAGACAATGAAGGAATCATCCTTAAAATGATTAGGGGAGGGGCTAAGGGCTATTTCCTAAAAGACATTCATCCCGATGATCTTAAGTTTGCCCTGTTGGAGGTCATGGACAAGGGCTATTATTATTCGGAAAGGGTAACGTCTACCATGGTAAATGCACTGCAGCCAGGAGGTAGGGAGCCTATGGTAAAGTTAAGGGAAAATGAGCTTACTTTCCTGCAATTGGCTTGTAGTGAAATGACCTATAAGGAAATTGCAGATGTTATGAACCTGAGCCCAAAAACCATCGATGGTTATCGACAGGAGCTTTTTAATAAATTAGGGATTAAGAATAGGGTAGGACTGGTTATTTATGCCCTTAAGAATCACTTGATCGAACTTTAAACGCAAGCATTCCAAATGGTTTCATTTGGAGGGGGTGCTTCCACTACCAATTTTTCTTTTTTCACCGGGTGAATAAACTCCAGTCGCCTTGCATGTAAATGAATACTCCCATCAGGATTGCTACGGTCAAATCCGTATTTGAGGTCCCCTTTTATTGGTGACCCCAAAAAAGATAATTGCGAGCGTATTTGATGGTGCCTGCCCGTTTCCAGATCAATTTCAAGAAGTGAATACCGCTGTAGGTGCTTTATGACCTTATAGTTTAGGACGGCCCGTTTACTATCGGGGACTTCCTTTTCGTAGGCGTAGGATTTATTCTGTTTTGGGTTTCGTTTCAGAAAATGAATCAACCGATCCTCACTTTTGGGAGGTCTTTGTTTTACAATTGCCCAATAGGTTTTCTGAGCCTGTCTTTCTGAAAATATCTTATTGAGTCTTGTAAGTGCTTTACTGGTTCTCGCAAAGACCACTGCGCCACTGGTAGGGCGGTCAAGACGATGTACAACCCCTAGAAAAACGGCACCCGGTTTCTGGTATTTTTCTGCAATGTATTGCTTGGCTATCTCGGATAGTGGAATGTCCCCAGTTTTATCACCCTGCACGATATCGCCAGGCCTCTTATTTACAATGAGCAAGTGATTGTCTTCAAAAAGTACCTGAAGTGTATCTTTGGTGCTGTGCACTTGTGAAACTAATTTTAACGGAAATTAATACTGTTCTTTTTCACTTGGGAAATCCCCGCTCTTTACATCATCGATATACGAACTAAAAGCATGGGTCATTTCCGTAAATAGATCTAGATACCTTCTAAGGAACCTCGGATTAAATTCATGTGTCATACCAATCATGTCATGGGTAACCAAGACCTGTCCATCTACTCCACCTCCAGCACCGATCCCAATAATTGGTATGGTAAGGCTTTTTGCCACTTCTTGGGCCAAACTAGCCGGCACCTTTTCCAATACAATGGCAAAGCATCCACACTTTTCAAGTAGTAGGGCATCTTGCCTTAGTTTTTCAGCTTCCTCTTCCTCTTTTGCCCGTACCGTATAGGTCCCGAATTTATATATGGATTGAGGGGTAAGTCCTAAATGTCCCATAACGGGAATCCCTGCATTTAGAATGCGTTTCACGCTTTCCTTGATTTCTTTTCCGCCTTCTACCTTAACAGCGTGAGCACCGCTTTCCTTCATAATTCTAATGGCAGAGCGCAATGCCTCCTTGGGGTCACTTTGATAGCTTCCAAAAGGGATATCGACCACCACAAGACTTCTTTCAATACCACGGATTACGGAAGATGCATGGTAAATCATCTGATCCAACGTAATAGGCAAGGTAGTTTCGTGTCCGGCCATTACATTAGAGGCAGAATCACCTACAAGGATTACATCGATACCGGCACCGTCTACAATTTTCGCCATCGTATAATCGTATGCCGTTAACATGGAGATCTTTTCCCCATTACGTTTCATATCTACCAACGTTTTTGTGGTAATTCGTTTGTATTCTTTTTTAGCTATGGACATATGTGTAACAAATTGTGCCGTAAAAGTACTAATTTTGGAAGCAATCTATATTTTTATTCCTATGAAGCGTATTCTACTTATTCTTTGCCTAAGTATTTCTTATTTAGGTATGGCTCAGGATGATTTTTCTGAAGCCGATGCAAAACAACTGATCGATACTTTTTTTGAAGGATTTCACAAAGGTGATACTACGCTTATGCGTTCCACATTAATAAAGGAAGTACCCTTGCAAACTGCCTATACAGATAAAGAGGGAATAGCCCATCTATCCACTGCAACTTTGGACAAACTTCTTGTGGGCATTGCCAATAGGCCGGCTGAGCAAAAGTGGGATGAACGTTTACTGGATTACAAAGTTTCAATAGATGGTAATTTGGCGCATGTTTGGACTCCCTATGAGTTTTGGGTAAACGATTCATTTAGTCACTGTGGTGCAAATGCATTTACCCTAGCTAAAACGGAAGATGGCTGGAAGATTATCCACTTGATAGACTCAAGGCGCCGATCTACTTGTAATCAGTAATTAAGGAAAATTAGACCAATGGGAAGAAAGTGCTTTTAAGTACTTCTTTCGGTATATGGGTGATTCTTCGAAAAGGATCTTTACATTTCTTTCCCAATCACGTGCAATTTCAAAATAACTGGAATTGACTTTCGACATAATGTGTCCACAATCATCACAGGTATGCTGGCTGTATTCCAAAAAGTAATGCGCGAATTCATGAAACGCCACAATTTTTAGGATTTCAGGATCCAATTGAGCCATCCAGTTAATATCTATAGCAACGACTTTGCCTTGATTATTCCTGCGGAGCATTCCAAGTGTAGACCCATCTTCAGATACTGTTAAGGTGTTGACAATATCTATTTTTTCCAATTCAAATAATTTATCATGATATGGAATGTCATAAGTATCGCAATGAGCAAAGAAATCATTGAGAAGGGGTTGTAGCCTTCCGTCAATTTGAACATTTTGTGAACAAACAGGAAGAACAACCATAAGGATTATTAGAAGTGGGGATAACTTCAACATAATGTTAGCTCTAGTTAATATTCGAACAAATAGTCGATAAAAAGTAAATAAAAACGATTAAAAGTAAATAATCATTAATTATTCTGTTAAAATTTTAGGTTGATTGTACCTTTAACAGCTTTTATCAATCAATAATACAACGTGTACGGGATGGTTCAGTAAGCGCAATTATTTGATTAACGAAGATCTTTGGTGCTCAAGTATACGATGGGGAAACTTTAACAGTCACTTATGTTTACCTGTACAGCAAGGCCACCTTCACTGGTTTCCTTGTATTTGGATGCCATGTCCTGGGCAGTCTGCCACATGGTAGCGATAACTTTGTCCAAAGTTACTTTAGCATGGATCGGGTCGCCATCCAATGCCATTTCACAGGCATTAATGGCTTTAATGGCTCCCATGGCATTGCGCTCTATGCAGGGTATCTGTACCAACCCGGCAATGGGATCACAAGTAAGTCCAAGGTGGTGTTCCATAGCAATTTCGGCTGCCATTAACACTTGCTCGGGACTTCCTCCCATTAATTCGGTCAGGGCTCCAGCCGCCATGGCAGAAGAAACCCCAATTTCGGCTTGACAACCGCCCATAGCGGCCGAAATGGTAGCGCCTTTTTTAAATAGACTTCCAATTTCACCAGCTACCAGTAGAAATTTTCGAATATCCTCAAAATTGCCATCATGGTTTTCAATAACCAGATAATACATTAAAACCGATGGGATTACTCCAGCACTTCCGTTGGTAGGAGCGGTAACCACCCTTCCCAAGGAAGCGTTTACTTCATTTACAGCAAGGGCAAAACAGGAAACCCACTTAAGGATCTGACGGAATTTTACTTCCGTATCCCGTATGGCATCAATCCAATCGTAATTATTGGTGTAAGACTTGTTGCTTTTTAAACTTTGATGGGAATCATAGGCACGTCTTCGCACATTGAGGCCACCTGGCAATATCCCTTCGGTATGACACCCAACATACATAGAATCCAGCATCACATCCCAGATTTCCTTTAGTCCCTGATTCACCTGACTTTCGGAACGCAGTGATTTTTCGTTTTCCAATACAATTCCGCTTATGGACTTCCCTTCAGAAGCACAATGCGCAAGTAATTCTTGCCCCGTCTGAATAGGAAAAGGAAATTCGGAGAACTTTTCTTGTTGTTCCCTAGCAATACGTCTTTCTTTCTGTATTACAAAACCACCTCCAATGGAATAATACGTACGACGTACAGTACTTCCGTTTTTAAGTGTAGCGCTAAAAGTCATTCCGTTGGGGTGAAACGGTAAGAATTTACGATGAAACTTTATGTGCTCGGAGATCTGGAAAGGAATTATGGTGGTCCCATTAAATCGTAAGATGCCATTTTTGTGAATGAGATCTATTTCCTTCTGAATGTTTTCTATGGGAAAGGTAACGGGGTCGTAACCGCATAATCCGAGGACCACAGCAATATCCGTGGCGTGACCTTTTCCAGTCAATGAAAGGGAACCGTATAAATCTATATGTACAGATTCAATTTGATCGATCTGATCTTTCTCCTTTAATCGGTCGATCCACCTAAGGCCTGCACGCCATGGTCCCAATGTATGGGAACTAGAAGGGCCGACCCCAATTTTTAGCATATCGAAAACACTGATGCTCTCCATGTGTTGGTTTTAGCATGGCAAATGTAATTGTTCTTTTCATAATTATTGTTGAAAAATAATTTGGAATATTTCCATTTTTAATATGGAATATTTCCATATATTTGTTTCCGTATTAAGGGGGGCATCATTAACACTTTTGGTGCGATGATGACCTTGACTTAGGGATATAGAACGGTGGATGGGGAGAAACTCTGGAAAGTGCAGGAGGGAGTGCCTTTTCTTGAGTTTGCCACCGTTCCCTTGGTCAAAAATACTGAACGATAAAAAAGTAGCGGCACCTTCAAATGGAAGGTGCCGCATCTATATGTGCTTACATGGTAAGCACTTTCTTAGCCACTCTAACTGCCTCACTAAACAAAACTTCCAGAATATAACGCCACTCGGTTACGATAAGGAGCGTACTAGGGCACATTCCCTACCTAGGAAGGATCGGGTTACTATTTTGGAAACTGTTCTGTCTATAATTTGAATGGCTCTGGTTAAGGCGACTAATACTAGTAATGTATATATCATATTTAAGCTATAACTGTTCGTTTCTTTTGATACCGAAATATCGAACATTAAATATGCAAGTGGGTTTATAATTATAATGATGGACTCTTCTTTTATAAAGAAAGACATTATGGGTGCTATGGTATGCCCAAAACTGACACCATGTCATATACATGCGATTGGCACATTCCTTGACATATGCTGTTCGTAATAATTTATTTTGAAACACTTAAAAAAATACTATACACATGAGTAAGATTATTGGAATCGATTTAGGGACTACCAACTCTTGCGTTTCGGTAATGGAAGGTAGCGAGCCAACCGTAATACCAAATGCGGAGGGGAAGCGAACCACACCTTCTGTCATCGCTTTTGTAGAAGACGGCGAAATTAAAGTAGGGGATCCTGCCAAAAGACAGGCAGTGACTAATCCTACCAAGACCATTGCTTCTATTAAGCGATTCATGGGAAATAAATTTTCTGAATCTGCAAAGGAAGCAGAAAGAGCTGCTTACAAAGTAGTGAAAGGGGACAATGACACACCACGAGTAGATATCGATGGTCGTTTGTACACCCCACAGGAATTGAGTGCAATGATTCTTCAGAAGATGAAGAAAACAGCAGAGGATTACCTAGGACAGGATGTTACACGCGCTGTAGTTACCGTTCCTGCTTATTTTAATGACAGTCAGCGTCAAGCGACTAAAGAAGCAGGGGAGATCGCGGGATTAACAGTAGAGAGAATTATCAATGAGCCTACAGCTGCGGCTTTGGCTTATGGATTGGATAAAAAGGACACCGATCAGAAAATCGTGGTATTCGACTTTGGAGGAGGTACGCACGACGTTTCTATTTTGGAATTGGGTGACGGTGTATTCGAAGTATTGGCTACCGATGGGGATACGCATCTAGGAGGTGACGATGTAGATAGCAAGATCATTAACTGGTTGGCCGATGAATTCGAAAAAGAAGAGTCTATGGATCTTCGTAAAGATCCTATGGCATTGCAACGTTTAAAAGAAGCTGCCGAAAAAGCGAAGATTGAACTATCTTCTTCTTCACAAACCGAAATCAACTTACCATACATTACTGCTACTGCCAGCGGACCTAAGCACTTAGTGAAAACCATGAGCCGTGCAAAGTTCGAGCAGTTGATCGATGATTTGGTAAAACGTACAATCGAACCTTGTCAGACCGCTTTGAAAAACGCAGGTCTTAAAACAAGCGACATCGATGAGATCATATTGGTAGGAGGTTCTACCCGTATTCCTGCGGTTCAAGAAGCTGTGGAGAAATTCTTCGGTAAAGCACCAAGTAAAGGTGTAAACCCAGATGAGGTAGTAGCTGTAGGAGCCGCTATTCAAGGTGGGGTACTTACGGGAGATGTAAAAGATGTACTTCTATTAGATGTAACACCACTTTCATTGGGTATTGAAACCATGGGAAGTGTTATGACTAAGTTGATAGATGCAAACACAACGATCCCAACGAAGAAAAGTCAGGTGTTCTCTACTGCAGCGGACAATCAGCCAAGTGTTGAAATCCACGTACTACAGGGAGAGCGTCCAATGGCAGGGGATAATAAAACCATAGGTCGTTTCCACTTAGATGGCATTCCACCAGCGCCTAGGGGAGTTCCTCAAATTGAGGTAACCTTCGATATTGATGCCAACGGTATCATTAAGGTAAGTGCTACAGATAAGGCCACAAATAAGTCTCAGGATATTCGTATTGAGGCATCATCTGGATTGACCGACGAAGAAATCGAGAAAATGAAGGCCGAAGCCGAAGCCAATGCCGAAGCAGATAAAGTGGCAAAGGAAAAGGCGGACAAAATTAACGAAGCCGATGCGATGATTTTCCAAACGGAAAAGCAACTGAAAGAGTTTGGTGATAAACTATCTGATGACAAGAAAGCTCCTATCGAAGCAGCTTTGGAAGATTTGAAGAAAGCTTATGAAACCAAGGAAGTAGAAACAATCGAACCTGCGTTAGAGAAGATTAACGAAGCTTGGAAAGTAGCTTCTGAGGAAATGTACAAAGCCCAACAAGAAGCGCAAGCGGGCGGAGCTGCCCCAGGCGGTGATGCTGGAGCTGGAAATGCTTCCCAAAATGGAGAGGAGAACTCAGACGTAGAAGACGTAGACTTCGAAGAAGTGAAGTAATAACAATACCGAAGATACTATACGCTTCCTAAGCTTTCTGCAAAAATGGAAAGTATAGTAGGGAAGCAGCGTGTACCGAAAACAGAGGTATTTTAGATACAATGAGCCCGATGGAAACATCGGGCTTTTTTTTATGCAATCTCACTCTACTTGCTATTCTCGGGATAAACACTAACTTTAAAACAGAAAGCAGCTTACCAGAATTCAATGTATCAAGGGAACCAAGGGACAAGGAATCATCCTGTATCTTTTTGGCTATTATGCCTTTTGGCATTATGGCTTACTTCTGGTATGGCTTTAGGGCAATCTTATGGCCGTTTCGAGCAGTTCCATAAGGAAGTAGACCTACTTTCGCAATTAAATGATACCACCGCCACAACCGAGGCCTTTGCAAAAGGAAAAGCTTGGGCAGTGCGTAATGGCCTGCCTAAAACCGATCCCGGTTTTCTGGAGTTCAGGATTAAGGAAACCCGATTTTTATTGCGTTTTTCTAAAATCGCGGTAGACAGCGGCATTGTTAATTACCATAAGATTCATGAAGATGCCCTCCAAGCAAACAATTACACGATTCAAGCTAAGGCCTTGGGATTTCTGGCCAACGCCTATAGAAGCAAACGGGAATTGGGAAAGGCTTTTGAGTACAATCAGAAAGAGATTAGTGCTGCCAGACAAAGCAAGGATAGTCTGCTAACGGGAAGAGCGCTCATTACAGAGTTGGACATTGCCTATAATTCGCTACCATCCCCTATGCAACCCGAGGATTTGGACGAATTGATCGCAAAGGGGAACTATGTGATCGACTATGCAAAGAATAATGGTCTGAATTCAGTGCTAAATTTTGGTAAACTCTATCTCTCGAAGTTCCACATAAAACAAGGTGCCTATAACGAGGCTGAGCAAATCCTATTTTCCATTTCCGATAATGAGCCCTTATCAGTTACATTTTCGAAGTATGAACATCTCTGCGAAATAGCCAAACTAAAAAAAGACCTAGAAGCATATCGCAAACATACGTTGGAATTTAAATCCAGGGCCTATCAAACCAAAAGGGCATTCGTAGCATTGAATGCACACAATTATTTGTTGGATTATTCAATGACGGTTGGGAGTACGGATTCGTCATATTTCTATGCGCAACGCCTTGAGCAGAACCTAGCGGAAGTAGACACGACCAAATACTTGGATTTTTTGGATATCACCTATTCCTCCCTAGCTAAGTATTATAGTGAAAAGGATCTTCAGAAAGAACTAATGTATACATCGCATTCTGCTGAAATCAACAGGATTATTTCCTTGCATCAGAAACAGGCTTTTTCAGCAATTTTGAAATATAAAAGTGAATTGGCGGCTTTAGAGTCTGAGAATTCCAACCTGGCAGAATCGAATTCTTCAGTAAAGACCAACCTTATTTTGGTGGCGGGATTGCTTTTGCTAATTGCAATAATTACGATTGTAATTTACAGGAAATACAAAAGGTCCCGCAAGACGGCAGAAGATGTATTATTGGAAAAGCAACGAATGGAAGAGGTTGTTTCCAAAAAGAGTATAGAACTGAACAACAAACAACGTGTATACTTAGAGGATCTTCGCTACATGAAAGCCGATAGAAACTATGTTGAGTTTTATACGGAAGACAAGCGTTATGTAGACCGCCATGTGTTGTCTGCAGTCCTTGAAGAACTCCCACCCAATTTTGTGCAAGTACACCGTTCGTATGTCATAAATAAGAACTTTATTAAGACCTCTTCCAGTAACCGCATCATCCTATTGCCTGATGTAGAAATACCCGTTTCGCGCACTTTTGGAGCTAAGCTAAAAGAAGGCTTGTAATTCGTCAACAATTTTTTGTCACTCGTCCCATTCTTCTTTGTAAGGTCTTCATTTTAAATAGTTTTGAGGAGAACTCTAAACCATTTAAAGATGAAAACTTTTACACTTTTATGTAGTGCTTTTCTATTTCTAACAAGCACTATTTGCATATCACAGACCGAAATCGATCTGGATGAATTACTTTCTAGATTACATCAAAACCATAGGGGAGCTGTCACGGATGTGTTCTCTCCCGAAGAAATTCAAATATTGAATAATCACTTTGCCGATAAACGCCCCCAAAACCAGTCTACCGTAATTGGAGGGGGTGTTGAATTGTTCGCTCCAGAGAACCAGAGTGGTGACTTTGGACACTATAATTCTGGAGATCCAAATTTCTTTAACACTATTGGTCCTGGTGGAACCGCAGATTTTGAAGGTGCGGGTGCCTATAATCCTGTTAGCGGGACTTTCTTTGTGGTAGATGATAGTGGTGGGGTTTATGATCTAAATCCCGATACAGGGGTGTATACGTTCTTAGGCTTTACCGATGCTCCCAATGGAGAGAACTTTACGGGATTGGAATTTAATCCCATGGATAACCATATGTACGCTATTTCTACTAATGGAACGGGAAGCACTAGCATTTCAACCATTAATACCACGACACTTGAAGTAGAGGCAAAGGGAAGTACAGGGCTTACCTTGGGTATAGCACTTGCGATCGATGATTTAGGACAAGGGTATGCATTCGACATAGATGTCGATATGATGTATCGAATCAATTTAAGTAATGGTAACGCCACTGCATTGGGAAGTATAGGTTTCGATTCCAGTTTTGGTCAGGGAATGGCTTACGATAGTACCAATGGGGATTTGTTTATGTCGGCCTTTAATAATGATACCTTTCAATCCGAATTACGCATGGTAGACCCAACAACGGGTTGGACTACGTTTATGGGGGCTATTGGATCTGTGGTGCCCGGAGGGACGGTTCAATTTGCTTGGACAGGGCCAACCAAGCCACCACTTTCTGTAGATGATAACACTATTGCTGGATTTAAACTATATCCTAATCCAACCAATTCACAATTGAATCTATCCGCACTTTCAAATATTGATAGAGTAGAAGTGCATAGTGTCTTAGGACAAAAACTTATGAGTCAAAAAATAGGTAGTACCTCAGGTGTCCTGGGTGTTTCCCAGTTACCTGTAGGCGTATATATATTAACGGTAACTGTCGAAGGGCATTCGGCATCGTATCGATTTGTGAAAGAATAACGAGGGTTTGTATTGAGGAGTATGAAACCAAGTTAGATGGGGTTCGCCAATGAAGGGAACCTTGTTCCTCAAGTTTAGAGTTTTCATTGTATGTAATTCTAGCTAACCGTAACCTCCATGTTGCATTGCCTACCCTTGAGGGCAAGAGATGTGGAGGTTTTTTTTGTAAAGGAATTTTAAAGACTAATTAGAACACACTACTTTCTGTCCAAAGAATAAAACGAATAGCCCAATTCTAAACTATCATTGTTTGGGGTAGGGTTTTTTTCATCATTGGAAGCCTTCTTATTGCTAACAGCATGTGCACGGTGAAGCGTCCATTCTACCAAAGATCTTCCCTTAGCATCCTTTAAGCGCAGCGTAGCATTGCTTTTTGGGGTGGCTTCCTCTGGGTTTTGGCAAGCGGCACACCATTCCATTAATTTGGAACCTTGCTGTATCGTTCCTTTTTTCAATTGAATATTCCCTTTTGGAAGCGAAGGCAGACGGAACCGAAACGGATTGTCCCCTTCTTTTAAGTTGTTTTTAAGTACAACCTCGGTGACCATGCCATCAACTTCCTTAAAAGTTGTTTGTTCGCCATTGGCAGATAATTCGAAATGAAAAGGAGATGGGGAGTTTTCGGCTGGATTCATATGGCTACTGGTTTGATTGTTAGTCTTCTAAAGGTAGCAAAAAAATATGTAAGATTGAAAAGTCCCTATTTATACGGAATAACTACAGTTCGTATTACAAAAGACTGGCGTGACTTCTGGTAACTTTTGCTTTCGACAAGGACTCCTTATAATTTTTAATGGCTTTGTAAATTAACCTTTTATCACGTCGTTCTTTGGGCTGCATTTTACCAAATTCAGAAAGTAGTTTCTCAAGATGTTTCAATGACTCCGATGTGCTTCCATTTTCAGAGAGAAATTTGGCATACTCCAAGCGCTGTGGATAATTGGTATACATAGAATCCATTTCCTGAAAGACTTCTTCAGCCTTGTTGATTTCTCCCATATGGTAAAGGGACCAGGCATATCCCACTTTCTCTGGGGCCTTCTTGAATTCTTTTTTATCCGCAATCTTCTCTGCATATTCGACCGATTGAGCATAATTCCCGTTGTAATAATGTGCTGCTATTAATGGGATAAGTACATGTAACTGGCCTTCAGGTTTTGTGCCGAGACATGAAGTGTACAATTTAATTGCATCCTTAAATCTACCTGCCTGCATATAATGCTCTGCCAAATTAAACCTGTTAAGATCGCTATCCGTAGTTTCCAGCTCCTTTTCCAGTTTTTCAATCTGGTAATTACTGTTTACGATTCCTTTAAAGCCTTCGGATATGGATTCTAGGTTATCCCGATTGTAAAAGTGGTCGTATAGGTAAAGTATTGCTCCAATGACGGGAAAAAAAATAATTAACCAGAACCATTTCTGGTCAGCACGGTTTTTATAAGCGTGGTATAAGCAATAGCCTTGTAATATGGCTACCACGGGAATAAAACGGAACATTAATTGGATAGTTGGTTATTATAGACTTCAATATAATTGATTTTTCCGAAAAGTTGGGGAAATCCAAATACAGTTCGATCAACTAACTGAAAATAGGGTTCTTTGTATCATTAGGACGTTGTCTAACAGCACGTAACCATCTGAGCTGATCTATATTTTGTATCTTGTAGTGATAATACGGATGCCATTGGGTGTCTTTGATGTAATTTTAAAAATGACCGAGTTATGAAAGCGATTTTAGACCATAAGTTGAAGAATAGGCTCGTTTTTCTATTCTTTATAATTTGTGTGGCCTTGCCTTTACAGGCCCAACAGACATTCCAGGAGTTTCATGGTAAGGTTTTCGATAGCGAAACCAATGATGTTCTCGTTTTTGCTACCATTGGTTTAAAAGGAACCAATATAAGTACCATTACAAACGCAGAGGGTGAATTCACTTTGAAAGTTCCTTCAGACACCTCAGAAAATACAGTTTTGATTACATCCTTGGGATATCAATCTGTGGAAGTCCGACTTACCGAATTGGACAAGGGCTTTTCTAAAATCAGGCTTTCCCCTATGGTTACACAGTTGTCCGAAGTGAACCTCACAGCCTTTAATAGTGCAGAAGCTTTGGTGCGAACGGTTTTTGCCGATAAGGCAAAAAACAACTTAAGGGAAGATGTTTTAATGACTGCATTCTATAGGGAGACCATTAAAAGAAGAAACAGGAATGTTTCCTTAACCGAAGCGGTCATCAATCTATACAAACAGCCCAATAATTCTACTCAGAAAGATGTGCTAGAACTGCATAAGGCAAGGAAAAGTACAGATTACCGGCGTTTGGATACCGTAGCAGTAAAACTGCAAGGAGGGCCATTTTCAGCTTTATACATCGACGTTATGAAATACCCCGAATACATTTTTACCGATCGTTCTATAGGCTATTACGACTTTTCATTCGCCGCCCCAACTACGGTAAACGATAAACCCGTATATGTGGTGCAGTTTCGGCAAAAAGAGGATATTCCTCCCCCTGGATACCAAGGCAAACTCTATATCGATGTTGAAAGTTTGGCACTTACGAGTGCTTCGTATAGTTTGATAATTGGTAACGAACGTGAGGCCAGCGAATTGTTCGTGAAAAAGAAACCAAGGGATGTAAACGTAATTCCTACCAAAGCTTCCTATCGCGTTGATTATCGTGAAAAGAATGGAAAATGGTATTACGGGTATGGCAGTGTGCAATTGTCTTTTAAAGTGAGTAAACGTCGCAAATGGTTCAATTCGCATTACTCATTGTCCAGTGAAATGGCCGTTACAGATTGGGAAACCAACCCTTCGGGTAAAGTGGCTTTAATGAAAGATCGTTTAAAACCTACTGTTATTATAGCCGATGCAGTGTCTGGGTTTTCCGATCCTGAGTTTTGGGGACCATATAATGTAATTGAACCCGAAAAATCAATCGAATCCGCTATTAACAAGATAAAACGTAAGCTCAGAAAAGAAAAGGGCTCATAGAAAACGAAATGTTGAAAACGGTCTTTATGGCCGTTTTTTTTAGATATCTATGTTAAATAAGTACCTTGCCTTAGAAAACTAATCAAGATATTATGGACAAGGCTTCTACTGCAATATTGGCGGGATCTCTCATTATCATTATGCTAGGTATGGGATTATCCCTTAGCACCAAAGACTTTAAACGTGTAATTTTTTATCCTAAAGCCATATTTGTAGGACTGGTTAATCAACTTATTTTACTCCCTCTTATTGGTTTTGGTATAGCAGTGGGGTTGAGTCTTCCCCCTGAGATCGCCATTGGAATTATGATATTGGCAGCCTGTCCCGGCGGACCTACTTCCAATCTTATTTCCCATTTGGCCAAAGGAAACTTGGCACTTTCTGTTACCTTAACTGCATTAAGTAGCTTAATTACTATACTCACCATTCCTTTCTTGGTAAATTTTGCGCTGGAGTATTTCAGTGAAAAGGGACAGTATATTCAATTGGATGTGTTGCGAACTATCCTTCAAATCCTTGTTATTGTTGTTATTCCTGTAACCATAGGAATGTTGATACGCCACTATCGACCAAATTTTGCCCATAAAATGGCCCGTCCCGTACGCATCGGTTCTGGAATTGTGCTTGCCTTGATTATTGTAGGCTTGGTGGTGAAAGAAAAAGACAATTTTGTTTCTTATTTCCAACAGGCTGGTCTTGCCACATTTTTGTTGAACGCGATTACGATGCTAATAGGTTTCTATTCTGCCAAATTGTTTAAACTGACCAAACAGGAAGCCGTTTCCATCTCAATAGAATCTGGTATACAGAACGGGACGTTAGCCATAACCGTAGCCGTCGTTTTATTGAACAGTACATCATTCGCCATTGCTCCAGCGGTTTACAGTCTTCTTATGTTTTTTACCGGAGGCTATATGATTTTCATGGCTGGTCGAAATAAGACCAAAGCTGCCTAGGTTATTCACCGATAATATGAAGTTCTGTAAAGTTTTTGTCGACTACCAGGGACGTATTGCCATTCACTTTAAGCGAAGTTAATGAGGTTACCTGATTGTCTACTTCTATGGTTTTAATGGTAAAAGGTAGTCGTTTCAGGTCCAATTTAAAACTGGAATACGGAGTTACATATTTACCCTGTTTATGCTGTTGAATGATCAATTCATTTTTCTTACCCGTTAGCTTGAATGTCCTTGAACTGAATCTTCCTTTTTTATAGTCGTATCCATCATGGGCATCTTCATATAAAGAGGAATTTTCTTTTCCTTCTTTGTAATACACTTCCAATTCAACTTCATCAAAATCCTTTTCACCTACATACTGTTGTACGGGATATTTAGGGATAATGGCTCCTTCCTTTACAAACAGAGGAATACGGTCTATGTCGGCATCAACCCATTGTTCTTTTCCTCCATCTACCAAATCATGCGTCCAATAGTTATACCATTTCCCTCGAGGGATATACATTCTTCTTCCTTTGGCATTGGCCTCCAAGATTGGGCATACCAACATATGGTTTCCGAACAGGAATTCATCTGTTCTGTAATAGGTCTGATGGTCCTTCTGATCGAATAGCACTAAGGGCTTAATCATGGGGACACCATCTGTTACATATTGTTTAAATGCTGTATATAAATAGGGGAGTAACTTGTAACGAAGTTCTATGAACTTTCTGGTAATATCCGTTACGTCCTCATCGAACGACCATGGCTCCTGATCTCCGTGGTCCCCAGAAGAATGTACGCGGCAGAACGGGTGGAAAATTCCCAACTGAATCCAGCGTAAGAACAATTCTCCCGTAGGCTGCTCGGCAAAACCTCCAATATCTGTTCCGATAAAGGACATGCCGCTTATGCACATTCGCTGTATTTGCTGATTGGCGATCCAAAGGTGTTCCCAAGATGCAATATTATCGCCAGTCCAGGAAGAACAGAATCGTTGCGCACCAGAATAGGCCGCTCTCGTTATAATAAAAGGTCTTTTTGGATAGACAAATTGCTTTACCCCATCGTAAGTGGATCGAGCCATCTGCATACCGTATACATTGTGTGCCTTGCTATGGCTACACGGATTTCCATCGTAATTATGTCGAACGTCTAACGGGAAGGTCTTTGTAGGGACCTCCATGACCGCAGGTTCGTTCATGTCGTTCCAAACGCCAGCTATACCTACATCTTCGATTAATTCTTTATATAGTCCACTCCACCATGTGCGTACTTCAGGATTGGTAAAATCTGGGAAATTACATTCCCCTGGCCACACTTTTCCCCGCATAAGGGGACCATCGGCACGCTTACAGAAGTAATCGTTTTCCAATGCCTCTTGATAGACCCAATAGTCCTTGTCAATTTTAATACCTGGATCTATGATGGCCACTGTTTTAAAACCATCCTCTGCCAGCTCGTCTACCATCCCTTTAGGATCTGGGAAATACTCTTTGTTCCAGGTAAAGCAGCGCCATCCGTCCATATAATCAATATCCAGATAGATCGCATCGCAAGGAATTTTAAGGTCCCTGAATTTCTGAGCGACTTCCTTCACATTGTCTTCCGGATAGTAGCTCCATTTACTCTGGTGGTATCCCAATGCCCATAAGGGTGGTAGCTCAGGCTTACCAGTTAAATCTGTATAATTTTTGACTACCTCTTCCATTTCCGGTCCGTAGAAAAAGTAGTAATTCATTTCACCTCCTTGCGCCCAAAAGCTAGTGGTGCTTCTTCTTTCGTGACCGAAATCGAAATACGTTCTAAAGGTATTATCGAAAAAGATACCATAGGAAATATCGTGGTGCAGTCCCACATAAAAGGGCACGGCTTTGTAAAGTGGGTCCCTATCTTTACCGAAAGCATACTCATCGGTTACCCAATTTTCCACCCGCTTCCCTTTTAGGTTGAGGTGCATGGGTTTATCGCCGAGACCATAATAGCATTCCATTTTCTGCTCGGTCTTACTCATTTTAACGATATCACTACCATGTTCGTAGCTGTATTCCCAATGGAAACCCAATTCATCCTCATTGATGAGTTGTCCGTTGATATCGTAAATGGTCTTTTTTAGATTCGACTTTTGAATATGTAGGATCAATTTGGAAGTCTTGATCTCAAAATGCGAGGCCTCTTCCGAAAATTCCAATTCGTTATATCCTCGAACCGCTTCATCTGCAATAGCGTAGCTAAAATCATTCGGAAAACTACCTGCAGGGGCATAGCGAAATCGCAATACGCTGTCCCTTACTACAGTTATTTGTAATAAGACGTCATTTTGGGTAGTGATTAAGAACTTATCTTTTTTCTTGGTGAAGCTTTTTATTTGAGATGGGAATTGATTCCCTTTTTGTTCCAACTCGGTATTTATAATCATAGTTTTTCCTCTTTAAATAGGGGTCATTACAAATGAACCATTTCTTGGTGAAAAACAAACCTAAGCAATTGAACTATTTCGAGAAAGTAATCAACAGACGAAATCGATTTCGTTAACCGTTTTCCTTCGAATTCACCCGTTTAAGGGCGATCATTGCTAATGGAGGGAGATTGAAAAGAGCAGATTGTTCTCTAAATTGCCAAGGGATTTCTTCGGAAGAATATTGTTTTTTTACATCAAATCCACTACCTGAATATTGCGGTTCGTCACTATTAAAAATGAGGCGGTATTTTCCTTTTTCAGGCAGACCAATTCTATAATTTTCCCTAGGAATAGGTGTCATGTTACAAACGACCATTACCGTGTCTTTTTTCTCCGATCCTTTTCTTAGGAAGGCAAGTACGCTGTTTTCGGAATCGTTGTAATCAATCCATTCAAAACCTGAGGCATCGAATTGCTTTTCGTGCAATCCTAACTCCTTTTTATAAAGGGAATTTAAAGCTGCGACCAAGTTCTTTACCCCTTTGTGATAATCAAAGTCTAATAAATGCCAGTCCAGACTCTGTTGGAAATTCCATTCTTCGTGCTGACCAAATTCCCCACCTTGAAACAACAACTTGGTTCCCGGATGTGTATACATATAGGAGTAAAGCAGTCGGAGGTTAGCGAAGCGTTGCCATTCATCACCTGGCATACGACCGAGGATGGAATGCTTTCCATAGACCACTTCGTCATGGCTTAATGGCAGCATAAAGTTTTCAGTAAACGCATAGGTCATACTGAAGGTAATATCGTTTTGATGGTGCTTCCTATAAATGGGTTCTTTTTTGAAATACTCCAGTGTATCGTGCATCCAGCCCATCATCCATTTCATACCAAAGCCCAATCCACCTATGTAGGTTGGTTTGGATACCATGGGAAAAGAGGTCGATTCCTCTGCGATGGTCTGAACACCTTCGAAACTAGAATAGATTTCAGTATTCAACTCCTTAAAAAATGAGATGGCATCTAAGTTTTCCCGACCACCAAACTCATTGGGTTCCCACTCACCGTCTTCCCTGGAATAGTCTAAATAGAGCATAGAGGCAACAGCATCTACTCGTAGACCATCTGCATGATAACGATCCAACCAAAAAACGGCATTGCTTATAAGGAATGATCTTACCTCGTTACGGCCATAATTGAAAATAAGGCTTTTCCAATCGGGGTGATACCCTTTTCGTTTATCGGGATGTTCATAGAGGTTGGTGCCATCAAAAAAGCCCAAACCATGTGCGTCCTCCGGAAAATGGGAGGGTACCCAATCCAGAATCACGCCAATATCATTATTATGAAGTGCATCTACCAGTACCATAAAGTCCTCTGGTTTACCAAAACGAGAAGTAGGCGCAAAATATCCCGTTAATTGATAACCCCAAGAAGGATCGTACGGATATTCCATAATGGGCATGAATTCTACATGGGTAAAATTCATTTCTTTTACGTATGCTGTTAATTCTTTTGCAAGCTCCAAATAGGAAAGGGATCTATTTTCCACAGCATTAAACATCCAAGACCCTAAATGCACTTCATATACCGAGAATGGTTGATTTAATTGGTTGGTCTTCTTCCGTTTTTTTATCCAAGCCGAATCTTTCCAATTATGGGTATGATTCCAAACTACGGAAGCCGTGTTTGGCGGATGCTCACAACGAAAAGCAAAAGGATCTGCCTTTTCGGTTTTTATATCATTGTGATTAGAATGTATTTTGTATTTGTATTTGCTTCCTTTTTGAATACCGGGAATAAATCCTTCCCAAATACCACTTTCGTCCCATCGTACATTAAGGGGATGTTCCCCTTCAATCCAATAATTGAAATCACCAATCACCGAAACAGCCTTAGCCGAGGGTGCCCAGACTGCAAAATAGACCCCTTTTTCGCCCTCTACTTCCGTTAGATGAGCCCCTAACTTATCGTATAAACGAAAATGTTTTCCCGATTTAAAGAGGTTGATATCGAATTCGGAAAAAAAACTGTGTGCTTTGACCTTGCTCATAAAATTATTCTTGATTCATAATGGAGGCAATTCCTTCTAAGGGAATCACGGCCCAAAGTGGGCGCGAATTCATTTCATAACCCAATTCATACACAGCTTTTTCCAGCATGGCATGTTTTAACATAAAAATACGCTCTTGGTTGTATCCTATGTTTAGGTTTGCTTCTTGTATAATGTCTGTATATGTATTTAAAAATACAGCAATAAAAAAGCGGTACAGTTTTTCGCCTGCTTCATACAATTGCTCCTGCGAATAGGGAAGATCTTCCCCATGATTAAAAATCGTAGCATAAATGGCGTAATGGAACGACCGGAACAATCCTGCCACATCTTTTAAAGGTGGCTGTTTTACCCTTCTGTCACGTATGGTACTTTCTGGTTCCCCTTCAAAATCGAGAATATAGAAATCACCATTGTTCACCAAAACCTGCCCCAAATGATAATCGCCGTGAACACGGATGCGTTCCCCTTTAAGCTTGTGCCAATCGAAAGACATGAAACGCTTTCTTATTTCATTTTTTTGAGAGAGAAAATCCTTGGCCAAACTCAAAGCAAGGCCATCCAATTTATGAAGGTTGTTTTCAACGGTATTAAGTCGGTTCTGAAATTGATACAGCAAGCGGTTCTTAAGCCAAACTTCATAGTCCCTATTAAAATGCTGAGGTGTAAAAGAGGTTTCTTCAAATTCAGATCCCAATGCGATGTGCATCTCTGCCGTACGGACGGCCAATTGTTGTAACTTCAGGAATATATCCAAACCAGCCCAATCTATGATCTCGGGAGGGACTTCACGAATGCCCATACGCTCAAATATTCCAATGGAAGGCAATTGCTTTATGTCGATACCCTTGTCGGATAGGTTATGGAATACCTTCAGTATTTTTTCCAACATATACTCCCAGGCATCACCTTGATTCGGCACCAATTCCTGCATTAGGGCTATGGTTACCATGAGTTTGTCGCTGTCAATTATATTGAGGCTACCCTGGTAGGCCGGGGTGTTTTTAAACCCTTTTTTGTCCGATAGGAAACGGGACATTTCATAATCAGGATTTTTATTGGCATAGATACGCCTGAAGAACTTAATGACACAATGGTCATTAATGATTACAGAGGTATTGCTCTGTTCCATTCCCATAAAACGGGAGGACTTATATTCGGTTTCCTTGAGACTTTCCCCACGATGGTACTGCACCCGTGTGGTATCATTGGGTTCTGCCTGTAAAATACGCTCGAACACCAATTTCCTGAACGACTCCAGGTTTATGGCATCAATAATATAACCGGAAACACCATTAATGGTAAGGGATAGAATACGATCCTCTTTGGCAAAATCTTCATCGGTTACAAAGGCGATCGGAATGAAGTAATGTTGATAGAACGCCTCTTTAAAATTAACCTCCAAAAGCAAGCCATAGTATACTTCTTCTTTCTGTTGAATTCGAAAGTACTCCGTAAGTTCAATATACTTTAGGGTGCTCGATTTCCCTCCGTACCAGCGCTGTTTCGAAATATATTCTTCCAAAACTTCGGAAAGAAACATCTTTACAAAACCTTGATCTTCCATCAGGGTTTCCCAAGTACTATTGAATTGAGCTTTAGATTTATTTTTAGATGTTTCCGTTTTCGCCATGCTATTTTTCTATTTTGAACAAGTGGAAGGGAAGTGCAGGATGAAGCTCTACAAAATTCCATTCTTTGTCCCAATGATAACTACTTCCAGTTATGAGGTCATGAACCCTAATTGTTTGGCCCTCGTGTATGCCAAGATCGCTCATTGGTAATTGCACCCAGCCATTTTGGGCATAGTAGGGATCTAGATTTACCACTGCTAAGATTTCATTTTCTTTAGACTGGTCATGCTTGTAATAGGCCAGCAACTGATCATTTTCAATAGAAAGAAAACGAATATTGTTGGTTTGTTGAAGGGCTGGCTGTTCTTTTCGAATTAGATTTATTTTCGAAATTAAAGTGGTCAATTTGTTTTCCTGCTCCCAATCCCAATGACGAACCTGAAATTTTTCACTATCCAAGTATTCCTCCTTACCGGGTAAGGCCGCACTATGCATTTGTTCGAAAACCGGACCGTAAATACCTGTATTGGAACTTAAAGTGGCCGCCAAAAAATACTTTTGAAGGTGCACCGCTTCGTTTCCCCCTTGCAATGCCCAAGGGTTGATATCTGGTGTGTTGGGCCAGAAGTTAGGGCGGAAGAACCACTGCTGATCTGTTTGCGTGAGCTCTTCTACATATTCAATGAGTTCTTCCTTATTGTTACGCCATGTAAAATAGGTATAGGATTGAGTAAATCCTTGTTTGGCCAATTGGTGCATTACTTTGGGTTTGGTAAATGCTTCTGATAAGAAAAGCACATCGGGATGTTTCTTTTTCAATTCGGCAATGAGCCAACCCCAAAAATAGAAAGGCTTTGTGTGCGGATTGTCCACCCTAAATACCTGAATACCGAATTCTTCTACCCAGTACAATGCTGTGTCCAACATTTCCTGCCAAAGGTTTTTCCAGTCCTTACTTTCATAATAAATAGGAAGGATGTCCTGGTATTTTTTAGGTGGATTTTCGGCATACTGCACCGTACCGTCCGGTCTCCACTTAAACCATTCTGGATGTTCCTTAACCCATGGGTGATCAGGAGCTGCCTGGAGTGCGAAATCCATGGCTACTTCTATGCCCATTTCCTTTGCCTTGTCTACAAGGGATTTAAAATCACTTTCAGTACCCAATTCTGGATGAATTGCCTTATGACCTCCTAGTTTCGAACCAATTCCCCAACAAGAACCCACATCATCTGGTTTAGCCTCTGTTGTATTGTTCTTACCTTTTCTGTTCACTTCACCAATGGGATGAATGGGAGGGAAGTAAAGCGTGTCAAAGCCCATTTTTGCAATTCGAGGGAGCAGGGATTCACATTCTTGTAACGTACCGTGCTTTCCCGGTTCTTTGGACGATGATCTCGGAAAGAACTCATACCAAGTACTGAAACGTGCTTTTTGACGATCTACATAGACGGGAAACTCAGAACTTTCATTCAACAATAGTTTTTCGGGATACTTCGTAAATAGTTCATGAAGTTTGGAGGAAACGGCTTCAGCTACAGCCGTATCGTATGCATTGGGATCTCCAAAGTAGGAGATGAGCCCATTCAAATACGTCTTTTCATCATTTGTTGCCCCTGCAGCAATTCGCTGCAAGTATTCTACACCCTCCAATAGTTCGGAGGTTACTTTTTGTCCATCTTCAATCTTTCGTTCAATCCCATGTTGCCAATTTAGGGCATAATCTATCCAGGCTTGGACTTTAAATGTATAATGACCCTGTTTCGAAACACCAAATTGAGAGGACCACTCATCGTTTTGTTCGTGTTGCATGCGAATTTCTCCCCATTTCCTTTCTTTTTCATGTTTGAATAGGAGGGAAGCTGCCACCACATCATGGCCATCTGCCACCACATCGGCTCGCACAGGAATGATTTCATCAATTACGGCTTTTATGGGAAGACTGCCATCATTAATTTGTGGGTATACATTTTCAATTACCGCTCTACTTTGATTGTACATGCAGGGTTTGGATTAGTGATTGTATGTTAAATATATAAAAGAAGGTACAATAAATTGAAGAGTCTTGTAAATACTTGGAAACGATAACGTTTTCGTTGAGAATTTCATAATAAAAAAGGGTGTTTTGATTTCCAAAACACCCTTTTTCGAGCTATTAAACTTACTATACGAAGATTAGTTTTCGTCGTCGCTAGTTTCGATCGCAATGATCGATTTCGCAGATGGATTTAAGCTATTACCTTCTAAATTTATACTTGCTGAATTGGATAGTAGAATAGTTGAGATTTCACTAGCATTTCCAAAGTTATTTTCGGCAACTATGAATTCCCTAATGCTTCTTATTTTTCCAATTCCCAATGGAACATTTCCATCTAATTTATTATCGAATACATTAAATACCTCAAGGGACTCGAGTTTTTCCAATGAAGAAGGAAGTTCCCCAGATAAACGATTACTGCTTAGATGAAGCTGCTTTAAGTTCGTCAGGTTTCCAAGACTGTTTGGCAGCGCACCTTTAAGATTATTTCCATTAAGGGCCAACAGCTCTAATTTCTTAAGACTTCCAATCGTATTTGGTATTGTTCCGTTTATTTTATTGAAAGATAGTTCAAGAACCTTTAGTTCGGTTAGGTTCCCCAAACTCTGAGGTAATTCGCCATTCAAATTATTGAATAGCATACGAATTTCTGTAACATGATCATCTACTACGGTTACTCCCGGCCAATTGGCAACGGGTTCATTTAAATCCCATTTTTGATTCCAATTATCCCCTTGGGTAGCTTGATACAAATCATTCATTGCTTCCAGCTCCGAATTTGGAACTTGGGCATAGATTTGACAGGTAAGTAGTAGGGTGAAAAGAATGGTTAGTTTACGTTTCATCGCTATGAGGTTGGTGTAAATTCTTACAAAATTTCCTACAAGAAACAATTAATAAGATTAAACGCCAAAAAAAATCGACGAAATGCACAATTCAATTTGCTATTCTTCAGCTATTTGTACTAGAAAAGGAACATGTACTTCATGTATACCCTCGAAAACAGTTACCGTAAGGCGGTTGCCGAAAAGTTGGGATCCTTTCAGGGATTCTTCTGTCTTCCTAGCTTCGGTAATATACTGATCCTTATTTCCATATATGTAAATAACATTGGTATCATCGGGTAAATAATTGAAGTCGGTAGGGATCAATTCTTTGGGAATGCCACCACTATGGAGGATCAAGGTGTTACAGGTGATTTTTCTGCTGGATAACCATCTTGTAGCAATAGAAACGCCCTGTGAGTAGCCCAATACTATAAAGTTTGGTATGTTATTCGGCTTTTCAGCAGCCCAAACACTATCTATATACGCCAAAACATTTTGTGTTTCGGATACCGTGTTTTCCCTGGTTAGCCAAGAGGCTCCTACATGTTTAAAATTTGCACCTTGGTAGTACTTTGATGGCGCTTGCGGTACGATAATAAGGTTTTCATCCGGATTAAGGGCTTCGAAGTACTTAGCGAAATATCTGCTTAAGTAACCCATTCCATGAAATACCAGCCATACGTTCTTGGTTTTTTCAGAATAGCTATTTACAACAGAATAGGTATTAGTGGTAGAATAACTTGCCGCTTTTTCCGCGATCATATAAAGTGCATTTTGTATTTTTACAAAAGTAAAGTTTTACAATGATCCATTCCAAAGAAGAGATACTTTCCCGATGTAATGCCATATGCAAAAATACGCTTATGGAAACCCTTGAAATTGAATACGTAGATGTTACCGAGGATTCTTTAACGGCACGTATGCCTGTTACTTCAAGGGTACATCAACCAGACGGGGTATTGCATGGAGGAGCTACGGTAGCGTTGGCAGAAAGTGTAGGCAGTGCAGCGGCGTTTACCGTTTTGAACAATCCAAATGCTGCGGTTCGGGGTATAGAAATAGCCGCCAACCATGTGAAAGCCGTGCGTTCGGGTTATGTGTATGCCAAAGCTACGGTATTGCACAAGGGCAGGACGACACAATTATGGCAAGTTCGGGTTGCAAATGAGGAGGATGAATTGGTGTCCATGATTAAATTCACCACCATAACATTGCCAAAAGCCTAATATGGAATTTTCGGACCTGCTTGATAAAATTGATTCACACTTCCAAGCTGGCTTTCCTTTCATCGTTTATTTACCGCCAAGGGCTGAAACCATTTCGGGATCCTTCCAAAGGAGTAACAATACCTTTACAACCCATGATTTCAATGAAAGTGGATTTGTATTTGCATCGTTTTCACAGGATAAAACCTTACTAATACCAGATGATGAAAGTGATTCTATTTCTGTTCGTTGGATCCCTTCCAATGTGAAAAGGGTAGATTTGAATCTTGCCACCAATACCGAAGAAAAAGACAGACATATTCAATTGGTGCAAAATTCTTTAAAGGCAATTGAAAAAAAAGGCTTGATTAAGATTGTTGTCTCCAGAAAGGAGATCGTTCCGTTAAAATCATTAGAACTAACCACAGTTGTACATCGTCTTTTCAACCTGTATGAAACGGCCTTTAGATATGTTTGGTTTCATCCTTCATCAGGACTTTGGGTGGGGGCCACGCCAGAGGTGTTATTACAAGTGGATGGTAAGGATTTTAGTACGATGGCCTTGGCGGGGACTCAAAAATATGTAGAAGGCAGAGAACCAAAATGGGGTGTTAAAGAACTTTTGGAGCAACAATGGGTTACCAATGATATTGCAGACAAGTTACAGAAGGTGACCGGAATCGTGAAAGTTTCTCAAACGAGAAATCATGTTGCGGGATCATTGGTTCATTTACGAACCGACTTTAATGGAGTATTCCCAAAGGGAGGAAGTAATTTGGCTGCCGTCATCAAAAATTTGCACCCTACTCCGGCCGTCTGTGGATTACCAAGAAATCTGGCTTACGATTTCATTCTAAGTGAAGAAGGATATGATCGGGAATTCTACACGGGCTATTTGGGATGTACTGCAGATGGGCTTAGTACTGCCGAGTTATATGTTAACCTTCGTTGCATGAAAATTACAGGGAATGAAGCCCATGTATATGTGGGTGGTGGTATTACGCAAGATTCTATCCCCCAATTGGAATGGGAGGAAACCCAGAATAAAAAACAAACAATGCTTCAGGTATTGGCACCAATGCTTTCGAATTGACATTGTAGTTCGTAATTTTGCATAGATGAATTTTTCGAAGAAGATCCTTTCTCAAACCGTCACCCAAATATGTTTATCTGCAGGAGTCGATCGCATTGTCATATCGCCCGGTTCCCGAAATGCTCCCTTAACAATAGGGTTTACCCAGCACCCAGACTTTACATGTTATAGTATTGTAGACGAGCGTTGTGCCGCTTTTTTTGCATTGGGAATGGCTCAACAACTACATAAGCCGGTGGCATTGGTTTGTACTTCAGGTTCTGCACTTTTGAATTATTATCCGGCCATTGCTGAAGCTTTTTACAGTAATATTCCTTTGGTGGTTATATCTGCAGACCGCCCGGAACACCTTATCGATGTTGGCGACGGGCAAACCATAAGACAAGAGAACGTCTATCAGAATCATATTCTGTACACTGCAAATTGTAAAGAAGGGGAAACCTATCAAGGATTTAATGAGAAGGAAATTTATAAAGCATTGAATATCTCTTTATCAGAAAATGGTCCTGTACATATCAATGTGCCTTTTTCGGAGCCCCTGTACGAAGTGACCCCAACACTAGACGTTTCTTTGGGCAAAATATCTTTTGATGCAAATCGCGAATATCAGTTGAATGAGGATGCTTATGACAACTTCTCGGAGGACTGGAGGTCTTCAGAGCGTAAAATGGTATTGGTGGGAACCTTACCCCCAAATTCAATAAACAAAGAAATCATTGAACTCTTGGCAGGGGATGAAAGTGTATTGGTGTTTACAGAAACTACCTCTAATCTGCATCACAAAAACTTCTTTCCCGGTATAGATAAGATTATCATGCACTTAGGGGAGGATGATTTCGAAGCGTTGCGCCCCGATGTTTTGGTCACTTTTGGAGGAATGGTGGTTTCGAAAAAAATAAAAGCCTTTTTAAGACAACATCAACCGAAAGCGCATTTCCATGTGGGACCCTATCAAGGATACGATACTTTCTTTAGTTTAAGGCATCATTTTAAATTGACGGTCAATGAATTTTTCTGTCGTTTTGAAAGGGATTATAAAAGGGAATCCTCTGGGTATCGAAATTCTTGGTTGAAAGTAAAGCACCTAAGGGATGCAAAACATATTAATTACTTGCAAAAATCGCCGTTTTCTGATTTTGTAGCGCATTCCATAATATTCGAAACCCTTCCAGAACAAACACTACTTCAGTTGGCAAATAGTGCCACGGTTCGTTATTCTCAATTGTTCGATTTAGATGCTTCATTGCACGTGTATTGTAATCGGGGTACCAGCGGTATCGACGGAAGTACCAGCACGGCAATAGGGGCTGCTGTAATTTCAGAAAAGCAAACGGTATTTATTACCGGCGATTTGAGTTTTTTCTACGATAGCAATGCCCTTTGGAATAATCACGTGCCCCTAAGTTTCCGAATTATCATTTTAAACAACGGTGGAGGTGGAATTTTCAGGATCTTACCAAAAGCGAAGGGCTCTGAACATTTCGAGCAGTTTTTTGAAACAAAACACGATCTGGATGCTTCACAATTAAGCAGGATGTACGGATTCGAATACCATACAGCCAATGATGAGGTTTCATTAAGAAAAGAGCTAGAGAGTTTCTATGATGTTTCTGAAGCCCCTAGGATTCTAGAAATCTTTACTCCATACCAAGTTAATGATGATGTGCTTTTGGAGTATTTCAAGTTTATTTCTTAGACTTCTGAAGTAACGCCTTTGCCCATAGGTAGGCTTCGGTTAAATCTTCAAAAATCCCTACTTTTCTAGTAATGGCTTTTTTTTCGGGTAATTCTATGGGTGCATTCGTTCCCTTGGGATATACAATGGCAACACCCTTTAAATAAGGAATAAGATTCACGTATTTGAAAAAAGAAGGGTCAACATCATAAGGATGTAACCTGTGAGAAATATATACCCATGGTTTATAGTCTACATAGTTAACCCCCTTGACAATTAAATCGAAGGTATTCTTATAGTCTATTTTTACCCCTTGCACCACTTCTGTAATCACGATGTTTTCGTAAATCCAAACCTTAGCCAGTGCATTCTCAATGAAATGCAAAAGAGGAGGTGCCCCAGGCAAGTTATGAGGGCTGTCTAGAGACATAAAGGTTAGTTAGTTGCCTCTAAGATACAAATTTAAATAAGATGGATTCTGAGCGCAGGGAACGTTTTAATTGTATCTTTGCGCCCTATGTTGCAACTAGGGAAATTTCAAAAACTAACCATTTTAAGGGATACCGAGCCTGGCCTATTTTTAGGGGATGAAGAGGAAAATGAAGTATTACTTCCGAACAGGTATAAGCCAGAATCCTTCGAAATTGGAGATACGCTAGAAGTCTTTGTTTACCTCGATAATGAAGAACGTCCCGTAGCTACTACGGACAAGCCATATGTAACACTAAATGAGTTTGGTTATTTAGAATGCAGTGCCGTTAACAAATATGGGGCATTTATGGATTGGGGCTTGGTGAAGCAATTGTTTGTACCCTTTAAGGAACAAGCTCGTCCCATGAAGCAAGGCAGTTGGTATATAGTGTATTTGTATGTAGACGATAAGACACAACGTTTGGTTGGGACCAGTAAGACCAATAAATTCCTGGATAATAGCGAGATTACGGTTTCCAAATATGATGAAGTAGCCATTATGGTGACCCATCTAACCGACAAGGGTGCCAATGCCATTGTAAATGGAAAGCACAAAGGACTGATTTATATCGATGATATATTTGAGGATATTCGTACCGGTGACCGTCTCAAGGCCTATGTGAAGAAAGTGAGGTCGGACAATAAGATTGACTTGGTTTTACATTCGCCAGGGTATAGGAGTATAGAACCCAATGCACAGTATATCCTAGATGAGTTAAAGGCCGCTGGAGGCTTTTTGCCACTGCATGACAAATCGGATCCAGATGCGATTAAAAATGAATTGGGTTTGAGCAAGAAAAGCTTTAAAAAGGCGATAGGAAGTCTTTTTAAGGACAAGCAAATTACTATTAAGGAAGACGGCATCGAATTAAATCAATAGCCCCTTCCTACTCGATAAGGTGCACATCGACCGCAAATTCCGAATGGAGGGCATGGATCCAGAAAATCCAAACCACGTTGCTCTTTATATACCGTATTTCTTACTTTGGTAGCACCATCGGCTCCATACTGGGCAGTTCCCCCGGAAGCACCACCATATTGTGCCTGCAACTGTTCTACATCTACATTATTATTCCGGTATTGCAGGGTTTCTGAATATGCCTCACTCATGCTAACGGGTTCGTAGTAATTTTCTACGGTTACCTTAAAGAAATCCTTGATGTTCTTATTCTGAAAGTTCGGTGCACTTTCAAAATCCAAATTCAATGTATACTCTTCTGAAATTCCCGGAAGCGAAGTGGCATCTATCTTAAAATAACGGGTTTCGAAGTCATATTGACCCCAACCCAAAACGGGAAGCAAGAGTAGTAAAAGGCATAGTTTTTTCATTGGTGAATGAACATCAAAAATTGAACCGTTTTATCGAGTATCTATAAGTTTAACTTTTTAGCCGTATCCTTGGGAATAGCATCTTTATGAACCGTAATGCTAATGGCTTTTAGTCGCATGTAACTTTCGCTAAAATATACATATCCACCATTAGCGTTCCTTGAACTATCAGACCCCCAGCTATTTTTCACTTTGTAATATTTGGTTCCATTTTGGTCCTGAAGCGTTCCAGTAATATGCATTAGGTGGTCATCGGTAGTAGTGAAGTTTTCGAATTCATCTTGACGGTATTCCTGGGAAATCTTCTTTTCTGGATATACCCCTTGCAATGCTTTTTTATTGTTTTCTTTATCCATGGGAATAACAGCGACACCGTCTTTAGAAGAAAAGGTGCGCTCGCTTACGTCACAATCCAATTCCACCGTAAAACCTTTTTCCAGTGCATAATCTATGGCACCGATCATTTCATCCAATGGCACATTATGAAAACTTCCATAACTCCAGTTATCTGGAATGTTTAGAATAAATTCGGAATAGAATGGCGAATGACTGAATGAAGTGATGCTCACATAGTCACTGGGTACGATTTTAGTCATTTCCAAAAAGGATTGGGGCGTATAGCTTTTCCCTTCATACGTAAACGTAGAAGGATTACTGCCAATGTAGGCGGAAAGAACCCCGTCGATAGCCTTTCTCCATTTTTTACTCAGTTTTTTCCCTGGATTATCTACATAGGTTTCTACCATAGATCGCAATACAGCAGCCAATTCTGCATGATTGTGGTACGAATCATCCATCACCAAACCACTAAATGCCTCATTGGGAACTAGGCCATATTCCGCCACGGAATTCATCACATCATGAGCCAACCCTCCTTCACTGAATTGTGCTTTTCCCTGTCGCATCACAAAATTTTCTGCCTTTTTTGGATAGGTATTACGAACCGTATACATTTCGGATAGATCGATTTGCTTTCCGGTAAGCCGTATAATTTCAGATTCCAAAAAGGAAGTACTGGAAAAGCTCCAGCAGGTTCCTGTTCTTCCTTGACTTATAACGGGTGTAGCTTCTAAATCAATAATTTCAGTGAATTTATAAGCTTCTTGAGCCGAAATTTGACAAGTTAGAAGCGCGATTGCTAGACAGAGGATTATCTTTTTCATCATTTCTTGGGTATTAAATGGAATGCCCCGAACTGGGGAATTAGTATCTTTGAAGCTAAAATATAAAATATGATGACACCCAACTGGAAAACAGCCAAAGAATATACCGATATCACCTATAAGAAAAGTGACGGTGTTGCCCGAATAGCTTTTAACAGACCCGAAGTTCGTAATGCATTTAGACCACATACCACTTCTGAGTTATTAGATGCTTTTAACGACGCACAGGAGGATACCAGTATTGGGGTTGTATTGCTTTCGGCCGAAGGCCCTTCTCCTAAAGATGGCATTTATAGTTTTTGCAGTGGTGGGGATCAGAAATCCAGGGGACACCAGGGATACGTAGGACAGGATGGATATCACAGATTGAACATTCTAGAGGTGCAACGCCTTATTCGGTTTATGCCTAAAGCCGTCATCTGTGTGGTGCCGGGTTGGGCCGTAGGGGGCGGACATAGCCTTCACGTGGTATGCGATATGACACTTGCTAGTAAAGAGCATGCCATTTTTAAGCAGACCGATGCAGATGTAACAAGTTTTGATGGTGGCTACGGTAGTGCCTATTTGGCAAAAATGGTAGGGCAAAAGAAAGCACGTGAAATCTTCTTTTTGGGACGGAATTATAGTGCACAAGAAGCATATGATATGGGAATGGTGAATGCGGTGGTTCCTCATGCCGAGTTAGAACAAACTGCCTATGAATGGGCTCAAGAAGTCTTGGCCAAATCACCTATTTCAATTAAAATGCTGAAATTCGCCATGAACCTTACGGATGATGGAATGGTAGGGCAGCAGGTATTTGCTGGGGAAGCGACACGGTTGGCATATATGACAGATGAGGCAGTCGAAGGTCGCAATGCTTTCCTCGAAAAGCGAAAGCCAAATTTCGATAAGAAGTGGCTGCCTTAAAGTGGCTTCTATTGGGTGATGAAAAGTTCGGTCGGAGCAAGCTCTAAATCAACAATCTTTAAAACTTCAGCTTCAAAATTGGTATAGAGAATACCATGTACATCGCTATTGTTTGAAAAGCTGTAAACGATAATCCCATTTTCTAGGTCTACTGTATAGTTGCCTAGCGATGCACTGCCATAACCTGCAATTTCACGTAAATTATTCGTTAGGAAGAACCCTAGATTGTCCAGGCTCAATAATTCTCCGTTGGTAATATCAATTATTCCCGGCCAATCCGATAAGGGGTTGGGCTGTGGGACATCTAATGTAACCAACATCGAATTTCCATTAAATTGAGAATCGAAAAAGCCATTCTCCATTAAAATACCCACCGAAGGAAGGAAGGGCACTACATTTTTTAAGGAAAGGGTCGACGCGTCGTAGACATGATAGCGGTCACTAAAAAAGACGTAAATGTCATTTCCGTTTTGCGTGATACTTACGGAAAATTCAGAAACGGGTATTGTGGCTAGTATTTCACCAGTATCCAAATCATGTTTCTGAAGCTCACTTTCTGCACCCCCAATACCAATACTTACAAATACCCATAAATCCTTTTCAATGGTTGCCGATAAGATACCCGTATTCAACAACTGAGTGAGCGTGCAATTATCACCTGTTTCGGTAATACGAATATTTGCCGAGGTGTTTTGGCTTAGGCTAGCTTCAGAAAAGGCAACTAATTTATCGCTGGAACCCAACACGAAAGCCGGGAACTCACCAGAAATGGAGCAAATGTCGTTAAAGGCTTCTGTCGTTTTGGAGGCCAAATCACGTTTCCAAACTTTAAAGTTGGCACCTTCCCTTCGGAACCAAGTAACAATGTTCTTATTGGTATTGGCAAAATCATTGGTCGTAATCCCTAAGTCCGAAGTCAAATTCACCGTAGATACCTCAGTCGAAATTCCAGAAATTGAAATTTCCAGTACCTCCGTATTGTTCGCAGCAATAACCGTAACATTTGGAGCCATAAAATCTGGCGGTGGGGGATCCGTATGCAATCCATCACCGTCATCATTGGAACAACCATGGAGGCATAAAACGATAATCAGTAAACTAAGAAACCGAATAGATGGCATACGATAAAGATACATTAATTGCCTAGAAGAACTTATTCTATGTTAATGCTTAGTGTGCTATTTTTATTTACCGACAATCAACTTTTTAGACACAGTACCATGATCCGTTTCAATTTGGAGGATCAAGAAACTACTTTGGGTGGTTGGAATAGAAAGTTCAGTACTAGTACCTTCGGTACTTTGAATCAACCGTCCCATAATATCGTACAAACGTGTTTTAAGTATGACTACATTATCCGGACTTTGAATGTTCAGGCGATCTTGTACGGGATTGGGATAGACAGCAATGCCCAAATCGGTATCGAACGAATTCACCCCTAAGGTGCTCTCTTTTACCAAAAAGAACCCTCCTTGACTGCCTAAGGAAGAGATAACGATATTACCGCTTTCAAAATAGGGATATACACTCCAAGCCCCGCTAAACCCCGAAGAGTTATTGGACGGATACACATCGAAATAACCTATTTCTGTCATGTTTCCGTTGGCAATATCAGAGATATCAATAACACGCATTCCTGCATTATAACTGGCTTGATAGTATCGATCCCCAAGTACATAACCATTGTGGTCTGTAGCACTTGTAGGGCCGAAATATTCAAATGACTCGACTGGGTTATCCAAATCGGTAAGGTCAAAAATGATGGTTCTTGTGTTAAAGCCCAGGTTTAATTCATCAGATTCATCGCCCACAATTAAAAACCGTTGGTCTTCCGTAAGCCATCCCTGATGTGCATGTTCGCTAGTGGTATAATCGAAATTGGAAATGACCTGCGGATTGCTTTTGTCCGTAATATCTACTATAGTAATATCCTCATCGAACCCATTGAAACTTAATAGAATTTCGCGACCTGTATAGTCAGAATCAGGCCCATCATAGGTAACAATTTGTGCATCATGGGTAAATACCCCGCTAACACCACCAGAGTTCACTGGATTTTGCGGATCGTCTATATCAATAAAATGAACACCTCCACCAAACAAGTTTGTTCTACAAGCGTAGGCAAAACCCGTATCCTCATTAATGGCAAGGTTATGGGCATTTTCAAAATCTGAGTATAAGGCATCCTCTGCAAAGGTTTCAGGCGGATTGGTCACATTTCTTAATCGTGTTAAATCGAATACCTGCATTCCATGGGCGCCATTGTTGTCACTAACCACAAAAGCATGGTCATTATAGGTTTTAATGTCCCTGGCGGTTGCCGTTCCCGTAGCGGTAGGTAATTTACCTAAATACACAGGATTAAAAGGATCGGAAATATCTATAAAAGCAGTACCGTTATTTAATCCTACAATGGCATATTCTTTACCGTCTAGCGGATCTGTCCAACCCCATGAATCATTGGCGTTTGAGGCTCCCATGGTCGTATATGAAATATATGCTTGGAGGTCATAACCATTACAGGGGTATATACCAGCCATACCACTCTCACAGGGTGCTTGAGCGTTTATTACAAGAGGAAAACAGACAAGAAGTAAAAGAATATTTTTTTTCATAACAATAGATCTTTTGTTGCTAAGCTAGTGTATTTTTTGAAGAGTTGCTGAAATTTTAAGCGCATTCTAGTCGTAAAACAAAAAACCACCTCGTTAAAGGTGGTTTTGACTGTTTAACAGAATTGATTATTCGTATGCTTCTTCATGTACGTTGGCCACTGCACGCCCACTTGGATCATTCATATTCTTGAAGCTTTCATCCCATTCTAAAGCTATTGGGGTGCTGCACGCAACCGAAGGAACAGAGGGGACACTCAGGGCAGCTGTATCGCTTGGAAAATGTTCCTCAAAAATGGAACGATAGTAGAACTCCTCTTTACTGGTTGGGGTTTGAATTGGAAAGCGATATTGTGCGTTTTTCATTTGCTCGTCGGTTACTTCTTTATCGACCATTACCTTTAGGGTGTCTATCCAACTGTAGCCTACTCCATCACTGAATTGTTCTTTTTGACGCCAAGCCACACTTTCCGGAAGCATATCTTCGAATGCTTTTCTCAGAATCCACTTTTCCATACGCTCAGGAGTAATCATTTTATCCTGTGGGTTCAATCGCATGGCAACGTCCATAAACTCCTTGTCCAAGAAAGGAACTCTTCCTTCAATTCCCCATGCAGCAAGTGATTTGTTGGCCCTTAAACAATCATACTGATGCAGTTTATCCAACTTTCGGACGGTTTCTTTATGAAATTCTTCCGCATTGGGGGCTTTGTGGAAATATAAATAACCACCAAATATTTCGTCACTTCCTTCACCCGAAAGTACCATTTTAATCCCCATGGCCTTAATGGCACGGGCCATGAGATACATTGGGGTGGAAGCCCTAATAGTAGTAATATCGTAGGTTTCTAACTGATAAATTACATCTCGAATAGCATCTACCCCTTCTTGGATTGTAAATTTCACCTCATGATGCACCGTGTCTAAATGATCTGCCACTTTCTGTGCGGCTTCCAGATCCGGTGACCCTTCCAGCCCTATGGCGAATGAGTGAAGTTGAGGCCACCAAGCTCCTTCTTGGTCACCACTTTCAATTCGCTTATCTGCGTATTTTTTTGCTAGGGCAGAGGTTATGGATGAGTCTAACCCACCAGAAAGTAAGACTCCGTAGGGTACATCACTCATTAATTGTCTATGCACAGCAGCATCAAGGGCTTCGCGCAATTCTTCGATAGAAGACTCATTGTCTTTTACATTTTCATAATCCATCCAATCACGTGTCCACCAACGCTTCAATTCTCCATCCGAACTATGTAGATAATGCCCCGGGGGAAAGAGTTCAATCTTAGTGCATACACCTTCCAATGCCTTAAGTTCTGATGCTACATAGAAAGTTCCATTTTGGTCCCATCCCATATACAGTGGAATAATCCCCATATGATCACGGGCAATAAGATACTCGTCTTTGTCAACATCATATATGGCAAAACCAAAGATGCCATTTAATTCGTCAAGGAAATCTACTCCTTTTTCTTGGTATAATGCTAAGATAACCTCGCAATCACTTTTGGTTTGAAATTCGTAAGATCCTTCAAACTGCTTGCGCAATTCCATGTGGTTATAGATTTCACCATTGGCCGCAAGTACCAGATTTTTATCGGGAGAAAACAAGGGTTGTTTTCCGCTGGTTGGGTCTACAATGGCAAGGCGTTCGTGCGCCATAATAGCTTTTGGGGTATCGAAAATACCGCTCCAATCCGGTCCACGGTGACGAATACACTTCGCCATAGATAATAATTGAGGTCGCAACACTTCTGTTGGTTGCTTAAGTTCGAATGCACATACAATTCCACACATGATATTAAAGTTTTATAAGATGAATCTAAAAGTTAATCCCATAAAAAAACCCGTCAGGTTCGAAACTTGACGGGTTTATATAGGGTACAAGTTTCTGCTACGGATTTCCGTTGTTATTATTCAAATTATTATTGAAAACAGATAATAGCATTACTTGAATTTTCTCTTTGCTTGGTGTAAATGTTTAATAAAAATATTGCTTTTCCAAATTATTATTGAAAATTTTATTGAATTCTGGATAAAAGCACAAAGAATTCGTTGAAGTGTATTTTCCTACACTTTTAATGCTCAAAATACTAAGTATGTGCTTAACGAAGTGTTGGATATGAAGTTGGATCCACCTCACTCATGATGCTGTATACCTTTTCGAACACATCTTCTACCGATGGTTTACTGAAATAATCCCCATCGGTTCCATAGGCAGGACGGTGAGGTTGTGCAGCCAATGCCTGTGGTTTACTGTCCAAGAAATTATAGGCATTCTGCTTGTCAACAATCTCCTGAAGCAAATAGGCAGAAGCTCCACCTGGCACATCTTCATCGATTACCAAAAGACGATTGGTCTTAGCGACACTTTTGGCCACATCATGATTTAAGTCGAACGGCAGTAAGGACTGGGCATCGATAACCTCGGCATCAATACCTACTTGCTGTAATTCTATAGCAGCTTCCTGAACGATCCGAAGTGTGCTTCCATAAGAAACCAATGTTATATCCGAACCTTCCTTAACTGTTTCAACGACTCCTATCGGAGTTCGAAGTTCGCCTAGGTTTGTAGGCATTTTTTCCTTTAATCGGTACCCATTCAAACATTCTACAATCACCGCAGGTTCATCACTCTCTAACAACGTATTGTAGAAACCGGCCGCCTTGGTCATGTCGCGGGGAACTAATAGGTACATTCCTCTTAGTAAATGAATAAGTCCACCCATTTGAGAACCACTGTGCCAAATGCCTTCCAAACGATGCCCTCTCGTTCTAACAATTAAAGGTGCTTTCTGCATGCCATTGGTTCGATAACGAACCGTAGCCAAATCATCACTCATGATCTGTAAGCAGTACAGGATATAGTCCAAGTACTGAATCTCGGCAATAGGCCTGAGTCCACGCATGGCCATACCTATTCCTTGTCCCAAGATGGTGGCTTCACGGATTCCGGTATCACTTACCCGCAATTCTCCGTATTTGTCCTGAAGACCCTCGAGCCCCTGATTTACGTCACCAATGGTACCACTGTCTTCGCCAAAAACCAATGCTTCCGGATGATTATTGAAAATGGCATCGAAGTTATCCCGTAAGACCAAGCGACCATCTACCATTTCTGAATGGTCATCATAGGATGGTTTTACTTCCGATACTTGTGTTGCTTTGTTCTCACCTTCTGAGTACAGATGGGCACTATATTTTGGTTGAATAATTTCGAAATAGTTATTTATCCAATCCTGAAGTTGCCTTTTTTCACTGGTTTCCTCGGCAACCACATAGCGCAGCGCTTTTCTTCCTGCTGCAAGGATATCCTTACGGATGGGTTCCTCGTTGGAAGCCAGATCATTTTTTATCTTTTCGATAAAGACTTTATTAGGACTGCTTTCTGCAAGGTGGGTTAGCAGTGTAACTACTTCTCCCTGGTCTTTTAGTTGGGGAGCCAGAAAAGAGGACCATGCAGCTTTTTTACCTTCCCGAACTTTTTTCTTTATATCTTTTTCTATAGCATCCAGTTCCTCGGAAGTCGCAATATTGCTAGCGATCATCCACTCCCTCATTTTAAGGTTACAATCATGCTCTTTTTCCCATTGAAGTCTTTCGGGGCTTTTATAACGCTCGTGTGAACCACTGGTTGAATGTCCTTGGGGCTGCGTTAATTCGTTCACGTGGATTAATACCGGAACATGCTCATCACGGGCTACTTTGCCAGCTTTTTGGAACGCATCCACTAATTCCGCATAGTTCCATCCTTTTACCCTAATTATTTCGAAACCGGGCGTTTCCTCATCTCTCTGAAACCCTTTGAGGATTTCAGAAATGTTCTCTTTTGTGGTTTGATGCTTCGCATGCACAGAGATTCCATACTCGTCATCCCAAACACTCATAACCATAGGAACCTGCAATACACCAGCGGCATTCATGGTTTCCCAGAAAAGCCCTTCGCTCGTACTTGCATTACCAATAGTTCCCCATGCCACTTCATCCCCATTAATGGAGAATTGCGTTTTGTGTTTTAAATCCGGTAGATTTCTAAAAATCTTGGAAGCTTGCGCCAATCCTAACAGTCTTGGCATTTGCCCTGCCGTAGGGGAGATATCCGCACTACTATTTTTTTGTTGCGTCAAGTTTTTCCAACTTCCATCTTCATTAAGGCTGTGCGTGCCAAAATGACCTCCCATTTGGCGTCCAGCACTCATAGGATCGGCCTTAATATCGGTATGGGCGTAAAGACCTGCAAAGAATTGTTCTATATTCAATTCTCCTATTGCCATCATAAATGTTTGGTCACGGTAGTACCCGCTTCTCCAATCACCATTACGGAATGCCTTAGCCCATGCCAGTTGAGGGACTTCCTTACCATCTCCGAATATTCCAAACTTGGCTTTTCCTGTTAGTACTTCCCGGCGTCCCAACAAACTACATTCCCTACTGGTAACAGCAATGGTATAATCGTTCAAAACTTCAGCTTTGAAGTCTTCAAAAGAAAGCTCACTGTTTACTTGAGGGTTTGTTTGCATATAAAGGGAATTTTGTTTTGCAAAAGTAGCTAAATTCAATCAAAATTGCAATGATGCTAGATGTTAAAGTGTTGCGAATAATTCAAAAATAATATGATCTTACTCGCTAAAATTATAAAATTCGTAATCAAACTTTAAATTGATAAAAAATAACACAAGGATTTTTAATGCTATTATCATAGATTTTATGAGACAGAGAACTACTTAAATTGAGCTAATCCCTGAAAACTTGGGAATCCACAATTCAAAGAATAGCATGGTTCTTGGGAAGCGTACTTCACCATGACTTTTGGGAGTGAGATATTAATTCAAATTGCAGAAGGGGGCGATCCAGATATTACAATTAAATGGGTATTATTAGGATGATTTTTTATTCAGTCTAGATGTTCTAATAATTAGCCACCTAAGCAACAATAGAAAAGGCAAGGAGTGCAGGATAAGATCAAAAACATCCATCGCCTTCATTCCTTGGGCGCCTCCCCAAACCCATTTCAATTTACCCCAAAGGTGTGGTTCTGGGCTATAGGGTGCAAGTCCCAGGGTAAGACAGAGCAGAACAATGAGTTTCCAGTTGTTTAGCATATAATTGGTTTGATTATGGTTGCCTCAAAAATAGAAAAAACCCGAGTCCTATTGGCATAGGGAACCCGGGTGATTTCAATTAAGTTGTTTGTAGCTCTCCGAAAAATACGGGGCTAGAATAAAAGAATTTTGAAGAATTGAAAATTTATCAGGGTGTGGGGCACTAATACCATTCCCTTGTAAATAGCCCAAGTAGTGTTTTAATGTCAAGAGTTACGATAAAGCGGATGCGCTGATCATAATTGGGCAGACCTGGCTCCCAGCCAATGTTGGAGTAGAGGGGAAAATACAGTTCGAAATAATCGGCGACCAAACTAGCCCTAATACCCGTATCCCATACGCCTTTTACCTTTTCTCCTTTGTTCTTTACCAATCCAACATCGCCATAGGCATAGACCCATTTCCAGATATTCGTACTGGCATTAACAGTAGATATGAATTGATTGGCAAATGCAGGCTCCAGCTGTGATTTAAAGCCACCTTCGGCAATAATAAGTTGTTGACTGAAAAGCCCGGTATCCTCACTTCGCCCATAATAATTGTAATCGAATAAGTAGTCGGTAGGTCTATCCAAAGCAAAACTGAAAAAGTCACTATCTGCTCCAGTATCGTTAAAGACAAACAATCCCGCATAAAAACGAACATTCAATTGTCTATTACTTAAGAACAATTTCCGGTATTCGAATTGAGTAGAAATCTTGCTGAACTTTTGCGAAATCTGATAGTCGAATACACCACGGTAGAAATCGATAAGATTGTTGTCCCTATACACATATTGCAAGTTGAAGACACTGTAATTGGGGTCCTGATCCGGATCGTTGGGGTCTTCATCCCTGAAAACATTCACGTTCCTAATATTGATGAACTGTTTTTTGTTCTTTCTCAAATCATCATTATCCCTGAAGGCAAAGGTGATAAAGGGTGAAAGGCGTTTATAGAACAAACCTCTGTTGTAGGAGAAGAAACTTCCGGAGATTCCATAACGCATACTGTACAGATTTCCATTATCCACACGCTCTGTATATACCAATGACCCTTTACCAATTAGTTTCTTGGACCTGAAACCAAATTGGGGCTCCAACTTATAATGTACTCCCTTCGGAAGCAATGTTTTATTGTAGACCTTGGGCCCTAAGCTAAATCCATCATATAAGTTGTACTGAAAAACGGGCATAAAGAACACCTGATTGAACTTAGGGTTTTCAATATCCTTGAAAAGGCGAAACTGAAGCGGTCGATTAAAAATACCCTTAACCGCCTTGAAGTTGTTCCTCCTATTGAATTCGGCAATTTCCCCCTCATAGTTTAATGCCAGTTTTCTGACCCCTTCTTTGGGCACCCTAATAGTGGCGATGCTATCTATGGGTCTAACCCAGGTTTTGAATAGTACAGAATCTTTTTTAAGCCCGTAAAGGGAAACAGGCATAACATTGTCCTTTTTGTTTATAATGGACACTTCTAAGGAATCACCAACTTCCCTTACTTTTTTAATTTTGAAATCTATGGTGGTACGCTTTCCCACGTAGTCTGTGAAGAACCAATCGATGGGAAGATCCGAGTTGGATTTCAGAATTTCTTTGAAAGTTACTGGATTCGTAAGCTTTAACTTGTGGTTGTTGTAAAATGTCTTTATGGTTTCATCAACCACATTCTTACTTAAATAATCCGCTAAATAATGAAGTCCATGGCCTGCATAGTAATCGCTTCCTAATTGCTTATTGAACTTGAGAAGGGAATCCCGAGGGGTTTCCAATGATTGATGCAGATTATTCCGCGCCATATTGAGGTATAGAAAAGGATACTGGTCATTGAATTCCAATTCGGAGGCATAGAGCCAATCAATTATCCAAAAATTACTCAGGCTTCCCATGATTTTCATTTCAGGATAATACGTATCCACATAATCTATCATGAGATATATCTGTAAAGCTCCAATTAGCCAATGGTCTTTCCTTGGATTGAGTGGCAGCGTCTGGGTAATGTACTTTCTTGTGGTGGTTTTGAGCAACTCCATATCCAATTCGAATCCGTTGGGAAACGGACTTATAAAATCGGGCAGTTGATTTAATCCATAGACGGGACTTGTGCGGTATTCGGCATCGCTAATAATGATCTTTTCGAAAGGGTAGGAGCCCAAGCGGTCCCCCAGAAACCTTGTAAGACGATCTACCAATATGGCTTTGTTCGTGGGAGAAACCTTTTTGTCCTTTAAATCGGTTACCATTTCTACCTGATCGGTCACAATGCTTTCAAAATTCCGGACCTTCTGAAGGTGAATGGAAAAAGACATTCGATTTTTACCTTCCAGTCCAATTGCTTTTACACCTTGGATGTCCTCCTCCTGATTCGTATTAAGATCTGTGAATAAGCTATAGTTGCTGGGGTAGTGAAAGGTAACTGAGAAATTTGAGGGTGGCTGAAAATAATCATCTGTATTCTTATGGCTATAATGTTGCCATTCCCCATTAAAAACGGCAGGGGTAATTAACCAGTGTTTTAGCTTGTAATCCCCATTTCGGGTAACCCCATAACGGGTAAATTTGTCTTCAGGAAGCTTAACCGTATACTCCATTTTTACGGTAAAGGACCCTCCGGGTTCAATGTTTTTGTTCGGAATAATCTTTAGAATGTCCACCTCATTACCACGTTCCCAATCTATTAAATTTCCTTGGTTGTCAGAGATATTCTTTATTAAGGTTCTTCCTCGATTTTCGTCTTTTTCGAAATGAAACCCACTCTTAAAATTTTCAGCAAAACGAGTGGCGAGAGGTGTGTTTTTGTTGGAAAAACTATTGGCCCAATCTAATAGATAAATCTCGTTTAATGTATGTTCAGTTGTATTATGGTAAACAACTTCCTGTACAATTTCAATGGTATGTGAATCGGCTTTTAGGCGGGCATCTACAGTAATGTCGTGCTGTGCCCAAGAGGCAAGCGACCATAACACAGCGAATATGAGAACAGGGAGCTTCTTCAATTACCTTTTACAAATTTAATTGGATAAAAGTTGTTTTGAGAAGTTGTTAGCAGGTAAACACCTTCAGGGAAATGCGATACATTTATCATTTGCTCCCCTGTTGTTTGTATAGGAATATGCATCAATTGCTTTCCGAGCATATCAACGATTTGAAGGTCTTGTATTTCATTAGACCGAATATATAGCCGAAGGTTGCTTTGAACCCATGTATTTGTTACTTCCAACGGGTTTTGAGCCTCAAAATCCGTACCGTTTAATAGTATGACTTCTTGATTTGTTTCTAATTCCATCACAACAGGCAAGTGATCACTCATATTGTATAGGTTAGATCGAAGGCTCGTACCATAGTCTCCTACACAGTTGGAATTGTTGATGCTTAAATTGTAACAATTGCCATTATTGCCATAGGCTTCATAGGTATCCTCCACATATCTAAGTTTAGGATCGGTGGTCATGTTTTCGGATATGAGGATGAAGTCGAAACGATCGTCCAAACCACCTCCAGCACCCGCTCCAAAAGGACCTGAGCTTGTTCTGGTACTCTGGGTGTGGACCGCAGTAAAATCTTCATTATTGTTCCATGCACCAGGCGTGTCGATAGGATCTACCAGTACAATGGGGTTGGTAGGGTCTAATAATTCTATATAGGCAGGCTCGGTTGAAGTGTATAGGTTTAGGTCCCCTGCAAACAACACATAAGAATTGGGATCAAGGTCGCCCATGGTATCTGTAAATTCGGTGACCATTTCAAAACGAAGTGTTTCATTTTCACCGCCTTGACTTGCTTTGAGATGGCAAACATATAAGTCTAATATCACAGGGTCTATATCTCCGTTAGCTGTATTTAACTGAAGCTCATAGCGATTAATATCGCGCACATCTGTAACAATTATGTCCGTTTGTAGCAATTGGAACTTATCGGTTCTGTAAAAAACCAATTGCTGTAGGTCTGCCTCACCCGACTGATTGTCCACAAATGGAGGTGCGGTATACACAACATCACCATCATTCAAAGAAACGTCCAGTATTTCGTCAGCTCCTTCTTGACTTTGCAATTCGCAGACCATTAAAATATCGGGCTCGTAGGTGTTAATAATTTCCCGCAGCAATAATTGTCGATTGTAAGCCGGTTGCGCCTCTGGATACTCCAAGAGGTTGTAAAACATTACCTTAACCCTTTCTTGCGCCTCAGAAGTAAAGCTGAGGAGAAGAGCGGTAATTACTGCTATTTTGAATATGGGGGAGGGGGTCTTCAAAATTAGAAATTTGGACTAAAGTTCGCCTTATTATAGAAATCATCCAGTATTTTCAATACTTGATCCTCGGAATCCACAATGTGAATTAGGTCTAAATCCTTAGGGCTAATATTTTGGTTAGCCTCAAGAAGTGTCGATTTTACCCAATCTATGAGTCCACCCCAAAAATCGGTACCTACCAAGATAATAGGGAATTGCTGAATTTTATGGGTCTGTATCAATGTCATCGCTTCAAACAGTTCATCTAAGGTTCCAAACCCACCGGGCATGACCACAAAACCTTGGGAATATTTCACGAACATTACTTTACGAACAAAGAAATAATCGAAATCCAAACTCTTGTCGCTGTCAATGTATGGATTGTCGTGTTGTTCGAAGGGAAGGTCTATGTTAAGGCCTACAGAGGTACCTCCTGCAAGGTGCGCTCCTTTATTACCCGCTTCCATAATTCCTGGTCCACCACCCGTGATTACACCATAGCCATGCTCAGTAATTTTTTTGGCAATGCTTACTGCGAGTTTATAGTACTTGTTGTCTGGCTTTGTACGCGCCGAACCAAATATGGACACGCATGGACCAATATTGCTCATGCTTTCGAATCCGTTAACGAATTCGCCCATGATCTTGAATATGGCCCAAGAGTCATTTGTTTTTATTTCATTCCAATTCTTCTGATGATTTTCAGTTCTCATAGCGCATTCTTTTATTGAAAATAACCTCGTAGAGGCTAAAGTAGTTCTTTTTTAAGGAATTTGGCGGTATGGCCCTTGCCTTGTGTTACAATTTCTTCCGGGGTTCCGATAGAGACTATTTTACCTCCTTTTTTACCCCCTTCTGGCCCAATATCGATAATGTAATCTACAGTTTTAATAACATCAAGGTTGTGCTCAATGATCAGTACTGTATTTCCTTTCTCGACCAATTTGTTCAATACCAACAATAGGACCCTGATATCTTCAAAATGTAGACCCGTAGTAGGTTCGTCCAGGATATAGAATGTGTTCCCAGTATCTCTTTTGGATAGTTCAGTGGCCAACTTAATTCGTTGTGCTTCACCACCCGAAAGGGTAGTGGATTGCTGCCCTAACGTAATATAACCAAGCCCTACATCCTGAATGGTTTTTAGTTTTCTATAGATCTTGGGAATGTGCTCGAAGAAACCACAGGCTTCATTAATGGTCATTTCTAATACATCGTAGATCGATTTGCCCTTATAGCGAATCTCAAGGGTTTCACGGTTAAAACGTTTTCCCTGGCAAGTTTCGCATTCTACGTATACATCGGGCAAGAAGTTCATTTCAATTACCTTGAGTCCACCACCCTGACAGGTTTCGCAGCGTCCTCCAGATACGTTGAAGCTAAACCTTCCCGGTTTATAACCACGTATCATTGCTTCTGGTACTTTGGCAAATAGGCTTCTTATTTCAGAAAACACCCCTGTATAGGTAGCGGGATTGGATCGTGGTGTACGTCCAATAGGCGATTGGTTAATATCTATAACCTTATCTATGTGTTTTAATCCTTCAATTTTCTGGTAAGGCATTGGTTTTTTGACCCCATTAAAGAAATGTGCATTCAGAATAGGATACAGAGTCTCGTTTATAAGGGTGGACTTACCGCTACCAGAGACACCGGTCACCCCAATCATTTTGCCCAAAGGGATCGAGATATCCACTTTTTTCAAATTGTTTCCAGTGGCTCCTTTTAAGGTAAGGATATGGCCGTTTCCTTTTCGGCGTTTGCTGGGTATTTCAATTTCCTTGGTTCCGTTCAGATAATCTGCAGTGAGGGTATGATGAGCAAGGATTTCCTCTGGTGTTCCCTTAGATACGATTTCACCTCCATGTTTGCCAGCAGCGGGACCAATATCGATTACATAGTTGGCCTTTTCTATCATATCCTTGTCATGCTCTACCACAATGACGCTATTCCCAATGTTTTTTAGTTGAACAAGGGAATCGATAAGGCGTTCGTTATCCCTTTGGTGTAATCCGATACTTGGTTCATCCAGTATGTAAAGCACGCCTACCAATTGCGAACCAATTTGGGTAGCAAGACGAATTCGTTGTGCTTCCCCACCGGAAAGGGATTTAGAACTTCTATTGAGTGAAAGGTAAGTAAGCCCAACATTTACTAAGAATCCCAATCGCGCCCTTACTTCTTTTATAATTTCTGATGCAATTTTTAATTGGGTCTCACTAAGGTCTTTTTCGATATCACTGAACCATTCTGAGAGCTCGATAACATCCATGGCAGACAGGTCTGCTATACTTTTGCCATTAATTTTGAAATTCAAGGATTCTTTTCGAAGTCTACTTCCGCCACATTCTGAACATGGGATTTTATCCATGTATTCCTTTGCCCAACGCTGTAGGGATTTGGATTCGTTGGCTTCAAATGTATTCTGCAAGAAGGTAGCCACTCCTTCAAAGTCTATTTTGTAATTACGGGTGATTCCAAGCGTCTTGGAAGCAACATCGAAGGTCTCCCTTCCTCCGTGAAAAATAATTTCCTTGGCTTCTTTAGGAATACTGTCAAAAGGATCGCTGAGTTTGAAGTCGTATTTGGTGGCGATAATTTCCATCTGCTTAAAGACCCAATTACTCTTTTGTGGACCATGTGGTGCCAGGGCCCCTTGTTTAATGGAAAGGGAAGTGTCCGGCACGATTTTGTTGAGGTTTACCTCATGTAGTTCTCCAAGCCCCTTGCAATTGGGGCACATACCCTTTGGTGAATTGAAGGAGAAATTATTAGGTTCTGGATTGGGATAGGAAATTCCAGATGTGGGGCACATTAACGACCTGCTAAAAAAGCGTACTGCTTGGGTTTCATGATCCAATACCATAAGGACGTCATCTCCATGGTACATAGCCGTAAGAATGGTTTCCGTGAGGCGGTTATCTTTGTCACTCGCTTCAGAAATCTTCAAACGATCGATGACAATTTCGATGTCATGTGTTTTATAGCGATCAATTCGCATCCCTTTAACGATATCCATAACATCGCCATCCACGCGTACTTTCAGAAACCCTTGCTTACCAATTTGCTCGAAAAGTTCTCGATAATGTCCTTTTCTGGATCGAACAACAGGTGCGAGAATGCTTACTTTTTTTCCTTCAAAATCCTTAATGATGAGCTGCTTAATTTGCTCATCACTATAGCTCACCATTTTTTCACCTGTTTGGTAACTGTAGGCGTCGCTCGCACGGGCAAATAACAGTCGGAGGAAGTCATAAATTTCGGTAATGGTTCCAACGGTGGAACGGGGACTTCGACTGGTTGTTTTTTGCTCTATGGCAATAACAGGGGACAAACCTTCTATTTTGTCTACATCTGGGCGCTCGAGACTTCCCAAAAACTGACGGGCATATGCCGAGAATGTCTCGATATAGCGTCGTTGTCCTTCCGCATAAATCGTATCGAAGGCCAAGGAAGACTTTCCACTTCCCGAAAGCCCCGTAATCACTACCAATTTTTCCCTTGGAATCGTGACATCGATGTTCTTTAGGTTATGGACGCGAGCCCCTAAAACTTCAATAACTTCTTCATTTTTTGCCATAGTTTGCAAAGGTACTTAAATGGTTTGAAAATTTGAAGGTCGAAGACTACCGAAAATGAAGTAGTTATCAAATAAAATGCTGGAAATATCTATCCGTTTGTTTCCTTCATTAGAAATTGATAGAAACTGATGGCGATGAAGAAAATGATGCTAATAATGAACGAGAAACTTATTATAAGCGTGATGATGGGTAAATTGAACAGTAGATAGGCCAAAGGCAATAGAATCCCAGTGAAAACCAAGAAAAGAAAAACAATGTAAAGATACTTGATTAGGGAAGGCATGCTTTTGTTGGATTTTCCCTGAAATTGAAAGAGTTTTGGGATAACCTCATTACTCATATATTCTCCCAGTTTGGCTAGGAACACCTCATTGAACGAAGAATCCTGAAAGGCCTCTCCGTCGATAGAATTGGCCAAGGTCATGATTTTTTCCTGATGGCGCTCAAATACAGCATTAAAATCCAATGCTTCCTTAAAACTGCCATATTTATATCCGAAGTAATACCAAAGTCCCGATCCACATTTATGCTCTAACCACTTGGCTACAATATCCTGACTGTAGATTTTTGGATATCGAATGCTTTCAGGAATACTCTTGTCTTTCGGACTCGTCATTAAAAGGGCTTTCAATTCTAAGTATAAATTCTCGGTATCTTCATAGTGATGGCTTTCTTGGAGAAATTCGATTGCCAATTTGGATTTACCTTTGTAGAATTCCTTTACTTCGAAGAAGGTAAGACCCGCAAATTCATCATCTATGTATTCTTTTAATCCAGGGAGCCACATTTTGGAGCGCATGAGCAATTCTATAATGCTCCTAAAATTATGCATCTTCTGGGTGATCTTGCTTAGGGTATCTATGGCATCGTCGCGCAATCGCTTAAGGCTACTTGCCATAAAGGCTAGATACACCATGATGACCGTTGCCAGAATTCCACTAATGGCAATAAATACATTGGAAATGTCTTCCAGTGTTTGAGCAAAGGTAACATCGGAGCCCTGCTTCTGCCATAATAGAAAAATAAGGCCAATACAAAGCAGTCCACTAATGAAAAGTGGAACAATGGCATACAAATCCTTAAAGAAAGACTTTGCTTTCATCAATTATAAGCTGTAATTGCAGCTAAAGGGAAACATTCCAATTACGGAAAGCTAAATAATACAGGCAATTACAACGGGTTTATCGAAATTTGGTTAGGGTATCAAAATTAAACGAAAAACCCATAGTTTGTAGTAAATTACCTACAAATCGTTGTTGTGTAAGCTTTTATCGATAAACGACCTAGCTAATATGATTAATCGGGTTAAAATCCAACTGCAGTATCATCACCTCGTTTATCGGCACCTCCTTCCAAATTGCCATCTGGTAGCTTTAGAATAGCATCGACTTTACCAATTACAGGAGCATTCTTTTCATCGATGATATATCCTTTATCGCCTAAGGTTTGAAGCGTGTTTGGATCGAAAGAATCTGGTTCGAACATGACCATGTCGGGCAACCACTGATGATGAAACCTTGGGGCGTTAACGGCTTCTTGCATGCTCATATCGAATTCGTACACATTTAAAATGGTTTGTAGGACAGAAGTGATGATAGTAGAACCACCGGGGGTGCCCACAGTCATCCAGAATTCACCCTCTTTTTCAACCAATGTGGGTGTCATAGAACTTAGCATGCGCTTTTGGGGGGCTATGGCATTCGCTTCACCGCCAATTAATCCAAACATATTGGGTTCACCGGGTTTTGCACTAAAATCATCCATTTCATTATTTAGGAAAAACCCCAATTCATTTACATATAACTTAGACCCAAAGGCAGCATTAAGTGTTGTGGTTACTGCAATGGCATTTCCAAATGGGTCCACAATGGAGTAGTGGGTGGTCTCCAAGCTTTCATATCCAGGAATACTTCCGTAGGATAGGCTAGAGGAAGGCGTAGCCTTATCGAATGAAAAATTATCCATTCTTCCGCTTAAATAGGCGTCCGAGATAAGGGTGTCCACGGGAATAGATACAAAATCAGGATCCCCTAAGTAATAACTCCTATCTGCATATGCCCTACGTTCCGCCTCTGTAATAACCTGAATTGCCTTGGTAGAATTATGGCCAAATTCACTTAGAGGATAGGGCTCAACCGACTTTAATATTTGTGCTAAGCAAATACCACCGCTTGAAGGCGGAGACATAGATATAATTTTCAAATCCTTATAATCGAATACAATTGGATCGCGCAATTGAGCCTCGTAAGCATCTAGGTCCTCCATGGTAATAATACCTCCTTGCCCTTTGATATAATTTACAAGTTTTTGTGCCGTTTCTCCCTGATAAAACTCCGTTCTTCCATTTTCTGCTATTCGGGTAAGGGTATTGGCCAGGGCCTCATTTTTAAAAAGGTCTCCTTCAGCAAAAGTCCCATTGTAAATAGAAGATTCACCAGATACCTCCTCGAATATGGGGCCGTAGGTATTAAACCGTTCGGCTTGCATTTCAGTTATAGTGAAACCCTCCCGAGCTAATTGAATGACAGGTGCCAATATGTCTTCTATGGGTAAAGATCCTAATTTGCTATGTACTGCAAAAATTCCTGCAATGGTTCCAGGAACTCCAACGGCCAAGCCACCTGTTTTGCTTTTGTCCCTTACATAGTCTCCATTCTCATCCAAATACATATCCCTGTGCGATGCTATGGGCGCTTTCTCACGATAATCGAAAGCCCCTAGTTCTCCATATTCCGTTCTGTATACCATAAATCCGCCACCTCCAAGGTTCCCTGCATAAGGAAATGTAACCGCTAGGGCCATTTCGGTAGCAACCATGGCATCGAATGCGTTTCCGCCCTTTTTCATGATCTCTGTTCCAATTCTCGATGCTTCCTCCCGAGCAGAAACAACCATGGCATTTTGGGCAATAACACCAATCTCTGGTTCATTCTCGATAATGGGAGTTTCATTTTTGCAAGCAATAAATAGTAAGAGGAGGGGTAACCATTTTAAATTCATAGTTCTATAAGTTTTTGGGTAACATGGGCTCTTAGTTCTTCAAAAAAATCGGTGAACTCTTGCTCAAATTCAGTGTAAAACTCTTCAAGTTCCAAAACGGCAAAGTTCATTTTAGAAACGCCTTTGGTGCGGACATTCATCTGACTCAGTATTTTACTGATCCCTTGTATGGATGCATAGCTTAACAGCCAATTGTCACTAATCATGTAGGGCATCATTCTTTGTATTCGCGCAGGTAAAATTTCGAAATTGGTTCGCAATAGTTCATAGAAACCCTCTACATACACATCGAGTGGGATATGATGATATTGTTTCCAATTTTTTGCGAGGAAATGATCGTATAGAATATCTACAATAACACCGCTATAATGACCATAATTTTTATGAAGTCGCTTAGTGCTCTGTTTTACCGTAGGGTGTTGATCCGTGTACGAATCAATAGCACGGTGCAGTAGTATACCTTTCTTAATTGCCGGGGGATACTTCTCGTATCTTCTTCCTTTAATACCATCCGCAATGAAATTGCCAATAGTAATCCCTTCATCTTCTCCAGAAAGGTATATATGTGCGAGAAAATTCATTAGGACAATTTACGAAAACGCAACATAACATTTCTGTTTAAAAAGTATCTTTGCTCAAAATTATCGTTAATGACATTAATCAAATCTATATCGGGAATCCGTGGGACTATTGGTGGTCTCCAAAAAGAAAACCTTACTCCAATTGATGCTGTAACCTATGCTGCTGCGTATGGTACTTGGGTGAAGGAACAAAGAAATAAGGAGAATTACAGAGTGGTGGTAGGCCGCGATGCCCGAATTTCTGGGGAGATGATTCAACAGCTGGTCATGAACACGCTTATTGGTTTGGGAATAGATGTTATTGATTTAGGATTATCCACAACTCCAACGGTTGAGGTGGCTGTAGATTTGGAACATGCCGATGGGGGCATTATTTTAACAGCAAGCCATAATCCAAAGCAATGGAATGCCCTTAAGCTTTTAAACAATAAGGGAGAATTCCTGAATGCTGAGGCAGGGCAGCGTGTCTTGGACATCGCTGAGGCTGGACAGATTTCTTTTGCAGAAGTAGATCACCTAGGAAAAGTAAGTAAGAATGATGCGTATATAGATTTACATATAGACGAAATACTTGATTTGGATCTAGTCAATGTCGAAGCAATCAAGAAAGCAAGTTTTAAAGTGGTGGTAGATGGTGTGAACTCTACAGGTGGGATTGCAGTACCGCTACTTTTGGAAGCATTAGGTGTGCAACCTGTGAAACTGTTTTGCACTCCCAACGGGCATTTTCCACATAACCCCGAGCCATTAAAGGAACATCTTGGGGATCTCATGGATTCGGTAGTTAAAGAACATGCCGATTTTGGCTTGGTAGTAGACCCAGATGTGGATCGGCTAGCTTTTGTTGATGAAAAGGGAGAAATGTTTGGTGAAGAATATACCCTGGTAGCAGTTGCAGATTATATATTAAAGCATAGACCTGGGAATACGGTTTCTAATATGTCATCATCTAGAGCCCTTAGGGATATTACCCTTAAACACGGGGGAAAATATACCGCAAGTGCAGTTGGAGAAGTTAATGTCGTGCAGCAAATGAAAGATACCAATGCTGTTATAGGCGGGGAAGGAAACGGAGGAATTATCTATCCAGAATTACATTATGGAAGGGATAGCTTGGTAGGCATTGCACTTTTCCTGAGTCATTTAGCAGAGGAAGGTATAAGCGTTGGTAAGATGAGAGCTGGATATCCTTCTTATTTTATGAGCAAGAAGAAAATCCAACTGACTCCAGAATTGGATGTTGATGCTTTGCTTAAGAAACTGGAAATGAAGTACGCCTCGGAAGAAATCAATACGTTGGATGGGGTTAAGATCGACTTTGCTGAAAACTGGGTTCACCTTCGAAAATCAAATACCGAACCTATCATCAGGATTTACACAGAGGCTAAATCGCAAGAAGCTGCAGACGCTTTGGCAGATCGATTTATTGAGGAAATCAAGGCGATATCTTTGGCTTAAATTTCTTACATTTGCCCCTTCAATATCTTGATTATTAAATGTTTACAAAGTCTATAGATAAGGTGGGTAAATTAGAAGCCCACTTTAATTCCTTCAGAAACAACATTGTAGGGGTAAGTCAAACTTTTCAAACTCCTTTTGGCCTAAAAGAGATGGTATATACAGACTGGACTGCCAGCGGTCGTTTGTATCGTTCAATAGAAGAAAAACTGTTGAATGAGTTTGGCCCTTTTGTAGCAAACACCCATACCCAAACTACAATAAGTGGTACGGCAATGACCAATGCGTATCACAAAGCACGAAAGATAATTAAGGATCATGTGAACGCTGATGAGAATGATGTCTTAATCACAACCGGAACAGGTATGACGGGCGCCGTGAATAAGTTTCAACGCATTTTGGGATTAAAAATCCCGGAACAGATAAAGGCACATTTAGAATTGAATGATGAAGATCGTCCTATTGTATTTGTTTCCCATATGGAACATCACAGCAATCAGACATCGTGGTTGGAAACAGTTGCCGAGGTCATCGTGGTACCAAGTAATAGTGAAGGATTATTCTGTTTAGAAAATTTCAAAAGCCTGTTAGCAGAATACGCTGAGACTCCCAATTTAAAAATCGCATCTATTACGAGTTGTTCTAATGTTACCGGAATTATAACTCCTTATTACGAGGTAGCAAAATTGATGCATGCAGTGGATGGATTATGTTTTGTAGACTTCGCATGCTCTGGGCCGTATGTAACAATAGATATGCACCCAGAAGATCCCGAATGTTACTTGGATGCAATTTTCCTTTCACCTCATAAGTTCTTGGGAGGTCCTGGAAGTTCAGGAGTTTTGGTGTTCAATAAAAAATTATACCGCAATACAGTACCGGACTGTCCCGGAGGAGGAACCGTTACTTGGACAACACCTTGGGGGAATCATAAATATGTAGATGATATAGAAGAAAGGGAAGATGGTGGAACCCCAGGTTTTATGCAGGTAATTAGGGCATCCTTGGCTATGAAGCTAAAAGAACAGATGGGGGTACAAGCGATGCTTCAAAGGGAACATGAAATATTGAGTTATTTCTTCGATCGTATCTCAGAGTCTCGTGAAATCTCAATATTGGCAGATGAGCATAAGGATCGCTTGGCAATTATCTCATTGAATATAGGGGAACTGCATTTTGACTTGGCGGTAAAAATACTAAACGATCGTTTTGGTATTCAATCAAGGGGAGGATGCAGTTGCGCTGGCACTTACGGACACTATCTCCTCGAAATAGATCAGTTGAAATCACAGTCCATCATCTCCAAAATGGAATCGGGTAGTTGTTTGTTAAAACCGGGTTGGGTACGTATATCTTTCCATCCCACTACTACGAATAAGGAAGTAGCTTTCGTTTGCGATAGCCTTCTTCAGTTGGCCGATAATTGGAGGGAGTGGCAGCATGAGTATGAATTTAAGGATGGAAAATTTATTCACAAAGATGTGGTTGAGGATTGCGCTATAACCGTATCCAAAGATTGGTTTCAACTCTAGTTTTTCAGTACCTTACCCAACTAGTTTCATTCTTTCTTATTTTCAGAAAGTAATATACTGTGATGAAAATTATTCTAGCTCCCGATAAATTTAAAGGATCACTGTCCTCTTTGGATTTTTGTGATGCTGTGGCAGATGGAATTAGTCAAGCTATCAAGGATGCCGAACTTGTTAAGCTGCCATTGGCAGATGGAGGGGATGGCACCATAGATATTATCAATTATTATTTGCACGGGGATTTTGTTCAGGCTAGGGTACACGATCCATTGTTTCGTACCATTTCTAGCCGCTATCTTTTTGCTGAAAACTCTAAAACAGCATTTGTTGAAATGGCTGAGGCATCCGGTCACAAATTATTGAGATCTTCAGAAGCGAATTGCAAGAGCGCTACCACATTGGGGACGGGAGAATTGATAATGGATGCAGTGAACAAAGGCGCCAGAAGAATTATTTTGGGTATAGGAGGGAGTGCTACCAATGATTGTGGAATGGGTATGGCAACTGCTTTAGGCTATCGTTTTTTGAACTCAATTGGTGAAACAGTAGCTCCTATTGGGGCAAACTTATCGAACGTTGTGGCCATAGATAATTCTGAAGTAGATCATAGACTGAAAGAAATCGAATTCTTTGTGGCGTGCGACGTCACCAATCCACTGTATGGCGAAAACGGTGCGGCCCATGTCTATGCAAAACAAAAGGGTGCCTCACCAGAAGACATAGAATTATTGGATAAGGGGTTAATGGACTTTGCCCAAATTCTTGAAAACCATTTTAAGGTAGATCCACAGAAAATTCCGGGTGCAGGAGCGGCAGGAGGGATGGGAATAGGTTCCATACTTTTTTTAAGTGCCCACCTTGTTCCAGGTATTGATTTGATCAAGGATTTGGCCAATTTTGAGGATCAAATACAAGATGCTGATTGGATCATTTCAGGGGAAGGACAACTGGATGAACAGACACTATCCGGTAAGACTATTAACGGGGTGTTGGATTTTGCACAAGCCAAAGGGGTTTCCGTGGCTGCTTTTTGCGGAAATATTACCTTATCGAAGACCGAAATTGAAGCTATGGGAATTCATTATTCGGATGCCATTATGAAACATACTTCAGATTTTGATGAAGCCATGAAGTGCAGTAAGGGATTTGTTAGGGAAATGGCTGTTGATTTCTGCCATTGGTTATCGAAAAAGGACTAAGAGATTTCCTTTGGGGCATTGTCTTTATACTTCCAGCGTTTGTGCGTCCAGAGATAATATGCTGGATCTTCATAAATTAATTCTTCTACCAATTTCAAAAATGTATCCGTTATTTCGAAATCAGGGAGTTCCTTGGCTTCTGTGGCAATTGTTTTAAAGGTGGTAGAGTAGTGTCCCCTTTTTATTTTTTTAGTTCCAATAAAGACCACCGCCATATTTAATCGCTTGGCAATCATCTCGGCTCCAGTGAGCACGGGTACCTTAACTCCTAAAAATTCCTGCCAATGTTTCGTTTTCCAATGTTTTGCCGTCTGATCGGCAAGAAAACCATTTATGGTCAGTTCCCCTTTCATTTGGGATGCGCCTAATTTGTGATAGGTCTCTTTCGTAGTGATAAGGTGCGTATTGTATTTGGCCCTAAGTCCTTTGATTAAGGCATCAAAATACTTGTTTTCAATTTTCTTATACACGGCGTACCCTTTATGGTTTATGTGCCGTTGTAAGATAAAAGACCATTCCCAGCTCCCGTAATGCCCGCCCATAAGCACAATACTTTTACCCTGTTTCTCCAACTTATGGATTTCCTCAACATTGGTAAATGTAAAGCGCTTGTTTAGCTCCTTTTCCGAAATAGAAAGGGACTTGACCGATTCTACGACCATGTCGCATAGGTGGTGATAAAATCTCCGGGTTATATCCTTGATTTCCTTTTCTGCTTTGTCCGGGAAAACCAATTCCAAGTTTTGTCGGACCACTTTCTTTCTATAGCCAATGAGGTAGTAAATTAGGACGAAAAGAACATCCGATATAAAATAAAGAACTCCCATTGGGAGCTTAGATAGAAACCAGATAATCGGATAAACAATAATATAAACTAGCCGTTGCATAGGTAAAGTTAGCGCAAAACTAACTAAATTTATTGCATTATAATTTCCTGCCAACAGAAAATTCCATATGCTGAACATAGATATTGTAACCATTGTTATTATAGCCGCTAACGTACTTATATCGATGAAAGGCTTTAACGATTTCTCATTTTTCGAGAAATACAAGTTTAACATCGCTGGTATACGACGGGGTGAACAAGTACGGATGTTTTCTTCCGCCTTCCTGCATGCAGATTATATGCACTTGTTTTTCAATATGCTCGCGCTTTTCTTTTTTGCACCTGTAGTGATATTTGAATTAGGCGTGCCGCGATTCGTCCTCATTTATGTGGGGAGCTTGATCGTTGGAAACCTCTTGTCGTTTTATTTCCATAAAGAAGAATTTCATTACAGCGCTGTGGGAGCAAGTGGTGCCGTTATGGGTGTTTTATACTCTGCTATTCTTTTTCAACCCAATATGACCATCAATTTCATACCGGCTTGGTTGTTCGGAATATTATACTTAGGATATTCGGTTTATGGAATGAAAAAAAGATTGGGTAATATTGGTCATGATGCACATTTTGGAGGTGCGATTGCGGGTTATGTTACGACCTTGGCTTTCGATACAGGTTTACTAGAAACCCGGTTGTGGTTAGTTATTCTATTGGCGATCCCAATTGTGGTATTATTCGTGATGTACAAAACAGGAAAAATATACTAGACATGAAACATTTAATAGTAATTATCACTTTAATAAGCACCTGCCTTATGACAGCACAAAATCATCAACCACCAAGTGTAGACGTAACAGGAGAAGGAACAGTTTCTGTTGTACCGGATCAGGTTACCGTAAGTATTCGGGTAGAAAATACCGGAAACGATGCCAAGGAAGTAAAATTGAAGAATGACCAGACTATAAGTGATGTTCTTCAGTTTCTGAAGAAGAAAAAGATTGATGATAAACATATTAAGACCGAATACATTCGCCTTAGTAAGAATTATGAATACAACACCAAGCGTTATAATTATGCAGCCAATCAGTCCATCTCGGTTAAGCTTGTCGATTTAGATGACTATGAGGAAGTTATGAATGGTCTCATTGAAACTGGGATAAATCGTATTGATGGTATTCAGTTTTCCTCGACCAAAACATCTAGCTTAGAATCTGAAGCTCGTGTCAAGGCCGTTCAAAATGCAAAAACCAAGGCAGAGGAGTATGCGGCTGTTCTTGGGCAAAAGATTGGTAAGGCCATGCATATTAGCGAATTTCAGGCGGTACAGACTCCAGGGCCTATGTTGCGATCGGCTATGGCAATGGAAAGCGCTGGACCTGGGCAAACCATGGCACCAGGCGAAATGGAAATTAAAGTTAGGGTAAACGTTCGCTTTGAGTTATACTAGTCTAATAGGCTAGCAATTTTCTGCTGTAAGGCAGGTCCTCGTAAATTTTTATCAATAATTCGGCCTTCTTCATCCAATAGGAAGGTAGCCGGAATACTGCGTACATTATACTGCCTTGCAATGGGATCTTGCCAAAACTTCAGGTTCGATACATGATACCAATCCATTTGATCGTCTTCAATTGCCTTTAACCAACGCTCTCTTTGATTGGCTTTGTCCAAGGAAACACTAATAATATTGAGTCCTTTATCGTGGTATTTGTTGTACACTTTTACCACATTTGGATTTTCCATTCGACATGGCCGGCACCAAGATGCCCAGAAATCTATAATCGTGTATTTTCCTAACACATCATTAAGCGCTAACATTTCACCATTGGGTTGTGGCGCAGTAAATTCTGGGGCAAGTCCGCCTATACCGGCTTTCTTTTTGGCAGCGATTGTATTCTTGAGGTTATCCACCATAGGGTGTTGAGCCATTTTTGGGCCTAATTCTCCAATAATCTTCGTTGCTTCTGCACCAGTCACTTCATCCTTACCTACTAATTCTGCTAGTAACATAATGCTGAAAACAGAATTTTTATTTTCGTTTACAAAATCATATTTGAATCCGCGCTCTTCGGCCTCCAGTTGTTTGCTCTGAGCCCTTAGCTCATTTACGATAATACCATCCTGCTCCTTTTGCGCCTGTCTAAAAGCAGTAGCAATTTGTTGTTTCTGGTTATTTAAGGTGGCCAATTCTTTATTAAACTCCATATACAATTCGTTTTGTTTTCCTCCTGTAACGAATGAGGAACCAATACTATCTTTGTAAATGGTTGCTTTTAATGGCTCGTTCTCCACAAAGTATATGACATTATTTCGCGAACCTTCTACACGAAACAATTCTATTTTAACCTCGTCTTCCTTTGGATAGGTAGCTGAGAACTTTCCTCCCGTTACTTCTAATGTATCCTTAATCTTGGTTTGGTTGTTTTCAACACCGTATACCAAAATCTTGGTGCCGTCCGGATAACCGGCAGCCAATCCGTCTACCGAATAAGAAGTAGAATCGGTTTCATTACAAGAAATCAAAATAAGTGTTACAAAAAGTCCAAAAAGTCGTCTCATTGCTATGTAGGTTTTATGTCACAAAAATAACAGTATTTTTTTCTGATTGCACCTTGGAATTCCGAAAATACTGTTAATTACATATGATAGCAGCCAAACTTGCAGGATAATTCTTAATTTTATATCGTACTACGCTGATAATGAAACAAAAAATTACTCAAGGGGAATTTCCCCTACGTGTCGAAATTGGCTTTAGAAAGCTGTTCAATTCCTACCGCGATAAGCTTGAAGGGAGTAATCCTATGTTCCGGGCACGTGCAGAGCAGGTACTCAAAATTGCTGAAGAATATCCGGCATTGGTTGATGGTATGTCTACTTTGGCCGATATAGAAGCGCACAAGGAACAAATAGATATCATATTGGAAGATCTTTTTGCACCCATACTGCAAAAGAACGAGATCAAGACGGCAACCATTCCTTTTCAAGACTACGTATTAAAATCTTCAGAACGCTACGATTCCATAATTAAGGTGGCTGGCGAATCTTTCGAATTTAAGCTAGCAGACTTTTCAGACGATGAAATGTTCATTATGGGGTGTAGCGTCATCCTAAATATATATTACGGATACAGGACTGACTTTAGAAGACCGTTCTTTTATGAAATTCCGGATGCACAGGGTATTATGCGTTATTACCGCGTGCTCTATAACGGGGACTTTGTAGAGATTGAGAAAACGGAGAACAGCATAGAAATTACTCCTGAAGATGTAGCCGAATTATTGGATAACTTTGACAATATCGAGATTTGGAAGAAGAAATTTCCTCCTAATAGCTGGAAATTTTCGGGCTTTGTAATTGCGAATATGTATGACGCCACTACGGATGTTGCCTTATCTAATTTCAAGGCGAATCTGCTACAAAATGATCCAAAAAATGAAAGTTTTGCAAAGCAGTTCCAAGAAATACTCAGGGCCATATTCAATTTACCTCAATTAGAAGTTGGATATTCCATTTACGATCCTGAAGATGATACGTTTCAAGCGCCACCATCGTTACTCAATGTTAAAAGTTATTTGCTGAATAAAGAAGGTAAAGAACCTTGCGACAGGGCCCTTTGTTCGCATTCCTACGATCATTTAATGAATAAGGGTGAAGCCTATTGCATATCGGACACAGATAGATACGCAAAACTGTACCCGGACAATTTGTTATATAAGAAATTACAAAAACAGGGTGTTAAAAGTGCCATCATCCAACCCATTCAGGATGAAGACAACTTATTTGGGATGATGGAAATCATATCACCAAATGCTCAGGAGCTTAATACGATTAATGCCAATAAATTGAGGGATATCATGCCTTTCTTGGTAGATTCCGTTCGTCGATCTAAACAAGAAAAGGATAACGAAATGGAACTCCTCATTCAACAGGAATGCACTTCCATTCATCCTAGTGTGCATTGGAAGTTTAAACGTGAGGCCAAGCGGGTTATCGAAAGCCAATTGAACGGTGATGAAGCTACATTTCAGGAAATAGTTTTCGAAAATGTATTCCCTTTGTTCGGCCAGATTGATATCAAGGGATCTTCCACGGCTCGTAACGAGGCCACCAAGGATGATCTTATCCTTCAGTTGAAGAAGGTGAAGAAAATACTTGTAATGGTATTCGAAAAGGAAGCTCTTCCCATCTATGAGCAGATTAATTTCCGAATCGATAATTTCCTCAAGGATATTAAACAAAACCTTCAGGTCGATAGTGAACGTAGGGTGCTTAACTTCTTACGGAATGAAATAGTTCCACTCTACGATCATTTAAGTGTAAAGGATGAGAATTTAAAAGCTTTGATCGATGAGTATCATGAGCTTTTAGATCATGATAAAGGATTTATTTATAAGCATAGAAAAGATTATGATGAGTCTGTAATGCTTATTAATAAGACCATGGCCGCGATCTTGGATAAAAAACAAGAACAGGCACAGCTCATGTATCCTCATTATTATGAACGATTTAAAACCGATGGGGTAGAGCATAACCTGTACATTGGTGAATCTATTACCAAACAGGATAGTTTTAATAAAATCTATCTATATAACTTACGTTTGTGGCAACTTCAGGCCATGTGCGAAATGGAGAATAAGTTCTACCAGTTAAAGGAAAAACTACTGGTGCCATTAGATGTAGCCTCCATGATTCTGGTCTTTAACAGTTCACTTTCCTTGCGTTTCCGTATGGACGAAAAAAGATTTGATGTAGATGGAACGTACAATGCACGTTACGAAGTGGTTAAGAAGCGGGTGGATAAAGCCTTGGTAAAGGGGACAGATGAGAGAATTACCCAGCCCGGTAAGATCACCATTGTGTATTCGCAGCGTTCAGATGAACAGGAGTACATTAAGTATGTGAATTTCTTGCAATCTAAACGCCATTTAGGGGATAATGTTGAAATATTGGATTTAGAAGACTTGCAAGGGGTTACAGGCCTTAAGGCTATTAGGGTAAATGTTCTTTACAATCGAGGGAAGAAAGATAAGTCTTACTATACCTATGAGGATTTAATGAAGGAAATTAGCAACTAACCTTGTGGGGTTCCACTAACCAGAAAAGAAATTACAAAAGCAATAACAGAGATAACTATACCGCTCATAAAAATGGTATAGGTCAACCTTAGTATTGTGTATTTTCTCTGAAGTACCAGTCCCAGAAAGTACAAATCCTTGGTTAACGAGGAATAGATATACTCCTTGTCCTTTAGCATTTCATTCATTGCCCAATCGTACTCCGATAAACTCATTTGATGAAAATTCCCAAAGAACAATAGGTTCACCTTCTTGTTTTCCACATCCTCCTTGGTAAACTTACCACTGGTAACATTAGGCCTTGTAGCCAATACAGACATTACAATGGAAACCACGGTAACCAAAATGAATATTATCGTAGGAACAATTAGATATGCATTGGAGGGATTGTCCAATTTTGGAATTAAATTGGAAAGAGCAATCGAAATAATAATTGCATTTACCGAGAGCAAGATATTAGCCTTGGTATCTGCGATATCACTTAGTTTAATATGATTTCGAAGGGTAACCCTAAATACACTCTGAATCGCTTTCTCAGGATCTATCGCCTTTGCCTGTGCCTTTAGCTTTTTTTCTTCTTTCTTTTTTTGAAGGGCTTTTTCTGCCTTAAGGGCTTCACTTTCCTGTATCATGAGTTTTAGATTTTCTTCTTTTTTTGGAGTCCAATGCTCAACCGCATATTTGGAGGTGTACCGATGTCTATTCTGCAATAGATCAATGTTTTCAACTAACCATTTCCTTCGGCTATAATCTGCACATCCTTGCATTTTCCATTCCAGTCTAAGAAATTCACTGGCCTCCTGAAAATAATCTTTGGCAAAATGCGAGGCATCTGCATCACGAATAATTTTTTCCATTTCAGTAGTAGGCACAGCATCAAATTTTGTAGCCATGATACATTTGCCTATTTGGGCCAATAGCTCATCTGTAGCCCCCTGTTCTTTAAGGAATTTTGTTGCGATCTCAATACTTCTAGCTTCATGTTCCTCCCCTCCATAGATGTAACCGACATCATGAAAAAGGGCAGCCAACAACAAAATTTCGGCTTCTTCTTCGGTTAGGTCACTCCCATCAATTATTTCTTTTGTACTTTTAAATACACGTTTGGTATGGGTAAGGTTATGATAGAGGCAATTGCTTGGTAACTCTTCAGAAAGAAGTTGCTGGACATATGCTTCAGATTTTTCAATGAGTGTTGACATACCAATTTATTAGATTACCAAATTACTAAATTTTAGCATTAGTCAACCGATATGAAAAAAGTTTACACCATCCTTAGTTTTGCCCTTGTTTTTCTAGTATCCAGTTGTGCCACATATAAGACAAAACTAGCTCAAGATTCCTCAAACACGGCAACCTCTCAATCTTCCAAGCAGGTAGAAAGTACCTTTTACTTAATTGGTGATGCAGGTAATGCTGAAACGGGATCTTCTACCGACGCATTGCTTTCCTTTCAGGATCATATAACTGGAAAGGATACATCGAAAGACCATCTTATTTTCCTTGGGGATAACATCTATGAAAAGGGATATCCAGAAGAAGGAAACCCGAATGAAAGTGAAGCAAAACATCGGCTGGAAGTACAATTGAAAGCGGCCAAAGTATTTGGTGGAAATGTTGTTTTTATTCCAGGAAACCACGATTGGTATAGTGGCCTTTCAGGATTAAAGCGTCAGGAGAAAAGCGTAGAAAAAAGTTTGGGAAAGAACACTTTTCAGCCAGAAAATGGGTGCCCTATAGAAAAAATTGATATTAGCGATGAGGTGGTTCTATTGGCTGTAGACACCCAATGGTATATTACCGATTGGAATAAACATCCCACCATTAATGATGAGTGCGATATTAAAACCAGACATGATTTTATTCTCGAATTGGAAGGGGAATTAAAGAAAAACAACGAAAAAACCATTCTTTTGGCCATGCACCATCCGGCCATCACATATGGATCACATGGTGGATATTTCAACTTCGAGAAACATATTTTTCCATTTAAGGCCAAGGTTCCTTTACCGGTAATAGGAAGTTTGGTTACCCAAATACGTGCTCAGGGAGGGGTTTCTCCACAGGATCGATACAACAAACTTTACAATGAGCTAATGAATCGACTCATAACCCTTGCCAAGGGTAATGATAGGCTTATTTTGGCATCTGGGCATGAACATTCCTTGCAATACACCGATTTAGACGGTGTAAAACAAATAGTGTCCGGGTCAGGATCGAAGAATTCTGCCGCTGCATTGGGAGATGGTGCTAAATTTGTTTCAGGAGCATCTGGTTTTGCTGAGTTAAAGGTTTTCACCGATGGATCTTCGGAAGTAACTTTCTATGAAGGTAATAATGGAAAGGCAGTAGAGATTTTCAGTTCCCAAGTACACGGCCCTAAGAATAACTATGATTTTAGCACATTAACCAATTCATTTCCTCAAAATAAAGTAGCGACTGCCTATGAAAAAGAAAAAACCGATAAGGGCAAGAGCTATAACTGGTTTTGGGGAGATCACTATCGCTATGTGTATGGAACGGATTTAAATGTTCCTGTTGCTACGTTAGATACATTATACGGAGGATTAACCATAGAACGAAAAGGAGGAGGCCATCAAACGCGGTCCCTACGGGTGGTTGATAAGAAAGGAAGAAACTTTGCCATTCGCGGTGTTAAAAAAAGTGCTACGCAATATTTGCAAACGGTACTGTTTACCGAAACCTATATACAAAAGGATTTTGAAGAAACGGTAACTGAAGACCTTATCCTCGATTTTTATACTGCAAGTCATCCATTCGCTTCTTTTGTGGTTGCTCCGCTTGCAGATGCTATTGGTGTGTATCATACCAATCCAGAGTTATTGTACATACCCAAACATAGGGCCCTTGGAAAATACAATGCAGAGTTTGGTGATGAATTGTACGTAATTGAAGAACGACCCGATGATGGATTTTTGGATGTAGCATCTTTTGGAAAGCCAGATGCTATAGAAAGTACAAGCGATATGATGCAGAATCTTCGTGAGGATGAGAAATACCAAGTAGATGAGGGTGCATTTATCAAGGCCCGTTTATTCGATATGCTATTGGGGGACTGGGATCGCCATCAAGATCAATGGCGTTGGTCCCGATTTGATGTGTCAAAAGATCAAAAAGTCTATCGACCCATACCTAGGGATCGCGATCAGGTATTTTCATATTACGACGGTGCTTTGTTAGATGTTGCCAAGGTGCTGATACCAAGTGCGGGGCAACTTCAGAAGTATAGTGATGACTTTAAGGACATTAGATGGTTAAATGCGGCAGGAATCCTTTTGGACAGGAATTTTTTACAGACTTCTTCTAAGGAAGAATGGATGCAACAGGCAAAACTGATTCAAGAAAACTTGACAGATGAATTAATTGAAAAGGCCTTTGCAGAGTTGCCAAAGGAAGTACAAGACGAAAGAGCCGAGGATATTAAGACAAAATTACGGGCTAGAAGGGATCAGATGGTGTCTTTAGCACAGCGCTATTATGAGTTTCTATCCAAACTCCTCATTTTTACGGGTACCGATAAGGACGATTATATAGAGATTACTAGAGGCAATGGTTCTACCAAAATCTCCATTTCGCGTATAAAAGGAGGAGAGATCCAGGAGCCTTTCAAGGAACGAACGGTATTTAGCAATGAGACCAAGGAAATTTGGATCTACGGATTGGATGATGACGATCAGTTTGTGGTGAAAGGAGAGGGGAGTAGCCCCATTTTCATTAGAATAATTGGGGGCCAGAACAATGATGTGTACACCTTAGAAAATGGCCGTGCTGTAAAAGTACATGACCATAAGAGCAAACCCAATACCATTGTTCAGAATAAAGGAGGCTCTATTCGCTTTCGTGATGATTATGAAATCAATAATTATGATTTCCGGAAGCTTATCACACGAACCAATTCCATTGTGCCTTCAATTGGGGCCAATCCTGATGATGGATTGCGTATTGGCTTAATGGATACGTATACTATAATGGGTTTTAAAACGGATCCCTTCCATCAAAAACATGTATTTAGGGCTGGCTACTATTTTGCTACCCAAGGCTTTGATTTGGAATATAGCGGAGAGTTCGCCGATGTTTTGGGGGACTGGAATTTGTTCGTTGGCGGACATTTTACCAGTGAAAACTTTACCCGAAACTTTTTTGGGTTTGGAAATGAGACTGAAAATTTTGATGATGAGGATGGTATTGATTTCGATTTTAATCGCGTTAAGACCGGTATTTTAAGCGGAAAACTTGGAGTGGTGAAGAATGGATTGTACGGTGGCAGATTAGGAATTTCTGCCTTTTTTGAAAACGTTGAAGTAGAGGACACAGAGAATCGTTTTATTTCCGACTTCTTCGATATGATGCCAGAAACCTTTGAGGCCCAGAATTTTGTTGGAGCCGAAGTGGATTATACCTATTCAAGCTATGATTATGCCGGTGCACCCAGCAGAGGAATGCATTTTGGGCTAAAAGTAGGAGGGAGAACCAACATTGATGATACTGAACGCACCTATGGGTACGTAGTTCCCGAGTTACAGTTTTACAACTCAATTACCAAAGATGGGAAATTGGTATTGAGAACCATGGCTCAAGGACAATTTAATATTGGGGATTCGTTTGAGTTTTATCAGGCTGCAGTTTTAGGATCTGGTGATGGATTACGTGGGTATAGAACCCAACGTTTTAGTGGGGAAAGCGCTTTGGCTTTTGGTGGAGACTTACGTTATGGCTTCAAAAAATTTAAAACTGGGATATTGCCCTTACAACTGGGAATCTTTGGTGGTGCTGATACTGGTAGGGTATGGTTAGATGGCGAAGATAGCGATACCTGGCACAGTGATGTAGGAGGTGGTCTTTGGATCAACGCCATAGACACAATTTCCGGTCAACTTGGAATCTTTTCCGGTGACGATGGTATGCGTATATCGTTTGGATTTGGGGTGAGTTTGTAAGAAATCTAGTTGCACCCTGGTTATAGTTCAATCCAATTAGATTTAATAAGCAAATAGTCAATACCAATTTTGTTGGAAGTACCATCGGATGCATTAGACCGTGAATAATACCAAAGCCTTATTTTTTGATCATTCTGGGAGATGATAATATCTTTTTTGCAAACCAGTGTAGACGTTCTCACGATGTTTTCGTTAGAATTCTTTCCAAAAGCTATATCATTTAAGTTCCTATAGGCACAATCTTCTTCTAAACCAGATTCTTTATTTAATACAGCTTCATCGAAGACAATGAATTCATTTAAATTGTTTTCTATAAGAAAATGAGATTTCTTAAGAGGCATTAAGTTGTCCAGAGTAGTGAAAACACCCAAAGAACTGCTCTCATAGTTATTGCAATCGTAGCTTAAATCATAGATGTTGAAAATAAAGGTGCTGGAGCTCTCAAATCCTTTTAAGTCCAAATTAATGAGTACTTCAAGGGTGTTACAGTTTTCTACTTGTGTTTCCCTAGGAATTAACTCAACATTCATTATAAGGTCCGATACATCATGCTCCACTATATTTGATTTACACTGAGTAAATAGAACTAATATGAGCAACAAATATTTAATCATTAGAATTTCTTCCTATATTCATCTATACCATCCCTAAATTCCTTAGTGGCTTTGTTCCAACTATGCAGTGTCTTCTGATAATCTACAGCTGCTTTTTCTGACCACGACTTGAACGCTTCTTTAGATTCAAAATGCATTTTTCCTCCCATAAAAGTAACGTACCAAGCTTGTGCATTGTGAAATAATTCGTGTTCAAGTGCATTGACCGTATTCCAATAGCTTTTGAGCAATACCACCCTGGATCTATCGTAATCATTTGCATGCAGTTTCCATCTTTTTTGATCCAAAGCAATAACGTCATACCCTGTAGCTGCTGTGGACCTAGCCCTATAGCTGAATCCTAAACCATCATTTTTACTATTCCTAAAGACCACGGGAATATTTTTGCTAAAACCAATATGTTCACCTAGGGCACCAATATAACTTAAATATTCAGCTTTGCTACCCATCCATTTACCATCTACGGCAACTATTTTGTACATGTATTTTGGTTTAAAGGTATACCCGTCTTCAAAATTACCTTCAATATCGAATCCATCTTGTGCCTGATACACAACGGTATAGTATTTTTTACCATCATCTACGGTGGCTATAAGTTCTCCCGCTTTATTCACAAATTGCGTGCTATCCCCTTTAACATCTACAAGGTTCATCCAGTTATTGCCCATTGCTTTATAGGGAGAATGGAATTCACTTTCCTTATCGGGAGAAAGCCATCTATTTATTCTAGCATCATAAAGGCGATGTTCAAAGGCAACCCTGCCAATTTCTTCATCCGTCTCGGCAAATTCACCTTGGTACCCATATCTATAGTCGTTGTCTAAATTTCTATTTGGCATAATCATTCCACCTGGATAGTAATCCTTATACCCAATAACATCTACACTGGTATCCTTAACTTCTATATCATCTAGATAAAATATATTGGGTTGAACGAAATCTGTGCCGTTTGGGTACCCCAATATTCTACAACCACCAAACAAAAGCTCGTGCTGTCCTGTGGAAGTTGGCTGTATGGTGTAAGTATAATATCCACCTTGTTGTATACTGGAACCACTATGATACAGCCAGTCGCTACCACCGCCCACTTTCCGTGCCAACGCATAAAATTGACCTAAAATTGATTCCATTTCAATTTTATATTTAATCTGATACGTTTTACCGGCCTCCAAATGGAAGCGAATTCGCGTATAATTCCAATTTTGAGTTACCGTAACCCGGAGTTTTTGATCAACCAAATCAATAGCGGCATAACCCCCAGGCAACCAGGTATCTGGTTCTATGCTCATTAAATCGTTGAAATTCTCTTCATAAATTATAGGATTTTCATCAGAGGCCTGTTGCACCAATGCTCTAACATTGCCTAGATGATCAGTAAACTGATAGGTGTCCGACGCGTCACTTCTATTATGAATTCCTAACCTTGAATTACCGTAAATTGGGTGTTCTTTCAAGTTATTACCCTCATAAATGGCAACTGGATTCCCATTCAAATCCCTGATGTAATGTGTTTTAATGATGGGCGATCCACCACTGTTGAAACTTTCTTTACTAATACGTTGTCCTTTATCATTGTATTCATACTCAAGAATAGGTTGTCCCGAGGTTTGCTTTACCCTTTGAACCAATCCAATGGAATTGTATTCATAAATAACACCATCCTCATTATCCTTAACCAATTGCCCAATTTCATTATATTCATAATTATCTAAGGTTTGAGTTTCCAAATCGTCTGCATCACTCGGAGAAGGGGCATCGTCTGTAATATGGTTAAGTTGGTTCTTATCATCATTGTAATGATATGTAAAGTCGTCCATTTCATTAGTACCGAGGACTGTATTCTTGGTTCGATTTAAAGTAATAATATTCCCATTGGAATCGTAAGTAAGGTTAGATACTTTGTAGTCATCACTTTCAAGAATATTGGCATTACTATCTGCACTTCCGAATATTGCCTCACTCAACCAATTATTGGGGTTGTAGGAATACAAATAAGCATCCTGTGTATCTGTGGAAGACAATTCCTTAGTACTCCAACGAATGGCTTTAACATTTCCATCATATCTATCACCTCCTTGCGGTGTAGTTTTTATAGGAGACTCATTTCGCAAGTAATCACCATTGTAATAATCGAGGGTAATTCCGAAAATGTCATTTACATCGCCACCCATGCTTTCGCTAAAGTTTAATGAAGGATCGTTTATACTCTTTAGGAGCCCAGAAAGAGCATAGACATAATCGGTTCCTTGAAGTCCATCGGCAATTTCAATCCGTTTTAATTGTCCAGATTTAAAATAATCATAATTTGCTTGTTCTTTAAAATCTATGCCATCCCTAGAGGTAGCAACATTCAGCAACACATTGTTCAGATTGTATGTGTAACGGTGCACAAAAAGTTCGGAAGGATCATCTTTTTGATAGATCATATCCTTTAAATTACCGTTGTGATCGTACGAATAATGAATCGTTTTTAAACCAAGGCCATCTATATCCTGAACGGACCATTTTATGCGCCCATAAGCATCATAATTATACCATGTGGTACTTGTAGCAGGAGCACCTACTGAAGGTGATATCTTTGTCATGGACACATTGTCTGATAAGAAGCTCTGGGTATAATCCAATGGGTCTAGACCATTAGTTGAAAGAATACTGGGTAAGCTTGGATCTGCTATATCATACAAAGTTTCATGTATTTCTCGCAATCCAACAGTAATCATATCGGAGGCTGGGTCTAAATTTGTAAAGTTACCTGTGCCGACACCGCTTCTTATTGGTCTTGCTTGGGTATCATAGTCGGTAAAGGCAACCTCATTTACCAGAGCTTGTTCACTGTTTTGGGAGAAACGCATCTGACCATCACTCCTATACTTGAACTTTGCAAACCCTTCATCGGGTGTTTCAGTTTCAATAACCAGTCCTAGGGCATTATAGGAATGGGTAGTAGCCATGTTATGGCTTACGGTCGATTGGACATTGGTAAGACAAGAGTTATCAAATCCTATTGGTGGAGTTGACATTTTGAGACGACCTATGTCATCATAGTAATACAGCTCATAATCTATGTAATTCACATTATATCTTACACCCTTGGTTCCCGAAGGGGCTACCACCGCACCAGTTGAAGAAATATAGGTTTGTGGGTTGGAATTATCGGGTGTCGACGAAATGCGGTATACGTTGCCTCCAGAAATGGAGGAAACAATATTTCCTGTTTTCAAGTCATAGATGGTATAATCGGATGCACTGGTTAAATAGGATAGGGAATTGACCCCATATGGAATGTGCACATCCACATAACCCTGGTCTCCAATCACAGAGATTACCTCATATTCCAATGCTCCACCAGATCTAGCCCTAGCAATGACATTGTCATTGGTATCTAAAAACTCTATCAATTCGTTACCTTGGACATCTAATGTTATGTTTTTGGTATACTTGGTAATTACCTCTTCTCCTTCACTATTAATTGGACCGTTAAAATAATCGGATCCGAAAACGTAATACATTTCCTGAGCAGCAGGAACTTCGAAAGTATAACCCGTTTTCCATTCCCCATCTATTTGGTTACCACCAATGGTTTTCATAACCCTTCCTGGATTTAATCTGTCATACACCGTTCTGAAATAGGGCCTACTTGTAGTTGCTTGGAGTTTTTCGTTGGTGTTTTCGTTACTGTAATACCTTCTTAAACTCGAAAAAGTATTTACGGGCATATCTACCTCTTTTAGATAGTCATAATCGGAATCATTGGGCACATAGGTATTAAAGTTTCCATAAATGAAGCGTGGATCATGCACAAAGCCGTCACAGGACGGAGCGGGTAGTGTTTCTAAAGCAACCCTTCCTAATCTGTCATACTTCACTTGAGTTCCCCAAACCTTGTTATAGTCCTTGTCCCAGAAATAATTGACAGTTGGCTTTCCCATCCCATTAAAATATGCCCCAGATTTGCTAGTCATTTCACCATAAACATTGAATGATTCCGAGTAAATATGATTAGAACTGGTACTAAAATTTGCGATAGAAGGTGGGGGCGGTGGAGGAAAGGCATCCAATGCCTCTGTAGGCTGCTGCAAAGTTATGGGAAAAGGAAGGCTAAACGGTGTACCATCTTCCTGAACATAGATATCCAACAGGTCATGATGATCGTAATAGTTAATTCTGTCTTGAAGGTGAATGGATTTCTTGAAATAACGCTCGGTTTGAGTAGGGGGAAAGCCCTGAGCTTCTAATTGCGCAGCCAATGAAACATAGATCGGGCCATTAAAAACCCCGCCATCACCATTGTCCAAGTCACCGCAGAAATTATAAATAGCACATTCTGGGGAACCCGCAGGCCCTTGGGTGGTATATTTTACCTGATCTATTAAAAAAGCATTCTTATTGAATAATTCTATGGTGGCATACGGATTATGAAGTACAAAATTGTTCTGTAAAATAATTTGGTCTTCAAAACCCGCAGATTCTGGAAATAAGTCCACAAATTTGTCTACATCGAACAAGAAATTCGTCCCCGGCCTATTATCGATTACCCTTCCCGCATAGGTAACAACCAAGAAGTCGCCCGAATCGATTATAGTTTCATTGGGGAAAGTATATTCCGAAGTATGGTCTTTAATCCTCCAACCCGAAATGTCAATATCTTCGGTAGAAGAATTGAACAACTCTATATACTCACCAATATGATGATATTTCGTCTCGATTCGTTCACTATAGTGAGTGTCGAAGTATACTTCAGATATAACTACAGTTCCCCCAACGCGGTTAATGGGAACGTGCTCTTCGTAATCCCAACAGTTCTGACCGTACAAACCCGAAAACGATAACACCGTGAGACCAACTAAAATATATTTAATGTGCTTACTCATATTATTCAACTTTTAAAGGCGATTTGAAGCGAACCTGTTTTCAGGATCATTGGTTAAGATGTACTGAAGCGTACTTTCTTTATCGAAATCATTATCCATTCTATTATAGATTTCGTAAAGCAGATAGTACAATGGAAGGTTCATGGTAAATATGTTCTTTTCCTTCTTATCTGCCAGTAACTTTACGTTTTCATGTTTAGGACTGTCAATGGCTTTGTAATCCTTTATTCCCAGCAAAGCGATTTCTTCTGCTGCCGTGAAATCCCTATTTTCCATATGTGCTTTTCCATAGCAATAGATCAAGGTATTAATCATCCCTTCAGATTTTATAGGAACAGTATCAATAATCTTTCTTACTAATTCTATGGCCTCTCTATATTGACGGTTTAAAATGTAAATGGTAGTTAATTTGGCAATTGTTTTTATCATTAAGGAATCTACCAATCCCCAATTAATTAGCAAGTCTTCACCAATGGCAATGGCTTGTGAGAGGAGGGAAGGGGACTGGGTTTCATTTTCATATTTTAATTGAAGGGCGTGCATAACTCCGAGTGCTGTATAAACAGTTCTATTCTGACTATCATATTGAAGTTGAAAATCTACTAATCCAGAATAATTCTTAGATTTTATGAAAAGGCGCTTGATGAGCTTTACAATTTTCGTATCGTTGATGTCAATTGCATAAACCTTTTGAGCATAGTTCATAGCCCCGTCATAATTCTTTTCATTGAAATAACGATTGGCCAATTCCATATGAATTAGCTTTAGTTCATTTTGAATGTTTTTACGCCTTGTATTGTTCTCGTTATCAAAATAAAGTGTGTTCCTCCTTTTGTTTTCTATAATTGTGATTCGGTTGAGTAGTTCATCATTACTCAAAGGAGAATACCTGGCTTTATGGAGAGCCCTTCTATTTTTCCGGTTGGCCTTGTGAACTTTGTTGGTTTTATAATCTATATTGACAGCATCTATAGCTATCTTGTGTTTTACCTTTGCCTCGCCAATTTTTAGATATAAAGCATCTGGATTTATTTGAATGGCCCTAGTGTACAAGGATTCTGCATCTTTGAGCAAAGAATCGGAATTTGTTTGATCCCTATATTGAGCAGCAATGTCGGGGTATCCCAATTCTAACCGCATAAGGGAACGTGCGGCCCTATCGTAAAATTCCACTTTTTCTGGATTGGCACTCATGGCGTTTTTGAATAATTCTACACACAACAACCATTTTCCTTGAGCTCCATAGACATTCTGCAAGCCATCATATAATCTAATATCAGCTGGCGCTAATTTGATACAGTCTAAATAAACGATTTCTGCTTTAGAGTACTCCTTTTTAAAGAAATGCTCCTTAGCCTGTGCAGCATTATTTAATGCCAACATATGGTCTTCCTTATTATAGTTGTTCGCCGAACTAATAAAGGAAAGCGCTTTTATCTCATGAAGAGGTAATAGCGTAGCCACAAATCCCCACGCCGAGAGGCGTAAAAAATCACTTCTGTTTATTGCCATTATGTGTGTGGGTAATAGAAGAAAAAAGAAAAGGAGAAGAGCTGTTTAAGTTCAAGCTTACAGATACCCGATCTTGCGGGACGACTCTATATGAATTACTTCTCCTATCTTGTTCCATCAAAGTTAATATTATATTTCGTAAAATCAAATTATTGATTCTTATATCGGTAATAGTTTTTCTCGGATAACTTAAAACCTCCTACAATTCCATTTTCAGCATCATCCACCACTTCATTGTAGGACTCTAAGAACCTACCAGCGGCGTCGTAAACAAAATAAGTAGCTAAATTGTTCTCGTCAAGAATGTATTCAAGCTCATCCCATGAATTATAGACATAGCTGTTAATACTTGTAGAGATCGGATGTAACCGGTAATCGTCTACATAAATAGTTCCACTTAGGGAAGCCACCATAAATATGGTATCCCCAGATGTTTGTGATTCACTCCTATCGAAATAATGATTTAGCTGAACCCAATCGCCAGCAAAAATCTTTTCGCCGTTAAATTCTTGAAGTGCTCCTCCATATGTTTGTTTAAACCGCGCATTACTATAATTGTCCTTATGCACCCATACAGACATTTTGTACTTACCGGCTCTGTGATTCCCTCCTTTGAGGACAGCACCAAAACTATTGTCACTAGTTGTGATTTTTAAAGAATATTGGCCTGTATGCGCTTTTTCAGTGGTCCGTAAACTAGCATTTCCCCTTACTTGCGGATCCAATCGGGAGGTGGCTGTATCATAATATTCTGCGCCTGTATTGAAAGATTCGTAGTATCCAGAGTTTGCCGTAAACAGTACTTTAGTATCATTATCACACATTTTGGAAATTGTGAAATTTCCATTTATATCCTTAGCTTCTATTGCGAGGGAGTAGTGGTCATATCTGGTAACAGTAGCAATGTTTCTCCAATCGGGATTTGTTTGCAAACTACCATCTGGCCAATTTCCAACAGTCCAATTAAAGTTGTCATTTATTCCTACATAGTTCTCATAAATCCCGTTTTCGTCTACTTCACCATTCCAAACATAAGTTTTATGCTTGCGCCATATCTTTTCACTTTCCAGCGAAGGCGTTTCAAGTGCGTCGTTGTTACTTGAATAGGTCCATTTATTGCTCCAAGTGGTAATTCCAACTCCAGTCTCTTTCCATTCTCCACCATGTTCAAGATATGCTTTCTCAATTGCAACCTGTGTGAGCATATTTCTATTGGTAGGATTATCAAAGGCACTACCCATACCATATCCGCCAATAGGGTTATATTCGGCTACAGTATAAGCAGGAATAATTTCATTTTTAAAGCGATTTCCTTTGCTATCTTCAGTTATGGTTGCAAGAATTTGATTAGTCAAGGGACTATATTCTGCATATTCCGTGGTAGATTCGAAATTATTCTTTTTCTCGCTTACCAAATTTAAATTGTTATATATATCCGCCTTGGAACCTACATTGTGAAAGTATTTGGAACTGCTCCCTTGAGTCACTTGCTTCGATGTGTAGAATGATTGAGTGAATTGGCCTACACTATAAAAATCATCTGCCGTATGGTAGGAGTTGTTTACTTTTGAAGTTAGTTGACCTTCAGAGTTGAAAACTTTAATTTCTTCTACATTTCCTAGTGAATTGAGGTTATTCTTTACCACGAGTTCCTTAATATTGGTATCCGTTGCAGGGTTTTCCTCAGAGCATTCAATTTCTAAAAATTCTCCAAAAGATACTGTGGTCGCATTTTGAACTAGTTCTTCGAGCACCTTGAATTTGTATTGCCTGCTCAAATCACTATTGGTTTCGGTTACGTACTTGTAAGTAACTACAGGCGAAGGCAATAGACTCACGTAAGGGACCTGTTGGGTTATATTGTAATGCGGTTCCGGGTAATACGAAATTATACCAGAGGAAGTATTAGTATTTGGGTCGATATAACTATAGCTTGTTGTATAATTACTGCCACTATCATTAATGGCTATTCTCTGAACCCTAATGCCACTTTCGTTATCTGGTCTGTGTTTATTTGCAATTACCGTATGTCGCATTGAGTATTTCCTCCATCCTTGTTCGGGAGTCCAAGCCAAGTCGAATCTAGGATGGTTCTGATTCTCAACACCATTATATGACCCTCCAGCATGCAATACAGAAACTGGTTCTGCTGAATGTTGAAATACATCTCGGAAAAATGGGCTCGATGCCATGACCTCTACGATCATATAATTCCCAGCGGTATTTAACTCAGTAATGGTGGCCATTTTGGAGTCAATATTAACACTTGAGCGATCATATCCGGCTCCAGAATGGTTATACACCGCAGAGTACCACATATCCATAAAGAATGGTTGGGAAGGATCGAAATACTCGGATAGCACTAGATCATTTGCAGTATCATCTTGGTCGTCAATCTCTATTTTTATCCTTGTGATTCCTTCTGGTGCAGTATCCGGGTTACTACCACCTTCTGGAGGTGGTATGAGGAAAGAAAACTTTAATTTACTGGTAAATACCCTTCCATTTTTAATGGCAACTTTGTCATAGGTATCGGGCTCGTAATAAATATTGATGTTCGCTCCCGTAGGGGTAGTTATCTGATTGAGACTCCATGCCTGTGGGTTATCCTTGTGATAGCCAAAATCATTTCTCTTTTCGGCATTATAAGAGTAATTTGAAGCATATCTGAAACGGATACTAGGTATTAGCCCAATTCCACCTTTTCCCCTGAAATGAACATTTTTTAAAGTTAACTTACCCAAATCAGAATTGGGGGCACCATATGCAGATGAATAATCATAGTTGAATTTGATTACCTTCAGAGCATTATCTTCAATGTTTAGGCCAGCAAAATCATTCTCGTCAAATACGTTGTCATTAAGGTTTACATCAAATTGTCTTAAATAATAATCGCGTTCCTGCCATACATTAGGACATGTTCTCCAGGGACAATCTGGATCTCTACCATAGGTTCCGGAAATTGCATAGCTATAATTTTGTGTCGCAGCAAGTGGAGCTCCTGCTGCTTTGCTTAGACCGTTAGCATGTTCGTTTTTCAGTAGTATAATTTTGTCCAATGCCAATAGTGGATGACTTCCCATTTGCATATAATTGGTCGATCCCGATTCCCTATGATACATATTTTTATATACCATTGCCTCGCTTTTATTATCGCGTCTTAGGGTTTTACTAAATAGTGCGGTATGGGTACGGGTTTTAATCTTATCTAAATAGTAGATTTGTTTACGACCCCAAGAATACTCTTTGGCCTTATCGAATACATCCACACTTTCTGAATATTTCCCGTTAGGTGTCTTCCATATATATCCGTTACTCCATTTGCCATACTCAAACCGAACCCAATAGCCATAATCCCCTTCATCAGGAAATTTTCTTGAAGGGTCCATTTTTATATAGTCAGGACCCGTAATCGCCGTAAGTAGCCAGTGGGTAGCGTACATATCCAACTTCATGCGGTCCATTTGTGCCTGATCTTCTGTTTTGTCGTCGACAATACCATATAATCTTCGGACCTCCTCCCCTTGATAAACAGGGAGTGAGTAGTGATAGGTCTTGCCATCTTGTGCAGTAACTTTGAAGGCACCAATGCTTTCCCTGAAATTAATTTCAATAAAACCCTCTCCAACATAACCACAGGAATTAACATCCCTAACAAAATTATTATCTACATCCAAAAACCCTTTAGTCTCCGCCACGCCAGATCTAATATCTTCTACCGTGAAGTATTCCACATGTCTACCTTGTTTAATCCGGTGGTTTGGTTCATCATATAATCCATCTCTATGAATAAGAGTCTGATCTGAATTATAGGAGAAACCCGGTGGAGGAGGAGAAGGAGGTAATGCCGTATTATAAACTGCTTCGCCACCTACATAACTAATATCGTAGGGTAGAACATTGAGAAATGAGCTATTGAATGATTTGAAATTGAAATAAACAGGTTTTTCCGTAACCGTGGTACCTTCCAAGTTCGTATGGGTGATGGATGTATTAGAATCTTCTAACCACATTCCTGAAAATGGATAAAGCCTAATATTATTGGCCAGAACGGGACTAATAGTTCCACCAATTCCTTGAGCATCCACACTATAATTATCGAAATTGGCAAAAGCTACATTATGGTTTTTTATATATGAATCTTCCTTGGATTGCTCAAAGGTACTTTGAGTACTCACTTCATAAGCATCCTTATTTCTCAAACTATTGTCAGATGTAATATTAAAATCTGATCCGTCCAAGCCATAGCTACCGCCAGGAACATGATAAGAAAAAATCGCTCCAGAGGTCTGGAAGTTACTTATGCTTTTCAATTCCCAACTAACCTTGTTCTTTCCAAAAGAGAAGAAAGCCCATGGAGTTACAATCATAAAACTGTTGTTTTCTTGACGTACAGTATAGTCAGATTTAGAAATAGATTTACCGAAGGAAGCACTTACAGAAGTACCAAACCCATTGGCTTTTCCACTTACAGATAAACCTGAAGAAGATAAGCTGACACCAATACCACTGGATTTTCCCCTTATCAAATTACCATCCTTGTCCAATTTAGATTTAGATAAACCTAAGCTCCCATTAAGTCCACCCGGTCCATATCCAATTCCCATATTTAGAGAAAGCGCTCCATCTTTGCTTACACCTAAATTGGCGCCAATTCCGAAACTTCCATTAAACCCAACAGATAAACCGACTCCGAAATTATCACTGAATCCATAACCGGCAGAAACCCCATCTGTACCAATAGATCCGTAAATTCCTGCAATACTCAGGCTTACACTTCCGCCTAACGATCTGTTTGAACCCCAAGAAACACCTACTCCTACAGACCATTTTCCTGGTATACCTACCCCAATGGATACAGAAGCACTATATTCACTGCCACCTTCGTCATATGCCATTTCTTTTACTAGTCCATGTTTCCAATCATCTGGATATCCGTTTACACTTCTATTGATGGCACCTGGATTAAGGCTCCATCCTAATCCTGTCCATGAAGCTTCTTGATCTACCGTTACCCCGGCATGATAGGATAATGTTAAGGGATAACCACCTTCTGGACTAGGGACATTTATTACCGGAAGCACGTACGAAAAATCACCTGTGATCAGATTTACCATATCTGTGGCATCCACGGGTTCAAAACTCGCAGCCTCAGGCGAATTAGGCCCTTGGGCATATAAAGAACCAAAATTGGAAATGCACAAAAGGATGGCTAGACCGAGAATTATTCTATTTATTTTTTTCATTCATTTTCGGGATTAAATGCTAATTGTGGCTCATTAGCTATAGTTTCCTGGTATATTTTAAATTTGATTTCCCCTGTGGCTAAACCAATATCTTCTATTGTGAAATTGAGGAAATCTGCATTTTTTGCTTTTTCATTGTTAGGATAGACCAATAGGAGTGAAGTAGACCCCGACATACCATACATCCTTGGATAGATATAATCTGCCATGGCAATGGTATCCTTGGTATTCGTATACAAGTGAACGCTTTCGCCCATTCCAAAGGCAAGTTTGTTCACCAATGCTCCAAATTCGTTTCTGTCACTTGGCACAGCACTTAAGAGTTCCTTTCCATTTTTGGAAAGATGAAGGTTGAAATAGAGATAGGATGCATATTTTTTCCGTAACGAATCAACTAGCTGCTCCGAATGATTGCCATTGAGTTCTTGGTTCACCAAAAGATCTGTCGGACGATACATTAGGGCTATGTCAACCCCATTTACTTTTTTCTCTTGCAGATATCCGTTCTCAGGATTTTTGATGTGTGCAAGAAGATCTTCTTCATGATCAAATGAAGTCCTATTGCAACTAGCGAAAAGAGTAATCGCTAAAAATAAAATTAAAATGTCTCCCCTCATTTATATTGTCAATTCCCTTGATATTCTTTGTTTAATCCTTCAAGCACAATTTCAGTGAGATCCGATGCTTCATCTGCATACATAATGTTACCAGATCCACTGGCCCCGAATATGATACTGTGATTATGTTGTTTGCCATATTCCTTAACATAATCGTTTATATCATTGATCACGGTTTGCGTGGCTTTTTGGTCCTCCTCCTGAATTTGCTTTTGAATAGCTTGCTGATAGCTCCCAATTTGTTGTTGTTTATTGGATAGCAATTCCTGCTTCAATTGTATTTCCTTTTGCGTCATGGAAGAGCGCTCCTTTTCGTAGGTTTTCAGTTCTTCTTGCCAATTAGCGATAAGACTATCTACATTGGCTTGTAACCCCTTGGCTTTTTCTTCGAACTTACTGCGTTCTACCTGTGTTCTATCATACCCCTCAAGGAGTTTGTTGACGTCCACATAGACTAAATCTGAAGTTGAATTGTAGAAAAAAGAAATAATGACTGCAGCGAGTGCAATAAGGGCAATGGGTAATCCTAATTTTTGCATATTGGGGGTCGATGGTTATGTTATTAAAGCTACTTTTTAAAATTAATTTTGAACCGATAAATCAAAAAAATTACGACAACAGTTGTCGGATTTCTTGAAATTCAAGTTTTACGGGTTGTATTGAATTAATTCTATTTTTGAGTTATACCTTCATAACTACAATAATAAAAAATCAATAGATTTTTGATTTTTAAGTAGTTACAAGAACAACCAAAAAGTGAAGTGCTAGGGGAAGTAGTGCACAACAAATTCTGAAACAAATTACATCGTGAAGTTAATAATAAAAACAGGACATTTCCTATTTTTTAATTTCGATATTTTTTCATAACACAAGTACCTTTTCGAATGTATTCCCATTATGTTTACATATAAAAAAAGGGCCCATGTTTGGACCCTTTGGTTTTCTTACTGAGAAAATTATCTAATCGCATGCAATGGGATATGGCCCACAAATAATATTACAACCAGGGCAGCAGGGTTGATAAGTGCACGCTATACATTCAGCCCCCCTGTAGCAGTACTCAGTGTTTTCTGTAATGGTAATTCCTTCGAAGTCAAAATAAGTATACGTTTCGTTGTCCACGTCATCCTTCTCGACTTTAAGGAATTGCAGGGACTCTTTGTTATTTTTTTGTCCGTAGACAGCAAAATAATAGCCTTCTGCTTCAGAATAGAGCGCATCGATATAGTTCACCTCATCGAAAAAACGGATAAAGTTCTTTTCAATTAAACGGTTAAGCTCGGGTTTATCGATTGTCTTTAACAATACGTCTTCATTGGTAGTACTCATTTCTGTTAGAGTAGTATCAACGTTCGTGTCATTTGCGGTGAAGCTGTAGAAAACTACACCCAGCGCAACAATTAAAAATGCATAAATGATTTTTTTCATAATGTATTAGTGTTAAATTAAAAATTAGGTTTGTATTCTACTTAAAGTTAACCATTTAACACGTTTTTACATTTTGCAACTAGTTAATAATAAGTTAATTAGGTCTTAAATCATGAATTTTTGATTCCAATTACAAAGTTCCCATACATTTATTATGGACATACCTTACATTTATTGAAATCCCAAATGATGGGAGAGCAAAATAGGAAATGAGGATAGTAGAAAATTGAATTTGGGGTTGCCATTGGAATCATTCACAGGCTTATTCCAACTTAGAGGATCAATCTATTTAATGCCCCTCTAGATTCAACATATAGAGATTTCCTCCTTTGCCTCGGGAGCGCTCATCAGCAATGTATACTTCGTTCTCGTTTTTAAAGCAGATACTTTCCTTTTGTGAGCGATGTCCCAATTTAATTTTATCAATATCTCCATGTGCGAAATTGTCTCCAGTGTAATTCGAAATTATCCAGACTTTATTATAGGATAAAAGTGCAATTTTACCAGTTTCATGATGAATGGCTGCTGAGGTGATCTCGCAATCACTTTGATCATCACAGGTTTTTATCTCGCCAATAAAGGCAGCGGTCTGTTCCCCTGGTTTAGCGGGGAGACGGTAAATCTTTGAGGTACCGTCATATTTCTTAGCTCTATTTCTTGTAAATAGGTAGAAATGCTCATTAAGGTAAAAGAAGGCCTCTACATCATAGCTCTTGTTCTTTTCTTTGGGCGGAAATTTTAATTGATCGGCAAATGTAAAAGTGGTTTCTATGGGCTCATATCGACGTTTGTCCAATGATCCCGGTTTTTGAATACCGTAAATTGCCAAATCGGTCCTATTACTAATGTTGTTTCCAAAGTTACCTACATAGAGGGTTCCATCTGGGCTTGTGGCGAGGTCTTCCCAGTCAATATTGGGTGCATTTTTAACGCGAATGGTTTGTACCATTTTTTTGCGTTGCAAATTATAGGCATACACCTCTGGTGGATTCCTGGAATCGTTAATGGTCCAAATAAAAGGGTCGCCTGGGAATATTTCAATTCCGCTTACCTCATTAATCTGGCCCGGAAGGTCTGCAACGAACTGCATTTTTCCAAAATCCTGGCAACTCACTTGAGCGATAATTAGTAGGAATAAGTAGGTCATTTTCTTCATGTGTATAAAAGTAAACATAATTATGAATTCTTGCTATTTATTGTACCTTTGCGCACTTATATTCCCCATATGAACAAACACTTACAAACTGCCATTAAAGCTGCTATTGAAGGAGGTAAGGCCATCATGGAAATTTATGCCACCGACTTCGATGTAGAGTTTAAAGGTGATGACTCTCCGCTAACAATTGCAGATAAGGAATGTAATGATATTATTAATTCTTATTTACAGCAAACTCCATTCCCAATTATTAGTGAAGAAAATAAACAGATTGAATATGATGAGCGAAAAGATTGGAGTAGGTGCTGGATCGTAGACCCTTTAGATGGAACCAAAGAGTTTGTAAAGCGTAATGGAGAGTTTACCGTAAATATTGCTTTGGTGGAACAGGGTACGCCCCAACTAGGGGTAATTTATGTGCCTGTTACCAAAACCCTTTACTTTACACAAGGTGCCGATAAGGGCTCTTTTAAGTTAATAATTGAAGACCAGGAATACGCTCCAGAACAAATAATCGAGGATGCCCTGCCAATGTCGCCAGCAGCACTTTCACAGCCAGTAAAGGTTGTAGGTAGTAGGTCACATCTCAATGAGGACACTAAAGCTTTTATTGAAAAGCTAGGGCAGGAAGTTGAAATTGTCTCTAAGGGAAGTTCACTTAAGTTTTGTTTGGTAGCAGAGGGAAATGCACATGTATATCCGCGTTTTGCACCAACAATGGAATGGGATACTGCCGCTGGGGATGCCATTTGCAGGGCGGTAGGTATTAAGGTGATAGACCAAGATACCCAACTTCCCCTTGCATACAATAAGGAAAACCTACTGAACCCCTATTTTCTGGTGACATCTTAACATGGCTCAGTACAAACAAGAATCACATATACGAAGTCTGCTAAAAGGTATCTCTTGGCGAATCGTTGCCACTACAGATACCATTTTGGTAGCATTGCTAATTACGTGCTTGTTTGGGCAATGTAGCTTAGAAGATGCGTTTAAGATTGGTGCGGCAGAATTTTTAATTAAGTTTTTTACTTACTATCTGCACGAGAGAATTTGGCAGCGCTACAGAAAAAATGGCGAAGTCACCAAAAGGGCTACTATTTATAAATCTATCTCTTGGAGACTGGTGGCAACCACCATGACCTTCATCATTTCTGGCGCTGTATTGAATAGTTTTAATGAAGTCGCACTTTTTATAGCTTTAACCGAGTTAATTACTAAATTTGCACTTTATTATTTTCATGAGCGTTTATGGCTCAAAATACCTTTGGGTAGAATACGAAATTACATTTACAGGAAACTAGGTAAGAACTAATGCAAAAGAACGTAATTCCTCATCAATTCAACGTAGATAGGGAAATGAGAAAGTCCATTAAAGGGCATGGTTCATTCTTACTATGGTTTACGGGCTTAAGTGGTTCCGGAAAATCAACCATTGCCAATGCGGTTGAAAAATCCTTGGTAGAAAAAGGAATACACACCTACATCCTGGATGGAGATAATGTAAGAAAGGGACTGAACAATAACCTCACGTTTTCACCAGAGGATAGAAAAGAGAATATCCGACGTATTGGCGAAGTTGCCAATTTAATGGTAGATGCCGGTTTGGTTACCTTAGCTGCTTTTGTTTCACCTTACCGTGTAGATCGGGAAAATATAAAGCAAATTTTGGGTGAGGACAATTATGTAGAGGTATTCGTAAACACACCCATAGAAGAATGCGAGCGTAGGGATGTAAAGGGATTGTATGCAAAGGCTCGTGCAGGTGAGATAAAGGACTTTACGGGTGTAAATGCTCCCTATGAAGCACCACAATCTCCCGACATTGAAATAGACACCACTAAGATTTCTGTGGAAACTGCGGTAGAAACCGTTATAGCACATATTGAAAACAAACTGAAAATAGATGAGTAAGTATTATTTGAATTATCTGGATGAATTGGAGTCCGAAGCCATTTATATTTTGCGTGAAGTATGGGCGCAATTCCAGAATCCTGTAATTCTTTTTTCTGGAGGAAAAGACTCAATCCTGGTAACGCACTTGGCAAAAAAGGCGTTTTATCCTTCTAAAATCCCATTTCCATTAATGCATGTGGATACGGGGCATAATTTCCCGGAAACTATCAAATTCCGTGACGATCTTATTAAAGAGTTGGGTGTTGAATTGATTGTTGGTTCTGTTCAGGAATCAATAAACAAGGGCCGTGTAGCAGAGGAGAAAGGTAAGAATGCCACAAGGAACGCACTTCAAATTACTACCTTGTTGGATGCCATAGAAGAAAACCGTATCGATTGTGCCATTGGTGGAGGACGTAGGGATGAAGAAAAAGCTAGGGCTAAAGAACGTTTTTTCTCCCACAGGGATGATTTTGGGCAATGGGATCCTAAGAATCAACGTCCGGAGTTATGGAATATATTGAACGGAAATCATTTCGAAGGAGAGCATTTCAGGGCTTTCCCCATAAGTAATTGGACCGAAATGGACGTTTGGAACTATATCCTTAGGGAAAACATCAGTATACCTTCCCTTTATTTTGCACATGAACGCAATGTGGTTTGGAGGAGCAATTCATGGATCCCTGTATCGGAACATCTTATTATGGAAGAAAATGAGACTGTGGAGAACAAGAAAATTCGATTCAGAACCCTTGGCGATATCACCATTACCGGTGGTTTGGAAAGTGACGCTGACACCCTAGAAAAAATCGTTGCCGAAGTGGCTGCAATGAAACAGACCGAAAGAGGGAACCGAACGGACGATAAGAGAAGCGAGACTGCAATGGAAGACCGAAAGCGTCAAGGATATTTTTAATTTAAATTCAAGAAGTAAAACCAAGAACCAAGTACGAATTACATGGCCATAGATAACAACCAATTATTACGATTTACAACGGCAGGGAGTGTGGATGATGGAAAAAGTACCTTAATCGGTAGATTATTGTACGATTCCAAAGCAATTTTCGAAGATCAACTAGAAGCCGTAGAGTCTACGAGTAAACGTAAAGGGCACGAAGGAGTGGATCTTGCTTTGTTTACCGATGGCTTAAGGGATGAACGCGAGCAAGGTATTACCATCGATGTTGCCTATCGTTATTTTACCACACCCAAGCGTAAATTCATCATTGCGGACACCCCAGGACACATTCAGTATACCCGAAATATGGTAACGGGTGCTTCTACGGCAAACGCAGCCCTTATTCTTATAGATGCCAGAAATGGTGTTATAGAGCAGACCAAGCGTCATGCATTTATAGCATCCTTATTGCAGATTCCTCATATCATTGTTTGTGTGAACAAAATGGACTTGGTTGAGTATAAAGAAGAGGTATACGAAGATATCATAGCGCAATTTGAAGAGTTTTCATCTAAATTGTATGTAAAGGATATTCGTTTCCTTCCTATAAGTGCACTTAATGGGGATAATGTAGTAAACCGTTCAGAAAATATGGAATGGTTTCAGGGAGCACCATTGTTGCATACCTTAGAGCATATGCATATTAGTAGCGACATCAATAAAATTGATGCGAGATTTCCAGTGCAGACAGTGCTAAGACCACAGAGCAAAGAGTTTATTGATTACAGAGGCTACGCAGGCCGTGTGGCCAGCGGAATTTTTAGACCTGGTGATGAGGTTACTATCATGCCATCAGGATTTACGTCTTCCATCAAAACCATTGACACCATTAGTGGAGCTTTAGAAGAAGCCTATGCACCTATGTCGGTTACTATTACCCTAGAGGATGATATAGACGTGAGTCGTGGCGATATGATTGTAAAAACGAACAATAAGCCAACACCAAGCCAAGAATTTGACGCCATGATTTGCTGGTTAAATAATGGTGCAGCGCGCCCTAGGGCGAAATATACCATTTTGCATACCTCCAATGAACAAAAGGCGATGATAAAGGATATTCTTTACAAGATTGATATCAATTCATACAATCGGGATGAAGAAAACAAAGACCTTAACATGAACGATATTGCACGCGTTAAGGTGCGTACCACCCGACCTCTTATGATCGATGAGTATCGAGACAATAGAATTACAGGAAGTTTTGTTTTGATCGATGATGCTACGCATGAAACCGTGGCCGCTGGAATGATAATGTAGGTCACCCAAACCATTTGGAGTGAAATTATCTTCTTTTTTTAATAGTCAACAAATTCGAACCTCTGCGATCGGAAGCGTTGCCATTAAATTCCTTTCGGCATTATTTGCATTGATCAATGGAATATTGTTGGCACGAATGCTCACCGTAAAGGATTTTGGTATTTATGTTTTGGCCTTTACCACCGTAACAGTAATCACCATACCTGTTTCCTTAGGACTTCCACACCTACTTACCCGGTATATTTCGAAATATGAGATTACAAAAGAATGGGGCGCCATGAAAGGGCTATTAATACGTTCTAATCAATTCGTATTAATAACCAGCTTATTGGCTGTAGTGATAGGTTTTATAACCTATGTCATTTGGTGGAAACAATACCCTATCAACACTGTGACAACCTTTTGGTATTCTTTCCTTTTATTGCCACTTTTAGTTTTTGGTGCTTTGCGGTCGGCCGCGCTACGTGGATTGAAATATGTAGTGCTTGGTCAGATGCCCGAAACATTTTTAAGGAATATGTTGTTTACAGTCTCTTTGGTCACTGTATACTTTAGCAAGATAGAATTAACCCCACAATCCGCAATGCTTTACCATATTGTGGCTGCGGCGATAGCTTTCTTCATTGGGTACCTTTTTCTGAAAAGTAAACTTCTGAATAGATTGAAAGGAGTGGAGGCAGTATTTTATAATAAGTTCTGGTTAAAGGAAGCTACCCCATTTTCAATCATAAGTGGAGTGCAGGTAATTAAGACAAAATCAATCACCTATGTCTTAGCTGCATTTGGGAGTTATGAGGCTGTCGCAATTTTCGATGTCGCTTTGCGAGGATCTGCCCTGGTCTCCTTTACCGTAGAAGCCCTTAACTTGGCTATTTCACCTTATATCTCTACAGCTTTCGAACAACAGCAAACGGAAAGTCTTCAGCGCATTGTTAAGAAGACAGCACGTTTGGTATTTGTATTGTCCATCCCCATTGCACTCGTACTAATTTTTGGAGGCGAGTGGATTATTGGCTTCCTATTCGGATCGGAATATATTGTCGCTTATATTCCAGTAGTCATCCTGTGTGTTGGACATATCATTAATACCATCGTTGGCCCTCTTGCCGCCGTTTTGAACATGACGGACAACCAGAAATACCTTTCCAAGAACCAGATGCAAATGATGGTACTTAGTATTATATTGAGCGTTCCTTTTGTTTATTTTTGGGATGTGGAGGGAGCGGCCGTTGTCTTTAGTCTCATTCTAAGTCTACAGTTAATTCTATTGGTAATTTTCGTAAAAAGAAAACTGAAGATAGATCCGACTATTTTTTAATTACAGATTCTTTCAATTGATACTCACTTTCTGGGTGCGCGCAGATGACCAAATTATAAAAGTGTCGGTTAAAAGCGTCAATCTTTTCAAGTTGGTAAGTTCGCTTGAAGAAAAAGCCAAATATAAATTCCTTTAAAAATGAAGGTTTTCCCGATTTGGAGGCTATCCCAGGTTCCTTTGGGAAATAAAATGGGCCATATCCCAATTCCTCAAGTGTACGAACAAGTTCCATTCCCGATTCCCCTTCATTGATCAATTCGAAACAGATAACAGGTTTATTTTTGTCCAACATCTGTCGCATTCCCTTAAAGGCATTAACTTCATGTCCTTCGACATCTATCTTAATGAATGCAAAGGGCTCGTTCAGATTTCCGTCTAATGGTTTAAGCTGTATTGGGACACTATTCTCACTGGGTTTATCCGAAACATATGCGCCTCCTGCATTTCCTTCGGGAACGTGAAGGTGAGAAGTACCTTCCTTGTCGGAAACGCCAAAATTAAAGATCGAGATATTTTTCCTGCTTCTGGTATTTAGTTTTAAAACCTCAAAAGTAAGTGGATTGGGTTCAAAGGAGAACACATGTTTAAAATGTTCAGAAAACTGAACGGAATGATTGCCGATATTGGCACCTATATCGAGCATATTATGTTGCGGCAAATCAAAATTTAATGATTGCAACATAGTTTCAATCTCAAATTTTTCATAAACACCATAGGAGAAAACCTCTTCCCCAATAAAATCATGTGAAAACACTAATAGTTTGGGGGAATCCTTATGATAGGAGCGCAATTTTCCTAACAAATATCGTGCAATTGTACTGTAAAAATGGTATTTCAATTCTTGTCAATTTGTAAGGACGCAATATACCATTTATAATCCATTAATCTTGAAAATGATACTAGCTTAAACCTAATAAAATGGTATTGTTATCATGTTTTATGGATTAATTTATGTGGCGATGATTTGGAGGCTAATACTGGCGATATTCCATCCGTCTTTATTCAATTTTATTGTAGTTTAGCAGCGTGGCTGAATCTCCCAATAAGAAGAAAAGATTATTGCTAATTGAATCGTATCCCAGCCATAATACAGTATGCAGAAAAGAAATAAGGTACTAACCATAATACCAAGTCTTTATGGTGGTGGGGCAGAAAGATTTGTGGCGGACTTAACTTCAAGTTTGTGTAAGGAATATGACCATACCTTGGTTACCTATAACCGTAAGAGTGGGATGTATTCTTTTGAAGGGGAATTAATTGAACTTCCGGTGAGGGAATCCAATTCTCCAATTTCCCGTTTCATTAGGTTTCATAGGCTTAAAAGAAGATTGGGGAAGCTAAAGGGGGAAAAAGTTCCTTCGGTTAGTATTAGCCATATGTTGATTCCAAATTTATTGAACGTCCTAACGCGGAAGGAAGGGAAAGTGATTTGCGTTATTCATGGACAATGGAGTATTGGTCTGAATTCACTTCCTTTTTTGAATGTTCTTTTTAAAAAATTGTATGCAAGGGCCGATGTAATTGTTTCGGTTTCGCAGTTTATCCAAGAAAAATTTGTTGAGGCCTATCCCTTGGGTGTTTCCCATGAGATAATTCATGCTGGAGTAGATATTGATAGGGTTCTTATTCAATCGCAAGAAACCATTGAACAGCCTTTACCTGAAGAATATCTGGTGTATGTTGCAGGATTTAGGGAAGTAAAAAACCATATCAGTTTATTACATAACCTAAAGGACTTTTTGAAGAGCTCAAACTATTCATTAGTGTTGGTAGGCGAGGGGCCTAAACGAAAGGAAATTGAAGCGACCATTTCCAATTTGGGACTTTCAGATTCAGTAATCCTCTTGGGAGGGTTGTTAAACCCGTATCCAGTGGTTAAGGGAGCAAAATTATCATTGATGGTTTCGTCTTCCGAGTCGTTTAGTTTAGTCGTTGTTGAATCTATGTGCTTGGGTGTTCCTGTTATTGCTACCGATTGTGGCGGCCCGAGGGAAATTATTTATGGAGCTAGCACTTCTCAATTAGATTTTAGCCTTCCATGCAGAACCTCTCAAGGTATCTTAATTGAAAAACCAGATAAATGGAATAGTTGTACTTTAACAGATGAAATAAAAAGACTACTTAACAACCCTGAACTTTATCAAGCGATTTCAAAAGCTGGTAGGGAAAGAGCCAATACATTTAGTCTTGCTAATTCTGAACAACGCTATATAGAATTGATTAATCGTTTAACGCAGAAATCCTCACAGTGATATCAGTTGTAGTGCCACTATATAATAAGGAGACCTTCATTGGGGAAACCATAAGCTCTGTATTGGGGCAGAATATGGCAGACTTTGAGCTAATTATTGTAAATGATGGTAGCACAGACGATTCAATGAAAGTAGTCAATAGCTATACAGACAAGCGTTTAAAAGTGCTGAACATTGAAAGATCGGGAGTGTCTGTTGCGCGAAACTTGGGTATGAAAAATGCTCAGTTTGAATGGATCGCATTTTTGGATGCCGACGACTGGTGGGCCCCAGAATTTTTGGAAGAAATGGTTCAAGCGATTCATGCATATCCAACCCACGATTTATTCGCTAGTGGCCGTACCCGGGTATTTTGTAATAGGGAAGAGCGTTATGAAAACCCGTTATTACCCCAAGATGGTGAATGTAAACCATTGAATTTTTATAAGGTAATAAGTCAATATCTACCTCCCATTAATAGTTCGAATTCAATATTGAACAAAAAATGTATTGATAACGTAGCAGCATTTACCGAAGGTCAAAAAATGCACGAGGATCACGATTTATGGATGCGTCTTTGTGTGGACAAGGAGGTCGTTTTCCTAAATAAGAACCTATCATTTTATAGGAACACGGAAGAGGACTCTGCGTCTAAACAATATTATGAGCCACTCGATTTTTGTATATATCTCACCACCTTAGGTAAGGTAAAAAAGATAATTTCAAACAAGGAAATGAGTTATTTTAACCGATACTGCAATCGGTTCATACTAATCAATTACATAAAAAATTACTCACATTATAGCCGTGAAGAAGACGATTTGGTGTATGAAAAGGCTAGGGGATTGCTCCAGGGATTCCATGCGCTCACCATGTCGGTATTGAGAAAACTACCCTATAAAAATACATACCCTTTGTTCAAAATGTTGAAGATATAATGGACTATGGAGAATAGAAAGGCAAATCTTTTTATTGTAGGTGCTATGAAGGCCGGGACAACCAATCTATCCAGTTTGCTTTCACAGCATCCTGAGATATATTTTTCACCCATCAAGGAACCACATTATTTTGTTCGGAGTTTATCGACCCGTTTTTATGAACCCTCTCGATTTTTCAATTTAGAGACTTATTTGAACAAAAATTTGCCAGAGCCTTTACATATTGCCAAAGTGGAAACAGAAAAACAATACCACAAGCTTTTTTCACTATCGTTGCCTTCACACAAATATTTGGCAGAAGCAAGTACCTGTTATTTACATGATCCAGAATCTGCAAAACTGATTCATGAGTATAATGCGCAAGCAAAAATAATAATCATATTAAGAAACCCACTTGATCGAACGTTTTCTGACTACAGTATGAATTTGGGGCTTTCTAGGGAAAAGGACTCATTCAATTCGGTGATGGAGCGGGAATTGAACTTATATCAAGAAGGAAAACTGCCATGGCACAGTTATTTGGGGATGAGCTTTTATGAAGAGCCTGTGAGCCGATATAAAGAAATATTTTCGGATGTGCTAGTTCTGAATTTCGAGGAACTGATTGGGAATAAAGATGAAACCTTACATAAGGTAAACAAGTTTTTGGGAATAAGTGATTATAACGACTATGATATACAAGATTGGAATAGCACGAGAACCCTTAAGAATCAGAAACTCTTTTATTATTTAAAAAAAATAGGGCTAAAGGACTATTTTTCTCAACTGTTTGGTGCCAAATTTAAACGTACTTTGTTTAATCTTATCAGTCGAAAAGGTAAGGATCCTATGAAACTTTCAGAGGGTACACATAAAAGGATACTGCAATTGTTTAAAAAACATTCTCAGGATGCTATTGCTTGACATTTGTATATGCGCCATCATTTTTTTCCTTGGGATAAACTTAAGGAACCTCTATCGGGGCTTTACTGCTAAGGAGAAAAAGTGGTTGCTCCTTCTTTTCTTTTTCCATTTCGCTATTTCCATAGCATTCCATTTTTATGTTTCGAGCAGCGGAGGAGATGCAATTAAATTCTGGAACCTTCCCAAGAACGGTACATTTTCGGATGTGGTTTTCTTGGTGGTAAACCGCAGGGCCTCAAGTTTTATATATTTTTTCAACTATTTTCCTGCGAATGTATTACAGCTTTCCTTTTTCACGGGAAATATGTTGTATTCCTTTTTGGGCTATTTCGGTTTCATTTATTTACTGAAAATTTTTAAGGATGTTTTCGGGACTACCGAGGACCTTATGAAATTCAAATTCTTGGGAATACCGATGTTCCCATTCATTTTATTCCTTCCCAACTTGCATTTTTGGTCCTCAGGGATTGGTAAGGATGCCATCCTATTCTTTTGTGTGATTGCATTTGTGTATGCGTTATTGAATCTTAAAAAGCGAATTGTACTTTTTTCAATATGCTTACTATTAACCATTCTCATTCGTCCGCATATTACAATGTTTTTGATCGTTTCTACCGGTATTGCCTATTTGTTGGACGGAAATTTAAAAACATATCAGAAGATATTCGCTTTTGTGATACTAGCTGGAGTGTTTGGAAGTATGTTCAACTACGTTATTCAGTTTATCCAAATTGATAATCTTGAACTGTCGACCATTCAAGAATTTACCTCTAGCCGTGGTGCGGATTTGGCGTCAGATCGGACCGGGTCCAGCGTGGATATGTCGGGATACCCATTTCCATTAAAGGTATTTACTTTTTTATACAGACCCCTATTTATTGACGGTGGTGGGGTTTTGTCGCTCCTGTCTTCTGTGGAGAATCTTTTTCTTTTATTTTTAACATATAAAGTGCTGGTAAATAGACCTCTAAGATCATTTAGAAAAGGAAACTATGTAATTAAGACTATTGTCATTTTCTTTGTTATAGGCTCTATTTCATTCTCTCTTATTTTAGGGAACCTTGGAATTATGTTAAGGCAAAAAAACATGTTTTTCCCAATTCTATTTTTGTTTATTTTTTGGACACTTTATAATAACAACTACAATAAGCTTTATGCCAATGAAGGTATTGCAAGTAATTAATAGCTTGGCAGCCGGAGGAGCCGAAAAATTGATTTTGGATACCGTTCCAAAATTAAATGATGGTGAAATGACTTGCGATGTAGCCTTGTTGGACAATACAGCGTATTCCTTCAGGATTCAACTAGAGGAAACACAAAGTTGCCAAATACATACCTTGGCAAAAGGATCGGTTTATAGCCCTAAACACATCTTTGAACTAAAGAAGTTATTTAAAAAGTATGATGTAATTCATGTGCATCTGTTTCCGGGCTTATACTGGGCCGCTTTGGCTAAATGGTTGAGCCGCTCTAATATTAGGATGGTTTTTACAGAGCATAATACCTCTAATCGCCGCCGCGATACTTTGTTGAAATGGGTGGATAGATGGATGTATAAAAAGTATAACAAGATCGTAACAATTGCAGAAGAAGTAGAACAAAACTTGAAGGCACACCTGAAAGAATCGGCATCTAAATTTATAAGAATACCTAACGGAGTGGACCTTGAAAAGATGCTGAATACGATTCCAATGTCCAAATCCGAGATGAATATCCATGAAAGTCATAGGGTAATCATTCAAGTCTCCAGTTTTACGGAGCAAAAGGACCAGGCAACCTTAATTAAGGCATTGCCCAATATAAAAGAGCCCGTTATACTTTTATTAATTGGGGAAGGGCCGAAAATGGAAGAATGCAAATTATTGGCTACCCATTTACAATGCGATGACAAGGTTCATTTTTTAGGAGCTAGGTATGATGTACCTGCATTATTGAAAATGGCCGATGTAGTAGTGCTGTCTTCCCATTTCGAAGGGTTGTCTCTTTCCAGTATTGAAGGCATGGCTTCGGGGAAACCTTTTGTGGCGTCGGCTGTTCCCGGTTTGAAATCTGTAGTGGAAGGGGCCGGTTTGCTATTTCAGGAAGGCAACGAACAGGATCTCGCCCAGATCATAAATACTTTATTATCAGACTCGGAATATTCCCAAAAAGTGGCAGATTCCTGTCAGGCAAGGGCCGCCGAGTATGATATTGCATTAATGGTTCAAAAACTAAAGACCTTGTACCAAACTATATGGGAAAACCGAAACTGATTAGGATAACGACGATACCGCTGTCGTTGGAGAAGCTTTTAGAAGGTCAGTTAGACTATATGAAGCAATGGTACGATATTACTGCCATTTCGGCCGATGAACCTGCATTGAAGGATTATGGCAAAAGAGAGGGAATCTCGACGTTTTATATAGAACTTACCAGAAAAATAACACCATTTAAAGACCTGTTTGCTGTATACAAACTCTACCGATTCCTGAAAAGGGAACGTCCCGAAATAGTGCATACGCATACACCCAAAGCAGGAATTGTGGGAATGTTGGGTGCATATTTTGCGGGTGTGCCAAATAGATTGCACACAGTGGCCGGTTTACCGCTTATGGAAGCCACCGGAGCTAAGAGGACGTTGCTCAATTTTATAGAGAAACTTACCTATCGTTGTGCCACTAAGGTATATCCCAATTCTAAAGGGTTGTACGATTTTATCCTTCAAGAAGGATTCAGCAAGCCTAACAAGCTGAAGATTATTGGCAAGGGAAGTTCAAATGGCATTGATACGGCCTATTTTTCAAGAAGTCATTTTTCCGAAGAAGACATACAAGCCATCCGATCGAAATTCGAAATACCTCACGATAACTTTATCTATGTATTCGTAGGACGTATCGTAAAGGATAAGGGAATCAATGAATTGGTCTCGGCTTTTACAAAACTGTACGAAGAAAATAAGGGGATTACCTTACTATTGGTTGGGCCGTTTGAAGATGATTTAGATGCTGTTTCCGAATGGACTTCGAAAACCATTCAACAACACAATGCAATTATTACTACGGGATATCAAACTGATGTCCGTCCATTTTTTGCATTGAGTGATGCATTGGTCTTCCCAAGTTATAGGGAAGGGTTCCCAAATGTGGTATTGCAAGCCTGTGCCATGGGTCTCCCATGTATTGTAAGCGATATCAATGGCTGCAACGAAATAATCACCGAAAATGATAATGGTAAAATCGTACCAGCTAAAGATGAAGAGGCGCTATTTCATACGATGAAGGAGCTATTTTCTGACAAAGATTTATTTCAAGCCTTGGCAAAATCGAGCCGAAATAGTATCAAGGAACATTTTGAGAGGAGTTATATTTGGGAAGAACTTTCAACCGAGTACAAAGATTTATTGAATTCATAATTAGAAACGGGTGTACAAATCATTTATAAAACCACTATTCGATATTGTATTTGGCATAGTAGCCTTTGTGGTTTTATTTCCCATATTCCTAGTAATGACTTTATTGTTGGGACTACATCTAAAAGGAAATCCTTTCTTCCTACAGAAAAGACCCGGTAAGAAGGAACGAATTTTTAAGGTTGTGAAGTTTAAGACCATGACCGACGCCAAGGACGACAATGGGAATCTATTGCCCGATAAGGATAGACTTACTTCCTTAGGGAAATGGGTGAGGTCAACTTCCCTAGACGAAATCCCTCAGTTGCTTAACGTCATTAAAGGCGATATGAGTTTTGTAGGACCGCGACCATTGCTGCCACATTATCTATCTTTGTACAACGATTTTCAGAAACAACGGCACGATGTTGTTCCAGGAATTACGGGCTGGGCTCAGGTAAATGGAAGAAATGCGATATCGTGGGAGCAAAAATTTGAGTACGATGTGTACTATGCACAGCATATTGGTTTCGCATTGGATCTAAAAATACTAATTAAAACCGTTGCGAAAGTTTTTCTTCGCAAAGATATAAGTGGAGACAACACGGTAACAACAACACCTTTTAAAGGAACAGATCAAGAATGAACGACCTAATTTTATACGGAGCAGGAGGCCATAGTTTTGCTATGGTCGAACTTATTAGGAGCATAAATGGTCTCCAAGTTCAACATATTTACGACGACGCACCGAGGAATGATTTCATTCTTGGGGTTCCTGTATCCAAGTATAACGGTCAGGAATTAAATAAAGCCTCTGTATGCATTTCAGTAGGTAATAATGAGGTTAGAAAGAAGCTCTCCCAGAAGATTAATGCCGATTTTCCAATTTTAATGCATCCTAGTGCTGTCGTGTATCCTTCAGCTGAAATAGGATTGGGAACAACGATAATGGCTCAGGCAGTGATCGACGCCTCTGTTTCATTGGGTCGGTTTTGTATTGTGAACCACAATGCCACTGTTGCGCATAATGCCGTCGTGGGCGATTATTGTCATATTGCCATCAACGCTGCCATTGCCGGAGGAGTGACCATTGGAGAGGGTACGTTGGTTGGCGCAGGAAGTGTAGTTTTACCAGGTATTAAGGTTGGGGTAGGAGTTGTTATAGGGGCTGGTGCTGTGGTTACTAAGGATATTCCCAATGGGGCCACTGTATATGGTAACCCAGGAAAAATTATTAAATAACTATGAATGAGAGAATATATTTGTCTTCACCGCATATGGGAGGCACCGAAAAGAACTATGTAGATGAAGCCTTTGACACCAATTGGATTGCACCCTTGGGGCCCAATGTTACTGGATTTGAGAAAACGTTGGAAGCCTATTTTGGAGATGAATTTTATGTGGCGGCTCTTAGTTCGGGTACAGCGGCTATTCATTTAGCACTAATTCAATTGGGAATACGCAGTGGAGATGAGGTCATTTGCCAAAGCATGACTTTTAGTGCTTCTGCAAATCCTATTATCTATCAAGGAGCCATTCCAATTTTTGTAGATAGTGAAGCCGATACATGGAATATGTGCCCAGAACATCTAGAAAATGCTATAAAAGACCGCATCTCTAAGGGTAAAAAGCCCAAAGCCATTATAGCTGTTCACTTATACGGAATGCCATTTAAAGTAGATGAGATCGTTTCGGTTGCGCGGAAATATGAAATCGCACTGATAGAAGATAGCGCGGAAGCCTTAGGTAGCTACTACAAAGGGAATCCTTGTGGAAGTTTTGGGGAGTTGGCTATTCTTTCTTTTAATGGAAACAAGATCATCACAACTTCGGGCGGTGGCGCATTAGTGACCCGGGATCCAAAAGTAAAAGACAAAGTTGTTTTTTGGGCAACACAGGCTAGGGATGAAGCCCCTCATTACGAGCACACCGAAATAGGTTATAATTACAGATTAAGTAATATATGTGCAGGTATTGGTAGAGGGCAGATGGAAGTGCTCGATGAGCATGTAAAGTTAAGGCGTGAAAATCATAATTTTTATAAAAAGCTATTTCAAGAAAAACCCGGTGTGTCTGTTTTTATGGAACATTCCGAGGATTTCCTGTCCAATCATTGGCTAAGTTGTATAACTGTTACGGAAAATGCCCCATTTACCAATGATGAATTGCGTTTGGCGCTGGCATCGGATAATATAGAATCCAGACCTTTGTGGAAACCCATGCATTTACAACCTATCTTCCAAAAATATCCGTACTATGGATCGGATGTTGCAGAAAATTTATTCAAAAATGGGCTTTGTTTACCTTCTGGCTCAAATTTAACAACACACCAGAAACAAAGGATTAACACTGTTATTTCTCAATTAGTTTAGATAATAACTATATTTGTTTGCCTAATCTTATTGACGTGAAAAGAAGTGCTTCTTTAATTAGCCGGTTGTACGATGGAGATCAAAAACTGAAGCTACTGGATCAGCGATATTTACCGCGATGGACGGTATTTATCATAGATACAATTTTACTTTTTTTTTCATTATTACTGGTATACCTAGTTTTAAGCGAGACACCCATTCGTTTCCATAGGGTTATTTCAATTCCATTGCAGTTCGCTGCTATCATTGGGGTAAATCTTGTCTTTTTCTTTCTATTTCGCACCTATGCAGGGATTATAAGGCATTCTACATTTACGGATATAAAGAAGCTTGCTTTTTCTTGCATTTTTACAGCGGTAACGATATTTGCATTCAATCTCACATACGAGTTTGTTTCGGGTCAAAGGGTGTTTTTAACTACATTCCTGTTTACCTATATGCTGCTTTCATTTGCAAGTATGCTCCTTTTCCGTGTAGTGGTAAAAGAGAGCTATCAATTCTTAAAAAAGGCCGCTACGGGAAGTCATAAAAAGCGAGTGGTTATTATTGGCGTGGACGATCAGACCATTTCTTTAGGTAATGCAATAACCAATGAATCTAACTTGCCGTTCGAACTAGTTGGATTTGTAACCCGAAATTTTGATTCCAAGAAGTACAAAATTGCCGGTAAACCTGTAATACCTGTAAAGGGATCCTTAACAAGTGCACTTTTAAATTTGAATATCGAGGGAGTCCTCATTGTACACGAGTCGATTTCAGGGAAACTGAAAAATCAAATTGTAGAGGATTGTATTTCTGAAAACATTGAAGTGTTTAATGTACCATCCATGGAAACATGGAATACCAAGGCAGATATAAGGAATCAGATAAAGCCCATTCAGATAGAAGACCTCCTAGAGCGCGAACCCATTGTGATTGATGATCAGGTGATTAAAAAGGACATTTTGGGTAAAACAATACTCGTAACTGGAGGTGCTGGATCTATTGGAAGTGAGATCGTTCGGCAATTGGCAAGTTTCCACCCAGACCGGATCGTCATATTGGATCAGGCGGAATCCGCTTTGCATGAACTGGAGTTATTCTTAATTAGGAATCATCCTAAATTAAATTTCATTACCGAATTGGCAGACATAAGCAATATGTACCGAATGGAGCTTATGTTCAAAAAATATGATTTCGATATCATCTATCATGCTGCAGCCTATAAACATGTTCCGCTAATTGAACGCAATCCACATGAAGCCATATATGTAAATATTCTAGGGACGGTTAACATTTCCATTCTTGCCATTAAATTCGATATTGAAAAATTTGTAATGGTATCCACAGATAAGGCGGTGAACCCTACTAATGTCATGGGTGCTTCGAAAAGGGCAGCCGAAATGTATGTGCAATCCCTTCAGAAAGAGAAAGGGGTCTATACCCGATTTATAACGACCCGTTTTGGTAATGTGCTTGGGTCAAGTGGTTCAGTGATTCCACATTTTAGGAAACAAATCATGCAAGGGGGGCCGGTGACGGTAACCCATAAAGACATTATTCGATATTTCATGACCATTCCTGAAGCTTGCCAATTGGTATTACAGGCAGGAACAATGGGAAAGGGCGGGGAGATTTATGTGTTCGATATGGGGAAACCAGTGCGTATCCTGGATTTGGCGGAGCGAATGATCCGTCTGTCCGGCTTAGAGCCTTATGATGATATTGATATACAGATTATTGGTCTTCGTCCGGGTGAAAAACTATATGAAGAACTATTGAATGATTCTTCGACCACATTGCCGACCTATCATTCTAAAATTATGGTTTCCAAAGTACCAGCAGGGGATTTTAACACGATCAAGAAAAAAGTAAAGGAAATAATAAAAACAGCCACTAGGCACAAGGATAAAAAGGTGGTTAAATTGCTTAAAGAATTAGTGCCGGAGTTTAAAAGTGAGAATTCAGAATTTTCTGAATTGGATACAGAATCAAAGATTAATCCAGAAGTAACCACCTCCTAATCCCTTTCATTGCTCGAAAAGTTTATATTTGCATAATTATATGCCACTATGAAACAATTCCTACTTCTTGTAAGCACCTTGTTTTTACTTGTCTCCTGTGCTACCAAAAAGCAGATTATATATTTCCAAGATACCGAGGGCCTGTCAAATCAGGAAAACCCCCTCAAATTCGAACCAGTTATAGAAAATAATGACGTACTCCATATCTCTATTTCCTCAATGAGTAGGGAAGCAGTGGAGCCATTCCGTCGTAAAACAGGCCTCGAAGGCAATGTGGGAAATGCCAATCCTACCTTGCAAGGGTATTTGGTGAATTCTGAAGGCACCATCAATTATCCTGTTTTAGGAGCACTTAAAGCAAGTGGGAAAACTAGAACAGAACTACAAATGGAATTGAAAAGTAAACTTTCAGAATTTATTACGGATGTTGTGGTCGATGTGCGCATCATGAATTTCAAGGTCACCGTATTGGGAGGCGTAAATAACCCAGGGGTTTATAATATCTCAGATGAACAGGTTAGTTTGCCCCAGGCCCTTGGTTTGGCTGGGGATTTGTCCGAAGATGGCCGTAGGGACAATATTATGGTTATCCGGGAAGAGAATGGCAAGCAAGCGGTTACACGTGTTGATTTAACAAAAACAGACTTGTTTTCCAGCCCTTACTATTTCCTAAAACAGAATGACGTGGTGTATGTTGAGCCTTCCTTGAAAGGTGTTAAAAAATCTGGTTTTATACCCGATGTACCGGCATTGTTGTCTCTTTTTACCGTAGTCCTTACCAGTGTAATATTGATTACCCGATAATTCAAGAATATGAGCGATTTAACCTCTCACAACCCAAATGAACCTTCCTTAAGGGAAATAGTAGATAGGTACACGCGACATTGGTATTTGTTTGTTCTGGGCGTAATTCTGGCCGTAGTAGGAACCATCATTTACCTAAGGTATTCTACCACCTATTACATGAGTACCGGAACCATAATTATAAAAGATGATCGATCTGCGAGTAATTCGGGAGAACTAGCCGCTTTTTCGGAGCTTGGTAGTTTCTTGAACCGTTTTGGGGATAATAAGATTGAAAATGAATTGGCAGTTTTCCGTTCTAAAAGAATCATAAAAGAGGCCATCAAGACCTTAGATTTAAATGTAATTTACGAAAGTGTAGGAACTTTTAAGAATACCAATCTTTACGAGCACAAACCTTTCGAAGTTCGATATCTTACGTTCAATGACAGCGTAGTTACCACCCAAATCCCAAAACTGAATTTTAAAATCATCTCCGAAACGGCTTATGAAGTTTGGAGTGAAAATAAGTCTATTAATCAGGGAAATGATTTTGGGGAAAAAGTGGCGCTTCCTTTTGGCGACATAACGGTACTGCCCATTTTTGATAGTCCAGAAGTATTCAATCATTACATCGGCAAAACGATTTCCGTGACCTTCAATGACATAGATCGGGTAGCTTCTATATATCAAAAAAGGATTAAGGTAATCAATGAAATAAAGAATAGTAATGTTGTAGTCTTGAGCCTGCAATCCCCAGTGCCTGCCAGAGCTGAGGATTTTATAGATGAACTGGTATTTCAATACAATAGGGATGCGATCAATGATAGGGGACAGGTGGCTAAGAAGACATCAGACTTTATCGATTCACGACTTGAGATTATTACCCGCGAATTAGATTCTGTAGAAACGAATAAAGAACAGTTTAAAAGCGAGAGGCGTCTTACAGATATTGAAGCCGAAGCCCAGCTTATACTTCAAAGTGCGAGCGAATTTGAAAAACGGAGGTTCGATGTAAACACCCAATTGGAATTGGCCAATACCATGATCGATTATATGGAGAACTCGTCCAGCAATGATCTTCTTCCCGCAAATATCGGTTTAAGTGGTGAAGAGGTGTCCCGATCGGTTGATAATTATAACCAACTAATCCTGAGGCGCAATGAGTTATTGAAGACTTCCACATCTAAAAACCCAGTGGTGATTAATCTCAACAATCAGATTGGGGATATAAGGAATGGGATCTTAGGTAGTCTTAAGAATACCACCAACGCTTTGAAAATCTCCCTTAGGGATCTCAATTTTAAGGAGGCCTCGATAAATTCAAAATTATCTCAGGTTCCAACTGCAGAAAAAATTTATAGGGGTATCGAGCGTCAACAAACTATAAAGGAACAGCTGTATCTATTCTTGCTTCAACAGCGTGAAAAGGCGAATATTTCATTAGCCGTAACAGCACCAAAAGCCAAAGTAGTCGATAAGGCGTTTAGTAGTAATGTTCCCGTTTCGCCAAAAAAAGCCCTGATTTTCCTGGGCGCAGCTTTGGCAGGTCTTTTATTGCCTTTTTCAATAATTTACACAAGGTCTATCCTGAATAATAAGGTGGCGACTAGAAGGGATGTAGAAGCACTCATAAAGGATGTAAGTCTTATCGGAGAAATACCAAAATTGGGTAAAGGTGATGAACAATTAATCCAGATTAATGACAGAAGTATACTTGCGGAATCTTTTAGGATATTGCGGACCAATCTGCAATACCTGTTCATAAACAAACTGAATAAGGAGAAAAAGGCCAATACCGTGTTTGTTACATCTACGATAAAAGGTGAAGGAAAGACGTTTGTGGCTTTCAATTTGGCATTGACTTTAGCCCTTACTGGTAAAAAGGTAGCTTTGGTTGGAGCAGATATCCGTAATCCCCAATTGCAACGGTACCTTCCAAAAGAGTCCCAGTCCAGAAAAGGATTGACTGAGTATATTATCGACCCAAGTCTTCATGTAAGGGACTTGGCAGCTAAAAGTAGCTATAATGAAAACCTGAGTATCATACTCTCTGGGGTTATCCCACCCAACCCAGCTGAACTTTTAATGGAGTCCAGGACCGAAGAGTTTTTTGAAGAAACCCGGGATTTATTCGATTATGTAGTGGTAGATACTGCTCCTTCTATGCTTGTAACAGATACAATTCTTATCAATAAGTTGGCAGATGTTACATTGTATGTAGTGCGCGCAAATTATACGGAGCGTAAATTACTTGGCTTTGCCAAGGATGCCATAGAAGATAAGAGGCTAGTGAATGTGGCTACTGTTTTAAACAGTGTTTCCATGATAAACTTTGGATACGGTAATAAATATGGCTACGCCTATAGCGAAGAGAAGAGAAAGGGCCTATTAGGTCGTTTGTTCAAATAGTGATACATTTCTAATCCCCAATTCGAGTCCATCATGCGTTTCATTTTTTGTTTTCTGATTACGATTTCTGCTTTTTCACAATCCGTAAATTGGGAAGGCTCTGTCTCAGCTTCAGGTCTTTTCTCATCTGAAGATGCTACACCCTTTTGGATGTTCAGGAATACAAATAATCAATGGGGTGAGGAGACAACTTTTTCTGGTACAGGGGAAATTCTGGCAACCTACGATATAAATGAAACCTCGGAGTTGAAGGGAGGCGCAGCTTTTTTTTACAGAAATGAAGTACAGGATGAATTTCAGAGAAGGGATCTTTTTATACAGTTCACGAATGCGTGGCTAAATGCAACAGTTGGAGCACGAAGGGGAAAAACACGAAAAGGAGGTCTCTCTACAACCAATGCAAATTTTCTACTTTCTGAAAATGCAAGGCCATTACCAGGCGTGTTATTGGAAGCCTCGAATCCATTGAAGATTTCTGATAATTTAGCAATAGACTGGGGAATAGGCCACTATTGGCTGAACGGTGACCGCTATGTTGACGATGCATTAGTCCATTATAAGCGCTTGGGTTTACATGTTAAGTTGAATGAAAACCATACAATTAAAGGACAAATACAGCATTACGCACAATGGTCGGGTACCTCACCTGATTTTGGTGACTTGCCTAGTGGATTCGACACCTTTGTAGATGTTTTTATAGCCAAACAATCTGAAGAAATAGGTGAGGATGGAGAGATTACCAACGCAGTAGGAAATCATTTAGGGAGTTATTTGTTGGACTATTCCTTTAAAACAAACGTAGGGATATTTTCATTATATCACGAGCACCCTTTCGAGGATGGCTCTGGAACCGCTTTAAAAAATATACCAGATGGTGTTTGGGGTATTTACTTTGTACCCAGCAATCAAAAGTTGTTCAATGGAATTTTATATGAATATGTAGGCACCAACGATCAAGGGGTTGGTAATCAGTTGGCTGGTTCAGATAATTATTTTAGTAATAATGTGTATAGAAGCGGATGGACTTATGATGGGAATGTATTGGGAGTGCCATTTATTTTGATTGATCCCAATCGGGAAATAACCAGTGAAACATCCCCCATTATCAGTAATAGAACTAAGGTGCACCATTTTGGACTTAGTGGGACTTTCCGAAAAATATCTTGGATGTTTAAAACTTCTATTGCTAAACATTTGGGGACTTACAACAGTCCTTTTACTTCAGACATAGATCTGCTGCACAATTACCTCTCAGTGCGTTATAATACCCCTAATTATGGAAGTTTTAGGCTATTCACAGGGTTGGATAGCGGTGAAAGCATTGACACTTCTTTTGGAGCGGGATTGGAGTATTCGTATCAGTTTTAATAAAAAAAGCCCCCTTCCGGGGACTTTTATTACTAAGGAAAACTTCCTTATTCTCTAGCAATTTTTATCGTTTGACTGTTGTTGATAACAGCTATGTATATTCCTTGCGATAATTCCGCAAGTGATATGGTTTTGGATGTGACCGATGTGGCACTTTCTGAAAGTAATAATCTACCGTTTAGGTCATAAATCGCAATTTCGGTAATTGGATCACTTTGTGATCGTACGGTTAATATATCATTTACAGGATTGGGTGATACGGAAAAGGAAGACTCTGTATTCTCATTAACGCTTAATGAAGGATCCTTAACCAAGAAGAACCCACCAGCATCGGAATAATTGCTTATCACAATATTACCGCTTTCAAAAAATGGGTAAACACCCCATGCCCCTGGATCTCCTACACTAGCACTTGCGTTGTCATCTGCAGGCCATGTATCGAAGAAACCAATTTCTGTCATATTGTTATTGGCTAGATCGGAAACATCCATCACGCGCATTCCACCTCTATAAGCGGAGGCATATGCTTTATCCCCTTTAACAAACACATTGTGATCGGAAGCGGTCGTTGGGCCTAAATATTCCATATGTACACTTGGATTGTCCAAATCGTTTACATCCAAAATAATAAGGCGCAGGTTGAATCCAAAAAAGACTTCATCCAACTCATCTGTAGTAATAAAATATGCCTGGTCTTCGGTGAACCAACCTTCATGGGTATACCCAATGTTATTGTAACTTATAGAGGATATGTTTTGTGGATTCCCTTTATCGGTTACATCCACAAAGACGACTTCATTTTCGTTACTTCCCACAAATATCTCCCTTCCCGTATAATCGGAGTCAGGCCCTGAATAGGTCACTACCTGAGCATCGTGAGTGTATCCATCACCAGCCCATCCTCCAGCAGCTACTGGGTTTAAAGGGTCGGACATATCAACAAAGTGTGCACCTCCACTAAACGTGCTGGTACCAACACCATAGGCGTATCCAGAATCTTCATTTACCACAATGTTGTGCGAATTTCCAAATCCAGAATAATGCGCATCTTCGGTAAACGTAACTGGTGGACTGGCGACATTGCGCAATCTGGTAAGATCGAATATCTGCATTCCATGACCACTGGCTTCACTTCCTATAAGGGCATAATCACCAAGTGTTTTAATATCCCTCCATTCACTACTACTGGTATGTGTGTCTAGTTTTCCTAAATAAACAGGGTTAATCGGATCTGAAATATCAATGAATACGGTACCATTTTTAACTCCCATAATGGCATATTCCTTCCCATCTTGTGGGTCGGTCCATCCCCAAGCATCATTTCCCGAAGTTGCCCCAAAGAAGGCTACCGGGATATTGGACTGCAAATCATAACCATCACAAGGATAGACTCCAGCCATTCCACTTTCACAGGGTGTTTGCGCCATAAGGCAGAATGATACAGTAAAGAATAGACAGGTGAGTATTGCTTTTTTCATAGTTGCGTTTTTTTTGTTGAACAGACACAATTTACTTAAAAATGATGTTACGAATGTTAATTCCGATAACTATTTCCCTCTTAAAACTTAATTCTCCTAGTAGAATTGGATATTCTTCGAATTTCGGATGTAGTCGACTTTTAAAGAAAACGGATAAATTAGCCTCTCTTGATTTATAAATTTGGAGAGAATTTTTTATCAATTTGAATTTTTTTATGAAGAAAATGCCCGCGCACCTAGTATTTTTATGAATCCAAAGAACAGACCCATCATGAAGCATAAAGTGAAGTTTTCCAGCAGTGCCATCTCGATGATCCTCCTTGTTTTTTTTCTTATGATCTGTGGCTGGACCACGGCACAGGATAAAAGCACTTTTAATGGGATCGATATGGAAAAAATTGTGGAGCTACGAAATTATTATCGTTGGACTGCCAATTATGCCTCACAAAAGAAGTTCGATAGCGCAAATCGCTACTCAAATAGAGCTATGGAATTGGCTTTAAGCCTTAATAATGATGAGATGGTTGGATATGCAAAGGTTTGCAACGCCCGCGCACTATATTGGCAGCGGGACGTTGAAAAAGCCAAAGGCCTACTTCATGAGAATTTAGCTAACGATCAACTTCATGATACCATAAAGATAAGATCGTATTTCTTGATAAGTGATATCTATAATTATGAAAAAGACTTCTTAAGTGGTGTGGAAGCCAACATCAATGCCGAAAAAACCATAAGAAAAGCGAAGACCTTGACCCAAAAGGATAGTATGAATTTATCCCTTGTTTACAGCAACCTTGGGAATCTTCATAGGGAAATTAAGGAATTCGATCAGGCACACAGCTATTTTAGGAATGCTTTAGCATATAATGTTGATAAAGGCATGGATAGTTACCTGCTGTACTATAGATCCGAGCTTTATGATGACGAAGACAAGATCAATAAAGCTATCGACATGACACGGGAGGCAATTAAAATTGTGACCCATGACCGTAAGGATCTTTTTCTACCCACATATTATTTGGCATTAAGCAACTACTATCACAAGTTAAATAAGGCAGATAGTGCTGTTTATTTTGGAAAGAAGGGGTTAGTAGATAATACGTATTGCCAGCTAGACCTGTTACATAATGCCGTTGCTAATGGATACTTTATGCTGAAAGATTATCCGGTAGCATTGCAGTATTACAAAAACGCACTAGAGGAGTCTACAGCACCGTCCTTTGATACTACTGTACACAGAAATCTAAGCAAAACCTATACACGATTAAAGAATTATGAGAAGGCTTTAACTCACAATGCGCACTACGTAAAGCTTAAGGATTCGCTGGATGAATTGAAGGTAAAACAGGAAATCGTTGCGATTACCCAAAAATATGAGGCAAGTAAGAAGCAAGTTGAAATTGAGAAACTTAATTATGAAAACGCACAAAGTGAATTGGTTATTAAGGAGCAAAAGGCAAAATTGACCTTGATTACCATTGTGCTTTTCTTCCTGTTTCTGTTGGTTTTTGTTGTGTATTACTTTTTTATTAATCAGAAAAAGCAAAAGCACCTATTATTTATAAAGAACTCCGAACTTGCTAAAGAGCTCAAACAAAAGCAGGCTATTTTGGTAAAGCCCAAGTCTAAGGAGGATCCATCAAAGATACATGATGAGCAAAGGGAAAAGATTCATTCAGCAATTGAAAAATTGATGGAAGGAGATTTTTATCTCGATGCAGATATGACACTGGCTAAGCTGGCCCGCCTAATAGATACCAATACAACTTATTTGTCTAAGGTAATTAATGAGGATTACGAAAAGAGCTTTGCTACTTTTTTAAATGAACTTCGCCTATCCTATACACTGGAAAGTTTGGAATCGGAGCCCACGTTTAGGAGGTTAACCATAGACCATATTGCCGAAAAATCGGGTTTTGCATCGAGCTCTACCTTTTACAATGCTTTCAAAAAGTTTACAGGACTTACTCCATCCTATTACATTAAAAAACGATTGGTACAACCAGAATGACGGGCCGATTGTTCTTTACTTCCTATTTCATTTTGATTTATAAATCTGAATAAACTTCATTTTTCAACACCCATATTCATAGATAACTTTGAAGGTAAATTGTTATGAACTCCATGGTGCACTTCATATATGTGGAGAATCATAATAACAATTCTAACCCTCTAAAAATGTATACTATGATAAAATGTATTTTCTTTTTACTAATTGGAAACATTGCTATTGCGCAAACGGTTTCCACTTTCATGGCAGATCCCAGCATAGATGTAGACGATGCCCTGGTATTTGACAGCGATGGAAATTTATACGGCTCCAATTTTTCAGGGGATACCGTATACCAAATCGGAACGGATGGTGTGGCGACACCCTTTGTTAGCGGTTTTACAAACCCGAATGGCTTGGCCTTCGACACGAGCGGCAATCTATTCGTGATAGACTGGGGTGCCGGTGAAATCGTTAAATTCGATGCTACAGGGACCTTATTGGAAACCTACGTCGTGGGGCCCACTCCTTCCGGTCTAATAGCCTCACCTTCAGGAACCATGCTGTATACGGACACCGGAGACAATAGCATAAAGGAGCTGGCTACAGATGGCAGTATTACAACTTTAGTCACGGGAGCTCCCCTAAACGCCCCAGTTGGCTTGGCATATGACGAAACCAATACATTATATGTGGGCAATTTTGTAGGAAGGGAGATTTACCGTGTTGTTGGAAGTTCTTTAGAATACGTAGCAACAGTACCTGATGGGGGCGCAGCGGACAATCCGTTTTTGGGATTTATTGCATATGCCGATGGTAACTTATATGGGACCACTTTTGGCGGCCATAAAATTTACAAGATAAACCCTCTTTTGGTTGATGATGTAATCTTGTTTACCGGTGGTGAAGAAGGTAGTATGGACGGGGATATATCGGAGGCGAGCTTCAGTTATCCCAACGGAATCGTATATAACCCATCACAACAAGCCCTTTACATTTCAGAATTTAGCGGGGTCGGTAATATTCGTCGCATTGACGATTTCGTGTTGGGTATCGAAGATATTGGGAATGATTTGGAGTTGTCTATAGCCCCAAACCCTGTGAATCATTTGTTGAATGTTGATGTCCCGGATAGCGTTTTGCTGTATCAGGGTACCATTTCTATTTATTCGTTATCTGGGACACTTTTATCCAAGGTTCAGCTAGGTGATACGAACTCAAATGCGTTAGATGTTTCTTGGTTAAGTTCAGGAATGTATTTCGTGGAAGTCAATTCGCCCAATAATGGAAAGGCAGTGACTTCTTTTATTAAAAATTAAGTTTGTTCTTCCCTATGAAAAGCCCCCTAGCCAAAATGCAGGGGGCTTTTCTCTTAGTACCACTTTCAATCATCAAAAAAAATAGTAGGGGACACTCAATCGAATATAAATTTGAACCCTCCAGAAATAATACTGGCACTAAGACCATTGCTGCGCTCATATTGCGCAAACCTTAGATCGATGCTTTTTAAACCGAATTTGAAGAGTCGGAACTTCGTAAAGATATCTGTATACCGTATTCCAAAACCATACTGGCTAGCGTTAAAGGCAGATAGATCATAATCCGATGTGTAATATTGTTGGGTAGATAGATTTTGCTCGAAAGGGGCAAAGTGATCGATTGCAGTTTGGGTGTAGTACCTGTAATTTGGGTACAAAGTGAATTTATCCCCAAGCTTTATGGGCAATTCTATACTAGCCGTATGAGAACTCATTCCCCAATTATCGAAATAGTACCTATAGTAAGTACGCACACTTATGTTCTCATTAAGAAAGTAGTTAAGACGGGCCCCAATGGGTGTCTTTAATCGTGTGTCTGGTAATCTTTCAATATCATCGGCTAGTTGAAATACATCCGTATTCGTGGTCGATGTATAATTTGGGATACTCGCGGCATTTCCTATGTAGTAATTGGATCGATCCCCAAAATAGACACGCTGCATGGGGTTTGCTAACCAACCTTCTTGGTGTATTAAGTCTACAAACAGGGACAGCTGGGCATTTCTGCTCAAAATTTGGGAGAAACTCAATGAAAGGGTGTAACTATTCCTGTTTTTGTTTTCAATAAGGCCAAAGCCATCTACCGGACTCCAAACATTCGAGCCATTCTTATCAATAATTTCCCCTTGCTCATTCAGTATATCAATCCCTTCAAAGAAACCATTGTTCAAGTCCTGACCCGCATCTACATAAGAATCCAATTCGGTAGGGTAGCGAGGGCTCCATTTGTCAAGAAAGATAGAGGCTTTAAAACCAATTTCAGTATTTTTCTGATTGAATAACCATGTATACCCTCCACCAAAACCAGCAGAGAAGTAGTCATACTCTGAAGAGATACCACCGTTCACATTCCAAATACGATTTCTATCATCACTGTATTTTGTGTAACTAAGCGTGGCATTTCCCCAAATATCCATATAAGATTCTCCAGATGAGGCCACCCATGGACTGCCTGTAACCGTATTTGCATTATTTCTATTAGTATCCCCTCCTTTGGCATCATCACCTTCGAATTCCCCTCCAGAAGCCCCACTAGAATCGAATGGATCCAGGTTACTGGAAGAGGCAGAAGTATAGGCCGAAATACCCGCATCTACCGTTAATAATTCATCGGCACTCAATGGCATGGTAACAGTAATTGTGGGGGTAACGTCCGTTAGTTTTTCGGTACCTATTCCGCCCGTAACGGATGCATTGTTCCCATCCTGTTCGTAATAGCTCGAAATAAAGTCGACTTCAGCACTTTCCAGCACCCTTTTTTTATACGTAGAAGGAGTGTTGGTTTCTTGTGCATAGGCACATACACTAAATAGAGATAGTATGGTGAGGTGTATATTCTTCATTAATTGTGTTTAGTTGCAGCCACATCCACCTCCGGTTTTACCACCATTGGCACCAGAAGATCCTTCCCTGTATACTTGAAAATTTGTTTCGAACCGTTCGCATTTGTGTGCTGCCAGGTTCATATCGGGATCGTTAATGTTTACTTTTTCATATTCCTTCACCACAAGGCAGGATTGCAGGGAAGTGAGTAGGATAATTCCTAAGGCAATTCTTATCATAATTTACTGGTATCTAATTCGATGTTATTTGAAGTATGAACTTTATGCGAATCATCGACAATAATGCATTCCACGCCGTTCAACTGATTTATCATATGAAGCCCTGTGTCCAATCCCATTACAAAGACGGAAGTGGACAGGGCATCGGCTAATTCAGCATTTTTGGTAAATATGCTCACACTGCGTACCCCACTAGAAGGATACCCAGTTTTAGGATTTATAATGTGCGAATACCGTACCCCATCAAACTCTACATATTTTATGTAGTTGCCTGAAGTGACGACCGCACTGTTCTTTATGGGCATCCATGAAAAAACTTTTTCGTTGTTCAAGGGGTTTTTTATGGCGACTAGCCAGTCACTGCCATCGAATTGGGTGCCCCAGGTATTTAGGTCGCCAGAGGCATTGATGATCCCGCCGGAAACACCATGATCCCTTAACAAAGACTTTGCTTTATCTGCGGCATATCCCTTACCAATTGCTCCAAACCCAATTTTCATTCCTTCATCCTTTAACATGACAGTCGACTTTTCCTTATCCAGAAGAATCTTCTCATGGCCCACTCGAGCTACCGAATTGGTTATTTCGGTTTCTGAAGGCATGGAGGTCATACTGCCGTCGAATTTCCATATACGATCCATAGACGCATAACTAATATCGAATGCCCCTTCGGTCAATTCGGAAATCTTTTTAGAACGCTCTATGAGTTCAATAAGCTCCAGATCCACTTTAACCGGCTCCTTGCCTGCATTTTTGTTTATGGCTGTGGTCTGCGAATTCGGATCCCATGAAGAAATCATATGCTCAATACGTTGTATTTCTGAAACAGCGATATCGATATATTTATCCGCTTCTTCTTGATTTGAGGCCACAACCGTGATCTCAAATCCGCATCCCATTAATTTAAGGGAGCGTTTAAAATTCTGTTGGGCTAAAAGGCTAGGTGCCAAAAACAAGGCTAAAAGGAGGTGAATAGTTTTCAAAATCTATTGAATGAATGAGTTAATATGTGAAATATAGGCTTCAGGAGCCATTTTTTTATATCCCGTTTCACCCAATGTTTTTCCGTTTCCATCGAGAATAACTACAAATGGGAAGATTCCATTGGGATTGTATGTTTCGGCTAAGGAATTGTTGTGCTGCTGAAGAGAAGCGGGAAGTGCATTTTTCTTTCTTCTTGGGAAATCTGCTTGTAACATCACAAAGTGATCTTCAGCATATGATCTGAAAGTATCCGAACTCCAAATTTCTTTATCCAGTTTTATACAGGGAGCGCACCAATCGCTTCCTTGAAATACCAAAAGGATCAATTTATTTTCCGAAATCGCTTCATTTTTGGCTTCATCTATGTCGTTGAGCCACTCTTGGCCTAAGGCTGTGATGTTGCAAAGAAAAAATAATGAGAGTAGGAGGGTGTATCTGAACATATACTTACTAGCTGTTTAATCTAAAACAACTAAGGGATTCAATCTCCTGAAATAAAAATGTTTTTCTACTAAAAGAATCTGCATTAAACTGTGAATCAGTAACATTACGTAAAAACACGTATTGCCGTATGCACAAGTGGCACCTTACCTTTATGAAGTGGCTAGCTATAGGCTGTTCACATTCCCCATTCAGTTTAGTCTAACTTTAATCATGAAATTATGGAATTGCGAATTAGCCCATCTATTGGGATAGCACGATTAGGTAGTAGCAAAGGTCAGTTTTATCTGGCACCGGAAACCATTGGCGGATTACCGTTCGAAGCAGATGAGTATGGTAATAAAAAGGGGCCTGTAATCAATTTTAAGGACAAACATGGTCAGGTGCGAAGACAGGGACAACCATTTAAAATTTTTACTTCCGACGATAAGGAGTTAACCTTGGATTCTCCAAATGTCGAATCAATCGTGTGGAATGTTCATCTCGCAAATAAAAAAGCAGCTTGGTACAATTACAGCGAGCTCGAAGGTAACCTGCTTTATGGGGTACAAAATAGTTATGCCAATAGAAATGTTCCGTTTCGAAATCCAGATGCGGAGGATCGTCAGAAACTTATCGTCGACCCAGGACCGAGAACCATTTCTGGCCCAAAACAAAAAATTGGGTTCGATAAGGCCAGTGTTCCATCAAGTTATAAGGATCATGCATCGTATCCACCTGTCAAGGTTTCATCCGGAACACCTGTACTAACCTTAGGGGATCTGGTTACTGATTCGGATGGCAGGCTCATCGTTTTAGGAGGATTTGGAAATGCGGGAGGCAATGAACCCTTAACAAGTTATGGAGGCTCCAGTACTTGGCATGACGATATATCCGATGGTCCCGTTTACTGTACGGTTACTTTTAACGACGGAACCCCAGCTGTACAACTCCAGGCTTGGGTAATTGTTGGATCGCCAGATTTTGCTCCCGAAATTGTGAACATATCAACTCTTAGCGATACGATGTTGGATGTTGCGGTACGAACCATGAATATCGACCCTGGACTATGCAAGGGCGGTAATTATAATGAAGACTACATAGCGAATTATCAAAGGGATATACTTCCCATCATTACGAGGTTGGGTAGGTATCAATGGGTCGCCAATGTGCAACCCATGATGGCCTTCACATCCAATATTTTTGATTTCTCAGACCCTAGCGAATCCAACAGGGCAAATAGGGAGAACTACTTTGCTTATTTCCGCCAGCCCGATGACAAATCGAACCCATCACCAGATCAGCCGCAGCAGCAGCTGTTTAGGGAAAACGGGTCGGATATTTTTCCAATGATGCCTCTCAACTCTGGCAGTAATTCTGTGAGTAATGAAACTGTGGTAAAATTTTTAGCACTTAATGAAACACAATACTTCCTATTCTCTCAGTGGGCCAAAGGAAAATTTGAAAGCAACCCAGAATATAAGCCTTACCCAGTACATGAAAACGATCAGGCTAGTGTCGGGAATTGTGTTGGGCTGCCGATGTGTCCAGGAATAGAAGTAACCTGGAGCGTTCAAAATCCAGCCATCTACTCCGATCCTTATATTATTTCTGACCAGAAAGGCATGGGAGGTTATGATGCAACAGGCCTTTCCCCATCAAGGGACGAGTGTGAAGGTGGAGGCTGTGAACCAGGCGATTTAACCAAAAGAATGGCATGTCCATGGCAAGCCGATTTTTTCCAGTGTACCATTCAGCTGATCAATTTTTCGGTTCCTGCCATTAATAAAGATCTAAAGAAGTCTGTGGTAACTACCACTTACGAAACCCATGAAAAATGGGAGGCTTCAGGAAAATCATATGATAATACCCTTACTAGGGAAACAACTACAGAATCTAATGAACCTTTGCCACCCAACTATTATAGTTATTGGTGGCCTCCACAAAGCCCATGGGATGTTATTGCCGGTGAACCAACGTTAGACGGGGAGCAAAAATCCCACCTTCCTTTTGGTCAGCAAATGAATTACGCGCGGGGAATAAACAGTTTTGTTCAAATGGTAGAGCATTGGTCTGCCTTGGCATTTATTCGCGATCGTAATTCTGGGGATAAGGGATATCCTTTCTTTACGGAAACGGAAAGAAACCACGACCTATTTACGTTCGAGGCTTATGAAGTAGGACAGGTAAGTGGAAATGAGGCGGACAATGAAACTACTATTCCGGTATTTTTTATTGAAGCAGACACAAAAGTCATTGCTCAAAAAGGTAAAAGGGCCCAGCTATTGGTATCCTTTCTAGAAGAGCGATCCTTTAAGCCTATAAGTATTGCTAAGGAAGGACTCGGATCCCCACGTTCTGGAACGCGAAACCGTAGATAGTTCGTATGTCCTACACAGCATATAATACAGATGTACTCGTCATTGGCGGAGGCCCAGCTGGCACTGCATTGGCTTTGAGTCTACTCAATTATTCAAAGTGTACAGTCACCATAGTCGAACAATCAGATTTTTCGAGGGAACGGATAGGGGAACATGTATCGCCAAGTCTATTCAATATTCTGGATTACCTGAAAATGGATAAGTCAGATTTTGAAGAAGGATGTTTTCTTCCGGCCTACGGTACGATTGCTTATTGGGGCAACGAATACCCAAGCAGGATTCATTCTATATTTACTGCAGAGAATTCCACCTTTCAATTGGATAGGCAGAAATTCGATTTTAAACTTATTGAACAAGTAGTAGAACGGGGAGGGAGTGTATTTCCCCGTACCAAATGTTTGGATTTTATAAAAAAGGAGAACACAGAATGGTGTGCAAACCTTAAACATGCTGAAAGGGGAAGCTTTAAGGTAAAAGCTAAGTACCTTGTCGATGCCACAGGAAGAAATGCTATGGTCTGCAGGAGGTTGGGGATTACTATCCACAAAATGGACTCCTTAGTGGGAGTAGGGGTGTTTTTAAAACCGAATGAGGAAACCCCATTATCGCAAGAGCAAATATTGGAAACCACCGAGTTGGGCTGGTGGTACAAGGCCGTATTACCCAATGGGACCATCACAGCTTGTTTTTTTACTGATGCGGACATAGTTTCGAAATACGGGATAGATAAAAAGGAGAATTGGACCGCATTGGTCGCACAATCAAAATTTCTGAAAAATGAATTGAAAGGGGCGACTGCGCTTTCCTTAAAACCTTGGGTGAGAAATGCTGCGACTCAACTAACGGACACATCGGGCCATGATAATTTTATTGCGATAGGGGACGCGGCATCGTCATTCGACCCCATTTCATCTATGGGCATTGGGTTTGCAATGACCTCGGCCATTCATGCTGCCAAATTGATAAAGCATCAATTGCTAAATGATATAAAAAATCGCGATTCGTTGGAATTTCAACAAGATATAGTCAAAAATTTTAAGAACTACTTAAAACTCCGTAGCGAGTTCTATGCTAAGGAAATCCGTTGGAAACCCTCACTCTTTTGGGAACGTCGGCAGGCTGAAAATAATGATGTAATGCATCACTATGGGGCAGCAAACTCCAGAAATGGCTTCAGTTTGGTCGACTGACAAATTAAGGTATTGAAAATTGACGAAACATTTCTTTTCGATTGGTATGAAGCAAGCTTTATGATTGTCATTTTTTTAGTAATGCGCGTGCAACTAGTGCCTTGGAGGAACTTCTAAAAGAGGAAATTCGAAGGGCTCACTAAGAAATTTGAACTTCTTTCTTTTATTTCTGGAAATTCGTCTTTTCTGAATTACCCGAATGCTTTCATTTATGTAGTTCTGTTGTTTTTTCTGAATTTCATTCAGGTAATTCTGTGATGGCTCGCTTCCTTTTGCATGTGCTACTGTAGCAAAGATTCGCGCCATTTGCCTATCGTCTTCTTCATCCATTAAATAGAAACCGTTGGAATCACTCCACATATTATTTGGAGTATAATTTTCGAGAACATAAATAACATCGGCTTTTAAATCTGCTTCAATGAAGTCGATTACTTCATTGAAATCTCTGGTGGCCAACCAAAACAGGTTTTTTCCGGGGTCACATTCATACCGAAGGTAATTCGGCCCGATAATGCTTCCTATGAATTGTCCTTTTTCAAAAAAATCGAATGTTTGAGTGGGTTTATAGCCAACCGGAATAACAAAGTAGACAACTGCTTTTCCTGGAGATGGCGGCGGCACTTGATAGTATTCATTTTGGGAATAACTATTGTGAGTTGCGAAAATGGTAATAAAGAGGAAAAAGATTATAAGACCTCGATTATAAGATTTGTAATTCAAATGAATCATACTACGGTACTGTTTTTGCTTAATATATAAATTAGGAGGAAATTAACGGTGTATATAAGGTATGTTTTTCAAATTTGAAAGACAAGGATTAAGTTTTAGTTATTTTTTATGATAACTAGCGACTTCTCATTAACAAAAGAGCCGTAATTTTGCATTCTTATATTGTGAAAGAGACCTTACTTACTATTTTATGGAGCCTTTCCCCATTTGGGGAAGCAAAGGTAGGAATCCCATACGGTATGCTCAATGACCTTAACCCTTATTTTGTTTTTGCCATTGCATTGGGGGCCAATATTCTAGTATTTCCTTTAATGATGATCTTCTTGGATAAAATAAACACCCCGCTTTTGCGATGGAATTGGTACAAGAGAAGCGCTATATGGGTGGCCAAGAGAGCCAAAAAAGGATCTAAAAAGAACTTTAATAAATACGGCTACCTTGGGTTGGCACTTTTCGTAATGATTCCCCTGCCAGGAACCGGAGTGTATGTAGGTTCTATAGCAACTTATTTGTTTAAAATGGAGCGAAAGAAAGCGTTTACCGCCAACACCATTGGAATAACGATTTCTTCTATTATTGTTTGGTGCGTTACATTCTTTGGTCAGGGTGCTTTTTAATAGTTGTAGTTTCCACTCTTAAATTTTTGAACTTGTGAAAAAAATTCTACTACTTATCACAATTGTCGTACTAGTAATTTCATGCCAACAGGACGAAACAAAGACTGCTATTTTCCCAAAGGGAACAAAAGCTCCAAATGTGCATCACACAGGTGATGTATGGTTGAACAAAATTAGTGAGGCCGATAGCACTTTTAATTATAACATTGTTGTAGCTGAATTTGCTGCCAATGCAAAATTAGATTGGCATGTGCATCCAGATGGACAACAACTTCTCATTATCGAAGGTGAAGGCTATTATCAAGAAAGGGGAAAGCCCGTTCAAATAATTAAAAAAGGGGATGTCATTAAAAGTCTTCCTGGTGTCGAACATTGGCATGCATCTACTCCAGATACTAAATGCACCTATCTCGCTATTTATGGTGGTGCTCCAACCAAATGGTTAGAGAAATTAACAGATGAAAAGTACCGTAGTGTAGAGTAGTCATTTTTGTATTATACTCTTAGTGATAACTGTTTATGGGTATATAGAAGGAGGCTGTTTTAACGAAATTAATTTCAGCATTTAATCTTAAAGTAGTAATTTAAGCCCTGCTACCCCATTAATCTTAAGTTACTTGAACTATGAAATCCCCACTTTTGTTGTTTCGATTGGCAATACCTGCTATTTTACTAATTTCAATAAGTTTATTTTCTGCTTGTTCCGAAGATGATTCCGGCCCACAGCACAGTCCCTTACTGGATTTAGGAATTGATGAAGATGAAGTTATTTCCCGTTTGGAAACATCCCTAGTGGGTGAATCACCAGACGGTCCTGGGAATCCAGAAGACCTTTGCAATGAAGGCCTAATGCAACTCATGTCAGCCGATCCCTATTGCGGCTATGTAGATGTTGGAGAATACGCCACCAACCAAATTAACGAATATCGCGCCATGCATAATTTGCCACCTTATGTACGTGCCGTGGAATATGAGCTTTGTGCAGCACGCGAAGCTCGACTTGCTCTAGAAAATGACACTTTTCATTGGAGCGACGGTTGCGGCTGGGCATCACAGGGTGCGGCTGGAGGAGGCAGGGGAGGAGATGATTCTCCAGGAACCGTTGAAAGATCTGTATGGTGGGTTCCCAAACTCTTTTATGATGAAGGTCCCGAAGGAGGTCATTATCAAGCTATGATGGATACAAGAAGCAGGGGAGTTGCGGTGGGGTATTATGCCATTGACCGTGATAGCCATGTTATTGTTGTAAATTACTATAATGAATTGTAGGCAACAACTGGGACGATATATAATTTCCCAACCCAAAAGGGCTTTTATTTAATTTCCTATTATTGATTTATTTGAGACTAGATTGACAGAATCTGTGAAGGGTCTGGAGGCTGAAAGTAGTTCAACTATTTTCCGATGCAAAAATTCGCGAAGATATTTCCCAATAATTCATCGTTCGAAATTTCACCGGTAATTTCACCAAAGTAGTATAATGCCTGTCGAATATCAATTGCCAGTAAATCACCACTAAGACCGGAATCTAATCCTTCCTGAACCTTCAATATCTCTTCCAGGGCTTTTAAAAGTGCATCGTAATGCCGGGTGTTGGTGACGATGGTTTCATTATTGCGCAGGGCGCCCGTGTTGATAAAATCGAGCAATTTTTCCTTGAGTTCTTCAACACCTTCTCCCGTTTTTGCTGAAAGGAGCAGTAGGTGAGACCCTTCGATTGTGTTCAGGGAAATATCAAATTGATTTCTAGTTTCCTTAGAAAGTTGATCTACCTTATTGGCGATAATAACAAGGGGCTTTTGAGGATATTTATTTTTTACCTGTTCAATTTCAGTAGTGTGATCCTTTTTTTCGGTGGCATCAAAGAGATAGATAACGACCTGTGCCTGTTCCATCTTCTCGAAGGTTTTCTTGATTCCTAAGCCTTCAATTACATCATCCGTACGACGTATTCCTGCGGTATCTATAAAGCGGAACCCAATTCCACCAATCACGATTTCATCTTCTATCGTGTCCCTGGTCGTTCCAGCTATATCACTTACAATGGCACGTTCTTCGTTCAGTAATGCATTAAGAAGTGTCGACTTGCCCACATTGGGCTCGCCCACAATAGCCACAGGGATTCCGTTTTTAAGCACGTTACCGGTTGCAAATGAATCGATAAGACTTTTCAGAACATGTGTAATTCGCGTAATGAGTTTTTGAAACTCATCTCGATTGGCAAATTCTACGTCTTCCTCAGCAAAATCCAGTTCCAATTCAATGAGGGAAGCAAAATTTAAGAGCTCTTCCCGTAATTTTTTGATTTCTGAAGAAAAACCACCTCGCATTTGCTGGATAGCCAATTGATGCGAAGCTTTACTATCACTAGCGATAAGGTCGGCCACGGCCTCTGCTTGACTTAAATCCATTTTTCCATTGAGAAAAGCACGAAGTGTAAATTCACCAGCCTGTGCCATTCGGGCCCCACGACGTAGGCAGAGCTGAATGATTTCTTGTTGAATATAGTTACTCCCGTGACAAGAAAATTCCACCACATCCTCACCTGTATAACTATTGGGGTTCTTAAAAATGGTCGCCAAAACTTCATCAATCACGCGTTCCATATCCTTTATATGCCCTAGGTGAACCGTATGGGTCTTCTGCTCGCTCAATACCTTACCAGATACCGAGTGGAATAGCTCCGATGCAATAGCAATAGCATCCTTCCCCGATAGACGGATTACAGCAATGGCACCTGCACCTGCAGGGGTTGCCAAGGCTACTATGGTTTCATCGTACTTCATTGGGCGCAAAAGTACGAATTACTTAGCGGTTTGCCTCTAAGAGTCACCAACGCTGTAACATTTTTGAGAATTCTGCTACCAATAGATTAAGTTAATCATTCAATCAATCAGAATCATGGAAATTATACCTTCTACCGCAAAACGTCAGGACAATTCACTATTAATGGTTACGCATCTGTCCCAACTCCTGTATTATGTAACAGGGTTTGGAGGACTGCTCGTTCCACTTATCCTTTGGCTCACCCAAAAAGATAAGGTACTCGGCATGGATGAACACGGTAAAGCAGTGGTGAACTTTCAACTTACCATGATTCTAATCACGATACTCTCCATACCAGCTATCTTCTTGTTAGGTTTGGGTATTTTAGGACTTATTTATGTAGGAATCCTTGGTTTTGTATTACCTATAATAAACGCGATTAAAGCCAATAATGGGGAAGCTCCCAGTTACTTTTCTACCATTCGTTTTATTTCTTAATTCGATCACGCACAAGGATTTGTGAAGATGCGCAAAAGATCTTTTTGGATCAAAACCCTAGTGATTTCCATACTTCTCATTGGTGTTGGGGGTTATATAGGGTTCACTCACGTTGCACCTTATGCCATGTTGCAACCGCAAAGGGTTAATTTAGGGATTACGCCCGAACAGTATGGGGCCGAAAGCGATTCTATCACCATTGCTGTAGGAGATAGTATAAATCTCAAAGGGCATTGGGTACATGCATCAAGCCCGTCACCAAAAGGGATCCTAATCTTTGTACATGGTATTGGAGGATGCAAGGAACACTTTGTGCCTACGGCAACCGAATTCTCTAAGCAAGGTTACAGCAGCATTGTGTTCGACTTGAGGGCTCATGGCAAAAGCGAAGGCGAGTATTGTACCTACGGATTTTATGAAAAACATGACATCTCTAAGATTATAGATTTTATTGAGGAAAAACATCCAGAGCTACCCATAGGAATTTGGGGAAAGTCTTTGGGCGGTGCTATAGCATTGCAAAGCTTGGAATATGATGAACGAATTGATTTCGGCATTGTGGAAAGTACATTTACCAAGTTGGATATTATCGTTTATGATTATAAAAAGCGATTTCTAAAGGGGTTTGGGATAAAATCCCTATCCGATTATTCGTTGCGAAAGGCAGGGGAAATCGCTCAATTCGATCCAGATTTGGTAAGTCCGATTTCTTCCGTAAAAAATATAGAACAACCTGTTTTTATAGTTCATGGTGATGCAGATGAGCGCATTTCTTATACCTATGGACAATCGTTGTACGACAACTTAGCTTCTGAGGTAAAGTTTTTTAAATTGGTTAAAGGAGCTGGCCATCTCAATGTTGGGGAGGTAGGAGGGGAGGCTTATCTATACGCCATTTTTGATTTTGTAGAAGCACAAACACTTCCCATTTATGACGAAATAGAATTCTAGTTTAGGGAAGGGAGGGTGAAATTTAGTACCTTCATCTACTAAACAAACCCACCCAATGAAAATAGTAGATCTTTCCAAGCCCATACGTTATAATAAACAAGATCCGTGGTTTATGCGCGTAAAGATTAAGCACAAACCACATAGAAAAGCCAATCTGCTGATTCGTCTTTTTCTCGGGCTTCCCAAGAATTTATTTCCAAAAGGCTTTGTGGGTTGGGCAGATGATACCATTCAAAAGATGGGCGTTCACTCTACAACCCATATAGATGCCCCTTGGCACTATGCTCCTACCTGCAATGGGGAGCCTTCTAAAACCATAGATGAAATGCCATTGGAATTGGGTTATGGAGATGGAATAGTAATCGATATGGCCCATAAACCAGACTTTGAGGCAATCACTGTTAATGATATCCAGAACTTTTTGAACAAAAATGGACTTGCCTTGGCACCCAAAATGATCGTACTCATAAAAACGGGGCGTGACAAATACAACGGGACCAAAGACTTTCCAATGGTGGGTACCGGTATGAGTGCCGAAGCTACAGAATGGTTAATAGACCAAGGGATAAAAGTAATGGGAATCGATTCTTGGGGTTGGGATTTACCCTTAAAGCATTTAGTAAAAGAAGCAAAGAAAACAAGAAACCCGGAACTATTTTGGGAGGCACATTTGGTAGGGCAACGAAAGGAATACTATCATATGGAACAATTGATAAATTTGGACGCCTTGCCCTATAGCGGATTCAAAGTAGCGGTATTTCCGCTTAAGATTGTTGGTGCTTCCGCGGCACCGGCACGGGTAGTAGCCATGCTAGAAGACTGATTTCGATTTAAAAGAAGTTTAGGTCCCGATCTACCTCTATTCTGTCTATAACAGATTGTATCTTTTGAAGCATGCGATTGAAAAACAAAGCACGGTCCTTTTCTCCCGATTTGATTAACAGTTTGGAGTTTTTCATCTGTTTCTCGAAAAAACGATGCAATTCATTACAGGTAGCAGGATGCGACACCCGAAAATAGGAAAGTACTGTAAATGGGATATAGAACATTTTCTGGTGACTTGTCTTTACCATCACGGTATTGCTCATGGTGAGCAAGTCACTTTTATATAATTGATAGGACGCATTGTTTTTAGAATTTGTAACAACTTGCCGAATGGCCTGCTCCTCGACATGATCGACCACTTTCTTTAAATCTTCACAAACCAAAAGAGCCATTTCTTTCGAAATATGATTGGATTCATAATAATATAGTATCTGTTGCAGTGTCCCATTTACGGTGTTGTCGTTCCAGAATTCCAATACGTCAATGTACTTGTACATGTCCGATAATTCCAAAGCAGATTTCATTAATGAAGGCTGAATGGTAGTAGCAAAATCCTCGAAGGTTTGTTTTTCCATAGAACCATCTTCATTCAAAAACTTTAACCATACATAGAACTTGTAACGTGTAAGCCAGGAATCCGTAAGCGTATAAAAAATGGGAATGTCCTTGGCAGAATAAATTATAGAGGCGCTTTTAAGTTTTGCCAATGGCTGGATACTTTGGTAACTACTCCTGAAATAAAACTCCAAGTCGGCAGCCGTTCTAATTGGGCTCGATTTTTCGGCAAGCAATGTATTTTCATCTCCCACTTCGAAAAGTTTATTCAGGGAAATTTTATAATGCTTGGCTAGTATTACTGCCTCTTCCAGTGAAAGATTGGTTTTACTGTTTACCCTTCGGTAAGCGGCATCATAATGAATGTTCAAAATAGACGCTACTTGCTCTATGAGGGATTGATTTTCCGGAATATGTGATCTTAGGTGCTTTATGAATAGCTCTTGCATTTTTTACAAGTTTGGATATCAAAAATACCATATTGCGCAAAAATCACAATTTTTTTGATAAAATATTCATACATCTTACGATAAGGCTCCCAAAATCCACTACTAATTTCGGTTTCTGAATCTAAAATATCTATACAATGAAGAAGTATGTTTTCATTAGCTTTCTGGTAACCATAATTGGGACTACTGGGAAAGCACAGGAAGTATCAAATAACGTTGAATCTTCGGATTCTGGATTTACCACTAGGTCTTTGTCCATAATGTTTCCCTTGGGTTTTTATGGAGATGGCGATACAGGCGGGGGTGCTTTTGAAGCCGATGTTACCTTCGAATATGGGGAACATTTATTTACCCTTTTAGGTGGAATAGGGGAAAGCTATGACCTTTTTGCCCCTGACGACAGTTTTAAACAAATTAACCTTTATTATGGCAGGGAAATGGGACTCTCAAGAACGGTGTTTGTAGAAGGCCATGCTGGGATCGGCTATTTTTCATTCCAATCTAAAGGATCTGGAGGCTTTTTCTCATCCCCCAGCGAACCTATTGATGATGCGACCATTGGGTTTCCTATTATGGGGAAACTAAGGATACATACTGGCCCTCGTTTTTCGATCGGCCTAAAATTGGGCGCCAATATTAACGCTATTAATATCGTTCATACATTTGGTATTTCTATACAATGGAATAACCGCAAATGGTAATAAAAGTTGGGGGCCTACGGGAATTCCAACTGGGTCTAGTACTGCATTCAAACCCAGTAAATATAAGGTTTACAGTATTTTAATGGATGTTTGTATTGTATTAATCAAAAACACACAGTTATGAATATTAAAACAAAAACCTTCGCTTCTTTTTGGATGTCGGTGTTATTTTTCTGCTGCATTTTCACATTGAATGCTCAAAGTCTGGCAGATGATAATGCTGGTATTTTGGCTTTCGATGAAGAAGTGATCGATTATGGTAATGTGGCCTATAAATCTGACGGGACTAAAACATTTACATTTACCAATGTGGGAAAATCGCCTGTAGTTATAGCAGATGTTAAAACCAGTTGCGGATGCACGGTAGCGTCTAAACCAACGAAAGCAATCATGCCTGGAGAGTCATCTGAAATTTCGGTGAATTATAAGACCAGTAAAGCCGGGCCATTTTCAAAGACTATTACGGTCATTTCCAATGCCAAGGAGAACCGAAAAGTTCTAAAGATAAAAGGTAAAGTATTGGAAGCCCCTAGCAAAAGCTAAAGAGCTCAAGGATACTCAAAAAAAATCCGCTGAATAACAGCGGATTTTTTTATGTTCTATTGTTGACAGACTAGTTATTTAACATCACAGGCATTACCAACATGGTAACTTGTTCCCCTTCATCCAAGCCATCGATTGGAGTAAGGATTCCTGCTCTATTGGGCAAGGACATTTCCAAAGAAACATCATCACTAGTTAGGTTGTTCAGCATTTCGGTTAGGAAACGGGAATTGAACCCAATTTGCATATCATCACCTTGATAATCACAGGTTAAACGTTCGTCTGCCTTGTTGCTATAGTCTATGTCTTCCGCAGAGATGTTCAATTCGGCTCCAGCAATCTTCAATCGGATTTGATGTGTGGTTTTATTACTAAAAATACTTACACGACGTACACTATTGAGGAATTGCCCCCGATCTATTGTCAATTTATTAGGGTTCTCTTTTGGGATAACCGCTTCATAATTGGGGTACTTTCCATCGATGAGGCGACAGATCATTTCCGTATTGTCGAAAACAAATTTGGCATTGCTCTCATTGTATTCAACAGTTACATTTTCCTCGCTACCGGCCAAGATTCCTTTCAATAAATTCAATGGCTTCTTTGGCATAATGAATTCCGCCGTTTGTGATGCGGTCACATCATTTCGGGTATACTTCACCAATTTATGGGCATCGGTAGCCACAAATGTGAGGTTATCGTTAGAGAATTGGAAAAACACACCACTCATGACTGGTCGCAGATCATCATTACCCGATGCAAATATGGTTTTGCTAATAGCCGTTGCCAAAATATCTCCTTGAATAACGGTTGCACTAGGATCGTTTAGTGTAACTGGACTTGGAAAATCCTCACCACTTGCATAGGCCAATGCGTATTTACCGTGATTAGAGCTGATTTCAACAGTATTGTTATCCTCAACAGTAAAAGTTAAAGGTTGCTCCGGAAATGTTTTTAGCGTATCCAATAACAAACGTGCAGGGATGCAAACACTTCCACTTTCATTACTCTCTACTTCTAGTTTAGAAGAGATGGTAGTTTCCAGATCCGAAGCAGAGACAGTAAGCTCATTTTCGTTCAGATGAAACAAAAAATTGTCCAAAATGGGTAATGTATTGTTATTGTTTATGATGCCCCCAAGCACCTGTAGCTGTTTTAGAAGATACGAACTCGATACTATGAATTTCATTTACTCAAATTTCAGTAGAATACTCTTTTTCCTATACCCTAAAATAGGGTATTCCTTACCTACAAATATATCTTAAATGCCTTGTATGTTAAAACAAACTTATCAACAACTAACGCCTGTATTTTTTACGGCGATACCATTGAAAGAAAATTCCGAAAATACCCAACAAACCTAATGGTAACAGCAGGTTCATCATTTGCCAGAATGTCCTTTCTTGGGCTGTCTTTTGAGGATCGAGAAATGGAATGGCAATTTGCTTGGTTCGAATGTTTATAAGTCCGCTATCGTCTAGCAGGTAATTCACCGTATTCAGCAGAAATTCCTTGTTTCCATAGTAGGAGTTGGTCCATTTATCGAATCCTAATTCCAATGGCCTACCCCGATCCATTTGATTTCTTATTACATCTCCATCACTTATAACCACCATTTTGGCTGAGACACCGTTCTCTTTTGGGTTCTGTAACGAAAATGGTTTAACCCTGTTGGCATAGACCGAAGTGAATTCCCCTTCCAAAAGAACGGCCAAGGGAATTTCCCCTGCGCTGAATTCTTGTGGATCTGGTCCTTCATTTACAATCTTTAGGTTTTTTGGGATTTCCTTGTCAATATTTATTTCGGCAGGCAACCCTACAATTTTAGAAATAGGGGAGGAACTTAAAAGAATGGTTTTCTCTATAGAATTGGGTAATGTATCTATACTACTGGCATATTCGAACTTAACCGCTTCAATATTGGTGGTGATAGGGTGATTATTAGCGCTGGCCGAAAGTGGGTGATACAACCATGGATAAGGCTGGTATTGCGATTCTGTGCCATCCCCACTGGCTAGGGTAATAGGTGCGGCATATACGTCTTTGACCAAATTCGAATTAACCCGAACACCGTATCTGAAGAAAAAATCGTTAAGTCCTAAATCCATAGGAACTGCAAAAGTGCTTCCACTTACGGTATCCAATTGTTGGTACGTAGCATCTACCATCCATAAGGATGCCCCGCCATTCATTGTATACTGATCAAGCACATACTTTTCCGTTTCTGAAAATGGTCGCTGTGGTTGTGCTGCAATAATGAGATCGTACTCAGAAAGACTTTCCAAAGTACGTTGTGGACTAGTGGCCACCGAATCTAAGGTGAACTGTCCAATGTAATAGTAATCCCGTAGGGTAGTTATAAAGTCAGCTAAATACCGATCAGGGAGTTCTTGATTCCCTTTAAGCACTGCAACCTTACGTCGTTTGGGTAGTGTAAGTTTACTAAAACCATCGGCAAATGCATATTCCAGATTCTGAATGGAACCATTGATGCGATCTTCTGAGGAGGCTCCCAATTGGTTTTTTAATAGTGGTATGGGAACCGTTTTTTCATTGAAAGTGGCTAATGCCCATGGGTAAACCACTTCGTTGGTAGTTTTACCATTTTCCTGAATCTGCACATTGGCACCTTTAATGCCAAATTGTATCATTACCTGTTGAATGGCATTTCTGTCAATATCTTCATCCAAGGGATTTACAAATTGATACCGAATGTTAGGATTAAATGCCGAAAACTCTTCAAGAAGTTGCCGGGTTTCTATTTGCAGTCTTTTGAATTCTGGCGGTAGTTTCCCATCTAAAAACAGTTCGACGGTAATGGGGGAATCTATTCCGTCTATCGTATTTTTTGCCTCATCCGATAGTGTATACCGCTTGTCCTGTGTAAGGTCGAAGCGCTTGTAGGCTTTGCTGCTTATCCAATTTATGAATAAGACACCGATTAAGGTTGCTAGGAGTATGGTCAATTTGTGCTTGCTCATGACTCCTTTTTCAATTTTATATAGGTTCCAATCAAAAATAAAACGGAGACACTCAAAAAGTAAATCACATCCCTAGTATCGATCACGCCACGGGCCATACTTTTAAAGTGCGACTCCATTCCGAGGTTTGCCAAATTGAAACCTGAATTACTATTGGCGAGTCCTTCAAACCCAAAATAGAGCAAGAAACAAAGAAATACGGCTACTATAAACGATACGATCTGGTTACTGGAAAGCGACGAACAAAAAATTCCAATCGAGGTATATGCCAGTGCCAAGAATAACAGTCCAAAATAAGAACCCATTGTACTGCCAACATCCCAATTACCGCTCGGGTTTCCTAAATTGGAGATGGTAAGAATATAAGTCAATGTTGGGATTAGCGCTATGACTATGAGCAAAAACGCTCCGAAATACTTACCTAAAATAATATTTCGCAGCCCTAAAGGTTTTGTAAGTAAGAGTTCCAACGTGCCTAGTTTGGTTTCTTCACTAAACGACCGCATGGTCACTGCCGGGATTAAGAAAAGCAATACCCAAGGAGCCAATTCGAAAAAGGAACTGAGGTCTGCAAAGCCCGCATCGAACACATTGTAATTTCCACCGAAGACCCAAAGAAACAATCCATTAAATACTAGAAACAAACCAATGACCAAATACCCAATTGGGCTGGAAAAAAAGCTTCGAATCTCTTTCTTTATTAGGGCTATCATATATTAGGTCAGTTGGCAAATGGCATCTACACTCCAAGCTTGGGCTTTAGAACGAAATAGCGGCTTGGTTGTTGCCCAAACCGATTTGAAAAGAGCACTGTTCCTATAACTTTCCAAATCTGCTTCTTGTTCCCAGTGACTATAGGTAAAAAAAATGGAAGGGTCTTTTTTGTCCCTCCATAATTCTAAATACCTACAGCCCGGATACACCCGTATTCTTGATTTCACTTCTTCAAAATTATTCAAAAAAGTAGATACATGCTCCTCTTCAAATTCCATTTTTACAATTCTTGTAAACACCTGTTTTCTTATTTTATGAAATTAATGGTTATGGTATCCCAAAATTCCAATCCAAATAGGGTAGAAGCACTTCCTACCGTTTTGGGATTGCTTTTATAGATTGCGAGTTCTAAATAATCGGACGAATTCCATATCGCCAGTTTTTTGCCATCTTCTTCACGTCGGTCTGCTGGAACATCGAAATTAATGGAGTCGCTATAATGCGTATAAATCTTTGTGAAGGTGGCGGTTCGGGCAGTAATTTTAAACTCGCGCCCCTTTCCTACCTTGTCAAATAGCGATTTGGTGATATTGCAAACCACATTGCCATAATTATCAATATAAATGACATTTCCTATCACTTGATTGCCGTCTGTATTCACAACAGGTTTCAATCGGGTAAGCTCCCTGATTTCCTGTATGGGTTTCCCAATCACCTCTAAGGTTCCACCTCTAGCCAAGTGGCATGCTACCTTTACGAATACGTCCAATACTGGGAAATTACTTTCCACGCGATCGTGAATGTTGATTTCAACGATCTTTTCTGGGTTAATTTCTGAAGTAAGCATGGAAATGATCCCATTATTGGCACATATAAAATAATGTCCGTCCAATAATAGTGCAATGTGCTTGTTTTCGGGGTTCAGTTCACTATCTATACCTATAATGTGAATAGAGCCCTTTGGAAAACTGCTATATGCATTCTGAACCACATACGCCGCCTCCGTATTGTGAAAGGGGGAAATGGAGTGGGAGATATCAACAATGCGAACATCTTCCAGTTCACTGTAGATGGCCCCCTTAACAGCTCCCACATAGTGATCTTTCTCTCCAAAATCGGTTGTAAGGGTTACAATGGGCATTCGTAGTTAATTGTTGATATTTTGTTAAAACAACTACAGCAAAAATAGGGTACTTTTGCAAAGAGAAAAAGTATATTTACTCTAGTTATTCATAAAACAATAAACAACCGCTTTTGAACGAACTTATAATTGAACTCACTGAGATCAGTCCAAAAGAGTTTTTTGGACTTCAGAATGCCAATATTGACCTTCTAAAAAAATATTTTCCAAAACTGAAAATCGTTGCCCGAGGCAGTAAAATAAAAGCCTACGGTGATGAAGAGATTCTGGAAGAATTCGATACCCGAATGAGTATGCTTCTAGAGCATTATGTGAAGTACAATAAGCTCGATGAAAATGTGATCGAGCGCGTACTTATGAGCGAAAGCAGTGCCGACTACGAAACCTCAGAAATTAGTGGCGAGGTATTGGTACACGGTGTTAGCGGAAAGTTGATCAAGGCGCAAACGGCCAATCAACGCAAGCTTGTAGACCTTATGCAGAAAAATGATATGGTTTTTGCCATTGGTCCTGCCGGAACCGGAAAAACCTATACCGGGGTCGCCCTTGCGGTTAAGGCATTAAAGGAAAAGCAGGTTCGCAGAATCATTCTTACCCGTCCGGCTGTAGAGGCAGGGGAGAACCTTGGTTTTTTACCTGGGGACCTAAAAGAAAAGCTGGACCCTTATATGCAGCCTCTTTATGATGGGTTGCGGGACATGATTCCTGCCGAAAAATTGGATTCTTATATAGAGAAAGGTGTCATACAGATAGCTCCCTTGGCATTTATGCGCGGGCGCACTTTGGATAATGCTTTCGTAATTCTGGATGAAGGTCAAAATACAACCCATGCCCAAATGAAAATGTTCCTAACCCGAATGGGGAAGAATGCTAAATTCATGATTACAGGTGATCCAGGTCAGATAGATCTTCCAAGACGTGTCATTTCTGGACTTAAAGAGGCGTTGCTTATCCTAAAAGATGTCGACGGCGTGGGAATCGTTCATTTAGACGACAAGGACGTTATTCGCCATAGACTCGTAAAAAAGGTAATTGCCGCCTATAAAGCAATAGAAAATAGAAATTAATGAGCCAGACGATTACCGATACAAACTTTAATTTTCCCGGACAAAAATCCATTTACAAAGGAAAAGTACGGGAAGTATATACCTTGGAAAATGATTTGTTGCTTATGATAGCAACGGACCGTTTGAGTGCGTTCGATGTGGTCATGCCTAAGGGGATTCCTTTCAAAGGACAGATCTTGAATCAGATTGCCACTAAAATGATGAAGGATACAGTAGATTTGGTACCCAATTGGTTAGTGGCGACACCAGATCCAAATGTTGCGATAGGTCAAGCTTGCGAGCCGTTTAAGGTTGAAATGGTTATACGTGGCTATATGAGTGGCCATGCGGCCCGGGAATACAAGTCCGGTAAGAGGACGCTATGTGGTGTTTCCATGCCAGATGGTATGAAGGAAAATGATGCTTTTCCGGAACCCATTATCACTCCAGCTACAAAAGCTGAAAAAGGAGACCATGATGAAGACATCTCCCGAGAAGAAATTTTGAAGAGGGGAATTGTTTCAGAAGCGGATTATTTGGTATTAGAAGACTACACAAGGAAATTATTTCAAAGGGGATCGGAAATCGCTGCTCAGCGAGGGCTTATCTTGGTGGATACCAAATATGAGTTTGGAAAAAACAGCAACGGGGAAATCCTTCTCATCGATGAAATTCATACCCCGGATTCTTCAAGATACTTTTATGCGGATGGATATAAAGAACGCCAGTCAAAAGGAGAACCGCAAAAACAACTTTCGAAAGAATTTGTGAGACAATGGCTCATATCTAATGGCTTTCAAGGACTCGAAGGACAAGAGGTACCACATATGAGCGATGCTTATATTGAGACGGTTTCGGAGCGATATATAGAGTTGTACGAGAATATTACCGGAGAAAAGTTCGTGAAAGCGGATTTAAGCAATATTCAAGACAGGATTCGTGCAAATGTGTTGCAATATCTTCAAAACCAATGAAAATATTGGGTACGATCCTAAAATGGGTTTTAATATTTTTTTTCTTTCCGCTATCCTTAATCTTTGTGGCGTATTATCGCCAAAAGAACATAAAAAAGGAATGGAGGGAACAAAATGATGGATACTAGATATTTCCTACCAGTTGTACACGTAGCCTAAACTCACATCGGTAAAATCTGCTTGTCCACCATTGGAATTGATGTGGAATCCAGCATACAAGTTGTTTTTCCTAAACTCGTGAGTGCCCCATAAATAGTACTTCATTCCCATTCGTGAAGACACCAAGTGTTTTATTCGAAACTTTGTATCGAATTCACCCAGGACAAAATTGTTGTCAGGTGGTATTTCACGTGGAATGAACGCCCATCCCTGATTAAGACGCCAATCAATTTTATAGGCAGGTTTGTGAATGTTTAGACCAATCTGAACTTCAAGGCCAATGTGGTTCAATAAAATTTCACCAGAGCCATAAACTCCCAGCGCAGAGGCATTCCAAACGGGACTGTCCTTGAACGATGCAAATTCACGACCGTCCTGAACCAAAGATTCATTGTCATTAATATAATCGAAGTAGTGTTCGTAATAGCGATAATAGAAACCAATTCCCAGTTTATAGGTGTTATTAATTACTTTACCATATTCTCCGGCAAAAGTGTATACGGGTTTCTTATCATTAAAAGGTTCTGGTTTGCCAAGTACATTAACACCATATCCGCCACGTACCGAAACATACGAATAGATACTGCGTTCCAAATCGGGGAATGATGGAGGTTCATCCAAAGATCTGTTCGATTTAATGGCAGCAGAAACACTAAGAAGGAATGAATTAAGACCTTGATTGGGCAGACGGGTATGGCCATTGGAATGGTGAAAATATCCAGCACCCACTCTCCAATCTATTTTGCCCTGGGTATATAGTTTCCACTGGAAAAACGTTCGGAACGACCAGACCAAATCGGTGGTTATTCCTTGATTGTTAGGGTTGGTAACTGGATCATAAATCTTATTAAAGTAAGATCCTCCCATCCCTACTTGAACACTTAGATCTTTTTTTCCGAATGCATTAAATTCAATAATAGGCATGAAGGTGATGGCACTTCCCAGACTATCCTTATTGCCAAAGTCTGTATAGCTCAAGGACAATCCGGTTCTCGGTCCTTTGAGTCTCCTTGCCCATTCATGGGATTTGAATCTTTGATCCCAAACTATATTGAGTAAAAGCGACCCCTGTCCGTTGGTTTCTGGAAAGTTTTCATTGGCCTCAGCCGTGATTCCACCCATTATTTCAGGAATGAAAATAACTGGGCTGTCAGTGTCTTGTGCATATGCCGATGTTAGGCATAGAAGCAAAAAAGCGGTTAGTAGTTGTTTCATTTCGAATACAAATAAAGCCAATCGAAACGAATTTTAAAATTTAAATTACTTTAGGGCATCCATAAAGCAAGCCAAACGTGAAAGAAATCCTCGAAAATTTTATATCAGAATTATCCTCACTTGCTTGGGGACTTCCGTTGTTAATTATTCTTATTGGAGGAGGATTGTATTTGCTTATCCGAATACAATTTATGCCCTTCCGGTATTTGGGTCATGCAATTGCGGTTCTTAGAGGCAAATATGATGATGAAAAGGATGATGGCGAAATTAGCCACTTTCAAGCGTTGACCACAGCATTGTCCGCAACAGTGGGTATGGGAAATATTGCTGGGGTAGCAGTCGCCATTACCATTGGAGGACCAGGTGCCGTATTTTGGATGTGGGTTAGCGCTGTAATAGGTATGTCTACTAAGTTTTTTACTGCAACCTTGGCCATATTATTCCGTGGAAAGGACAGTGAAGGGAAAATTCAAGGAGGCCCCATGTATTTTATAGAAGAAGGTCTGGGCAAAAATTGGAAGTTCCTAGCAGTGTTTTTTAGTATTTCCGGCCTTATAGGCGCACTTCCCGTATTTAATGTGAATCAGCTTACACAGGCAGTTAATGATATCATTGTTAAGCCTTCTGGAATATATTTCGGATGGAAAACCGACTTAATAATCGGTATAGTATTGGCAGCTATTACGGCCATTGTTATTTTAGGTGGATTGTCAAGGATAAGTAAAACCGCAGAAAAATTGGTGCCATCTATGGTGGGATTGTATTTTGTGATGGTACTGATTATCCTGGGCATTTATATAGAAGAGGTCCCTCATTATCTCGGATTAATTGTTTCTGATGCCTTTTCAGCATCATTTTTTGAAGGGGATGCTTTTTTAGGTGGAGTTGTCGGAGGGTTAATTCTTCTGGGAATTAAAAGAGGCGCATTTTCAAATGAAGCAGGTATTGGAACAGCTCCTATGGCACATGGAGCCGCCAAGACCAATGAACCTATTCGGGAAGGTTTGGTAGCCATGTTGGGTCCAGCGATAGATACATTGATTGTTTGCACACTTACAGCTCTGGCAATCTTGGTCACTGGGGTGTGGCAATCGAGTATGGATAACGGAGTTTCATTAACCGCGGCTGCGTTTGACAATGCAATGCCTTCTTTTGGTAAATACGGATTAATGGTCTGCATTGCAGTTTTCAGTATTTCCTCATTGTTCTCCTATTCCTACTATGGAACCAAATGCATGTCGTACCTATTTGGAGCGCATCGTAAAGGTGTTTACAACTACTTTTATATTGGTAGTATTATTCTGGGAGCCACTGCTTCTTTAGATATGATGATTGGCTTGATAGATTCTTTTTTCGCTTTTATGGCAATACCCACGATGACGGCTACCATCATACTTGCACCCAAGGTGGTATCAGAAGCTAAATCGTACTTCAGGAGATTAAAAAAGACTAATTAAGGGTTTGTAAGAGAGAGTCCAATCTTTTAGTATACTTTTCGGCACCTTTGGGGTTTAGGTGACTTTGATTCCAAAAGTCGTTCACTTCAAAATTAATTGTATCCTGTTCTAGATCGAATAATGTGATGTTATCGAATTGTTTCTGGGAAAGTTCAAGAATACTGTCCCTTCGTCTAAGAATATCAGGGTTTTTTCTTTGGTGATAGGTTTTGTACATCGGGACTTTACAAACAACAACCTTGTATCCCTTCTGTTTGCAATAGTTCAGTATATCGAAATAAAGAGCTGTATTCTTTTTAAAAACCTTCAAACTGGGCTCGGTGTTTATTTTGAATCGTGGCATGGCCGCAATTTTAATTTCGTCATGCCCTAGATCCTGAAATTGGCCATGATAAGAGTTGGTGTTGAAACCATATTCGTTGTATACTTCCTTTCGCTCACCTTCCGAATAATACTCCCAAATCTTTTTGGAGAAGAATTGGGGGTTGGCTAAATAGGCTAACCTATCTTTAAAATATACCTGCCGCTCAAAATTATTGGCTTTATAGTATTTCAAATAAAAATTGTTTTTCCAAAAATCCTTTCCGTTATGTGGAATTTCAAAATGACTATAGGATACCTCAAAAATAACGGTCTCGAGATTAGGGAATTCATCTTCCATTCCCTTCAGTAGCTTAAAATCGGTATCATGATGCTGATCCCCGGAGGCCATATTTATGGTAGGGGTTTGTATCCACTCCGGATTAACGGACTGCCGCATTTGTGAAGACCCCAGCACCATATTTTCAAAAGTGTTCTTGTTGCCTTCCATATAGGATACATTGGCTTTAAAAGAGGAGGGCATTTCCAAAGTAAGATATTCTACCAGGCCATATCCAATAACAACTGGAACAAAAAACAAAAGCGTATATGTAGCAAATTTTCGCAACATTAAAACTGAAAATAAATAAAAGCCTCTTTGGGCTCGGCGTACCGAATGATTAAAAATATGATGGTATAATATAGTGCCCATCTCGCCACTTTTGGAACCTTAACTTCCAATTGCTGCAATGGGAAGTCCTTTTTTCGTGTGAGCAATTCTGCAATAATCAGAATTAGAAGGTACAGGAGTTTAATTCCAATCAAGGATGAAATATGGGTATCCATATCCAGGGTAAACCACTTCTTCAGGATTAAAAATGACTGAGAAATAGAGTGGGATCTGAAGAACATGGACATTAAGGCCGCAATGGCAAAGAAATAGACCAATGAAATGAATCGCGGAATTTTATATAATTTTTTCTGAAGGACTTCACCATTTTTAAATAAGGGAATCCGCTCGACCACCAAAATAATTCCGTTTACCAGTCCGAACATGACAAAGGTCCAATTGGCGCCGTGCCAAAGACCTACCAAGACCATGGTTATGATAACTGCAAAAATTCTCAGCGTTGGTGTAATCTTTCTTCGGCTTCGCAAAATGGGTAAGTAGACATAATCCGTAAACCATTTGGTCAAAGTGATATGCCATCGCATCCAGAATTCGGTTATACTAATGGACAGATAGGGTATTTTAAAGTTTTTGTTCAGCTTGAAACCAAACAATTTGGCCGTTCCAATTGCGATATCCGTATACCCAGAAAAGTCACAATAAATCTGAAAGAAAAACAGGAGGGAAACGTATACGAGGGTCAAGGCACCGTAATTTTCAGGTTCGTTAAAAACCATTGTGACCGCAATGCCCAATTTATCGGCTACTAGAATTTTTTTGAATAAACCCCACAGGATTTGGCGCAACCCTTCCTTGGCATTCTGATAATTAAAACTGCGTTCATTTTCGAATTGCGGAAGGAGATCCCGAGCCCTTTCAATAGGGCCTGCTACTAGTTGGGGGAAAAAGCTCACAAAGCACATGAACTCCAAAAAACGGTGTGTGGGTTTTATTTTTTTTCGGTATACATCGATAGTATAACTCATGGTTTGGAAAGTGTAGAAGCTAAGGCCTACTGGTATGATCACATTCCAGAAGTGATATCCTTCAGTGGCCTCTATCCCAAACAGAGAACGGAAGTTGTCTAAAAAGAAATTGAAATACTTAAATGTAAAGAGCACTCCAATATTCCAAAGGATACTTCCCCATAGGTACCATTTTCTTTTTGTTTTATTAGAAGTATGGTTAAGCGCCCTTCCTGCTAAGTAATCTACGAGGGAACTCATAAAAATAAGCCCTAAAAAACGCCAGTCCCACAGACCATAGAAGACATAACTAGCCACCAATAACAGTAGATTTTGTGTATTTCTTCTCTTAACGCCAATGATCCAATACATTGAGAAAACAATGAGGAGAAAGAAACCAAAATCGAATGAATTAAATAGCACTATAGGTTATTTGGTACTGGCCAAAGATAAAAAAAGGCTTTTATCATTCTTGATTGGATAAAAACCTTTAGGTTGTTGAAAGGAAATGTTACTACTTGAAGTAACTAAAAGTCTCTCCTTTTTTAATATTCAACAGGGTTTCGTAAATTAATTTAATAACATTTTCTACATCATCCCTGTGTACCATTTCCACAGTAGTGTGCATATATCGTAAAGGCAAGGAAATTAAAGCACTGGCAACACCACTACCACTGTAGGCAAAGGCATCCGTGTCGGTACCGGTTGCTCTAGATAGAGCAGCCCTCTGAAAGGGTATTTTCTTATCCTCGGCAGTGTCCGTAATAAGGTCACGCAATTTTTGCTGAACCGCCGGGGCATAAGCTACCACGGGACCATCACCAATCTTAGCTAACCCCTGCTTCTTTTTGTCTATCATAGGGGTGGTGGTATCGTGAGTTACATCGGTAACGATAGCAACGTTCGGCTGAATCCGTTCCGCGATCATTTGTGCCCCTCGCAACCCGATTTCCTCTTGAACCGAATTTGTTATATAGAGTCCAAAAGGTAGCTTTTTCTTATTCTCCTTGAGCAAACGTGCCACCTCTGCTATCATGAATCCACCCATACGGTTATCTAAAGCACGACAAACGAATTTGTCCTTGTTCAAAATATGGAATTCATCGGGGTATGTAATAACACATCCCACGTGCACACCCATTTTTTCAACTTCTTTTTTATCCTTGGCTCCAATATCAATAAATATGTTCTCAGGTTTTGGCGGTTCTTCCTTTGCTCTACTTCGCGTATGAATGGCAGGCCAGCCAAATACCCCTTTCACAATTCCTTTTTTGGTGTGTATGTTAACCACCTTCGAAGGGGCTATTTGATGGTCACTTCCACCATTGCGAATCACATAGAGAAGGCCATTGTCCGATATATAATTTACGTACCATGAGATTTCATCTGCATGTCCTTCGATAACCACTTTGTAGTCGGACTTAGGATTAATAACGGCCACCGCAGTACCATACGTATCCGTAATGAACTCGTCCACGTAAGGTTCTAGGTATTCCATCCATAGTTTCTGCCCGTCCCATTCATATCCGGTTGGAGCTGCGTTATTAAGGTACTGTTCTAGGAACTTCAGTGATTTTTTATTGAGAATAGATGTTGCCATATATAAATTTTGTGATGAGAATTTCAAAATTAGTAATTAATTAATAATGGGCCCGTTGCAATTTTTATAATTTTGGAACGATTTTGGAATTACAATTAGCATGATGTTCAGGATTGCCTACATTACCGTACTACTTTCACTTGTCTTTATGCCTACGGGACAGGGGCAGGAGAAAAACCCCCTTCAGGAAATCAAGAAGGACAGTACGTACACATTCTATTATATAGTAGAGGGTGATACCATTCCTAGGGAGTTTATCGATCTAAAGGAAGTGGTACTTCTGAATAAATTGGAATTTAACTCCAAGGAGGACAGGAGACGTTACCTCATATTGAGACGCAAAACCAGGAAAGTGTATCCCTATGCTAAACTTGCTGCAGATAGACTTCAGGTTATGACGGAGCGAATGGCTTCCCTTGAAAGCAAAAGAGCCAAACGAAAGTACACCAAGCGCATTCAGAAATATATAGAAGGGGAATTTTCTGAACGATTAAAAAAGCTTACCCGTACAGAAGGACAAATCCTGGTAAAACTTATACATAGGCAAACGGGGAAAACGGCCTTTAATTTGGTAAAAGAACTTAGGACGGGCTGGAGGGCCTTTTGGTACAATACCACGGCCAATATGTTCGATATTTCATTAAAGGAAGAGTATAGGCCTTTTGATGTTAAGGAAGATTACCTAATAGAGGATATTCTTGAACGATCCTTTCAGGAAAATTTATTGGAGCGACAGGAACCATGGCAGGAAATAGATTATTTGGATTTGTCTGCCCATTGGAATAAAATGGCAACTGGAAAGTAATTTTGTTTTTACTTGCCTGAATTACAGAAATGTAGTATCTTGCTTGTCCGCTCTTTTTTTCACTACATGTGATTTACATTGATTTGAATAGTCTTTATCGACTAAATATCTGTTACGATATGATTGTTGGTATTCCTTATTTCGGATCAATTTTTTTGTGACTGTAAATGACACCTTTTCAATTGTTTATAAACGGTTAATAAAAATCATCGAAAAAAGATTGAAATAGTTTTGGTGGAATGAAAAAAGGGGTTGTATATTTGCACCCGCAAAACGGATGAGGGATTGTTTGTTTTGTGTATTTAGAAGAGAATAAAGTTCATTGATATATTGAAATTGACAGCGCGTAGGACCGCGGTTTTTTTGAGACTGTGGTTCGACGAGAATAAACTAAACTAAGAATAGATACCTGAGATTTTTTTGAGGGCTTTTTGTTGTGCTTGAATTTTATTTAAGATTTAACGATGAAGAGTTTGATCCTGGCTCAGGATGAACGCTAGCGGCAGGCCTAACACATGCAAGTCGAGGGGTAACATTGGTGCTTGCACCAGATGACGACCGGCGCACGGGTGCGTAACGCGTATGCAATCTGCCTTGTACTGGGGGATAGCCTTTGGAAACGAAGATTAACACCCCATGGCATCATTTGACGGCATCGTCTTTTGATTAAAGGTCACGGTACAAGATGAGCATGCGTCCTATTAGCTTGTTGGTGTGGTAACGGCACACCAAGGCTACGATAGGTAGGGGCCCTGAGAGGGGGATCCCCCACACTGGTACTGAGACACGGACCAGACTCCTACGGGAGGCAGCAGTGAGGAATATTGGACAATGGGGGCAACCCTGATCCAGCCATGCCGCGTGCAGGAAGACTGCCCTATGGGTTGTAAACTGCTTTTGTACGGGAAGAAACACCCCCACGTGTGGGGGCTTGACGGTACCGTAAGAATAAGGATCGGCTAACTCCGTGCCAGCAGCCGCGGTAATACGGAGGATCCGAGCGTTATCCGGAATCATTGGGTTTAAAGGGTCCGTAGGCGGGCGATTAAGTCAGGGGTGAAAGTTTGCGGCTCAACCGTAAAATTGCCTTTGATACTGGTCGTCTTGAATCATTGTGAAGTGGTTAGAATGAGTAGTGTAGCGGTGAAATGCATAGATATTACTCAGAATACCGATTGCGAAGGCAGATCACTAACAATGCATTGACGCTGAGGGACGAAAGCGTGGGGAGCGAACAGGATTAGATACCCTGGTAGTCCACGCCGTAAACGATGGATACTAGCTGTCCGGCCTTCGGGCTGGGTGGCCAAGCGAAAGTGATAAGTATCCCACCTGGGGAGTACGTTCGCAAGAATGAAACTCAAAGGAATTGACGGGGGCCCGCACAAGCGGTGGAGCATGTGGTTTAATTCGATGATACGCGAGGAACCTTACCAGGGCTTAAATGCATTCGGACAGGGGTGGAAACACCCTTTTCTTCGGACTGTTTGCAAGGTGCTGCATGGTTGTCGTCAGCTCGTGCCGTGAGGTGTCAGGTTAAGTCCTATAACGAGCGCAACCCCTGTCGTTAGTTGCCAGCATGTAAAGATGGGAACTCTAACGAGACTGCCGGTGCAAACCGCGAGGAAGGTGGGGATGACGTCAAATCATCACGGCCCTTACGTCCTGGGCTACACACGTGCTACAATGGCCGGTACAGAGGGCAGCCACACCGCAAGGTGGAGCGAATCCTTAAAACCGGTCTCAGTTCGGATCGGGGTCTGCAACTCGACCCCGTGAAGCTGGAATCGCTAGTAATCGGATATCAGCCATGATCCGGTGAATACGTTCCCGGGCCTTGTACACACCGCCCGTCAAGCCATGGAAGCCGGGGGTACCTGAAGTCGGTCACCGCAAGGAGCTGCCTAGGGTAAAACTGGTAACTGGGGCTAAGTCGTAACAAGGTAGCCGTACCGGAAGGTGCGGCTGGAACACCTCCTTTCTAGAGATTCCCCCTATGGGGGATGAGAGGTACGACGAGAAGAATCCTTTAATGGGATCCTGTATCTTTCTTGGTTTAGCTGTCGATTTTGATTTATATATGCATGCAGTCTCATAGCTCAGCTGGTTAGAGCGCTACACTGATAATGTAGAGGTCGGCAGTTCGAGTCTGCCTGAGACTACGATACGTTCATATTGATATATTGAAAGGAAATTCTAGAAGTTGAGTAGTAGTTGTTATGGCTACTGGCTACTATGTACTAACTGCTAGTATATGGGGAATTAGCTCAGCTGGCTAGAGCGCCTGCCTTGCACGCAGGAGGTCATCGGTTCGACTCCGATATTCTCCACCAAGGGCAAAAAGGGATTTTTGCGGTTTAGCTGCCGTCCGTTGTGGCGGCCACCGTATGTTCCGGGCCCGGACAGTTCATTGACATATTGGGAAAAGAGATACGAGCGCAGTGCTTTATGCACTGTGCGCAATAATAAATTGAATCAAAACTCATTGAAAGAGCAAAAAGTACAATAAGCAAACTAAGGGCGTATGGGGGATGCCTAGGCTCTCAGAGGCGATGAAGGACGTGATAAGCTGCGATAAGCCACGGGGATCGGCACATACGAACTGATCCGTGGATTTCCGAATGGGGCAACCCACCATGCTGAAGGCATGGTACCCGAAAGGGGGCGAACCCGGGGAACTGAAACATCTAAGTACCCGGAGGAAGAGAAAACAATAGTGATTTCGTCAGTAGCGGCGAGCGAACGCGAATTAGCCCAAACCGGTTGTGTTACGGCACGGCCGGGGTTGTAGGACCGCAATATTCCATGCTTTACGAACTGGAACCCTTTGGAAAGAGGGGCCGTAGACGGTGATAGCCCGGTACAGGCAAGGACAGTTATGGATAGCGGTATCCTGAGTAGTGCGGGGCACGTGAAACCCTGTATGAATCCGGCGGGACCATCCGCCAAGGCTAAATACTCCTGAGAGACCGATAGTGAACCAGTACCGTGAGGGAAAGGTGAAAAGAACCCCGAACAGGGGAGTGAAATAGAACCTGAAACCATACGCTTACAAGCGGTCGGAGCCACTTTGTGGTGACGGCGTGCCTTTTGCATAATGAGCCTACGAGTTACTGTTGTTAGCGAGGTTAAGCACTTCAGGTGCGGATCCGTAGCGAAAGCGAGTCTGAACAGGGCGCTTTAGTTAGCAGTAGTAGACGCGAAACCGTGTGATCTACCCATGGGCAGGGTGAAGCTGTGGTAACACTCAGTGGAGGCCCGAACCCGTTGACGTTGAAAAGTCTTGGGATGACCTGTGGGTAGGGGTGAAAGGCCAATCAAACTCGGAAATAGCTCGTACTCCCCGAAATGCATTTAGGTGCAGCGTAATGATAGTTTTATAGAGGTAGAGCTACTGATTGGATGCGGGGGCTTCACCGCCTACCAATTCTTGACAAACTCCGAATGCTATAAAATGTTTCATTGCAGTGAGGGCATGGGTGCTAAGGTCCATGTCCGAGAGGGAAAGAACCCAGACCATCAGCTAAGGTCCCCAAATGTATGCTAAGTTGAATAAACGAGGTTGGACTGCCCAGACAGCTAGGATGTTGGCTTGGAAGCAGCCATTCATTTAAAGAGTGCGTAACAGCTCACTAGTCGAGCGGTCCGGCATGGATAATAATCGGGCATAAGCATACTACCGAAGCTATGGGCCCGCAAGGGCGGTAGGGGAGCATTCCAGTTGTGCTGAAGGTTCACCGTGAGGTGTGCTGGAACGGCTGGAAAAGAAAATGTAGGCATAAGTAACGATAAAGGGGGCGAGAAACCCCCTCACCGAAAGACCAAGGTTTCCCCGGCTATGCTAATCAGCCGGGGGTTAGTCGGGACCTAACGCGAACCCGAAAGGGGTAGTGGATGGACAACGGGTTAATATTCCCGTACCTGCCCGCGACGAAAGCGACGGATCCCTGGAGTTGCTGCGCACTGACGGAATAGTGCGTTGAAGCGCAAGCGATAGTACACTAAGGCTACGGCCGCGGTGATAATGCAGCGAAGGGGGTTCCAAGAAAAGCGAGCGAGGCAGCCCGTACCCCAAACCGACACAGGTGGTTGGGATGAGAATTCTAAGGTGCTCGAGAGATTCATGGCTAAGGAACTAGGCAAAATCGACCCGTAACTTCGGGAGAAGGGTCGCCCATCTCAGGATGGGCCGCAGTGAAGAGGTCCAGGCGACTGTTTATCAAAAACACAGGGCTCTGCTAAATCGAAAGATGACGTATAGGGCCTGACACCTGCCCGGTGCCGGAAGGTTAAGAGGAGATGTCAGCTTCGGCGAAGCATTGAATTGAAGCCCCGGTAAACGGCGGCCGTAACTATAACGGTCCTAAGGTAGCGAAATTCCTTGTCGGGTAAGTTCCGACCTGCACGAATGGTGTAACGATCTGGACACTGTCTCAGCCATGAGCTCGGTGAAATTGTAGTCGCGGTGAAGATGCCGCGTACCCGCTGTGGGACGAAAAGACCCCGTGAACCTTTACTATAGCTTAGTATTGACTTTGGACAAGCAATGTGTAGGATAGGTGGGAGGCTTTGAAGCGGCGTCGCCAGGCGTCGTGGAGCCATTGTTGAAATACCACCCTTTGTTTGTTCGGAGCCTAACCCCTAACGGGGGACAGTGCTTGGTGGGTAGTTTGACTGGGGTGGTCGCCTCCAAAAGAGTAACGGAGGCTTCTAAAGGTCCCCTCAACACGGTTGGCAATCGTGTGTAGAGTGCAATGGCATAAGGGGGCTTGACTGAGAGACCTACAAGTCGATCAGGTACGAAAGTAGAGCATAGTGATCCGGTGGTTCCGCATGGAAGGGCCATCGCTCAAAGGATAAAAGGTACTCCGGGGATAACAGGCTGATCTCCCCCAAGAGCTCACATCGACGGGGGGGTTTGGCACCTCGATGTCGGCTCGTCACATCCTGGGGCTGGAGAAGGTCCCAAGGGTTGGGCTGTTCGCCCATTAAAGTGGCACGCGAGCTGGGTTCAGAACGTCGTGAGACAGTTCGGTCTCTATCTACAGTGGGCGTTAGAAATTTGAGTGGATCTGACTCTAGTACGAGAGGACCGGGTTGGACGAACCTCTAGTGTACCTGTTGTCGCGCCAGCGGCACCGCAGGGTAGCTACGTTCGGAAGGGATAAGCGCTGAAAGCATATAAGCGCGAAACCCACCACAAGATGAGATTTCTTTAAAGGGCCGTGGGAGACTACCACGTTGATAGGCCGCAGGTGTAAAGGCGGTAACGTCACAGCCGAGCGGTACTAATAACCCGTAAGCTTATGTACGCGCACGCCCCCTTCGGGGGGCGGGCACACTCTTTTTGATCGAGGTACGGTTGCGTGCCCCTTTTCCCTCTATGTTAAGATATTTGCCGTGCACAGCGCGGCGGTCGGCCGCCCCCAGCGGGCAGGCGGACCCAAGACCAAGGTGGTTATAGCGACGGGGCTCACCTCTTACCTTTCCGAACAGAGAAGTTAAGCCCGTTTGCGCCGATGATACTGCAATGCGGGAAAGTAGGTCGCCGCCTTCTTACAGGGCCCCTTCCAAAAGGATGGGGCCTTTTTTTATACCATAACCTCCAAAGAGTAATCCCCGATCTACGTATTCAAAGGGGCAACTCCATCAAAATAGTAGTATCTTGGGTGTATCAAGTATTGCGTTTCCATGAAAATTTACAAAGCGTTACTATTTTTAGGGATATTGCTTGGAATCATGTTTTTGGTTTTCTTACGGAAGCCTGATCATAATGAAGTGGAGAAGGATCACAGCATGGTGCTGGTTCCTCAAGGAACTATGGACTACAATTCAAGTAAAGCTCAGATTTCAAGCTTTTATATGGATATTCATCCGGTTACGGTTCAAGAATTTCGAATGTTTATTGAAGCAACTGGCTATGTAACGAGTGCTGATGAGTTTGGCGATGCTGGCGTTTTCAATTACAAAACAGGAAAGTGGGGCTTGGTTACTGGTGCAAATTGGGAGTTTCCGCAAGGGCAAGATTTCCCCAAAGCAATAGATAGTCATCCAGTGACCCAGGTTTCGTGGTATGATGCCAAAGCCTATGCCAATTGGAAAGGAAAAAGATTACCTACCGAACTGGAGTGGGAATTCGCAGCCAGAAACGCAGGACAGATCGTTGATGCCATGTACCCATGGGGTACGAATGAAAATAAAAAGAACGATATATACCTTGCCAATGTTTGGCAAGGAGTATTTCCATTATACAACTCTATCGATGATGGCTATCAGAATACTTCACCAGTAGGAGCATTTGGCAAATCCCCTTTAGGATTAGAAGATATGGCCGGGAATGTATGGGAATGGTGCAGTGATTGGAAGGACCTTTCAAAACCCGATGCGTTAAAAGAAAAAATACAAAAGGGCGGTTCTTTTCTTTGTGACACCAAGGTATGTCATGGCTACACTGTATATGGGAAAAGTAGTTCTACACCGGAAACTTCTTTAATGCATGTGGGATTTAGGTGCGTAATGGATTTGTAAAAATCAAAACTATTCATATAGAATAGGCCCCGAACTTACTTTCCATTGCTCAATGGCTTCGTTTAAATGATTGGCAATCTCTGGATGTTGTGTTATCACATTTACCGTTTCATTTGGATCATTTATCAAATTGAATAAAATCGGGGTTTCTGGGTGATTAATATATTTGAATTCACCATTAAAAGCAGATTGGATACCCTGTATTTCACTAATGCCAATGCCATTTCCCATAAACTGTCCTTCACGCTCTAAAAGGGGCACTAAACTGTTGCCATTAGGGACTCCGTTCAGGATTTCTTCACTGGCATTGCCAATATCCAAAACCGTTTTTCCCAAATCGATCAATTCTACGGTTGTTTCAACACGCCCCGCTTTATATTCTTTCGGATAATTAACGATAAGGGCTGGATTAAGTACCTCTTTGTACAATGTAGATTTTCCTGTTAATCCATGATCCCCCGTCATTATACCATGGTCGGAAAAAAATACGATCATGGTATTATCACCAAACTCTGAATTTCTAATGAAGTTTACTATTCTTCCGACCTGATCGTCCATATAGGCCAATGCCCCCATATACCTTCTCCGATAACCACGCATATCGGACACCCATTTTGGTACGAGGCTTGGTTGTAATTCCTTGGGTACTTCAAAAGCTTCGCAACTTGGGGAAATTACTTCTGGCACATGCCTGAACCCGATTTTCCGAGTATATTCGGAAGGAACATTAAAGGGCAAGTGTGGCCCTGAAAAATTAATCCACATAAAAAATGGATCCTCATCTTTATAGGTATTCATTTTCTCTATAGCGATAGAAGTAAAATGTCCGTCCATAACTTCAGTATCGGGATCCAATGTAGTTGGAGCTTCTTCTCCTTCCCGAACAAAACAATCAAACAACCCTTTTTCCTCTAAAAAATCTCCATATGAATCCCTGCCCATCTGCCAAGAGCCATATTTTTCTATTTCATCGTTCGCGATTTTCAATACCATCGATCTTCCCATAGACTGGTAGACATCATCGAATCCCATTTCATCATGTAAAGCCTTGTTTCTCCATATAATCGCATTCGTCTCAGGATCGTATGTGGTGTAGGGAATTAGATGATTTTTCCCCACCCAAAACGTTCTGTATCCCTCTTGTTGCAATATTTTTGGAAATGTCCAAATGCCCTGGGGTAGGCTAGATCGGTCTAAGTTGTGAAATAGGCCCAGATTTCTGGGATATAAACCCGTAATTAACGAGTTTCGAGACGGTGAGCACATAGTGCCTTGCACTACGGCATTTTCGAATACCACTCCATGGGCTGCCAAGGAATCTATATTTGGGGTTTTTGGATGCTGGGCACCAAAAGCACCCAGATATTTTGCGGTAAGGTCGTCTACTTCAATAAAGACAATATTGGGTCTGGAACCTTCATTCGAAATGGAGTCATTCGAGGTTAACGATTCACTACAGGAAATAATTATAACCGCAAAAGACAAAAGAACTATAATTGGTAGTAAGCAGCGCATTGTAGTATCAAATATATAGCATAGAACGATTCGATGCTTCCATTTATCCTCACAAAAAAGTCATAAATGTCTAAAAACTTGAATTTTGAATGTTATATAAGAATTAAATTTGCATCAAATTCTATTTATGTATACGAAGAGGGAGGAGTTTTGGAATACAATTACCCATGGTTTAGGGGTTTTGCTCGCAATACTGGGTTTGGTTATTCTATTATTGAAGGACAATCATTCTTCTTCTTATAGCACCATGGGAATACTCTTTTATGGAGTTTCCCTAATCCTGTTGTACTTGGCATCGACTTTGTACCACGCGATACCTAAAGCTAACTGGAAGCCCTTACTGCGTAAGCTAGATCATATAAGCATATATTTACTTATAGCTGGAACGTATACGCCAGTTGCCCTTATTTCCTTAATTGATGGTAATGGTTGGTCTTTATTTTGGACCGTTTGGAGTATTGCTGCTATAGGTACTATACTAAAGATATTCTTTACGGGGAGATTCGAAAAACTTTCGCTACTCCTTTACCTAGTAATGGGATGGCTCATTCTGTTTGACATGACAGCTGTTTTAGAAGCTCATTCAACCCTTGGCATCACTCTATTGGCAGTTGGAGGCGCCTTCTATACCTTGGGAATTGTATTTTACATCATTGAGAAAATTCCCTATAACCACACCATATGGCACCTTTTCGTATTGGCTGGGAGCATATTTCATTTCTTTTTCATCTTATTGGATGTAATTTAAGACTTAATGTAATCTTTATAGTCTTCCCAAAACAACTCCATTTGTTCCATATTACCTTTTAAGAACAACATGGATTGTTGCCAAGAATCTTTATTGTGAATGGAAACTCCGTCCTGTTGAAGGTAAATGGACGAAATCTCTTTTCCGTTGGATAGAAGGAGGGATCGTTCAAATTGTAATTGGGGAATGTAAGATTCAAGAATGGATTTCAATGAAATGAACTTTTCAAACAACTTCTCCCTTTCGGTCATATCAGTTTGTTCAAAATCAATAGAAACCCTTGCGTACTTTCTTTCGAAATGAAACTTAAAAGACAGATCTTTTACTTTGGTGTTATAGAGAATCCATTTTCGTGGAAATGACTTACCAAACGAAATCCAGAAATCCTGACGTAATCTTTTAGATTCTTCTTTACTGAACATTATATAAAATAGGCTATTACCGTGCCTAGAATAATAGAGAGTAGCTTTGCCATATTGAACTTATGATCCTTACTGCTCTCAAACAGAATCGTGGTAGATACATGTAGAAAGATCCCAATAGCCACGGCATTTATGGATACAGCATATTCTCTGAACATTTCGATCTCTTGGGAAAACCAACTCCCCAAAGGCGTCATACAAGCAAACAGAAAAAGAAAAATAAAGGTGTTAATACCCTTGAAGTTTGCTTTATGAAAAAACAGGGAAAGAATAATTACTATTGGAATTTTATGGACAAGGACACCAATGAGCATACTTTCATTATGGGCTACAGGAAAACCTTCCAGTAAGGCATGAATGGACAAACTAAGAAATAAAAGCCACGGAAACGATGTTTGTTGACTATCTATATGCACATGGCCGTGTTCTGCCCCTTTGGAAAAAAAGTCTAAAACAATTTGAAGCAAAATCCCAACCATAATAAACAATCCTATATGGTCGCTCCCGCTCTCAAAAACTTCTGGTAAAAGTTCGAACAAGGTAACAGATAAAAGGAAAGCTCCACTAAATGCCAAAACCAAGGGCATTTGCTTGATCCCTTTTTTATGGAAGAAAACTGCAATCACATATCCGATGACGACGGCAAGGAAGAGTAGTATATAAGCCATTAATTGAAAATTAGTATTAACCGTTCAGAACTATTGGGATGAAACGGGGTTAGGTTGTAATCACCAAAACTATACAGTAATTCGGCCTTAGCTTCTTTAAAATACTCCATAAAATCCTTTAAGGACAATGCACGTACTTTTTCGGTAAATTTTTGGCTTCGTCCATCTACGTCAAAAGTAATATGTTTTATAATATGATCTTTACTTACTTCTTTTTCCATATGGAATGTGATATCATCTACATGTTTAATTTCATTAGCCACCAAATTCTCCCTAACAAACTCAACGTTTAGGAAGTCGATAACTCCGTATCCACCTTTCTTAAGTTCAGATTTAATTGCATTAATAGTCCTAAAATTGTCCTCTTCGGTATCGAAATAACCAAAACTCGTAAATAAGTTGAACACTGCATCGAATTTCTTCGGATAGGGCATGCACATATCATGCTGCTTAAAAGTTAAGGTTTCATTTTCGAAACGTTTGGCGTACTTAATATTTTCAGAAGATAAATCGGCACCGATCACATGATATCCCAATTCATTCAAATAAACTGAATGCCGGCCACGGCCACAGGCTAGGTCCAGTATTTCAGCATTATTCGGAAGTTTGAGGAATTTAGTAAGCTTATCCATGAATTGCTGGGCCTCTCTTTTATCCCTATCCTTATAGAGAATATGGTAGTATGGTGTATCGAACCAAGATGAATACCACCTATGTTCTGCCTCTTTTCGCATTCATATTATTTTGAGGTGCTAAAATAGGTTATTTTTGCAGCATTGAACACGAAGCTTTATGGGAAAAAACTTTAAAATGTTGGCCAAAACCCTTTATGGTTTAGAGGATTTATTGGCTGAGGAATTGCGCAAACTAGGGGCATCTTATGTGGAGAAGGGAGTACGAAGCGTCACTTTTGAAGGAGATACAGGTTTTATGTACAAAGCGAATTTGTGCTGCCGTACCGCGATAAAGATATTGAAGCCTATTAATGCTTTCAATGTGTTTACGGAAGAAGACCTATACAAAAGGGTCTATGATATGCCATGGGAAAACTATATGGACGCTGAAGGGAGTTTGGCGGTCGATGCGACTGTATTTTCTAAAGAGTTTACACATTCCAAGTATATCTCCCTAAAGACGAAAGATGCGATCGTAGATCGATTTAGGGATAAGACGGGCGAACGACCCGATGTAGATCTAGATCACCCTACCTTACGTGTAAATATACATATAGACCGAAACATTTGTACCATTTCATTGGATAGTTCAGGTCAGTCGCTTCACAAACGGGGATATAAAGTGGAGAATACCTTCGCTCCCATTAATGAGGTATTGGCCGCAGGGATGATCATGTTATCCGGATGGAATGGACAATGTGACTTTTTAGACCCTATGTGTGGTAGTGGGACGATTTTAACCGAAGCCGCCATGATCGCTTGTAATATTCCACCAAACCTAAATCGGGATGAATTTGGTTTTGAGACATGGCCCGATTTCGATGTTGATTTATACGAACTAATTGAAGGTGCAGCCCTTAAGAAAATAAAGGATTTTCATTTTAAGGTTTACGGTTACGATAAAGATGTTCTTTCTGTGAAAAAGGCCCGGCGGAATGTGAAAAGTGCAAATTTGGATGATTTCATAGAAATTGAAACCCGGGACTTCTTTGAAACCCGGAAAGAGACCGATCGCTATATGTATGTAGTTTTCAACCCACCTTACGACGAACGACTTTCGATAGATGATGTATCCCATTTTTACGGAGAAATTGGAAATACATTAAAAAGAGGGTACCCAGGTGCGCAGGCATGGATGATAACATCGAATATGGAGGCACTTAAAAACGTGGGATTACGCCCTTCGAGGAAAATTAAACTATACAATGGTAAGTTAGAGAGCAAGTTTGTAAAGTATGATCTTTATGAGGGCAGTAAAAAAGCCAAAAAGCAAACTAGCGTTTAATTATAGGGATTAAATAGGAAATTCCATACCCATATCCTACACCAAATTTACTAGAGTCATACGTTCTATTAAATCCAGGAATAATTAGGTTGTCAAAATTATCTGGTGTCGTTTCGCTTATCCTTCGTTTTAATTGAAGGTTAATTGAAAGGTATAGGTTATTGAATATTTCTGTTTTCACCCCAAATATAAATTCCGCCCAACTTGCGGTCAATCCAGTGGTTTCTTGAGAGGTGTTCACGATTTCCGTAGGAAAAGTAGGGTCCGACGTAAATATACCATAACTGGTTAGTTCCTGGGAAAATGTAGAAAACCCATAGCGAAGTCCTGCGAATATGGCATTTTCCATCCCCAACCAATTGTCGTATGCATTGTAATCTACACCCAGTTTAATATAACTTCCTTTGGCTGTTGCAGTAAGGTTTTCCTCATCCCAATCCCGGGTTTCATTCCCAATCTCGACAGCTGCGTAAAACTTTTTGTAAAAACGGACATCTCCCATTATCTCGAATCCGGTGTACCCATCCTCTAATGCGGTTCTGGCCAATTTGGAAAGGTCGGCACCTACACGAAGCCCATATTTTTCCACCCTCTTGGGTATGGAGTCATTATCTGGCTCTGCGGTTTGGGCTATTGAAGTAAAAACCCCAAAGCACAGACTAATGAAAAATAGTAAGATGTGCTTCGGTTTCATCTTCAACAGTGTTTTTTTGTATAGTAAATGATTGTATCCAATTAGACGTTTCCCCTTCAACATTAACACCCAATTCGTTAAAAATTGCCTTGAATGCACAAGCGCGGTTAATATATACATCTTCACGCGTGTAAGTGAAAGTAATTAAATCGGTATCCATGTTGTTTTCATCCGTACTATTAGCTACTAATTGATATTCTGTAAAAGAAGCCAGGGTGTTTAATGGGATGGAAATAAGCGTGTCAGAGGTGCCACTATAGACCTCGGTATTGTCAGTGTCTGTTAGTAACACCTTAAGGTTTTCCACAGCTTTACTAAGCGTATTGTCGTTTGCATCCTTGAATTCAATAACAAGTGATGGTGTGGTAGAAGTGCCTTCTTCGCAAATATCATCCTTGGTACACGAAATGATACTAATGAAGGCTAAGAAGAACCAAATAAAGTTGTTTTTCATAGACTAGACTCTCTTTTCCAAAAGTACAACATTTTCTACGTGATGTGTTTGTGGAAACATATCCACAGGCTGCACTTTGGTTACCACATAAGCATGGTCCATTAACGCTAGATCCCTTGCTTGTGTTGCGCTATTGCAACTTACATAAACAATTTTTTCAGGATTCAGGTCTAACAATTGAGCTACGACGTCTTTGTGCATGCCATCCCTTGGTGGATCTGTAATCACTACATCGGGATGCCCATTGTCTTTTACAAATTGATGATTGAATACGTTTTTCATATCACCTACGAAAAAGTCCACATTTTCAATTCCATTATTGCGGGCATTTTCCTTGGCGGCTTCAATGGCATCTGGCACCGCCTCTATGCCTACTACTTTTTTGGCAGTTTTCGCAACGAATTGCGCAATGGTACCCGTACCAGTATAGAGGTCATAGACCAGTTCATTGCCGCTAAGGGAGGCAAAATCCCTTGTTACCTTATAAAGTTCGTACGCCTGCTCACTATTGGTCTGATAGAATGATTTTGCATTAATTTTAAATTTCAAACCTTCCATTTCCTCATAAATATGATCCCTTCCGTGATAACAAATCACTTCCTGATCATAAATTGTATCATTCCCTTTACCATTTATAACGTATAACAAGGAGGTAATTTCAGGGAATTGTTCCTTAACCGCCTCCAGGAGTGACACCCGTAATGTTTCGTTTTCAACAAAAAACTGTATTAGCACCATGAGTTCCCCAGTACTCGAGGTACGTATCATTAATGTACGCAGCATCCCTTCTTGCTTTCTTGTATTAAAAAAAGGAATCTGTAACTCTTCGGATTTATTCTTAATAAAATTGCGAATTGCGTTACTGGGATCCTTTTGTAAATGGCAGTTTTCAATATTCAGGATCTTGTCCCACATTCCAGGGATATGGAATCCTAATGCATTTCTGTTTTCAATAGTTTCATCACTCTCGATTTGTTCACGGGTAAGCCACTTACTGTCGCTAAAGGAAAACTCCATTTTGTTACGATACATATAGATTTCCTTTGAACCGAGAATGGGGGAGACGTCGGGGATTTCTATACCGCCTAAACGCGTCAAATTATTTTCAACTTCCTTTTGTTTGTAGAAAAGTTGATGCTCGTATCCCATAGACTGCCATTTGCAGCCCCCACAGGTGCCAAAATAATCACAAACTGGATCTACACGTTTTTCCGACAGCTTTTGAAAGGAAATTGCACTTCCTTCATAATAGGATTTACGTTTTTTATGGGTTTGTACCGTTACTATATCACCGGGTACCGCATTATTTAGAAAGACCACACGGCCGTCTGGAGCTTTGGCCACAGATTTCCCCTTGGCACCGGCATCGATAACCTCAATGTCTTCAATAATGATCCGTTTGTTTTTTCTTGCCATGTCGGCAAAAATAAGGCTATTTCCCATAAAAGAATGTCATGTATTGTCCTTAATTAATCATAATTCTATGGAACGAGCCTGTTAAAGGGAAGATATCCAATCTTCAGTCTTTACCTTAAAATAGATGTAGATTTATAATCCAATTGAGAAAAATGAACCTTTCTGAAAATTGTTCGTCTAGTAAGTAGAAGTTATATGAGCACAACCAATAAAATAATGGATGCCTTGTTGGTACTAAAGGTAAAGGGCGGGAGTTCGAAAGCGATGGGGTTGCTCGTGAAGCGATGGCACGGAAAGTTTTGCCGACATGCCTATGGGTTTACTAAAGATAAGGATACGGCTAAAGATGTAGCTCAGGACAGTTGGAGGGTTATTCTAAAGAATATTCATCAATTAAAAGAAGAAAGAAGCTTTGGGAGTTGGTCTTTGCGTATTGTAACGAGGACCGCCATTGATAGGATTAGAAAGGAAAAACGGAATTTGGAACATTTAAAATCACACTATGATACACTTAATTCAAATACTAATGGCGATGATTCTTTGGTTGCTGGGGATAGGGTGAAGGGACTGCGGGAAGCAATCGATAGATTACCCGATAATCAAAAAGTAACGCTGCAGCTTTTTTATTTAGATGGATTCAACCTAACGCAAATTGGTGAAATCCTCGATGTTCCGGTGGGAACGGTAAAGTCTAGGCTGTTTAAGGCAAGAGAGGCACTTAAAAAAACATTAAAACATAGAAATCATGAAGAATAATATGGAAGAAATCGATCAGTTAATTAAAGAAACCCTATCCGAGGAAGAAGCTAAGTTCTATGACGAACTGGATGAACAGAATGTGTTTGAAATGATTAGGGGACTATTTGTAACCAGAAACCGCTGGTTTATGGTTCTCCTAAATTTGGTACATCTAGCGAGTTTTGTGGGTTTTATTTATTGCTTAATCCAGTTTTTTGGAGCCATAGAAACCAAAGAGATTGTTAAATGGACCTCGGGCGGATTCTTTTGCTTAATGGTTATCGGAATGTTAAAAATATTTATGTGGTTACAGATGGATAAAAACGCGATACTTAGGGAACTGAAACGACTTGAATTGCAGGTATCATCCTTGGCGGGAAAAATGTCCTCATAGTCTTTTTTGAAGCAATTATAATTTATTAATTTGCGCCCAAGGATGATTTCTCTCCTGCGCTGAATTTTCGACACCCCGAAGAAACAAAGGCATTGTAGGAATTGCTTAAATTTTTACTCTTAATTTTTTACGTTATGTCAGTAGCAGAAAAAACCCTTTCACAACAGGCCATTGAATTGGAAAACAAGTATGGAGCACACAACTACCACCCATTACCCGTGGTATTGAGTAGAGGAGAAGGTGTACATGTTTGGGATGTTGATGGAAAAAAGTATTATGATTTTTTATCGGCGTATTCAGCTGTAAATCAAGGGCATTGCCATCCAAAGATCGTAAACGCGATGGTACAACAAGCCGAAAAATTAACCCTTACTTCGCGAGCCTTCTACAACGATGTACTCGGTACTTACGAAAAGTATGCCTCGGAGTATTTTAATTTCGACAAGCTCCTTCCCATGAATACCGGGGCAGAGGCTGTTGAAACAGCATTGAAAATTTGTAGGAGATGGGCTTATGAAAAGAAAGGTATTGCCGAGAACGAAGCCCAGATCATCGTGTGTGAAAATAACTTCCATGGAAGAACTACGACCATTATTTCTTTTAGTAATGATCCTGTCGCACGGAAGAATTTTGGGCCTTATACAAATGGATTCATCAAGATTGAATACGATAACCTAAATGCACTGGAAGATGCACTAAAGAGCAACAATAACATTGCTGGTTTCCTAGTAGAACCCATACAAGGGGAGGCAGGGGTTTATGTCCCTTCCGAAGGTTATCTGAAAGCTGCTAAGGCATTGTGTGAAGCACATAATGTTCTTTTTATCGCAGATGAAGTTCAGACAGGAATAGCCCGCACGGGAAGATTATTGGCTACATGTGGTAATTGTAGCTGTGAGAACAAAGATTGTAGCGGTACACCGGAGATAAAACCTGACATTCTTATTTTAGGTAAAGCCCTTAGTGGTGGGGCATATCCCGTATCGGCCGTATTGGCAAACGATCCTATTATGAATGTAATAACACCAGGATCACACGGTTCTACCTTTGGGGGTAACCCAATTGCAGGAGCGGTGGCTATGGCTGCATTGGATGTAGTTAAGGAAGAAAATCTTGCTGAGAATGCAGATAGGTTAGGGAAACTCTTCAGAAGTGAATTAAGCAAGTATATCGAGAATAGTGGGGTATGCAAACTGGTTCGAGGAAAAGGATTGCTTAATGCTATTGTAATTAATGATGCTGAGGAAAGCAATACCGCCTGGGAAATTTGTTTGAGACTACGTGACAATGGTTTACTTGCGAAACCCACACATGGAAATATTATAAGATTCGCGCCTCCATTGGTTATGAACGAGGAACAATTAATGGATTGTGTTTCGATTATAACACAAACCTTAAGTGAGTTTGAATAGTCAGATGACTATTGCAATATGAGAAGCGGCCCAAATGGGTCGCTTTTTTTTGTTAAGGGGCCAGTATATTGAATGGATAGACCGGAATATTTCTTAGAACCCAGAATGATATAATAATGAGCAATACTATTTTGGTAAACTTGGAGGAGTAAATAATATTGGGTATGGACTTATTGTAGAATCGATTGTAACCTTTAATGCCTAGATTGTAAATGAAAAGCCCCAAGGCAGGAATAAAAAGAAAATTGTAGGTAACGACCGATTTAAAATCCAAATGAAGCAGGCTATGCAGCGCCCGTTGACTTCCACATCCTGGGCAATAAATACCTGTAGTACTGTGCATAGGGCATTTGGGGAATATGTCTACTTCCGTAGGGTCATAAAAAAAGTATATTAGCAGGATTCCTCCTACTAATATACTTATCACAATAGTTAATATTTTTCTAGAGTCCACTAAAACCTGCTACGAATCCAGCAAAAAATAGTATAGCATATATTATAGCTAAGATTACCCACGAAATAACAGCCCAAATCACCCATTTTTTGGCGTCTGCAGATGCTTTTGCAGCGGCATCGTAGTTTCCTTTTTCGTATTCAGAATTAACCTTAGAAGCATTAATGATTCCAAGAATTCCGAAAATTAGGCAGCAGAATATCGTAACTAAAATAGACTCTACAAGATAATTCTTTGGTTTTGGTTGGTTTTCCATAATTGATTAGTTAATGTTTACGAATTAAAGTTAAACTAAATTGGCTAAAATGAAAGTTTTATTGGCATTAAAATTTCAGTCAACCCTATTTTTTAAGTTATGTAAACTCCTGTTATAGCAGCAGTTGGCTGTCATTGGACAAAAAAAAGGCCATAACATAATAATGTCATGACCTGTTTAATTTTTGTACCATTAATGTCAAAGTCCGACAATAATGATCAATTATATTTTACTGATTAATTACATTGATTTTGTAATCAATCTTTAGGTTATCCGTGGTAGTTAATTGAACTAAATAGATACCATCGGCGAAATTGCCCGTTGAGAAGCGTAAGGTACGCTGCTTCCCTAGATTCTGCTTTGCAAGCACCAATTTACCGCTCATATCGAAAATGGTGAGTTCTTTCACATCATATCCTTCAGGATTACTTACTTGTAACTCGGCAATAGGATTATTCTGAACAAAATCTACATTCTCTTTCAATTCATCCTGCGCCTTCACGATTAAATCGTTTAATACACCACCCTCATAAGGGGATTGTTCTTCCTGATCTATAGTCCTAAAGGAAATAAAGAAACGATCTCTGTATTCACCTGGGCTTAGAACCCTATTCCAAACTTCACCATTGGAAATTTCTTCATAGGTGTTTGCTTCTGAATCATGAATGTATGCTGTATGGTATGGTACATTAATCTCTTCTATGAGTTTGACCTCTACATTCATTTCTTGTTGCAAATTGAATGCAATAGGTACCATTTTCCTTGGATCATCGAAAGGAATCGTTTGAATTACCAAATTACGTTGGGTTGCACTTGGGTTTTGTCCTTGTCCGCTTCCACTTCCCGGTCCAAGATTCGTGGGCATATATGCTTCCGCAATAGCGCCATCCATAGGATGTCTAGCATCCATACCCCTGTCAAAACCATCTGTAGCGGTATCATGAAATGCTAATACCATATCTCTAAAGTGAGTTCCATCACCAAAAATGGTATGAACACGAATTTGGGGAGTATAATTTGAATAATCTATGGTGGGAACATCATCACTTGACGAACCGTCGTTATCATTATCACCAGAGTCATTATCATCTGTATCATTACCATCACCAGTATCGGCGGCAGTAGTAGGGCCAAAACCATTTGTAGTTCCATTTTTGTCGCCATCTTCCATAATTCTCCATTCAGAATTATTAGAAGCACCTTCTTTTACATATTGTCTGTGACTGTTCTTAATGGTTATTTGGCCATCACCAGGATTAGCAGGATCACCTACTATCATGAATCCTTGACCAATAGGAGCATAGCGCCTTTCAACCGCCAAAGGAGTATATCCAACAGCAGTAGATATGGGATTACCGGCACCGTCATAGTTCATAAAAGTGGGCACCGTATATATACCGGGGTTAGCATCATCTGCTTCGGGTCCAGGAACCCAAGTTCCATAACCTCCTTTATTGTCAAAGTAGGTGTGTGAGTTAACAGAACGATCCTCATCCCAATAACGGAATTCGGAAATTTCTATATTATCAGTATCGTAGAAAACATCTTTCAAATCCAGGGCAGAAGGATAAGGGTTTCCCGCAAGGGTAAAGTAATATATATTACCATCTGTCCAAGGTACCGCAGCAGTCTGGACTGGTAAAGTAATATCTCCATTGTTTGGACGCCCCCTAAAATCATAAATCTGGTTGTTGGCATCTTGATATACTGTAGTACCATCTGCAGAAGTGGTCTCGTTGGTTCCTTTCATAGTAAAACCATATCCTGCAGGTATACTGTTCCCTGTACCTCCCCAAACCCATCTCTGAGTTGCGGTGTTCCAGTAGTCGTACCAGCGAGTTGATACGGTTAATGGGTTAGACCACCCATTATGGGCATTAGTTGTAGCAGCTGTCGTAGATTGTGTTAGTGTCTCAACTTCCGCCAATTTTGTAAGTCCAAAATTTCGGTTTCCAGTTCCAGCATTACCACTCACAGGGGAACACCAAAAATTATAGTCATAGGCATCGCTATTACTATCTTGGTATACCGAAAGCCACCCAGTACCCACATTAGTGGTACTTCCTGATTCTCCTTGAATCAGCTGAGCACGTTCCCTTAGGTATATACTGGCTTCTGTAGTCGCATCATTATTGTTACGAACCAAATTAATTTCTTCTTCCACATACAAAATCTGATCATCTACATAGATGTAAGAATCAGTACTGGAGGTCGCATTAGGTGAAATATATAACTGCCCAAAAACGGCGCTAGTTACACATAACATAGCTAGTGAAAGTAGTAGGTTTTTCATACTTTTTATGTTTAAAAAGGTGATAGTTATGGGGGTAACTATCAATATGTTGCTGTAAAAATAGAATTTTTTTTCAATTACCAGCACAATATTGTGCGAAATTTCCGTTGGTATTGCTTTACCTTTCGATAAAAAACGTTAAATATCCGATGAAAAAGTGCCTACAATTGCCCAACTTTGCATTATGAAAATTGGAGATCATGTATATGTTTTGGACGACACTCTGGCCGGAGTGATCACAAAAATTGATAAAGATGTTGTGACTATTGAAACCATGGATGGGTTTGAGATGGACTTTTCTAGAAATGAGTTAGTTGTGACCGTACCAGGCATTGCAATCGACAAGAATATAGATGCAGAAGTAATAACCAATGTCATTTCTGAGAAAGAGGGCTCCGCAAAAAGAAAAGTTAAGCGTTCAAAGCCTAAAGAAAGAAATCTCCCGGCAATGGAGGTCGATCTTCATATCCACCAGTTGGTAAAATCCTCTAGAGGTATGTCAAACTACGATATGCTTAGCCTTCAAATAGATACGGCCAAACGACAATTAGATTTTGCCATTTCAAAACGTATTCAGAAAATTGTATTCATACATGGAGTAGGAGAGGGTGTCTTAAGGGCTGAATTGGAATATTTATTTCGGCGCTATGATAATTTAAAGTACTATGATGCCGATTTTCAGAAATATGGAAGGGGGGCAATAGAAGTGTATATATTCCAGAACAAAAAACCCTAATCTTCAGGGAAATTGGGAGTTAGGGTAATGGTTCCCGTCAATATTTCGTCCATATTACCCATATCCAACGTTTCGAATGTGATTTGTTCGTCACCATTAACGAGCACCAGGTTTTGAACGATCAATGTGATATCACTGCTAAAGTTGTACGAATGTTCCCTGAATTCATCTATTGCAACAGACTTGGCGATCAATGCATTTAGGAAATTGGGCGTGCCTGTTGTGTCTGTGCTGTAGCTAGAAGGGTCTAGGGTGCCATTGGCTTCATAGCGAGTTAAAACACCGTCATCATCATCATCAGCGTCCAAATAGTCCGCAATGCCATCTCCATCCGTGTCTTGTGGGTTGTCAGGGTCGCCGCCTATTTCGTCAACGGTAAGTACATTGTCCCCATCGTCATCTTCATCATAAAAATTAGGTATTCCATCACCGTCAAGGTCGCCAGTGCCCTCTTTTAGGGGGTCTTCAGAATCTTCAAAAGGAATGGAATCGTTATCGTCAAGCCCTACGACAGTAGTGAGGGCTGCATTTCCGGAATTGCCAAAATACTCTATGGAAATCTCTGGATCCGAGGGGGGAATCTCATTACAGAAGTACGAATTTGTAACTGTACCGTTAAAAATTCGATAATTCATCACATTGGTAGAGGCATCTAAGGTAAAGTTCCTTGTGCCTTGTTCTGTAAATAATTGGTCGCTGGTTCCTAATCGAAGGGAAATTGTCTCTGTGCTCCCAGTATTGATCTTGAAAAACACATATCCTCCTGCTTCCCCACAATTTTCCAATGAACTATCATCAAAGTCAAAGGAAGTAACAATGATATCTCCATCATTACAACTCCATGAAAAGAGGGCTAGGGTAATGGCCGAAATTAGGACCCTATATTTTATCAAAAAGTAGGACATGACACAAAGAAACACAATCTTTTCTATTCACGCCAATGATAAATATTTTAATACGTATTTTTGCCCAAGTTCATAAGAGAAGTAACTAACTCCAACCTTCAATGAAAAAAGTGTATTTCGATAGTGCCGCGACTACAAAGCTAAGAAACGAAGTGATTTATTGTATGACTGAGGCTTTAAAAACGGAATATGGAAACCCTTCATCTACACATTCTTACGGTAGATCAGCTAAATCATTACTTGAAAATTGTAGAAAAGAAATAGCCAAGCATTTGAATGTAACGGCAGGTGAAATAATTTTCACTTCTGGCGGGACTGAAGCAGACAATCTTATTTTACATAGTTGTGTGCGTGATTTGGGTGTAAAGCGAATTATTTCGAGCAAAATTGAACATCATGCGGTGTTGCATACCATCGAGGAAATGGAAGCCAATTATGGTATTGAGGTCAATTACGTAAAGCTGGATGATTGCGGACATGTGAATTATGACGATTTGGAGGTATTGTTGAAAAAAGGGTCTGAGAAAACCCTTGTTAGTTTGATGCACGTAAATAATGAGGTTGGCAACATATTGGATATTAAGCGAACTGCCTTATTGTGCAAAGAGAATGATGCGCTATTTCACAGTGATACCGTGCAAAGTGTGGGGCATTTTGAATTGGATTTTTCTGATATACCCATCGATTTTGCTGCTGTAGCTGCCCATAAATTTCACGGGCCAAAGGGAGCCGGTTTTGCTTTTATTAGAAAGAATACGGGCTTGAAGTCTATGATTTATGGTGGTGCACAGGAACGAGGGTTAAGGGCTGGTACCGAGGCGGTTTATGCCATTGCAGGTATGGCGGAAGCATTAAAGATATCTTATCAAAACCTTGCCGAGGAAAAAGCCTATATCACAGAGTTGAAAAACTACTTTAAATCTGAATTGAGTCAGCATATTGAAGGGGTTTCCTTTAATGGCTCATGCGATGACAATGATAAAAGCACCTATACACTTTTAAATGTGTGCTTGCCCATTACCCCTGAAAAGGGAATGATGTTATTATTTCAAATGGATTTGAAAGGAATAGCTTGTTCGCAAGGCAGTGCTTGCCAAAGCGGTAGTGCAGGCGGATCCCATGTTTTGAATGAAATCCTCTCTGAAGAAGATAGAAAGAAGCCTTCTTTGCGTCTATCTTTTTCAAGTTTTAATGACAAAGAGGAAATAGACTATGTAGTTCAGGTATTGAAGGAATTTGTGAATTCCTAAAACTTCGCCGTTACTCTAACATTGAACACCCTAGGAGTTAGGAAATTAGGTATAGAATACTGCACTTTGGTGTATACGTCCCTCACAAAAGTATTCGTGATTGAGTTCTGAACATCGAAAATATTAAATATCTCTGCACCAATGGTAAGCTCTCTAAACGGCTTAAATAGACCACTGTCCTTGCGTTTCTTATCATGTATTAACACATAGTTTATCCCAAGGTCTGCACGTCTGTAATCCCTTAGTCTGGTCTGGAAGTCATAAGGATCTGCATAACTTGGCGAACCACCTGGAAGCCCAGTGTTATACACCAGATTTAGATAAGCCTTCAGGTCTGGAATTACCTTTACGTAATCCTGGAATAGCACCCCAAATTTTAAGCGCTGGTCTGTGGGCCTAGCAATGTATCCACGGTCATCAATGTTTTCTTCTGTCTTGAGGTATCCAAAACTCACCCAACTCTCCGTTCCTGGTACAAATTCACCCGCCAAACGTAAATCGAGTCCATATGCAAAAGCTTCGGCATTATTTCGTGCACGATAGCGAATGCGAACATTTTCAATAGTATATGGGTTAACATCGGTTAATTTCTTATAATATACCTCACTATTCAGGGTAAAGGCCCTGCCCCATAGGTCGAAGCTATAATCGTTCCCCAAAACTACATGAATGGATTGTTGTGCTTTCACACCTGGCCTTACGGTACCCGTAGAATCCCTCAGTTCACGATAAAATGGAGGCTGGTGGTATAACCCTCCAGAAAGGCGGAAAAGCATGTCCATATCCTTCCAATTGGGCTTGAGTGTTATCTGTGCCCTAGGGCTAATTACCGTTTGAGTCTCGCTTGTAATCCCATCTCCACCTACGGTCCAATTCTGTGATCGTATACCTGCATTCATCCAAAGTTCACTTTCTCCGATGTTGGTAAGCTTGCTCCATTGCACGAAACCGGAAATTCGGTCAATCTGTGCATTGTTTTGCGAGCGAATAGAAGTAAAGGGAACAATTGGCGAATCGAATGGTTCGTAAGGTTGATTGTTAGGTAAATCGAGAATGGGAGGTCTAATGGAAAAACCTGCCGAATCTATTACTTCGTATTCCTGAACACGGTCCCTTATATCTTCATGGGTATATTTTATACCATATTCTATGGTATGATCCTCTATTTTGAGTGTACCTTTATGTTGCGCATTTATAATAAGGGCATCAAGATCGTTTCTTGCGTGTGTTAGTTGACTCCCGATTCCCTCAGCAAATTCAACTTCACCTAGATCTTCATCACCAATATTGGTATTTACTTCACCCAGAAGGTATTGTGCCTGTATATCGAAGTATTCTTGCTCAGTGGTTTGATAAATGGACCCGATAAACTTGGCGGTATAGTTTTCGGAGGCAACGTAGGTCCCTTTCATGGCGCCAAAATAGGTGTTGTAACGATCTTCTTCCTGCCCATCATAAAATATAAGAAGGGCCACAGGATCTGTTATGGTACCAAAATTGGTCTGCCGAGTTAACGGCTCATACTGGTAGTCGTTTACAGAAATATTCCCAAGGAAGCCTAATTCAAACTTATTACTGAACTTGTATGTGAAATAGGTTTGTGCATCTGCAAATGTGGGACGAAAATTGGTTTCCGTTTGTTTGGCATTCACAAAAAGACTGTTATCCCTATAACGCAATCCCACAATACCTGTAAGACGTCCATCATTGGATTTTCCACCCAAAGAAGCACTCGCTCCCAGTAAACTGGCATCAATAGATGCCTCGAAACCTGTGGGCTGACGATAGGTAATGTCCAACACGGATGAAAGCTTGTCGCCAAACTTTGCTTGAAACCCACCAGCAGAAAAATCTACACTGGAGGTAAGGTCAGGGTTTACAAAACTCAAACCTTCCTGCTGCCCGCTTCTAATGAGAAAGGGGCGATACACCTCAATTTCGTTAACATATACAAGGTTTTCATCATAATTTCCACCTCGCACGGCATATTGGGTGCTCAATTCATTATTACTACTAACCCCAGGAAGTGAGGTGAGCACATTTTCTACACCGGCATTGGCACCAGGAATGCGTCGAATGGCCTCAGGACTAATGGTGGTGATTCCCTCTACGCGTTTTCGTTTTTTCGCGTCAATGACCACCTCTCCAAATTGCTCTATATCCGTTTTAAGCGATGGGTTAAACTCATAATCTTCATTAGATGACAATGTGATGGTAAGTTCTGCGTCCTTAAAACCTAGATAAGAATATGTTATGACCACACGCTCATTCGCAGGTATTTCCAATACATAGGCCCCGTTGAAATCCGTTTGCGTGCCTACATCACCTGCTACGATATTTACGCCATTCAACGGTTCATTGTTGTCGTCGAGAATAATTCCCCTTACGGTGGCAGTTTGTGCTTGAAGAAATCCTACAAATAATAAGAGAAAGAATAGCGGCAGTAAATATTTTGTTTTCAAAAGCGAATATTATAGTTGTTTTCTGAAAAAAGTTGCTTCAAATGTAGTACTATTTCCCACATTATCCACGACAATTACTTTCAATTTGTTTTCGGCTTCAGTAATGATATTGTCGGCGAAATCATATACTAAAACGTCTTTTTTGTAATCATATTCTGTGAGGATGAATTTTCCATTAATAGTAGCACGGTAGGTGCTTACTCCCGTTTCGTTATCCTCAATTTTTATTTCAAGGGTATTGTTTTTGCTTATCCACTTACCATCCTGAAAATTAAGTGGTTCTATCGTAGGACGAATGGTGTCCCTTGCTAGTACATAAGTTCCGAAAGTCCTGGTTTTGGCCGACAGTTTCTTTCCGTTGCGATAGGTTGTGTAGTAAAAAGGAGGTTTGTTGTAGTTGTATTTTCCGATATATAACTTGCCCATATCCTCCTTGGTATAGTTGGAGGCATCAAAGGATATGGTCATATTCTTATGTAAAGGCACCACATCTTCATGTAGTTTTAGGGTATCCACATCGGCCTGAATGTCCAGATAGGTATTCTCATAAAGACTTTCGGCAGGAATGTAGATACTGAATTTTCCCTTGGTAATGGAGTTTCCCTGATCATAGGCAACAAAGTCCAACCCTTCCTTGCTTTCCAAAGGCTCCAAAATTTCCTGTTTTTTCCCGGTAACTGGAATGGTGACTACGGTTTTGTTGTTCTGAAAATCCAAAATTTCAATCCGATACACTGAAGAAAAACCATCTTCGACGGTCACATATCCTTTGCCCGTCTCATTTACAATGACGCTCAAGGGATTATTGGGTTGTCGAAATAGCTTCTGAACACGAATTTTGTTCTTCTTGTAATAGCCATAGTCTATATAGCGATTAAGGTATCGGGTTTCGGAAAACGAAAAACGATTGAATTCCACTTTATAGGTTTCCTCTCCATTGTATGAAGCTGTTATCACATAAGAACCGTTTTTGTTCGATGCGCCATCATGTTGGTCATTGGTGGAAACCCCAAAACCAATGGTGCCTAAAGCTTCTATTGCCTCAGCGCGATAGGATCCGTCCTTCTGCTTTGTCAACCTTAACTTCTGTGGCTTTTGCGAGCCGTTTACAACTGCCTCTTCGGTAGGATACACCATAATGGCATTTACCAAAGGATCCTTGCTGTCGGCAATGTCTATTCCAAATAGCATAGGATTCATAGGCCGTGAGGAGGCATCCCTTATCTCATAGTGCAGATGGGGGCCGCCACTACTTCCAGAATTCCCCGTATAACCAATGAGGTCGCCTTTGTTCACAGGGAGCACATCCGATTCGGGAAAAAGCTCTATCTCATATTCTTCCTTTTCGTATTGTTTCTTCTTAACGTATTCCTGAATAGCCCCTGCGTAGGCATTTAAGTGCGCATACACCGTATTGTATCCATTAGGGTGGGTTAGGTACAGGGCTTTTCCGTAGCCATAATGAGACACTTTGATTCTTTTTACGAAACCATCTGCCGGCGCGTAAATAGGAAGCCCTCTTTTTTGTTGTGTTTTAATGTCTAGGCCACTATGAAAGTGGTTGCTCCTGAGCTCTCCAAAATTTCCTGAGAGAATTAAGGGAATGTCTAATGGTTTATCAAAATAATCTGCAGGAACATTCTGTGCATGAATTTGAATCCCAACAAGGATTAAAAGCAAGAAATAGGATCTCATAAAAATTCTAATTGTCTATAAATTAATGGGGAGATTCAAAAATTATTGCAAACGTATTCAATAATACAAAAAAAAGGCAAAAACAATTGGCATATTTGGGCTACAATGTTAACTTTGTGTAATAAGTATTGAATAAAACCGTTCATGTCCAACATTGTTGAAATTGTTGATTCTCTAGAAAATAGAATTAGTAAACTGCTTCACCGGCACGAGAAGTTGAAGCAAAAAAACAAAAAACTAGAGTCGGAGTTAACAGTTTTGAAAGAGCTAAATGAGAAAACCAAGGAAGAGGTTGCTCAATGGCGAGATAAGTGTGGATCACTGAAATTGGCAAATTCATTGCTTGGCAGCGACCAACATAAACGAGATACGAAACTCAAAATAAATGCTTTAGTTCGGGAAATAGACCAATGTATTAGTCAACTTTCCGAATAAGATAAAAATAATGTCGAACCCACTAAAGATTAAACTCTCTATTGCCGACAGGGTCTACCCGTTAACCATCGACCCAGCACAGGAGGAGGGGCTCAGAAAAGCCACCAAAAAAATAGAGGAGATGATCAAACGTTTTGAACAGAGCTACGCAGTTCGGGATAAACAAGATGTTTTGGCCATGTGTGCCTTGCAGTTTGCAGCACAAGTGGAACAACGTGGAATAGACAAGGTAAATGATCAGCACGAAGTGGAGGAGAAGCTTGAAGCTTTAAACCATCTTTTAAAAGATCATTTAGCATAACGTTCTTTAAAATAAATAAGGTACTGCCTGCATTAATACTATTTTTTGGTAAACTCAACACGAATTCTTTAAAAAGGGTGAGTTGAAGTTGTAAAAGCGAGCCGTCTTTGAGCGGATACTTGACCAGCTTGTTAGCCCTAAACTTGTTTTTAAGGAGTTTATTCAAAAACACAATATTAGTGTGGGCTTTTTTTATACACTAACTTAAACTTATATGGACAATATAATTACGATAGCAATTGCAGCTGTAGTAGGTTTGGCGATCGGTTTTATTATCGCCAAAATGCTCGAGAAAAGCAATGCTTCGCAGGTAATAAAATCGGCCAAGAAAAATGCAGCCTCTATCACCAAGGAAGCTAAAAGCGAAGCCGAAGCCCTTAAAAAGGATAAAATACTACAGGCCAAGGAGAAGTTCATCGAACTCAAGGCAGAGCATGAAAAGGTGATCCTTAACCGTGACAAGAAAATGGCCGAGGCCGAAAAACGAACTCGCGATAAAGAATCACAGGTGTCTAACGAGCTCTCAAAGAATAAGAAGCTCAATTCAGAATTGGAAAGTAAGAAGAAGGACTATGACAATCGTTTGTCTTTGTTGGACAAAAAGAAGTCGGAGGTTGAGAAGATGCACAAGAGTCAGATTGAGCAGTTAGAGGTTATATCCAGCCTTTCTGCGGAGGATGCCAAGGCGCAACTAATGGAAAGCCTTAAAAGTGAGGCCAAGACGGATGCCATGGCATTTATTCAAACCTCAATGGAAGAGGCCAAGATGACGGCACAACAAGAAGCTAAGAAGGTGATCATTAATACCATTCAGCGAATTGGTACTGAAGAGGCCATAGAAAACTGTGTTTCCGTTTTCAATTTGGAAAGTGATGATGTTAAGGGACGCATTATTGGACGGGAAGGTCGTAATATTCGAGCTATTGAAGCCGCAACTGGCGTAGAGATCATTGTAGACGATACCCCAGAGGCTATTATTCTCTCCTGTTTCGATTCGGTAAGAAGGGAAGTTGCTCGTTTATCACTGCATAAATTGGTAACCGATGGTAGAATCCATCCCGCCCGTATTGAAGAAGTGGTTCGCAAAACCACAAAACAGATAGAAGAGGAAATTATTGAAGTAGGAAAGCGAACCGTGATCGATCTGGGTATCCACGGCTTACATCCTGAACTTATTAAAGCAGTTGGAAGAATGAGATATCGTTCTTCGTATGGACAAAACCTGCTACACCATTCACGTGAAGTAGCTCGATTATGCGGCGTTATGGCTTCAGAAATGGGATTGAATGCCAAGCTTGCCAAAAGAGCGGGATTGCTTCATGATATAGGAAAGGTGCCCGAGGCAGAAACTGAAACCCCTCATGCTATCCTAGGTATGCAATGGGCAGAAAAGTTTGGTGAAAAGCCTGACGTTTGCAATGCCATTGGTGCTCACCATGATGAGATAGAAATGAACAACCTATTGTCTCCTATTGTTCAGGTGTGTGATGCCATAAGCGGTGCACGTCCTGGAGCGAGGCGGCAGGTGTTGGATTCCTATATACAGCGCCTTAAAGACCTAGAGGATATCGCTTTTGGATTTAATGGCGTGAACAAGGCATATGCCATTCAAGCAGGTAGGGAACTTCGTGTGATTGTAGAGAGTGAAAAGGTAAGCGACGATAAAGCCGCTCAACTTTCTTTTGAGATATCACAAAAGATCCAGACGGATATGACCTATCCCGGACAGGTGAAGGTTACTGTGATTCGTGAAACCAGGGCTGTGAATATAGCTAAGTAAGAAACTTAGGACTAAGGACAGTTATCAAAAGCCCGAAAACCAGGTAAGCACTTTCTATTCGTCGTAAATATTTGAATAGCCACTACCAGGCAATTCGAAGAATTTGCCATTAATGAATCGATAATTTCGGTCCAACCCACTAATTTGCTCTAAATCTGAAGCGTCAAGCTTAAGTTCGCTTGAATTGAAATTACTGATGATGTTCTTTTTTGTAGTCGATTTTGGTATAACCGCTATATCCCGTGTTAAATGCCAATTGATCAATACAGCTGCTGGGTGCACACCATGTTTGTCGGCTATGGACTTTATAGCAGGGATTTCAAACAGACTTGGCTCATCGGATGCCTTCATGCTATCTGCTCTATCCCCGGATCCAAGAGGGGAGTAGGCGGTTAAGTGTATCCCGTGTTCCTTACAATATTGAACCAATGTTGGTTGCTGGAGTAAAGGATGCATTTCTACCTGATTCATCTCCGGTTTTTCCTTTGAGTTCGCAACTAGTTCGCTTAGCTTTTTTACACTGAAATTTGATACACCAATGTGTTTCGTTAGGCCTTGTGCTTTAACAGACTCCATAGACTCCCAAGTAGTTGCAGAGGGAAGTTGTTCCAGAGGAACATAATCTTCAGGCCCTTGTGGAAAGGAAACTCCCTTTTGAAAGGCTACTGGCCAATGGATCAAGTACAAATCCAAATAATCCAGTTGTAGCTTTTTAAGTGATTCTTGTAAAGCGGGTACAACCGATTCAGGATGGTGAGAGTCGTTCCAAAGTTTTGAGGTAATAAATAAATCTTCCCTTTGTAGCTTGCCTTCTTCAAAAACACTTTTGAGGACCTCACCAATTTCTTCTTCGTTTCCGTAAACCGCAGCGGTATCTATATGTCTATATCCAGAATCGATGGCATCTCTCAACGCATTTTTCAGTTCGTCCCCTGTGGCTTTCCATGTTCCTAGGCCCACGGCATGGAAGGCATCTCCATTCTTAAATTGTAGTGTTTTCATTTCCTTCTTTTTAGGCTAATGAAATTACAAATAAAAAGCACAATTGAAAAGGAATTAATTAGTTGTTTCTTGGGTGATACTGTTCAATTACAGAGGCCAAATGAGATGTGTCTATATGAGTGTATACTTCTGTTGTAGTGATACTTTCATGTCCCAACATTTGTTGTATGGCCCGTAGGTCGGCTCCATTTTTAAGTAAATGGGTGGCAAACGAATGCCTAAAGGTGTGTGGACTTACTTTTTTACGAATGCCTGCTTTTTCTGTGAGTTGTTTAATAATGGTGAACACCATGGCGCGTGTAAGCGGCTTACCCCTTCTATTGAGAAAGAGATAGTCCGTAAATTCATTTGGGATATTTTGATGAGAACGAATTTCTTTCCTGTATAGCTCAATGAACTTAACCGCTTGTAAGGCAATGGGAACAAAACGCTGTTTGTTTCCTTTACCGGTTACCCTTATGAAGCCCTCTTCAAACAGCAGGTCAGATATTTTAAGCTGAGTAGCTTCAGAAACCCTTAGGCCACAACTATATAAAGTTTCAAGAATGGCTCGGTTCCGCTCCCCTTGCTCGGTGCTCAGGTCTATTTGCGCAATAATTTGGTCGATTTCCTCTTTGGATAGGGTATCAGGCAGTTTTCTCCCTAATTTAGGCGATTCAATGAGTTCTAACGGATTCGTAGTTCTGTATTCTTCAAAGATTAGGTAATTAAAAAACCCCCGTAGGCCAGAAATGATACGGCTCTGAGATCTCGGGTTTACATCTTTAGCTATTTGATAAATGAATTCCTGAAGGGTTTTTTCGGAAATGGATAGGGGAGATTCCTTTATATCATGCTGCTCTAACCAATCGATCAATTTTAAGATATCATAAGCATAGTTGGTGATGGAATTCTGTGATAGGCCACGTTCAATGTGGAGGTAATGTTTGTAATCGGTAAGTGCGTTAGACCATTTCATTCTATATTTAAAGATATTCCAAAAAAATGAAGATGAAATAACAACCTATCAAAAATCGTTGTAATTTTACATTCATAACTAAACTTTTACCCCCATTATGAGAAAAATAGCAATTACTGTAATCGCAGTATTAATTTCTTCGGTTACATTTTCCCAAGGTTTGGATCTTGGGATTAAGGCAGGTGTCAATTTTGCAAGTATTACAGATGCATCCGGTTTGGATAATCGTACTGGCTTTGTTATTGGTGCCTTTGCAGGTGTTAAACTTGGAGACAAATTGGGAATTCAGGGAGACTTACTCTATTCGCAGCAAGGAGCGGAGGCAGATGTCGATAAAATTGACTTAAACTATGTGAATATTCCCGTAGTCCTAAAGTATTTTGTTACCGAAAACTTGCACATTCATGCAGGACCACAATTTGGTTTTGTCGTCGATGATAATATAAAGGACGTGTTTGCCAATGTTGCAGAGGCAGAAACAGCAGACGTTTCTGGTGTTGTAGGTGCTGGGATTGATTTACCTATGGGTATTCGTCTCGATGGACGTTATAACTTTGGTTTATCCGATGTAATAAAGAGCACAAGTAGCGATGTAAACATAGAAAGTGGTAAAAATAGTGTGATTACGCTTTCTGTTGGATATTCTTTCCTTTAGTAAAATACTAAGGATTCTTTAAAAGGGTTGCAATGCAACCTTTTTTTTATTCTGAAAATCAGTCATTTACATAATTATTTTTTAGTTTAGTTGTATTAATCAAACTTCAAACTAAACAATTATGAAAAAATTATTCACCCTGTTGGTGATTGCGATGTTCGCATTCACTTACACAATTAGCGCACAGGATATTTCCATTGGCGCCAAGGCAGGTCTTAATCTAGCGTCGATTAATGGAGACGTTGCCGATGATTTAAGCTTAGATGGTAGAACGAGTTTCCACATTGGTGCAGTGGCCAATATTGGTATTGGAGAGTTCTTTGCCGTACAACCAGAAGTTGTTTATTCTGCTCAAGGATTTACTTCGGATGACGAAGGAGAAGATGTAACCGGGAAATTGGATTACATTAATGTGCCCGTATTGGCAGATTTCACCATTGCCGAAGGCTTCAGCTTACAGGGAGGGCCTCAATTTGGGTTCAATATTACTAGTGAGGCAGAGTCCGACGGTGAGACCGAAGAAATTGAGGATGTGGAATCCGTTGATATCGGAGCAGGTATTGGGGCACAGTATAAACTACCTGTGTTGGGATTGTTCTTTCAGGCACGTTATGTCATCGGTTTTAGTGATGTAGTTAGTGATTTAGATGGAAAAAATTCGAATATAAGTATTTCAGTGGGTTGGTTTTTTAACTAAACCAGCGTGCTTATCTTAAGTTAAGGAGTCTATCTTAGACTCCTTTTTTATTGTATATCAGTTAGTTACGATGTTTAATTAAAGAAAACAGGGTTTTTCCTGTATAATTTTCAGAAAAATATTTCTTAGTTTCGAGCCGTAATTAAACTTCAAACTAAACAATTATGAAAAAAGTAATCTTATTTGCAGTTGTAGCTGCATTCACTTTTACTATGAGTGCTCAGACCGAAAAGGGAAACTGGTATTTTGGTGCTGATGCAGGGATTTCATTTTCTTCTAACAAAATGACCCCAGAATTCGACGGAACTGATGGAGAAGACACAACCACTTCTACTTTCAGTGTAACTCCAAGTGCTAACTACTTTGTTATCGATAACCTAGCAGTTGGATTGGATCTATCCTTTACTTCCTCAAACACTAAATTCGATACCGAAGGTGGGGAGCAGGAATTTAAGAGCAATTCTTTTGCTGTTATCCCAAATGGAACGTATTTCTTTGGAAGCAGCAGTACACGTCCTTACATTGGAGCTGGTGCAGGTCTAATGTCTATGGGTGGAGAAGAAGATTCTACCAAGTTTAGTGGTCTAGCAATTAAAGGTCAAGGTGGTGTTGCCATTTTCTTGAACGATAATGTTGCTGTTAACATTGGTGTTGAGTACATTAATGCTAACCTTACTAACAAGGAAGAAGACCAACTTAAAAACAAGTCAAACACTTTAGGTGTAGGCGCTGGTTTTTCTATTTTCCTATAAGGAACATATATCTATACAAATTGCAAAGAACGGGGTCCAAATGGACTCCGTTTTTCTTTAAACAGGATTGGCAGGGTAAAAAACGAAAGGAATTGTATTTAGCGCTTCTTCCAAAGGGCAAAGATCAGCCAACCAGAAAGGGCCGCAACTCCCAATAATACAATTGCGCCTAACATATTTCCGTATATAATGTATCCTGTCCCGAAAAGAGCGGTGTAAACAAATACCACACCCAACAACATAGAGGCGAGGTCTATGGTAAACCGATCTGTGGTTTTCGCAAGTTCAGCTCCTTCGGAAGCCGCTTTTCTTTTAAAACCGTTCCAACCAATGCCATAAGGTGTAATAGAATTGTAGAACTTCGTAAGATGTTTCGTATCGGTAGGTTTAGTCACCATAGTAGCGACAATCCATGCAATAGTGGTAATAAGAACCCCTAAAACGAGCTTTTCATGATCTTCGAGCCCTAATTCGGTAAATTCAAAAAACAAGGCTATTGCGAATGAAACGATCATACCTACGATTTCACTATATGCATTAACACGCCACCAGAACCACCTTAGAATGAAAATGAGACCCGTGCCAGCACCTATTTGAAGGAGAATATTGAAAGTATCCAAAGCGCTTTCAAATTGCAGTGCAAGCAGGGCTGCTAGAATCATGAGCACGACGGTAGAAAGCCTTCCCACCGATACCAATTCCTTCTCAGAAGCTTCAGGCTTCATGAATCGCTTGTAAAAATCTAGCGCAACGTATGAGGAACCCCAATTAAGGTGTGTAGAGATGGTACTCATAAAGGCTGCAATTAAAGAGGCAACTACCAAACCTAACAATCCTTTAGGTAAATGGGTTAGCATAGCTGAATATCCTAAGTCATGCCCAATGGTCGCTTTGGGAAACTGAGCAGAAATATCAGAAAGTTGTGGGTACAAAACCAAAGAAGCCAAAGCAATCAATATCCAAGGCCATGGGCGTAACGCGTAATGCGCTATATTGAATAGGAGTGTGGCCCCAATAGCATTTTTTTCATCCTTGGCAGAAAGCATTCTTTGGGCAATATATCCACCACCGCCAGGTTCTGCACCGGGATACCATACGCTCCACCACTGAACTGCAATGGGTATAAGAAGTAAGGTTAATAAACTTTTCGAATCGCTAAAGTCTGGAAGAAAATTTAATTTATCCGATACATTTTCATGCTGCAATAAATTATCTAAACCACCTATTTCGGGCATTGTAATAATGAAATATGCTGCCCATACAGACCCTACCATGGCTACAATGAATTGTAGGAAATCTGTAAAAATGACTCCCCTTAAGCCTCCAATGGAACTATAGGCAACCGTGATAATAGAGGCGTAGACTACCGATTCCCAAGGTTCCAAGTCAAAGAGAATCCCTCCAATTTTAATAGCTGCCAAGCAAACGGAAGCCATTATCATTACATTAAAGAAAACCCCTAGGTATAAGGCTCTAAATCCACGAAGAAAAGCTGCTTCCTTCCCACTGTAACGCAATTCATAGAATTCCAGATCGGTTAAGACTTTAGAGCGACGCCAGAGCTTGGCATACACGAATACGGTTAACATACCCGTAAGCAAGAAGGCCCACCACACCCAATTTCCAGAAATTCCATTCTGCCGGACGATATCCGTGACAAGGTTGGGCGTATCGGCCGAAAAAGTTGTAGCCACCATAGATATTCCCAACAGCCACCATGGCATGTTCTGTCCTGAGAGAAAGAATTCCTTGGTGTCTTTTCCAGAGCGTTTGGAGACGACAAGTCCAATAATCAGGAAAATGACAAAAAATGAAATAATGAAAACCCAGTCGAGAGTGGCTAATTGCATAATAAGAAATATTAGTCTTTTAGGCCATCAGCCTGTCCAACCCAATCATCCCTTTCTATTCTACCTGGGAAGAAGTCGATTAATTCGGTAAGCACTCGGATGTCTTCATCCTTAAACCGACTAATTTGTTCATAGTTATAAATACCAATTTCATTGAGTTTTTGTTCAATGTATGGCCCTATACCATTAATTTGGGTAAGATCTTGTTTGTTTGAAGGTTCTGCATGACCGAAATTATCGAAGTTGAGTTTCGGTTTGTTCAATGTATACGTTATGTAACTTGTCCTGGCTTTTTGGGCAATATCCTCAGGTGCTAAAGCTTCTACTTCCTCAGTTTTCTTTGGCTCCTCTTCTTCTATGTCTAAATCGTTCTGGAGCTCTTCCTGCGTTTCTTTAACCACTTCAATAATCTTGGGCTTAATCTCCGTGAATATGACATCAATGTCTTTCTCATCACGGACCATTTTGGTTCTTTCGGAGCTTTTATTAATCTTTCGGAGTGCCTTGAGGTATTTGGATCGCTGCATGCTCCATGCAGAAAAATAACCGATTAAAAAGGTACTCAACATAAGGAGAAATATCCCTAGATAATCTGGTAATTGATTTATAAACTCTGTAAACTGATCCATTAACTTGAGCTGTACTTTATTTCTATCCGCCTATTCAGTAAACGACCTCTTTCAGTTTTATTGCTTGCAATAGACTTAGATTCACCTTCAGATCGCGCTACGACTTTTTTCCTGTCCAAGTTGCCCTTCGTTACCAAATACCAACGGACCTGTCGTGCGTATTTTAAGCCTACCATATAATTATCATTGGCATTCCCTATATTATCTGTATGGCCAATTACTTCAACAATTAAGTTCGGGTTATTGCCCATTGCTTCCTTCACTTCTGCCAATAAATCCTGTAAGTCTTTATTTACAAAAATATCATTATTTACCAATTTAGGGTAAATAGTTTTGTCTTCCGGTAGTTCTAATGCTGCAGATGCAATTCGTTCGAGATCTAATGGATTGAATGAAAAGGAGATACCATCATCGAATTTTTGATTTGCATCAAAATTAATTTCACGAATAACGGGCTTAATCACAACCCTTTCTTTGGGAATACCCATTTCCAACAATAAATCCCTAACCTTTTTACCTCTTTGGAACCCTAAATTTGGAGTATCTATATTTTCTGATGCACTATACAAAGAATAAATATGAAGCTCTTCATTAGGGTGGGAGATCATATAGGTGTTCAGCTTGTATTTGAAATCTTTAATTTCATCTTCAATAATGATGTCCGGGCTATTTTTTAAAAACCCGATGCCCTTATCGAAAAGAAATATCACATCGTTCTTTGGGGTAATGGCCTTCAGGCCATCTGGCAGTTCAATACTGTCATTAGAGTCATTTTCATTCTCGGTCAGGTTAAGACTGTCTTTATTCTGAACGAAAGGTTCGAGGGAGTCATCGGTTAACGGTCCATCGTTCATTTCAACCACTGTATCGGACGTTGCACTGGCAACATCTGTTGTCGGGTTGGTTTTTTCGTGGGTAGGATCAAGAATGGAAAACAACCACAAACCGAAGAAAGACCATATAAGGAATACCAGAAGAGCAATAAGGAAATTCTTCATTTCGGGTAATAGGTTGTTTTAGAGGTGTTGAAAAAGCTATTCAAAGCATAACAAACATACTAAATTAATTAATGCTTTGGTATTCAAAAATTAATCAATTTTTCACATAGAACTTAACATTTTTTATTTAGATTTGTATCAGAAATGAGAATTCAAAACTTACATCATCATCATTTATCACGACTGGCTCAGGCGAGGTGATAGATTGTATGTGTGATTTTACCATATCAACAAACCCGTTTGAGTATTCAAACGGGTTTTTTTTATGCCCAAATTTTAATAAAAAAAGAAGGAAAAATGATCAAATTAAAAATTGCTGTACAAAAGTCGGGGAGGCTTCACGATGACTCCTTAAAACTGCTTAAAGATGCTGGGATAGCCATCGATAATGGCAGGGATCAGTTAAAGGCTGAAGCTAAGAACTTCCCTGCGGAAGTCTATTATTTACGCAATGGGGATATACCTCAGTATTTAAAAGATGGCGTGGTAGATTGTGCTATTATTGGTGAAAATGTTCTTGTAGAAAAAGGCGAAGACATAGGTGTAGCCGAAAAATTGGGCTTTTCGAAATGCAGGGTTTCCCTGGCAGTTTCAAAAATTTTCGAGTACGATAGTTTATCTGACCTTAACGGAAAACGCATTGCCACCTCATATCCCAACACAACAAAAAAGTACCTTGAGGAAAACGGAGTGGAGGCAGAACTTCATGTGATCAACGGAAGCGTGGAAATTGCCCCCAATATTGGCCTTGCCGATGCTATTTGTGATATCGTAAGTAGTGGCAGCACCTTGTTTAAGAACAACCTAAAGGAAGTTGAAGTGATGATGAAAAGTGAAGCTGTCCTGGCAATATCCCCAAAATTACCACAGGACTCAAAAATCATACTCGATAAGCTTCAATTCCGTATTCAAGCCGTATTGAAGGGAAGGGATTCGCGCTATGTGCTTCTCAATGCCCCAAATAACAAACTTGATGAGATAGTTTCTATCCTCCCCGGGATGAAAAGCCCTACCATACTTCCTCTTGCAGACGATGATTGGAGTAGTGTTCACAGTGTCATAAAACAGGATGAATTTTGGGAAGTGATAGATCAATTAAAGGGAGCTGGAGCGCAGGGTATTTTGGTTTGTCCAATAGAAAAAATGGTGATTTAATTAGAGGATATGCAAATAATAGAAAATCCAGATAGTTCACAATGGCCCCAATTATTGGCTAGGCCAACGCAGTCGGTGCAGGATATTGAATTTACGGTACATGAGATTTTTGCGGAAATACGTCAGAAAGGTGATATCGCAGTTTCTAAGTATACCGAACTGTTCGATGGGGCGGTGCTCGACAATAACAAGGTGAATTCGTCCGAAATTGAAAGCGCAAAAAAGGCTATAACCAAAGAGTTGGTCGCTGCCATTGCCCTTGCTAAAAACAACATCGAAAAATTTCATAAAGCACAGAAAACGGAAACAGTACGAGTTGAAACGTCTCCCGGTGTGCAATGCTGGATCGAAAAAAGGCCTATTGAAAGGGTCGGGCTCTATATACCAGGAGGTTCTGCACCCTTGTTTTCCACGATACTCATGTTGGCGATTCCTGCTGTTTTAGCCGGTTGCAAGGAAATTGTGCTATGTACGCCTCCCAATAAAGATGGAAGTGTACATCCCGCTATTCTATATACGGCAGATTTATGTGGAGTAACCCAAATATATAAAGTTGGTGGTATACAGGCAATAGGGGCCTTGGCATTTGGAACTGATGCTATCCCTAAGGTTGACAAAATATTTGGTCCTGGGAATCAATATGTAACAGTGGCCAAACAACTGGCTACCAAGTTTCAGGTTGCCATAGATATGCCTGCAGGTCCGAGTGAGCTTATGATTTTTGCCGATGATACAGCGGTGCCTTCCTTTTTGGCTTCAGATTTATTAAGTCAAGCGGAGCATGGTGCAGATAGTCAAGTGATCCTTGTGTCCACATCAAAAAGGATAGCTGAAAAAACATTAAAAGAAATTAAAGTGCAATCTAAAGTATTGCCACGTAATACTATTGTAAATCAGTCTATTATAAATTCTAAAATAGTTGTAGTAGAAACTAATGAAGAAGCCTTGAGGATGATCAATATGTATAGTCCCGAGCACCTCATTATCATCAGTGAAAATGAAGACTATTTTGTGAGGAATATTGCCAATGCGGGATCTGTTTTTCTAGGGAATTTCACCCCAGAGAGTGCAGGGGATTATGCTTCAGGAACTAACCACACACTACCAACCAACGGATATGCAAAACAATATAGTGGTGTGAACCTAGACAGTTTTATGAAAAGTATGACGTTTCAGAAGATTTCGGAAGAAGGGTTAAATAACATAGGAAATGCTATAGAGTGCATGGCAGAAGCCGAAGGACTGCAAGCCCACAAGAATGCGGTAACCCTTAGATTGGACTATTTGAAGGCGTAGGAAATGGAAAAAAGAAAAAACAATATATATGAATTGGTTAGGGCAAATGTGCTTCATATGAAACCCTATAGTTCTGCAAGGGATGAATTTAAGGATTTTCATAAGGAAATGATCTTCCTAGACGCCAATGAAAACCCCAACAACAATGGGGTGAACCGATATCCAGATCCCAAACAGCAGCGCTTGAAACAACTTCTGGCCGACCGTAAGAAGGTTTCGGTGGATGAAATTCTACTGGGAAACGGCAGCGATGAAGTATTAGACTTAATTTTTCGGGTGTTTTGCGAACCTAGCCGGGATGAGGTAATTACATTACCGCCTACATATGGTATGTATAAAGTTTTATGCGAAACCAATGATGTAGAATGTGTTGAAGTGCCTTTAACGACCAATTTTCAACTCAATGTTCCTGAAATTATACAAGCGCAAACTCCCAATACCAAGTTGCTTTTTATCTGTTCTCCCAATAATCCTTCCGGTAACATGATGAGTGACAATTCAATTATAAAGCTTCTTGAACAATTTAATGGGATAGTGGTTATTGATGAGGCATATATAGACTTTACGGACCGTACTAGCTGGGTAGACCGTATTGGACAATATAATAATCTCATTATCACCCAAACCCTTTCCAAGGCGTATGGAATGGCGGGTATCCGTTTAGGGGTTTGTTACGCCTCCGCGGAAATTATTGCCCTCCTTACTAAAATTAAACCTCCATACAATGTAAATACACTCTCTCAAGCTTATGCCATAGAGGGTTTAATGAAGGAATCTTCGGTAAGGGAACAAGTACAAGCCCTTGTCTCTGAAAGGAAACGCTTGGTTGAAGCTCTAAATCATATCCCCATGGTAAAAAAGGTGTTCGACTCGGATGCTAATTTTGTTTTAATCCGAGTGGATGATGCTGAAAAGCGTTACCATCAGTTAGTCGAGAGAGGGATTGTAGTTCGCAATAGGAGCAGTCAGTTGCATTGTGAAAACACCCTACGGATTACCGTAGGTACTTTAGAGGAAAATAATTTAATCATACACACATTAAAAGACCTGTAATGGCAAAAAAAGTATTGTTTATAGATAGGGATGGAACTATTATCAAAGAAACGATCGATGAGCAAATCGACGCCTTTGAGAAACTAATATTTTATCCAAAAGTATTCACGTGGTTAGGGAAAATAGCCCAAGAGCTGGATTATGAACTGGTCATGATTACCAATCAGGATGGTTTGGGTACGGCTGGATTTCCGGAGGAAACGTTTTGGCCCGTTCACAATTTCATCTTGGATTCCTTTGAGAGGGAAGGTGTCACTTTCGATAAAGTGTTCTTGGATCGTACTTTCCCACATGAAAATGCACCTACTAGGAAACCAGGGACGGGACTACTTACTGAATATTTTTCTGAAGCTTACGATCTCACCAATTCTTTCGTGATAGGTGATCGATTAACCGATATGGAATTGGCCAAGAATTTAGGAGCCAAGGGAATATTCATTAATGACAAAACCGAGCTGGGAACCTCCGAAATCACCGTAGATCGTCAGGCTTTGGATGCGCATATTGCTATCGAGGAAAATGATTGGGAGGAAATCTACCGTTTTTTAAAGCTGGAGCGTAGGGAGGCCACCATAGAACGTAATACCAATGAAACCAGAATAAAGATTCAATTGAATTTAGATGGAACGGGTAAAAGTGCTATAGATACGGGCATTGCATTTTTTGACCATATGCTAGATCAATTAGCCCGTCATGGACAGATGGACCTGGAAATTAAGGTGGACGGAGACTTAGAAGTAGATGAGCATCATACCATAGAAGATACTGCAATTGCATTGGGAGAGGCATTCCATCAGGCAGTAGGGGATAAAGTGGGTATGGAACGCTATGGCTTCTGTTTGCCTATGGACGATTGTTTGGCGCAAGTCGCTTTAGACTTTGGAGGGCGTAATTGGCTTGTATGGGAAGCCGATTTCAAACGTGAAATGATCGGTAAGATGCCTACAGAGATGTTTTTCCACTTTTTCAAGAGCTTTTCAGATGGGGCGAAAGCCAACCTCAATATAAAGGCAGATGGAACCAACGAACACCATAAGATTGAAGCTATATTCAAGGCCTTTGCAAAAGCCATCAAATCTGCAATTAAAAGGGACCCAGAAAAAATGATACTACCCTCAACAAAAGGAATGCTATAATGAAGACGACGATCATAGATTACGGAGCTGGAAATATTCAGAGTATACAGTTTGCCTTGTCCAGACTAGGGTACAAGGCTGCTCTTAGTGCTAATGAAGACGAAATCCGCAATTCAGATAAAGTAATTTTTCCCGGCGTGGGAGAGGCGAGTAGTGCAATGAATAAGTTGAGGAAAGCGGGATTGGACACACTAATCCCAACACTATCCCAACCCGTTTTGGGAATTTGTTTGGGTATGCAGCTTATGTGTTTGGACACCGAGGAAGGAAATACGGAAGGGCTTGGTATTTTTAATGTGAACGTACGGAAGTTCTCTTCAAAGGTGAAAGTCCCCCAGATTGGTTGGAATACTGTTTATGGCTACGAGTCGCCTATTTTTAAGGGGCTTTCAGAAAATGAGTATATGTATTTAGTGCATAGTTATTATGCTCCTGTTTCAAAAGATACGATTGCACTGTCGGATTATGAAATGACTTATAGTGTGGCACTGCAAAAGGATAATTTTTACGGAGTTCAATTCCATCCAGAAAAGAGCAGTACAGCAGGAGCAAGGCTTCTTAAGAACTTTTTAGAATTGTAATATGAGAATTATACCTGCCATAGACATCATTGAAGGAAAATGCGTTCGGCTATCCAAAGGGGATTACAGTACCAAGAAAATCTATAATGAGCACCCCTTAGAGGTTGCAAAGGAATTTGAAGCCCACGGAATAGAACACTTGCATTTGGTAGATTTAGATGGCGCAAAAAGCAAACACATTGTAAATCATAAGATATTGGAACAAATTGCAAGCAAGACAAAACTTATGGTCGATTTTGGAGGTGGTTTAAAGTCAGACGAAGACTTGCACATAGCTTTTGAAAGCGGGGCAAATCAAATCACAGGTGGGAGCATAGCGGTAAAGGACCCGGATACTTTTCGAAAATGGTTGGCCACTTACGGAAGCTCAAAAATCATCCTTGGTGCGGACGCCAAAAATGAAAAGGTTGCCGTTAGCGGTTGGATGGAGGAAAGCGAGGAAGAACTCATTCCATTCATAAAAATGTATGAAAAGGATGGGGTAGCGTATGTGATCTGTACAGATATTTCAAAGGATGGCATGCTGCAAGGTCCATCATTTGGGCTCTATCAAAAGATTTTGAAGGAAACACAAGTTAAATTAATAGCTTCCGGGGGAATCTCTACTTTTTCAGAAATTCCTCAGCTTGAAGAAATGGGATGCGAAGGTACCATCATTGGCAAAGCTATTTATGAGCAAAAAATCACCTTAAAAGAACTCGAACATTATATTCTAAATAAATAATGAAAGATCGATTAATTCAGGAATTCAAGGAAAATGCGGTGTATCGTCTTAACGAAAGCAGTAGGATGATTGATATTGCAATGAAAAAAATAGGAGAAGAGGCCATTTGGAAACGACCTAACGCCGTTTCAAACAGTATTGGCAATCTCATGTTGCATTTATGTGGAAATATTCGGCAATACGCCATATCCTCTTTAGGCAATACTCCAGATATACGGAGTAGGGACACCGAGTTTGAAGCTCAAGAAGGATATTCCAAAATGGAATTGTTAGAAATGCTTAATCAAACGGTATTGGAGGCGATTGAAACTATTAAAGCTGTTTCAGATGAAGAGTTGGTAAGGGTTCGTGATGTGCAGGGGTTTCAACTTTCGGGAATAGGCATCATTATGCATGTGGTAGAACATTACAGTTACCATACTGGACAGATAGCTTTTTGGGTAAAACAATTGGAGAATATGGAATTAGGCTTTTACGATGGCTTCGATCTAAACATAAAAAACGAATAATATGCTTGCCAAGAGAATAATTCCTTGTTTGGATATCAAGAATGGGCGTACTGTTAAAGGGATCAACTTTGTTGACTTGAGGGATGCAGGCGATCCTATAGAATTGGCCAAGATTTATGCCAAAAAAGGGGCAGATGAGTTGGTATTTCTTGATATTTCTGCCACAGAAGAACGCCGTAAAACCTTAGCAACCTTAGTAAAACGTATTGCTGAGGAGTTGGATATTCCCTTTACCGTGGGTGGAGGTATAAGCAAAGTAGAAGATGTTGCCGTACTTCTTAAGAACGGAGCAGATAAGGTCTCGATTAATTCGGCCGCAGTGAAACGCCCCGAGCTAATCAATGAACTGGCCGCAAAATTCGGATCACAATGCATTGTTGTTGCGATAGATGCAAAACAGGTACAGGATGATTGGAAAGTACATTTGGTCGGAGGAAAAGTGCCAACTGAGATATCCCTTTGGGATTGGGCAAAGGAAGTAGAGGAAAGGGGTGCTGGCGAAATCCTATTTACTTCCATGGATCATGATGGTACTAAGAATGGATTTGCCAATGAAGCATTGTCCAAATTAACAGCTCTTGTTAATATTCCCGTAATCGCATCCGGCGGTGCGGGAACCATTGATCATTTTACAGATACCTTTCAAAAAGGAAATTCGGATGCCGCCTTAGCTGCCAGCGTCTTTCATTTTAAGGAAATTGAAATTAAAGAATTAAAACAAAAACTAAGAGCACAGGGGATTCCTGTGAGATTATAAAAACAAACCTTATGGAAATTAATTATTCAAAATACCCAGATGGCTTAGTACCAGTAGTGGTGCAAGACGAAGTTACCAAGAACGTGCTAATGCTTGGCTTTATGAACGAAGAGGCCATGGCCAAAACCAATGAGATGGGACGGATTACTTTTTACAGTAGGAGTAAAGGAAGGCTATGGACCAAAGGAGAGGAATCAGGAAACTATATGGAGCCCATTTCCATGGAGGTTGACTGCGACAACGATGCGCTATTAATTCAAGCAAAGCCGCAAGGTCCTGTGTGCCACAAAGGAAAGGATACGTGTTGGGGAGAACGAAACCGTTCCAATTTTGGCTTCTTCTCGTATTTAGAGAATGTAATTGAAGATCGAAAAAACAATCCTGACCGTGTTAACAGTTATGTCGCTTCCCTTTTTAACAAGGGCATAAACAAAGTAGCCCAGAAAGTAGGAGAGGAGGCAGTAGAGGTGGTCATTGAAGCAATGGACGATAATGATCTTAACTTTTTAAGTGAAAGTGCAGATCTCATGTTCCACTTTATGGTATTGTTACAGGCCAAAGGTTTTCACCTTCGTGATGTGGAGAAAACATTGCGATCCCGTCATAAGTACGATAAGGACACTGCCGAAAATGACAAATGAAACGTAAATTGATATTAGAAGAATTAGCTTTCGACTAAATGGATAGTGCCGTTCCAGTATGGAAAATTTGACCTCTAGACAACAAAAAAGGGCCCATATTATCTATGCGCCCTTTGATATTAATTAAGGTTATCTTACGAAAGCCATCCTTTTTTAACAGCACTTTTGCTATACATATAAAGGAATATGGCTACAATAATTACAAGAATGGGCATAATAACAGATCCAACTCCCATAACATCCATTACATCTGTGGCAAATATCCAATACCCCATCTGGATAACCACGGCAATCATGGATAACAGAAAGAGGGTAACGGCAAGCTTTTTTCTAATGAGCAAAAAGATGCACCCAAGAACTCCGCCTATCACAGCAACTCCGAAGACGATATTATACCATGAAGGTAGATTGTTTACTAACTCTAGTTGCTCTGGCGTGTAACTATCTACCATCGTATCTTCCATGAAATTTGATACAGCAAACTGGAATAGTCCCATAAGGTTCCAAAGAAGGGCAATTACGGCTATTACCCAATAGGCCGCACTGGGCTTGTTAGTTGTTGTCATTTTGTTTTTGGTTTAAGGTTGTACTCAATAAATATAGATATTTTTGTGCAATGTTTCGAAAACGCTATTTCTATCTCATTAAAATTCAGTTTCTTGGATTTCGCTATCACGGTTGGCAAAAACAACCCGATGTGCTTACACTGGAGAAAATGGTGTCTAGGACATTGCAGTATGTCTTAGGGCATTCTAATTTTAAATTACTGGCTGCTGGCAGGACAGATGCTAAGGTCTCTGCGGGGGCACAGTTCGTGGAACTCTTTGTAGACGATGCTCCAATTGAATTGAATGAGTTCCTTCCCGTTTTTAACCGTAACCTGCCCCAGGATATAAAGGCTTTGGAAATTCAAGAAGTAGATGAATCCTTTAACGTTATTGGCGCACCCACGGAAAAGGAATACGTGTATCTTTTTGCCTTTGGGGAGAAAACCCATCCCTTTGCTGCTCCCTTTATGTATACGGTGTTTGAGCATCTGGATATTGAGGCCATGCAGCTTGCAGCAAAATTATTCGAAGGAACGCATGATTTTAAGAATTATACGTACAAACCAACTTCAGAAACAAAGACCGTCGTATCTATTATTGAAAGTACTATAGTTGAAAATAAATTGTACACGGCTAACTTTTTCCCCAAAAAGAGTTATTTGTACCGTGTTCGCGGAAAAGGGTTTAAGCGACATCAGGTTCGTTTAATGATGGGAGCCTTGTTAGATGTGGGCGAGGGGAATGTTACACGTATCGATATTGAAAACAGCCTTAAAAATGATGTCGATATAAAGTTGGAACGAATCGTTCCGGCAAGCGGACTCATATTACAGAACGTAGAGTTATAAACTTCTCGGTTTTTTGTACCTTCCTACTTCTAAATTTTGAACTACATGAGTACTTTACCAAAAGAAGTCCTACACTTTTTAAAAGACCTTAAAAAGAACAACCATAGGGATTGGATGCAAGAAAACAAGAAAGTGTACCAAGCCAATGAGAAAACACTGAAAAGCTTCTATGCGGCAATTGAAACGGGTTTGAATGTCGATGATCAGATAGAAAAGGTAAAAGTGTTCCGAATTAACAGGGATATTCGCTTTAGTAAAGATAAAACCCCGTATAATGTTCACAGAAGTGTAAGTTTTAGTAGAGCCGGAGCACATAGAAGGGGAGGATACTACCTTCGCATTGAACCGGGAAACAAATCGGTTGTGGCCGGTGGCTTTTTTAGTCCAGAACCGCCAGATTTATTGAGAATCCGACAAGAATTTCAAATGGATGCGGACGTCATTCGGGGAATTTTGGCAGCACCCGAGTTTAAAGAAGCTTTCGGCAGTGAATTTGATGCATGGGACCCGGTTAAGACCGCTCCCAAAGGTTTTTCAAAAGACGATCCGAATATAGATTTAATTCGACTCAAGAACTTTATAGTAACCCATAAGTATACGGATAAAGAAGTGCTATCAGCAGAATTTGCAGATAAAGTAGTCCACCACTTTAAACTCATGCGCCCATTTTTCGATTATATGAGCGAAGTACTTACCACAGACCTCAATGGAGTTTCCCTATTGGATTAGGACACTTTTGCGTATTCCAATAATTGGACGTTGCTCTTTAGGCGTTCCTTTACGATATTCATCATGCGTTTGTTGAGTGCCGAAGAATTTTGAGTGTAGGTGTCGTATTCTTCAATTGTAAACTGACCAATCATAATGCCCTTCAATGAATTTCGGAACTTCATATCCTTGTGAATTGCATTTTCAATGTAATCCAAGCGCTTTTCGATGGAAAGATCAAAAAACACATTTTTATGTTTCCGAACATAATTTCTGAAAACCGCTATCAGCAATTCATTTTGCAATTTTGCAATGGGCCGTAGCGTATTGTTTTGAAATGTTTCTTCGGAAGACATTCCCGGTAGCACTCGTGCTGAGGGAATTTCTGGGCGTAGTCCTTTTAGGACACGATCTCTATCATTCATAACGAGATTGTTTTATTAAAAGTAGGAATTAAGTGACTTCGAAAATGGAAGCCGTTATAGAGTTATGAACGGGTTTTTAACAGGAAATATCCATAAAAAAAGCCCTGTCCATCTATGAACAGGGCTCTTTTTGTAATGAATGAGTCTCTATTTCTTGGATAGAAAATCGTCTTTTTCTTTTATGCTTGGCAATGCCAATTCATTTTTCTCAAGGAATGACATGAATTTTTTCCCTTCCTTATTCATTATATTTTCGAATCGAGCTTTAGCTTCATCAAATTCTCCGGAAATTAGTTCAAAATTCACTTTTCTAGCTTGAGAAATTCGATCATAGCTGCTTGCTACGCCAGAATATAAATCTCCCATACGCTCTCTTAGTTGAGGTTCGGCAGAGGCTACATAATTATCACCAGTTGTTATAACAATGTCTTCCCGTAGGTCTTCTAGGGCGTCGTGCAACTTCTGTGCAGTCTTCTTGCCTTTAGGATGTTTCTCAATAACCATTTTGGCCGATTTTTGGGTTTCAGTCAATTGGTGCACCATATACGCTAGATCTTCTACCATATTGAAAAGGTCCTTTGTATATTTTTCCTGTTCCTTTCGTTCTGCAATAGTGGTTAAGGATGTATCATCATAATTGGTTTCAATAATATGTTCATAGGTTTTCTTTCCTTTGGTAAGCACAATTTTGTACTTGCCGGCAGGAACCCGTTTGGCTGTAAACCCTCCAGAGGCAAAGGTCTTTCCTTCCGCCATTTTAGGCATATCCGTCGTGTATCCCCAATTAACTACATTGATTCCTTTGGACTTGCCTGGAGGAATGGTCGTAATTAAATTACCTTCCATATCCTGAATTTCCAATTTCATCTTTCCGAAGGTATGTCTCTTCTTCATGTAATAGATAATTCGAGCCGCACTCGTTTTGTTTCTACCCACAAATTGAGTCTCACCACCAAAATTTCCAGCAAAACCACTGCTTTCTTTCATAGTGAAGGGTTCATTGGTAAAGAAGTGAACATCTTTAGCCAGTACTTCCTGACTCAACTCACGAAGAGGGCTGATATCGTCTATAATAATCACACCACGACCATGGGTTCCCATCACAATATCGTTGGTCTGCTTTTGCAGGTCCACAAAATGAACGGCCACAGGGGGCATATTGTTAGTAAATTGAGACCAATTCTTTCCTCCGTTAATGGTAACGTACAATCCCATTTCCGTACCTAGGAAAAGAAGGTTTTCGTTTTCATAGTCTTCCTGAATGTTTCTAACAAAAGCCGGTGCCTGCACATCGTCGGAAATAATATTAGTCCAAGTCTTACCGAAATCCGTTGTTTTAAGTGCATACGGCTTGAAATCCCCACTCGTATGCCCATCGAATACGGCATAGGCGGTTCCTTTCCCGTGAACACTGGCTTCAATATGATATACCCAGGTATTGGCTGGGATGCCCGTAAGGTTGGCGGTAACGTTATCCCAGTTTTTTCCTCCATCGCGCGTTACCTGTACATTTCCATCATCGGTTCCAACCCATAAGATGTTTTGATCCAAAGGCGATTCCGCAATAGTAAAGATGGTGGTATGGTTCTCCGCTCCACTATTGTCCATGGAAAGCCCTCCAGAGGATGACTGATCCTGTTTGCTAGCGTCATTAGTTGTTAGGTCTGGCGAAATAATCTCCCACGAGTCTCCCATATCATTGCTACGATGCACGAACTGGGTTCCCATATAAAAACGATCTGGCGCATGATGACTCACGGCCATGGGTGCATTCCAGTTAAAACGCAATTTGGCCTTACCTTTTTCCTGTAGTGGTTGTACAGTTTTCGTTTTATTTCGATCTACATCATATCTCCAAACATTTTGTGCTCCTTGCATTTCCGAATAGATGATGTTTTTGGTAGGGTGTTTTAATACCCTGAAACCGTCACCATATCCCACACTATTCCAATCCCTGGCGTTTACACCCCCGGGAGAGGAGGACGGCCCGTACCATGAGCCGTTATCCTGTAAACCACCGTATACATTATAAGGTTCAGCGTCGTCCACGCTTATGTGATAAAATTGGGAAAGGGGAAGGTTTTCAACAATTTCGAAAGTAGTTCCACCATTCCAAGAACGGTAAACACCACCATCGGTTCCACAATACATGATATCGCTGTCATTAATGTGGAATGTAATATCGTGGATATCACTATGCATATTCCCCAAATCCTTAAACGTTTTTCCTCCATCACGGCTTATGGAGCCACTTAATCCACCCTTAACGATTACATTTGGATCTTTTGGGTCAATGGTTATCCTTGAGAAATAGAACGGTCGAACTACCAGCCCAAAATCATTGTTTAAGTGCTCCCAGCTTTCTCCAGCATTCACAGATTTCCATAGACCATTTTTTGATTTGTCCTCAGTTTCAAGAACTGCATATAATATGTTGTTATCACTTGGAGCTACAGCGACGGCTATCCTCCCTAGATCCCCAGATGGAAATCCACTGTGTATTTTATTCCAGTTGGCACCACCGTCGGTAGATTTATACAATGCGCTAGTGGGGCCACCCGATGAAAATCCCCATCCGCTTCTTCTGAATTCCCACATAGAGGCATACAATATGTTTGGATTGTCAGGATCCATGATGACGTCGGCCGCTCCTGTAGAAGGACCTATATATAGGATTTTGGTCCAGGTTTTACCACCATCTGTGGTTTTGTAGACACCTCGGTCTTCACTATCGCTCCATAGTGCTCCCAAAACGCCGACATAAACCTCGTTCGTATTGTTCGGGTTAACAACTACAGAAGCAATTCGTTCGCTATTTTCAAAGCCCGGAATCTCCTTCCAAGTATCACCACCATCTGCCGAGCGATACAATCCATCTCCTATAGACACAGAATTTCTTGTCCAAGTTTCACCAGTCCCAACCCAGATGATATTATCCGGATCCTTAGGGTCTAGGGTGACTACTCCAATAGATTGGGGGTACTCTTCAAAAATTGGTGAAAAGGTAGCTCCCCCATCATTACTTTTCCAAACACCACCACCTGCAGTTCCTGCATAGAGGATGCGGGTATTGGATGGATGCATTTCTAAATCATTTATACGCCCACTCATTAGGGCAGGACCTATGTGGCGGGCATTCATATCCCCAAAAAGTTCCTTCCCTTTTAGCGCAATCTCTTGTGCAGATGCTGTAAATGGCATTACGAGCAAAGCACCTAAAATTAATATGGCCTTTTTCATGGTTATAGTTTTTTTGATGAAAAAAAATCCCCTGCAAGCAGAGGATTTAATAATAAGAATTATGTTAGTTTTTGGTTCCTTCGGCAGGAGCTGCCTTTTCAGGCATTACAAAGATAGTCTCGTCAATATCACTATTGAATTCGATTTCCGTCATGTTTATCGTTTGCACTACTTGGCCATTCATTTTCACATCGAATGTATAGGCATAAAAAATATCGCCTGCTTCTTGATAATCACTATACAATGTTTGGGTTAGCATTCCTTTTTGAGGTCCACTAGTAATGGCCTCTTCCGAAACGATAGGAACGTAATTTTCAGTGTCGAAGTAATACATAACAGAATGGTCTTCTTCTTTACCATCTACCATGATTTTATTTTTTGTCAGTTTTATCTTGAAGGTTTCAGTGCCCTCAATCGTTTCTTTTCCCTCAAAGGATACAGAGTACCCTTTATTCTTATAATCGAAGAAAGGATCCGGGAAATCTTTGGCTTCATTTGCCTTATAGTTGTTAGAAGATTCGGAATCAGCAGCTTCTGCTTCCATGGTCTGAAAGTTCATGGACCAAGACTTTTCACCATCGAAGGCCTGAGGAATAAATTTTGAACCTTGTAAGTCTACTTCGGCAGCCATTCTTCCATCCTTCATGGTGTACATGGTAAACGGAAATTTTTGTGGGCCAAAAGAAGCAGTACCAATGGCCTTAATGGATTGTAGTTCTTTCCAGGCGTCCATTCCGCCGGTATTTTCAAAATAATTAGCTATGATTTCTTCTGCAGTTTGTGCATTAGAAATCGGTGCGAATGCAACTAATGCGCACAGAACAAATAGGAGTTTCAGTGTTTTCATGAATATTCGTGATGTTTGATGTTATGAGTTAGACTATACTGTGACAAATATGTTACATTTATCCATCTAAAAATTTACATCAACATGAAGAATATTATTTTAATTGCTTTTACATTCGTTTCGGTAATGGCCTTTGGGCAAAAAGAAATTGGATACGTACTTATGAACGACGGCTCCAAGGAACTAATCTACGATGGGGCTAACGCCAAGAAAAAGACGTTTCGCACCAAGGCGTTGTCAGCCAATACAGATGGCCCTGTAGCCTATGGATTTCGCTACTTGCACTATTACGATGTTGATGGCAAAATACAGGAAGTGAATGCCGACGATTTTGAAAAAGCGGTTATTGGAGACGAGGAGTATGTGTACCTATCCTTTCGTCATAAAAAGAAAAAATATAGAAAGGTGAGCAGGCTTGTTGCTACCAGCGACACCTATCTTTTGGTAAATTACTACGGGCTTAACGCCAATCAACTAATGGTAGTTACCCATGAAAAGGAGATTATTGAGGACAAGATCGTTCATTCCCTAATTAATATGAAAGGGAAATCTAAAAAGGCCATCGAAAAAGTTCGGGAGTATTTTGGAGACTGTCAGGAACTAATGGAGCGATTGGAGGAAAACTTTTCACATCAAGAGAAAGTAGGGATTGGTGGAAGATTAAACCGCTTATTGTTTTATGTAGAGGAAGGCAATGACAAGGAGGTGATGCGTAATTATATTACTCATATAGATTGTAGCAATTAATGTAACCTATGAAATTTGGAAAGGTAGAACATCCAGAACTGATAGACTTTACATTACCGCCTGATCATAAAGGAACAGCGGAAATTCTATCAAAATCGAAGATAAAGGACATTCCTAATATCTATGTGGGATGTGCGAAGTGGAATAGAGCCGATCTTAAAGGGTTTTACCCTAGGGGAACCAAGGATGAATTGCAGTATTATGGAACCCAGTTCAATTCTATTGAACTGAATGCCACCTTTTATCGCATATTCCCAGCCACAACCTTTTCTGGTTGGTATGACAAAACACCTTCGGGGTTTCGATTTTTCCCAAAGGTCTTTCAAGGTGTAACACATTGGAAACGTTTGCAGGATTTTGAAGGCTATTGGAATGAGTACCTCCTGAATTCTTCTAACTTAAAGGAGAAACTGGAAATGCCTTTTGTGCAAATGCATGGTACATTTGGACCAAAGAACATGGATAGATTGGTTCCATTTTTTGAAGCGGTTCCCAAGGACATGAGAATAGCAGTGGAGTTTCGACATACGGATTGGTTTAATGACGAAGCTGTTGCGAATGAATTATATGATATATTAGAAACGTATAACATAACCAATATAGTTGTAGATACCGCCGGTAGGCGTGACCTGTTGCATATGCGAATGACAAGCCCTTCTGCCTTTATTAGGTACAATGGAGCCAATCATGAAAGCGATTACACCCGATTGGATGATTGGGTAGATAGACTAGAGGAGTGGGTCGCCCAAGGATTACAGGATATATATTTTTTTGTGCATCAGAATGTGGAAAAAGCCTCTCCCTTGTTGTCAGCACATTTTATTGAAAAAGTCAACGAAAGATTTGGCACGGATATACATATTCCGGTGATGGCCAAACCACAGACCTTATTTTAAACTATGAGATTTCATACCCGAAAATGGATTAAACCCGAAGACCTAAATCCAAATGGAACCCTGTTTGGCGGAAGGCTTTTGGAATGGATTGATGAAGAAGCTGCACTATATGCCATCATTCAATTAGAAAACCCACGTACCGTTACAAAGTATATGAGTGAAATCAACTTTCGAAGTTCGGCTAAGAAAGGGGATATCATTGAAATTGGACTGGAGGTGGTAAAATTCGGAAATTCATCGTTGACCTTAAAATGTGAAGTGCGAAATAAAATGACCAGAGAGACCATTATCACTATAGATTCCATTATCATGGTGAGTCTTGACGCTATGGGCAAACCCACAGCCCATGGGAAAACACAGGTAGAATTTGTAAGGGATCGTTTAAATGATTAATCCTTTCTGAGCTCGGACAGATCTGAGCTTGTAGGTTTTTCGAATAACTCCAACTGAAAATAGGGAAAGGCGGCAATGAGGTGATCAAAAATATGAGCCATAAGCTTTTCATATTCCTGCCATTCCTTGGTTTTACTGAAGCAATAGATTTCTATTGGGATCCCCTCTGTGGTTGGATCCAAGTGCCTAACGGTTAAAAACATGTCTTTATTAATGCCCGATTGAGAAAGCAAATAGTTCTCTATGTAGATCCTGAAAACACCTAAATTTGTCTGGTTTCTGCCATTAATGGTCAAACTCCTATCCACGTCATTAGCACTATTGTAAAGTTCGATTTCGGCCTGCTTTTCCGAAATATAGTTGGATACCAACTGTATATTCGAAAGTTTGCTCAATTCATTTTCGTCAAGAAACTTTACCGAGCCCTGTTTCACATATAGCGCCCTTTTTATGCGCCTTCCATCGCTTTCCTGCATTCCTCTCCAGTTCTGAAACGAATCGGAAATAAGACTGTATGTTGGAATGGTCGTATACGTTTTGTCAAAATTCTGAACCCGTACCGAAGCTAGGTTTATCTCAGTCACAAAACCATCTGCACCAAATTTGCTGAAGGTAATCCAGTCGCCAATACGCACGATATCATTCACGGTCACTTGTATACTGGCTACAAAACCTAAAATGGTATCCCTAAAAATAAGCAACAAGGCAGCAGAGGCAGCCCCTAGGGTCAATAAGCTTTTAATTTCATATCCCGTAAGACGGCTTATGATAAGGAAGAGGCCAACACCCCAGGCAAAAATCATAAGTACTTGAACGTAGCTCTCAAGCGGTTTGTCACGGTATTTATCCTTGGTCTTTAGATAGTTGGCTGTTGTTCTTAGAATACTGCGAAAAATGAGTATTCCCAAAATCACCAAATAAATGTCTATAGTAACCAATAATATGCTTGAAAAAACGGGATAGCCCTTAAAAAGAAAGGGTTCAATGTACCATAGGATTCCAACAGGAATTAAATGTGCCACGAATCTTGGGAAATTACTTTTTACCAAGTAATTATCGAAAGTGGTTTTGGTTTTATTGCTAAACAAACGGAACGTCGTCACAATGGTTTTTCGCACGACAATATCCAATAGCGTAACCACAGCAGCTACCAAAACACAATTGATAAGGGTGCTCAACCCCAAAGAAAGACTGGTATTCATTCCAGCATCCACAAAGTAATTATGAAGCCATTCGAAATAAGTGATTAAGGTGTCGTCGTTCATCTTAAGTATTTTCGTTCGGCATAAAAGGGTCCAAAAGGGAGTACTGAGCAAAACAGAACTACCAAAAATACCGACCATGACCATTGTAACTTTTCTTTCATGTAATAGGCCCCAACAATGTAAAGCATAAACAATATTCCATGCGCCATACCAACGACCTGAACCATTTCAGGGCGATCCCAAACATACTTTAAGGGCATTGCAATTACCAAGAGTATAAGAAACGATAGGGCTTCTAGTACACTAATGATTTTGAAGGTTTTAATTGATTTGTCCACAATCAAAAAATTTTGGCAAAGATACGGCACGAATGGCACATAGTGGAGCCAAAAACAGATATTTAATTGCAGGGTAAAGGATCATTCAGTGTAGGGTAAGACCTGTTTTTTCTAAAGCTATAATGCCACCATTCTGTGCGCACAGTTTGGAAGCCATGTTTTCGCATTCCTTCAATTAATAATTTGCGATGGGTAAGTATCTCTTCCGAAAAATTATAATTGTCAATGTGTGCTTCCCGACCAAAGTAATCGTAGTCACTTCCCATTTCAATATAACAACCTTCTAAAGTAACCAAGGTGATATCTACCGCAGCACCTTTATTATGAATACTTCCTTTGCCATAGGGATTGGCCACATAGGTAGGACGAGGGACTTTGGCCCACATTTTTTTCTGAACGTCCAAAGGGCGGTAACAATCATACAGTTTAATTTTATATCCCAATTCACAAAAATATTGATTGGCCTCATTAAGGGCTTGGGCAACCTCAGGACGGAGAAGGCATTTGGCACAATCGTACAGGGTTTCGCCAATAAAATTATCGGGGGTAGCATATCGTATTTCGTAATCAAATTCTGAAGAAATGGTAGCAATATCTACAAGGTGGTCCTGGGCAAGTACATTACACGCATAGATTTGGAATAGTAAGAATAACCATTTATTCATGAATTGAAATTTAGTGATTTGTTGGAAAAGAGTCCCTAGAACTTTGTATTTTTAAGATAAACTTTTCGCTTATGGCTAATTTAATGGGTAAAATAGGTTTAATAACCGGTGGTACTAAAGGTATTGGTTATGGTATTGCCAAGGCATTGTTGGCACAGGGTATGAATGTGGCAATCACCGGCAGGACGCCAGAAGGGATTCGAGATGCAGTTACCTCCTTGAATGAATATGGAAATGATGCGGCTTATGCAATTGGAGTGGTTTCGGATGTTACGAATTACGATAGCCAAAAAGAGGCAGTTCAAAGAGTTCTGGAAGAGTTTGGCAACATAGATGTTGTTATTGCCAATGCCGGGCTTGGTCATTTCGCACCAATTGATAAATTGAGTGTTTCGCAGTGGGAACAAACCATCGAAACCAATCTTACGGGAGCCTTCTTTACTTTGAAAGCGAGCTTAGATTCCCTTAAAGAAAGTAAAGGGTATTACATTACTATTTCCAGTTTGGCAGGGACCAATTTCTTTGCCAACGGGAGTGCCTACAATGCCAGTAAGTTTGGTTTAACGGGCTTTACACAATCTGCCATGCTCGACCTACGACCTTATGATATTAAGGTGTCTACCATCATGCCGGGAAGCGTAGCTACTTATTTCAATAATAATGAACCGGATGATAAAGATTCTTGGAAAATTCAGATTGAAGATATTGGGCAGATCGTTGTAGATCTTTTAAAAATGCACCCACGTACATTGCCAAGTAAAATAGAAGTGAGGCCGAGTAAGCCACCAGTCAAGTAGTCTAGTTTTTCGGAAATTTCTTCTGCTCCTTACTATTAATAGCCCAATCGATGGCAGAATCTAAGTCCTTAAATTTTTTGATAGGGGCATTCGAGAATATCTTCTCTAAAACGACGCTCATCCATCCCAGTTTACTGTAAGCTACCACAGCGATGCATTTAATATGGTGTCTTTCTTTGAAGAATTGCATCCAGTCCTTAGGCTGTACAGAATAAGAATTCACTCGATTTGAAATGTAGGCCACTTTTAAATCGGTGGTGCCGAAATAGTCATATACGGCATAAATGACCTTAGAGGCAAGATCCCAATTAAAGTGAATCCCCTCCGAGATTTCCCCAATCACATAAGTGTCGAAAATGTAAAAATTCCCAAAATCAAATTCCAGCTTTTTCAAATAGTGCTCCCGGTACTTGGAGTTTTCTACTTTGACGGGGGAAATAAACTCATTCATAGCAATGAAAGTACTATTTTTTTCGAATTCAGTCAAATAAAAAACGGCCTTCAATTATTTTGAAAGCCGTTTATACTAGGGGTTTTGCTTATAACTAATTGGAACTCAGCAGGGCTAAAAATTTGTCCAAATTAGGTAATATAACGATGCGTGTTCTTCTGTTCTTGCTTCTTCCTTCGGCAGTATCGTTATCGGTCACTGGTTGAAAACTACTTCGTCCAGCGGCAATTAATTTAGATGGATCAACATCAAAATCTTCTTGTAATTTCCTGATAACTGCGGTAGATCGCTCTACACTAAGATGCCAATTGTCCTTCACATATGCACCTTTCTTCACGGTTTGGGCATCTGTATGGCCTTCTATAAGAACTTCCATTGCAGGCTCACTGTTTATAACATCGGCTAGCCTCTGAAGCAGATGATCTGCTTTAGGGTTTACGCGATAGCTTCCAGACTTGAACAAAAGTTTGTCAGAAATCGTAATCATCACCACGGTTTCATCTACATCGATAGTGATTTCATCTTCTTCTCCTTCTGCTACCAATGTATCATCCAGGTTCTTTTTAAGATTGTGGGAAATAATTAGGTTCATGGAATCCTCTAAGGTCCTCGCTTCGGCCAATTCATTCTGGTCGACATTGGCTAGTGCCTTTTTCATTTGTTCCTTGTCCTTGTTAGACAATACCACATTGCCATAGTTTTTAAGACTGTTATTCTCCAATTCAATGTTGCTATCGGTTAGGGAAGCGATTTTAGCATTGTAATTAGCGACACGATCTTCGATCTTGGCATATTTTGCCTCAATCTCTTCCTTTTCCAATTGGGTCTTGGAAAGGGTGGAGCGAGTTTCATTATACTGGCTCTCTAGTTCAACATATTTTTTCTTGGAGACGCAGGACGTAAATATAAAAGTCCCGCCAAGCAGGGTTAGTGCAATAGCTTTTTTCATTATACTAAGTTTTAACGGTTTGTTGGGTGCAAGAACCGAAATATGGTTAAAAAAACAAGTTAAGAAACCCTATTTTTTTGTTAATTAACAAGATGTAAGCAAAAGAAAGTTAATTAATTTAAGACTTTCGATATCACAGTAATTTCGTAAATTGAGTTAGAAAAAGAAAAAAGTTGCCATGCAAATACCTACAGATGTACCGAATCCGGATAACAATTCACCAATAGATCTTACAAGTCCCTTGGAAATTGTTGTCTATATTGTGATCCCGCTTGTTATGCTGGCTATTTATTTCTGGGTTAGAAGGAAAGGAAAATCTGCAATCAAAGACCAAGAAGGAAGTGAATCATGATGAATTTGGTTTAATTTTTGATAGTCCCAATACAATGAATACAGAACTTATGAAATACATACTTGTCCTCTTGCTTATCGCAGTAGCGGGTCCTGCCTATGCGCAGCTAGACACCAATACGGACAGTGTTCAATTTGAGGTGGGGGATACTAATGCAAAAGATCCCAGTGGCTTAGAACTTCCTGCGCGTAAAAGACGTGGGTTAACACTTCCAAAAGACGAACGGGATCCCAAAACCAATATGTCATTGGGAACAACACAGCCTGAACCCTTTGACATGTCCAAAACCGATGGATTATTAGAGAATGATAAAGGAAAAGCACCCAAGGCTTTTACCAAGGATAAAGAACCACTACCGCAATATGGTCAAGACCAATTTTTAGGGGATATGAAAACCGGAGCGGCCTTTGTGACTATTAAGTATAGGGACCATGAGTATGTGGATGGTGATCTCATACGAGTTTATGTAAACGAGGATATAGTCCAATCCCAAGTCTTTTTGGGGGGTAGTTTCTCTGGCTTCGTACTCAATTTAGAGCCTGGAACGAACCGAATTGAATTTGAAGCGCTTAATCAGGGGAGTTCCGGCCCAAATACAGCCGAACTGCATGTATACGATGACAATGGATTTATCATCTCCGCTAAGGAATGGAATCTCTTAACAGGTAGCAGGGCCAGCATTGTGGTGATTAAGGAAGATAACTAGACTTCCTTGTTGTCCAGGTAATCGCCCAAACTTTCCAGGGAATCATTCCAGAATGTATCGTAGAACTGTAGCCATTTCTGAACCTCTTGCAAGGGTTTTGGGTTCGCAGAACAATACCTCTCACGCCCCAATGTATTAATTTGAATCAACCCGGCGTTTTCCAAGTTCTTTATATGTTTTGTGACGCCTTGTCTCGAAATATGGAACTGTCCGGATATTTGCGAGATGGAAAGCGCCGTAGCGGCCACAACCACAGCATGAAATATCTCACGCCGTGTTGGGTCCGCTATAGCTTTTAGAACCTGTGTGATTTTATCCTGCATGGATTGCTTTTTTTGCGTATTCATCTAGAGACTGGATACAATTGTCCCAACCTCCATTAAAACTATTGAACATTGCAATAGCCGTATCGCCTGCGTAGTTGGAAATGCCGGAGTGCTCCAGACGCAATATAGTGCCATTGGCTGTGGCTTCCAGCTGCCAAGAGACCGTGGTTTCAACATCGGTATTCTCAACTACCCATGTATACACCAAGGTATAGGGATTAGCAGATTTTACCTCACCCGTTATGGCAGTGCAACCATTTTCCTCACTTGAGGTAAAAGTGTATTTATATCCATTTTCTGCTTTGAAATCGGCTTGTATAAACCATGTCGATATTTCCTCAGCTTGTGTAATGGCTTTCCATATGGTATCAATGGGGTGCTTGAATTCTACTTCTTTTGTAATGACATCTTTCATGACTTAGTTTGTTTAAGGATTAATTATGCAACTATATGGTTGCTAAATTACAAAAGAAATTTTAATATGCAACTTTTTGGTTGCTTATTTTAGCTCTGCTTCCGAAATGAGCAGGGGGTAGGCGTCCCTAACCTGTTTAATTTCCTCCTTAGTAAGTTGGGAGAATTGTTTTCCTTCAAAAGTTTTGGATATATAATGTTCACGCAATTCGAAATATGCCTTATTCAGCTCTACTTGTACCGATATAAAGTCTTTATACCTCGATTGTCTATCGGTTTGAAGCGAGATAATGGCTTTCGCAGGATTATCTGATGAGTTACCCAAGCTTTCCCCTTCGCAATACCGACAACTCTCGTCACCATTGTTATCAATAAAATTAACCAAGGTTTCTTTTAAATCAGAAAAAGCTATGAGCACATTATTGGCAAGTAGCTGGCCTTCCTTGTTCAATTCTATCCGCAGTACATTCCTTTCTTCAATATTGGCAATGCAGGGTGGATCCGTACATTTTTTCGGAAGTGTTCTAAGAATACCTTCGTCATTTGGAATAATACTGGTAACTAAAAAAAAGATAAGCAGTAGAAAGGCGATGTCGGCCATGCTACCTGTATGGATACTAGGCGTTTGTCTTGAATTTTTCATAATCGAAGTGGTTTGCAATTATGGAATCAAGAAAAATGCCAAAGCACGATAGAATAAAAAAAACCGCCTCTTCATTTATAAAGAGACGGTTCAATATGATTTAATAAATAGGCTTTATTTATGCTCGGGCTTCTTGTTTTCGTCGTCTTCATCTTCATCTTCACCTTCTTCTGATTCTTTAATTTCAGTTTCCTTCGCAGGCAATGGCTTCACATCACCTTCTTCCTCTACACGCATCATTAAGGCATCATAGGAATCTATGTGAATATACATTTTACCATCCAGCATTACCACAGGATTTTCCATATCAGCCAAAGGAACGGAAGCTCCAATAAAGGCTTTACCCAGTTGTTCTTTCACTTTATCATTTTCAACTAGGTCATAGGTTCGATAATTGTAAGGGCTATTTTCCAAACCACTTATAATAGTGTCGCAAGTACGGCACTTTTCCGTAAGATAGATTGTAATGGCTTTCTTGGGATCGATCTTAATCAGTTTAAACTCCTTTCTGATCACACGGCGGGAAAGACTATCGGTTACATCCAATTCATATTCATAAACTGGCTGCTTTCCTCTTTCAATAATAAGGCTTAAAAGGTTGACACGTGAGGTAGCGGGTACCCTTGTTTTGCGGGGTACTCCTTTTCTTTGACGAAAACCAGTTCCTGTAACGGATATGGCAACATCTAAATCCACTAAGTTTTTGTTAACAGCATAAAGGAAAAGACGATTTGCCTTTCGTTCTTCTTCAATTTCTACCTTGTAGTCTTGCGCAAAGGCGACAGAGGTAAATAGGGAAAATAGTAATGCTAAGCTGAGGTAAAAGTTCTTATTCATATTGCAGGGCTTTTTTATGGGTTCCAATATAGTAATTATTTGCCAATGGCTGGGAATCATAAATAGTGCCAATCTATTTATTGGGACCTCTCGTATTTTATAAACCACGATTCGAAATTCATGAATGTTGTGTGGAATCATGTATCTTTAAAAGATAATCAATTCAAAAAATGCTCATGAAAACTAAACAACCCTTTTTATTCATTTGTTTTTTGATCTGTATGGTTCCATTCATGCATGGACAAACGGAGCAAGAAGTGCGTGCCATGCACGATGAAACCCCGGATGACCCATATGTAGCGGTAGATAAGTCATTGATGCCGAGACAACCAGCCTATAATGTTGAGGGAAGTAGCTTTTTCACAACACAGGTAAATGTAGATTCCAATGGTGATGATATTATTGGTGATGCTGGAAATGAACCTTCTTTGGCCGTAGACCCTACCAATAATAACCGAATCGTTGTAGGATGGCGTCAATTCGATGCCATAAGCAGTAATTTTCGTCAGGCTGGTTATGGATACTCCTTAGACGGTGGGGCTAATTTTACCTTTCCAGGAGTCATAAACCCTGGAGTTTTTAGATCGGACCCTGTATTGGATTTCGATGCCAATGGAAACTTCTACTACAATAGCCTACAAGGCACGTTTGCCTGCGATGTATATAAAATTGAGGATGGAGGCGTGGTTTGGACCGGTCCTTTTCCCGCATTTGGTGGTGACAAGCAATGGATGCGACTGGACAGAACAAGTGGAATCGGTGCAGGGCACAACTATTCCAATTGGAACTCTTCCTTCACGACTTGCGGACCAGGTTATTTTACGCGCTCTACCGATGGAAGCACCACATTCGAAGATTGTATCACAATTGATGGAAATCCCTTTTGGGGGACCTTGGCGGTCGATGCAGCGGGCGACCTATATATTTCAGGTAGAACCGGCAGCACCACTGTTCTTGTAAAATCGACCAATGCGAAAGATGCTTCGGCAGATATTACTTGGGATTTTGCCAATATAGTGGACCTTAATGGCCCCGTAGCTGCGGGCTTGCCCATTAACCCTAGTGGGTTGGCCGGACAGGTTTGGGTAGATGTTGACCTAAACAATGACAATGTGTACATGCTAGCTTCAGTCATACCTACGGGTGGTGGCGACCCTGTAGATGTGATGTTTGCCAAAAGTATCGATGGTGGACAAACCTTTGCCGATCCCATTCGAATTAATACAGATCCTTTAGGTAATTACAATTGGTTCGGAACTATGTCTGTAGCACCGAACGGCCGTATCGACGTAGTATGGTTAGATACCCGAGATGCCAATGGAGGTTTCGATTCGGTATTGTACTATGCCTTTTCTGAAGACGAAGGGGAGACGTGGTTGTATAATTTGCCCATATCAGAACCTTTCGATCCAACCATAGGCTATCCCCAACAGAGCAAAATGGGTGATTACTACGATATGAAGAGTGACGACAACCATGCCCATGTAGCTTGGTGTAATACAATTAATGGAGGACAGGATGTATATTATACCAGAATAACGCCAGCGTTGTTGGGAGTTGGGGATATAGCTGCAAATCCTTTTAATGTGGTTATTTCGCCGAACCCAGTGAATCAAAATACTGCTATATCCTTTCAAATTTCATCAGAAAAGAAAACGGAAGTGGCCCTTTATGATGTATTGGGCAAGAAGGTTCATACTTTGTTGAATGAGGTGGTGTCAGGTCCACAACGCATTGATTGGAGCACCTCCGGCATCGAGAAGCTTAATTCTGGCTTGTACTTTGTTAAAATTACTGCGGGTAATCAGAAATCTGTTGCCAAATTGGTGGTAGAATAGTCAAGACCATATACTATTTCCAAGCCCCGTCTTAATAATATCAATTATTGGGACGGGCGTTTGTGTAACGTTATATCGAAAGAAGAGTCTTTTACCTAAACGCACCGTCCATGCCTATCAAAATAATTGCTTCCGTCCTTGTTCTTCTTTCAATAATAGGATGCGGAAACAATTCCCGTGAAAAGGATCCAAAAGAAACCAAAACGTATCACCTAACCAAGGAACGATCTGCACAACTGGACAGTTTGGACATACTATTAACCCAAAAGGCCAATCAAGACATTTTACCGGGATTTGCCGTCAGCATTTTCAGCAAAGACACTGTGTTTTTACAAAAAGGATATGGCTATGCAAATATGGAAAAACAGCTTCGTTACAATCCACAAACGGTTCAGATGATAGCTTCCGTAAGCAAAACCATGATAGGTGTTGCCCTGATGAAAGCTGTTCAGGACAACAAACTTTCCCTGGACGATCCTATCAGCCAATTTTTGCCATTTCCTATACAACATGTCCATTTTCCAGAGAATGCGATTACCGTTCGACACTTGGCTACACACACGGCAGGTATTACAGATGACCCGCACGGAGGCAAAGGAAATATATTCAGTAAGAAACTGGTAAAGGATAATTGGCGGGAGGTATGGCATCCCTTTATTGCCAAATACAATGCCAACGTGGATGTGCCTATGGACGAATTTCTCACTGCTATTTTTTCGAAAGATGGTGCTTGGTATACCGAAGAAATTTTTTTGAATCACGCACCGGGGACTCATTATGAATACAGTAATTTCGGTACTGCATTATTGGCACACATAATAGAGCGGGCCACGGGAACCGATTATCGAGAATATACGAGAAAACACATTCTGGAACCATTGCAAATGAAGCGGTCTGGATGGTCCCGTAATGAGGTGGATGTCGAAAATCATATTGCCTATTACAATGATAGTTATCACGCTGTACCCGAATACCACATCATTACATATCCAGATGGGGGTTTATATTCTACCGTGGAAGATTTGACACTTTTTTTACAGGAAATGATGCAAGGCTATGACGGTCAGGGAACCCTATTAAGCGCAGCTTCCTACAAAGAGATGTTTGGTGTTTACAATCCTGAACTGGATTCGAAGACAGGGCTCATATGGGATTTAGACCAAGACTGCTGCATTGGCCATGGCGGTAATGACTTCGGAATAGCTACCATGATGTACTTCTTCAAAGATCAAGGGATCGGCCGTATCCTGTTTGGTAATTTAGATGTGCAACAAGAACAACAAGATGAAGCATTTTACAGTATTCATAATGAACTTTATAGCTTCAAATAGTTGATTTTCAATTAACTTCAATACTTTTTTAAAAAATTACTACCTTTTTGTGTCACGTTTTTTTGAAACGTGAGTTTACTATTTCAGAAACATCAAAAAAACCAACTTTTTGAATACACTAACCGACAACAAGCTTATGCTGGCCGTAAAGGGCGGTGAAGTAGATCGCTTGGGATTGTTATACGAGCGTTACAAAGTTTGGGTTTATAATTTCTTCTTCCAGTCCAATCATGACTCGGAACTTTCGGAGGACTTGGTGCAGAATGTGTTTATGCGAATCTTAAAGTACAAGCATACCTATACGGAAGAAAGTAAGTTCGTAACATGGATGTTTCAGATTGCAAGGAATGTGAATCATGATCATTTCAGAAAAAACAAAAAGCATATGAATACGGTAGACTTGGATGGAATTGCTTATAAAACTGAAAATGGTAAAGGAGCACAAGAACAGTTGGAGGTGAAGGAATCGAAAAATCTCCTTCATGAAGCTTTAGGAAGGCTTTCACTTGAAAAAAGGGAGGTCATTGTACTAAGTAAATTAAAGGAATTGAAGTATAGAGAAGTTGGGGCCATTATGGGGTGCAGTGAAGATGCTGCAAGGACCAAGGCGCATAGGGCACTGAAAGAACTGAAGATGGTGTATCTGCAACTTCAAAAACATTAGGATATGGATAAAGAGAGACTTCACGAATTATGGCCAGATTATGTATTAGGGCAACTTTCTGATGCACAGAGGAACGAAATAGATTCCTATTTGGAGGAGTATCCCGAAATGAAAATCGAAATGTCCGATTGGGATCCGCTCTTAGAAGCTTTGGACAACAATTGGTCCGAGCCTTCTAATAATATGGATGCTGTTTTCTATGAAAACCTCAATGCTCAGGCAAAGGCCGAAACCAAGGATTCGACAACACAGCCTAAGGTGTTCCGATTAAACCCCTGGTTCCTTGGTGTGGCGGCTAGTGTCGTATTGGTGCTCGGATTTTTTATTGGGACAGAATGGAATACGGAAGAAAGCACAAATGGGGAAACATTGATTACCACTAATGAAAAACTAAAAGCAGCCGAGGAAGAAACCAATGAATTGCGCACACAATTGGTGATCTCCCTTGCAGATCAGCCAACGGCATCCAAGCGATTAGAGGCGCTAAGTGAAGTAAAGAAGCTTGACACTGCAACAGACAAAGTTATAGAGGCACTATTCAAAATGTTGAATACCGATCCAAATGTAAATGTGCGTTTGGCAGCGGTTACTTCCTTATCGAAGTATGTGGAAAACCCTATAGTGCGCGAAGGTTTGGTCATGTCTATTACACAGCAGGAATCGCCACTGGTTCAGATAGCCCTAGCGGAACTAATGGTCACACTAAAGGAGCAAAAATCAATTAATTCCATGGAGACTTTACTCAAAAAACCGGATATCAACGAAGCAGTAAAGATGAAATTGGAGGAATCTATAAAAGAAATCATTTAATCAAATCAATTATTCAATCAATCAATCATGGCACCCATGTGCCGAAATGAGCAAAAAACGAACATCATGAGAACATTAAAATTTATTTCAATCGGTTTATGCCTTCTATTTGTAAGTGTATTGCAAGCGCAGCGACACACAGAAACCATTACAAAACAAGAGCGTTTCCCTAGTAATTCTTCAGAAAACCTATTGGTGGTATACAATATAAACGGGCCAGTTAGGGTAGAAGGGACCAACAGTAATGAAGTCTCAATTTCTGTCGAGAAAACAATTAAAGGCAACAACAATAGGCAATTAGAACAAGGTAAATCAGAAATAGGTATTAAGGTGGAAAGAAGTGGAAATATTATCTATGTGTATCACGATTCGCCATATACTGAATTCAATCTGGAAACTGGTCGTTTTAACCACAGAGGTCCTTGGAATGGTATTAAGTATGACTACCTGCTAGACATAACGGTTAAGGTTCCTAAGAACACTAACCTGGAGCTTAGTACCATAAATAGAGGGGATATCTTTGCCCAAAGGGTTGAGGCCAACGATATTAGCGTGAGCAATATTAATGGAGCCATTACATTGGAGGACATTTCCGGAAAAACATACGCCAATGCCTTAAATAAAGACATTAACATAAGTTATTCCAAAAACCCAAGCAAAGACTCAAAATATGCGTCGTTAAATGGTGATATCAATATCAATGTAAAGAACGGTCTTAATGCAGATGTGTCCTTTAAGAGCCTAAATGGGGATATTTATACCAATTTAGATACCCGATCCTCTAATGCCGCTATGAAAATGGAGAAAGGAAAGGGGAGGAAAGGAACCAAATATAAAATGAATAAGAATACCGAATTTCAGATAGGATCTGGAGGTATTCGTATGGATTTTGATGTATTGAACGGCGATGTTACCATAAAAGGATAGAACATGAAAACACACTATAACACACTAAAGCGATTGGGTATCCTACTTGTATTGATCATGGGTAGCCAAATGAGAGCACAGACAAAAGAAACCTTTACCATTCCATTATCCAATCCTGGGGAAGAAGGCAAACTGGTAGTAAATATTATTGATGGAGATATTACTGTTCAAGGGTATGATGGAGAAGACGTCGTCGTTGAGGCCTTTGGCGACCAGAAGAGCAAAGGATGGAATAAAAGCAGCCATAAGGAACAGGAAAACATGAAGAATGGAATGCGTAAAATCGTAGATAATTCACTTTCCTTTACGGTTGAAGAAGTTGAGAACAAGGTATACATAAAATATACCCCCGGTAAATGGGTCATAGATTTTGTGGTGAAGGTACCAAGAAATTTTTCCTTGGACCTGAAGACTGTGAATCAAGGGAATATTTTAGTGGAAGGCGTTAATGGAACCCATGAGGTAAGTAATACCAATGGGAAGATTACCATGAACAATGTAGGAGGATCTGTTATTGCAGATGCCTTAAACCGAAATATCGTAGTGAGCTTTTCTTCCATTCATCAAGGGGCAAACATGATGTTTAGTAGCCTTAATGGAGATGTTGATGTAAGCTTTCCTAAAAACTTAAAAGCTAATGTATTAGCTAGATCTGATAACGGAAATGTGTATACAGATTTTGACATGGTAAAAAACGGTAATGGCGGTAATGTGCAAACCACTAAGAAGAATGGAGTGTACCGTATTCGCCGTGAGAAAGGCGTGTCAGGAACCATTAATGGCGGAGGTGCCGATATTGTCTTCAAAACATTGAATGGAGATATCCTCATACGAGAGAATAAATGAAAAGGGTAACAGTTCTATTGTTATTATTTGTTCAGGGGTATTACAGAATAAAAAAATCCCTCACTAGATCTATTCTGTGAGGGATTTCATCGAAACGGTTCCGTCGTATTATCTGTGGATTGCATAACTACTGGCTTTAGCATATTCTACCAATTTCTCATTCCACTTGCTTAGTTTCTTGTTCCAAAATTCTTTTAGATTTTTCATAATGGTGAATTTTAATGATTAAACAATTAATTCGATTTTACTATTTGACTCCCAAATAGTCTAGTTGTTTAATAGGAATTCAACAAGCGTGCCAAAAAAATGTTCATTGGTGAATTGAAACCACCATTCATGAATACAGCGATCTAAATCTTGAATGGACAAAGTATGGACAGGTGGCTTTTCCTGTTTTCAATATGGTTGTCGCATAATTTTGATTGTCAATTAGTTACATGTAAAACTATGTTCAATTATATAGTTTTCGCAACAGGAATTGTATGGATCGGAGTTTCAGAAGGCCTTCAAATTGAGTATCTTGGGAACAACTAACTCCCACTTATGAAAATTATATTATCCCTTTGTTTCTCGTTATTATTTTTTATCACGGCTGTAAGTCAAAGCACTAAAACAGTTGATAGTTTATTAGGCGTTTTAGAAAATACAAAAGACGATATGGATAGGATTCCACTCTATGAAAGTTTGTTTTTGCAAACCTATGAAAAAGAGCCTAACGAGGGAAAGCGTCACCTTGATAGTATAGAATTACTAACCCAACGAATAAATTCAGAAGAAAATGCAACAGATCTAGCCAGATACAAGGGGCTCTATTATAAAAGGATATCTAATTTTCCTTTGTCCGAGACTTGGTTGAAAAAAGCAATTACTGGTTATGAAGTCCTTGGAGATAAAACTTCTAGAATGCTTACCGTTAATGATTTGGGGAATGTTGAGCGCAAGATGGGAAAATTTGAAGAAGCCATGAATTCCATCCAATTGGTTTTGAAACTGAGGCAGGAATTGGACTTAGGGGAAGTTGAGATCGCAAAAAGCTATGTCTCTTTGGGAAATTTACATGGGGTTTTACAAAATGTGGAATTGTCCAATGAGTATTTTAACAAAGCAGAAGCAATTTATCTGAGGAACACGGGTGTTGAAGAAGATCTAGCCAAAGTGCAGGGAAACATTGGACTGAACCATAGGAAACTAAAAAATTATGATGCAGCACTTTCGTATTATAAAAAAACATTGGCGTATTTCGACAGCGCTGGATTTCCTATAAAAAAGGCTCGTGTTTTGCAAAATATTAGTGCTCTCTACAGGATTTGGGATAGTCTGCCACAGGCAGAATCCTATGTTTTGCAATCACTACAACTCACCCAAGAATATAAAAACCCTGGTCTGGAAGCTAAAAGCTTGGTTACTTTGGCAAAATTAGCTCATTTAAAGGGGGACGATAAATTAGCCCTGGACTATTACGAAAAAAGTATCGCCATAAATAGGGAAATCAAGCAAGGGCCACATTTAAAGATTAACTATAGGGATGTAGCAAGAATTTATGCGGATCTCGGGGATTTTAAGAAGGCGTACGGCTATAGGGTTGCACAATTAAACTTAGCAGATAGCCTTTATAGAAAGGAAAAAATTGACAAAGTAAATGAACTCGAAGTGCAGTATGCCACTGAGCGAAAAGAAGCCGAGATAGCTCTTCAACAACAGGAGATTAAAACCTTGAACGAAGAGGTAAAGGTCTCTAACCTAACCAAAACCTTATATGGGTTCGGTATGTTCGCTTTTTTATCGATTGCCGGCTTACTGTATTTTGGTTTTAAGCAGCGTATTAAGAAAAACAGAATTGCAAGGGAGAAGCAGGAGGCAATTTACAAGCAGGAAATAGAATTCAAAAAGAAGGAATTGGCCTCACAAACACTTCATTTGGTGCAGAAGAATACCTTTATTGAGGAACTGAAAAACAATTTAGAGCGTATTAAAGAAACCCCAGAGCTTTTCAAAGTAGAATTCAGAAGGCTAATTATGCTGCTTAAAAAAGAAAAAGCCGAAGACAAGGATTGGGAGGTGTTTAAAAGTTACTTTTCTGAGGTTCACAACAACTTCGATCTAAAACTGAAACAGATCTATGAGGAAATTACTGAAAAGGAAATACGTTTGGCGTCCTTTCTTCGCATGAATCTTTCAACTAAGGAAATAGCTTCTATGCTCAACGTATTACCAGACAGTGTTTTAAAGTCTAAGTACAGGCTTAAGAAAAAACTGAAACTGGAAAAGGAGGAGGATCTGGTTACATTCTTGTCTTCTTTATAAAGTAAAAGGTTTTATTAAGAAACTTTAAGACAGAAAAGTGTAACAAACAAGGGGGATTTCGATCTTATATAAGATCATCAATCAATCAAAATCATGAAAAAACTATTCCTCCTTCTAGTGGGTTGTATGACATTGCATGCAACTGCCCAAAGTTCATTTACTGCCTCACAATGGCAAGAAGACCTTAAATTCCTTCAACAAACTGTTCATAAAGACTATCCTTTTCTTTTCAAAAAAGTGACCCAGGAAGAATTCGATACGGCCGTAGACAACTTCTACAATAAAATACCCGATTTGGAAGCGCATGAAATCAATGTAGGTTTCGCCAAGATCATTGGGCTTTTCAAATATGGCCATACACGTTTGGGATTCCGGAACAATCCATTACCGTTTAACCAATTGCCCATAAATATGTATCAGTTCTCCGATGGAGTCTATGCGCAGGGCATTCATAAAGACTATGAAAAAGGTTTGGGAGCTAAGGTTGTGGCAATAGGAAATATGCCCATAGAACAAGCCTTAGAGGCCGTATATCCTGTTGTGCCAGTAGAGAATGAACAATTCTTTAAGGCCTACGGATTTCTATACCTGATCAGTCCACAGGTATTACACGCTCAGGGAGTTATTTCGGAATTTTCGAACAGCGTACCCATAACTTTCGAAAAGGACGGTGCCACTTTTACACTATCTATGGAGGCCATGCCTGCGGGTAAAAACCTGCCCACTTCTTATGGTTTTGTGCAGCAAAAGAATGATTGGCTAGATGTTCGGGATCAAAGCAAAACCCCTTTATACTTAAAGAATTTAGATAAGATCTATTATTTTGAACATCTTCCGGAAAAGAAAACCGTCTATGTGCGTCATAGCCAGATTCAAGATGAAGATGAAGAACCTATTCCGGTTTTTTACGAACGCGTATTCGATTTCATTGAAAAGAATGAAGTGGAACGACTTATTCTGGATGTACGACTGAACGGAGGGGGAAATAATTATAAGAATAAGGCTTTAGTTACAAAAATCATTGAATCAAAAAAGATAAACACGGTTGGAAACCTATATGTCATCCTGGGACGAAGGACATTCTCGGCATGCCAGAATTTGGTAAATGAACTGGATAATTATACCAATGCCATATTTATTGGAGAACCGACAGGTGAGAACATTAATTTTTACGGGGATAATAGGCTTGTAGAGCTACCCAATACCAAGCTACCCGTATATCTTTCTTTTGCGTGGTGGCAGGATAAACCGCAATGGGAGAATGGACCGTGGCTTGCTCCTCATATTGCTGTAGATATGAGTTTTGACCAATACAAAACCAATCAGGATCCAATATTGGATACTTGTTTGAACTTTTCAGATAGCAATTTTGTGTTGGACCCAATGCAGTATATGACCGATTTATATATGGCCGGGGAACAGGAAAAACTTCAGAAAGAGGCTTCCCGCATGGTAAAGGATCCGGCATATCGCTTTTTCGATTTTGAAGGTGAATTAAATAAAACCGGTTACAATCTTTTAGGACGAGGGCAATTCCCAGATGCCCTAGCAGTATTTAGTTTCATTACGCAATTGTTTCCAGATTCTGCCAATGCATGGGATAGCCTAGCCGAAGGGTATTTAAAGGCAGGGGATACGAATAAAGCGAAGGAACTGTATGAAAAGGCCTTGGCTATGGATCCAGAAGGCCCAACAGGAAAAAATGCAAGTAAGATGCTTCAACGCATTGAAAAGGGACATTAAAAATAGAATCCCCCGCCGTACAGGTGGGGGATTAAAGAAAAATATACTGTGGAACGATGGCTAACGATGGATGGCGTAGCTGCTTGCTTTAGCATACTCCACCAATTTAATGTTCCATTCCTTACATTTTTCTTTCCAAAATTGTAAAAATTTCTTCATACGCAAAGGTTTTAGAGGTTAATAAATCTAATTACCAAGCGCTAAGAAGCTCAAGACTTTTTAAAATCAATAAAAGGTAAAATTCTGGGCAATACCCGTAGTTGGTAAGATAGGTAGATGGTGACTTGAAGCGTTACTTAAATGTACGAAATTTCTTGTTAAGCAGTACATGATTTTAATGAAAATCGTTGAAATGCAGATATATACCTTTTAACGGCATATGATAAATGCAACATTCTTAACGTATAATTCATTGCACAATTAACTTGTGCGCTACTCATTTCTTCTTAATTTTATCGTCTCCCCTTGAAATTTGACTAACCATATGTTAACATCATGAAAGAACAATCGACCGAAGAATCAAAATTAGATCCTTTCGAGGGTATTGGATTATGTTTTAGTGGGGGAGGGTATCGCGCTACTTTCTTTTCACTTGGGGTAGTATCTTATTTGGAACGTATTCAATTTAAGGGGAGTTCCCTATTGGATAGAACACTTGCTGTAAGCTCAGTAAGTGGGGGCACCCTTTTGGCGGTGGCATATTCCAGGGCGGTATGTTCCCCAGAGTATGATTTCAAAACTTTTTACAGGGAATTTTACAATCAGTTCAAACCAGATACCGATACCTTACTAAGCGACGCAATGAAGAAGTTAGAGGATCAAAGCACCTGGGTAAAATTTGCTTATAAAAAGCAAAGTATAATAAATGCGTTTGCCCTGACCTATGCCGAAATGGATATTTTTAAGGGAGGGTTCGATGTGTACAAAAATACAAACAACACTCAATTAAAGGAGGTCTGTTTCAATAGTACAGAGTTTTCTTTTGGGCTTCCTTTTAGATTTCAAAACTCGGGGATATTTGGTAATAGTCCCCTGCGCAGTCCAAATTCAGAAGCTTTAAAGTATTCAATACAACTAGGGGATATTGTCGCCTCCTCCTCATGTTTTCCTTTAGGGTTTGAACCCCTTATTTTTCCCAACGACTATTTTTCCGATCAATCTACAGAGGCTTTCAAGGCACTCAAGAAAGAAGAATATTTCGAAGATGGGATTGGGATCATGGATGGGGGGATTGCCGATAACCAAGGTATTGAAAGCATGCTCAACATTACAAGGCGTAAAGCAATGAACAATAAATTTAACTTGCTTATCGTAAATGACGTGGCAAGTTATAAAATGGTGCCTTGGTCTGAGGATAAAACCCCAATTCGTAACAGGAAATCACTTAGGACGACCTTCCGAAGCCTCTTGGGCTATCTAAAGGTAAAACCAATTTATTGGATATTACTGCTAGCAGGAGTACTCCTTATGCTGTTAAATGCCGGACAGGTATTTAGCGATCAAGAATATGTTTGGCCTTATGTTACCGGAGGAATTCTAACGGGAATGGGAATTGTTCTTATTGTCTTGGGAGCCATATTAGCTTCAGTAAAAAAGGAGGGAAGCGATTGGTTAGAATCTATGGTGAAAGGAAATGTTCCAGAAGTATTGTTGAACGATGTAATTAGTTTTCAAAACCTGGAAATAGGACTGATAAAAAGAATGTTGACCGAACGTCTGACATCTGGGGCTAAAATGATTAATGATGTGTTTCTGAAACAAATTAGAAGGCTTAATTATAATGTGTTGTACAATGAAGAAAACTTCGATAATAAAAGGATTACCTCTACTGTCTATCAATTAAATGGCGAGAAAACTCCCTATGGGAATAATTCATTCAACAAGAAAATTACACCTACGCCTAGCAAGGAATTGACCAAAACCGCACTTATTGCCTCCCAAACACCCACAACGTTGTGGTGGGATGAGAAGGATAAGGAAGCAAACCGGATGGATTCCCTTATTGCCTGTGGCCAATTCACGACATGTTATAACCTGCTGGATTATGTTACAGATATTCGATCCCAGGGATATGATTCAAGCGAGTTACAAGAACTTGAAAACGTTTTAAGAGCCGATTGGAAAAAGTTCAATGAACAACCCCTGAACCATGTCAATCCTTGATTTTATGGCATAGCCACCCCTAATTTAGGTATATATACTTATAGTAACCTTTGGAATGAGTAGGTATGTTTGTTTTACAATGTCCATTATACAAATCCACTCTAAAAAAGAATCAATATGAGCTATCTTTCATTTAAACCTGGTACCCAAAAGAGTTCAGAAACCAGAAAAAAAGAATCCAAACTCCAAGGATCCGTAAAAAAGGCATTTTCAAAATACATACTTGATACCTATGGGGAAAAGCATAGTAAGGAATTAAAACGTCAGAGGACCATTCGAAAAAAGGCCTTTGTTGCCAAAGAAATAGATCAACCAACGGTAGGTATTATCGGTGGTGGTTTTGCAGGGCTGTACTCCGGGCTTATTTTACAATCATTGGGGATTGAATGTGAAGTATTTGAAGCCTCTGAAAGAGTGGGCGGTCGAATCGATACTTGGTATTCTACCGAATACGATCCTACCCATGTGGATAAAGCAGGTCTTTACGGTGAAGTAGGAGGTATGAGAATCCCACAATTTTCAACGGATATGCTTCCGGTACAACATTTAACATTGGCTGTAAATTCAGTACTGGAATACAACGGACTACAGGATAAAATGGTACGATGGAGGAAGTTCTACTATAATTCGGACGTGCAGCGACTTCGTTACAATAATATGCCGGCACCCATTACGGCTGCCGATGCCTCCTTAAACTCATTAAACTTTGGTATAAACGAAGGTGGCGATTTGGATATGGTATGGGTCACCGAGGTTACACCAAAGAAAGGAGATCCCTATTTACCCATCAATATGGTGTTGGATAAGGTGAATGAGCCTTTCCTTAAAAAGATAGACGAATCTTTTTCAGAGGGATTTAAAATGCTCATGGAGTATGACCATTATTCCATGTGGGGATACCTTACCAATGTATTTACGCTGGGGGATCTTGACGAATATTATGATCCTGCCATGGGTGAGAAGTCTGAGAACCTTCCGTATAATGTGGCTAGTTATTTGGAAACCCTAAATGTGGGAACCGGCATGTATTCTGTTTCTTTTGTGGAAATGGTCATAGCGGTATATGATTGGAGCGGGAGTAAAAATTCCTACGATAAATCCGATCCTAATGTGTATATGGTTACTATTGATCATGGAATGCAGCATTTTCCAGATGCCTGTAGGTCGGTACTTAATTTAGAACACGGTGTACGCATGGAAGATGGAAAGTGGGCACAGGTTGAGATAGGTATGGAGAAGGGATTGAATAATGAGTATGGATATTCGCCTCCCAATTTAACCAAGGATGCCCAACCTCCTTCAACAGTGCCTAAAGCCGATGCTAAGAAGCCGGCTCCCGGCAAACCAAGTAAGCCAAAACAACGGGTGTTTATGCAACATCGAGTGACTAAGGTAGACTATGATGAAAATCTGTTCGATGGACACGGTGGGATGAGCCTAACCATTCAAAGACCTTATGGCGAAGGCTTGGCAGTAAAACAATATCCATATGCCATTACCACCTTGCCCAATGGAAATTACCTAAATGGGCAGCTCAAGGCAAATTTCTTCGACAAGCTGTCATTCTCAAAAGCAAGGGCCATAAGGGAAAGCAATTATATGCCATCTTTTAAAGCGTTTATCACCTTTAAATCGCAATTTTGGGCCACATTGGGGAACAGACAGCACAAAGGCTTAGGCGTAGCTGCATCGGACCGTCCAAACCGTCAGATCGTTTATCCCTCATATGGGTATGAGGCCAAGGGCGGGGTACTTCAAATTTATTGTTGGGCTCAAGATGCTGAGCGCATGGGGGCACTTTCGGATAAAGAGAGAGTATATGAGTGCTTAAAAGGGATCGCTTACATATATCCGGAGGTAAATGTATATGAAGAGTTCGCAGGATACGATCCTGAAACTACGACAAAAACATGGTTCTGGGATAAGCATGCTGGAGGTGGAGCCTTCGCTCTCTTTGGCCCTGGACAGTTTAAAAATCTATATCCGACCTTATTAACCCCCGAATTTAATGGCTGCTTAAATTTTGCCGGTGAATGTGTTTCGGTACATCACGGCTGGATTGTTGGAGCCTTGGATTCTGCATACAATGCCGTGTTAAATATCTTAGAGCAAATGGGGGCAGATGATAAAATTGATCAGATGAAAGGCACTTGGGGAGCGTTAATGGCTCCAGATGTTTCCTCAGATATAGTATAATTTTGTCTGAATCGAATACCCCATTTTGAGTCTTTTGGATGGTAGAAATTGATATCTTTGGGCAACTATGGATATCGATTCCTCCATCCTTTTTTTCTTTAGTGCCCTAGGGGTATTCAATGGCTTCCTATTGAGTATTTATTTGCTGTTTTTCAGAAAGAAGAACCGCCTATCCAATTACTTCCTCGGTCTGCTTGTACTTATGTTGAGTATTCGTATTGGAAAATCGGTATATATGGTTTTTAACCAAGATCGAGTTCTATTGTACCTGCAAATTGGGCTTTCCGCCTGTTTTTTAATTGGGGTCATGCTCTATTATTATATAAAGTCACAATTGGAAAGCACCAAAAAGGTTCCTTTTTCATGGAAATTGCATATTGGAATTTTAGTAGGTTTTATCGTGACAGTGGGAATAATCTACCCTTACGAGGAATATCCAGAACTATGGAGAAGCTACTCCGCCCGCTTTATTTACTTTGTTTGGGGTGTGTATTTACTGCTTTCAGGGTACATGCTTCGCAGCTCTATAGTGAAAGTGTTTAAAAGGAGGCAGACATTTACCACACAGGAGCTTTGGCTGCTGACCATACTTGTGAGTAATCTTCTCATTTTCATTGCCTATAACATCGGAAGGTTCCGTTGGTATATTACGGGCGCCATTACATTTTCTGTAGCCTTGTATGGAACCCTCTTTTTTCTCCTATTGAAGAAGAACAGATCCATTCTATTTCAAGATCCTCCGACAAAATATGGCTCGAAAAAGATTGATATCTCAGAAGCCAATACAATCATAGGACAATTGGAAGAAGCGATGAAGCAAAAGGAACTCTTCACACATCCTGATATCAAACTCAAGGATGTGGCAGAGGAAGTTCAAATCTCACCACATAAATTGTCGCAATTATTGAATGATAATATTGGGAAAAGTTTCAATCAATACATCAACGAATACCGGGTTCAAAAGGCCAAGCAACTTATGCAACAAGAAAATCGCTATACGTTGGAGGCAATTGGATTTGAAGCAGGTTTTTCCTCTAAGTCCTCATTTTATAGCACCTTCAAAAGGATTACTGGGATGACACCTTCAGAATTCAAGCAATAGAATACTCCAAAATTATAATTCTGGAGCTTTGGATTATAAATTATGAATCCATTTTGAGATCACTTTTAGAAGTTTACCAAAACTTTTAAAAACGTTCATCAAAATGAAAATTAAAATCACATTATTCTTTGTTTGTATTTCCCTTTCCATCGTTGCACAATCGGCAAGGGAATCGATTACTAATACCCTACAGGATTATATGGAGGGCAGTTCCTATAATCAGAAGGAGCAATTACTCAGTGCCTTTTCAGATAATGCAACATTATACCTAACTGTTCGTGATGAATTCAAAACACTTACGGCCACTGAGTATGTAAGTTGGTTTAAGGGGGAAGCAGGGGTTTTTAATGGAAGGAAAGCCAAAATTCTATCTATAGATATTTCAAACGAAATAGCAACCGCAAAGGTCGAAATTCTTATTCCACAACGAAATTGGCGGTTTATTGATCTTTTCCTGTTGAAGAAAATGGAAAACAATACATGGAAAATCATATCGAAAACTGCCACACGGGAGGACTCGCCAAAACATGGCGATCATATTCTTTTTGTTGTGTCCAATGCCCAGCATTATGGCAATTCGGAACTAAAAACAGGAAACAGTTTTTATGAAATGGTCAAGGCTTATGAAACCTTTGTAAAAGCTGGCTATCATGTAGACTTTGTGAGTCCCGAGGGAGGGGCTATTCCCATTGCCTATGTTGATACCTCCGACGATACGAGCAAACGACTATTATATAACCCCGATTTCATGTATGCCATTAAACATACCCTTTCCCCACAAGAAGTGAATGTAGCTCAATACAAGGCTGTTCAATTTATTGGAGGGGGAAGTGCTATGTTCGGGGTTCCGGAAAATGAGGCAATACAACAAATTGCCATGGATATTTATGAAAAACACGACGGTATTGTGTCTTCGGTTTGCCATGGTACGGCGGGCATAGTAAACCTTAAAACAGCAAAAGGAAACTACTTGGTCAATGGAAAGCGCATAAGTGGGTATCCAGATGCCTACGAGCACAAGGAGAGGGAGTATTATAAGACCTTTCCCTTTAAAATTACACAAACGATCGAAAGTAGGGGAGGAAATTTCAAATATTCCCCACGAAACACACCGCATGTAGAAATAGATGGGCGATTGGTTACGGGACAAAATTGGCTGTCATCCATTCCTGTGGCAGAAGCCATCATTCAGCTTTTGGAAACCAAATAATTACTAACGAAATATAATTGGACGGCTCCTTTTGGGGTGGTTTTCATTTAAAAACACGTATAAATACGTATTCCACATCTATTTGATATTAAATACTTTATAGGCATAAAAATAGATATTATGGATACATACAATTTTGAATCGGATGCACTGGAAACCTTAAAGGATGTTAATCAGAAAATGGAAACGGCGTATCAAGAAAAAGCCCATCTGTTGGATACCAAAGAAGTGGCAGATACCTTCTGGGACTATCTGGTAACATGTGAAAATTATTTTGTGGATGGGGAATACAAGGAAGATTATCATCATGGACTGGAAAACATGTTTGCGCTATATCTTCTAAATGATCTTGTAGACAAAGGGCATTTAACCAAGCTATTGCGTACCGTATTCAAAATGCCAGGATCACAGATTACTACCCAACAATTTACGGAATGGAACCTTGCTGGTTGGGTTGCAGGCGATGGTACTATTTATGCCATCTCCAAATACTGTCAATTAGATATAAAATGGACTTTGGTGTTGGTGTATTACTATTACTACAAGCTTTTACCTTTCAAAATACATCCTTTTGTATCCCAATCGGCAGAATTGAACAATACTCCAGTCGATTTAATTCCGCCTTCTGCCAAGATTGCCATCATTGGTGATTGGGGCACTGGTCTTTGGACAGATGGTCATACACCCAAATGCCCTTCCCAATTGGTCATTGAAGGTGTTATAGCCCAAGATCCCGACTATATTATCCATTTAGGGGATGTGTATTATGCCGGAACCAAAAAGGAAGAGATCCAAAATCTTTTGGAAAGGCTCCCAGAAAAGTACAAAGGCAAGATATATACCATGAACAGTAATCATGAAATGTACGATGGAGCCAACGGACTAATGGGTACTACGCTCAAGGATTCCCGTTTTACACATCAAAATGGCAGTACGTACTTCTCTTTCGAGGTTGGTGATTGGATCATTGTTGGTCTGGATTCTGCTTATTATGATGAAAGCCCTTTATATATGGATGGAATTATAGCCACGAAACATGGAGGTCAGGAACAACTGGAGTATTTAACCAAGGCCTATAATTCAGGCAAACAAGTCTTGTTGTGTACCCATCACAATGGAATCGATGTAGCCAAGGATGGTCCCAAGCCCAACAGTACGTTATGGAATCAAGTGATTGGGGCCACAGCACCCAATGTTCCCGATGTATGGTATTGGGGACATGTGCACAATGGAATTGTATACAATGAGGACTTGACAATGTATGGTGGAAAAACCGCAAAGAATGGAAACAAGCCAAGAATGCGCTGCTGTGGACATGCTTCCATTCCTTATGGAAATGGTTCTTTTTTATCTGATTTAGTCACAGGAACCAACCCTGAAGTATTGTATTATGGAAAAACCGCCATGCCCAATCCTACCACAGAGGTACAGAAATTAAGGGTACTGAACGGTTTTGCGATTGTTGAAATTAATCAAAGCGATATCACCGAGACTTTTTATGAGGTAGCTTATGACAACGGACTTGTGGTTACAAAAAAGTGGAGTTCATAATTCTAATGTTGTTGAAGACTTCATTTTTGGACCCAGGGGATACCTTTTCCCTTGGGTCCTTTGTTACAAATTAGGGATGTAATCTATTCGACTTCCTGAAGTACTACAACCAACACCCTACATCTAAGTACATTGGTAGCATATTTTTGATTAGTTTTATAGATTGACGATATGATTATTAGGAATCTTGAAAGTGTACCGTTTTATCAATTAATAGAATGTTTCAATAAGGCATTTGCGAACTATTTCGTTCCTATGCCTTCGGATGCTGAATTTTATAAACAACGTTGGAAAAGGGCAAAGGTGAGTTATGAGGATTCCTTCGGAATGTTTGATGAAGATCAATTGGTTGGTTTTATGATTCATGCCATCGACGAACGGAATGGGGAGAAAATTGCTTTTAATACAGGAACTGGCGTTCTTCCAGAGTATCGTGGGAAAAGAATTGTCCAACAACTCTATGTTTATGGCCTTCCTAAATTGAAAGACAAAGGAATCACACGTTGTTCCCTAGAAGTAATTACCGAAAACACAAAGGCAGTAAAGTCCTATCAAAATGCGGGCTTTGCTATTACAAAACAATACAAGTGTTATTCGGGAACTTTTAGCATAGAAACACAAGTACCACCGATTGAGTTGAGAAAAGTCCAAGCCTCACATTTTAACTGGGAAGAGCTAAGCCAACAGGATTATTCTTGGGACAATCACATTGCGACGTTATCTGCTGGATCTTTCGATTATTACGTTGTACTGCACCTAGAAAAGGAGATAGCTTATTTTATAATAGATCCAACTCGGGGATATATCGCTCAGTTTAATATATACGAAGATTCAAAGGAACATTGGGATAGTCTCTTTGCAGCCATTCAAAGTATCTCTACATCCGTAAGGATAAATAATGTTGACGAGCGTTTGACTTCAAAAATAGAATACTTAAAACATATTCAATTAAAAAACACGGTTAATCAGTATGAAATGGAGATGGCTATATAATTTAGCCCTTTAGATGTCTAATTTCGACGATCACTTCATGTGGTCTGCGGAAAAACCACTACATTTAATAAAGCAATAGATAAGCGAAGCCAATTGCTTCCCTTACGAAAAGGAAAAAGAATTTATGTCTTCATTTTTTGGTTTTTGCATGATCATTACTCAAACCGATTTCAATAAAAAACGTTCTGAATGAATCAGAAATACCAGTCCGGCGAGTGAAATTTTAAAAGTAGGATTATAATACGCGAAAAATAAAAAGCCCTCATGGTCAAATCCATGAGGGCTTTGATTATCTAGGATTGTCTTTTAATTGTTTATGGTCCAAGAAACATAGTACATAGCGCCAATGAGTCCAGTTCCAAAAGCAGTGGCATATTCATCCTGTAATAGATTGGTAGCCCCAACTTTAAAAGTGGATTTCAAAAATTTTGGTACACGGTAGTTCACCTGTGCATCCAATACATGGAAGGCAGGTACTTGTCCCGTTCCAAAGGTGGCTTCCCATAAGTAGGTGTCACTCCAACGCCAAGCTACATTAAACCCGAAGTTTTCGAATAAATCCGAACTACCGATCGAAGCTTTCACTTTATGCTCTGGTGTATTGAAAAGCGTTAGGAAATCTGGATTCGAATCACGATCAAAATCCAATTTCGCATATGTATAATTTCCGGAGAGATCCAATTTATCGGCAACACGCAACGTCAAGCCCAAAGAACCTCCATAGGAATTCACGTCCTCATCAATATTCGTATAAGTTTGGTACGCCTCGAAGTCGCCATTGGCTATGGCTGCAATTGCCAATGGGGTTCCATCAGGCAATGCCTGCGTAAGGCCTACATCCCCATAAAACGTAGAAACTACCGTTTCATTAGTAATGAAGTCAGTATAGGCGTTATAGTATCCACTTAGGTCTACCAGTAATTTATTATCGAACAATTTTCCGCGATAGCCCAATTCAATAGAAGCAACCTGCTCTGGTTTTACTGCTTCTGGATTAGCTACCACAAGTTGTGTAGGATCCGCTGTGGCAGCAAATGCCCCAACCGATGACGCTGAGAATGAGTTGTTATAGGCGCCAGTACCATCTTTTTGTATTTGTGGTACTCCAGTGATGGCTTGTCCCACGGCACTCAAAGCATAATTACGAACATCCATTTCTGGATTGCCATCTGCACTTCCTACAAGTACTGCACGTCCTACATCTAGCCCAATGAATAAATCCTGGGTTGTTGGGTTTCTGAATCCTGTCTGGAAGGAAGCACGTATGTTGTGATTGTCAGCAATGGTAAAACCAGCTGCGATCCTTGGTGAGAAAAACCCATCCAGCAATTCAGATTTATCATAGCGCACAGACCCTGTTAATTTTACTTCAACTTGATCCGATAGTGGAAGTTTCTTCTGAATTTGTGTATACAGACCATATTCTGAATAATTAATTGGTCCGTCAGAATCTGTATAGATCGTCCCGAAGGAATTTAAACGGTATTGTCTGTACGATCCACCCACCTGTACTTCGGCAACATCCCATAAATGACTGAAATTGTAATTGGCATCGGCATGGTAGTACCTAGATTCATCTTGAAATTTGGACCCAACGGAAAGATCGGGGTTACTAATACTACTATTAAAAGCACTGTTGAACTCGGCAGTACCTGGTTCAAAACGCCCTGTGTCGGCGGTTTGACGGCCTAAGGCATGTGCCTCCTCAGGCGATAAGCCTGCCAATGTTCCTTGTACAAAACCACCCACATACTGTCCGAACCAAGTTTGGTCATCCTTCCATGCACGGTTCACATTTATTCCAGTGAATACCATATCATACGAATCTCCTGCTTTATCGGCAACTACATATCCACGAAGGAAGAAGTTGTTATTCCTGAATTCCAATTTATGTTGCTGTTGAAAGAAATTGTCAATTCTGTATCTATTGGCACCTTGGTAAATGGTTTTACCAGTTCCAACTTTTCCTTGGTACACAAATTCGAAATCATCTTCCCAAGGTCTGAAATAAAGACCCCAGTCCGCTTTTACACTTTCTGCATCATAATCGGTTAGTTCCCTTTCATTATATCCGGTTCTACTTACATCGACAGAAGGAACCAATGCCTCGGTCCCAGCGGGAAGTTGTCCTATGGCTACCAAGGTTTCTGCAACACCTCTTATATTGATACTTACTTCATCACCATATACATTTATACCATCATAATCTGTAGCACTTCTATCGATGCCCCTTTGAAGTTTATCCTCTTCGTTAGTCGCAAACCAATCGGTACCCACCAAAAGTCCGAAATTGACTTTGGCTGCAAATTTTTCACTGAACTTATGAGCTGCACGAATGCCTATATCCGTATAATCGTTATTTCCGGCTGCTTCCTGCGAGGTAATTCCTCGTTTAATGGAAAGACTAAGCCCGGTATGATCGAATGGGCTTTTACTGGTCATAAATAAAATACCATTAAACGCATTCGCCCCATATAGGGCAGAAGCTGCACCTGGCAGTATTTCAACACTTTGCACATCGGTCTCCACCATTCCCAGAAGATTCCCCAGTGGGAAATTAAGGGCTGCGTTAGAGTTATCCATACCGTCTACCAATTGGGAAAACCTATTATTGGCGAAGGTGGCAAACCCCCTTGTGTTTACCGATTTAAACGTTAAGCTATTGGTGTTAATATCGACTCCCTTTAGATTTTCGAGTCCATCATAGAATTCGGCAGAGGCTGTATTCCGTATCTCCTGTAAGCCGAATCGCTCGACGGTTACTGGCGATTCGAATATACTCTCTGGGGTTCTGGATGCTGATATTACTACCTGATCGAGCTCACTACCTTCGTTCAGGGAAACGGTTACATCCTGGTTGTTTTGATTGATTTCAACTTCAGCATTTTCGTAGCCAATGCTACTTATTTGAATAGTGAACGGTGGGGCGTTCTCAACATTCAGGGTGAAGTTTCCATTTAGGTCGGTGGCTGTTCCAATGTAAGTACCTTTTACAATGACATTAGCCCCGAGGATAGGTTCGTTATCTTGACTAGTAATAGTTCCGGTTACCGTGGTTTGTGCATGGGTAGTGCCCACTGCAACCAAGAACAGAAAAAAGAGGAGTTTTTTCATGACATCAAGTTTTACGGGTTGATTAGTAAGTATTTAGTTAAATAGTTTAAATTCTGCTTTTAGTAAAGCATCTGTTCAGAAGACACACTTCAATTACATCTAACATTCATTAATTACGTAACCTATGAATCATATAGATTTATGGATAAAGTGCAATATGCTATCAATAATAGAGGGTCATCTAATGGATGGAAAGGTAAAGAATTTTGCAATACAAATCTTACAAATCAACAATTAAGGTAGAACGTTTGAAGAATTGTTCCTTAAAAACAGGTAACCGGGGTAAATGTGTAGACTGCTGGTAGTTAACTGTATATAGCTCACAAAATGGATACCCCTACTACTTAATGGCGAAGAAAGAGAATCATTTGAAATGACCAATTATGGGTTTTGTAAATTTGTAAGAACTATTCAATACAGGTTAAAAAGTGAAAAGCCTCATCAAGACAATACACTCTATTGGATAGGAAAACAAGGATAAAAATAATGGCCGAATACCAACTTGTATGTTAAAACGAATTCTAAAATCTTTAAAACGAATGCTATATATACTACTGGGACTTATATTATTATTAGTTATAGGATACTATTTGTTTGTGAGTTTACATCCTGTTTTTGGTGGAGACGTAGATAAGGAATTACAAAAGGAATACGCTACCTCAGAAAATTATGAGGAAGGAAAATTCATAAATATAGATGGTGTAGATGAGGATATTTCCTTTGGCCAGGGAATGACCATTATGCGCAAAATGCTTTTCAATAAATTTCCGAATGCCAAACCGAAGGGAGAATTACCGCTTATAAAGGCCGATTCTGCCCAGGTAGCCGATTATATAGGTTCGCCAAGGCTTATTTGGTTTGGGCATTCTACCTTTCTGCTACAAATGGAGGGTAAACATATTCTTATAGATCCTATGCTCACCGATATGCCTTCCCCAATTTCAAGGGATGCCCAGCGCAGGTTTAATGATGCATTGCCTATAGAAATTGAACAATTACCAAGAATTGATGCGGTCTTAATATCACACGATCATTATGACCATTTGGATTATAAGTCCATAAAGAGACTAAGGGATAAAGTGGATCATTTTTTCGTTCCACTCGGGGTTGCTGTGCATTTGGAAGCTTGGGATGTCCCGAAATCCAAGATAACAGAAATGGATTGGTGGCAAGAAACCCAGTACATGGGCTTCCGCTTTGCCTGCACGCCTGCTCAGCATTTTTCTGGAAGGAAATTCAATAACCGAGCTAGTACCTTATGGGCTTCCTGGGTGGTTTCCTCGACTCATCACAATATATTTTTTAGTGGCGATAGTGGATATAACGATCATTTTAAGGCGATCGGGGACGCCTATGGTCCTTTCGATTTCGCCATGATGGAATGTGGTCAATACGATGAATTGTGGCCACTTATTCATATGATGCCCGAAGAAACGGCACAGGCAGGTCTTGACGTAAAAGCAAAAGTAATCATGCCCATTCATTGGGGGGCGTTTCAATTGGCTATGCACGATTGGGACGATCCCGTTATACGTGTGGTAGAAAAAGCAAAGGAAATAGGGATGCCAGTAGTGGTACCCAAAATTGGGGAATACATTTATATTGATTCCATGCATAATCCCACCTTTGAAAAATGGTGGTAAGGGTCTTTATGGGTGAGTGAGTAGATGCTAAACGAAAGTTAAAATAGTTTTCAGCATGTAGTTTTTTGATATCTTGAGGATTACATCGTCATCAAAAAACAATCTAAAATGAAGTTCTTCAAAACAATCACCTTATTCCTGTTCGTATTGGGAATGGGCGTAACGCATGCCAATGACATTAAGATTTCCAATATTGCCTTCGACAAGGACAAGGGACAGGTGCAATTCGATTTAGAATGGGAAAACGGCTGGAAAAATGAAAAGAACCATGATGCAGCCTGGGTTTTTGCCAAGTTAATATTTCCGAATGGCTCTTATGTTCATGGTTCTTTAATAGATACCAAGGTTATACGCACTGTGTCCGGACCAAAAGGTAAAGTGGCCATGGCCCAGGATAAAGTTGGGGCTTTTATACTACCCAGTGAAGTTCATCGTGGAAATGTACATTTGAGAGTGCAACTCAGTTTACACAAAACCCTCTTGCGTGGGCTATCGGATAAGGTGGAAGTAAGGGTTTTTGGTATAGAAATGGTCTATATCCCAGAAGGGTCGTTTTTTGTAGGTGCTACAGAAAAAGAAGCTGTCGATTATGCTTCTTTTTATGAATCAGATGATAATGGGGATCCGGCGGGAGCCTTTAAAATATCTTCGGAAGGTCAGGAAATTAAAGTAAGCCCTACCAAAGGAAACTTATACTATAAAACCGGTGATTCTCCTTACAGGGGTGACCATACGGGTACAATACCCACAACTTTTCCCAAAGGGCACGATGCATTTTATATGATGAAATATGAAACGACACAGGGCTTGTATGCAGACTTTTTGAATGCGATAGGGCCAGAATGGGCTCATGCCTTGAGTCCACATAAGGTAGAAGGGTATTATGATAAGAAGGGAGGCATTCGTTTTGCTAATGAAGTCTATACGGCAGACACCTATAACCGCCCAGCCAATTTTATTACTTGGGATGACGGAGCTGCCTTTGCCGATTGGGCAGGCCTTAGACCTATGACTGAACTGGAATTTACCAAAGCGGCGCGCGGGACTTCTGAGCCAATTGCACATGAATTCCCTTGGGGAACGGACACAACAAGCGAATTGAAACGTAAAGTGGAACTTAATGACGAACTCATATTAGAAGATGGAATATTAGAAGCTAACCTGAATGATGCAAATAGACAAGTGTATGGTGCTTCCTATTATTGGGTAATGGACCTCGCTGGAAGTTTATGGGAAAAGTGTGTGACAATAGGAGATGAAATTGGCAGGAATTACAGGGGAACTCACGGAGATGGTTTGCTTTCTGCCAATGGGAGTGCGACCAATGAAGATTGGCCTAAAGGAATTAGTGAAGAAGGAGGGTATGGGTACCGCGGAGGCGGCTATTATCATCATGGTATGAAGGTAAGTGATTTCAATCCACATAGTCCAACAGCCTATCGTCCCTACGGAAGTTGGGCAGGAGGGAAGCCCTCTATCGCATACAGCCAACGATATGTTCGTACTGCTAATTAAGTAGAGGTTGCCCTAATACGGAGGGATGCTCATTTCGAAATAAAAGAAGTGTTCGGAATCTACTTCGGTTTTTATTTTTCGAAGCTCTTCTAAATTCTTTTCACCATAGTATATCCCCAAAAGCTTCAATCTTCCTTCTGGCGTTTCTGGATTGGGAACTAGATCGCGGTCCACAAAATTAATAAAGGCACCTTCTATCATGGGTGATATGTGCTCGCGGAATGAGGCTACCCATTGTACATAAGCCTTATTCCTTGACACATTGGTGAATGCATTTCCTGCATCGTCCCACCAACATTGTATCTGCAGCATATACGGTTTATCATGAAATGCGAATATCCTACTTTCCGTATTCTCAGTGACCGCACCGCCCAGACAATGAAAACTCATATACCTATTCACGTCGGAATAGAAGCAAGTTTTTCCCAGGAAATCATATATAGCATCTACTAGTTTAACGTGGGCTTCTTTGTCTGTATTCTTAGGAAATCCAGAAGTCACTTTATGCGGATGCGGCCTATCACAAGTGGAGGAAGGCGCATCCGGTAGAATCCGTAAGCCCCTATCCCCGCAAGAGGTAGTGGTGTGCAATGGATTGTGTAGTGGAGCGGTAGGATTTACAAAATCTGCAATCCTGCTTTGGTGTTTGGATAGTGAAATGCCCTGGGTCGCAGACTTAGATCGCTTTATCTGATCTGTCCCATAATGTTTCTCTTCTAGCGACACAAAACCACTTTCATCTGGGATGAGACTTCCAAAATGTTCTCTTAACAAATCCAATAAGTCTCCTTTCGATCCATAAAACAGGCCTCCCATACGAGTATGAACTGCGCTTAGATGGCCTTCAGGTAAGGTAGCGTCCTTAGGGTCTGCTACCATCATACCGCATGCGGTAGATAAGTTTACATCGAGTTTATTGGATGCATTGTGCAGATAGGTCCAAATCTTCATAACCGCCTTGGCATCGTCTGGTGAATCCCATAGTAGCGCAAATGATGTAGTCACTGGCTTTAAGGAGGCCAACTTGAATTTGAAACGGGTAACCACGCCAAAATTACCGCCTCCGCCACCTTTAAGGGCTTTAAATAAATCAGGTCTATTTGTAAAAGAGGGTCGTTCTATGGTACCATCTGGCAATACAATTTCACATTCCAATACGGAATCGCAGGTCATGCCAAATTTTCTTATGGAAAGACCCCAACCACCGCCTTGGGTAAGTCCTCCTACGTTCACGGATTGACACCCACCACCAGGGATAATGCGCCCTTTGGTTTCCAATTCTTCATATACTTTACCCAATTGCTTACCTACAGGAATCCACGCTTCATCTTCTGTCGTATATTCAATGGTATCCATCTTCGATAAATCGATGATCATAACTCCATTACCCGAACTCATGCCTTCATGCTGGTGACCTCCGGAGCGAACACGAAAAGGAAGCTTTTTCTCTCTACAATAGGCTAAGCACCACTGCACATCTTTTGCATTCTCACAATACACTATGTATTTGGGCATGTGTCCAAAACGAGTGTTAGAAATAACCCGGGCATAATGATATATGGGATCACTAATTTCGACAACTGTAAGCCCACTGGGGAAATGATCCGTTATAGAAACTCCATTACCATCCATACTAAAAAATTTAAGGACCGAAATGACCAGTAGGGGAGCAATGGGGAATAAAAGGATTTTCGGCGTGGTTGAAGCCTAAAGATACAAAAGTATTTGTTCAAGTTTTGTACCTTTAGAATTTCCGCGTCGCTCTAAAATTGTAGTGCGACATCAAACTCTATAGCCTCGGAAATAGCATGGTCCTTTAGTTTGTTATTGTAGGTTATTCCCCAACGTGTGCGGTCTATTTTGAATTTGGTCTTTATGAGTTTCTTTTCTACATCGACCATACTCAGCCAAAATTCAACAGGTTTTGTGATTCCCTTAATCGTAAGGTCGGCTTCCATTTTGTGATCATCGGAATCTGCAAAATAAGTCACTTTGTTAATGGTTAACTGTGCTTTGGGAAATTTTGCCACATCAAAGAAATCAGGATCCTTGAGATGGTTTACGGGTCCATCGCCACTTCGAGCGTGATCTTCATTGGTAATGCTCGTCATATCAATTTGGAAGGTGCCGCCAGTAATATTGCCATGAGCGGTAATCAATGTGCCGTTGCTAAATTTTACGGTTCCCACATGCTCACTGAATTTAAAGGAATAGGTTCCTTTCCAATTAATGATACTAGTATCCGTTTGTAATGGGTGGTACTCTTCCATTTGGGCCTGTACCATTGCAATGTTTGAAATAAATAATAAAATAAATAGTGTTCTCATGATGAAATAATTTTTCATCAAAACTATCGGTAGGGGCTTATGAAAATGTCAAAAGAATGTAAAAGATGTGTCAACCCATGTAAAAATTCCTCAAATTGCCAGTAATTTGTAAGATTATGGAAAGAAAAAGGATGTATTCGCGTGCCATACTCGGTGTTTTGGTATCGGGAAGTTTATTGATTCTTGGGTTTCAAAACCCCGAAGAAGACCAGCAGCCATTAACAAAAATTGCCTTACGGGAAGTGGGTCATCAGCTACTCCTTAGCAATGAGGATTCCACTTCATTGGTTTCCCCCGTACTTGAAAAAGGGAATAATAATTATAGGGTCTCTTTTCAAAAAGCGTTGTCTATAGCCCCCGAAAACTTGGTTGCGGTAATGAACAATAGCTTACAGAAGGCCAACCTGCCGGAGGAATATATCGTCGAAGTGGTTCAATGTAGTGATGATGAAGTAGCATATAGCTATGCTTTCAGTAGCGATGAAGAGAAGTATTTTATTCCCTGTGGTACCCGAAACTTGCCTGAGGATTGTTATGCTTTGGATGTGAAATTCGCTCAACAATCGGCCTCCTTTTTAGGAAACCCACTCCTTTTAATCCTTTTTATAATATCCTTATTGGCGTTCACGATAGAATTTATGTTCCACAAAAGAAAACAGAATGAGATTGTACTTAATGGTCCAATTGATTATACACCTATTGGGAGTTTTCGTCTGTACCCGGAACAGAATATACTGGTTAAGGAAGCCGAAGAGATTCAACTATCTATTAAGGAATGTCAATTGCTAACCATATTCGCTTCCAAACCCAATCAGGTCATCAAGCGGGAGGAACTCACAAAACGAGTCTGGGAAGACAATGGTGTAGTTGTTGGAAGGAGCTTGGATACCTATATATCCAAACTACGTAAAAAATTAAAGGAAGATACTAGACTAAAGATTACCAATGTACACGGGGTAGGGTACAAGCTTGAAGAGTTAGAGCATTAAACCTTTCTTTTGTTTGCAAGTCCAAAAGGCAGAACAAACAATTAATCTGTAATACTTTAATTATGAAACAGACACTGGGAACATGGGTTTTAACCGCTTTTTTACTTGTAGGATTAACTAGCTACGGAGCGACAAAACCTTCAACTTTAGTAAACGATTGGGTGAAAATTGGCACTAAAAAAGTTGATTATAAACTGGATAAGGATATTATGAACGTAGGCTTGGACGATGGAAGGTTCAAGAAATTGAAGTTGGTAGTAACGGGCGGAAACTTAAATATGCACCGTATGGTCGTACACTATGGCAACGGTTCCAAGGAAGAAATTGAACTTCGTCATAATTTTGGCAAGAAGAGTAGTTCAAGGGTCATTGACCTCAAAGGAAACAAACGTATCATTAAAAAGATCGTCTTTGTATACGACACCAAAAATGCCTCAAGACAAAAGGCAAAAATACGGGTGTTCGGAAAACATTAAACCTTTTTTCAAATTGAATATATGGGAAGACCGCTTTTAAAGCGGTCTTTTTTATGGTACCTTGCTCCTATGGAAGAAATTGCAGAATTTTTTAGCACTCCCTTTGGTATGCTACTGCTCACAACTGGGGTACCTGTCCTATTCTGGCTTATCTACACGCTGGCTAAAAATTATAAGGATTCACAAGATCATTTCGATTTGTAAGTGCCGTTTGGGGATGTTTTCATCCCTACAAAGTACTTGGAAATTATCACTTTATTCTCACAAACCGTTTGTTTTTAGTAGCTCAACAGCAAAAACTATATCATTTTCACCTTACTCAAATAATTTATGGATATATTTACTTTTTGAATTCAAATAAACTTCTATGAGAAAAATTATTTTTTTAGTTCTTATCTTACCATTTATGGCAATGGCCCAAGAAAAAGGACCGGGCAAAGTATCCCAAGCTATTACTGAGGCAAAGTCCAATTTTGGTGAATTTCAATCTTTTGAAGTCTTTAAGCCACAAACCAGAAGCGCTGCGGCCGATTATTCGGAAACCGTTGATAACGGGATTGTATTCGAATTGGATCAATCTAAGGTTCAGAACCTGTTGGCTCAAAACCCAAAGCAAATCAACCTAAGTGTACCTTTTTCATCTAATGGAGAAACCATTTCACTTGATCTGATTCAAGTAAATGTGTTTGCACCAGATTTTAAAGCTATACTGGATACTGGACAAGATATCACGAATGAAGTGGATTTTGGAAAGCACTATCGAGGTGTTATCGCAGGGAATGAAAACTCATTGGTATCCATCAGTATTTTCGGAAACCAAGTAAATGGTTTTATTGCCAACGACGATGGTAATTACACCCTTGGAAAACTGAGACAATCCGAAACAGAGCATATTCTGTATAAGGATTCCGATCTGAACGTAGCACACAATTTAAGTTGTGCAACAGAAGATGATGGCGTAGGCTATACAGTGGAGCAAATTACGCACCCAAATACAGAAATGGACCCGGGTGATGAAGTAGATATTTATATTGAAGCTGGACGAAGTGTATATAACATTTTTGGTCAGAACCTTCCTAATACCGTAGCTTTTTTAACCACACTATTTACCCAGAGTTATGTATTGTATGCTAACGACGGAATTTTGGCTCGTACCTCAAATATGATGATTTGGGTAAACCCAGACCCGTATGATGGTAGTGGTTCTGCAGCTCAGTTGACTAAATTTACCAATCAGACCGACTTTTTAAATGGAGATCTAGGTCATTTGGTTATGATGCAGAACTTTGGTGGGATCGCTGCTGGGTTCTCAGGTATTTGTCCTTCAAATTCAGACAATAGCCTTTGTTATTCAGGATTGGTAGGAACCAGTGTTCCAGATGTGCCAATTTACTCGTTCAACGTATATCTTATTTCGCATGAAATGGGTCACCTTTTAGGTTCAAGACATACCCATGCTTGTGTATGGAATGGAAACAACACAGCCATCGATGGTTGTGCAGGGTTCACCGAAGGAGGTTGTGCCTTACCTGGAAACCCTCCAGGCGGTGGAACGATCATGAGTTACTGTGCCAATACATCGGTAGGGGTGAACTTTAATAATGGGTTTGGCCCACAACCGTTGGCAGTAATCCTTAATAATATTGAAGAAGTTGGAAACTGCTTAGATGAAGAAGATACTACAGACCCACCAGTTGCCGTATGTAAAACGCATATTGTAAACTTAGATAGCAACGGAGAGGCTACTATAGATGTATCCGATGTAGAAGGTGGTAGTTATGACAACGATGCTATTGTTTCCATGACGATCGATATCGATTCTTTCGATTGTACCAACGTAGGAACAAACAGCGTTACTTTAACAGTTACCGATACAGACGGATTGACTAGTACCTGTATTGCCTATGTAGAGGTAATAGATGGAACGGACATATCTATCGAATGTCCAGAAGATTTCACCGTAACGGTTCCGATAGGATCTACTTACGAAGTTTTGGATTACGTAAATGATGTAACGGTATCTTCGGACCTTTGTGCTTCTGTAACGGTAGCTGCATACAACCAATCTCCAAGTGCTGGAAACGAATTGGAAGTTGGGGTTCATACCATTAATTTTAGTGTATTGTTAATTGATGGGGGTGTACTTTCTTGTTCTTTCGATATCACGGTAGAAGAGTCTACATTAGGAATGGAAGATTCGGTACTATCCAGTTTGGTGTTATATCCTAACCCAGCTGTTGAATCACTTTATGTAAGCAATCCTCAAAACTTAGCGTTAGAGACCATTACCATCTACGATATGGCAGGAAGACTTATTAAGTTGGTTGACCTAACGGATAGCGGACTTGAAAAAATGATTGACGTTTCAGAATTGTCTGAGTCCAATTACTTTGCTGTAATTCAAGGAGCAGATGGTAAAATAGTGAAGCAGTTAATTATTGAATAAATAATAGTATTAGACCAAAAAGGGGCTGTCTAACAATTAGACAGCCCCTTTTTTATTTGGCAAGAAATTCTTTAGTGCTATACCCAAAAGTGGCTATACAAAGCGCTTAGGTACCTTTTTGAATTGATATAGGGTTATTGTTTCCTATAAATTTCTTCTATATACATACCCAAATGGGCATCTTTAACCAATCCACAATTCACTCGATCCAGTACCTTGTACTTAATACGAACCTTTAGGCTGTCCTCATAAAACTCGGGCGCTAGGTTCTGCGGCATATAAATGGTGGAATTAACATCAACAACCCACCCACAGCCATCTAAGGCCGGGTCTCCATAATTTCTAATGATGGCATCTTCGCAAGAATTGCATGCGGATTCGGGTACGGCTCCTTGCTTGCCTTTACAGGCAGTAAACAAGAGCAACGCTGTGGTAGAAATAAATACTAATTTTTTGATAAGCCTATGATTTAAAAGTGATGGGGTAATTTAAACTTTTTATAAAGAAATAAAAAGGGAGGGGCCTTTGTTTTTCTATTCGGGCATTATACCATTATGATTTGCCACTTTTTGGATGAAGGGATAGGAGGGATGTGAGGTGCACGTTTTGTTTGCAATAAAATATGAGGGTATGAATAACGTGATTGGAGTGCTTTTTTGATTATAATCCCATTAAGCAAACTAAATCAATTCATCCATAACATATAACAGTTCAGTAATTCGTAATTATTTTTTAGTACTATCAAAAATATATTTGTATCATAAACTATAATTTATAGTATAGATAAATGAAAAGCACTCAGAATAAGACCAGTAAAGGGAAAAAAATATTCAGAATCATATTATTTGCCGGAACTTTTATTTCCCTATGGTTTGTACCTTGGATTCTGGTTAAGGCATGGATATTGCCTTTGCCGGATACGGTTCAGGAGCAAGTAGATCAAACATTAAGTTATGGTTTTGATGGTGTTATTGTATACGTAGATGAAGCCGGCAAACCACCAGCTTTCTATACTGCTGGTTATCATAATAAAGAAGAAAAAATACCCGCCAAGCCAGATGCTTTGTTCAAGATTGCAAGTGTCGACAAGTTATATGTCGCAGTTGCTATCACTAAGTTAGCGCATAACAATCAATTGTCATTAGATAAAACAGTAGCTGATTACTTTCCTGAACTCGTAGGAAGAATAGAAAATGCAGATGAAATCACCTTACGAATGATGGTGCAACACCGCAGCGGTATTCCAAATTTTACGGATAATTCTGAGTTTTGGAAAAATCAACCCAACACGAATATAGATGTACTTGAATATGCGCTTGATTTACCGGCAGACTTCCAGCCAGACAAAGGTTATGGTTATTCGAACACCAATTATTTATTGCTTTCAAGAGTCATTGAACAAGTTACAGGAGGTAGTCGCCATGACTATTTCAAGAAGGAAATTTTAATGCCCCTTGGGCTTAAAAATACTTTTGGATCACTGGATGACGTACATCTGGACGATGTTATGAGCGGTTATTATGTCGGTATTGAAAAGGACTTCAAAAATGAGAATCAAGGAATGATGATAGCCACGGCAGAAGATGTTGGCATCTTTTTAAGAGCCCTAAATGATGGGTCATTACTTAATGAAGAAGAAATGGAAATCTATGCGTCTATGTATGAATTTAATCATGGAGGATTGGCTCCAGGTTACCAATGTATGGCAGAATACCATAAAGATATCGATGCTGTTGTTATTCAATTTATGAATACCACCGATTTTGAAGGTTATCAATGGAATTTGCTACAAATAACACATAGTCGCGTTGTTAAAATTTTGCGTAAGGCTGCACGTTAAATCTAATAGTTTGTGGCCAGCAGCGTTATTCCATTCCGCCTATAACATTTTCATTCAAATGGTTTTACACCACTAACAACAACGAATGCAACTAGCACATTTTGGATAGATGAATACGGTATGATGATTCCAATTGTCGCAAGTATTTTTGCCGTTGTATTTTGGAGGAAAGCAAGAAAGGAGAATTTTTAGAAATAAAGGCATCATCAACCTATCGCCCCAGCAGGATGTATTATACGAGCTGACGGTAGGAGGGAAGCTTAATGTATGTGTACTGGTATTTAATCTAAAAAACTTACATTAGATTTTCAATGCTGAACATAAACATGGTATCTTTTGATTGGTCTTCTTTAATTCTATTTAGCGGCATTGTTAATGCTGTTATTGTCATTGCTTTCTTAATTATAAATAATAGTCGGTATAAGGCAAAGTATGCGTTATGGGTTAAGATATTTTTGTTTTGTATCATACTAATTCTTTTTGAACGAATCATTAGGTTTTCAGACTTAGAGTCCCATTATCCCAAATTGTTATTCATTACAAGTCCTTTATTTTTCTTTATTCTTCCGTTGGTTTATGTTTTTCAAAAACGGTTAAATGGAAAACCAAAATATGGGTATCTACACTTTATAGTTCCCATGGTAATGCTCTTATTATTCATACCAACGATTTTAATGAGTGATCAAGATAAATTGGCCATGTACTATAATGAGGGCATAAACGATCCAATTTGGTTGGTAGTATGGTATCTTCTGTTTGCTGTGTATTATTCTGCCAAAACGTTCATTGCAAATAGAACGCATAAAGCCCGTTTGTTGAACACATCGGCAAATAATACTATTGAGTTGCAACTATTTTCAAACCAATTGGTCTTTTTAGCAAGTGTATGCATTATTACTATTCCAATTTCATTGTTGATGCAGTATGTAGATAACAGTTCTGAAGTTATAGATAAGTTACTGTTTATCATAGTTTCCCTAATCCCGCATTTCATACTCATTTCCATATTCAACATAAGAACTTTCGAAGGCATTAATGAATTGAAAATTGAAGAAAAACAAGCAAAATCAATTGAGTATCATGATATAGAAACTTCTAAAACCGAACTCACAGTTTTTATGACCGACCACAAACCGTACTTGAGCCAGAATCTAAACTTACAAGCATTGGCTAATTTGATAGGTTGGAATAGAACCAAACTTTCTATGGTCATAAATAAAGGGTTTGAAAAAAACTTCTACGATTACATTAATGAACATCGTCTCGATGCTGTTATTGAAAAATTCAACAAAGGTGCATATAAAGACTACTCATTAGATTATATAGTAAGTGAGTGTGGTTTTAAAAGTTATGTGTCTTTTTACAGAATCTTTAAAAGGGTAAAGAAAAAATCGCCCAAAGAGTATTTAAAAAAAATGTAAATACATTACACTGTATCACCTGTAATGTTTTAAAATCTTAATTGATAATAGGGGTTCATAAATTTGTGATAATCTAAATCATAAAATCTATGCGCCTTCTTATCAATGTACTTCTAATTATATGCTCTAATACTGTTTGTTCCCAAAATGTTGATCTTAATATTCTAAATGATATTAAAGTAAAAGCAAAAGAAACACATTCTGATGCAATTATTATCATCAAGGACGGGAAGACTATCTATGAGGATTATTTTGGAAAAGAAGAAAAACCCATTTATATAGCTTCAGCAGGAAAGTCACTGGTCAATCTCGCCATTGGGAAACTTATTGATAACGGACAGTTGGATTCATTAGACCAACCAGTTTACACTTTATATCCGGAATGGAAACAAGGCAAGAAAAAGGATATTACCATCCGAATGCTATTAAATCACACTTCGGGTATGCAGAACCTGCAAAATGCAAGTATTGAATTAGAACCTGCACCCAATTATAAGGTTAAAAACATCATCGATTTAGCTCTTGCAGCCGAACTTTCAAACACACCAGGAGAAAAATTTGACTACAACAATAAGGCTGTTGCCTTATTGGGTGGCATTGTTGAAAAGGCTTCCGGAAAACGCTTTGATCATTTTTTTGTCGATGAATTTTACAAACCCATGAATATTGCGAACTACGGTTGGATTCAAGACGAATCAGGAAATCCTACAACACATGGAGCATTTGTTATAAAACCATCGGATTTCATAAAATTTGGAAACTTACTCTTAAACAAAGGGCTCTACCATGACAGAAGGATACTGAGCGAATCATGGATTGAAGTATCATTGGAACAAGGCCAAAAGTTTGATCCAAGGTTTGGATTGCTTTGGTGGCGAAAACCGGCTTTTGAAAAACGAATAATTGATGATATCATATGGAACACATGGAAGGAAGCCCATGTGAGCAAAAGTTTTTTAAAGAAAATCAGGCCTTTAAAAAACAAACTCTATGAAAATAAGTATGATTTTTTTAGTGATTTAGAGCTACTTTTTGGCGACCATTGGAGCAAAACCCTAAATGAGAATTTAGATAAGGACTTGATGTCAAGTAAAAGAATATATAGTAATAAAATTGTAGCGTATTATGCTGACGGGTTCAGGGGGAATTATTTGATAATCATTCCAGAAAAAAATATAATTGCAGTAAGATGTGCCGACCATGAAGGATTTAATTATCAAACTGATTTTTTTAATGATTTTATAGAATTAGTCACTCAACTATAACCAAGATGAGGTCCAATAAAGTTGCACAAATTATTTATTCGAATAGTCGTTGTTAAAAGGACTGCATATTTGTTCGTTTTCATACAACCAACCATTGGCAGCCATCCCTTCAATAATCACCTTTACTTCTTTTTGTCCGTTGAGGGGTATCGTGATTGACTTAGGCATTTCTGAATTGATCTCAAGTTGACCTTCCCACCAAATAGCACCATATTTTTTATACCATTGTGAGCTAAAATCGGGATAACTTGGATTAAAATAGCTTTGAACGCGACTAAAACCTTGGTGTACATGAAGTTTTGTGAACCTCCCTCTGTCATTTAATGCATCAAAATCATACCGTAATGATGCAGAAATAAATGGGCCATCTCCGGGCGTGAGCCATTTTCTATACACCAAAGATTCTATAGAAGAAAGCGGTATGTTCATGAGTTCAGTTGGATTCACAAACATGCCATTGATCAATACAGGTACAGGGTGTAGGTTTGGGGAATCAAAAACAAAAACACCTAAACCCGTGCCTTGATAATTTGAACGAATTATAAACCCCAATTTTCGGATATAACTAATAAAAGTCTTGTATTTATTTTGCGTCTCTTTGTCAATGATTCGTCCCTCGATAACAGGGTTTACTTGAAATTTATTGGTCTTCTTTGCATTTCCTGTAACCACTACTTCATCAAGGGCTATGGTTCCTCTCGTTAGATCTATGTTTTCATCTATTTCCGATAGCGCGGGTTGTGAGGCTGTCTTCTTTGCATCCCTTAACCATTCCGTATAATCAAAAAAGCGCTCATTAGAACCATTAAAGTAGAGTTCTGCTTTTGGCTTTCTTAGTTTCCCTTTATGGTTTAGAACACTTACTAAAATAGAGTCACCCTCATATATAGGAAGATTCCCTTGAAAATCTTTATTAGATGAAAGGTCTAAAAACTTAATGCTACCAAATGATTGGGATAGTACGGAAATCTGTTTTTCTTTTTCTATATCTGCATCTAAGACCTTCCCTTTAATCGTTATAAGGTTTTCCTTTTTGTAGTGATCGTTTTGAGTGTCGATTGACCTCAGATTCCAATGGAACTTTTCCGGTCCTTCCATCAGCAGTCTCGTGTCCAATTGATAGCCCTTCGTGCGTTTTGTCCCTTCAAAAAAATACCGCCCATTAACCAAACGTTGCTTAAGATAAGGCTGTACCATAAAGGAGGAACTTATAGAATTATTGGGAAAATATGCGCTTGATTGGGTAGGGAGCACGGACATACTAACGTTGGCCATCGTGTTTCCTTCTGGGAGTATTAAGTCCACCTGAAGGGAATCCTTATTTTGGGTCAAGCAATAGCTCACTTCTACCGAACGAACCCGTTTGTTTGGTATTCGTTTATTGAAGAACATACGATGGGAGAGAGGTTGCATTTGTTTATCCAGGATTACAGCGGTATTTATTCCGTTGGGAATGTCTGTGCGGTTTACCGAGATGGTTTCATTGTCTTTGCCGAAGACATAATCCCGAGTAAAGGAGATCTTATTATTGTTAAAGATTGCTACTTTATATTTGGTATCTGCTCTCGAATGTAAAGCCGCTTGGGACCATTTTGGAGTGAGAACGATAACATTTTTAGCACTGTTGTTTACACTCATCCCAAATTCCTGATAGGAATTGATTTCCAGTTTTTTGGTAACCCATACACCGTTCACTTCTTTGACTTTTAAAAAATATGATTTGTCGGGGTCTGCAAAAAAACGAAATCTACCTTGTCCCAATCCGTTGGTTTTAATATTCGACCGGATAAGGGCACCATCGTTATCGACTAACTGGACTGAACTGGTTTTTAAAGGGTTTAGTCCTTTGTCATAAGCAACGAACCCCACATTGTTAAAGGTTCCTGTGATGATCTGTTGTCCTTCTGGATAGACTAAAAGGGTCATTCCATTTTGGTCGTTGGTGACAGTTTCTTTAGGGTTACCAACAATGGTGACTTTTTGAAGAAAAGGGGTGGCAACCTCAAAGTTTTTCATATAGTTGGTCCATGCCATGAGGGTATAGGAATCATCTACAAAAGTCGAATCGATTTTAAAATCACCGGTACCAATACCATTGTCCACCAAGAACATCTTTTTGGCTATGGCATTGCCTTCTTTAGAAAATAGCCCCACATGTAAATTGGTGGTCGCTGTAGATGGCAATTCCTGTAGTTGATCTTGTACGTAAGCCTTGAACCACAGGTGTTCTCCTTTAAAAAAAATGGCTTTATTTAGGTGAAGGTGTATATTTTCGAGCAAAGGATCATTTTGTGCACCTATAGCGGTTTCCTCTTGTCCAAAGGCAAGAAGGAACCCCATTAAGAAGAAGGGAATAGTAATTATTTTTTTGATGTCGGGCATGGTTCACTAAAGATAATCCATAATTGGGGTAAATCAAAAGTAACATGAAACCTATAGGTGTATTTAAAATATTCTTTACCTATGGACATTGAGTTCAATCTACGACAACCGCATATTTTAAAAATCTTGATGAGCTCTTCGGTATTCTAATTTTAAGATCAAGGACTGGTAGAAGGTGCGCAAGCAAATACGCCTTTCCCGCAATGACGTGGTCACTGAGCTTGTCGAAGTGTAGGAGGGAAACATAATGTGTATTGAATGGTTTAGTACTACTAATTATGGTAATCGAATCCTGTAGCTGCCATTAGAGTATTTTCATTATTCCTGAATAAAAGATTGCTAATCACCAACCATTATTCTACGGGCTCTAATGCTTGTACCATTACCATCGCCAGACCATGACCCCCAAACGGCAAATAAAATACCATCTGGTGATGCAGCAATCGCAGGAAAAACTTGATAGTTGTCCGAATTACTATTTACGGTAAAGGTTTCGCCATAGGGCGTTCCGTCGTCCAACAAACGTCGCGCATATATTTCATCGGTACTATCACTTGATGAAGCGTCGCCTTGCCAAACTGCAATAAACCCACCACGGTCGTCTGTAGCAACTCCAAGATTTTGATTTTCACTGGTGTCTTGGCTGAGTACAATTTCATCGGTTAATGAGGCACCATCACTACTGTAAATTCGTGCTGCAATTTCGGTAACCAGCGTTTGAACGCTACCACATTTTTCTGGATCTTCAAGGTGTTCCCAAACAATCAAGAACCTGCCATCGTCAAGCGTAGTAATATCCGGGTTTTTTTGATCGCAAATTTCACGCGTGTTCACTTGTTGTTCCGTAGACATTAATGGAGAACCTTCGGTATTGAATCGTTTAAAAACTATGGAAAGTCTTTCGGAATCAATATTTAGACTTTCCCAAACCACGATAAAACCACTGGGTACGGCTGCGATTCTGGCCGTATTTTGCCATCCACTTATCTCAGTATTTACCCGAAATTCACCATTACTGATATCATTGAATTCAGCATCGTATACACGGGCATATATTTCGCCTGCGTCGCCATCTTGGTTTTCACTCTGCCAGATAACCATTAGGTTGCCATTTTTATGATAAGCGGCATAGGCAAGATCTTGATCGGAATTGGTTTCTTCATTAATTCTAAATTCGTCACCCACTTTGTCGCCAGCACTATCATAGCGTTGTGCATACACTCCAAATTCGCTACCATCTTGAAATTTGCTGCGCCAAAAAATAATATGCGAGCCATCCTGTGCAACGGCAACGCTAGGCTGGCTTTGGGTCGATACGGTTTCTGTATTTACCACAAATTCATCACCCCATTTAGATCCATCCGCATGATAGCGCTGGGCTGCTACCGAATGACCATCATTATCCTGACCTTCACTCTCCCAGACCACAATTGCCTTTCCTTCCGGAGTAATGGCAACTTTGGGATAGTTCTGATTATTATTGATATAGGTATTCACTTGAAAGTCGTCACCGAGAAAAAGGTAGGTGCCGCTGCCTTCATCATCCGCTACATCACCATCGTCATCGTCATCGGGATCAATTTCAATTTCATCTTCTGTAGTGTCTTCTAGTGTGTCGTTGGAACAAGCGGGGAATAGGAAAACAATGCATAGCATTGCCAAGATTGGGGATTTCATAATAAGTTCAATTTTTAGGTTTGGGTAGAATAAAGTTGGTAAAAAATATTTACAATTGGGTATTTTTCGTTGAAAAATCTCCAAATGAACCGAACTCATTAAGATTATCTTCTTGTCTAAAAACCCATATTTTGATATTTAATGGAATACTCTATTGCATTAGCGATGCAGTCACTGAGCTTGTCGAAGTGTAGGAGGGAAGCCTAATGTGAGTGAGCGACCTAGAGTCAGGGTGAGTATTTATGATTTCCCTATAGCTTCCAATTTTTCAAAAACAACAACCTTATACATGGCGCTCACAGGAATCTTTTTTTCTTCAATCAATAGATACGTTCGGGTCGCTTTTGCCACTCTATCCAAATTGGCAATATAAGATTTATGGGTACGATGAAAATTCCCAGATAAGAGGGTAGTGATATTAATAAGTGTCTCGGAAATCAGATACATTCTGGTATCCGTAAAAACTTTTAAGTAATTCCCGAAACTCTGTATGTATTGTATTGATTTAAATGGAACCCTGATCGGTAATCCGTCATGCTTTATGGTAAGTTCTTCTTTTGTGCTATTTGTTAAGGGTTCCTTTAGTGTAGAAGTTGACACTTTGTTTATGGCTTGTAAAAAACGTTCAAGTTTTATCGGTTTCAATAGATAATCCACCACGCCAAAGTCATAACTTTCTAAGGCATATTCAGAATAGGCTGTCGTTAAGATCACCTTGGGTGACTTTATCATCGAACGTAAAATACCCATTCCATTGAGCTCTGGCATTTCTATATCCAAAAAAACGAGATCAATTTCATTTTGCTGAATGAAATTGACAAATTCCATAGGATTTCCAGTACTTAGAACCAGTTCAAAGTTGTTAATTTTAGAACAGTATTCCTCTAGCACTTCACGTGCTAACAATTCATCATCAACTATGGCAATTTTAATCATCCCTACGAGTCTGTTATATCAATAGTTAAATTCACCTGATATTCTTTCTCCATATCATTGATCCCCAATACATGGGCATTCGGATATAAAAGATTCAATCGCCGCTGCACATTGTCGAGTCCCATTCCTTTTCTTGTCGGTTGCGTCACCTTATTAGGCTTAGAATTTACAACATCAACATGAAGCCTGGAATTTTTTATGGAAACATTCACATCAATGGTACTCTGCTCATTGGTGGCCTGTGCTCCATGTTTGATTGCGTTTTCAACAAACGGGATGAGTAGCATGGGCGCTATTTTATAATTGGAAGAGTCTCCTTCAATTAAGAATTCAATTGTACACCGTTTGCTTAACCTTTTTTCTTCAAGCAGTAAATAATTTTCTATGAACTCTAACTCTTCTTTCAAAGAAACAAAGTCTTTTTTGGCACTTTCCAATTGATATCTCATCAATTCCGAAAGTTGCATGACAACCTCAGGTGTTTCCCTGGATTGTTGCCTGGAAAGGGCATAAATACTGTTTAATGAATTAAACAAAAAATGAGGGTTTACCTGTTCCTTTAAGTAATTCAATTCCAGCTCTCTTTGTAATTTTTCTTTTTCACTGTTTTCTCTCTGTATGCGTATGTTTCTTCTCAAAAAGAAAACGGCCATTCCAGTTCCAGTGGTATATAAAAAGAAAAAGAAGAATTTGGAAATAGCGATCCAATCATATTCGAAGTTTATTTTGGTAGATATAGCAGCAAAGATGGTGGCAAGGAGAAGCGTGGAAAATAGCAGATAGCGCTTTTTATCTAGGAAATAAGGAATGAGAATGAAGTGATTGATCCAAATGATTCCCATGATGTGCACGGTATAACTCAAACTGTGAACGAACAACGCATAATCGGAGCCTAATTTGTCTTTTATAATCAAATTACTAAATAGCTCAAGGAGTAGCACCAACAAAAATGCCCCCAGGTTTATGAGTAGGGTATTCTTTAAAGACTTTTGTATCATGAATTCCTTTAGTTCCGAACAAAAGTACTGAGTTAAAACACAAACTCTCATAATTTCTTACAAAAGGCCTGTATCCATGATGAAGTGATTTCATCATTTAAATGCCATGCTTATCCTGTTTACCAGTTCCGGTAGGGTTTATACAATAATTTTATCATGCATTTATAAATAACGAAACGATGAAAAGCATAACCAAAGGCCTACTCTTACTTCTTCTTATGATAACCAATACTATTTTTGCTCAGGATAATAGTGTGAAAGAAATTGTATCACCTGTAGTAGGTTCTTCTTTAGAATTACCACAAATTCGGGTAGTCCCGATAAAGGACACAAAAACAGAAAGAAACTATGAACTGTATATAGAGTTGCCAGGAGATTATGCCGAAAACCCTCATAAAAAGTATCCTGTCCTTTATTATACAGATGCTAAGTGGCATCTTGAAATACTATCTTCCTGCCAGGAATTCATTATTGAAGATGTGATTCTAGTTGGAATTTCGTATCAATTAGACATCGATGAAGACTTAAAAAAAGAAGTAGGAGCGCATGTGAGTAGGTTTCGGGATTACTCTATGAGAGAACACAGCAATCCGGAAGTTCAAGCAAAACTTCAATTAGGGCAGGCCAATAATCATCTAGATTTTATTCGCAATGATGTCATTCCCTATGTGGACAAAACCTACCGCACAGATCCAAATAGTCGTACTTATTTTGGATACTCATTGAGTGGGGAATTTGGTGCGTATATTCTAATGAAGCAACCGGATACCTTTAACAACTATATTATTGGCAGTCCAACGGTTAGGGGGGAAATCGATATTTTAACCGAAATGAATACCCAATTTGGACCTTATGAGGCCTCGAATAAGAACTCAAGTCTAAATGCCAATGTTTTTATTGCCTATGGTTCATTAGAAGAAGAGAGAGTGGTTGCACCTATGGAATCGTTCATTACATTATTAAACGATCGAAGAGATCTTGGTTTATCGGTGTATAAAGAAGTGATGGATGGGAACCATAGTACTGCATTTCCTTCAACAGCCATTCGCAGCGCAGCCTGGTTGTCGTCTATATTGAACCCGGTTTCAAGTCTTGACAATGAGACCTCATTCTGGTCGACTCCGCGCCTCAATAAGGCATTTGTCACGACCACCCCAGAGGACAGAAAAGATGGAATACTAGTTGACACTTTGGTGGTGAGTAGCGAAGACCAAAACGCGATCAAAAAGGTGTCTCAAGAGATTTTTGAGGGTGCCTATGGTCATTACGATGCCTTACTCATTTCGCATAAGAATAAATTGGTGTATGAATCCTATTACAATAAGGGGCGTATCAATGTGCCTCATGGGCAAGCCTCCGCAGTTAAAGGGTATACCAGTTTGGTATTGGGAAGGGCTATTGAGATGGGGTATGTAAACATGGACGATCTCCACAAACCTTTGACTCATTTCTTGAAAGATGTAGACCCTAAGAAATTCACAGAAGGATACGAAAAAATAACACTTCACAAAGCATTAACCATGCAAGGAGGATTAACGATCGACAGGGAACAATGGAAAGAAATTGAAAATGATTCCGTTCGGTTGAAAGGGCAGGGGCTGGTGCAGACACTTTTGGAACGTAGCGAGCCTATTACCGATGCAACGCAGACCTATTTATATGGTAATTTTAATCCCATGTTGGTGATGACGGTGATTGATGCTGTAGTACCGGGATCTGCTGAGGACTTTATTAAAAGAGAGTTTCTTGATCCCCTTGGTATTACCGATTATGAATGGTCCAAACATGTAAGTGGGTTACCACAAGCAGGATGGATGGTCAAAATGAAATCCCGTGACATGCTTAAATTAGGGCATTTGGTGCAAAACAAGGGTACGTGGAACGGAGAACAGTTCATCTCAGCAGCCTATCTGGAAGAAGCTACCCGCGGGATTGTACAACCTGCTATAGATTGGATGCCCAAGAATTATCGTTATGGATATTTTTGGTACCATACACCGGTAACGGTTGGTAACGAAAGCTATGATATGACACTGGCCTGGGGCGGTGGAGGCCAGCGCGTTATGGTCGTAGAAGAACTTGATCTAACCATTGTCATTATGGGTTATGACCGGGATGATGACAAAATCATGAAACCTATTTTTGAAACCGTCGTACCTGCATTTGCTAAAGAATAATTCGTTCTTTCAAGGCTAACATAGCATAGATAAAATTTATAATAACCCCAGGCATGATCTGGGGTTGTTTTTTTATGTCCCCATGTTACCAGCCTGCCTGCAGACAGGCATTCTTTTCTCAGAGTGATGTGGTCACTGAGCTTGTCGAAGTGTAGGAGGGAAGGGGAAACCGAAGAATGAGATTATAGGCTATAGCCAAACTAATTCAAGGTTCATGAATTCTTATTTCTAAAATATGAAAGGATGAATAATGTGTGTGGAATGGAATTATTTTTTCCTTATATAATTCGTAGGATAGGGCTTTATTTTCTTATTAAAATCATCAATTTCATCTCTAAATTTACTGTTGATGTCCTTAAAAAGCCCGTTTTTCAACCTTGTAGTAACAACTTATTGAAAATGGATATTTAGTCTGTGATTTGGATTAGTATCATACTAAGCAAGAATAGAAAAGTGTTAAAAAGACCTTTAATAACTTATTTAGTTTTAAGGGTTTACCACAGTGCGTTAAACATTAAAAATCAGTAAATTATTCGAGTAGCAATTCGATTTTATATTTAAAATAAAAGATACAATCAAAATTTAATTTTATATAAGAATTCACTAGCTTTAAAATTTTTTTGAATTGATTTTATGATATTCTATTTAAAATAGTATTTAAGTGAAAATACCAGTAATTGACATATTTGCGGGACCTGGAGGCCTAGGAGAAGGATTTTCAAATGTTCCTTCAGCCAATTGGAGGAGCTTTGATATTAAGTTATCTATTGAAAAGGATGAAAATGCTCATAAAACACTTGAATTGCGGAGTTTTTATAGAAAATTTGCAGCCAAAAATGTTCCTCAGGATTATTTTAAAATACTTGAAGAAAAAGATTTTGACAAGAGAGAGTTGTTGAAAGAAAAGTTGTTCAAGAGTTATCCTAAGAAGGCCAGAGCTGCTAAAAATGAAACATGGTGCACAACTTTGGGGGTAGAACCATCTGATAATGTAGATGCTAGGATTCGTAGAGCTTTAAGAGGAAATAACAATTGGGTGCTCATTGGTGGGCCACCTTGTCAGGCTTATTCATTAGTTGGTCGTTCAAGAAACCAGGTAAAAGATAATTTAGATAATACTGATATACGTGTACACTTGTACAAAGAATATTTGAGGATAATAGCAGTGCATAGCCCAGCTATTTTTGTCATGGAAAACGTAAAAGGTTTATTATCCGCTAGAGTTAATGATGAGAAAATATTTGATTTAATAAAAAGAGATTTAAGAGATCCTTCAATAGTATTTCCAGAGGCTGAATATAAGTACAAAATATATTCACTTATCTCAAATCCTAAAGATTCTGATGATGAAGGACAACCCATTTATAATAGTGATTCAGATTATTTGATAAGATCTGAAAATTATGGAGTTCCTCAAAAAAGACACAGGGTCATTTTATTGGGGATCAGAGAGGATATTGAAATTATACCTGACACACTTGATGAGCATCCTGATTTAATAAAATTGAAAGATGTTATAGGTGATTTGCCAAAAATACGTAGTGAATTGAATCGTTCATTTGTGAAAAGTGAAACGGTTATTGTTGAAGGTAAAGAAAAAAAGAAAAGGTTTTACAAGAAAGAAGTTGATTCCAATCAGAACTGGAAAAAGCTTATCAATTCATTTAGAAATGAAATAATATCTTGGAATGGCTTTGCTAAAAATTACTCGTCTTTAGAGATTGAAGTGCCGGAAAAAGGTATAGGATCAGAGTTTGTTGAGTGTATTACACCTTCTGAAAAAAACCCGCTTTATGATTGGTACTATGATAAAAACTTAAAAGGAGCAGCTAATCATGAATCTAGGTCGCATTTAATTCAGGATTTAAAAAGATATATGTTTTCAAGTATGTTTACTAAAACATATGAGCGTTTCCCAAGATTACATGAGTATGAAGAGCATAGTCTTGAGCTCTTGCCTGATCATGATAATGTAAAGTCTGGGAAATTTGCAGATAGATTTCGAGTTCAACTTCCCAATGAACCAGCAACAACTGTAACTAGTCATATTTCAAAAGATGGTCATTACTTTATTCATTATGATTCAGATCAATGCAGAAGCTTAACGGTTAGAGAAGCTGCACGAATTCAAACTTTTCCAGATAACTATTTATTTTGTGGATCTCGTACTGCCCAATACCACCAGGTTGGGAATGCGGTTCCACCCTATTTGGCTATGCAAATAGCTGAGATAATATTAAAAATATTTACAAAAATATAAAAATGTCCTCATTCAGTAATATTGTTTCCAAAATTCAGGTATCATCAAATGAAAAAAATATTTTAGAATTAATTGAGTATTCTAGGAATGGTTTATCGGATGATAATATTGCTTGTCTTGCAAAATTATATGCTAAATCTGGGCATATTATTAAAAAGGGCTTTTCTAATTCCACAGCAGATATAGCATCTACGGGTGGCCCAACATCATTATCTACATTGATAACCCCACTGTTTTTGAAATCTTTTGGTTTTTCAGTACCAAAATTAGGCGTTCCTGGAAGGCCAGCTGGAGGGATTGATATCTTGCATCAGATTAAAGGTTATGAAATTAATCCAAAACCTAAACAAATAAAAAATTGGTTAGAAAACGGTAAGTATGTTCACTTTATAGGAGGTGATTTATATGCCCCCCTTGATAGGCTAGTTTTTGATTTAAGAAAAAAAAATAATGCTCTCGGTATTCCTGATTTAGTAATGGCTAGTATTTTATCAAAGAAAATTGTTGTGAATATAAACTATGCAGGTTTGGACATTAGAGTTTCTTCATTTGGGAATTTTGGTAAAAAATGGGGTGAGGCAAAAGAAAATGGTGAAAGATTTCTTAGAGTTGCGTCATATTTAAACATTCAAGCAAAATGTTTCTTAACGAATGGTGATTTTCCTTATCAGCCTTTTATTGGAAGAGGAGAAGCTCTTTTGGCCATGTATAATATCTTTGAAAATAATGTTGATTCTCGTTATTTAATTAATCACTTTGAAGAATGTTATAGTATGGCTGCTTCAGTTGCAAATATTAATGAATTTGATGGTCCTAATGTAAAAGATGTCAAGGATTTGTTTAAAGATAATTTAGAGATACAAGGTACTAATTACAAGGTGTTTGTGGATAAGGTAAATGAAATTCAAAAAGGCCATATTTACAAAATTTTGTCGCCAAAATCAGGCTTTTTAAGAATAGATCTTGAAAAAGTTAGATATGCAATAGTTGATATTAATAATAGAGCAGGTGTTGGTAAATTTCTTTTTCCAGATTTATGTGGAGTTATTCTTGAAAAAATGCCTTCCGAATTAGTAAAAAAAGATGATGTCATATGTTCTTACAGATGCCCGGAGAATTATTCAGAGGAATTTCGAAACTTATTAATGGGGGGTATTGAGTTGAGTAATAAAAGATTTATAAATAATCAATTTGAAGAAATAAATTAGTATGGAGAAGTATTGTTGCTTTTTACACCCAAAGAAAGATTATGAAGAAAAAGAGTTGACAGATAAGTGCCCAGAATGTGGGAAGCCTTATGGGTTTCCATTATTTGATCAAACGGCACCAAAAAAAATAGGCGAGTACAAAGTTTTGACTTCGCTGGACCGGGGTTATTATGGAGCTACTTATATAGCCGAGAAAAGTACTGCTATAAGAACGCAAAAAATGGTGTTAAAAGTAGTGCCCAAGTCAGTTTATGAATTTTTTGATAAAAACTTCATTGAAGAATGTAAGGCACATGCCAAAGCCGCTGAAGATACTCAACACATTGTAGACATAGATAACATTTTTGATGCTGTAATTATATTTGGGGATACAAGTATTGATTGTCATGTGGCAATTCTTCAATATGTTAAAGGTAAAACACTTAAACAACTTATAGGATCTGATAAAAGACTCAAAGCTATAGCAATTGGGCAGATTGCAATTGACTTACTCAAAATTTTGTCAGAATTGGAATTGAAAAAGCTTTTTCACAATGATCTACACCCCGGCAATATAATTATTGAAGAATTAGATGCAGATAGAAAGCGTCTTGGCGAGTTAGATGATAGTATAAAAGCGGTTGCTATTGATTTTGGGTCTTTAGGCCCAAAATCCCAAAGTGGTGATAAATCAAATAGAGTAGGTGATCTTCACCGTATTGCTATAACACTCAATCAATTGGGTAAAATGATACTTGAAGACCCTGAAGGATCTGATGAACGAGATTATAGACTAGCAAGCCTTCTAGAGGAAAGAGCAAAGATTTTATTACCAAGTGTGGAAAACCAAAGGACTTTTGAATTTGGCGAAATAATTGATCAAATTAAAAGCTCGTTCATCCAAGTAAGTTCACCTTGGAAAGCTGCACTTGAATTAAAAAATTTTAAAGATTCCTACAACGCTCAAACAATGCTACCTTGGTTTGTTCCAAGCTTACTTGTTGACGATGATGATAAATGGATTAGTAGAATTTCAAATCGAGGTCCTTTAGTCATAACTGGAATGAGGGGATGTGGAAAAACCATGTTGCTTAGAGCTTTACAGTTTCACGCAAGAGCCATCCCTATAAGTCAAAAAGAAAATGATATTGAAGTTACTAAACGAATAGAAAAGGAAGGTTATATTGGACTTTATGTTTCTTGTACAAGGTTGTTAGATTCACATGGTTTAACTGATAAACCTATTCACCAACCTTTTCCTAGGTTATTTTTAGCCTATGCAATAGAAGCAATTAGTGCAATTAAACATATAAGAGAGTTAAACAGAGAAAGTGTAAAGCATGAATCTTTCAGAACTATTGCTAACATTGTATCCGAGTATGTTGAAGACACTGAAGAAATAAAAGATTTAGTTACTGAACATGAAGTTGAGGTTTTCCTCAAAAAAGCCCTTAATAGTCTAAGTAAAGGAGAAGATAAGCATACAATCAATGCTAGTCCAGCCATTTCTTTTCCTGCATTGGCGCAAGCGATATCTGAATGCTCAACTATTTGGAATAATAGTTATGTCTTTTTCCTTTTAGATGATGTTTCAACAAGGTTTTTGAATGACGAGAATATTATACATCTAGTATCAACTCTTTTATTCCAAGATCAATTTTGTGCATTCAAGTTTACTACAGAAATGCAAACATTGGAAATGGTTATTCGTTCACCAGGAAATATTGAGCAAGCTAGAGAGGGAAGAGATTATAATGTTTTTGATTTAGGGGATGAAGTAAATGAAAAAGTGCATTCCAATAAACATGAAGGAACACGTTTTGTTGAAAAAATACTGTTAAAAAGGTCTAAATTTCACAGTGGTCATCCAAAGCATCTTAACCCATCTCAGGTGCTAGGTGATGCCACCCTTAAGAGCATTGCAGAAAATATTGCAAGAAAAGGAAAAGCTTCTGATAAGAAGGGGCTTTATCATGGCATTACAGCTATAGCTAGTGTTTGTGTTGGAGACATAGGAGATATAATTACTTTGTATGATATGATTTTAAACAAAAGTGGAAAGGAATACCCTGTGCCAAGAGAAATTCAAAATGAATGTTATTTGGAACTCTGTAATTCCAGATTATATCATATCAATCGAAGAGAGAGTAAATTGTATGACTTTGCAGAATCTTTTGCAAAAGCAGCTCATCATTTATTGGTACAATCATATCGAGCAAGAAAAGCAGAAGGAGAAAATCCAAAAACTAAATTAAGACAATATTCCTCAATCTTTATAAATATTACTGCTGGAAATATTGATGAGCAATATGAGCAAGTAAGGGAATTAATTGATGCTGGGATTTTTAATTTTTCTGGTGGTCCTGAGGCTTCGAGAACTAATAGACAAGGAGTAAATCCACAGCAACAATTCAAGCTTGTTTATAGAAAACTCTATGGAGTTACTAATCACATTGGTTTATCAAATGCTGATCGTTTTGAATTATCTGGGGAACAATTGGAAAATTGGCTAAATAACCCAAAAGAGGGAGAGAAAATTCTAATTAGAAATTTAAAAACAGATATTCCACAACAACAATCAGTTGAGAGTGAAAATGGAGAGGAGTTAAGTGATATTTATAAGCCTAATACTATACAAAAAACTTTATGGGAACAAGAATTAAAGAGTGAAAATCATAAAGATGATATTACTTTAGAAAAGAATCTTTTAGAGTTAGCTATAAACAAGCTTCCTGATGTAAGGATATTGTCTTTAAAAGATTTTAAAAATGATGATAAATTAAATTTCATTGCAGGCCTTGGATTTGAGGAGCGTACCCTTAATTCAATAAAGCAGTGGATTGGACTTTCTCTCGCTAATGTAGATTTAATTGAGTTTGATGAGCCCGGCAAAAAAGAGGATATTATTAAATGCTTTGAACTAAATTCTATTAATTATAGTATTCATCCTGTAGGTAGAGCCATTGAGGATAGTATGATGTTTGATAAAAAAGCTACTGTAGATATAACAGGTCTACCCAAAGCAGTAATTTTTAATGTTGTAAGAAATGCTCTTGTCAATAATCAAAATATAAATATAGTTTTTACAGAAGCTGAAAAACATTACCCTTTGGAAGATGATATTGAAAGACTATTGGCAGAATATAAAGATTGTGACCACACAAAATTTCTTGAGTCCTTGACAGATGTACTTAAAGGAGAAACAGGCCCTTATAGAATAATACCTCTACTGCCAAAAAACATTGATAATTATTCCTCTAGACGTGTTCTTATCGCTTTTTCATCACCTAAGCACGAGCGCTTATTTTCATTCTTAGATGAACGCGAGTATGATAAGATTCATATAATAGTCCCAAGTGGTGATTCCCCAAGGGATAAACTAGCAAAAATTTCAGCAGAGGTAGCTATTCGTAGGTTTAATCATGCAGAAATTGTAGAATCCGAATCAGAAGATTTACTTGCTTTAATGAGATACTTAGCAGGAACTTACCAAAAATATTTTGTAGAACAAACTTTTAGTTTTGAAATTGCACTTACTGGGTCAAAAATTGAAACCGTTGCAAGTGCAGCAATATCTGCTACGTTTATGGTTAGTCAGGTTTGGTATGTGCAACCTCAATCTTGGGATCCTAAAAGGTTTACTGAAGGAACAAAAAACACATCAGTTTACGCATTAGAAAAAAAATAGTTTAACACTAAATAGTATTATCTATGATTGAGCAATTTAAAAAATATGAATGTGAAGAAGCTATTCCTCATGCCGGCTCAATGATAGAAAGTTTCAGGTCAATAGGCTACAATTTATCAACAGCTGTGGCAGATATTATTGATAATAGTATTGCTGCAAATGCTAAAAATGTATGGATTGATTTTGAATGGAATGGAGCCGAAACTTCACTGATTATTTGTGATGATGGTAATGGTATGTCATTAGAAGAATTAGTTGATGCAATGAGACCAGGCTCAAAAAATCCTCTTTCTGATAGAAGTTCTGAAGACTTAGGAAGGTTCGGTTTAGGCCTTAAAACTGCGTCATTTTCCCAATGTAGAATTCTCACAGTTGCAAGTAAAAAAGAAGAAGAGGCAATATCATATCGTAGTTGGAATCTAGATTATGTTGGTCAAACAGGTGAATGGAGACTACTCAACTACTTGAAGAACAATATACTTATATATAGACTAAAGATATTGAAACATGGTACAGCTGTTATATGGGAAGATATGGATAGTCTTGTTAAAAATACCAAAAGAGATAATGAAGATGATTTGAATAGTTTTCTGGATCAAATCAATCTTATGGAAAAACATTTACAAATGGTCTTTCATCTCTTTTTAGAAAATAAGGAACTAAACATTTGGATAAACGATGATCGAATAGCACCATGGGATCCTTATATAAAATCTAGTGAGCATACCAATAAATATGAAGAACATATCTTAAGAGGCAATGTTAAAGTTGATTCTTGGGTATTGCCTCATAATTCTAAATTATCTAAAGAAGATTTTGAAAAAGCATCATGGCTAAAGGGGTGGAATGCACATCAAGGTTTTTACATTTACAGGAAGAATAGATTGATTATAGCTGGCGATTGGTTAGGCATGTTCAAACAAGAGGAACATAGTAAACTTGCCAGAATTATGGTTAACGTACCTAATACTTCAGAATTAGATAAGGAATGGCAATTGGATATAAAAAAGTCTACAATTAGTCCACCTAGTGATATAAGGAAAGAGTTAAAAAAGATAGCTATTGATGCAAGAAAAGAAGCAGTGGATATTTATCGACAAATAGGTAAGGCTAGAAAAGTAAAAAAAAATAAAAAAGAAATTCCTGTTTGGCTTCCTCATAAGTGGAATGGTAAAAGGAGTTATCAGATTAATAAAGAGCACCCATTAATTAAAAGCTTTATTGATGGAATTGAAGATGATAAAACCAAAATTAGAAGACTTTTTAGACTGATCGAAGAAACTTTACCATTGACAATGATAATAATTGATGAAAGTGAAAATAGGGATAACCAGAACATTCCATTTGAAGGGAAATCTATATCAGATCTGGTTTCTATGGTCATAAATCTATTCCAGGAACTGACAGATGGAGGGCTTTCTAAAGAAGAAGCTATAGACGAAATATTAAGAACAGAGCCATTTAATTATTATCCGGAGTTAATGGAAGGCTTGGGTGAAAATTAGTTAAACATTATGGATTTAGACCTAAAAGAACTTGAAACAGAAAAACATCACTTTTTAACATCAGCCGCAGGCTTAAACTTTGCTCATGCTGCTTCTGTTTGCTTAGAAAGTTGTGGACACTCGGTGACCTCTCAAATTGCTGATACAGGTCATTTTGGAAATACCTATAATATTTCTCGTTTTGAAGTTAATGACCAAATGAAAAGAACTCATAATGATGAACAGGTGGCTACAGAAGAAGGAGCTTATGGTGTGGCATTTATGGTAGCGTCAAAAGAAATGGAGGTAAAAGCAATTGAGAAATCGAGAAAAAAAACCGGTATTGATTATTGGCTAGGTACCGAGGATAATTTTCTATTTCAGAATAAAGTTAGATTAGAGGTTTCTGGTTTACGTAATGGTAGTGATAGTCAATTTGAGTCAAGGTATAATACAAAGATGATACAATCTGAAAAATCTGACCATACTTTATTACCTGCTTTGATTGTAATTGTAGAATTTGGTCAACCTCGTATAAAAACGGGATTAAGAAATGTAATATGAAAAACGATGATTTGCAAAAATATCACCGCATAGCTATGGACAATTCCGAATTGGCTTTGAGAGCACTTCGTAATGGTGATATTGAGAAATTCAAAGAACTTTCAGAACGAGCTTTTAAATATGAAAAGAAAGCTGCTTTAGGGATGTACAACCAGCATATTGAGCCTTCAAGGTCCGTTTTGTTCAGAAGTGCAGGATATATAGCACTTGATAATGCTGATTTTATTGAAGCCAAAAAGCTCTATGAGTATGCTCTGGAAGGAGATGTTCCTGGTGAGATCAGCGATGAATTAGAAGAATTAAGAACTGAGATAGATAGAATTCAAACTGAAAATGAAAGCCTTATCCAGGTAGCGTTAACATTTTTGAATATTAAACCAAAACCTATTTCTGTTAACGATATAGAAAGTGATATTCAAAGAGCATTAAGATCATTTAATGAGAATGAAATTAATGTAGAATATGTATCAGAATATCTAAGAAGACAATTTAGTATTGACTCCGATAAACACACAATTTTAGATGAGGGCTATGAACCTTGGATTGATGCCAGAAAAGGAGAGGTGGATAAAAGATTTTGGGATAGATATAAAAACTATCTTCTGAAGGACCAAAAATGGGCACCAGATACAGTTGAAAAACTTGATGATATTACTGATGATATTTTAGATCGTCTAAAAAATCCAAAAACCGAAGGAGATTGGGATAAGCGAGGAATGGTTGTAGGTCAAGTTCAATCGGGTAAAACAAGCAACTATATCGGATTAATGTCTAAAGCTGCTGATTACGGTTATAAAATAATTGTGGTATTGGCAGGTTTAACAAAAGATTTAAGATCGCAAACTCAGCTTAGAACAGATCTTGGATTTTTAGGGTGGGACACTCAAGTAGATAGAGAATCACCTGGAGAAAGTCGTAATTTTGGTGTAAGTAAATATGACTCAAGACCTCAGGCTCATTATCTGACAACCAGTGCTCTTGATGGTGATTTTAAATCAACTTCAAGAAGAAGTGTTGGTGTTAACCCCGGAGTAGCAGGTCATTTGGTTTTGGTAGTTAAGAAAAATCCAACTGTTTTAAAAGAATTTATCAGGTGGTTTTCAGATCGTGGTGATGAGCTCGGAGATGGAAAAAAATTAGTAAAAAGACTTCCATTATTAGTTATTGATGATGAAGCGGATAACGCATCCATAAATATATCGCCAAATACCGTCTCAACCATTAATGGATTGATTAGGTCGTTACTTTCTCTTTTTCAGCAGAGTGCTTACGTTGGATATACAGCTACCCCATTTGCTAATGTTTTTATACCGTTAACAGAAGATGAAGATGACATATCTCGGGGCTTAAATGTGAGGTTGTCCGAATTTTGGAGGCATTCTGGAAGAGATTTATTTCCTAAAGATTTTATTTTAAACATTCCAGCGCCTTCCAACTACATTGGTCCAAAGGAGATATTTGGATTAGATGGAGAATTAAGTTCAGAACCAGATAAAGAGTATCAGGGGTTGCCTTTGTTGAAAGAATTAAAACCGACAGAATACAGTGTTTATTTTCCTGATAAACACAAAAAAGATGACCCACTTCCAGATGATCTTCCGGAAAGTTTGAAGCTAGCTATAAAGTCATTTATACTTACTTGTGCCATTCGTCGAGCCAGAGGTCAAATAAAAGTGCATAATTCAATGTTGGTCCATGTTACTCGATTTGTTCGCTGGCAAAATAAAATAGCTAGTCTCATTAATAGACTATTAAAGAATTGGCAACAGCAAATACAATATAGTCAAGGAACTATTGTATCAGAGTTAAAAGAGCTTTATGAAAACGAGTTTGATGTAATTACAGACATGGTTATTGAAGATGAAAGATATGATGATACCATAATTCGCCATCTTGATTGGTTTGAAGTAGAGACTCAATTAAAAAAATCTAGTGCAAAAATTAAGGTTAGAGCTATTCACGGTGATAGTACACAAGAAGGACTAGAAGGCTTTGAAAATATTTCATCTTTAGATTATTATCAATATAGGCATACTGGTTTGTCTGTGATTGCTGTAGGAGGCAATAAACTTTCCCGAGGTCTTACTCTTGAAGGATTATCAGTAAGTTACTATTTGCGAGCTTCAGTAATGTACGATACTTTGATGCAAATGGGCAGATGGTTTGGTTATCGTCACGGATATTTAGATTTATGTAGGCTTTACACAAGTGGTGAGTTAATAAAGTGGTACAAGTATATTACTGTTGCATCTGAAGAATTACGAGAAGAATTTGAGCAAATGAAGCGGGAAAGAAAAAGTCCAAAAAACTTTGGAATAAAAGTAAGAAGAAGTCCTGGAGTACTTAAGATTACAGCAACTAACAAAATGAGATCGAGTCAGGAAATGCAACTTACTTATTCTGATAAATTAAGGGAGACCTGGTGTTTTAAAAGGGATAGGGAATTAATTAATGATAACTACAAACATACTTATAGTATTATTAACTCATTAGAACCGCCAATTTTTAAAAATGGACAACAATTTGTTTGGCAAGGTGAAAATAATTTTGAAACAGTTCTTCAATTTTTAAGAAGGTATGTAGCAGACAATCGAGTTGAGCATCAAAAAATAATAGAGTATATATCGGAACAATCAAAACATAATTTTCTAACTAACTGGACAATAGTTCTAATTTCTAATAAACAAAACAAAAGGAGCAATTTATTTAAAATTAATGATGAATATATTTCTGTCGGTCTCACAATGAGAAGTGATTCAAGAATTGGTAATGGTGATTATTATGAGGTAGCCAAAAGTCATATAATTGACCCGAAACATGAATACATTGATTTTAATATAAGAGGAAAATTATTTGAGAAGGCTTTAGAACTAACTGTAGAGGATTGGAAAAGAAGTGAAAGGAAAAATAAAAAAAAGGAACCGCCTGCAACGCCTACGGGGAAAAATATTAGAGCTTTAAGACCAGCACAAAATGGATTGCTTTTAATATATCCACTTGACCCAAAACCAAACGGTTGGGAAGATTCTAATTTAGAAATACCGATAGTTGGATATGCTATAAGCTTTCCTAAAAATGAAGACGATAAAAAACTCACCTATGCAGTTAATGAAGTATTTATGGAAGAGTTTGATTTCGATATGGATGATTTCGAAGATTTAAACATTGAATAATCCATAGTAGGACATTAGTAATAATATAATTTTGATCCTTAGGTAAGTGTCAGAACATATGGTTAGCACGGTCTTCAGATGAAAATTACTGCCATATTGTTAGAATGATATGGGCTTGCATACACTATCGCGTAACCGTTTAGGTTTAGCAAAACCTGGCAAAAGATAGAAGGCCTAATTGGATTTTCTTTTTCTATTACCAGTCGGGTAGGGCTTTATCTTCTTTTTAAAATCTTCAATCTCATCTTTTAGTTTTTTATTAACATTTTCAATAACAAGTCGCAACCGCATCTTAAGGATCTTAAGAAGATTGCCATAATTTTAGATGTAGACATAAGAGAGTTGTTAGTTCCTACTAAAGAGTAAATTCTAAAAGAAAACTTCAATGGTAGTTCTGCATTTAACAAGGTTCTAGATTCACCCAGAAAAAAATCTTGCGGGATTTTCCCCGAATACAAGAATTTCAATAAGAAGCAAAAGTTTAGCTTTTTTTGGTGTGGCCAAGCGATGGACACCATTATAGATACAGTAGAGTTGTGTTTGGTACAAATGGCTGGGATTTCCTTTTACATAATATCTGCCGATATAATCCGCCAAAGGCGAAGTGATATCTGATATTATGCAAAATAGCAAAGCTATGCGGAAATCTCCTTATGGGGCCACATTGGGCCTTTTGCTATAAATGTACTATAATTTACATTATGTAAAATAGGATATTTCGATTCCTAGACCCTTTCCCTGCTTTCAAATAAATCGTAACTTCCCCTACCAAGACACTCCAACCATGTACAAGTCATTAAAAGAATACGGGAAACAAGTTCTCCGCTCCATGGTTTTCTGGAGTATGGCCATGGTACTGTATTGTATATTTCGGTTTTACGGTTTGGCCGACTTTGAAGGCACCACCATAAACAGCGATTACAAAGAAGTTTTGGTAATGTCGCATTTGGTGCGATTGTTCGCGTTTTCCGGAATGCTTATGGGTTTCATATTCGCGCATATCGAATTCTTCTTCGAGAAATACGCTTCAAAAAGATTATCCATTGGGTTGCTTATACTCCTTAAAGCACTATTATACTTAACTTCTTTAATCATCGTTTCTACCATTGCGAAATCCATTATTGAAATAAGATTTGGCATCGATGTTAACGCTACAGGGCCTTTATGGGAAGATGAAATATTTAAATCCACCTTGGTTTATGTGCTATTGGTTTCTATTGTCTTTTCCTTTATTAAAATAGCCAACGAGAAATTTGGTAAGGGGGTTTTTCTTAAAATGTTGCTCGGCCGTTATAAGAAACCACAGGAAGAAAAACGGATTTTTATGTTTTTAGACCTACAGTCCTCAACCACCATAGCAGAAAAATTGGGGCATTTTAAATACAGCCAGCTGATACAGGACTGTTTTTACGACCTTAACGAAATCGTACCCGAATATTCAGCCGAAATATACCAGTATGTTGGTGATGAAGCCGTGTTGAGCTGGCCCTATAAAAAAGGTTTGGCCAATAATAACTGTGTGCAAATGTATTTCGAATTTGCCGCATTCCTGAAAAATAAGTCTGCATACTATAATGAAAAATATGGCCTAACTCCCCTATTCAAAGCTGGATTGCATGGTGGAACCCTCATGGTGGCAGAAGTCGGTGTGGTTAAAAAGGAATTGGCCTTTCACGGAGATGTCATCAATACTTCAGCAAGAATACAGGCCGAATGCAACAACTACAAGGTGCCCATATTAATTTCGGAAAGTCTTAAAGATCAGTTAAGTATGAAAAACAATTTTATAGCCAAACATATGGGGAACGTACTGTTGAAAGGGAAAGAAAACAAAGTCAATATCTACACCTTGACGCATTCCTAAGACGCATTGGCTTAAGTTTTCTTGGCAATCAGCATCCAGATTACCTTATCTTCATCATTCTCCCAATTACCCAGATCATTGTTTTCATAAAGCACCCTAAAACCTGCATTGCGAAGTTCTTCAATCACATAGCCGGTACTTAAACTATGGGCATTGGTCTGTGCCTGCCGGGAGCTTCCTATAATTCGCGACTTCAGTTTCTCTACAATGACAATCTTCCCATTGGGTTTTAACGAACTGTACACATGATCCAATATCGTTTGGTATTCTTCCATTTCATGATACGTATCCATAATGATCACCACATCCAGCGTATTACGGGGTAATTTGGGATCATCGTAATCGCCCAGAATAACTTCTACATTATTCAGATCCCTGTCTTCAAGATTATCGCGTAATACATCTAGCCGATCTTCACGGACATCCACGGCATATACTCCCCCTGAGTCCCCTACTCTTTTGGCCAAATGAATACTTAAATAGCCTTCATGACAACCAATGTCTGCTACAAAGCTCCCTTTTTCAATTTCAGCTTGATCAAAAATAAAATCCACATCCATCCAAGTATCCCGATCTTCCCATTCACTTTCTACATATTGGCCCAGTACCAATGGAGAAACTAGAAGAGCCATTAGTATCACAAAAAATCTAAAAAGGGTGTTCATTGCCTAGCTATATTGAAGAAACCGATTTAAAGATATTCTGCTTTCAGAATATCAAATTCCCAATTAACTAATATTTAACGGGCTGTTGCACAGCAGGTAATACGTTATTACAAGGGATGCAAAAAAGGAAAACCACTCTAGCGGGGCCGGTTCCAGAGCGGTTTTCAGATACCAAAACATTCTTGTTGGGTTTGTAGGATTAAAGTGGTTAAGTTCTCATAGGGAAATGTTTCTTTTTAGGGACACACGGTTTCTTGCGTGTTTACTGTATGTTTCATTTTACATAACAACTTTACTGCGTTTATTACTTAAACAATCAAAAGTGTAAAACTCCTCATACAGATGGAAAAATAATTGTACTATTATTCTTACTTGTTAGCTGTACTTCAGTAGCTTACGCTTCTTATTTCATTGAAAACATAGAATTACCGTTTATGGGTTATAGTGAGTAATAAAAAGGCTAATTTTGCACTCATGCAAACCCCAAACAAGCACTCCCAATTCGAATTTATCGCCCTAATGGCTTCACTAATGTCGGTAGTCGCACTTGCTATAGACGCATTGTTACCTGCCCTGGATGTTATTGGTGTTGCCATTGGCACAAAGCAAGCTGTCGACAATCAGTTGCTTATTATCATGATCTTTTTGGGATTGGGGATTGGCCCATTATTGTTTGGGCCCCTATCCGATAGTGTGGGACGTAAACCCTCGGTATATCTTGGTTTTATTGTGTTTATAATCGCCAGTGTTATATGCGTGTACGCCCAAAGCCTTGAAGTTATGGTAGCAGGTCGAATCCTTCAAGGTGTAGGATTGTCCGCTCCCAGAACTATTTGCATTGCCATTATTCGGGATCTCTATTCCGGCGATTATATGGCGCGTATTATGTCCTTCGTGACCGTTGTTTTTCTTTTGGTTCCCATTATTGCTCCAGCGCTGGGAAAATGGATTTTGGATCACTACAATTGGGAAGCCATTTTCTATGTACAAGTAGGCATTAGTGTAATCATCTCTCTTTGGTTTTGGCTACGGCAACGGGAAACACTGACCGAGGAAAAACAGATCCCCTTTACCTTTAAACGATTATACCTAGGACTAAAAGAGATCCTACAGCATAGACAAACCATGGGATATACCATCATATCAGGGTTTGTGGTCGGTTCGTTTATGGTATACTTAAGTGCTTCCCAGCAGATATTCGACAGTCAATATGGACTAAAGGATGAGTTCCCTTATATATTCGCAGGACTCGCCATTGCTATTGGTGCAGCCATTTCCCTCAATGGGATTCTGGTGGTCAGGTTGGGAATGGAAAAATTGGTGACCACTTCCCTCCTAGCTTTTTTTGTGATTTCCATGGTCTATGTGGTCCTGTATTATTCTGGCAATAATCCTAGCATCTATATTTTGCTTACGTTTTTTGCCCTTCAATTCTTTGCTATCGGATTCCTATTCGGAAATCTACGTGCCCTGGCCATGGAACCTGTAGGTCATATCGCAGGGATTGCAGCAGCCATTACGGGGCTTATATCCACCTTAATGGCAGTCCCCATAAGCACTTTTGTGGGTCGCTTTTTGGAAGCCTCTACCCTTCCCATATTTATCGGGTTTGCTGTATGTTCCGGGATTTCGATTTTGGTACTATGGGCCGTAAAGGGACGGAACCAAGCCTCAACCAAAGCCTAAGGAATTTATTCACGAAGATTCATGGAATCGTATACCACCACCTTATTCCAAAGATGGGAAGATTCTTCCACGAATTTCAGGTGAACCGGTTCTACCTGGTATAGATCCTGGTCCTCTTTATTCTTGAAGGTAAGCACAATACTGAAGGAAAAGCTATCGTCTACCACATCGCGTTCTGACGGAACCGGATACCCCACATGACTGCTAACGATATATTCAGACGCATCCAGAAAACGATTCAACGATTCTAAAAAGGCTTCCTGATCTTCTTTCATGTCCGGGCGTTTTAACCAGATGTAAACATTATGCGCAAAACTGCCCTGGCATTCCGAAGGACTTGTTTCAACTACAGTGGTCTCGCTTTCAACAAAGGTGTTTTCCGGTTGTTTTTCTTCTGGCTGTTTACATTGTACGAATGTCAATAACAGTAAACAAAGTATCCCGTATTTCATAGGTGAATTGTGTATTAGTGTTGATAAAAAGTAATAAGATCGGCTTTCAAATTTACTATTTTTGTAAGGCAATACCTGCAGCTATGAAAAAAATTCTACTCCTTTCTGGTCTTGTGCTGTGCGCATGGCTTGGTTCCTGTGCCAGGGAGACCAAGGATCCCAAGGTGCTGGTATTCACTAAGACCGAAGGATATGTACATGAATCCATTCCTTATGGCATTAACGCAATTAAATCATTGGGCGGGCAGCACAATTTTACGGTGCATGATACCCAAGATGCATCCCAGTTTAATGATGTAAACCTAAAGCAGTATGCAGCTGTTGTTTTTCTGAATACCACCGGAGATGTATTCAATGAAAGACAACAGAATGCTTTCAAAAACTATATGAACAATGGTGGCGGCTTCGTAGGCATACACTCAGCCACCGATACCGAATATGACTGGCCATGGTATGGCAAAATGATAGGTGCCTATTTTGAAAGTCACCCCGATCAGCAAAAAGCCACTTTATCAAGCCAGAATGCATACCATCCTTCTACTCAATGGATTTCCCCGTCCTACGAGCATTTTGATGAATGGTACAACTTTAAGGATATGCAACCTGGTATAGAAGTGTTGGTCACGGTAGATGAAACTACCTACGACGGAGGAACCCACGCCGATAACCATCCTATTTCCTGGTATCAGGTGTACGATGGCGGAAGGGTTTTCTATACGGCCCTAGGCCATACCAAGGAAGCCTATTCAGACAAGTATGTGCTTACCCACATTCTCGGTGGCTTAGAATGGGCCATTGGCGATATGCGTATTTCATTCTTTGATTAAAAACGAATTACTTATTATAACAAACCCTACTTATGAAGACCCTACTTATCACTATTTTATTTTTACTGAACCTATCACTAGTTGCTCAAACTATAACTATTAATGAAGCCGAAGCCCAAGTTACCTTTGTGTTCTTGGATGAAGATGTGGAAGGAACCATGGATGATTTCAATTTTACGGGACAAATCGATTTAGGCGATTTGGAATCCTCCGTAATCTCTGGTTCCGTAGCCACTAAATCCTTAGATACCAACAATTGGTTCAGAAGTAGGCACCTACGTTCAAAGAAATACTTTTATGCCAACGAGCACCCTTCCCTATCATTTACGAGTACGGCCATAACGGGAACGGCAGATTCCTTTCAGGTGGAGGGAACCTTGACCATTAAAGGGATTTCGAATACCGTGACATGGCAATTCACCAATATTGAAAACGAGCTGAAGGGCACGACTTCCATAAACACCCAAGATTTTAAGGTCAATATTTACGAGGAAAGGGAACGAAATGCTGTGGATATAAGTATCAACCTTCCTTATGACACCCAATAAAAAAAGGCGCACCAAGCGCCTACAATGTTATATTAAATGATAAAAAGCTTAGTGCTTGTCCTTTTTCACAAGCACAAGTTCACCGTTCTCATTTAACACCAACTTGTCATTTTTAGAATTGCTTCTAAAATTAAAGGATCTTCTATATCGGGACTGAAAGTCTGCGTGCGTTTTTTTCTTTGGTGTTTTCGTCATAACTCTCGTTATTTTATTTCGAAATTAAATACTAAAGAACTAATTTTAAAACTTTTTAGAAAAAATTTGTGATAAAATCACTTTTTTAACATTCCCACTAATGAAAGCTAACCCCTTCTTAACCATAATTTTACTTATAATTTTTGTTGCAGGCTGTAAGGAGAAACCCACCGAATCGGAAATTCAAGAAGTAAAAAAGGAACTCGCTAATTCTGCGCTATTGGAATATCAAATTAAGGCCGAATTAGGCGAAGGTGCCTATTGGAATCATAAGACACAAGAGTTCTACTGGGTAGATATCCTAGGGAAGCAGCTGCATATTTACAATCCAAAAACCAAGAGGAACCGGTCCTTCCCCACCCCTTCACTTATTGGTACCGTGGTTCCAAAAAATGATTCAATGGCAGTGGTGGCATTAGAGGATGGGATATACACAATGAATACCCACGATGGTTCATTGGCTGTTCTTTCTGAAGTTGAAAAGGATATGGATATAAATCGCTTCAATGATGGCAAGTGCGACCCAAATGGAAATCTTTGGGTGGGTTCCATGCATCTGGAACAGACGCAACCCATGGGAAGCGTGTATAAAATCGATGCATTGGGCAAAACCGAGAAAATGATTGATAGTGTCACTATTTCCAACGGGATAGTGTGGACAAAGGATCATAGTACCATGTACTATATAGATACACCAACGGGCACGATTAGGGCGTATGATTATGATAAGGCAACTGCTACCATCTCTAATGAGCGTGTGGCGGTTATAGTAGATCCAAAAGATGGTTTTCCCGATGGCATGACTATCGATTCTGAAGACATGCTTTGGGTGGGAATGTGGAATGGCAATGCCGTGGCCCGGTTCAATCCCAAAACGGGGGAACTCATGTCAAAAATTGAAGTGCCCGCCCATAACGTAACCGCATGTGCCTTTGGAGGGCATAATTTGGACAAGCTTTATATTACTTCGGCGAGCGTAGACATGACCGATGAGGAGAAAGAACAATATCCATTGGCTGGGTCCCTTTTTGTGGCGGATCCCGGTGTGACGGGTGTAAAAAGTGATTTCTTTGGGCAGGAATAAGGTCATAATTGTATTGGGTGTAAGCGGCAGTGGCAAAACTACCATTGGCAAAAAGCTGGCAGACGCTTTGCATGTTCCGTTTTATGATGCAGACGATTTCCATCCTGATCGTAATATCGAAAAAATGAAGAACGGTATTCCCCTCAATGATGAGGACCGCTATCCTTGGCTAAAAAGGTTATCTGAAAATATTGATATATGGAGCGCAGCAGAAGGAGCCGTTTTGGCGTGTTCGGCTTTAAAGGAGTCGTACCGTACACTTTTAGCAGAAAATACACCTGTGGATTGGGTGTTCCTTTCGGGTACATTCGATACGATATTCGAACGAATGGCAAACAGAAATCATTTCATGAAAGCAGATATGTTGCAGTCTCAATTTGATGCACTGGAAGTGCCGGATTATGGATTTCATGTCGATATTCGTAGAAACCCAAATAAGATCATCGATACCATATTAAATGAATTACAGAATGACTAAGTCTGAAATTGGAATTATTGGATTGGGAGTAATGGGCCGAAGCTTGGCAAAGAATGCTCTTTCCAAGGGATTTCATGTTTCCGTCTATAATCGCTGGACCGAAACCGAAAAAGACATAGTCCCAGACTTTGTAAAGGAGGTTGATGGAAGGGCTCTTGGGTTCACGGACCTATCGGCATTTGTAGCTTCCCTGCAAAAGCCACGAAAGATTTTGCTCATGATCACAGCTGGAAGTGCTGTAGATTCTGTAATCAACGAACTTACACCACATTTGGATAAAGGGGACATCATCGCCGATGGCGGTAACTCCCATTTTCTGGATACCCAAAGACGGGTTGAAGGGCTGAAAGCCTATGGAATTCAATTTTTGGGAGTGGGTATTTCCGGAGGTGAAAAAGGAGCCTTGGAAGGCCCTTGTATCATGCCCGGAGGAAATAGCAATGCCTACGCTCCTTTCCAGGATATCCTGAAGGCCATGGCAGCAAAAGACAAAGACGGAAATCCTTGTGTTTCCCTAGTAGGCTCCGATGGTGCTGGCCATTTGGTAAAGACAGTACACAATGGTATCGAATACGGAGAAATGCAGCTCATTGCCGATTGCTATGCCGTCCTCTCTCCTACCCATTCCAATGAAGAGATTGCAACAATTTTCTCCAATTGGAACCGTGGAGTGCTACAAAGCTACCTTTTAGGGATTACGGCGTCAATACTGAGAAAGAAGAACGGCGATGCATACTTAATTGACAAGGTGTTAGATAAGGCAGGGAATAAAGGAACCGGTTCCTGGACATCACAATTGGCATTTCAACTGGGGGTCCCTGCTCCTACTATCAATGCAGCCGTAACGGCACGATACCTCTCCTCACTAAAGGAAACACGTCTTAGGTACGGTTCCAAAATAAAAAGAACGGATAGTTACGAAAAACCAGATGCAAAACAATTGGAAGATGCCTATTTGGCGAGTAGAATGATTAACCATCATCAGGGTTTCGAAGTAATAAGATCGGCCTCCAATGCCTTTGGTTGGAATATCAATCTAGCCGAAGTAGCTAGGATATGGACCGAAGGGTGCATCATTAAGTCCAACTTCATGGAAGAATGTGCCGAAATCCTGCAAAATCACACCTCCTTAATGGATCAACTTGTTGTTTTTGGTATACTGACCAAAAGGGAAAATGCATGGAAGGAAACAATAAAGTATTCATTAAATAATAGGATATTAATTAATTGCATATCAGAAAGTTATAATTATTTCAAACACATAACTTCTGCACAATCCTCTGCTCATATCATTCAGGCGCAACGCGATGAATTTGGGGCTCATACCTATAGGCGAAACGACCGCCCAGAAAACGAATCTTTCACCACTAATTGGACCGAAAATGGATAGTACATTACTCATTGCCATATTTGTAGGTATCGCAGCTTTGCTGTTGCTCATCTTACGTTTTAAAATACAAGCGTTTATAGCGCTACTCATTGCAAGTATCATTGTGGGTATTATTGCTGGGATGGATCCCTATCAAATTATCCTTACCATTCAGGAAGGAATGGGTAGCACCCTCGGTTTTGTAGCTGTCGTCGTCGGTTTAGGTGCTATGTTTGGGGCTATACTGGAGCATTCTGGCGGCGCAGAGGCAGTAGCTTCCTTTTTGTTGAAACGATTCAAGGAAAAAGGAACTTCTTGGGCCTTGATGCTGACCGGTTTTTTAATTGCCATTCCTGTGTTTTTTGATGTGGCATTCATCATTTTGGTGCCCATGATCTATTCATTACAACGAACATCGAAAAAATCCTTACTGCTTTACGGAATCCCATTATTGGCTGGATTAGCGGTGACCCATACCTTTATCCCACCGACTCCAGGACCCGTGGCGGTTGCCGATATCCTTAAGGCAGATTTGGGCTGGGTCATTGTCTTTGGTTTCTTGGTCGGTATACCTACCGCTATTATTAGCGGCCCCGTATTTGGCCGATATATCGCCAAGAAAATTCACTTGGATGCACCCGCCTTATTATCCGATATTGAAAAAGAGGATAGCAAGCGTCCTTCGGTCGCCATGATATTCAGCATCATTGCTTTACCCATTCTCCTTATAGTAGGTAATACCTTTCTCAATAGTGATTTGGCACCTTGGGCTTCAGAGAGTCTTAAAAGTTGGTCTAAAATGATTGGACATCCCTTTGTGGCGCTAATCTTGGCCAATCTTATTGCATGGTATGTGTTGGGGATAAAAAGGGGGAATACTGCTCAAACACTTCAGAATATTACTGGAAAGTCGTTGGCACCTGCAGGGATTATCATCTTGCTTACTGGCGCCGGTGGGGTGTTCAAACAAATGCTCATTGAGACTGGAACCGGAACGATGCTGGCGGACTATTTTAAGGAATTGGGACTCGGCATTCTAGTGGTATCATTTATCATTGCCGCCTTGGTTAGAATCCTACAAGGGTCGGCCACAGTGGCTATGATCACTGCCGCCGGTGTTGTGGCTTCTTTATTGGAAACGGATCCTCTGGGCGCCATGGATACGGCACTGTTGGTTATTGCTATAGCTTCGGGAGCCACCATCATGTCTCACGTAAACGACAGTGGATTTTGGTTGGTGTGCAAATATATGGGTATGACAGAGAAACAAACCTTTAGGAGCTTTACGGTCATGACTACCATCTTGGCTTTGGTGGGAATTACCTTTGTAGGTATCATTTCCATTTTCGTTTAACCGCTAAAACGATAATACTCACATTTTAAATAAGCACCTTCAGGAAAAGCGATAGGATGATCCGTATCGTGAAAGGTTTGGTCCATTACTTTATACTTCCTCCCCGAATGTTTTAAAGAACGGCTATTGATTTCAAAGAAATCCTGTGCCATTACCCTGGAAGAACAGGAGGCCAATACCAATATCCCTTTCGCTGTCACCAGTTTGGCTCCCAGATGAGCCAATTGTGCGTATTTTTTTTTGGCAACAGCAACTTCCTTTGCGCTTTTTGCAAAGCTTGGAGGGTCTATAACCACAATATCATATTGTCTTCCCTTTCCAATCAAGGATTTCATTTCTTCAAAGGCATCCCCAACTATGGTTTTATGTGTCCCTTTTATAGGGTTTAGCTTTACATTTTCCTTGGCAACCTCCAAGGCTTGCCTGCTAATGTCCAAACTAGTTACTTCAGTAGCGCCTCCGACCAATGCATGTACGGAGAATCCACCTGCGTAACTAAATACATCCAGTACTGTTTTGCCATGGGCCAACTCCCCCACTCTTTTTCTATTGGCACGATGATCCAGAAAGTAACCTGTTTTATGCCCTTTAATCACGTTAGCGGAAAAATGCACCCCATGTTCAACAAATGGGACAATTTCATTATCTAATTGGCCATACACCACAGCGCCGTCGGTAATTTCATAGGTGTTCTTGTTCTGAAGGTTCCGGCTTAATCGTATCACACAGCAATCCACGTCAGAAATTTCAATAAGATGTCCTAAAACAATTTCCAAAAATGGAAACCAAATAGCCGAATACAGCTTTACCACCAAGACGTTGTCGTAAACGTCTGCAATCAATCCCGGAAAACCATCGTTCTCACCAAATAATAGTCGATAACTATTTGTCTGAGTTTTGAGTAATTCCTCCCTTAAAGTGTAGGCGTTTTGTATGGATTCATTGAAAAAAGAGGTGTTTAATTGTGCCCCGCTACCAAAGTGTACCATTTTTATTCTAATGGGAGAATCGGGATCATAGAGTCCAACCCCCATCGGCTTATTCTTGGTATGACTAAAAATAACAGCAATATCCCCCGAAGCTCCTTCTTTGCTTATTTTTTCTATGCTGTCACTAAAGATCCACGGATGTTCACTGCGCACACTCCTCTCCCCCTGTACCGTTAATTTTACAGCTAAAACTTTCGTTGGTACGTCTGGAAGGGAGATAGAAAACATATTAATCTTTTATTTCCTTGTTAAGCTCTGCACTTAATTTTTTCTGGTAACGTCCTTGAACAATATCAATGAGAATGAGGACCGCAATGACAAAATAGAACGTGGTCTTACTCATGGCCGTTACCTCGCTTCCGAAGAGATGCATATGTGCTAAATGCCCGCCTTCTGAAAGAAGCATGATTCCAACAATAAGGAGAATGAAAAGCCCTAGGACCTCATACATGCGGTTCTTTCTAAGGAACTCGGTAACCCTTCCCGCCAACCAAATCATAAGTAATCCACCCACAATAATGGCAATAGCCATAGTGAGGAATACATCGGTTAGGGCAATAGCCCCTAAAATGGAGTCGAAGGAAAACACCAAGTTCATGATTACAATCGAGGTAATGATATTGGCAACGGATTTGGGTTTCTTTTCTGCATCTCCCTTTTCATGAATTACCATCATATGCCAGATTTCCTTCATGGCGGTATACATAATAAATACCCCACCAAAAAGAATAATGATACTGTGAAGATTGAACGAGCCATCGAAATAACCGTTCAATGGGATGACAAACCAAGGATCCTGAAACAAGTTAATGAGCTCTAATAGGACGAATAAAAGCACAATCCGGAGAACAATGGCCATACCAATTCCCAATCGTCGCACCCGGGCCTGTTGATCCAACGGCGCCCTTTTCGATTCGATTGAGATATACAACAAATTGTCCAGTCCCAATACACCTTGTAACAAGATGAGCAATAATAAAGTGATTAAATTTTCAGCAGTAAAAAATGCTTCCATGGTTAAAATGCGATTAGTTGTTTAGTTTTTCCTGAATTAAGACAATGGCATTGGAAACGGTATCCAGTGCTTGAAGCTCATGATCCTTTATTTCAATATTGAAGGCATCCTCCACATCAAGCACTACATCGATGAGGTGCGCTGAGTTAATATTCAACTCTTGAATTAAATGACTGTCTTGAGTAATGCTTTCAACGGTTACGTCTTCTGGCAGGTATACTTTAATGATGTCCCGTAGTTGATCGAAGATGGCTTCGGATGTCATGTGCTAAATTTTTCTAAAGATAATACACGCATTTACATCACCAAAGCCAAAACTTGCTTTTGCTACAGTATTTAAAGGCAACTCCTTTAGCGTTTGGGGAATCTTTTCAGGATCAATGAGTTTGTTAATTTCGGAATGAAGATCCTCACAATTAATATTAGGGAAAATGAACCCATGATGCAATTGAAGAATGGTCGCAACCACTTCCATACTTCCACTGGCAGCTAAGCCATGCCCAATCATACTTTTCAATGAGTTAATGTATGGGAACTCATCGCCCTTTCTACCTAGGGCTTCACACCAATTCTCTATTTCCGTAGGATCTTTGGCCGTTGCAGTTAGGTGTCCATTAATATAATCTATTTCATTGGCGCTAATGCCTGCATTATCAAGCGCATCCATAATACATCTCCGAACAGCCCTACTATTGGGAGCTGTCATGCTACCACCCGACCGATGTCCTCCATTATTTGTACATCCGCCCAATACCTCTGCATAAATGGTAGCGCCTCTTTTTTGGGCACTTTCCAAGGATTCCAACACCAATGCCCCAGCCCCGCTTCCGGGCACAAATCCACTGGCAGAAGCACTCATGGGCCTGGATGCCTTTTGCGGAGTGTCATTGTTCTTAAAAGTGGTCACTTTCATAGCGTCAAAACCACCCCATATGTAAGGGCTTGCATCGCTACAACTACCACACAGCATTTTTTCGGCTTTACCATTGGCAATATGTTCATAGCCCATTAGGACCGCTTCGGTACCCGTAGCACAGGCGGAAGAATTAGTCGTTACCCAGTTCCCAGCTCCAATCTTTCCTCCAAGGTAAGCCGTGATACCGCTTGCCATGGTTTGAATTACCGTCGTGCTTCCCAGTCTGCGAACCTTACCCTCGTCTAATTTATAAATGGCCTCACGGAATTTTTCTACACCACTGGTTCCTGTTCCGAAAACAATTCCCAAATCCCACAGGGGTTCGTCATCTTTTCCTGCAACTTCAATACCCGCAGAGGCTAAAGCGTCCATTCCGGCAATTACTCCATACAAAATGCCATTGCTATTGAAATTGCGCAGTTCTAAATCGGTGAAATATTGCTTTGATAGTTCATCGGAAACATCGGGTTTGCCTCCTAACTGGCAGGAGAAGTTGAGATCGGCCAATTCTGGAAAGTGTCTAATTCCCGATGTGCCAGACTGGATGCTTTTGAGAAACGAGGGGACTCCTACCCCATTAGGAGCTACAATTCCCAAACCTGTTATGACGACTCTTTTCCTCAATGGGTATCACTTTTAAAGATGATTCCACTAATAGTTCCCTTACAAACCAATGTATTATTGGCATTGACCATTTTTACTTTGCATTTCAGTTTACCAAAACGAAAGTATTCCTTTTCTGAAATAACGGTGACCCGTTCCCCAGGCAATACAGGTTCGTAAAACTGAACTTGGTTAGAAACCAATGCGATTCGGTCTTCTGGGGTCAAGCCATCAATTAAGTAAATTCCCAAACAAACTACGCCAATTTGGGCCATGCACTCCGTAAGAATGACACCGGGCGTAATGGGGTTGTTCTTAAAATGCCCTTTGTAGAAGTACTCATTTTCCAGAAAGGTATAGGTCCCTTCCGCTCCATTATCAGAAACGTGATCTAGGGTGTCTACAAAAAGAAAAGGCTTTTCATACGGTAATTGGGCGATGATGTCTTCATTGTTAACTAACATAGGCTTTCTCCTCCATCTGCTTTAATTATGGTACCGTTTACCCAATTGGAATCCTTTGAACAGAGCATCGCTACCACTTTCCCCACTGCTTCTGGTGTTGTGACATGTCCTAATGGGTTTCGTTTTTCCGCATGCTTTAGGAGCACTTCGTAATTTGGAATGTGCCTTAATGAAGGAGTGTCTGTAGCCCCAGCCTGAATGCAATTGGTTCGAATACCCAATGGGCCATACTCTACAGCCATCTGTCTCATTATTGCCTCCAACGCAGCTTTGGCTACCGAAACGGCTCCGTATCCTTTCCAAACGCGATTGTTCCCTTCGCTGGTAAAGGCAAGGTTTTGAGCTCCTTCAGCAAATGCTTCCGCAGCTATCAAGGCCGAAGTCCATTCCCACCAACTAAGTGCCATCGCATCCAAAGTAATCCTAAAATCATCTATGGATAGTTCCTGCATGGGCTTTACGGTTCCTTTGGCAATACTATGAAGCAAGACTTTCACAGATCTTTTTGGAAGCATGCTAATTACTTCGGCAATAGTTTCTGTTTTCAAAGCATCCTTGTTCAAGGTGCGCACCTCTACTCCCATTTCACGCATGACCTTGATGGATTCTTGAAGGGGAGCCATATTCGATTTACGATCACGATGTACAATGAAAATATGAAAACCTTGCTTGGCAAGTTCTAATGCACTGGCTAAGCCCAGCCCACTACTTCCTCCCAATATGATAGCCCAAGTCTTGTCCATGTTGTCTGTTTAAAATTCCAATAGTATACGCTGTGCCGAAAAACCAGGGCCAAAACTTAACATGAGCCCGTATTCGCCTTCGGGAATATCCCGTTCCAAAAACCGCTCAAGCACATATAGCACAGTGGCACTACTCATATTACCGTATAAGTTAAGAACTTCTTTGGTATCATCAATGTTTTTTCCCAGCCCGCCAAATAGATCTTCCACGGTTTGCACAATTTTCTTGCCTCCAGGATGAAAAATGAGATGTGCTATGTCTTCTATCGTTTTGCCATTCTGAGCTAAAAATGGATGTATAATATCATTAAAATGCTGCGCAATTTGATTGGGAACCTCCTTATCCAATATCATTTGTAAACCCGTATTAACCATTTTGAACCCCATCATCTGCGTTGCATTGTAAAAATGGTACATGGCCTCATCTACAATTTTTGGTCCCATGGCATCTTCTTCGGACGACATCAACACACAGGCTGCGCCATCTCCAAAAATAGCAGCACTTACAACATTGACCATGGAAAAATCGTCTAACTGAAAGGTGGCTGTAGGAGATTCCAAGGCCAGTACTGCGGCTCTTTTCCCTGGGTTTGCCTTCAGAAAATTATGGGCATAGATAATACCCGAGATTCCTGCGGCACATCCCATCTCTGTAACCGGTAAACGTACTACGTCCTGTCGCATATGCAAGTCATTAATAAGATAAGCGTCTACAGATGGTATCATAATACCTGTGCAGCTTACCGTAATAATGAAATCAATGTCAGTGGGAATCCATTTGGCTTTGGTCAGCGCCTTTTCCAAACATTGTTTCCCCAGTAATTTCATTCCTTTAGCATAAATATCATTACGCTCTTCGAATGTAGAATTCAGGAAAACCTCATGAGCATCCATAATGGAATAGCGACGGCTCACTCCTGCCCCTTCGAAAATCTTAATTACTTTTCTCTGAAAACGCTCGTCCTGTCCTTGAAGCCATTGTTTTACAAATGGGAGGATTTCGTCCGTAGGTCTTGTGTATTTGGGCAGTTGCTTTGCAACCGTTGTAATTGTTACACTCATATATTAGAAATCAACCATTGATAACGAAATGCCCATCTCCATTGGATTTTATGGGCGCCTTGTACTTTATGGCTTAGCTGTTGCAATTCTTTTTTCTTGAATCCCCTTGCTACCGATACCAGGCCGTCATGCCTCGCTGTGCTCGTTTTCAAAAACAACGCGCCGAATATTCGAAACAATCCGAACGCCCAAACACTTCTTTGTAAGTCGTTCACCACAATCCCAACTTTCGCTTTACCCTGCAATTTCTGAAGTAAATTCAGAATTTCCACTTCCTGAAAATGATGTAAGAACAATGTGCATAGGGCGATGTCGAATTCGGGCAATGAATTCATTCCTGAAAATACATCTATTTTTTTGAATTCAAGGTTAGAATATTCAGAAGATCGTTTTTCTGCCTCTCGCAGGATATGCGAATTGGCATCCACACCGATCGCTTTCATTTCGATTCCCTTCTCCAATGCCCAATCCAAACAGCGTCTAAGGACCTCGCCGTCCCCACAGCCTAGATCGACCATTACCAATGGACGATTCCTGTCTAAAGCCCTATTCAACAATTTCTCAATTCCTGAAATCGTTATGCCCACACCACCGAGCAAATTATTCACTACCGCAAGATCCTTCAGCAAAGCCTGCATTTCCTGTCCTTGGAAATCCAGATCATCCATGATTTCTGCCTCTTGCGATCTATATTTAGAAGAAAATGCTACCATTTATTCAGAAAGTAGTGCCATGCGTTTTACAAATTAGTTTAGGAATAATTACTGGGAAATTTTTCACAAATTGAACTCCCCAATGGGAAATTTCCTTATGAAGCAATAGCCTTTGCAGCATACGCCCATAGTACAACCGTGATTTAAAAGTACGTTTCCATTCTTTGAGATATTCGAATTCAATATGTGTGCGATCCCATGTCTCCGCTTTTAAAGCGCTTACCAACAATTCTGAAATTATTTTAGCTCCATGAATGGCCATAGCCATGCCATTTCCGCATAAAGGATGAATGAGCCCTGCACTGTCACCAACCATGAAAATATGATTGTTAATGGGTTCTTTGGCACTGAAGGACACTTGAGCAATGGTGAGTGGGCGGCTAAAAACCGGGGAGGCATTATTAAAAAAGTCTTTTAATAACGGGTTCTTGGACATTTCAGATTTTTGAAACTCATCAATCCCTGAAGATTTTTTGAACGTGTCATATTTTACCAAATAACAGGCATTCACGATATCGCTTTCTGTTTTGGACAATCCACAATACCCACCATCAAAATTGTGTAAAGCAACAGTATCATTGGGAAAATCATAGTTGTAATGACCTTTCACAGCCAACCACGACGAACGCTGTTCTATAAAGTTCCGTTTCAGGGATATATCTATATTGGAACGCTTACCAAAAGCACCGATTACAAAATGCGCGGTAAAACTATCCTTGGACAATGTGCTTACGCTAAATTGATTGTCTTGAAAGTCAATTTCCTCTACCTGATCAAAAATGACATCGATGGAATCTTTTATTTTCTCGTATAACAGTAGATCTAGCGCATAGCGGGACATTCCGAACCCACCCAAAGGCAATTTTGCATGGGCTACGGCTCCATTCTTTGTAGATATTTGGAATTTGGAAATAGCGACAGCACCTTTTTTGAAAGGATCTATTTCCAAGGAAGCAAGATATGACAGTACTTCATTGGAAACATATTCTCCGCATACTTTATGTCGTGGATACGGGTGCTTTTCAATAAGGAGAACGTCAATTCCCTGTTTTGAAAGATGAATGGCACTGGTTAAACCTGCCAATCCACCTCCCACAATAATGACTTCATATACCTTGGGGGAATTCACTTCTTAAAGAACGGGGGAAATCTTCAGAAAAAAAAATCCCAAGACGGTAGTCTCAGGATTTAACAATTATAGTTTTATACGGTCTTATTGGCCACCACCGGCTTCTTTTTCCGCATCTTGTTTCATTTTTTCATTGGGAACGATCACAATATTAACCCGTCGGTTCTGTGCTCGACCATCGGCTGTGTCATTAGTGGCAATCGGACTGGTTTCCCCAAACCAGTTGGTATTAAAACGACCCGGACTTAACCCTTTGGAGTTCGTAAAATAATTGGTCACGGACTGTGCCCTGTTTTTAGAAAGGGTCATGTTGTATTCGTCACTACCCGTGCTATCGGTATGTCCTACCACCAGCACATCGGTATCTGGAAATTCTACCAACACCCCAGCCAACTTATCTAAAGTAACCTTAGAGTCTGCATTGATATTGTATTGGTTCGTATCGAAATAGACCCCATTGTTCTCACCATCGAAAGTAATCACGATGCCATCATCTACACGCTCTACTTTGGCTCCTGGCACTTCTTCTTCTATTTTCTGGGCGTTTTTATCCATCTTGGATCCAATAAGGACACCCGCGGCACCACCAACGACTCCACCAATTACTGCTCCAATTTCACCATTACCACCTTTGCCAATATTATTACCTAAGATCGCACCCAATACGGCACCACCTGCAGCACCAATGACAGCACCTTTTTGTTTGTTATTTGCATTACGCGTGGCTTCGCAACTTGATATCCCGAACATAAGGACCAAGGCAAGGCCAATACTAGCTATTTGTTTCATATATCGTTTCATTATTCTTGAATTTTTGAGAAGTTCATATTTATTGTAAACGGTTTTCCTTCCAACTGTACGGTTTGTTCCCATCGCATGGAAGAATTACTCAATTGGGCTAATCGTAAACGGAAACCAACAGAGCTATCCTTATCTGCCTTTCCCAGTTTGGTTGTGGGTTTCAATAAGAAATCATACAATCCGGTATCTGGATCAACCTCTTGGATGGCAAAAATGAAATTGCGATCGCCAGTAGGACAGTTTCCATCGGTAATACTGTAGTATCCAGAGTTGTTGTTTGGGATAAAACGCCAAGCGCTTCCTTCAAAACATTCGCGCGACGTATCACGGAAAATGGTAATGTTGAAGGTGCCTTTTTCACTGTAGGTGATATTGTCTAACATCCAATTTCCCTTAATGACTTTTTTGGATTCAATTACAGTTTTGGGAGTACCACAACTCAGTACTATGGCAGAGAATGCCAAGAGCATCATAACTTTTTTCATATACTTGGTTTTATGAGGTTGATATTCGTTCGGTTTGTAAAATAAAGGTAGTGAAAAACGAAATACAAAAGAAGGCTAATTTTCGGCAAATCAACCAAATAAAGCTACTCTTGACCGAAAAACCTTTTTCAATACGCTAGAAGTTCCTTCAGCGTTTCCTCGAATCTAGTTTTTGGAAGATAGTTATTCTCCAAGTTCTGTGCGAATGGCACGGGAGTTTCTAGGCTGGCCACCCTTCTAATGGGCGCATCAAGAAATTCGAAACAATTTTCTGTTATTAGGGCCGAAATATCGCTAGCAATTCCCCCAAACATCGAATCCTCCTGAAGAATAAGAACCTTCCCTGTCTTCTTGACCGAAGTATATATGGCATCGGTATCCAATGGTGAGAGTGTGCGCAAATCTATTAGGTCTATCGAGTAATTATTCTTGTCTAGAACATCCAATGCCCAGTGAACGCCTGCACCATAGGTAATAATGGTAAGTTCGCTCCCTTCTTTTAATAAGGCAGCCTTTCCAATAGGCAGGGTGTAGTAATTGGTAGGAACTTCCTGTCGAATACTGCGGTATAACGCTTTGTGTTCAAAAAACATTACCGGGTTTGGGTCTTCTATGGCAGTCGCTAACAAACCTTTGGCATCGTATGGGAGTGCAGGGTATACCACTTTTAACCCCGGGGTATGGGTAAACCAAGCCTCATTGGTCTGACTGTGGAACGGTCCGGCCCCTACCCCTGCCCCACATGGCATACGTATGACCACATCGGCTTTCTGATTCCAACGATAATGGCATTTAGCCAAGTAATTAACTATGGGGTTAAAGCCTGAAGTAACAAAATCAGCGAATTGCATTTCCATAATAGCTTTAAATCCATTAATGGACAATCCCATAGCAGCCGAAACAATAGCGCTTTCACATATAGGTGTGTTACGTACCCTATCCTTGCCAAAAGCTTCAACAAAGCCTTCGGTTATTTTGAAAACACCGCCATATTCAGCGATATCCTGCCCCATAATGACGGAATCGTCATGGCGCTCCATGGCTTGTTTCAACCCTTCCGATATGGCATCAACCAAGCGAAGTTCTTTGGTTTCTGTCTTAGGATTAACTTCCTGATATATAAATTGTTGAAATACATCATTTAGTTCATTACTTTCAGTAGACTGAATGATCTCTTCAGCAAAAGCCAACTCTAAACCTTCATTGATTTCATTCTTTATTTCGGCTCTATAAGTCGCTATTTTCGTCTCAGATAATACACCCTCTGCCAACAAATAATTCTCGAAATTTGTTAGTGGATCCTTTTCCGCCCAAGTATCCATAAGTTCCTGCGGAACATATTTTGTACCACTGGCTTCTTCATGCCCGCGCATTCTGAAGGTTTTGAATTCCAATAATATAGGCCTCGGATCTTGGCGCATGCTGTCCACAATTTCAGAAATCTTGCTATAGACCTCCAAAATGTTATTTCCATCAATAATGTGTGCTTCCATACCGTAGCCTTTCCCACGATCTGCAAGGTGTTCACATCTATATTGTTCTGCCGTTGGTGTTGAAAGTCCATACCCATTATTTTCAATACAGAAAAGTACAGGTAATTGCCAGACAGAAGCCACATTTAATGACTCATGAATATCACCTTCGCTGGTTCCACCCTCCCCTGTAAATACAGCACATACCTGATTGTTTTTCTTAAGAAGGTTCCCTAGGGCTATTCCAGATGCCACGCCAAATTGAGGGCCCAAGTGGGAGATCATTCCAACGATATTGAATTCCTGGGTGCCAAAATGAAAACTTCGATCACGCCCTTTCGTAAAACCGTTGGCTTTTCCCTGCCACTGAGAGAACAATCTATGCAAAGGAATCTCCCTTGTTGTGAAAACCCCAAGATTTCGGTGCATGGGCAATATGTATTCTTCCTTGTTAAGAACAGAAGTAATACCCACAGAGATGGCTTCTTGGCCAATTCCACTAAACCATTTTGAAATTTTTCCTTGACGTAGGAGAATGAGCATCTTCTCTTCGATCAACCTTGGCTTCAACATTCTTTGGTACAATTGTACTAGCACTTCATCGCTTAACTCCTTACGGTCATAATCGAAAAAAATGGAATCCTTGGTTTGGGTAGCCATATGCATGTTTTTGTGAATGTCAAAAGTAGGAAAAATGCATATTGTACAAACTATTTCGTAATATTTTTTCGCTCGGAATTCCACAGCATATTTGGTATATTTGCAAGTATAAACAACGATGTTATGAACAATATACCGAGTGTTGATCTATCGGACTTCTTGTCTGATGATCCAGTGAGAAAGCAGAAGTTTGTAGATGAAATTGGAAAGGCCTATGAAGAAATTGGTTTTGTGTCTTTAAAAAACCATTTTCTGGATGACCAACTGGTAGCAGATTTATATAAGGAAGTAAAAAGCTTTTTTGCACTTCCTCTAGAGACTAAGGGCAAGTATGAAATTGAAGGTCTTGGAGGGCAAAGGGGATACGTCTCTTTTGGGAAAGAACACGCCAAGGGCAAGAAAGAAGGGGATTTAAAGGAATTCTGGCATTTTGGACAGGAACCTTCTGAAGATGCTAATCTTCCGGACGAATATCCTGAAAATGTCATCGTCGAGGAACGTCCATACTTTAATGCCACGGGTATGGAAGCCTATAGAATGCTTGAGAAGACAGGTATTTATGTGTTGCGGGCATTGGCATTGTACATTGGATTGGAAGAAACATACTTTGATCGTTGGGCGACCAACGGAAATAGCATTTTACGCCCTATTCACTACCCTCCTATCACCGAAGAGCCGAAAGGAGCCGTAAGAGCGGGAGCTCATGGAGACATCAACCTCATTACACTGCTCATGGGAGCTTCTACTGGAGGCTTGCAGGTACTTCGTAATGATGGAGAATGGATAGATGCCATTCCAGAAGAAGACGAACTTGTAATTAATGTGGGGGACATGCTGGAACGCCACACCAATAATAAATTGCGTTCTACGATCCATAGGGTGGTCAACCCACCTAAAGAACAATGGCATACCCCAAGGTATTCTATTCCATTCTTTATGCATCCTAGAAGTGATATGCGCTTGGATTGCTTAGAAGCATGTATTGATGAAGATCATCCAAAAGCCTACGAAGACATTAGTGCTGGTGAATTTTTACACGAGCGACTAGTGGATATAGGATTAATTAAAAAATAGATAGATTTTGGACCTACAGGACCAGTTAAAGAACCTATTTCCCGATCATGTTTCTCAAGAGGAACCTATCAAGGAGGACAAACCAACCGTGTGGTTGCAGGATGAACCCCTAATTTGCAAATACGAAAAGCGCAAAGGAAAACCCATAACCATAATTGAGGGGTATAATGGAGCGGATCATGATTTTAAACAATTAGCCAAGGAGATCAAGCAGTTGCTAAGTGTGGGGGGAAGTTTTAAAAACGAACAAATTATCATTCAAGGCGACTATCGCGATCGCATCATGAAATTTCTGCAGGACAAAGGTTTTAAAACAAAAAGGGTTGGTGGCTAACACCCTACATCTTACCAATGGATCAAGCTTTACCGAGCGCTTGAAACTACTTCTTCCCAATGAGGAAGTATTGACTTGGAATGAAATATTGTGCGAAGGCCCTGCCTCCTATGAGGTCTTTTCCGAGCCCTTTGTAGAAGAACGTATTACCTATTTACGGCATTTCGATCCTTCCCCAGACAAACAATATGCTGAATTTGTAACCCAATTTAACTCATTGGAGGAAAAGCCATTCGAGTCCATCATCCTTTGGTTTGAATACGATTTGTTTTGCCATATTAACATGGCGGCAGCTATCACTTACCTATTTAGCAAATGGCCCAATGTATCGTTATTCTTAGTTTGCAGTGGGCATATTGCCGGAAAAGAAGGCCTCTATGGCTTATCGGAACTTTCGAAAGATGATTTGTGGAAGGAATATGAGAACAAGTTGCTTTTGGATTCCCGTGATAAAGAAGTTATGAAGGAGTTTTGGAACATCTATTGCCAAGAAAACCATTCGAGATTAAATGAATTACAGTTCAACGAAAAGAAATTCCCTTACCTGTCTGAATGCATCCTTACACATTTTTCGCGCTTTCCGAATAGCCAACAAGGGCTAAATGCCTTGGAGCTGAAAGTACTCAATGCCATTCACGACCAAGAGCTGGATTCTACCCACAAATTAATTGGACACCTCTTAAGGAATCAAGGATATTTTGGTTTTGGGGATGTACAGTGGGCAAAAGTAATCGATAGGATGTCCCTCTATTTTGAAAGGGAAAATAGATTGCAACTAAATGAGAAAGGCAACGCTATCTTGGAAGAAACATACAGTGCTACGCAAGACTTACAGGATGACACCCTATTTGGTCGATGTGCCAAATACGACTACCTTTACAACCCTACAACACAAGGAATAGAAAAGAGATAATGCGCATTTTAGAATCCGAACTTATCCTGAATGCAGATGGCAGTGTTTATCATCTAAACCTGAAACCTGAGCACGTTGCCCATACCATCATTACCGTTGGTGATCCGGATCGTGTAGCTACCGTTACCAACTATTTTGACACTATTGAATTTTCTACCCGGAAAAGGGAATTCTGCACCCAAACAGGAACCTATAAAGGAAAAAGAATTACCGTGATCTCCACAGGAATTGGAACGGATAATATCGATATTGTGTTCAACGAATTGGATGCTTTGGTAAATATCGATTTTGAAACCAGGATGATAAAAGAGGAATTCACCCAATTGAATTTTTTTAGAATTGGTACTTCGGGAGGTATTCAAGAACATATAAGTATCGATAGTTTTTTAGCTTCTGCAGAAGCAATTGGTTTCGACAACCTAATCCATTTTTACGAAGATTCATCCCATTGGGATCAAGACTTGACCGATGCATTTGTATCGCATATGTCCTGGAATCCAAAAAACTCAGAACCCTATTGTGTGAGTGCTAGTGATGCATTGCTCTCCCTTTTTCCGAAGGGTGAGTTTTTACATGGAATCACAGGAACCAATGTAGGTTTTTATGGACCTCAAGGAAGAAAATTGCGACTTGGACTACAAGATGGAGCAATGAACGATAAACTTCAAGCCTTCAACCATAATGGCAAGCAAATAACCAATTTGGAGATGGAGACTTCGGCAATATATGGATTGGCGAAACTCATGGGGCATCAAGCGGTTTCCCTAAATGTAATCCTTGCCAATCGTGCCAACGGCACTTTTAGTCAGGATCCTAAAGAAGCGGTGAATAGGCTCATTCAAAAAGTATTAGATAGTATAGTAGCATGAAGAAGTTTCATATTGGAGGTGTACCAGAACACTTTAACCTACCATGGTATTTAACCCTACGGAACAAAGAATACCAAGAAGAAGGAATTAACCTTCGTTGGAAAGATTTCTATGGTGGAACGGGGCAAATGTGCAAGGCATTGCGGGAGAAAGAAATTGATATGGCCGTAATTCTTACTGAAGGAATCATTCGGGACATCATTAATGGCAATAATTGCAAAATCGTTCAGGTGTTTGTGGCTTCTCCGCTAATTTGGGGGATACATGTCGCCAAGAATTCAAAATATCAATCTGTAGAAGACCTAAAGGGAACTGAGGCGGCTATTAGTCGTTTTGGCTCTGGATCGCATTTAATGGCGTATGTAAACGCCGAAAATCATGGCTGGGAAACGGATACGGATCTTGATTTTCATGTGATTAAAAACTTGGATGGTGCCTTGGAGGCACTGCCGAAAGGCGAAGGTGATTATTTCATGTGGGAAAAGTTTACCACCAAGCCGTATGTAGATGATGGGCCTTTTCGTTTAGTGGGCGAGTGTCCTACCCCATGGCCTTGTTTTGTAATTGCTGTTAGGGAAGATGTGTTGGAAAACGAACCGGGAGCTGTGGAAAGTATCCTACGCATCATTAACAATACGACCCTCGATTTTAAAAGTATTCCTTCTATAGATCGCATGATCTCAAATCGCTACCAACAGCAATTGGAAGATGTACGCGAATGGCTTTCATTGACACAATGGTCCCAGGAAAACCTCTCTTTAGCACAGGTTGAGGCCGTTCAGGAAAAATTATTACAGCTGGAACTTATTGAAAATAAGGTGTCTAGTGAAAAAATATTGCATTCGATTTAATTTTTTTGCCAAAAAGCGCAACCCTTTTTGTTGTCCTGCGTCTTACGTATGTAAAACCTGAGAAGTATGACAACCTTTCTAATAGTTTTGGGGACGTTACTGGCGATCAACTTCTTATTATTGCAGTTTAGTTGCAATAAAGTGACCGAGCCAGAAGTACCCGCCGAAGAATAGACAAACATTGTCTTGTATCTGCATTGCCTACCATGAAATTGGGTCCATTCCCTTTTCCTTCAAATAATCATTTGTTTGACTAAAATGTTGGTTTCCGAACCAATATCCCCTATTCGCACTTAATGGCGAAGGATGACCGCTGGTTAATACCTTGTGCTTCATTGTATCTACTTTTGCGCCTTTTCTTTTGGCATAGCCTCCCCATAGTAAAAAGACCACCCCTTCCCTTTCCGAAGATAATTTCTGTATGACAGCATCTGTAAAAAGCTCCCAACCTTTATTCTGATGACTTCCAGCTGTATGTGCACGAACCGTTAGTGTAGCATTGAGCAATAGCACGCCCTGTGAAGCCCATCGTTCTAAATCACCGCTTAGGGGAACTTCTATACCTAAATCTTCCTTTAATTCCCTAAAGATGTTTTGAAGCGAAGGCGGATGCGGCACACCATCGGCTACCGAAAAGCAAAGCCCGTTAGCTTGACCCGGCCCGTGATATGGGTCCTGGCCAATAATGACTACTTTCACTTCATTAAAAGGCGTGTGATCGAAAGCCGAGAATATCTGCTTGCCCGGTGGATAACACCTATGTGTCTTGTATTCATCCCGAACGAATTCAATCAAGTCCTTAAAATATGGCTTATGGAATTCGTCGGCCAATTTCTCGTGCCACTTAGGTTCTATGGTTACTGACATTATTTGTACTTTTGCGCTCATAAAATTACAACAAAAACCCTTTGTAGCTCACACATTCAATGATCAAGATTGACTCAAAAACCCTTCAAGATCTGGAATTTCCTACAGCTTTGCAGCAAGTATCCCACCACTGCATAACTGAATTGGGAAAAGCTACTGTATTGGACATTGTTCCGTATTCCGATGTGTCCGAAATAACGGATGAATTGCAAAGGGTACGTGAGTTTACGGCTTCTTTCGGAAATGATAATGGAATACCTAACCATGGTTTTGAAGCCATTACCAATGAATTGAAATTATTGGCGATCGAAAATAGTACCTTAGAAGTTTCGGGTTTCAGGCGCATACTTTCGGTTTCCGAGACCACCAAGACGCTTCTTAAGTTTTTCAAAAAGTTTGAAGAATTCTATGTGTATTTAAGTGCGTATTCCGATAAGATCACTTTTACTGGCTTAATATCGGACGCGATCCATAAAGTATTCGATCGTTATGGAGATGTGAAAAATGAGGCTTCTGCCGATCTTGCGGCCATTAGAAAACGACTTAACGTAGTTAAAGGGCAGATCAATTCTTCATTTTCGAAAGCCTTATCCCAATATTCGCAGAAGGAATACTTGGATGAAATACGGGAATCTGTTGTAGATAATCGTCGTGTCTTGGCCGTTAAGGCAATGCATCGCCGAAAAATAAAAGGGGCCGTTTTAGGAAGTAGCAAAACGGGAAGCATTGTATACATAGAACCACAGGAAACGCTCGAATATGCAAACGAATTGAGCAATTTAATTCATGAAGAGTTAGAGGAAGTAAAGAAAATCCTTAAGGAGCTCACAGAATATGTAAGACCTTATCGTGAGTTACTAGCACAATACCAGGACTATTTGGTGACTGTAGATACCTGGCATGCGAAAGCCAAGTATGCCATTCAGATCGAGGGGTGCTTGCCCATTCTAACTACAGATAAGCGACTCTTCCTGAAAGATGCCTATCATCCCCTACTCCTTTTGGCCAATAAGAACCAAGGAAAGAAAACCTATCCACAAACGATAGCGTTGCACCCAGAGAATAGAATTATTGTCATCTCGGGCCCCAATGCCGGAGGGAAAAGTATCACGCTTAAAACGGCTGGTTTGTTGCAACTAATGCTTCAAAGTGGGATGTTGATTCCGGTAGACCCTTTAAGCGAGTTTACTTTCTTTGACAGAATCCTGACCGATATAGGGGACAATCAATCCATAGAGAATCATCTTAGTACATATAGTTATCGTCTCAAGAAGATGAATCAATTTCTCAAAAAATGCAATGCCAAGACCTTATTTCTTATCGATGAATTCGGAACTGGAAGTGATCCCGAACTGGGAGGAGCCTTGGCAGAAACATTCTTAGAGGTATTTTATGAAAGGGAAGCGTTTGGCATCATTACCACGCACTATACCAACTTGAAACTCTTGGCTTCTGAGCTACCACATGCGACCAACGCCAATATGCAATTCGACAGTAGAAGTTTGGAACCTGTATATAAATTACAATTGGGAGAGGCTGGTAGTTCCTTTACGTTCGAGGTAGCCCAAAAGAACGGTATTCCGTACAGCTTGATCAATAAATCGAAAAAGAAGATTGAACGGGGTAAGGTACGATTCGACAAGACCATTGCCAACCTACAGAAAGAACGCTCCCAACTGCGTAGGACCTCAGAATCCTTAAAAACCAAAGAGGAGAAAGCCCGTGAGGAAAGTAAGCAATTGGAACAAACCAATGCACGAGCGCAAGAAAAATTGGAACGATACCAAGAAATCTTCGATTCCAATCAACGGCTCATTCAATTAGGGAAAAAGTTTGATGCCCTCGCTTCCAATTACCTGAATAACAAACAAAAGAAAAAACTAACGGACGAACTCATGAAGTTGGTCATGGTCGAAAATAGCAAACGCAAGAAGGAAGCACCTAAACCCAAGGCAAAGAAGAAAGAAGAAAAAGCCAAGGAGCACGCCATTCGGCAAGAGGTGGAGCAGAAAGTAGCCCAAATTCGGAAAAAGAAGAAAAAGGAAAAAGAAGAGGCCAAAAAAGCGCCTGCACCCAAACCAAAAGTAGCTTTAAAGATTGGGGATCGCGTTCGGATGATCGATGGTAGGGCCATTGGCACCATAGATAGTATCGAAAAAAAGAAGGCCATTGTAAACTACGGTATGTTTACCACCAATGTAAGCCTCGAAGAGTTGGAAAAGGTGTCCTAGCCCATTACGATCATTGATTTACCCGAAAATGGTAAGAGTAGCCTAAGCACGATGATTTCCGACTAAAAAGCACTAAATTTATTACAATGCATGGTGGTTCAATACAAACATGGTGTTTTCGGAATTTGAGCACCAAGATGCTACTGTAGTCCATTAAAAAATCACACAAAATGAACACGAGAAAGTTAATTACTTTGACATTGATCAGCTTCTTATGCATTCAGTGTGCGATAGATAGAACTGTTTCACCATTGAGCGAAATTGAAGTTGAAAAACTCGCAGTATTTCAAAATTTGGAGTCAAAGAACAAAATTCAAATATGTGATGAAAACGAAATTGGACAAAAATTGTGGTTATGCCTTACCGTTGTTTCCAAAGAAAGTGAAGAGCCAATAATCAATGAAGAAATAAAATTATATCATACGTCTACAGCAGGTGAATATGAGCTTACAAACCCAGCTGACCCATCAAGTGCACGATTAGGTGGAACTGTGATTACTGATGAAGAGGGACGAGTATTTGTTCAAACTATTTTACCTGGTGATTATGGTAGTTCTGCAGATAATAGGCATATTCATACTACAGTAAATAATGCCAGACCAGATGCTTATGATATTAATTTCGAGCAATATACAAGTACCATGGGCAGGAACTTTATTAACGGAAGTGACCAGCATTTTCTGGCCAATTTGAAACAAACTAAAGATAATGTTCTCGTAACCTTCCTAACCATGGAAGTGAAAAATTGGAATTCCAACTAATCAATTAGAAATACAGTTATCAGAAATGGCATTATGGCTCGTGAATACTTCATCTATAATCATTAACTTTAAAACCCTAATGGTAACACAGTGAGGACTCTAAAAAAATATGATCGAACACTATAAGGAAACATAAAAATACGATGACAACAACACCAGAACATGATGCCCGGGTTGCAAAAATTATATTCGCCTCCGTATATCCTCATTACGTGAGTAAGGTGGAAAAGAAAGGTAGGACAAAAGAAGAACTGCACCAGGTAATAGAATGGTTAACGGGTTTTGACGAGAAAAAACTACAAAAACTCATTGACGAAAAAGTGACTATTGAGACTTTCTTTGCGAAAGCTACATTGAATCCAAATGCACCTCTAATTAAAGGGGTCATATGCGGCTATAGGATAGAAGATATTGAAACCCCTTTAACAAGGGAGGCAAGATACATGGACAAGCTAGTGGACGAATTAGCAAAAGGCCGAAAGATGGAAAAGATTTTACGACAGGCTTAAGGATCAATAGTGTGTCTTGCAGTGTGAAGTGGCCATAACCTAAATAGAAAAAATGATACATCGAGTAGAATTTTCCATTGATATTGAAGCCGAAAACACTACCATTTGGGAAGCCCTATGGAATGACAATTCCTATCGAGATTGGTCGGGAGTTTTCTTTGAAGGTTCCTATGCCGTCGCTCAAGACTGGAATGAAGGCAGTATTGTTCATTTTCTTGCACCCGATAAAAGTGGGATCTACAGTATCATTGAAGAGCATATTCCAAATAAAAAAATTGAGTTTAGGCATATCGGAAATGTAGTTGGCGGAAAAGAGCAGCCGGTTGATGATGAAACTAAGAAATGGTCTGGGGCAAAAGAAACGTACACACTCATAGACGGTAAGGGCACCACTACCCTTTTGGTAGAAATTGATATTATGGAGGAACATCTGGAATTTATGACCAACACATTTCCAAAAGCACTTGAGAAGGTGAAAAACAATTGCAACTAGTAGGGTATTGAAAGGAAAACGGTTATAGATAATCTACAAACCTAAAATCAATGAAAGCAACTTACAATGAAATTGGAATCAATTATTCCTCCACTAGACGCACGGACAATAGAATAGCAGAACAAATTCATTCGAAACTAAAGAGGGGCAAACGAATACTGAATATTGGCGCGGGAACTGGATCCTACGAACCTGAAAATATGGAATTGATTGCAGTAGAGCCTTCTGAAGAAATGATCTCTCAACGAAAACAAGGCTCGCATAAAGCGGTGCAAGCATTTGCTGAGGAGCTGCCATTTAAAGATCAAAGCTTTACTCATGCCATGACTATTCTTTCCATGCACCATTGGGAGAATAAGGCATTAGCATTCAAGGAAATAAAAAGAACTGTTTCGGACCTATTTGTAGCCGTCACTTGGAATCCAAATTCAGAACCATTTTGGCTCACACGCGACTATTTTCCAGAAATTTACAAAATGGATCAAGGTATTTTTCCTTCACTCGATGAACTATCCAATCACTTTGAAAACCTTGAAGTTTCGCCATTACTTATTCCAGAAGATTGCCAAGATGGATTTTTAGCCGCTTTCTGGAAAAGACCGGAAGCTTACCTAAATGCACAGGTGAGACAGTCCATATCCACCTTTGCCAAGTTAGAGGACTATTCACTTGGATTAAAACAATTGAAAAATGACCTAGAAAACGGCACATGGGAAGAAAGAAACCAAGATATCTTACATTACAAAACGTTAGATGCAGGGTACGTTATAGTTACGGCAACGCTTAAAAGCCATAAATAGCGTATGTTCAATTTTCACTTTTTAACTACCTTTAATGAAAACATGTGAAAGTGCAACGATACGCACTTTCTAGGTGTATTGTAATGACAAGTATATGTTACTACCGTATGCCCATACAAGTCTAGGATTTGGACAATGACTCAATACGAAAAAGCACTTAACAAAACCCGTCAAATTGTTTATTCAAACGAAGGACAAATTAATACTGTAATTGAAATTCGAAACTATATCCAAAATAATTATGATATGGATTTAAGTTTGGACGTACTGTCCCATGTCCAACCGGTTTCCAAATACCATTTGTTGCGTCTTTTCAAAAAATACTACGGCATGACGCCAAGACAATATTTGATCGACATACGAATCGATAAATCTAAGGGGCATCTAAGAAATGGAATGTCGGTCACTGAATCCTGTTTTGCTGTTGGATTTGAAAGCTTAGGTTCTTTCAGTACGTTATTTAAAACAAAAACAGGAAAATCCCCTAGGCAATTTCAAAAAGAGCAACTTTCAAGAAGCAAAATAGATTCAGAGTAGTGAAATTTGGGTTTCCATAAACTAAACAAAGATGAAAGTAACACTGATTAGTATTCCCGTTCGAGATCAAGAAAAGGCGTTAAAATTTTATACTGAGAAATTAGGTTTCCTAAAAAAGAAGGACCTACCATTGGGAGGTGGCAATAGATGGCTTACTTTAGTTTCGGCCGAGTGGCAGGATGGGCCAGAATTATTATTGGAACCCGCACCCAATCATTTTGAACCTTCCAAAGTATTTCAAGATGCCTTAATGGAGGCTGGATATCCTTATACACAGTTTGATGTTGATAATGTTGATAGCGAATATGAAAGGCTTATAGAACTAGGGGTCGAATTTAGTGTAAAGCCTACGAAAATGGGAACCGTTAAATTTGCGGTTTTAAACGATACCTGTGGAAATAACATTCAATTAGTGGAGCAATTATAAAAATACTATTTCAAACAACCACCGTCGCTTCTTATCATGCATTTACTAGTATTAATGCATTAATTCGTTTATCAATTCACCAACCCGTTTAATTCTTGGATCGATTTCCTTTTTTACCCTTTTCTTATTTAAAAAGTATCCATATACTCCCATACCGATAGCCATGACATAAGCTATGATTATTATATAACGTTTTGCCGGAAGGTGCCAAAAACCACTCAAAAAGAGAAGTAATATGGGGTAAACCGGCAACACAACCCAGTACACTGATGTGCGTAGCAATCGTTTTTGGGCTTCGAGATACTTCTTGGTCTTTTTAAGGTATTTCAGGTAACTTTCTTCCAGGTCATTTGGTTTAAGCCTTTTTATACACAGCAATTGAACCAATATATTCATCAAAAAAACAATAAGTAATATAGACGCAATTTTTGAAGTGGTAAAAGGAATCCAAAACGCAATGAAAGTAAACGCTAGTATGCCTATGATTACGGAAATCACCTCTATAAGTTCTAGATACTTCCACCACCTATGTAACCGCTCTAGACTCGATTGCAATTCTATCATCAATTTTGACTTGTCAAATTTTATACGTTCCTGATTACTGGACGATTGCCAAATTTTAATCAATTCATCTTCTATCATATCTTTTCTTTTATGCAGTTCAACAATTTTACCTTAATTCGCTTTATCTTAACAGCAATGTGATTCTCAGACAGTCCTAGGATACTTGAAATCTCCCGATAGACCAATCCTTCTAAGTAAAGCGCTACAATGGCCTTATCCCCATCATTCAGTTTTTTAATACAGTTTCTAAGTGCATGCAGTTTTTCATCTTCCCCATCCTTATGCTCTTCTGCGCCAGCATGCGCAATCATAATATGATCTAAGCGAATGAGACGGCTTTGATGCTTAGTACAATTAGATTTGAAACGAAGGCACACATTCAGCGCAATCCTAAACATCCAGGTGCCAATTGCAGAATTGCCCTTGAATGCACTCATGGACTTCCACACATGAACCAAAACCTCTTGAAAAAGATCTTTGGCTCCTTCCTCGTCTTCAGAATAAATCGTGCAAATTCTAAATAGTTGTTCTCGATGTTGTGCTAGGGCACTAAGAAATATGGGTTCCACTTCTTTTTTCATTGTTAAGGCATCTCTCTACTACTTTAGTTACCGGAATGTTCAAAATATGACAATTATTAGTATAATTTTTGCAAAAACACCTGCCGTCACCGTCGAATCATTTAGTACCTTACCTAACCCATGTATTTATCTTTTAATTAATCGTGGCCAAGCATCGATCAAAACAATTAGTAATTAGGATTAGATATGAAGCATTTTTTTAAAATAATAGTACTGGTCTTAATGGGTATGTCCTCATGTAAGAGTGATGAGAATCGATCCATCCTATTAAAAGAACCAACAATAATCAATGTGCACAATGGGCAATTAACGACCCAATCCATTGTGATTGAAAATGGTTTTATAAGGGAAATTGGGGATTTCGACATGCTTGTCAAAAAAAACTTAGCAACGATCATAGATTGTGAAGGGAAATATATTATCCCGGGTATGTTCGATATGCACATGCATATAGCGGAAGAAGAAAATATGATTTTGGAGCTCGATAGATTGGTACAACACGGAATAACTGGAATTCGCGATATGGGCGGTATTGCAGATTCTATAGCACATGCTAAACATTTGATTCAAAATGGGAATCTTCAAGGACCCGATATTTATTTCGCAGGGTTTACATTAGATGGCCCACAAACCAATGATCCCTTTCATTTTAAAGTGTATGATACGACAAATATTAAAGCCCTAGTTGCCGATTTAGAAAAAACGGGAGTCGATTTTTTAAAAGTCCACAATTACTTTCCAAACCACAAACTTGTTGAACTGAAACAAGCTGGTAACGAATTGGGGTTGAAAATCACTGGGCATATTCCAGTGGGTGTAGGACTTACGGAACTGGATTCGGTCGGAATTAAATGTGTTGAACATATAAACTCTTTAATTAGTAGTATTGTATTGAAGGAATCTAACGGCGTTAATAATCTTGAAGATGCATTTACTGCGTTAGATTCAACATATATCTCCAATTTATCCACGTATTTCAAAAAAAATGATATTGCCATAACACCTACATTGTACGCCATGGATGACATGTATTCCAATTTGGAAAACGAATCGTCTAAGGCCATGGGACTTCGCTTGATGGCCCTTTTCCATGAAATCCTACGATGGATGAGTCAAAACGATGTAATGATACTGGCAGGAACTGACAGAGGACCTATTACAGAAGCCAATATAGATGAATTACAAGATGAATTAGCCATACTGGTTACTTCGGGTATGTCACCATTGGAAGCATTGCAATGTGCCACTATAAACCCAGCAAAGTTTCTTGAAATTGAGACCGCGTATGGCACAGTGGAAGTAAACAAAAAGGCGAATCTCGTAGTCTTAAACAGTAATCCCTTGAAGGACATATCCAACACAAAAGACATCCATTTTGTTTTAAAAAATGGTGAATTATTCAAAGAGTCCTAAGAGCTGAACTACATAAACGACAGCCAGTGCCAAGCTGTTGAATCACAACTTAAACACTGACTGCGCTACAAACATTATTAAGTGAATTTTAGTTAGTTACAGCTTACTTGATCAATTTCGGATGCCCCTCCGAAAATATCACCACCAGTAAAGCGATAGCACCTTTCGGAATAATTATAGCCTATGGTATAGTCGTCTATAAAGTTCCAGCCGCCAGCACCATATTGATATTCAAATTCAACCTCCACATCATGTGCTCCATTAGGAGGCGTTCTACTTACTACATCTCCTTGATCCAGTTCATAATAAGAAGAGTAATAAATAAACTCGGAATTCTGTCCACGGTACTTAAACCTAAAACGTGTATCGTGAAAGGAGTCGTTCTCTACCGTAACCTCATCATGATTAAATCCGTAACTACCACATTCTTCGACTCTATAATCTGTAGTATATCCCATTTTGGCTAAAGAGTTGTCCTTTAGATAACGAATACTATAGGCTATTGGCACCCCTGGATTATCCCGACTGTATACCGCATTGTCACCAGTAATGATATAGTTAAGCCCACCAGGCCCATCATCAATATTAGCGGCGTCTACCGCGCTACTAGCCACTTCGGCATTACCTCCTATCGTAATGATATTGATGGTTGAGGTTTGTAGTACTTCATCATATTCTGAATTTACTTCGCCAGTACCATTATTTAATCCACTACTATATTCCAAAACCACATCCAGATCTATAGAAGAGTCCATATTTGTACTTTCCATACGAACCATGATGATACGCCCATAAGATACAGAAGCCACATACGCCGGTGGATTAGTGGCGGTCATAATGGCTTGTACTTGGCTTAATGATACATCTGGGCCAAATACAGCAGCTGGGGATGAAGGCGTATCCATGGTTACTGTATAAAACACTTGTTTAAATACCATTGAGGCCACGCGACGTTCCGTATTGGATTCGTATTCGAATTGAGACGCGATGGCTCCTGTAGCCCACTCTGCGTTAAGGCCAATATCTAGGCTTAATTGAGTGGACGAATATGAGGTCGCGGCTTGATAAGAGGAGTTGGCTGCGTTTACATAGCCCTCTTCATAGGCATTGTCGTTCCACCATTCCAGAGCCTCGTCCAGTCCAGCTTGCACATCGGAATTCCTTGCAGGATCATCTATGGTAATATTACCATTGGTTCCTATACCCGGCAAATCTAGACGCAAGGTAGCAGGAGAGCGATTTACGGCGAAAGGATCGGGTGCACCATCTAACATACCTTGATTTCCGACTACAAGAGCACCAGGATATACGATACCACCGGTAGGACGAAGTATGGCCACGTCATCAAAATTGGATTCCAAAGTATAATCGGCTACGTTACATTCCAGGACCGTACCTTGATTAGGGGATGAAGTGGTTACGTCTTCAAAGGTTACCGTACGTTCGCTGGAAAGTCCTCCTGTATCCTGAACATTCAACATGACATCAGGACTGTATACTAGATTCAGTATATATTCAGAAATACTGGAGGCTTCGGGGTTTTCACCGCCTCCATCATCTTCGGTACTACAAGAAGTAAAAAAGACAATAGAACAGGCGCTCAGAATTAGCACTGCTCGTTTTAAAAAAGGGTTTGAAGTGTTCATATTTTATCTATTTGTGATTCAACACCCCAAAAGTATGTGTAGCCCTAGTTATAGCCTAAAATAGGGCATGGACAAAGTATGGACAAGAATGAAAAGACCTGTTTTATTTCAAAAAGGGCTTATACGGAATGAAGGAATTACTTCGTATTTTTGTAAAAGAAGATTTTTGATTGTCAGAAGCCAATTCACATATTATAATTCTATTTGACGGAGTATGTAACCTTTGCAATTCGTCCGTCACTTTTGTCATTAAACGGGACAAAAAAAACCGGTTCAAATTTGCTGCGTTGCAAAGTGAGGAAGGAAAGAAATTGATCGCAACTCATGGTATTGATACCCATAAGGTGGATTCTATTATTTTAATTGAAAATGGCAAGGCCTACACCAAGTCTACGGCAGCATTAAGGGTTGCCAAATATTTGGGTGGAGCCTATCCTTTGGCTATGGTCTTTCTCATCATTCCTGCTTTTATAAGAAATGTAGTGTATGATTGGGTAGCACGCAACCGATATAAATGGTATGGTAAAAAGGAAAGTTGTATGATCCCAACACCGGAATTGAGATCGAAGTTTCTATAAGGTGCTTATTTCAAATTCTGAAGAATGAATTCTAAGGTCTTGTTCGAATTTTCGTTTTTGTCGAAGGCGAAGTTTTTGTAAGTGATGGGTTCTGCAATTCCTTCTTTTTGCCAATCCTTAACCATCTCGATCTGTTCTATGGCTACTTTTCCACTAAGAAGGGCATCTAGGTTTTTATTGGTCTGATAGTAATTATACACTTTCTTCAGTCCCGTTAAATACAGATAATCCTTTGTGAAGCCCCCGCCCCTGTGGGCTCGTAAGGTAATATTATAGGCCTCTTCCCTATTCAATTTGTATTGATTGTGCAATAGATCGAAGGTGTCACAAAAGTTTCCACCTTTACGAAGGCTATCTATAGCAAGTACCCGGTAGGAAAGTTCCTTTAAGCGGTACAAGGTGAGACATCCGCTCATATATTCGCTAAAAACGGCCAATCCTTCTTGGGTTTCTACATTTTTAGGGAAGCCATTCTTAAAAATCTTAAGAGGCTGTTCCATTCCATTATAGGTGGTAACCAAATGCACCCCAATTTCGTGATTGGCGAGTACCTTTAATTGATTGGCACTGAAACGGTGGTTCTTTTTAAGCAAAAGGGTTTGCGTATTGTTCTGTACCATTGCAGCAGCAGAAATCTTGGTAGAAAACTTCAGCTTTAATGGAAAACTGTAGCGCTTGGTAAACTCTTCAAAATATTGCGAAGCTTCATTTGCATTAAAAACCGGAAACATTTCCTGATCGTAGGCTTCATCTTCAAAATGCAGAATGAAACGTGCGTTCTCCACATCTTTTTCAGTAGGGGTTCCGAAAGATTTAAGGGAATTATAATAGAACTTGGAACCCTGTCCAATGGTGTCTATACATTCAATAAGACCTGAATAATCATAGATGACGTCTCTATAGAAATTACGGGTTCCTTCCTCTTCGATACTCTCAATATCCTGTGAAAATAGTTCTTGTTGCAACTTATACGCATCAAAGTCTATCTTTTTATAATGAAAAGTAGGATTCACATTATATTTAGAAGCAAAGAAGCTGCGCTTTTCATGCTCAATATTAATGGGATTAATATAATTGAGAAGCTCTATTTTCTTCACCAATCGATCCAGGTTGGAGTCGATTTTAAATAAGTTTGGATAGGTTTCTACGATGGTTTCCGGATACGTCATACTACATGTTATGGACAGCATAAAAGGCATCTGCATGCTCTTTTAACTTTACCCTAAGTTGCTGCTCTATAGCGGCAACTACTTCAGGATAAATAACCTGTCCGATCTCGTCACAATATATTTTTTTGAATTCAGTAGCCAAAACTAAGGTATTTTTAAAGCTTTTGGTAATATATTTCAAAAAATAGCCATTTCCCTGAAAGGTATCATTGATCTTGGAAGTAGCTTCAATGGCATGTGGCAGTTGTAATTCTGACAAAGAATGACGCCATGATTCAATTTCTTTCTCAAAACGGTCCCTGTCTACATTCATGGTTCCCAAATTGATCACTGGCACTTCCCTATCCCAACGTCTCCAGTTATAACTGTGCATATCGTACACCACACAGACACCAAATTTCTCTTCCAATTTGTCAATTAGTGCATGAACCACACTATAAAAAGCATGGTGCTTGGCAAGGCTATGCTCTTTCTGTACTTGCGGCAGCGGTTGTTTCCAAAGTTTCTTGCCCCACGCATCTTCATAGATAGCGTTATCAGGATCCCTGTTAAGATCGTATTCGAAACGGCTATCACATCCCGCAATCACTATGGGATGGCTTTTTACAAATTCTTTAGTACAAGGGTCTTCTTCGAACCATCTATCATATTCCGTATGTAGGCAATTGTCCCATAGTTCCCTTCTAAAATGATGCCCATCATGTACTGCACCGCAGGCGTAGTGTACGTAGTCATCTATTTTGATAGTAAAGGAATAATCGCTGGATACCGCTTCGAAGGTTTCTTCGTCCTTAATTTTCTGAATAATCTCTGAAATGGAAAGTCTCTGCATATATTTCTGCGGAATTAAGCATCGCTCACATGCTTGCGTAATTTTTGTCTTCTTTCGAAGGCAATAACACGTTCTTGAACTTTGTCTTCAATAAAATCGATAATCTTTTCCTGAACCCTGGATTTATAGACCTTGTTAATGTAGGTGATGCCACCTGGTGACATTACATTTACCTCTACAAGTTTACCGTTAATTACATCGATTCCCACAAAATATAGTCCATCTTTCACCAATTTAGGCCCTATTCTTCGACATAGCTCTTTTTCAACCTTGGTAAGGGAATGTTTTTCAACACGTCCACCAGCCGTAACATTAGAACGGTGGTCTTCCTCCCCTGGAACCCTGCGCATTGCACCAATGGGTTGTCCATTTAACAATAATATCCGTACATCGCCCATTTCGGCACCTTCAATATAATCTTGAAGAATTACATAGTTAGAGGTTCCGTCTTTATTGGTAATATAGAAATCCAACAAAGAATTGATACTCTTCATGGCCCGTTTTTCTATTAGAATAACCCCAGAGCCCCCAAAACCATTCAATGGTTTCAATATCATTTTTTCAGGGCCTTCCTTAATGATCTTCTTTAGGTATTCTTTGTTCTTGGTTACATGTGTTCTCGGTATAATTTCATTATTTTCATCTTCGAAAACAGCTGTGTAGAGTTTGTTGTTGGCGCGTCTGATGCCATCTAAGTCATTCATGATGAACACATCATCTTTCACGCTATCCAAGAAATTGAGCATGATCATATCCAGTGGTGGATTGCTTCTTAGGATAATGACATCGAATCCCGCAAGTGGAAGCATCTCATCATAAAACTGGGCTTTCCCATGAAATGATTTAAGGTTGTTAGATACTTTCTCCGCTCGCTTTAGGCACCGACAAAAAGCATACGCCACACTGTCCCTAATCGTAAGGTTTGCAGGTGTGGTAATTGCAATGCCGTGCCCTCTTTTGGCAAACTCCTGTATTAAGGCTAATGTAGAGTCATTTTCGGCATCCATTTCCTCCCATGGATACATTATAAAACATACATTCATAGATTGGTTCTTTAGAAAATTAAATATAGCAAATAAGATAAAACGGTAATGGCTTTTTTCTAATTTTCTATTGATTATGCAAGGACCTTCTTATCCCTTTTCATTACTTCGGCTCACCTTTGTCGGTCAAAGGCAAACGGTTTTCGATCAGGGGCTACATTTCTGGCCAAAAAAACTAACTTTCAGTAAATGTGGGCGTTTCTTTTTGCTAATTTTGATCGACTCTTAAAAACATACTCTCTATGGACTTAGAAAAATGGATTGACAAACTAATAGAATTTGGTTCCGAATACGGACTTAAGGTAATAGGAGCCATTGCGATATGGATCATTGGATCCTGGATTATTAAAAGGATCATGAAGGTTATTGGCCTTGCCATGGGCAAACGAAATTACGATGAAAGCCTCCAGCGATTCCTAAAGAATTTGTTGGGATGGCTACTTAAAGTATTGCTCATTCTTGCCATATTAGGCAATCTGGGCGTTGAAACCACTTCTTTTGCCGCAGTGCTAGCTGCAGCTGGATTGGCGATTGGTATGGCTTTACAAGGCTCCTTGGCTAATTTTGCTGGAGGTGTGCTTATTATGATTTTTAAACCATTCCAGATTGGGGATCTTATTGAGGCGCAAGGAGAACTAGGAAATGTAAAGGAGATTGATATTTTCACCACGAAAGTTGTTACTCCACAGAATAAATTGGTGATCATTCCTAATGGAGCATTATCTAACGGAAACATTACAAATTACAGTGCCGAAGGCATTCTGAAAGTATTCCATACCATCGGTGTTTCTTATGATGCAGACATTAAACAAACCAAGGAGGTTTTAATGGATGTTTTAACCTCTCAGGAAAAAGTATTGAAAGACCCTGCCCCGATGGTTGAAGTATCCGCACTAGGGGAAAGCTCGGTAGACTTTGCCGTACGCCCTGCTGTAAAAACAGAACACTATTGGGATGTATACTTCGATACCTTGGAAAAAGCAAAAATCGCATTAGATGCTGCCGGAATAGAAATTCCTTATCCGCACAGTGTGGAAATTCAGCGAGAAGGATAATCTTCCAGAATATAATTATAACAAAAAACCGCTCTTATGAGCGGTTTTGTTTTTTTATTTTACTTCATCATAATGGTCGTCCCATTCCTTGACTTTTGGTTTACCCAATTTTCCTGTCGATTTTGCCACCAACATAGAAACAGTTGCATCACCCGTAACATTTACTACGGTTCTGCACATATCCAATGGCCTGTCTACTGCGAAAATAAGGGCTAAACCAATGGCTAGCTTATCGGCTGGGAAACCAATGGATTCCAAGACAATCACCAACATTACCATTCCAGCACCCGGTACAGCAGCAGAACCAATAGAAGCCAAAAGGGCTGTAAGTACTATGGTTAATTGACCCGTAAATGTTAGATCAAACCCTAAGGCCTGCGAAATAAAAACAGCTGCCACTCCTTGATACAAACTGGTACCATCCATATTTATCGTAGCACCCACAGGAAGAACGAAACTTGAGACTTCCTTGTCCACACCAATATGCTCTTCTACCCTTTCCATAGTCACTGGTAAAGTAGCTGCACTGGAACTTGTGGAAAATGCTAACAACTGCGCAGGACTGATTTCCTTTAGGAACCAAAATGGGTTCTTTTTAACAATAGTTCCTACCAGTACCAGATAGAATGCGATCATCACCAATAATCCGCCCACAACTACCAAGGCATATTTAAGTAAGGCAACCAATAAATCCGGATCTCCCGATGAAACGACGACATTTGCCAATAATGCAAATACGGCGTAAGGTGCTATAAGCATGATTAGATCTACCATTTTAAGTACCACCTCGTTCACCGAGTCAAAGAAATCCTTCAAAGGTTTTGCTTTCTTTTCTCCAATCAGAAGCATAGAGATAGCAAAAAGAATGGTAAAAAATATGACTTGAAGCATCAATCCATTATTTGAAAACGCATTGAATGCATTATCCGGAACCATATCTACCAAAAATTGAAGTGGGCCACTATCCTTTTGCCTTCCAGCTTCTGCAATTTTCGATTGTACCCCGCTGTCACTAGCGTATGTCTCAGTAAGCTTGGCCACTGTTTCTTCGGAAACACCATTACCAGGTTCGAATGCATTTACCAATAACAAACCAATAGTAATGGCTACTACCGTAGTTCCGATATATATTGCGATGGTCCTAAGACCAATATTCCTGAATTTGGATATATCCTTTAAATCGGAAATCCCCTTAATAAGTGAAGCCAAAATAAGTGGAATGGCAATGAGTTTCAGCAACTTCACAAAGATGGTCCCAAAGGGATTTATCCAGTCCGAAACAAATCCAGGGCCCCAATCTTGGCCGGTCATGGCATACCCAAAGAGTATACCCAGTACCATACCGATAAGGATTTGCCAATGCAGTGCGAGTTTTTTCATATGTGTTGTTTTATACTTTCGAAATTCTATTCAATAACCAAAAATCGGCTAGTACCAATGCCGCCATAGCCTCTACAATAGGAACCGCCCGCGGTACTACACAGGGGTCATGACGACCCTTTCCTTGCATCTCTACCCTATTTCCTTCTTTATCTATGGTTTCTTGCGATTGCATAATCGTTGCCACAGGCTTAAAAGCCACGGTAAAGTAAATATCTTCTCCATTACTTATTCCTCCTTGTATTCCGCCACTAAAATTAGTCTGCGTACTTCCATCTTCATTGAACAAATCATTGTGTTCACTGCCCTTTAGTCGGGTGCCTGCAAAACCACTTCCATATTCAAACCCTTTTACAGCGTTTATGGATAGCATGGCTTTTCCCAATTCAGCATGCAGCTTATCGAATACGGGTTCTCCCAGCCCCACAGGCACATTTTGAATGACACAGGTAATCTGTCCGCCTACAGTATCCCCTTGCTTGCGGATATCCCTGATATAAGCTTCCATTTTTGAGGCCATTTCAACATCCGCCGTACGTACAGGGTTTCTTTCAATTTCAGCAAAATCCAATTGTGAATATGGCGTGTCTAACATTAATTCGCCCACGCCAGATACATAGGCTATAATGGATATGTTTTTAAGCAATTGTTTTGCAATAGCACCAGCCGCTACCCTACTCGCAGTTTCACGGGCAGAGGATCGTCCGCCACCACGATAATCACGTATACCGTATTTCTGATCATAGGTATAATCGGCATGCGAAGGCCTATAGGTTTCTTTAATGTGGGAATAATCCTTGGATTTTTGATTAGTGTTTTCAATTACAAAACCAATGGGTGTGCCCGTTGTTTTGCCTTCAAAAATCCCTGAGAGAAATTTTACAGAATCGGGTTCCTTACGTTGGGTTACTATTGAAGACTGACCGGGTTTACGCCGCTGCATTTCATTTTCTATCGCTTCGAAATCTAAGGTCAATCCAGCTGGGCATCCATCTATAATGCCACCCAATGCTTCTCCATGTGATTCACCGAAAGTCGTTAATTTAAATAAGGTTCCGAAGGAATTACCCGCCATACTATGCTTTTCAACAAATGTAAATGTATCTGAGGAATAAAAAAACAGCCCAACCATAATATTTAGAAAACATACGGGTCTCAGGTCTAACATTTTCATGAAAAACCCATAACCTTCTCATAAACTGCATCCTTGCCATTTTTAGGTTATTTGTATTATAAATCTGAGGGTTGAAGAGAAAACTAGAAATCGTTGTGTTGTCCGATATCCATCTTGGGACCTATGGCTGTCATGCAAGGGAAGTACTACAGTATCTCAATTCAGTAAGGCCGGAAAAATTAGTCCTGAACGGTGATATATTCGATATATGGCAATTCCGTAAACGATATTTCCCGAAATCTCACTTATTGGTGATCAAGAAAATCTTTGCATTGGCCGCAAAGGGCACCAAAGTATATTATATAACCGGAAATCACGATGAGAAGCTACGCAGGTTCAGCGATACCAAGATGGGTAACATCTATATTCTCGACAAACTTGTCCTGAATTTGGATGGTAAAAAAGCATGGTTCTTTCATGGTGATGTGTTCGACGCTTCCATTCAACACACCAAATGGATAGCTAAACTTGGAGGTTGGGGCTATGATTTGCTTATTCTATTAAATAGGGTCATTAATGTAGTTTTGGTCAAAATGGGTAAGGAAAAGTATTCACTTTCCAAAAAAATCAAAAACAGTGTTAAGGGCGCCATTAAGTTCATCAGTGATTTCGAAGACACCGCTACCGAACTGGCCATTGAGAATAATTTCGACTATGTAGTATGCGGGCATATTCATCAACCAACGATACGAAAGGTGCAGACCGAAAAAGGTAATTGTATCTATTTAAATAGCGGTGATTGGATAGAGAATCTCACTGCTCTGGAATACAATAATGAATCTTGGAAATTATACCAACATGGAACGCCCCGTCCTGTTATAAATTCTATTACTAATGATATGGATGATGAGGAAACCCTACCTGAAATGCTTTCTGCATTTATAACCGCGAATGATCTTGTTTAGAGTAGCGCTTGGCGCAATACTGTTGCTGGGTGTAGCGAATTTCTACTTGTACCATCCTTAATTTGATGCCTACAACTAGTACCATTGGCAACAATAATGGTTTCATTGGAAGCTTTTCTTACAGCAGGGAAAAGACGTAACTCCCCCATTTTCATACTTATATCGTAATGTTCCTTTTCATAGCCAAAACTACCGGCCATTCCACAACAACCTGCTGCTATAAGGGTAGGTCTGTAATTCTTCGGGATATTGAGCACATCGAATGTCACCTTTTGATTGCTCAATGCTTTTTGATGACAATGTACGTGTATCTTCAAGTCTCTGGAGTCCCTTGTAAACTGATCGGAGGTGATAACTCCTTTTTGGTACTCTGATGCGATAAACTCTTCCATCAAAAAAGTATTCTTTGCTATATTATTGGCGGCTTCAGCATCGTTCGCCAACCTCGGAAACTCATCCCTAAACCCCAGAATGGCAGAGGGCTCTATTCCAATCAAGGGACTGGAAGCAGATACTTTCCCTTTTAAATTAAAAATTGCCCTGTTTACCTCCTTTTTTGCTTCGTCTAAGAACCCCTTACTTACCAAAGCCCTTGCACTATCCAAATCGTGAATTGGTACAACATCATACCCTAAGCCTTTCAACAATTCGAATGCATCGATCGCAATTTCGGACTCTAAATAATTACTAAACTCATCTATAAAAAGAAAAATTTTTTTTCCTTTAATATCTTGGTTTTTAAATATTTGAATATGTTTACTAAAATTAATTGTTGAGATTAATGGCAAAGATCGTTTAACTGAAACGCCTGTATACTTTTTGATCATTCCGGCGATGATAGGAGCATTAAACAGGGCATTAGAAATCCCTGGGAATTTTGAAGCCAATTTATTGTAGTATGTGCTTTTTCCAAAGAAGTGGTCCGAACGTTTCCTTCCGTTTGTTTTAGCGTATTGGTATTGGAATTCAGATTTTACCACGGCCATATCCACGTTACTAGGACACTCACTGGCACAGGATTTACAACTAATGCATAAATCTAATACCTCTTTTAACCCTTCATCATCAAACTTGTTCTCTTTTTCTGAAGTATTTAAAACCTCCCGTAACCTATTGGCACGTGCGCGTGTGGTATCTTTTTCGTTACGTGTGGCGTGGTAGCTTGGGCACATGACGCCGTTAGACTTCTCTGTTTTTCTACAATCCCCGCTCCCATTGCATTTCTCAACCAACCGAATAACACCTTGGGAATCGGAAAAATCCAAAAGGGTATTAATTTCGGGTGTGGGTCTTTCGGTAGTCGTCCTAAGGGAAGCATCCATAGGCCAAGCATCGGTAATCTTACCGGGATTAAATATATTGTGAGGGTCAAACGCGTTCTTAATTTTTTTTAAAAGTTGGAAGTTGTTCTTACCAATCTGCATTTCCAAAAACTCCGCCCGAACAATACCATCTCCATGTTCCCCAGAAAAGGAACCCTTGTATTTTTTGGTCAGTCTTGCCACATCCGTCGTAATCTTCCTAAATAAACCGACCCCTTCTTCTGTTTTAAGGTTTAGTATTGGACGTAGATGTAATTCCCCAGCTCCAGCATGCGCATAGTACACCGCCTGTTGTCCATGGTTTTTCATGATTTCGGTGAATTCCGATATGTAGTCCGTTAAATCATGTAAAGCTACTGCAGTATCCTCTATGCAAGCAACGGCCTTCTTATCCCCTACCATATTGCCCAATAATCCCAGGCCGGCTTTACGAAGCTCCATAGCCATATCTATTTCAGCACCCTTTAATATGGGCATGACATAACTATTCCCAGAACTTGAAAGGGATTCTAGTAGCATAGATATCTTATGTTCTAACTCATCCTCATTGGTTGCCCTCACTTCAAGCATTAAAAGGGCTTTGGGGTTTCCTGAAATAAAGAAACGGTAGGGATCGTACTTTTTGTTGTTTCTAGTACAGTTCAAAATAACGTCATCCATCATTTCGCAAGTATACAGCTGATGCTTCATGGCTACTTGCACATCGTTCAGGCAATTTTCTAATGTTTCGTACTGCGTTACCACCATTGCATTTAGAGCGGGTGGTAAATCGTCCAGTTGCAAGGTAATTTCCGTTGTAAATGCCAGGGTACCTTCGCTTCCAGCGAGTAACTCGCAAAGGTTAACTTTATCATTTTTCCCACCAAAAAGTTCAGATTTAAGTAAGGAATCAATGGCGTAACCTGTGTTTCGCCTGTGTATTTCGGGCTTTGGGAATTCCCTAACGATCTCCTCTTGTACCTCCTCCCTAACCAATTCATCATGAATTGCTTTATAAATATGGCCTTCCAAAGAATCTTCACTGGCCTTTGATTTAAAGGCTTCGGATGGCATTGACCCGAAAGTGACTTCTTCTCCATTAGACAGCACCACTGTCATACTTTGTACCTTATCACGGGTAACGCCATACTGTATTGAGGTAGTCCCACTACTATTGTTACCAACCATTCCTCCTATCATACATCTATTGCTTGTAGAAGTATTGGGACCAAAAAATAACCCCATAGGTTGTAAATAGGCATTCAACTCATCCCTAATCACACCTGGTTGAACCCTAACCGTTTTTGCGTTTTCGTTTACCTCAAGGATTTTCGTGAAGTATTTGGATACATCTACAATAATACCTTCCCCTACACACTGCCCCGCCAGTGAAGTCCCCGCGGTTCGTGGCACCAAGGAAGTATTGTGGTCTTTGGCAAATGCCACAAGCAATTGAATGTCCTGATTGGTTTTTGGGAAAGCCACAGCGGTTGGGGTTTTACGATACACCGAGGCATCTGTAGCATATATGGAAGTGTGCAAGGCATCCCAATAAAGGTCTCCTTCCATGTTTTTTTGAAGCTGTTCTAAAGCTATTTGCATCTTAAGGTAAAGTTAAGCAGTCGGGTTACTTTGCACAAATTCATGTTAATTTTTATTTCATAAAGGTCTATATAAGAAAATGAATTAATTTCGTTTTATAACAAAACCTTTCATTATGAAGCAACTTTTTTTCATTTCAATTTTTACTTTAGCTTGTATAACAACAGCACAAGCGCAACGGATATCCGATAATGCCATTGGACTTCGATTGGGTGATAGCGACGGTTTCGGAACGGAAATAAGCTATCAGAGAGCCCTTGGCGAGAACAATCGTCTGGAGTTGGATCTTGGTTGGCGATCGGGCGATAATTATGATGCCTTTCGCCTTACTGGATTGTACCAATGGGTATTTAACCTAGACGGAAACTTTAACTGGTATGTAGGTGCCGGTGGTGGAATTGCCAATGTTAGTGTAGATAATGTTCCTGATGGAACCGATGACAGTGAAACCTATTTTTATGCTGCTGGAGACATTGGAATTGAATATGACTTTGATATCCCCTTAATCTTGTCCTTAGATTTTAGACCAGAATTTGGTTTTGGCGATTTATTGGATGATGATGTGGATTTCGATATTGCATTTGGTATACGCTATCAGTTCTAGATAGTATTAATTTTTTAAAATCAATGCCCCCACTATTGGGGGCATTTTTTATTGTATTCCCCACTTAAAAAAAGGGGTTTTCCCCCTTTTCTAGGACGCTTTAGGTTGTTACCTTAGCAATCAATCACATTGATAAACAATATATTACAAATGAAAACTCCAAGATACCTTAAGATTATCTGCGTTTTTTTATCCATTATGGTACTGTCGTCCTGCTATTCAGTAAGAATGAAAGTAACCAATGGACCGGGACCAGAATTAGATGATTCTGGCGAAGACGATGAGGACAATGAAGATCCAGCCAGGGGTCAGCTTTTTCGAAAAATAGACACTATTGTTACTGTGAAAGGCACTACTGATGAAAACCCAGTGAACATTAGTGAATGTGAGGAAGGAGCACTTCACACAGTTGAAGTTAGAAACACTATGGGAGGCTTGCTCCTTTATCTAGTGACTTTGGGCCGAAAACGAAAGCTAAAGGTGTCATATGTATGTGTTAAAGAACAAAACTAATCTATATGGCAACTACTAAAACTACCTTAAGGGAACGCTGGAATACAATCCATAAGAACGGTCCTTGGCCATTAAAATTCTTTCTTTCCACTAAGCTGGAAAAAAGAAGCATGATGCCGGATCCCTTCGATCGCTACAATGATGCTGCCGATGAAATGAGGCTACAATTACTAAAGGCTACCAATCAAAATCATGGTTTTAGATCTATTGGAGCCAGATGGTCCATGTCTTCCATAGCCCATCAAAAGGATCGAATCCATTTTACTGCCAACATGAACCTAAAATTTGGGATTCAACCAACGGATTTGCACGCCAATAGCCCTTACAAAAGTGATAATCTGCATGTATTGCAGTGTGGTAATACTATTAAGGAGATTTCATTTTACCTGGAAAGACTGGGGAAATCCCTTAAAACTACTGGGGCTAGCAATGGACAAACGATTGCAGGGTGTATTTCTACAGGTGTTCATGGTTCGGCAATCGATGTGGGGTCCGTTCAGGATTATGTGGTTGGACTTAATTTGATTACAGGACCCAACCCTCAAGATATTGTGTATTTGGAGAGACATACCAAGCCTGCTCTCAACAATGCATTCATAGCTAAACTAAACGCCAGGGTGATTCGAAACGATGGTCTTTTCAATGCAGTTCTTGTCGGTCTAGGGTCCTTCGGGTTTATTCACGGGGTTGTGATTGAGGCAGAAGACCATTTTCTGCTTTCGCGCCATGTAATTAAAGTAAAAAAGGCGGATGCTTTGGCATTGGCAGATACCCTAGACTTTCAGAATACCCCAATAAAGATTGCTTCAGAAACCGATGCTCAGGGAAATCCATTAAAGCCATATCATTACAAGGTTTATATAAACCAGTATAGCAATGAAGATACTATCCCTGTAGAGCTCATGTATAAAAAGCCTTTCGACCCAAACTACAAACAGCAATTTGGAGACCCAATTCCATTTATGAAGGAGTTTGTGTATCGAGACCTTATTTATTTATTGGTTAAGGTATCTGAAAAGTTCCCTCGGGCCATTCCTAAGTTTGTGAAGGCGCTTGGACAAAGTATTTTACCCAAAGAGGATAAAGTAATCGTAGGAAAGCTTTCTGAAATCTTTTGGGACGCAGGGTATCAAGGAAAGGCATTCGCTTGTTCCTTCGGCATAGATCATACGAATTCATCTAAGGCCCTAAAAGTGCTGACAGATCTCACCAATAACGAAGGTCCCGTTCCCGGTATTTTTGCCATGCGATTTATTCAAAAGTCCGACGGATTGCTCTCCTTTGCGAAATTTCCATTCACTTGTATGGTGGAAATAGACGGTATTATTTGGGAAGGCTCGGACAAAATAATTAGTCTGGAACAGTATGAGAAAAGGATGATCGAAGTGCTGCAACAGCATAATATTCCCTTCACGATACATTGGGGGAAAAATGCCGATTGGGAATTCTCCGGTTTGGCGCAGCATATGTTTGGCGTAGACGCACAAAAATGGATGGATTATAGGTCTGCACTTCTTACTCCAGCAATGGCCAAGGTTTTTACCAATGGTTTCTTGAAGGACGTTAAACTTGATGGCTATAACCACCAAGCGGACCCCAATCTTGTTTCTGACTTGTCTGTCTAGGTTCAGAAATCAAGGAAATACTTGAAGGAAGACAACTATTTGAACATTTTATACGTCTATTGTATTAGATGCACCTTGGTGCCCTAACACTAACTGTATGAAATTAACCAGTACCCTATTATTCCTATTTGTGGTTTCATCCTTGTATTCGCAGAAGAATACTTCAAATACCTATACGGATGTTGAAACTATCGTAAACGAGACCCAACGAATCATATCTATAGAAAAAGGCCAGGTGATCGACACTGCAAGTTTCAGAAAATTGTTTTTGCCCACTGCTCACTTTACCGTTGTAGGCAATGAAGATGGTACATTTGAACATGAAACCATGCAACTAAACACTTTTTTGGAAATGCTTACAGACGAATATTATTCCAACGGATACTATGAGACCGGCACTGGTGAAGTGATCGAACGATTTCATGGGATAGCCCATGTTATGCAGGGTTTCTACGGACAAGATTCTGAAGGCACAAAAGGCTGGGGCGTAAATAGCTACCAACTAATATTTTCACAAGGTAGATGGTGGATCGCTAATATGATCTGGACTATGAGTGAGGACGAAGGCGAGGATATTCCAAAAAAATACCGTAAAACGGACTAGGATCCGTTGTACGCATTTTCGAAAGCCATTTCATAGGTAGCCTCATAAATGGGCAGGATATTTTTCGTATCGAACTTCTGAGCCGACTTTCTTGCTTGCCTTTTGAATTGAGCCAGGGTTTCAGGATCTTTTAAAATGGAAAGCGCCTTTATAGACATATCCCGAACATCACCAACATTACTAAGGTAACCACTTATACCATCTTCATTCACTTCGGGAAGCCCTCCGGTATTTGACGATATAACGGGTACACCACTAGCCATAGCTTCTAAAGCGGCCAAACCGAAACTTTCTTTTTCAGAAGGTAGCAGGAAAAGGTCACTAAAACATAGGATTTTGTTGATTTCACTACTATTTCCGAAGAAAATTACCTTATCTGAAATCCCTTTTCTTCTACACAATTCCTCTGCGGGTTTCTTCTCTGGTCCATCCCCAACCAGTAATAACTTAGCCGGGATTTCACTAACAACGCGATCAAACACCTCAATAATATCCATAACGCGCTTCACTGGGCGTAGGTTACTAATATGGGTAATGATACGCTCATGGGGTTCGGCCATCATATCCCGTTGGCAGTCGGTAAAGGTATTATTGTACTTTGAAACATCAATAAAATTGGGAACCACTTGGATGTCCCGATGAATGTCGAATAGTCGTAGCGTATCGTCTTTCAAACTTTGTGATACAGAAGTTACCACGTCACTTTCATTTATACTGAAGGTAACCGCAGGCTTATAAAATGGATGATTTCCAACTAGGGTAATATCCGTTCCATGCAATGTAGTGACCATAGGCACATGAATTCCCTCAGCTTTCAACATTTGTTTCGCCATGTACCCTGCATAGGCATGGGGAATGGCATAATGAACGTGAAGGAGATCGATTTTGTATTGCTTTACAATATTTACAAGCTTACTGGAAAGCGCCAACTCATAGGGCTGGTATTTAAAAAGCGGATATTGAGGCACGGATACTTCGTGAAACTGGATGTTACATGATAGCAATTCCAGACGTACAGGTTGCTTATAGGTAATAAAATGAATTTCATGTCCCCGTTCTGCTAGGGCAATTCCTAATTCGGTAGCTACTACACCACTTCCACCGAAGGTTGGGTAACAAACTATGGCTATTTTCATTCTTCTACGATCGTTAGTTTTGTTGGTTCTGGTTCTTCGCGTATGATGGCATCGTAAATGACTTCCTGTATATTACTTCTTAAATTACTACCTATCAGTTTACGGTTATCTGCCGTAGGATAGGTTCTATTGGATAGGAACACATATACAATATCCTCTTCTGGATCGGCCCAGGTAAATGTTCCCGTAAAACCGCTATGTCCAAAACTTGTCATGGACACACATCCACAGGTTGGGCCTACATCTCCCAATTGGGGTTTATCGAAACCTACTCCCCTACGCACATCATTATCACAATAATAACAGGTATTAAACGCATCCAATGTTTCAGGTTTTAAATACCGCTTACCCCCATAATATCCATTATTGAGGTACATCTGCATGATTTTCGCCACATCGTTGGCATTACTGAACAATCCAGCATGTCCACAAACACCACCCATCATCGCAGATCCTTGGTCGTGAACATATCCATGAACTTTCTGCATCCTGAAATAATTATCGTTCTCCGTGGGGGCAATATCATCTTTTCTAAAGCGGGATAACGGGTTAAATAAAGTGTAATTAGCTCCTAATGACTCATATAGATTTCGCTGTACCAATCGATCCATAGAGGTTCCATAAAAATTCTCTAAATACTCCTTCAACAAATAATACGGCAAGTCGCTGTATTTGTATCCTGCACGTTGTCGTAGCTCACTTTCTTTGATAAGCTCATAGATGGTATCGGAAATATCTTTTCTAGCGTACATATCCTTCGCCACCTGAGTTGGGAATTCCTTAGACTTATCTTTCGAATAGTACTTAGCCGAAGGCAGTTTTGTAATAGTATCTATGGTGTTAATATAAAATGGGATCCAAGCACGAAGCCGTCCCGTATGGGTCAGCATTCGCTTAAGGCTAATATTGCCCTTATTCGACTTTTTAAAAGAGGGAAGCATATCCCCTATTTTTGTATCCATGGTAATGATGTTCCTATCATATAACTCCATGGTAAGTGGCAAGGTGGCCAGAATCTTAGTCAAGGATGCAACATCATATACGTCATCATCCCTAACCCTTATTTTCTTTTCTGGTGTGTGATGCCCAAAGTTTTTACTATAAACGACTTTTCCCTTCCTTGCTACCAAAATCTGTGCGCCTGGCATCATTCCTGCCCAAACGCCAATTCGTGCCAGTGAATCTACTTTTTTCAATTTATCTGAAGACAATCCAACACTTTCCGGAGTACCGTACTGCAGTCGATCCAATTTTTCAGTACTCAAGGATGTATTCACAGGGAAATCTTCGCCTGCGCTTACCGGGAGTTGGCCATCGGCTGCGCGTGCCCCAAAAATAAGCTGTGCAGATAGTTGTTGGGCCACTTTACTGTTTTGATAGGAAAGTATAATCCCATCAAAATTACCGGTTGCTGTAATATCCAATAAGGCATACGGTCTAGTAAAAACATCTAAAATGACTCTATTGGTCCTTGCTATTTCGTACAGCCAAACCAATTCTTTGTCTTCTATTTTGTAATCCTTCCAAGGGTTTGCATTCGATTTGTGAAAGCCCACGATCACATAATCGTACTTTTTCAATTTGCGCACATAACTATCCAGACTATTGGCCTTAATCCAATCAATGTCCGAATATTTCCTAAGATACTTCAGGAATTCCTTACCGCTATCATCACCAAAATTGACATAAGCGATCTTTGTGTTTTGAAGGGTTTTAATTGGCAGTACCGCAGAGTCATTTTTTACAATAGTCAGAGCTTTTTCCATAGCCAATTCATATAGATGCCGATCTTCTGGTCTATTGAGCTCAGCAACTATATTCTCTGCTTTAACAGGTTCATATTCATGAAGCCCTACCTTGTACTTCGCCAACAATATTTTTTTTACTGAAAGTGCCAATCGTTCTTCCGTTATAGCACCTTCACGATAGGCACGCACTAACATATTATGCGCTTTAGGAACATTTTCTGAAATAAGCAAAACATCATTTCCGGCTAAAAACGCAGCCAGATCAATTTCTCCTGGCTCTTTAAAATTAGCGGCTCCCTTCATATTAAGTGCATCGGTAAATATCAATCCATTGAAACCAAGTTCACCCTGGAGTATATTGGTTACCACATTTTTTGAAATGGAAGACGGATATCCCGATTCATGCACAATGGAAGGAATATTGAGATGAGCCACCATGACACTGCTTAAACCTTCACTTATGATATGCTTGTACGGATACAGCTCCAGCGAATCAATACGGGCCTTATCAAATAATAAAGTGGGCAATGTTTCATGGGAATCGGCATCGGTATCTCCGTGACCCGGAAAGTGCTTGGCATTGGCCAGCACCCCAGCACTTTGCATTCCTTTCATAAAGGCAATCGCCTTTTCGGTTACGTTTTCACGATCTTCACCAAAGGAACGATTTCCTATTATCGGGTTCTTTGGATTTGTATTAATGTCTACTACGGGAGCAAAGTTAAAATGAACCCCCATCCTTTTAGAGTGCTCACCAATTCGTCTTCCAACCTGTTCAACAATCTTATTGTCCTTAATTGCCCCTAAGGTCATATTCCATGGATAGGCAAATGTAGAATCCAAACGCATTGCAAGTCCCCATTCTGCGTCCATACCAATGAGCAATTTGGTTTTGGATAGTTCTTGAAATTCATTGTTAAGATAGGCCTGGCGTACGGGACCACCTTTAGAAAAAATAACCCCTCCAATGTAGTAATTGGAGATAAGGTCCTTTACCCTGTCTGTTTTAGACGTTGGGTCGCTGGAAAATACATCTACCATGAATAACTGTCCTACTTTTTCCTGTAGGCTCATCATGCCGTAAATGCTATCCACCCATTCCTGTTGTTCGAGCAACTCATCTTCCACCAAAAGCGGATTGATTTGTTGTGAATATCCCAACACGGAAAAAGCAATTAAAAGTGAGGTTGCTATGAAATGCTTCATAGGATCGAAGGTAACAAAAACTATACTAAAATTATGCTAAAAAACGGCTATGCCAACTATCTTTTGCTGGCACTTCCCAATGCTCTAAATATTCGGCTTTGGTATTCACAAGGTTATTAAAAACAACCGTGTTCCCAGATACCGATCTGTTCTTGGCCATTTTCTTGAAATCGGCCAAAGGTTTATGTGCAATGTAGGCTCCGTTATAAAATGTAACGTTCATTTTATCCAATAAGTCTACACCAAACTCTTTTTCCAATGTCTGAATGAAACGCACCGAAGCATCTATACTGCATCCGGAAGCGGATGCATTGGTTTGATTAAGGCCCAAAACGACGAAACGATTGTACTTTATTTCGAAACCAGCTTCCAAATCGGAACCATGGGCAGTCCACTGTTCAAGAAAATGTGCGGTTTTATCGTTAATCACGGCTACTTCTTCGTCCGATAACTTCCTATTGGACTGATAAATCCAAATCCTGGAATTTTCTGGTAAATCTTTAAAATCTGCTAACATCTACTATAAGTCCTTTGCATTTGCAATCATCTCGGCCACATCCATGACAGCAATACTGTCTTCTTTTTCCTTGCCTTTTACACCATCTGTCATCATTGTATTGCAGAATGGACATCCTGCTGCAATGATCTCCGGTTGGGTCTCCAAGGCTTCTTCCGTACGCTCTATGTTAATGTCTTTATTTCCTTTTTCAGGTTCTTTAAACATCTGCGCACCTCCAGCACCACAGCATAAACCACGGGTTTTGCAGCGTTTCATTTCGATAAGCTCAACTTCAAGCTTTTGTAAAAGTTCCCTTGGGGCTTCGTATTCATTATTTGCTCGCCCTAGGTAACAAGGGTCATGAAACGTAATACGCTTTCCCTTGAATTTGCCTCCTTCTACCTTTAACCTGCCTTCATTTAACAAGGACTTCAAAAACTGGGTATGGTGCATTACTTCATAGGTACCTCCCAATTCGGGATATTCATTCTTAATGGTATTGAAGCAATGTGGACAGGTAGTTACAATTTTCTTTATTTCATAGCCATTCAACACCTGAATGTTCATCATGGCTTGCATTTGAAACAAGAATTCATTCCCAGCTCTCTTAGCAGGGTCCCCTGTACAACCTTCTTCCGTTCCCAAAACTGCAAATTCAACCTTTGCCTCATTCAGTAAACGGGCAAATGCTTTTGTAATCTTCTTGGCCCTATCATCGAAACTACCGGCACAACCTACCCAAAACAAGACTTCCGGGTTCTTTCCCTGTGCCATGAATTCGGCCATAGTAGGAACTATTATTGGTGTACTCATGTTTCTTCTATTTAACTTTAAAGACGACTTCTCTTTTTTCTTTGCCAGGACTACTTATCTGGTTGGTACTTATTGCCACAAATTCTTTTTCATTTATAGAGGTAATTAGTAAGCTCACTTTACGTTGAATTGCTAAAGCTACCCATTTCTTTTCTGGAATGAGCCTCCATTCTCCCACAGCGGTCTTACTGCCATTTTCAATAAAATCGAATGTGTGATCCTTCCTGAAATTGAAAGCTATATTCGGGGTTCCGTTCTTTTGCTCTGCAATTTCGCCATTAGCAATGGTGTATCCCATTTGCCAAGACTTACAAAGCAACTTCTGTACTTCTTCGTCTGTTAATGTAATATCCTGACTCCACATTAGGGATGTCGTGGCTAAAAATGCAATTAATACTAAAACAATCTTTTTCATACTAGTCTTTAAATACTTCAATGGTAACTTCTTTTTCTACCAGATCGGTGAACTTTCCTTTATAACGCGTGGCTTTTACCAAGTGATTGTCTATCCAATGATAGTTCCCTCCCCTTGGCTTGCCCATAAGCAGCGAATGATACTTAAAGCCGTGTTCGTCCAACCAATCTTCTGTTACTTTTCTATGATCTTCCGTACGGGAAGTAAAAAAGCAAATAATGTGCCCTTCTCCATACCACTTATTCAATGTTTTAAGTGCATCAGGATATAGTTTGGCCGTAGCCATCCTTTCGGGTTCTTCATTTGGAATATCATCACAAATCGTTCCATCTATGTCTATGAGATAATTTTTAACACCTTCTGGCAATACAGGGCTCACAGTTTCACCTTGTTCCACTTTTTCATGCAGTAATTTCTCTACTTCGTCTTTATTCATCTTCTTGATTTAATGCTTTAAAATCTAATTTACTTAATCGTATATAAAGGGCCAACCTATGTTCGCCTGCTTTCTTGTATTTAGGATTCTCACTTTCATACACACTTCTTCTAAACGCTTCTTCCCTCAAAGCTTCCAATTGCCGTTCGGAACAGAAATCACAGAATATTTTTTTCACCACCACTGAGTCTAACTCTATAGATGAATTTACATACAGTCGGGTATACATTTTGAACTGCAGGGAATCCTTTCTATAATCCCGATGCTGTGCCGTGACTGCAAACGTCCCGGCTAAAAAAATAATTCCTAAAAGAACATATATATTTCTAAGACTCATTTATCCAATTCGCACGATCCATCTGATTGAATGGCCATGGCGCCGCATTGTTCTCAATATTGGTCATGGTCACATTGAGCTCTGAAGGAGCCGCCGATTGTTCCATCACCAAATATTGGCGCATATCCATTATAATTGATAGTGGATCTATACTTACTGGACAGGCTTGTACACATGCATTGCATGTAGTACAAGCCCATAATTCTTCCCTGGTAATATAATCATCCAACAACTGCTTACCGTCTGGCTCAAAAGCCCCGTTCTTGTCAATTTGTTTGCTAACCTCTTCCAGACGATCCCTGGTGTCCATCATAATCTTACGAGGTGATAGCTTCTTGCCTGTCTGGTTGGCAGGGCATTCACTGGTACACCGACCACATTCGGTACAGGTGTATGCGTTTAATAATTGCACACGAGATAGATCCATTACATCGCTAGCACCAAATTTTGCAGGTGTTTCTGCACCTTCTGGCGGAGCTGCAAAAGGATCTGCATTTGGATCCATCATAAGTTTTACCTCATTGGTAACCGATTCCAGGTTTTTGAACTGCCCTTTTGGGGTAACCCGTCCATGATACACATTCGGAAATGCCAAAATAATGTGCAAATGCTTGCTGAAGTACAGATAGTTAAGGAATATCAATATGCCCAATATATGTAGCCACCAAGCTATACGCTCTATGAAATGCAGGGTACTTTCTGAAGTTCCACTAAACCAACCGGCAATATATTTGGAAACTAAATTTCCCGAATTCATTTCCTGAAAGGTCACATCGGTCGCATTCATCACTAGGAATAGGGTCATTAGGACCATTTCGAAATAGAGAATGATATTCCCATCGCTCTTAGGCCATCCTTTCATTTCAGGACTTAAAAATCTTTTGATACGCTGTACATTCCTTCGTATCCAGAAGAAAATAACAGCTGCAAAAACAAGTACGGCAAGAATTTCGAAGGTCCCTATTAAGAAGCCATAAAACCCACCCATAAATGAGAAGATTCTATGAGTGCCTAAAAGGCCATCAATAATTATTTCAAGTACTTCAATGTTAATAATAATGAAACCCAGGTATACAATGAGGTGCAAAAACCCGGAAATGGGCCTCACTACCATTTTTGACTGACCCAATGCAATTCTAATAACATTGTTCCAACGTTGGCTTTTGTTGTCACTGGAATCGGTTTCCTGCCCCAACTTTATGTTTCGGATAACCTTGCGAATGTTACGGGTAAAGAAACCTATCCCTAAAATTAGGGCCAAAAGAAAAAGTATGTTAGGAATATACTGCATTAGTTAATCGAATCTTTGGGTGTTTCATACTGCTTTGGCCTCTTTCCAAATAAGGAGAAATGCACATAGCGCTTAGGGTTCAGTTTCATATCCTCCAATAGTTGCTCTAATTGAAGGGATGCCCCAGTTAAATTATTGTATAGTTCTTCGTCTTTTAAAAGCTTGCCTAAGCTTCCCTCCCCATTTTTTATGCCTTCAGACAATTCCTTCAATTGACCAATGGTACTTTCTAAATTGGTGGCCAAGCTACTTACGTTAATCTGTGCCAAGGAGTCCGATAGCTTGGCAAAATTCGCAGCGGTGGTATCCAAATTGGACAGAGTACTGCTCATTTTTTCCTTATTGGTACTTAACAAACTATTGAAATTCTGCGAAGCCCCTTTAAAGCTGGCCATGGTTTGGTTTAAATTGGAGATACTGGATCGCAAATTGGCTTTGGTATCTTCGTCTAACACCTCATTTACTCCATTCAGTACGGTATCCAATCGCCCTAGTGTTTGCATAAGGCTTTTTTCTAGCGGGTCGAATTTTTCGATGATTCCGTCTATCATGCCCGATTGTATCTCTCCTTTTAAGGTATCGCCCGAAACTGCCATTACGTTTGTGGACATATCGGGAATGATTCCTAGATTATTTCCTCCAATAAAACCACTACTGTATATCTGGACCATACTTTTCTTGGAGAATTCAAAGTCTTTCTCTACCGAGAACTTCACTATCAATTTACCGGATCTATCTGCAAAATCAATACCTACCACCTTACCTACTGCCAGGCCGTTTATGGTTACCGGAGCTGAAGTAGCCAGTCCTGCCACATTATCATATTTCACATAGAACACTTTTGAAGTATTCAATAAATCTGAATTCTTCAAAAAGCTATACCCAAAAATGAACAGGAGGATTCCGGAAAGGACTAAAATCGCTGTTTTTACTTCTCTGGAAAGTTTCAAAAGCTTGGTTTTAAATTACCAAACAAATTTAGAAATAAATATGATTATACCACGTCTTTACAAAAAGAATATACACAGGTTAATAACAGGTTTTTCAGGACGTACGGAACTTCTCGAACTTACTGGAACCCTTAAATTCCATATAACTTTTTGAACTCATCCAAAAAATGCTGTCTACTTTGAAGTCCGTTATATCCCCCATTAATTTTTTTGGTAACCATATGAATATCATCAGTATCGGCATAACGGTTAATATTATTCTTTTTCCAGAACCAGCAAGCAGAGGCGAGTGCCCATTGCGGAGAGGCTATAAGATCTGGTTGGTCCAGAAAATCCTGTTGTGCGTCGTTGGAGAATAACTTGTAATTCGATTTACCTGTGAGTTGAATGAGTCCCCGACCTTTGAATTTCCATCCATCACCACTTGCTTCATTTCCATTTTCCATCCTATTGGCATACACCCTATTGGCAATCTTTTCTGGCTGTCGGGCATACTGGTTGGCCAAATCCATGGTTGGAAAGTACTTTCTAAACACTCCATACAGCGCTTTTGCAGAATAGTTTAGGTTCTCTACCACAAACTTGAAACCACCACTTTCATGAGCCACCTGGGCCAAAAAATGGGCTTTCCGAAGCGGGGTGTCTATACCGTATGTTGGTAATGTGGTATCAAACAGGTTCACATACTTGGAGGCGTTACCCCAACTTACATCTGGTATGATCTTCTTAAAATTTTCTTCTGTTATCATAATTAACTGGGTGTGACAAATATGGCCTTAATCCTATCGATAATACCTTGTAGTACACTGAATATGGCATCTGAAGAAAACCCACCTATAAGCGCTAGGATACTTTTATTGAACAGATTTATGCCCTCTGGGTCCTTCGTGTAAAAGGAAATAATTTCGGAAAGGATCAAACCGGAAATAACCCCAAGTACGATTACCGCAAAGTAATATATGTTGTCCTCAGGTACCAAGGTGCTGCTTTTAACAGCTATGGTTACATTTTTCAAAAGATAAAACAGCACACCCAACCCCGCTATTGAAGATAGGAACGCCAAGTTAAGTAATAGCGGCCAGCCACTATTGTTCATGATACCCTTGTCGAGGGAATCATTGTTTACACCTTCCGACATTCCGGTAAGAATAAAAATAGCCAGAAATACGATGGCAAGTATGATAAGATTACGAACCAATGGCAGCTTACTAAGCCGCATGCTTTTGGTCACGTCTTCTTTTACGGTTCGAATATATTTTATGGATTTTGGTGTTGCAGGTGCTATGTTCTTGCAAAGTAAATTATGCGTATTTACTAAACTTTCCACATCATCCTGCTTTATTTGCTGAATCACTTCCGTATTAATAATAGTACCATTAAACACGGCAAAGGAAAGCATATTATTAATCTCGTTCTTCAATTCTGTCTTTACCTCAGGGGAAATGGTTTCTGACGTTTTTGACATAGTATCAGACTTGGATACTTGGGTTGTAGGGTCGGTTGCCATGGGTGTGATTTTACATCAAACTTACACAGTTACTGGTAAAAATCACAGCCTAAAAGCATCATTTTCAGAAAAATACGTAAAAATACGTAGTAGACATTTTGCCTCTTAAATGATCTGTAATATCAAGAAAAACAGGGGGTTAGAAGGATCTAATTCGAAAGTACATCGGCAAGCTTCACTTTCTTTCCATCTTTGAAAGCAACCACATAACTGGACGGATATCCCTTTTCGCGGGCAAATGTTTTCATCAACTGAATTTTATTATAGTCGCTGGTTTCCCCATAGTAATACTTATAAAGGCTATCCTCCTTATTGCGACTAATCCCTTCCAATCCTTTGAAGTTATAGGGTTTGGTCTCCAGTTTTTTGGTACTCGCTGCCAATTGAACTTTAAAGGTCACTCCTTCATACAGCTTTTCCTCGGCACTCTCGATGGCTTCTTCAATTTCGTCTTGTGTAATTACCGGATTTTGGGCATCGCTCGTGGCTAAGGCTAAATTTTTTCTATAACTTTTTATAGCATCGGAAATTGATTTGGACATTTCATTCTGTCCTTTTTTTGAATTGAGATATGCGCCTTCTTTTTTGTTCGTCAAAAAACCAGTCTCAATTAACACACTAGGCATATAACTTTGATGAAGCACAATAAACCCAGCTTGTTTTACACTACGGTCCTTGCGCTTTAATTTATTCACGAAGTTGTTTTGTACTAAACTCGCCAACATGATGCTTTGATCCAAATACTCTTCCTGCATTAACGTAAGGCCTATAAACGATTCTGGGGAGTTGGGATCATAGCCTGCGTAATTCTCTTCGTAATTGTCTTCCAAAAAGATAACCTCATTCTCTTTTTTGGCCACTTCCATATTCTGTTTGTTGGTATGAAGCCCCAATACGAAGGTTTCGGCGCCATAAGCTTGCGAATTATGCGCATTGCAATGAATGGAAACGAAAAGATCGGCATCTGCCCTATTGGCAATGGCACCCCGTTCCTTAAGATCTACAAACACATCGGTCTTTCTTGTATAAATTACCTTGAAATTTGGGTCCTTTTCCAATTCAGCACCTACTTTTAAGGTGATTTTTAAGGCGATTGCACTTTCTTTATACCCATTGTAATACTTACCCCCATCATGCCCGCCATGTCCTGCATCCAATACAACGACAAAAGGTTTTGTGGTATCGTTATTGTGGCCTAAAAATGCATAGGAAGTTAAAATTCCTATAAATAGTAAGAAACTGAGTAGGTATTTAGTTCTCATATAGATGAAACGCAGTATTATTACTGATATTTTAAAAAATTGTTTTTAGAAATCGAACCCAAAAAAATATGTTTAATTTTGGGCTTTCAAAAACTAAGCCAATTTATACATTGCGATGCTAAGTTTAATGAAATCGGAATATATTTATCACAAAAGATATCTACAACACATAGACTATTAACATTGCATATAAAAGGGCGACTTTTATTCTTCTTATACTTCTTTCTACTATTTTGTGGAAGTACGATCTATGCACAAGATCCCCCGACTAAGGGCGGTATTATTATCAGGGCTAAGGAAGATACCATCATCCAGGAAAGAAGGGATACCTTGTTTACCCAGGAAATCACCCTTTCCCAAACTCCATTGGATACCGTAAAAACAGATACGATTAAGCCGAAAGATGACCTTTTAACAGATGTGGTGGAGTATTATGGGGAGGATTATGTATTTGTGGACCGGAAAAAAGGAAAGGTGTATATGTACAACAAGGCATTTATTGTATACGAAGACCTTCGCATAGATGCGGGCCTTATCATCCTTGATTATAATAAAAATGAAGTATATGCGAAAGGGATTGATAGTGCTGGTGTCTATAGCCAAGCTCCCATATTCGTTCAAGGTCCCAATAAAGTAGAACCAGATTCCATTCGGTTTAACATGGACACCAAAAAAGCAATATCCTATAACTCGGCTACCGAACAGGACGGGGTCAAGTTTATTCCTGAGGTTACCAAAAGGGAAAACGATTCGGTTTATTACTTTAAAAATGTAAAATTCACCACTTCCGAGAGAACCGAAGACCCTGAATATTATTTCTTGGCGCGTAAGGCCAAATTTGTACCAAAAAAGAAAGTAGTTACGGGATTAGTGAATATGTACATAGCGAATGTTCCTACGCCGATTGGCCTTCCATTTGCATTTTTCCCCATTACCAAAGATCGATCTTCAGGATTTTTATTGCCCAACATTGGCGAAAACAACCGGAGAGGGTTCTTCTTCCAGAACGGAGGTTATTATTTCGCACTTAATGACTATGTAGATTTGACGCTCACGGGCGATTATTACACTAATGGGAGTTATGGACTAAGGGCAGATAGTGACTATGCATTGCGCTATAAGTTTCGTGGAAATCTCAGTTTTAGGTATGAAAACCTGATAGAAAGCGAACGGGGTTTCCCAGATTTTAGTCAGAGCACCCTGTATAATATTCGATGGAGTCATTCGCAGGATACTAAATCCAGTCCAAATTCTAGATTTAGTGCCTCAGTGAACCTTGGAAGTAGTCAATACTTGCAGCAGAGTATCAATCAAACAAACAATGCTAGCCAATTGGTTAATACCCTTAGTTCGTCTGTTTCGTATTCCAAAACGATTCCTACACAGCCAGAAGTAAGCTTTACCATTGCAGCCACCCACAGCCAGAATACCCAGACCGAAGTAATCAATATGTCCCTACCCAACTTTAACGGTAGTGTCTCCAGGATCTTCCCATTTGCTCCCAAAAGTGGCATTAAGAAAGGTGCGGTCCAAAATATCAATTTACAGTATAATGTAGTATCGGAAAACAGGATTGAAACCACCGATTCCCTATTCTTTAAAAAGGAAATGTTCGATGATGCCAGAATTGGTGCACGACATACCATACCGTTAAGCACCAACTTTAAACTGTTTAATTACCTCAGCATGTCTATGGGTGCTAATTATGAGGAAGTTTGGGTAGGCAAAACTTTTAACCAATCCTATGATTCTGAGTTAAACGAAGGTGTTGGAGGCGTTGTTCGCGACACGGTTTCCGGGTTCGATAGTTATAGAACCTATAGCTTTTCGACAAGTTTGGGAACCACGGTTTACGGGGATTTCACACCAAATAAAGAAGGAGGTAAAATTGAGGCAATTCGTCACACCATGCGCCCTTCCATTAGCTATAGCATAAGCCCTTCTTTTGATCAGTTTTATGACGAATATGTTATTCCGACGCAATCTGCGGACCCCTTAGTGCAAGATGAGATCGTTCAATACTCAAGGTTTGAAGGAACTTTGTATGGAGCACCAAATAATACGTACTCCAGTGGTTTATCTTATTCTTTGAATAATACTATTGAAGCCAAAGTGCGGGATCGGGATACTACAGCTACCGAGCCAAAGAAGATATCCCTCATTAACAACCTTAACTTTGCCGGGAGCTATAGTTTTTCTGCCGATTCATTGAATTTTAGCCCGATACGTTTTTCTGCGGGAATTCCAATTATTGAAAAGCTAGAGCTGAATGTGAATGGATCCTTAGACCCCTATGCATTGGATAATGATAATAGAAGGATTGATATGTTCAATATCGATAATGGTGGAAGTCTTTTTAGGCTCACAGCAGCCAATATAAGTTTCAATTATTCCTTTTCCAGTAAGGATTTTGAAAGTAAGGGAGACGATGAACCCCAAGAGGATGACGATTTCGACAACGACACCTTTAGGAACGGTGGAAGGCCTGACGACCTGTTTGGGGCAGATTCGCCATTGGCAAATGCGGCCTCACGGAGGAAGAAAACAGACAGCAAGGATCGTTCTTGGTATAATTATGATATGCCGTGGACCCTGCGAATGGCTTATACCATGACCTATAGTAATGCGGCAAGGCAGAACGAAATATCCTCACAATCTATTATGCTGAGTTCCAGTGTGGAATTGTCACCGCGATGGAGTGTCCGTGTTTCCTCTGGATATGACTTTAAGAACAAAGGGGTGACGCTTACCCAATTTAGGTTTGAACGGGATTTGGAGAGCTGGTATAGTTGGTTTAGCTGGACACCCATTGGCGCTCGAAATACATCCTGGAATTTCTTTATCGGGGTTCGTGGAATCCTGAAAGACATTAAATACGATAAACGTAGAGAAGCCGACAGACGACTTTAAAACCATAAGATCATGAAAAAAATCATCAATACACCGAATGCCCCCGCTCCTATTGGTCCATATAATCAGGCTGTTTTACTTGGGAATATGTTATACACTTCAGGACAAGTAGCGATAGACCCTAACACCGGAGAACTTGTTTTAGATGATATCAAAACTGAAACGAAACAGGTGATGGAAAATATGAAAGCAGTATTGGCTGCTGCTGGAATGGATTTTGGTCATGTCATAAAAACGTCCATCTTCATTAGTGATATGGAAAACTTTTCCCAGATTAACGAAGTATATGCCACCTATTTTGACGAAGCTACTGCGCCTGCAAGGGAAACTGTAGAAGTGGCCAATTTGCCAAAATACGTGAATGTCGAAATTTCAATGATTGCTTCTTTGTAAAGGAATCAGTTTTCTTCTTTAGAGTCTGAACCTACAAAATTAACTGGGGAGCCCTCATTAAGGTTCTCCTTAACCTCTTCCTCCGGTTCCACGCTTACATTCTTATTAAAGAGCTTCTTCATGAGTTCCTTGAAGGTGTCGAAGTCCACAGAGTAAGAAACCCCAGCTCCCTGTTCGAATATTTGGTCTTCCCCAATAAACTGAAGATCTGCCTGTCTATTGAAAAAATTAATACGGAGACTACCGTCATCGTTTACCAACCACTGCACTTCTATATCGCCCGCTACTGTAGATTCGTTAGCACCACCTACCGGAACCCCCACCTGACCGTTAATAAGAACCCGTTCCGAAATCTGTGTGGATAGCTCCACTCCCACTTGATATTCCGTCTGTTGATTGGCGGTATTTGGGTTGGTTCTAATGGAAGGTAATACTGTAAATTTCTTATCGCTCCCAGCAAATATATCCTTTACCAACTTGTTTACTCGTTCTGTAAGGGTGCTACTGAAAGCATTTTGCCCCCCTATGTTCACATCGCCCTGAAAAGCTCCGGTTGAAACCAAAAACAAGGCCTGTGTCTGTCGTTGTTCTTTATCCTGTAGTTTATATTCCAACTCACTTCTAACCGTTGAATTAACTTTTGGAAAGTTAATCTGGAAATCTAGATCGGGCTTCAATATTTCTTCGGTAAGGTTTACCAAAACCTCTACATCTATTCTTCTGTTAAAGGAGGGGTTATCCAGCAATACGGCAGGATTGGCCTGAGTTTCATAACGGGCTGTTAGATCCAAACGGGCTCGGGTCGGATTGCCATCCCAAGTAATGTTTCCACCAGGCACAAGATCAATGGTCTTGTCTACAATTCCTCCATACCTAAAATCATAGGTCCCTTCGGTCACCAGAAAGTCACCCCACATATTAAACTTACCGGTAGTATTTATTTCCAACAATAAATTTCCAAATCCTTTCCCTTTAAGGTTCGAATTGTTCTTTTGATCCACCAATACTTCAATTTCCGCGCTTTCGTTGATGTCCAATTCGAAATTAAGCGAAAGCCCTTTCACCTCTTCGGGCACAATCGTCTCCCCGCTAATCCTAGCTTGCTTTTCCTCAGGCGAAATGAATCTAATGAAAGAATCATCACTTATACTTGCGGCATCACTAATTGGTATCTTAAACTTGGTCCCTTCTTCCGTAGTCGCAACCACATCGATCACCAATTCATCAATTGGGCCCTTAATACTGGATTCCCCACTAATAAAAGCAGTTCCGTAGTATAGTGCATCATCATCTTGGGGAGTATCGAGCACCAGGAATCTATTAGTCTCCATATCTAAGTTCATACTCCATTTACTAAAATTGGTATGCGTAAATGCGCCCTCTAAAGTTGCCGACGTATTGTATTTCGTATCTGTAATTCCAGTGACAGGCAATATAAAAGCATCCTTCTCCACTTGAACTAAGGTATTATCATCCAAGTCAACGTCCACATTTAGGTACGGGATGGTCATTCCAGAATTATTCAACAGTAAATTTCCTTTTATTTCTGGAGAATCGTATACTCCCGTAATTTGGGTATTTCCCGAAACCCCTCCCCTAATATTTGTGATTACATCCCCTCCGAATGGACTAAAAGCCTCCAGATTGAAGTTGTTAAAATCTACGGCAAGGTCTATCAAAGGATCTTCCCCAGCAATATTCAAGTTTCCTTCAGCCTTAAAGGAATCCACGTTGTCGTTGCGTAAATTGGAAGCAATAGTATATTGAGTAAGGTCCGTATTCCCCTTAATCTCCAAGAATAAATCCCCAAAGTTTACGTCATTAACGGTCACATTATCGATAACCAAACCAGAGTTTGGATAGAATGCCTTACCCCTTTTAAGTAAACTGAGTCGACCATTTACATTTCCGGATAAATCCAAACTATCAATTTCAGGAATCAGTTTACCAATGTCCACGTCCCGAAAACCAATTTTCATATCGGTCAGGGTAGTGTCCCTAACGAAACCAGCCATCTGTATCAATTCATTTTTGTGCCTCAACGTAAGCGAATCTAAATTGATATCCTTAAAATTATTGTCGAAGGTTATTTTGTTTCTGGAATCGTTATCCCTATTTAGATACCAGTCATTGTCTTTATATGTTATTTTGGATTTCTTAATCCCTACGACCGATTTACCATTTGGATTAATGGTGTGATACAAGGCCAAGTCGAATAGATCTGCCTTACGCTTGCCCCCTTTAAAACTGGACTGCACATATAACGTATCGTTCAGGGTCTTATTGATGAGATTTACATCGGTCAAATTATAAACACCTGTATACAAAGAATCTACAGATACATAGGCGTTGTATAGTGGATTGTCATTATCCAATTGAATATTAACCTTGCTCAAATAATTGTCATATACCAATAGCTCTGGAGACCTGAAATCGAGCTTAAATTTTGATTCATCCGAATACACAGAACCTCTTACACGTGTATTTTCACCCAGCCGTAACTGAGGCACAAAAACGTCGACTATCTTATTATAAATATTGAACTCATAGTCAATATATTGTCCCGTAGTCACTTCGTTGGGGATGTAATTAGCATAAATACTTCCGACCGAGTTATGGAATAAATTGGGAATGTCCTCAACCAAAAACTTACCGCTTATTTTTCCATTTATAATATCTGGGGACTTAATTTCTATGGTACGGATGTCCTTTTCGAAAAATGAGGTGATCAGGAAATCATCGAAATAGAAATCATCTTTATCGGTTTGATAAAAGGTTTGCAGGAACTCAATATTACCTTCGGCATCATTAATAGACGTTCCTTGCATGTCCATTACAATCCTACCTGCAAATACGGAAACACTGTCTCTTTTAAAAAGGTTCAACTTGTTCAATTCTGCATATTCGATATCTGCTTCGAAATCGTACTGATTGAATTCTTTTGATATATCGACCAATCCGTTAAAGTCTAGTTTAACATTGGGATCGTCGATGGATAATTTCCCATTGAAAATAGGATCTTTTAAATTTCCGGACACCACAATATCCTTATACACGTAGTTTTCGAAATCGAAACTACTAATGATACCGTTTATTTTGGTGTTCACGGTTTTAGCAGTGAATCCACGACCGTCTATGGAAACATTGGCATTTACTTTTCCGAAGGAAATAGAATTGGTAAGCTTGCCCATGTTGAAATCGCTGAATATGGCATCCCCTCTATAAAATGCGTTTGAAAAATCATGAATATTGCCCATTTCCATATCCAACCTAGCATCTCCCAAATCACTTAGGATATTACTATCGGTTACCAAAAAGTCGTCATTTAGATTTGTATCACCAATCACCGAAAAACTCCCAAAATACTTGAGTTCCTGAGGAAGTTGTTCGCCCAGAACAGATGGCATAAGCCTTCTTAAATCAAAATAATTAGTAGTAATGACATGGTTCTTACCTCCTATTATGTGTGGGACTTTTTCGTCTAAAAGGTTTTGGAAGTAATAATCACCGAGTAAACGGGTGTTACCGTAACTAAGTCTCCCATTGGAGAATTTGAAATCGTTTAGAGTACCATCTATGGCGCCTTCCAAATTGATATTTATGTTATTTCCAAACTCGTTATAGAATGCATTCAAATCATTGGTAGAAACATTAGAGTCTACAAAATCCCCATCAATAATCACTGTATTATTGAAGTCGGATAATCCGTCCTCCCCATAATTGAATATCAAATCCCCATTTATAAAGGAATCATACGTTTCCAAACTGAAGTCCTTAAAGGTAATTGCGGTTTGGGTATAGGAAAAATCGGCTTCCAGTTTTTGAACCGAGAAACCACGTGCTGCATCTAAGGTAAGTGAATGTACCTTAGCTGTAACATCCGGCCCCAATACGGTAAAATCATCTGCCGATAGGTAAATATTAAAGAAATTAATAGCCTCTGGCACCTCCAAATTCTCATCACGAATCCGAACAGTGGTACTTTCTAGGTTTACTTTATCCGCATTAAGATAGAATGGTTCTTCGCTTGGAGGACCTCCCGTTTCAAACTTTTCAGTAAAAATATAAAGATTGTCATCTGTCTCCCCCGGGTAGGTCGTAATGTACAATTTCGCATTGGTGAGATCTATGAAACCAAAATCCAGTTTGCCATCCATCATGCGTTTGGCACTTAGTATACTGGTTTGTATTTCTTCAGAATAAATTAAAGTGTCCTTATGATGATCCCTTATAAAAACGCCGCGAATATCAACTTCACCCTTCCAGTTAAGGCCTAATCGATCAATTTGTATATCCGTCCCATATGTCTCATTAAGTCGATCGGTCACCTTTTTGGCCACGACGGTTTGCACAGCAGGTATGGAAAAAAATATCACCAATACCAAAATAAGCAACACAAGGACCGCTATGGTACGAATGATTATTTTCCGAAGTTTTTTGATACGCTTTTAAAGTTTTAATTTTGTTACCAATAAACGTGCCTAAAATTCATGATGCAAGACTGCTACATATTGGGTATTGAATCCTCCTGTGACGATACCGCCGCTGCTATAATTAACAACGGGGAGGTCCTGTCCAATGTTGTTGCTACCCAGCAAATACACGTAGAATATGGTGGGGTTGTACCAGAACTCGCATCCCGCGCGCACCAGCAGAATATTGTTCCTGTGGTACATCAAGCTTTACACAAAGCAAATATCGACAAAAAAGACTTAAAAGCCATTGCCTTTACAAGAGGACCAGGACTTATGGGATCTTTATTGGTGGGAACTTCATTTGCGAAATCCTTGGCGATGGGATTAGGGGTTCCGTTGATTGATGTGAATCATATGCAAGCGCATATTTTGGCACACTTTATCAAGGCAAAAGATCAAAGGGCACCAAAGTTTCCATTTTTGGCTTTAACCATTAGTGGTGGCCATACCCAAATTGTGAAGGTTTCCAGTTATTTTGAAATGGAAGTAATTGGCGAAACATTAGATGATGCTGTTGGCGAGGCATTCGATAAATCAGCAAAAATACTTGGGCTTCCCTACCCTGGAGGTCCATTAATCGACAAATATGCCAAGGAAGGCAATCCCAAGGCCTATCCCTTCACAAAACCAAGAGTGGCCCCATTGGATTTCAGTTTTAGTGGTCTGAAGACGGCAGTGCTCTATTTCATAGAAAAGGAGACACAAAAGGATACTGATTTTGTACAAAAGAATATGGCCGATATTTGCGCTAGCCTGCAACATACCATAGTAGATTATCTTATGGATAAATTGAAGAACGCCGTTGCGCAAACTGGTATTAAGGAAGTAGCCATTGGTGGTGGGGTATCTGCCAACAGCGGCATTAGAAAAGCATTAAAAGATGCAGAGAGCGAATTGGGGTGGTCTACCTATATTCCAAATTTTGAATACTGCACGGATAATGCCGCCATGATCGCAATTGTTGGGGAATTAAAATACAAACAGCAATTATTTGCAAAAAACGATGTGATCGCAAACGCACGTATGAAAATGTAAAGCCATTGAACTTATTCTACCATCCAAATATTGAATCCACTACAGGCGAAGTAACTTTCGACAAGGAAGAAAGTAGGCATATCGCCAAAGCTCTCCGGAAAAAAGAAGGGGATCTTTTACACGTGACCAATGGTAATGGCACCCTATTCACCGTAGAGATTATAAGCTTGATGCCCAAACAATGCCTTGCAATCGTAAAGGATACCAGCCACGTTGCCCAACTTCCTTATAAACTGCACATGGCCGTAGCCCCTACCAAACACAATGATCGTTTTGAATGGTTCCTGGAAAAAGCTACGGAAATTGGCATACATCGCATTACCCCAATTATTTGTGAACACAGTGAACGAAGGGTAATTAAAAAAGATCGATTCGAGCGTATTATTGAAAGTGCTATGAAACAATCCTTAAAGGCATATAAACCTCATCTAGAGGATGCCATTAATTTCAAAGAATTTATAGCGCTTCAAAAGGGAGACACCTCTAAAAAACTTATAGCATATTGTGGGGACGTGAAAAAGCAATCCATAAAAGAGCTGGTGACCAAAGAAGAGGATGTTACTTTGCTTATTGGACCAGAAGGAGATTTTTCCCACATGGAATTTGAATTGGCATTAAAAAATTCATTTCAATCAACTACATTGGGAGTCAGTAGGTTACGAACTGAAACAGCTGCTATTGTTGGCTGTCACAGCATTTCCTTTCTAAATCAATTTTAATTTCTTTAATACTTTTACCGATAAATTTGGTGTTTTGTCGATAATTTGTATATTGTCATCCCCAATATCAATGAATTTATAGACCCCTATAAAACGAACCTATGAATGCCAACCAACTAAGCAAGAAGGAAGCCCTTCGATCTATTGCTGCTGAACAGCCTACAAATCACTTACGTGTATTATCTAAAATGCAACGGGCGCAAGTTTCTGTTATAACAAAAGATTGGCAAAAATTCACCAATGGGGTTCACAAAGAAATGTTTGATAAAATCTAGTTAATCTATTTCCCTTCCTTTTCAAAGTTTGTACTTTTGATGCGCTTATGCGCTATTACCTATTTATTCTAACCTTGTTTTTTTCCTTTGGCTGTTTGGGTCAAGAGGTTGCTGTATTAAAATATGGTGGCGGCGGTGATTGGTATAGCAATCCTACTGCCCTTCCCAATCTTATTCGCTTTTGTAATGAGCAGATTAATACCTCAATAAATGAAAAGCCCCAAACGGTTTCGCCAGAAAGTGTAGAACTGTTTAACTTCCCCTATGTACATATGACGGGACATGGGAATGTTTTTTTCTCGGACGAAGAAGCCGAGAATTTGCGTAACTATCTGGTAAGTGGTGGGTTCATTCATATTGACGATAATTATGGTATGGATGAATATTTGCGTAAGGAATTGGTAAAAGTGTTCCCAAATGAAGAATTGAAGGAACTTCCGGCAGATCATCCCATTTTTACTAGTCATTTTAAGTTTCCACAAGGGCTTCCTAAAATTCATGAGCATGATAATAAGCGACCCCAAGCGTTTGGAATCACCATAGAGGGACGTTTGGTGCTGTTATATACCTATGAAAGTGATTTAGGCGATGGTTGGGAAAACCCAGAGATTCATAATGATTCTGAAGCCGTTCGCCAGAAAGCGCTGCAAATGGGTGCGAATATCATTTCCTATGTTTTTGAAAACTAGGAATGCATGAGCGTGCAACATTCCCATAATACAACTCCATTTTCTGAATCTAAACATCCCATTATCGTTATAGGGAATCAAGTGACCGGTCCGGCAAATATTGGTGGTCTTTTTCGTCTCTGCGATGCTTTTGGGATCGAGAAATTAGTATTGGATAGAGAGATCGACCTTTCCTCTCCCCGTCTTCGAAAAACGGCACGTAATACATTTACGACGGTCAATTATGCATATGTACCTGATCTCACATCCTATATCCCTGAATTGAAATCAAAAGGATATCGCATTCTGGGGCTTGAAATAACATCTACGAGTACTCCCATACAAACGTATAGTAAGGGAGCTAACGAAAAAATTGCCTTGATCATTGGTAGTGAGCAACACGGCATTAGGGAAGACTTATTACAACTTTTAGATACTTGTATTCATATTGAAATGTTTGGAACGAACAGTAGTATGAATGTTACGCAAGCTACTGCCATTGCGCTATTTGAGTTGACCAAAACTTAACGTATTTTCGCAATGTGAACACATTTATCCTAGAAGATAAAGCCCAAGTATTTATTCGCAATTACAAAGGTGACACCACATCCTTGGCATTTAAGGGAAGTCCGTTCACCCATATCACCACAGCCGAACTTATTACACAAATAGAAGGTTTCAGAAAGAGCGAAAAGAAACTTCCCTGTTGGCATAAGACGGAGGGCATCTATTTTCCGAATAAAATTAACCTAGAACAATGCTCTTCTGAAATTACGGCAAAATATAAAGCCTCCCTCCTGTCGGGAGCATCCCTAGCCGATATTACCGGTGGTTTTGGAGTGGATGGATTCTATTTCTCAAAACAATTCAATACATTTTTTCATTTCGAACACGACCAAAACCTTTCCGATATCGCAGCGCACAATTTCAAGGTGCTGGAGGTAGAAAATGCAGAAACCTATTGTGAAGACGGCATAAAGGCTATCGAGAATAGGACGTTCGATGTTATCTATGCAGACCCAGCCCGCAGGCATGCATCCAAGGGCAAGGTATTTTTCCTAAAAGATTGTGAGCCGGATATCGTCCGGGAATTGGATTACCTCATGGAGCGCTGCCAAACCCTATTGCTTAAGACATCGCCTATGTTGGATATTTCGGCGGCATTAGCTGATCTAAAGTTCGTAAAGGATATTCACATTGTTGCGGTTAAGAATGAAGTAAAAGAACTCCTGTGGGTTCTGGATAAACGATGTAAAGGGGAAATACGCATAATTACCCAAAACTTTGACAATTCTGGTTCTCAAGAATTTAGTATTACGATGCAACAGGAGGCTTCCAACCGTTATGATCTCCCGCAGAAATATCTATACGAACCCAATGCTGCATTGATGAAAGCAGGGAATTTGGATGTATTATCAAATTCGTTCGGCATAGGCAAGCTTCATCAGCATAGTCACTTATTTACTTCTAACGAGCTAAAGAACTTCCCTGGACGGGTATTTCAGATTAAGGAGGTGATTCCGTATCAAAAGAAAAACATGGCTGTTTTCAAAAATACCAAGGCCAACGTTACCATACGCAACTTTCCAGAGGATGTAGCTACCCTGCGCAAAAAGTGGCGTATTTCGGATGGTGGGGATGACTATTTGTTCTTTACCACTAATATGAACAATGAAAGAATAGTCCTGAAGTGCCAAAAGGCATGACGGTATTTAGAAATTGAAGTGGCTAGTCATTAGTTCGTAAAATGTGCTTTTTCAACAAAACAATTTGCCCCAAATGATAATGGGTATGTTCTATGATGCCCATTATATTCCTAAAATAGGTTCCATATTTTTCTTTAACAAAGGGAGCCAACAAGGTATCGTTTGGTAACTCCCCTACTAGCTTCGCCAGTTTTTCCGCATCGGTCCAAAACTGATCCAGTAAACGATTCCAATCAGCTTCCGATGAAATATCGGGAATATCGTAACTATATTTATCGTGAATAGTTAGATCCCCTCCTTCAAAAACTGGAATAACCCCATGCACATAATAATTAATGTGAAAGGTGAGCGCTGCAATGGTGTTGAACCCTTCTACCTTATGATTGGCCATTTCCCAAGTAATTCCATCCAACGCATTCTTTAAATTGACCCCGGTCATACTGGAGCCTGAATGCATATCCCTAATTTGCTGCGCTAGTTGTTCCTGAACAGACATATAAATACCATTTTACCCTAAATGTAATTTTAAAATTTGAAATCACGCCCAGTCACATGCAATAACCGCAAGCGTCTATATTGGTCGTAAATCAAAAAATCCCATGAACATCATGGGATTCTCTTGTATTTAGAAAGAATTGTAATCGTTCTATTTCTTAACGAATTTCTGAATCACACTTTGGGTTTCTGTAGATGCTTCTAGAAAATAAACCCCTGAAGGCAAGCCTCCCACGAATAAAGTGTCATCATTATTTGCTTGTTGCATAACCATTTTTCCGTTCAAGTCGAAGACTGAAAACTTCTCAATTCGTGTGTTTGGTACCGCAATTAAAAGCCGCTCAGAAACGGGATTAGGAGTGATCTCTAGCCTAAGAGCACTGATATCTGAAACTGACAGGGTTTGATTGCTATAAAATGCCTGATCACCGTTCACAGCTGTTATAGTGAGTTCTAAATCGCCATTTCCATTGTCTTGGATACTGTATACATAAGGATCACTATTGTTATCCAAATAAATGTCATAGTACTGCTGTTGGAAAATATTGTTATCAGGATCATCGCACATCACGACCGACTGAATAAGCCCTGAAATGGAAAACTCAGGTAAAGTGGTGCTATAACTGGCATTTCCCGCAAGGAAACCACAAACCTGTGTCTGAAAGTCTTGATTAGGAGGGGAAAGATTCTCCAAATCTAAATGTATGTTGTTCACCTCGGCATTATTTGGAGCTGCAATGACTTGCCCATCAACACTGATTTGGGTAAGATACCAAAGATCGTCAAAAAGTCTCTGATCTTGTGCTTGACTTTGCATTGTAATAAAAAGGATGGCTCCAACTAGTAATAACTTTTTCATAGAATTTGTTTAAATATTTTAAAGTGATTCAAACTTATTAAAAATAATTAATGGCGGGCATCTATTTCTGGGATTTAGCCCTCAATAATTGAATTATTGCGGTTTTCATGAATAAGATTATATCAATCTAAGTTCTGAGTGGGTTTCTGTATTGAAAATCCCGTTTTTGTATGCATTAAAAAAGGCAAGCTATATCTTAGCTTGCCTTCTCGATGTATTTGTGATCGCGGCAGGACTCGAACCTGCGACCGTCTGCTTAGAAGGCAGATGCTCTATCCAGCTGAGCTACGCGACCGTTCTAATTTTGGTGGTGCAAATATAAAATTAACTCTATACCCCACAAAGATAATTTATGACATTTTTTATGGTAATGGTAAATATGTATTTCAACACCATAAAATAACCGACCAAACAATTTTATACCCTGTTATGTAATTCCGTGTTGAACCAGATAGGATTTTAAGTACATTTGAATAGAATAACCCATGAAGTCATGGAATGCGCTACTATATATTATGACAAAAAGCACTATTTCCCGATGCACTTACATCCGGATCTCTACACGTTTTCCTATATACTGGGGGGCAGTGCTAATTTAATATGTCAAGGGGCTTCCTTTCGGTTGAAGGCAAATGACTTGGTCATAATACCTCCCTACATGGCGCATCAATCTGAGGTAGAGGATTATTTTTACTACAAAGTGATACGGGTACCCAAATCGCATTCTTTTACAGACCTCCACAATAATAGATGGGGATTAACCATCATACATAATTGTTTTTCCTATAAAGACCATTTCGATGATTGGTTCGAATCCATTAGAACAAACCTAGGCACCCCCAGTCTGTTAAAAGAAGAATATAACGACATTCCGGATGCCTTCAAGCGATTCTTACGACCGAATAAACTTCGTTCCAACAATGCCGAAATTGTATTACGAAAGACATTGGCCCATTTCGAAACACATTATAATCGCCCAATATTAGTGGAAGAACTATCGGATATAACATGTATGAGCGAAAGCCACTTCCAGCGTTTATTCAAAAAAAACATTGGTATTGCCCCTATGCGGTACCTTCTCAACCTCCGAATTGAAAAGGCCAAGGAGTACATAAAAGTAAAGGACAGTTTTTCTGATGTGGCCTATGAGACCGGTTTTTACGATCAGAGTCATTTCAATAAATACTTCAAGATAAACGTGGGAATGATTCCCAAGCGCTATGCCGATCTCATTAAAGAATGATAGAATTTTACAATTTCTAATCACTTAATTGACTGAACTTGCATGAAAATAATACACCATGCACGATTCACATTTAAAAGAGGTCAAAGAAGCCGAGAAGAACTTAATACGCTATTGTGGGGAATTCTCCCCCTTTATTGCAGAAAGAGCCTCAGGAAGCTATATCTATGACAAACAAGGAAATGCTGTTCTGGATTTTACATCTGGACAAATGTGTTCTGTATTTGGACACAATCATCCCAAAATCGTCGAACTATTAGAAAAATCGGGTGATAGAGCGATTCATTTATTGAGCTCTATCCTATCCCCTCCCGTAATTGATTTGGCAAAACAACTTTCGGATGAATTACCCGAAAGCCTTTCAAGAAGCATCTTCGTAAATACGGGATCCGAATCCAATGAAGTGGCTATACGAATGGCCAAGCTAGTAACCGGTGGATTTGAAATCATTGGGTTCTCTGGTTCTTGGCATGGTATGACAGCAGGTGCCCAGTCCTATACCTATTCGAAGACAAGACAGGGGTACGGACCGACTATACCGGGGAGTTTGATGATTCCCGCACCATACGAGTACCGCTGCCCTATCGCGCATTGCAAGGGAAGCTGTGATAATACGTGCCTAGAGGTGGGTATAAAAATGGCAGATCAACAGTCCGTTGGGGAATACGCAGCATTAATTGCAGAGCCATTGCTAAGTGCGGCCGGAATGATAGAATTAAAACCAGGGTATGTAAAGCGCCTGAAAGAACTTTGTGAGGAACGCGGATTGTTGCTCATCTTCGACGAGGCTCAAACAGCATTGGGTAGATTGGGAAAAACATTTGCTTTTGAATGGTATGATGTGGTTCCAGATTTTGTAACCCTTTCCAAAACCCTTGGTGGCGGATTGCCTTTGGCTGCAACAGTTACCACTGCTGAAATAGAAGAAAAATGCCATAAAAATGGTTTTGTCTATATGACATCCCATGTATCGGACCCTTTCTGTGCTTCCATGGGATTAGTGGCTTTCGAAATATTGCATGGTGAAAATCTATCTGAAAATGCCCTGGTTATGGGCGCATACCTGAAAGAACAACTATTGGAATTGCAACAACGACATGAATGTATTGGAGATGTGCGAGGAAAAGGGTTACTATTAGGTGTTGAGATCGTTAAAAACCGAGAGACCAAAGTTCCTGATGATGATTTAGGCATGAACATCTGTGATCGCTGTTTAGAACTAGGTTTAAATATGAACATTGTAAGAATGAAAGGGTATGGCAGCGTTTTTAGAATTGCCCCTCCCCTTACGATAACCAAAGAAGAAATAGATTTGGGTATAAGTATATTGGATCAGGCAATTAAGGAAAGTCTTTAATTCATTCTTACCCTTTTGTTAATCATTAAACCCACTTGCTTAAATACGTAAGTGGGTTTTTTCACGCCTTCACATTTCTTAAAATTTTATTTTGTTTAATATTAACACATAAAGATTAAACATTCTGTATTTTTACCTAAGAATCAAATACAGTACCGATATGTTAGGATTATTCAAAAAGAAAACCAAAAAGGAAAAATTACAAGGTCAATACGAAAAGCTTCTAAAAGATGCCCATAGCCTTTCAACTACCAATAGAAAACTAAGTGATCAAAAGGTATTTGAAGCTGAAGAAATAATGAAACAGATCGAACTTCTGGGGTAGTTACGGCTCTATCTACGCTATTGATTTAAATAGTTCTGAAGTTCTGCAATCTTTTCAGGTCGATTGAAAACGCCTCCATAATAGGAAGTAACAGTTGCGGAAGTATCATCCTTTATTCCCCTGGAAGACACACAAAGGTGCTTTGCGTCTATAATTACGGCCACGTCATCAGTTTCAAGTACAGTTTTCAATTCTTCTGCTATCTGATTGGTTAAACGTTCCTGCACCTGAGGCCTCTTGGCATAATACTGCACAATTCTGTTCAACTTAGATAGACCTATTACTTTTCCTGACGAAATATATGCTAAGTGTGCCTTTCCAATGATGGGTACAAAATGGTGTTCACAATTGGAATAGAATGTAATGTCTTTTTCCACTAACATTTGGTTGTAGCGATATTTGTTATCGAACAGGGCCACTTTTGGCTTATTGGCAGGGTTGAGTCCAGAAAATATTTCTTCTATATACATCTTTGCCACTCGTTTGGGTGTACCTTTTAAAGAATCATCCCTTAGATCCAAGCCCATCACCTCCATAATCTGAGCAAATAGATCGGAAATTCTTTCCTTTTTCTCTTCATCGGATAATAAAAAAGCATCCGGTCTCATTGGGGTTTCCAGCCCCGTGAGGATATGATCATCCCCTATTTCTTCATCAGTGTAACCATTCAGTCCACTACCGTTAATAAGGGTATTCAACAAAGTTTCTTGGTGTTTCATAAAGCTTGATTTTTAAATCTAGGGATGCATCCAAATCTGCACGTAACAAATCATAGATCACACGTGCAATATTCTCTGAAGTAGGATTAAGGTCTACAAACTCGATAGTGTCTAAATTCAGGTTTTTATGATCGAATTTATCCAGAATCCTTTCTTTGATTAGCGTGGACAGCACTTTGGTATCCATTACATATCCTGTTTCAGGATCACACACCCCAATTACTTTCACTTCCAATTCATAGTTATGACCGTGATAATTTGGGTTATTGCATTTACCGAAAACCACCCGGTTCTGTTTATCGGTCCAGTTTTTATTATGCAATCTGTGAGCGGCGTTAAAATGCTCACGACGTACGATAGCCGTTTTGTACATGATTTATGGTTCTTTCAATTTCCTAGCTCTACAAAGTTATTATATTTTTGTTTAACTTATTATTTATTTTGTTAAACAATAATTAAAATTGTTTGCCCTCCTTAAATAAGGAACATAAAAAAAGTCCAACCACTTTCGTGATTGGACTTTTTTAGTCGGGGTGGCAGGATTACCTTCAGTGATCCTGCATAAAAGGTTGTTGCAAATCAAAGTTTTACTTTGATTCAATTCAAACTAAAAAAGTTCTCTTAAGAAAGTAAACTTTCTACGAGAACTTCTTTGCTTTAATTTGTCGGGGTGGCAGGATTCGAACCTGCGACCTCCTGCTCCCAAAGCAGGCGCGATAACCGGGCTACGCTACACCCCGTGCATTTTGCGGAGAGACCGAGACTCGAACTCGGGGAACACTTGCGCGTTCACAGATTAGCAATCTGCTGCATTACCACTCTGCCACCTCTCCGATAGAATCTATGATCGATCCTTTTTAAATGCGGATGCAAATGTAAGTCTATATTGGAAATAACACAAAATATTATCGGAGTTTTTTAACGCAAAAAAACAATCTTTTTTTTCTCATTTGCAATTACCCCAAAATGAAGCTTTTAAACCATGAGTGCATTTTAACTAAATAAAAAAATAATTAGGTAAAAGGGATAAAAATTTCATACAAAATACTTCTTGCTATAGTTTCGGGCCAATCAATCTATTCTAGATCCAAAATCATCATCGAAAACAGTATTTCCATTAGCGTCCTGTAATTTCAAATAATCTATTTCCCCAGCACCCAAAAAGCGAAAACGAATACCAACAACTTCCCCTATGGATTTCGTGTAGGCATGGGAGAAAATGGCGTTGTCATCCATATACACTTCTACCCTTTTGTCCTTTACTGAAATTTTGACGTCCTTAAAATCCGAGAAGTCACTTCCAAAAGCCGACAGGTCATGTTTCTTGCCGTCTAAATAACTATCACTAATCATAACACCCAACTCCGAGACACATCCCGAAATAGAAAACGGTATGATAAAGGCACTTTTTGTACCTACCACTACTATAGACGATTGCTGGCAAACTGCCCATTTATCGCGATAAACATTCCTTAGGGATGTACTCAAGGTGAAACCGTCCCCAGAAATTGAGGGTAGATCATCTAGATAATGAAATGAGGTACCCAATGGTTTTTCACTAGATTTAATTTCTTCCAAAATCCCACTGGAATATGATAGTTTATCCGATTGAATTTCATTGGCCGAAATATACTTAGGTACTGGATCATAATCGATAGTACCCAGCCAACCTTCGCTTTTAATGAATAGACTATGCTCCCTAATTATTTGTCCATCTACCACTAACTTAGCCCTAAAATAGCCAGGATAATAATATTGCCCCGTGGCTTGTTCTTGTTCCTTAGTAATTTGAATGGTTTTAGTGGGATCCCAATACTGCTGAATATAAATACTATCCGATGTTATCCCTGTCAAATTCAAATCGAATACAACAGAATTGGGTAAGCCCAAGGCAATGGGCCTACTTTTAAATTCTATTTTTGAATAATCTGCCGGTAGAACCGGGGGGCTTCCAATCATAGAATAAAGAGAGATGAACAAAATAGTCATTAAAGCCGCAGAACCAACAATTATTCCCAAATTGGGAGAAATCCGCTTTGAGATAAAAGAAGGTTTTTTAATGCTTTCATTATTCTTAAAATCCCTCCAGTTAAGAAAACCTGCAAACTGAGCTAATGTATTTAGGGTGCTTATGCTAGGAGCATTGCTATAACTTACTTTGCCCCAAACTCTTTTTAAAGTAGTTGGACTTAGTAATACTTGGGTTTGTTCTTGGATTTTCTCACTAAGTTCAATAAAAACATCATTGTGCCAAGACTTAGAATCCCCCCAACCCAACTGATCTTCTATTAGGGCCAGGCATTTTTGAACTTGATCGTATTCTTGGTACTTATCCATTACAGCAAAATTCACGAAAAATCCCTTACTGAACAACAATGAACGGAATTGAACCAATTTGTTTCAAATCTATTGGCATCAATAATGAACTTTGTCATAGTACTAATTCTAATTAGGATTGCAGTCTAAATATATTGATCAAATTCATCAATCCTCTCTTATGAGGCGCTTATTTGAGTTTTCTGACAGGTACTAAATTTCTGAATTCCAATTAATAAAAAACAATAAACCACAAAAGCTATGATCAATCTAAGGTTTTTTTCAGTTCTTCTTTGTTTACTACCCAGTTTACTCTCATCCCAGAATATAATTCCCATTGATACCATTAACTGGAAAATAGAGTCGAAAGCACATATTATTGAGGACTATAAGGGCAAAAAAGCGATATACTTACAGGATGGCGCTATGACTTTAAAGAATACCAAGTTCTTAAACGGCACTATCGAATTTGATATATTTCTCAAAGAGGAGCCTGCATTTCCCGGGATATTCTTCAGGTCTAATAATTCAAACTCCGAACATTGGTACATAAGGCCTCATCTTTCGGGTAAGCCAGATGCCAACCAAGCAGCATGTACCACAAACGGTATTACCCCATGGCAACTATACTTTGGTCCAAAATATTCTTTTGCACATGAATATAAATATGACGATTGGACTCATGTAAAACTCGTAGTTAATGGAGACAACGCACAGGTGTTCCTTGATCATAGCGAAGAACCAAATTTATCCTGGAACTTATTCCATGAGCCCAAAAGTGGTGCAATAATCTTTAGAGGGGGAAACTCCACAGGTATGCACCTTGCAGATATAAAAATAGACAGGAACAAGGTTGAGTTACTAAACTTTAAACCCAACGAGAGAAAACCCATTGACAATCTAGTATCTACTTGGGAAGTTTCTACGAAGTTTGAAGAAAAGTACTTGAAACACCCTAATAAAATGGACTCCCTCATCCGGTCTGTAAAATGGAAAGGGGAAATTAAGGTCGAGGAAGGCACGGCTGCCAATATTTCAAGGTTAGTGGAACGCTATAACGACCAACCGGGCAATACGGTTTTTGCTAGAATTGATATTACCTCTGATAGCGATCAATTAAAGCTTCTTGAGTTTGGCTATAGTGATAGAGTGGTCGCAATTTTGAATGGGAAACCTTTGTATTGGGGAAACAATAGATGGCGTTCCCGAGATTATAGGTACCTCGGAACCGTTGGGCTTTTTGATGCGGTGTATCTCGACCTTAAAAAAGGCAAGAACACTTTGTTAATGGCCGTTTCTGAAGATTTTGGAGGCTGGTTGGTTACAGCTAGAATAAAAAACAAAGAAGGAATAAAGATTAAATAAAGAATCCCTAAACGAAGTTACCCGTTATGCGAACCATCGCAATAGGGAGGGTTCTTCGTTTCCTTGCATGTACACAAGTAAGCCGTCCCCGTCTCTTTCGCTTCAAACCTTAGGTTTGGGGAGCCATTATTATCGTTATGACCTCCGTCGCAAAATGGTTGGTTCTCACTGTGACCGCAAGTACACCAAGAGTACTTTCTTCCTTCTTTTAAATCGCACGGTATGGGAGCATCCCCTCCCCTTTTGTTATTGTGTTCCATAGTTTTACTCAGGATATTCTACCCTTAAATGATAGATATTATACAATTTCTTTTTTAATACTTTCTTTATTACCTCTATTTCCTTAAAGGTAATATTTGCATTGATAAACTGCCCCTGCTCCATCTGTTTGGTAATGATGTTCTCTACAAAAGCATCAATCTTGGTCGATGTCGGCTCTTTTAAGCTCTTACTGGCAGCCTCCACGCTATCTGCCATCATCAATATAGCTGTCTCTTTAGAAAAAGGCTTAGGGCCCGGATAACGAAATTCTGCCTCCAAGGCTTCCCCATTCATTTCCTCCTCCTTCTTATAGAAATAATACACTAAACTAGTCCCGTGATGGGTCCTTATGAAATCGATCACCCGATCTGGAAGTTTGTGCTTTCGTGCAATTTCAATCCCCTTAATGACGTGGTCTATAATAACCTTGGCGCTTTCTTTGGGAGCCAATTCATCCAATACATTTACAGCATTGAGTTGATTTTCAGTAAAACTGGAAGCATTAATCAATTTCCCCACATCGTGGTACAAGGCTCCTACCCTAACAAGCATCGCATCTGCCCCAATTTCGTTGGCGGCAGCTTCAGAAAGGTTGGCTACGTTCAAACTATGATGAAAAGTCCCCGGGGCCTTATCTGATAACTCCTTTAGAAGTTTAGAATTCGTATTACTTAGCTCGAGCAAGGATACTTCAGAAACCAAACCGAACACCTTCTCATAAATATAGATAAGTGGAAATGCAAACAGCGTAATTAGCCCGCACAAGATGAAATAAGCGAAATTTTTCCATGCAATGGTATCAATGTTCCCTTCCTGGATTATGAAAAATGCGAAATACCCAACAATATAAATAAGGGTGATCTGACCTACAGAAATAAATAGATTGGCTCTCTTGGATAGTTCTGAAACTGTAAGAATGGTTACGATTCCCGCAATGATCTGGAGGAAAAGAAATTCAAAACTATGCGGAACAATAAACCCTAGCAACAATAACGTAAGGACATGTACGAACAATCCCAGGCGGGCATCGAAAAAGCTCTTCAGAACAATCGGCAATATACACAGCGGAATCACATATATGTACGTTGCGTCGTACTTAACCACCATGGTCGTAGCAAAGACCATTACAATAACATTGAAGAAGATGAAGCTTACCTTGGTATTGTCCCTAAAAATTTCCCTTCGGTACTTGTTGAGGAACAGAAACAGCATAATAAAAACCAATGATACCAAAATGGAATACCCTAAAACCACCCAATAATAATTCTTCTGACTCCAGACATCGCTCTCATATTTTGCCTTCAGGGAATTCAATATCTGAAATTTGTCACCTTCCACCATTTCACCTTTAGCGATGATTCGTTCCCCCTTTTCAATAATTCCCCTGTTAGGGTTAATATCATTGATTTCTTCTTCGACAGAAGTGTTGGTAAGGCGGGCATTGTATGAGACATTGGGCACCATACTCCTATTCAACAATTGTCTCAAAATCCCTTCAATGTCGGTGGCATTTACCAAATTCACCCTAGTTGTAATAGTTTGGGAGAGTTTTTCTTTCTGGAATATATTGGAATACAGTATCTCGGTAACCTCGTTGCCATTCTTTAGATAAATGATTTTATCATTACCAAAAGCATGTACTTCATCAATTACCCCAATGGTGTAGGCCGAAGTAAGTATGCTCATCCCAAGGTTTTGGGCAACTCGCTTAGGAGTGGCATATAGACTGTCCACAAAATTGGATTCGAATAAAGCAATGAAGTTTTGTGCAGCTTCGTTGGAAAGTGATTTGTCTAAATCGAAATATGGGGTGGCATTGGCCCGTATGGTCTCCTCTTCCATTTCAACAGTTGCCTTGTCCTTTTTAATAGTAAAGTTGAATGGGGCATACAGGTTTTCCTCCTGCCAAGGTTTTCCCTTCTGAAAGTCGTACTTGAACTTCCCACCCTTGGGTAAAAGGTATATTACCAAAACCGTAGAAATGAGGTACAAAAAGACCTTATATATCAGGGATTGGTTTTTGGTAAAAAACGAGAAAAATGTCGCCATAAAAATTCTTGCTGTAGTAAAGGTATAAATATCACTTCATTTATCCCAAGTACCTGCTACCAAAGATCAATAATTGAATTTAAATCCGTAATTTCGCGTACCGTTAAAACAGATAATTCCATGAGCAAAAAAGTTGTAATTGTAGCCTCCGCAAGAACTCCGATTGGCAGTTTTATGGGAAGTCTTTCTTCCTTAACCGCAGCCCAATTGGGAAGCACTGCTATTAAAGGCGCTTTAGATAAGATTAACCTAGACCCTAAACTAGTTGAAGAGGTCTTTATGGGAAATGTTGTACAAGCTGGTGTTGGCCAGGCTCCTGCCCGACAAGCAGCGCTTGGTGCTGGTATTCCCGACACTGTTCCTTGTACCACAGTGAACAAAGTATGCGCTTCCGGAATGAAAGCCGTGATGCATGCTGCCCAGACCATCGCTCTAGGTGATGCAGATATCGTGGTTGCCGGTGGAATGGAAAGCATGAGTAATATCCCGCATTATGTGCACATGCGTAATGGAAAAAAATTTGGTCCCGCCTCTATGGAAGATGGTATGCAGAAAGATGGACTTGTAGATGCTTATGATAAAAATGCCATGGGTGTTTGTGCAGATGCCTGTGCTACAGAATATGATTTCTCTAGGGAAGATCAGGATGCATTTGCGATTCAGTCCTATGAAAGATCTGCAAAGGCCTGGAGTGAAGGTAAATTTGCGGATGAAGTTGTCGCTGTAAGCGTTCCACAAAGAAGAGGGGAACCCCTTCTGATTTCTGAAGATGAAGAATACAAGAACGTGAAAATGGAAAAAATCCCGGCATTGCGTCCTGCTTTTACAAAAGAAGGTACCGTAACAGCCGCCAATGCATCTACCATTAACGATGGTGCTGGTGCTATGATCCTTATGAGTGAGGAAAAGGCAAATGAACTGGGCTTAACCCCGTTGGCAAGCATTAAAAGTTATGCAGATGCGGCCCAAGAACCCAAGTGGTTTACTACCGCACCTGCGAAAGCCCTACCCAAGGCGCTTGCCAAGGCAGGAATTACCCAAGATGATGTAGATTTCTATGAATTCAATGAGGCATTCGCAGTAGTTGGTTTGGCAAATATGAAAATCCTAGGCTTGAACGACACCAATGTAAATGTTAATGGTGGTGCAGTATCCTTGGGACATCCTCTGGGTTGCAGTGGGGTTCGTATCCTCATAACCCTACTAAGTGTATTACAACAAAACAATGGTAAAATTGGTGCTGCAGCTATCTGTAATGGTGGTGGTGGGGCTTCTGCCATGGTGATAGAGCGAAATTAATAGCTCGTCGTTTAGCTGCGCTGCATGAAATACGGAATTTGTCCCCTTAGTATTGTCCCTTTACGGGCCGAAGCAAGTGACCCAAGCGAATTGGTGAACCAAGTGCTTTATGGGGAAATCTTAAAAATTCTGGAAAGTCGAAAAAAATGGAGTCGTGTAAGACTTCAACATGATTCGTATGAAGGTTGGATAGACAACAAACAGTTTCAGTTCATAACAGAAGAGGAGTATAAGAACTTGGCATCAAAAGAACTTGTTATCTCTGGTGACCTAGTAGATTTTATTACTACCGAAAACAAGGAATTGTTGTCCATTCCAATGGGAAGTAGTTTGCAAGCCCTAGAATTTCTTCAACATTCGTTCGAAGGTAAAATGGTATCAGGGAAAACCGAAAAAAAACATCTAGTAGATACTGCCCTTCTCTACTTAAATAGCCCTTATCTTTGGGGAGGAAGGACCCCTTTTGGTATTGACTGCAGCGGATTTACGCAAATGGTCTATAAATTGAATGGCCATTCCTTACTTCGTGATGCAAGTCAGCAAGCCACCCAAGGTGAAGCATTAAGTTTTATTGAAGAAAGCGAACCGGGCGATTTGGCGTTTTTCGATAATGCAGAAGGAGCCATTGTTCATGTAGGCATAATTATGGAGGATAATTATATAATTCATGCCCATGGAAAGGTTCGTATAGACAGACTTGATCATACTGGTATTTTCAATTATGAACAGAGAACACATACCCACAAGTTACGGGTGATTAAACGAATCCTATAACCTCTTTATATACATAACAAAAAACCACCTCGATTGAGGTGGTTTTTTTATCATTATGGTATTGGGAAAAATTAATTTTCCCCTCCCAAGGATTCCAATTTGGCTTTCATCACTTTATATTCAGCATCTTTACCCAGTTGACTATAAATATTCATAAGGGTTCTCACCAATTCTATATTGTCATTTTTCGATTTAACAGCGGCTTCTAAATACGGTAGCACGTCTTCATACAATTTGGTACGTTGGTTTTTCAACTCATCGTATCGCTTTTCATCTGCAGCAGACATTCCCAAACCATTCATTTCTTCTACGATCTTACCTTCGCCTGCAAGCATAATGGCTGCAATATTAATTTGGGCAATATCATAATCTGGTTTTATTTCCAACGCTTTTTTGTAATATCCTATGGCTTTTTCATTGTTTCCATTCTGCGCAGCCCCAACTCCAAGATTATAATACAATTCAGGATTGTTAGGATCTGTCTTAATGATATCGTTCATAATGGAATCATATTTTTCCATATCACCCATTTTATAGGCTAGATCGGCTTCGGAACGCATTAGGTTTACATCATCTGGGTTGGCAGCCCTTGCATCTTTCATAATAGCTAAGGCCTCATCATTTTCGCCCCTGGTTATATGTATTAGGGTAACCTTTTGAAGGATATCCCCTTTTACAGATTCTGCCTTTCGGTCTTGAGGATTAGTATGTCCATACAAAAGGACTGCTTGATCACGTTCCTCTATGCTGGGGTGAGCTACTTCCTCCCCATCAGGGTTTGTAGATAGGTATTCGGTTTTGATCCCAGTATATCCCATATCCAATAACTTCTTGTAATAAACAATGGCATTATCGAAATCCTTACCATTTACTAGGTTACCGGCCGCATAATACATATACGAAGTATCTGCTTTACTAACTCGATAGCCTTCTAGTAATTTATTGGATGCCATTAGATAGTTCTTGGCATTTTGGTCTGCAATCGCACTATTAACAAGGTTAATGCGTAACGCGTTTTGTGCTGCAGCCAATCTGGTTACATTGTCACCTTTTGGACCTAACTCTTCTGCTTTTGCCAAGGCATCAGCAGCAGCTTTCATTTTATCGAAATTGGCTGTTCCGGCATCCTTGGTGAATGCCTCTCCTTTTATAAGGTAAAATTGCACTTTTTGGTTAGCGTCTGCTGCGCCCAATAGGGACTCAGCCTGGTTTAAATAGTTGATGGCCTCTACGGTATTGCCATTTTGGAGTGCCTTATCAGCTTTTTTAATCTCCTTCTTCTGAGCTAGCGCTGCTACAGAAGCCAACATCATTCCGGCAATAAGTATTCTGTTTTTCATTATAGGGAATTTTAATTTATTCGTTATTATCATTTTGTGTATCGTCAGTATCAATAGCTGTGCCATTCTCTGATCCCCCTTCCTCTACACCTAATTCATCATCTAACTCCACATCATCCTCATCTTGCATCACTTTGGCTACTGCCGCTATAGAATCGTCGTCCCTCACCTTTATAAGACGGACCCCTTGCGTGGCCCTTCCCATAACCCTAAGATCTGCAACAGCCATTCTAATAGCTATACCCGATTTATTAATGATCATAAGATCATCATTATCCGTCACATTTTTTATGGCCACTAAAGTACCAGTTTTTTCTGTAACATTAATGGTCTTTACACCTTTCCCCCCACGGTTGGTAACTCTGTAATCCTCAATACTCGAGCGTTTCCCATATCCATTTTCGGATACTACCAAGATATTGGATTCGGAATCGTTCACTGCAACCATCCCTACTACTTCATCTTCTGGACCCCCTAAAGTAATCCCCCTAACACCTGAGGCATTCCTTCCCATAGGTCTGGTTTTTTCCTCTTCAAATCGAATGGCCTTACCAGATTTAACAGCCAACATTACTTGACTATCACCAGTTGTGAGTTTTGCCTCTAGCAATTCATCACCTTCTCGAATGGTGATCGCATTAATACCATTGGATCTTGGACGTGAATACTGTTCCAATGGAGTCTTTTTTACCTGCCCCTTTTTGGTGGCCATGATCACATAATGGTTGTTGATATACTCTTCATCCTTCAAGTCCTGTGTACAAATAAAAGCTTTGACCTTATCATCCGATTCAATATTTATCAAATTCTGAATGGCTCGGCCTTTTGAGGTACGACTTCCTTCTGGAATTTCGAATACACGCATCCAGAAACATTTTCCTTTTTGCGTGAAGAACAACATATATTGGTGATTTGTACCCACAAAGAGATCTTCCAAGAAATCCTCGTTCCTTGTGGCAGATGCCTTTTGTCCAACTCCTCCTCTATTCTGCTTTTTATATTCGGTAAGTGAGGTTCGTTTAATATAACCGGCATGCGAAATGGTAATTACTACCTTTTCGTCAGGAATAAGATCTGTAATACTTACATCACCTCCAGCGTATTCTATAACTGAGCGTCTTTCATCTCCATATTTCTCTTTAATCTCGAGCAGTTCTCCCTTAATGATCTCCATTCTTCGCTCTTTCTTAGCAAGGATATCCTTGTAATCTTCGATGGTTCTCATTAATTCGTCATACTCGGTACGCAACTTGTCTTGCTCCAGACCCGTTAATTGACGTAGTCTCATTTCGACAATGGCGCGTGCTTGGATTTCCGAGAGCTCGAAAGTTTCCATCAACTTGGATCGTGCTTCATCGGCATTTGCCGAACCACGAATAAGTTTTATCACTTCGTCAATATTATCTGAAGCGATAATAAGCCCTTCAAGAATATGGGCTCTTTCTTCTGCTTTACGCAATAAATACTGTGTGCGTCTTGTCACCACCTCATGACGGTGCTCGACAAAATAATGGATAAGCTCTTTTAGGTTAAGCAATCTTGGGCGCCCATTAACCAAAGCAATGTTATTAACACTGAAACTGGATTGTAGTTCGGTGTACTTGTATAACATGTTCAGCACAATGTTTGGAATGGCGTCCCTCTTTAAAATGTATACGATTCGCATTCCATTTCTGTCCGACTCATCCCGAATGTTGGAAATTCCCTCTATTCGTTTTTCATTTACCATGTCGGCCGTTTTCTTAATCATGTTGGCCTTGTTGACTTGGTAGGGAACTTCTGTGACAATAATACATTCACGGCCGTCTACTTCTTCGAAATGGGCCTTTCCGCGCATTACGACACGTCCCCTTCCGGTATGAAAGGCATCTTTTACACCTTCATAACCATAAATAACACCACCGGTAGGAAAATCGGGGGCTTTTACGAATTGCATGAGCCCATCAATATCTATATCACTATCCTCGATATAAGCAACGGTTCCATCAATCACCTCAGACAAATTGTGTGGCGGCATATTGGTAGCCATACCAACAGCAATACCAGATGCTCCATTTACCAAAAGACCGGGCACCTTAGTTGGCAATACCGTGGGCTCTTGTAGGGTGTCATCAAAATTGAGTTGATGATCTACTGTCTCCTTATCGATATCGGCAAGCATATCTTCCGAAATCTTACGCATACGGGCTTCAGTATATCGCATTGCGGCAGGACTATCACCATCGATTGATCCGAAGTTACCTTGACCATCTACCAACATATATCGCAAGCTCCAATTCTGGGCCATACGTACCATAGCATCATATACCGAGGTATCTCCATGAGGGTGATACTTACCTAACACTTCCCCTACGATTCTTGCGGATTTTTTATGTGCGCTATTTGCTCTTACCCCTAATTCGTGCATTCCATACAGCACCCTTCTGTGAACAGGTTTCATTCCATCGCGCACATCTGGCAACGCACGTGACACAATGACCGACATCGAGTAATCGATGTACGCCGATTTCATCTCATCTTCAATATTAATAGGGATTAATTTTTCGCCTTCAGCCATATATAAAAACTATTATTTTGGTTATTAAAATCTAAGAAAGCAAGATACACTAATTTGCAAGTTTTAACAGTGGTTTTAGGGGGTAATATTCACGATTTTATTAACAAATATTTAATGTAAAAACGTTAATAAGTATCGTAGCTTGCATTTGTTTTTTAGTAAGAATTTTGTTCCTTTTACTACTACCTCACATATTGGGTATAATTTTTGCCCCTAACTAATTTTATTTACTTATTTTAGACACATAGGAGGACGATATATGGACGACAATTTTTCACCAAGAGTAAAAGATGTAATAGCCTACAGCAAGGAAGAAGCGTTGCGACTGGGTCATGATTTTATTGGCACAGAGCACCTCATGTTGGGATTGCTGCGTGATGGAAACGGAAAAGCTGTCAGTATCCTAAATGCACTGGATATTGACCTAAATCATTTACGCAGGAAAGTAGAAATACTAAGCCCGGCAAATCCTAATGCTGGAGCTACTACAAACGATAAAAAAAACCTTCATTTAACAAGGCAAGCTGAGCGTGCTTTAAAAACTACGTTTCTGGAAGCAAAACTGTTTCAGAGCTCATCCATTAACACTGCTCATTTATTGTTATGCATTCTAAGAAATGAAAACGATCCCACAACCAAACTACTTCACAAAATGAAAGTAGATTATGATGGGGTTAAAGATCAATTTAAACTTATGATTACCAACGACGAAGAATATATAGAACCCACCGCATCCGATTCTTTTCCGAATGACGACGACGAGACCTCTAGCGGAGAAGGCGACAAGGACAATTTGTTTTCTGGAGCAAGTGCCTCTAAAGGAAGCAAAAAATCGAAGACACCCGTACTGGATAATTTTGGACGTGACCTAACTGCGCAGGCAGAGGAAGGGAAACTGGATCCTGTAGTGGGAAGGGAACATGAAATACAACGTGTTTCACAAATATTAAGTAGGAGAAAGAAGAACAATCCATTGTTAATTGGAGAACCCGGCGTAGGTAAAAGTGCGATTGCAGAAGGTTTGGCCCTTCGAATCGTTCAGCGTAAAGTATCGCGAATACTGTATGACAAAAGGGTGGTTACCTTGGATTTGGCAAGTTTGGTCGCTGGCACGAAATACAGGGGACAGTTCGAAGAACGGATGAAAGCGGTAATGAATGAACTGGAAAAAAATGATGATATAATCCTTTTCATTGATGAAATCCATACCATTGTAGGTGCCGGAGGTGCTACTGGGTCCTTGGATGCTTCAAACATGTTCAAACCAGCTTTGGCCCGGGGTGAAATTCAATGTATTGGTGCCACTACACTTGACGAATACAGACAGTATATAGAGAAAGACGGAGCATTGGAAAGACGTTTTCAGAAAGTATTGGTTGAACCCACTACGGTAGAAGAAACGATTGAAATACTTCAGAACATAAAGGAAAAATACGAGTCACATCACAATGTGGTCTATACAGATGATGCAATTGAAGCTTGTGTGAAATTGACCAATCGTTATATGACAGAAAGATTCTTGCCGGATAAAGCTATTGATGCACTTGACGAGGCTGGATCCCGTGTACACATAACCAATATAAATGTTCCTGAAAAAATACTGACCATTGAGTCTAAACTCGAAGAAGTACGGGAACTTAAAAATTCTGTAGTAAAAAAACAGAAATACGAAGAAGCTGCCAAATTGCGTGATGATGAGAAGAACTTGGAAAAAGATTTAGCCACCGCACAAGAAGCATGGGAGAACGAATCTAAGTTGCACAAGGAAATGGTAGATGAGCCAGAAGTTGCTGAAGTTATTTCTATGATGACGGGTATTCCCGTGCATCGTATTGCTCAAACTGAAAGTAACAAACTAGCAGAATTGCCAGACCTTATTAAGGGTAAAGTAATTGGTCAGGACGAAGCCGTGGTCAAGGTTGTAAAAGCTATTCAGCGTAACCGTGCAGGGCTTAAGGATCCTAACAAACCGATTGGTTCTTTTATATTTTTAGGACAAACCGGAGTAGGTAAAACGCAACTGGCCAAAGTATTGGCCCGTGAGCTTTTTGATAGTGATAATGCTCTTGTTCGAATCGACATGAGTGAGTACATGGAGAAGTTTGCTGTATCCAGACTTATTGGTGCCCCTCCGGGATATGTAGGATATGAAGAAGGTGGACAGCTTACCGAAAAGATTCGTCGCAAGCCTTACGCTGTGGTATTGCTGGATGAAATTGAGAAAGCACACCCAGATGTATTCAATATGTTATTGCAAGTATTGGACGATGGTTACCTAACGGATAGTTTGGGTCGCAAAATCGATTTCAGAAACACTATTATCATAATGACCTCTAACATTGGTGCAAGAAAACTCAAGGATTTTGGTCAAGGAGTTGGATTCGGGACCGCTGCAAAGGCGAGTCAGGCAGACGCACATGCAAAAGGAATTATAGAAAATGCCCTTAAGAAGGCATTTGCACCGGAGTTTTTGAATCGAGTAGATGATGTAATGGTATTCAATGTATTGGAAAGAGAGCATATTCATAAGATCATTGATATTGAATTGGATAAATTATTTGGTCGTATTTCGGATTTGGGCTACAATTTGAAGCTTACTGAAAAAGCCAAAGATTATATCGCCGACAAAGGATTCGACAAAGATTATGGAGCACGTCCACTAAAGCGGGCAATTCAAAAGTATATTGAAGATGCCCTGGCCGAGGAAATCATAAATTCCAATCTGAAAGAAGGAGATACCATTACCATGGATCTGGATGAAAAGGCAGATGAGTTAAAAATTCAGATAAAAAAACAGAAGAAAACTACGGAGTCATAAGACAACCGAATTTCTTAAATAATTAGCACCTATTTGTTTTCTGATGAATAGGTGCTATTTTTATTACTCACCAACCTTGGCATACCATGAGCATGTTTCACTATTATGATTTAGGGTATTGTGAGGCATTTATTTTTGATGAATTCCTCGTGAACCAGATTCGGGAAGGCATTACCATTACGCCAGAACATAATATTAAACTCAAGGAAATCGTAGACAAACACTTTCGGGATAGACCGGTCGTTTATATTTCCAATAGGATTCACTCCTACTCTGTCGACCCTCTTACTTATATTGAAACTTCCAAGATACATAATCTGTTAGCCATAGCGGTGGTGTCCGAAAATGTTACCTTTAGGGAAAGTGCTGCGTTCGAAAGCAAGTTCTATCAAAAGCCTTTTGCTATATTCGAAACGCTTAGCGAAGCTATTGAATGGGTCCATAAAACCATTCAGGAACAAATGGATTAAGCCTATGACAGAGAAAGATCAGATCAAGGAAAGGATAATTGAGGAAATAGAAAGTACCAAAGGATTGGTGGCTAAATATCGAGAATTGACGAAACCCATTGCTCCAGAAAATGCCATTGGACGTGTTTCCCGTATGGATGCCATTAATAATAAAAGTGTTAATGAAGCCGCATTGAAAAAAGCAGAACTCAAATTGAAAAACCTTGAAGTAGCCCTCACCAAAATCCATGATTCTGATTTTGGTCTCTGTATTCGTTGTAAAAAAGCAATTCCGCTAGGTAGAATATTACTAATGCCTCAAGCCATCACCTGTGTAAATTGTGCGCGTTAGCCACTAAAATTACTGCCTCTTTTTTAAGGACCAATCGAATTCCTTCACCATAGTGATTCCACTGGAATTACCTATTTCATTGCCCAGTTCTAGTGAAGCGAAATAATCATTTGGTGAAATATGCCTATTCTGTACCAAATAATTGATCAGGTGTTTTACATCTACCTTGCCCTTGGTGCGGGGTGTTTCACGCACGAAGGCAATATACACCCAATCCTGTGCGAACTTATCATTTTTTAGATATCCTTTGTACACCTTATAACGGCCAAACGGGGTGATAATCTTCTCAATAACCTTCCCATAGGAACTGAAGTCAAAATAGTCCTCCCAGATCATGATTTCGGTAGTGATGTTTTTGTTATCGGCTTGGGCCACATCTGTTAACCAGATATCGAATGCCAAGTTATATTTTTGGTGCTTAACATGGGTTTCAAAATTATAGGAAACATCCAAGGTTTCCACATCGGAAACCAATAAGGGAAACCCACCGCTATTCTCTCTTTTCTTCCCGCCCCATGGGGTTCTTCCTATTTCAAGGGCTGGATAACCTATTACTCCACTTGCTGAATTATCGATTTTCCATTCCCAACCACAGTAATCCCCATCTTTAAATATGCAGAGTTCCGCCGTTCCCTTTTTAAGTTTTGTTTTACCCCATAAATTGTTTTTTAGGGTAACCTGATCACCAAGTTTTTCCCTATGACCGCTCCTACAGGTTTTAAAATCCGATTCTCGCACCAACTTCCTAGCTTCCGAAGATGCCTTTTGAGCTACCATTTGCTCATGGGTAATGTCCTTGTTAAGGGTTTTGCATGAAGAAACAAAAAAGAGGGCCAAAAGACATGCAATTGCCTTGAAAAGTATTGAGGTTTTCATTGTACTGGAGTTTCTATAAAAATATAAAAATAGAAGGTTATTAAAACAACAGGTCATTTTCGATCGAAAAACTCTGCATGAACGCTATGGAGGCATGAATGTCATCCGCCAACAGACGGTCTTCATCCACAAAAGGCACATTTTGCCTAAAATGCTCCAAAAACGATTCTACAAAGTCCGATGATTTCTTGGGTTTCCTGAAGGCTATGGCCTGAGAGGCATTAAACAACTCTATGGCCAAAATGGTTTCCACATTATCCAAAATACGCAAGCATTGGGTCGCAGCATTTGCTCCCATACTAACATGATCCTCTTGCCCATTAGAAGAAACGATACTATCTACAGAGGCTGGTGTTGCCAACTGCTTATTAGCGCTCACGATACTGGCAGCGGTATATTGCGGAATCATAAAGCCACTATTCAATCCAGGGTTATTTACCAAAAATTGGGGCAACTCCCTTAGTCCAGAGACCAACTGAAAGGTCCTTCTTTCAGAAATATTACCCAATTCTGCCATAGCAATCCCTAAATAGTCCAATCCCAGTGCCAATGGCTGTCCATGAAAATTTCCTCCCGAAATAATCTTATCCTCCGCTCTGAATATGTTGGGGTTGTCTGTAACGCTATTAATTTCCGTTTTAAACGTTTTGGTAACAAACTGAATGGTATCCTTGGTAGCACCATGTACCTGTGGAATGCACCGAAAGGAATATGGATCTTGAACTTTTTTATTTTCGGAGGTTCCAATTTCACTTCCATCCAGAAATTCCAAAATTTGCTGAGCCGTCTTAATCTGTCCGCGATGAGGGCGCACAATGTGCACCAACTCATTAAATGGGCTCATGTTACAATCGAACGCATCGATAGAAACAGCGCTGATTAAATCAGCCAAATAGGACAACTTATATGCTTTTAAAAGTCCATAAGTCCCATACGCACTCATGAATTGGGTCCCATTCAACAAAGCCAAACCTTCCTTGGCCTGTAACGCAATGGGTTCCCATTGGTACTTTTTAAGTATTTCGGATGCAGGGATAAATCCATTATCTCCATGTACGTCTCCTCTACCCAACAAAGGAAGCGATAAATGAGCCAGTGGCGCTAAATCCCCAGATGCTCCCAAACTACCTTGGGTGTATACTACAGGTAATATATCGTTATTGTAAAAATCGACCAAACGCTGCACCGTCTGTAATTGGATACCACTAAAGCCATAACTCAAAGATTGAATCTTTAACAGCAACATTAATTTGACGATGGGTTTGGGAACCAGCTCACCGGTACCACAAGCATGGGACATTACGAGGTTTTCTTGCAACTTTGATAGATGCTCCGAGGAAATTTTTACATGGCATAGTGAACCAAATCCCGTATTAATACCGTAGGTCGGCGTATCATCCTTTTTTATTTTTTCCTGAAGGTATTCATGTGATTTGTTGATGTTTAGGACAGCTTCATCGGAAAGGGCAATCTCTTTATTCTCTTCAATAATATCCTTAATAACAGCTAGAGAAAGGATGTCGCTGCTCACATAATGAATTGGGCGCATGGGCTTGGGTTGTTTGCAACAAAAATACCAATTTCTTGTTAAGGTTTTAACGATTTTCACTTAATCGAAAGAATATTATTTTATTTTAGCAAAAACCAAATAAATAAAGCATGAAAAAATTGTTTTTTCTGTTTGCTGGACTCCTAATTATTGGATGTCAAACGGAAGTAAAAAAAGACTATGTTACCTTTTCCGGTAAAGTAACCAACAAGAACAGCGACTCTATTGTTATTTCTAATAAGAAAAAGGAATTTCGTAAAGTAATACAGGTAGCTGAAGATGGGACCTTTAGCGATACTTTAAAAGTTGAAGAAGGTTTTTATTCCTTTTACGATGGTGGCGAAAGCACCGGTCTTTTCCTTAAAAATGGTTATGATTTGAATATGACCCTTAACACAGATGAATTTGATGAGACCATTGTCTATCAAGGTGAAGGTGCCGACAACAATAATTTCCTAGCTCAAGAAGCGCTAATGAAGGAGAAGTTATTCGATTTCGAGATCGATAATATGGATGCTGCTGGCTTGGATGCCAAGTTGGGTGAGGTTTCAAAAGAACTGAATGCTTTTGTAGAAAAACAGACTGCATTGGATACCATGGTTGTTAATGATGCCAAAAAAGGAATTGAAGGTACCATTAAGAGCTACAAAGGGTATTTAGGCGATCTAATTGCGTTGAGAACCAATCTTCCCAAAGGTGCTCCATCACCTACTTTCTCTAACTATGAGAACCATGCTGGTGGGACCACAAGCCTTGAAGAGCTAAAGGGGAAATATGTGTATATCGATGTTTGGGCTACTTGGTGTGGACCTTGTAAAGCTGAAATCCCTCACTTGAAAAAAGTAGAAGCCGATTACCATGATAAAAATATTGAATTCGTGAGTGTCTCCATAGACCGTCCGAAGGATCACGATAAATGGATTGCAATGGTAGACGATAAAGAATTAAAAGGGGTTCAGTTATTTGCTGACAACAATTGGGAGTCTAAATTCGTAAAGGACTATTACATTAAAGGAATTCCCCGTTTTATCCTTATCGATCCAGATGGAAATATAATTAGCCCGGATGCACCTCGTCCATCCAATACCAAGCTAAGGGAAATGCTCGATGAGATGATCTAGAAAGATCCCCTTATTTTATAAAGAAAATGAACCGTCACCTAGAGTGGCGGTTTTTTTATGCCTGCTCCTGTCCGTTTTCCGCTGGAGCTTCTGGAACTTGTTCTTGCCGAAACAGTTCCAAAAAAGCGGCGCCAATATGCTCAATAATATCGCTTGCCATCAACGCTTCGAAACCTATTTCCTGTGTGGCCAGATTTCCTGCACTACCATGCTGATATACCCCGAAGAGCGCTGAGACTAGTGGTTCATACCCTTGCGCTAACAATCCTGTAATCATTCCAGTAAGCACGTCACCACTTCCAGCAGTTGCCATTCCTGGGTTACCCGTACTGTTAATGTATAAATCATTACCAAGGACAACTACCGTATTCGCGCCTTTTATCACGACAATCACCTCATGCTTTTTAGAGAATTCTTTGGCCTTTTCTAATTTTTCTATGTCATTGGCCCAGACACCAATAAGACGTTTCAACTCACCTAAATGCGGAGTCAAAATAGATCCTTTGGGTACATTCTTTATCAAATTTGGGTGCTCGGCCAAGAGGTTGATTGCATCTGCATCGATCACCATTGGGTTTTCAGATTTAGACAAAAGCGCTGTGAACGCATCGAGCGTTTCCTTTTCTTTTCCCATTCCAGGTCCTACCCCAATGGTGTAAGTCGACACCTCCCAATCTGAATTGGTAATATGCGCATCGTTTTCATCGCAAAGTACCATGGCCTCTGGTAACTGCCCAATAATGATATCATGGCCACAAGCGGGCACAAATGCGGTGGCAAGGCCACTACCGGTTCGCAAGGCCGCTTTACTTGCCAAGGCTATTGCTCCAATCTTTCCTCGTGATCCCCCAACAAGAAAAGAATGCCCGAAGTTGCCTTTGTGTGCATATTTGGGCCTTTGTTTATAAAAACTTTGTGCAATGGGTTTTACCATTACCCTAGCCAATGGCTGGGTAGTCATTAGGAACTCAGGATCTAAACCAATGTCCAGTGCTTCAAAAAAAGGAACATACTTCCCTGTATCAGGCAAGAAAAAGGATAGTTTTGGAGCCTGAAAGGTAAGTGTATGATTGGCATGTACTACGGCTTCTGGATCCAATAAAGGTCCATTGGCGCTTAGCCCACTAGGAATATCAATGGATAGTTTAAATGCCTTTTCTGCATTGAGGTATTGGATCAGTGATTTCACCCAACCTTCGGGGGCCCGGTTCAAACCAATCCCAAAAATTGCATCTACAATAATATCATCTGGGTGAATTTCCGGGAAATCCTCTTTACCTTTCATCAGAATGGGCCATTTTTTGGTAACATCCTTGATTCGTCCGTAGTTGATCAAAAAACACTTGGAGCGTTTATCGGTAAAGTTGGCTATGTATACATTTACATTATAACCACTTTCAATAAGAAGGCGGCCCAATGCCAGGCCATCTCCTCCATTATTTCCGATTCCACAGAAAATATGAATGGGAACCTGCGCTCCTTGCATACGGGAGTGCAGCCAATGATAAATCTGAGTAGCAGCCCGTTCCATTAAATCGGTAGAAGTAATTCCTTGCTTTTCGGTGGTGATTTTATCGGCTTCGTACAGCTGTTCTGCGGAAAAAATATTCATGAAATAGGATTTTGTGCAAGTTACCAACTTGTTGAAAACAATCAAACAAATCCTACGTTAGCTTTCATAGAATCTATAAATTTGCATTCCAATTATAAGTTCATATCTATGAAAAATATTGCTTTATCTGCTACTCATGAGGCGCTAGGAGCCAAAATGGTTCCATTTGCTGGCTACAATATGCCTGTTTCTTATGAAGGGGTCAATGCCGAACACGAAACTGTTAGGAATGGTGTTGGGGTTTTCGATGTTTCCCATATGGGTGAATTTTTGATCACAGGACCCAATGCCTTAGAACTCATTCAGAAAGTAACGAGCAATGATGCTTCTAAATTGGTAGATGGGCAGGCACAATACAGTTGCTTCCCGAATGACAATAATGGAATCGTGGACGACCTAATCGTATATCGATTGTCTGAAGAGAAATGGTTGTTGGTGGTAAATGCATCCAATATCGACAAGGATTGGGACTGGATTAGCTCACACAATACCATGGGCGCAGAAATGCGAAACCTTTCTGAGGATTATTCATTGTTGGCCATTCAAGGGCCTAAAGCTTCAGAAGCCATGCAATCCCTTACCAGCGTCGATTTAAGTGCCATTAAGTTTTACACCTTTGAAGTGGCCGATTTTGCAGGAATAGAACATGTTATCATTAGTGCCACAGGTTATACAGGCAGCGGTGGTTTCGAAATCTATTGTAAGAACAGCGAGGTAGAACAAATTTGGAACAAAGTGATGGAAGCTGGCGCCGATTGGGGTATTAAGCCAATTGGTTTAGCGGCAAGGGACACCTTGCGATTGGAAATGGGTTATTGTCTGTATGGAAATGATATTGATGACACCACTTCTCCACTTGAAGCTGGCTTAGGATGGATAACTAAGTTCACTAAAGATTTCATCAACTCAGAAAACCTAAAAAAGCAAAAGGAACGTGGAACGGATAGACGTTTGATCGCTTTCGAATTGAATGATAGGGGTATTCCAAGACAAGGGTATGATATTGTAGATGGACAAGGAAAGGTAATTGGAAACGTAACCAGCGGAACCATGTCCCCTTCGCTCGGCAAAGGAATTGGTATGGGATATGTACCTACCGTTATGAAAGACGTAGGAACCCAGATTCATATTCAAATTCGCAAGAATGCCGTTCCGGCCACTATTATAAAACTTCCATTTTATAAGGGATAGTATGCCCGATTTCAACTCCATTATAAGTACCATACACGGTGCCTTGCGCCAAAGTACAGATCGTGGTACGGTTGCTAGCTATATTCCCGAATTGGCAACGGTTTCCGACCAAAACTTTGGAATATACCTGAACTGTATTTCTGGAGATGATTTTATGGTGGGAGATTGGAACACAAAGTTTTCTATTCAGAGTGTTTCAAAGGTCTTGTCACTGGCACAAGCATTTTCCCTCGTCGATGATTCTATATGGAATCGTGTTGATGTAGAACCCTCTGGAAATCCGTTTAACCATTTATCGCAGTTAGAGATTGAAAATGGCATTCCAAGGAATCCTTTTATTAATGCTGGAGCGTTGGTTATTGCAGATATATTGGTTTCAAAATTAGACCATCCGAAGGAAGAATTCTTGAGCTATGTGAGGAAACTCACAAACGATGATTCCATAAATTATAATGAAAAAGTAGCATTATCAGAAAAGGAAACAGGCCACAAAAATTATGCTGCTGCTTATTTATTGAAATCCTATGGCAACCTAAAATGTGATGTAGATACGGTCTTGGACTTCTATTTTCATCAATGTTCCATCGAAATGAATTGCCAACAGCTTTCCAATGCGTTCTATTTTTTGGCCAATCGTGGACATTGCATGCAAAATTACTCGTATCTAACAGAAAGCCAGGTAAAGCGTATCAATGCTTTGATGCTTACCTGTGGCTTTTACGATGAAGCTGGCGAATTTGCTTTTGAAGTGGGACTTCCCGGAAAAAGTGGTGTAGGTGGTGGAATCATTGCTTTGTTACCCAATCAATTTACCATAGCCACTTGGTCTCCAGGGCTCAATAAAAAAGGAAATTCCCACTTGGGCATGCAAGTTTTGGAACAATTTACAACGGCAACCCAATTATCTATTTTTTAACCTACTTATGAATACTTCCCCGTCACAAAAGAACAACACCATATTGCTACTGGGAGCAAGTGGATTTATAGGCAATGTAATTTATAAGGAGCTCCTCTCCTATTATAACGTCTATGGTACCTACTCCAGTCAGGAGGGGAATTACAGGGACAATCAGGTTTTTTATCATTACAACGTAGAAGAAGGTGGATTGGATGTCATCCTATCCCAAGTGCAGCCCAATATCATTATTTCATCACTACGAGGGGAATTTAATGCCCAATTAGAAGCGCATCGCCTATTGGTTTCCTATTGTTTCGCCACTAATGCGAGATTGTTCCTTCTATCTTCGGTTAATGTGTTTGATGGTTTGGGGGCTTTTCCATCGTATGAAAATGATATTCCTAAAGCGGAAAGTAAGTACGGGCTTTTTAAAATTGGATTGGAAAAAGTGGTTCAGGAACTCCCAGAAGAACAATACGCTATTTTAAGGCTCCCATTGGTTCTTGGTGTAAATGCTCCAAGGATATTTCAGTTAAAGCAAGCAATTAAGCACTCGGCAAGTTTTGAAGTCTATCCCAACCTAATCATTAGTACAATCACTGCGGATAAAGTGGCTCAACAAATACACTATATCATCAACAAGGACCTTAACGGTATTTTTCATCTTACGAGCAACGATGTGATTCACCACGATGATCTCTTCAATGAAATTGCTGAAAGGATAAGCAATAAAAAGCCTATCTTTAAGAGTGTCTATCAGAGTAATGAAGAACGTTACCTTGCCCTGCTGCCTAAGAAGAACAAACTTCCGAAGAACTATCAGATCAAGGTAAGCGAAGTCATAGAAGATAGTACCTTACGTGATGAGATTGATACATTAAAAGCTAGCCTATGAAACCATTGACAGAATTACAGATACGATCAAAACTCCAAGAATTGGATGGTTGGTTGTTCGAAGATAACGCCTTGCATACCCGATTTGAATTCGATGATTTTAAAGATGCATTTTCAGCTATGACCCGTATTGCCTTTGAAGCCGAACGGTTAAATCATCATCCAGATTGGTCTAATGTCTACAATACGGTCGAAATATCATTATCTACCCACGATGCGGGAGGAGTAACGGATAATGATTTTGAATTGGCTCAAATTATAAATGATCTTGTAGCCTAGACGTTAAGGTTGAAAATAAGGTCTTTCGTTCACAAATAGAAATTGGTTGGCCTGGGCTTTCCAATTCTTAGGTGCTCTATCCTGGAGTACTATGTACCCTACTGCATATAGATATCCTTTAAAATACACTTCAGTATTTCTTATCTCAGTCTCAATAGCGGCAATATCCTTTCTTCTTAGTTTATTGACAAAATCATTGACCCAAATCTCATCAAACCCCATTAAATCGAATGTAGGTAGTAATTCACCATACTCTCTACCATTGTTTACCTGAAGCGCAAGGGCATACCAAATGGTGGCAGCACTTATCCCTTCTGTTAAGGGTAAGCTCAATGCTTTTTCTTTAATTGCTGGCGTTGCACCATCTGAAACGGCCAAAAACCTATTGATATAAGGCTCATAATTGCTATGCTTCTTTACAAAATCACTGGCCTCAACTATCTTACCTTGGGACATGAGCACATATGAATTATTAGGGTTCAACAATGGGGAATCCACATCACCTTGTTCCAATTGCATACTAAAGGACAGATCATCACTCATAATCGTTACCGCTGGCCCCATATTATTAACCACAGTCGGATTTTCGAGCATGCGTCTTGTCCGTTCTGCATCTGTAGCGATGGTTTCTTCTAGCCCATCATTGTACTTTGCAGCTGTTCTAAAGGCCTTATAGGCTTTCTCCCATTGTTGCCTTCTGGCATAAATATACCCAGAGGCATATGCCAGCCATGGATGTTCTTGCCATCTCTCATTTCCCGCAGTAAATTGATTATCCTGATATTCCCCATCTTCTAGGCAGCGGGTGGATAAATAGTAGTAATCTGCATTTTCTGGATCGGTTGTAGTGCGCTGTTTAAAATCATTGCAAAGACTGATTCTTTCCAAGGAATCTGCCTGATTGGTTAACGCCCGCATTGTGGCTACGTCGTCTTTATAATTTTTGGCCCTATTTCGAAGGGCGTCCATTGGATCTTTTGACCTCGAAACCATATTTAACCAATTAACGATCTGTGGGCTTTTTGGATCATCCCAGGCGACATGTGATTTTATTATGCTTTCTTGTTCATCTTCTCCGTCCACTACACTTATTAAGTCATAAGGGTCAATATCACTATATGCCACGATTGCATCTTTTCTTTCTCCTCTTGTACTAGATGTGGAGATAGTGTTTGGTGGGGTTTCCAAGATATAGTCCGCATCTACCGCCAGCCAATTATGGGTTCCCAAATTCAGGTCTTGCGAATTACCATCATATCCATAGAACACATCGTATTTCACAAAAGCTCCCGAACTAGCAATATTGTAGATGTATTTATATTTTGGATTGGAAATTTCCCCGTCAAATTCCTCGATCAGGGCGCCTTCCTTTGTTTTAGATACAAAACGATAGGTTTCACCATTATCTGCTGCTATCTTTTTGTAATCGCTTGATGGCAACTCAATTTCCCTTCCATCATCAACCGTTACCAAAACAGGAATGGAAAGTCCATTGTAGAGATACAGATCGGTACCAGTGGTAAAGCTCCCCAATCCTAGTGCTCCAAAAACGAGCAGTGCGGATACTCCAAACTTCGCTGCGGAGCCGAATAGCCCCTCACCTATCATGAAGCGATCCCAAAGCTTTAGTTTTCGTTGTATTTTTCGCTCCGTTCCCGGAATTCGAAGGTTGTAATCGGACACTACGGCAATCTTGCCCGGTGCAGGTTCGGTTATGGGTGTATTGTTCAGATAACTTTCCTTGATAAGGCTTTCTACTTCCAGTAATCTTTCTAATGCAATGTTTCGAATAAGCATTAACGAGGTCCGAGCGGAACCAGCCCAACCATCCACTACATTTATCCATCCATCTAAAGAATCTCTTTCGGGCCAGCCTAGTTTAAACTCTTCAAAACCATCGGCATAGGAGTCCTTTCCGAACTTTTTCAATAAATGTGGATCTAAGTGAATCTTTTTGCTCTGCACAAATGGAGCCTTGATTGTTTTATAGTAATCGTTACTCACCACTAGAATGTCATTCATTTCTGAAGAGGAAACCCGGCCATCTGCCAATGCCACTGAAAGTACATTATGGAATTTCCCTGCACAATCTGAAATATCTGTTAAGGCATGTTCGGCGTAGTGTATCAACTTTGTTAGTTGCTTCGTGTAGTCTCCCCAACTAGAGTTCAAAGCCATAGCGGCTTTCCAATGCAGGGTGCGTGCCCTACTGTCGTGATTCTTTAGTTTATCCCTTATTTCTTTCTCTTCGGCTTCCAATCCCTTCATTAAAACTGGGATATCCTTGCGCTTCACCCTATCCCCTCGATGCCAGATTATTCTTTTCTCAACGGTAACTACTTCATTTCGAGCTACCTCCAAGGCTTCAATCTCCTCTTTAATTTCCTTTAGCTCATCTAATTTTTGAGCCATTAAATCTCCATATAAGCCCTCAAATTCTGGTTCGAGTTCCCTTTGGGCCACTTCATGCTCAAATATTTCATCTACAGTTTCAAAATTGGTAAATGCGAATCGATTGAGATAGGCAGAATTATATTTTGGGTGCAAGAACGACCAATTAAAGTGTTCCTTATTCTGCGCTTCAAGAGCTTCTTCTGTTGGCATAAGCTCAGTTTCTACCTTCGCCGTTTTTATAAGGGCAGCAGTCATGGATTCCTCGAATGCCTCCGGATTGGACAAAAGGGTATCGGCAGGACGATCATCTATGGGCGCATGGATATAGGTTCGTTTGGCATTCTCTTCGCGATCCTTATCGGCTGGATGTGTAGCCCACATTTGAGGTGGATTGTAAGCGCGGGATGAAAAAATACGATGCGTCTGTGGGTCTTCATTGTTTGGCTCTGGTGATTGTCCGTAGCGGGGCTGATTAAGTACCCAGCTCATTTTTTCAATGTAATTGGATTGTAATTTGTACAGGTTTTTTACTGCCTTCTTTCCCCCTAGTTGCTTGTTTACGACACTTATTGCATTGTTGTATGCCTCATCTGCCACTTGAAGTCTGTAGAGGGCATGAATGAGCGCATCGCTTCCCGTTAAGGACACGGCTACCAAATCTGCCTGAAACTCCATTTCGCGGGATAATGCCCTTTCAGCTATGGCAACAACGCTAAAGCATGTTTCAATAAGAGCCCTAACCGCCCAAACCAAAATAGAGAGTATCCATCCTATCCATGAAATGCGAATGTCTATGCTTGAGATGAGATTAAGGAAGCTATCGAAGATATCTCGCTTGCCAATAATCCTTGCGGCTATCTGTTGTGCAACATACACATATCTTCCCAAGAGCATGGAGCGCTGAGCAAAATGTCCAAATTCATGTGCCAATACTGCCTTAAATTCCCCTAAACTAAGTACGTTGGCCAAGCCAAGGCCTATTTCCAAATTCTTCTTCGATGGAAAGATAAGGTTCAAAAGGGAAAGGTCATACGAAACACTGGCGTTCACACGGTCGGTTAAAAACACTTTATGCGGTCGCGGGGCACCTGCTTCATCTGCTAGTTTATATAGAAAGTCGAATAAAACGGGTTCTTCCTTTTCGGTTACATAATGGCGCAACGGGTTCTCTTCCCTTTTTGTAAGGAAAAACAAGGATTTCAACATAAAAAGGCATAAAAAACCGTAGCCTCCGGCCAGTACGTAATTCCAAAAGCTACCACCGGACACCCAAGTGAAATAGGCCATACGGCCAAACCATATCATCAGCACAAAATAGAGTACCACAAATAGTAACAGTCCAGCAACCGACAACCATACATGCTTTGTAAATGAAGGACTGGGTTTGGTAAGATCGGCCGGTACATTGGTAGGGCCGCTGGTATATAAGCTTTCCATAGTTATTGGTTGTATTTAGTAATTAAATATAGGATTAATTTCCCCTTCAATTCATTGCTTTGCTTATATAGCTAATTATCAGTAATTTAAATTTATCAAGATTCATGAATTAAGACCACAATTACAGATAGATGTATCTACGATATCAATTCCCTTTGAAAAGGCCTGCAATTTTTTAAATTTGTAGCAAATATTTAAATCCTATGGGAAGAGCGTTCGAATTTAGAAAGGCGAGAAAAATGAAGCGCTGGGCAGCCATGTCCAAAGCTTTTACACGTATTGGCAAGGACATTGTAATGGCCGTAAAAGAAGGCGGTCCAGATCCGGATGCCAATTCCCGACTGCGAGCCATAATTCAGAATGCCAAGGCAGTTAATATGCCCAAGGATAATATTGAGCGTGCTATAAAAAGAGCCTCCGACAAAAGCCAAGGGGATTTTAAGGAAGTATTGTTCGAGGGGTATGCTCCCCATGGTATTGCGGTTTTGGTAGAAACTGCTACCGACAACAATACGCGTACAGTGGCTAATGTAAGGTCCTACTTCAATAAATGCAACGGGAATTTAGGGACCTCTGGTTCGGTTTCCTTTATGTTTGACCATGTGTGCAATTTCCGCGTAAATGTGGGTGATATGGACATGGAAGAATTGGAATTGGAATTGATCGATTTTGGAGTGGAGGAAATTTTTGAGGATGAGGACGGTGTTCTTATCTATGCTCCTTTCGAAAGTTTTGGCGCCATACAGTCATTCTTGGAAGAAAACAGTATTGAGATTCTCTCTTCGGGGTTTGAGCGTATTCCACAGGTGACCAAAAAACTAGATGAGGAACAGGTGGCAGACGTTGAAAAACTTCTTGAAAAGATTGAAGAGGACGATGATGTTCAAAATGTATACCACACCATGGACGAAAGTTCGACAGAATAATTATAAAATACAGTATAGATTTCTAAGGCCACTTGTACAGGTGGCCTTTTTTGATGGGCTTAATTCATAAATGCAGGCTGGTGTTATTTCAGATTCATTTGAGAATGCCTTACCTTATACTTCCAACCAAAATCCCATTCTATGAAATCGCTATTACTCCCCCTGGCATTCGTTGTATCCATGGTAAGCACCGCCCAAATTATTGAAATTCCCGATGCCAACTTCAAGAATGCCCTTGTTAATGATATGGTCGTAGATATTGATGATGATTTTGTGGGCGATGTAGATGCTGATACCAATGATGACGGGGAAATACAAATAAGCGAGGCAGAAGCTGTTTTGGGGTTAATGGTGCATAATAAAGGAATCATTTCGATGGAGGGACTGGAAAGTTTTGTCAATCTTCGGGCCCTTGGTGCAGAAAACAATCAATTCACACAAATTGATGTTACTCAAAATAGTGCCTTACAGCATTTAAATATTCCCGGGAACCCGATAACAGAACTGGATATATCACAAAACCCAAACCTTTTGGGAACGAATCTTAGGGAAAGTTTGATCACTGATTTGGATCTCAGCAATAATCCTAATATGACCTATATATTTTTTGAAGGTTCCTCCATACAGCACATAGACTTCTCCCAAGCTATAAATTTGGAGATCATATTTGGGGACAATAATCAACTTGTGGATGTAGATTTAAGTAATTGTACAAACCTTCGCACTGCTTATTTATATAATGGAACCATCCAAAGCCTTACACTTCCCAGTTCGGATATATTGGAGTTTTTATTTCTTTCCAATAATCCTTTAACGGCATTGGATGTTACGTTAAACCCTATTCTACGGGTCTTGGATGTACAATACACTTCAATTTCAGATGTAGATCTTTCACAAAACACCTTTCTAACAAATTTATCTGTTGAGGGCACAGATTTAACTGTAATTGATCTATCCCAAAATAGTAACTTACAATATCTAAACATTTCCAATACGGATATTTCATCCCTGGATGTTTCGAATAACAGTGTCCTATTGGATCTGGAGTGCAATTTCGCCAACCTTCAGGAGCTAGACTTATCTGCCAACCAGTTTTTAGGTTTTTTAAGCTGTGAATCCAATGCCCTAACTTCCTTGAATCTAAGGAATACTATAGTGAGTGAAATGATTGCTCTTAACAACCCTGATCTTTTCTGTATTGAGGTACAAGATGTGGACTATGCCAATAACAACCCGAATTGGTTCAAAGATGAAATTGCGGTTTACAGCAAGGATTGCAGTCTTGGTATCACCGAAGTTCACTCAGGGGATTTCAACCTCTACCCCGTTCCTGTTTCCCAATCCTTATACATTAAAAGTGACTTCTCTATAGATGGAGTCACTATTTACAACTTACAGGGGCAAAAAGTTAGTTTTACGAACGATGGCTCAAAAAGTATAGACACCTCCCATCTTTCCCAAGGCATATACTTGCTTGAGATCGTGTCCAATCAGCATAAAGTATTCAAGAAGTTTTTAAAAGAATAACTCTACTTATTCCTTAATAATTCTTTTGGTCACTTGATCGTTAATGGTCACAAAATACACCCCAGCACTTAGTCTGGATAAGTCTAGTGTAAAGCTTCCCTGTTCCATTTCTCCGCTCACATAAACCTGTTTGCCAGAAAGATCGGTAAGTTTTATGCTTTCTATGGCATACTGAGAAGAAGCAATAGAAACAGTTGTAGTAACTGGGTTAGGATAAATTGCAATTGTTTCTGCTAGTTCTACATCTTCGGCACCCAACACCACTGAAGGACGTACCAATAAGAATCCTTGGGCTCTATCGCTAATAACTATATGTCCACTTTCAAAATAAGGATATACATTCCATGATCCATTAAATCCAGAGTTGTCATTTGGAGGGTAGCTATCGAAATAGCCTTCTTCCGTAGCATTGGCATTTTCAATGTCGCTAATATCTACCACCCGCAACCCAGCAGCATTGTTTGCTAGGTAGAACTTATCACCTTTCACATATCCGTTGTGATCGGTAGCACCAGTAGGGCCTTCGTATTCGAAATGGAATTGAGGGTTGTCCAAATCTTCGAAGTCGAAGAAAATGGTACGGGAATTAATTCCTGTATTCAATTCATCAGTTTCATCTCCAAGGATAAAATATCTATGATCTTCAGTTAACCATCCTTGGTGCGTGTAATTCACATTGTTATAGGCAATCGAAGAAATAGTCGAAGGGTTGGTCTTGTCGGTCACATCAACAATAACTACTTGGGTTTCATTGCTGGCTATCATAATTTCCTGCCCGGTGTAATCGGAATCAGGGCCATTATAACTTACTATATGCGCATCGTGCGTGTAACCATCTCCACTATGACCCCCCGCGGCCAAAGGGTTCACTGGATCGGAAATATCTATAAAATGGGCACCGCCACCAAAGGTAGTGGTTCCAATGGCATAGGCATATCCTGTATCTTCATTAATGGCAATGTTGTGGGCACTGCCAAAATCGTTATATACATTATCTGGCGTAAAAATTTCCGGTGGGCTGGCCACATTGCGCAATCTTGTAAGATCGAACACTTGCATCCCATGACCACTATCTTCGCTAACGACATATACATGATTTTGATAGGTCTTTGCATCCCTCCACGTAGTATGTTGACTACTTTCCCCTGGCATTTGTCCTAAATAAAGAGGATTCAAGGGATCTGAAATATCTATAAAGGCGGTTGCCTCGTTCAAACAAATAATGGCATACTCCTTCCCGTCCATAGGATCTGTCCAACCCCATGAATCATTTGCCTTAACAGAATTCATAGTTGACAATGGTATTTGCGATACCAAGTCATATCCATCACAAGGAAAGATTCCTGCCATACCGCTTTCACAAGGGGTTTGCGCAATTAGAATGGATGAAAGGCATAGGGCCCCTAGGAGGAATAGATTTTTCATAGTTTTTTTATTTGTTCTAAAACTACGAATAAAAATGGAACTAAGTATATTCCGGACGCTTACCCACTACTCCATTATAGTAGGCTCTTAATAAAGGGGTATCTTTTTCAATATCCCCGGAAGGATAAAAAGGGGGATTGATCGTTACCGTTTTGGTTTTGTAGTCGAATGAGACAGGTATAATAGGGACATTCGCCTCTAAAGCAATGTAGTAATACCCCGTTTTCCATGTGTCCACTTTTTTACGTGTCCCTTCCGGAGCCAAAGTAAGCCTGAATTCTTCCTTTTCTTTGAATAGCTGGGCAATCGCCTGTACTTTATTCTGTCCTGAGGTCCTGTCCAAGGCGGAACCTCCCATCCATCTAAAATACCATCCCATAGGCCAATTGAAAAGCTCTTTTTTGCCTACCCAATGTATTTCCGTTTTGGCTATCCTTCGTGTAAAAGAACCTACATAAAAGTCATGCCAGCTGGTATGGGGCACCACAATGATTACTGCTTTTTTAACATCGGGAAGGAAACTCCCTATGATTTTCCAACCCAATAGGGTTTGAAATATAAATTTGGTTAAACCCATATGGTTTGTTTGACCTTACATTTTTAGGTAAAGCTCGCGAAGTTTATCACGGGTCATAATCTGTTCCCAATCCTCTCCTAGGGCATTTTCCCAAAGAGGAACAAGACTAAGGGCTATATCGATCATCGTATCCATCTGATAATCGGTAAGGTTACTGCATAGTCCCGTGGGTATATCAATATTATGGTATTCCTTCATCTGCTTGAACAAACGCACTCCTTCAGGGTAATAGTCTTCCAAATGATCAAATACGATACAATTTCCGATTCCATGTTTAGTTCCCAATACATAGGAAAGGCCATAACTCATCGCATGCGCTACCCCAACTTGGGAATAGGCAATACTCATACCACCATGCCATGAGGCCATCATGAGTTTTCCCCTGGATTCAACTTCAGAAAGGTTTCCATTCATAAAAATTTCCTTGCAGAGGTCGTATGCCTTTTCCCCATAACTCTTACTGAATTCATTAAGGAACGTTCCATTTAGTGATTCCACACAATGAATGAAGCAGTCCATTCCTGTATAGAACCATTGATTTCTAGGTACACCAATAGTTAAATCCGGATCCAGCACCACTTGATCAAAGGGTGTGAAATCGCTATTAATTCCCAGCTTTTTTTCAGGACCTGTAAGCACTGTAGTCCGCGATACTTCGGCACCTGTTCCCGAAATAGTCGGTACGCCCACATGGTATACCGCGTTGTTTTTAACCAAATCCCATCCCTGGTAATCGGCTGCACTTCCTTTATTCGTCAGCATAATAGAAACCGCTTTGGAAAGATCCAAAACACTTCCACCTCCAACACCTATGATCCCGGAAGGGCGATAGGTAAATTCGGATTTTATACTCTTAACAATGGTATCTACCTGTTCCGTTTTGGGTTCCTCTTCTGCAGAAACGAAAATGAGTTTATCATTAAATCGCAAGTTCATACGATTTATCAAATCTTCATTATCCTTAAACACATCATCTACCAAATAGATGAATGGTGCTTTGTCCTTTCGTTGGGGTGCCAATATGGAGGGCAATTGGTCGAAACATCCTCTACCAAATACTACTTTTGGTACCATTGGGAAATTTCTATACTTGTTATTTACGCTAATCCCTTTGTCCTCTTTAAGCACTTTATTGGCGCGAATAAGATCTTCGGGGGTATCGATTTCTATTCCTTGTGTGTTTGAAATGGCCATTTTAATGTTTTTACCGTATTCTAAAAAACGAATACATTCAATCTTTTCGGCTGCTTCCAATGATCGCATAGGTAGCCGATAGAAATCTAAAAGAGCCTCTTTTCGAAATGCATAGATGCCTTTGTGTTTATAATATTGAACCGCTGCGTTCTTATCCCTTGGATATGGAATGGGCGACCTAGAGAAGTACAACGCAAAATTATCCTTATCTACAATTACCTTCACGGCATTGGGATCGCTTATCTCTTTCCAATCATAAATCTCTGTCATAAGTGATGCCAAATCAATTTTATCGGCATCGGGAGCATTGAAAACACTCAATACTTGCTGCAGTCCAGATTTACTGGTAAAGGGCTCATCCCCTTGTACATTTACAACAATGTCTACATCCATTCCCTCTACTGCCTCGGCAATACGATCGGTACCGCAATCATGTTCTTTTTTACTCATGATCGCTTTCCCACCGTGAAGTTCTATTTCCTTAAAAATAATTTCACTGTCGGTTACGACATAAACTTCATCAAAAAGTTCCGTTTCCTGAGTCGCCTCATAGGTTCGGACGATCACGGGTTTTCCTCCAAGGTCCTGCATTAATTTTCCTGGAAAGCGCGACGCACCATAACGTGCGGGGATCATAGCAATTATCTTCAAATGATAGGATTTTTATCAAACATCAAAAATAGCATCTTTGTTAATTCTGAAAAGAATTTCCATAGATTATTTTATAGATGTGCAAAAAGACAAAAGGTTTACTGAGAATCTTCGAAAAATTCTCCTTTAAACCCTAAAAGGTACAATCGTTCCTTAGCTCTCGTCATTGCCGTGTATAACCAGCGCAAATAATCCTTATCCATTCCATTGGGAAGATAGGGTTGTTCTATAAAAACGGTATTCCATTGACCCCCTTGGGATTTATGGCAGGTAATTGCATAAGAAAACTTAACTTGAAGGGCATTGAAGTACTTATTGTTCTTAATGGAAAGAAAGCGCTTATAGTTGGACTTCACATCTGCATAATCCTTTTTTACTTCCTCATACAACTTATTGGAATCCTCATAGGATAACGATGGGGTTTCTGATGTCAGGGTTTCTAACAACAATACCGTTTCCAAGGGTTTCATGTTTGGATAATCCACCATTCTCACACGTACTTCGGCGAAGCGAAAGCCATACAATTCTTTAATAGCAAATATTTCGAGCACCTCAATAATATCGCCATTGGCAACAAATCCAGCTTCAGAATGTGGTTTCACCCAAAAATAATTGTTCTTCACGACCATTAAATAATCGCCTGCAGAAAGTTCTTCTTCCCTAAAAAGGATACGCTGTCGGATATTTTGGTTATACAGATTGGCTCTCTTATTGGACCTCACTATAATCACCGTATCTTCATTTCCATACTGATCGTAGCTATCCTGAATGGCATCCATTACTTCTTGGCCATCCTGAGGACGCACCACCTCTGGAAAATAGGACTCACTTATTTTAAAGTTTTCGTAAAAACCAGAGTCCAAAACGTCACGGATCCTAGTGGCATTGTATAAAATTCCACTTTCCTTTTGTTGTCGCACCACTTCATCCAATTCCAAGGAAATAACTTCCTTGTTGTAATAATTCTCCAGGGTTTTTTCCTCCAAGGCAGGACTTATGTCCAATTTTACAGGCGGTAATTGCGCCGTATCGCCAATTAATAAAAGCTTGCAGCCATGACCGCTGTACACATATTGCATAAGATCATCCAGGAGAGACCCATTTTCAAAAAGTCTGGAATCTTGGTTAATATCGGGAATCATAGAAGCCTCGTCCACGATAAAGATCACATTCCTCGCCTTATTCTTTTGAAGACTGAACACCACTTTTCCTACCCCTTCACTTTTGGGCATATAGATTTTCTTATGAATGGTAAGCGCTTGTTTCCCACTATAATTGGAGATTACCTTGGCGGCACGACCAGTTGGTGCCAAAAGCACAAAGGACTTCTGGGCCTTCCATAGGTTCTTCACCAAGGTCCCAATGAGGGTTGTTTTTCCGGTACCCGCATAACCCTTCAGCAAAAAAGTCTCGTTTTTTGCATCCGAAAGAATGAATTCGGCCATCAATTTAAGGGCGGTATCTTGCTTATTTGTAGTAGTATGCGGAAAATCGCTCCTTAACAAACCATAGAATTGGGAAACATCCATAAAGCTAGAAAAACTAAGGGCTAAAGATAGGTAGGTTTTTTTCGGTTTATCCTTTTACGAATAAAAAAAAATTGTAGATTTGCGATAGACGCATGTTAATTCAATAATCTAAAATTAAACTTTCAAAATAATGAAACTCATCATTCAAATCGTTCTTTGGATTGCCATCATATTCTTAGGGTATAGTTTGTACAACTCTATTACGAGCACAACCCGATTCAATAAATTGAAAGAGGATAGATATAAGGCGGTGATTGCAAAGCTTAAAGATATTCAATCAGCTCAGTTGGCTCACCAAACAATTACAGGTAGCTTTACTGGGGATTTTGACAGTTTAGTACGATTCATTGATACGGCCCAATTCGCCATTACCCAAAGACGTGACAGTAGTTATGCTGATGTTGAAAAGAACAAAGCCTACGGACTTGACGAAGGATATTATATAGATGTTATCGTAACTGACACCTTAGGGTTTAAACCAGTAAAAGATTCTTTGTTCGCAGGTGGTGACAGGTACAAAACCATGATGAACGTTCCTGAGTCCGATGCCAAATTCGAAATGAAAGCGGGTAAACTGGACAAAAGTGGAATTAATTACTCTGTATTCGAAGCCAAAGTGGCGAAAGAAGTGGTACTAGCCGGACAGGACAAAAATATGATCGCTCAAGAAAAGCAAACCAACGCTGTGGACGGTGTAAATGGCCCTTATATAAAGGTAGGATCTATGGATGATGTTGATACAAGTGGAAACTGGCCTAAAATTTATGACAACGCCACTGACAAACAATAATAAAACCAACCAAACTAGTAGATTGTCCGTTCAAATTTCTTTGACCGGACTTTCTTTTTTGGTGACATCCCAAGAAGGATCCCCCCTTTTCTTTTATGAAGAGAAGCTAGAAAGGTCCTATACCCCCGAAGAGCTATTAATGGCCATGGATGAAGCTTTTAAGGGCAACGAAGAACTGCAACGGGATTTTCAAGGGGTGCAATTACTGTACAGCACGAATACCTATTGTGCGGTTCCCTCTTCTCTTTTTGATGAAAACAAAGCTAGCGAGTACCTTAAATTCAATACTAAGATCCTGGGTAATGATTTCATAGCACACGATGTGCTAAAAAATCATGGAGTGGTTGTGGTATATGTACCCTTCATAAATATAAACAACTACATTTTTGACCGTTATGGGGGTTTCGAATACTATCATTCTGCTTCTGTGTTAATTAATGATTTCCTGAATATGGAAAAGCACAATACTGAAGAAAAGGTGTTTTTGCATGTAAAGGACACCGAATTCGATTGCATAGTTATTCATAGGGGAGAATTGCAACTTTGCAATACCTATTCCTATCAAACTCCGGAGGATTTTATCTATTATGTTTTGTTCTGTCTTGAGCAATTAAAACTAAATCCCGATACCGTAAACATCTCATTATGTGGCAGTATTGATAAAACTGATGAGAAATTTGAGTTCCTGTATACTTATATCCGAAATATTGCGTTTGTAAGCCGTGATTTTGAACCATTTGGGGAGGAACAAAGCCACGAGAATTATGTTTTAAAAACCAACTCGAATGCGCATAATTTCTGGGACGCATAAAGGAAAAAGAATTGTAGCCCCTAAGAGTCTACCCGTTCGACCTACAACAGATTTTGCCAAGGAAGGCCTTTTCAATATTTTAAGAAACAGAATAGATTTCTGTGAATTGGAAGTGCTGGATCTCTTTTCTGGAACTGGAAATATAAGTTATGAATTCGCATCGAGAGGAGCACTGAAAATTACAGCTGTAGATGGTCACTATGCCTGTGCAAAGTTTATTGATAAAACAGCCAAAGAACTTTCCTTTCCAATTACCGCGATTAAATCTGATGTATTCAAATTTTTGGAGAAGTCCAAACAGTCATTTGACCTGATTTTCGCCGACCCACCATATGCGTTTGATATTGAGCAGTTTGAAGAGATGGTACGAAATATCTTTCAGAATAATTTGTTGAAAACGGATGGAATTTTTATCATTGAACACCCAAAACAAACAGACTTAACAGAGCTTTCTGGTTTTCAAGAATTTAGAAAATATGGTGGATCCGTATTCAGTTTTTTCAGTAAAAACCCGATGCGTTGAAAAACCCAGAAACCATAGAGCTTTATTTTGCTAAGGTAGTAGTGAACCCTAATATGATAATTGCCTCTATTAATGAGGGAGTTATTTTTGACACAGCAGAATTGAAAGAATTTTATAATATATTCAATACCTATTTCCCCAATGAACCCTTTGGGTACATTTCAAATAGAGAATACGATTACACTGTGAATCCCACATCGTATTTAGAATCATCATCCCATCCTAACCTTCATTCTATCGCAATTGTTTGCCATTCGCAGAAATCCTATGATATGGCCCAATTCGAAAAACAATTCTATAAGCGACCCTTTAAGGTCTTTTATAGTATGAAGGATGCTAAAGATTGGATACAACAACAATTACCAAAGACCAGATAACAAAACAACGATAACAAACTTACAATAATGACTCCTCTCCCCCCCACAACCATTGACTTGGACTTTGTTCAAGTAGAAATATATGACCATTACGCACTTCTAACCATACAGGAAGGTATTGTGTTCGACATGCCTAAGCTAGGCGCCCTTTTTGAGGTTTTTGAGCAATTTTACCCCGATAAGCCCTTTGGCTATATTTCGGATCGGAAATTCGACTTTTCAGTAAACCCAACGTGCTATTTGGAGGTGTCCAACCACCCAAGATTAAAAAGCATCGCCATTCTTTGCCATACGGATGCATCGTATAAAACCGCCCAATTCGAAAAAGCATTTTACAAGCGACCGTTTGGAGCTTTTTATTCTCTGGAGGAATGTGAATCCTGGACACTGAAAAATGTTGAAGATTCGAAGTAATAGCTTGTCTTTTAGGACTAAAATTCAGTACTTTGCAGGCTTAATTATTCTGATTATTAGACCATGTCGTCCCCGACTATACACAAGATAATCGAACTGGATTTTGCCACGTTCGAACTATATGACCGTTTCATTGTTTCTACTATAAATGAAGGAGTGGTTTTCGACCTTCCTCATCTAGAAAAGTTAAAGGAAATCTTCAATACCTATTATCCCGAAAAACCCTTCATATCTATAGCCAACAGAAAATTTGATTACACCATAAACCCGACCTGTTTGTTGCATTCCGATCTGTTTCCCAACCTTTTGGGCATTGGCGTGGTTTGCTATACAAAATCTGCATTGGAAACAGCCACTTTCGAAAAGAAATTCTACAAAGGCTCCCTTGAGATTTTCTCCGACATGGATGAGTGTATGAAATGGGCCGAAGGTAAAATAGTATCCCAATAAAATAAAAAGCAGGCCTGTAAGCCGGATTCTGTTCCCAATAAAGGGCCCTTATCATTTATCTAGGCAATTTGTTACCAAAGAGCTCTATCTGCCTACCCTCCTGGATTGGGCGGGAACCCTCAAGCCCAGGTATACATGGCATTTCACCGCATAGAGTTTACCTGATTTCACTACAGCATTACCTGTACATTCTTTCTGCTGCACTTGTCCTATCACGCCGAAACGTGATGACGGCTGTTAGCCGCTATGCTTCCCTATGGTGTCCGGACTTTCCTCAATGAATCTGCTTTCGCAAGACCCAGCGCGATAAGGCGGCCTGCCGTGCAAAAATAGACTAAAATGTTAATAACTCACACAAAATACGAAGCAGTATAGTTTCATTACTTCGAGTACCTTGCTATATTTGTTTTTGTCTATGGAGCACTTCATTGTATCGGCCAGAAAATACCGCCCTGCCACCTTTAAAGATGTGGTTGGACAACAGGCCATTACCAATACCTTAGTGAATGCCATAGAGAACAATCATTTGGCCCAAGCACTACTGTTTACAGGGCCTAGGGGCGTGGGAAAAACCACTTGTGCCCGTATTCTTGCCAAGAAAATAAATGATGACGGTAGTCATCATGAAGATGAAGATTTTGCATTCAATATTTTTGAACTGGATGCCGCTTCCAATAATTCGGTAGATGATATTAGAAACCTAATCGATCAGGTTAGGATCCCACCGCAAGTGGGGCAATACAAGGTCTATATTATTGATGAGGTTCACATGCTTTCTTCTGCAGCTTTCAATGCATTTCTGAAAACACTTGAAGAGCCTCCAAAACATGCCATTTTCATTTTGGCTACTACCGAAAAGCATAAAATCATACCTACAATATTATCCCGTTGTCAGATATTCGATTTTAGGAGAATAACGGTTCAGGACATAAAAATGCAGTTGGCAGAAGTTGCCAAGGCAGAGGGAATTGATGCTGAAGACGACGCATTGCATATCATTGCGCAGAAAGCAGATGGAGCCATGAGGGATGCACTTTCCATTTTCGATCGAGTGGTGAGTTTTTCTGGAAAAACCCTTACCAGACAGGCAGTTACAGAAAACCTGAATGTACTCGATTACACCTATTACTTTAGTATTACTGATCTGCTTTTGGAAAATAAAATTCCAGAAGCTTTATTAAAATATGACGAAATTCTTTCCAAAGGATTTGATGGTCATCATTTTGTGGCCGGTCTGGCTTCGCATTTCCGTGATTTGTTAGTATGCAAAAACCCATCCACCATTTCCTTATTGGAAGTAGGTGAACAAGTGAAGGAAATGTATTTGGAACAGTCTTCCAAAACCTCCCATGAATTCCTGATGGATGCCATTGGTTTGGCAAATGAAACCGACCTGAAATACAAAAATAGTCGGAATCAGCGGTTATTGATAGAACTTTGTTTATTGCAATTAGCCTCTCTCACTTTTGAGGGAGAAAAAAAAAATACTAGTGGGAAACGCTTCGTAATCCCTCCTTCCTATTTTAAAACTCAAAAAAATCCAGTTAAAGCCCCTACTGAAGCAGTGCCTACTGTGGCTACTCCTCAAGAGGATATAGCTATGGAGGAAAATACTGTTGTTGAAACCATTGAGGAAACCGCCACTGTAGCGGCAGAGCCTGAGATTGCGCCCATAGCCTCAGAGACAAGTGCTCCCAAAGAACGGGTTATAGACCGCCCGCAAATATTGGCCGAGCGTAATGCCCAAAAAGTATCCGCCCTGTCTCTAAAAAGCATTCGGAAAAAGCAGGAACTGAAGAAAGAGCTTGTTGCCAACAAACCTGACGAAAATAATCTGCCTAGGGAATCTTTTACTGAAGAAGAAATGCAATCTGCATGGACTACCTATACCAAGAAGGTGGAGGAAGATGGCAAGTTCAACTTACTATCCCACCTAACCATGGGAACCCCGAAATTAGAAGGGAATTTAATTCACTTGGTCTTTCCCAACAGCACCATAAAAGTAGAAGTAGAAAGAGCCAAATACGAACTGCTGGGCTTCTTGAGGGAACAATTGCGCAATTACGATGTAGATATCTCTATTGAGGTTAATGAGGAAGAAGTAAAGCGCTATGCCTATACCCCAAGGGAAAAATTTGATAAGCTAAAAGAAAAAAATCCACTGATCGATACCCTGCGACAGGAATTCGATTTGGATGTGTAATTATAGGATGATGAATGAGCACGAAAATGATGAGATAAAAATGCTAGGGTTAAAGTTACCCACGGATCCGCGTTGGGTGAATATTGTTGAAAAGAATATTGAAGAAATACTAGTGGACCATGCCTATTGTGAGCAAAAGGCAGCATCAACAGCTATTTCCATAATCATTGGATATCCCGAATATTCCGAATTGGTAGATGAAATGACTTTATTGGCCCAAGAGGAAATGAGTCATTTTAAGATGGTACACGACCTGCTCATGGAAAGAGGATTAACCCTTGGACGGGAACGAAAGGATGAATATGTGAATATCATCATGAAATTTTTTCCAAAGGGAGGTAGTAGAAATACCCAGCTTATACATAGATTACTATATGCCGCGCTCATTGAAGCGCGGAGTTGTGAACGATTTAGATTGTTAAGTGAACAATTGGAGGATAAGAAACTGGCTCAATTTTATCGTAAGCTCATGATTAGCGAGGCAGGCCATTATACGATGTTCCTTGCATTTGCCCGTAAGTTTGGCGACCGGGAGGAGGTGGACAAAAAGTGGCAGGATTTGTTGGAATTCGAGGCCAGTGTAATGAAAGATTTAAGTACTTCAGAACGGGTTCATGGATAAGATCTACGCAACCCAATTGCAATTTTCGATCTAATTAAAAATCCCGAAACCAAACCACATGGCAAAACGCTTGCTCATTGATATGGATGGTGTCTTGGCAGATATCTACCAACAAGCCATAAATTTTGAATACCAAGAAAGTGGACGTCTTATAAAACTTGAGGACGTTCAAGGAAAAGATGAAATCGTAGCATTTCCCAATGCAAAGCGACATGTCAGGGAAAAAGGATTCTTCAGGACGGCTCCATTAATTAAGGATGCCAAGGACGTGGTGAAAGCGCTTCATAACTCCTATGAAGTCTTTATCGTTTCTGCCGCCATGGAATTTCCAAATAGCCTTGAGGAAAAATACTATTGGCTTCAGGAGCACTTCCCGTTCATTTCCTGGCGAAACATTATTCTATGCGGCTCTAAAGTGCCTGTTACGGGACATATCCTCATAGATGATCATTACAAAAACCTGGATCCTTTTAAGGAAAGAAGCCTTTTGTTTACCCAGCCACATAATATTGGTGACGATCAGGGGCATGAAAGAGTACACGATTGGAAGGAAATTGCCGAACTCTTACTCTAAAGATGTACTTCTATTTCTGAAGCCCGTTTTTCGTTGTACAGACTTTTAATAATTCCATCAGAAAGACCAATTTTAGGCACATAGATATTTTTTGCCTTACTCCATTTCATGGCCGACAAGTAAATTCGGGTAGCCGGCACAATTACGTCGGCACGGTCCGGATTCATTTGTAATTGAAAAATACGGTCGTGATAGGTATACGATTTCAATCGCTGAAAGTAACTCGACAAATAGAAGTAGCTCAAGGGCTTGCCTAACTTCTTACCGCTAGACTTGTAGATGCTATTAATATTCCCCCCCGAACCGATTAGGCTTATCTTATCATAATCATTGGTGTTCTTTTTGATCCACTTCTTCACATCATCCCAAATGGATTCCTTCACCATATCATTTAGAATACGAACGGTTCCCAATTTAAAGGACTTGGATGCTACAGTCCTACCGTTAGCAAATACCGTGAATTCGGTGCTTCCGCCACCTACATCCACATACAGAAAAGTCTTATCTGTATCGATCAGGTCCATTAAATCTGTAGAGGCAATAATCGCAGCTTCATCTTGACCATCGATAATTTGAATATCTATACCTGTCTGCTTTTTTATCTTCTTGGCTATTTCATTTCCATTCGCAGCTTCCCGCATCGCAGAAGTAGCGCAAGCCCGGTATCGCTTAACCCCATGGGTTTTCATCAACAAACTATAGGCATTCATGGCATCAATCATTCGATCGAAGTTGGTATCCGATATCTTACCTTCCAAAAACACATCGGCCCCCAAGCGAATAGGCACACGAATAAGCGAAGTCTTCTTGAACTGTGGTTTTTGATGGTCCTTTTCAATTACGGTGGCAATAAGTAGGCGTATCGCATTGGAACCAATATCTATGGCTCCGTATTTCTCAATGTTCAGCAAAATTCTTTAGCTTTTCTTGGTAATACTCGTACAATTTAAACTGTGAACGAACCGGTTCCAAATCATTCTTACGATAGGCGTTATCTTGCTTATCCGAAATAATCCGTGCTTTTACATTATCGTTCCAGTTAATAGCAAAGGTATCCAATAATTCTTGTTGTATTTCTGTGTTATAGATTGGACAGGCAATTTCTACCCTATTATCCAAATTTCTGCTCATTAGATCGGCAGATGAGATATAATATTTCGGATCTCCCGCATTTTCGAAAATATAGAGTCTCGGGTGTTCCAGGAACTTATCTATGATACTTATAACTTCAATATTTTCACTCATCCCCTCTACCCCCGGGATTAGGCAGCAAATACCCCGAACGATCAATTGAATCTTTACTCCTGCCCTACTCGCGTTATAAAGCTTGTCTATCATCTTAAAATCGGAAAGGCTATTTACCTTAAGCTTTATTCCACTGGGTAACCCTTTTTCGTGATTTTCAACTTCAGTATCTATTAAATGATACAATGTATTCCTCGTATAGTGCGGGGAAACCATTAAATGATTGTATTTCTTGATTCTATAGTTCACTTCAAAGAAATCGAACACCTTGTTAATCTCTTTGCCGATCTTATTATTACTAGTGAACAAGGTGTAGTCCGTATAGATTCGCGCGGTAGACTCGTTAAAATTCCCTGTACTTATGAAGGAATAGCGTCGTATTTTTTCTTTTTCCAATCGCTCTACCACACATGCCTTACAATGTACCTTTAGTCCTGTAACCCCAAAAATAAGCTTTACGCCTTCCTTCTGCATGATCTCCGCATAACGAATATTGGCCGCCTCATCGAAACGGGCTTGCAGTTCAATCTGTACCGTCACATCTTTTCCGTTCTTGGCAGCATTGATCAAGGAGCTTGCTATGTGTGACACCTGGGCCAAACGGTATATGGTAATTTTAATGGACTGCACTTTTGGGTCTAATGCGGCTTCCCTGAGAAACTTTACGACATAGGCAAAAGTTTGGTAAGGGGCATATAGCAGAAAATCCCTTTTTGCGATCTTGTTCAAGATTCGGCTTTGCAAGGAAAGTCCTGGCACTGGGAGTGGTTTTACCGAATCGTACATAAGATCTTTCCTTCCCAAACTGGGGAATTTCATATAGTCCCGTCGGTTATGATATCGGCCACCTGGTATGACGCTATCGGTCGATTCTACCCCCATTTTATCCATTAGAAACTTCAAGGTTTCTTCGTCTATGCTCTTATCGTAAACAAAACGAACGGGATCTCCGGAGCTTCGTTGCGCCACACTTTTGGAGATTTTTTCCAAAAAACTCCTGGAAAGGTCGCTGTCTATATCCAATTCAGCATCCCTGGTAATTTTAATCATATGTGCCGAGATAGACTCATAATCGAAAATATTGAAGATGTTCCCCATTTGGGAGCGAATAAGATCGTCTAGGATAATGATATATTGCTTTCCATCTTCTTCAGGAAGCACTACGAAACGTTCTATAATATTCGGAATTTCAATAAGCGCATAGTTTACCACATTCCCATTCTCTCCATTTTCCCTCATTTTCATGCGTACGGCCAAGTAAGCCGCGCTGTCCATGAGCTCGGGAAATTCATCAATTTCTGAGATCATGATAGTCATAAGGGCAGGACTTACCTTACGAATAAAATAATCTGAGATAAAAGCCCGTTGGGAATCTGAAATCTGAGTTTCATTGATAATAAAGATGTTTTCCTTTTCAAGTTGTTCCTGAATATCTTTCAGAATACGGAGACTATGTGCCTGTTGCTGTATCACTGTTTGCGTAATCTCCTCTAATAATTCCGTAGCAGAAATTCCCCCTAACTCACTTCTTCCGCCCTTGCCAGCTTCTACAATTCGCTTAATAGTGGCATAGCGAACCTTAAAAAACTCATCTAGGTTATTGGAAAAAATTCCCAAGAAGCGAAGACGTTCAATTAACGGAACCGAAGGATCTTCCCCTTCCTGCAATACCCTTGCATTAAACTGCAACCAACTTAGTTCCCGGTTTAAGTATCTGTTTTCAACTTGTGCTGCTACTCTTTCTACTGTCATTCTTTTAGGTCTCTAGGGAATACCGTTTGTATTGTTTTACCGTTCGTAATTTCTTTCCAAGCGTTTGTGTCGAATTGCAGTTCAACAAAACCACAGGTAGGGACATTGTCAATATACGTACTTCCCAGCATATTGGCAATGGATGTAAAGGCATGGTTGTGCCCTACAATCATGATTCGCTCTTTGCTATTGTCAAGCCCTTTAATGATGTCCATAACATTGTGTCCACTAAAATCGTAGAGGTCATTATTGACTTCGAAGTTAGCATCGGTTATTTGAAATGCTTTTTTAAAATACTGAGCGGTGGACAATGCTCTTGTGGCACCACTGCTGATAATTCTCTCTGGAGGAATAATCTTATTGTTCAGGTATTCTGAAACCAATACACCATCTCTTTCTCCCCTTCCTTTTAAGGGACGTTTGTGGTCTATAACATCATGCTTCCATGAGGATTTGGCGTGACGCACCATATACAGTGTTTTCATTTTTTGGGTTTGTTAGTTAGTTGGTTTGTGTGTTAGCTATAATTCCTAATTCGATGTCCCCAACATCTCTATATTCAATACTTACTTCTGAATCACCTTAGGGTGCCAGTCTGTCAATTTTCCAATCCAGTCCATCCAATCTATAGCGAATCCTGTCATGCAATCTATTAGGCCTTCCTTGCCAAAATTCGAATTCGATAGGACTTATAACAAAGCCGCCCCAATCCTTTGGCTTAGGAACTTCCTTACCTTCATAAGCCTCCTCTAATGACCGCAATTCTGCCTCTAGAGTCTCCCTATTGGCTACTACACTGCTTTGGTTTGAAACCAATGCTCCTAACTGACTCCCTTTGGGCCTGGAGGCAAAGTAATTGGCTGAATCGGCTTCACTGGTCTTTTGCGCTGTGCCTTTTATTAGGATTTGTCGTTCTAAATTGGGCCAGAAAAAAGACAGCGCTACCTTTGGATTGGCAATGATAGCTGCCCCTTTTTCGCTAGTATAATTGGTATAAAAATAGAACCCGTGCTCATCATACTTTTTTAGGAGTACCACACGACCCTTTGGAAAGCTATCCAACCCAATGGTGGTTAAGGTCATGGCGTTTGCTTCGTCTACCCCTCCCGAATTCTCTACTTGATAGTACCAGGATTGGAATTGCTGCAACGGATTGGCGTCTACCATACTTATATCCAGTTCGCCCTTAGCATAGCTCTTACGTTGATCGTGTAAATTATCCCTCATACTCTGTTAAAATGAGTTTTAGATGTTCTATACAGCACATAGTTCACCATTTCACTATGCAAGATACGCCATTAAAGGATTTTATGGAAAAACGGATGATTTAAATTTGGGTTAAATTATGGGCGTGACCTCACTTTTTTAAAAGGAAATAATTCTTGTAATCTGAATATAACCATCGCAATTGTTTTCTCGACAAAAATGTTATTATAGGTTGGTTCCCTCCGTATAGGCACCCTTGGCAATAATACAATGAAATGTCCGAATCCTTAAATTGTTCCATTCTAGCAACTTCCGATGGCCGAATGACAACTCCACTCCTTTTCAGAAAGTACAAACCAATATATCCGTATACCGCCCTCTCCGGATTAATGGAATGAAGCCAACGTGATAACTCTTGATAGTCATTATTGGCAGCCAATTTATTCATTTTCGAATACCCGGAAGGCGGCATCCCTGCGAATCCACAACTCGTGCCAAACACAAAGACATCGAAGTCTGGAGATAGGCTCTTTAAATCTTTGAACCTGTTTAGTTCATCCCTTTCAATTATCAATTGGTACTCCCTTCTCGTTTGTTCCAGTTTAAGATATATAAGCGAGTCATTCCTTTTTATTAGATTCAATTCAAAGTTCCGTCCTGCTGCTCCTATCAACAAGTTCTGTTGATTAAGCCCAAGTTCCAAATCACGCTTAACAACAGTACGGATATCAAGTGCATGTGGCTTACGTGCTGCATATTGCTTATGTTCTTCGTCCAAAAAAGCTTGAAGTGCTTTAAGATCTATCTCTTCTTCTTCAAGAAATGAAAATAACACATCCAATTTACGATCATAGGGATCGTCGTCGAATTCAAACTTTGCCCTGGAATAAAGTCCCAAATCATCCTTGTTATGAACTTCTATTTTATATATCTTCTCTTCAAGGTTAAACCCTCTTTTCTTTCGCTCTTTTCTAATATAAAACGTAACACCTTCTTGTGAGTGCCATGCTTCTGTACTGTTAGTAAAACAACCATTTCCGTTGTATACATCCCATACATCTTGCATTGTACTTCTGTTCAACCTAATTCCATTGGCTAGTGTTGCATCTATAGGCGATTTAACCGTAATTGTCCTGACGATTTTATTCTTGTCATCCGTTATAATCTCAAACCCCAATCCCAAATCCTTGTAGATATATTGGGAAACCAAAGGGTTCTCATCTAGTCGGAAATCAGGTCCATAAAGATCTATAACCTCGGCAATGGTTGTTGAGTCGATTTTAACGGGTACACTTTCTATCCCAATTCCAGGGTATACTTTTAGGAATTGCCCATAAACGCTATTAAAACAGCACGCTAAAAGAATAAAGTAAAATAGGCTGTGTCGCATCAGTGTTTTATTAATTGAAATCCTCTTGAACAAATCGCATTTTAAAATCTGAGCTGAAACTTCTAAACTTTATAATAACGGCAAAGGATTCAAATTATTAACTTATCCGTTTATTCGGCCCATAATATATCCACGGGAAAAGTGTTGGCCGACCGAACTTCCTTTACCAAGTCCGGATGTTCTTTTAAAATTTTAAATGGTATGTGCCTATCTACTACCCTAAAATCCAAACCTACATTTTTTAATTTAGGTGCTCCTGTTTCCAAAAATAGTCTTGAAGTAAAATGGAGGGTATCCCCCATTTTCAAACTACTTATCATAGGCCAACTGGCATTACAATTCATTAGTGGGATTGGGGTATAGGTTTCAGGTATAGACTCCAAAAAGTATTCGAGACCGTTGCAACTATCCACCAAATACCATATATCGGCTTTCGTTCTGTTTACCACCATACAGCTAATTCCTATGTAGCTTAGGGGTCCGACCTTACTGCTATCTTGTAATGCATATTGAAATTGAATCCCTGTATTTTTCAAAAGCTTAACCTGTTGCACTTCATGATGTTCTTGACCCAATATGCTTTGTGCCTCCTTATCGGATCCCTCATATGAAACACAGGCCTGATAAATAGGAAAGCCCACCAATAGCAATAGGCATTTTACACTCCATGAATTTATGATCTTGAATACCATTTTACTTCTTTATGCCCCTCCTTAATCCCAACTTAAATGTCTTTTGTTAAACCAGCTATTAAGCTGCATGGTCACACCGCTGTTTTCTTCAATATTTTGAGAGGAAAAGTCATCCAGAATCGTTCCTAAAGCATCAAAATCGGCCTCATTTGTATACCGGAAAAATGAGGAAGGATGGTCCACCCCGTGCCCGGAGCTACTTTCCGGATAGGGAATCCTACCCTCACCTACAAAAGTGAATTCCTGCAAGGCAGGATTACTTAGTAAAACATTTTTGAAGTCGTTATATAGGTGGGTATTGTCTGTATATGTTCCACAGATATAAGCGAACGTATTTTCGGGTATCCTAAAGGTGTGCTCATACAATAGATGTGTAAAACTGCTTTCCGAAAGGGTTACATTAATCTTTTCTGCATTTATATCTACAGTGTACTTATCAATATTTTCGCCGTTTAAAAAAGTAAGGCGATCAATAGAATCAGGCAAATCGACATGGGTTGTCGCAGGGCCAATTGCCGTTAAACAAATATTGGGTCTAAATACCCCATCGAAACGTACGATCAATTCATTTTCCCTTATGAATGTGGTAGTTTCCAGCGCATAATTGGCACAAGGATATATTTCAGTTGTAATTAGCTTAAGTTTTAATAAGGGAGCCTGTGGAGTATCTGAATACTCTTCATATACCTCTGCGGGCATAAAATCGACCTCCGTTTCTATAGAAGTATCTGCCATAAAAGCGGCATAATCGTCACTTGGTTCTTTAGAATCGTCGTTGGAAGAACAACCTCCTAGGGTTAAGACGAATAAAGCAATAACAAAAACTCTTTCCATACTCACAATTTTTTATCATTCCAGACCAAGATAAAAAATATAACAGGCCAAATCCGGGATATTTACCATATCCATATAACTTATTTGTCGTATTTCATGAATTGGGTATGAAATTGTACCGCTTATAGCATTGGGACCCACAATATAATTTCGTAACAATGGCCCTGCTAATCATAATGCCTGATCAATTGGTTGGTTTCACAAAATACCTTACGTAAATCAGTACCAAAATGGGCGCAATGATCAATCCAATGGCAAAGTTGAGCAACGAAGTCCAATCGGTCAATTCGTGTCCTCCTTGCGAAATGAGCACCAATTCGCCCAAAGGACCTTTAGAATAAATGGTGTTATGAATTACATTCCAGCCCAAATGAAGTCCGAATGGCAACAGTATCGATTTGGTTTTTGAAAAAGCCCAAGCCCAAGCATAGCCCATCGTTGCCGTACCTACAAATACCAAGGCCATGGCCATAACATTGCCCAGCACACCATAAGAGAACCAATGATACACTCCGAATGCTATTGCCGATACTAAAATGCCTTTTTTTGATCCAATTTTACTGATAAGGATGTACAACAATGCTCCGCGAAATAGCAATTCTTCTGTGAAAACAGACTTAACATCCCACCAAAATGATTTTAGGACATCCCCATTGGTTATGGTTTCATTGAGAAGCCAGGTAGATGACTGCAGGTAAGACTGCAAATGTTGTACAAGCGCACAAAGAATACCTGTAACGAGAAACCCAATTAGGAATTGTTTTAATCTTAATCCCAACGGAAGAAACCCCAAGGCTAATAAGCTTTGCCTTTCTATGAAGTAAAGCAGTAGCCAAGAAATGGCAAGTGCTACGATGATCCCAAGCATTTATGCAATTTTTTTGTTTAACAAGCCAATTATTTTTCGCGCAGTCTTCTCCACTGAATTCCAGTCCCACAATTCAGGATTTCCAAACTCGGGATTGGTACTAAACCAATTTTCAGTCCTTTTCTTGGAGTTTACAGAGATTCTACATTGTATATTATTTTCATCATTTTGCATGTCTAAATGAATGAAAATTATTGCCCAACCCTGTATTGTATATCTATATGTTTTTCCGTTAGTGTATTTCGGGTTGAGCATTATTTTCGAAATGGAGAAATTTCCTTTGGATTCAGGATTGTAAATGCCAAATCCAAATTGTTTCTTTCCATTTGATATGCCATTTCCCAAGTAGCCTTTGAATCCAGATAGGGTTTCAATTCGGACTATTTCCTTTTCAAATTCAGAGTACGATTCATACAGTTGGTTTTTAGAATCTGAAAGAATCCATTCAATCAGGTGATAAAGTTGATTTTGGTCTATAAACTCTGTACTCTGCACTAATGTTTAATAATTTAATGCTCCATATTAATAAAGCAATATCGAGGTCTTTTAAAGTTTAAAATTAGCCAAATTTAGGCAATATGCTACTACTTTTGGGTTCTGCCGTAGGGTTAACTCCACTTAAAACCAACTTAATTACAACCAGATATAGACATTTCATACCTATTTTCTCTTTAAGTGACTGGCGCTCGACCGATAATGACAAAAAAAGGCGACCCATTTCTAGGCCGCCCTCCATTTTCAAAGCACACTTATTTAAAGGTTGAAACACATTAACTTAATAATCATCAATTAAGCTACCTTTACTCTTCAATGGAAATATGTATAGTACTTTGCATTTTGAGTTTCTTTCCTTGCAATCTCGCTTGCTTAAAGAACTCTTTTGCAATCTTTTGTTCGTTCAGCAGTTCATTCATTCTTCCACTGTCGTACTCACAACTATCATTATGATCCCCTTCCGTGATGGCGAGACGCTGTAGTTTGTGAAAGTTGATTTTAACATCCAATACGGAGTTAACGATGTCGGAAGCTTCGGAAGCACTAAAGTGCCCTTCGATTAAATTGATCGTTTGTTCTGTTTTCATCGTTGGTGCGGGTGCAGCCATTATTTTCATGATTTCTGGTTTTATTTGTTTGACAAATTTCGGACTATTTATATATATATTTTTATTTATATATTTAATACTAATCATTAATATTATTTATTATTAATTTACAAGGTATAGATAGAGCGGCAACCCCAACGTAATATTGAACGGAAAGGTGATCGCCAACGCCATGGGTATATACAAACTCGGGCTTGCCTTAGGCACCGCCAACTTCATTGCCGCCGGCACTGCAATATAAGACGCACTAGCGGCAAGGATCGCGAAGAGCAACCGGTTACCTACCACCGAAGTGAACAATCCGCTCGCCTCTGCCACCAAACAACCATTAATTATGGGGATAATGATAGCAAAGAGCAAGGCAAACCAGCCCTTTTTCAAAAACTCCGACAGCTTGCTCCCACTCGTAATTCCCATATCCAAAAGGAAGACCGCCAAGAACCCTTTAAATATGTCCGTAGTAAATGGCTCGATTCCCTGTGCTTGCGATTCACTGGCCAACAGCCCTATAACGAGGCTTCCAATGATGAGCAATACGCTTCCGTTGGTTAAGGCATGATGCACCACCTTCCGCATGGGCACATCGCCTTTATTTTTCCCCTTATTGAACAAGGTAATGAGCAAAAGGCCCACCATAATGGACGGAGCCTCCATGAGCGCCATTACCGCCACCATATGACCGTTGAACGCAATACCCTCCATCTCCAAAAACCCAATGGCAGTGACGAAGGTTACCGCGCTAACAGAGCCGTACGCCGCAGCAATAGCCCCTGCATTCTCAACACTAAACTTCCTCCTAAGAATAAAATAGGTGTAGACGGGAATGACCACGGCAAGGAAAATACCGAAAATCAATGACCACAAGATCTCCATGCTAAATTCGCTATGCGCCAATTCCTGCCCTCCCTTAAATCCAATAGAAAACAACAAATAGAGTGAAATAAACTTTGAAGAGTTTTCCGGGATGCAAAGGTCACTTTTGAGCTGAACGGCCAAGATGCCAAGAAAGAAAAATAAAAGTGCGGGGTTGGTTAGGTTATCGATCAACAGATGTAAATCCATAGTAGATATGTCCTTTTCTAGTGGGGTTTATTATAGATCTTCTAGGCATTGCCCTTAAAAAAAAGCAAGAATCCAATAATGAAGGCACAAAGGAGCAACTCCTTTAGGAACAAACTATCGTTTTGCAGGGATAAGCCCAAAAAGAACCCAAAGACCGCAAGAATCGCTAGCCAGGTCAGTAACAACCTATGTGACCTTCCCTTGGCCTCTGGGTGGGCTATAATTTTGCTCTCTAAGGAGCCACTCCGTGCCTGTTTCATAGTGGAACTTTTTTGTTACTGCAAAGATGATTCGATTTTTTTATATATTTTTATTTATGTTTTTTATACTATACATAATCTTTGTTTATGAATTATACCTTACACCAACTGGAAATATTTCGCAAAATTGCTGAGCTAAGGAGCGTTACCAAGGCTTCGGAAGAGCTTTTTCTCACACAGCCCGCCGTATCCATTCAACTAAAAAAATTTCAGGATCAATTTCAAATCCCATTGTTCGAAGTTGTCGGAAGAAGAATTTACATCACCGAATTTGGCGAGGAAATTGCCAGGGCATCGGAGACCATACTCAACGAAGTGCATGCCATTAACTACAAAGCCCTTTCCTTTCAAGGGGAGCTGGCCGGTAAGTTGAAAATTGCCATTGTGTCTACCGCTAAGTACGCTATGCCCTATTTCTTAGCTGGTTTTATGGAAAAACACCCAGGTGTTGATTTGGCAATGGACGTAACGAACAAAGCGGAGGTTGTTAGGTCCTTAGAAAACAATGATGTAGATTTCGCCATGGTTTCCACCATCCCAAAAAAGATGAAAATAGATCGCATCGAACTTATGGAGAACAAACTTTATCTAGTGGGTGGCCGGCAATACGAACACACGGGGAAAAACCTGAGCAGAAAGGCTTTTGAGCAACTTCCTTTAATCTACAGGGAACAAGGCTCTGCCACAAGGAATGCCATGGAACGTTTTATTGCTTCCCAAAAAATATCCAATTACAAGAAAATGGAACTAAAGTCTAATGAAGCCCTGAAACAGGCAGTAGTTGCCGGGCTGGGCTATTCTATTATGCCATTAATCGGATTGAAAAACGAACTGAGCAATGGAGATTTACAGGTCATTCCCGTAAAAGGACTTCCAGTAATCACAAATTGGAACTTAATCTGGCTAAGCTCTAAAAACCTATCGAGCATAGCCAAGGCATTTATAGAGCATATTAAAACGAACAAATCCAGTATTATGGAGGAGCATTTTAATTGGTTCAGTAATTACTAAAAAAAGAAAGGGCTAAGACAGCACTTCGGGTTTGGCGCTGTGCATATATACTAAGGCCTCAAAAAGACGATTGATATCAATAGGCTTCAGCAACACCCCGTTGAAGTAATCCCCATATTTCTCCTCACTCAAAATAGTGCTGTCTGCGGTTAAGGCAAAAATAGGCGTGTTCTTATTTGGGCCTCTTGAGGTTCGTATGGCGTGGGTTGCATCCAAACCATTCATAACTGGCATGTGAATGTCCATTAATATAAAATCCACCCGTTCCTTCTTTGCCATATCAATCGCTTCTATCCCATTGCTAACGCGTTTTAAGGTAACTCCCCATCTTTTAAGCAGTTCCTGCATGACCATTGCATTTATTTCATTGTCTTCGGCTACAATAGCCACCCTACCTTTCAACTGTTTGAACAGGGCCTTATCGGTTTGCAAAGGTGCTTCGCTTCGCTTTAACGTAAGGGGAAATGAGAAACGCGATCCTTTGCCCTCTGTGCTTTCTACGCATATTTCACTATCGTGCAATTGGACCAACTTCTTTACAATAGCCAAGCCAAGCCCAGTACCGCCTTCTTTTCTGGTAGTTACCGATGGCGGCATATAGAAGCTTTCGAACAAACGCTCTTTTTCCTTAGCTGGAATACCAATACCCGTATCGAGTACCGTAAAATGAAGGACATCACTATCACCTTGGGAATCCAGCAAATCCACACACATCTGTACTTTCCCTTTTTCGGTATATTTTATGGCGTTGCTTACCAAATTGCCTAATATCTGGAATAGTTTAGTCTCATCCAGCTCGTAATAATCGGCTACTTTAGGCGCGATGTTCATGTCGAACTCCAATCCTTTTTCCATGGCCATCCCATGGTATGTTTGATGGATATTGAGAATGAAGTCTTCGAAGCGCATAGGCCGGGTTTCCAGCTTCATCTTATTGGAATCCAACTTTGAAAAGTCTAGAATATCGTTAATGATTCGCAGCAGGTTTTTGGAAGAAAACCGCAGGGAAGTAAGTAATTTTTTGTCTTTTTCAGTTGAACGTTCTTCCAGTAAGGATATAATACTGGTTACTGCATTTAGAGGGGTCCTGATCTCATGACTGATACTGGAAAGAAACTCCTGCTTCATTTTCGTAGCTTCCTCCATCTGTTCCTGCTTCCGCTTAAAAAGCGCCTTTTCACGCGCCAAACTAGCTTCTTTCTCCAATGAACGCATTCTTGAAATCCGTTCGTAATTTCCGATCACCTTGAGAATTTGCGAATTTACAGCCGCATCCTTTTCATCTAAATATTTCTCCAGATGCTTGAGGGCCTTACTATTTTTTCCTTCTTCCTTATAAATGTGATACAGGAAGTGATTGCATTTATATTTAAGCAGGGATTGGTTACGTGCCTCGCTTTCCTTCACAAGCATTTTTAAGTACTTCTTGGCCTTTTTCCTTTTCCCCATCCCCATGTACAGATGCCCCATCTTATTGTAAACCATCCCTTTGCCAAAACTATCTCCAACTGATTCATGGATTTCAAGAGCCTCCAAAAAATCCTGTTCGGCTCGTTCATATTGCTTTAGATGCAAGAATACCTTTCCCCTTCCGTATACAGCAAATGCATACCCACGAACGTCTCCAGTTTCTTTTTTCATTGCAATGGAACGCTCAATAAGCGCCATGGCCTTGTCGGATTCATCCGATTTAAGTAAAATACCCGACAAAGGATTATAGGCATTCGACTCCAGATTTTTATCGCTTACTTCTTTTGCTGCTGTAATGGCCCCTTCATAAGCCTCTTTGGCACTTATGCCATCACCCAGAAGTTCATATACCGTTCCCAAGGATTTAAGCGTACGGGACTCATTATGATAATCTTTGTATTTTCTATAAATAGCCAAGCAATCAATTAGGTGAAACATCCCCAAGTGATAATTATTGGACTTGTAATACACCCCAGCAATACTGTAATTGGCATCTGCCATGCCTAGCTCATCATCGACTGCATTAAAGCATTTTATGGCGTCTTCGGAAAGTGTTATCGATTTTTCATGCTCCCCTTTTACCATAGCGTACAAGGCAAGTTTCCCCAAGCTCTTTCCGATGAGGCCAGAGTCCTGAAGCTTTCGGCTCGCATCCAGCGCCTTTTGTGTAAGCATAATACTTTTATCCAATCGCTCTCCACGTTGCTGATACGCATCGTCGAGTAATTGAAGAATTTCTGCTTTCGATATAGGACCCTGTGCCATGGGTATTAAAAATGAGTGAAACCTGCCGAAGGAAAACACCTACAAACAATGATTAAATATACATTATTTCTGCTAAAATGAAGTAATTCACGGATAAATGTAATTGATTGAATATCAATTAATAAAAAAAATAAGCTCGCAGGCAGGTAATTTTTACACGTTGAAGCATTACGGTTTTACCGCCAAATTTATTGTCAATTTATATACAGGGTTACCAATTAAGAAGCATCGATCCTGTTAATATCAAAAATTCAGGGTCCTTTCGAACCCCGAATTTAATAAACCTATCCTTAACCAAGGAAAATATACGGATTTACTCCTTAGCCCCCTTGCTAAGCAAGTACCTAACAACATGGGGATGATTGCCTTTCCTAGCCATTTTCAAGGCATTTCGGCGTTCGGAATTAATTGAAAAACTATCGCGTACAGTAGTATTGATGTCTGCCCCTTGATCAACCAAGTACCGAACGACTTCAAGATGTCCTCCCCAAGCGGCACGGATGAGTGGGGTTTCATCTCCCCTAACATGAATGTTAACATCTGCCCCCTTTTCAACAAGGTATTTAACGACCTCCAAATGCCCTTCTTTGGCCGCATAAATCAATGGATTCCCATCGCCATCACTCTCTTTGTTTACATCGGCACCAAGTTCGACCAACGCTTTGACCATAGTAAGATTCCCGCTTCCTGCAGCTCGTATTAAGGCAGTACCATCCCCTTTGCTTTCTTTATCGACGTCTCCAGAATAAGAGATCAACAGTTTTAAAATGGATGGATCGTCGCAATCCCCTGCTGCGGCCATAGCATTGCCATCTCCATCTACCTCTACATTGGGATCGGCACCTTTTTCCAGTAACAATCGTACAATGTTAATATTGCCTCCGCGTACTGCCGATATTAAAGGTGTTCCGTCATTCATAATCTTCTTATTTACCTTAGCCCCTTGATCCACTAGGAACTTGGCCACTTCAAAATGCCCTCCTTGGGCAGCGATCATAAGGGCACTTGCATCATTCATATGCCGATACGTAACCCGGGCACCAGATTGCACCAGCATTTTTACAATACCCAAGTTGCCATTTTTGGCTGCCATTCCCAGAGGGGTTCTTGGTTGCAACAGGCTATTAAATTTACAATTCGGGTTTTGATCCTTGAGAAGGACACCTACTTTTTCACTATTATTACTCTGTACAGCATATAACAAATCCTCGCAATCCTGGGCATGTGCCATTACAATGCTTGCTATTATTAGGGTTACTGTGGTGATTATGGTTTTCATACTATTCGTTTTAAATGTGCCTTCCTGTTATAAGTTTAGGCAATGATTGATGACTTTTTTTATTCTCATTCGAATGCAGGTCAAAAGTAAGGGGTCGGCACAAATACTTTTGGAAAAAAAGACCAACAGCCTTTTCCTACCCACAGAAACCCGATTTAGGTAAAAATCCCCATTCATCATCCGAAAACCATTTTCCATGGGTAGGAATCCTTCTTGTAAAGACTTTGGAGGCAACTAAGCCTTGTATTGTTTACTTTAGCCTCCATGAAAAAGCAGCCCAGGTTTATGGATCGTATTCTACAGTATCGCATTGCCTCCCACCTACTGTTTTGGGTGTTCCTTATTGGGGCATTTTCTCTTTCGGCTACGTTAAGTTCTGGCACCCTAGATCACTTTTATAATTACGCCGGTATGTTACCAGCACAAATAGCCGCTGCCTATTTCCTCAATTACTATCAAGTACCCAAACTTCTCTTCAAGAAAAAATATATCAGTTTTGCCCTATCCCTTATTGCAAGTATTTATGTGCTTTCCGTGATTGCCCGTTGTGGAATTGTCTATGTAGCTGAACCATTTTTTAGGGATGATTTTACTCAAGAATCCATTTGGGAAATCCTTTGGGATGTACCCTACCTATTTGCGGTCTATTTCCCCGCCATTTATATCTACGCATTTATTATGCTGATTATAAAGACCATAAAAAAGCGTTTCGAGGTGCGGCACGAAATGGAGGTGTTACAAAAAGAGAAAGCCAAAAGTGAGTTGAAGTTTTTGAAGGCTCAGATTCAGCCCCATTTTTTATTCAACACCCTCAACAACCTATATGCATTGACACTGGCAAAATCTGATCTAGCCCCAGAGGTGGTACTCAAACTATCCGAATTATTAGACTTTATACTGTACCAAAGCGATCAGCCTACCATTGCCATAGAAAAGGAAATAGAGCTTATTCAGGGTTTTTTAGATCTGGAAAGCCTCCGATATGGTGATGGATTGGATTTGGTTTTTGAACATTCGGTAGACGAGTCCAACACGCAGATTGCCCCTCTCCTATTGTTACCCTTGGTAGAGAATGCCTTTAAGCATGGTTCCAGCGGAAGTTCTGGAAATGCAAAAATCCACATTCATTTATTGACACAGGATCGCACATTGTCCTTTTCTGTGTTCAACAGCAAACCAGATCATAAAGAGGCCGACTATGACCGGGATAAACTGAGAATTGGTACTGCCAACCTAAAAAGGCAATTGGAGTTAAACTATCCCAAACGTCACCAGTTGGAAGCAAAGGACGCAAAGGATAGTTATTGGGTAAAATTATCTATAGATTTACATTAACATGAATACATTGAAATGCATAGCGATAGACGATGAGCCTTTGGCGCTTCAAATTATTGAATCGCATGTGGCACAAATCCCAAATCTGGAACTAGTCGCTACTTTCCCCAATCCAATTGAAGCTTCTGGGAGATTAAGGTCGGCCGCTGTTGATTTAATTTTTCTGGATATAGAGATGCCTCTAATGTCAGGAATCGATTTCCTGAAATCGTTGCAAAATCCACCTATGGTGATTTTCACTACCGCCTATCGCAACTACGCCATTGAAAGCTATGAATTGGACGTGATAGATTATTTACTGAAACCCATTTCCTTCCCACGGTTCTTCAAGGCAATATCTAAATGTAAAAAACAAGGAACCGAGATCGTGCAAAATCCGATTGAATCAACCCTTGTCAATGATCATATATATGTGAATGCGAACAAAAAGTTTGTAAAAATAAGGTTTGAAGAGATCTTATATGTAGAGAGTGTTAAGGATTATGTTAGGGTTCACACCCAGGACCAACGAATCATGACCAAAGAAACGTTATCGCAGTTTGAAGGAAAATTACCGCACGGATTTCTCCGTATACACCGTTCGTTTGTCGTAAATGTATCCAAAGTAACTGCATTTACTAAGGTAGATGTCGAAATTGGCGAAACCGAAATTCCTATTGGGGCTAGCTATAAAGATGCTGTAATTACTGTATTAAAGAAAAGTTCATAAATAATTGGTTAAATCTTTCCATAAGGTTGCTTCGGGATAAAATACGGTTGTTTCATCTAATCCTTTTCGTTTTAGGTCGGGAACATAAGTAGGAAACTTGAGGAATCCCATGGGAAGCAGTTAAAATAATCGTTTGCTAATGGGTCTGCTCAGGATTTTGGTATACAAATAATAGAGGATGTTGTTTTTTGCGAACTACAAGATTCCCCAGCCGAAATTCCAGTGGTATCTCATGGGTTTTGAAATTCTTATTTTTTAAGAACTTTATGAATCTCCCTGATCCCGTTTGAAAATTCCAACGAGACAAAATACAATCCCGACTGTAATTGTGCAAGATTGACAGATTCCGAATTATCTGTAACAAGTATTTCTTGCCCTATTTTATTAATTACGGAAACTTCGACAATTGTTAGGGTAGTATCGAAATGAAGCTCCCCTGCGGTAGGATTTGGGTACAGACTAGCTATCGTTTGAGTTTTATCCTCTATGCCAAATGTCCCTCCATATTCAAACCATACTATATCTCCGTCTATTGGGGAAGCCACCAAAACATCAATTGCCCCATCACCTGTAAGATCACCCGCAGCGACAGCCTCTGCCATCTCCACATCATCCCAAATAGTAATTCGACTAGAATAGGTTCCTGCTCCATCAAAATTATCATACCATGCTATCATATCTTCTCCGGCAGAGGACGAAAGAACGTCAACATTTCCATCTCCATTGAGATCAACTCCTAGAACATCGGTTGCTAAAATTGCACTACTTGTAATAATTATTTGTACGCCAAAATTTCCCAGTCCGTCTAAGTTTTCGTACCAAGCAATTTTACCATCACTTTTAGATGCAGACAATACATCCATATCGCCATCTCCATCAACATCCACGGCATGTACAGCTTGTACTGTATCTGCAATCGACGTGATTAAATTAGGTCCAGAAAATGTAGCCAGACCATCGAGGTTCTCATACCATGTAATCTTATCATCTAAACTTGATGATACCAATAAGTCCATATCGCCATCGCCATCTAAATCTTCGGTATATATATCTGAGGGACCATGAATATTTGTGTTAATAATCTGAGGAGGGCCAAAAGCACCATCTGCTCCTGTGTTCTCATACCAAGCCAAATAGTTGGGCGCAGTTCCCGTAATAACATCAATATGACCGTCACCGTTGATATCTGATGAAAAAACGGTACTTCCACTACTATCCAGGAAATCGATAAGAATCTGTGGTCCGAAGTTTCCTTGCCCATCCAAATTTTCATACCATGCTATATCATGGTCATGCGAACAGGAAATTAAATCTATATCTCCATCCCCATCTATATCGTTAGCATGAATCTCTCTCGGAATGATTGCTTCGAGCGTAACAAGGTTTTCGGGTCCAAAATTTCCCAATCCATCTAAATTTTCAAACCAGACTATTCTATCAGGAGTTCCTAAATCAGCCGCCACAACATCTAAATCCCCATCATTATCCAAATCGGCAACCAGCACATCAACAGGGTAATCTAGGTCCGTAGTAACATATAGAGATGATCCAAATTGAGCATAGACATTAGATAGGGTGCCAATGATCATAATACAAAAGAGCGCCTTTTTCATTGATTTTCTCAGTATTTACGATACAAAATACAATTTTTGGAAGGAACTCTTTGCCAAAGCAATTTGGTATTCATGAAAGTAACCACCTTAAAACTCAAAAACCTTCCCATCCTCTGCCAATTCTACGGCTTCGAAGATTTCCTGTGCCTCGGCCCTAAATGCTTCCAGATCGCCATATCGGCCGCTATAATGACCTAACACAAGTGTTCCCACCTCTGCTTTCTTGGCAATGACTGCGGCTTCCTTGGCAGTGCTGTGTTCTGTTTTCTCGGCCAAATGATGCTCCTTGTCCAAAAAAGTAGCTTCATGATATAAAAGTGTCGCACCTTCAATTTGCGGGACAATCTGTGGGAAATAAGAGGTGTCGCTACAATAGGCATAGGATTTAGGCGGAGGTGGATCGAAAGTGATTTCAGCATTTGGAATGATTTCACCCTCTGTAGTCACCGCATCGGCTCCTTGTTTGATCCTGCGATAGTAGCTCATCTCGACATTTAACTCCCTAGCCTTGTCTACATCTAATCCCCTTTCCGAAGGTTTCTCCTGAAATAGGAAACCATTGGTATACACTCTATGCTTTAAGGGTATCGTGGTTACTGATACCTTGGAATCTTCAAAAATGAGTTCTGGCTCCTTACTGTCCAACTCATGAAAATATAAGGGATAATTGGTCCAGCTCTTTCCCAGTTTTAACTGAAGTGTAATGGCCTCTTTTATGCCTTTTGGCCCATATACATGGAGTTCGGCTTCCCTCCCCAACAATCGGAAGGTAGAAATAAGCCCGACCAAGCCAAAAAAATGATCGCCATGCAAATGCGATATAAAGACATGCTTTATCCTTGAAAACTTCACTTTAAACCTCCTTAACTGCACCTGTGTTCCTTCGGCACAGTCAATTAAAAAAAGATGCCCTTTCATTTCCAACACCTGTGATGTTGGATTCGCATCCCAGCGGGGAGTTGCAGAATGACAGCCTAGAATGGTGAGTTTCATTAATTGAGTTGTGAGCAGTTCGTTGCAGATACAGGTCTTCTATTAGAGTGGAATACTTTCACCTTAAAAGCCCAAATCGCGTTCAATTTCTTCCATTTCAATGATATCGGCAGCTTCCTGTAAAGTAGGGACCACAACCAGTTCATCCGGGATTTCGTCTATATCTACCCCATTATTTACAAGGACAAAAGAATGCTTACTGGATCTATGATAGGTCGATATCTTAATGAAAGTCAACAAACTGGAAAGCTCAAGGGTGTCGAAACCCAATAAATCGATCACCAAATGATCGTTTTCGAATTTCTTGGGAATAATGTGCTCCAGATAACTTGCAAAGCCAGCAATGTCGCCTCGATCATCTGCCAAGACCGTAAACTTATCATTTACACTAATCTTCATTGTGCTTAATTTTTGATGCCAAAAGGTACAACACTGCCATTCGAACCGCCACTCCGTTCTGTACCTGATCCAATATAATAGCTTGGCCACTATCCGCAACCTCGGTGGTTATTTCTACCCCCCTATTAATTGGTCCTGGATGCATCACAACGATTTCTTTATCCAAGGATTGTAACAAATCCATATGAAGCCCAAATTGCTGTGTATATTCCCGGGTGCTAGGGAAATAGCTTATCTCCATACGCTCATTCTGCACGCGAAGCATATTGGCCACATCGCACCAGTTCAAGGCATTTCGCAAATTGGTTTCGACTTCTACACCCAACTTGTCTATATATTTAGGAATTAAGGTCTTAGGCCCACATACCTTTACTTCTGCTCCAAGTTTTTGCAATGCAAAAATATTACTAAGGGCTACCCTAGAATGTAGAATATCGCCTACAATTACCACTTTCTTTCCGGCCACATCACCCAATCGCTCGCGTATAGAGAAACAATCCAATAAAGCTTGTGTGGGATGCTCATGAGCTCCATCGCCCGCATTTACTATGCTGGCGTCTATATGATTAGAAAGGAATACTCCAGCACCTGGATTTGGGTGTCTCATGACCACCATATCCACCTTCATGGAAAGGATATTATTTACAGTATCAATTAATGTTTCCCCTTTTTTTACCGATGAAGAAGCCGCTGAGAAATTAACAACATCTGCCGAAAGTCGTTTTTCCGCCAATTCAAAGGAAAGACGGGTTCTTGTACTGTTTTCAAAAAATAGGTTGGCAATGGTAATGTCTCGAAGGGAAGGGACTTTCTTTATGGGACGATTGATCACTTCTTTAAAATGGTCTGCCGTTTCGAAAATGAGTTGAATGTCACCTTCGGTGATGTATTTAATACCCAGTAAGTGGTTTACACTTAGTTCCTTCATTCAATAATTATTTGTTTATAAGGTATACCGCATCCTCTCCTTCGTTTTCTACCCAGCATACTTTTACTTTTTCTTCATTAATTGCGTCCACCTGTCTTCCACGATAATCGGGTTGAATGGGCAAATGCCTACTGAACCGTCTATCGATCAGGGTTAGAAGCTCTATTTCTAAAGGTCTCCCGAAAGATTGTATGGCTGTAAGGGCAGAGCGTATACTTCGCCCAGTGTAAAGAACATCATCGATAAATACGACTTTCTTGCCTTCTACAATGAAATCTATATTGGTTGTGTTTGCCTCTAAGGTCTTTTCCCCTCTCCTAAAATCGTCCCTGTAAAAAGTGATGTCGAGATAACCCAACTGAATACTTTTGATTTTATACTCAGTTTCCAAAAGTTGTTTAAGGCGTTCTGCCAAAAACACCCCTCGTGGTTGTATACCTACAAAGACAGTATTATCGAACGTATTATGATTCTCGATTAATTGACAAGCCAAGCGATGAAGCGCGATGTTCACTTCGGTTGCGTTTAGTAACACTTTTTGGCTCATAGAAAAGGTCTGAATAATGATTCAGGATGCAAATTTAAGCGTTTTATTTTAGATTATGCGATGTTCTTATCAGGATCGTGTTTTTTAACCATCCCAAGAAACAATAGAATTCAAGAAAAAGAGGCTGCCCATTATCTAAACAACCTCCTTGGCGCATACACAAATTGTGTTTTATTATTATTCTTTAACTATCACCTTATTATAAACCGTTGCATCCCCTTCAAAAACGACATGTAGTATATACATACCAGCAGCAAGGAAGTCTACATTGATGGTTTCCTGGACATATTCTTGGTGTCCATTCATCAACTTACCATCCATTCCATAAATGTGCAGCTTCGAAATGGGTGCATTCTTTGTATTCGAAATGGAGATCGTACTTTGGGCTGGATTTGGATACACCTGTATACCATTCAATTCGCCTTCAAAATCGTTTGCAGCAAGCACATCACAATTATCCATTAACCCCTGAACGGCATTATTCACATTTAACCTTCCGCCGGTTGTGGTAATTCCCTTTAATGACTCATTTGGATCCACTCCCTGCAGAATAAAATCACGAACTGCCCTTGCAGCCCCGGCAGGGTCACTTACCACCAAATCGGCAAAGTTTTGACATGGGGCAGAGTACACCAATGCAATGGTTCCGGTTACATGCGGGGTGGCGCCTGAAGTTCCACCAAAACCGCCATAGGTGTTACCAAGAGCTGTATTGTAAGCTCCTGCACCAGGTGCTCCGAGATCTATGGTTTCTGCTCCGTAACCCGCAAAAAGAACTTTATTATCCGTTATATCGGTATTTGTAACCGTAATGAGGTATTCGCTAGGGCATGCTGTTGGAAGGTCACCAATAATATCTACATTTTGATTATCATTTATAGTGGCCCCACAACTTAAAATTCCATTCTCCCCAAGGGTGTCGTATAAGGCACACCACAATGGGGCATCATCTGGATTACCGAAGTCTACCCCCCAAGAGGCATTGGTGGACACTACAAAAGACCCTTCTGCCCCAGCCGTAGCATTATACAGCATTCTTGCTTCCAATACATAGCTATAGGCTTCGATAACTGCTGCTTCATTGGTGTTAAAATCATTTTTAATTACCATGACCTTCGTATCCCAGTTCACGCCTGTAACCCCAATTGCATTATTACCTTTGGCCCCAATAATACCGGCAACTGGTGTTCCGTGACCACCACCCGCTATATTATCATCATCTGTTACAATGCTCCATCCAAGATAATCATCTACATAATTATTATTGTCATCGTCCACATCGTTATCTGGGATTTCTGCTTCATTGATCCATAGGTTGTCTTCAAAGTCTTCGTGGTTCAAATCAATACCATCATCCAATACAGCTGCGACAATAACATCTCCGTTCATAGTGACTCCTCCAGTGGTGATATCCCAAGCTTCATCTGCATCTATGTCTTTATCGTTATCCTGGAAATATTGCCATTGATTCCCAAAAAGGGCGTCGTCGGGCACAGTGGCACGGCTCTTAACAATATGGTTCTTTTGGGCAATGAGTACATCAGGGTCAGAATACAAGGTGGCGACAGACTCACTCTCACTCATAGACGAAGGGCTTAGTTGCAAGCGCCAAATGTTCATGGGGGCCGAAATGAGTTCGGCTCCTGTAATTTGAATGGTAGATATTTTTTGGGAGAGTATATCCCCGGTTACTTCTTTATTCAATTTCACCAAAACTTCATGGCGAACGTAATTGGGTTCTTGTGCCTGCACATACAATGTAGAGCAGAACAGGGAAAGGAGGACTAACTTTTTCATAGCATTAGTTTCTTTGGGTTACATTTCTATTTAACTGTGCGTCTTTTACAAAGTTGGATTCTTTCAATAATTCAACTAAGTCCGCACTTTCTATTTTCTTGGAATTGAATGTGAAAAGAAATATTTGCATGGGTCTACTTAGCACTTTTTTATTCTTCAGGTTATATTCACTAAAGTCATTTTCCAATTCGGCTATGGCATTATTGTCATGCAACTGAACAATGACCGTATTTTCCTCACCATCCTGGGTCGAGTCGTGACTTTTACATGAAGTGATCAGGACAACAAGCAGCAATGCGGTCCATTTTACTAGGGTTTCTTTTCTCATACCATAGATGAAAGTAGTAACATTCCTTATAACAGCATGCCCACTATTAGTAAATAATGAGAAAAAGAAAAAGCCCTTCCATATGTTGGAAGGGCTTCGGTATCTAAAAAATGGTTGGAATTATGCTTTCCCGTCCATTTTATCTTTCAATTCTTGAAGCTTGGAGTTTGCATCACCCAAAGTTGGTTTTGCTTCGTCAGCTTGCTGCTTCGCACGCTTAGCGGCTTGCTTAACAATCTTCGCTTCTTCTTCCTTATGAATGGCCATGTGAGACGCAACCACTTTCTTGAATTCTTTATTGAACTCAATGATTTGGAATTCTGCTTCTTCACCTTTCTTAAGGTCACTTCCGTCTTCTTTCTCTAAGTGACGCTTAGGCACGAATGCACTAATGTCATCGTTGAAGTTGATCACAGCTCCTTTATCAACCATCTCGTCGATGGCAGCAGTGTGCTTAGATCCAACAGCGAACTCATTAGAGTATTTATCCCAAGGGTTTTCAGTAGTTTGTTTGTGACCTAGGCTTAGCTTACGCCCTTCAACATCCAACTCCAATACGATTACTTCTAGCGTATCTCCAATATTAGTGAATTCACTTGGGTGCTTCACCTTCTTAGTCCAGGAAAGGTCGCTAATGTAAATAAGACCGTCAATTCCTTCTTCCAACTCTACGAATACACCAAAGTTAGTGAAGTTACGAACGATACCTTCGTGCTTAGATCCTACAGGATATTTCTTTGTAATGTCGGTCCATGGGTCTGGAGTCAATTGCTTGATACCAAGGCTCATTTTACGCTCTTCCCTATCCAATGTCAAGATCTGAGCTTCTATCTCGTCTCCTACATTAACAAAGTCCTGAGCGCTACGCAAGTGCGTAGACCATGACATTTCACTTACGTGGATTAATCCTTCTACACCTTCAGCAACTTCGATAAACGCACCGTAATCTGCGATTACAACTACTTTACCTTTAACCTGATCACCAACTTTAAGCCCGTCTCCTAGTGCTTCCCATGGGTGTGCGTTCAATTGCTTAAGACCTAATTGAATTCTTGTTTTGTCCTCATCGAAATCAAGGATTACCACATTCAATTTCTGATCCAACTCAACAATTTCATTCGGGTGGTTAATTCGAGACCAAGAAAGATCTGTAATATGTACCAATCCGTCTACACCTCCAAGGTCTACGAATACACCGTAAGAAGTAATGTTCTTCACAACTCCTTCTAGTACCTGACCTTTTTCCAATTGTCCGATGATCTCTTTCTTCTGCTCTTCGATATCTGCTTCGATAAGCGCTTTGTGGGATACAACTACGTTTTTGAATTCGTGGTTTATCTTCACTACTTTGAATTCCATTGTCTTACCAACGTACATATCGTAATCGCGAATAGGCTTCACATCTATCTGTGATCCTGGCAAGAATGCCTCGATTCCGAATACATCTACAATCATACCTCCTTTGGTACGACATTTTATAAATCCGTTCACCACAGTACCTTCGTCATGGGCAGCATTAACGCGGTCCCAAGCTTTAATGGTACGGGCCTTACGGTGGGAAAGGATCAATTGACCTGTAGCGTCCTCACGAACGTCGATCAATACCTCTACTTTATCACCAACCTTAAGGTCTGGATTGTAACGGAATTCGTTTAAGGAGATTACCCCTTCACTTTTAGCGTTGATGTCGATGATAGCGTCGCGATCGGTAATGTGAATTACTTCTCCATCTACTACTTCGTCATCTAAAGTATCTACGAAATTTTCAGCAACCAATTTTTCGAATTCTTCCAATTGCTCACCAGCTACAGGATCGATTCCTTCTTCGTAGTTGTGCCAATTAAAATCTTCTAGAAATTTTTCAGGATTGCTTTCCTTAAGGGATACTTCCTTGGTAGGTTGCTCCACCACTGCTTTCTCTTCTACAGCAGCTTCTGCGTTTTTAGTTTCTTCAGCCATAGTGCTTCTGAATGTTATTTGGTTGATAATTAGTTATTAAGACTCAACCAAAAACGGTTTTTGTATTCTGTGATCTCTCTTCAAGTTTATGCGGCGTTCCCACAGAAGGGTTTTTCTTGTTTGTGTCTTTTTCCTTTTACTCAATAGATAATGCCGCTAAAAGGGCTGCAAAATTAGTGTTTCTTTTTTGATTTTCAAAGGGATAATACTAATTATGAATAGACTCAAGTTATTTATCCATCTTATCAATACTAAAGCATTCTCCTTCTTTCAATGATCAATTTCTATTAAACTAATACAGAAAGTAAAGGCATCCCTCTATGAAAAAGGAACCTTATTCCCTACTCTACTTTTTTAAATACGTCAAAATTTGTTAAACTTTGTTAAAAAGGTACTTTGCAATGCATAGTACTGTAACATTTTATTTTTCCTGTCGTCTATCTAGTAAATCAATCAAAAAACAAAATCATTCATCAATCAATAAAACGAACTAAAATGAGAACTTTAAACAGTAATACCTTAACAGAAAAACCAAAAGAATCATTGGGCTTTACCTGGAACAGCAAAAGACGTTTTAGGTAACCAAGCTCATCATCCATCAAAAAAACGAACTATCATGAGAACATTAAACAGCAATTACTTAACAGAGAAACCAAAAGAGTCCTTAGGATTTAATTGGAACAGCAAAAGACGTTACAGATAATAGTTATCTAAAGAACTTAATTAATCAAAAAACGAACAACATGAACCTTACACAGCGCATTCACAGAGTAATGAAACGGCAATCACAGCGCAGGGATCTCTTCTTATTCAAGACGAATGACTGTGGTTACCGAACTGAAGAGTGGCACGAAATAAACAATCCTTATATCATATAGTTTTCGCAGTGTTTATTTAGAGTTAGCCGAAGAGCCGTCCCATGGGCGGCTTTTTTTATTGGCCTATACCCTACCAGCTATCCGATCCTTGGCCAATTGTAACAGAATATGAAATTGATCCTCCAAATTCGTTTCGCTGTTATCAATTACAATGGCATCTGCTGCTTGTTTAAGGGGTGAGTCCTCCCGCGTAGAATCTATGTAGTCCCTTTCGGTTACGTTTTCCAGTACTTCTTCGAACGAAATATCGTGTCCCCTACCCAAAAGCTCTTCATACCGCCGCTGTGCCCTTACTTTGGGAGTGGCCGTCATGAATACCTTAAATTCGGCATTTGGGAATACCACCGTACCTATGTCCCGGCCATCCATTACAATGCCATTGTCCTTTCGCATGGCTCGCTGCTGCTCCACTAGTTTTTTACGCACTTCGGATATCGTGGCGACGGGGCTTACAAATTCAGATACTTCTAAGGTGCGGATCTGTCTTTCCACATTTTCCCCGTTTAAAAACATTTCGGCTTTTCCTTCAGTGTTCTTTTCAAAATGCAAAGTGATCTGCGGCAAAAGGGAAATCAACCTTTCCTCATCTACACTTTCACCAGATATGCAATTATTCTGCAAAGCAAATAGGGTAACTGCTCTATACATAGCGCCAGTGTCTACATACAAGTAACCAATGTAGTCGGCAAGTTGTTTGGCAACAGTGCTTTTACCGGTAGAAGAATGTCCATCGATGGCAATGGTAATGTTTCGCATTATTGAAGGTCGATATTGAGTCCAAAGAAACTGGAAGCAGCTGCACTACTGTATTTGGAATAGGCATAACTAAGTCGCATTTTATTAAGCTTAATTCCAAAACCAGCACTTAATCCCGCAAACGTTCGCTGTTCCAAGATACGAAGTTCTTCACTTCTTCGAACATTGTACCCCAATCGAATGTTGAACCCGCTCTCGGGGAACAATTCGATCCCAAAAATCATATGTCGGAACGCATTGTCAATGAAATTGATCTTTTCCTCGGTGGTGTTTCCTTCTAAATCACTTTGTTCACGATTGGGATTGGAAAAAGCCACATTCCAGCGTTGCATATTTTCTAATGTAAAGTGCCAGCGAATGGGAATGTTCTCTAATGTTTGGGAAGCCCCAAAAATCAATTCAAATGGTAACTTCTCCCTTGTTATATCATACGGAGTAATTTGGGTACCCACATTCCGTGCAACCAAGGCAAAATGCAAATCCCAATCTTCGTATACGTACATCAGGGCAACATCCAGGGCCACACCAAAGGAGGTATACTGTTCTAGTTTAGATGAAATTAATTTCACATTTCCACCTACATGAAAGTTCGTGAAAGCGACATTCCGCGCATGACCAAATGAAAGTGCTACTTCCCCTCCACTAAAGCTACTCGTCGCATTTCCCTGTTCATCGTACCCATCGAATTTACCATAATTGACATAGGTCACCCCGCCATGCAATACCTGCGTACGTCGATCCCACAGATAGGCATAGGCTGCAGATCCATAATTAACGTCTCCGAGATAATTATTATAATTTAAGGACAATTGATTGTCCATTTCTGGGTTTATGCTCGCTGGATTAAAAAGTCCCTGGGTAGGGTCATAATCGTAATTGGTAACTGTTTTACCACCTAGTGCTGCTTGTCTGGGGGAATTAAGAAGGTTCAGGAATTGATAGGTAGCGCGACCTCCTACCTGGGCAATTACAGTAGGGGCAAGACATAGGGCAAATAAGAGAATCAGGTTTTTCTTCATTAATCTGAAAGCGCTTCCTTGACTTCTAAAACGAGTACAATGATAATTTATTTTTATAACCTATAAAATGATTAAGGCCTAATGTTTTGGTATCTATTCCTAACATCAGGCCTTAGTTCTGTCGTTACCCGTTACTTATAATTTCTTGGGATTTTTCACTTTTTGCTTGGTAATGGCCAAATCCAGCACATCACTCATTTCCTTCACATAGTGAAAGGTGAGCCCCTTAAGGTACTCTGGTTTAATTTCGGCTATATCCTTCCTGTTATCTTCACAAAGCAATATCTCCTTGATTCTAGCGCGTTTGGCAGCCAAAATCTTTTCCTTTATACCGCCAACAGGTAATACTTTCCCCCTTAGGGTGATCTCTCCTGTCATCGCCAAGCTCTTTTTCACCTTCCTCTGCGTGAATAGCGAAACAAGGGAGGTAAGCATTGTTATACCTGCGCTAGGGCCATCTTTAGGTGTGGCTCCTTCCGGTACGTGGATATGTATATTGTACTTTTCGAATACCTCAGGGTCTATACCTAATATATTGGCATTCGACTTTATATACTCGAGGGCTATAGTAGCACTCTCTTTCATTACCTTTCCAAGGTTTCCTGTCATGGTAAGTTGGCCTTTTCCTTTAGACAAAGCCGACTCAATGAACAAGATGTCTCCTCCTACCCTTGTCCAAGCCAATCCCGTAACTACTCCTGCCACATCATTATTTTCGTATTTGTCGCGTTCAAGTTTAGGTGCGCCAAGTACTTTTTCGATGATCTCATTGCTTACCGTTTTTTCATATTCCTCTTCCATCGCAATGTTCATCGCCGCATAGCGTACCATTTTGGCAATCTGCTTTTCTAAAGTACGCACCCCACTTTCCCTAGTGTATCCTTCAACAATTTTCTCTAATTGCTTCTTACCAATTTTTAGGTCTTTTGGTGTAAGCCCATGCCCCGTAAGCTGCTTTGGAAGTAAGTGTTGCTTTGCGATTTCAACTTTTTCTTCGATTGTATAACCAGATACATTAATAATCTCCATACGATCCCGCAATGCTGGCTGAATGGTCCCCAAACTGTTGGAAGTAGCAATAAACATGACTTTAGACAAGTCATAACCCAGCTCTAGGAAATTATCATAAAACTCATTGTTCTGTTCGGGATCCAATACCTCTAACATAGCCGATGATGGATCTCCTTGATGCCCTACAGAAAGCTTATCGATCTCATCTAAAACAAATACAGGGTTACTGGTTCCCGCTTTCTTAATACTCTGTACGATTCGACCAGGCATGGCACCTATATATGTTTTTCGATGCCCTCTTATTTCCGCCTCATCCCTTAAACCACCCAAGGACATACGCACATACTTTCTTCCTAATGCTTCGGCTACAGATTTACCCAAGGAGGTCTTTCCCACTCCCGGAGGTCCGTAAAGACATAAAATGGGTGATTTCATGTCATTGCGCAGTTTTAAGACCGCTAGGTATTCTATGATTCGCTTTTTAACATCTTCCAACCCATAATGATCCCTGTCAAGGATTTTACGTGCTCGTTTCAAATCGAATTTATCCTCACTGTACTCATTCCAAGGTAACTCCAGCAATAATTCCAAATAATTGCGCTGAATGCTGAATTCTGCCACTTGAGGGTTCATCCGCTGAATCTTGGCAATTTCCTTATTGAAGTGCTCCGCGATTTCCTTACTCCATTTCTTTGTCTTTGCCTTACTGCGCATTTCTTCGATCTCAGCTTCATGAGAAGTCCCACCCAACTCTTCCTGAATCGTTTTCATTTGCTGTTGAAGGAAATATTCACGTTGCTGCTTGTTGATATCGGTCTCCACCTTAGACTGTATGTCCATCTTCAATGAAAGCTTCTGAAGCTCAATATTCATGTATCGCAGAGTCTCTAATGCCCTATCTTTCAGGTCATTGATCTCCAACAGTTTCTGCTTCTCTCCTACTGAAATATTAAGATTGGAAGACACAAAATTTATAAGGAATGAATTACTTTCTATATTCTTAATTGCAAAGGCGGCATCCGAAGGAATGTTAGGGCTCTCATTAATTATTTGAAGAGCCAATTCCTTAATAGAATCGATAATAACACCGAATTCTTTATTATCGGGAGCAGGTCTTGCCTCGGACACCTCATTAATGGTAGCCGTTAAAAAAGGATCGCTGGTCACCATTTCTGAAACGGCAAACCGTTTTTTTCCTTGAATAATTACCGTCGTATTACCGTCGGGCATTTTCAATACCCTTAAGATACGGGCCACCGTTCCAATTCGATTTATATCATCTATGCCCGGATTCTCCTGCCCTTCCTCTTTTTGGGATACGACACCTATAACCTTACCGTTCTTATTGGTGTCGTTAATGAGTTTAATGGATTTATCCCTTCCGGCTGTAATGGGAATTACTACTCCTGGAAACAATACCGTATTTTTCAACGGAAGAATGGGTAAGGTCTCCGGGAGCTCTTCCCTCGCCATTGCGTCCTCATCTTCGGGGGTCATTAATGGGATTAATTCTGCATCTTCGTTCAACTCCTGAAATGACAAACTGTCTAGGGTTGTTAATTTTGATTTTGCCATACTATATCTTAGGACATTCTGTCATATATTTTCTATACCAGAATGCTATGTTTCTTAACTTATCTTACTATTTTTAAAACAAACCCTTAAATACCATGTGATTTCGAAGGATTTCTTTACTATATGGGCAATTGTTGTGCCATCCATTAGTAACGGCAATACAAAGGATTCCCAATTTTAGTCAAAAAAATGAACCTGAAGTGTAACAAATCGGAAAAAGGCATATCTATCCAATAAACCATACAATTTTTTGACGCTAACCAAACAAAATATTGAATCGTTACTCGTTCTTTGTCAAGATGGAAATAGGATGGCACAATTGGAAGTGTACAACCGTTACCAGAAAGCCATGTTTAATGCGGCACTCCGTATTGTAAAGGATACGGCCGAAGCTGAAGACATTATGCAGGAATCCTTTATAACGGCATTCAGTAAACTGGATACGTTTAAGGGAACTGCAACTTTCGGATCCTGGTTAAAGCGAATCGTTATTAACAACAGTATCGCGCAATACCGAAAATCACAACGATTTGTAACGGTTTCTGAAGAAACCATAGCCGAGGATTCGGAAATGCATTTCGACAGCGAACAAGAGGATTACAATGCCTTGCGTTCACAGGAAGTATTAAAATGTATGGATGGTTTACACGAAAATTACAAAAAGATCCTCTCCCTTCATTTTATAGAAGGCTATGATTACGAGGAGATCTGTGATATTTTACAAATTAGTTACGCCAATTGCAGGACCCTTATTTCCCGGGCCAAAGAAAGTTTACGAAACAAATTAATAGTAGCATGAAACAAAAAGACGATATAGATTTATTATTCGAAAGATTGGAAGGAAGCTTCGATCTTCAGGATACCCCAAGTGGGCACCAGAAGCGCTTCTTAGAAAGACTTGAGAATAACGATCGCACCACTGCCAAGACCTCAGAAAGAAAAGTAAGGTCATTATGGAAACCACTTTCCATAGCCGCTTCCATTCTTTTACTGGTCACTGCGGGAATCTTTTTCCAAAGGGAAGAAACCCCAGTAGATGGTTTGGCAAGTATTTCCCCAGAAATGGAAGAAACACAATCGTTCTTTGTTACTGTTATTAACGAAGAATTGGAAACCCTAAAAAGTTTTGAGAACGAGGACACCAAAACACTAATCGATGACACATTAGCCCGTTTGCAAACACTTGAGGTAGAATACGATTCTCTTAAAATCGATTTGGTGGAAAGCGGCCAGGACAAGCGAGTGATCTCCGCTATGATTGCCAATTTTCAAAATCGAATCGAACTATTACAACAGGTTATAGAGACCATAGAGGAAATTAAAACACTTAAAGCAAATCGAAATGAAACCACTATTTAAACTAGTATTCCTTGCCTTGTTACTGCCCATGGTAGTAATGGCAAATAATGACTCGAAATTTAAAGGGAAGTATACCAAAACCAAAACACTTAATAAAGAATATACTGTTAACGCAAATGCAGACCTACGTGTCGACAATAGCTATGGAAACATTGACATTGTGACTTGGGGAGAGAATAGAACCGTTATTGAAGTAGTTATTACCACCAACGGAAACAATGAAGAACGTGTTCAGGACAAGCTCGACAACATAGATGTAGATTTTAGTGGAAGTGCTTCACTGGTTACTGCAAAGACCATATTTAAAGGGCGTAAGAATAGCTCCTGGAGCTTCTGGAAAAAGAACAACAACGTTCGCATGGAAATAAACTACACCATTAAGCTTCCTGCAACCAATTCGGTAGACCTGGACAATGATTATGGTGCCATTAACATCAACAAACTGGAAGGAAGTTGCAAATTGAGTTGCGATTATGGACAAGTGAACATTGGGTCGCTCATGGCAAATGATAATTACCTAAGCTTCGACTATACCAATAACTCCACCATAGAATATATGAAAGGCGGAAAAATTAATGCAGACTATTCCGGATTTACATTGGAACGGGTCGAAGATCTAGAAATAAATGCCGATTACACTAAATCTGAAATCCTGAACGCCAAAAGTATAGACTACACCAATGACTATGGAAGAATTAGCGTGGGCGGCGTAGATAATATTACAGGTCGCGGGGATTATATCCCATTAAAGATTGAAGAGCTTCGCGGAGATCTTAATGTGAATTCGGATTACGGATCTGTTACCGTGAAGAACATTGCCGCCTCTGCGGGCGACATTACCATTCAATCTGACTACGCAGGGATTAAATTAGGCTTCGATAGTGGATATCACTTCGATTTCTTTATAGATTTATCATATGCGGGGCTTTCAGGAAAAGAGGATCTTGAAGTAATGAAATCCGCTAAAGATTACAGCAGCAAGTCGTACAGCGGCTATCACGGAAGCAAGAATTCTGGAAATACTATTACCATTAACTCCGATTATGGCGGAGTATCACTCACCAAAAACTAACACGAAAGAAAAATGAAAAAATTAATTAGACTTAGCTTGGTTGCCGGACTTCTCATAGCCGGAGCACAAGAAATGCAAGCTCAATGGGGCAAAAAGGTTGTAGGAAACGGAAACGTGACCACTCGAACCGTAACAACTGGTGATTACGATGGCGTAAAGGGCGTAGGATCCATGGACATTCATCTGGAAAAAGGTTCCGAAGGAACTATTACAGTAAAAACCGACGAGAACATTCAAGAGTTTATCATCGTTGAGGTTAAAAATGGCGCCTTGGTCATCCGTACCAAAAAGAACGTAAGTATCAGAACCAAAAAAGGGGTGCATGTATATGTTCCGTTTCAGGATATTTCTGAAGTAAGTCTTGTAGGTTCTGGAGATATTGACACTAAAGATGCTATCTCTGCCAATAATTTTGAAGTAAATGTAACTGGCTCCGGAGATGTGGTACTTGAGGTGAACAGCAAGATATTGGAAGCCTCTGTGACTGGATCTGGAGATATGGAATTGACAGGAAGTACGGAGGATCTGGAAGTACGGGTGAGCGGAAGCGGTGACTTTAAAGGATTCGATTTAAACGCTCAGAATACCGATGCCTCTGTTTCTGGATCTGGCGATGCCAAGATTGTAGCAAAAAGCAGCTTACGGGCACGTGTAAATGGTTCTGGAGATATTGTATACAAAGGAAATCCTGAAAAAAGTGATACAAAGACCTCAGGCTCTGGGGATATTTCTTCCTACTAAGAATACACATTCATCGATCAAATAAAAAAGCCGCGGTTCTTAGGAACCGCGGCTTTCTCTATAGATAAAACGCTATACTAAATTAGTTCATTGTCACTACAAAATTACCGTTGGTGATTTCATAGATTGTAGGATCGATTCCATCAATATCCTGTGCCGTAAAATTAAAGGAACCTTCAATTATACCACTGCTATACTCAATACTCGAAATAGTTAACGTACCGGGGTTGGAACGGAAAAGGATAGAATTCCCAATATCCGGATTCAATAGTCCTACTTTCTCGTCTCCTATCTCAAAAATTGGAGCCATATCGTAAGTACCTACGGTAATATCATCTGGGAACTGAATCGTAAGACTTCTGTTCTCATCTGAATTAATAGTGGTAATGGTAATCAATCTTACGTCATCACCGAAAGGTTCATCGGTTACTTCAATAGAAGTAGGTATGTACTCCAAAGCATCTATCTCAGCAGTAAACACAGTTTCAGCACCACTACTATCTGGAAGGAAGTCCACGTTGAACTCTCCATCCGTTACATTAATAACTACAGGCGATGGGTCTTGCAATGGATCGGAAGCCTCATAGCTAAAAGTGGCCGCCAGTTTACCCGTAATAGAGCTAAACTCAGTAATATTTATCGTTCCGGTGTAGGATGTTAAACTCTCTCCACCTCCACCATTATCAAAAATGGCTATTAAATCGGTACCATCAGAAATTGGCGTATTAAACTCGAACGTCCCTACTCCCAAGTCTCTTGGTATATCGATACGAATAGTACCTCCATTGGCACGAGTAGCGATTACATTCAACATATCAATACCTCCTACAATGGTCTCATTAACCACCAATTCAATATCTTCAAACTCCACACCATCTACATTAGCGAAGAAGCTGTCGGCTGGATCCGTAGGATCGTCTCCACCATCATCACCACCATCTCCTCCATCTCCGGTATCATTTATATCGAAAGGAATACTGTTAAAGGCACCATCAGAAATAGTTCTGGATTCATACAACGGATTACCAGAACTATCCAGTACAGGGTCTCCATTGGCGTCTAATTGCTGACGCACGCCTAAAAAGGCAAATGTTCCAGATACTGTTTGCAATTCCTGATCAAATGAACTGATATCCAATTGTCCTGTACCACCATTAAGTCCTTCTGTAAAATAGAAGTCACCATCTATTGGGAAGTACGTTCCGCTATTAGCTGTTGCTGCTGAGGATGTGAGGCTAAACGTACCTACATCTGGAGCTCCAATACTTAAAGTAATAACTTCACCATTGGCTTTTACACCATTAATTATTATTACATCTGAAGCCGTAAAATATGTAGCATTAACAATTTCGGCAACGAAGTTACTAACGCCTACTGTGGCAATAAATTCACCTTCTTCGGCTGAATTACCTTGTTCTTCTTGTACAAATTCCCCCTCCAGTGGTTCATTATCACACGCAGTGAAACCGAACGCTAAGAGGGCAACAAGCATCCAGTTGAGTAGTTGTATCCTTTTCATAAGTAAGTAAGTTTGCTTAGGTAATAAACGCAAACATAAAGAAAAATTGTTTAATCCGTAGGATTTCTAGGTACCTGATATAGCAAAATTACACCCATTATAAAGAAAATAATGAGAAAAAGAATGGAATAGCGCATGCTGCCCGTCAGTTCCCCGACCAAACCATACAAAAACATTCCTATAATGATCCCAATTTTCTCGGCCACATCATAAAAACTGAAATAAGAAGTGGTGTCTTCTGTTTTCGGCAAAAATTTGGAGTAAGTAGATCGAGAAAGGGCTTGTACCCCTCCCATAACCAAGCCTACAAGTGCTGCTGCAATATAGAATTGAAATGGCGTATAAATGAAAAACGCATACGCACAAAGTCCAATCCAGAATATGTTTATGTAAATAAGTGCTTTCACATTACCTATTTTGGCCGACAACCTGGACGTGAGTACAGCTCCCACAACTGCAATGAGCTGGATTAATAAAATGCTTACAATCAACCCCGTGGTTCTTTCATCATCACTGCCCCATTCCAATTCCTGTTCACCAAAATATGCGGCTGCTAGCATTACCGTTTGTACGGCCATGCTATATACAAAAAAGGCAATCAGGTATTTTTTCAGGCGTACTTGCCCGCTCAACTCTTTCCATATTTTCTTTAATTCCTGAAAACCATTGAACAATACATGCTTTGTTAATGGTCCGTCGGCCTTATTCCCTTTGGGAAGATATCTATAGGTATACTGACTAAATAATATCCACCATACACCTGTTAACACAAAAGACCACCTCATCATTTCGACTTTGCCTTCACCGGTTTCCTGACTCATTATCATTCCCAAGCAAACCACCAGTAGGATCACACTTCCAATATACCCCAAGGAAAAACCTTTTGCGCTTATACTATCGTGCTGTTCCTTATGTGCTATATCTGGTAAATAAGAGTTGTAAAAGACTAGACTGGCCCAGAAACCAACCAAAGCAAGTAAATAAAACAACAATCCTATATAGATGCGCTCTACACTGAATGTATATAATGCAATGGTGCTCAATGCTCCCAAATAGCAGAAAAACTTAAGAAACGTCTTCTTGTTTCCCACATAATCTGCTATTCCTGAAAGGATAGGTGAAATAATGGACACAATTAAGAAAGCAATTGCCGTAGTAAAGAAAATGACATTGCTTCCACCTATCATTGTTCCCAGGATTTCGATTTCCTCAATTCCTGCTATCCTAAACAACGCTCCATAAAAAAGTGGAAAAACGGCCGAAGCGATGACCAAACTGTATACCGAATTGGCCCAATCGTAGAAAGCCCATGCATTCAAAAGTTTCTTGCTTCCCTTAGGTAGTTGTGTTGCCATAATGAAATAAAAAAAGCTGCTGTACAGCAGCTTTATATTGAAAGGTTAAACTTATTTCTTGAAGGTGGTCACCCCAAATTTCCTGGCCTCGGCCTTCGCCTCAGGAGCCCACGCTGTTATATTGTTAATTCTTGTATCACTCGAAGGGTGCGTACTCAAAAACTCCGGGGGCGCCTGTCCATTCGCGTTGGCTTTCATACGTCTCCATAAGTCTGCCGCTTCAATAGGATCATATCCTGCAATAGCCATTAAAGTCAATCCAATACGATCGGCCTCGCTTTCGTGATTCCTACTAAAAGGAAGCATTACCCCTACGGTAGATCCAATGCCATACGCCTGATTAAAGATTTGCTGATTTTTAGGATCATTGCTCAAAGCAACATTTCCCGCTACCGCACCTAACGCTTGTAATTGTCCCGCACTCATTCGTTGTTGTCCGTGATTAGCCAAGGCATGTGCTACTTCGTGGCCCATAATGGCGGCAATCCCAGCTTCCCCGTCCGCTATGGGAAGAATGCCTGTGTAAAAAACAATCTTTCCACCTGGCATACACCATGCATTCACAGTTGGGTCATTTACCAAATTATACTCCCATTGGTAATCTTTTAAATAACCAGCATAGCCATTGGCCGTTAACCATCGTTCGGAAGCTACAGAAATTTTCTGGCCAATATTGGTGATCATTTGAGCTTCGGCTGTTCCTGTTACTACATTATTTTCAGCTAAGAACTGATCGTATTGCTGAAAAGCCATCGGGAATAATTGTGAATTGGGAACAAGAGCTAATGTCTTCTTACCTGTAAATGGATTGGTACTACAGCCTATCATAAAGGCAGTTACGGCTAGTAATGACACAATCTGTTTGTAATTTATCATAGTACGTTGATTTTTCTCCATAAATATAGCTATATAATTTAATTTTAAGTCTCTAAATTTTTCTAAGCAAATAGTAGGCCAATTAGTAAAATGGAACGACTTTTGATCATGTATTGCCATCTTAAAAATCACACTTATGAAAAAAATAGTATTCCTCCTCGCAATTGTTAGTACATTCGCTTTTACCGCCTGTGAAGGCGATCCAGGGCCTCCGGGGCCTCCAGGAGATCCAGGAATCAATATCTTGGGACAGGTTTTTGAAACCACCATTGATTTTACCGCTGGAAATGATTTCCGCCAACTCATTACCTATCCCGCAGGAATCGAGGTATTCGAAAGTGACGCGGTATTGGTATACTGGCTAGAAGATGTTGTTGCCGATGGAAACGGTGGATCCTTGGACGTCTGGAGTCCACTACCCCAAACCATTTATTTAGATACAGGAGGTTCATTTCAATACACCTTTAACCACACATTTTTAGATGTTTTGTTATTCCTTCAAGGTGATGTAGATTTAACAACGTTAGGAAATGGTTTTACCAACGACCAAACCTTCCGTATAGCAATCGTTCCTTCAGAATTTGGGGATGCTGGCCTTACCATGGATCAGTTAGAACGTGCTACCAATGTTGAATTTATAGGAAACTAAGAAACTCATGAAACAAATTGGCCTTCTTTTAGCATGTATGTTCTTGCTAAGTTGCAATTCGAAAGCACAGACAGAAAAACAAGATAAAGTCTTTCCGGTTACCAAAACCGAAGCCGAATGGAAAGCCCAACTCACTGAAATGCAATACTATATTTTACGTGAAGCGGGTACTGAACGCCCATTTACCAGTAATTTCAATTACTTTAAGGGTGAAGGTGTTTTTCATTGTGCAGCCTGCAACACCCCACTATTCGAAACCCAGTATAAATTCGATAGCGGAACTGGATGGCCTAGTTTTGACCGCGCCATAGAAGGCAATGTGGAGTATGACGTCGATTATAAATTGGGATACGCTCGTACAGAGGAGCATTGTGCTACCTGTGGGGGTCATTTAGGACATGTATTTAATGATGGGCCAAGAGCCACAACAGGTAAAAGGCATTGTATTAACGGAGCTGCTTTGGTCTTTGTGGGTGAAGTAGACGGAAATGAAGGCAAAAATGACTAAATATCCTATCCATAAATCAGAAGAAGAATGGTTGGCTGAACTTGGCCCTGATCGTTACCGAATTCTTCGTGAAAAAGGAACCGAACGCCCTTTTACAGGTGCTTATAACTTAAACTTCGAAAAGGGTAGTTATGCGTGTGGTGCTTGCCACACGCCCCTTTTTGAAAGCAACAGCAAATTTGAAAGTGGTTGCGGATGGCCTTCTTTTGATGAGTCGATTGAAGGCTCGGTAGAATATGTCCGCGATACTACCCATGGTATGATTCGTACCGAAATTCTTTGCGCAAATTGTGGAAGTCACTTAGGCCACGTATTTAACGATGGCCCTACTGAGACGGGGCAACGTTATTGTGTGAATTCCCTTTCCGTAGACTTCAACAAAGAATAGATTAAACCATTTTTAAATTTAGAAGTCATAAGGGTGTAACCATAAACAAGCACTCTTATGAAAAAATTGGTTTTTATACTCAGCATAGCACTTCTATCATTCTCTTCTTGTGCCACAAGGGTCGTTCAGACCACACCACGAAGCAATGTGGTAATTGTTCAAAAAGCTCCAAGAAATCATTCTGTTGTGGTGGTAAAGGGGAAACGTTATTATGAATGGAATGGCAAGCGTTACCGCAAGACACAAAGAGGATACGTTTTAATTGGCATGTAAAAGGAAAAATTCCCAAATCTTTTATGCCAGGTCTTTACATTGAGTGAACGACCTGGCATTTCTTTTTCATACTAGTTTACTCAATATATCAGAGTTCACAGGCGTTTGGTGTAAGCCTCACCTCCTGAAGCAGTTTCCAAATATCATTATCAAATCCTTTTGGTGAAAAACGGAAAACAACAATAGATTTATCTTGATTTTCGCATGGATGAACATCTGCTCGAATTTGCAAGGTGATCATTTCTTTGGTTCGAAAAGCATCGTATAACCTAACCTTTCCCAAATAATCAGCGCCATGGGAAATGCTATCCGCTTTTAAAATCAATACCGTACTAGGAGGAACCGTTAATTCCTTGTCATCATTAACCACCTTCATTAATCCATCAAAGTAATATGTGAGATTGGTCTCTAATTCCTGTTCAGAAAACTTGCCTGAATGATTGATGTTCCAAGCAAAAAGATATGACCAGAATTCAGGGCTTTCAGGTTTCCCCCAACCCTTGGGGAATTGTGCGTCTTCATACCCTTCAAAATTAATTTCAGGTGCAAAATGAATCGGGAAAGGAAAGATTTCTTTAAACCAAGTACTATCAGCCTCCAGGACCCGTGCATACTCCTTTTTTTGACCTATCATTATTGTTGAACAACAAATAACAAACAGCGTAATCATATTTTTCATGATGTTTTTATTTTTCCGTAAAGCTAAATGGGTATAAACACCGAAGTGTCAAAAATTTGCAAAAGAAGTGTCAAGGCTTGTAAAAATTCATGAAATTCCAATTTCTTTTATGTGATTATGCAGTGAGGACATTAGGAGTACTGTAGATTTCTATAGATCAAAAACACTTCTTCTGTTTTTACTATTTGCTTTTCGCAATGCCTAATTATTTCGTAAATTCGCTACTTCAAAAAACAAGTCAATACACCTACTCTTATGAGCAAATATGATATTATCGTTTTAGGAAGTGGCCCTGGTGGATATGTAGCCGCCATACGTGCCTCCCAATTAGGTTTTAAGACCGCCATAGTTGAAAAAGAAAGCCTTGGGGGCGTTTGCCTTAACTGGGGTTGTATTCCAACAAAAGCATTGTTGAAAAGTGCTCAGGTTTTCGAATATTTGAAGCATGCCGAGGACTATGGATTAACCGTTAAGGAATATGATAAGGATTTTGGTAAAGTTGTAGATCGTAGCCGTGGTGTTGCAGAAGGGATGAGCAAAGGAGTTCAGTTCTTGATGAAAAAGAACAAAATTGATGTAATTGAAGGCTTTGGTAAACTTAAACCAGGCAAAAAGATAGACGTAGATGGTACCGAATACAGTGCCGACCACATTATTATAGCAACAGGAGCACGTTCCAGACAACTACCAAGCTTGCCGCAAGACGGCAAGAAAGTAATTGGATATCGTGAAGCCATGACCCTTCCAAAGCAACCAAAAAGTATGATCGTTGTAGGAAGTGGAGCCATTGGGGTTGAATTCTCTAACTTCTATAAATCTATGGGAACGGACGTTACCATAGTAGAATACCTTCCAACCCTTGTGCCGCTGGAAGACGAAGAAGTCTCCAAGCAGTTTGAGCGCATCTTCAAAAAGTCAGGTATTAAGGTTATGACCAACTCTGAAGTATTGAGCGTGGATACCTCTGGAAAAGGAGTGAAAGCTACCGTTAAAACCAAAAAAGGAGAAGAGGTTTTGGAAGCCGATGTGCTTTTATCTGCAGTAGGAATACAAACGAATCTTGAAGGTATAGGATTAGAAGACGTTGGAATTGTACAGGATAGAGGCAAGATAATGGTGAACGACTGGTACCAAACCAATATTCCTGGCTACTATGCCATTGGTGATATTACACCGGGTCCTGCCCTAGCCCATGTTGCTTCTGCCGAGGGAATTACCTGTGTAGAGAAAATTGCGGGTATGCATGTTGAAGCCATAGACTATGGTAATATACCAGGATGTACTTACACGTCCCCAGAAATAGCAAGTGTTGGTTTGACCGAAAAACAGGCCAAGGAACAAGGATATGAGCTAAAAGTTGGAAAATTCCCTTTCTCCGCCAGTGGAAAAGCAAGTGCGGCAGGAACCAAGGACGGATTTGTAAAGGTAATTTTCGATGCTAAATACGGAGAGTGGCTTGGTTGCCATATGATTGGTGCTGGCGTAACCGATATGATCGCCGAAGCGGTGGTTGCCCGTAAATTGGAAACCACGGGCCATGAAGTTCTAAAAGCAATTCATCCACACCCTACAATGAGTGAGGCCGTAATGGAAGCTGTAGCCGATGCCTATGATGAAGTGATTCATTTATAATAAGAAATAAAAGAGGGCCAATTGGCCCTCTTTTATTTCTTGATAAGTTTCAACACTTCCGATTGGTTCTTCTTATTGGTCACTTGAACGAAATATATCCCAGCACTCAATTTGTCTACCGGTATTTGACCTGTGCCAACGTCTATATCCAATTCTATCTTCTTCCCTCCTATATCATACATGTTTATAGAAACTATTTCGGTAGGGCTTTTCAATGAAGTAATTTCCGATGCTGGGTTCGGAGATAGTACAAATGCAGGGTCATCATCCGAGGTCACATTGTTCAGGACAATGGTACCATTAAAATATTCCAGAGCCTTAGCGAAAACATCTTCACCTATTTCCTCTCCCAAGAACCGTCCCGGAATATCATCAATAGGCGGATGAATACCTCCCCATATTCTAGAAAGACTGGTCTGGTCGGAGGCATCCTTATAAGTTGCCCATTGTAGGGTGAAGTCTACAGAAGGTCCTTCCTCGAACACCAAAAACTCATTCTGTGCTACATCGAAAGTGCCCATTCCTCCTGGAAAAAATGGATCACCAGTGGCCATTTCCAATATTTCGGCAGCTGCACTCGAGAATGTAGAATGTCCAGATATATACCCAGCAAACGGTGGCGTGACAAATGTAGGCCGCTGATAGGGCCACCATCGCTCTGCGATTATCCAATCTACTCCAGCCACATCAATGTCTGGGTTATTTATATAATCCGGGCCTTTCCAGGCAAATACCTTGCATTTGCCCACAAACTCATTATTAATCCCTGCCAATGGATCGCCTATTTCTATAATCTCAATAAGGCCAGGAAGCAATGGCAAACCATGTGGGTCATAACTGTCTAAAGAATTATCAGAGCTTTGGCCCTTACTTGCCATATAACGAAGGGCCGAAATGGGCCTAATATAATCGTAGTATCCTTTAAGTCCCCATGTATTTACTGCGCTATCGTGCATAGCTGCTCCCAAAAGGATATACAGCTTAACATCCCATTCCAAATCATCCAAAATAGGACCTTCCCCTTGTAATTGCTTTACCAAATCCGGATGATCGTTCACATAATTAAGGATGGTAAACCAATGTCCGGGAGGTGTTTCCGAATCAGGTCCGTCTGCCCAAAATTCGGCAAGCACCCTTGCATAGTCCCCACGGGGGACCATTTGAGTTTCATAAGGCAGGCCTGTTGCAGGGTTCAAATCATGGCCCATACCACTGTCGCCTCCATCTTCGAAGTTGTAGAATTGCTGGTACTCAGAAAAATTCGTGGGATAACTCTGAATGTTACCTATACTAGCAGGGGAAATATCGATCATGACCCCATCTGCTGGATCTAAATGCTTGGACCAAGAAGCCACTAGTGAGAACCCCCATTTATAAGGATCATTCATAGGGTTGGTCGAATTGGATATGTAAGAAGGTGCCCCAGGATTATTGAACACATAATAATCGAATCCATCGATATTATAAATTTCCAAGGCATTATTGTCTAACGCAAAGTTGGTTACCTGCCCCCATTCAGGACTTAAAAAGTCAGGGACATCACCGGGAATGGTATTCCCAGACTGATCTATAAACACTTCAAAAGCCAAAGGTTGCCATCTATTTGGATCTATGGCACTATTATCTTCGTAGAGATCCAGAATTAATGGTTCATTTATAGGTTCGTAAAACTGATTTTCATAATCGTTCTGTTCATTGGAGTTGTCCTGAAAACCAAATGCAATCATTTGTTCGGCCAAATAGTTGCCCAAAGCGGCATAAGAGCCTCCAGAATAATCTGTACTTTCATTCGTAGGATCATAAGCATAGGAAAGAAATCTCGCCTCAAGTGCTGCCGTGGTTTCGGCGGCATTCGGTGAATTGGCAAATCTATGCGATAGTAACCGAAACAATGCATAACTAAGTACTTCATGCCTAGCAGCATCTACATCTGTTGGTTCTGCTATACCATCGAACGGAACATTGAAACCACCTAAATTTCTATCCAAGAATATTGTGTATGCGGTTTCATCGAATACGGCCCAAGCATCATACATTAAAATCGAGCTGTGAAAAAGGTTTCTTGCATGCACCGTTGGCCTTGCAAAGTCGTTTCTAATAGCCTCTAACAATTCCTCATTCCATTCCCTTGCCACAGTATGGTCCTGCGCTTTAATAGAACCCAATGAGATAAATAGTAGTAGAAATACGTAAAAGTGTCTCATACAAATCAGTATTACAATTATCCGAATAAACCTTCCTATAGAAAGCTCTGTATTGCCAATTCATAACTCTGTAATCCAAAACCGAGTATCACTCCTTTGGCTCCTGCCGAAATGTAGGAATGGTGCCGGTATTCTTCCCTGGCAAAGGTATTCGAGATATGAACTTCGACCACAGGTGCCTCTATGGCTTTTACCACATCCCCTATCCCTACCGAGGTGTGGGTATAGGCGGCGGCATTTAAAATGATCCCATCATACGAAAACCCCACCTCCTGTATTTTATTTATGAGTTCCCCTTCTACATTCGATTGAAAATAGAACAGCTCAATATTGGAATATTTATCGCTAAGCTGATTGAAAAAGGCTTCAAACGATATATTGCCATAGATATCCGTTTCCCTTTTTCCGAGAAGATTTAGGTTGGGTCCGTTGATGATTATAATTTTCATACCTCAAATATATAAATTAAAAAAGGTGGAAGTTTCCTTCCACCTTTAAATATATATTCTGTTCCTTTTTATTGATTACCCAAAATAAGTGGAAGTCCACCATCTCCAGAGCCAATAACAATAACCTTACTATTGGGAGACTCGGAAAGCTTTATAGTTGCTTCGATCCCCTTGTCTTGTAAAATCTTATCTGTTAAAGATGCACTTAAAATCCTATTAGCGTCCGCCTTACCCTGAGCTTCAATAATTACTTTCTCAGCTTCTTTAGCCGCAGTAACCAAACGGAATTCGTATTCTAACGACTCCTGCTCCTGCTTTAGTTTACGTTCAATAGCATCCTTAATGGTAGGTGGTAATGTTACATCCCTAATCAAGATTCCATTCAACTGAATGTGTTGATCTTCAACAATTTTCCTGGTTTCTTCAAAGATTTCATCCTGAATCGCATCACGCTTACTGGAATATAATTGCTCTGGGGTATAACGTCCTACTACACTACGTGCCGCACTTCGAATGGCAGGTTTTATAATCCGATCCAAATAATCGGTCCCCTTGGTATTGTGCAATTTCCCTAAATCGGAAACCACGGGTTCAAACCACGCTGTTGCATCAATTTGAATTTCCAATCCATTTGAGGAAAGCACTCGCATTTCTTCAAATAATTGTTGTTGCCTTGTTTCATAATCGATCACCCTATTCCAAGGTGCAATGATATGAAAACCTGGGCCCAAAGGTTGTTTGTCAGAATCTACACCATCTCCCAAAGTCTCGTAAAGAACTGCAGCATGTCCTGCATCGATAGTTACTGCTGATTTGGCCAGTACAATGATGGTAAGTACTACAATAATAATGATAGGTATCCCTAACTTAGGTAATTTGTCCATAATATGTTTCTTTTGGTTATTTAATTATATGAGTCCGTTGTATTTTCTAATGAACCATTCTAAGGAAAGTGTCAAAACCATGATCCCCAACAGATATTTCCAATCTATTAAAGGTACTACTTTTTGTTCGGTTTTCTGAATGGACCTAAAGCTATCGTCATTCAGAAGTTGGTCTGTCATCATTTCTAACTGATTCAAAAAGAATACATTTCCGTTTGTGTTAGTCGCCAAACGTGTAAGTTTTGTTACGTCCGCATTCAGGAATTGTTGTTCTACGTTGAAATCCAATATTGTAAAACTTCCACTACGGGCCACTCCTTCTCCCTCTACAGAAACCGTATAACTATAATCCCCAGCTTGTAAGCTGTTCAAGTCTACTTCGTAATAATTATTCTTCAGTAACATTGGGAACTGTGTGCCGTCCTCGGTATCCTGATTGGTTACCGATATAAGAAGTTGGGCTCTATTGTCGAACACAAAATTCTGATCGAAATATTGTGCGGAAATTAGCAAAGGGTTGTTATTGTAGTAAAAAGTTTCGGCTGTAACCTCCAATCGGCTTCTCCTTTTATTGGAGGCAAGATATTGTACCATCCTACCGATAAAATCATCGAAATCTTCAAAGCTTGAATTTCCCAAATAGGTTTGGGCACGCCATTTCCAGAGATCCTGTGCATCCCAGATAGCACTTCTCCTACCATTAATTTCCATTGAAGCAAATAAAGGTGAACCCGTACTAAAACCATTTATGGATTGCTGTAGAATCACCTCATTGGGCACTAAAACTGTAAGGTCTCCAAATTCGGTAGAGAGAGGTGGAAAATCCTCAAACCCTAAATCATCCAATGCAAAGGCCCCATAGTTTACATTTAACTCGCCAGACACATTTTCACTTTCCCCTGTAGTTTCCTTTTGAAAATCATTTTGAACTCGGTTCAAGAAACCCCAATCCGTTCCGGTGCCCGTAAATGTCCAAGTATTCTTTCTTAGTTTATCTATTTCGGTATACACCGAGGCAAATCTTCGATTGGGCTGAAAAAGTATGATGAGCTGATGATCGTTTAATAAAGAAACGGCTTCCGAAGGTTTGGCAAATGTAACTTTGCGCTGTTCATTACTCTCTATGGCTTTTCGCAAGGTCCCCATATCTGGGTGCAGCATATCGCTCACTATTAGCACATTTGTAGACTGATCGATCACTTCTACGGCAAAAGCCTTTCCATTATTCACCTTATTCTTTTCTTCTGCCAATGGTGCTATTTGAGCGTAATAGCGCTGTAATCCCACATTCGTAGCAGGTAGTGTTAGATTAACGGTCTGGGTATTGTTTTCTTTTGAAAATGACAGGTTCTGTGAAAATACCGAAGCTCCAGATTGCGTTATGGTAAAACGTGCACTTACAGGGTTTTCACCACTATAAACTAATACAGCTTCTACCGGAAACTGGTTCTTAAGAAAGGAATAGCGATTGGTATTTAGTTGTTCTAATTTAAGATCGACATAGGCCGTGGAATCGCCTATTACCACCGGAAATATCCTGTTTTTATAGGAATCGCCCAGAAATTCATAATCCCGCCCTAGCGTCTGGTTTCCATCAGTTATGAGTATAGTGGGAGCCAATTCATTTTTAAAAATCTCATTGCTGGATTTTAAAGCTTTTGCTATATGGGTTTTATTATCTGAAAAGGTCAGGGAATCTAATTCAGTAAGGTCTTCTCCAAATGAATAAAGTCCTAAATCAAATTTTTCTATGAGCTCTGGATTGGACCTTAAGTCCTCCACAAATTGATTGACTTCTTCTGCCTTTTCCAATTCAACCACAGAAGAGGAATTGTCGACCAAAACAGTGAGCTTGGGCTTCTGAATGGAATACGTATTATTCCTGAATTTCGGATTGATTAGAAGCAAGAACAGACTGAGAAGGGTACAAAAACGAAGTACACCAAAAAGCAATCTGAGCCTTTTGGTGTACTTGGTCCTATAACCATACATGAAAAGCACTAAAGCCAGTGCTACTATGACCGAAATCACTATGTATAGTAAGGTTTCTGCTATCAAGAGTTACACCATTGACAATGCACTGGTTAGCGTGCATCCATATTTTTAAGTTAACATTCCTCCGTCTACATTTAATACTTGACCTGTAATATAACCAGACAGGTCACTTCCTAAAAATACACAGGCATTGGCAATATCTTCTGGAGTTCCCCCTCTTTTTAAAGGAATGGCTTCTCTCCAGCCTTGTACAACATTTTCATCCAATTTCCCTGTCATTTCGGTTTCAATAAAACCAGGGGCAATGGCATTACAACGAATATCCCTTGATCCTAATTCTAATGCTACAGACTTCGTAAAGCCAAGAATTCCGGCTTTGGAAGCGGCATAATTGGTTTGTCCCGCATTTCCTTTAACACCCACTACAGAACTCATGTTTATAATGGAACCTTTACGTTGCTTTAGCATGGCCCTTTGCACCGCTTTGGTCATATTGAATACCGATTTAAGGTTTACTTCGATCACCTTGTCAAAATCCTCTTCAGAAATTCGCATTAAAAGGTTATCCTTAGTTATTCCGGCATTGTTTACAAGAATGTCTATGCTTCCAAATTCTTTCAGTACTTCGGCAGCCAATTCCTGAGATTCTTCAAAGTTGGCTGCATTGCTCTTATAAGCCTTTACGGTTACTCCATGTTTACTAGCTTCGGCTGCAATCTCTTCTGCAGCTGCTTGTGAAGAGTTGTACGTAAACGCAACGTTAGCGCCTTGCTTTGCAAAGGTCTCTACAATTCCTTTTCCAATACCCCTACTCCCTCCTGTAATTATGGCTGTTTTTCCTTCTAATAATTTCATAGTATAGGTTGATGTTAGTTTTATTGTGAATGCTTATTGTTCAAAGATAAAAAAGCCCTGTGATTATAAACAGGGCCTTGATGTTATTATTTACCTAAAGTTTATCCTAAAACCTCAGCTACTTTCTTTCCAATTTCAGCAGGTGAATCTACTACATGAATACCACATTCCCTCATAATCTTTTTCTTTGCCTGTGCAGTATCGTCGCTTCCTCCAACTATCGCTCCAGCATGCCCCATGGTTCTTCCGGCAGGTGCTGTTTCCCCTGCAATAAATCCAACCACTGGCTTATTACTACCACTGGCTTTATACCATTGTGCGGCATCAGCTTCCAGTTGTCCACCTATTTCCCCGATCATTACAACCGCTTCTGTTTCGGCATCGTTTATTAGTAACTCCACAGCTTCTTTTGTAGTGGTTCCTATAATTGGATCCCCGCCAATTCCGATGGCCGTAGTAATACCCAATCCTTGTTTTACAACTTGGTCTGCTGCTTCGTAGGTAAGGGTTCCAGATTTGGAAACAATCCCTACTTTTCCTTTTTTGAAAACAAAACCGGGCATAATACCAACTTTTGCCTCTTCAGGAGTAATTACACCTGGACAGTTAGGCCCCACCAAACGGCAGTCCCTATCTTTTATATAATCTGCAGCCTTAATCATATCGGCAACAGGAATTCCTTCAGTAATGGTAATAATCACCTTAATACCCGCATCGGCAGCCTCCATAATGGCATCGGCCGCAAATGCTGGTGGAACGAAGATAATTGTGGTATCGGCACCAACTTTTTCAACTGCTTCGGCCACTGTATTAAATACAGGCTTATCTAAGTGGGTTTGCCCACCTTTTCCTGGGGTTACCCCACCTACAACATTGGTTCCATACTCGATCATCTGTCCGGCATGAAAGGTTCCTTCACTACCTGTAAAACCCTGAACGATAATCTTCGATTCTTTATTTACTAATACACTCATTGGTGATTTTTTTAGAGTTGAAATTTAAGATGTGCAAAGGTAATTGTTTATCCTCTTTTTAAAAAGAATTTAGACCTTAACCTTATGATAGGATTCGGAGGTGTCGTCATTAATGCTCACTGGCTGACTCACAGTATGTCCTCGGTACAATTTTCCATCTTTTACCTCCCATATGGAAATAAAATGCGCAATGCCCAATTCTTCATCAGGATTTTCGATGGTCCTTATGTAATATTTATAGCGAACTGTCACGTGTGCTCCGTCTACCAAAAGATGGCTTACTTCCACCCTTAGGTCTTTGTAAGTACGTGAGATTTCACTGAAAAAATTTCGTAAATCTTCATAATGCAGTATAGACAGCCCATCCGAGCTGTTCCAAATTAGCACCACATCTTCATGAAAATAGGTTTCGAGTATATTTTTATCTGTAAGAACTTTGGATAGGAAGAAGTTTCTTACGACCTCCTTGGCTGACTTGCTCATTCTAATTTATCTAATTTTTCAATTATATCTGGGATCAATCGTATGGAAGCGATCTCCTTGTATTTTTTTCTGAATTCATCTGCAGGGGTTCCAAAATAAGACTTGCCCCCTTCTAGGGATTTACTCACTCCACTTTGTGCAGAGATTACCGCCTTGGCCCCAATTGTGATACCACTCGTAACCCCTACCTGACCCCAAATGGTGACTTGATCCTCAATGACCACACAGCCAGCAATACCTACCTGCGAGGCAATTAAACAACGCTTACCTATTCGGGTATCATGTCCAACATGTACTTGGTTATCCAACTTAGATCCTTCCCCAATAATAGTAGATCCAGTTACTCCACTATCTATAGTGCATAATGCTCCTATATCCACATTGTCTTCAATGACCACATTTCCTCCACTTTTCAGTTTATCGAAATGTTCAGGGCGGTTCTTATAATAAAATGCATCCGCGCCCAACACCGTGCCTGCATGAATGGTCACATTGTTTCCAATAATGGTATTGTCATAAATAGCTACATTGGCATGAATTACGCAATCATCACCAATTTTTACATTATTCCCTATAAAAACATTGGGTTGAATTATGGCATGAAGTCCTATCTCCGAGCTGTCCGCTATAACTGCGCGCGCTGGTTCAAAAGGATTGAAGTGATCCGTAAGTTTATTGAAATCACGAAAGGGATCGTCCGATATCAGTAAAGCCTTCCCTTTGGGGCAATCTACTTGCTTATTGATGAGAACCACCGTGGCTGCGGACTGAAGTGCCTTATCATAGTATTTCGGGTGATCTACAAATACAATGTCACCAGGTTCCACCACATGAATTTCATTCATCCCCAAAACCGGAAAGTTATCATCACCCACATAGGTACTTCCGATAATCTCGGCAATTCCTGAAAGGGTTTGTGCGGTAGAAAACTTCATTTACGATGATTAGAAACCAAATATAAAAAATCCCACCTCAAATATTCTTGGATGGGACTTTAAATTTAGTCTTATTCCTTGATGCGTTCCTGATAGGTTCCTTTTTCAGTTTCTATCTTGATCTTATCTCCTTCATTAATAAAAAGCGGAACATTTATTCGAGCTCCCGTTTCCACCGTAGCAGGTTTGGTAGCATTGGTGGCTGTATTTCCTTTAACACCCGGCTCTGTAGCTGTAACTTCCAATATTACCGATGATGGCATCTCAACCGATAATGGCATACTATCCTCTGTATTAATGACAACGGTTACGACCTCACCTTCTTTCATTAGATCTGGACGGTCCAAAGTATCTACCTGAAGTTGAATCTGTGAATAATCATCGGTATTCATGAAATGATACGTATCCCCTTCGTTGTACAAATACTGAAACTTATGTGTCTCTACCCGAACGTCTTCAATTTTGTGACCCGCTGAGAAAGTATTGTCAATTACCTTTCCTGTTGTTACACTTTTAAGCTTTGTTCTTACAAAAGCAGGTCCTTTACCTGGTTTAACATGTAAGAACTCTATAATTTTATAGATGTCGTTACTATATTTAATACAAAGTCCTTTTCTAATATCTGATGTATTCGCCATGGTCTAAATTGGTATTACTTTTTTTTCGTTTTTAATTTTGGAAGTACCCTTTCATGATTCCTCGTTTGGAATTCTTGATGAACTGAAGGATCTCATCCCTTTCGGAAGTCGCTTCCATTTCGGCTTCAATTATTTGCGCCGCCTGACTATTGTTATAGCTTTTCTGGTATAAAATTCGATAGATATTCTGAATCTCCTGAATTTTGGCTGTTTCGTACCCACGCCTTCTCAAACCGATAGAATTAATTCCTACATAAGAAAGTGGTTCACGTGCTGCTTTCACGTAGGGAGGTACATCTTTACGAACCAAAGACCCTCCAGTAACAAAGGCATGGTTACCTATCATACAAAATTGATGTACGGCAGTCATCCCAGCTAGGACAACATAATCCCCTACTGTTATATGCCCTGCTAACGTACTGTTATTGGAAAAAATACAGTTGTTCCCAACAATGCAATCATGTGCAATATGACAGTAGGCCATAATAAGGCAATTGTTCCCAATTACCGTTTTACCCCTATCAACGGTTCCCCTATTTACGGTTACATATTCTCGAATAGTGGTATTGTCACCTATTTCTGCTGTTGTTTCCTCATCCTGGAACTTTAAGTCCTGCGGAATAGCAGAAATAACGGCACCGGGAAAAATATTACAGTTTTTCCCAATACGGGCACCTTCCATGATGGTGACATTTGAACCAATCCAAGTTCCTTCACCGATGACCACATTATTATGAATGGTAGTAAAAGGTTCTATCACCACATTTTTGGCAATTTTAGCTCCTGGATGTACGTAGGCTAATGGCTGATTCATTTAGTTGTTTTTGGTTTTTACAATTTGCGCCATAAGCTCTGCTTCTGTTACCAATCTATCGTTGGCATAGGCATTCCCTTGCATGTGCACAATTCCTCTTCTAATAGGTGTTATTAATTCTAACTTAAACACCAACGTATCCCCGGGGTTTACCTGTTGCTTAAATTTCACATTATTGATCTTCATAAAGAAGGTCAGGTAGTTTTCAGGATCGGGTACCGTGCTCAAAGCAAGAATACCTCCTGTCTGTGCCATAGCCTCCACTATAAGTACTCCTGGCATTACGGGCGCTCCCGGAAAATGTCCCACAAAATAAGGTTCGTTCATGGTTACATTTTTCAAACCGACAACATGGGTATCGCTTAATTCAAGGATTTTATCGACCAATAAGAAAGGTGGTCTGTGCGGAAGCATAGCCATGATAGCATTTACATCCTTCACAGGCGTTTTCGATAAATCGTACTTAGGTACTTTGTTACGCTTCTCTATCTTAATGATTTTAGAAAGCTTCTTGGCAAACTGAGTATTAATGGAATGTCCTGGTTTATTGGCAATAACCTTACCACGAATTCTAGTACCTACCAAGGCTAAATCACCTATAACGTCAAGTAATTTATGCCTTGCGGCTTCGTTGGGATGGTGAAGGGTCAAGTTATCCAGGATTCCATTTGGTTTGACCGAAATTTTATCTTTTTTGAATGCATGGCGCAAACGCTCCATAGTTTCTTCGCCCAGTTCTTTGTCCACATACACAATGGCGTTGTTAAGATCCCCGCCTTTTATAAGCCCATGTTCCAAAAGCATTTCCAATTCATGAAGGAAACTGAAGGTTCGGGAATCGGCGATTTCCTTTTTGAAATCGGAAAGATGTTTCAATGACGCATTCTGTGTCCCTAATACCTTTGTTCCGAAATCTACCATAGTAGTTACCTGGTACTCATCGGAAGGAATAATCGTAATGTCGCTTCCGGTTTCTTCGTCAGTATATGAAATTACTTCGTTCACCACATATTCTTCCCTTGGTGCTTCCTGCTCTACAATCCCCGCCTTTTCTATAGCCTCCACAAAAAATTTGGAGGACCCATCCATAATGGGAGGTTCGGAAGCATTTAGCTCGATCATACAATTATCTACCTGCATACCCACTAGGGCAGCAAGCACATGCTCCGACGTTTGTATTTTCACTCCACGTTTTTCCAAATTGGTGCCGCGCTGAGTATTTACTACATAGTTGGCATCGGCTTCGATCACGGGATTTCCCTCTAAATCGACCCGAACAAAAGCATATCCATAATTTTCGGGTGCAGGTTTAAAGGTAATCGTTACCTCCTTACCTGTATGAAGCCCAACTCCAGTGAGCGATACTTCTTTTTGAATGGTGCGTTGCTTAGCATCGCAATTAGTCATCTCCATTATTTTTTTCTAGGTTGTTTAGTCGGCCTACTATTTTAGGCAAGTTTTTAAAGTAGACGTAACTCTTGTTGTAGTCTCCGTAGTTCAATGCTGGGGATCCTTGCAATACTTCATTGTCCTTTACATTCCTTCCAATGCCGCTTTGAGCCTGTATTCTCACATTGTTGCCAATGGTAATATGCCCAACAATTCCTACCTGACCGCCAATAAGGCAATTTTCACCGATCTTGGTGGAACCAGCAATTCCAGTTTGGGCAGCAATGGCGGTGTTCCTGCCAATTTCTACGTTATGAGCAATTTGTATTTGGTTGTCTAACTTAACACCCGTCCTTATTACCGTAGATCCAAGGGTCGCTCTATCTATCGTTGTTCCAGCACCCACATCTACGTAATCTTCAATTATCACATTACCCGTTTGAGGCACCTTTTGGAACTCCCCCTTTTCGTTAGGGGCGAATCCAAAACCATCGGCACCAATTATGGCACCGCTATGTATTACACAATTATCCCCAATAATAGTTTCTGAATAAATCTTAGAACCAGCAAATACAACCACATTATCTCCTATGGTCACATTATCTCCTATATATACATTAGGATAGATCTTTGCATTTTGCCCTATTGAAACATTTTCCCCTAGATAACTGAATGCTCCTATATATATATTCTCACCATACGAAGCAGATTCGGCAATGAACGACGGTTGTTCAACACCCGTTTTGTTCATTTTTACCTGATTGTAATATTCTAGTAATTGGGAGAATGCCTTGTAGGCGTCATCTACTCGAATAAGAGTCGTCTTAATGGGGTTTTCTACCACAAAGTCCTTGTCTACAATAGTAATGGAGGCATCTGTGGTATAGATATAAGGCTTGTATTTCGGGTTAGCCAAAAATGTAAGGCTTCCTTGGGTACCCTCTTCAATTTTAGCCAATTTCGAAACTTCCACGGTTTCATTTCCTTCTACTTCACCTTCAAGTATCCCTGCTATTTGGTTGGCTGTAAACTTCATTTTCGATTTTGAGTGTTGCAAATATAAAAAAAGCAATACTAATCCCTTTTAGGATAACAGATATAATATTTCACTACCCTCTTGGACAATGCTTCAATATTTAATTGATCACTGGCTTTGGCCACATCGGTTACCTTTCCGCTTTTCTTGATAAGGTTAATTGTGTCCTTATCCATATCGTAGGCCTGATTGCTTATGCTCCCCTGGAACACAAAATAAGATGCTTCATGTTCAGAAAGGTTGTGCAGTTGCATGATTTTATGCAGGTGTTTCTGTACTTTTTCTTCAGAAATAGGCTGATTTTTAAGCTTTATGCCAAGAAGTTTTCTCGATAACAGCATTTCGGAAATCTCAGAAAGCACAAAATCTTCATTGTTCTTCCAACTCTTCATGGCAGAAATAACGTCGTAATCATCCAATTCCGCGAAAGTTTCCAATACCGTGGTGGTAAAATCATCAAGGGAGATCTGTTTCTTGAGAAAAAAGGACAATGCTTCACTTGCAGGCACCTCATGACCCAAAAGCACCAGTTCCTTAGCTCGTTTCAGTAAATGCAACAGTAATTGCTCTGCAACCAAACTTGTTTTGTGCAAATATACTTGCCAATACATAAGACGGCGGGCAATGATAAATTTCTCCACCGAATAAATCCCCTTCTCCTCTACTACTAAACCATCGTCCTTTACATTAAGCATGGCGATAAGCCGCTGCGAATTCACATTTCCTTCGTGAACCCCTGTATAAAAACTATCCCTTCTAAGATAATCGAGACGGTCCATATCCAGCTGCCCCGATATTAATTGATGTAAAAACTTCCTTGGATATTCATTTTTGAAAATGGTAATTGCCATGTCCAGTTTCCCTCTGAATTGACGATTCAATTCCTTCATAAACAGTAAGGATATTTCCTCATGACCTACTCCGCTTACAATGCTATGCTCCATGGCATGGGAAAAAGGTCCATGCCCAATATCATGAAGAAGAATGGCTGCGTACAGCGCCTCTTCCTCCTCAAATGTAATTTCCACTTGCTTGGATCGCAGTACCTGTACCGCACGTTGCATCAGGAACATAGCCCCGAGCGCATGATGAAAGCGGGTATGTTGGGCTCCAGGATATACCAGATAGGACATCCCCATTTGGGTAATCCTGCGCAACCGCTGAAAGAAAGGATGCTCTATAAGTCCGTAAATGAGTGGAGTGGGAATGGTAATGAATCCATAAATAGGATCGTTTACAATCTTAAGCTTATTGTTGGACTTCAAACTTTAACTTTTAATTAATAATGCCTAATGACACTATAAAATACTATGGAAGTATTTTTGATGTTATAGTATTACTGCCTCTTGCAGCTTACCAATCTAAATTCAAAACAAATATACATATATGAGCGAGATAAAAGTACTTTGGGTAGACGATGAAATCGACCTATTGAAACCCCATATTCTGTTTCTTGAAAGCCGTAATTATAAAGTAACTACCGCGCAAAGTGGAACCGAGGCCCTACAGGAAATTGATAAGGATAATTTCGACATCGTTTTCCTTGACGAAAACATGCCCGGACTTACCGGTCTGGAAACACTCGCCGAAATAAAAGAAAAACAGGCCACAATCCCGGTGGTTATGATTACCAAAAGTGAGGAAGAGTACATTATGGAGGAGGCCATTGGCTCCAAAATAGCCGATTACCTTATTAAGCCGGTGAATCCCAACCAGATTTTATTGAGCTTGAAAAAAAATCTAGATCACTCGCGCCTGGTTTCAGAAAAAACCACTTCCAACTACCAACAGGAGTTTCGAAAGATTGCCATGGATATGTCCATGATCAATTCGCACGAAGAATGGGCAGAATTGTATCAGAAATTGGTATACTGGGAATTGGAGCTTGAAAATATTGAAGACACAGGAATGTTCGAAATTCTGGAATCCCAGAAAACGGAAGCCAATACTCAATTCTGTAAGTTCATAGATAAAAACTATCCCGACTGGTTTGGGAATAGTGAGGATGCACCTGTAATGTCGCATACCCTATTTAAGGATAAAGTAGTTCCTCGATTGGCCAACAGGCAAACCTTATTGGTAGTTGTCGACAATCTACGATACGACCAATGGAAAGCATTCGAGCCTTACCTTAATAATATCTACAAAAAGCAACAAGAAGAGCTGTTCTACAGTATATTACCTACTGCCACACAATATGCAAGAAATGCCATCTTTTCGGGTCTAATGCCTAGCGACATGCAGAAATTACATCCTAACTGGTGGTTGAATGATACGGATGAAGGCGGAAAGAACATGTATGAAAAGGACTTTCTGGGAGCACAGCTAAAGCGATTGGGACTTAATCTTGATTGGAGCTATCACAAGATTTCCAGTTTAAAACAAGGAAGAAGACTTTCTGAAAACTTTAAAAGCCACAAAAACGAAGATCTCACCGTTATCGTGTACAACTTTGTGGATATGTTATCACATGCCAAAACCGAAATGGAAGTGATTAAGGAATTGGCATCCAACGATAAATCCTATCGCTCGCTTACTGAAAGCTGGTTCAAGAATTCGCCTCTTATGGAAATTATACAGCAGGCATCACAGTTAGGGTTTCAATTAATTATCACAACGGATCATGGAACTATAAATGTGAAGAACCCTTCTAAAGTTATTGGGGACAAGAACACAAGCCTTAACCTTCGCTATAAGACCGGAAAGAGCTTGACTTATGAGGACAAGGATGTATTGGCAGCTAAAAACCCGAATACCATACACCTTCCCAGTATTAATATGAGTAGCTCCTTCATATTTGCGAAAGGTGACTTATTCTTTGCATACCCCAACAACTATAATCATTACGTGAGTTATTACAGGAACACCTATCAACATGGCGGAGTTTCCCTGGAAGAGATGATTATACCCTTTGCAGTATTGGCTCCAAAATAGATTATTTGTAGGATTTTACTGATTTTCATACATTTAATCGTCTATTTGGGCGGATAGTCGGAAATATTTATATATTTGTTACAGCCCTACGATCATGAGACGTACTTATACATTACATGAATTACCAGAGATTGCTGGAATGGTTTTAAGCAATGCCCCCACCAAAACCCTATTATTCTATGGGGAAATGGGAGTGGGTAAAACCACGTTGATCAAGGAGCTCGCCAAGAAATTGGGGGTTCAGGATACCATTAGTAGCCCAACCTTTTCTATAGTAAATGAATACCTCCTCGAGGAGGATAAGTTATATCACTTCGATTTTTACCGCTTGGAAGATGAAGAAGAAGCGCTAGATATTGGAATAGAAGACTATTTCGATTCTGGGCATTGGAACTTTATTGAGTGGCCAGAAAAAATTGGATCGTTGTTGCCCGATGGGTCTACGACCATAGAACTAACCAAAAACAATAACGGAAGTAGAACAGTAAACATTTTGCCGGTGAACTAGAACTGCAACGCTTACATACAAGAAAAAACGCCTACTTTATAATGTTTGTCCCCCCAAACCATACATTATTAGAGAAGGAGTATTTTGGCATAGGCCAAACTATACAAAATACGATGAACGTTTTTGATATACTTGTTTTTTTTCGTGATAGGTTTGTAATATAAACCTCACAAAAGAACTAGTATTATGAAACTCAAAAACTACCTTTTTCTCGTTGCAATTTTAGGAGCCTTCTTATTTGTATCCTGTACTCCTGAGAACGTCGAAGATGAACAAACAGAACAACAAATCGACCCAAGCACAGTATCAGTCCCAAACAGAGGGTAAGCCAAATTTATTTTTAGGAGGAATTGTTGTATTAATTATAGCCTTAACTCCTTTTTTATATTATGCATATGAAAGTTTCCCAAGCGGTCAAGTTTGGGAAACTTCATTATTTACAGTGGAAACAACATTCCCCTCTATGTATCAATATGCTTGGTTCATAGCAGGAAAAGTGGTTCCTCTTATCTTACTGCTATTATGGTTTTTTACCTGTAAACATTGGTGGCATTGGATCATAATTGTACCAATCGCCATGTATGCCTTTCAATTATGGGCCATTATCAAGCAAAGTTCAAGTGTTGATGAACTCGAATTATATTATTTGATTCCGTTAATGCTTGTAATTGTTCCTTCTGTATATTTAATTCGAGCAAAATTATTCGCTAAAATAAGAGGTAGTGATTTAAAATCTTTCGAAGAAGAATTGGGGCAGAAACGTTCCTTTTGGCAACAAATCAAGGATTTGTTCAATTAAGCCTCCTTTTTCTTTTCGAACTTTTTAATGTAATAAGAAGGATAAATGCCATACTTCTTATAAAACCCTCGCGAAAAAGACTCCGCATTCTTGAACCCACATTCTTGGGCAATGGCTTTTATAGTAAATTTGCGGTACAATTCCTGCGACAACAACTCTTTCATGGCGTATTCCAGGCGTAAGTCACTTACGTATTGTGAAAACCCCTTCCCTATTTTAAAGTTGACAACCCTTGACAAATAACTTGAGTTTGTATCCATTTTCTTTGCCAAGGTGTTTAAATTGACCTTAGCATTTAAAAAACCCTTATTTGATTCAAATTTTTTCAATCCTTTGGTAATCATATCTATTACCTCTGGAGAAATTTCAGGTGCAGGATTTACCGCCTCCAAAGGTTTCGGGGCCTTCTTGGCTTCGGTATTATTTACCAATGCTTCGAATCGCATTCTGAAAATACGCTGCCTGTTGTAATAATAAGCAACCAATCCCAAGGACAGCACCAAGAGCACACCAACTCCCCAAAATAATGCTTGATTTCTTTGCTCCCTTTTTTCGAGGGCATCTATTAAGGCCTGCTTTTCCTCTAACAATAGAGGCGTTTCAAATTCCCTAATATGTCTGGGCTGAAATGCCAAATAGTTCTTTTTTATAATGCTGTCCAAGCCAATTATTCTATCTAAATACTCAATTTGTTTTTCAGTATTCCCTTTGGCTTTATACGTTTCAAAAAGACCTTTATTTAGTAGCCTATCAGATTGTATTAAAGAAAGTACCTTCTCTCCGTGAAATAAGGAATCGGCAATTAATAAATGCGCCAAGGCCTTATCAAACTCCTTCATTTCATTGTACGCCAACCCTTTAAAAAGATTAGTGTTCTTGAGGTAATAATGGGATACATTGTATGACTTTTGATTAACTATGGAGTCCCCAAGAGCCAAAACTTTCCCATAGTTGCCAGAATAGTATTCAATTTCCATTTGGGCATCCAGACCCCAGGCGATATCCCTAAATTTATCATAGCCTTCATACTCTTTAACCTTTTCCTTGGATTTTTGGAGGTAAATACGGGCAGAATCCAGTTTTTTCAAATTCAAATAACAAAAGACAAAGCATTGAAAAGAAGTGATTTCATCCTTTAATTGGTAATTCTTAACATTGTCCCTTTTACTCTTTCTTGTGGACTTAATAACTTGGGCTAAGTGATCCTCCTGCATCAACTTATGGCGTTTCTTTTGGAGTTCAAGTGCTTTTTCGGAATCACCCCACTCTCCCTGAAGAAATACCAATCGATCCATCAAATAGGTTTGTTGTGGTACATTTCCCCTAGCCTTGGCTATTTCATACGCCGTTAAATAGTCCTTAAACGAAGAGTAAGGATCATATCGATCCCCATCCTTCAAAAAACCCCGTGTTAAATATCCTTGGGCAGGATAGGTTATATGCTCCAAATCCTTGGTTAATAGGATCACACTATCCGCCATTGCAATATTCCTTTCGGTATGAAAAATGAACGACATTCGATCATAAGCCCGTGCCATTTTAATGGTATCCCCTTCCCTTCTACCCCTTTCCAAATAGGTTCTGGCAATCGTTTCTTGTTTTAGGGTGTCGTTTTCAAAATCATCGAAAAGTGTTAGGAGTTCTTCATCCTGTAATTGATCCAAGTAAGATTGGTTAAAATCCTGACCGTAAGAATTGGAAAGGACGAATAAGAAAAATATTAGGCAAGAGTACTTCATATAAATGTGTTCTTGTAACGTTAAAACCAAGTCTTTCATATGTGGAGCTCCTTTGGAAACAAGAAATATTCAAAATATCATATAACATAATGAAAAACAAATACTTATAAATGGCAATTTCTAATTGAAATCAAGAATTGTTGTCCTAGAATTCAAGAATTCTCACTAACAATACTTGGAAAAACCAACCAACACAACGATTTTTGATATCGGCATACTGGAAAGATGTATTAGAATGATTAAAATGCCATTCCGAACGCATGCATTTACGCATTGACTTATGGAGGGAGAAGTCAAGTCCGGAATGGCATTACTAATATACGTACACGACCTTAAACATGTTTCCATTTTTTCAATTTTATTATGTAACTTGGTACGACTAATGCCAACCTTGTATGTCGCAACCTACCTCTCCCTTCACCAAAGCACAATTGCTGCCACAGGAAGAAACCCTAGAAATTGCCCATGAAAAAAGGGATCTGGTCATAGGCATCCCCAAGGAAATTCACTTTCAGGAACAACGTATTTGCCTAACACCGGATGCTGTAGCAGCCCTTGTAGCCAATGGACATCAGGTACTCATTGAGCGTGGCGCCGGTAAAGAAGCCGGGTATTCGAATAAAGACTATAGTGAAGCAGGTGCGCAAATTTCGGAAGACACTAAAAAAGTGTTGGGTTGTCCTATAATTCTTAAAGTGGAACCTCCAACCCTTTCCGAGCTGGAACACATTAACCCAAAAACGGTTTTGATCTCCGCCCTGCAATTAAAAGGACAAAAAAAGGAGTATTTCGAAGCATTGGCAAAAAAGAAAATAACAGCACTGGCATTCGAATTCATTAAAGATGAGGATGGTAGTTACCCCGCGGTAAAATCCCTTAGTGAAATTGCAGGAACAGCCTCTGTACTTATCGCTTCGGAATTAATGGTGAATGCTAAGACCGGAAATGGCTTGCTCTTCGGGAATATTAGTGGTGTACCGCCTGTAGAAGTGGTAGTGATTGGTGCTGGAACGGTAGGACAATATGCAGTGCGTTCGGCATTGGGACTGGGCGCCAATGTAAAAGTTTTTGACAACTCCATTACCAAACTACGAAGGATTCAGTCCAAGGTTGGGCAAGCTTTGTACACCTCTACCATACAACCCAAAAACCTCCTGAAGGCCCTTAGGCGTTGCGATGTAGCCATTGGCGCAGTACGCGGGAAGCACCGTTCTCCCGTTATAGTCACAGAAGCCATGGTAGAATGCATGAAAAAAGGGGCGGTTATCATAGATGTAAGTGTGGACATGGGTGGTTGCTTTGAAACTACCGAATTAACCTCGCATGACAGTCCTACTGTGACCAAACATGGTGTATTACATTATGGGGTTCCCAATATCCCTGCCCGCTATCCGAAATCTGCCTCAGTCTCCTTGAGTAATATCTTTACCCCTTACCTGCTGGAAATTGCCGAATGTGGCGGATTGGAAGAAGCCATAAGAATTGATGCGGGATTAAAAAATGGTTTGTACTTTTACCACGGAATTTTAACGAACAAAGCGGTCGCCGATTGGTTCGATTTACCGTACAGCGATCCCAACTTGCTCATTTTTTAAGAACTTATATTATCACTCTGATTTTCAATGCCTTTAATTAAAAGATTCGTCTACTACTTTGGTGGATTATTGCTAGGAATATGCTTTTTGTACTTCTTTATAGGCGGTAGCGGCGCCTCCTGTGAAATGGATTATCTACCCAATGCACGTGTACTTAAAAACATAAGGCTTAAGAAGCGTGCCTTTTCCGATAATGTATTACAAGAACTCACACGCCAACAATTGGATACCTCTGCAATCTCCAAGGTGCTGGAAGATGGAGACGTTCTCTTTTCCCAAAGTGATACCGAGCGGGATGATTGTAACCTATATGTGATTCGTGGCGAAGTATCTGAAAAATGGTTGAAAATTACCGTTGAAAATTGTGAAAACCTGGCGAAGGTAGAAGACATCACAATCACCAAAACCAAAAATTAAATATACCCTTACCCCCTACTGTTAGCAGGTCTTTAACATCCAAGCATTGCTTTGTTCTTTATCTTTAAGGTCATTTTATAACCAATCGTGAAATGACATTAAAAAAAATTGCGTGCCTCCTACTTTTCTGTACTTCCAGTTTAGTATTTACACAAGAAAAAGTAACCATAGCGTGGGATATTTCCCTTTCCATGCAAAACAGAAACATAGAAAAGGAGTTAGGATTCCTTGATAATTATTTTACCAAATACCCCAATACACGAACACGTGTAATTCTCTTCAATGGCATACAATCCAAGCACAATGATGTGGCCGTGAAGGATGGTGATTGGGGTCCCGTTAAAAAGGAATTGGAAGAAGCCATTTACGATGGTGCTACAGGATACCACACCCTAACCTCCATTTGGCAGGACGGAACGACATTCCTTTTTACGGATGGTTTGGAAAATATAGAGGAGGAACTTCCTCCTTTGGGCAAACAATTGTACGTCATCAATAGCCAAACCGATAAAAACCTAAAAAACCTTCAGTTTTTGGCACTTTCCAACAAGGGCCGGTTTGTAGATGTTACTCCCTTGGCAGTAAAAAGAGACGCAAATAAGGATCAGCTTTTTAATGGATTCATTCACGGGGTCGATGTTCCCATGGAAGCTGTAAGCATTCGGATAAAGGATACCAACAAAAAGGTTCGTCCAGATTTTGATGGCAATTTTGAAGTGCTTGCTCGGCCCGGAGATGTACTCGTGGTTGAGGTTGCTGGTATTGCCCCCATTGAAAAGGTCCTTTCTGAAAATGATGAGTTGAATATTTGGATGGAATATGATGGTATTGAATTGGATGAAGTTCTTTTAGAAAAGAAAAAGAAGGAAGAAGATACAGAAGAGGTCAACACGGGCAATGGCCGCCAGAAAAAACGAAATGTTGGCTATGGAATTACCACTTTGGAATCGGAGAACTTCAATTCGGCTTCCACAACCATAAGTGAAGCCCTACGTGGAAAACTTCCGGGTGTTAGGGGAAGCAATATTGAAACCTCCATTATTAGGGGACAAACAAGTATAGTAGGCAATAATTTTCCATTGATCATTTTGGACGGGGTCCCCTTGCCTATAGGACAGTCCACCGATTTTATTAGTCCAGGCTCTATAGATTCTGTAACGGTGTTAAAAGGTTTTGCTGCTACGGTAATTTACGGATCGCAAGCTTCTGGAGGGGCTATTCTTCTCAAAACCAAAATGATGGCCGAAAGGGAGCGTAGGGAATTACGGGAAGCAGAGGCAAGAAAAGTAGTAAATCAGTACAAGGGCAATATCCAGGACACCCCTGTATACTCTAAGACCTATTTGAAGGAGCTCGAACAACAATCTGATGTGTTTTCTGCCTACACCCTGTACCTAAAGCAACGTGTTGCCCATATGGACAATGCCACTTATTTTGTGGATCTCTTCGAGTTCTTTTCAACGAGAAACACCCGTATCGCTAAAACCATTGGCTATGGTGTATTAGAACAGCATAGTGGTGACTTTGGGGCTTTGCGCACCATGTTATTTAAATCAAGGGAGAAAAAGCTCTACGATATGGAACTGCATTTTGCCAAGGCTATGGTTGAATATTACCCAGATAGAATTCAATCTTACCTTGATCTAGCGATGGCTCAGAAAAACAACAATAAACTTCAGGTAGCCCTAGATATACTCGTAGGGATTACTAAAGGGACCATACGTCCTGACCTGGATTTTAACCCATTGCGCAAAACAGCTGATCAGGAAATAAGGAACCTCTTGGCGAACCACAAGGATGCCCTGGAAATTAGCAAAACGGAGGTTACCCATCTTAAGAAAGAACCTTTGGAAGCCAGAATTGTATTCGATTGGAGCCAGTGGGACTCTGATTTTGAACTTATTTTTATTAGCCCTGATGAAAACTACACCCGTTGGAAGCACACTTTGGATAACCCCGAGCGATTGAAAAAAGAACTAACCCTAGGATTCTCACAGGAAGAATTTGAAATTGCCGGAGGGGAAAAAGGTGTTTGGAATGTGATCGTAAAATACCTGGGAAATCGAAGTCAGAAAAAATCGCCCGAATACATTCGTTGCTTTGTACAATACAATTTTGGAAATGGAAACGAGCGGACCGAGGAATACATTATCCATCTGTTTGAAGAAGGCAGTGAACAGCTTGCTTTTAGTCTGAACACACATTCTGGGTAAAGAAGACGTCGTCATTTGTAAACCTTAGGAACCTTAACAAATCAACAACACAATTTGTTGACAATCTTTAGTACATTTAGTAGAAATACTCTAGATCATGGCTCGTAAGATATTATTTGGCTTGTTATTTTTAAGCACTTTTCTGGCCTTCGCCCAGGAAAAAGTAACCATCGCATGGGATGTATCACTATCTATGCAGGAACGCAACCTAGATAAGGAATTGGAATTCCTCGACACCTATTTCTCCAAATACCCAAACTGTACTGCAAGGGTAATTCTCTTTAATGGCATTCAAGCCAAGTCCAAGGACTTTGCAATTACGGATGGGAAATGGGAACCGGCAAAAAAACTACTTCAGAATGCGCAATACGATGGTGCCTCGGGATACCATACACTGACCAAAACCTTTACCGATGGGACCACTCTACTTTTTACTGACGGGGTTGAAAACATTGAAAAGGATGTCCCTTCTTTAGGCAACGCATTGTATGTTATAAACAGTAAATATGATCATGACTTAAAAAACCTTCAGTTTCTGGCCTTATCCAACAAAGGGAGGTTTATCGACTTGGCTCCCAAAGAGAAGCCATTCTATAATGCAACTCCAATGATCTATACCGGAAATGTATACGGTGAGGACGTAATGCCGCAAATGGTCTCCATTGCAGTGAAAAACACGGGAATCAAAATAGCACCTGCCAGCGATGGCTCCTTTCAAATAAAGGCGAAACCTGGAGATATTATTGTGGTTGAAGCCCCAGGCCTTCCCAAAGTGGAAGAAACCATGACGGAAAACAGCAATCTCAATATCTGGGTTCGTAACGCAGGGATTGAACTGTCTCAAGTATTCCTCCAAAAAGAAAGGGATAAAGAAGAAAAGCTAGTAACCACAGGGTATGGCAGGGTCGATAAAAAGTCCTTGGGTTATGCCGTTCAGAGCGTTTCAGCAGAAGATATGAATACAGGTTTTGGAACCGTATCTGGTGCGCTAAGTGGAAAAATCTCCGGGGTTGGCGATGGATCTAATTCCGATATTAGCGTTGCAACAATTAGACAGGCTAATTCTGTTTTGTGGGCACGACACCCACTTATCTTAATCGATGGCGTCCCGATACCTAAATCCATTACAAGGCCTTCTTCGGGTACAAGGGCCCAGGTTTCAAACTTTATCGATCCGAACAATATAGCCGATATTACAATATTAAAGGGGTTCGCAGCCACCAACAGATATGGATCTGAAGGCAGTGGCGGTGTAATTCTTATTAAGACCAAAGGTAAGGCCGACATGGAGGAGGCTGAGGATCGTTTAAAAAGTGAGAAAACACAGAAAAAAACGACAGGCTATAAAGGGAATGTTGCTCCTCCCCCACAATATACACAGTTGTACCTTACATCTTTATCGAAATATTCTGACACAGAGGAGGCTTATGCCAATTACTTGACACAAAGGGATTCTGAAATGGATAATCCCAATTATTTTGTGGACCTATTCGATTTCTTCACCACAAAAAATCAAGTACTCGCAAAGACAGTTGGATCCAATATCCTAGAATTACACTCAAAGGATTTTAGTGCGCTTCGCTCTTTGCTCTTTAAGGCCAAAGAGAAGAAGTATTATGATATGGAACTAGATATTGCCAAAGCTACGCTTAATGCTCACCCCAATAGAATACAAGCCTATATGGATCTAGCTAAAGCACAAAAGAATAACGGTAATTACCAAGCGGCTTTGGATTTACTGCTTTCAATTGCCAAGGGATCTGCCAATCCCAATGTGGACTTCACACCTATTCAAAAAACTGCGAACCAAGAAATAAGAAACTTGGTGGCTGAACACAAAAACAACTTGGAATTGAGTAAAATTGAAGTTTCACATCTTAAAAAAGAACCTTTGGATGCGCGTATTGTATTCGATTGGAGTGATTGGGATGCTGATTTCGAGTTAACTTTTATCAATCCCCAACGGGATTTTGTAACATGGAAACATACCGCCGAAAACCAAACAAGGTTAATGGATGAACAAATTAAGGGATACTTGCAAGAGGAATTCGAAATAGCAGGTGGAGATAAAGGGGTATGGCAGATTAACGTAAAATATTTAGGAAATAGAACGGAAGGAAACGAAAAACCAGTATTCCTTCGCTGTTTGGTGCAATATGGTTACGGTTCTTCCAATGAGCGCACAGAAGAATATGTACTCCGATTGTTTAAAAAAGGTAGCGAACAATTGGCAGTAAGGGTGGCAACACAGTAAGAAACTACAGTCCCCGACGTTGTTTTTCGCGTTTCAGCAAATCCAGCTCTCGGCTTGTTTGACCGGCTACGGAGGTATTTTCCTCTGCCCTACGAATTAAATAAGGCATTACATCTTTTACCGGACCGAAAGGAATATACTTTGCTACATTATAACCGGCAGCGGCCAAATTATAACTGATATGATCGCTCATTCCGTACAATTGCCCAAACCATACCCTGGTATCATTACGCAGTAGACCCTTGGCATTCATCACTTCCATTGCCAAATAGGTGCTTTGTTCGTTGTGAGACCCTAAGAAAAGGGAAATATCACTTAAATGGTCCAAGATATAATTCACGGTACTATTAAAATGATCGTCCGTAGCTACTTTGCTAGCACAAATGGGGGTAGGATATCCCTTTGCTTCTGCTCGGTCATTTTCCTTTTCCATATAAGCCCCTCGTACGACCTTAAAACCAAGCTTATAGCCTTTTGCCCTAGCTCTTTCGTGTATGGCCTTTAAATAATCCAACCGATCCCAACGATAGCATTGTAGCGTATTAAAGACAATTGGCTTATCCTTGTTATATTTCTCCATCATACGCTCACAGAGTTCATCTGCAGCGTCCTGCATCCAAGTTTCCTCACCATCGATCAGTAAAGCTATGTCGCAATCGTATGCAATCTGGCATATCTTTTCGTATCTCGCTACGATGCGTTCCCACTCTTCCTTTTCACTTTCTGATAAAGGCTGCTTTTCTGTAATTTTTTGCCAGATTTCAAACCTTCCAAGTCCAGTGGGTTTAAACACTGAAAATGGCATAGCTTTCTTTTCCTTTGCAAAACGGGTTAGCTCGATCACCTTTTCCATGGTAGCGTCAAACTGCGCCTCTTCCTCCTTCCCTTCCACAGAATAGTCCAGTACCGAATGAACATCGGCTTCTTTCAAGCTATCTACCACAGGCATACAATCCTCTTCGTTCACGCCCCCGCAAAAATGATCGAATACCGTAGATCGAATAAGTCCTTCTACCGGTAAGTTAATGTTAAGCGCAAATTTTGTAGCCGCGGTTCCTATGCGCACCAATGGTTCTTTAGAAATCATTTTAAACAAAAAATAGGCCCTTTCTAATTGAGAGTCATTCTTTAACTTAAACGCGATTTCCGTATTGTCGAAAAGATGTTTTGTTGTCATTTCAATACTAATATCGTCACAAATATACTTAGATTTGATATCTCAAACAGCCCAAAATTAAAGGATGCAGAAAAAAATTGTAAAGGACAGAGGATCTGTATATTTAGGACAGTATGGATGGGAAGTTGTTTCCAATACCATACAAGAGCTGAACCCTTCCAAAGTATTTGTACTTACCGATACCAATACCGCTAAACACTGCCTTCCCTATTTTGAGGCTTGTATTGATTTGGATGTTGCCTATGAACACATCAGCATTCCTGTGGGCGAGATTCATAAAAACATTAGTACATGTACCCAATTGTGGGAACAGTTGTCTGGGCTGGGTGCTGACCGAAAAAGTTTACTTATAAACCTAGGTGGTGGAGTTGTAACCGATTTGGGCGGGTTTGTGGCCTGTACGTACCAAAGGGGAATTGAGTTCATTAATATCCCTACGTCCTTATTGGCAATGGTAGATGCCGCCGTTGGAGGAAAAAATGGTGTGGATCTTGGTAGCCTTAAAAATCAAGTGGGCATCATTAAGAACCCTCACAGCGTAATTGTTGACATTCAATTTTTAGAAACCCTATCCGATGAGGAATTCAGAAGCGGCATGGCCGAAATGATCAAGCATGGATTGATCCATTCTGAAAGCTACCTAAAAAAGGTAATGAACATGACTCGGAACCAAAAAGTAGATTTAGAGGAGGTTATCTGGGAATCTGTTTTAATTAAAAACGAAGTCATTACCCAAGATCCCCTCGAGCAAGGGCTTCGCAAAACCCTGAATTATGGTCATACACTTGGTCATGCCATAGAATCCTTTTGTTTGCAATCTTCGGAAAGACAAACCTTGTTGCACGGAGAAGCCATTGCTATTGGAATGGTTTTAGCCAATTATATTTCACACAAATTGTTCCAGTTTCCCGAAGGTAAACTTCTAGAAGTTGCAGTCTTTATAAGGCAACGTTATGAAAAGGTATCGTTTTCGAGCACAGAAATCGATGAGATTATTAAATTGTTAATCTTCGATAAGAAGAACTCCCATGGAAGTATTCAATTTGTACTTTTGGAAGACATCGGGATCCATAAATTGAATTGTAAAGTTCCAAATGCCATCATTCACGAGGCATTTAAATTTTTCAACGATTTTTAATTTTTTGAAAATTCTGCTGTATATTTAAAGTACCATTTACAACCATCATATTCCCCAAAATGAAAAGAGTAATCGTTGATTATAAAAAGTTGACGCCTGAGATCCTCTCGTTACTTGTTGACAAATATCCAGATGGATATGACGATAAGCATATTATTGTTTTCAAAAATGCCAGGAATGAGACTGTTGAAGCGGTCGAAGTAGATACTGAAGACACCAAATACCTTGTTAAAGTGAGTTCACGTTTGGTAAACTCCATGGCCAACTTCGACTTGGACGACTACGACCAATCCGATTACAATGAGCCCATTAGTGAGTTACCGGATAAGAATACGGGTGACGACGATTAAAAATCTATAAATAACGCTCACTTATAATATGCGCATGATGTATTTCATGACCACTTATAATGGAAAGAGCTGCTAGTACGGATAATGGCGAACCGCTCGCTTCTCCCCTTCTTTTTAGTGTATCCCCAGAAAAGCTTTTGGTCATGGCTATGGTCGCGTTCCTTACTGCAGCATATTCGTGCAGTAACTCTTCCATAGTTCGTTTTACGGGACGTGCTGTCATAGCGAATTCGTCTTGGTCAAACCCTTTAATCACTACATTTTCTGCCCGCGCAAATTGAAGCGCCCTATACGCAAATACACGTTCAGTGTCAATGATATGCAATAATACCTCCCTAGGCGTCCATTTTCCATCGGCATATTGGTAATCGTGCTTATCTAATGGAATATCATCGAAAAAGGCTTTGGTGGCCGAAAGACCGTGTTCCAAGCTTTCCAGAATAGGTTTATTCCCAGTTAAATCGATGTATTGTTTGTAATATGTATTATAGTCAATTCCAGGTGTCATAGCCTAGGTTTTAGATACGTTTCAAATATAAAAAACCCCTCGTTGGAGAACGAGGGGTTTACTATATATTTAACACAAGCTATTTTATTTCGTGGAAAATAGAATGCATTAATCGTTTCTTGTCATTAATACTCTCTTCCAAAGAGATCATTGTCTCTGTACGGGTAACCCCTTCAATATCATCTACCTGATAAATAATTTCCTTTGCATGGCTTGTATCCTTTGCGCGTATTTTGCAGAAAATATTGAACTTCCCTGTAGTCACATGGGCTACAGTAACAAAAGGAATTTCATTGATACGCTCCAAAACAAATTGTGTTTGCGATGTCTTTTGTAAAAACACACCTACATACGCAATGAATGAATATCCTAGTTTTTTGTAATCTACTGTTAGGGAAGAACCAATAATAATTCCTGCCTCTTCCATCTTTTTAACCCTTACATGTACGGTACCTGCAGAAATTTGAAGTTTTTTAGCAATATCCGTAAATGGTGTCCTTGTATTTTCAATCAACATATCCAAGATATGATGGTCGGTTTCGTCTAGTTTAAATTTTGCCATAAGTGTTTACGTTGTCATGGCAAAAATATATCTTTTCCTAAAAAACGTCGAAGGAATCTTTGAAAAATACACGATTAGTTGCGTATTTATCAACAATCATTGACACTTTCTCATTTTCGAAAACGTTTTCGTGAATATTCATCAAAATTTCAGCTCCTTCCCCATCTATTTCCTTGTGTCCCAAATAATTCGATAAATTTCCGATTTCGTCAATTTTTGGCACCAATAAAATGCCCTTTTCTGTCAATTGTTCTTCATACTGAATGGCAACGTCTTGAATTTCATCCGAACCGTCCATACGGACATTACGCAGTAAGATATCACGGTATAATTTTTCGTTCTCCGGAATAGAACGATACGATAGCGGTTTTAATTCAATGCCATCATCGGGGTACAGGCCAAAAAGCTTCAAATAAGCATAAAATATATACTTTCTGGTAACATCCCGACTATAATCATTAGGGAAATGGCCCGCTTCAAACAAAATGGTAGGAATCCCTTTAGATTGAAAGGTATCGCCTACGCAGTTATCGTTAAATGTATCGTCATATCTTCCAATCTGCCTAGGTAGTTGCCGGTTAAGCATCGTTGCCATCCTAGCAATGCTATCCATTGCCATTTTACGGGCTTTGGTCGTGGATCTTTTAGGGTTTGCAGCAGGCGCCAAGAATGAAACCGTAGCACTTTTTCCTCCGGGTAGGCTATACAATGTCCTCTGATCGTGTAAATTGAGGCATAAATCAGGCGAAAACGCATCAAACACTTTCCTTAACACTTTGCTTTCGGGTTGGGAAAGTTCCTTGGCATCACGATTTAAATCAATACTATTTGCATTCTCCCGGGTATATAGCTCGGCTCCATCGGGATTAAGCATTGGCAAAACCTTAAAGGTGTAATTGTTAAGGAACTCCTGTATTGCGTCTTGGAAGTACTCTTTTTGGGTTAGGAATTTAAAAAAATCGAATAAAGCTTTGGTCGTGGTAGATTCGTTCCCGTGCATTTGAGACCAAGCCAGCACTTTTTTTGATCCCGAACCAATGGTAAGCGAAACAATTTTTTGACCATTTACCGATCGCCCAACTGTTTCCAAATTGAACTTTTCGGAATAGGATTCCAATATGGGGTCGAGGTGATGAAAGGCGATATAACGGCCTTTTAATTTCGATTCAAAATACGTCTGATACCAAGCTTCAATTTTCATGCAGAAAAATAACGTTTACAAAAGTAAACATCTATAAGTTTACAATTGTAACCAATTAATTTGATGAATTCTGTTAATTCCTGTAAACAATAGAGTGGTAAAGTTTACAACAATACCGCAAATTTTAACATCTATATGTAAATATAAATTTAATTTATTTATTTTCAGAATATTAGGTGTCTTAATGTAAACTAATTATTCAATGATTAATTCCTGTGTTTACAAATTTAACTTGTTCTATCCATTCACCTTGATTACATTTGTAACTAAGTTGGGTATAACTTAAAGTTACAATGGTAAACACACTAGAGTTTTCGAAAAGGCTTCAAAAAATCCTTGAATTTTATGGATTATCTGCTACTGCCTTTTCTGAAAAAGTTGCGTTTAACCGGTCCACTATTTCGCATTTACTTTCGGGTAGAAACAAGCCAAGTTTAGAATTCGTAATGAAGGTGCTGGAGGAATTCCCGGAAGTAGAATTGTATTGGTTATTAAATGGAAAAGGTTCCTTCCCTCCCACTTCAAAAATTGAAATTGCCGAGAAACCGGTTGAAGCATCCGAGGATGTTTTTGACACTTCAAAAACCATCATCGAAAAAAAGGACAGGGAAATTAAGAATGTCCCGGTTCCAACTTCTGAAGAATCCGTTACCAGTGTTTCCAATAAGGACTCTGAAATCGATCAAATTGTAATTTTTTATAAAGACGGAAGTTTTAAGGCCTTCAAATAAGGATCATCTTCGTAAATTTGTACAAAATCCCAATATGCGCCCAATTATTGCGATGGTACCCCTTTTATTGCTTTCAAGCTGCTTTTCTCCACCAAAAAGAGATTGTTCCGAATTTAAAACCGGAACATTTACATTCGAAGCCCTGATAGGAACTGAAATTGAGACGACTACATTCGTGAGAAATGATTCTCTGGAAATTGATTATTTTCGGGGAAAAGCGGATACCTCTTCCATACGATGGATTAATGACTGTGAGTATATCGTTAAGAAAGTACACCCTAAGAATATGGCTGAGAAGAAGGCTATCCATATGCGCATATTGTCTACAGACAAGAACAGCTATACCTTTGAATACGGCATTGTAGGCGAGGCGAACAAACAGAAGGGAACTGCTGTAAAAGTTAAATAGTTTAAAAGATTGCAATGAAAAAATCCTTGGAGTTATTTCAAAGAATTGTACATAATTTATTGGAAGATGAGGCGACAAATCCGGTAGCTGAATTTGTATCCTCCGAAGAACTATTCGATCAAATGGATCTGGGCCTGGAAGAAAAGCCCATTTCTGAAGACGATTTTGCTTCCATTCTACAGGATTTGGTATTTAAAACCCCGAGAACGGCTACCAATGCCTTTTTCAATCAATTATTTGGCGGACGTAATGACAAGGCGATATTAGGGGATCTATTGGCTGTAATGCTCAATAATAGCATGTACACCTATAAAGCTGCCGGCCCTATGATCGGTGTAGAAAAGGCCGTGTTGCGCAAAGTTTGTGATATCATTGGTTGGGATGGAGATTCGGATGGTACTTTTGCCTCTGGAGGATCCATGACCAACTTCATGGGAATGCTAATGGCCCGCGATTTCAAGCAACGGAAAGCTCGCTATGAAGGCGTGCAAAACAACTTAACTGTTTATACTTCATGCGAATCACATTATAGCACCCCCAAAAATGCTGCTTTTAGTGGCATAGGCAGGGATAATGTGAGATCTGTGGCAGTGGATGGAATGGGCCGTATGAAGGTGGATGCTCTAGAAACTGCTATCGTTAAGGATCTTGAAGCCGGATATGTTCCTACTTTGGTGAATGCCACAGCGGGAACCACTGTATTAGGAGCCTTTGACCCCATAGATGGTATTGCGGATATCTGTAAGAAATACGGGGTTTGGTTGCATGTGGATGGAGCGTACTGCGGGTCTGTTATTTTTAGTGGGAAATACACGCATTTGCTCAAAGGTCTTTCGAAAGTAGACTCCTTTAGCCTAAACGCCCATAAAATGATGGGTACTCCCCTTACCTGTTCTTTACTTATGGTGAAGGATAAAAAATACCTTTATGATAGCTTCTCCAACGATGCTAGTTACCTATATCAAACTGATCACGATGATTTTAACTTAGGAAAAACGTCATTGCAATGTGGTCGTCGTAATGACGCCCTAAAGTTCTGGACCTTATGGAAAAGCGTGGGGACCCAAGGATTGGAAGAAATGGTTAACAAACAATTTGAATTGGCTGACTTTGCGCGCGATTATGTTCGAAATCATCCAGACTATCAGGATTACAGTATAGATGAATCTATCTCTGTTTGTTTCAATTATAAGGGAATTCCGGCTAGGGATCTTTGCACCTTACTATATGAGCATTCTCAATTGCTCGTAGGTTATGGCACTTTCAATGAAGATGAATTTGTGCGATTGGTAACCATAAATGTGAATAATGATACAGGGGTCATAAAGGATTTCTTTACCACTTTAGAGCGTTTTGTGGAGGAAAATGCGGCAAACTTTTTATTAGAAAAGAATATTTAACTAAAAAAAGCCCCAGTCGGGGCTTTTTTTAAATTTAATTACCGTGTTTAGTTCGATCCAAAATTATATTTCTTCTCATCTAGGATGTTTCCATCTTTATCCAGGGTTCTTATTTGTCTACCAAACGAATCGTAAGTGTAGTTTATTTCTTGCTTTCTAGAGTCAATTTCTGTAACCAAGTGCCCCTCAGAATCGAAAAGGCTAATATGGGTCATTGTTTCAAGAGGTAGCCCTGAGTATAGTGGCAACAAAGCTGATTTTAGTCCGCTTTCTAAATTCTGCAGTTCTGAATAGCTGTAATCCAATTCAGCTATAACCTCACTAAACCTAGCATTGTTTACTGTGGCCACAGCATATTTATGGTCATATCCATAAAGTGTGGTTAAATACACTCCGTTGCCATCATGCACCTCTAAAATATTGCCATTGTCGTCTATGTTTGTTATTTCTGAAATTAATCTGAAATCAGAGGTGTTGGCTTTAGATAATATTTTCTTTGGGTATACTTTTCCAGAAGCCGTCGTGGCCATTTCTGTGCGCCCAATGGAAATTATTTCTCCATTTAGTCTTTCAGTAATCTCGTATGGAAGATTGAGCATATTCTTATCGTCAACAAATGAGTAGTACTGGTAAGCATAACTTATGTCTTGTCTTTCGGAAAGCCCTAAACTATTGGTTGTGGTCTGGCTCGTTTTTAGGCCTAAATTGTTATAGGTGAAGTCCGTAGTTGTTTCAATTTGTGAAGTACCTTCAAACTTTTGTCTTTCATAAGTATCCATTAATTTTACACTGAATGCGGTAGAAATATGGTACTGTCCGTTGTAGTAAGAGTTAGTGAGCACTACCGACCAATTGTTTATAGTTTCACTTTCTAAATTTCCTGATGCATCTCTAATTTCCTGCTTTTCCATAAGCCCGGCCATTCTTGCATCGGTCTCTCCCGTATTGAAGTATTGCTTTGTATATCCAATGTTACCTGAACCAATTCCACTACCATTATTCTTAATGGTAACTTCTCCATAAAAAGTATTGGTTTGAGAAGCATTCGTGTAATCTGCTGTATAAGAATAATCTATTTCCCGCGGTAAACCTGTCTGAGAGTCTAAGATGATCTTATCTACAACAACATCATAGATGTTGTCATTTGTTTGTTTATCCTCAATCAAGCGATGAAGATACACCGTAAAACCACCAGAGCTCGAGGATTGCCCTCTTAAGAACATATTGGAATTGGACATATATGCATGATCCAATACCGGTGTACTATGCAAATAAAATGGTTCAAAGAAATTGTTGGGAAAATCTTCATATTGAATTTGATTAGTCTCCTTGTTTCTACTTATAAGCTTTGTAAGTTTCTCGCTTGGGTTTTGGCCTAACTCAACCAAAATATGATCATTGTGGTTCGTTTTTACAATACTAGTGTTTTTTGTGGGATGCAGTAAACTCGCTCCACCTAATGTTCCCCCACTTGCCCAGTTTCTTGTGTATAAATGATTACCTGCCACGGCAAAGTTCCTTGTTATTGCAGCGTGATAGCTCACATGGTTGGTGAAAGGTTGAAGAAAATGATTTGACCAAGTGTTGGTGTTGGGATTGTATCGTTTGTAAAAGAAACGCTTGGGGTTGTATTCTTCCCTAGACAATATCATGTCCTCACCAATATACGTATTGTACGTTTGTCCAGAAGTAATACCATCTCCAATATTTTTAACGTTCCATGCGCTACCATTGAATCTAGAAGACTTACTCGGTTCTTTGGCCCAAAACCAAGAAATGGTATTCATATTATTAAAGGAAGAATAAATGAGGTTCCTATCATCATCATAGGCACCAATGACGTCGTCTACAGCATTGACATTATAATTGGTGTCCCAACGTAAAAAGAACTCAGGATTGTCATGTGCAATATAACCCGTCATAGTCCTTCCAGGAAAGAAATGGCTCGGAAGTTCCACTGTGGCCACACGTGCAAGCATATAATCCGTCCACGATTTGCTAACCCATTTTTTCTCACTATCTAAATAATGGATATAATAATTATCCAAACGCGCTTGACCGGTAATAAAATCATATCCTCCATCTTCATTCAGAGCAATTATAAAATTGTGCCCAGCACCATAATAATACTGTCCATTTCCCTGGCTTATAGATTTAAAGCGCCAATCATCCCCAGCCCAAAAGTAATTCTTAAGACTTCCTTGATGGTGTGTGCCAACACTAACATACTCATCCCCTGCCATAAGTTTAGGGTCTCCAGCCCCTACGTAAAGGTTTATTTGCTTATACGTATCCCAGCTTCTTCCATCCCAATTTAAATGAAAAAGGAAAAGATCTGCACTATCCGTGGAGTACCTGTGATTCAGAATTCCATAAAAATCTCCTTTAAAAACAAATTCAACTTGTTGTAATCTCTGAATAGGACTACCCCCTACCTCGAACAATTTATTATCAAAATCATAAATTTCATCTTGCACGAATTGATCACCACTCCAAACGTAGCGCATAGCTCTTAATCTATGCAAATCGGTACCATATTCTTGATTCGAAATATAGAATTTCAAGGCGTAAGACTCTCCTGCATGCACGCCGAGCAAGGTATAATCGCTTATAGCGCTTGTGTTTTTACGAGAATTAGAAAATAAGAGCTTATTTTCATAATCATAGGTTACAGTACCACCGGAGGGATATGTGATTTTTTCAATTCCTCCTTGAAAAGCTCCAACGGCAGTATGGTACTCGAATTCCTGAGATGGAAGGGATTGTGAAAGACCATCCCCTTTGGTAATAGAAGTTAGGTATCTTTTCTTGGTTGAAGCCGCTTGTGTGTCTACAACCAAATATTTTAAATCATATGTAAACTTTATATTGTTGTTCGAATTGTATATGCTGACGTTGGTAAGATATTTTTTTTCAAACCTTTCTTGGTACGCATCAGGTTCTGCAGTCTGGGTGTAAGGTTCGAAGTATTCATGACTATGTTTATTCGAATAGTTAAAAACAACTTTTCCTCCTTGCGACGATATTATTTCAGAAACATACGAAGCTTCTGTATGTTTGTTTGTGGTTTGAGAGCTATTGTTCCGTCCCTCAACAACGTCATACATGAACGTTAAATAGTTAACGTCCCACTGATCCTTAATTGTTTTTATACGCCACTCAAAGGACATCCTTCCTGTAGGTGTTTGTCTAGTACTACCAATCCAATTGCCCCAAGTAGATAAATATGAACGATCTGAATAAATAAATATTCTTCCGTTCTCATCTACAACTTTCCACTCATCTTGTGTCGTATTAAATGTAACTTCGATGGGGGCGTAGGATTGAGGTCTATATGACCAAATACCACCGCTTTGCCCAATGGGCAACAACTCTATTGTTGAACCCCCATCTACCATATAGAAGGTGTCATCTTCACGAGTCCCCGTATTTTTGTGGTCTGCTATTATTTTGGGAATAGTAAAGGACCACCCAACTCCCAATGTGCTGGTTGGAGCATACTCATTGGTTTTTCTTCCCTGTTGAAAAGCTGATTGTCCATTATAACTGAATGAAACCGGAAAAGAAACACTTTTAGCTGCTATAGTAGCGATAGGGACGTTAAAAGCGACCTTTCCATTGGCAGCATTTACCGAATTTTCAATAAGACCTTCAATAGATTTTCCTAAAGAGAAAGGTGAATCTGAAGGAACTGAAACAGGGGTTTGAGATTCTGTTAGAGAAGCATTTTTACTCTCTTGCTTTGGCAACAACATATCCTCCCCTTCCTGAGAAAACGAAATTTGACAGAGGAGTAAAGTGAATAGGGTTACTAATTTGTACTTTTTCATAATATTTGAGAATAACATTCTTTTAACTTTTAATTACTGGTCGCTTTTTTGTCTGGACTACCGGAGTCCCCATGAAGAATGAACCAAAACGATTCCTGATCCCGCAACAAATGAATCGTATCATTATGTGCTTTGGTAATAAGCCGATCTCCTTTTTGTAAAATATCATGCAGGAATTTTCTTTTGGGTTCACTATTGTCATAAGCTACATCTATTATGTACTCATTATTGATACACAAAAAGCCCTTTACTTTCTTCACATTATATACTTCAATATCATAGTCTTCGTCGTAAGATATGTCTGAGCCACCTTTGCAAAAGGTTGAGCAACTTGAAACCGTAAATAATAATAGAATCAAAAACTTTTTCATATTTATCTTATCTGTTTTTAATAAAATCAATTAATTCTTCTGTTTTAAATGTATAACCGTAGTTGCCATTTGCACTCACTAAAAATCCTGGCACACCTACGCCTACAGTTGCACTTACACCAATCACAGCATTTTCAAATGTACCGTCGTTCGGATCCGGAGAAGGGGCAAAAGTAGCTCCGACCCCTAGGTCCAATCCATACACATTTACAGCAAAGTCGAGACCAAACCGTGCTCCTAAAAAGGTATCCACTTTTATGTCGCTAGCATGTCCTGTAAAATACAGTTCTCCAAAATTCACCCCTATAGAAATATCTAGACCGAATGCAACTGCTAGATCAGTCACCGGAACTGCTGTTCCAGCTGCTGGCCCCCTAAGGATCAACAAAACACCAGTAGATACATCGGCGCCTCCAGTTGGTCCGGCAATATCTCCATTAATTCCGAGCACCACTGCATCGGGACCCATTAAATGTCTTAATCTTCCGAAATACTTACCCGGGAAAGGCCAGATTGTTGCTTGCGCTCCTCTATGCAGTCCATGGTTCAAACCACTAACAATGATTCCGGTTGTAAATCCTTTAGCGAAACTTCCGCCCTGTATTTCACTTGTAATACCACTACTTATCCCCCCAGATGCAATTTGAGCACCCAAACCTAAAGGAGCCGTAATGGATGCTATTCCAGATGAAACCGCTCCATTAAGAGCTCCTTCACCAAAACTTCCTCCACCAATAGTGGAAGAAATCGTTCCTTGGAGAAAAGCATGCGAACCTGCCTGTAAAAATGCCTGGGTTGTAGCGCTTAAGGGGACTTGGTACGATATGGTCGCCCCAAAAATCGTTGCTGTAGCTGTGGTTGTAGCGCCACTTATAGCACTACCGATTCCTGCTGTAACAACACCCGTTATTCCTCCAATTGCAGCCCCGGTCAAAATATCTCCGAAATCAGCATTTGGGTTTGCAATTGCTGTAGAGACCCCTCCAACAATGGCTCCAATGGCAAATCCTGCGAGTATAGCAAACTCACCGTCAGGATCTACACTGGAAATAGGATTGTTATAAGCATATAGATAGGGACTGGCGAATTGATTTTTGGGATCTGGGTTAAACCAACGTCCCAAAGAGGCATCGTAATTTCGAGCTCCGAAATCATACCAATCCAAATCTAATTCTTCCTGCAATTGTGTGTCTGCAAACTTCCATTGCTGAGCTATCGCATTTCCACTTGAAGAAATATCTGTATTGTATCCTTTTTGTTTTAGACCGAAGGGATAATAGTTCGACTCCTCAATAATTTCTGAAGTAGTTACATTACCATCATTGTTCAAGTCTGCATATGACAATCGTACATTATTTACATGATCTTTATATTGGAATACGTATTGGTAGTCATTACCACTCGTTTTGTTTTTACCTCCATCTAGCGTAAAATCTGCTATAGGGTCGATATAACCTTCGGGTTGAGTGATAAACTGCAGCTGGTTGTTGTAATAGAGAATATTACCAGCATAGTGCGTAAGCGACAGTATACCGGATCCATCTACAACATTCTTCGCAATTTTATTACCTAACGCATCATATGTGTAGTAAATGGCAATGGTTTTACTTGTAGACCCAGAGGTGTTAAAATGTATACTCTTGGGCAAATTAAGATGATTGTAGTTTATATTTAATATACCTTTATTAGCATCGCTTTTAAGGTTGCCATTATCATCATATGTGTAATCTGGAGATCCAGTATTTTCATCGTTAAAGCCCAAATAATTATAGGGGTTTGAGGCGTTGTCTGCTACTTGTGTTAGACGGTTGCCATCGTAGGTATATACTAGGTTATCCCACTCAAAAGGATTGTTGGAGTCGTTATAGCCGTTTCTATTCATGGTTTTTATATTACCATTCAGATCATAGGTGACATTCCATAGATTTTGATATTCCACTTGATCAAGCAAGAGTCCCTTTCTACAGTGTGCTTTCGTAATACGTGATAGCTCATCATAGACATATCCATAACCACGCTTGTTGGTATCTGTATTCTTTGAACGCCAGATACTCTGAGCGATATCACCATTATACAAGGGCACTACCCCTGCTGTTCCTACATTACCTTCAACCTTATTGTAGTTGAGTCTAAACTTGAATAAGTCACTGGACGCCCAACCATCCATTTGTTCATTTACATCATTTATATTCGTAAGCCAACCTCGGATGTTATATTGGTAATCGACTTTTTGCAATGAAGTCTCGGTGTCCTCTGTCGCATATAAATAGAAATCCTGAACAGAGGCCCCTGGAGTTTTAAATGAAAGATCGCCTATTAAGGAATTGGGAGCCGCAAAGGGAAGTGTTTCATTATAAATGACTATGCCATTTTGAATATACTTCATAACCCCATCGCTCCATTCGATCGCAAATACATCATTGGCCTCATATGTTCCAGAATGCAATACTTGTAATTCATTTGTCAAGTAATTCCTAGATTTGATTTGAAATACAGACTCCTGTCCTAAGAATGTGTAATAATTGAAAAAATAGTCTAATTCATCAGCACCTGCCGAATTGCTTTGATCGTTCAATCCAACCTGGCTCCAACTATCAGCATTAGGGGTTTTCCAAGTGATTCCTCCATTTGCCTCCAATTGCCCCACAGTTATGAGTCCAGCATCAAAATTGTTGGACGTACCACTTTTGTATATAAGCGAAGTAGTGGGATTCACTACAACATTTACCAAATCATCATAACCATCTTCAAAAGGCTGTCCTCCTACCCTTTTAGTAACTAATTGACCTAATGCATTGTATTCGTTATTGGTAATGAGTTGAAGGTTATCTGTGCCTATTCTTTGCTGGTGTACCAATAGTCTATCCATATGATCATAGGAATAATAGTCCTTTGTAATTAGTGGCGAGCCCAGGCCTTTAGAATGGCTTGATTCTGTTTCCAATGTATTTCCGAAATAGTCCAGTCTATTCTTGATGATATCTGTTGTATTCAGGTATTGATTCTTTGATGAATTATAAATTACACGACCTTCTTCATCATAACCACTTAATGTGACAATCCAATCATTTGTATCCAATACCCTTACCCTGCTCACTACCGGCAGTCCTTTTGTTTCGACATTAGTAGAGACTCCAAAAACCGTTGGTGGCAATGATAAGCCAGCATGATCCACATAATCATCATAATAGTCTACTGTATGGATTGCTGTAATGTTTAATAAGAAAGTAGTATTATAGGTGTCGTTTGTATAGTAGATTGGTGTTCCAGCAACTGTTAGGGGTAACTCTCGTCGCTTTTCAAAAGGAACCCCAGAATAAGTATCTACCAAATTCTGTAAGCTTTCTCGCCCTGGGCTATAATCCACTATTCCAGTATAAGCTTTTCTTCCAAAAGCGTCATACTTTGTGAACATCCATTGTCCATTATTCCTAAGATTCAAGTCCTGGGTAAATACCGGTTGATCTAGACTATTGTAAACTACATACTCCCATTCTTTACCCGGGCTTTTCTTCTCAATTAGACGGTTTTGCTCATCATATCTATATTGAAATCCTAGTTTATCAATCCCGTTTTGGTCATAAGAAGTTGTTAGATCAATAGAAATCTCAACCGCAAAATTATCATATAAGTCACTAGATATGCGGTCTAAAACCAAGTCCCCATTTACTATGTTTAGGTCTCCGGCATGTATTTCGTCTCCCGACGATGTAACACCATATACTTTACCTAAGTAACGGTCTTCCAAGACGGGTGTAACTCCCAAGCTTTTTACAGTTTGTAATTTTAGTCTACTAGGGACTACTTGTGGAGGAGGTATTGCCTGTAATCGATTAATGCTCAACACGTCATCCTGGATTGAAAAAATCAATAAACCATTTACATATCCAAAGGATTCTATGAAGTCATTCATAGCCCAACTAGTTGTATAATCTGCGTATCCTGGTCCCGAGATATGGGCAAATTGTTCTGGCGTTAATTTATAGATCAATCTCCCCTGATCATCATGAACAAAATATGTAGAAACCTTAACTGCGCCAAAGCCACCCCCATCTACCCAAATATTTGACAGTACGGTGCGACCACTCTTATCAATAAAGTCTTCAGTAGTATTCAATAACCCATTGGTCCAGTTTTCATTCTTAACCACATTCTTGATTAGAACATTTTCCGGATAAAATCCATCCTCCTCTAGGGAAGGCTCTCCACCAGAGTCATAGACAACACGAAATAACCTCACCTCATCCTTTCCATTAGTGTCGTATTCGCTAATAATAGTGTGGTCACCAGACGCCTTCCAATCAGATCCAGGGTGGGCTGTTTTAATTACCTTATTTAGAGGCGAATCATCAAAAATCACCTCATTAAATGGGTTGGCATTGATTTCTGAATCAAAATCTTCTCCAAACATCCCGTAATAAAAAGAATTTAGGTCGGAGGTAATAATGCTTCCTGAATAATAATCTCCATTGTTTCCAGCAACTGAAAGAGGGAGATATTCCCTGGATTTCCTACCGAATTCGTCGTATTCAATATGGGTTACGAGATCTTCCCTGTTTCCACCAGCACGTAATCCAACATTTTGTTTAGGTCTATTAAGCCCATCAAAATAAGTGACACTCTCAATCTTATAATCATCCTCAACAATCCCATCTTGAGTTGCTACTTTGTACTTTGTTGTTTTTGTATAGTTTTCTGTATCGGTCTGGCCATACATTATGAATCCAAATACAAAAAAGTTTATTAGTAAGATACCGAATCTTTTCATATAAATAATGGTTTTTGCAAATTCGAAAAGGCTTTATCAATTCATCGGTAAACTTAGAATCAATGACTGAAATATTTGATGAAGAATAGGCTCTGTGTAACCAGATTGATGAAAGGAGGTGTCTGTTTTAATGAAAGTCGATCGAAGTGTTTATTCAACCAATTCAGTGACCATTTGAACTGCCACTATTAAAACAAAAGAAGAAATTAAATTGGTGATTGATATACCAATCTTGGAAAGAAAATGAATGTATTTAATCAAAAAAGAGAAATAGGGTACGTCTAATCATCTCCTTTTTTAAGCAACGTATTTTGCTCTTCTAACAGGCGCTCTATACTGGACAGGAGCTCAATGTCCTTGGGAGTTTCGACCGTTTTGTTCTTCGGATCTTCTGCCTTGGCCTTGAAGCGGTTCATCATCTTGACGACAACGAAAATGGTAAAGGCTATGATCACAAAATCGATAAGGACCTCTATAAGTTCTCCGTAGGCAATAGCCACTTCTTCCACTCCTTCCGTTGCTTCTCGCAATACGTATTTCTTGTTTCTGAAATTGACGCTGTCCGTTAAAAGTGACAAGGGAGGAAGAGCCACTTTCTTCACTATCACGGTCACGACATTATTAAAAGCAGTACCGATAATGATCCCAATGGCCATATCGATCATATTGCCCTTTACAGCAAAATTCTTGAACTCGTTAATGAAGTTTTTCATAACTAAAACAATGTAGTCTGCCCTTCGTCATCGTTGGCAGCTGGTGTGCTATCGTCGGAATTCGGACTTTCTTTGGGTTCGGTGGTAGGTGATACATCCGGCGTAACGGCTTCCTCTTCTATCACTTCCATTTCCTCAGCGGGTACTGGCGGAGCTTCTTCAAAGGGCAATGGGTCCAATTCGTTAATTTCCAACACCTTCCCTTTTGTTAGTTGATTCCCCATGGCGGATATTCCTTTGACCGAAATGAATTCTTCCAAATTTAACTCTAGATTCTCCTTACGGTCCTTACCCCGCTCTTTAACAAACACTACTTCTGCCATTGGACGATGTACAGTAAAAATGTGCTCTAAATACGATTTAGGATGATCTGTTATTATGCTATCTTCCCTATCTGGGTTGTCTATGAGAAAGCGTTTCACATAAAACAGTTCTTTTTCCCCTTCCCAATAAATGGCCGAAAGCGGCTTGTTGGGTATCCACTTTTCCAGTACAATCATATCATCATCAAAGTGCATGGTAACTTCGGGAATAGCCGTTTTTATCGCACCATTTTGTTTCACGATCAGCAACCTATCCTCACTTCGGAATTCGCCAAGCAATTCGCCCCTTCCATCCAAATTTAGGCGCTGAACCGTATCATCGAACCAAATTTTTCGTGGTTTAAGCGTAGATAGTCCCTTCTCTTTCAGCTCAATACGCTTTACGGGGTACTTAGTAACGATATTCCCTTTAGACGCACGTCCTTTCACCATAAGGTCTGCAAAATCCAGATCCCATTTCAGTTTTTTGATACTTCCACTCTGTCTGAGCAAGACCGTTACAATCTCTGCCTCACCATTAGGGTTGGCGGTAAAGTATAAAAGCTTGCTTCCTTTATTTCCTTGGGTAAGGTCGTATTCCTTATCCCTTGTTATGGAAGTGACGTTAAAACGCTTCACATAGGTGGCACCACGCGTCCCATCTTTATAGATCATATTATAGGTCGTGCGCTTATCCTTCTTTTTGAAAACAGCCGCATGAATAATACCCTTACCAATAAAGGTCTTTGTATCCACTTTGGTCACCATCATCTTCCCTTCTTGGGTAAAGACTATGATATCGTCTATATCGCTACAGTCCGTAACATACTCATCGCGACGCATGCTTGTTCCTATGAACCCTTCTTCGCGGTTCACATAGAGTTTGGTATTGCGAATGACTACTTTGGTTTTTTGAATATCATCGAACACACGGATTTCACTCTTACGTTCTTTTCCTTCGCCATAATCCTTCTTTAATCGCTTAAAATAATCTATGGAGTATTCTATAAGATGATCTAAATGGTGTTTTACTTTAGCTATACTGTCTTCTAAGGCGTCAATTTTTTGCTGTGCCTTATCGATGTCGAATTTGGAAATACGCTTGATTCGAATTTCTGTCAAACGAACAATATCTTCTTCAGTAACTGCACGTTTCAAATGCTTGACATGTGGCTTCAGGCCTTTGTCAATGGCCGAGATAACCCCTTCCCATGTTTCCTCTTCTTCAATATCCCGATAGATTCTGTTTTCAATGAAAATTCGTTCTAAAGAGGCAAAGTGCCATTGCTCTTCGAGTTCGTTCAGTTGAATTTCCAATTCGCTTTTCAGCAATTGCACCGTACGATCGGTAGAACGCCGTAACATCTCCGTTACTCCAATAAACAGGGGTTTATTGTCTTCAATAACACAACCCAAAGGTGAAATGGAAGTTTCGCAATTCGTAAAAGCATATAGCGCATCGATGGTCTTGTCCGGAGAAATCCCACTAGGTAAGTGTACCAATATTTCTACATCGGCAGCGGTATTATCCTCAATTTTCTTGACCTTAATCTTGCCTTTGTCATTGGCCTTCAAAATAGAATCGATCAAACTGGAAGTAGTGGTTCCAAATGGTATTTCGGTAATGACCAGTGTGGATTTATCCTGCTGATTCATTCGTGCCCTACTCCTTATCTTGCCACCGCGTAAGCCATCGTTATAGTTGGTTACATCTACTATACCACCGGTAGGAAAGTCAGGAACCAACGTAAAACGCTTTCCTTGTAAATGTTTGATGGACGCATCAATTAATTCAATAAAATTATGTGGCAGCACCTTTGTTGAAAGTCCAACGGCTATTCCCTCGGCACCCTGTGCCAATAGCAATGGGAACATTACGGGCAGGTTAATGGGCTCTTTCTTACGACCATCGTATGAGGCCTGCCATTCGGTGATTTTCGGATTATAGACCACATCCAAAGCAAACTTGGAAAGGCGGGCTTCAATATAACGTGAAGCAGCAGCACGGTCACCGGTTAATATGTTCCCCCAGTTTCCCTGGGTATCGATAAGCAAGTCTTTTTGACCAATTTGAACCATGGCATCCCCAATACTGGCATCTCCGTGAGGGTGGTACTGCATGGTATGCCCTACAATGTTGGCTACTTTGTTGTAACGACCATCATCCAAATCCTTCATGGAATGCATGATACGGCGCTGTACGGGTTTGAATCCATCTTCTATAGCGGGTACCGCACGCTCCAGGATTACATAACTGGCATAGTCCAAGAACCAGTCACGGTACATGCCGGTAACACGTGTTATGGTTTCACCGGATTCACCTTCGGTCATCCCAACATCCTCTCCATTTTCAGAAGCTAATTCTTCTGGGGTCAATTCTTCTTCGTTATGTTCGTTTTCGTCGTTCATAAAAAGACCGCCTCAAGGGCAGACTATATTATTGTATAGTTTAATTTTTTATTCTTCCACTTTATCAAGTTCGACCTTCAGGTTATCGATAATGAATTCCTGACGCTCTGGAGTATTCTTGCCCATGTAGAATTTCAATAATTCTTCAATGCTCATGGCCTTATCTAACATGACAGGATCCAGTCTGATATCTTCACCAATAAAATACTGAAACTCGTCTGGCGAAATCTCACCCAATCCCTTGAATCGAGTGATCTCTGGCTTCGGTTTTAGTTTCTCTATAGCATTAATCCGTTCCTGGTCGGTATAGCAGTAAATGGTTTCTTTTTTGTTCCGAACCCTAAATAAAGGGGTTTGAAGTATATACAGGTGTCCTTCCTTTATCAATTCAGGGAAAAACTGAAGGAAAAACGTAATGAGCAGCAAACGTATGTGCATTCCATCTACATCCGCATCGGTAGCTATTACGATATTATTATATCTTAAATCTTCTAGAGAGTCTTCAATATTGAGTGCCGCCTGTAATAAATTGAACTCCTCGTTCTCGTATACAATCTTCTTACTGAGGCCATAACTGTTAAGGGGCTTTCCTTTTAAACTGAACACCGCTTGGGTATTTACATCCCTACTCTTGGTAATACTTCCACTTGCAGAATCCCCCTCCGTAATAAACAAAGTGGTTTCTAGGCTCCTTTGGTTCTTTGTATCCCCTAAATGCACACGGCAGTCGCGTAGTTTCTTATTGTGCAGATTTGCTTTTTTGGCTCGCTCACGGGCTAATTTCCTAATCCCACTAAGTTCTTTGCGCTCCTTCTCCGCCTGTACTATCTTTTTCTGGATCTTTTCTGCTATCTCTGGATTCTTATGGAGATAGTTATCCAGTTGGGTTTTAATGAAGTCGTTTATATGCGTCCGCACTGTTGGTAGATCACCTCCCATTTCGGTAGATCCCAATTTGGTTTTGGTTTGACTTTCGAATACGGGCTCCATTACCTTGATGCTTATAGCTGCCACAATGGATTTCCGAACATCACTGGCATCGTAATTCCTACCGTAAAACTCACGAATGGTTTTTACAATGCTTTCGCGGAAGGCCGCTTGGTGCGTTCCTCCTTGCGTCGTATTCTGTCCATTTACAAAACTATGGTACTCTTCACTATACTGGGTACGACTGTGGGTAAGCGCAATCTCAATATCATTTCCGCGAAGGTGAATAACGGGATATAGCATATCCTCTTGGGACATATTATCCTCTAGCAGGTCTTTCAGTCCATTTTCGCTAAAGAATTTTTCCCCATTGAAATCTATTGTAAGTCCAGGGTTTAAGTACACATAATTCTTCAGCATCTTGCCTACATATTCCATACGGAATTTGTAGTTCTTGAAAATACTTTCGTCCGGGATAAAGGTAACCTTGGTTCCTTTTCTTTTCGAGGATTCCTCAAGGGAACCATCGTTGGTAAGTTCCCCCAGCTCGAATTCGGCACATTTCAACTTTCCATCACGTACCGATTCTACCTTGAAATAAGTAGACAGGGCATTTACAGCCTTGGTACCTACCCCATTAAGCCCTACCGATTTTTTAAAAGCTCGTGTATCGTACTTTCCCCCTGTATTCATTTTGGACACCACATCTACCACCTTGCCCAAGGGGATTCCACGACCATAATCCCGAACACGGACCTCTTTGTCCTTAATTCTAATCTCGATCGTCTTCCCTGCTCCCATCACGAATTCATCGATGGAATTATCCAATACCTCTTTCAATAAAATATAGATACCATCGTCCGGAGAAGAGCCATCCCCTAACTTCCCAATGTACATTCCAGGTCGCATACGGATGTGTTCCTTCCAATCTAAGGAACGAATATTATCTTCTGTATACTGGGTTTGCGACATATTGTAGGTTGAATAGAGGCTAATATAAAATTATGATGTAAAAACTGAAACCTAAACGAGGTAAAGTAATTAACAAAAATTGCATCAAATTGTTAAGAAAATGAGGCTCTGGCAATTGCAATCTTATGAAAATTGGCTACCTTGGTTCGACAACTTCTGAACTGATAAAAAATGAAAAAAATCATCGCTCTTTCAACTGTACTTTCCTTGTTTTTATTGTTCACTTCCTGTAACATGGGCAACAAGGGAGCTGAAGATTTGGACACATCGGATTTCAAGGTGGAATCGGCGTTGGAAATGTACCAAATTTCTATTCCCAAGTACATGAAGAAGTCCAACGATCTGAATTACGATGCATCCCTTCAATTTCAGAATATTTTCAAGGAAACCTATATCGCAATAATTGATGAGCCGAAAAATGATTTCGTAGAGGCCTTTAGGGATATTGAGGAATACAATGAAGAACAATCTGTCTCTGGGAACTACCGAAGTGCCCAGATGGATTATTTCACAGAGGGAATGACCATGGTAGAAAGAGGCACTCCCAAAAAGGTGAGCATTAATGGCATGGATGCAGAACAAGTGGAATTTACTGCCAGTGTACCTGAAGTGGATTATGATATTTACTACCTACTCACCTTTGTGGAAGGACGCGAAAATATCTATATGGTCATGCAATGGACCTTGGCTGAGTATAAGGAAACCTACAAGGGTACTTTTTATCAAATGATAGATACGTTTAAAGAGATCTAATTCTTTCTGAATTCTATTTTAATAGGCTGAATTCTTTTTAAAATATATATTCCAATACTTTAAGAGCGCTTAGGGCCACGAAATAATACAGTAGGTTCCTGTAATCGTTCTTGGTAACTTCATAGCGATCTTTAATGGCTTTTCGGTTTAGAAAGAAAACAATATATCCGAATGCAGCCAATAGCACTACTAGCCAAGCGTTTAACACAGAAGGGAAATTCCAGGTCTGTGAATACACATAGATAAGATTGATAACCGCCCAAAATGTGAATAAACCTGCCGCCAAGGTTGCCAACACCCAACCCCATTTTTTGTTGAGCAACAGAAGAATCCCCGAAAAAGCGAACAACAGTATCTGTACAGTTGTAAAGCCAAAGTTTAGCACGAATTGCTTTGCCTTGTCAAAGGCGCTGCTGCCATAGAAATCATTTTCCAAAATCATATCTATACTGGAGATCACAACTATGCTCATCGCGAAGGCAATAAATACAAATACAACCGCTATAATCTTTTCTATCACAACAATCCAACGAGGGGTTTGTGGTTTTTCCGGGACTATTTGCGAAAAAGGACTTTCTTCCAATGGGTGTTGCTTTAGCTGCTAAAATACATTAATATATTTGACCCAGCGTAAGGTAGCGCAGCGCGTAAAAGAGCAGAAAAAGACCTGCAGGGAAATAGTAATCCCTTTTGGTCAATAAATAGCGTATTTGTGCTTGTTTCCTTGTCATGACTAAGACGATTAGCGCCAATAACAATAGCACCAGAACTGAAATAAGGATGTCTGATGTGCCATTTTCGATATCCAACATATTAAATCGTAAAAACGATAATCCGAGGGCGGCACCCATATGCGTTAGTATGGCCATGGTACCTATCCACCCTTCCTTGCGCTTTAGGAATAGAAAAACTCCAGAAAACAGGGAAATAACAGTCATGGTCAGGACATATCCATTATCCCGAAGGAATAGTTTTATCCCCTCGAAAAAGCCATAAGTTTCCTCATAAAAACCCCAATTTCCTCCGGAATCAGTAAACAATGCATAGAACATGGCTGAGCCCAACAAAAAGAGAAGGATCGCTACGATCTTTTCTACAATAATAAACCAGAGTTTGGTTTTGGGGGTAGACTGTTCTAACTCTGCAAAAGGGTTTTCTTCGGACACGTTCAGAAATAAATATGACTAGACGTTGAAACGGAAATGCATAACATCTCCATCCTTCACCACATATTCCTTTCCTTCCACACCTAATTTTCCAGCTTCGCGCACCTTGGCCTCGCTACCGTATTGTTCGAAATCTTGATATTTAATGACCTCGGCACGAATGAATCCTTTTTCGAAATCGGTATGAATTACACCTGCGGCCTGAGGGGCCGTGGCTCCTACGGGAATGGTCCAGGCACGGACCTCTTTCTCCCCTGCGGTGAAATAGGTTTGTAGGTTCAATAATTTATAGGCGCCCCGAATTAGCTTTGCAGACCCAGGTTCTTCCAATCCCAAGTCCTCAAGGAACATCTGTCGTTCCTCAAAAGTATCAAGTTCCGTAATGTCGGCTTCGGTGCCCACAGCAAGAATCAAAACTTCCGCATCTTCATTGGCTACCGCTTCTTTTACTTTTTCAACATAGGCATTTCCTGAAGCCGCTGCAGATTCATCAACATTGCACACGTACATTACAGGTTTATCCGTAATAAATTGCAACTGATCGATATACTCTTCCCTTTCCTTTTCGGTAAGGTCTATGGCGCGAACGGAAATTCCACTTTCCAATCCCTTTTTTACTTTTTCAAGGGCATCCAGCTCTTTCTGGGCTTCCTTATTTCCTGTTCGGGCAGCACGAAACACCTTTTCTATGCGTTTTTCAACCGTCTCCAAGTCTTTCAATTGCAGCTCTATGTCTATGGTTTCCTTATCACGCACAGGATCTACGCTTCCATCTACATGGACAATATTGTCATTGTCGAAACAACGAAGTACATGAAGAATGGCATCTGTTTCACGAATGTTTCCCAAGAATTGATTTCCCAGTCCTTCGCCCTTACTTGCTCCTTTCACCAAACCAGCGATATCAACGATTTCGACCGTTGCCGGCATTACCCGTTCTGGATTTACCAGTTCCTCCAATTTCACCAATCTATTGTCTGGTACATTTACTACTCCAATATTAGGCTCTATCGTACAAAAAGGAAAGTTGGCACTTTGTGCTTTTGCGTTCGACAAACAATTAAAAAGGGTAGATTTCCCTACGTTGGGAAGGCCTACAATTCCTGCTTTCATTCTATTTAGATTTTTAAGAGTGCAAATATACGTTTTCGACCAAAGAATCGCTCAAATTCTAAGGTCTTTGTAGGAGAATTGCCAATAATCCTTATTTTTACCCAACCCCAATTCATTAAAAGCTATTATTATGAAGAACTTTATCCTATTAGTATTTCTTTCTTTTTTGATGGTAGGTACTATAACCGCACAGGAAAACAAGACCATTACCGAAGTAAAAACGGTAAAAAGGGTCGTGAAAAAAGAAGGCAGCAATGTGACCGTTCAGGAAGTTGAAACCATTGAAGGTGAAAAAGGTGCCGTGGTGGTGGCCGGAAATGAAGAGGAGAATCAGGAGTTTTCTGAAGAATCCAAGGCTGTGAACCAGGAGAATGTACTTGTCGATGAAACGAAAGTTGACGAAAATAACGAAGCCCTTATAGCTGAGAAGAAAAGGCAACAAGAGGAGGAGCTTAAAAAGTCTAAAGAGGAGGCCAAAGCAAAAGCCGAAGCCCAACGAAAACAATTGGAACAGCAGGAAAAAGAACGCCAAGAGGCTTTAAAAGCCAATCGTAAACGCCTAGAACGTAGAGGGAAAGGTGTAGGCAAGTTGAAACGCAACAAAGGAAATTAGTTTTTCTCCATAAAAAAAGTATCTTTGAGAGAATACTAATTACAATAATTACTTAAAATATCATTTCATGAAAAAAGTACTTTTAACGGCATGCGCATTTGCTTTTGCCATTACATTACAGGCACAGGACAAGGCAGTTGAGAAAGCGGATAAGAAAGTCGATAAGGTAGAGCAGAAAGCTGAGGCTAAAGCCGAGAAAAGCAGCAAGCCTGCTTCACTAAAGGCTGCCACTTTAAAAGGTGAAAGCGCCGAAGGTAAAGCCAAAAGCACAGAGAAGAAGGTTAAAGCCGTGGATAAGAAAAGAGCCATCGAAAGAAAAGAAGCCCTAAAAAAGGCCAAAGAAAACAAGGATAACTAATCCGACAGCAATTCTTTGCGAATTGCTTCATGATAGCCCGAAAAGGCAATCAGATTATTATGGGACCCTCCCGATATGGTCACCAAGTTAGCTTGGTCCTTTGGGAGGGTTTCGTATAATTGCTCGCCACTGTGGTAGGGCACCACATTATCTTCGGTTCCATGGATTATCGTGATAGGACATGCTACCTCCTGAGCATATTTCCATGTTGGAAAATCGTAACGTAAAAAGGTGGAGACGGGCAAGAACCAATAACGTTCCTTTGCCAATTCCCTTAATCCGTAAAAAGGAGTTTCCAACACTAGTTTTTTTGGTTGGTTTACAGAGGCTATATAAGTAGCAAACGTTGTTCCCAGCGACCTGCCGTATACGATTATTTCTTCCTCATTATAAAGCTCCTTGGCTTTTTCATAAAACAAATGGGCATCCTTATACAAAGCATACTCCGATAACTCCCCAGTACTCTTTCCATACGTTCTATAATCCATTACCAATACGTCGTAATCCATCTCGGTGAAATAAGTGACAATGGTTCCCCATCTGGACAAATCTCCAGCGTTTCCATGAAAATAAAGGATTAATCCCTTGGATTGTTGCGCTTTAAAATAAAGGGCATTAAGGCGTGCGCCATCTGAGGCTTCTATAAAAAACTCTTCAAAATCCTCCTCAAAAGTATACCTGTAATTTTGGGGCAAAGTAGTTGGTAAAAAAATGAGCTTTTCCTGAAACAGTATCATAAGCGTGGCTGTTAGTAGGTATAAAACCAGTAAGGTCCCAAAAAACCGTTTCAATCGTTTCATCGAGTCTTTTTGGCGGAATGAATCACCCTATGGCTTGTGGTTTCCAGATTTATTTCTTTCTTCTCAAAATTGATGATCTCCCCAAGCATTCTATGGTATTCTTCAAAATTATTCAGGTTCTTGTGCCCTCCTCCAATAACTGGCCAAAGACGTGTCAATTCTGGTTTAATCTTCGAAAGCTTCACACTGCTTTTAAAAGGAATTAATTTATCATTGGTTCCATGGATAATATGTACGGGGCAATTCACGTATTTCAACCATTTGAACGTAGGCATAGGAAATCGTAGAATTAGTGATAGTGGCATGAATGGGATATAGCGCTTGGTTACTTTCGTCAAGCTATAATAAGGTGCATCTAAAATGAGCATCTTTGGGTTATTGGTAGAGGCCAACTTAGTGGCAAAACCGGAACCCAATGACCGACCGTATAAAATGATGTAATCCTCACTTACACGCTCTCTAATCTTATTGTAAATGTACTGTAAGTCATGCTTTATGGCTTTTTGGGTACGCCGTCCAGTACTTTTACCGAAACCCCGGTAATCCACCATTATTACATCATAGTGATGCCGTGTAAAATCGACCGCAAACTTTCCCCATCCCTTTATACTCTTCGAGTTGCCCTTAAGGTAGAGCACTACGCCCTTTGGGTTATGGGTCTTAAAATGCAGTCCGTTAATAATCGCCCCATCCCTTGTCTCCATATTGTATTCTTCTACGATCTGATTTTCATAGGCAAACTGAAATTCCTTTGGCAGTTTTTCCGGTTTAAACAGAAAATACTCCTGAAGGTAATACAGGAGAACACTAACGACAACATAGATCGCCACAATCCATAATACGGTATGTAACCAAATGGGCATGGTCTAAGGTACAAAAAATGGATTTCCATCGTTATACTAAGCACTAGCAATTCAATCACCATTCTAAATTCACTCTTATGAACCCGTTCAAATATATCTTGATCCTACTACTCTCCCCTTGCCTACTTATTGCTCAAACCAAGGAAATTAAGACACAAACGCTTCCCAATGGACATCCAGGCTCGCTTATTACAATTACCCAGGAATATGGCACCGGAACTATAGATGGCTATAATTTATACGTGCCCAATTCATGTGAGCCTAACTCTCAAAAATATCCCGTCATTGTCTTTTTGCAGGGCGGTTTAGGGGTTGGAGGCGATGTGGATAAGCTATTACGATGGGCATTACCACAAATGATTATGGAAGAAAGTTCCCTTGATACTGAACTGGACAACTATTTACGTGACACTTTTGTAGTGGTCATGCCCCATATTAGTGGCGGTGAATTTTTTAACAACGAAACCACCATGCGTCAAATTTTGAAGGAAGTCATAGCAACCTGTAATGTAGATCCCGATAGAATATACTTAACGGGTTTAAGTCGTGGTGGTTTTGGGGCTTGGGGATTGGGAAGCACTATGGAAGATATTTTTGCAGCTGTTGCCCCTATTTGTGGCGGTGACCGTGGTGTGGATAGTTATGAGGCCCTGGCAAAATTACCCATCTGGGTTTCCCACAATACTGAAGACAATGTGGTAGGATATAGAATGAGTGAGCGAGGGGTAACCAGATTGGAAACCCTTTCGAAAGTAAAGTTCCACCATTCGGGAACCATAGCCAGTGCGGATTTCGCAAACGAAAACTACATATTTACCTCTAGGATAAGTGATAGTCACAATGCCTGGACAGAAATGTACGGGGAGCCAAATTTTTATAAATGGTTGTTGCGATTTTCGAAATAAATCAACACCATCCCAATTTGAAGCTTACTTAAAGTGCATAAAAGACTGTTTCCCTAGCAAGGTCTCCTCGCTTTCCACATTGTCCTCATCGGGTACACAACAGTCCACGGGGCATACAGCAGCACATTGAGGCTCTTCATGGAAGCCTTTGCATTCCGTGCATTTATCTGGCACGATATAGTAAATTTCATCGCTTATTGGCTCCTGGGTCTCATCTGCATCAACAGATTTCCCATTGGGTAATACCAAATTGCCCTCAAGGTCGGTACCGTCGGCATAACGCCAATCATCCGCTCCTTCATAAATGGCAGTATTAGGGCATTCTGGTTCGCAAGCCCCGCAATTGATACATTCGTCTGTAATGATAATGGCCATAGCGATTTCTTTTTCTAACTTTGCCGCAAATTTAACACCGAAAAAGGGCATCTCCAAACACTGTATGCAATTACAACAAAGAATTAACGCATTTGCTCAATTGAGCAGTTTTCTTTCAGAATGGTCACAGAACTTAGATCATCCCGTGCTACAGCAAGCGAAAGCACATAATAGCTGGTTTACGGAGAGCAACTTAAAGTTTGCCCTCCAAAACTGGAGTGAGGCCCTCACCTTAACCCAGTTGGAAGCGTGGAGCAAGGACTATCATTTTCCAGAAAACAACACTCCCAAAACCATCGCAATTGTAATGGCTGGAAATATTCCCTTGGTTGGGTTTCACGATTTCATTGCAGTACTCATGAGCGGTCATAAGGTTTTGGCCAAGCTATCCTCTAATGACAAGGTGCTCTTGCCGTATCTTGCCAAAGAATTAATTGACCTAGAACCGGAATTTGCCAACTACGTTCAATTTACTGAAGAAAAACTGGAAGGATTTGATGCCGTTATTGCCACGGGAAGCAATAACACAGCGCGTTACTTCGACTATTATTTTGGCAAGTACCCACATATTATCCGTAAGAACAGGAACTCTGTGGCTGTTTTAAACGGCCAAGAATCCAAAGAGCAGATGGAAGCCCTAGCTACGGATGTATTTCAATATTTTGGATTAGGGTGTCGTAATGTTTCTAAAATATATATCCCAGAGGGGTATAACTTCGATTCCTTTTTCAATGGCATGTATTCTTGGAAGGAGATCATAAACAACAATAAGTATATAAATAACTACGACTACAACAAAGCCGTATATCTTATGAGCGATATCGCTTTATTGGACAATGAGTTTATGCTGTTAAAGGAAGACCTTCAGTTTTCCTCTCCCATTTCGGTGGTTTTTTATGAAAGGTATCAGGATTTAGCAACCTTGAAAACACGTATTTCTGAAAGCCAGGAAAACATTCAATGTGTGGTTTCTAATTGTGGTCTGGAAGGGGAAATAGCCTTCGGCGAGGCCCAAACCCCAAAACTATGGGACTATGCAGATGGTGTGGATACCCTAAAATTCTTGTTGGAATTGTAACGATAATTCCGAATTTCGCAAAATTATAGCAGAAATATTCAGAAGCTTTCAAATGCCCGCTTTTGTTGACATTGTATTGATAATTTGTTGATTTTTTAACTACTATTCTTTCCATATTTCTCATCTTTGTAGCTGCAAAATTTTTAAATAAAGTAACTCCATAAATTATCCAGTTGTGAAGAAACATAATTTTAGTGCCGGCCCATGTATATTGCCACAGGAAGTAATGGAAAAAGCCTCAAAGGCTGTTGTCGATTTGGACGGCCTAGGACTTTCCCTAATTGAAATTTCGCACCGCAGCAAGGAATTTGTAGCCATCATGGAGACAGCCCAGGATTTGGCATTAGAACACTTGGGGTTAAAGGACAAAGGATATAAGGCATTGTTTCTTCAGGGAGGAGCAAGTATGGAATTCCTAATGGTCGCTTACAATTTATTACAAAAAAAGGCGGCTTACCTCAATAGTGGTACCTGGTCTACCAAAGCCATTAAAGAAGCAAAAATGTTTGGAGAATTGGTTGAAGTAGCGTCATCTAAAGATCAAAATTTCAGTTACATACCAAAAGGATATAAAATACCTTCAGATGCAGATTATTTTCATTGCACCAGCAATAATACCATTTTTGGAACCCAATTAAAAGAGTTTCCGAAAACCCATGTTCCTTTGGTATGCGATATGAGTAGCGACATTTTTTCACGTCAATTAGATTTCTCAAAATTCGATATAATTTATGCAGGTGCCCAAAAGAATATGGGGCCGGCTGGTACTACCTTGGTTGTTATCAAGGAAGATGTGCTCGGTAAAGTAGATCGTACGATTCCCTCTATGCTAGACTATAAGGTGCATATAGGCAAAGACAGTATGTTCAACACACCTCCGGTGTTTGCCGTGTATACATCCATGCTCACGATGCAATGGTTGAAGGATCTAGGTGGCATTCCAGCTATTGAAAAAGTAAATGATGCGAAGGCCGGGCTACTGTACGACGAAATAGACAGAAACCCGCTTTTCCAAGGATTCGCAGCAAAAGAAGATAGGTCGAACATGAACGCTACGTTCAATCTTACCGAAGGGGCCAATGGCGACCTGTTTGATTCACTATGGAAAGAAGCAGGTATTAATGGAATCAATGGGCACCGCAGTGTTGGCGGTTATAGAGCCTCTATGTACAATGCGCTCCCCTTGGAAAGTGTTCAGGTATTGGTAGATACCATGCAGGAATTCGAAAGGAAATCGTAATAAGAACAAAAACTGAAAATTCAGAATTTATAATGAAAATATTAGCAAACGACGGAATCTCACAAAGTGGAGTTGATGCCTTAACGAACGGCGGTTTCGAAGTAATCACCACAAAAGTGGCCCAAGAGCAACTAATTAATTATATCAATGATCAACAAATTGATGGAATTCTAGTAAGAAGTGCCACAAAGGTTAGAAAAGATATTATAGATAGCTGTCCAAGCTTAAAACTCATTGGCCGAGGTGGTGTTGGTATGGACAATATTGACGTGGACTATGCCCGTGGGAAAGGATTGCATGTTATAAATACACCCGCTGCCTCATCTGCTTCTGTTGCCGAATTAGTGTTTGCCCACTTGTACGGTGGCGTTCGCTTTTTATACGATGCCAATAGAAATATGCCTTTAGAAGGCGACACCAAGTTTAAGGATTTGAAGAAAAGCTATGCCAGTGGAATGGAGCTACGTGGGAAGACCATGGGAATCATTGGTTTTGGGCGTATAGGTCAAGAAGTAGCGAAAATAGCCCTTGGCGTTGGAATGAAAGTCGTGTACAGCGATAGCTATGTTGAAACAGCAACCATAGATGTTAGTTTCTTCGACGGACAAAAAGTTTCCTTCTCTTTCGAACATACAGGGCTTTCTGAAGTATTGAAGCAAAGTGATTTTGTAACCCTTCACGTCCCTGCCCAAAAAGAATATGTGATCGGAAAGGCTGAATTAGAACAAATGAAGCCCGGCGCTGCACTTATCAATGCAGCACGCGGTGGTGTAATTGATGAAGTTGCCTTATTGGATGCCCTAGAGGATGGCAAGCTTTCCTTCGCTGGATTAGATGTGTTCGAAGCAGAACCCACACCAGCTATTAAGGTACTTATGAACGGAAAAGTTTCACTTAGCCCGCATATAGGTGCAGCTACCAGAGAAGCACAGGACAGAATCGGGACCGAGTTGGCTACCCAAATTATTTCCTTACTGGGCTAATTAATTAACAACTTTTCCTACCTTTAGGAAATAACCAAAAACGTATATAATGTCTGGAATACTTGATTTATTGAACAGTGACATGGGACGCCAAATTATTAGTGGCGTAAGTAATGAAACCAACCAACCCACAGATAAAACTGCATCCGTATTGCAAATGGGGCTCCCTATCTTAATGGGCGCCATGAAAAGGAATGCTTCAACACCACAAGGAGCCGATGGTTTAATGGGTGCGCTGAATGGAAAGCACGATGGAAGCATTTTAGATAATCTTGGTGGCCTTTTTGGAGGCGGAGTAGATCAGAACGTGAAAGATGATGGGATGGGAATTCTAGGACATGTACTGGGTGGATCCCAAAACAACGTGGCCAATGCACTTTCCAATAAATCTGGTATGGATTCTGGGTCCGTAATGAAAATATTACAAGTAGCTGCCCCTATCCTGTTAGGGTATTTGGGTAAGCAAAAGAGACAGCAAAATGTGAGTTCTCAATCGGGTATTGGGGATTTGCTAGGAGGTCTTATGGGCGGTGGAAATGAACAACCCAAACAACAAAGCCTAATCGAGTCCATTTTGGATGGTGACAATGATGGTAGTGTAATAGATGATGTTGCCGGAATGCTGCTCGGAGGTGGCGGAAACAAGAAAAGCGGTGGGCTTGGTGGCTTGCTAGGAGGTCTTTTCGGAGGAAAGTAGGACTTCACAACTAAAAAGTATACAATGTGCCCTGGGTTTGTGCCTTGGGCACATTTTTTGTTAAACACAGTTAAAAACCACCGTAAAAACGCCATAATTTCTTAAATTTAATAATTCAAAATGTGAGCTATGAAGTATGTTGCCATCATTCTCATTTGTATTCTCTCCTTTGCAAGTTGCGATAGTTCTAAATCTGTAGTAAAATCTGATAATGATGCTGTAGTTGCTGCGGATAATGACACCGTAAAAATTGCCAATGAGGAGCTAGAGTATGAAATCTTGATTATAGAGCCTGGTTTCAATTCTTGGTTGGTTACCCAGCAACCTAGGGGGTATTACGGACAGGATTTTTTAGAACGTAAAAACATTCAATTTGTAGCCGAATGGAACCGCAGGGTGATGAACTGGCAGTTGTTCGATATTAACCTGTACCAACAGGAAATCAATTATCAGTTTAATATCGATTATGGGTATGAAGTAAATTACCTCTTATATAATTACTTCATCTATTTCCAACAACGATATAATCAAAACTTCCCAGGTAACAGAGGCAATCTCATTAGAGGTTAACTATGGATAAACTCAAAAAGCGTTGGGGAATCACCTCCAACTGGCAACTCACCGTCATTTTTATTGTATTTGCGATAACGGGTAGTACTTCCGCTAAATTTGCGGGCCCACTAACGGAAGCAATAGGTGTAACCAAGGAATTCGGCTGGTATATTTATTGGCCCGTGAGAATACTCATCATATTCCCAATTTATCAAGTGCTCTTGGTATTTTTCGGCTGGTTATTCGGCGAATTTCAATTCTTCTGGAATTTCGAAAAGAAAATGCTCCGAGCCATGGGATTGGGCTTCTTGGTAAAAGACTAAACTATATGCATAAAAAAGGCCCCGATGTACGGGGCTTTTTTTATTCGTTTATTTCAACTTCAATAGTCTGAACGGGTTTCTCTGTTTTGGCCCAAACAAAAGTATATAACCACATAAGTGTAAAGGTTGGGATGAAATCGGAAAACGGAAGTATTTCTTCAAGAAACACAATTACCGAAGCAATTTTCCCAGTATTACCCTCATACATTTCGCTCATCTTCTTTGCCGCATAGGGCGCCCAAAGGATATCAAGAAAAGGCCCTACAAAAGGTACAAATGTAGACGCAGCTCCCACTAGGTCATACACTATTCCTCTTCTCAATAATTTGTACTTGTCTTTTTTCATCTAGTAAGTAGGTTTTAATTTAGTTATACACAAGCAATAAGCTTGCCAAGATTAGGCTAGATCGGTACTGATCAATTTCAGGAATTCATTGCGGGTCTCAATCTTTTCAAATTGCCCTCTAAAACCTGAAGTAGTTGTCACGCTGTTCTGCTTTTGAACCCCACGCATCATCATGCACATATGGGAAGCCTCGATCACAACTGCCACACCTTTAGGTTGTAACGTATTATTTATGCATTCTAGTATATCATGCGTTAATCGTTCCTGTACCTGCAATCTCCTCGCAAATACATCCACAACCCTGGGAATCTTGCTTAATCCAACAATATGCCCATCTGGAATATAAGCAATATGGGCCTTTCCAAAGAAAGGGAGTATATGATGTTCACAAAGGGAATACAACTCAATATCCTTAACGATGACCATATCGTGGTAATCTTCCGCAAACATAGCACTCTTAAGAATCTCCGCTGGGTCCTGGCAATGTCCGGAGGTGAGAAACTGAATGGCTTTGGCAGCCCGTTCGGGTGTTTTCACAATACCCTCGCGGGTAACGTCCTCTCCTACCTCTTTAAGGATTTCGGTATAGTTACTTTTGAGGTCGTCCGTTACCTCTTCATTATATTCTTCGAAAAAACGATATGATCCCATTAATTGGTTTTTAATTTTTCTGAATAGTACTTTTTTATTTTCTCGATTTTAGGTGTGATCAAAAAACTACAATATGGTTGTTCCTTATTATCATTATAATAGTTCTGATGGTCTTCTTCTGCCTCATAGAACACATCCAATGGCGAAACTTTCGTTACAATAGGATCTTTATACACCTTATTCTCCGTTAAGATAGCAATAAAAGTTTCAGAAGCCACCCGTTGCTCTTCAGTAGCGTAAAAAATCTCACTTCTATACTGCGTTCCAACGTCATTCCCCTGTCGGTTCAAGGTTGTGGGATCATGGGTTACGAAGTACACTTCCAACAAGGTGTTGATGTCTACCTTTTCGGGATCGTACGTTATAAGAATACCTTCGGCATGGCCCGTACGTCCAGAACAGACCTCTCGGTATGCCGGATTTTTGATCGTACCACCGGTATATCCTGAAATAACGGTTTCTACTCCTTCAATTATTTGAAAAACGGCTTCGGTGCACCAGAAGCACCCGCCTGCGAATACAATTTTTTCTGTTCTTTTCATTAAGATATTCCAAAGTTAATGTTAAAAAAGTACGGATTTAACATTCTCCAATGTATTTAACTTTTCGTTAATACCGCACCTTTTGGGAGTCTTTTACTTTTACTTCCGAAACACTAACAGCTTACTAACGTTACATGAAATATCTTTTCCTGCTACTACCTATCTTTTTTGTGACCACCATCAGCCACTCACAGGAAAAGAAGACACTGGAAGCCAAACGAATAACCAATCCTCCCAAAATAGATGGTGAATTAGACGACGAAATCTGGCAATCCTTAACAGCCTACAGCGATTTCAATATGTATCAACCCGGAAATGAAGGAACAGTAGACCCTGCCTACCTGACCGAGGTAAAAATGGCATACGACGATAAGAACGTATATGTAGCGGCCTATATGCACGACCCAGATCCAGGATCTATTTTACGACAGTTTTCGCAGCGTGACGAAGTGTTTGTGCAAGCGGATCATTTCGCCATTGCACTAAATACGTATAATGATGGTATTAACGAAACGCATTTTTTCGTCACTAGTGCCGGTACTATTGGTGATGCGTTATCTACCCAAAATGATTTTGACTTTAGTTACAATGTAGTATTCGAATGCAGGGTTTCCCAGGACACCAAAGGATGGTATGCCGAGTTTCGTATACCTTACAATGCGCTTCGATTTCCTGAAGTGGAAGTACAGGACTGGGGCGTAAATTTTTACCGTCGCATTAATACCAAAAACGAAACGCACACCTGGAATTTCATCGATATCTCAAAAGGAAATGAATCACAGTACAGCGGTAATGTAACAGGAGTGAGCAACATTGACCCTCCCGTACGTTTAACCCTCTTCCCTTTTGCACAGGGTTTAGTATCCAATTTCGATGGAGAAACCGAAACAGATTTCACGGCTGGAATGGACATTAAATACGGATTGAGCGATAGTTTCACATTAGATGCCACATTGATTCCGGACTTTGGCCAGGCCGCCTTCGATGAGGTAATATTGAACCTCGGACCTTTTGAGCAGACCTTCTCCGAGCAGCGGCAGTTCTTTACCGAGGGTATAGACCTTTTCAACAAAGGGCGAATTTTCTTTTCAAGACGTGTTGGAAATGCACCAAGTGGTGATGTCGGAGAACTGGATGAAAATGAGGATGTTTTGGAATATCCTTCCAAAGTCAACCTATTAAACGCTATTAAGATTTCTGGGCGAACCAAAGACAAATTGGGCGTTGGATTTTTTAATGCGATTACCGAAAAAACCTATGCCACGGTTACCGATACCGTTTCGGGAGCCACCAGGGAAGTCTTGGTCGAGCCGTTGGCAAACTATAATATATTCGTGTTGGACCAGCAGTTCAATGGCAATTCTTCTATTTCATTAATTAATACGAATGTAACCCGGGACGGACATTTTAGGGATGCCAACACTTCTGCTTTGGTGTTCGATGTAGCGGATAAGGGAAATAATTTTCGTTCTTCCGGACGTGCTATCGTTAGTAACGTTCACAGGGCCGAGGGTTGGGAAACAGGATTTCAATCTGAGTTGGATATTTTCAAGATAAAAGGAAACTTTCGTTACCGTGTAGGTCATGATTTTGCAAATACTACCTTAGACATCAATGATCTTGGGTTGAATTTTAGGAACAACTTCAACAATTTTGTTGCGGGTGCTTCCTATCAAATTTTTGAACCCACAAAACTTTTCAATAGCTATCGGTTTAATCTAACCTATCGCCATCGTCGTTTGTATAGGCCAAGTGTGGAAACCGGAAACAGTATAAACGCCAATTGGTTTTTTGTAACCAAGGAACGATTCGCTTTTGGTGGCTTCGTTGGGTATAACTCCAGAAACAAGGATTATTTCGAACCAAGGGTGGAAGGTCGTTTTGTTGAATTCCCCCGTAATCTAGGAGGCCGCTTATGGTGCTCCTCCGACTATCGAAAGAAATTCGCTTATGATCTTGGCGTTGGGCACCGAAGTGCATTCGACGGGCCGCAAATTCAATACTTTATGGATGTCTCGCCCCGTTATCGCTTTTCGGATAAATTCTTGGTGATACTCTCTACCGATCTTTCCCTTCGGAATGATATGTTTGGATGGATTGACAATGATGATGAAAATATATTCTTTGGTCAAAGGGATATTCGCAGTTTGGAGAACGAAATCACTGCGAGTTACAATTTCGATCCTTATAAAGCCATCGATTTGCGCTTCAGGAATTTTTGGACGGTTGCCGATTATAGCGATGACGTTTTTTGGACATTGAACGAAGATGGAAGCCGAACGCGTACTGAGTATGATGTCGCAGCCAATGACCCTAACCGTAATTTCAATATCTGGAATTTAGATCTAAGCTTTCGCTGGCGTTTTGCTCCGGGTAGTGAAGCTACTTTCCTATACAGGAATCAAATTTTCAAACAAGACGAACAGTCTACCCTCAATTATTCAGAGAGCCTTGGCAACTTGTTCGATGAGCCTACGCAGCATACCGTGTCGTTGCGAATTACCTATTTCATCGATTATAACAATGTTAAGTACCTCTTCAATAAGAACAATGCTACTTTGTAGATCATTTGGAAAGTAGTAATTTCACGCATTATACCCAGATATGATCTCTGCAAAGAACATTCACAAATATTATGGTGATCTACATGTACTAAAAGGTGTGGATATTGAAATTAAAAAGGGCGAGATCGTCTCAATAGTCGGCGCCTCTGGAGCTGGAAAAACCACGCTGCTACAAATATTGGGTACACTGGATACAGCCAGTGAAGGAACCTTAAGCATTAACAATACTAAAGTGGGAAGCCTGAACAGAAAGGCTTTGGCCAAATTCAGGAATGAACATTTAGGATTTATTTTTCAGTTTCATCAATTACTCCCTGAATTTACCGCATTGGAAAATGTGTGCATTCCAGCCTACATTAAAAAGACCCCTAAGGAAGAAGCGGAAATACGAGCAAAGGAATTATTGACATTCCTAGGATTGGATCACAGGATAAATCACAAACCAAATGAGCTTTCTGGTGGTGAACAACAACGCGTTGCCGTAGCAAGGGCTTTAATGAACCATCCGTCTGTAATTCTTGCAGATGAACCCAGCGGAAATTTAGATACCGAAAGTGCAGAACGCCTTCATAACCTGTTTTTTAAGTTAAGGGATGAATTTGGTCATACCTTCGTAATCGTAACCCATAATGAGGAACTGGCAGAAATGGCCGATCGTAAGTTTACCATGCAAGATGGTATAATTGTTTCGTAAGCGTGAACCAAAAAGAACTCAAGGAATTCCTCGACGAAAAGGCAGAATTGTATAACAGCCCTTCGTTTATTGAGACTGACCCCATACAGATCCCCCATCTATTCCAAAAAAAAGAAGATATAGAAATTATTGGCTTTCTTGTAGCTACCATAGCTTGGGGCAACCGGAAAAGCATAATAAACAATGGGCATAAACTCGTTGAACTTATGGGACACACCCCTTATGATTTCGTTATGAATCATACGGATAATGATTTGGAACCCCTCACCCACTTTGTACACCGCACGTTCAATGGACAGGATCTTATATATTTTGTTAAGGCCTTGAAGCATCTATATAGCAACAAAGAAGGCTTGGAAGGGGCGCTTTCTACCTACACAAAAGAACATTCACTTCAGCATGCTTTGTCCTTGTTCAAAAAAGACTTTTTCGAATTATCACATCTTGAAAGAACGGAAAAACATGTGGGCGATCCTTTAAGGAACAGTGCCGCCAAACGCTTGAATATGTACTTGCGATGGATGGTAAGGCCCAATACTACTCGTGTTGATTTTGGAATATGGACTTCCATTTTACCCTCTCAATTATCCTGTCCCCTAGATGTCCATTCTGGAAATGTAGCGCGTAAACTCGGATTACTGAAACGAAAACAAAATGATGCCAAGGCCGTTGCCGAATTAGACACGGCGCTGCGCCAATTGGATCCAGCCGATCCGGTCAAATATGATTTTGCCTTGTTTGGATTGGGCGTTTTCGAAAAATTTTAGCCTCACGCAGCATCGACTGATTTTGGGGTTACGTTAAATAATTATGTATTTCATCGATTATATCGCTCACTTTGTCGATTATTTTGATCTAATTTCTTATCTTTCACTTATTGAAACCCCAAACTAAAATCTATAACCAACGAGCCTGCTTATGTTTATTTTTACGCCCTGATTACAAGCCATGAAAGGATTAAGTTATTCCCTGAGTTCATATGACAATCAACCTTTTGATACCAGACCTACATGCGTATTGAAAGCCATGTGTTTTTCGATGGGTGACCTTAATACCTGAGCTATTAAGTAAACGACCTCAACTTGTTTTATAATGGCCAACCAAAGGCCTCGATTCATTAGGATCGGGGCTTTTTTAATTTGGTATAAGTACAAGGGAAGGATTATCCCTTTATCGATATATTTGTAAGAAACGCATCCATTTCTATGAAATACGTAATCATACTTTTCATTACAGGTTTTTGGGCATTTGGTTGTAAGCAGTCAACTAATACATTGGCACATCATGACAACCAAGTATCTGATGTACAATGTACTGAAAATGGTTGCCGTGGTACGTATAAGGGGCCCGAGTTTGTAAATGGTTCCGATATTGCACACCAGTTCTCCAATACCATGTCCGGAGCTGTTGGTGACAAACTAAAAGATCTATATAAAAATAAGGACTACCGAAAAGTAGATTTTCCAAATATTGAAATGTCAACTGTTGGAATGGGATCCGGGGAAGTAATTTACACCTTGGTCATTCCGTTCATTGAAGTTGCCAAAAAGTGTGAGGCCTATACCTCTTTCGATCATGTTGGGGGATGGAATCATACTCCAGCCCTTGAAAGAAGGAAGCGAGAACTTGCTCGTGTACTAATGCCTGGCCAAGAATTATACATAAGTGCTCTTAAGACTACCCCAGAAGGGTTACAGGAGTATTGGATACAGTGGAAAAACAAAAACACACAAGCCGATTGCCAATAGCCAACCACCAATGATAGAGATTAGGAAACTTAACGAAAAAGACATTGAATTGGCAAATGACCTATTAAAATGTTGGGGGATCGTTCAAGACAAACCTCAGGCTCCATCTAACAAACGCTCATCCCTGCCCATTAAAGAAAGACTATCCGATATCAATTTTCATGTTTTGGTAGCCATTAATAAGGGTAAGGTAGTAGGTGGTCTTACTGCCTACACACTACCAATATTTACAAAGGATGAAACCGAATTGTTCCTTTATGAAATTGAAACTTTAGAAAACCATAGAAGAGAAGGTATCGCTACCATGCTTATTGACAGACTTAAGCAACTGTGCAATGAATTGAAGGTTAGAACCATCTTTCTCTGTACAGACTTAGAAAATGAAGCGGCTCAGGCACTTTATGCCAACACAGGAGGACATAGGGAAACCGTGGCGCTGTATACCTATGAACTATCTGGGAATAGCAGGGATTAAAATTCTACCGTTACTTTAGTCTTCAAAAATGCTAATCCAATTGTTCTGGTCCTTTGGTATTATTAGTTATTACCCAACGCTCATTTTGAATGGACTTATAGACTATTTCAAAAGACATCCCATCTTCCAATAAGTCATTCAGGCTATTACGGAGCAGCAAATAATCTTTGGGAGCGTTAGTTACTTCCATAATGGTATACGAAATATTCACTGGAATCGCCATCCCCCGATCTAGGGTAGCATAAGATATCGCTTGAATACTATCTAATTTCGGAACCTTTTCCTTTAAGAATGTGAACACTTCACTGTTAAATTCGGCCAAATCATATGACTTGCCTTTATGTTTTATAGTTACACTTTCAATAATAGCCGGACCCACACCATGATTCTCCAAGGACAAATTAAATTTACTGTCTACTGGACTATTGGAGGTGGTTAGGGATAGGTATGGCAGGATGGATAAGTGATTTTGCCTACTCATTAAATTGGTTTGATAAATGAATATAATGAGCGTAATGAAACTTATTGACATCGCGGAAAGACTCAGTATTCTCTCCGAATTCCATTTAATTTTAATTCCCATAGTATGGCTAGAATAGAATTGATGAACAATTTAGTGAAAAAAGTGATAGTCAGATTCCGTTTTTATACCGAAATAAGCGCCCGCATGTTAGTAATTCGGTTAACTTACGACTATCCTGTTAAATTGGTCTACATGAAACGATTTCTGTTACTTTTCGCCCTACTCCTCTCATCTATAGTGTACGCCCAAATGGACAATGAACGATTGGGAACGCTCCTCACTGAAAAAGTGGATTCCATTGAAGGTATTCCAGGTCGTTGGCAATTGGTATATAACGAAATGCCAATGATGGTCATAACGGACGAAAGCAACGACCGTATGCGGATCATTGCCCCAATAGTTGAAGTGGATAAATTGGATAAGGAAGTACTATTGGATTGTTTGGCAGCTAATTTTCATACGGCATTAGATGTAAAATATGCCCTATCCAATGATATAATGTGGTCGGTGTTTATTCATCCATTAAGTCCCTTGTCGGATGAAGAACTTAATAGCGCAGTAGACCAGGTATATTATGCCGCTATCAATTTTGGAGGCACCTATACAAGTACCCCGCTATTATTTGGTGGTGGTAATGGCGATGAGGAGCCCGTTGAGGAGAAAAAACCTGAGATCAAACTAAAGAAGACCTAATTTATTCTTTTACGAAGATTTTAACGCTTTCCAGACGGGAAGCGTTTATTTTTATATTCCATTTTATATCTTTGACGCCAATTTAAAAAAGGAATGCAGTTTAAACACCCGGAATTACTTTACGCCCTATTACTGCTCCTTATCCCTATACTAATTCACCTTTTTCAATTACGCCGATTTCAAAAAGAGGAGTTTACCAACGTGGCTTTTCTAAAGAGGGTGACCCTACAAACCCGAAGGAGTTCTCGACTAAAAAAGTGGCTTACGCTACTTATGAGATTGTTAGCCCTGGCCTGCATCATCTTGGCCTTCGCACAACCATTTAGTGCCTCTCAAACAGCGTTAAACACAGAAAAGGAAACAGTGCTTTATTTGGACAACTCCTTTAGTATGCAAGCTAAAGGAGCCAATGGTCCCCTACTCGCGCGGGCAAAACAGCAACTGTACGAATTATTGAGCGGTCCGGAAAAACTAAGTTGGTATACCAATAGCGATACCCAAAAGGATATCTCACAAAATAATTTAAAAAGTGACATTCTATCCATTCAACCCACTTACACACAACTGGGATTGGAAGAGGTATTGCTGAAGGGAAACCAACTGTTCTCGAACGATCCCTCCTCAGATAAACGTCTCATTATCATTACAGATCTACAGCATGCCACTTCATTTCCGGATTCGAAAGAGGGAATACGAACCGATGTGGCCGTTATGAACCCTGTAACTACAAATAATGTCGCCATTGATACGGCATATATAAGTGGTGTATCTGGAACCAGTCTAGAGCTGGAAGTAAAAGTATCTGCTCAAGGGGAAGTTCCGCCAAGTATACCCATCTCGTTACTAAATAAAGGTTCATTACTGGCCAAAACCGCGGTCGATTTTTCCAATAGCGCTTCAAATACCATCTCATTTACCGTGGAGAATGTGGAGGGGCTTCAGGGTGAACTTCGTATTACCGATGCAGACCTTTTGTATGACAATAGTCTGTTTTTTAGTGTGAATACACCAAAAAAAATAAAAGTGCTTTCCATTAACAGGGAAGATTCCAACTTCCTGCAACGATTATTTGATCAACCAGGTTATGAATACCTTCAGCAAAGCCATGATGCGGTAAATTACAACGACATACCCAATCAGGATTTCATTATCCTGAATGAACTCGAATCGATCCCAATTTCATTAGTCAATAGCCTAAAAGCTTTCAGTGAGGGCGGTGGAAGTCTGTTCGTGATACCATCGGTTAGCAGTGATATTAGTTCATACAACACCTTATTGAATGGATTGGGCCTAGGTAGTTTTACTTCTGAAATTAATGCTGAAAAGAATATTTCCAAGATCAACTTTTCACATCCTTTATACGCTAGTGTATTCGAAAAACAAGTCACGAATTTTCAATTTCCAAAGGTAAATTCGTTTATGGAAACGAGAAGCAGTGCTACACCCCTACTCAGTTTTGCCGATGGGAAACCCTTTTTATTGCAACAAGGAAAGAGTTATCTGGGGACTGCTGCTGCGTCAACGGGCAACTCCAATTTTAAAAGTTCCCCGCTTATTGTTCCCACTTTAATTAATATGGCTCAACAGAGCCTTCCCCTTCCCGAGCTTTATTATGAGATTGGACAGAATAACACCTTTGCGATTCCGGTATCCCTTGCCCAAGATGAAATTATTAGTTTAAAGGATAGTGTTCAAAGCTTTATTCCTTTACAACAAACCAAAGCCCGCAGTGTTTCCATCACGACAACAGATGAACCAAATGTGTCAGGAAATTTCTCGGCGGAGAAAGGAGATATTTTCTTGGAGTATGTTTCCTATAACCATCCCAGGCGTGAAAGCCGTTTGCAATATGGGGATATAGGCGATTGGGAAGGCGTAACAGCACATAATTCTGTGTCCGAATTGTTCGAAACCATAGCTTCGGATAATAAAATAAACTCCTTTTGGAAATGGTTTGTTATTTTTGCCCTAGTTTTTCTCCTAGGGGAAATGTTGATCTTAAAATTCATGAAGAACTAGCGTATGGATATACTCTTAAAATCGGCAACCATAATTGATCCTGCAAGCAAGCATCATGGTAAGAAACGAGATGTCCTTATTAAAGATGGTGTTATTCAAAAAATTGCGGCATCTATCTCCGATACCAAGAGTACCCAACTTACCTTCTCCAATCTTCATATATCGCAAGGGTGGTTCGATCCCAGCGTAAGTTTCGGGGAACCCGGGTATGAAGAAAGGGAAACATTGGAAAATGGTCTGCAAACTGCTGCTCAAAGCGGATATACTGCTGTAGGCGTAAATGCTAATACTCAACCCGTCACTGATACCAAATCCCAAGTTAAGTTCCTTAAAACCAAGGCATATCACAGTCCAGTTACTGTCTATCCAATTGGTGCTATGACCACCAAAAGTGAAGGGGTAGATTTGGCCGAACTATATGATATGTATAATGAAGGCGCCATTTCATTCTACGACTATAAGCGACCCATTAAGAATGCTAATCTGTTGAAAATTGCACTTCAGTATGCGCAAAACTTTGGCGGACTGGTGCAATCCTTCCCATTCGAAAAGTCCGTAGCTAGGAATGGAGTGGTGAATGAAGAGGAAAACAGTACCCGATTAGGACTGAAAGGGATTCCTGCCTTATCCGAGGAATTACAAATCATTAGGGATTTGCACATATTGGAATATACAGGCGGAAAGCTACATATCCCTACCATTTCTACAGAAAAAAGCATTAAGCTTATAAAAGAAGCCAAAAAGAAAGGCTTAAAAGTTACCTGTAGTGTAGCCATACATAACCTATGCCTTACTGATGATGTGTTAGACACTTTCGATACGAGTTATAAACTACTTCCTCCCCTACGGACACAAAAGGACAGAAAGGCATTGTTAAAAGGCCTTGCCGATGGCACTATAGATGGTGTTACCAGTGATCATGACCCCATCGATGTAGAACACAAACGCACTGAGTTCGATCATGCGAAATTCGGCAGTATCGGATTGGAAAGTTGTTTTGGCGCATTACTGGGAGAAACCGATCTTGAAACTGCAATTCAAGGGCTTACGGGATTAAGAAAAGTGTTCGGTGTTGAAAGTACTGGTATTTCCGAAGGACAAAAAGCCGACCTTACCCTATTTAACCCAATGAGTGATTGGGTATTCTCGGAAGAAAGCATTCTTTCTACTTCCAAGAATGCGGCGTTGCTCGGTTTCCCCATGAAAGGAAATGTATACGGTATCATTCATCAGAATCAATTAGTGATCAATGAATGACATGTCCCCACATACCAAGGCCATTATCGCCTATTGTACGTTTATAGGATTATTGATTGCCTATTTCTTAAATAAGGACAACAAAGATGAATTTGCCTCCTGGCATATTAAAAATATGTTCGGGTTGGTGCTATTGTTATTTGCCTCGGTGGCCCTGCAATCCTATGCTGTAGGGTTTTATATTTATTGGACTTCCACCTGTCTTTGGTTATTTTGTTTTCTCATGGCCATCTTCAAACAAAAAAAGGGCATTCCCTTTTTAAGTGAGAAATTTCAGACGTGGTTTCGGTTTTTGGATTAGACTCGCTATCTTTAAGGATAACATTAATCTAACCATAAACATCTCTAACTATGACAACTACTTCTTCGGACAATGGAAAAACCATTGGAATCATTGCGTACTTAACCCTTATCGGTTGGATCATTGCACTTGTAATGAACAACAATGAAAAATCGGAATTCGGATCTTTCCACATACGCCAAATGCTTGGTATTATGCTTTTGGGTCTCGCGCTTTACGTTTTAAATATATTTCAAGCCTTTACCATTGGAAGTTCCATGTTAAGTTGGGGTATTCAAGGGGTTTCCTTTGTAATCTGGTTACTTGGCTTTATTGGTGCCGTACAAGGGGAAAAGAAGCCTCTTCCCGTGGTTGGCGAACAATTCCAGCAATGGTTTAAAGGAATTGGATAAACAACACGTAAATACTTTTTCAAATGCCGCTAGGGTTGTACCTTGCGGCATCTTTTTTTTACTATGAAGCAATCCCTTTCTCTAGAACACAACTACCGACCTAGTACCTTGGCGGAAAACGCACCCGTAATTATTATGTTGCACGGATATGGCAGTGATGAAAACGACTTATTTTCTTTTGCCACCGAACTCCCCGAAAAATATGCCGTTATCTCCTTGAAAGCACCTATTCCCATGCAACCCTATGGAAATGCTTGGTACCAAATTTACTTCGACGCCGACGATGGCAAGTTTAGTGATGATGATCAGGCGAGGGAATCCCGGGATCTTATCGCCAAAGTAATTGATGAAGTTTGTGAGCTGTATCCGGTAGATGCTTCCAACCTCACCCTTTTGGGTTTTAGTCAAGGGACCATCCTCAGTTTTTCGGTGGCATTGAGCTTTCCAGAAAAAATAAAAAATATCATAGGCCTTAGTGGATACATTAATGAAGGAATCTTAAAAGAAGGGTACGAAAGCAATGACTTTTCCCATCTAAACATTTATAGTTCGCACGGAAGTGTAGACATGGTTATTCCCGTGGATTGGGCCAGAAAAACACAGCCATTCCTCAAGGACTTAGGTATAGACTCACATTATTCGGAGTTTCCCGTTGGTCATGGGGTCGCACCACAGAACTTTTATGAGTTCAAGGAGTGGTTAGAAAATCAATAATTAATTAGGATACAGCACGGAGGATATCGGTGTGAGTTCCAATTTCATTTCATGGTCGTAGAAATACTCTATGATCATCTCGCCCCATGTACTTCCATCACTGAATTCGGCCTGAATCCATCTGTGGTTTAGAAACTTCATATGGTTGATCCTAAATTCACCATACCCTTCATAATCTATCAATGGGTTCCCTCCTTTTTCGAGGTTCATTTCCAGCAGGGTCTCCTGTATTTCATTTTCAACTTTCAATGGGTCCAGACCAATACTTTCTAAATACGTCATGGCATTATCATTCCCCTGCAGTTTAAAATAATCGGCATCCTCAAGGCTTTCCATAAGTTGGGTAATGGAATCCGTTCTCTTTTCCATCGCTGCATTCAATGAGGTTATGATCTTTTCCTGGCTTTCATAGATTGATTTCTGATTCATATACATAAACAGAACCAGTAATATGGAAAAGAAAAACAGGTACATAAATATTTTAGACTTCATAGCGTGTATTTAGACTGTTATTTTTAGGGTGTCGTAGGCCAAGTGTACGTTGTCGGGCAACTTGGCTTCCATTTCTTTGTGAAAGCCCATTAAATGGCTAATATGGGTAAAATATGCCTTTTTCGGCTGTATGATATTCACGATTTCCAGAGCTTCTTCTACATTAAGGTGGGTATAATGCGGTTCTTCCCGCAGCGCATTCAGTACCAAAACCTCTATTCCCTTCAGTTTTTGCATTTCTTCATCGGAAATGGTCTTCACGTCTGTTAAGTATGCAAATCCGTCTATCCGAAAACCGAGAACTGGAAGGTCTCCATGCATTACTTCTACAGGGATCACTTCCTTGCCCATTACCTTGAACGTTTGTTCCTTAGATATGGTATGTTCTATGATCGTTGGAGCTCCTGGATATTTGTTTTCTACTTCAAATATGTATTCGTAACGCTTGTGAAGTGCATTGAACACACGTTCCTCCGCATAAAATGGAATATTACCTTGCCTAAAATAGAACGGTCGGATATCATCTATCCCAGAAACATGATCACTATGTTCATGGGTAAGTAATACAGCTTCCAACTTCTGAACTTTTTCACGCAACATCTGCTGTCTAAAATCTGGTCCACAATCTACTACAATGGTATGATCATCCCATTGAATAAGTACAGATACCCTCATTCTATTGTCCTTTGGGTCATCACTGAGACATACGGGATGGGTGCTTCCAATAACAGGGATTCCCTGTGAGGTTCCTGTACCCAAAAAAGTGACGGTGAGCGGAGATTTCATTCACACAAAAATAACAGTAATTTTTTTGTTTGCCTATGGGTTTTGCTACCTTTGTAATAAGAGGAAAAAGAATCTATCGCTATGCCAGAAATCATTCCAGGGGATAAGGAATTTGAAAGCATTCCATCCATAAAAGACAAGGCTTTACGAATTAATCTTAATGAGAATATTTACGGGACGTTCGCCGAAATTGGGGCCGGACAGGAAACCGTACGTAATTTTTTTCGTGCAGGTGGTGCTTCGGGAACGATAGCCAAAACCATATCGGCCTATGATAAAGACTTTAGTGATGCTATTTATGGTGTTGAGAAAGATGGAAGATATGTAACGGAATCCCGCCTAAAAAAAATGATTTCGCATGAGATCGATCTCATCGAAGAGCGAATTGCCCGTGAGAACCATCCGAATAAAATGTTTTTTGCCTATGCCAATACGGTAGCGACTATAGATTTCGCCAAAAAATATAAAGGCCATGGCTGGGTGGGTATTAAATTTCAGACCAAACCAGATGAGGCCTATAGCGAGATTACCCTTCATATCCGATTTAAAGAAAATGAAGCGGTGTTGCAACAGCAGACCCTTGGTATTTTAGGGGTGAACCTGGTATATGGCGCTTTTTACAAGCATGATCAGCCCAGAAAGTTATTGCGCTATCTATACGATCACATTGATAAGGACAAAATTGAAATTGATACCATAAACTTTGCCGGGCCCAAGTTTGAAGACGTAGACAATCGCTTGATGAGTCTTCAGTTGATTAAAAACAGGATGACCGAGGCGATTATTTTTGGACCCGACGGCAATAATATCTTACCCGCTCGTATTCTTTACAAAAAGAATGTTTTGGCACTGCGTGGAAGTTTTCGCCCGGTAACCAAGGTAAATATTGATATGTTCGAAAAGTCTTTGGAAATGTTTTCCAAAGAGAATCGTGTAGATAAGGACCGTACACTTACCATTTTTGAAATTACACTGTCCAATTTGCGTGCAGAAGGTGAAATTGACGAACAGGACTTTATGGACAGGGCTAGGTTACTTTGTTCATTAGGGTACACGGTAATGATTTCCAATTTTCAGGAATATTATAAGTTGGTAGAATACTTCTCTAATTATACACGTAACCGCATGGGATTGACCATGGGTGTGAATAATTTAGTCGATATTTTTGATGAAAAGTACTACCGCCACTTAAGTGGTGGTATTTTGGAGGCCTTTGGTAAATTATTCTTTAAGGATCTTAAGGTATACCTCTACCCAATGCGTAATTCAGATGGATCCTACGTAACCAGTGATAATCTAAAGGTACATCCACGTATGAAGGAACTGTACAAGTTCTTTAAGTACAATGGCAAGGTTGTAGATATTGAAAGCTTTAACCCTGAGGTCCTAGACATATTCTCAAGGGAAGTACTTCGTATGATTGAAAATGGAGAATCCGGATGGGAAAAGATGCTACCACCCGGAGTTGCTGAAATTATAAAGGAAAAATCTTTATTTGGTTGTAAAAAAGCAGAAGAAAAAGTAACCAACTAGGCACTCAGTATCTGAGCAGCGTGCTCTTTACTTTTTACCTTATCTATTACACGATCTACAACGCCTTCCTCATTAATTACAAATGTTTTACGGTGAATACCATCGAATTCACGTCCCATGAATTTCTTTGGCCCCCAAACCCCGAAGGCATTGATAACCTCTTTCTCGGTATCGGCCAATAAAGGATATTGGAATTCGAATTTCTTGCTGAAATTGCTTTGTTTTCTTTGTGTATCTGCACTAACTCCCAAGATTTCATATCCTGCATCCTGTAGCTCTTTATAATGATCACGGATATTGCACGCCTCAACTGTGCAAGTAGGTGTGTTCGCGGCTGGGTAGAAAAAGACCACTAATTTCTTACCTGCATAGTCGGTTAGGGAATGAGTATTTCCATCTTGATCGATTGCGGTAAAATTTGGGACCTTATCCCCTTCTTTAAGTGTATTCATTGGTGTATTTTTGTTCAAGTGCCCCACGTGATTTCCCAGTGGCTAATGCACAATTAATTTTGTTTAACTAATTATTTGTAAAATTACACAAAATGACCAAGCAGGAAAAGGTAGACTTTGTTATTGATACGTTAAAAAAACTGTACCCACAGATACCGATTCCATTAGATCATAAAGATCCGTACACCCTGCTCATTGCAGTATTGTTATCTGCCCAAAGTACAGATGTAAGGGTGAATCAAATTACGCCGCTCCTTTTCGAAGTGGCAGATAATCCTTATGATATGGTAAATCTTACTGTGGAAGAAATTAGGGAAATCATAAAGCCGGTTGGACTTTCCCCAATGAAATCGAAAGGGATCCATGGTCTTTCCCATATCCTGATCGACAAGTATAATGGACAGGTACCAAAAGAAATGGAATTATTGGAAGAACTTCCAGCTGTAGGGCATAAAACGGCCAGTGTGGTGGTGAGTCAGGCATTTGGCATTCCCGCTTTTCCTGTAGACACCCACATACACCGCTTAATGTACCGTTGGGGCTTGAGCAACGGCAAGAATGTGGTTCAGACAGAAAAGGATGCCAAACGACTATTCCCAAAGCATCTATGGAATGATTTGCATTTACAGATTATTTGGTACGGCCGTCAGTATAGCCCAGCCCGTGGTTGGGATTTAGACAAAGACATCATCACCAAAACCATTGGTAGGAAAAGCGTCATTGCGGAATATGAAAAGAAGCGAAAGTAATTTCTTATCTCAAATTCCATAAATACCCAGAAAATACGGGTCTCCCTAAGTAGAATGCATATTTGTTTAGAAAAGTATCGTATAGCGAGTTGAAATTACAAGAAGACATTGGGAACAAAACCACTTCATTCGGTTGCTTTGGACTCTCACCCAATCCTAAGACGACAAATACTTTCGAATCGTACTCATCGATCGTCTTGTAATGCTTTAACTGGTTCTTATTACACCATTGGATTTTGTTGTCCTTTGCAAAGGAACCATTTCTCCATTTGGCCTCCACATAAAACTCTTGGCCGTTTTTAGTATCCCTAAATTTAAAATCAGGTCGTAGGCTTGATTGCGGCACATCATCACGATGCGTATCATGATCTTGCGACTTATGCAATAATTGAAATCGGGCCTGCGGAAATAGCACCTTTCTAACGTATTCTTCAAATTCCTCCCCCTTACTAAAAGAATCTGTTTTGGTTACCTCTTTCGTAAACACCCTGAACCCATTTTCCACTCTTCTCAGAAAGTTCATAACTCGTCGTTTTACAAATACACATCCAAATTACCCAAAAGCATCGGAATTTACTTACGGTTTTACCGCATAATATTTGCCCTAGGTGTACACACAAAAACAAGCGTTAGCCCCTAATTAACAACACTTTGACTAACAACACTATGGTATAGTGATCCAGGAAATATAAATGGCAGAAAAGCTAAAGGCAATAGGACGACAACATCAAATGCTACAATCCATGAAAGTGCAATACCCGTATTATTGAGGCTAATCCCGGGATAGTGAACTAAGCTTTTTAAATCGTACGATGCGGCGCCAGAGCCAGAGTAGAACAAAGAGCAATCCACCGGAAATAAGGTACAACCACAATCCACTATCATTATCGTTTTCATTTTCCCTGCCCTCTTGTTTACTTGGGTTCTCACCTTCAGCTTTATAGGTCTCATAGTTGAACACAATGGACTTGTTTCCTGCTCCATCCAACTTTATGATTCTGGGGCCCTTCAGTCCATTATCGGATTTATTTTCAAGTATATAAGCTGTAGTACCTACAAAGTCAACACCCGTAGGGAACCATAGACCATCCGAGGTGTAGAAAGTCTCCACTTCTTTGTCCTCGTTAATCCTCGCAATACGCTTCCCTCCTGTATCTGCAATGTATAAGTTACCCGCTGCGTCTTTAGTGATTCCTAACAGCACATCGCTATGCGGATCGAAGGGATGCTTGTCTATCAGGCCCGTGGCTAGGGTTTCTGCATTGCCCTCTGAATCAATTTTTACTAGGGATCCGTTTCCAATACCAATGTCCGGACCATAATAATTTCCATCTGCATCTACGTAGACCGTTTGATTCCATTGGAACCTATAATCGCTTACAGCTTCTTTCACTCCCACATCATTTATTCGCCAAAGCTTATTCTCTATACCAAATACAATTTCACCATTAGGAGCATAAGTACAATTGCCTCCTGAAAATTCACGATAATCCAAGGAATGGTGCAAGGTATCAATACTGCCTACATTGTTAAGACGAACCATGGTGTGACTGTTTTCACCATGTGCAGTAATAACATTACTATGAGAATCCAGACTAACATTATGGGCATGAAAATTACCAAGTAGTAGGATTAGCTCTCCTTCGGGAGTGTATTTCCAAACCGAGCCCATACCATTATGAGCAATATCGGCAAAGAAAATGTTGCCGTTTTTATCTACAACAATGCCCCAAGAAGGGTGAGCATGTAAGAAAAATGAAAAACCAAGGCAAAGAAGCCCAATAAGAATCCTTTTCATACTTTGGTAGCTTAGACAACCCAAGATAACGAATACAAATCTTCTAGTATGTGATATTTGTCAACTGCGACATTAGTTTGTCGTGAGACGCTCAATTGCATTTATAATTCTTTGCTTGTCCCCTTCCAAATCATTGGCAACACTTCTAAAAAACGACTGCCTGTCCTCAGGAAACGGGATTTCATAATCTACAGGGACCCCAACATTTTCATAGGAATTTCCTTGATTGTCCATATACACTTCATTAGAAATGGAAAATACCCAACCATTGGGCAATTCTTTTTTTAATGCGGTAGATAGGGCTCCCTGAGTAGCTGTGCCTATTCGTTTCATATGCGGGATAGGCTTTGAGCAAATGGAAAAAGCTTCAGCAGCACTTCCCGTTTGTTGCGAAGTAAGTACATATACAGGATTTGTATAAGGAGTAGGATGCGCCTCTAAGAAAAGTGATTGTTCGGGAGAATACCCTTCCTCAACTTTTAGTTTTGTCTTTACGACCCTACGCCTTTTATCATTAAATCGGTTTAATATTTCGAAGCTAACGGCATCCTGTCCACCGCCATTAAACCTTAGGTCGATAATAAGCTGATCGGTATGGCTTAGGTCCTTCATGGCATTATCCAGAATGGGTCGTATCCCTTCCACTTCCTTTTCAATATAATCCCCTTCATTCAATTGATGAAATGTGGTTACATAGGCATCTACAAAACCCATTTCATCTATCAGGGACTGTGGAATGTCCAGATCAGCATACAACCACATTGCTTTTACTACTATATACCCTGTGCTTTCATGCATGGTTCCCCATTTCAAAAGCCACGAATCTTGGGTCATCTCATTATCTATATGATGATCTACAACTAACTGGGATATTTGAAAATCCCCATACTCCTTCAATTCAGATTCCTCTTCCTCGGGTGCTTCGCTCTCCATTTGCTCCAGTACCGCATGCACTTCGCTTGTTGCTTCGAGAAAGGCATGATTGTCGTTTAAAAGTTCCAGGGTTTCTTCTATTACAATATATAATTCTGCGGCCGTGGATTCAATATTCAGTTTAGATTTTTGCTGAAGGTATAAGGTTTGCCAATCGAGCTTATTAAGTGTAAAGAATGCATAATGCTCCTTTACCGTCGTGGCGAACACCTCAAAATTATAAAGGGGATCTATGTTTTTTGCTTCGGGCACAACCGCGGCACACAATTCGGGTAATTCGCCAATTCGGGTAAATTTATAGGTCATGACCCCTTTTTTGAAGGATAGGGTATCATTACGCAATGACAATGATGGAAGAATTTCCCCGAGTTCGGATGTTCGCGAAGGTAAACATGAGATAGAAGTAATATCGTATAAGGAATATTGGGTACTGTCCTGAATTTGAAGTATCCATCCCGAACCAACGGATACCCAAACATCATTTATCGAATTTTTTGAAGGGGATTTATCTTGGCATGCTGCAAATAGGAACATTGCGAGCAAGACAATAGGTATAGTTTTCATGAGGTCTGCTTTCAAAGAAAGACCCATTATTTAAAGAAATGTTACAGCATTTTGGCATTTTTAGAGGGTAATTATACAGAACCCACCCATTGCTCACATCACCTTACTTCTTAACAAACACCATACAGTGTTGCCATGGTAGATTATTGATATTGCGCTCCAGATGTAACCCAGCAGCTTCCATCTCTTTAACGGCTTGGGCTTCAGACATTTTATGCACTCTTTTTATAGGCACTAATGGATCTTCCGCTCTATATTCAATTAGAAACAACTTGCCATTAGGCCGCAACGCCTTTGTAATGGAAGAAAGCATGGCAACTGGATCGCTGAATTCATGGTATACATCTACCATCAGGATTTTATCTACCGAATTTTCCGAAAGGTTCACGCTTTGTTCGCTTCCCTTGACGACTTCCACATTCTTAATTCCTTTCTTCTTTTTATTTTGTTGAATGGTAAGGAGCATCTCATCTTGTATGTCTACCGCATATACAAGCCCATTCGTCGCCCTAGGAGCCATTTTAAATACATGGTAACCAGATCCTGCCCCAATATCAGCAATGGTGTCATTGGGGCCAATGTCCATATTCATTAATAACATGGCGGTATTTTCCTCACGCTCCCGCTCCGGTCTTTCCAACCAATCGATACCAGTAAATCCCATGACATGGGCGATTTCACGTCCCATATACCATTTTCCGGTTCCGTATCGATCACCTTCCTTAAAAGTATAGGTTTCTTGGGATACGCAAGTAAATACGGGACATAGAACCCCCGTAAATAAGAGGATGAATAGCGCTTTCTTCATGAAATTTTCTTTTTAGGTAAATTACTGAAAAAAGGGTATCCAACTCCAAGGTTTAACGAATTGTTTAGAGGAGTCACCACAAATTTGGGCATTTCAACAACACCTCCTCACAATTGGTACCGCTCAACACTCCCATCTACTTAAGCTCCTCAAACTCCACAGTCGTTTGCCCAAGTAATAACTTGTCCCCAGAATGCAATTCGCATATCTTATCAATGGGATCTTCATTCAAATAGGTTTTATTAAGCGGTGATAGCAACTGAAAGTACACTTTGTTTCCCCGATAAAAGAAAATACCATGATCACGTGACACAAAAGGATCTTCGATAACAATATCATTGTCCAATTTACGGCCTATGGCCACTTTACATTGATACGGAATAAAATGTTTGGAAGCCGTTCTTCCCTCTTGGTCCCGGACAACAATAAGTCCTATGGCAAATTGTCTAGCCAATTGTTGGGCAGCTTGAGGGCTTTCGAATAATAATTTGGAATAATTTACGGCGAACTCCGTATTCCAGATTTTGACTTCCTGGTTTATTTTCAGTTTGGTAATAACATAAGACGATACCAAACTAATGACGGCACCTGTAAGCCCACCTATTATGGCGGCAAGAATGTTTTCTTCCATGACTCATTGATTTAAAGATTAACTGAACAAGTTAACCACTAACCAATTGAAAATCAACAGGATTTTGCCTGTATTTGAAAAATAGAAAGGCAGCGCAACGCCGAGAAAAAAAGGCAAAAAAAACCCCGGATGATCTATCCGGGGTTTCCAAAGTTTAGTTTAGAAGTGCTTCAAACTTCATTTTATTATAATCTATAACACTTAAAGCCTTCGAGTAATCCAGAAGAAATTTAATCGTTTCTTCTTTCGGAGCCAAGTTTTTGTTCACGCGCTCCCGTCGTGAAGTTTCAGAGTACAATTTTGCCATAGAACGTTATTTTGAGGTTGCTGTTTCCTAAATAACGACGTCTATTTTAGTTTATTGTATCAATTGGTCAAGATAATGTTATGTTTATCAATGACCTTACGTAAATTGATGAGCGCATATCTCATTCTTCCCAATGCCGTATTGATGCTCACCCCTGTTTGTTCACTTATTTCCTTAAAGCTCATTTCCTTATACATACGCATCATAAGGACTTCTTTTTGGTCGTCCGGTAGTTCTTGGATTAAGCGGCGAACGTCCCGTTCCACCTGCTCTTTCACCAATTGCTTTTCTGCGTTTAAGGATCCGTCAGACAATACCGAGAAGATGTTGAAATCATCATTGTTCTCGAATTTTGGCATACGGTTGTTCTTTCGGAAATGGTCTATGACCAAATTATGGGCAATACGCATTACCCAGGGTAAAAATTTTCCTTCTTCATTGTAAGCCCCTCTTTTTAGGGTCTTAATTACTTTAATGAATGTGTCCTGAAAAATATCTTCAGCAACATCACGATCAAATACTTTAGAGTAAATGAAACTGTAGATTCTTTGTTTGTGGCGGGTAATTAATTCACACAATGCAGATTCGTTACCTTTCATATACTGACTTACTAGAAGCCCGTCAGTGGTCGTGCTATTTTTCATACTATTCTTTTTAAAATAAACAACTATTTGGTTGTTTAGTCTTAATGTTTATTTAAAAAAGTAATAATATGCTATAGGCAACGTTTTTGTGTTCTTAGGGGTAAATATAACAACAATCATTTCAGAAATGCAAAAAAAAGGCAGATTTTTCCTAAAAAAATTATAATTACCTCAACAATACAATCTTAAAAAGGAAGTGGTATCTTTGCAAAATTCAAAGAAAAACCCCGTTTGCAACAGTGCAAGAAGTAGCCGTAGATACCAAGCAGGAAATCCTTATTCAAGGAGCAAAATTACACAACCTTAAGAATATTACCGTGTCTATTCCACGGAATAAACTCGTGGTGATTACCGGTCTTTCGGGAAGCGGTAAATCATCGCTGGCATTCGACACCCTATATGCCGAAGGCCAGCGTAGATATGTGGAAAGCCTTTCTTCCTATGCCCGTCAGTTCCTTGGGCGCCTTAACAAACCCAAGGTCGATTCCATTAAAGGGATTGCACCTGCCATAGCCATAGAACAAAAGGTAAATGCGACCAATCCACGTTCAACGGTTGGGACGTCGACTGAAATCTATGACTACCTAAAATTGTTGTACACCCGTATCGGAACCACCTATTCCCCAGTTTCTGGTGATGAGGTGAAAAAGGATCGCGTAACCGATGTGATCGAGTACATAAAAACCTTCCCTGAAGGTGAAAAGCTTCTCCTCCTATCCCCCATTCATTTGGAAGAAGGAAGAACCATGGATCATAAAATACAAGCATTGGCTCAACAAGGATATGCCCGTGTAAAAATGGACGATACGGTATTGCGAATCGATGACCTCAAAGGTTCCCTTCCCAAAAATTTACAATTGGTAGTGGACCGTGTGATTACAAAGGATGATGAGGATTTTTTCAATCGCCTGGCCGATGCAATAGAAATGGCCTTTTTTGAAGGAAAGGGCACCTTATACATAGAACAACTCTCAAATAACACATTAAAGGAATTCAATAATAGGTTTGAAAAGGACGGGATGACCTTTATGGAACCCAATGTACATCTGTTCAGTTTTAACAACCCTTATGGTGCCTGCCCCACTTGCGAAGGGTATGGAGATGTTATTGGTATCGATGAGGACTTGGTTATTCCCAATACTGCCCTATCCATTTATGAAAACGCTATTTTCCCTTGGCGCGGGGAAAGCATGGGTTGGTATCGCGATCAACTGGTAAATAATGCCTATAAATTCGATTTCCCAATTCACAAACCCTGGTTCGAACTTTCCGAAGATCAAAAACAATTGGTCTGGGAGGGCAATGAACATTTTGAAGGATTAAACGATTTCTTTGCTTTCTTGGAATCGAAAAGCTATAAAATTCAGAATCGTGTCATGTTATCCCGTTATCGTGGTAAAACCCGATGCAGTACATGCTACGGAAAACGATTACGGCCAGAAGCACATTATGTAAAGATTAATGGGAAATCCATTCAGGAATTGGTAGAGCGACCACTTAATGAAGTTGCGGATTTTTTCAAGAACCTTGAATTGAACGAATACCAGCAAAAGGTTTCCAAGCGTTTATTAATCGAGATAAACAACCGTCTGCGGTTCCTTATGGACGTAGGACTTAGGTACCTCACCCTAAACCGTAAGAGCAATACACTATCTGGTGGGGAATCTCAACGAATAAACTTGGCCACCTCCCTAGGAAGTAGCTTGGTTGGTTCTATGTATATCTTGGATGAACCCAGTATAGGACTACACCCTAAAGATACCGAACGCTTAATAGGGGTGCTGAAATCCCTTCGTGATCTTGGAAATACTGTTATTGTCGTTGAGCACGATGAGGAAATCATGAAAGCAGCCGATGAGATTATAGACATTGGGCCAGAAGCAGGTACCTTTGGTGGTGAAATCGTCGCGACAGGTACTTTCGATGCCATTTTAAAAAGCGATTCCCTTACAGCCCGGTACCTTAATGGGACCATGCAGATTGAGGTGCCCGCAAAAAGGCGCACATCGAAAAATATGATAGAGCTCATTGGGGCGAGGCACAACAACCTAAAAAACATTGATGTTACCTTTCCCCTGGGAACTTTTACTGCCGTCACTGGTGTTTCCGGTAGCGGAAAAAGTACCTTGGTAAAAAAGATCCTATACCCTGCGCTACTCAGACAGATAGGTGGGTATGGAGAGAAACCAGGTCAGTTCACGGAGTTAAAAGGGAGTTTCGACAGTATAAAGAGTGTAGAGTTTATAGATCAAAACCCTATTGGACGTTCCAGTCGATCCAATCCAGTGACTTATATAAAAGCATACGACGATATCCGGAATCTATTCGCATCCCAAAAAGTAAGTGATATTCGTGGATATAAAGCCAAACATTTCAGTTTCAATGTAGATGGTGGTCGTTGTGAAACCTGTAAAGGGGAGGGAGAAGTGACCATAGAAATGCAATTCATGGCCGATGTTCATTTGGAATGTGATACTTGCAAGGGCAAGCGATTTAAAAAGGAGATTTTAGAGGTAAAGTTTCATGAGAAAAACATCCACGATATCCTTTCCATGACTGTAGATGATGCGATTGGCTTCTTTCAACTCTACAACGAAAAGAGAATCACCAATAAACTTCAACCGTTGCAAGATGTTGGTTTGGGGTATGTACAATTGGGCCAAAGTTCCTCTACCCTATCCGGGGGTGAAGCACAGCGCATTAAACTGGCTTCCTTTTTGGTAAAGGGAAATACCAAGGAGAAAGCACTATTCATATTTGACGAGCCTACTACTGGGCTTCATTTCCATGATATTCAAAAGTTATTGTCTTCTTTCTATGCCCTTTTAGATAAAGGACATACGGTCATTGTTGTAGAACATAATTTAGACTTGGTAAAATGTGCCGACCATATCATCGATTTGGGAAGGGAAGGTGGAGAATTGGGTGGTGAGGTCGTCGCACAGGGAACTCCCGAAGAGGTAGCGCAAAATGATGCGTCATATACAGCAAAATATTTGGCTGAAAAGCTACAAGCGATGTAAGGCCATACCTTGAATATAGGAATCAAAAAAAGCGAGATGATTAATCCTCGCTTTTTTTGATTCTTGTTGATTGATGAAAGCCTCACTATTGCTTTTTGGCTCGTTTCAGTTCCCTTTGGGCCCGTTCTAGGTTTCGCTGCGCCCGTTCCAATTCCCTTTCGGCGCGTTCCATATCCCTTTTTGCATCATCCTTGCTATCAGATCCGGCAATGAGATCCTTTAAAGCAACTCCCATGGTAACCATATTGTCGTATAATTTACTTTCGAGTGCATTCTTGTCCATAACGATACGAAGGTGTCCTTTGGTTAGTTTGCATTCAAACACCTCATCGCCATACTTGTTCTGAACCCAGTTATAAGTACTGCCATTAATAGTCAATCCTTTTTTACCTAGATGGTCCAACAACGCATTGCGCACTTCGCTTGTTCTATTTTTATTGAAACTTGCTGTTAGTTTATAGGTGTCGTTGGTTTTTTTGATACTCACAGAGGTATTGGAATATTTGGAATCATCCTCATCCCCGTTAATACTAATAGAGTAAGAAACCCCAGTATTTGTTTTTTCGGGAGGGCTCGGTGGGGTTGGCGGCGTTTGTGCCATTGCCTGAAACATACTTAATACAATGGCTGTGATACTTACGATTACTTTTGTCATGTCTTTTGATTTTTAAATGTTACAGGACAAATGTATTGGGCAATGAGTTGATTGAAAAGGAATTAGCCATGGTTAACCTTCGGTTAACGTTAACTGGCAGATCGCACTGCCTTTATTAACTTACCATGAATTCCAAACCAATTCCACGGATACTTTCAATGCGAATAGAAGGATCCTCTTTGAAATATTTACGAAGTTTACTGATGAACACATCCATACTTCGTCCAGAGAAAAAATCATCATTGTTCCAGACGGCGTTCAGGATTTCCTCTCGGCGCAGCAATTGATTTCGATGGGCAAATAAAAATTGAACCAAAGCCCCTTCCCGTTGTGTAAGCTTTTGGGCAGTGTCCCCATGGGTAAGTACCAGTCGGCGTGCATCGAAGGCATAAGATCCAATTTTAAGGATTTCATCCAGAATGGGTGCACTGTATTCCTGTCTCTGGCTTCTCTTCAATATATTTTGAAGGCGCAACACCAATTCATCTGCTTCAAAGGGTTTAACCACATAATCATCGGCTCCAAGTTTTAGCCCCTTTATCTTATCTTCCTTCATTTTCCGTGCGGTTAGGAACAGGAATGGCATTTCGGGGTTTATTTCGATAATCTGTTCAGCCAGGGTAAATCCGTCCATTTTGGGCATCATCACATCCAGTACGCATATGCTGTATACTCCTTTTTGGAATTTCTGCAAGGCTTCTTCCCCATCTTTGGCCCAAGTAACATGAAATCCCGAAATTTCAAGGTATTGTTTCAGTATTCCTCCAAAATCGGAATCATCTTCAGCCAATAATATGTGTTTTTCACCTTCCATAGATCTACTTTTTATTTGGAATATGAACAATAAAGGTACTCCCCTCTCCCAATGTGCTATCCACATCTATGGTTCCTCCATGAGCCATCACAATTTGATGGGTATAGTATAATCCCAATCCAAGCCCCTTTACATCATGCACTTCTTTATTCCCAATCCTATAGAACTTTTCGAAAATGCTCTTTCTATCCTTTGGTGCAATGCCTTTCCCATTATCTTGAATGAATATTACAAAGTCATCACCCTTTAATTCCGTAGCAATTTTTAAACGCGTTCCTCCATATTTTACGGCATTTTCCAATAAGTTTATGGTCGCTGTGGTGATATAGAACTTATCTATTCTAATAGTTGGGGAAGGATCTACGAGTTCTTTCTCGATTATTAGTTCCTTGTCGGCTTGGGCTATTTCAAAATCGGAAACAATTTGGGATAAATAGATGGAACTCGCTACCGATTCTTTATTCAGTTGTATCTCTTTATACCCCAAGCTATTATGCAGTACTTGATCTATCAATTTTTGAAGACGTACATTTTGCCTTTCAATGGTGTTAATGGTACCCTGAATTATTTCCGGGGTTTCTAGCACCCCATCCTTCTTCATCATTTTGGTGGCCAATGATAGCGTGGCCAATGGGGTTTTTAACTCATGTGTAATATTATTGACAAAATCTGTTTTAATGTCCGCTATCTTTTTTTGCGTAATTAGGTTCTTTATGGAATAATACAAAAGCCCGAAAACAAATAGAAAAATGGAAATGGAAATAATAAGCAGTCCTTGCAACTGATTCAGAACAATTCGTTTCCAACCATCGATATTCATAATATCCTCGGTTTCGAACTGAAGGTCATAACCTCTTGATACCGTACTATCTGCTTCTTGTACTTGATATGTATGATCCGTTAACCAAAGGGAATTACTAATCCTATGTCCGTCTTCACGTTCAAAGGAATCCCCAATTAATCTAAATCCATCCTTGGATGGTTCACTATAAAACAGGGTGTCGTTTTGAAGACTGTCAAGAATGATGATGGTTTTTACCCGCTTTTGAAACTGAAGGTCATAAGCCACACCGTTCTTTTTCATTTCCGCCTTGTAAGCGGTCCGGTATTCTTCATCAAGGGAATAGGTCTGCCTTTTAAGCTGGGCTATCAAAGAATCCTTCGTTAGCAAATCTTGTTCGTATTCTGAAACCGAAATGAGAAAACGATCCTGCCATACGTCATTAATAGAATCTAGGACAGGTGAAAAATCATCAAGTCGTGAGATGCTCTTTCGGGTTTCATTCAAAAAGGCATCCTTCTTTAATTTATAGGTGTTATTGATGAGATAGGCTTGAATGGCAGAAAATGCGAGGAAACCAACTACGGAAGCAATGATCAAAATATTGATTTTTTTCACCATTTTGTAAAATTACCATTTAAAGGCAATTAGCTGGAAAAAAGGTAGTCATTAACCTATCATTAACCTTGCAGATACCGACGCTATAATGCCGTTGGCTTTTTTATATCTCAAATAAATGATCGCAACTATCTGCAAAACAAATTGTTACATTTTTGGCACGGCTCTTGGTTTATCACTAACCAAATAGCGTATGTCGCACCGCTTATTGTGTGACTAACCCTAAAATCAGTGATTATGAAAAAAGCACTATTACTTGTAGCCCTATTCCTAGGAGGAATGACTACGCAGCTAACGGCTCAACATCAAGGAAGCCACACTACGATCAAAAAAGGGAAGAAACATCGCTATCACAATTCGCAATCCGTAAGTTTTGTCGAAAATGGTGTTCTCTTCACGGTATATACCGACGGTACCTTCGATTTCGAAGAAGCCGCCATCTGTGGAACACCATACCAATATGAAAGACGAAACCGTAATGTGGTGTACTACCAAAATTCCAACTTTAGACGTGGAAGGAGAGGTTATAACAATAATCGATTGCGAGTTAAAACAGATATTTACGGAAACATCATTGGTGTTAATAATATCCGTATCGGTTACAAACGAAACGGGAAAGTAAAACAGATTGGGAGTGTTCCTATTTACCACCAAAGAGGTTTTATGGTACAAGTTGGAGGTATGTCTATAGAGTACAACCGTTTTGGTAAAATAAGAAGGACCTATGGTACCATAAACAGACAGAACAGAAATGTTTGGCACGATGATTGGTATACATATAATGACTACGACGATGACTGGAATGATTGGGACAATGAAGTATGGGAAGGTCGTAGAATCGTAAAGAAATAAGTTAAGTTAATATATAGTTTTTTGGTTGGTTAGTTTTTTTGAATAACCCTCCCGAGCTCCCCAAGAGTGAAGGAGGGTTTCTTCTTTTGGTAAAGCCCGTAAAATATGGGTTTTTAATTTTTGGCACGGTGGTTGTTATTAAAAAAGTGTACACGCCCAACCAAAATATAATGGCAAGTACAACCTTTAAAATTAAGATTATGAAAAAAGTAACAGCACTCGTATTGGGATTGTTTTTAGCAAGCTTCACAGTAAATGCTACAGAGAACGCTCCCGTTGAAACCTTCGGAAACTTTTATGATGGAAGTTCTTACATCTTCGTGGAAGGTGGCGTTGAATTCTCCGTATTTCCAGATGGTCAGTTCGACTTTGTCTATGTGGGCAACCGCGAAAGCAACGTAAACGTTAATGTTAACACGCCTGGTGTGAGCATCTCGTTCAACTCAGGATTCGATTACGACGCTTACGTGCAATATGATGACTACGGTGCTGTCATACAAATAGAAGATGTTCCTGTTTACTATGACAACTTTGGTCGTATCGTTCAAGCGGGCGATGTAGAGATTCGCTATACCAATAGACGCATTGTACGAGTTGGTGGTCTTCGGGTTTTCTATAATAGTTATGGATACTTCGATTACTGTACCGGCTTTGTAAGCCCATTCTATAGAACTTATGTATATCGCCCATGGCATGTATATTATGCAAGGCCTTTCTACAATAGATGTGTTGTATACGATTTCCCATACAGACAGTATTATGCTCCTGTACGTTATAGCTTTGCTTATCACAGGAACTACTATAGAAGCGGTCGCAGATCGTACATTAACGGAAGACGGGACTTTTACCGTCCTGGAAGCCGCATTCACTATAGAAACGGTAGAACTGCGATAAACAGGGATTACAATCCGAACAGAAGAAATACCGCAGTGGCAAGAAACGGACGTGGTAATAATAACTCACGAGGAGACATAAACCGAAGAGGCGATGGTGCAAGGAGAGGTGAAGTAGCAAGAAGGGGCGATGGTTCTCGTTCAAATACAGCAACGGGCCGCAGTGGGCGCGAGATTAAAAAAGAGAGAAAAGCTACAAGACCCGTAACAAGAGGAGATCGTGGTACGGTGACCAATAGAGGAAATTCCCAAAAAAGAAGCACCACTACACGTCCTTCTAACAGAAGGGGTGAAGTAGCGAAGAACAGTAGCCAGACAAGAACACAGCGTTCTGGAAACCGTTCGGGAAGTAATGTAAAAAGATCTTCTACTAAAAGAAATAATACCTCTGTACAACGAGGGACTCCATCTAATAAGAGAAAGTCTACCTCCGTACAAAGAAGTGCTCCTTCAAACAAGAGAAAGTCCAATGCGACAAGAGGAGGAAGCTATAAGAAAAGTACACCCAATCGTTCTAGGGGGAATGTGAACAAGAAAAGTTCTACCTCTAGATCAAGGGGATCTGCTCCAAGAAGAGGGCGCGGATTGTAAAAGTTTTTGGTTGGTTAGTGAGAAACCCTCAAGATGCTTCGGCAGATTGGGGGTTTCGATTTTTATAGCTCTTTTATAAGGGTAGCCATTTTCTCGGTTAAAGCCACCCTACTATATTGCTGGATATCCCTCGATAGCACACGTAATTTACTGTGCTTATAATTATCGAACAACTGTAGCAGTTCCTGTTTAAGTTCCTCCTCTTCACTATATCCGAAATACCTACCAGACTGGGTTTCATCCAGAATCTTTTTAATGTCGGTTCCTTGTGGCCCAAAACCCAGAATGGGGCGTTCAGCCCTGAGATATTCGAATAACTTGCCAGGAATAATGGCCTTGGTTTCTTCCTTGTCCATCTCGACCAACAAAAGCACTTGGGCATCATGTTGTAGTTGAAGTGCCTCCGAATGCGAAACATATCCAGGTAATTCGGTAAAATGCCGTAATCCATGTTCCTGTATCGATTCCTTGATCTCTACCCCAACGGTTCCAACTAATTTTATCTGTAAGGATTTCTTGAAATCTTCATGCTCCTGGACCAAATTGGATAACACTTTCCAAAGCACCTCTGGGTTTCTATTGCTTAATAAAGATCCAACGTGCACGATGCTAAATTTGTCGTCCAAATTTGAGTGAATAACTTCCTGCGCATCAAAACCATTGGTAATAACATGTATAGGATTGGAGGTGATTTTTGCAAACTCAATTTGAGTATTCCAACTGGTAACCACTACCCTATCCGCCTTTGTAAGTACTTCCTTTTCCAAGCGCTTGTGTTTTTCTGCAGATGCTTTGGACAGTTGTAAGGATTTATGGTAATGAATGGTGGTCCAAGGATCTCTAAAATCTGCAATCCATCTTACTTTCAATGCATCCTTTAAATGCATTCCGATTAAATGCAAGCTATGCGGTGGACCCGTAGTGATAATGGTGTCTATGTCTTGCTGCGTCAGGTATTGTTTTAGAAATTTAACGGAAGGCTTCACCCATCCTACTCGAGCATCTGGAATAAAAAGGTTACCCCGCACATATAGCATGAACTTTTCGAGTGCAGAAGGTTTTTTTTCGGTAATGATCCCACTGCTAATTTGTTTTGTTTTGCTTTTAGAAAACCACTTGGCAAAGCGATAGGGTTCCTTTATGGGGAATTTGATGATCTCTACATCCTCGGGAACTTCTTTTACAAAACTTTCATCCTGCAATGGATAATGTGCATTATCTGGTACGAATACTACTGGCTCAATCCCGAATTCCCTAAAATACTTGACAAATTTGAGCCAACGCTGTACGCCTGGCCCTCCAGCTGGTGGCCAATAATAGCAGATAATGAGTACGCGTTTCATTAGTCTTTACTCTTTGTGCCCTTATCCTTACGGTTTTCTATATAAAGCCCTCCAGCCAATATCAGGAAGAAAAGTATGCTACTTCCCAATGCCATCATACTACCGGTCTTCACTACCTTGGGTTCAAACCTAAATTCAATTTGATGGATTCCACTAGGTACTACCATAGTTCGTAAGGTGTAATTCGCCCTAAAATATTCTGCAGGATTACCATCTATGTAGGCGTTCCAACCATGTGGATAATACATTTCAGAAAACACTGCTAATTGATCCGACTTTGTAGCCGTTTCGTATACCATTTTGTTTGGTGCAAAGCTTGAAAGGTCTATGGTTGCTGTAGTATCACGCGGAATATTCTTGGTAGGAATTTTAGAAAGGAAATCGGTATGAATCACAGCTGTCTTTTTGGTATTCAGACTATCCAATAACATTATTTCCTCATCGGCATTATTAGCAGGTACTACGTTTTCAACAAACCAAGCAGGTCCATTCGCAAATGGATTCTGTTGAACCTGCGGCTGACCGTCATCACCTGGAACTATAATATACTTTACGTTGAGCATATTTAGCATGTTCGGGTTTATTTCGGTCAAATAGAAATCGGCAATGTCCTGCATACGCCCTGGTTTTGCTGCGTGGTATCCACCCAATGCATTATGATAATAACTCGCCTGCCCACTATTGAAGGCGTCATTGCTCGCATCGAACACCCGATAATGGCCCTCATCCTTTAGAATCTGGGTATCTGCCTGACTTGGTGGGAAAGGGCGCTCCATGACCTTCGCATTTACAAAATTATCATTGTTAATGTACCTCCAATCTACTGAAGCTAGATCGAATACAATTAATAAAGCCAATGCTCCAATAGCATACATTTCCTTTAGTTTCTTAGTATATACCAACCAAAGTACCCCAAAAGTTAAGAGTATAAGTATTAGTGAACGAAGGGCATCCGTAACCATAACGGAAGCTCTGTCTTCCCTAACTGCATCCATAAAGGGCACGCCCATTTGTTCGATGATTAAATCGTCATAAGGTCCAGTATATCCCAGTGCCGAACTGAAAACCACTAACAACAAAACAAACCCGCCTACAATACCACCCGCATATAGCAGGGCTTTCTTCTTAGCTTTTGTATCATGAAAATCGTTGAAAAACTGATGCAATCCTACTACCGCAAGTATAGGTAGCACCAACTCGAGTATTACCTGAATGGAGGACACAGCCCTAAATTTATCGTACAGTGGCACATAATCGATAAAGAATTCGGTCAGGAACGATAGGTTTCGTCCCCATGAAAGCAATAGGCTCAATAGTAGTCCAGCTACAATCCACCATTTCAATCGGCCACGGACCAAAAATAAGGCCAGTACCGCCAGGAAAATGATAATGGCACCAACATAAGCGGGTGCCGCTACAAATCGTTGATCTCCCCAATAAAAAGGTATTTGATCGTTCAAAAATTGCTGTGCCTGCTGCTTTGTGGCACCGGTCTCCTTCATTAATTGTTCGGCTGCGGCAGAATCATCAGGAAATCCATCACCAGAACCTCCTCCCACAAAACTTGGGATCAATAAATTAAGACTTTCCAGCTTTCCGTAACTATATTCGGTAATATATTCGTAGCTCAATCCGCTGCCTCCCTCTTTAGGAGATCCGTCCGAATTGATGGTAAGATTACTTTTTCCACGCGTAGATTCCGCAGCATATTCCTTGGTAGCCAGAATATTGGTGGCATTCAGTCCCAAGGCAAGAACCACGCCCAAAGTCATTATCCCAACCGCTTTAAAATAATGCGGTAGCATATTCTTTCTATACGCATCGATGAGATAAGCTACTCCCAAACAAACCACTAACAATAGTAGATAATAGGTCATTTGAAAGTGATTGGCGACCAACTCCAATCCCATGGCCACCGTGGTGAGTAAAAAGCCCCAGAGGTATTTGCCCCTAAAGGTTAGAATAATACCACTGAGCACCAGAGGCATATAGGCTATGGCATGGGCTTTTGCATTATGCCCAACTCCCAAAATAATGACGAGATAGGTAGAGAAACCAAATGCCAATGCCCCTACAAATGCAAGTTTATAATCGACCTTCAATACCAAAAACAGAATATACATCCCTATGAAATACAGGAATAGATAGTCTGCCGGCCTTGGAAGAAAGCGAAGGGTTAAATCCAGTTTCTTTATGTAATTATGTGGATACTTAGCTCCCAATTGATAGGTAGCCATACCACCAAATGCACTATTGGTCCAATAGGTCTCTTCCCCGGTTTTCTTACGGAAGTCATTTTGCTGTTTGGCCATACCCGTGTACTGCACAATATCACTTTGGTAAATGGCTTTACCCTTTAATACGGGGCTGAAATATGCCAAAGAAGCTATAATGAAAAGCACTAATACGATTACATGGGGAATAAACCGCTTAAAATTGAACTGCATACGTGTGGAATTAAGATCGAGGGAAATTATAAAAAATATGCAAGATAGCTGCTATAGGAAGCTGGTTATTGAAAGGGAAGGACACTTTACAAGGTAGTCTTAGTCAATCTCTTCAAAGTCAATATACTCCCCCACTATTTTACCATTGGATTTGGGTATATCCTTACTCGGTTCTGTCTGGGTTTGTCTGCCCTGCCCAGGGCCTTGACCATCAAAAGGGGCTTGACCAAACGCACTTTCGAAGCGCTGTGCTGCCTTCTTTGCTATAAACCTCATGGCGTAGGGTGCCAACAAGCGAAATAAAAACTTGAGGGTAAAATATACCAAGAGGATGATTAAGATCGTTTTCAAAAAGGAAATCATAGCTATTATTATGATTTTCAAAAGTACTGAAAGCCTCGCAAAAAGACGAAAACTAGCTATTAAATAAATGATAAAATCTTATATCTTTGATCCAAACCAAATTGCCATGCGCATCCTACGAAACTTATTCATTATCGCCTTGTTATGCCCTATAAGTGCGATGGCTCAGTACACAGAAATGATCAATACCAACCGTCCAGGGGTCTCCCAAGGAGCTTTTTCGGTAGGTAAAAATGTATTGCAGTTCGAAACAGGTTTTGCTTTAGGAAAAGAGAAACACGAATTATTACAGACCGAAACCAATGCCTTTGCATGGGATTACAGCATACGCTACGGTTTTTTCAAGGAGGAATTGGAAGTTAGCTTAATTGGTATGTATCAACGCAATTCGGTGACAGATAGCCGTGGGGTGGTTCCCTTCGAGTTTAGTGAAAGTAATTTCAGAAGTAATACCCTTGGTGCCAAATACCTGGTATACGATCCCTACAAGAAAAAAGTATTGGAGGGGCCAAATTTATTGAGTTGGAAGAAGAACAATAAACTTCAATGGTCCGATCTTATTCCGGCAGTTTCTATTTATGCGGGTGCCAATTTCGACTTTGCCGATAATCCCTTTACCCCAGAACAGGAAAGCAGTATTAGTCCAAAGGTGGTTCTGTCTACCCAGAACAATCTTATTGGTGGTTTTGTTTTCGTTACCAATATTGTGGCAGACCGAATTGCAACAGATTTTCCCAGTTATGGTTATATTTTGACTTTAACACATTCTACAAATGCCTACTTTTCTGTGTTTGTTGAAAACCAAGCATTTAAAAGCGATTTTTATGCCGATAATATATTACGGGGAGGTGCTGCGGCACTCATAACAAAAGATTTACACGTAGATCTCTCCGTTTCTATTAACTTTAAGGACACTCCTTCCCTATTTTATGGCCGTGCTGGAGTGGCTTATCGTTTCGATATGCACGGGAGTGATGAGTTTATTGAAGAGAAAGGAAAAGCCGGAAGGGAAGCCAAACGAGCCGAAAAGGAAAAAAATAAAGACCTGAAGAAGAAAAAGAAACAACTGAAAAAAGACAAAAAACGAAAGGACAGTTTGGAGACCGATGATGATGGCGGAGACGGAGGACTGCAATAGAAGAAGTGAATGCCTATGATTGACATAATTACAGTAACCACACCAAAACAGTTAAAGCAATTTGTTACTTTTCCCTTTTCCCTTTACAAAGACTGTAAGTATTGGGTTCCCCCACTAATAAAAGACGAAATGGAGACTTTGGATGCCTCCAAGAATCCTGTATTTAAAAATGCTGAAGCTACCTATTACTTAGCGCATAAGAATGGTAAGGTCGCTGGACGCATTGCTGTTATCATTAATCATCTGGAAATTACGGAGCAGGAAAAGAAGAAAGTGCGTTTTGGTTGGTTCGATGTTATAGACGATATCGAAGTGACCAAGGCCCTATTGGAAAAGGTATATGAAAAAGGACGTGAACATCAGTTAGAATATGCCGAAGGTCCTGTTGGTTTCTCCAATATGGAAAAAGCTGGAATCCTGACCAAAGGTTACGAAGAAATGAATACCATGATTACTTGGTACCATTATCCTTACTACGCTGAGCATTTTAAGCAATTGGGCTACGAAAAGCAGGCTACCTGGGTAGAATTTCGATTAAGTATCCCTCCTTCCATTAAGGAAAAAGTAGCCAAGTTTTCCAATATTGTGAAGAAACGTTACGGCTTATCTGTGATACGTTTTAAGAATAAAAAGGAAATTCTCCCCTATGTAGATGCTATGTTTGGGTTGTTAAACAATACCTATAACACCCTTCAGACCTTTGTGCCGATACAGCAGTACCAAATAGACTACTACAAGGAGAAATATTTTAGCTTTATCCATCCAGACTATATCACCTGCATTAAGGACAAGGAAGGGAAATTAATTGCCTTCTCTGTGGTGATGCCTTCCTTTAGCAAGGCACTTAAGAAAGCAAATGGCAAATTAATGCCTTTGGGCTGGTGGCATATACTACAAGCCCAAAAGAAAAATGACCTTGCCGCTTTCTATCTTATAGGAATCGATCCCGAATACCAAGGAAAAGGGGTTACGGCTATTATATTCGAGGAAATGCAATATCTCTTTAACTCTAAGGGAATTGATACGGTAGAAACCAACCCAGAATTAATAGAAAATACGGCAGTACAGTTGTTATGGAAGGATTACAATCCCGTCCAGCATAAGGAGCGAAGTACGTTTAGAAAGGTGTTGTAGTTTCCTTTTTTAGATGTGTTTTTTCGTTGAATAGGGATTGCTATAACGGTAATTTATTTTAATTCATTTCCAAGATGAAATAATCTCTGCCAACCTTTCCACTTGGGCTTTGTCTAGTACTCTCCAATAATCTAGTTCTCGGTTTATGGAATACATAAAATTACTTCTGCAGCCCCGAAAAAACAAAATTGAAATTAGTACCAAAACCCCAACAATGATAAGTTGTCCTTTTAAAACAACTTCATCCCCAAAGAAATAAATGGTTTTGGCTATAGACAATGCCAAACCAATAAGGCAAGAAATAAACAAATAGAAAAACATAATCCCCATGGATTTTGGAAACCTAAAGTAATTAAGCTCCGCATCGTAATACTTCTTCACAAAAAAAGATTTGGACATAAAGTCGAAAGCCTTTTTTCTTAGCCATTGGTCCTCCATATGGTCAATTTCCACTAAGCGCTTAGAATCTATACCATATTGATTCATTTTATCCATGACGATTTCCAACCAATTTTGGTCAAAGTTTTTACCATTAAACAAGGGTTTGGTTTCTATTTTGGTGAACAGCATCCTTTGCAACCGTCCCATGGTAATAGGGAATAGCAAACCAATGAATATAGCCGGCAGCAATGTACTTTCCATGCCCTCAAGTTTCTGATAGGCTATATAATACAGCATGAGACTTAAAAAAAGCCCTGGGATATAGATTCGTAGGCTTTGGTTTAGGTTTAGTTTCTCCATACGAAACCGATGTCTTTTTGGTTAGTATGAACAATATACAATTTATAAAGAAGAACCAATGAGCCTTAAACTTAGCCACCATTATATCTTCTGAAAACCTAATCCATTTCCAATGTAGGTGTTACACAGGAAATAATCTGATTGTTTACAGATGCACCCACATAACCATGCCCCCTTTGGTAGTAAAACTCAAAGGTTCCGCCTTGCAGGGTTGCCTTGATAACCATTAGGTTTTCGTAATTGCAAAAAGGGGTCTTAAACTTGCCATCGTAGGTAATCACTTCGTAGGTACCCATGCCATCGGCAGTTTTCCAAACATGGCCCACCTTAAAATTGGGGTTAAATCGTACCGTTTCTGTCTCACAACAATCTTCATATTGATAAACTACCCCATTCTCCTCCCTAAGATATAAGGCATCTGTCGCATTATTCTTCCATTTTTGTTGAAACGTTACATATATCTTTCCTTCAATTTCTTGGGTCCCTAACTTGGTTTCTGTATAGTGGGTGTCTGCCCAGAAGATTTTCTTTTCATTCAATCCCAAAGGAAAATAGCTTTTATCTTCAGAGGCAATACAAAAGCCTTGACCCTCTACAAATTGTGCATAAGATGTACAAGAAATGAATAGCAATAGTATGAGTATTGAATTTTTCATGCGTTGTTTTTTTATGGGTAATTAAAAATTCTATTGATACAGCACATATCTGGGCGGTTTCAGTCCATTTAGTCGCATATACACAAGCATTTGTGCCCGGTGATGTGTTATATGATCGGCAAGTAACAATAATATTTGCCTTTTTGTTCGGTCTAATCCAAAATAGTCCAGTCTTTCATCAAGTTTTATGAGGTCAAATTCTTTAATGAATTCCATGGTTTTATGAAATGTTCTATCGATTGTGGCAATCATTTCCTCCTTGGATTTGTGGTCCACCTTAAGTTCTGTATCTGTATTCCAATCCCTTGGTTCCCTTCCGCCCATCAAAGATTCACTATGCCAATCCATAGCCCAGCCAATATGCATGAAATGTGCTGCAAAGCTCATGGACTCAGGTGTTGCTTTAAATTCATATTTGTCTTCGGGCATGGTTTCTGCCACAAGAAGGAGGTACTTCCTTGAATTTTCCATCCTTTCCAGATATTCCCTAATAAAATCATTTTCTTGGGCAAAAAGAGGGGTGGCGCATAAAGAGCTGAGTAAGATTGAAGTTAGTATCAATAGATATTTCATCGTGCTTTTTCCGTTGTTTGCCATAATATATGCGAGTATTTGTTGTGATGAGTAATGGCCGGGCCGATCTCATGTATTTCACTAAACTAAAGTAGAATATTTCTATCGCATTTCATCTTCTTTTTGAAATTTGAAAAAAATATAGTATTATTGTGATATCAAAATAATATCACTATGACGAACGAAAAATCAATTAAGGCACGTAGCGGGTATGCAATGCTCTTTGTATTAATAGCACTGATTGCAACCCTAGTAGTAGGTTTAGTTATCACCAAGAACGCATGGTTTATAGCCATGTTTCCCCTTATCATTCTGGTTATCAAAGGCTTTTTTATTGTGAATCCAAACGGATCGAAGGTATTGGTACTCTTTGGGGCGTATAAAGGTACTGTAAGGGATAACGGCTTCTTTTGGGCCAACCCGTTTTATACCAGGCGTCGCATTTCATTGAGAGCGAGAAACTTTGATAGCGAGCGCGTAAAGGTGAATGATAAAATAGGAAATCCAATTATGATCAATGTCATTTTGGTGTGGCAGGTTAACGACACCTATAAATCTGCTTTCGATGTAGACAATTATGAAGAATTTGTTCGTGTACAGACCGATGCCGCTGTTCGCAAGCTTGCTGGTTCGTACCCCTATGATAATTTTGATGATGAAAGGGCCGAATTAACCCTTCGATCCGGAATGGATGAAGTTAACGAGGCACTGGAAAATGAGATTACAGAACGCTTGGCGATCGCTGGTATTAAAGTTATGGAAGCCCGTATTGGGTATTTGGCCTATGCGCCCGAAATAGCCAATGCCATGTTAAAGAGGCAACAGGCCGTAGCCATTGTTGCAGCCAGAAAGAAAATTGTGGAGGGTGCCGTGGGAATGGTAGAAGATGCACTGAATCAACTTTCTGAAGATGGTATTATTGATTTTGACGACGATAAAAAAGCCTCGATGGTCAGTAATTTAATGGTCGTTTTATGTGGTGACAAAGAGGCTATTCCAGTAGTGAACGCTGGAACGCTAAACGCTTAATTTGTGAGTAAAAGGAAGTCATTTGTATTAAGAATAGATCCCGAAATGTTCAAGCTAATTGAGAAGTGGGCGGATGATGAATTCCGTAGCGTTAACGGACAACTCGAATGGATCATTAATAAGAGTCTCAAAGACGCCAAACGGTTACCCAATAAAAGTAAGAAAAAGTAAAAATGATGACTATTGGGGGACTATCGGTATTGAGTTACACACTTGAATATTAGGGTTTTACATAAGAAAAAGCATTACTCCCCTTTTTTAGGTCTTAGGTCTTCAATAACCTGGGCATCTACCCAATAAATATCTTGATTACTGGTATAGAACAAGTACCTACCATCTAAGGTGACATAGGGACACAGTTCATGGTGAATTGTATTTATTGAAGGCCCCATAGATACCGAAGGCGTCCAGCTGCCATCCTGATTTTTAAAACTAATGTATAGATCACCACGCCCTAAACCTTCGGGGCGCATACTGCAAAAGATAATATAGGATTCGTCTGGGGCCACAAACACATCTGCTTCATAATGTTCCGTATTAACAGCATCACTTAACGCAACGGCTTCCTGAAATTTGCCATTTATATAAGTTGAGTAGTAAATATCCTGGTCGGACTGTCTGCGTTCTTCGGGTGCATTTTTATTTGATGCGAAGTACATGGTACCCCCATCTGTAAATGAAATATAGTATTCATTTCCTTCAGAATTAATATTAGACCCGGCATTTATGGGTTGGGACCAAGAATCGTTTTCCCTTTGCACATACCAGATATCATGGTCCTTTAACTCCCCTTCTCCATCCATAGCACGTTTCGAAATAAAGTAGAGACGCTGCTCGTCTGGCGATAGAAAGGGATCGTTATAACCGTAGCGATCATGCGACAGGAGTGTTATGGGCTGGCTCCATTGATTATTTACTCGTTGGGTAAAACGTATTTCGCTTCTTCCTCCCACATCTACCCCATAATAAAATTCGTCCCCAGCGGCATTGAACACAGAACCAAATTCATATTCTTCGGTAGAAATAAAATTGGGGGCAAACACCTGCGGGGTTTTCCCTGGGGGCGCTTGTCCAATTAGATCGCCGTATAACTTAAAGCGCCGTATACCCCTAATGCTGGCTCCATTAGACACCAACCAATCGTAAATACTATCTGCTTTTATTCGCTTTGCAATTTCTAAGGGACTGCTTCCCCTATCATTTACGCCATTAATATCCACTCCATCTGTCACCAGTTTTTGGACAAAGTCGAGATTACCATCAAGAATGGCACGTTCCATAAATTTGGCGCCGTATTTCGTTTTCCAGGAGGTATTCGTTTGCAATTGGGCCAGCGCATCGAAAAGGGTATCGCTTTTAAACCTTACCGCCATATACATGGCTGTAGCCCCCTCATTATCTTCGGTATGTATATCTATTCCTTTTTCGATCAAGTATTGAAACACTTGTGGCCTACGACAAGCCACAGCCCAATGCAATAAGGTACGACCACGGTTGTCCTGTGCATTTAATGGTTCCGATTGCAATAGGCTGTCCAGTCTAGCCATATTGCCTTGGCAGGTCGTACGATAGCGGTTCTGTGTAATCCCAGAAAAGGAAACGACAAGGCACACTAAAAATAGAAGAAGGTGTTGGTTTTTCACGAATCTCTGTATTTAGATACTGAAGGTACAACGTATTTTTATAGTATTTATGAGCGTTTGAAACCCTTAATTTTTTCTTTTATAGGAAACAAGCAATTTATTTGGTGTCGCTTGGCAAATAATCGTTCTATCCCGTTTATAAAATTAAAAGCTTTCTCCTTTTCGTTGACGAAAAGTCGCACATACCCTTTTCTCGGCCTGTTTATGAAATAAATATCTATAATGAGAACTGCCTTATATTCATTCGGCGTTCCATCCTCATCATATACTTCACTATACCTCCAGGAAGTATCTAAGAATTTATCAAAGGTCCCTAGCTCTTTGAGAGCCATAAGAAGTTCCCGGTTTTTCTTTTCATCGGATCGAAATTTCAAGCATCGTTCATTGTAAATCCCCAAGTTTTGAAGGAATCTTTCCTTAGCAAATATGCCAATTTCATAGGAAGTGTCGGGCATTGAAATTAGTATATACATAGAACCCGCAGCATTCAGCGTATTTTCGAAAGCCTTATTCTTTTTGGTCAACTCCTGCGAAAAAAGAAATTGGCATCCCAAAAAGAGGAAGAGAATGAGTAGTCTTGACATAATTAAATACTATTGTTCGCCTTTCAAAAAAACCAAAAATGTGCCCTATGTGAACATTGATCGTTGTAGTTTCAAAATTCAACGGGTAGATAAGTCAAGGAACTAACGGGTCTACCATTTATTTCACCAGGGGTAAACTGCATAGAACAGCTATTTAAAATATCTAAAGCAATGGTGTTGAGTTCTGGATGCTCCATGTCCACGGGTTCCACATATTTAATCTCCCCATTCTTTGTTAAAACAAAACTAAGATAACAGGTTATTTTCTCAGCATCGGGCTTCTTCTGCTGCCCTTCCCTTATTTTTTGTTGGTAACATTCTATCTGCTTTTGTGTAGGTTCGACTATCTGTGCAGGTTTGTCCAAGGCGCTGTACGATGCAACTATAATTTTATCGGAAGGAACTTCAAAATCATCCCTAGTTAGCTCTAAAGATGTGATTTTAACCGCTTCACGAATTTCTATATAGTCTTCAAACTCCGTAATGGCTTTCATGGTAATGCAACCATTGACTTCCTTCAATTTTTCGTACCAATTCCCAACCTTGTGACCTTTAAAGGATTCATAGTCGACTTTAATTTCATCTGAATAGAACGTAGTGCTCTTTCCATATTCCGAGTCGTAATGCACGGCAAAACACTCCCTGCCCAACACTTCTACAATGCTATCCCTATTAATTTTGGAACCATAGTATTCATAATTCGATTTTCGGGAATCACGATACGTGATATACGGTGAATCCGGAACCTCGTCATACATTCTTTTGGAAACATCATCATAAGTATATACATAGGTTACATTTCCATTGTCCAAATAGGTCGATTTGTAAAGGTTAGGTGAGATAAGGTATTTTGATGTCGATCCATTTTTGAGCGACCAAATTGAGTCGAGACTTAAAGATGTGTCCTTTAAGATTATACTCGTTTCATATTCAATTTCTCCACTAAAATATTGTGCATGAGTAGTAACGGAAAGGACAAAAAATAAAAATGTAGCTATTAGTTTCATTGAGCGGTATATGTATTAGGGTTTACAGGAATGATCTATTGTTACCTCTTCTTTCTTCCCTTAAATATAACATAGTTCCTTCTAACTGTATTGTAAAATTCCTGCATACTGGTTGGATTTATTTACAAATGTTTATGGGAACTTAAATTATACATTTTAATGTACATACAAAAGGTACTATGGCTAGCGTACTTTTTAATGGAAATGTTTCGTTTGGGCAGAAATGGAATCCTGTTCCATCAATAACCACTTCTCTTCGATGGGTTGATGGCTTTTGGCAAATTCTGAAGGTTCCATGAGAAAGAAGGAGTCATCGTACTTAAATTCAAAAGAATAGGTGGACATATCTATGACCCCACTAGACCAAGTGGCATCGCACAAATACCATTTGCCGTCTAATTTTACGGCATTCCACGAATGATTGGGCGCGACTAGCTTGTCGAATTTCGCTTTAATGGTTTGTCCGTATCCGTACACAATTTCACATTCCAACCCTACGAGATTGGCCAGTACTTTGATTAAGTATGCATAACCGGTGCACAGGGTCTTCTTCTGCATGAGCAGTTTGGTGAACGCCTTCTTTTTAAATTGATGGTTCCATCGCTCTAGTGCCACAGGATCGTCCTTTAGGCGCAAACGCTCTGCATCGTTCTCTGCTGTTAGATAGTAATCGCCAGCGATGTTATGACAGACCCAATAGTAAATAACCCGAAAACGTTCTACTTCGGTACTTAATTGTGTCGTGAAGCCGTGTGCCAAGCGTTGCATATCATACAACTCTTCACCCTTATGTCCCTTCGCTATGTAATCTGCACGCCAGAAGTCAATTTCATTGAAGTCACTTTGCTGAGCGTGCAAAGGAACAATAAAGGTGAAGATGAATATATGAATGATGGTTCGCATTCCTGGAAGGGTATTAGTTCCTCATTCCCTCCAATGGCATGGTACCTTCCTTGGTTCGCAAGGCAGCTACGACAATAATAGGATCGTCTTCTAAAAAGGGCTCTACATAAGTGGTGCCCTTGGCAATGGTAACCTCCTCCTTTTTGTATCCAAGATAGGTCACTACCAGAACATCATTTTCCTTTAGTTCTTCCGGAAACGTGAACTCCCCATTCTCATTAGAAACTACTCCAATAGTAGTGCCTTTTAGCACAATGGTTGCACCAAGCAATGGTCCATCCGTACTGGTAACCAGTCCTGTTACTACCTGTCCTTCTTGCTGCCCATATACAGGATTTGCCATAAGGCATAAGGTCATGATTAAAACAAGAAAACCGATGGGTTTTAAAACTTGCTTTGCTGTCGATGTGTTGTGTGTTTTCATAGTATACTATTTAATGTTTCCTCAAACTTAACAGTACCGCTATGGTATATAAAACACAAGTGAGTTAAGGGAATGTCCCTTTGAGTGAAGTCAGGGTTTCGTTTAGTCTAGGAATAAAAGAACATGCTTTTTTATTCGTTATTTCCTAGTGGCTTAAGGAAATTCGTATTGGCATACTCCCCTATTGTATTGCCCAAACGATGCCCTTCTTCGGAATCATACCTAAAATGGATTCCTAAATAGACCCTAGACAGGGAGGCTTCCAATCCAGCTTCCGAAAAAGATTGAAATGCACGTATGGGAGGATCCATGGGTAGCTTTTCTGAAAATGGACCTGCACTTTCCACTGTAGCTGTCCTCATTGTAAAGGAATACGCATTACCAGTTCCCAAGGTATTCGACAATACAGTCATGGCCGCAGAGCTTGCCGTGCCATGTGCAGAGGGATAGGAAGGAAATGCATAGGTATGTTTATGAAGGTTGTTCCATGATTCATCGGCAGCTGTGTCGGGATTACCGTCATTAGCTGCCCATCTAATGGCCGTATAAGGCCGCCAGTGGTTGTAATGAAACTTGTTGTCGAATACATTGATATAGGCATCATAGACCGTCAAATTCAACAACGCAAAAGTACGTGCGGCTTCCCACAGGTTTAGTTTTTCCCTCTGCAAAAGATCGCGGGCCAGACGGTTATGGGAATTCTCTACAAAATCCTTCCACCACATTGCCAGATGTGCTTGATCGGCAGATCTCACAGTGCTTTCTGTACTTCCAAAAGACTTAACTTCATTAAAAGCCTGGGTGTAGTCGGAACTTGTAATAGCTGGCGGTGGTGGCGATCTAAACTGATCTTGGCTTGTAAGCATAAAGGGATGTGCGGCTGACCAACCCGCACCAAAAACAAACCCTTCTGGTGTGCCACTGTGCTCATTGAACTCTGCATACACCCCAGGAGCCATGGGATGCCACGTATAGGCTGCCTCACCATTGTAATTATCGTTGGCTCGGTCTTCCAGTATCCTTGTAGCCGATGCCTTGCCTAAGGCAATACCTTCTTCCTTTGCTTTTCCCGGTGGAACCTTATCCAACCAAAAAGCTAGCTCCTTTTCCAATGCTTCCTTCTTATCCGGAAACTGATCTATCACTACTTCGAACGCAGCTTGGGCAGCGGCAGCCATAGGGTCTGCCGTAGGGTGTTTTTCCGTATAACCATAATGCGAATACTGAGGTTGAATGCTATTGAGTGCATCGTGCATTGCCACAAAAAGCATGGCTTCGATTCGGACACCTTTCAGTGTTAACAAACCATCTTCGGCTATGGCCATATCCATGACCAAATGGTTCCAAGCAATGGCCAAGTCGGCATTGTATTCGTTAGGATCTGTCTTTTGTTCTTTGCATCCATAGAGCATGGTGAGCCATCCCAATATAAATAGGCATACGCCCCATGATTTAACAGTATGATTCGCAGAAAGCTTCATCTTTTGTGCATTTTTTAGCTAGATAAAGATACGGAACCCTAAACCCAACAAATTTTCTTGTTATTTCAAAAAATGTGCTATTTAGCTCACTTTAAATGATATCTTATTGAATTTGAAGGGCTTTTTTAAGCTGTAATGGAGGACGGTTGTATTTTTCCTTGAATACCTTAATGAAATGTGAGGTGTTCTCAAATCCCGATTTAAAGGCTATTTCACCAATATTGAACTCGGTAGTTTCCAATAGGTATTTGCTGTATTCCAAACGTTTGTTGCGAAGCCATTTACCAGGGGGCATTTGAAAGGTTTTCTGAAAGTCCCGCTTAAAAGTAGCCAAACTCCGGTCGCTTAGCTTGGCAAAATCCGTAAGCTTTAAATGAAAGATAAAATGTTCTTCCATGATGGGCTTTAATGCCTTCTTCCCCCCTTTAGCCAATTCAATAAAATAGTTGGTGAGCAATGGATTGTTTCCACCAGTTAACAAATGTAGAATAAGCTCTTTGAACTTAAGCTGTAAAAGGCTCTTGGCCGGCGGCTGGGGTTCGGAAAAGTAATGCAACACCCCATTGAAGTAATCATGCAGGCGTTTGTTCAATTGCAGGGGAATAACAGAATCTTCTTTGGTATCCTTGTTTGGTGGATCGATCATTCGTATATCATCTTTCATCACTGACCGAATAAAATCATCCGGGGTAAAAATAAGCAGGGCACAGAAATCACCATTCAATATTTTAAATACACGATGTGCCCCATTTTTAAGGAATGCGGCATCCCCTACTTGCAAGATGTAATCTCCTCTGGGTGTTTTCCATCGTGCACCTCCCCTAATGACATAGCAGAAATAATTTCGGTCTACCCAATAGTCTACCGGCGATCCTTCTAATGGACAATCATAGGCTGTAAATAAAAGGGTGTCTACCTCAAACTTCCTGAAGGCTGCGTTGCTTTGTAAGAAATCGTCGAAATCTAACATGGTTCGTTCTTTTCAATGTCATACTGCTTATGGGTGCTTTGTCCATAAACAAAATTTGCTCAGCATATAGGCTATAATGAGAACACGTTCAATGATAGGCGCACTCATACTGGTAATTATCATATCATGACCGTTCGCATATTCTTAAGGAGTCTGTGGCCACCATTGCAATACCCCATCCAACCAATCATCCAATTCATTTTCAGTTACACTGAGTCCATAATTATTGGTCAATTCAAAATACAAAATCTTCCTCAATTTAGCCGTATCCGATTCCCTATATAGTTGACTAAGAAGTAAATGGTTTATCGAATCGAACTCGTCGGTTGGTGAATCGGGAATTAAGTTCCATGAATTAATGAGTGTTCTTAATTCACTAAATCTGGTTTTATATTCTTTTTTTAAGCGAGACTTCATGGTTATAAGCGTGAACTATAATCCTTTATTAGGATTCTCCAATCGATACCTGATAAAACGTTCTTCTCCCATTTCTACCTCCTTGTCTTTCTTAAAACCAAGTCTTAGGAACCCCTTAATTCGCGTTCTTGAGGGTGGAAACAAGACTGTTACCGATTCCATTCCCATTTCATTAAAGGCCCTATGAATAATCTCTTTATACAATGCCTTGCCCATGCCCCAATAATCCGGATGCAGGACCAAGGCCAAATCTACTTCGTCCCCCTCTGGCTGCAATCCACCCCAACCGGCAAACCTGTCTTCTATAACAAAAGCCCAAGGGCCGTAGCCATGTGTTGCCCAAAGTTGTTCCTTGGCAGCTACAAACCTCTGGCAATCACTTTCGCTAAAGCTACCTTGCAGCAAGGGCATTTGACGCCTCACCAGTGGATGGTTCATTAGTTCGATAATGTACGAGGTGTCGATTTCGGTAAGTCTCGTAAGTTCAATATGCATACAACTAGTCATTAATAACTATGGAAACGGGATACTTCTGATTCCGAAATAGTTTTATTTGTTCGTTCAGATCAGTGTAGATCTCTTCTAAGCCCTCAAAGGAATCCACGCCACCAATGGATCCTATCTCTTTTAGTCCTTCAATAACACTAAGTTCCCCAATTACCTGAAACTTATCCTCAATTTTGAGTAAATTGATGTGTTCTATGCTTTGAATCGAGAATCCGAAAGCAAAATTGGGCGTACCCGCCGAATAATTCCAAATATTCTCAATGCCAGGTTGCTTTGTGCGCATCTGTTCCCTTGTGAATCCACTAAATATAGTCCTTCCCAGTATTTCTGAATTCAATATTTTTTCGATTGTGGGTTTCTCCTGTGATTTGTAATCGATAGGGACTAGCCAGTACATACAGCTTCCGCGATATTGAAAAATCTTTACACACACCGTTACGGCATATTCACCAGTTGAAAGCTTGAATGAAAGAACAGAGTTTTCATTAAACACAAAGTTGGTTATTTTTCTATATTTTTTTCGTTTCCTGACTTTTTGATTTGTCTTTTCAATTTTCGACATATATCGCTTCAGAACCGATTTTCTGGATTTCCCTTCTTTTTCGGAATATTGAGTCCATTCCTTCACACAAGCACCCTTGTTTATTATATCTTTTATAAATTGAATTCTTTCCGGTGTCATTAAGCCCAATTCCCAATAAGCAAGACCACAACTGGTCACATAAATTTCATGGTCGAAATCGTCAAAGTAATCTGTTTCCTTTAATGGAAATTGATGCAAAATCATTTCAATTTCTGCTCCGCTATCATATAAATCCATGATTCCCCAATACGTATCGTGGGCTGTGTCTCCGTCTATTATTTTTGTTCCGTCTGTTGCCATTTAGTATGCCTGGGAAGTTTATTCAAATTTAATACTACCTATAATTTGTCTCTGGTTATATGCAATTTTAGGAACCAAATGGACTGTCATTCCTAAAGTAATCTAATCCTAAAATACGCATCGGAAAAAATCAGTAATGTGATGGCTAAGGTTGTTATAAGGAAAGTCCAGAATTGAAATTTCCAATGCAATTGATGCTTTCTGGACACTCTATACACCATAAAAAACAATAGGACGCTTACCACAATGGATAGGGTAAAAGTTCCGAGCCCAAGAAACTCACTCACTCGTCCTTCGTCATTCACCTCAATAAAATTCATGCCCCCAGCCAAAAAGCGCATATAAAAAGCCGTGAACAAAAACGGATATAGGTACTTATTCCATTGGTTTCGCTGTATCAGCAGAAAGAAGACCAGGCCCTGCAGTACGGTAATTATGGGGCCTGATATGGAAATAATGGCTTTGTGGTTCTCTGTAGGGCTCTCCCCTTCAACTGGTGCGACCCCATTTAGGCGCATGATGCTTTCATAGCCCAATAGTTCGCTGGTAAGCCAATGGGCAAACTCATGGATGATCCAGGTACCTATTACTGCCAATACTGCTACTAGGATATATTTGCCATTAATGGATCTGTCTTTCATGTACAATGTTTTTATTTGATATTAACTAAATCTATGTGCTGGGTATGGATGACGCTTGTTTGTGTCAGCTTACCGTTGCGCTTGCAATTATTGGTTACACTTTTTTACTTTGGCCTCCCTTATAGAGTCGAATTCGCGTTGGTATTTGTAATTAAACCTGTCAGAAAGGTCATTGTATGTAGCTACATAAAACTCCTGAAAGGTATACTTGTTCTCTGTATTGGTTTCATGGCCTTCTGCATCGATTAAAGCTCCTTTGCCACCTGTTCTGCCCGAATGAAAAACCCCAAGTTTATCCCTTGGCGGTTCATTAGGGTTCTTAGACACACTCCACTCTTCGTTAAAATCCCTAACATTCATCTTTGGTATTTCGGTCCGGTATCCTTTTTCGTCAACCAAGTAAAACGTTTGATCCAGAAAGCCAAACTTTTGTTTGTTGTTAAGCAATAAAAGGCCATCATCGGGGATTTCATAAACCATCCCTTCTTTTCCTTTTTTAAGCGAAATTCCACAACCGTCCTTATAAATTACATTTACCTTACCCCGATAGTCGTCTGGAATCAAAAACACTTCCGGGCCTATCGAATTCACTTTTCTCCAAATGGGCCAAAAAGCAACAATACCCACGATGAAAAGTACAATAGGTACTGTTTTTTGTTTCATGGGTTTTTTTGAAATCAATACCAAGATGATCCCAATTACGAAAACGGGTAATCCTATTATTGCGAAAAATGCTGCCGCTGTGAGTCCAACAGCGCCCAAGGCCATCAGTGTTATTCCGAAATAAAAAATTAGGTTACTTCTTTTTTTAGTCATGTTGGGTTAGCATTCATGGTCTTATGGTAAAAGGATAGGACTAAGATATATACTTTCGGAGGTATATAACAAACGAATATGTTCATAAGAATTTACTTTGTTCTAAGCTCATAATTGCCCGAAGCCCATTCCTAAAAATGGTTTGTATACAATTGTTTGGATTCTTTACTCGATGCGGCCCCTGTCTTTCACAATATTGGGTCTATGCAAGGAATGGTAAAAATATTGGCAAAATGAATACATTGAAAATAAAATTGTCATGCTTTGTTTTTGATGCGCGATGGTCTTACTCAAATCCGTTTGCAATAACCTCTTCCGCCGGCTTGCCCTGAGGTGTAAATCCCTTATGTTCTTTTCCTTGTATGGGCTTATAGTCACTTCGCATCTGCCAAATATGTGCGCCGGCAAACCATTCCTTATCCCAAACGGTATTAAAAAAAGCGTGGTAGGCATTGACCTGGGTTTCTGCAGAGTATCGATAATCGGGATGGTGTGGATTATCCATCCATACCCAGGGAGTCATTGCGCCGTCCGATGTACTTTTATAACCGAGCTCCGTAAATAGTATGTTGCGGTTGTTTGCGGTTGCCAAAGACTGCATGGCTTCTAGGTAGGGCTTCCATCCTTTTTCTATGGCCTGGGCACTTGGATACTCTGAAGGGGCTACTGGGAAATAGGCTTGTATCCCAATATAATCCAAATCTTGCCAAAAGGTAATCTTCTCATAGGCTTCGTACCAGTTGGCGGCATAGGTTAATTTACCGGAATACACGGCACGTACCTCTTGTATTAGCTGTTTCCAATACTCAGGTTTCTCTAGCACCAGTCTGGTAAATTCGGTTCCTAAACAGAACATTTCGGCCTGGGCTTGCTCGGCAACAGTGGCATATCGGATAATAAAGTTGCGGTAAGTGGCTTTCCATTGTTCCCAATCGGTATCGTTATTTGGAAAGATATCGGAACGCCATTGACCATTGGAGGGGTTATCTACCCATACGTGTGGTTTTAAAAACACCTTGAAACCTTCCTTGCGGGCATCTTCAATCCTGCGAACCCAATGTGCATTGTGTTGCTGTATATGTGCACTATCCTTATTGTGGTGTGTGACAGCGGGGCTGTCTACATCGTCCTGAAAACCCCAAGGGACAAAGGTGACCCATTCAATATTCATACGGGTGAACATAGCTGCATTGGTGGTATCTACATTGCTAAACACATGCGCTCCCCTATGTTTTCGTTCGCTCGGGGTTAAAGAATCGGCTGCTATATGGGTTTCTTCGCCTGCGGCAACCTTTTCCGAAGCCATAAAATGAAAGAACACTAGGCCTATGGTTATAAGTAACAGTAGTGCTATGCCACGAAGCTTGTTCTTTTTCATGTGCTTTTCATTTTGAAGCAATATTTCAAAAGGTTTTGAATAGGTGTTCCTTACCGCCATTGGATTGTATTTACTGGTATGGGAACGCTACTAAATGTAAGAAGATTAATTACAAAATTATTAGTTTAGTTATCAAATCAATCGTTAGAAGTCTTATGTGGAAATTTATCCTTGCTTGGTTCCCCATGATCTTTATTGCGATAGCTAACGGGGTATTCAGGGAAAAAGTGCTTGCTGAACGACTCAGGGAATTGGGTGCACACCAAGTATCTACAGCCCTATTGATCCTTTTATTTGGGGTGTATATTTGGATGGTCATTCACTATTGGCGGCCTGATTCTGGTCATCAGGCCATTGCGATTGGCTTCCTCTGGTTGGGGCTTACTGTCGCATTCGAGTTTATATTTGGACACTACGTAGCCGGGCATTCTTGGAGTAGGTTGTTTCATGATTACAACATCCTTAAAGGGCGTTTATGGATACTGTTCCTTATATGGGTAACCTTGGCTCCCTACTTGTTTTATAGGCTTCAGGGTTAACTATTACGGCCTGCAATTGGGGAATTTATAACCTTCTTGATCATGGTTCTTCAATTATTGCAGATGGATGGTTACTAAAGTTAACTTAAATCGTGGCAGTGCTCATGCCGTACTATGGCATAAAGCCTATCCAATTATTTTAATTTTGAAGTATTGGTCCAGAAAAACAATGACTAATAAGAAAATGGCACAAAGAAGAAATGTGACCAAGTTAAATTTTAGACTTACGTTATTCTTTCTGGAAAACTTAAAAATCAAAAAGAAAAGAAAGCCGCAAAAAAGTATGGAAACCGTATACAACCCAATCCCAAGTGACAAACCGAACCTACCCTCGTCATTGGGACCAAAGGAATTGGCTATACCTGCAAAAAACCTATAAACAAAGGGGAAAAAGAAAAAGGGATAGAGATACCCGTTTTTGGTTTTGTTCACTACAAAATAAAATACAACAGCCTGTAGCACCGTAACTATTGGCGCCGCCATGGTAATAATATTAGCATGCCAATCGTGTTTGTATTTACCGGAAATGGGTGATGCGCCATTAAGGGACATGGACATCCTGTTGCCCAGTAATTCGCCTGTGAGCCAATGGGCAAATTCGTGTATAAAACAACTCAATAGGACGGCTATAAAAAGAAATAGCACATAGGTAAGGTTTATTTTTTGTGTCATGTAGTTGCTGATTTTATTTGTTCATTGATTTCTTACGAAAATACTCGTTTCCAAAATACAATATGATCCCGACAAGTATCCAACCCAATAGTATTTCATTAACCCAACCTTCGGGTTCGTGATATAGGAATTTGAAATAATCTTTCATGTTGCTTCTTATAAACTCTACGGTTAGACTGAATCCCGTTAAAGCCATAAAAATGAAGCAAGTGCCACTAAAAATCTTTCGTTTTGTAGTTGTTTTGGTTGCAAGGAAAAAAGAAATCGTCATTACAATAATTAGCGCAGTAAACGGAATTCCCGACAACTGTCCGCCATGTATATTGGATGTCCAAATTTTTCCAAATCGGAAGCAGTACATTATTCCAATTATCGATAAGATGATTAAAACTATTTTTCTCATTTAAAAAGAAGTGCTGATTTTTAGAGAGGGCGCAAACCAGTTATCATTATATGCGTTGTTACCTGCTGACTTCTTCAAATCTGTGTCAGTTTTGTGGCTTGTATTTTTTCGAATAAATATTTTCCCAATCGAAATAAAATTAATGGAACTGCGACTACCGCAGAAAACCATGCGGTGTTGTAAACACCAAAATAAAAAGAATCAATGGGTACAAATTCTGAAAACTGCGTGCCCAAAATAATACAAACTAAAAATATTCTTATTATCATTTTAAAACGTCCTGGCCTTGTCAACATTTCATAAAAACCAATTATGAAAACAAATAAAAATAATGTGTCGTAAGTGATAAGTAAATTTATGATTGAGTCTAATTCGGGATTTGCTTTCCTCCATTCTTGAAGTTCGTAATAATCGTTCAAAGACAAAATGAATTGAACAATGATTACTAAGATTGAAAAAACTGGTTTATATAATTTCACGATTTTTTAAGCTTACTGGTAACGGTCTTGCGTATGGCTCGTTGTGGAAAATCAACTATACATGTTGTAACAGTTCGGATTCTTTTTTATTCGATTATTTGATTTTTGGTTATCCAAAGTTCGTCTCCAATTGTATCACTACTATTTTTGTACCTGAATAGCACTTTTTCGTTTCGGTATTTGGATTTTTTGAGAATCCCGAATTCGTAATATTCTTTATCTCCTCTTGCAACACGAACATCTGAAAAGAAAATGGTGTCATTTCTGATTTCGTATTTTCCCCTTACAACGCTTACGCCGAAACAAACACTTCTTTCTTTAAACTTATTGTTTGGCTTCAATTTGAAGGTGGTCATACAATTGGCCACTCCTTCTCTTTGGGCAACGAATAAATCATCACCTTCTAATTTATCAAAATTTATTATTCCCCTTGGTTTAAGCAGAATCAACCCTAAACATATCGCCATTATTCCAATAGTCCAGTTTCGGCTTCTATTTGAAAATTTTTCTATAATTCCTTTGCCAATTTGGAATAGACAAATTATGGATAAGGCTAAAAATACAATTGTCAAAAAAATGAAAATTGGAAAAGCTAAAAACCCCATTTTCCCTTCCAAAAAGTAATTTAAATTCACCGTAAGGAAAAAGATGATTGTTATTATTATTAGCCCATTATTTTTCAATGACTTTATTTTTCAGTTTTTGTTCAAACTTTTTAAGAGAAATTTCTTTTAACCACCAAGAGTATTCGCCGTAAGCTATTTTCTTGTCATAATCCACTTCCAAATAGTCATTCCAACAGGAGAAAAAGTCATAATCCCCGTTTTGTTCATCGTCTAAATCACTTTCTATTTTAGTAGGTGCAATTAAATAGTACTCTCCTACTTTGAATTCCGCAATATACGGGCGGCATAAAATTCCATTGTCCCCCCAAATTTTAAATTGCTTTCGTGATTCGGAACCTTTATACTTTTTAACTACTTCTACAGTCATTGAATAAGGCATCTTGCCGTCGTAGCCATAGATTTCATCCTCCAAAAAGTCTGAATACTCAATTACTTTTATTAATGCCACAAATTCTTTATTATCCGAAATAGCACCGAATCTACAATTCCATTTACACTCGCAAGAACAAGCGAAAGATTTCATTGAAACCAGAAGTACAAAAATTACCAGGATTTGTTTTTTCATAATTTTGAATAACGGTCTCTTATAACCGTTAGTTAAGGGTTAGTAAGCGTATTTCAATTTTTCTTTTTTATTATAATCCACCGGCTTCGGGCCAATTCCTCCAATTATTGTTTGGCTCTAAAGTGGGGTTCCAGTCTTCTGAATTTCTACTCATCAAAATATCAGCGATCAAATTAAAGGTTTCATATGTACTGGGTTTGTCCCCACCAAATTCAGAGTATGATCTATGGTGCCATTTATCAATTTTCATTAAGAATGGTACATCGACTGGAATACACATTCTTAATTCGTTTTCTGTTGCTCGAAAAACCTCTGGATTCGTCTCATCAAGATATCGTACTAATGATGGGTAGTCAATTAGCCCATCAGGATTGTCAAAATCTTGAATTTCAATTCCCATAGCACCATAGCTTTCATTATTCTGATCAATCGTTAATTCCTTATCCCGAACTTTCACTTTTGTTGCTTCTTTGGAAACAAGTTCGAAATCTCCTTCAATTTTTTCAAACTCTTCTCCAGAGATTAGTGTCAAATATTTTGAATTACAGATGAATCTATCATCTACCCCTGCCCTGTCCAGGTTTATTAAACAGTTTCCAAAAAAATTCAGTTCAATTTCAGCTCGAACACTTCGGTTTCCAAATCCACTTTTCTCGAACACAATAGCCCATTTATTTTCATCTGCATACAAATTGATTCTACTACCGGCTGTATGAAAATACCCATGTTCCAAATCCAAGAAGAAATTGTAAGCTCCAGTGTTGTCTAGCGCATTTAGTATTTCCTCTTTTGTGTATTTACTCATTTCTCAAATTGCAGCCAACTGTCTTGTGTATTAGCATTACTAGCTTTTGTTCCTAATGAACATCATGCACATTGCAGCGGTTCGGGTTCTTTTTTATTTCATTATTTCATTTAACCAATTTTGAGCTTCTTTGGTGTACCAATTTTGAGAAAAGTTCTCGGCACTTACAATACGTTCAAAATGGTATATTCCTTTTTCATTGTTTCCCTTTCTAGCATAGTATGTTCCTAGATAAAAATGCACGTAGGGGTTGTTAGGTTCTCTCGTTAACAATAATTCCCCAATGCTTTCTATTTCAGTATCGAAATCACTGAACTCGCCCAGATCCATATAAAAGGCTACATCTTTTAAAAAAGTAAGATTATGGAGAAGATTTAAATCGGCATAGTCCTGATAGTCGGGATAATTTTTAAAGACTGACCTTAAAAGCTCCGAGCTCGATTGTAATTTTTCAGGTGCAAATCTTGCCATATAGGATTCAGCCAATGCCTGGGCTAGTATCTTTTTTCTATAAAAATCTTTATCCGAAAACTCCTCGGACACCGCACTCTGTTTTTCCAACAGGGGTACTTCTGTCAGTCCCAGTAGGTAATTTTTTAGAAAACTAAGAGCAAAAAGCGATGAGGAAACATCTCCATTAATAAGTCTGGCAGGATCACTTAAAAGGCTGTTGTTGGCAAGCAATGTTAAGGTAATATTCTTTGAGGGTATTTTTAACAGGAGACTGGAATAACAATCATATTGACCATACGCCCAAATCATATTCAAATTCGCAAATTGCTGATTGAAAACTCCATAGCCATATGGCAATTCGGATGTAAAGGATGTAAACATCAAATCCTTGGATTCTTTGGATATGAGTGTATTATTGTCCAATGCACTATTGAAAATTGCCAAATCCTCCAGGTTGGAGACTATTCCTGCGGAAGACGAATAGCCATAATCAATAAAACCGTTTTCAATTCCATTGTCTAAAATGTATGGTTTGGCTATTGCTGCAATTTGTGTAGAATCTTTAAGTAGAAAGGTGTTTTTTAGGTGTAAAGGTGTAAAAATTTCTTCTTTCATTACTTCAGCAAAAGACTTCCCTGTCGACTGTTCAATCACACTTGTTAAAAGCCCGAATCTTGAGCTGTAATAAAAATCCTTTCCAACATTACCTTGGGAAGTATGGGATAATATGTGTTTTACTAGAATTGAATCACCCAATATTGGGTTTGGAAGGAATTCATTAATGGGCTCTTCAAGGGAGAGTTTTTCCTGTTCAACCAGTTTCATGACTAAAAGCGCAGAAAACACCTTGGTTACCGAAGCAATTGGGAACAATGTCGTAGCATCTAATTGTGTGGACTCCTCTATGTTCGATTCCCCTAAATACTTTCGATAAATAGTATTACCATTTTCTTCAATGGAAACAGCAAGCCCCGGAATTTGGAAGTACTGCTTTAACTCAACAATCTCTGAAGTGAATTGTTCAGATTTATCATCTAGTTTTTCTTTTTTACCAGAACAACTAGTAACTAAGATGAGAAAAATTAATGTTTGCGCAAATCGCTTCATTTGTTGTCTAAATTGTTAGGTTTTTGTGTTTTATTTAGTATCGAGCCTAGTTTCTATAGCCTCCAAGATTCGTTGGCTTCCCTGTTGAAATTGCTCGATGGTTGGGGCATAATTTTCATAAAACATGCTGTATCGAAAAGCACATAAATTTTTGAATTCCCTATTCGTTAGTATATAGTCTATAAATGCATCATCCTTTTTATTCTGCATAATATTGGAATACCAGTCCTCATTCTTCCACAGATCGTTGGTTTTTATTAAATCATCAATAATTATAGCTTCCACCTTTTCAGAAAAGTAAATGGAACTTGCGTAGAAATTGATAATCCTAAAAGCCAACGTATCATTTTCACTTACCATATTGTCCTCAAAATTACGTAGCAAATTATACCCTCTCTTTTCTATGTTCAATACCCGAACGTCGGTTAATATGGAAAGGACGATCTCATTTCCCTCAACGTCTTTTAAACTTAATGAATCATTTAAGATTTTTTCAAATACCTCTTTTCTGTCGAGCATGAAATTCAATACCATATCCACTTCCGAGGCATCTTTCTTTAGGTCCTCTGCTACAATTCTATAAATATTATCTAAAACCTTCTTTTGTTGACGTGATTCGTTCCAATTATTAATACTCAAAGCAATTAGAATACCAATAACAACCAGCACAATTTCACCTGTGGCATATTTTAAGTACTTGGTTGTTTTCCCTTGGTTGAGAAGGTTTTGACGTATGCTGCGGAAAAATTTAATCATTGGTTTATTGGGTTGTCATAATGAAGGCTAACGGTATTATCTATGCAAGTAGCCACATTAGTTTTTGAATATTATTCAGCCGTAACTGAGGTCAATTATGAGAAAAGCATTTCAAGTTAGCCAAATCTTAACAATATGTTATATACGCTATTGTGTAAGGTTTTTTTAAATATCATCGTCTGTATACCAATTATTTAATCCAATTTGTAATATACCTATTAGACTTTCCGAAACGTATTCATCTCCATAGTTTAAATTTGAAGCATCTCCCAAATGATACTTATTATCTTTAAATCGAATCATATAAAAATCTCTTTGACCAATCCATAGCTCACGTTCTTCCCACCTCTCAAATAGTATTGAATCATCTATTTGATGAATTTCGAGAGAATCAACACATGGTATTCCGTTAGTTATTCTATAAAATTCTACTAGTTCAAGAATTGTTTTTTCAGGCACACCTTTATTATGAGCAAGTCTGCTAAACTCGGTCAACTGAGATTCGGTAGCTGGAATTACTTCTTTCCATGATGTATTAAAAATTGGTTGAATTAATTTCATCAAACTTGCTCTATAATTACTCATTACTTCAAGTGTTTCATAATGGTTAGTGGATGATTAGTTCCGGACTTTTCCAACGGATAAGACTTAAGCAGGAAATTCGCCTATTGAACTTGCGACCGCAATTAATTATACACCGTGTTGTAGCGGTTTTTAATGTTTTGCTGTATCAATACTTCTTGCGTCAGAAATTAGGTGAGCAATTATTTTCCACTCCCCGTCTTTTTTAAAGAGTCTATGATGTGTGGTCCGGCGAGTCCCCAATTCTTTTCCGTCACTTAATTTTTGTCCTTTTCTCTCTATTGTGGAAATGGCAAGTATGGTGTTTGGGGAAATATATTTCAGTTTAATTGAAGTCTGTTCCGAATTTCCATCCATCACAAAATCCATTTTAAATACTCGCGATAAATATGATTCAATATTGTTTTTCCCAATCATACTAAATCCAAAAGCATTCGTGAAATCGGCATCATTAGAATACCACTTTGCCGCTAAGTTGGGATCTTTAATTTTCCAAGCTTTATTCCAGTCACCAATTTTTTCATTAATTTCTAAACTGTCCTTTTTAGCAATATTCTGTGAATTGACTGTGTTAAATCCTCCAAGAACTATTAATAAGATTAGTATTTTTTTCATAACAGTGTTTTTATCTTCCCCTCTTTAAATTTAGACAGCTCAGTTGACCAAGGACTATGATGGTCTATAATCCATTCGCCATTTCTATAAATAAACGAAATGTAAGAACTCATAAGAACATTTTCGTGAATTTTTAAATTATCCCCTTCACTAGGTATATACTCAAAGTCAAAACAGTCTTCCCGGTTTAAATTAAAAGCAATCCATTCTGCCTTTAATCCATTACCCAGATCGTTTATTGGCATCATATACCGCCCGATTTCCGTAATTTCTTTTTCTCCATCAAATTTGAAAAGGGTCCAAATGTATTCTAACGGAATTTTGGCGTCTTTGGGGCTAATCTGCTCTATTAGCTTCCCCTCTTTTCTTACGAACTTTCTTGGCTTTCGAAATTTTATGCTTTCCTTATCACAAGAGCAAAATTTTATTCCTTTTTCGAAATCACACATAGTTTGTTTTTAATGCTGCACTACGGTCTTGCCTATGGCTCGTTTAGGAAAATCATATTCGATTTTCTGCCGTAACCGAAAGATAGCAAATTGCAATGACACTAGCGAGGTGAACTGGCGAAGCAATTCCCATTAGGACACGAGCGAAGCGAACTGCCGCAAGCAATTCAGCCACTATGAACGATACACATTATTAGCAACGTATGTTATCAATAACCAAACTCCAACACCACAATACGTTTATGGATATAGTTATCAAAATTAGGTTCGGAATTTAAGATGGCATCGAGACGGTCTTGAACGATTCCATCCTTTTTGCGGCTCTCGTAGTATCGTTTGACCAAGCTATCGGAATCCTTTATACGTTCAAGGGCATGCATATATTTTCCATGTACGTTGACTTGATAACCGGCTCTGGTTGTATCGATTCGGTGAACTTCATTCCATAAGCCACTTTTCTTGAATAAAGTCCTTGTTTCTTCAGTTTGAAAATTGAATTTTTTATAACTGGTCATTTTTAAAGATAAAAAATCCGTTAGGTACTGAAGGTATGCATCTTGGCTTGATAAGTCGGGGTAGGTATTAGATAAGTTGGTCTCAAAGTCGGATACCAGGACATTTAATGCCTCAGTCTCTTCTATACCCAATGTATCCTCAAAAACTTGAATTTGATTTTCGGTTGAATTACAACTCAGCGTCAAAATAGCGATTAAGAGGATTAATGGTTTCATAGCTTTTTCAATATGTTTGTTATCGGCTTGGCTAAACGCCTTGATCAGCTTTTGCGGGACATGAATGTTCTGGCCTTTGTTCTCGGTGGGTTTCCTTTCATTATAATCTCATTATACAATACCGTAAACTATCCAACTAATTCTGCCACCGCTTTAATAGCTGAACGTGCCGCAGTATGTACGCTACTCCAATCTTCCCCATCTGTGTAAGCATCGCCGGCAAAAAAAAGTTTATTCCCTACCGATTCACCTAGTGTTCTTACCCTTCGCCAATCCTCATTATCGTATATGTACGCACCGTTTGCAAATGGTTCTTCGTTCCAATTCTGGAAAAGGTGCTGGACATAATTTGCCGATGCTTGACCATTAAAAATATCATCCAATTCCGTCAACATAAAATTTATCAACTCGGCATCCGATAAATTCACATACGGCAATGTACCTGTGCCCACAGCAAATAGACCCAAAACATTTTGATTGGTATTTTGCCCATAGGCAGCGTCGTAATATAATTTTTGTCCTGCGGATTCAGGTTGTATATCAAACGCAACAAAGGCTGGGTAAAATTTTTCAGAAAATTCAATAAAGGCTTTACAACCATCCCATACAGTTACGTTATTGATGGCCTCTATTTTATCATTTGGCAAGGCTGGGGTAAAATTTATTGCGCCGTTTTGCAAAATTTTTACAGGTACCGCAACAATTACCCTATCTGCTGTAAATTCTTCATTGGCAGTTTTTACAATAACTTGATCGGCAGAGTAGTCAATGGATTCTACAACTTTATTGTATTTAATTTGTGTTTCGACAGATGGAACAACATATTCCTTAAAAAAATCAAACCAAGAGGAGCCAATAAATTTTTGGTCAATAGTAAAGCCGACATCAGCCAAACTTATTTGTTGCCCTTCAAATAGTCCATAATCTACTGCTGGGTCGTAAGGTGTGGTTTCTACATTTATTGTAACGGAGGAATCATTGACTATTTCACTTAGCACCTCTTTTTCCACGTGTAGCCATTCGCCTCCTAAAGAAATGGGGAAATCCGCAAAGTCATTGGTGCTTCTCATCCGTCCACCGTAAGCTGAAGACGCTTCCAATATTTCAAAATCAATTCCTCTTTGATTAAGGAGATGTCCGGCGGTTAATCCAGCCGCACCAGCACCTATGATAATTACTTTTTCTATTGAACTTGGTGAGGTATCATCTTTTTTATTGCATGAACTAAAAGAAAACTGTAGAGGTATTCCAACCCCCAATAATCCGCACATTCTAATGAATTCACTTCTATTCATAAATTACCACTTTATATCTTACGTGTTTACAACGGTTTTGGCTATGGTTTTGTTTTACGTAATAAGAGATTAACCTTACGTAACAATACAGAGCCGAATTTTGAAATTTGGTGACTTGCAAATGTTCGCGCGGACTTTTCGGTTAAACACTTTTCGTCTTATTATTATACCTCGATGGTTGTAGTTTTTACCACGGAGTATCGATAAATTGATTTCTCAGCAGTAAAATATTAATTCGTTTTCTTACCTTTTCTCTTATATTATTTGTTGTTAATAATGCATAACTCCAAATTTTTTCCTTTGTCCATTTTTCTCCAAATTTTTTAAATTCTGTCATTCTCGAAACAACACCTTCTTTGTATTCAAATACGGTTTTGTATTCTTCGTTCACATCTGAATTGTGTTTTTCCCTGATTTCAATCAAATTTCCTTTTTTACTATAAACATACTCTAGTTCGTTATAAGGAATTGATTGTTGATCAGGAAACAACCTAGCTGCATAAATGATTTTGTTTTTTGAATAGACCTTTTTTGTTAGATAGTCACCATTCTGTTCAAGAATGGTATCTCCAGTTTTATATTTCTTTTTATCCGTTATTCGGGTCATATTCTTTCGTGCTGTAGGAATAAAATGACCATTCTTATATTTATATTCAGTTGTTCCTCGAACAATTATCGTATCCGAAACATGAGCAGAAGAATAATCCAATCGATATACTTTGTCGGCTTTCTTGCTAATTTCAAATTTAACTTTATGATAATCAGTTTGAAGAGTGTCCTTATAAAATTTTTGAACAACGATTATTTCGCCCTTTTCAGATTGCGAAATTCCGTGTGTCGAGAAAAGTAACATCGTAATAATTCTTAATATTCTTTTCATTACGAGGTGTTCTTTAATTGCAACCAAAGGTCTCGTACAATAATAGCAGCCAGATTTCACACACCAACTTTTCGGTTAAACATAGACTATTTTTAACTTCACTTTGTTTCCCATTAGCAATTAAACCGTTTTTTTCTTTATACATTGTTGTATTCAGTTTATTTAGTCCACTAAAGTACTTTTAAGAGTTTCCAACAATTTAGTCAGTCTATTATCAGTCAAATTAGATATTCGATATTCACGGTATTTTTTAAATCCATCACTAAATATTATTTCGTAGTGATTCAGAGCAATGGTGTCAATCATAATTCTTTTTTGGTCATCACGAAGCCCGTGTTCAACTGAGCGAGAAATAATTAGTCGATATAGTGATGTCCCAATACGAAAATGATTGTTTTCTCCTTTTTCTTTTAATTTAACAATGTATTTCTTTACGGGTTTTAATCTTTCAAATCCACCATTGTCAAATATGTCAAATATTCTTTGAGTTTCTTCCCAGGAATCTTGAAATCGCTTTGTTATTTCTATTGTTCTACTGTCCATTTCTCAAATTACATACAACGGTTTTACTCATAGCGCGTTTAGAAGAATCCTATTCTATTTTCCATCATAACCGAAAGATAGCCAATTGCAATGACATGAACGAAGTGAACTGGCGAAGGAATTCCGATTAGTACACGAGCAAACAATTCAACCGCAATGCCTATATGCATTGTTGAAGCACGTTATTGATATTCGTATCGATTTCGCCAAACACTTTCTCCTTTCAAAAAGTCAAGCAGTATCTCAGTCATTTGGACAACTGTAGTGATTGGTTTTACCATTAGAATATGGTCATCGTCTGTTACAAATCCTGATGCTAATCCATCACCTCCTAAACTTCCACTCACGTGCAAAGCTTTATATCCATCACCACTTTGGTCTTCCAATTGTACAATATGAAATTCATTCCAATAGATTGATTCCATTGTACTTTTTATTGTTTCCGCTGTGGCGTTTTTAGATATGGTTTTTGAATTTTCTCCGTTGCCATAAGAGACCGTAAGTTTTAAATCTCGCTTTTCTTGTTGAAAATCACCAATCCGCAATGCAGTCTTGTTTTTAGCAATTTCGAGTGTGTTTGAATTCCGTTTTGAATTCCAACCAATCAAAGCAAATATTCCTGTTAATGCTAAAATTCCGAAGATTATGAAGGTATTCATTCCTTTCATTTGAGTTTGGTCATAATGTGCTCCAACGGTCTCGGCTATAATTTCTTTACGGGAAAATCCGCAGGATTCTTCACGCCGTAACCGAAGATAATACATAAGCGTTGAATTCACATTAGGAATTCAACTAAGATGAACTATACACGTTGTTGACAGTCGTTTATAAAAACTTAAGTTCGAAAGGATTATTAATAGACTTTTCTCCGAAGATTTTTAATAAAGAAACTAAACTAGTTTTGTCACCTTCTAGTTTTTCCAATTTCTTTTCATGATATGGTTGATTCAAATTTGGGATACGAGTAGCAAAAAATGGCATTAATTCCTCAAATTCATACTTTTTGTCAATATCTGGAAAGTTAATTAAAGGTAGAACGAACTGCTTTTCTTTATACTCATTGGAATACTCAAAAATCCACTTATCTTTATTAAATTCAAGTATACCAACTAGTTTATCATCAAACAATAGCTCAAATTTTGCATTTTCATTTTCTGAGTTAAGTTTAGACAAGAATTCATCATCTCCAGACCATGGAGTGAGTTTTTGTAGTATATTTTTTATTTTTTCTTTCATTAATACGCTAAGTTACGATTTTTTTAAGTTCTTGAAATCTGTATCTTAATATATCAGTAATTATAAAACGTCTATTGTTACTAATTAGTGTCTTGTATTTTATGTTAAAATTTTCAATTACTCCTTCTATTTTGTTTTCCACAAAAAGTTCTTGTACAAATTTAGTGTTCTTGTAATAAGAATCATAAGATTTGATCAATTCAAAATGATTAACATTTTCTTTATTTTCGATACCAATTTTGGGTCTACTATTTTTACAATATTTCTTAATGAATTGTTCTCTACGATTCTTGGTGTTTAAAATTTCATTAATTTTATCTTCTGTTTCATTCCATAACAAACCTCGTGCCGAATCATAGATAGGTGAGAATTCAGCCAAATTTTCACCATATACATCACGAATTATTCCCCAATTGTACATGTGTCTGTCATTATTGCCAATTAATGCGTCGAAGAATAACATTAACATGAAGGATTTAAAAATTTCATTAAATGAATCTTTGAAAAAGTGTGTAAGAACATCTCTAGTGAAACTAATAGTAAAAAATGCTTGTGTCATTCTTTGTAACTCTATATCATCTACAAATTGTTTGTCATTTAGGTAACCAGCATACATATCTGCTCCGTGATAAAGTTCGTCGGTATGTTTTTTTAAAAAGTACCTAGAGAGAAATCTAATTTGTCCTCCTATGCAACAAATTTTTGAGTCAGCAAGATTAAAACCAAACCATTTACCTATATCAGAAATCAATTGTTCTGTAATTGATTCTAAAGGATAATATTTATGTCCAAGTTTAGCAATATAAATAGGCCACTTTTTTGTTTTTATTTTTAGAGAGTGACCATATTCATAATAACGTATTATATCTTTTGGAGCATCACCCGTTACTGAAACATCTTTAATCACACAATAGTTGTGTTTTTTGACAATTTCAATATTTGCAAATTTAGGTCTAAATCCACTATACTTTAAAATTGGAAGTTTAGAAACATGCTTGAATTTGTGATTTATTTTTCTGCTCATTTTCTCCAATTGCCTCTAAAGTCTAATATATAAAAAGTAGTGGATTTTTATGTCCTCAATTTCGGTTTAGTACCGACTATAAATTTAAACAATCAAATTGACTGAAATGTTAACTCGCTATTTTTTAATAACAATGTAGGCAACTTGTTTTCATTCTTAATCGCCTTTTCCTTCTGGAACTACAACAAAAGCCCATTCAGCGTCGGTAGGAACTTTATATTTATCTAAAAAATTTCCTCCAAGCCCATAAGTATCTCCAAACATAAATTTCACTCCATTGTCTAATTTAAGAGTGTCCGTCTCTTTTAAGTTAAAAACTCTAAATTCATTCGGGCTCATTTTTAGATTTTCGACAATTCCAATTGCGCTAGAAGTTTCATTATAATTAAATATTTTATAGGTTTTTCCAGTTTTATTGTATTTGGCAGGAATAATAGAATTTTCATTTCCATTTTCTACAAAAATATCTCCATTCAAATCTGTCCATTTCTCCTCTTTTTGAGGTTCACTTGGTTTTTCCGATTCTACAAACTTTTGATTTATACCTTCTTTTGTTTCCTTTTCAGTTTCCTTTTGTCCGCAAGCAGATAACGGCAAAAGAATTATAAAAATTCGAATGTATTTTGTCATTTCTTAAATTGTCACCAAAGGTCTCGTCCATAAGTAGTTGCGGAAAAGAACGCAAGGTATGTTCCGTCATTAATTATACCAGTTGTTGGTATGCGTTTATTTCCCTTTACTATAAATATCCGTCCACATAGACCTCCATATTTTCCAGGAGTTATCACTTTGTTTTCTGTAGATCGTAGTATTAAATCCGTTTTGTACCATTCCAAACGTCACTGTATCTTTCCTATAGGTCCAATCCAACAAAGATGTATGTGTGGATATTGCCAAGGTGTCCATTATTTTAATATTGATGATTTCGGTTTGATAATCGTTTATAATTGTCTTCGAGCTATCTTTTGGAAACCAAAATTTTCGAATTTCAGATTTCCCTTCTATCGGTTTTAATCTATTGGGTTGAATGCGCGCGTTCTCTTCTAATAAGCCCATAACTTTTTCTTCATCATTTTCCAACCAACCATTTACGTATAGACTGTGTAGCTGTTCTATTTTTAGTTGATCAGGATTCGGGTTATCACTTTTCTTTTCTGTTTTACAACTCCAGACAAGAATGATCACAAAAAACATGGTAAGTATTCTGTAAAATTCTTTTTTCATCCGATTTTTTTAAATGCATGGCAACGGTTTTGCGTATGGGTAGTAGTGCGTTTATATACATTACTTTTATGAAAGTAATTTACAAAATAATAAGCAATAGCGATTCGAATTAAAACTCAAATCGCTATTGCTTATACACGTAGTTGGTGCTAGTTTTATTGTTTCCCGGTTTCTTCTTTACGCCAAAATTCAAATTGCTGATTCAGTAAAGTGACGGCAGGCTTCCCCCCTTCTTTTATACCTTGAACAGCTAGTTTTAAAATAGCGTCGTCCTGAGGTCTGTAAACCATTATAAAAGCAGACCTTGCATATTGAGTTTCACATCTTTTATCGCCACCAGCTTCTTCACCGGCCTTTAGGGCAAGCATTAATCTTTCAGCCAGTGACTTGTCCCTATTTTCATTAAATGCATTGTACGCATTTATCACCACCTGTTCGCTGGGAAGTATATTGCCCATAACAGCAAAGTCATTGCCAATTTTTTCGCCATTCCAATCTTTAATGTCAGTACCGGAATAGACAAGAGGGCTTTCGTCGGTGTTCAATAAAATAACACCATATTGCTGTTTTTCAGGATCGAATTTAGCATCTTTCATAGCCATCAATATTTCATTAAGGCTTTTTCCATTTTCCATGAATTCCACACCCGTCATTCGTGCGTAATAATTACTTCTGGCCTGAACCACGATGGCCCCTTTTCCAGGAACGATTGAAGCGATACCAGATACATCAAAGGTGCAAGAAGCGCCTACAATACCTATTTCACCTGTCTTGCGATCAATGGCAATGATTGACCATGTAGCATAGCAATGTGTAGAAAAAAGTGTTGCTAAGATTACGAATAATGTAATAGTTGTTTTCTTCATTTCCATTGAATTAAATATGAGTAGATATAATACAGATACATTCAATAGAAGGATGTTACACTATTCTTGACAATAAATTCAGGCATGGGGCAGGATTAGCACCTACAGTTGGTAAAAGTGAAGTTAAGAGAATGCGAATAATTATCGTTTATACATTGCAAGCATTGGTGTACACCGTATTTATTTTAGTTTCTTTCTCATTACATAATATTCATCATACTCCCTATGTATCTTGAAATCGTTTCTTTTATATAATTCCGTTGGGCCTTTAAAATTACTTGCGCTAGATGCACCTTTCTTTGGATATGATTCAATATAATCATAGTCCGTATTCGAATAATCGGCAATAATCCTTTCAATAACCTTTTGAGATATTCCTTGTCTTCTATAATCAGGATGGATTAAAAAACAAACAACCGAACAAACCTTGTCATGAGGATTATCAATTAAATCGTAGTCCCTCAATAACCTTTGATAATTTAATCTGTTGTTTGCATTGCACCATCCAATCGGTCTGTCATTTTTAAAAACCAAATAACCTTGTAGCTCATTCTCATCTATACGATTAATAATCAAGGAGCGGCTCATCTCACGTGTACAGGTTTCAACATCTCCAAGGAAATGATAGTCATTGCAATAACACTTTGACCATTCCGGGTTTTCTTTGTGAATCATAGTATCAAAAAGGGATAAGTAATCATCTTTTAAATCCTTGGTTAATGGTCTAATTTCAATATCCATTTTATTCGCCGTTTGTTTTTGATATGGTGTACAATGGTGTTGGCTATGGTTTCATTTCGGAATGTTATATGAGTATCATTCCAACGTAGCCATAAAATTAATGAAAAGGCTCGGAATTTCGACAAGCCATTCAGCAGCAATGAGCTATACAGGTTGTTGTGTGTCGTATTTATTTTTTGATATACCCTAATTTCTCCAAAAAAGAATCTGTTAACTCACCAACCTCATTACGTACACTGGGATCGCCAAAAAAATGTCCAACCCCTTCAAATATCTTGTATTCAAAATCATTCCCTAATTCTTCCATTTTGTCCCTATATTCAGTAAACTCAACAATACGGGCTAAGTGATCCCTAGTGCCATGGAATGAAATGGAAGGAGGCAGACCTTTTTTAGCGTTGTGAAACGTAGAAATGCTTTCAGCGTTTCCATTAGATTGTCTTTTAAAAAAGTTGCTCTTTGTTGTGTTATACGTAGCAGAGTGTGTTATAAATGCATTTGGAATGGCATTAATCCCATTCGAATCCGAAATTTCTATGTGCTCCAAAATAGCCGTAGAAGCTGCTAAATGACCTCCAGCCGAAAATCCAGCGGCAACAATTTTATCAGGGTCAATCCCTAAGGAAACAGCTTCTTTTCGCAGCCAAGCAATAGCAGATTTAGCATCTTCAATACAGTTAATGATATTGGATCCATGAATATCGATCAGCCGGTATTCAAAAGATACCGAAACCATTCCTTTTCCTTGATACCGCTTACAATTTTTATAGCCCCATTCAGGTATCCCCTGTGCCCAACCACCGCCATGGAAGAAAGCATACACGGGCGTTTTATCCGTTTTTTTATGCCCTTCAGGTTTGAATATATGCGCCTCTAACTGAAAATCGCCCACTCTTTTATAAATCATAATGGTGTCAGCCTCGGCCCTTCTTGTTTTACTTTCAGCATACATATCCAATACTTGTTGTTTTAGTTCTGGGTTTTTGCTGTTCCTTTCAAAATCGGATATGATTTCTCCAAGGTAGTTTATACCATAATTGCTAATGCTTTTTTTAAGATGTTCATTCATCAAATAATCCTTAATCTCTTGATGTGCGTTTAGTTCCTTAATGGCTTGGTATTTGGGTTCAATTTTTTGAATCCCAGCGTCATAAAAGTTTCGAAATCGCAAGTTTTCTGCAGACATAATATCTGCATAACGATCTAGGAATAGGACATAATTACTTTGCTCCAAGAGTTTGGGGTCATCAAAACTGCCTTCGGTAATAGCATCGTAATAGTCTTGATTTATTTTTATGGTATCGCCTGTATACATTTCATGAACGGCAGGGTAAACGATTTTATGGAATTTAGTTCGAAATTCGATTTCATTTATAATCTTATCGTGATGCAAAGCGCCTAATTCATTCTTTTCCTTGAAACTATTGTTAATGCTTAAATAGGTCGATTTTAATGAATCGACAATAGAATTATATCTACTTAAAGTGGCTCCAAATAGTTCTTTTTCATTATTCACCACGTAGTTTTCAATTTTTTCTATCTCATTATTCATAGCATGAAGGTGGTTGTTCTGGGCTGCATTAGAACCAGAAAAAACGGTTTCTGCATTTAAATCAAGATGAATGGAATCTCCCGGAAAGGCTATAAATTCTACTTTTTGTTGCTGATGGGAAATTGAATAAAGTCTTGGCTGTCCTAACAAAATGTTGACTTTAAACGTACCATCATTTTCTAAGGAAAAAATGGAATCCCGGTCATCTGTATAACCAGACCAACTTTCGGCAAGGGAGACGGTTCCATGCCTTAGATTAATGTTGTTGGACCAATCAACCTGCACTTTACCAGTGATTACAGTGGGTTGCGGTTCCTTATCGCCAGAACAAGAAAAAAATAAAATAGCAAAAGTGAAGCTTAGAATAACGGATAGAACTTTCATCGCCTTAGTTGGGTTTTCGTTGGTTTTAATTAAAGATAAATGGAAAGAAGGATCGTTACAGTTTCCTGTAAGAAAATTGAGATGTATGCTTTTCTTGCTTGGTTAATACGGGTTGGGCAGGGATAAAATTACACACAACGTTTGGTTTAAGGATAGTTGTGTGATTAAAGAACTAACTTAATAAAAAGGAACAAACCAATTATTTTTACACTTTGTTAGCATTTTTTTATTTCCAGTCAGGTCCCGTTTTTTCAGCTTAAGGGCCATTCCCAATTCCTAGTCTATCGATTATAACTTCTTTTTGTTCTTTGTCATTCCAATCAGCAAAGGGATAAAGAGCTTGATTCACAATTACAAAAAATAATTTTTCACTCTTGTGCTTTTTGACCACCTCAAGTAATTCTGGAGTTGCTTTTTCTTTCAGAAATTCAGATTCCGTATTCTTAAGATGAATGAGTAAGTATTTCCTCTTTGCAACTGAGATTACTTCAGGATCTGTTATACTATTCCAACCCTGAACATCAGATTTGGAAAAGGCTAACAGAAAAAGGCGATTATCAGAGGGCGTTTCACTTGGATTCTCTTTGATACATTTTTCAGCATCAGAAATATTGCTATAAGTAACTACACAGCAATTACATTCAGGATTTGCTTTTTTTGCACACCCTATCATGATGGTTATAAAAAGACAAAATATCCAAAATTTAGTCATTAGAATTCAAGTTAACCTAATTAGCCCTAACGGTCTCACATGACCGTCAGTTATGGGTTTATATGCGATATTTTTCAGTCTGGCACCAAAAGTTAGTAATTCCTAGTGAATTTGGACTTGGTCGAATCCACTGTAATTGTGGTTATACGTTGTTGGCATACTTTTTTTTATTCTATCTGTTCTAAAATGTAATCTTCTTTCTGTTTGCCCAAAGTCGTCACATAAATCTTATTCCCTATTTTCTTTTTTAAAATGAATGGAATATAAATGTCTGTAAACAATATGTCAAAACCGTTGTGATTTATTCTTTCCCACATTAAATCTGAATTTCCTTGTTTCCAGCCACTACTTTTGTAAACACTATCATTTACAAAATGAATAGTGTCAGTCCATTTCTTGAAGTTCCGTATATATTTATTTCCAGATAGTTTGAATTCGTTCGATTTGCTTTTTAGACTGTCATTTAGCTTTTTATAAATCAGTTTAAAGTTTCCATTATTAATTCCGCTTAATTGAAAACTGTCTTTTGTAATTGGCACAATTTCCTCAAAGAAATATGATTCCTCATCATCAATAATCAGTTTGTTGCCTTTTAACTTAAACTCGAATGAACGTGTGTTTTCGTAAACATCGTACTTGAATTCCCTGATGATTAATTTTCCATTATTAAATTCCCATATTTCGTTGAATGCTATTCCTGATAAATCGTAATTTACGGTATCTTTTTCCTGATATTGGTATGCCGAGATCCAAGTTCCGTTTAGCTTTTTTACATTTTGGCAAGATGTCAAAATAATAGCTATAAGCAATATGTTTGTCGATTTTCTCAAATGTATCGAAATGATCTCAGCTATGAGCAGTTGCATTAAGACTAAGATAGCAAAATTGCGAGAGACCATTGTTGTAAAACAAATGGGATTAATCTATAAGGCTAGGTAAATTAATTTCCAAGGCCCTAAGCCAACCCAAAGTACAAACTGAGTATTCCTAGGGTGTTAAAAAAACCATGCACCATGATATTAAACCACAAATCGTACTTACGCAGATAGAATATAATGGATAAGAGAGCCCCGATAGATCCAGCAACAAGTTGGCCAGTGATTCCTTGCTGCATATGCATATACCCAAAGAAACTGGAAAATATTAGAATATTAATCGCAAGACTGATTTTGCTTTCCCCAAAGAATTTCACAAACTGTCTCATGAAAAAACCGCGAAAAATAATTTCTTCCCCAAACGCTGCAGTAACCCATACGATTAACAACCAGATCATAGCGGTTGGAAGGTTTCCTTTCAATTGGGCCATGCTCGAATAGTCTATAGGAACTCCCGTGAGCATCTCGATTCCAGGAACTACAACAAAGACATAAAAAACAAAAAGTCCAAAAGCCACTAATGGGGCAAGGACCCATATGTTTTTCGCAGTGAATTTTTCGCGATACATTCCAATTGCTGCAAATGGTTCTCCCTTGTATTCTATAAAATTGGCTGCAATGATTAGTATGGAAATGATAATATTTTCAAAAATGGTTCTGGTGATTGGGCCAAAGTACATGAAACAAATAATGGCCAGGGTAATTAATGGAAGTACAATTTGTTTTAAGGTTAATTTATTCATCTTTCTAGTTTTTAAATTAATATGGGGGCAATATCAATTTAATCTACCTGCTTAGAAAGCTGTTTGTGCTGGACTATCGTTAAGGCTGGTTGAATTGCAATAGCCAGATTACCAGTTCATCCAATTCTTGAAATCACTGGTTTTTGGCCTGCTTACAATGAATTCCTGATCCCTTGGATTGGTCACGGAAAGTAGCACCCGGTGGTTGAAGTAAGGCTCAATTTTCAGAATGGAAGATTTAGCCACTATTTGTCCTCGATTGATTTTGAAGAATTTTGTGGGATCCAATGTACCGAAGAGCTCATCTATGGTCTCATCAATAATAAAGCGTTTGTTACCCGTAACGCCAAAAGTGATGCTATTCTCAGAATAACAATAGAGTACATCGGCTACCTTAAGCTGTACAAATCCGTTCCCCGATTTTACCAATATACCATCCCTTTCAGTAGGTACTTGCAGGTCGCTGAGTAGTTGCTTTAAGGTGGCCGTATCCAATGCTGAAGACCTATTCGATTGAAGGAATTTGTCCAGTGCTCCGTTTAGATCCTCCTTTTGTATGGGCTTTAGCAAATAGTCGACACTGTTTACCTTAAAGGCTTCAATGGCGTATTGGTCAAAGGCCGTTGTAAAGATAATTGGGGCCTTTACTATTGTTTTTTGAAAGATTTCAAAGCTCAACCCATCGGCTAGTTGAATGTCCATGAATACAAGATCGGGTGCCTCATTTTGTTGAAACCACAACACGGCATCTTCGACCGTATCTATAATTTCCAGCAATTCGAAGGTAAAGTCACAGGATTTCAACATTAATTGCAACTGGCTAACCGCCCGAATTTCGTCTTCGATAATTAAGATTTTCATAGTCATTCTTTAAGCATACTATAATTCAACAACGGTAAGGCCACGGAAAATTGATTGCCGTCATTCACTATTTCAACCGATCTGTCTGAGATGAGTGAATAGCGCTTTTCAATATTCTTTAACCCCATTTTTGTGGAAGGTAACTGTGTCGATTTTTTTTGAATTTTATTGGTCACTACCACAAAATCGTTCGCAATATCAACGTTGATTTCCAGTGATTTAGATCTGGAAATAATATTGTGTTTAATGGCATTTTCCAAGAGCAATTGAAGGCTCATCGGTGCAATCATCTTATCTTCTACCGTTTTGGGGATGTTCCAATTCAATTTTAGATTCTCTCCAAATCGTTCCGATTGTATGTGAATATAGGCCTTGGCAAACTTTAGCTCCGCCTTTAATGAAATTAAATTGGTATTGCCAGATTCCAGTAAAAAACGATAGATATCCGATAGTTTGTCTACAAATTGCTTCGCGTCTTCCTTGGGACTTTGATCTATTATATCCCGCAATGTGTTCAACGTATTGAAGAAAAAGTGAGGTTGGGCCTGATTACGAAGTGTGTCAAGCTCTGCTTGTATGTTCGCTTGCTTTGCCTGTTCCTCTTCCCTGACTGATTTTTTGAGAAGAACAAAGAAATAAATAGCTTCATAAATGGCCATTATCATGATGGTAAGAAAAACGATGACTACCAATGACCTAGCTCTTTCCTGAAAATCATAGCTAACATTGTCAGCGAGCAGGGAAACTAGGCTAACCCCAATAAAATCAACCAAGACCACAGTAATTAAAGTGCAGATAAAAAGAAAGGTTACCCGCTTAATACTATCCTTTAGGCTGGGATACATTTTTCTTAAACGTATTAAAATGAACCTATTGATCAACCAATCACAGGTGGAAAAAAATAAAGAAACCATTAGGGTAATAATAAGTTCAATGGTAGTGAGATGTCCTACCGCGACATTAAAGACATACATCGCCGATAAGGCCAATAGCAGAATACCAACGATGGTAAACCATGTATCATCGAATCCCAGGTATTGTATGCGTTTTTCCTTGTTTGCGATCATTCAACTCTCAATTACTGCTCGTGCAGGCCTATTGCCAATCTAACTTTTGGTACTGCATAAATGGCACAACAGTACTTTCAATTAAAACACTTGACATTGGTGAATGGCACGATATGTTGCAGGCGTAAAACTAAATCCCGTAGCCAATTTATGAAAGTACTTTGAATTGAATCATCGTTAAACCGATTTGAATTGTAAAATCTAGCCTTTGAAAATTTTATTCCTGTAGCTTAATTTCATTTAAGGGGTCTCTTAAGCTTGTTGTCCGCGGTTCCATATAAGCATATGTACAGATTAAATTAACAACGTGAGTACTCGCCAACAGCAGAAAGGGTTGCGGATATAATCGCATCTGCGAGAATGGTGGCTATAACTTGCTGTACTCATTTCAATTCCATGTAATACGACAACCCTGAGTTTTCCAGATATGATATTATTTTGATTTTTTATTCCGCTTTAATCTTGTCTTCATTTTTTTCGGATGATGGTGGCACAAGTGGAATTACCTCCCAAAAAGCGAAATTCAATGCTAACCCGGTTTCTAATTTGTCATATTCTAGAGTTAAGTCCGTCATGAATTTTTCAATTCCGTTCATTTTTTCTACTCGTTCCGATTCTATTATAATCAAAAAGTTTTCTGTTCCTTTTGAATTGCGATCATATAAAAAATCCTTAGTAAGTTTCTTGCTCAAAGAGCTGGGTAAGATTTCCACAATAGTTTGCCATTCATATGGTTTTCCATTTCGAAATGTGACATAGTGTTTACCCTCTGGGTCAAAAATCATTGGCTCACAATACACCTTCGGATATATGTTTCGAGTGATGTTTTTTTGTTCTATAACTATTCGCGGAACACTATCATTGCAAGCTACTTCTCGGATTCTGTCAATAAACATTCCATAGTCTTTAAACTCGGAAGGTTTGAGGGATACGTCTGAATTTTTACTTCCACCGTTTGAAAATCCATAATTCTTTATCTCGGGTTCGTGTGGCCCACAACCAACCAAAATAACAAAGAATAGCATGTATTTGAATACATTTAAATTCACTTCAGGGTTTTTGTTAAAATGCACCTCAATGGCCTTGTCACTAGTTATTTTTTGATGTCATTTTTTACATCAACTAATTTCAATTCTTTATGGTAGTCTATAATTCTCGTGTTCGCATTACTATCAACCACCAAAATGACGACCATCATTGCAATTGTTGTGATGCAAATTGCGCGCCATAAAGGCTTATCAATGAAAATGATTAACAGCGCTGCAATCACGATAATTATCGGGATAATTTTAAATACAATGGTCTTATACTCTCCAATCGATTTTTCTGCACGAATTATTTCTGATTGCACAAACTCTGTAGGGCTCGTATTATAGTCCTCGGCAAAGCTCGTGACACGGGATTTATTGGTGAAAAAGATACCAAGTCCAACCGCTAAAAGAAGCCCTCCAGCTACTAAGGTTGGAATGATGTAGGCTTTAGCGGTTTCGGTTTTCCCTAGTTGCCAAAAGCCAATACTCAATATAATGAATAGGATGGCGGATAGAATGAAGAATTTTGATGAAAAAACTTCAGCCCTAGCCCATTCGGTAGCAATTTTCAATATTTCCATGGCATCTGATTTATACTTCTAACGATTCACAAGCTTTGTGAATGATTAGTTGCGTGGTTTAGCAATCAATTTAACAAATACAAACCGAATAGAAAATCCGCAAGGGATGTCGTATGTAAGTTTTAACTAGTAATGAATTAATCAGCTCGGTGAGGGTAGCTTCTATCTTTCATTTAACCAACCTTCAATAGCATCGAGAAAGCCATCGCATCTTTTGTAGGGTAAATTGTTATCTTGGAATTCGTAGAAGCCTCCAGTCGTGCATTCGAATATATTGTGATTGCAATTGGAGAATGATCTAATTGTCAAATCTGTATGCCGTCCCATTGTTTTTTCATACAATGATTTGGTTTTTTTCCAGTCAACGTTCATATCAGTTTCTCCAAATAACGCAAGAACTGGAGTTTTTACATTTGACAGGATCTCTTCAAAATCCTCAATATAAACTGGCAAACCCGTTTCTTCATCAAGGGTTTCTTTCATGAGAGGTACTTGAAAACCTAGGTATGCTTCTTCATTCATCTCGCCCATATTCTCACGAACAAACCGCAACCAAAATGGGTTGTTTTGAAGATCTTTAGTGGCATTCATATAAGTTTCGAAACTTGCGCCAGAGTGAGCGATTTTAATTCCATTTAGCCATTGATCCACTATTATATCGATGGAATCTTTTGGCAGTCCTTGTATTCTTAGATTTTCTTCAAGAAGATAGCTGAAGTTTTCTTTATCATCAACACCGCTTACCGAAATCCAAAATGCAATGTCTTTGTATTCGTTTATTACAATTGGATTTATCCAACCTGCCCTACTCCCTCCGTATAGACCAATAGTATTGGATTCTGATATTTGTTTTTCTTTCAGCATTTGAATGGCCGCAATAGCCTCGGATGCGCTATTTTGGACGGATTGATTATAATTGAAAGTACCACCACTTTCCCCGCATCCCATTTTATCCCACATATAAGTGGCATACCCTGTTTTTACAATGGTCTCCCTGATATCTGAATACCATTCTTGGGCAACGGCGTTCGTTCTTCCCGATCCATGAATGATTAGTACAATCCCCTTGGGTTTTTGATCTTTTGGAAGATTCAATACACCATTCAACATGATGCCCTCAAATTCAAAGTCTACCGTTTGTTTATTGCTCTGGGCTTTAACATTGGCGACTAACAATAGCACAATAGCTATTAAGGTAATTCTCTTCATTTTTTTGGTACCATTTTTTAGTTACCTCTATGTCTGGAAATAACCAAGAGGGTTAACTTTAATAGGGTTTCCCAATAAAGAAGGATGAATTTTATTAATGTTACAGTATGAGGTAAGGGTTGCCTCTAGGGATATTGCCAATGGAACGTATTGTGAGTTCTTAAAGTTTTGTGTTTAGAATCGCGAAATAACCAAGACAGTTTCTTTTCGGATTAACTCCAAACCCAATTGGCAAACATCAAGGAAGCCAACTGGCAATGGCAAATAACAACTATACCAGTGGCTCCTGTTTTAGGTTATTCCTTTTATAACTGTTGTTCAAACAGCCGGATTTTTTCGCTTAATTCCTCTTTTAATTCATTATCGGAAATTTCATCTTCCGAAAAATTATCATAGAAATTTGGCAATGAAAAATCTGTGGTTACATTGCCCCCTAGATATGGAAAATACGCTTTGGCAGAATCCAAGACTGTTCTACCTCCCCTACCACCAGGGGAAGTTGCCAGTAATGCTATGGGTTTATCCTTCCATACTTTGACATCTATCCTGGACAACCAGTCCAACGTATTTTTGAAGGATGCAGAATAAGAACCATTGTGCTCTGCAAGTGAAATAACCAATCCATCGGTTGACTCTATGAGGCTGTTTAATTTTATAGCATTCTTCGGAATGCCGTTTTCAGTTTCATAATCCACGCCATAAAGTGGCATTTCATAATCGTTTAAATCTACAACCGTTGTTGTTGCCGTTTCAATTTTATTAGCCGTATAAATGGCTAATGTCTTGTTTATGGAGTTTTTACTATTACTTCCTCCTAGTGCGATTACCTTTTTCATCCTAAAGTTTGTTTACTGTTTTTACAATTACACGTATCGTTTTTATTAATCCGTATGCTTCCTCCTAAAGAACCCCATCGAGGTTTCTCTTGTTGGTGGTTTTTTATTTTGATCGAAGTCTGCGGCTCTACCGAATTGGGTTGTTTTATAAGAAAAACCTGTTCTAACTGGTTGAAAGCTTCTGAAGTATTTCGGAAATCTATCCCAGTGGCTAAGTAGTAAAGGAAGTGCTGTGTTTTTCATGTCCCAAAGATGAGATGCTTTGACATGAAAAAAAATAAACTAGTTTAAGTCTATGGTTTTTTTTTAAGTTTTGACTTAATCATACTCATGAATTCCGGTGTGACACCAATATAAGCAGCCAAATCCTTTTGTTTTATCCTGCTTAGTATTTGCGGATATTTTTCTTTGAATCTAACGTATCGTTCTTCGGCAGTTAAGGAAATACCTTGATTGGTCCTTCGGATATAGCTCATGAGGGATCTTTGGTATAGAATTCTGTAAAACCTTTCAAATTTTGGGATTTCTTGGAAAAGGAGATCGTAATTCTTTCTGGATATTGCCAAAAGCTCGGTATCCTCCAACGCTTCTATATAAAAATGGGAGGGTTCATTGGAGATAAAGCTGTCCATGTCGGTGGTCCAATAGTTTTCAATCCCAAACATTGAAATATGTTGTGTCCCGCCCTCATCCAATGTGTAGACCTTGAGGCACCCTTTAGCAATGAAATACTCGTATTTTGCTACCTCCCCCTCTTGTAAAAGGAAGTTTTTCTTTTTGATGGTGATCTCTTTAAGCAAAGAAATAAATCTATGTTTTTCCAGATCCGTCAATTCAATGAATCTACTAACGTTATTGATTATGAGATTGTGAGACTCTTTAAATTCCATGGTCCTATAGTCCTGTTCCATTTATTTTTTTAACGAGAGGTCATTGTCCAGCCAAGCATGGTTCTTTATACTAAGATAGCCAAACTTTGGGGAAGCACCTAAACAGGTGTTTGGTAGGAAAGGGCAGTTAATTTTTCAGAATTTTTCTTACCGTGATCTGGTTAAAAGAATAAATTTTTAAAATATACAATCCATTTTCAATATGAGTCAAGTCAATGGATTTAATTTCGTGTAGATCGTACTCATTAATTATTTGTCCATGAACGCTTAACATCTCAATTTTATCGATACGATAAGTACTTTCAATATTTAGTACCCCTTTTGTTGGATTGGGAAAAATTTTTAGTGAATGCCTGCCATAATTTGTAATACCCAAATCGCATTCAACTTAACAAATAAAGAAACAATAGGAAATCTACAAGACACGAGCGAAGGGAACCGGCGCCAACAGTTTTCGAAAGTAGGAAATACTCAGCGATTATATATAATCTCTGGGCGATGGAGTTTTACCTAAACGAACTTTAGTCCATATTTTGCGCAAATAGCAGTAACCTTTTCCATGTCCGGTGGTCCAGCGGGTAATTCCGCTAATTCCCCAAACATTCCCTCTAAACCGGCGGGGAAAATACTTAACATGGCTTTGGCTTTTTCTTCTCCAACAACTTTCCAAGAATGTGGTACTCCTTTTGGACAAAAAATAATGTCTCCAGCTTTCAGGGTAGTCGTGTTTTCTCCAACACTCATTTCAACTTGCCCCTCTAAAACCTGAAACACCTCATCTTCATTTTCATGCACGTGCGGCGGAATGCCGATTCCAGGATCATTATTTTGTTCTATTAATGCGTACTGTCCATTGGTGTCTTCACCTGTCAACTTAATGTTCTGACGATCCCCCAATACGTTCAATTTATTTCCTTCGCTCTCTTTAACAATTTTGGGCTTTTGTAAACTCTTGACCTCTGGTTTTGAAGACTCATCGACACTCCCCTCTTTTGGTTCAGTTTTACAAGCATTAATCATTGGAATTATTGACAATGCTCCAATTCCGATAGCTGTAGATTTCAAGAAATCTTTGCGTTCCATATTTTTTAGTTTTGATTGGTTAGTTTAGGCTATGATTCCATTGCGAACAATCCGTAATGATTTCTTAGGAATCGCTGTGCCCCCTAAAATACAAAGTTTCACAGAAACGACTTAGAGCGCAATGAATTCTACACATTGTAGGTAACTGGCTATTTTCTGGAGTCCATAAACCCTTTGAGTAACAATTTCATACCCCATTTCATAAGCTCAATAGACTCTTTGTTGTTTAAATTGCATACATCTTTGGTAACAATGAGAGGTTCTATTCCCATGTAAATTGTTAAAAGGTTTGAAAGATCCTCTTTTTCTTTTTGTGTATAGTCTGTGTCTTCTAGAATTAGTTGCAATGTTTTCTTTCGTCTTGCTCCTCTTTTTAAGGAAGAAGTACTTGAGTCTAAAACGGCACTTAAATACTTTCGGAATAAATTTTCATGGTCCAGGGCAAGTGTATTAAAATAGTCTTGAATTTCAATAATCTTGTTTTCCAAGTTATTTCCCTTCAGGTTCTCGCATATTGTTTCGGGACTTTTAGTACTAACATCCAGTCCAGCTTCTGCGGCCAGTATATCAATATTCGAAAAATATCTATACACCGTTGCCCGAGAAATTCCTGTTCTATTCGCAATGTCTTCTAAGTTAAATTCCAATCCCCTATTCAGAAAATACTGGGCACTTGCAAGAATTTTATTTCTTGTCTCCATTTTTTGATTGGTCCGACCGGTGGTGACATATTGTTCCTTCATGAGACAAATATCTCATAAAATTTGGATTAAAAAAAACTATCCCTTAAGTTTGTGAGACAAAAATCTCATAAAATGAATACAGACAATACAAAATGGGTTCTAGGCCATAAAGTAACACCTCATGAAACAACAGGTGATTATGACCTCATGGTGGCAGAAACCCCACCAAAAGTACAGGGGCCGCCGCCACATTTACACAACTCTTTTAAGGAATCGTTTCTTATCATTGAAGGTGAAATGGAGTTTTTTGTAAATGGCAATATCAAGGTTGTTAAGGCAGGTGAGTCCGTTGACATTCCACCAAAGACCTTACATACCTTCGCGAACAAAAGTGACCTACCATGTAAGTGGATAAATATCCATAGTCCGAAAGGATTCAGAACTTTCTTTGAACAAATAGGCATTCCTGAAAATGAAGAGAATGCCATCGAAAAATCAGTCGCTCCTGAAATCATTAATAAAGTTATGGCCACTGCATCCGAATTTGACATGATTATTAAGGTGTAGTCACAGCGTATTGCAAATGATTCCTTACCAAGGTAGGCGACTAACTGCTGGTTACGGGTCTGATATATGCACTCTTCTTTTCAGGGTTTTAGATCAAATTGGCAATAAAGACACCGAAACATATCACTACCACCTTGGATAGGTTAAACTTATGACTTACCCCAGTTTCAAACAAAATAGTGGTAGCGATATGTATAAAGATACCGATCACAACGGCATTCACAACATCTATATACTCAGTTGCCAAGAAACCATTATTGGACACATAGGTACCCAAGGGTGTCATGGCCATAAATACTACCAAGAAACCACCAATTTGGGCCTTGCTATAGCTAGATTGAAGTAAAAAGCCAGTCATTAAAATCGCTATAGGGATTTTGTGAATTAGTACACCCAATACCATATCATTATGATGATGGATAGGAAACCCTTCTAAAAAGCTATGAATACAAAGACTTACAAATAGTACAAGGGGGAACTTTTTATCTTCTCTAAATGTATATGCATGACCGTGTTCTACCCCTTTCGATAAAGATTCCAAAACAATTTGCAACAAAATACCGCACATTATAAAAATACCGGTTTGCATAGCTCCTAAATGATGATACACTTCTGGCAATAAATCAAAAAGAGTTAATGCCAATAGGAATGCACCACTAAATGACAATAGGAGTTTAGTGCCCTTTACTATTTGTTTTTTGGTCACTAAGGCAATTACAACACCAATTACTATGGCAAAAGCCGGCAGCAAATATTTACTCATGAGCATCTCTTTAAAAAATTTACTCTATTTTTTTTGGTCCTGTTATTTATCAACCTTCATTCTGCTAGAATATGTTTTACTTACAATTTTCCACTTCCCATTAATTTTTAAAAGATGCATGAAATCTATGTAAGAAAAGGTGTCATATTCCAACTCTAACTGGGCACTAGCAGCATCCCCTGCTATATTTATAGCTATAATGTGGGTTTTTGTTTCTACAGGATCATTTGCGTTGACGTAAGCGCTCAGCGCTTCAACAGCATTTACTTCTTCATAATCCTTTTCTATCCACTTCATGGTGGCATTTGGATGGAATGCCAGTTCAAAAGACCCTGCATTGTGCGTAGTCATTCCGTCGAGGTAATGATTAATTGTTGTTTCAATCAATTGAAGATCGCTATTTTGTGCTTGTACTTGTGTCATAAAAATTGTAATTAAGGTGAATACGAAAAATATTTTTTTCATGATAAATTATTTGATTTTGAATTTCTGAAATAAGGTTGTTAAGGACGCAATGCTACCTTAAGTGTTCCTGAAGAACGATCACGCATTAAATCATATCCTTTTTCTGCCTCGGATAATGGCAAAATATCTGTGAAGATCTTACTGGGATCAATTATTCCTCTCTCTACTATGGGAAGTAGTTTGTTCATGTATGCAGCTACATTTACAACACCGGTATGAATGGTTATATTCCTAAACAAGGCTGATGAATAGGGTTGATCAACAGGTTCATAAAGGTGACCAAAACCGAGAACACTTATGGATGCACCAGCCTGCGTCATTTCCATACCTTGTGCAATCGCTGTTTTATTGCCCACAGAATCGATTACAGAATTGGCACCACGCCCTTCTGTAAGTGACTTCACAAATGCCACGGGATCTTCATTTTTTGAATTCACTACATGGGTTGCACCAATAGTTCTTGCCAATTCTAATCGACTATCGTGACGCCCTACAAGAATTATAGTGGATGGTCCGAATAACGTAGCAGCCATAATCGCACTTAGACCAACTGCTCCATCACCAATAACCACTACAGTTTCCCCTGTCTTAATATTAGCATTTAATGCGCCATGATAACCCGTAGCGAAGTTATCCCCTAGGGGAAGAACCTTAGTGTCATGTTCATCTCCGGTTAGACCTTTTGGAAGCTTAAATAATGTCGAGTTACCGTAAGGAACGCGTATAAACTCGGCCTGTCCTCCCTGTATATCATCACCACCATGCTGTGCAAAAAGTGGGGTGCCAAATAAACCTCCATGGTCGCATGCTGAAGGCAAATCACGCTTACAGTAGTAACAATCGCCATCAACAAACATAGCGGAAGCAATTACCCGGTCCCCTACCTTTAACGAATGTATATCTTTACCTACTTGGTCTACTACCCCCACAAATTCATGACCAATCCGCATTCCCTCAAATAGACCCATTTCGGGTCCGTTTTGGGTAAATTCTAAATCTGCACCACATACACCTGCAAGTGTAATTCGCACAATAACATCATCATCTTTTAATAACTGTGGCTTTGGTATATCCACAACTGCAACTTTTGCTCTTTCTTTATATACTACTGCTTTCATAATAACTCTTTTAATTTGTTTTCACTTTTTATTTAAGAAAATTAGAATACGCTCTATCGGGCAAATAGCTTGATATAGCGGGCATCAAATCTGTCAATTATCGACATGACAAAGTTGCTTCGTACGGGAAGGGATTACTATGATCTTTGGTAAGAAAAATGCTTGACTTTGGTCAAGGAGAAAAATTGATATAGATCAATTTTTATTTATGAGCGCGAACGAATTCTACTTATGGACTCTGGAGAGATTCCTAAATAGGAAGCTAGGACGTATTGAGGGACCCTATTGGCGATCTGAGGATATTTGTCAACGAACTCCCAATATCGTTCTTCGGAGGTTTTACTAATGTTAGAGATGGTTCTTTTGTATGAAAAGGACATAGACCTTTCTGTAAATAATCTAAAATATTGACAAAGGGAATGTATTCTACTGCAAAGCTCTTCAACATCATCATATTTCATCTGTAAGATTAGGGAGTCTTCAAGAGCTTCGGCATAGTACTCGGCTGGGGTTCGATGTATATAACTATAGAAGTCTGTAAAAAACCAATCTTCAATTGCAATGATTATTGTATGCTCTTTTCCCGAGTCGTCTAAATAGAAAACCCTAACGACACCTTCCACAATATAGTTTCGATATTCGGATACAAATCCAGGTTGGACAATAAATTGTCTTTTCTTTACTCTTGTGGGTTTTAATATTGAGGTAAACTCCTCTATTTCGTCATCAGAGAGTTGGACAAACCTGGCAATGTTATCCAATATTCCTTTGTATATACTCATCCATTACTGTTTTTGACTCTTGTAAATAATGCGCTACGACGATATCCTAATTGAAAAGTAGCGAGTTGGATTCTTAAATGTAGGAAATTGAATCCGTTTATACTTTTATTTCCATTCCCAATTCAGTTCGTCAATATATTTAGCTCCTAACTCAGTTACTCGTTTTTTAAATTCTGCTTGATTTTCAATCGAGTGTTTTGGTATAATCAGAGAAATATCAGTTGTCAGTTTTATAAAAAAATGGCTTTTTGTTTCTATTAATTCCTTTAGTTCAGTTCCGCTTATTCTACTTTGAGATGTGAAATCTCTGGCATCCAATGAGTTTTTATCAAAGTCAATCTCAATAGGTACGTTAATCCTGTTTTTATAATTTTCCTCTACATGTTTTTTGAAATGGTTTTTGTATCTCCATTTAGAATATAATGGATGAAAAACAAACCATAAAACTCCAAATGCAATCAAAGCAATTCCAATTCCTAATTTTTCGTTTTGATTTGCAATAAAAATTCCGAGCAATACATAAATTATAGGGATCATGATCCGAGAACGAAGTCGTCTTTTTTTATGTAGTTTAGATCTTGAAGAAGCATAAAGCTGATACTCTAAAAAATCCGAATTCGTAAGCTGATATTTTATGTTCATTAAATGGCTTGGTTTGGACTATTACACTTAATGTGCTCGTGCATGCATAGTAAGGAATCTAAAACACTATTTCTTCAGTAAGTAATTTACGAAATAATAACCGTGCAACTACTTGAAGGTTTGCGTCTTCTGGAGCTCACCAGCCTCGTTATACACCTTCCATGTGCCCTTCTTCTTGCCGTGTTCGAAGCTGCCTTCGTCCCAGAGTTGGCCATTGGTATGGTATCGCTTCCATACCCCGTGCTTCTGCCCTTCATCGTCAAAACTGCCTATCCCACGCGGTTCGCCCGTCTTGAAGAACCATTTCCATTGACCAACGATCTTTCCGTCCTTGAAGCTGCCGGAGGATTGCATCTGGCCATTGTTGAGAAAGTACGTCCACTTTCCCGATTTCTTTCCGTTGTCGAACTCACCTTCGCAAGAGACAAGACCGTTCTTAAAGAACAACTTAAAGGGTCCATTTTTAGGATTGCCGTGTTCATCGATTCCAGGGATATCTTTCATTGGATTCTTTTTTATTGTGTACAACGTCTTGTTATGGCTTGCTGCCATATTAAAGATTGTACTTTATCCAGTCGCCATTAATGTATACTCTAGAAGAGCAATTAAAGTTAGCCAAATTTTGACAATGTGTTTTTTATATTGTTGGCAACAGTCGTTACTCCTCCAGTACAACTATTTTATTTCTGTCCAATGTGAAGGTAGATTCCGGAATTTTTCGCTCCTCAATTTTCACAGCCTCCGAAACTGATTTAAAAAACCCTGCAAAGACATGCTCATTTCTTATACTTACTGCTTCCGAAAGCTCAATGTACTTATTCCAAAATCCGGAGGTATAGTTTTTATACTGTTCTGGGTTCAATCTATACTTGGGGTTATAGTAATGCCTCCCGTCTGTAATTTTAAAAGGGAAGTCAGGATCTGTAGACTCATATTTTAATACAATTGATGGGCACATTTCACCTAAAATCATTCTTTTCTGATCGGTTTCTTTCCTGAGGGCAATAAGTTTGTCAGAATTTTCATCGAGTCTGGATTTAATAATGGTATCAGATTTTTCATATTCCAAATAACTAAATCCTTCATCGAGTCTTACGATAGTTTTAGACCAACCTTGTTCGCCTTTGGAATTATATATCATAACATATTTATCTTCTTTAACATAAGCCGTAAAGGAGTCACCAATTAAGGTTGCCAAATATTCTTTTGGTATATTTTCATTTAAGGACTCATATTCAATTTTGTAATCGATTTGACCCTCAAAATAGTTTTGAGCGTACAAAGTAGTCGAACATATAAATAGGATAAGCTGAACTAAAATTAATTGGTGTTTCATAGATTGTTGCTAAGGTGTTCGTGTACGATTAGTTGCACTGACTGGAACGAAGTTAGCAAAAGAAAAAGAACCAGTGGAAATTCCTAATAGGCAAGAACTTAGTAATTGATTATACACGTTGCTATAGGTTGGCGTCCTTTCATCAATATCAAAAATATTAGGGTTAAATTCCAAAAAATTCATTTTCGAATCAAAAATACAATGTATCGTATCATTGATTTTTGTATCGTTTAATTCAGCTTCTAAATAGTGCTTGACAATTAAAAACTTCAGTTCCGATTTTGAAGATTTATAATCTATTGTAGTTTTTTTCAATTCTTCTTGATATTCTATAATATTAGTTTTTATGGTAGTAATTTGTGCTTTGGCTTTTCTTATTTCGATTTTGAAACTATCTATTACCATTGAATTATAAGCCGGACCACTTTCAGATTTTTCTTTAATTGATTGATTATAAATTGAAATATTCTCTTCGAATAATCTAATAATTCTACGACTATCTGAAATAACAGAATTTAAATCCTTTATAATTAATTCCTGAAAATACTCATCTCCAGCATTATATTGTTCCAAAATATCTATGTTGGATATTTTCAGAGTGATATTTTTTTCAGCGGCATTCTTTTTATAAGAATCGACAATTGCTTCCTTGTATTTCGATTCTTGGCAAGAATTTAATATGAGAATAATTGAAATTAATTTTAAGATTATCGTCTTTTTCATTTGTAGTAGCAAGCTTGCCTGTAATGATCACGCAGGTAAAGCGAGTAACGCGGTCGAGCTGGCTCGACATTTAGCTACGGTAGCATTTAACGCTATTTGTTTTAATCGCAAGTTGGTACATGTACAGCAGCACCTTGCCTTTATGGGTTATAAAGATATGGAATAAGAGCATATTGCCGTGTGCTGGGTAACCATTGGAGAAAATAGGATTAAAGCAAGCCGTAGATCGGAGGCTCAACCGTGCCGACAGGCATTTTACCAACGGGTGTCTTGCTAGTCATAACTTTATTCCCTATTCATTTTATGAAATCCACTTATTTCGGCTATGGCGTGCATGACATCATCTTGATCAGATTTTTTATTCCAACCTTTAATTGCTAATTCAGCTCTAACTTCACTCTCTGACTTTTCCATTTCGAAAAGATAGATTGCGTATTCAAGTACTTTTTCTGGAATTCTTTCAATCATATACGTCGCCGTAATTCCTGCAACTTTTGCAACGGCCAAATAGTAAGGGAAAACAATTTGAAAAATCCAGCTCAAAGTAAGCCCAATCCAACCTGTATTTAAGTCCTTTATTGTCAAGCCACTTTCAAATCGTATTCTCATAAATTCTAAAAAACCAAGCCCCGAAATATTGTTTTCTACTGTTATTAATTGATATTGAGAGATTTGATTGGTTAAAAACATTATAATCATCATTCCACCAATCATTATTTGGATTGGTCGAAATTCGATATAATTGGCTTTCTTCAAAACTTGACCAAAGAAGTATCCAATTCCAATTCCGATACCTAATTCATAAAGAAATATAAGATAAGTGAAGTTCACAGTTAATAATGCAATTAAAAGTCCAAATAAAACGGCTATAACCAGACCTCCGATTAAAGAAATAGTTACGTTCGGTTTTCCGATTTTTTTTGGCATGGGTAATTCGGTCGGAATTTCATAATCAGCCCAACTATCTTGTTTTTCAAGCTCAGTTTCTAAAGCAACAAGTTTTCCGTTTTCTTTATACTCGGTTGCTAACTTTTGAAAAAGAGCAATGAACAAACCTGTCCTTTTAGAGTTTTTACCAAAATCAAAAAAATTTCCTTCGAGTGTTTTACTTTGGACTTCAATTCGACCAGAAGCTTTTTTTGTAACAGTTATTTTTTCTGTGAATTTATTCCAATCCCCTATTCTTTTTGCTTCAACAGATTTTTTGTCCCTGTAAACAATTGGCCATTCAAGTTTTTGAAATACTTCAATTATTAATGGAATCATTTGACCTTCTTCAATATCTGTTTTGAATGATTCCGAAAATTCAGGCTTGTATTTTAAGCTGTATTTCCTCTTAATTGTTGATTGTAGGTTTTCGTATTCTATGTTCATTTCGGTATTACTGACACAACTAATTTATTAAAAAGGCAGGAATTTCCTATTCGGAAATTCCCGCCTTTATTGTGGTTACAGGTTGTTAGGTAACATTTTCTTTTATCGTAGCAAACAAACTCTCGATTATTGGTACATGCCATTGCATCAATAACCTGTTCATTGTTAAAGCCAGCTATGGATTGTAAATACTGGAGCATATAATTTTCCCCATTTGCTCCTCCTGGAACTGATAAGGTTGTTCCTTTATTTGAAACCAACCTCCACCATAAATCGATGCCCCATGGACCCGTATCATCTGTTTGGATTATAACCTTTTGTAGCTGTGCAGTTGGAAAACTCCAGACATAATTCTCAGGATCGGTAGTTATAATTTTTTCAGAATCAATAGTGACTTTCCAATTTGCTTGAGGCATTCGTTTTGTTAAGTTTTTTCGTCTAAAAAAGTCAAAGAATCCCATGTTCTTAAATGTTACCTAATGGTTTGTGTATGGCTTCGTTGCGTAGGCTGGAACTAAGTTAGCAAAAGAAAAGGAACCAGAGAAAATTCCTAATAGGCAAGAACTAAGTAATTGATTATACATGTTGTTACGTGCTGTAAAATCTATTTTACAACCGTGTTTCTGTACCATTTTCTGGATTCTGATGTGAATAATAAATATACGGCATAGGCAAACAATAGCACTTGTCCTAAAGATAGTACCCCAATTAGCATGCTGGTATTAAATGAATCTTCTATGATTTTTGGAAACGGGATCAGACTCAAAAGAAAAATAACTATCAAAACTATTCTCGACCATCTTTTTCCTAACCCGACTAAATAGCCGAGCAAAACTGTAAAACCTGTGATGGCCAGAAGAAATTTCAAAATTATTGGGTCTGATAAGACCTTTTGACCAGTAGTGACTTCCATTATTAATGGGTTCAATATTCCAACAATTGCCGATATATATATCATTTTGGAAGCCTTTGATATTGATTTAGGTGTTTGTTCTTTTATGGTCAATTTATTCTCAGTTTAATTTTTCGTGCAGTTGCTCTTTTAATGCACACGATGGTCACGCAGGTAAAGCAAGTAGCGTTGCCGGGCTGGCTCAACGTTTAGCTACGGTAGCTTTTAACCCTGTTTTCATATACATTATTGGCTGTAGTTTTATTTATTGAGCATTATTTTAATCGTTTCAAATTTCAATTCTGAGTCAACTATTCTTATCATATAAACTCCATTTGGCAAGTCATATAGTTCCTTTGAAAACTTATTTCCTCTTTGATTTTCTTCTGAAACGAGAGAACCATTTAAGTCGAAAATCTGGATTTCATAATTGTCCTCTTTTTCAAGATTGATATGTATTTTTCCAACAGAAGGATTAGGATAAAATGAACTTACCAATTTTGTTTTTTCATAGGCCTTTGGTTTTGTTACGATCCCAAACTCATCCATCATTCCCGGTGTTACGACTATGGGATAAAAATTCATTGTTATTTCGTCCTCTGTTGCCTTATTAATTACGTCGGGCATTGAATAGTCACTTAATGGTTTTTCCAATGGCGGTGCATCTCCAATCAATATGATCATTCGTTTATGTTCCGATTTCCAAAAATTTTCTTTTGAACTTTGAAAAAAACCATCATAAACAGATTCCGGGTAATCTTCTCCATTAGTAACTTTTATTCCATTTATGAATTTTTTTGCTGATTCTAAATTAGTTTCAAAGTTTTTAAATGAGAACCAATCCTTACCGTCATAATTTTTATCTCCATAAAGTCCAATTGCCACTCGTACATTTTTGTACTTATTAATAGAATTGATGATTTCTGTTAATCCTTTTTGAACATTTGCAATATCATCTTCCATACTGCCTGTTTTATCTATTAGGAAAAGAATATCAGAATTATCTGCGGAATGTTTTTCAATGATATATTTGATTTCATTTGAAATCAGTTCCGAATTAACTAAAAGTTTAAGTTCTCCTTTGGTTTCTTTTGCTAATTCAAAAAACTTATTTGTTGTCGTCGAGTCAATAATTTCTTTGTCAAATAAAGGAGGAACATAAATATTGACTTTATTTATTGAATCGAGAATTACCATAATTGAATCATTATTCCTTTTCCGTAATTCTAAAAGCTCACTTTCGGTTAATTTTCTTTCCTTATCAATATTGCAAGAAGAGATTAGTAAAGTCAGAATTAGGATTGACAAATATCTTATGTTCATATGAATTTCCGTTTTCTCAAATTATTGGCAACGCTATTGTGTGTGGCTTCGTTGCGTAGGCTGGAACTAAGTTAGCAAAAGAAAAGGAACCAGAGGAAATTCCCAGTAGGCAAGAACTTAGTAATTGATTATACACCTTCTTCGCAACTATTTATTATAGGTAATTGAAGAATAGTTCAACCAAAACACCGAGAACAAAACTGATGAAGGCAGCTATTAACGAAATTCGTTTTAGCCCAAAAATATTTTTAAAGGCCAACCATAGGCAAACTAAAGCACATATAGAAAGAACAATGGTTCCATATAAAGGCACTATACTTTCGAAAAGACCAATTTGATCGAAAATCGGATCTAGAATAGCTGTAAAACCAAAAAGGGTTAAAGCAAAGTTTGTTTTTTTATCCCCAATGAGTAAATAATAAGCTGCGATAAGTAACTCAACAGATAATACTAAAGGTCCAAATTGATTATAATACGCTCTTTTGAAATATGCCTCATATCCTTGTGGGAAGTCAATTTTTAAAAGAAAAGCTAGACTTAAAGTGATAGCAACAATTAGAAGGACTGACGAAATAGTTTTTCTTTTTTTCACAAGAGTATCTCAATTTTTGCCAACGGTTTTGTTTATGGCTCGTTGCGTGTTTCAACAACTAATTTAGCAAATACAAACCGAATAGAAAATCTGCGAGGATTTTCGTAAGTTAATGAGTACTAGCAATAAATTATACACTGTGTTGACAAGAGTTTATTTTATTTCAAAACCAGATAAATTTCGTTTTTTAGCATGTGATAAGCATCTTTTTCAATTTCCCAGTTATTATAATTTCCAGCCGTAGTTATAACGACTAGATTAGAGTTCAAATCCCAAAATATATTCTGGTCACCATTTCCATTGGCTGATACAATATTTGTTCTTGTTTTGTTAATTAGGTCATGCCAAATCCAAAACTGATAGCCATAATACTCATTCCAATCCAATGCATCGCTAGGAAATTCAATTTGTTTTGAGAAGGACGAATCAATCCAATTTGCTGATATAATTTGATTCCCTTCCCATTTACCTTTGTTAAGGTAGAGAATAGCATAATTTAATAACCCTCTAGATGTCAACCTTAAACCAGAAGGTCCAGCATAAATGTTGGATTTTTCAAATTTCAACCATTCATGCTTATCTATTTGAATTTTTTTGAAAAGGTAATTAGTAGCAAAATCGTCAATGGTCATTCCAGACGCTCTTTCAATGATTTCCACCAAAATTTGCGTTGCTCCACCGGAATAATTGAACATAGTTCCGGGTGAGTGTATCAAAGGTCTCGACAATACATATTCGATAGGTGTGTCGTTAAACATCATAATTGTTTCATCGTTAGAGGGATCCGTATATGGGACGTCCTCATTCCAATCAAAACCTGTAGTCATAGTAAGGAAATGGCGTACAGTCCAATCTTCTTTCTCATTAATCAGAATTGAATGAAACTCAGGAAAAAAAGAACTTATTTTCTGATCAACGCTCTTTAACAGTCCCTGATCTATTGCGATTCCGACACATGTCGATACAATACTTTTGGTGATGCTCCTTATATCATGAAGGCTGTTTTGCGAGTGCTGCACAACGCCAACATTTTTCCCGAGAACTTCGTCCTTACCACTTAAATATTTTTCGTACACCAAATCGCCTTTACTATAAATGATAACACTATGAAAGTTTGGGTAATATCCGCTTTGTAATTTGTTGGTTAAATCGTAAAAAGTACTTTGCTGAGTGGAGATGGTTTTCCCAGAATTTTGATTCTCACAGCCAAGAATAAATGTAGTCACTAATATTAAATATATCCATTTTATAAATGAAGAACCAAATTCTTGCCAACGGTCTTGTATTTGATATGTAGCCATATTGTTTAGTCACTATTATTCCGTCGAGACTAGGTTTTATTCGCTGAGGAGCTATTAAAGTTAGCCAAATTTTGGCAATGTGTGATATGCGTTATTAGCGAACATCTTTTATTGCGATTATTCTAATTCTTTTGTAGTCCGCAAACCATTTTCCGTTTATTAAGCATTTTTCTTTTACACTTTCTTGTACTTCATTCTTAATTTCCTCTATGTGCTTTTCCGCAACTCCAACGAAAAAGTTCGCTGCGAACATAGAAATCCAATCCTTTATTCCGGAATGTTCATCCGCAAGTTCAGTTGAACGGTCATAATGCTCTGCAAAAAGAACTCTAAATCCAGCTGATTCCAGTTCTGTTGAATATTCCCCAATTGAAGGAAAATACCATAAATCTAAATTGGATTGGCTATCGTAGCTTCTCACTTTCAGTGAATTTCGTAATTCATGAACAATGGTCTGCACATTTCCTTTACCTCCAAACTCAAGAACAACTTTTCCATTTGGTTTTAAATTGTCATACATACATTTTATAGCTCCCTTATAGTCTTTTACCCAGTGAAGTGTTGCATTTGAAAAAATCGAGTCGAACTTTTCGTTAAATCCGAAATTACCGGCGTCCGCTACTTGAAACTCAATGCTAGGAAACTTTGATTTTGCATCCGCAATCATTTCAACCGATTTGTCAATGCCAATTACCTCCTTTGCCAATTCACTTATTTTAAAAGTCAATTGTCCCGAACCACAACCCAAATCCAAAATTCTTTGATTTTCTTTTGGATCCAATAGTTTTATTAAATCTTCACCATATTCATAAACAAAAGAATGTTTCTCATTATAAGGTTCGGGTTTCCATTTGGTTGTAGTATCGTTCATTCAAATGTTTGCTAACGATTTTGTGTATGATTTAGTTGCGGGATAATCCGCAGGATTGTTCCGCTTAACTAAGATACTCTTTTGTGGGAAATGATCTTAAACATCGCCAACAGCCAACAATTAATTATACACCTTGTTGTACACAGTATTTCTTCCCAATTAGTATTCCTTTTTATCTTTCTAAACCTATCGTCTTCTTCCACCAGAATAGGTCATCGCTTCACCTTTACCGAATCCATAGCTAATTCCGAAAGTAAAAAACCGTCCTCGCTGTCCAAAACTATACGTTTCAAAAGTGGGTTGGTTAACAAAACGCTCTTGAACTCTTGATGCAAACAGATCTCGTACACCTAAATTTACAATTGCCTTTCCTTTAAATATTTTTTTACGAACGCCTAAATCCATAAATGCAAATCCTGTCTGTTCACCTTGTACGATTTCAAATCCTGAACGGTAATTTCCAGTAAGTTCCACATCAATATCTGCTGGTAATCCTAGTTTTGAGCCTAAACGTGTTGACCATTGGTTTCCTGTAAAATCAAAAACCTGGTCTTCAAAAGTTCCTACCCTATCAAAATAATTGAAGTTGAAATCGCCGGTTAATGTCAGCCATTTATTAGGACTGTATTTTCCGTTGGTCTCAAAACCTATGGATGAATTTGTTCCAATGTTTTCAGGCGTTGTAAAAGTAACGTTATCCTCAAAAGTTGAAACACGTTCAACAACGTCTGTGGTATATCTATGATATAGACTGGAACTTAATGAGGCTTTTCCAATTCTATAAATACTCGTAAGTTCATACGAATCGGTAAATTCTGGCTGTAAATCTGGATTTCCAACTCGAATATTAAAGTTGTTTCTTATGTTGAAAAATGGGTTTAAATCCCATAATCTGGGTCTAAAAATTCGTTTTGAATAGCCTGCTTGAAGTGAAACATTCTCTGAAATTTTATAAGACGTGTGTAGCGTAGGAAAAAAGTTGGTATAGTCCTGATCGTTGCTTTCATTGGTGTTGCTCAATAAGGTGTTTACATTGGTTTGTTCCAGTCTTAATCCTGCTTTTACACCCCATTTTTCTTTTTCGTAGGCACCAGTTACATACAATCCGAGCACTTTTTGGTTCCATTCAAAATTATTGGTCAAATCTTCATTGACTACATACGTTCCATCGACTAAATCCCGTACCTCAAAATCGTTCCCGACATCGTTAATTACATATTGGGCTCCAGTTTCAATTGTATAAACTTCAGATAGCGGATTTACATAATCTGCCTTAAAGGTATAGTCCGCCTGTTGGAAATTGGTTTCGGTTTGTTGGTCACTGTTAACATCTGTGCCTGAAATGGTTCTATCTGTAAACTGCGATTCTTGGTCTTTGCCAAAGAACCTACCCAAAGCACTAAATTGTAAGGTGTGGTCTTCGTTGTTTTCAAATTGCTTTTTATAATTCAGTTCGTATTGGTATTTTGGGTTTGTAGCTTCTGTAGTTTCCTCTCTCAACCAACTTGAAATAAGGTCATTATTACCATCGAAAAATTGAAAATTGGTTGCCGATGGTTGGTCTTCGATTTCATAGGCGAAATTACCGGAAAGCGTTAGCACATTCAAATCGTTTATATGATAATCTGTACCCAATGTAAGGTTGAAAAACGTTTCGTTTCTGAATTCTTCTCCTTTGCTGAAGATAACTTCGTTGTTTGTCAAGTTTCGGTTCGTTGCTTCTCTATCTTGCGGAAGTGAACGATAACCAGCGCCTAATTGAGCAAATAGGTTAAAGTTTTCTGTTCTTCGATTTAGGCTCAAACCTAAACTATGGTTATCAGGAATTCCAGTGTTTACTGAAATTGAACCATTCCAACCTCTTTTTTCTTCTTTTTTAAGGATGATATTTAAAATCCCGGCAGTTCCCGAAGCCTCATATTTTGCTGAAGGATTTGTAATGACCTCAATACTCTCTATCATATCTGCGGTAATCGTTCCCAAGGCATTGCTAGATTCGTCTGCAAGAACTGAGGGTTTTCCATTGATAAGAATTTGAACACCAGAACTTCCACGAAGGCTTATATCGCCTTCAATACTTACGTTTACAGATGGTACATTGTTAAGCACTTCCAACGCACTCGCACCTGTACTGCTTATATCTTTCCCAACGTTAAAAACACGTTTATCCAGTTTAAAAACGGTTTTAGAGACTTCGCCAGTTACGACAACTTCATCGAGTGCTTGACTGCTTGGTGCGAGTCTTATCGTTCCTAAATTTACCTTTCCATTCGTAACTGTAAATTCGGTTAAAGTCTTCGTTTCAAAACCCATAAAACTTATTTCCACATAAAAATTTAGTTTTGTTGTTGTAATGGTAAAATTTCCACTTTCATCCGTAATGACACCTGTTATGTTCTCGTTTGTGCTTTTGTCCTTAATAACCACAGTCGCATAAGGAACAGGTTGAGACGTTTCTTCCTCTATTAATTCCCCTATTATCTCTATATCTTGTTGTGCGATTGCAAAACCACTCGATAAAATGAGCAGTAGTAAGCAGGTGGAACTTTTAAGTATTGATTTCATTTATTGAATTTTATATGAAACAAATAAAGTGAGATAAGGCGAGGGCTCAAAAAGTATACCTGTAAACGACACAACTTTTACCGTAGGAAGCAAAATGCAATTTAACCATTATAAAATGTCGTTTAGAGTAGTAAGATTGAAGATTGGAAGATTGAACAATTAATAAGCGGGATAATAAAGTTAATTTTATGAAATGAAATTCAAAATGGTTACACCGCATTTAACCTTAAAAGAGCTATTATTTCAAATAGTCCTTAATATTATTGTGTTTGTTTTTTTTGCTTTTGATAGGCGAATTCCTGGCATAGAGCCACATCAATTTTTTTTCTACCTAAATTATGCAGTGGCAGGATTGATTATAAATTATGTGTTGTTACCGCATTTTTTGTATAAAAATCGGTATTGGAAATTTGCAATTTTCACCTTGGTAGTCATCGCTCTGGTTATTTTTATAGAAGAAGCCTTTTTGGAACAAGTATTTTATCCTGAAACTCGTGGGAAAAGGTTTTTAGGTGTTTTCTATAATCTTTTGAGCACAATGCCTACAATTACCATTTTGGTAGGTTTCAAATTTGCTTGGGATGCATTGAACAAACAACAAGAAGTCCTTGAGTTACGTAATTCGGTCAAGGAAAGTGAATTGCAATACCTTAAATCGCAGATAAATCCACACTTTTTATTCAATAATATGAATAATCTGTATTCATCTGCTGTGGAACAATCGCCAAAAACACCCGAACTTATTTTAGAGCTATCTTCGGTTTTACGCTATATGTTATATGAATGCAAAGCTCAATTCGTTCCGCTAAAAAAAGAAATAGAACATCTAAAACATTATATTAATTTAAGTGAAATGCAGATTGAAGGACGGGGAAATGTGGACGTTGAAATTGACCCGATCCAATTTAATTACCGCATTGCACCTTTAATTCTATCCGTTTTTGTTGAGAATGCTTTTAAACATAGTGCATCCAGCCAGACAGAAAACATTAGAATTGAAGTGAAAACGAATGTTGATGAAAATGGGCTGCTGAAATTTACCTGCAGCAATACCTATCTCCCCCATAGCAATACCGAAAGTCTTGACAGCGGAATAGGATTGGAAAATGTAAAAAAGCGATTGGATTTGATTTATCCAAATTCTCATTACCTTGAAATAAACATCGAAAAAAACCTTTATAAGGTCGATTTAACCATTGATTTAAGTAAAACACAAGTGGAATGAATTGCATCATCATCGAAGACCAATTACCTGCACAACGTATTTTAAAAAAATACATTGCAGATACTAATTCACTCATTTTAGTTGGTGCTTTCACAGATGCTTTAGAAGCAATTCACGTTTTAAAGACTGAAAAAGTTGATTTGATATTCTTGGATATTCACTTGCCCAAAATTTCTGGTATGGATTTTTTGAAAACCTTACCAAATCCACCAGAAGTAATTTTAACAACTGCTTTTCAAGAGTACGCTTTAGAAAGTTACGATTATAATGTGGTCGATTACTTGCTAAAACCTTTTTCATTTCAACGCTTTATAAAAGCCATTTCCAAAGTTGGAATGACGAACGAAAATAATGCTAATGATTTATTGAAAGCAGAAGCGCTAACATTAAATCCTACCGAAGACGTTTATATAAAAAGTGGTTACGAACATATTAGGGTAAAAATAGACGATATTCATTATATAATGGCCGATGCGGATTATACTGAAATTCACTTAAAGAGCAAGATGTATTTATCTTCTGAAACCTTACGTTATTGGCAAGATTTTCTATCAGACAAAGAATTCATGCGTATTCATAAATCGTACATTCTGAACACTACCAAAATCAATAAGGTTTCAGGCAATCAAGTTTTTCTAGAAAATGATGTGATCATACCAATAGGAAGAGCCTATAAAAGTGATTTTATAGTTCGGATTACTAAATAGGTATTTTGTTCATTTCGGTCCTTTTTTTGTGAATCCTTTTTCAGCATTTTAAGTCTTGAAGTGTTTAATATTAAATTGTTTTACAACAGTCTCGTGTATGAAACGTAGCGTATAATTAAACGCTAACTTTTCGGAATTGGCGTTCTTTGCATATAATTGCAAACCCTGCGATTTAGCACTTATTAGCTATGTTTTATACACCGTGTTAGCAACTGGCTTTTTCAGTTAAAGTGTATTTTCATTCCTTCATGGCTTGCTTTGAATCCTAAATCTTCATAGAATTTAATCGCTTTCGGTCGCTTTTTGTCTGTCGTCAATTGTAGTAAATGAGCATTTCGTTTTTTCGCTCGGTCAATGGCCCATTCAAACATTGTTTTTCCAATTCCAAGCCCTCTTTTATCTTTTCTGATTCTTACTGCTTCTATTTGAGCTCGAATACCGCCACGATAAGTCAGGTATTGAATAAAAGACAATTGTAGAGTGCCTATAATTTCAGAATTCTCATTTTCTAAAACAATTAGTTCCTGATTTTGGTCAGAATCTATATTTTCAAATGCGACAAGATATTCAGTCGGTAATGGTATTTGATAATTTTCTCTTTTTTTTCCAAGTTCATCATCAGCAATCATTTCCACAATTTTTGGAACGTCATTTTTAGTGGCTTTTCTAAATTTCATTTTCCAGTTCGGTTTTTTGAGCTTGTTGCTAACAGCATGTATAAATGGCGTAGCGGAGTATAGCCGCTATGAACACTTGACACTTTGTTACCCTTTCGCCTTTTTTAGCCTTTTCCTTATCATATAAATTGATGGAATCAAGATAATCAAATATCCAAGGACTAACAATGTTACGAGCATTGTTAGATTAGAACTCATTACTGTATTATTTGGAATTTCAGTTTTCCAAAAGCCCCATTCGTCTGCCAATTCTGACGCCAAACTCCAATTACCGGTTTCTAAAATGACTATTCCATCCCTGGTCTTAAGATTTATTCTAGCCGCATTGTTAATCGCTGCCCTACTGACCCCGTCATGACCAATAATCAAATCTCCAGCGCCAGTTTTACCAAATATCATTGGACCTAGACCATGCATTCCTTGTCCTGATGGAATGTGACTTTCACTCATCCTATTTATGGTCTCCCTTTTCAATACCTTATTGTCTGAGAAATTTGCTTTAAGAAACAAGGTCATATCTTCGATATTAGTATAAAGGGAAGCAGCTGCGAGTGCCGTGTATTTATAATGAGGTGCAACGGACGAGTCACTATCATAAAATGTCGCTAGATGCAAAGAAGAAGTGTCGGACCAATGAAAAGAGGAGTTCTCCATTTTCAAAGGTTTAAAAACAGTTTCTGTCATGTAATCATTAAAGGATTGGCCACTGACTTCTTCTATTATTAATTGAAGTAGCGTGTACCCACCTCCTGAGTATTTGTATTCAGTGCCGGGTTGATAACCCACTTTTGTTATTCCTTCGGTATAGAATGCGTCTGTCGCTTTAGTTAATGATTCTTCTAAAGTCTGGACAGAGTCTTGAGTAGTAAATCCAGCATATCCAAGACCATCAATAAGTCCAGAAGTATGACAAAGTAGATTGCGAATGGTAACTTCATTATTATTGAATTCACTTTCAGGTAAATGCCATCGGCTAAGGTGTTTTTCAACGGAATCATCAAGGGTGATTTTACCCTCTTCAATTAATGCAAATACTCCCCAAGCAGTCACCCATTTACTTACTGAAGCCATTTGAAAAATGGAATGTTTATCGATTGGCTCGTCAATAGAGTAATAATAATCTTCGGAGACTTCTCCACCCTCCAATAGTACCATAGCTAAATTTCCAACAAACTCATTTTCAAGCTTTGCTTCGGTCGCCTCGACAAATGATGCGGAAGTATCTTTTGATGTAATTGATTTTAGTAGAAGACCAGTGCTAGCTCCAAAATTAATAATAGCGGTCCATGCCAAAAGTATCAAAACTAGTAGAGCTATATATTTGACTTTTCTCATTTATTAGTATTTAATTCCTGATCCTCTTTGATGAAGGGTACCAGTCAGGTTATACCCATTGTTGTGCAACGAATTTTATTCTTTTTTAAACATGATTTGAGCAAAGTTCCAAAAAGCTTCAATTCCCAATGCATTGAGTTTAGGTTGGTGGCTTGTCAATTCGATTCGCCCGTTCCGCTTTTTAATTTTATACTCAATGTCCTCTTTTATATCTGAACCTTTCTCCTGAATTCTAATTTGAGTCTGTCCAATTCTCTCCCAATTGAACACTCCAATTTGATTATATCCGCCTATTTCATCATCTCCTTCTGACCAGCTTTTATATGCTCCGGTTCCATCAGGCTTTATATTCATCCATGAACCCATAATCATCATAAACCCGCTTCCATCGTCCGAATTCCACTCTCCGCACAATTCATCCTTTTGCATGCCACGTTTTCTATTTCTAAATAAGTCTATAAACATCTATGTCAAGAATATTGCTTAATCCAAAAGCTTTTTAAAAAAGAGAGAATCAATTAGCAACGGAATCGCTAAAGTTGCAGAAATCACAATTAGGGATACTATCAAATCAGGCCACTTTTCGCCGCCACCAGCACTTATTTCAGGTTCTCGTTTGAAGAGGATGTAGAAAGGAAATCTGACTATTTTGAATAAAATCAAAAAAGTAAATGTCATTTGTGATCCAATGTAAACAAGAAACTTGTTTTCTGTTTCAGCATATTTTTGGTATAAAATGCCCGCAATTAAAACAACAATTGAAATTAATAAGTGCTTAATAAAAACAGATCGATACTTAAGTTTCTGTTGATCCAAAACCAGAATCCAACCAAAAGGGATAGCCATTATTAAAAAAAATATAATAGTGTCAATGTTCACTTTTGATCAAGGGTTTTTAGATATGTTGCACAATGTGTTTGTGTATGGTGCGTTGCCATATTAGTAGGAGAGAGTTTAAAGTTAGCCAAATTTTGGCAATGTGTTATACACGCTGTTAGCCATAGTTATTACTCTGGTATCAGTCGAAATTTGGTTCTCATATTTCCGCCAAGTCCCATCATCGAAAAGTTGGTTTGGATTTCCATATCACCGTCATATTCAATCCACATTCCTTTATTAATTGAGAAATGACCTATGGCTTGATGTGTCATTTTCATATAGGTTTCTTCATCACTTTTTCCGGTAAACATGGTCATGGGTCCGTTACCAAAGTTGCCAGATACAAACTCTTCAATGTCATATTTAATCACAGCAATTTGGTCGCCATTTTTTTCAATAATTTTATCAAGGTAGACCTCGTTCCTCTTGAACAACGTGTCCGCAATAAAATTTTGGTCCATTGCAATCATATCGACATTTAAGCTCCACTTGTCACCTACTATGACAGGTTTATTCGGCAGTTCAAATAATATCGAAACCAGATTGTTTTGAGCCCTTTTGTAGTAAAAACTTAAGAGTTCGCCATTCTGGCTCACCTTGCCGCGAAGGACAACGTTACCATTCATTGCTGCCATTCCAGTAAATATGTTTTCGGTTGTATCGGTCTTATCTTTTTTAATCAACATCGCGATATCGATGTTTTTCATTCTGTCAGGATAAAGTTTCGTCTCATATTTCAAATTACCCATGCTTTCCTTCATATTCTTAAAAATATCAGAAGCCTTTCCAAATATTGTATCATTTGTCTGCTCTTGTTTTGCTTGCTCTACTGGAATGTCCGTCATAACAGTTTTATAAGTGAGCGTATCATTTATTATCCACTTTAAATCTACAGTTTTGTCCTCCTGAGCATTTACTGAAGAAATGGTAATAATAATAATTAGCAATAATTTTCTCATAATTGTGGGTAAAGTGTTCGTGTATGGCTCGTGCCGCATTTTCGGCAGAGTGAGTAACACGAAAATTAATTAAACTAAAAGTAATGAATTTTTGTGTTTAGCGAAGGCATGAGCTATACGCGTTGTTGTAGGTAGTTTTATTTAGTTTCAGGAAATTCAACTGCAATTACCTCCGCCTCACCGACTTTAATTGGACCTTCATGAATCCACCATTTTCTTCCTATATCCAAATATTCATCAATAGGTTGTCTCGTTAAAAATCGGACTGTTACCTCATGAGTTTCACCAGGCAAAATCCATTCATTTTGAGCAAATTGAATATCTCCCATAAATGCATATCTCATTTGACCGTCTGATTCATATTCAAACACGTGATTGGGTCTGTAGCCAGAATTTATTCCCGTTTTACGACCACTTTGTTCTGTTGGTAATAACGTAAAACTGGCTTTTACATGAATTAAGTCTGGTGTTTCCTCTAAGTCGAAATCAGTTATGCTATAATCTGTATATTTTCCATAGGCAAAGTGATCAAACACCTTTCCGTAGCCCAAATTCAGCCACCTTTTGTAAATCAATTTACCATTGAAATACAAATACAATTCATTGTCATCCTTTATTTCCTTTTTTACAATCATTGGCTTAAATTACCTACAACGGTCTCGGCTATGAGTAGTTGCGTGGGTTAGCACTTAACTTAGCAAGTACACACCAAACTGACACGAGCGCAGCGAACTGGCACCAGTAAAATCCGCAAGGATTTTCAGAAGCGATGCCCTGAGTTTGTCGAAGGGTAAGCGAGTACTAGCTATTACTTATAGCCATTGTTAGCAAACGTTTTTATTTAGTCAATTCGTAGTATTTAAATCGACCGTTCTTTTTATTTTCTTTTTTATATCCTTTAGCATCTTTGTATTCAGGAATTTTAAAGGCACTATTTTCAATTACCTTATTATTGATTTTAACTAATTTATATTCCTCATATAAGTCCGCATTTTTAACGTCCAACTTATAATAGAAGAGTATAGAGTTTTTCAATTCAGATGCTATTTCGTCAGGATGTATTTGTTCTCCAATATTCCTTAATATGTTGCGATTGTCAGTCAGCTTAAATTCTTTAGAATCGGAATAAACATAAGTTTCGTTCCCATATTCTCTTTCCACGAATAGCTTCTTTAATTCACGATTTTCTTTGTCAAAATTTATAATTGTGTCTGATTTTGATAACGAAACTATTTTTCCAAAATGAGAATTTTCTCGATTGTAAAGTTTTCCAAAATTCAGGTTATCCTCATTCATTGAGAGGTTTTTAGATTTACTCAAGTTGTCTTTATAGATTACATAAACTTTTCTCAAAGAATCAATGAAAAGTATTTTTTCATAGTTCTTTTTGTTTGTCAGTTTTATGTAATTCTTGTCCTTATAAGTTATTGTTAGAGTATCGTAAAACTTTCTTGATTCGGAATAATTTTTTGAGTTCATTTTCATATCGTGATGATAAATCAATTCTCCTTCAAATACTTTTTCGGTAGATGAGACATTAATGAATAAAATACAAATAATGAATGTCAATATCTTCATTTCTCAAATGTTTGCTAACGCCTCACGGCTATGGCGAGTAGTGTTGTTCCGCTTTAGCGGTACAAAAGCTACGGGTAGCCATTAGACACTAATTCGCTATAGCCCTTGTTAGGGAAAGTACCGAGATAGCGGTTGTGAGAGCCTGTTATTGGGTATTAAATATAAAGTTATTTTGGCGAATTTGCAGTCGTACTGTGAGGCGTTAGAGGAAAATAGTTCAAGAGGGAATCCCAACTTGTTGGGATGGCTTGAACGACCGCAGGTATTTTCCTCTAACGGTCTCGGCTATGAACAGTTGCGTGGGTTAGCACTAAACTTTGCCAGTATACACCAAACTGACACGAGCCCAGCGAACTGGTGCCAGCAATTCAACCGCGATGAACTCTACGCTTTATCAACCAATGTTTTTTATTTCTTTTTTTATTTTTTCAACCCAACTTTTGTCAGATTGTTCAACTATAATTGCCTTAAAGTTAAATCGATTGGCTTCTATTCCGACACCTTTTGAATCGTCAATATGTATGTCAAAGTCAAAAGCTGAAGGGAACTTAGACGAAATTATATTTAAAGATTTTAAGGTCCGCTCATTTTCTTTTTGATTGACAATTCGGTCAACTTTTATTCCATAATATTTTAAGAACCTTCTTATTTTTCCTTTAGTTCTAAAAGATGTAGTATAGATATGAATTTTGTGTCCTTCTTTTTGCAATTCAGAAATCAGTTCGGAACTACCAATTCTTATTCTTTCAATTCCGAAAAATTTTGCTATAACGCTTCTCTTTTCAGTATCAAATTCATCCCCATTTGGTATTAAAGTACTATCTAAATCAAAGCTGATATTCATTTTCCAGGGTTGGGTAACGTTCCTGCTTAAAAGCTTAGAAACGGTTTGGTTGGTAAAGTCTATGATTTTTAGCCATTGTTGGGTTTAATGCGTTTAATTTTTCATTTTTACATCGACTTTAACCTTGCCGTCTTTGTCCCTTGTAATAGTTCTTTTAGTGTCAGGCCGTAAGTTGCCTTTCAAAACTTCCTTAACATCATTTTTAAGCTTTTCAAAGTCAATATCTTCGTTATAAGTATATGAATACAGGGTACCACTCACGTCTTCGGTGGCTGTTTCCAGTCTTTTGTCCATTACGTAGTCAAAATTTTCATTATTACCGTGAAACATTAAAACGTGTAATCGGTAAAGTTGGTCTTTATCGGAACCATCTTGATTTGTACTGTAAACATAGTATACTACTTTTGTAAAACTACTGGAAAATCGGTCTTTTGGTAATTCTGCATACCATTCATAACCCCAAATGTTTTTGTCCTCGAATTTGAAAAAATCATAATTGAAATATTCGTCAATTCCCTCAGGTAACACACCATTCCTTCTGGCCTCATACATTTTCTCTTTCCATTTTTTGCCTTCTTGAAAATTCCCTGAACCATAATAAGAAACAATAATGTTTTTTATCATAAAGTATTTTCTTTTGGCAAATTCCTTATCAAATAGTTCTATTCCTTTTTCAATTCCATCCAGTGCCTCAAGCCCAAATTCAAGGGATTTATCAAAATTTTCTTGAAGTCTATTAACCTCTTCCAGATAGGTTGCAGTTCCTACTTTGTACCAAAGCGAGTACTCATATAAAGTATCATTTTTAGGCAAGCTTTTTTCCAATTCGTTGAATTTAACATAAGCAGAGTCAATATCATTTGTTTGTAAAAAGCTTTCCGCTTTTTTATATTCTATTAGATAGTCCCTTTGTCCAAATCCAATTATCGGTATTAACAGTAAAATCAGAAACTTTATTTTTTTCATAAATGTTTTTTTGGCATTCGGCCCAACGGTCTAAAGGCTATGATATACATTTTATTTTGGTCTGGCACAAAACCACCATGAAATATAGCCATTGTTGCAGGTAGCTTTTTAATCTAGCGAATTAAGATACTTTTTTCTTTTAAATGCATTGTAATCATCAATTACAAGTCCATTGGAGGTATAAAAAAACACCGAGTCAGAGTCCATTTTCTTGATTATTGAATCTCCAATCATTAGGTTGTCAAATAATTCTCTATAAACTATTAATTCAGGTCCATTTTTTAGATGGATTTTATTTCCTTTCGTAGGATGTTCGTCAATTTTCTTAGAGAGGGTTGCTTTGAATCCCATGTCTTTAAACCCGAAATATTCCTTTCGTAAGTAATGGTCCGAGTTTAAATACCAAATCAACGCTCCAAAAATTACTACGAAGGTCCCCAGAACTGAAAATTGAACCTGTTTTAAATTGAAATCACTCATTCTTAAATCACCTACAACGGTCACGCGGGTAAAGCGAGTAGCGTTATCGGGCTTGCCCGATAGTGAGCTACGGCAGCTTTTAACGCTATTTGTTTTTAGCCGCAAGTTGGTATATGTGCCGAGGCACCCTGCTCTGTATTGGTTATAAAGATATGTAATAACAACAAATAGCAGTGTACTGCGTGACCATTGGTAAAAATAGGATTAAAACGAGCCATGAAGTGGCGGTTTAACCGTGCCGTCAGGCATTTTTACCAACGTGTTCGTGCATGGTTTGTGGTGTTTGCGACCTAAGTTAGCAAAAAGGAAGGGAAGAGTGGATGGATTTCGCAAGAAATCCCTGAACATCGTTTAAACACTATGAACTATACACGTTGTTGGCAACAGTTATATTTCCTTTTTTTGTCCATCAGATAATACTCGATAGTAGGTTTCATTTTCAATTAGAAGTCCTTCTGACTTTCTATTGGGCCAATTTTTGTGATAATCCTTAGGATGTTGCACATCTATAGCTATCACCTTCCCCTCAAACTGCCTGTTTACTTTTTTCTGTATAGTATGTCCTACAATAATGTCTTTAGCATTAAAATTATCAAGTCCTTTTTGAACTTGATCGAATGTTACATCATCTTTAAAGTAGCCACGATACCAAGAAGGACCCTTGAAAGTTGAGATTAACAACTGTTCAGTACTTTTTATTCTTTTTGGATAAAACGTATTACGATAATTTGCTCTGACAATTTTGTTTATTTCTTCAATAGGCATATTTGCTTCCGCAACATCTGGATGTACTCCTCCGTGTACAAATAGGTGGCCGTTGATTCGTTCTACCGTGTTTTTACTTTCTAGCCATCTGCCTAAAAATGAATTGCTATCGTATAAATTATGCTGCTGTTTGCCTAGTATAGCTGAAACATAATTATATTTAGGAGAGGCAGCTTCATAATTACCTTGCAAATTCTTTATTTCGTGATTTCCAAGTATAAAATGTACAGTACCACCATGATTTTTAGCATTCTGCTCTAACTTATAAATAAACCATAGAACTTGCGTGGTAGAAAACCCTCTATCCACAAAATCTCCCACCAAAACAAGATGTCCTTTACCAAAAGTCCACTGTAATTGTTCATCTATTACCCGACTATGGATTAAAAAATCCCTGAACGATTTGAAGCCACTTTCAATATCAGAAATTGCTAAAATCTTTTCATCGTCTTTGTAAGTTGCCATTGGCGTTTCAATTATGTCGTTGTCTATTGAAAAATTGAAACTTGTGTCATCAAGGGCAAAATAACACTTTAAAGGAATGGTTTTTGATGTTGAGTACTTTTCTTGGTTTACATAAAAACCATCTTTTTGATTTCCTTTTACATACTGTACGTTGACTGTACTGTCATTTTCATAAAATACATAAGGTCCTTCATTATCCCAGTTCATTTTTAAATTATTATCTCCATAATGAATACCGCCATTTTCTGATAGTAACACATAAAGTGTTCCTATTGATAATAGTAATAGTGTTCCAAAAATGTGCTTGAAGTAGCGTAAGATTCTTTTTTTCATTGTAATAGATTTTGATGATTATTAGTTTTTTATCATCGCAAATATGAAAGGAAGGTGTAACTCAAGAAAGTAAATGTGATGAACGACTAAAAATGTGTGGCACATACCTGTTTTAAAATAAAAATCATCTTATACCATATAACATCAAAGTCATCACAGCTTTGATATAGTTTGTCACTTTTGTTTTAAAAACGCTTTTAATAAAACGTATTTTGCGATATGAATTTTACACTATCAAAAAGCAAAAGGCTAATTATATTCAGCATAATCGTTGGAATTGCTTTAATTCCTATCTTAATTACTGCTTATCAAATCATTACCACCTCTGACAAATCTGTGGTATTTTTGGAAGGTTTTCATCCCAATGTAGCGAGGATAATAGAAGGCTATTATGTTCTACTACTAATTTTAGCTCTTCTATGGATAACTATGCAAATAAAGGCTATAGTGCAATTGAAAAATGAGAAAAAGAAGAATGAACTACTGCATTTACAAAGCCAAGTAAATCCACATTTCTTTTTTAATATACTTAACAATTTATATGGACTAATAGATGTAGATTCTGAAAAAGCCAAAAACCTCATTCTAAAACTTTCTGAATTAATGAGATATAGTATTTACGAAGGTGAGAGAAAGACAGTAGCACTAAAGGAAGAAATTAAATACTTAAAAAACTATATTGAGCTACATCGAATGCGTTATCATAAAGACATTGACATTACATTCAATATTGAGATAGATAAAGACCGTTATAAAATAATGCCATTGCTTTATATCATTCTTTTGGAGAATGCATTTAAACATGGGGTAGAAAATTTACGAGAAAATTCTTTTGTGGATATAAATTTGGTGGCATCTTTAGGGCAGATTTCTTTTGAGGTCAAAAATAATTTTGATTCCGAAGAACTGCCAAAAAAACCGGGAATAGGTTTACAAAACCTAAAACGTAGATTAGACTTGGTATATCCTAAAAAGCACAATCTCATCTTTACAAAAACCAAAGATGTCCATACTGTTACATTACAATTAGAATTATGATTAAATATATTATCATAGATGATGAACATATAGCTCACGAAATTATTAAAGGGTATTGTGATAAAATGCAGAGTATGGAATTAATGAAGAATTGCTATGATGCCTTGGAAGCCTTGGATTATTTAAGAGAAAACCAAGTGGATTTGATATTTTTAGATATCAATTTGCCTAAGCTAAAAGGATTCGAATTTTTAAAAACACTCACTGCGCCACCTAAAGTAATTGTTACTACAGCCTATCAAGAATATGCTTTGGAAGGCTATACACTAGATGTAGTCGACTATTTATTAAAGCCCTTTAGTTTTGAACGATTTTTGAAAGCACTTAATAAGGTAATACTCGTAAATCCTACTTTAAGTAATGACAACAAAGACAATAAACAATCAGATTTAATGTTTGTTTATGCCAACAAAACTCACACGCAAATTAGCATTAGCAGTATAAGTCATATTGAAGCTGCTGGAAATTACGTGAAGATATATACCACAAACGAAACATTTACGATAAGGGATAAAATTTCAAATATAATTTATAGACTACCCAAAGATAATTTCATACAAGTCCATAAGTCCTTTGTCGTTTCAAGACAGCACATTCATTCAGTTGAAGGAAACAGAATTAAAATTGCAGACTACATTGTTCCCATAGGAAAGTCCTATAAAAATGAAATAAATAAATTGTTGAAGTAGTTAGTTGTCTTTAATTGTTGCCAACGGTTTTGTGTATGAGTAGTAGCGGATTTCACACCACTAAGCTGCTGGATAGCAAGATACTTATAAAAACGCAAAAACGGCTCAAGTATGCACTCGAACCGTTATTGCTTATACACAATGTTAGGCACTGCCTTTTATGAATCTTTAGCCATTTTTTCTGTCATTTCCTCAAGTGAACTTAGCATAAAAGCTTGAAATTGTTCTTCAGTCATTTGTGGGTTTTCCATAAACTCATCATAGTTCGACCACCAAACAAGTATGCACTTTCCATAACCAAGGTCAACTACTTGCATGAAGTTAGTCATTCCTTTTACAGGTGCTCCCTCAAGTACAGAATAGGAAAAGCTTCGTGATGATTCGTCATAAGCAACAATTTTTTCTTTGAAGAATCCTTTCCCATCTGGTGTGTGGCAAATTCTTTCTCCTCCAACTCCCATATTACCGCTCCAATCTACCTTTGCAATTACAGAGGAATATTTATGTACTTGGTCTAGTTTTCTAACTGTCTTCCACATTTCATCTGCGGACTTATTTACTACCTTACTAAATTGAACTTTTGGCTCACCCATACTTTGGGCAGTGGCCAAATTCGCACTTAATAGAAGAACGAATGTGCTTAATAATAAATTTTTAATTTGCATTGTTAATGATTTTTATAGTTTACCTTTTGATACAGTATTAATTGATGTGTTACAGAATTAAGCTACTTTCTCTCGATTTTTTGCCAATTCTTTTTGCTTATAATCGCTTGGGTTACCTGTTTCAACGAATATTTTTAGGTCTTCAATAACGCCTGCTACTGTTTTGTTGAGTTGCATTTTCATCATTGGACCCATAATGGTCCCTTTAAAGCCTTTGGTTTGCATTTTCATGTGCATGCTTACAAGCGTATTGCTTCCCTTTCTTTCCAAAGACCATGTATTAACAGCGGAAGTGATAAAACCAGGAAAGCCTTTAACGACTTCGTAAGCCAACACGTAATTTTTTGAATCGAATTTTTTGATGTCTTCCTGAATTGTTCCAAAGCCAGCAACTTCGCAGGTTCTGTTGCTACATTCTGCCCCATCAAATTTTGATTTTCCAAAACCTTCGGAATGAGTCAAGCCTCTTGCCCATTTGTAGGCAGTTGTAAATTGATTCCCCAAAACCTCCCATACCTCTTGAATTGGACGATTAATTACGATTTCTTTTTTTATTTCCATTTTGTTTGAATTTTTAATTTATCATTTTGATACAGAAAACTCTCTTGTGTTACAAAACAGAAAACAAAAAGCCCGTGATTTTCAGAATCACGGGCTTTTTTATAAGTATTGGTCAATACTAGTTTAGCTCAAAAAAATCTAGTAATTCATTATTCCCAATAATTTCCTCAACAATGGCTTCTTTAGAAAAATCATCCCTCGCTGGAATATCTCGAAGTAACTCTAAATGCTTTTTATCTACAATATCAGCAACCAATTCACTGTTCTGAAAAGCATAGTCCCTTACTCTGGTTTTGTAACCTACATTGAAAAACTGTTGGTCTTCGGTGAGGTAACCATTTTTGCGCATAGTTTTTGCCTTTTTACCACATCTGCAAGGGTTTTTCGGGTTCATCAGTCCGCATTTTTGTTGCATAAAGTTGATTAACTCCTTTCTTGCTCTGTGAAGCTTTACCCTATAGTTAGCTTTTGTCATTCCGAATATTTCAGAACCTAAATTGTGGTCGACTCCGAACGTTTCTCCTACAATAAATAAAAGCCTTTGCTCCCTGGTAAGACACATTATCATACCTGACAGACAACGATATCTAAGCTCCTTAGCCAATTCCTCGTATTCCTTTTCTTCACTTTCGCCTACGGTTGCATTTTCAATAGAGTCAAGTCGTTTTCCTTGATTTTCAAAATCCGTGAATTGTTTTTCTCCTTTTCGTCTTTTGGATAACAAAAATTCGTTAAATACAATGCGATAGAGCCAAGTTCTAAATTGGCTTTCGAATTTAAATTGTGATAGCTTGGTTATTACCTTGATAAGTGCCTCTTGAGTTAAGTCTTCTGCGTCTTGAGGGTCAAAGGTAAATTTCCATGCCACATTGAAAATATAAGGTCTGTGGATTTTTATAAGCTGATTCAATGCTACTTTGTTACCATCCAAAGAGGAATTTAATAGTTCTAAATTTTTTTCCTCTGAATATTTATCTCCAAGTTGATTCATATGAGTATTTTCTTGTTAGATACAAGAATTGGATAGGTGTTACAAAGTTCGTTTTAAGGTTGTGCCTAACGGTATTGTATATGCCCCGCGCCAGCCTCAACGCTAAACTGGGTTACACAAAAAATTAGTTTCTTAAAGCTACTATTTTTTTGTGTATGAATTGGTGGTATGGGGTATATGCGTTATTGGCCACTGAATCATTGCTTCGGTTCGAGCCAATATAGACTATCAACTTTTTTTAAGTTGTTATTCAAAACTGTATTAATTACAACCAAGCTATCGCTTTCTAACCACTTGACATTGAGCACTTCACTTATTCTTTCTTCTCGCGTGAAACCTGAGTAGAAATTCATAGAAACCACCCCTTTTTCATTTGCATTGAAGGGTCTTGAGATACGAATTAAATTATGTCCGCCCACATCATACTCAAACCAATTGGTCCTAACTACTATTTCGTTCCCGACTGAGCTTACGGTCTTCAGTTTGTCCTTTTGGAACATATCCTTGAAATCCGACCAATATATTATTATGACAATTGGAACTAGAAATAGTGAATAATACTTTTTGAAAAGTTTCATCTGCTATGGTAAGATTTTGTGGCCAACGGTCTCGTATAACCGTCAGTTACGGGCCAAATTAGCGATTATTTTCGGATTAAACCTCGACTGTAGCAATTCTGAGTGGATTCGGACAGCCTGTCCCGAATTTGTTTCGGGATAGTCGAATTAGCCCTAATTTCGGTTATACATTGTTAACCACTGGCTTTTTATTTTTGAACAAGATTAAGGCAAACCAAACAAAAACGATAAGACTCCATAAGCCTAAGAATGGGCCTAAGTCAAATAATTCAGCATCTGCTGGTGCCACAGGGAAAGTTAGTATGTTTAATGTAAAAAGGCCTGCTGATATAAGACAGCCAGTCCAACCCAATAATTTATTGAAATTAGAGTTTTTTGCAATATTAATTCCGAACAGAAACCAAGATATAGTTATAAAAATATCGAAGGCAACATCTAGTCCTGCTTGCACTCTATTTGCTCCTTTGAAAGATGCTTTCAACAATGATTTTGCTTCATCAGAATTCGCTGCTTCCATTGCGGTCTCATGCCATATAAAATTTGCTTGTTGAACTACAATAAATGAACAAGCAATAGCGGCTCCAATAATTCCAAATAAGTAAGCTATTTCTAAAGTTGGTGTATGAGACTCCCTTTTTAAAAAACTATAAAGTCCCATAAAAGCAATGATCCACAATAATGGAAAGGTAAATCCTAGCAATCTACTAACGTAATCCGGAATAAATGGAAGAATAGCTGCAGCGAAGTAGAATATAATTGAAATAATGCCGGATATCGCTCCGATTTTTTCGATGTGATGAATTGTGCTCTTTTTTGGCTCCATGTCTATAGTTAAGTTAGTCTTCTAGACTCGTCAAGTATTGATTGTCTTTTAAGTCTTTCAACTATAATAGACGCAAAAAATTTGGAAAAGGTTGTCTAGTCTTTAGGCTTGGAATGCGATTATAGCTTGTGGCTAACGTGTTTGTATATGGTTTGTTGTGTGTTTTGAGCACCTAATTTTGTAAATACAAACCGAATAGAAAATCCGCGAGGATTTTCAGAAGCGATGCCCTAAGCTTGTCGAAGGGAAAACGAGTTCTAGCAATTACTTATAGCCATTGTTGTAAGCAGTATTTTTAGTTTAACCAGACAATTTTCAGTCCAGTTTTATTCTTAATTTCTTTTAAACTTTCCGCTGTTTCAAATCCGATAACTGCATTTTGTCCTGCTGTGTCAAAATATGTGTAACGACCTTTAGAGTTACTGTTTTCAGTCAGATTTACGATTTTGGAAAACAAGTCAGTATCAACCCAATCATTGTCAACTTTTAAATTCCATTTGTAATCTTTTCCATTAAACGTAAAAGAAACCCAAGCTTTTTCCTCTTCAATATCCACATAGTCTTTCACGTTTTCAAATTTCAAACTACCTCTTGTAATTCGTTCAAGATTTTCAAATATATCAACATACGAGCCGTGGTCTTCAATAGCTTCTGTGTCAAAATCCCAGCATTTATTCGTTAGTGGTGTCCAAGGTTCACGCTCTATTGTTTGTCCAAGTGTCATATACATTAAAGAAAACGGTTCATCAAGAAAATCTTGCTCATCCCAACGCTCAATGTCAGATTTATCGGTTCCAGGATTTAATTCAAATCCCAATTCCTTAAATATTTCAAGTTGTTCCTCAAACGAAGGGTTTTTTGATGCAGAATTATTCTTAAATCCTAAAAATGATAATATTCCCATAAATAATAATATTTTTTTCATTTTGTGTTTTTGTCAAATTGCTTACGGTGTGCATGGCACGTGTCCCGCAGGGCATGTGCAATACACGATGTTAGCGCCTGTTTTTTTTATTTTTCTATCCATCCAATAATACTTGATATCCAAGGAATTTCAATATCTGTCCAAGTTACGGTTATGTTGTTCCACACTCTGACACCTTTAGGGTAACCAAGATTAGAGCCAATATCCCCATACTCTACTCCAATAAAACCTGTAGTTGTTTTGGCATTGTAGTAGTTACACCAAACCCGTCCTATTTCTTCGTTATTGAATGTAATGACTCTCCCATAACTGTCGTTTCTGTTATTCTCGATTGAGAAGTCATTATCAACTGAACTCATCATGTGAGGGATAGCTTGCTTCTTATCAAGGTCAATTTCAAATTGTCCTTTTGCGCTATGGAATATTACTACTCCCCGCGGGTCAATCGAAAAGCTTGACCTTGAAATAGCTGGAGGCACTGAATCAATTTCCGCAACCATGTCAGAGCTTTTTGTTTCTCTATTGACTTTATGAATATTTACAGTTGCAGTTACTCTATCTGTCCAACGACCCGATATACTATATGTCGCATATAGGAAATGTTCATTGTCAACCCAGTAAACTGGGACATTCGGCATAGTTGAAGCATAGGATGATAGTAATGTCCCAGCACCACAATTATTCACAATAACTTCCTGCTTATTCTTTTTGTCATTTAGAACTATCTTGTAAGGCAACTCGGATTTTTCTATTTCAAGTCCCCAAAGATGGTCTGGTGAATTAATGCCCTTTACACCTAGAAACTTCTTATTCTTGACAAACCCATAAGTCCTAGCCTTTAAATCACACACCAAATAACCAGTTCCAGTGAAAATGTTATCCCTATGAAAAATAATGCTATCACCTTTGGTTTCAATTAAGTCGTCACTTTCTTCCATTACCAATGATTGGGTCTTTACGTCAATGACGTTTCCAATTCCTGAAATCACATATCTATTTTGATAAACAAAATTGTGTCCTAAGTCATACCGCACATAGGAGCCTTGATATTGTCCTTTACTTGTCGGTGCAGAAAGTATTGTATCGTTGGAAGAAAGCTTCCCGTCAATGAAGTTGTAACTTACAAGATGGGTGTAATTTCCAGTTCCTTCATCATTTTTCTGATATTCAGCAACGAGCAAGGAGTTTTTTCTAGTTTGCTGCCCAAGACAAAGGGTAGTCGAAAGAAGTCCTATGATGAAAAATATCTTGATCATTTTTTAATTGGCGCTAACGGTCTCGGCTATGAGTAGTTGCGTGGTTTAGCACTTAACTTAGCAAGTACACACCAAACTGACACGAGCGCAGCGAACTGGCACCAGCAAAATCCGCAAGGATTTTCAGAAGCGATGCCCTGAGCTTGTCGAAGGGTAGATGAGAACAAACAATTACTTATAGCCATTGTTGTGGTTAGTGTTTTTTATTCGTTTAAATTAATTTTTTTTATCTCAAAATAACACTTTTCGCATACTAATTTAATCTTAGCAAATTCCATTGATTCGTCATTCCAACCGTCTGTTTTTATTCGTTCTTTTTCGCATTCAGAACACCAAGCTTGAAAATCATCTTCTCCGCCCAATTCCATTCCACGAAAAGTTTCAAAAGCTTCTTCAAATCCAGTTTTGGTTTTAACATTCAGATGTTGGCAGATAAATGCCTTTCGTAATTTTCCGTGAATTCCGCAGTCAATTAACTCGTTTTCTATTTTCTCAACTTCTTCAGTTGAGATTTGGTCGGTAAGTACAAAGTATTTTTCTAAATGGTCAGAAATTACTCGATAAGTTCCAATTCCACCAAGTATGTCAAAAGTTATAGAAGTCAATTCCCAACCTGTGTATTTATCTCCGTCAAAATGAGCTTTGGTCAGGTTTTCATATTTCTTTTTTTCTCCAAATTCCTTAACTTTTAAAGTCTTAAATTTTCTCGGCTCAAAAGAATTTTCGTTCGCCCAAGCCCACATCCACGTATTTGTCTTTTGAGAAAAAGTTCCAACAGGTATGTATTTGAAATAGATTTCTTTGTCGTCTGAATACAGTCTTAATGTTTCGCTGGATTGATTATAGAACCAATTTGCATAATTGTCAAGGTCATATTCGGCTCTGAATTCGTTTTGAAATTCAGTCAGCTTTTGACAAATTTTGTCCGCATATTTTTTGTATTTCAGTGTTCCAAATATCAATTCAGTTAGTTTTTTTACATTAACCACAACGGTCAAGCTACCCCCCGTACCGGAGCGAATGCGAAGGTATGGTCGTGGCAGCTATTGTTGTAAGGCGTTAATTTTTAATTTGGCTACTTGCTATTCTAAATCCCAAATTAAAATATCGACTATTAGGGTAATCATAATTCCGCCATGCAGTTTTCAATGCATTTTCTTTATTGTGAAAAGAGCCTCCTCTCATAGATTTTGCATTTTCGTAATTCTCGATTGGTCTATTTTCGTATGTCTCGGCGGTGTTTTCACACCATTCCCATACATTACCCGCTAAATCATAAACTCCATATTCATTTGGAGAATAACTTCCATTTGGTGCTGTGAATGCATACCTATCATCAACTAGATTATTAGCCCAAGGATAAGGTGTGTTTTTGTCAGCGAAATTTGAATTTATACCGGTAGGTATATTATTTCCCCAAGGATATTTTATAGATTTCCCTTTATTTCTTGATATATACTCCCATTCGTCTTCAAATGGAAGTCTATATTCTGTATTAGTTTTTTTCGATAACCATTTACAATATTCTTTTGCATCATTCCAACTTACACAAGTTACTGGATGATTATCACTTTGTTTAAAGCCAGGGTTTTTCCAGTTGATATTTTTCTTCTCCCATCTTCGGATTGAATCGTTAACATATAAATAACTATAGGCCCAATTTTCTTTTTCAGCTTCAGTTACATAGTCTGTTGCATCTACAAAAAGTTCAAAATCTTTCACAGATATTTCATGCCGACTTATTCGAAAACTATTAACAAGAACTTTATGTACTGGTTGAGCTGTCAAGTTTGAAGAATCGAATTCGTCTCCCATATAAAACTCTCCTCCTGTTATAAAAATCATCATATTATTTGAGTCTGGAAATGGATTGGTGTCTCTTTCGCATGAAAAAAGAAAAGATAGAATAAATAACACAATGAATATTTTCATGACATGAAATATAATTACTTACAACGGTATTGTGTATGGCAAGTTGCCGTATTAATAGTTTTATATTATTCAGTCGTAACTGAGGTTTATTAGTAGGAGAGAGTTTAAAGTTAGCCAAATTTTGGCAATGTGTTATATACGTTGTTAGCTGCTGGCCTTCTATAACTCTAATATTTTATCAGCTACTTTTAAGCACCTTTCAAAATCTCCTGTCATAGACATGGATGTCCGTTCGATGTTCAGCAATTGTTGAGCAATCTTATTGCGATCAGAACAATTTTCCAGCAGTTTTTGTATTCCATAAATATATGATCGATATTCATCCCGTGGTCCATAATCATTGACTCCTATAGGATCCCAATGGGTCCATAAAATATCATCAATTTTCTTGAGTTTTATTAAATCTATTGCCGCTTTCTTGTTGTTCTTAGAAATTCTAGTTTGATTAAAGATTAGAATTGTCGCTCTAACCTCTTCGTATAAATGTTCATCGTCAAGACTACTAGCTAATTTCAGGGCTAGCATTGGAATATAAAATCCGCAATCATAATCAAATGGAGCCGGCTCTCCAGAGGAATTATATGTTATTTTCGCAACATTCTCCGCTAAAAGAAAATAAATTTCAATTTGAGGGTTTTTATTTTTTAAAGTTAATTCTCTAATTCTTGTGAATTGATTGTGGGCTTTTTTCCAATTATTTTTATCTTGAATTATTTGATATAACTCTGAAATCTCAACAGGAATATTACGAATCTCTCCATCAAATCTTGATAATATTAACCCGCCCCAATTTGGTCGAACAGATTCGGGAACATTATCAAATATTTTTTCACCAACGTTTAAATCAGTTTTAATTTTATCCATGGTTTATGGCTTGCATATAACGGTATTGTGTATGGTTAGTTGCGGTTGTGTTTAGCGGAAAGTTAGCAAATAAATCACAACCCATTGAAGTTGTCCGATGATTTTTCCAAAGGGAAAATCAGCCAGCAATTGATTATACACATTGTTGGGCGTAGTTGTTTTTATTTCTTTTTCTCAATCAAAGTAATTGTCAACTTGTTCTTTTGCTGTTTAATCTCAATCTGATCTCCAACTTCTTGCCTTTTTCCATCTTTCATTTCTTGCATTAAATCTGCAATTGTTTTATTCCAATTTTGAGGTCGTGAAACAGGTTTTTGAATTTTTGTTCTTGTTTTATTTAAACCAAATTTTTTAAAAAAGTTCATTTTTTGATTAAGCACTGACGCTCGCAATTCCCGAGTGGATTCAGACGTAGTCGAATCCGCCGTAATTGCGGTTATACATTGTTGTACGCAGTTTTTATTTTATTTAAACTTTCCATTTGACTTTCAAATCCCTTAAATGAAAATTCCAAATCTTGAGCATATTTGTCAGAAACCCAATCTTTGTATAATTCTAAATATTTTTCCATTTCATTGGTTCCGTTGAGTTGGTCAGTCCATTTAAGAGCAGACATAGCATCTCTTTGGTCAAAATGTAAGTGTTTTTGAGTCAAATAGTAATCAAGATATTTTTTTAAATACTCGATTCCATTTTTAGTGTTGAAAGAAGCTAAAGTCAAACAATACCCAGTTCCAGCATAGCAAACTTGACTTTTTAAAAGATGAATTCCAATTATGTCCTCAACTTCCTTTAATTCCATTATTGTTGAGAAATATGCTCCGACAATTCGTGTCCTCCAATTAAAATCGCCAAGCAGATTCTTAACTATACCTGTATTCAATTCGGCTTTTATTGGCTCAAGCTTTTCTATAAATTTCGCCGTGTTGTTTATTTGAAACATATAGAAAGGAACACACCATTTTTTTATAAAATCAGGTTCGAGCTTTTTTTTGTTTGAGTAATGCTCCAATTCCTCAAATGAACTTTTATGTCTGACAGTCGCTCCAGCAGAATGTAATTCGATTTGTTTTTTTGTTTTGTCGTCCATTTTTCAGTTTGGGCAAATTGCGTACAACGGTTAGTATATGAATAGCAGGCGATTTCGAAGCACAATACTCTCGGTTAATCACAAACTTTTATACAAGCCATAAGCCTTGTATTTATTATTATTCGACTATTTCTTATATACATTGTTAGCAACTGGCTTTCTTTATTTTCGATTTAAAAATCCTTTCGCAATATCATCTACGAGACTATGGTGGGCACTCCATTTTTCATAAACTTCCAACGCCCATTTTCTTATCAATTCTTTACAATCTTTTTCGTTGGTTGATTTCTCCTTAATATCGGTTGTTGTAATAGTTCCTCTTTTTAGTATTTCAGGTGGGGTTAGAAATTCATTCTGTTTATGAACCTTATATTTATTAAGATAATCACTCAGTTTTGGTGAAAGTTCATAAGTCCATTTAATACCGTATTCAAAAATCAAATGAAGTCTTGACAGGTGAAAATGATTATTCCACCTACCGTGAATTTCTGGGTGTTGTAATGTGTGTGCATCAACAATCAGAAATCTATATATGTGATTTTCAATATTTGAAAAGTCAATTTCTTGAAATCCAAGATTAAAAATCTCTAAGCATTCGTGAATCCCTCTTTTCGTATTTGCTCCACAAAATTGACATTGTCCACGATCTAAAAGTGCAACTCCATTCTTTTCAGCTAAATCAATATAATCTTGCATTGTCTTTTTCGCTTGTTGCTAATGGTATTGTGTATGGCACGTTGCCGAAACAAAATTTTATTATTAAAATCAAAGGTCCTCGGGACCTTTGGTGGAGGCACCCGCGTTAGCGGTTTGCGCTCTTTTGATTTAAAAGTAAGGGAGAGTTTAAAGTTAGCCAAATTTTGGCAATGTGTTATATGCGTTGTTATATGCTGGCCTTCTATAACTCTAATATTTTATCAGCTACTTTTAAGCACCTTTCAAAATCTCCTGTCATAGACATGGATGTCCGTTCGATGTTCAGCAATTGTTGAGCAATCTTATTGCGATCAGAACAATTTTCCAGCAGTTTTTGTATTCCATAAATATATGATCGATATTCATCCCGTGGTCCATAATCATTGACTCCTATAGGATCCCAATGGGTCCATAAAATATCATCAATTTTCTTGAGTTTTATTAAATCTATTGCCGCTTTCTTGTTGTTCTTAGAAATTCTAGTTTGATTAAAGATTAGAATTGTCGCTCTAACCTCTTCGTATAAATGTTCTTCGTCAAGACTACTAGCTAATTTCAGGGCTAGCTTTGGAATATAAAATCCGCAATCATAATCAAATGGAGCCGGCTCTCCAGAGGAATTATATGTTATTTTCGCAACATTCTCCGCTAAAAGAAAATAAATTTCAATTTGAGGGTTTTTATTTTTTAAAGTTAATTCTCTAATTCTTGTGAATTGATTGTGGGCTTTTTTCCAATTATTTTTATCTTGAATTATTTGATATAACTCTGAAATCTCAACAGGAATATTACGAATCGCTCCATCAAATCTTGATAATATTAACCCGCCCCAATTTGGTCGAACAGATTCGGGAACATTATCAAATATTTTTTCACCAACGTTTAAATCAGTTTTAATTTTATCCATGGTTTATGGCTTGCATATAACGGTAAATTGTATGAGTAGTGGCAGATTTCGTGGTAGTTTCCTGTCAAATCACTATGCAGTTTGAGCGGGCTACATACCTTGATATTTAGCATTTTCCCTGCCATTACTTATACAAAATGTTATACATTTTTTAATTTAGTCTTTTCCAAGTTTCATTATGACTAGGAACTGTCACTTTTGATATCTTACCATTGGAATCAAGTATGAAATCAAAATTAATAGTCGTTCCTTCCACATAGAATCGAGTTTCAGATTCAGGAAATAGGGTGAAGGTTTGGTTATTTGCCACAAAAAATAAAGTGCCATTTTTAACAAACATTGTAGCTGTTGTGTTTGCTCCTATAAGTTTGTAATCGCCACAATATTTCTTTAACTCACTCTCGCTTAAGCTTAGAAATTCTTTGTTCTCAAAATTGATTACTGATCTTGTTTTTAAATTATATTCATCACCTGATTTTAAAATGTAAAACTCTCTACTGCCTTTTGGTAATTTATAAATGGTATCTCTTTCTTTTGACCATCGGGTTCCATCATATATGGCAACATAACTCTCTCCGATAACTTTAAATGTATTGCCTTGTACAATTATTCCAGTACCTTCATCTATCCCTATCCCTAATAATTTAGGCCTGTTATCCAGAATTTCAAACATATCAAACTGCCTGTTTCTTTTCAGAAGGTGCTGGTCAATCGCAATATTTTTTATAAAACCTAATCCTTCCTCATGGTCTCCCATCATTTTTGTATTTCCGTGTGAATCTCCCCTAGCCAAATACGAACCTTGAATAGTAGCACCCGCAGATCCCCCTGCGATTACGCCACCGCGATCTAAGAGTTTAAAAAATTCATCATGTGTCTTTGTATTTAAATAAGAGTCTGCATGCCTCCATTGTCTTCCTCCACTGAATATCACACCCACAGCATTTTTGATGGGTTCAATAAATTCATTTGAATTGGCTTCTTCTGGGTCTCTAGTGTGTAACACCGTTACATTGGTAAATCCAGATTTAATGAATCTTTGTTTGTATTCTTCTAAAAAGTCATCAGAGAGAACTTCTGAAGAAGTAGCTGTCGGAATAACAATTATTGGTGAATCTGCTCCACCGATGAGCTCCAGGAATTTATCTTGAAAAACCCCATAAATTCCATCACCAGTTATAATTAATGTGCCCTTTGCCGGACCAATAGTTTCATTTGCTTTCTGGTCCATCGAATTTTGACCAAACAAAATGTTCACTGGCAAAATCGCCATTGTAAGAGCAAAACAGATTAATAAAGTAGAGTTCTTTTTCACAGTTTTTTAAGTTGAATAATGATGCATAACGGTTTGTATAAGAATAGTGCGGTTTTGAGTCCGAGGATTTTCCGCAGGAAAATCAGAGTGACCAAATACGCACTAACCTTTTGATTTAGGATTAAACTTAAGCATTATTTTTATACGTTGTTGGCAGTTGGCTTTAGTTTGTTTAAATAGTAACTAACTCCTTTTTTCCTCATTATAAATATGTTATATACAACATATGAGTATCCAATAATATTAAATATCAAAAAGACTATTAATTCCCATAAATCAATGTTGTTTTCATTTTCAACATAATAATTGTTGCCGTAAAAAATGAAGCTAAAAAACGTTGCTAAAAATAATATTGCGAAAGGATTAAAAATCATTGAGAGATAGTTTTTTATAAACGAAACGAATTTATTCGAATACCTGTCAAGGGTAAGCTTATCAAAATTTCTGAGTGTTGATTCATAATTCAACTCTAAAATTTCTTTTTCAAAAAAACATATGATATAAGCAGTAGTGAATACTTGCCGATTTGATTGACTCCTATATCCAGATAAAGTAATAACAAGAATAACTAGAAGGGCTATTGGTATAATGAAATCAGGAATTTTATCCGAAAAACCAAAAACAACACCAAAAGCGGTTATGCATAAAATAATCATTTGATATCTGCGTTCCTCGTTTTTTCTAATTTTTTCCTTTGCGAATTTATATTCCTCTATTTTATAATTTGAAGACATAATGTTTTAAAATCTAAATTGTCTTAAGCTTACTGCCAACTTGTCGTTATTTGTAGTTTCGGTTATTTATTATGTTTTAACACTTAAATAGTATGTGATACATTGTAAATAAGAGTAATGGTCCTATATCGATGTAAAGGATATATGGGTATGTATTTATTGAAACAAAAATCCGGGGAGAACTCAAATATAAGAAAATCCTGTGCGTACGAGTCATACCAAAACAAAAAACCACCCCTTTCAAGGTGGTTTTCTACAATTTATATATCGTTACGCTCTACTCTCCCATAGCCGCCGCCACATGGGCAGAAAGGCGCTTGTAGGTGCCGTTCTCCAATCGCTCACGGATACCAGAGAAGGCTTCGAGTGTAGTTTGTATGTCTTCCATAGTGTGGGAAGCCGTTGGGATCATACGCAATAGGATGAGTCCCTTAGGAATTACCGGATACACCACAATAGAGGTAAATACCCCGTAGTTTTCGCGTAAGTCCTTTACCAAGGCCATCGCCTCAGGAATACTTCCCTTTAGGTATACGGGCGTAACACAGCTCTGGGTCGTCCCCAAATCGAAACCACGCTCACGTAATCCACCCTGTAAGGCATTTACGTTATCCCATAGCTTGTCCTTAAACTCGGTACTGCTACGCATCATGTCCAAACGCTTTAAAGCACCTTCTACCAACTGCATCTGTAGCGACTTGGCAAACATCTGCGAACGTAGGTTGTACTTTAGGTAATTCATGATTTCCTCATCGCCGGCAATAAAAGCACCGGTACTGGCCATAGACTTGGCAAAAGTGGCAAAGTACACGTCTATATCGTCCTGTACGCCTTGCTCCTCTCCTGCCCCTGCTCCTGTCTTACCCAAGGTACCAAAACCATGGGCATCGTCTACGAACAAACGGAAGTTGTATTTTTTCTTAAGGGCCACAATTTCTTTTAACTTTCCTTGCTCCCCGCGCATTCCAAAAACACCTTCGGAGATCAACAAGATACCCCCACCGGTCTTTTCAGCTACTTTTTCGGCACGTTTTAGGTTCTTCTCGATACTTTCCATATCGTTGTGCTTGTAGGTGAAGCGCTGCCCCAAATGGAGGCGTACACCGTCTATAATACAAGCATGGGCATCTACGTCGTATACAATTACATCGTCCTTAGACACCAAGGCATCTATGGTAGATACCATTCCCTGGTAGCCAAAATTCAGCAAATAAGCTGCTTCTTTATGTACAAAGGCCGCCAATTCGTTTTGCAGTCGTTCGTGAAGATCGGTATGTCCGCTCATCATACGGGCACCCATAGGATAGGCAGATCCGTATTTGGCAGCTGCCTCGGCATCGGCCTTTCTCACTTCGGGATGGTTGGCCAACCCTAGATAATCATTTACACTCCAAGTGATTACTTCCTTTCCTTGAAACATCATTCTGTTGCCAATGGGACCTTCCAGTTTTGGGAATACGAAGTACCCCTCTGCCTGTTCTGCCCATTTACCCAACGGTCCTTTGTCTTTGTAAATCTTATCGAATAAGTCTCTCATCAATATTCAGTTAATTCAAATCCAAGTCGCAAAAATAGTTATTTTATGTAGCATGGCAATATTCTTGGGGGAGAAAGAAATCAACATTACCTATACAACAGGCATAAAAAAACCGCCAACGAAAGTTGACGGTCCTATATAGGGTTGTATTCTTCTATTTAACGTATTGTATGGATTGCTTTTGCAATTCTTCTTCGGCATCCATAAAACCTTGTTGCTGCATCCACTCGTCATTGTACACCTTGCTCATATAACGCGAACCATGGTCAGGGAAAATAACCACCACCACACTGTCCTTGGAGAAGGTTCCTTCCTCATCCAATTGCTTGATGCCCTGCATGGCCGCTCCACTGGTATATCCCAGGAATAAGCCTTCGGTTTTCGCCAATTCGCGGGCCGTATGGGCACTGTCCTCATCGGTTACCTTGGTAAACGAATCTATGATCTCGAAATCGGTTGCAGCTGGAATCAGGTTTTTACCCAAACCTTCAATTCGGTACGGATAAATCTCTTCCTTGTCCAATTCGCGGGTTTCATGGTATTTCTGAATCACACTTCCGTAGGCATCTATCCCCAACACCTTAATGTTCGGGTTTTGTTCCTTTAGGAACCTTGCCGTTCCGGAAATGGTCCCTCCTGTTCCACTACAGGCTACCAAATGCGTAATCTGTCCCTGTGTCTGTTCCCAGATTTCAGGACCGGTACTATGGTAATGTGCGTCAATATTCAATTGGTTGAAATACTGATTGATATAGATAGAACCAGGGGTTTCTTCATGCAAGCGCTTGGCTACCTCGTAATACGATCTTGGATCGTCCGCAGCTACATGGGCAGGACAAACGTGTACCTCTGCTCCCATGGTCTTTAGCATGTCGATCTTATCGGGTGAAGACTTAGAACTCACCGCCAATATACATTTGTACCCTTTTAAAATACTCACCATGGCAATACTGAATCCTGTATTTCCACTGGTGGTTTCTATAATGGTATCTCCGGGTTGTAACAAACCTTTCTTTTCGGCCTGCTCCAGAATGTAAAGCGCGATTCTGTCCTTCGCTGAATGCCCAGGATTAAATGCTTCCACTTTTGCGTAAAAGTGTCCAGCCATTCCAGAAGTGATGCGGTTAAGCTTAATGAGCGGAGTATTGCCTATTAGGTCCAGCACACTTTCTTGGGCTTGTATGTTCTTCATAAAAGGTATTTTAATTAAAAATCAAGGTATTACCTATCATTTAAATCGGGACAAAGTTACAGCAAATTTTTTAATTACTTCCCTATGCCCTCCATATCGAGAATGAACGCATAATCCTTGGCTACTTCCTTCAACGCTTCAAAACGTCCGGAAGCTCCCCCATGTCCTGCATCCATATTGGTATGTAACAATAAAATCTGATCGCCTTTCTTCATTTCACGTAGCTTGGCTACCCATTTGGCAGGTTCCCAATACTGCACCTGCGAGTCGTGAAGTCCCGTAGTTACCAACATATTAGGATATTCCTTGGCCTCCACGTTATCATAAGGGGAATAGGATTTCATGTACTCATAATATTCCTTTTCATTCGGATTTCCCCACTCGTCGTATTCTCCCGTGGTTAACGGAATGTCATCGTCCAGCATGGTCGTAACCACATCTACAAAAGGAACGGCTGCCACAACCCCATTATACAATTCTGGTGCCATATTTACCACAGCTCCCATAAGAAGCCCTCCGGCAGAGCCTCCCGAAGCGTATAAATGCTCTGGAGAGGTATATTTTTCTTCAATTAAATACTTAGATACGTCTACAAAGTCGGTAAAGGTGTTTTTCTTCTTCAACAACTTCCCATCTTCGTACCATTGCCTTCCTAAATACTGGCCTCCCCTAACATGCGCGATGGCATAGATAAAGCCTCGATCCAACAAACTTAATCGTACGGATGAGAAATAAGGGTCTATCGTAGATCCATAAGAACCATAGGCGTATTGCCATAACGGATTGTTACCGTCTTGTTTCATTCCCTTTTTGTAGACCAATGACACCGGAATTTTGGTACCGTCCGCTGCAGTGGCCCACACCCTTTTCGATTCGTAATTCTCCTTATCGAACTTACCCCCAAGGACCTGGGTTTCCTTTTTCACCTCTTTTTCCTTGGTGTCCATGTTAAAATCGATCACAGAGGCAGGCGTGGTGAGGGAATTGTAACTATACCGTAGGATATCGGTATCGAATTCTATATTCTGAATGGCATAAGCCGTATAGGTTTCATTATCGAAGGGTAAATAATAGTCTGCCGCACCATCCCAGCGTTTGATTCGGATTTCGTTCAAGCCATTGCTTCGTTCGCTTACCACCAAGTAATCCTTGAAAATATCCACATCCTCTAACAAAACATCGTCTCGATGCCCTATTACTTCTTCCCAATGCTCCTTTTCCGTTTTATTTTCAGGGGTTTTCATGAGTTTGAAGTTCTTGGCCTCATCCTTATTGGTCACCACATAGAAATGGTCTTCAAAATGGAAAATACTGTATTCTAAGCCCCTGGTACGCGGTTGAAACACCTGAAATTCTTCATCGGGCGTATCGGCGTTCAAAATCCTGAATTCTGAGGTAAGGGTACTATAGCAGCCAATAACCAGGTATTTTCGGCTTTTTGTTTTGTAAATATAGGTTCCGAAGGTCTCATCCTTCTCCTCATATATCATGGTATCGTTTTCACTGGAAGTTCCTTTGGTGTGCTTAAAAATACGGTGCGCACGCAGTGTAACCTCATCCTTACGGGTGTAAAAGAGGGTTTTATTGTCGTTGGCCCAAGTTGAGCTTCCCGTGGTTAAAGGGATGGATTCATCCTGAATCTCCCCGGTCTCCAAGTTCTTAATATAAATGGTATACTTTCTCCTACTCAGGGTATCTACCCCAAAGGCGACCCACTTATTATCCGGGCTTATATTCAGCCCCCGTAAGTTGTAATAGGAGTAATCTGCGGCCATATCGTTCACGTTGAAAAGGATTTCTTCATCGGCATCCAACGAGCCTTTCTTACGTGAGTAAATGGGGTAATCCTTGCCCGTTTCATAACGTGTAATGTAGTAGTACCCGTTGTAGAAATAAGGAACGGACTGGTCGTCTTCCTTGATGCGGCTTTTCATTTCTTCAAAAAGATCCTTCTGAAAGTCCTTCGTGTGCGCACTCATCTTATCATAGTAGTCGTTCTCACGCTCCAGATAATCTATCACCTCTTCGTTTTCCTTGTCATTAAGCCAATAGTAATTGTCGACTCTTACGTCATCGTGCTTTTCAAGGTTTTTAGCAATTTTATCGGCTTTCGGTGGTGTGATGTCCATAGAAGTTTCGGTAGTTTCTTTTTGTTTACAAGCGGCTGCAAAAATAAGGGATAGAACCGAAACAAGTAGCAATTTTTTCATTGTAGGGAAATGATGTTAATAAAGGACCAAAGTAGTAAATTTGCACTAAACTTAAAACTCGTACTATGTTTGGAGACCTTATGGGAATGATGGGTAAACTGAAAGAAACCCAGGAAAAAGTAGAAGCTACAAAGCAACGATTGAATACGGTTTTGCTCGATGAAAGTAGTTCGGACGGATTGCTGAAGGTAACAATAACAGCCAATAGGGGCATAAAAGCCATAGAAATTGATAATAGCCTTTTAGAGGACAAAGAGCAGTTGGAGGATTACCTTATTCTCACTTTGAACAAGGCTATAGAAAATGCTTCAAAGGTGCACGAAACCGAAATTGGGGCCGTTGCCAAGGAGGGAATGCCCAATATTCCCGGAATGGATCTTTTCAAATAATTAGTTGTACCCCACCAAATGCTGGTCCAAAAAGTCGAAATGGTGACTGGTATCCTTGTAGGTACTGAAGGAACTATATCCTGAAAGCTCCCCTAATGCCTTTCCTTTGCTGTTGGTCATTACCATTAATGGAAAGGAACCGTTCTTATTGTACTTGGCCATAATGGTTTTGTTATAAGCACGTTGTTCCTCGGTAATAATATCCATCCTACGTGGATAATCTATCATGACCAAAACCATATTATTACTTCTCTCCGCAAAGGCCTCTGTGGCAAAAAAGTCTGTTTTTAATGCTTTGCAGGGTGTACACCAATCGCTCCCAGTAAAGTAGATGAGGATGGGTTTCTTTTCTGCTTTCGAAATTTCCTTGGCCTCATCTAAATTGTAAAGCCAGTTTAGTTCTGAAGATTCCTGTGAAATACCGGTAGTACAAATTCCTACCAAAAAGAAAAATACCAAAAGTTGTTTCATGAAGAATGGTTTTTAAAAGACTACCATTATTTGTGCCAAAGATGCCAAAAAAAAAAGAATTCCCAAATTTATTGGGAATTCTTTAATTAGTTGATGGTTAATGCTTTATTCCTAATTGTTAATCAATCGGAATTCTGTTCTACGGTTGGTAGCATGTTCTCTTTCAGTACATGACACTCCGTCCGCACATCTGTTCTTAAGACGGTTTTCCCCGAATCCGTTAGCCACTAACAAACTGTTGTTAACCCCTTTAGACTGAAGGTAACGTACTACTGCTTGCGCTCTTCTTTCAGAAAGGTCTTGGTTAGACGCTTTACTTCCTCTTGAATCGGTATGCGAAGCAATCTCCAATTTCACACCTGGGTTCTGAGCCAATACCGGCATTAAACGAGTATCGATTAAGCTTTTAGCCTGTGCTGTAAGGGTGGCACTACCTAAGTTCCAGTTAATAGGAAGGGCTTGGTACTCTACCAACGCACACTCTACTTCTTTCCAGGTGGTTAGCCCACCTTTAGACTGAAGTACTTCCTTAGTTACCGTCTCATACTTTGCAGGAACCGTTACCTCTTCTACCCTAGCATCGCTTACAAGCTTAGTTACTGTAAGGGTCTTGCTCTCTGGGCTAACTGGCACAGCTACTGTAGTTGGAGGTGTATTCATAACCGTTTTAGTGAAGGTCTTCGATTCGGAAGGAATCGTTTCCTTACGTGTAGCCTCATCAGAGTAAATAGTTTTCTTAACTGTTTTGGTTACTGCAGGAATTTCAATTCGTTGCGTAGATGGTGGGGTCACCATTACCTTGCGAGTCATTGTTTTAGTTACTGCAGGAATATCAATTACTCTTGTAGTAGGAGGCGTTACCATTACCGTTTTCTTGATGGTCTTAGTCTCACCAGGAATATCGATTACACGGGTTGTAGCAGGCTTTACCAAGATGGTTTTGGTATAAGAACTCTGTCCACAATTTCCGGCTCCACCATTCTTGTCACAATCTGACGTCTTTACGAAAGAAGCATCGTTCGCTAAACGCTGTACGTTTACGGTAGTGAATTCTGCAGGAATCCCTTTGTAACACCAGTATCTACAATCGTTAGGATCGCTAGAGGCACATTCGGCAGCTGGAGTTTCGCTCATTTCCCAACGAGCTGTCTTTGGCTTTACCTCGATAGTCTCAAAGTCTGAAGAAAAGCTTGCAGGAATAGTAGAAATACTTGATCCATATTCTCTTTTCACATACGTGATTTTCTCTGTTCCGTATTCGGCAGGAATCACTTCTAATTTTTGTGAAGGCTCTTTTACGGTAATAACCACATCTCTAGTTTCGTATACGGCAGGAACCACTTCTACTTTCTGGTAGGCAGGTTGAACCACAACCTCGAAAGTTCTGTTTTCATACACCGCAGGAACCACTTTAAGGCTATAGCTAGCTTCGCTCACTACTACGGTCTCAGTGTCATTGGATTTTTGGGAAGGAACCCGAACCAAGCGCTCGGAAGCTTCTTTGGTTTCTACACTAAAGGATTCTGTTCCATACTTAGCAGGAACCACACGTAGATTTTCAGATGGTACTTTAGACTCTACGGTCATGGTTTCCTTTTTGTACACGGCAGGAACTACCGATAGTTTCTTGTACGCGGGCGATACCTCTACGGTAACGTTCTCATTCACCCATACATCTGGGGTGACACAGCGCACATAACACTTACCCGGCTCAGGGTTCGTGGGAAGGTCTTGCGCTTTGGCAAAAGTAAATGCAAAGCACACAAGGACAAATAGAATAGATTTTTTCATGTTGTTGATGTTTTATTTAACGCGTTAAAATTATGCAGTAAGCCTCTTAAATATAGCAAATTAAGATTGCTTTTCGCTTAAATGCAGCCGATTTTCGATCAGATGTTTTCCTTTTTAGTTGAAATGTAAAAACGGAGCAGTAGCTTTGCCCCAAGTAAAGAATACGACCCTTTTTGGCCTAAAAAAGAAGTTTCATTTATTGTATGGAATTGGTTTTTTTCGGATATTTAGGGATCATAACAAAGTTTAACTACTAAATCAATAAATATGTTCGAACTAAAGAAAAGCGGTGATAAATTTCACTTCGTATTAAAGGCTGGTAATGGCCAAGTGATTTTGTCCAGCCAAATGTATGCCTCTAAAGCGGGAGCCATGAACGGAATCGAATCCGTTAAGACCAATTGCTCCGACGATAACTGTTGGGAGCGCAAGACTGCCAAGAATGGAAAATTCCATTTCAACCTTAAATCAACTAACGGGCAGATTATTGGTAGTAGTCAAATGTATGCTGGGGAATCTGGAATGGAGAATGGTATCGATTCCGTAAGAAACAATGCTCCAGGTGCAGATGTAAAAGAAGTAGAATAATTAGTTCTTACCGCACATGAATAAAAAAAGCTCCTTTCGAGGAGCTTTTTTTATGGTTCATAATCACTGAGGACTTCCAGTAAGTATTCATGCATTTGCTGTGTATAGTCCAAATGGGTCACTATTCGCAATTTACCGTGCCCCATACTGCTTATCTTAATATTTTGCAGAAGAAGGTCATTCATGAACTTCTCCTCTATAATATGGCTTTGTAAATAGAAAATGACAATGTTCGTTTCTGTGCGCTCCACCTCCTTTATATAATCCTGCCCTTTCAATACCAAGGCAATTTCCAAGGCACGTTGATGGTCTTCTGCCAAACGTTCTATATGATGATCCAAAGCATAAATACCTGCCGCAGCTACATAACCTACTTGGCGCATACCACCACCCAATACCTTCCTTACCCGCATGGCATTGGCCATGGCGTCCTTGGTTCCCAATAAAACGGTTCCTAAGGGAGCACCCAAACCTTTACTTAAGCAAATAGAGATGGTATCGAAGATCCTTCCATAGTTGGTGGGGTCCTCGTTATTCGCAACAAGGGCATTCATTATACGGGCACCATCCATATGGTATTGTAATCCATGAATATCACAAACTGTTTTTATACGTTCCAAGGCCGCAAAATCATAGCATGCACCTCCTCCTTTGTTGGTCGTATTCTCCACGGCCACGAGTGAGGTTAATGGACTGTGATAAAAATCTGGAGGATTTATGGCTTTTTCCACTTGCTCGGCATTGATCATTCCGCGATCCCCATCGATTAGCTTGCAGGAAACACCACTATTGAAAGAGGCTCCTCCTCCCTCATAGTTGAACACATGTGCCCATTTATCGCAAATAAGCTGTTCCCCTGGCTGGGTGTGCAATTTAATGGCGGCTTGATTGGCCATGCTGCCAGAAGGAAAAAACAAACCTTCGTCCATTCCAAAAAGATTGGCGAGGCGCTCTTCCAGCTCATTTACCGTCGGATCTTCTTTGTATACATCGTCACCCACTTCGGCCCGGGACATGAACTCGAGCATTTCTGGTGTGGGCTTGGTTACCGTATCACTTCGTAAATCTATGATCATTTTTGGGGAACCTATTTCTAATTGAGTTTAAATCTTTTAAAAGTATGCTTGGTAATTTCTTCTGAAATCATTTCGTTGAATTCCACAATTTTCAATTTCATATTCGATTCATAATTCAAATTCTTCCCTCCTTCAGATTCATTGCTAATATCGAATAAACTGAATGCCTTCCTTGCCGAACCCGTAGTTCCTTCCATCATAAAAACGCGGCCGCATGGCTGTACCTTTCTCCGCACTGCAGGTATTTTGCCGTAGGTTTCGCTCTTATACTTCCCTACCTTCTCCTTCATCATTTCCCCTCGGTTGGCCATATAAGTTTCATATAGGGTGTCATCTTGCAATGGAATAGAATGAAACAATCCGCAATTATCGATTTTCTTCAGAAAAGTCTGACCATCTTCCTTCCAAAGCACATACGATTCCACATAAGTGTCTTTGGTCACGCACATTTTGCCATCTATCTTGAACATTTCAATTTTACCCGAACACACATGTTGGGTAACCATATAATCCTGAATATCCCTTTCCTTTAGTTTTTGGGTAAACTCATCGGTCAATTGCTGTACATAGGCCATGTCATTTTGACCTAACATACCGTAGGAGCACAGGGCAAAAAAGAGTACTATTATATTTTTCATAGGGGTGAGGTTGTGTACTATGAATGCAAATTTAAGGCTTTTGACCTTCCGTTGAAACATTTTCATCTCCCAACCAACTACACTGCCAGCTACCAATAGGGCTTCCGTCTGGAATTTTCGGGCTAGGGAACACTTTAAATTTTGAGGGTTCCTTTAGAAAGGCATCGATTTCTGTTTTCAATTGAGTAGCATACGCACTGCCTCCCAAATCCGACTTCAAATCCTTGATGGTTTTCATTGTAACTGCTTTCACTTGAGCTGTACTCCGTGAATTTGCGGCTAAATTCATAAGGTATTGCAATGTCGTAAACTGTATGGTGCGTTGTACTTCGTCCAAATAAGCATTTCTGCTATTGGTATCGAATACCTCATTAACAAGCGTTTCCTGAACATCTACTAAGCCTATGTTGTCCTGGTCCAGGGCTTTTTGCTGAATTAACCTATTGGCCCTTTCCGGATTGAGCAGCAATTGCAGGGTCATTTTCGAACTGGTTGCCACGGCACCCAGGGCATCGAAGGCAACTCCTGTTTTACTTTTGAAGGATTCTCGCCCCCTAGGATACCCCATGGCCCTTGGTGGGAACAATGCTAATTTATCTTCGGGTACTGCAAGTGTTTCGGCTTCCAAAGTACTTACAACGGCATTGAGTGCCCTTTTCTGAACCTTCTTGGGAAGGTATTTGGGTTCCTTACCATTATAACCTTTTACCAAATAATCGTAATCCATACCCCCAATGACCTTCACAGCCGCTTCGGTTTGATAACGGTGGAAAAAATACAATGGGACGAACAGGTCCTCCAAAACCGTATAAGGCTCACCCGTTCGTATGTTCTCCTTAGAAAAATTATCGATGGCATTTTTGCGCAATTCCAATACGCGTTCCAACTCTTCGGAAGGATCTTCTCCATTGTCCCATAAATGTGCTATTCCATGTGCCCCGGAATGTGCCCTGGCGTCACTATCGGTTATATATCGCAATCCCTTGGCAAAGGCACCTTCCAAAATTGAATTAAGGTGCACCTCTTCACTTACGCCGGTGGGAGTGTCGCTATAACTGTAGGCCACAGTAACCTTGTCCCATTCACCAATGCCTACATCATATGCATTCGTAATGTCTAAAGTACCATTCTTTAATTCTAGTTGGGGATGGGGATAGTCCATAACACTCGCCCTATCGTTGGTACTGGCCGCAAAATTATGTGCAAATCCTATGGTGTGTCCCACTTCATGGGCAGATAATTGACGAATACGTGCTAAGGCCATCTCTAACATAACCTGATGGTTTTCATCATTATCCTTAAAAGGCTTATTCATCAATGCTTGGGCAATCATAAAATCCTGACGTATCCTTAAACTTCCTAAACTCACATGTCCTTTTATAATCTCACCGGTTCTTGGGTCAGTTACACTGCCGCCGTAGCTCCAACCACGTGTGGACCTATGTACCCATTGTATGACATTATATCGCACATCCATGGGATCGGCTCCTTCGGGCAACAACTTCACTTGAAATGCATCTTTATACCCTATGGCCTCAAAGGCTTGGTTCCACCACTGTGCGCCTTCCAACAAGGCGGAACGAACGGGCTCTGGTGTCCCTGGATCGAGATAATAGATAATGGGTTCTTTTGCTTCACTAACCGCAGCCGATGGATTCTTCTTTTCTAACCGATGCCTTGTGATATAGCGTTTCTTTATAGGTTCCCAGATAGGCGTGCTATAATCCATATAGGTCATGGGATACGAGCCACTCCGTGGATCGAAAACCCTTGGCGTGTAGTTTTCGTCCGGTAATTCCACAAAACTATGATGCTGAATAACCGAGACCGATGAGTTTTCTGGTGCCACTGTAGATAGATTTCGTCCTGTGGCCTGACCTTTATAGGTGAGCATGGCCTCGAACTCACAATTCTTGGGAAAGGCCTTGGTACGTTCCATCCAAATGACCGAACGGCTCTTTTCCAGTTTGTAGGTCCCCTCCTTTTGTCCTTTCAATCGCTTTACCACACCATGCGTATCTTCCATAAGAAATGGTGTAATGTCTATTATGTATTTGGATTCCTTGGTTTCCTTAATTGGGAACCCATAAAGCACAGAGGTAGCAAAAGCTTCCGTTACGGATTTTCGCTCCAATTCATTTTCGGTAATGGCCCTGTAGTCCAAGTTGGGTTGCATAAGGAGCAGTTTATTACCTGCTTTTATAAACTTGACCACTGCTTCTCCTCCCAGCTGACCGCGATCCAAACCAATATCGTTAGACCCTAGTCCAGTTCGCAGGGAATGCACATATAAAAATTCCTTGTTTAATTTATCTGAAGGGACTTCTAAGTAGATGGAGCCTTCGTCTTCGGCATAGTGGAAATTGAAAAAACCCATAAAACTGTCCAGTTGCTTTTTCCCTTCCAAAAACTGCCCAGCTGCCGTGTAGGTCCCTAAAAATAATAGGCCTATAAGAATACGTGTAATCATATGTTAGATTTAATGTAGCGGGGAATGCCCTAAACTACTAAAATATCCTGAAATTAATTTCGGCTTGAAGATTTAAATTCTAATTTTACGTGAAATTTCAATCACATGATAACAACCGATCATTTAAAAGATCTTAGAAATCGCCTGGATGCGTTAAGGAGGTATCTTTGACGTTGATGGCAAACGAATAGAAATAGCAAACGACGAAGAGAAAACCTTCGACCCCAACTTTTGGAACAATCCCCAAGAAGCAGAGGCTTTTATGCGCCAACTGCGCAACAAGAAAAAATGGGTCGAAGATTATGAAAAGGGAATCTCCCTTACCGATGATACCGAAGTGATGTATGAATTCTTCAAGGAAGATGAAGGGGATGCCGAAACCTTATCGGCCAGTTATGAATCGGCACTCGAAACCATAGAGGCATTAGAGTTCCGAAACATGCTTAGTGAGGAAGGTGATGATCTCTCGGCGGTTCTTCAAATTACAGCAGGTGCCGGAGGTACCGAAAGCTGCGATTGGGCACAGATGCTCATGCGTATGTACCTTATGTGGGCCGAAAAAGAAGGCTTCAAGGTAAAAGAACTGAATTTGCAGGATGGCGACGTCGCTGGTATAAAAACAGTGACATTGGAAATTGAAGGCGAATATGCCTTTGGTTGGCTAAAAGGCGAAAACGGGGTGCACCGATTGGTTCGTATCTCCCCTTTCGATAGCAATGCAAAACGCCATACCAGTTTTGTGAGTGTCTATGTCTATCCCATGGTAGATGATAGTATTGAAGTGGATATAAACCCAGCGGATATAGAAATTACGACCGCCCGATCCAGTGGTGCCGGAGGACAGAATGTAAATAAGGTGGAAACCAAGGTACAATTGTTTCACAAGCCCACGGGCATACAAATATCCTGTTCCAATTCCCGATCCCAACACGACAATAGGGCCACGGCCATGCAGATGTTGAAATCGCAATTGTACGAAATAGAATTGCGAAAACAACAGGAACAGCGTGCCGAAATTGAGGATAGCAAAATGGCTATTGAGTGGGGCTCACAGATTCGCAACTATGTGCTTCATCCTTACAAATTGGTAAAAGATGTGCGTACCGCTCACGAAACTGGAAATACGGATGCCGTTTTAAATGGCGATATCAACGAATTCCTGAAAGCCTACCTCATGATGACAGGACAAGAGGAAACCAGCAATGAACTATAATTAAGGTGCTATGTTAAACCTGTCCTAAATGACTTTTGCCACTGTTTAGGTCTTGTTACATTTAGAAACTAAACCTGAACCATTTCATGAGATCTCTATTCATTCTAACGCTCTTCTTTTTTGGGGGAGTTTCGACAATTGTTTCCCAAGATTTAACCTTCGAGGAATATAACCCCACCTCTACTTTGGTGGTCGAAGGAGTTCCTGTCCTTAAAGCCAAATACCCATTTATCGATATTCATGGGCATCAATATCAAATGGCCGATCAGGATTTAACACCAGTGGTGGCGGCCATGGATACACTAAACCTTCAAATCATGGTGAACCTTTCAGGCAGATCGGGAGACTATTTGGAAAGGTGTGTGGATAATATAAAGAGCAATTACCCCAATCGTTTTGTGGTTTTCGCCAATATCGATTTTGACGGTGTGGGAAGCGAGGGCTGGACCGAACGTGCGGTAAAACAATTGGAAGTAGATTGCAATAACGGCGCCCGAGGATTGAAGATATACAAAAGCCTTGGATTGCGCTATAAAGATACCAATGGTAACAGGGTGGCCGTAGACGATCCAAGGTTGGATCCCATTTGGGCCAAATGTGGTGAATTGGGAATTCCTGTATTGATCCACACCGCGGACCCTAAACCATTTTGGGATGAATTTGATGGTGACAACGAACGATGGCTAGAGCTGAAACTGCGCCCTAGGAGAAAACGTGGTGCAAACAATCCGGCTCCATGGGAGCAGCTTATTGCAGAGCAACACAATATGTTCAGGAAACACCCGAATACTACCTTCATAAATGCACATATGGGCTGGTATGCCAATGACCTAGGCACCCTTGGCACGTTATTGGATGAAATTCCTAATATGTATGTGGGGATTGGTGCCATTATCGCAGAATTGGGGCGGCAACCTAGAGCGGCCAAGAATTTCTTTATAAAATATCAGGATCGCATCCTTTTTGGCAAGGACAGTTGGAAACCCGAAGAGTTCCCCACCTATTTCCGTGTATTGGAAAGTGACGATGAGTACTTTCCTTATCATAAAAAATATCATGCATTTTGGGCCATGTATGGACTTGACTTACCAGATGAAGTACTTAAGAAAGTTTACTACCAAAATGCGCTTAAGATAGTCCCAGGATTGGATAGAAGTTTGTTTCCAAACTAGTATCTTCGAATATGAATTCGACACAAACTATCATTGATACCCTTCAACTTCAACCACATCCCGAAGGAGGTTATTTCAAGGAAACCTACCGCAACCCTAACACCATTCCTGTATCTGAGTTAGGAAATGAATATTCTGGCGAAAGAAACTATGCCACGAGCATTTATTTTCTGTTAACACAAGGCAATTTTTCTGCCTTTCACAAAATCGTTCAGGACGAGCAATGGCATTTTTATGACGGAGCGACCTTATGGCTCCATATTATTTCTCCTGAAGGGGATTATCAAAAAATATGCATAGGTAAAGATCTTGTAAAGGGTGAAGTACCACAGTATACAGTTCCTGGAGGGTATTGGTTTGGTGCCGAAGTAAGTGAGGGCGGTGCATTTTCACTTGTGGGCTGCACTGTGGCACCGGGATTCGATTTTAGTGATTTCCAAATGCCATCACAGAAAGTGCTATTGAATACGTTTCCCGAACATAAAGAGATCATACAAAAACTAACACGCTTATAATACATGAAAGGAATTACCACTGTTATTTTCGATTTGGGAGGAGTACTGATCGATTGGAGCCCGGAATACGTTTTTTTGAAGGAATTCAGGGGGAACCGAGCCAAAATGGACTGGTTCCTGAATCATATTTGCGCGTGGGACTGGAACGTGAATCAAGACGCAGGTTATCCCTTGGCCAAAGCAACCGAGGACCGTATCGCACTATTCCCCGAATACAAGGAGCTAATTGAAATGTATTATGGCCGCTGGGAAGAAATGCTAGGTTACGCTCATGAGGACACCTTGGCAATTTTGAAAAGCCTAACAGAGAATCCAAAATATCGAGTATATGCACTTACCAATTGGAGCGGTGAAACCTGGCCCAAAGCGATCGAAAAATTTCCCTGGCTGGATTGGTTCGAGGGTATCTTGGTAAGTGGCGATGAAGGCATGCGCAAACCCTTTCCCGAAATTTACGAACTCATCCTTTCCCGTTACCAAATAAATCGCGAAGAATCTGTCTTTATAGATGACAGTATGAAGAATATAGAAGGCTGCGAAGCCGTCGGAATTAAAGGAATACATTTCACCTCTGCAGATACCCTAGCTGTTCGTCTAAGAGAGTTGGGAGTTATGCTATAATTTGTGTACTTTTCGGAATGAATCATAAAGTAGCTGTGTTAGGTCCCATTCCAAGGGATTATATCATTACCCACCATAAGGAAGTTATTCAGAAATACGGCTGTGCCACACATACTGCCATTGCCCTTTCCAATTTAATGGAGGACCATGACGAAATCATACCCATTACCCATGTGCGTAAAAAAGATTCAGAAGGTATCATTTCCCTTTTTGAACCTTATACCAATATAAAAACCCATGCGATTTCTTCTGAGGCAGATCAAGGGGATGTGATCCGTTTGAAATTTAAGGATCAGAACAACCGTAAGGAAACCCAAACCGCCTTTATGAAGCCCATAGGTCCAGATGATGTAAAAGACTATCTAGACTGTGAAGTTTTTGTATGTGTACCCGTCACCGATTTTGAAGTTCCACTGGAAACACTTCGTTATATCAAAGAAAACTCGAATGCCAGTATTGTTTTTGATGCCCACGGCCCTACCACTGCCTTGACAGTAAAAGGCAAACGGGTAACCAAGTTTTGGGTAGATCGCGATTTGTGGCTTCCTTATATCGATGTCCTTAAAATGAATTTGGAAGAAGCCAATTGTAGTTGGTTTCAGAATGAATATGCCTTGAAGGACCTTAAGGAAAATGAAGAAATCGAAGAATCTGAACTTCCCAACTTTGCCAAGCACTGTCTAGAACATGGACTAAAGGCACTGTATGTTACCCTGGACTCCAGAGGGGTTATGGTCTATACATTGCAGAACGGGGAACTTAAAGAAGACTTTGTGCCTTCTGTACCCGTATCGCATGTGGTAGACACTACAGGTTGTGGCGATTCATTTGCTGGCGGTATTGCCTTTAGCCTTATGAAAGACCCCAACGATCATATAAAAGCTGCCCGTTACGGAAATGCCATGGGAGCCCAAAGAACCCAAGGGAAGACCTTCGATGTGTTTAAATCCCTAGAGGAAACCGATAGAATTATTGCCAATACGTATAAGTAGTCCAATTTGAAAGCCGCCAGCGTTGCCCAGTTAAAAAAAGAATTAAAATTCCGATCCTCAGATGAACTGGAAGCCCTGTGCTTGCGATTAGCGCGCTTTAAAAAAGAAAACAAGGAACTACTCACCTACCTCCTGTTCGAAAGTGAGGATGAAGCTGGATATGTGGATTCGGTTAAAGAGCACATAGATGAAGGTTTTACGCAGATAAACACCAGCAGTTTTTATTATGTAAAGAAAAGCATCCGTAAAATACTTCGGGAAACCAAAAAATACGTTCGCTATTCGCACCATACGGAAACGGAAATAGAATTGCTCCTGTACTTCTGCGGTAAACTGAGGTCATTCTCTCCTTCCATCAAACAGAGTAGGACCATGATGAACTTGTACGAACGCCAATTGCTCCTAATCGAAAAAAAAATGTTGAGTCTTCATGAAGACCTCCAATACGATTACCACAAGGAATTGGACCATTTAAAAAAGTAAGATCATGAAACTACCCGTTATCAAATCCTTTGTTCTTCTAGTTATATTGTGTATCACCTGGCAAGGTGTAAGTCAAGAGCAAGGAATAAAACAACTCGCTGTAGAGTCGAATCACTCTACCCTCCTATTCTCAGTACCTATTTCGAATGGAATTACCCGGATAACGGGAAAATTCAATACGTACGATGTGGCGCTCGATCTCAATGAACAGGATTTTACACAATCTTCCTTGGTGGTTACCATTGACGTAAACAGTATTGATACGGGCATACCAGCACGGGATGAGCATTTATTGACGGCCGATTTTTTTGATGCAGAGAACTTCCCCGAAATCACCTTCGTAAGTGAACGTATTGCCATAAAAGACAATGGTTACGAAGTACACGGAAAATTTACAATGAGAGGAATTACCAAACCCTTAACCATACCTCTCCATAAAACGGGTCAGGACGGCAAGAATACATATGGCTTTTCGTCTAGGTTGGCCATAGATCGAACAGGGTACGGCGTGGGTGCTTCATTTCAGCACGATTCCATGGATAACTTTCTGGGAGAATTGATTCAGGTAGAAATCGACTTTTGGACGAAAAAGAGAAAATCAACAAAGAGTAAAGAATAATGACAAAGATATATCACAATCCCCGATGCCGAAAATCAAGGGAAACCCTTCAACTATTGGAAAGCAAGGGAGAGAAAATTGAAATCATTTTATATTTGGAGGACACACCTTCTGAAAAAGAACTTTCAAGCATCATTAAACAATTGGGAATAGCCCCTATAGAACTCGTTCGGAAGAATGAGGCCGTCTGGAAAGAACAATTCAAAGGCAAGGAATTGTCTGATTCCCAGATCATTTCGATCATGATAGAACACCCCAAACTCATTGAAAGACCCATTGTTCTAAAAAACGGTAAAGCAGTATTGGGCCGCCCACCAGAAAACGTTTTAAATATCCTTTAAAAAGTTTAACAAAAGCTTGGCATTTTAAGGATAAACCCCGTGCTATTTTCGTGGTCTAAGAACGAAAAACCACCGATGAAATATATTACTGTTTGTGTATTGCTCCTTTGTACAACCATGGTTTTCGGTCAGCGAGGACAAGGCAATGGAGGAAGCACCACCCCTGTAACGATTTATGGGAATGTCTTGGACAGGGATTCCCAGAACCCTTTAGAATTTGCAACCATCGCCGTTGTAAATAAAAATGGTGAGGTTGTCTCAGGAACGATCACCGATGCCAAAGGAAAATACACCATGGAAGTGCCATCCGGTGTCTATTCCATTAGGTTCGAGTTTATTTCCTACAAGACGGAAACCCTGCAAAACCAGCGAATTTTTCAATCTACCAAGCTCCCCAATATTCTCATGTCATTGGATACTGAAAGTTTGGATGAGGTTGTGGTACGGGCCGAAACTACAGAGGTACAGATTCGTCTAGATAAGAAAGTATATACCATCGGTAAAGATCTTACAACCAGTGGTGCTACGGTTAGTGACGCGCTGGACAATGTGCCTTCCGTTACGGTAGACGTGGATGGGACCATTGCATTAAGGGGAAATGAAAATGTACGAATCCTGATCAATGGAAGACCTTCTGCCATTGCTGGATTTGGATCTACAGATGCACTACGCCAATTACCGGCAGAAGCCATTGAAAGGGTTGAAGTGATTACCTCCCCATCCGCACGTTATGATGCAGAGGGAACGGCTGGGATATTAAATATTATTCTGAGAAAGGAAAAAACCCTGGGTTTAAACGGATCCATTCAAACCAGTTTTGCCTATCCATTGGGTAGTAGTGCTACGGGAAATATAAATGTACGTACCGACAAGTTCAATATATTCAATACCACAGGGGTTCGGTATCGTGACTTACCCGGAAATGCCAATTTCGAAAACAGGTATTTCAACGATGCCATTAATCCACTGGTTATAGAAGATCGAGTGTTCGATCGTACCAGAAAAGGATTCAATACCAATCTAGGGATCGAATATTTTTTAACCAAAACATCATCCATTACAGCATCTGCCTTTTATCGCTTAGGGGACAATGAAAGTACCACTACAAATATTACGGATGAGTTTGACCCAACTGAGGTACTTGCTATTTCAAGGGATCGAATTGAATTGGAAGAGGAAGAGGACGATAACTTTCAGTTGTCCTTAAACTATGTAAATGACTTTAATCCCAACGGACATAGACTTACCGTCGATCTTCAATATGAAACAGGTGATGAGACCGAAAAATCATTAATTGAAGAAAGTAATACTTTTCCAACCCTCGAAATATTGCCCTCAGAGAATATTGTTCAGGTTCAAGACGAATCGGAATACCTTGTACAAGCAGATTACGTGCTGCCCATTGGAGAAAATGCACAATTTGAAGCGGGATACAGAGGTCGATTCGAGAATACGCTTACGGATTATCTGCTAGAAGAGCAACTAACGACCGGTGGCCCCTTTGTGAGAAATGACAGTTTAAGTAACGTGTTCGATTTTACCCAAAATGTGCAGGCCCTATATTCACAATATGGAAATAAATTCGGCAAGTTTTCCTTCCTTTTAGGATTGCGTATGGAATCCACGGTGCTGAAAGGTGAAGTAACCGGAGAGGATGTGACGACCAATGACGATTTCAATATTAATTTTGATAAGGATTTCATAGGACTTTTTCCTACCCTGAATTTGGTGTATGAAATTGGAGAACGGGAAAATGTGAATTTTGGGTATAACAGAAGAATCAACCGACCACGGTTTTGGTTCTTGAACCCCTTCCCTTCACGATCGAGTGAGGCCAACGTATTTCAAGGAAACCCTGGATTGGACCCGGCGTATTCCAGTGCTTTCGACTTGGGATATTTAAGGCGTTGGGGACGAAAACTTACCCTAACGGCCTCTGTTTATTATCAGTATGAAACAGATGCTTTTGAGCGGGTTCAGGAAGATACTGGGCAATTTACTCCCAACGGCATACCTATTATTCGAACCATACCCATCAATCTTTCTACCAACCAAAGGTTTGGTGGTGAGGCCGCCATTCTGTACAATCCTTTAAAATGGCTTCGATTTAATGGAAGTTTCAATTTTTTCCGTTTCGAAACCGAAGGAAGTTTTAATGGTGTAGACTACGGAACCGAAAATACAAGTTGGTTTGCCCGTGGTAGCGCTAAAGTGACGTTACCCGCAAAAATAGACTGGCAGACGAATGCATTTTACAGGGGACCAAGAAATAATGCGCAAACGGAAACCGAAGGAATACTTTCCATTAGTCTTGCATTCAGTAAAGATATCATTAATGACAACGCTACCATTGGTTTCAACGTAAGTGATTTATTCAATTCAAGAAAGCGGATGTCCTTTACGGAAACCACAAACTTTACCAGTGATAGTGAGTTTCAGTGGCGTGAAAGACAATTTAACTTAGCCTTTACGTATAGATTCAACCAAAAGAAACAACGACAACGCGGTGGTCGTGGTGGTGGTGATTTCGATGGTGAAGGTTTTGAAGGGAAGCCATAAAAAAAGGAGAACCCATTTGGGATCTCCTTCTTATTTTATTATTGACGGGGGACTTAGTTCCCTTCTTGTGCTTTTCTTTTTGCTTCGCGCTTTAGCTTCATGTTCTCGATCAATGCACCTCCTATCCAATAAGGGATAAAGGAAATTAGGAAAATCATTAACCAAAACCCGATGGTTAATATGGTCAAGAAAGCTAGAAATCCTAAATATTGCTGAAAATCGAACATGATCTGTTTGTTTTGTTTTTGCAAAGATAAAATGAAAAAATCAATCTTAAAACATCTCTTTGCAAAAACTACATAAGTTATGAACAGAAAACTCCAGTAATCTATGTCATTCTTACTTCCATCTTCCCTGTTAAAATCGTAATTTTGCATCGTATTTCAGAAACCAATATATATGAGCTACCGGATAGAAAAGGATACAATGGGCGAGGTACAAGTGCCTGCCGATAAACTTTGGGGTGCACAGACACAGCGCTCCAGAAACAATTTTAAAATTGGAGCACCTGCCTCTATGCCTTTAGAAGTGGTCTATGGGTTTGCATACCTAAAAAAGGCGGCAGCATACACTAATTGCGAATTGGGTGTTCTTGCAGAAGAAAAAAGAGATTTGATTGGTGCGGTTTGCGATGAAATCCTTGCGGGAAAACACGATGATCAGTTCCCCTTGGTCATATGGCAAACAGGAAGCGGAACACAGAGTAACATGAATGTGAATGAAGTAATTGCCAACAGAGCTCATCAATTGGCTGGAAAAGTTATTGGAGAGGGTGATAAAACATTGCAACCCAATGACGATGTGAATAAATCACAATCTTCTAATGACACCTTCCCTACCGGAATGCATATCGCTGCTTACAAGAAGATTGTAGAGGTAACCATACCAGGGGTAAAACAACTGCACAGCACATTGGTTGCAAAGTCCAAGGAGTTTAGGAAGTGCGTGAAAATTGGAAGAACGCACCTTATGGATGCTACTCCACTTACCCTAGGACAAGAATTTGGCGGGTATGCCTCTCAGCTGGATCATGGTATTCGTGCTTTGGAGAATACACTTGCTCACTTAAGTGAATTGGCACTGGGAGGAACTGCAGTAGGAACTGGCATCAATACCCCTGAAGGCTACGCACCAAAAGTAGCGCAGTATATTGCCCAGTTTACGGAACTTCCTTTTGTGAGTGCCGAAAATAAGTTCGAAGCTTTGGCTGCACATGACGCCATTGTAGAATCACACGGTGCATTGAAACAACTCGCTGTATCATTGAACAAAATAGCAAATGACATTAGAATGTTAGCCAGTGGACCTCGAAGTGGAATTGGCGAGATTATTATTCCAGCCAATGAGCCAGGGTCTTCCATTATGCCCGGAAAGGTAAACCCGACCCAATGTGAAGCACTTACCATGGTATGTGCACAAGTAATGGGGAACGATGTTGCCATAAGTGTCGGTGGCATGCAGGGTCATTACGAACTAAACGTATTTAAGCCAGTCATGGCGGCCAATATTCTTCAATCAGCCCAGCTTATCGGGGATGCCTGTGTATCTTTTGACGTAAACTGTGCTCAAGGAATTGAACCTAATCATGAAGTAATTAAGAAATTATTGGACAACTCCTTGATGTTGGTAACTGCTTTGAATACAAAAATTGGATACTACAAGGCGGCCGAAATCGCAAATACCGCACATAAAAATGGTACTACCCTTAAGGAAGAAGCTATAAATTTAGGGTACCTAACGGCGGAGGAATTCGATGCCTGGGTAAAACCGGAAGATATGGTGGGTGAACTGTAGATTCATCCCTAAATACATCATTGAAAAAAGGACCGTCCAATGACGGTCTTTTTCTTTTTTAATGCCAAATTTCCATTTTCAAGTTAATTGCACTAATGATTGTATTTTATCGATAAAGTGCATAAAAATTAGTTGAAATGTAAAAAATATGTATATTGGAGAACCCAAATTTATAAAGCCTACTTATTATGAGGTCAGTTTTATTACTCCTTTTTCTAACCATATCTACGCTTACTTTTGCGAAAAAGAAGGTATATACCACCAAGGTAAATACAGAAGTCGTAACAGCGAAAAGTATTGAAAATACTATACGCACGACTGATATGGGTAGCGAATTCAATGGGTTAAATGCCCCTCAAATTAATCAAAGTATTTTGAGTCCGGAAAATGGTTTTTACTACTTCAGTAACTCGTTTGCCCCTTCGGATCATTTTTTTGGTTTTTCAGAATTTTCCTACAAAATTGAAGCTTCCGGATCTGGAAGTCCTACAAGTATTGTTCAAGAAAAAATTTCTGAAAGTTCAACTTCAATGGCAAGCGGGCATACCCTATTTAGACAAGGAATGTACTATGGTTTTACACTTATGTTAGTACTACTTAACTTGGTGTGCTTCTTTCTATTTGAAGAGAAAACCTATCTGTTCTATGCTGCGGCATTAGGTTCCATGTCAGTGTTATTATTTAATAGTGATGGGTTATTTTCTGTCTTGGGAATACATGTAACTCCCAACAATGTCAATTTGGAGTCAATTTTACTGCTGGTCGCCACGGTATTAGGTGTCCTTTTTGCCGATAAATATTTAACCTTAAAAGAATTTGCACCCAAAATAAAGTATTATGCTATTGCCTTAATGGCCGTATCTGGATTGCTTACCATATTTGCCCTAGCTACAGGAAACGAAGTCTTTAACCAGGTGGCGAATGCAGTTTTATTTGGAATTATGGGGATGTATTTCTTTACAGGTGTTTATCTCTTTAGTAAGAAGAATTACGCCAAATTCTTTGTCATTGCCTCTTTTATCCCCTTGCTGTTCTCGGTAGACTTCTTTGTATTGTCCCCTATGGGAATCGAGTTCCTATCTACCCAGACGATGCACATAAAGGCGTCCGCTATAGCAGAAATGTTGATTCTTACGTATGCAATAATGTATCGCATGCAATCCATTAAGGAAGAAAATGAACTGCGTCAAGCGGAAATGAGGATATTCTTAAAACGACAGGAAGCATTATCTACCCGCAAAAAAACGGAAAAGATCGTCGAGGATGTGTATTTGGAAAACCTTATTATGCATTATGATCTGGACGGATTGGAAATAAAACTATTACAATATATTTCGGAAGGCAAAACCAACACGAAAATTGCACGCAAGTTAAAAACTACCGAATATGATGTAGAAGAGCTAACCAAAGATTTGTACGAGAAACTTGAAATAAGTGAACAGATACAACAGGATTATAGGATGGTTGATGCACAACCAGACTATATCTACAATTAAAGAACAAATAGTCCCCCGACCAACGTTTGTTTAATTTTATGGCGAAAGGATAATGCAGCTGCATTATCCTTTTTTTATGACATAGTACTTTTTGTATTGAAAATAAGACGCTATACTCAATAATATAAAGAAGGTAAGTATATAAAACACAAAACTAGGTGTTACAGGCACATCACCACTTGCATACGAATGCAATCCTGTAAGGTAGAAATTAACCCCAAAATAAGTCATCATAATTGAGGCATAGGCGAAAATAGCCATTACGTTGAACAACCATCTCCCACGTAAACCTGGCACCAATCTGGCGTGTATTACAAAAGCATATATCATAATACTAATAAGTGCCCAAGTTTCCTTAGGGTCCCAGCCCCAGTAACGACCCCAACTTTCGTTGGCCCATTGCCCACCCAAGAAGTTCCCAATGGTCAGCATTACCAATCCGACGGTCAGTGCCATTTCAGTGATTATTGTAATCTCTTTTATGTTTAGGTCCATTTTTACCTTATTCTTTTTATTGGTAAGAAGCATTAAGAGTAATGCCACCGCACCAAGGATCATTCCTAACGTAAAAGGACCATAACTGGCCACAATTACAGCCACATGTATCATGAGCCAGTAGCTATCCAAAACGGGTTGCAAATTGCCTATGGCAGGGTCTACCCAACTCATATGTGCTACCCATAGTAACATAGAAGCTACAAAGGCAGTAGCCGATATCGTAAGATTGCTTTTACGGCCAAATGCCAGTCCAAAGAACATGGTTGCCCAACTCACGTAAATGATGCTTTCATAGGCATCGCTCCAAGGTGCATGGCCACTAATGTACCATCGCATCACCAAGCCACCGATCATAAGTACAAATAGAATCCAAATGCACACTTTACAAATTTGAATGGCCCATTGCAGGACTTTATTATCCTGAAATATTTGAGCTATGATAAAGATGAACATGAACACCCCAAACATCATAAAATAATGAAAGAGCCTATTGAAAAGGTCGATCTTATTATAAAGCACTTCCATTTCAACCTTCTCCTCAGAAAGCATTACCTCGCTTCCATGCCTTTTTTGGAAATTGGTAATACTTTCCAAAAATTCATTTGCCTTGGTATAATCACCATCTGCCCTCGCCTTCTTAACACTGTCAAAATACAATGGCAGGATGTTGCGGGCATACAGGGAATCCATTCCCGTAAAACGATATTCCTGCAGCTCTGGAAAAGAAACCCATTTGTTGTTTTCATCGCCAGGTACCGGGAATACTTTTAAAATACTTCCGCTTAACGCCTGACTTAATAAGGAAGACTTCTCATAGAGTTTTATAAAGTCTTTTTCGAACTGGTTAGGATTGGTTTTTGAAGAAGCCTTTTCTAAATAGGGCCCCAATTTATTGTTGCCCTTTTCATCGAAGAGATCCAGTAAGGAGGCTTTTTTCGTTTCCTTAGATACACCGATCACTTTCTTAATACTGTCATTTCTCCAATCTAGCTTAATGACGGGGGTTTCATACCAAACAAGCCTTAACTCTGTCATGGATAGAAAGACCTGGTTCGCATCCAAACCATTAAACTCATCCTTCCCACTTACCTTTCGCAGCAATTCGCTGGCAAAGGTGTTTAGGGGTTTCATCCTTCCATTGTCCTGAATAACCAAGTTTCCAAACTTCGCGGCATGCTCCTTAGAAACTGCATTTGCTTGGATAATTGAATCGATCTGCGCATTGGTGGCACGCATGGAGTGTCCATCCTGCCCATTCATGGCAAACGCACCTAACAAAAGTACAATCGTGGTAAGCTTGGCTTTCTTGTCCTTCACTTTGTCCAACATCTTTTTTAGATCGGCAAAGCGGGTTCTTCTATCAAATAAAATAGCCATAAGGCCAATGTACAATAGGAAGTAACCGATATAGGTAATCCAGGTACCCCAGAAGTCTTTATTTACAGAAAGTACTGTTCCTTTTTCATCCGGACTGAAAGAGGCTTGAAAGAATCGATATCCTTTATGATCCAGAACGTGGTTCATGAAAATGTCATAATCGAAATAATCCTGTTCTGTATTGTTTACGGTTACCTTACTCCGAAAAGCAGCATATACCTTCTCCGTTCCAGGTTGTTTGTCTGCGATAAAATCATTTAAGGTAATACTAAAAGGGAGCTCATATTTTTTGGAACCATAGGTTAGATAGACTTTCAAACCGCCTACATCTATACTGCGTGGATCTGGAGCTTGGAACTTCCCGCCCATTAAATCTATCTCCTTACTTTCACCATTGGAAGAAACCTCTAGTACCAAAGCATCCACACCTGTTTCATTTTCGGACTTTACAGCTCTGTATGTACCAGTACTTACTGGTTCTGGTAATACAAAAGCCATACTGGCCATCTGATAGAGGGATCGAAGGTTAAGTGGCTGGACACTGTCTGCTACCACCTCCCCTTGAAAACGATCCGCCATGCGCATAAAACTTCCTTCGAAAGGACTTTCAATGGTATAATCGCCCGATTCCGTGATATTAATATTTATAGCACCAGGCGTATCCTTATTCACCGCAAATAGTACGTTGTGAATATTCATCACCTCTCCTACCTTAATCCAATGATCATGGCGGTTACCATCGCCCGCCTCTACAATCTTGAGGTATTCTTCACCGTCTTCAGAAGCCACCAGTCCTTCTTCTGCGTTAGAAATGAAGTCTTTATATCGTATAGTTATGGGTTGCTGGTTGTAATCGGTTTCAACTACAAAGTCGTTGTTCAGTCGTTCACTTAAGCGCAATTCCTTCAAAGGAATTTGCCTCCTTTGAGGAACCCCATCAATCTTGTAATCCCCATCGATAAAGACATCTAAGTAGGTTTTTTCAGAAAGAAAACTACTTTCGGTCGCTCCTTCCCGAATAAGCATACTACCCTCATAACCTATATAACGGGTCACAAAAGCACCTATAATGATAAGAATGAAAGATAAATGCAGGAGAAGCGTCGCCCATTTTTCCTTGCGGTGCAATCGAAACCGAAAAATATTTCCGACAAAATTGATTACAAAAAACACCATAATCGCCTCGAACCACCAGGCGTTGAAAATCCATTCCCTAGCATAATTTGAGGGTGGGCGTTCGTAGGATGCATCTAGAAATGTCCCCACAGCCATGGCGATGGCAAAGATCAAAAATAAGATAGCGGTAAGTCGGGTGGAGAAAAGAAGGCTTGCAAGTTTCTTTTGCATCTGAAATTTTTGTGCAAATTTACGGATTTGAGTTCACAATAACTACATCCGTAGCTGTTAAGGTAATTCTAATAATTTCAAGAAGTCTTGGCCCTGGCTTCGAAAATCTTTAGGTGAATGAAAGTTCCCATATTCCTTGCCCTATTTTTCGCAATAGTTGCTACTTCGCCTTCGAACAATTCATCAATGGTCTGAAACCATAGATTTAACCAAACCCCAAAATGCATTTCATTAATAGAATGGTTATTGGCCACATCTACCTCAATATGCTTTTGCATTGGATCACCTTTATATTTTTTTTCAAAAAAAAGATTGGTCTGCCAAAAATCGGTCAATCGCTCAAAATGCGTTTCCCAATCCTCTATTGCTGAATTGAAAATGGGTCCCAACAAGTCATCTTTTCGCACTTTTCCATAAAAAGTCCGAACCAAAAGCAGTACATCTTCCCTTTCTTTGATTTCCTTCATAGAAGTACTAAATTAAGAATAATTAATGGGGTATTCACTTAAAAATTCTACCTTCGTTATATGATTTCCGTAGTAATTATCGGTTTTGGAAATGTGGGCCTCCACCTGTATCATGCTTTCGATGCTTCTAGCCATGTACAAGTGGTTCAAATTGCCAGTAGAAGTACAATCTCAAACTTGGAGGGCACACCTACTACCACAGATTTACAAGGGTTGAAAGAGGCCGACCTATACATAATTTCGGCTCCCGATGATGCCATTGAAGCCATATCGGAGCAGCTTGATTTCACTAACCGATTAGTGGTTCACACATCGGGCAGTGTCTCTATGGAAACATTATCGGAAAAGAACCGTAAAGGGGTGTTCTATCCACTTCAAACCTTTTCCCAAGACAGGGCAGTAGATTTTAAGGAAATACCTATTTGCATCGAAGCGGATTACGAAGAAGATTACGCGCTTCTCAGTTCGCTGGCCCGGCACATTTCGGAAAAAGTAGAACGGGTTACTTCAGAAAAACGCACTCAGCTACATTTGGCTGCCGTTTTTGCGAATAACTTCACCAATCATTTATATCACCTTTCCGATGAATACCTTAAAAAGCATAATATTAGCTTCGATCTATTAAAGCCACTTATCAAGGAAACCGCCATGAAAGTGCAAACACTCTCCCCTTCCGAAGCGCAAACAGGTCCAGCCAAAAGAAAGGATCGCAAGACCATTTCCAAACACTTGGGCCTTTTGGAACAAAGGGAGTATCGAAGAATATACAGATCGCTAACCAAATCCATTTCTAAAACACATGGAAAAAAGTTATAAAGAGTATTTACAGCACATTACCACTTTTATTTTCGATGTAGACGGAGTCCTGACCGATGGGTCTATTCTCATAAATACAGAAGGGGAGCTTTTCCGAAGCATGAACGTAAAGGATGGATTTGCCCTCAAGACCGCAGTAGATCACAACTATAATATTTGTGCTATCAGCGGAGGAACCAATGAAGGCGTGCGAAAGCGTTTAGAAGGGTTGGGAATAAAAGACATTCATTTAGGTGCAAAGCACAAAATAGAATTACTCCAGAATTACTTTTCGAAAAACAATATTAAATCCGAAAATGTAATTTATATGGGCGACGATATTCCGGACCTGGAAGCCATGAAAATGGTGGGTCTTCCCTGTTGTCCCCAAGATGCAGTTCCTGAAATAAAAGCAGTCTGCAAGTATATTTCGCATAAAAAAGGAGGAAAGGGCGCTGTACGCGATGTAGTAGAACAGGTGCTCAAGGTGCAGGGAAACTGGATTAGTAACGGTAGTGCCAGTGCCCGATACGACTAGATGTATTTGCTATGATTTCATATGTAAAGCTTCTAAGGCCCATCAATCTATTGCTCATTGTTCTTATACAATGTCTTATAAAATATGGTCTCCTAGAATCTTGGCAGGTACAAACCCAACTTTCAACAATTCAATTTGTGATATTGGTGATTATTACTCTCCTAATTGCAGGCGCAGGTAATGTGGTCAACGATATTTTTGACGAAGCTGTTGATCGAATTAACAAGCCGGATAAAATGATCGTTTGGCGGCTTCTTTCAGAAAAAAAAGCGTACAACTATTACATAGTCCTAAACATTATGGGAGTGGGATTAGGGTTTTATTTGGCAAACTCCATTGGCCATCCCGGATTGACCGCAGTTTTTATTGGCATTTCCGCCCTGTTGTATATCTATGCCACCCATGTAAAGGCAATGCTGCTGGTGGGGAACCTATTGGTTTCCCTATTGGTTGCCATGAGTTTAATGGTAATGATACTTTTCGATATCTACCCAACTATCGATTTGGAAGTGACACCTTTACAGGTTAAGGCCTCCAAGGTTATTCTATTCTATGCGGGTTTTGCTTTTTTTATGAACCTCATACGGGAAATTGTAAAGGACCTTCAGGATATAGATGGGGATAAAAATGGCGGAAGGAATTCCCTGCCCATTGTATTGGGAAGAACCCGAGCTACCAATCTGGTATTTGCCATGGGAGCCATAACGTTTCTAGGAATCTTATATATCACTTATCTTAAATTATATACCTACACCTGGCTTTCGTTTTATTTTGTCTTTTTAATCGCTGCCCCCCTGCTCATTTTCTGTATTAAAGCATGGAACGCTGAGACCAAAAAGGACTATGCCGGTTTATCGGTACTATTAAAAATAATCATGTTATTAGGGGTATGCTCCCTTCCCCTTTTCGCTAAATCCTTCCTGCCCGTATGAATTTTGATGTATCCAGAACCTTCACATTGGAGAACGATCGTGTATTGCTAAGGCCTCTTGAAAAAGGGGATATAGACCATTTGTTGCCATTTTCCATTTACGAGCCCGAGCTTTGGACCTATTCATTGATCTCTGGAGCTGGCGAAGAGAATTTCAGGGATTATATGGATGTTGCTTTTGAAAAAAAGAATATCGGGGACTCCTACCCTTTTATTGTTTTCGATAAGAATGTCCAGCGTTACGCAGGCAGTACCCGATTTTATGATATTCAGCCCTACCACAAAACCCTTCAACTGGGCTACACTTGGTATGGAAAAGATTTTCAAGGAACCGGACTTAATAAGCATTGCAAATACCTTTTGCTCGAGTTCGCATTTGAGGTAATAAATGTAGAACGTGTGGAGTTCCGTGCAGATGCGAATAACGCACGAAGTATTGCCGCTATGAAGAGTATTGGCTGCACACCCGAAGGTATCCTAAGGAACAACTGTACAGCTCCCGAAGGACGAAGAAGCAGTATTGTCTTGAGTATTCTGAAAGAGGAATGGTTTCTGGGCGCAAAACAACAATTAAAGAATAAATTAATCTAATCCTTCATGCTAAGAAGTAAGCTAACAAACCACAATATAATCCTTGCCTCCGGCTCTCCGAGGCGGCAGAATTTCTTCAAATTACTGGACATAGATTTCAGTGTTGATGTTCGAGAAGTGGATGAAGTCTATCCCGAAGAACTGAAAGAAGACGCCATAACAGATTACCTAGCACAATTGAAAGCTGCTGTCTTTAACGATATTGGCGAAAAGGATATCATTGTAACCAGCGACACCATTGTTTGGAAAGATGGCGCTGCCATTGGCAAACCAAAAGATACGGAAGATGCCAAAAGAATGCTATTCGAGTTAAGTGGTACTTCCCATGAAGTGTTCACTTCAGTGTGCTTTACGGGGAACAACTTTCAAAAAACGGTAAATGACCGCACAAAAGTTTGGTTTAAAACACTTACCGAAGAAGAAATAGACTATTATTTAGACGCCTATCGACCTTATGACAAAGCAGGAAGCTACGGTATACAGGACTGGCTGGGATATATTGGGATCGAAAAACTGGAAGGCTGCTTTTTTAACGTCATGGGACTGCCCACTAGGCTTGTTTACAAAACGTTAATGGAGATTGCCGATAAGGGTGTGTAGCGTACCTTTATAGAAAATATGCTGTCATGAAAAATGCGATCCAATTTTCACTTCTGTTGGTATCCCTTGTGATCCTTCAATCCTGCCAGAATTCAAAAAAAGAAGACCAAACACTTGCCATGTCTTCGGGTTCCATAGTAGAGAATACCTTGTCCGAGCGAAGAAATCTATCGGAAGAATTTAAAGAGTATTGGTACGGAGGAACAGCTGAGATTACTTCTTATTCCCTATCACAGGAGCGTTATGGTGAATTGAGGGAAGGCACATCGGTAAACATCTATGTTACCGAGGATTTCCTTCCAGAAGTTCAGGTAAAGGCAAATCGCTCGGCACCTAACAACATTCCAGTACTGAAATTGAATAATACTAAAAAATACCTTACCGGAATTTATCCTTATTCGGTTATGACGAGTACTTTCAGTCCTGTTTCGGAGCAAAGTCATGCAATAAAGGTTTCTCACTCCATGCAGGAATGGTGTGGCCATGTATATATGCAGCTTAACAACAGAAATGGCTACGAACTGAAAGCGCATTCCTACTTTGAAGGGGAAGCAGATCAGGAATGGAAAGTTCCAGAAGTTTGGTTAGAAAGTGAATTATGGAACCTTATCCGTATTAATCCTGAAGAACTTCCAACGGGGAATTTCGATATCCTTCCAAGTTTCGAGTTTGCCCGAATGAGCCATAAGGAGTTGGCCCCAACCAAAGCCACGGCAAGCCTAAAGCAAGACAGCGGTATTTCTAGCTATACCTTAACGTATCCTACTCACAATAGGGAACTCGTTATTCAATTCAATAGTGAGTTTCCATATATTATTGAAGGTTGGAAAGAGACCCACCCCAATGGACTGACCACCACGGCTAAAAAAATGAAGCAGATTAAATCTGCCTACTGGGGTCAAAATTCCAATAAGTATGTATTCCTAAGGGATTCCCTAGGTATATAGCTTAAAAATAACACCGAATGGTAGCGTTGGTGGTAATGCCTAATGAAGTCTGCCTAAATTGCTGTGCCTCATTTGTCTGGTTTACCCGATAGAAACGATTAATCTCGTTATTAGTGTTCAACAAGTTCCAAACGGAAACACCAAACTGCCATCGCGTTTTCTCAAAAATTAGATCGTACATAAGGGAAGCGTCCCATCTAAGGTAATCATCTAAACGTTCCGTGTTGGAGGATGCGTAATTAACGGCATTTTGAACCACTTCATTTCCCATCATAGGTTCTGTGGTAGGCTTTCCGGTTCGCCAATTAATCCCTGTAGATACTTTTAGGTCTTTATAGTTATAGCTAATCCCGCCGACCACGGCATGGGTAATGTCTAAGTTGCTAGGGAAAGATTCTTCTTGAAGATTTTCGAAGGTATAGGTATTGTCCATAAAGGAATAGCTCATCCAGAAATTAAGATCCTGTATCCGTTTGCGAAACAGAAAGTCCAAACCAAAAACTTCATAGCTACCTGCCGATTTAACAAATTCGTACTGATCCAGAAATCCTTGACTTTGGGTGGTGATTCCCTCCACCTTCTTAAAATATCCTTCGGCACTCAACAACCAACCTTTTCTTGAGTAATTCAAGCCCAATGCGGCCTGTTTACTCTCCAATACAGGGATATCGGCATCATTGGCCAATTGCCATCTCCGCTTTTCTACCCCTAAAAAGTCATTCTGAAAATTAATGATTTGGGAAGCTACCTGATGCTTCATCTCACCCAGTAATTCGACACTAAAGTATTCGGCAAACTTTTGGGTAATGGTAATTCTGGGTTCAAAAATACTCTTCTGAAATTTATCCAGATAATTGTACCGAAAGCCCAATTGCATTCTAGTGTTTTGATCAACCGAAAGGTAATCCCCTTGAATAAATCCACTATGCGAACGCACCACTTCTGCAATTAAGGAACGGAACAAGGGAACATCAACATCGTCTAAGTTGGTGACTTTGGTTTCTATAAATTGGTACCCCAAATGACCGGTCCATCGCTCGTTAAATTGATAACTACCCTTTAAACGGCTTCCAGTTTCAGACACTTTATTCTCTTGCAGGAATCGCTGTGACAACAGCAAATTGGCATTGATTGCCCTTAGCCTGTAATCACTTTCATAGATTTGAAATGTAGTGGTAAAAGCATCGCTCCATTCCCGCTCATAAAAAAGCCCTCCGGCAAGGTTGTTTTGGGTTACACTGCTGGTCCTAGTCGTTTCTACACCGGATACCGTAGCATTTTCATCGAAAGCCAATTGATTATCCATTACGATGAAATTCAATCGCAATCGATCTTTATCACTTAAGCGGTATAGCCATCGTAATGAAACATCGTAAAAATCGAATGTCTGATCTGTATTGACTGCCGCCTCCGAATTTTCGGATACTTCGGTATTCTGGGAGATCCGATCGAAATACGACTCATACGTTGGTGTTTTCCAAACATCGCTAATGGATTTTCTTCCTGCGAACTGCAGAGACGACTTTTCGCTAATAGGTATGTCCAAAAACCCACTCGCATCAATCAAGTTCACCCCGAGGTTTCCTTTCCATTCCACATTTACCTCCTGTTCCGTTTCCATGGCTATCGTTCCGGACACACCATCCGAATATGCCGAAGGGGTTCCGTTCTTGCGCAATGATACTTTCTGGGTTATTTGTGGGTTAAATGCCGAAATAAGTCCAAAGAAATGTCCGGTTTTGTACATTTTAATATCATCCCAAAGAATAAGGTTCTGATCATGTGTCCCTCCGCGAATATTGATATTGGAAACCGTTTCGTTGATACTCTGTATTCCAGGAAAAGCTTGAACAGCTTGTAACACGTCCGGTTCAATTAATCCCGGCAGCAATCCGAATTTTTCCACATCGATCTGAAAATCCCCAGTATTTAGTTTATCGATTCCCTGTACCAAGTAGTTAGAAAGGATTACCTGGGATAGTTGCTCGGTCTTAGGAACCAAATACACGGCATCGCATGAAGTGGTCTTGAAATACTGATAATTCCGTTCCAACGTTTTGTACCCCAAATACCGAATGGAAACAGATGCCTGGGCATGCTGTACCCGAATCTTAAAATACCCTTGCGCATTGGTAATTACGGAAGCACCACCTGCCTGAATAGTAGCGCCAGGCAAAGGCTCTAATGTGTCTTTGTCAAGTATATAACCACAGAGGGAAAGAGACGTATTCTGTTTTATGGACACAAAGTTATTCTCCAGTACTTCGAAGATGAGTCCCGTTTGCTCTGCCAATGAGTTTACAGCTTGTAGTAGGGTTTGTTCGGCAGCGGGGGTTTCGACATAGATGTCCAATACCGTGCGTTCTGCATAGTTAAAGGTACATGTATAGCGATCCTCTAATTGAGACAATACCTGTACCAATGGCTTGGTCTCTTGGGCCCACCCCAAAAAACATCCTGCCCACAATAAAAAGATGAGTAAAAAGCCTGATTTACTATTCACGTTTTTCCAGCCTCACAGTATTATTCGATTCAATTGTATAGGTTAATTCTAAGGGCTGTGTAATCGATTTTAAAGCATTCTCTAAACTGTCGTGTACAAAACCACCGCTAAATTCAGGATTGAAATTAGAAGGGGAAATGATAATTGTCACGTTGTATTGTCTTTCTAACTCAGCAATTACCTTGGTGAAAGGAACTGTTTTAAAACTACTTACGTTCTTGGTCCATTGTGGCTGTAGATAGGAAGTTTTGGAAAAACTGAGGCTTCCATCCATAAGACGGAACGCATCGCCTGCCCTTAATTCCCTTACGGTCTCCCCTGCACTCACACGAACAATTCCTTCAAAGCACTTCACTTCAAAGAAACCTTGACGTTGTTTTACATTGAACTGTGTTCCCACTACGGTTACCACTCCATCTACTGTTTTTACATCGAACACCTTTCCTTTGGCCACCTTGAAATAGGCCTCACCATCTAAGGAAACTTCTCTTTTATCTTCCCAATTACCTTCGTTAAAACTAAGTGTGGAAAGTGCATTAAGAACGACTTCAGATTGGTCCGGTAAGGTAATGTTCGTTTTCTCGGAAGCCAAGGTGCTTACTGTATTGAGGCTATTGAAAAAGAATAGGAAATAAAGTCCTAATCCAATTACCAGAACAGCAGCAATGCGCATTAGAGGCGACATATACCGCACTGGTTTATTCGATTTTTTTGAAGGCAAGCCCTTTTTGAAGGTATCAAAATCTGGTACTTCAGAGAAATGGGAAGCCTTAAAATGTGCAGCATTTTCAATAATGGCTGTGTTCAGGTCATGATCATCTAGTGCCTCGAACGCCTTGCGTTCTTCGGGTGTAAGATCGTCCTTCAACCATTTTTCTATTAAGTAATCTTTATCCATACAATGCTTTTCTTACCTATATAACAACTGTCCCCTTAAAACTCCTGAATTATTTTAATTTGAATCCTTTCAACTCGCTTTTCAGCTTATTGAACGCACTATAAATTCGATATTCCACCACTTTTTGAGTCACTCCCAAAATTTCGGCTATTTCACTGTGTTTTTTTCCTTCAATCTTATTCAACGTAAAAGCTACGCGCTGTTCTTCTGTTAAATTGGCCAATGCATTTTCATATTGATTTAAAAACTCTTGTTGCCTAAGGACAAACTCAGGATCTTCATTCGTATGCTCCTTAGGTTTCAATTGCCTATGCCTTAGAACGACTTTCTGATGCTTCACTTCATTTAACATCATATTATTGGCAACAGTGAACAAAAAGGATTTGGCCGACTCCCAAGTTACTTTGGCGCAGTTCTCCCATAATTTAATGAACGCTTCCTGTGCTTTGTCGCCAGGGTTTAATTGCTCCCCATATTTATAATAGAGGAAATCATGCACGTCTTTCGAATATTTCTCGTACACTTTCGAAAAGACGCTTTCACGACAAATATCTTCGTTCAGGTTCTTGGCCAAGCTAGTTGTTTTTATAAAGTGTGAAAGTTAGTAAATAAAAAAATCAAAAAAACTTTCAGGAGTTTTTATATGCAAGTTGTTTTAGTAGTAAACCTAGCAAAAAATGTTAATCAATACTAAAGCTATGAAATCAATACTAAAAAAATCTTTACTAGCACTCTTCGTTGCAGCTGCTCTTTTTTCATGTAGAACCGAAGAAACCCAATTCGTGCAAGAAGACCCCAACCAAATACTTGGTGCCAATGCCAATGTAAAAACATTAATTCAAAACACAGTGACCAACGATGGTTCGTACGATAATATTATAGATGGTGCGAGCTGTTTCGACATTCAATTACCAGTAACGGTAGTTGCTAATGGCATTGAAGTAGTTATTACAACTGAGGACGATGTGGATCAGGTGGAAGCCATTTTTGATGAGTTTCCCGACGACACGGATACCTTAGAGATCAATTTTCCCATCACGATCATAGATGAGGGATACAATCCAACCGTAATTAATAGCCAAGGCGAACTAAACGCTGCTGCCTTACAATGTGGGCCTGACAATTCGCCCGATGACGATATAGAATGTATCGATTTCCAATACCCTATTACTGCCAATATATTTAATCAGAACAATGAACAAATTGATACCGTTGTATTTAACAGCGATGAAGAGTTGTTCGATTTTGTAGACGATATTGACGAAGACCTTATCATTGTATTCCAATTTCCTATTACAGTGATCCTTTCTGATGGAACCACACAACAAATAAATGACTTTGATGAACTGGAAGATGTTATCGAAGATGCGGCAGACGATTGCGACGAGGACGATGATAACGATCCTGACGACGATGATTGTGAAGACTGCACCATAGAAGACCTTGAAAGCCTTATCACAGATTGTTCGGAGTGGATGGTAGACAAATTGGAAAGAGATGACCAAGACCTTGAAGACCAATATGCAGGGTATGTGTTCAACTTTAACGAAGACGGAACCATATCTGTTGAAAGTGCCAGCGATAACTTCTCCGGAACCTGGGAGATCTCGGAAACTTCCGAAGGAATTGAATTAGAACTGAACATTCCAAACCTACCCGACTTCAACGACCCATGGATCTTGCATGAAATCGAAGAAGAAACGGATGGAGACGGATTTAGCTTTGACCTACGATTAGGCGATGATCGATTGGAGTTTGAAAGTGATTGTGACGATGTTGGCGACGGACCGGATGATGGCGAACTTGTAGCCGCCCTTACCACTGGCGACTGGTACATTACTTACTTCTTCGACGATGAAGATGAAACCTCAGACTTTGCCAACTATGTTTTCAATTTCAATATGGATGGTACAGGAACAGCCGATAATGGCTCCATGGTAACCGATGGTATATGGGATACTTCAGATGGCGATCAAACGGATCTCGAACTTAGCTTAAACTTTGGAGATGGAGTTCCATTAGATGAATTGGCCGATGACTGGGATGTACTCGAAGTGACCCAGGACATTATACGCTTAAAAGATGTTAGCGGAGACGGATCGGAAGACTTCCTCACTTTCGAAAGGGAACCTTCTGGAGGAGGAGGTTCCGATCTGTCGGACATCCTAGCCGACGGAACCTGGTTTGTGAGCCTGTACTCCGATGATGGGGACGATCAAACAAATGACTACGCAGGATATACGGTAGAATTCAATACAGATGGAACCGTTGTTGCCCAAAGCAGCTCGAATACGAATAATGGAACCTGGCAAGCCCAGAATTCGGATAACAACTTATTCCTGGACTTTGGAACTGCCATTCCCTTTGAAGAATTTAATGATGACTGGGATGTCGTATCCGTAAGTGATACCATGGTCGAGCTTATGGATGTAAGCGGCGGTGGCGGTGGAACCGATATCCTAATTTTTGAAAAACAATAAACCAAAATAACATGAAACTAAAATGGAGCGCCATACTAGTACTGGGAATCTTTATGGGATTGGCAACCTCATGCTCAAAAGAAGATTCTGCAGATAATAACAGTCAGAACAATAATAGTTCAAGTAGCGTAGAACAAGTTAAGAGTATTGCCCAAAGCGGTAATTGGCAAGTCACCTATTTCTGGGATACCGACTCTGATGAGACCAATGACTTCGCAGGTTATACTTTCAGATTCAACAATGATGGTAGCCTTGTGGCAACCAATGGGAGCACCACAATGAACGGAACCTGGTCTGTTGAGGACGATGACAGCAATTCTTCTGGCGACAGCGATAGCAATGATAGTACGGACGATGATGATTTCAATATCTTCTTTCCCGTACCAGACACCAACGATTTTGAAGACTTGAACGACGATTGGGACATTGTGTCCATAAGCGACAATAGAATTGAGCTAACTGATGTTAGTGGTGGGAATGGAGGTACGGACTTCCTGACCTTCGAAAAAATTTAACCTCGACTTTTCTGCCCTAATACAAGAGGTTAAGTCTGACCCGCCTTGGTTTGGTGAATACCAAGGCGGTTTTTTTATGAATGTTAAAGAAAACTAAAGCCTGATTCGCAGGTTTCAAATTTCAATATCTTTGAGACACACTAAATAGTATAACCAGTGGCTCATACAAAACTACGATCCCTTGTTTTCCTTTCCGTATTGGTATCCTTTCAACTCCTTGCACAACAGCCGGAGAAATGGAATGCCTCAGAGATTTACCATCATCTTAAAAAATTGAATTTCGTGGGTTCTGCCCTTTATGTAGCAGCACACCCCGATGACGAAAACACACGCCTTATCTCCTATTTGGCAAACGATGTAAAAGCGAGAACTGCCTATCTTTCCCTTACCAGAGGCGATGGTGGCCAGAATTTGGTAGGTCCCGAAATCCGTGAACTATTGGGTGTCATTAGAACCCAAGAGCTGCTACAGGCAAGGGCAACCGATGGGGGAAGTCAAATGTTTACAAGAGCCAACGACTTTGGCTACTCAAAACATCCAGATGAAACCTTAGAGATTTGGAACCGTGATGCCGTAACCAGTGATGTAGTGAGAGCCATCCGAAAATGGAAACCAGATATTATCATAAATAGATTTAATCATAGAAACCCGGGAACCACTCATGGTCACCATACCTCATCGGCCATGCTTAGTTTCGAAACCTTCGACATGATAGGTGATGCTACCAAATATCCCGAAACGGCCAAGGAATTTGGCGTATGGCAGCCTAAACGTTTGTTTTTTAATACCTCTTGGTGGTTCTATGGAAGCCGTGAAAAATTTGCAGAAGCCGACAAAACCAATATCCTTGAAGTAGAAACTGGAAGCTATTATCCCGAACTAGGGCTCTCCAATGGCGAGATCGCTTCCTTAAGTCGAAGCATGCATAAATCCCAAGGATTTGGTAGCACTGGAACCCGAGGTGGACAAATAGAATACCTCGAGTTTTTAAAAGGGGATTTCCCCGAAGACAAAACCAACCTATTCGATGGCATCAATACTACTTGGTCGCGTTTGGAAGGTGGAAAAGCCATTGGCGATATCCTATATGGTGTTGAAAAAGATTTCGACTTCAAAAACCCTGCTGCCAGTGTTCCTAAATTAATGGATGCTTATGAACTGATTAAGAATCTGAAAGACGCGCATTGGCGGGAAATAAAAACTGAAGAAATAAAGTCGCTTATAGAGCAATGCCTTGGACTGTACCTAGAAGCTGTTGCAGATCAGCAAAGTATCGCACCCAAAGGGAATGTAAAAGTGACCATAGAAGCCATAAATCGATCTGACGTATCTGTTAGCCTCAACAGCGTAAGTTCCCCAGTTATTTCTTTTCCCTCCCAATTGGTGGCTACGCCCCTTCAAAACAATACCAAGCAAACCATGGAAAGTGTAGAAGGAACATTTAATGTGATTGAAACCAGCGCACCTTATTGGTTGAAACAACAAGGAACTTTGGGCATGTATAGGGTAGACAATAAAGACTTAATTGGTTCTCCTGAAAGGAACGATCATTTCCCAGTTCACTTTAATCTGACTATTCAGGGAAGACAGGTTCAGATCACAAAAGACATTGTCTATAAATTCAACGATCCGGTAAAAGGTGAAGTATATAGGCCTTTTGAAGTACTCCCGCCAGTAACCTCTTCCATTCCCGAAAAGGTACTCATCTTTTCTTCCGAAGAGGCCCGTGACATTCCTGTCGAGATAAAGGCCGGTAGGGAACAAATAAATGGAACTGTTACATTACAGCATCCTCAAGGATGGAAGGTAGAACCAGCTTCCCAATCATATACTTTGGAAACCAAAGGATCTACTCAAACCCTTACCTTCAAAGTAACCCCTCCCAAAGATCGTAGTGAAGGCTATATAAAACCTTTGGTCCAAATTGGGGATACATTCCACACCAAGGAACTCATTACTATAGACTACGACCATATTCCATATCAAAGTGTATTGATACCCTCGCAGGCCAAAGTTGCTAGGATCCCAATTGAAAAGAAGGGTGAAAACATTGGGTATATTAAAGGTGCGGGAGACGCCATTCCGGAGAGTTTGGCCCAAATAGGTTATTCGGTTACTACCATTGAACCTTCAAGCATATCTGAAGAGTCCCTAAAGGGCTACGACGCAATTGTAGTGGGAATTCGTGCCTACAATACGGTTCCACAATTGCAGTTTAAGCAAGATATCCTTCACGACTATGTGGAAAATGGCGGTACATTATTATTACAGTACAATACCAGTAGACGGCTTGTTACGGACAAAATCGCGCCCTTTCATCTAAAACTGTCACGTGATCGTGTGACCGATGAATACTCTAGTGTTTCTATATTGGAGCCTAATCACCCTGCATTAAATTCCCCTAACAAGATCACCAAATTGGATTTTGAAGGTTGGGTTCAGGAACGGGGACTTTATTTTCCCAACGAATGGGGTGAGGAATTCACACCGCTTTTGGGAATGAACGACGAAGATTATCCAGAAACCAAGGGAGCCCTGCTCATTGCCAAACATGGAAAAGGCCATTATATCTATACCGGACTTAGCTTCTTCCGGGAGCTTCCCGCTGGTGTTTCCGGAGCGTATCGCTTGTTCGCAAACCTTTTATCCCTCGGTCAATAATGGAACAAGAACCTAAAGCACCTTTGAAATGGAAAAAAAGTTATACGTTGGTATTACTTTTCAACGTACTTTATTTTATCATTTTTTACCTCATTACCCAAAGCTATAATTAATATATGAGTTTCATAGATTGGATCATCTTACTGGGCACCTTACTATTCATTGTTGGGTTTGGAATCTATAAAACCCGTGGAAACAAAAGTGTTTCAGATTACCTAAAAGGAGGAAATCAAGCTAATTGGTGGACTATAGGGCTCAGTGTCATGGCCACACAAGCAAGCGCCATTACCTTCCTCTCAACCCCTGGACAGGCGTTTCATAGTGGAATGGGTTTTGTGCAGTTTTACTTTGGGCTTCCCATAGCCATGGTAGTCATCTGTTTGGTCTTTATTCCCCTGTATCATAAACTGAAGGTGTATACCGCCTATGAATATTTGGAAAGTAGATTCGATCTTAAAACCCGAACCTTAACAGCCATTTTCTTTTTAATACAAAGGGGGCTGGCAGCTGGAATTACCATTTTTGCCCCATCCATTATACTTTCTGCAGTATTGGGTTGGAATTTAATCTACCTAAACATTATAATAGGAATTTTAGTGGTCATTTATACCGTAAGTGGCGGGACCAAGGCTGTAAACATCACCCAAAAGCAACAGATGGCAGTCATTTTTGGTGGAATGCTCATTGCCTTTTTAATAATCCTAAACTTACTTCCGTTGGATGTTGGATTTGGAGATGCGGTCGAAATCGCAGGGATAAATGATAAAATGAAGGTATTGGATTTCTCATTCGACCTTGAAAACCGTTATACCGTCTGGACTGGGCTTATAGGAGGAACTTTCCTGATGCTATCATATTTCGGAACAGATCAGAGTCAGGTGCAACGTTATTTGTCCGGGAAATCGGTGCGGGAAAGCCAGATGGGTATGATCATGAATGGTTTCCTTAAGGTTCCCATGCAATTCTTCATTCTATTTATTGGGGTCATGGTATTTGTGTTTTATCAATTTAGTAGTTCTCCATTAAATTTTAATCCAGCCGCGGAAGCCGATGTACTCAATAGTGAATATGCAGCGGAGTATTTCGATCTGCAAGCAGAAAAGGAAGCCTTGGAAAAGGACAAAGAGACGCTTCATATAGCCTATATCGAAGCTTCAGATGCATCAAAGGAAGATTTAGCAGCACAAATAAAAGAACTCAATTCCCAAGAGATAGCGCTCCGTGACCAAGCCAAAGAGCTTATTGTTAGAGCGAATCCACAAGCCGAAACCAATGATAAGGATTATGTATTTATTCACTTTATTTTGAATAACCTTCCCATAGGCCTCATCGGTTTACTATTAGCCGCAATTTTAAGTGCCGCCATGTCTTCTACCGCGAGTGAATTAAATGCCTTGGGCTCCACCACAGCCATTGACCTATACAAGAGAAATGTACAAGGCAGGGATGACAAACACTACCTCAAAATGAGTAAGTGGTTTACCTTTCTTTGGGGAATCATTGCCATTTTGGTAGCCTGTGTAGCAAATCTATTTGAAAACCTTATCGAACTTGTAAATATCATTGGGTCTATCTTTTATGGAAATATCCTCGGAGTATTCATGCTCGCATTTTTTATCAAGTTCGTAAAGAGCCGTGCTACCTTTATTGCTGCCATAATAACACAAATAATCATTGTAGGTATTTGGTGGTTAGATAACATAGGAAAGATAGATCTCCCCTATTTATGGCTCAATGCCCTTGGATGTTGTTTGGTTATGGGTATTGCCATAATCCTACAAGTTGCTGCACCCAGTAAAAAAGAATAATTCCGATCGGAAGTATAGATTCATGTAGCACTACTGCCCAATTCCCTTAACTATCAGTGTTTTACGGAATGTAATATTGACCTGCCAGTCTTTTACAAACCACGACTTCAGGTAATTTTCAAGGCTTTCCCCTATTTATAAAGGGAAGGTTCCCTTCCTTTTTTATTGGGATCATCGAACATAACTTAGACCTAGAAAATGGATAACCAACCAGTTAACATTAAACTCTAAGTCATGAAAAAAATACTATTTTATTCCCTCTGTATGGCTTTTATTTCTGGTTATACACTACATGCCCAAACTTGGACCAATTATACAACCGATGATGGTCTGATAGAAGGATTTATTTCCTCCATCATTCAGGATTCGGAAGGGGATTTTTGGTTTGGCGACTGGGGTAACGACACTTCTGCTGGAATCGGCTCCTTCGATGGAACGAATTGGACTTCCTATGGTGTAGGTGATGGCGCAGTAAGCAATGCCATCTTTTCCATTTTTCAGGATTCGCTAGGTGATTATTGGTTTGGATCCAGTGATGATTCTGGAGTATCCCAATTTGATGGTTCCACATGGACCAATTATACCATGATCGATGGACTTTTCGACAATAACGTTTATCACATTCTTGAAGATAAGGATAATTATCTGTGGTTCTGTGGATCGGGTGGTGTTACCAAATATGATGGCACTCATTGGGTTTCCTTAGACCCTACCCAAGGGATGCCCGCTGGTATATACCTAACTCAGATTCAAGATGCCGACGGCAATTTCTGGTTCGGTGGTTTAGGTGAACCAGGAGCGGTTTTTTATGATACTTCTATCTTCACACAGATCACGACGGCCGATGGTCTCTCCTCTAACAATATTTATGTCATTTTTCAGGACAGTAATGATAACATTTGGTTCGGCAATTATGACAATGTAGGTCTGGACAGGTATGATGGTACCGATTTTACCACTTTTACCATTGCCGATGGACTCTCGGGCAACAATGTACGGGCCATTGCGGAAGATAGTAATGGCAATCTCTATTTTGGAACCAATTTCGGTGTGTCCGTATATGATGGCACCGAATGGTCGATCCTTTCATCGGCAGATGGCCTTATCGAAGATCATGTGAGAGCAATTATAGAAGACGAGGAGGGCAATATGTGGTTCGGTACCTGGGGAGGCGTGAGCAAATACAATCCTACTTTAGGTCTGTTTGAAACCCTAAAGAAGGGGCTCACGGTATTCCCGAACCCTACCTCCTCTATCATGTATGTACAATCTGAAGAACACATATCCCAAATTCAGCTCTATTCCCTCGAGGGGAAGGAACTCATTTCGATAAAGGGAGATCAGTTGGATAGTATAGACCTTTCGGCATTTCCTTCGGGAAGTTACTTGCTAAAAGTAACCAGTGTCGATACAACGGTTGGCTTTCAACGGGTTTTGTTGCGTTAAATTTTTACTGAGCATTTACCAACATGGACCGGCATCCTTTGGAGGTCGGTCTACCTGTTTTTGCTCATATACATTATGGGATTTCATAGTAATTATATTCTTCCTCATCCCAAGTGGTTTGGTCGTCTATAATTCGTGTTTTGGTCAATGGCAAATTTTCATCATTATATGTAAACTGGTAATCCCATTGGTAGGTATTCCCGCTAATTTGATTGGTCCTTAAAATAGAAACCACGTTATTGGGCATATTGCTTCGTAAAAAAGGTTCTAGAGGATATAAGGAATTACGGTCTTGTCTTAATTGAAAGAAACCATAAATAAGAGGATTGTAATCCTTGAAAGCGTTGTAGTAAGGATTTATTTTATCATCATAGGATATCTCAAAAACATTATGCAAAGTAGCATCACCCACATCATTGGTCCTATATTCTTTACATTGCAGCAGAAGGAACTCATCGCTGTACTCAAATTCAAAATAATGGTAGGGTTCCGTACTTTGGCCTAAATCGATATATTCGAATCTTTCTAGTAGCCCTAAACTTTTATCAATAAAAGTATAGCGAATTATTTGGGTATTATCAAAAACCCTGCGTTCGACAATTCGTCCGTTAAAAACCATTTCTCCATACACCCAACCAATACCATCGCTACTTAAAATAGAAGTGTTATCCAGATTACTTAGAAGTCCATTTTGATAGCCATACCTCCATGTTTGCGAAAAATCCCAACCCCCTTCCAAAATAACGATCTTTTTCTCGGTCATTCTGTTTTGGGCATCATAGCTAAATTCATAATTGGGTCCGGATATTGGCTTGCCATCTTCCTCAAATTCAAGTATCCATTCTACAGGATCTTCAAAGAACTGTAAAACATGCGCGCTCTCAAGTGCACTAGGCTCTAGCTCTATTGTCTCTTCTACTGAATTCTTGTCCTCACTAGAACAGCCAACGCTAAAAATAACCATGAAAAGCAGTACATATGTAACCCTTAAATTCCCCATTGCTTTATGTTTAAGCTATTAAAATAGATAAAAGAATGAGGACTTTAGTCAATTACTACTCTAGGTTTATAAAAAAAAAACGGCATAAGCCGTCCTTAATCAACAATAGCAACGTTTGAATTAGAACTTAGAACCCGTTCTAACATTGTACAAGTGTGTATTTCCATTACTGGATACAAACTTGAATTTGTAATTACCTTGCGCGGCATCCTCAAAATCGAATACCTTTCCTAAGCTAATGTCATTCCCTAATGTTTCTTCGAAAACCAAATCGCCCGTATCACTATAAATAGATAAGGTAAAGGACGTGTTTTGAGTATTTAGGATCGAGATTTGAACTGTCTTGTTTTCTTCAACAATAGTGATAGTCGCATCCTCTCCATAAATAACCTTGGTGTCGTTGGCATAGGTAGCCATAGTGCTCATGAATGCAATAGCAACAAAAATTCTTTTTAAAGTTTTCATAACGTAAGTGTTTTAATGTTACAGTGCAAAGATGCGACCAAGACTGCGTCCCTACATCCACTTCATAGGCTACTATATGTTCTATTTTAACACGTATTGGTATTAGAATACCCCTAATTGTTAAAATACCACATATTTTGGTTAATTTTGAATCAGTTAGCTATCCTATTGGGTGGTAATTTTGCATATATGAAAGCCCTAAAAAGTCCCATATTCGAATCGATCTCGGCGGAATACGGAAGTTCCATCAAGATTCATGATTATAAAGAGGAGTGCAATGATTTTGCACCAAAATGGCATTTTCACCCTGAAATGGAAATCGTATACGTGAAAGGGGGAAATGGGAAACGCCATATTGGCAACCATATCTCATATTACAATGATGGAGACCTCATTTTTATAGGATCCAACCTACCGCACTTCGGATTTACCAATAGACTTACGGGGAATGAAAGCGAGGTTGTGATTCACCTTAGGGAAGATTTTCTGGGCAAAGCCTTTATGGAAGTACCCGAAATGAGCGATATCCAACAACTATTTCAAAGAAGTCAACAAGGGATCGTATTTCATTCGCAAGTGAAGGACGTTTTAGGTGAAAAAATGGAAGCATTACTTGCATTGAATCCTTTCGACAGAATGATTGCGTTCATTCAATTGTTGAAGGAAATGGCCTTGACAGAGCATTATACGTTACTGAACATAGAAAACATAGCGATAGAATCGAAGCCCCAGGACACACAGCGACTCGATCTTATATATAATGTAGTTCGTAATGAGTTTACCAGACCTATTCCATTGGGAGAGGTCGCAGATCTTGTTAATATGAGCGAACAGGCATTTAGCCGCTACTTTAAGAACAAAACAGGAAAGACCTTTACGCAATTCGTTAACGAATACCGCTTGGTACATGCTTGTAAATTACTTTCTGAAGGGCAGTTAAGTATCACATTGATCTGTTATGAATGTGGCTTCAATAATTTTTCCCACTTTAATAAGAAATTCAAGGAATACACGGGTAAAAGCCCTTCACAATACCGAAACGAATTGAAATCCTTTCTAAAATAAAAAACGCCCTTCACAGGAAGGGCGTTTTTTGATTAAGGTAACTATACCTTATTTATCTGAAACCTTTCTTCCTTCCCAAACATCTAATGATTTGGAATTAAGGGCTACATAATCTTCGTTCCCAGCTTCTTTAGCCAATGCCAAGGATTTCTTTGCTGCTTTGATAGCGGCATTTTTATCTCCTGCCTTAGCATAAATTAACGATTGCTGTCTGTGGTACCAAAATGCTGGCTTTTCACGCATTTCGATCGCTTTCTCGATCCAGGTTTTAGCCTTGTTGATGTCTTTCCCAGCTTCAAGGTAGTAAACTGCTGCTTGGTAGTAATCCCTATCTGAAGGACCATTCATTACGCTCTCAATACTCGCAGTAACTGCCTTGTCTGTATGAAAACTAATTGGAACACCTACATAGGAGTTCTCCCACATGATACCTAAATTGGCAGTATCATTTTTTATATCATCGAAACTCATAGTAAATGTCTCGATACTCACAGGCAATTGGTATACCTGCGCTTCAACCTTTGCAGCTACCTTGGTATCGTCCCATTTTTGTGGGGTTCCCCAATTACTGGCATCACTGTAGAAAATAACTTCCCAGCTCTTTGCATTGGGTTTTGTAAATATCGCATACGTACCTGCTTTTACATCCTTACCACCAATCATTACATCATCACTAAATGTAATGGCTGTGTTCTTATTAGCTCCGGTTCTCCAAAGTTTTCCGTGAGGTACCAATCCACCAAAAATGGTTCTTCCTTTCATGGAAGGTCTAGAGTATTCCAAAGTAACATCTGTCAAACCAACTTGCTGCTCAATTTTTTGGCTAGTACTTGGTGCTGGGGTCTTAACTTGTGCCGTGGCTCCAAAGGCCAATAAGCCAGCACATACGAAAAGGACTAATTTTTTCATTGTAGTGTTATTAATGGTTATTTTGATTTTTCACGAAGGTACAATATGACATGATCTTAATAGTTAACAAAAGCATAAAATAGATTTCATAGAGAATCTTACTTTTGCAATGTGAAATCGAAAAAATATATAGCTGAAGCCATCGGCACATTTGCCCTGGTTTTCTGTGGTACCGGTGCCATTGTAATCAATGAATTTACCGGCGGAACAGTCGGCCATTTGGGTATTGCCATAACCTTTGGGCTTATCGTAATGGGTATGATCTATGCCTTTGGGGATATTAGTGGTGCCCATATAAATCCAGCAGTAACCATTGCTTTTGCGTATGCTAAAAAATTCCCTTGGAAAGAAGTTCCCGCATACTGTATTTCACAGATCCTAGGAGCCCTAGCAGCCAGTGGTTTATTGCTCTTCTTTTTCCCCGATAATGAACTTTTGGGAAGTACGGTCCCTCAAATAGATGTTCTTCGTGTTTTTCTCTTTGAAGTGCTGCTAACCTTCTTCCTAATGCTGGTCATAATTAATGTATCTACAGGCTCTAAAGAGATAGGGGTCATTGCAGGAATTGCTATTGGAGGCATCGTGCTTTTAGAAGCTCTTTTTGCCGGTCCAATAACGGGAGCTTCCATGAATCCAGCCCGATCTTTAGCCCCAGCTTTGGTAAGTGGTCACTTACAGCATGTTTGGATTTATCTTACTTCTCCGATAATCGGTGCGATTTTGGCGGTGATCAGTTGCAAATTGGTCAAAGATGATAACTGTTGTGACGATAATTGTTAAATATCTGTAAATCCAGTGTTTACAGCTTGATTTGAAGAAATTTCCTTCGTATATTTACAAAAAAAGGCAATGTTACGTTACTTAAAACATATCTTCAAATTTAGAAAGAGAAAGAAAACTGGAATCAGTGAAGAACTATACCGATTGTTCCAAATGAACAAACGCGTAACCACACTTAAAAAGTAGTTTGTTAATTTTTGTTTAACTTTCTGTATTAAATATTAAACAAATCGTATTTTTACTTCCAAATTATACGATTTGAAAATATATACGCTTCATTCTAAACAAAATCTACCCATTTCCACTAAGGAAGCATGGGATTTTCTTTCAGATCCTAAAAACCTGAAAACCATAACCCCAGATTATATGGGGTTCGAAATTCTTTCAGGTTCGGATCGTCCTATGTATGCCGGACAGATCATTCAGTACATTGTTACACCGGTTCTTGGTATTAAAACCAAATGGGTTACCGAAATTACACATGTTAATGATGGAAATTATTTTGTAGATGAGCAGCGTTTTGGCCCTTACTCCTTATGGCACCACAAGCATTTTATAAAGGAAATAGACGGAGGTGTCGAAATGGAAGATATTGTTGATTATAAAATCCCTTTCGGCTTTTTGGGAAGACTCATGCATCCGCTTTTGGTAAAACCCAAATTAAATGAAATCTTTGAGTACCGTAAAAACAAACTCGTCGAACTCTTTGGAGAGATGACCTAACCATGCAGGCAGTTAACATTTTTTGGTTCCGAAGGGATTTAAGACTAGATGATAATGTAGGCTTTCATAAGGCATTACGGGGTAAAAACCCTGTACTACCGATATTCATTTTCGATTCAGAAATTTTGGATTCCCTTCCGGAGGACGACGCAAGGGTTAGCTTCATTCACGATTCTTTGTCTCGAATGAATGAAGAATTGAAGGAACACGGGAGTAGTGTGGCCGTATATTTCGGAAAGCCCTTGGAGGTGTATCAGCAACTAGTGGAAGAATACAAGATAGCGCACGTGATTACAAATCGTGATTACGAACCCTATTCAGAAAAGAGAGATAAGGAAATTCAAGCGTTCCTGGCCGAAAAAGACATCGGATTTCATACCTATCAGGATCAGGTAATTTTTGAAAAAGACCAAATCGTCAAGGATGACGGTAATCCCTATGTGGTCTATACGCCATACATGAAAAAGTGGAAACTTAAATTTCGGAATGACTATACCCTACAGCATTACGATTGCCATTCTCATTTTAAAAACCTGCTTCAAAACCAGAACGTACCATTCTTGTCCCTCGAAGATATAGGCTTTAGGCAATCTGCCATTGCAGTCCCCAAGTATGATGCTTCCCCTTCCATCATTCAACAATATGAGGCAACGCGGAATTTCCCAGCAGTGGATGGAACGTCCCGTTTAGGTCCCCATTTGCGTTTTGGAACCGTAAGCATTCGGCATATCGTTGCCAAAGCCATTAAAGAGGAAAATGAAATCTTTTGGCAGGAATTAATCTGGCGCGAATTCTTTATGCAAATCCTATGGCATTTTCCACACACGGTACACAAGGCATTTAAACCTGCCTATGACCGTATAGACTGGAGCAATAACGAATCGGATTTTGAGAAATGGAAGCAAGGCAAAACCGGTTACCTACTTGTAGATGCAGGCATGCGGGAACTCAACACCACGGGGTATATGCATAATAGGGTGCGAATGTTAGTGGCCAGTTTCTTATGCAAACATTTACTTATAGATTGGCGCTGGGGTGAAGCCTACTTCGCTTTAAAACTTCTGGATTATGAAATGGCCAGTAATGTTGGAAATTGGCAATGGGCAGCCGGTAGTGGTGTAGACGCTGCTCCGTATTTTAGGATATTCAATCCTATAACACAGGTTGAAAAATTTGATAAAGGACACGTATACATTAAGACATGGATTGAAGAATACAACACAGCTTCTTACCCATCCCGCATAGTGGATCATAAATTGGCCCGGGAACGCTGTCTTTCAACCTATAAGGCAGCACTTAATTAATTTGTAAGATTATTCCTTAAATATGCATTTTATCGATTATTTATATATATTTATCGATGTTTTCACGATAAATATTTAATAGCCCCTAATCTTTTATCACCATGAGCAGCGAAGAAAACACCTTTAGCAACCGTGAAATAAAGGTAACCTACGAACCGAAAAAATGCATCCATGCTGGCACTTGTTGTGCAGGTCTTGCCGAAGTTTTTAGAACCTCTGTGATACCATGGATTGACCTGGAAGGTGCGCCTTCTGAAAAAATTATTCAACAGATTCACAAATGTCCTTCGGGAGCACTGAGTTATCAGCGTATTGGTGAATTGGAAACCGTTAAGTAACATTTAACAGAAGTTACTTTAATGGCGCACAATTTTTCTCCCTTTTTGTGGTTACTTTTGTCATAACAAACCACCCTTACACTATGAAAATCTATACCCTAATTTTTAGTATTGCATTGTGCTGCTGTTTGATTCCGGCCGTTGCGCAAGAAGCCCAAAACACCCTCGAGGACCAATTTACTGATGTAATCGACAAATCCAATCGTTACGAAGATTATAAGGTCGTTAAAATATTCAAGCTAAATAACCTTAGAAAAAGTGTTCAGGACAGTATAGCCCTTGTCGAGAAAAATCTTGAAGAGGCAAAGACTACCATTACGCAACAAGAAGGTGAAATTAATACCCTTACCCAAAACCTAGCCAACTTACAGAGCGAGTTGACCACTTCTAAAAGCAAGGAAGATGGTATTCAACTATTTGGTTCCCTTATTAAAAAATCTACCTATAAAACCACCATGTGGTCCATTATCGGTGTTTTGGTGCTAATAGCCCTACTCCTTTTCTACCGATTCAGAAATAGTAATGCCATTACCAAGGAGGCAAATGTTAGACTTTCGGAAATTGAGTCTGAGTTTGAAGGCCACCGCCAAAGGGCATTGGAACGCGAACAACAATTGCGGAGAAAGCTGCAGGACGAAATCAATAAAAACAAAAAGGCGCAATAAGCGCCTTTTTTATTTCCTATTTTCTTTACTAGTTAGTCTATTCTCGTAATCTTGGCTCCAATTGCGCGCAAACGTTCATCGATATTTTCATAACCACGATCAATCTGCTCAATATTATGAATAGTACTGGTTCCCTTGGCAGAAAGTGCAGCAATAAGAAGTGAAATACCAGCACGTATATCTGGTGATACCATGGTGGTTGCCTTTAGTTGGGATTCGAAATTGTGTCCCATTACAGTTGCCCTGTGCGGATCGCATAAAATAATACGGGCGCCCATATCTATCAATTTGTCCACGAAGAACAAACGGCTTTCGAACATCTTTTGATGAATGAGTACATTCCCTTTGGCTTGGGTGCAGACTACCAAAACAATGCTTAAAAGGTCGGGGGTAAATCCAGGCCAAGGCGCATCTGCCACTGTTAATGTAGATCCATCTATATAACCTTGTATTTCATAGCTTTTCTGGGCAGGAATATAGATATCATCCCCTTTCTTTTCTAGCTTAATCCCTAGCTTTCTAAAGGTATCTGGAATGAGCCCAAGATTTTCCCAGCTAACATTTTTTATGGTGATTTCACTTTGGGTCATGGCAGCCAATCCTATCCAACTTCCAATTTCTATCATATCAGGCAATACACGATGGTGACAACCACCAAGGCCATCAACCCCTTCAATGATAAGCATATTAGAACCAACACCGGAAATCTTGGCTCCCATAGAATTCAACATCTTACATAATTGCTGAAGGTAAGGTTCACAAGCCGCATTATATATGGTAGTAGTACCTTTCGCCAAAACGGCCGCCATTACTATGTTTGCAGTTCCCGTAACCGAGGCCTGATCCAACAGCATATAGGTTCCCGTTAATCCGTTAGGTGCATCCACACCATAGAAACGTTCTTCTTTATTATATCTAAATGTAGCTCCTAAATTTATGAATCCCTCGAAGTGTGTATCCAGCCTTCTACGGCCAATCTTATCGCCTCCAGGCCTTGGGATGTATCCTTTACCGAAACGAGCCAAAAGTGGCCCAACAATCATGATAGAGCCCCGTAAGGAACTCCCTTCTTGTTTAAACAGTTCAGATTCGAGGTACTTTAAGTTGATATCATCACTCTTAAAGGCGTATTTCCCTTTTCCTAATTTTTGGATTTTCACACCTAGGTTCCCTAGGATCGTAATTAGTTTGTTTACATCCCGAATATCGGGTATGTTTTCAATAACAACCTCTTCGGGTGTTAATAGGACAGCACAGAGAATTTGAAGGGCTTCGTTCTTTGCCCCCTGTGGATGGATTTCACCTTTAAGCGAATGCCCACCTTCGATTTGAAAAGTTCCCATATATTATGTAGCGCAGATTAGGATTAGTAGCGTTTACGGCCTCTATTCTTGTTTTTCCCTTTGTTGTTATTGTTGCTTTGTTTGTTGAAGCGTTTTTTATTCTTTAACAGTTGCAACGAATCGGAAAGATCCTCATTGCTATTTCGCAGATCAATTTTGCCATCGGACAGTTCCAACAAATGCTGAAAAATAACCCCATCATCAACCGTGTCCTTATTCCAGTTTAGAAAGCATTTTTTCATATGATTGGCAATGGTTAATACCAATGCATCCTTTAACTCTCCAGCTTCCCAGCTATTGGCCACATCTATCATCCTCTTAATATTATTACCGTAAAAACGGTATTTCGGATGGTTCTGAGGGTAGTCCAAAGGTTCCGGGCGTTCTGCCAACTCCTCACGGGAAGGCTTTGGGTATGGTGAATCCACATCCAATTTAAAATCGGATATAATGAATAATTGATCCCAAAGTTTATGCTGAAAATCGGGCACATCGCGTAAGTGAGGATTCAGGTTACCCATTACGGAAATAATGCTTTTTACACATTTGTTTCGGGCTTCTTTATCCTCTAGGGCAATGGCATGGTCTACCATTTTCTGAATGTGACGACCGTATTCTGGAATAATTAAATGCGGACGTTCCGTATTGTATTCTATATTATCAATCAAAATGAAATATGTTTATGGAAGTAACTCTCGTTGAAGTATAACGATTGCAAAATACTAAAATTATAAGGAAATGACACCTTCTACCCTAGAAACTTCCAAATATTTTTCTATCACCGCATCTGGCGATTCCATGGTCACTTTTATGGATACACTGGTATAGGTTCCCTTTGAGGAATCCCTAGTGGTAATGTCTGCATCCGTTCCGTCGAAAACGGCTTCGATCTCAGCAATCTTCTCATTGAGCGCCTGAACAATGAACTTAAACATATATGGAGAAGGCCATTCGGTATCCCCCTGAAGCTGTTCGCGCAAACGATCGTAAAACTCTGCTGATTTTTCGTTACTTTTCATAGTCAATAGGCGTAAAAAACGAATGCAAAGATACGCTTTTAAGTATCAATAAATTGTTACGATATTTGCAGCTTATAGACATATGTTACGATTGAAAACAAAAAGAATTGTAATTACCGGCGGGCCAGCAACTGGTAAAACAGCACTGATTGAAAGTTTGGAGGCATTGGGTTACGAATGTTATCCCGAAATAATTCGCGAATTCACGAAAGAGGAAGTGGAAAATAAATCGGGACAGGATCTGCAATCCAACCCCATTGTGTTTGCAGACGATGCGCTCGCTTTCAACAAAAGATTGTTACGTGGCAGACAGCAACAATACGAATCTTCCCTTAGCTCAGAGAACGAACTTGTCTTTTTTGATCGAGGTGTTGGAGATGTACTGGCCTATATGGATTTCTTTGATCAAGAATACGATGATCATTTTACCAGCACTTGCGAGAACATTCCGTATGACACCATATTCATATTACCACCTTGGAAAGAAATTTTCGGCGTAGATGAAGGCCGTTTCGAAGACTTTGAAGAGGCCATTAAGCTCTACGATCACCTTAAGGAATGTTACACATCTTTTGGCCATACTCCTATAATTGTACCAAAGGATACGGTAGAAAATAGGATTGCTTTCATCCTTTCTGAACTTTCAGACTAACTTTGAACGAACCCATAGACATATTACGCAAGTATTGGCGATACGAATCCTTTCGCCCGCTGCAAGCACCCATTATCGAAAGTATTTTGAACGGGCAGGATACCGTGGCTTTGTTGCCTACCAGTGGAGGCAAATCGCTCTGTTTCCAGGTTCCTTCCCTTATGATGGAAGGGATATGCATTGTGATTTCACCTTTGGTTGCCCTAATGGCCGATCAAGTACGTAGCTTAAATGAAAAAGGAATAAAAGCACTTCAAATCCCTGGAGGCATTCCTTTTTCCGAACTCAACACCTTATTGGACAATGCCTGCTACGGGAATTATAAATTTCTTTATCTCTCCCCGGAGCGTTTGCAACAAGAGGTTGTTCAAAATGCCATTCAGAGAATGCCGGTTAATTCGGTTGCAGTAGATGAAGCACATTGTATTTCGCAATGGGGAAACGATTTCAGACCATCTTATCATAATGTAAAAGTTATTCGGGGCCTTCACCCAAATGTACCCTATGTAGCACTAACGGCCACCGCTACCAAAAACGTACTAGAGGACACCATTCAACAATTAGAACTAAAGACCCCTAGGATTTTTAGAAGTTCCTTTGTACGCAAAAACTTAACCTATAACGTATCTCTTGAGCCGGATAAAGAATACCGTTTACAGCAACTATTGCAAGGGTTGGATACGTCTGCCATAGTCTACGTAAGAAGTAGGTCTTTGTGCGAAAAGATGGCAATTAGATTGCAGCATTTGGGAATTTCCAGCACCTTTTTCCATGGCGGTCTTTCTACGGAGGATAAATCCAAACGCCTCGATTCTTGGAAAAAAGGCAATGTCTCCACCATGGTAGCCACAAATGCCTTTGGCATGGGCATAGATCACGGTAGCGTTCGCTATGTAATTCATGTGCAATTGCCCGAAAGCTTAGAAAGTTACTTCCAGGAAGCCGGAAGGGCCGGAAGGGATGGCAACCCTGCTGAAGCTATTTTATTATATACCAATGATGACAAAGAATTGGCAAAACGACAGTTCGTTGATTCCCAACCCACCTTCAATGACATTAAGTCCTTATACCGTAAGTTGAATAATTATTTCCAGATTCCTTACGGTGAAGGTAGTTTTACTACCCATGAATTTAATTTTGGATCATTCTGTCAAACGTACCAGCTACATGCAACCACTGTATACAATGGCATGAATCTACTGGATAGATTGGGCGTTTTGAGGTTGCAAAAAGAATTTGGTCGAAAGTCCATTCTTAAGTTCTTGGTATCATCGGAACAATTGCTCAAGGAATTCGAAAGCAATGTATCCTTCTCTATTGTGGGGAAAACCATATTGCGAATGTATGGAGGGGTGTTCAACACCCCTACTCCATTGCGTATAAATCAAGTAGCCGCAAAGCTTTCCATGCCCAAGCAAAAGGTGATTTCTGTTTTAAAGGAAATGGCCAATAAGGAGCTGTTAGAACTCGAGTTATTTGAAACCGATGCCTCCATTACCTTTTTGGCACCCAGGGAAGACGATAAAACCTTGAATCCCCTAAAAAGGGAAATAGAAGCACAGAAAGGCCGAAAGGCAGCTCAATTGGCTTCGGTATTACAGTATATAGAAAACGATTCGAAGTGCCGTCAATTGCAAATGACAGCGTATTTTGGGGAAAGTTTAAATGAACCTTGTGGTACCTGTTCGGTCTGTAAAAGTACCCATGCATCATCGGGAGGCGGATTGGAAAGTATATCCAAGAGTATTTTGGAATTGCTAAAAGAAAACCCCCACGATTCCCGGAGCCTTATTAAAAACCTTAATTTTGCAGAAAATGACATATTGGAGGCTCTTCATGCCCTATTGGATGCTAAAAAGGTGCATTTGAATGCCGTAAACCAATATTTCACAAAGTAAGAAGAATTTAAACCCGTCGTATTTGAAAACACTCCGAATAGTATTCATGGGCACCCCAGATTTTGCCGTGGGTGTTTTACAAAGGATTATTGAAAGCGATTATAAGGTAGTCGGTGTTATTACTGCGCCAGACAGGCCCGCCGGAAGGGGACGTAAATTAAGGCAATCTGCTGTTAAGGAATATGCAATTGCCCAAAACCTAACTGTCTTACAGCCGACCAACTTAAAAGCACCGGAGTTTTTGGAGGAACTAAAAAGCCTAAATGCCAATCTTCAAGTCGTTGTTGCCTTCAGAATGCTCCCAAAATTGGTGTGGGCCATGCCCGAGCTCGGTACTTTCAATCTACATGCCTCCCTCCTACCTGAATACAGGGGTGCTGCACCTATAAACTGGGCTGTCATAAATGGAGAAAGTAAAACCGGTGTTACCACTTTCTTTATTGATGAGAAAATAGATACGGGTGCGATCATTGCTTCAGACGAAGTTCCCATTGCTTCCAGGGAAACCGCGGGAAGTTTACACGATAAGTTAATGGTGGCTGGAAGCTCTTTGGTGGTTAGTACATTAGAAATGATTACCAAAGACCAAGTTACCCCCCTGCCACAAAACAAGAATTTGGAATACAAGGAGGCTCCAAAGCTTACCACCGAAAACACACAGATAGACTGGCGACTTCCAATAGAGAAAATAGATTCCTTTATTAGGGGCCTTTCCCCTTATCCTTCTGCGTGGACCGTACTTATAAATGGAGACGCAGAATTGAAGGTTAAGATTTACTCCTGTGATATGGAAATTGCATCCCATTCCCATAAATTGGGGGAAATCATTTCGGAAAAAAGAAATATGAAAGTGGCGACTCAAGGTGGTTACCTTCATATCTTGGAAATGCAAATTCCGGGAAAACGCAAAATGGCCATTGGTGACCTATTAAATGGATTTCAAATAGAAGAGGATGCATATTTCTCGTGAAGCCCTGTTATTACTGATTTCATGAAAATATAACCAAAAACACCCATCTTTATTAACAAAGCTTTCAAGTTATCAACAAAAACGGCGATTTAGCCCGTCATTACTTGCGTGGATGGATAATCCGATTAAATTTGTAAGGCAATTATTAAAAAGTTTAACCAACAATTAATTTTTAAAAAGTAAACTATGAACAAATCAGATTTAATCGACGGAATGGCAGAAGAAGCCGGAATCACTAAAGCAGCTGCAAAAAAAGCGTTGGAGTCTTTCTTAGGAAATGTTGAAGGATCGCTTAAAAAAGGAAACAGAGTATCTTTAGTTGGATTCGGATCTTGGTCAGTGTCTAAAAGAGCTGCTAGAGAAGGAAGAAACCCACAAACTGGAAAAACTATTAAAATCGCTGCTAAGAACGTTGTAAAATTTAAAGCAGGTGCAGATTTATCGAGTAGTGTAAACTAATCAAATTATAGTTTATATAATTCCAAGCCCCACCAATACGGTGGGGTTTTTTAATACCCAAAAATGAAGAAAGAACAAAACAATTGGATATTACTAAATTATTACTTAGCTTTAATTGACCAAACCTTATAAAATGATTGGCCTTAAACCAACCAAGGGAGTTTTACTCGTGGCCGAACCCTCCATCATCGGTGATGTGTCTTTTAATAGATCCGTGGTTCTGCTTGCTGAGCACAATGAGAATGGTTCCGTCGGATTCATCCTCAACAAACCCTTGGAGTATTGTTTAAGGGACTTCTTACCCGAAATAGACTCAGGATTAAAGGTTTACAATGGCGGCCCTGTAGAACAGGACAATCTATATTTCATTCATCGTGTTCCCGAATTGATCCCAAATAGTATTGAAATTGCCAATGGTATTTATTGGGGAGGTGATTTTAACACCATCCTTGGTATGCTTCAAAATGATGAATTAAAAGAAGATCAGATTCAGTTTTTCTTGGGATATTCTGGTTGGTCCAGCGAGCAATTAGAAGAGGAATTAGAGGTTAATAGCTGGGTTGTCACCCCAAACAAGGCCAAAAATGACATTATTGGTGGTTGTTGTGAGAACTTCTGGAAAGAAAAAATGATCGAATTTGGGGGTGATTATTTAATATGGTCCAATGCCCCGGAAAATCCCAACCTCAACTAACCCAAACGGGCTTTCGTATTTAATTTTCCTAACAAATCCTTTGCAACCGAATTACCATATTCCTTTTTCCTGTATTTGGTGATGGATTGTATTCCAACAATGGTATTGGTAATAAACATTTCATCGGCTTTTTGAAGTTCGAAAGGCGAAATGGAGGTTTCTTCCAATATATAATCAGGTAACTGACCAAGGATGGTTATGAGTTGTTTTCGCAATATGCCATTTAAACAACCATCCGAAAGGGGTGGTGTCTTTATTTTGTAGCCTTTCACCAAAAACAAATTACCGTTCATTGCTTCAACCACTTGTTTTTTATCATTTAACAACAAACAGTTTTCATATCCGTTTTCCTGAGCAAATATACTACCCAAGGTATTTACCGCACGATTGTTCGTCTTAAGTGTGGATAACAATCCTGCATTTACATAATGATCCTTGAACAATTCTACTTCATAAGCGGTATCCGAAAGCATATAGAAAGGATGTTCCAAGGGCTCCATCCCAATAAGGTAATCTACTTCTTTAGAGGAAGGCGTATATTTTCCTCCCCAACCACGCCACACAATAAGCTTCACACGATAGGCATTATGTGTTTCGGGAACTTTGGCTATTGTATTCAGAATTTCCCCTTCCAAAAACTCTAAGGTAAAATTCATGGGGATTTCCATTCGCATGATCCTCATGGAGGCCATGAGGCGGAAATAATGATCTTCCCAAAACAAAACTTTCCCTGCAGACACTTTTATGGTTTCAAAAACCGCATCCCCATAATGGAGCCCTCTGTTGGCATAGGGCATGATCAACGAATCTTCTGAAGTAATGGTACCGTTAAAATTGAGCATAAAAAAACCGTCTTTAAGGTAAGACGGCGCAAAGATAATTCATTCTGAGGTTCCATTAGGTAGAACCCAGTATATGTTTTAGGTTAGAAACCATATTGTCCCAAAGCATTTTGCCTTCTTCAATCTCATCTTCCTCTGCAAAATCCGTAACCATTAAAGAGACATCCTTTGTAATATCATCAACCTGAATCCTTAATTCGAAATAATAATCGGTATCATTGTCATCTTCCCAACGAAATTTAATCCGTTCTCCACTTTTCTTTCCCAAAAGCTTGGCGCGCTCTTCGCTACCTTCCCAAATGAAGGTAAAGAATTCACCGCGTGAGTTCACATTATCCGCATACCATTCGCTCATTCCTGAAGGGGTTGAAATATATTGATATAGAAGGGATGGAGAGACTTGAATTGGAAACTCCATTTCGTACTTTACTTTTTCGTCCATGTGGTATTAATCAGTTAGCTTTAGCCCAATATAGATATTAATTTGAAACTTAAAAAGAAAGGTGTTGAAATTTTTTCGATTGTCCGTTAAAGAACAAAAATCACCTCCCTATTGCAATTATTCATTTATACATTAGACTCCCTACCATTGTAGAATGTTACTTCCAAAAGGAAACTTTTTCAATTCAATCTTTATATCCTTCAAATACTCGTTTTCGTACTAAATCATAGATGCTATGGCCGATCATCACCAACCGACATATGCAAAATGATAACCCGAAAAACCGTATATTGTTGTAAACCTGACACTCGTCATTGTTGATCTATTGTTTGAGATTTAGATTTGACCAAAACCAATATACCATGAAAAGAGTTTTGCTTCCCACGGACTTTTCCGACAATTCTAAAAATGCTATCGAATATACCCTGCAATTCTTTGAAGGACAACCGTGCCATTTCATTTTCCTAAATGTTCAAAAGCCTTCAGAATTCATCATGGACGACTTCTACTCTGCTCCGGCAACGGCAAGTGTAAATGAAACCATTTTAAGCGATAACAAAAAAGCCCTTCAACTATTAGTGGATGAATGCGAGCAGAAGTATAAAAAAAGTGATTATACCTATAGTTTGATCGTAGACTATGACAATTTGATCGACTCCATAAACCAAGTATTGAAGTCTGAAGACATCGATCTTATTGTAATGGGATCTAATGGGGCCACAAGTGCCAATGAGGTTTTATTCGGGAGCAACACCCTAAAGGTAATCCGAAAAATAAACTGCCCAGTCCTTGTCATACCAGAAGGTTATTCCTATTCCCCCCTGAACACTCTTTTGTTCTCCACACATAACCAAGAATATTTCACCAAGGGAATGCAAACCCTAAAGGATATTATCAACTTAAAGAAACCCACTATTTCAATTTTAGATTTAGAAGATGTGCCCAACGCTTATATTGCTGAAGCCAATAGAATAGATTTGGAAACTTTTTTTGAACAGAAAATTAAAGAATATTATACCTTAGAAGGGATTCCCATAGCCATTGGGATAGATACTTTCACACAGCTTCACCCTTGTGAACTTCATGCCTTGTTTGTAGAGCGTAAGTCTTTTTTAAGTCGTTTTATGTTCGGTTCTGAAAACGCTGAAATAAACTATAGAACAAGGGTTCCATTGCTCGTGCTACACGCATAATAACTTACCGTCTTCGCCTGGACCACACAAAAAGAAATACGACGGCGATAACTACCATGGCCACTAAAGCAGCACCGAGAAAGTAATCCTCTCGAAGCGATTCGTCTTGAAACAAACTGATGGATAATTGTAAAAAAGTGTTCATTTTTGAGATAGATTTATGTGTTAACCAATTCGCAGGCGGCAACTTTGCCCTCATCCCACGAAGTGAAACTATTAATGGTCCTTTCGGCAATGTTTTTTAATGCTTCCCTAGTGGCAAATGCTTGGTGAGGTGTAAGCAATATATTAGGGTGATTTATGAGCTTTAACAAGGTGGCATCTTCTATAAATGGACCATCACTATGGTCGTAAAAGAACACTCCACTTTCTTTTTCGTATACATCTGTCGCATAGCCAGAAATCCAGCCTTCGTCCAGCGCCTGTAGCAGGTCCTTTGTTTTAACAATTGCACCCCTAGCGATATTTACAATAATGGGGCGTTGCGCTAAATTCTGCAGGAAGGATTCATTCAGTAAGTGATAGGTTTGTGAAGTCAAAGGAAGACAGACAAAAAGAATATCTACCCTTTTGCACAAAGCCTCTTTCGAAACATATTTCACTGCATAATCTTCTTGCAAAGACTCATTGACAATCGTATCATTTGCATAAAGGGTACATCCAAACCCATGCATAATTCTTGCCAGTACGCTGCCAATCCTCCCAGTACCCATAATGCCCACTTTCTTGTTGTGAATATCCATTCCCACTAAGTGATCTAAGGAAAAGTTGTTCTTTCTTATTTGCATCTGGGAAGCAACAATCCTTCTATTAAACGCTTGAAGTAACGCGACAGCATGTTCTGCAATAGCATTAGGGGAATAATCTGGTGCATTGGCCACCTTAAACCCAAGCTTTCGGGCCATGGGAATATTTATATTATCATGGCCTGCGGACCGCAATGCAATATATTTCACCCCGAAATCCTTCAACTTCTCCAGTACAATGGGCGAGGCATCATCGGCCGAGAAAATAGAGATCGCCTTGTGCCCTAAAGCTTTCATCGCAGTATCCGAAGTAAGGCGCTCGGGCACAAAGGTTAGCTGATGCACTCCATTATTGGCCCGTTCCAAAAAAGGTCGCTCAAATTGCTTGGTACTGAAAACAAGCACTTTCATAAGTTCACTATTAAGAGTTGACGATCTTCCAACGACCTTACCAAGGTTCTCACATAGTCCTTAATGCTCCTACCCCTGTTGTTACCTTCAACGATATCTATATCGCCGCTCCATAACAATTCGCGTTCCTTCTCCGGACAAATGCAGTATAGGCTCGTTTGTGCGTGAAATAGCGTGTACGCTTCAAATTCGTTGTGAAAGTTACTTGCGTCCTGAGCCTGGTAATAATCTTCTCGAAATGAATTGAAGGAGTTGTCGAAATTCCTTAGGGCCTGCATCATGGTGACCTTATCTTCTGATCCCACAATTTTTGAAAAGAGAATCGCATCAAATCCTGCTTCCAGAAGTTGTTGTTCTATCAAATTCAATTCTTCTTCCGTTTTCCGATCATCTGCAAATGAGGTTTCAAAAAAATCGATGCTCCTCACGGCAATGACGTTTTCCTTTTCCAACTGGATTGCCAATTGTTTTTCAAACTCCATACGTAGATCTTTGTCCTTGGCTAAACCAATGACCAATACTTTATTTGCTTCGAAATTGACTGCTTCTGGACTTTTCCATTCGTTGACCAGTTTACTAGATGAACAACCAAAAAATAAGAGGGATATTAAAATGGTGAATGTTAGATGTTTCATGTTATAGGATTTTAGGTTATTTGATTGATGATGTATTTTATTGAGTGATTTGTTTGCGCTTTTTCTTTTTCATGAGGCCCTGAATCAACTGAAAAATCTTGCGTTTGGTTTCTTTATAGTTCGTGAAATAGGTTATTACTTCCATTTTTAAGAAGTAATGCGCTTCCTTGAATCGTTTTTCTTCTTGAATCTGATTGACACCATCTACAAGAATTTCTAACTGATTGCTATGGGTATTTACTTTTTTCGTTAACTCATTAACTTCTCTCTCTTCACGCAGTAGTTCGCCTATTAGACCCTGTGCTTCTTTCAATATATCTTCAGATGTTAGTTCTAGGATATGATTGCCAATAAGCTGATTAAGGAATAACTGCTCCACTTTTATGAACTGCAATTCAGATTTCCAGTCCATAGTGGCTTCATGGAGTTCGGCAGGGCTGCTCCATTCTACAAATCGATAAGTTTGTTTTATTTTTTTCATAACAGAAGGGCTTAAAAAAGGCGGTAAGTTCTCCTCATGTCTTGACCGCCTTTTCTTTGAGATTAGTTTATCTCTATTACTTTTTTAGGGGGTGTTTCCTCTCCTTCGTTCTTAAGTAGATGCAACTTTAGGATTCCGTCTTTATAGGTAGCATCAACCTGTTTGTCTTGGTTTACCGAACTAGGAAGTCTCAATTTTCGGTCGAATTCTTTGTAACTGAATTCCTTACGTGTATATCCTTCTTCCCCCTCCTCGGTTTCCTCTTTCTTCGTTTCTGCACATACATGCAGTAGGTTGTCTTCCATGGTAATTTGAATGTCCTCTTTGGAAAACCCGGGCACAGCAAGCTCTACGTCGAAACTATCACTGTTTTCCTTAACATTCATTGCCGGTACGTTTTTCCCTTTGATAAAAAAATCGTCAGCAAAAAAATCATCGGTATCAAACCAAGGGGAAAGTCCTTCCGCTAACCACGGAAATCTTCTTTTGTTTAATTTAATTAATGACATGATTATAAGCGATTTAAGGTTAATAAATTACAGTGATAAATGTACGCCAGAAGGAAGGTGATCGAAATGATAATTGTCAGTTTTACAAGGATTTAAGAAAGAAAAAACCCAATCCTACTACACCATTAGTTCAACTATATCGTACATTTTTGGCATGGAAGTTCTCCAATGATGTGTGTCTTGAATTTTAACCCTGAGTGCGTCGCGAGCCGTAGATTCGCCATGAATTAAGAAAACTTCTTCAGGTATGTTCTTAATAGTGCTTATCCAATCCATAATTCCTTGTTGATCGGCATGAGATGACAAACCTTCTATATGGTGCACATCTGCATGTACAGGAATATACTTACCAAAGAGTCTAATTTCATGCGCTCCTTCCAAAAGCTGCCTTCCTCGGGTTCCTTCAGATTGGTAACCTACCAATAAGACCGTCGTGGTTACTTCATCTAAAAGCTGCTTTAAATAAGTTAGGACACGACCACCGGTTATCATACCACTCCCAGCAATAACTACTTTGGCCCTAGGATCGTCTATGGTTTGCCATGTTTCCTTGTATGAGGAAACAATCGTCATTCTTTGTTCCATATTCCGAAGATCTGATGGCGAAAGTTTGTGCCAATCGGGAAATTGCTCAAATACGTTGAATACACTGTTACCCATTGGACTATCTATAAAAACAGGAATGTTGGGTATGTTGTTTTTGCGATAAAGGGACCAAAAAAGGAACATCAATGTTTGTAAGCGCTCCACCGCAAAAGAAGGAATGATGAGTGTTCCCTTAGAATTCAGTGTACGAAGTGCCAACTCCATTAATGTTTTCGAAACATCTTCTTTTGGGTGCAGCTTGTTTCCATATGTACTTTCCAGAAATAAATAATCTGCCCATTCTGGTTTCCTTGGCGGCTCCAATAAAAAATCATCATTACGTCCAATGTCGCCAGAAAAGACAAATCGTTTACTGTAGATATCGATTTCAATAAAGGTAGAGCCTATTATATGGCCATTGCATTGAAAACGCACCTTTATTTCATTAAGAAGGGAAATCCATTCACCTGTTTGGATCGCCTTAAAAAAACGTATGGTCTTCTGGGCCTCTTCTTTGGTGTAAAATGGCAACGCCGGATTGTGCTTAGAATATCCCTCACGATTTGCCCTTTCTGCCTCTTCTTCATGAATTTTGGCACTGTCTTCTAAAATAATTTTCGCAATGGCCAATGTAGGTGCCGTTCCCAAAATTTCACCCCTAAACCCCTGTTTAATCAATCTGGGTAAATACCCCGTATGGTCTAAATGACCATGGGTTAATAACACAAAATCTATAGAAGGAACAGGAAACGGGAATGCATTCCAATTATGCTCCCGTAGCTCTTTTAATCCTTGAAATAGCCCACAATCCACAAGTATATTCCCACTTGGTGTTTCCAACAAAAATTTAGATCCGGTAACCGTACCAGAAGCACCCAAGAAATGTACCTTAGTTGTTCTCATGTTATTTTTAGTTGGCACATAACATTTTCACCTCCTGCAGGATTCGTTCTTTTCTATTGTCGGATACACCGAGGTGATCTAGATAGAAATGATCGTCTATAACTTGACGACACAACACCACATCACGACTCAATAAAAACTGCTTTTCCCTATTAGATAGTAAGGTCGATACGGTTATAGGATATAATCCCAATCTGTCTATTCGATCCTTTAACCCATTATCTTCTGGGTAATCCCAACTTAATAGCTTGAGTTCCGCGCATGTCCCGTAGGTACGCGCATCCTTTGTAAAGCGGGTGTTGGTGACTACCCAACATTCGTCTGGGGTTTTGGCAGTATCGTGCCCGTCAAAACTTTGCAGTATATCCCTGAATCGGGAATTAATGTACAATGGAACTTTTACATCGCACGTATGTCCACGATCGCCATGAAATTTACATTCTACCAATATGGTAGCTCCATTTTTCTTAGCGACCACATCAATTTCATGGGTAACACACTTACCAGGTATGTAAAGGTTTACGGATGTCTCAAATCCGGAATAATGCAAAATGGCTCCAACAAAACGCTCAAATGGAAATCCAGTTGGGCCCAATTCGTATATGGCCTTTTTCAATTTGTACTTGGAGGCATAAGTAGATTTTTTCTTTTTCAGAAGGGCAAAAGCGCGATTGTAGACCTCTTTGGTGGTTATACCTTGATAAAGTTCATCACGAACCACACCAATGATTTGATCTATAGTATGAGTATCTGCTCCACTTCTCTTAAGGGAACCTCTTAGCTTTTCCAAAGAAAATCGAACCTTCTCTCCCGATGATTTAATAATCTCTATTTGTTCCGGTTCCATGTGACTCTTTTTTTGGATGACTTATGTGTTTCTGAAATAATCACGAACCCATGCTTTCATCTGATTTTCGGTCATGCTGTCCGCCTTACTTTCATCTTTTACCTTCGCGGCCAATTCTTTATACGAGAGATTCAGTTCCTTTACAAATTTCTGTCCCGTTTGTGCTGGACCAAATACCATAATTTCGCTTGCATCGGCTATTTCTTGGCAAATGCTATCAAAATAACTTTTCATCTGATGGCGTTCCCGTTCTAAATACTTGCTATCCTGAACCACATCTTGCGGTCCTCCTTTTAATCGGGTTCCTGATCCTCCATGTGGACGAAAGCTTTCAATTTGGGATTGTATTTTCTTTACCTCCTGCTCCTGCCCTTCTCCTTTATCCCAAATCACGTACGCTTCTTTTTTATCAATCCATATTCCTACCTTTTTCATAATCCTATATTTAGTTTCTTAAATCGTGCAGGGCTAACAAGGGCACATCCGTATCCACACCTATTTTCTTTACCAATGGTTGATTAAACACCGTATTAAAAAAGGTATGTTTCTTATTGACAAAGGCAATCATTTGACTTTCCCTGCTCTGTACAAAAAGCCTTAGGGCAACGTCTATACTGGCATTTTCCAATGTATGAAAGGTGTATTCCAATCCTTCAAAACATTCTTCCAATAAGGTTTTATAGTTCTTTTGAACTTCGTCCAATTCCAATTCTTTACGTACGTGTAAAATTCGGATAGGCGCATTGGTTATACGTGCAATATCTATCAAGTATCGCAGTTCCCTTCTCTTAAAATGTGTTTTAAAACTAGTTGGAAATACAATCTCATTGGGTTCGGAAAACAAAGTGTCCGGAGGAATGACCAATACGGGGCAGTTCCTTATTTTTTCCATCGCCAAGACAGCATTGCTTCCAAAAGCTATATTGAAGCTATCCGTTTTCCCCTTGGTTCCCATGACCACTAAATCGATATCCTTTCTCTCTATAATCTCTTTCATGGCAGGAATCAATTCGCCATCATTGGAGAGATAAAAGTACCGGTGTTCTAGAGACTCATCCCTAAATGAAATTCGTTGTGAAATCTTCTTCAATTCGTTCTCTGATTTTTCCAGCAACATCTGTCGGTGATTCTGCTTAGAAAATGGTGAAGATGCCAATTCGGAAGCACTAAATTCGTCTACATCATAACAGTTAAGGACATATATATCGCACTCTTCGTTCTTAAAGAGCTCTAAAGCATAGCACATAGCTCCCCATGCATTTTTAGAAAAATCTGTAGGTATCAATATCTTTTTTTTCATAGCAAATCATTTATAGTTAGTGTCTCATTTGTTTTTCTTTCAAATCGCTTCTTATCTGTGATTACTTGGAAGCCGGTATCATTAAAAAAGGAATCCCAGGATGTCGAGCTACCTTCTTCACAATCGATTCCCTAAACAAGCTTTTTAAAAAGCCGTATTTATAATAGATCATTGCCAAAAGGTCTACGGGATTACTATACACATAATCAGATATTACATCCGTCTTGCTCTTTCCTTTTGTCAACCAATGTATTTCATATGAAATAGTCTCAAGAATTGTTTTCAATTTGGACACATGCTCCTTTCTATCCAGTTCCAATTGTTCATCTTCCCTCATATGGAGGATATGTACCGTTGCTGAATCTATAGCTGCTAATTGCAGTAATGGTTGTACTTCAGTATCGGTGTAGGGATATTCGAATCCAGTAGCAAAAGCAATGTGCTTTAATGGCGTATATTCCATATCTTCTGGAATGACCAATAATGGAGACTTTTCTATCTTTTTAATGAGCTGCACGGTAGTACTTCCCAGTAGTACCTCTTTGGCTCCTGTTTGCCCTTTGGTCCCCATAACTACCATATCGATTCCCTTTTCTTTTACTAGGTAGTTAACCATACCGGAAAGCCTTTTGGAGGATGCTATGGTTTCCAATATATGATCAGACCCCAGGTTATTTTGTGAGATGGTTTTTTTTAATTCTTCCAATTTTCGCTCCGTGCTGTCATAGAGTTCATCAATAACCTCCTCAGATTTACCAATATCTACCCTACTGGTTAAACGGGACACCTCATTTTCAAAAGAATGAAGCACATAAAACGTACTGGGTTCATTCTGGAATAGTTTTGTTGCATACACTATTGCGTTATATGCATTGTTCGAAAAATCGGTGGGTATTAATATCTTTCTCATTGTATTGTGTCTTAAGAATGTAGTCGCTTCTCTGAAGGGATTACCATAAAGGGAACTTCGGTATGATATACCAGTTGATTAATTACTGGTTTGAACAATATGTTTTCAAAAAACGAGTGTTTGTTATGTATCATGACCAAAAAGTTAATCTTGTGCTTCACCTGAAACTTTTCTACTGCTTCTATCACATCTACTCCTTCTGCTGTATGAAAAAGGTGTGCCGTGTTCTTGAAATAAGTATCTAAAAAACCTTTGTTTTCCGCTTGTTGGTCATTCAATGGATTGCCATAATAGGCGTTAAGTATATTAGTTCTTGCAATATTCTTTTCTGAAATATCCTTTAGTAAGGGTAAAAATCGATTTCCTCGGTCAAATTGAAAGTCGGTAGCAAAGAGAATCTCCTTGGGAACTTCGTAATGAAAGCCCGAAGGCACCACGATCACAGGACATTCCACCCGCTTTATGATATGCATGGTTTGGGTTCCTAGAAATACTTCCTTTGCCCCAGTGGCTCCTTTGGTTCCCATCACTACCAAATCGATATCATGGTCGTTTATCAATTCATTGATTTCGGCCGCTAACATATTGAAAGCAGAAAGCTTTATGTAAATGTGATCTGGATCTACGAATTCACTTTTTATTCGCTCCTCTACCTCATCTAGGCCTTTCCGGGAGTTCGCAGAAGCCATTTTTTCCAACTCCAGCGCCGAATAACTATTCACCATATTCACTCCCACATAATAGGAGGCTGGCGTAAATGTATTAAGAAGGTAAAATGTGCATGGTTCTCCCTTAAAAAGCGCTATGGCATATTGAATCGCATTATAGGCGTTTTCAGAAAAATCGGTAGGTAAAATGACTCTTTTCATCGTTCTGGTATTTTAAAGGTTATCGAGATAGATTCTGCATAATTAGAAACGGAATTTTTACATGAAGCCCCATGGCATCTATCGTAGAATTCTCCAACAGGCTTTCCATATAAGAATGTCGTGAATTCACCATGACCAATAGATTAATCCCATCGTTTGCTATGGCATGATTTATAGCCTCCGTAAGGTTATCACCCATTAAATGAATATGCGATGTACGTTCCTGTAAACAGCTATCCAGAAAGCGCTTATTGTCTTCCTGTCTGTGTGATAGCCCCTGCGACTTAGATAAGTGCAGGAACTGTGTATGGGCATTAAAATTATTGGAAAGCGTATGCAATAATTTTAACTCCCTTCGCTTATAGGGAACTTGATAATCTGTTGGGAACAATACATTCTCTGGTGGGTTTTTATGATAAGCCACTGGCACCATTAACACAGGACATTTCACATATTTTGCTACTTGTAAGGCCTGACTACCAAACGTAACCTCGCTGTGGTCCGTTTTTCCCTTGGTCCCCATAATAATAAGATCTAAATCCTCTTTATTAGCCATATCGTTACACATATCTACCAATGACTGAAAAGAAGCGCGGTAATCATAATTATGCCTAGGATTGGGGGAAATTTCGAGCATTTCGGCAATGACGCCCTGCAAGGACCTTTCAATTGCCTCCTTCGCCTTATCCTTATACAGATCGAAGAACTCGCGGGACATTTCCAGCGTATTCGCGTATACATCATCGGCAAAACAATTCACCACCAAAAATTCACTCTTTTGGTATTTGAGCAGTTCCATAGCATATCGAATGGCGTTAAAGGCGTTTTCCGAAAAATCTGTTGGTATAAGTACCCGTATCATCGTTTTACTTTTTATAGGTGCTACTCCAAAGGTAGGTTGCCGATCACCTATAAAAAATGATATCCATCATCTCAAGTCATGTAAAACGAATCATTTACTCGTGCAATACCAAAAAAGGAATTTTGGTATGGTAGCTAATTTTTTCTGCTGAAGTTTTAAATAGCAATCGTTGAAAGAAGTTGATGTTTTTGGCCACCATAGCTATTAACTGAATATCATTTTCTTCTACAAATTCTGCCAAACCTTCTTCAATGGGTGCATGCGGAAGAAAATGGAATGTATGGGATCGATCCGCCAAGAAGTCCATCAAGAAATTCATGTGCTCCAATTGCTCATCGCTTAACGCTTTTTCTTTGTCTGTTAAATGGACTATGTGAAGCTCTGGCTGATGTTGTTCTAAGATTTCTGCCAAGGTTAACAGGATTTTATTTTTGTAGTACGTATGGAAATCTGTCGGAAAGGCAATTTCCTTAAGCTTCGCAAATTGGGCGTTCTCTGGTACAATTAGAATGGGACACTTTACACGGGCTATTACTTCTCCTGTTCGACTTCCTACAGTTACTTCCTTGAGCCCGGAGGCCCCTTTCGTGCCCATGAGAATAAAGTCGATATTATTGGCCACTACTTCTTGTTTTATCCCCTCGATGAAAAAGGAATGCTTCAATATCGTATGAAAATGATGCTTTGTTTCAGGAAAGGTATCCCGAATCCTTTCTATGGTATCCTTCAACTTTTCTCCGCTTGAAACGGAATCTACAGGAGCCACAAAAATTCCATTGGCAACCGTATCCCTATGTTCCCTTGAGAACAAATCAATATGCACCAAATAAAAGTTTGCGGTTTCTTCTGCAAAAAACTGAATGCCATAGGCAATGGCATTCCATGAGTTCTCCGAAAAATCCGTAGGAACTAAAACATTAATCATTTCTAACAATTATAGAAACAAATGTATTTTTCCGAGCAAAAATAAAATATGACAAATATCAGTTAACCGATTCGGCGTAGTTCATCCAGTTTTAAAATTCGAATGTTTCGACCTTCAATTTCTATGAGACCTTCTTTTTTAAAACTGGAAAGGGTCCGGATAAGGCTTTCTGTGGCAATGCCGGCCACACTGGCCAAATCATTACGGGAGATCTTAATGTTTTCTGCGGGTTTTTTATGCAGCACTTCTGCAAATTGCAAGATCGTTTGGGCTGTCTTCCTTCTTACAGAGCTAAATGCCATTTGGAGTAATTGTTCCTTAACCTCGGAAATATTATGGGTTAACAAATTAATAAGTTCTAAGGATACCGCATTACTCTGAGACAGTACTTCTTTAATTTCCATTTTGGACATCTTGGCCAATTCTACTTCCTCCAGGGCGGTTGCCGACTCATGATAGGGAATATTATCCACAAAGGAAGTAAAGCCCAGGAAATCGTCTTCCTGATGCAGGGCCGTGATAAGTTCCTTTCCGTTTTTATCCATCCTATGGCTTTTTACCACTCCTTTCAAAATTAGATAGACATAATTGGAATGCGACCCTTCCTCATAAATATTCTCTCCCCTTTTATAGTTGGCAATGGTACCATTGTCATCGAAGAAGTTTTTGAGTTCGTTTAAATTCCTTAACACATCTTCCCTACGGGTAACCTGGGGAGCAGGTGTTTCTTGGTCCCTGCGTTTGGACAAAATCTCGGCCTTGGCCAATCGGCTTTCCAGGGCGCTCAACAATTCTTCCTCCTCAAATGGCTTGGTAAGGTAATCGTCTGCACCTAAATCCATTCCCTTTCTAACTTCTTTATGTTCTGTTTTTGCAGACAGAAATATAAAGGGGATATGCATGGTATCGGTATTACTGGACAACGAATTTAGTACCTCGTACCCATCTACTTCGGGCATCATAATATCGCATATCACAATATCAGGGGATTCGTTTTTGGCTTTATCAATACCTAATCTACCATTGGCCGCGGTAACAACTGAGTAACCCGAAATTTCCAATAACTCTGCTGTATTTTCACGAAGGGCAACGTCGTCTTCAATAATAAGAACCTTTTTCATTTAGGTTTGCATTAGGGGGTTGGAATGGTAACGGTAAATGTACTTCCTTTACCTTCTAGACTGCTAAAGGTAATACTCCCACCAAGATTCTGCAAATGGCTTTTTACAATATTGAGCCCAATACCCGTGCCCTGATCTGTAAGTGCATTGGCAGCACGAAAGTACCTGTCGAAAATAAACTTTTGCTCCTTTTCTGGGATACCTATTCCCTGATCGAGTATGGAAATGACCAATTCTTTTCCTTTAGCATTTGTTTTAATTTCAATTTCAGTGTTTTCAGGTGAGTACTTTATGGCATTGTTCACCAAATTGGTAAGTACCAAAACCAAAATCTTCTCATCGAACTCCAATTCTATCCCATCAATATTGTCGGGGTACATGATTCGCTGCCCTTCCTTAAGGTTCGAATTGGCGTCATAGACCACTTCATTAATCACCTTACTAAGGGGAAATCTAGATAGCTTATAATTTACCTTGCCGCTTTCCAATCGTTCTATGGAGAGAAAGTCATTTATGATGTTGTTCAGGTATTTCACCTTGTTCTGAATGGTCATAAGATGCTTCTCGCGCTTATCCTGCTGTTCTTCTTGGGTATATTTTCCTATTAAGGTTGCGGATGTAAGAATACCACTTAGTGGCGTCTTGAATTCGTGGGACACCAGCGAAAGGAATTTGGTCTTCAATTCGTTCAATTCCTTTTCCTTTTCCAGGGCTTCTGTAAGTTGACTCGTACGCTCCCGAACTATTCGCTCGAGATTTTCTGTATAGTTCTTTCGATCGGTAATATCGGTTACAATAGCCATAACATACCTCCGATCTTCAATCGTAAACGGATTGAGCCCTGCCTCTACGGGAAATTGGGTTCCATCCTTGTGCAGGCCATAAAGGTCCCTCCCTTTGCCCATACTCCGCTTATCCCTCTGTCCCATGAACTTGTCCACATGGGCATGATGGTGCTCTCTATAGTTTTTGGGAATTAAAGTATCCAGATGTTTTCCCACCAATTCGTTGTGACTATATCCGAACATTTCATTGGCCGATCCATTCACAACAGCGATGATCTGTTGGGGGTTTACCACAATAATTCCTTCGGATACCGAATCGAATATGGTCTCAAAAACTTCGGAAAATTTGTCCTGGAAGAATTTCATGGATCAAATGTAAACATTCCTTATAGATTTTCGAACCTGATAAATATCATAGAATTCAAATGGGACCCTAATTAACTTGCCCAAATAAATTTAGCAATCATGACAACCGAAGAACTTCAACTAGCATTTTATCAAGAAGTGGGACAGCTATTTTATGCGGTCGCCGCTGCGGACAAAGTAGTTCGTGAGTCGGAAACCAAGACCCTTAAGAAGCTAGTTAGGGAGGAATGGATGTCTATGGATGACTATAAAGATAACTTCGGCGCAGATGCCGCCTATCAGATAGAAATTGTATTCGATTGGTTCGATTATGAACAGATGACAGCCGATGATTGTTACCGCAGTTTTGAAGATTTCTATAACGATCATAGAAAACTCTTTACTCCAGATCGTAAGAAACTAATCCATAAAACGGCACATGCAATTGCCGGTGCATTTGCTGGAAAGAATAAATCTGAACTCATCATCCTTTCCAGACTAACCCTCTTGTTTAAAGATGATGCCATAAACGTATAAAGAAGTGACTTTTGTTTAGAAGAGGCTTTTCGAGCTTCAGAAAAGGTGTGTTTGTTGATGGACACACCTTTTTCATCTTCATGATAGATATCATTTTTTCAGGAATCAACCTTGGGTACATTTAACCCATAAATATGTATGTTATGAAACCCATTTCTATAGTATTCCTACTTCTTATCACCTTTGTAGGTTGTAAATCGGATAGTGATAAGTCAGTACCTGAAACTACGGACCTTCCTACTGAGGTTGTTGAGGAACAAATCATCGATAGTGTATCAGTTGTACGTGAAGATTTAGACTTACAGCGGCAAGAATCGATTGAGTTGAAACAACAATCCTTAATAGAACAGGAAGATGAAAAGGATGAACTACAGGAACTCATTATTGAGAAAAATTACATTAATGAACAGGACCTGTTCACCATAGATTTTCGATATCCAATTTTGAATGAAAACCTACAACCATCGTATGTCAACTTCAATGAATATATCAATGAATACTATGTCGATATCATAGGAACGGAGGCTGGTATTTTGGAAGACAAAGAGCTCCTCTGCGATACCATTCGCACCAACCGTTTTAGGGAAAAGCGTTTTATAGATTATAAGATCTACAATGTAAATGACAAGCTAGTAAGCATTCTTTTTTACAAGGAAAACTTCTATTCGGGCACACTCCACCCTACTTATTCGTTCGATTGTATGAATTTTGATTTGGGTCGTTCCGTATTTATGAATTACGATGATTTCTTTATTGAAGGATCTGAAGAAGAGTTCAGAAAAATCCTGAATGAGGTAATACAGAGCAAGATAAATGAAGGCGAAATGTACTACGACTGCTGGACCATTTCTGAAGATGACTTCTTCGAATACAAGGATAACTTCGTACTCGATGATTACTGCGTAGAATATTATTTCGACGATTGTGTAGTTTGTCCCTCCTATACGGGAAGCTATTCGGTTAGGGTTCCACTTGAAGACCTGCTTCCTGTCTTGAAACGATACGACATTAATCCATTGGTTTTTTAGTTTAAGCGATATGAGATTCATTGGTTTTTTTTACGCCCTAGCCTACCTGCTTCTCTTAGCAGTAATGTTCATCCTGCCAAAATTTTCCTTTTCAGGCTATTCCTTGATACAGAATTCAATGAGCGAATTGGGTGCTCAGAATACTCCTGGGAATTGGATCATGAACACCGTATTCTTTCTGCTTGCCTTAGCCGTAGTATTTTTGGCAACCAAGAAACTTAGGCGCTTTTGGCTTCCTCTTTATTTGTTGTATTTCTTTGCCCTTTCGTTGGCGTTAACAGGAATATTTAAACATGCCCCTTATACCGATATAGGCTTCTCCATGCCCGAACACATAGCACATTCCGTATTTTCTACGATCACGGGAACCGTATTTTGCATGTACTGCATCGCTATATTGTTTTACGTTAAAAAAAGAATGGAGAAAGCCACCTCGATTTTAATGTGCGCGCTCGCTATTGGATTGTCCTTGCTTATGTTTCAGTTTTCAGAATATAAGGGACTCTTTCAAAGAACCCTTTTCATTTTAGCATTTGGATGGTTATTGTATTCTTTGGTAACTTTTACATTCCAAAAACCGAAAAAGGCAAACTAATGAAAAGTAATTTCCAATCCTTAATAGAGTCTGACGTTCCTGTTCTTATTGACTTCCATGCTACATGGTGTGGTCCATGCAAAGTATTGGCGCCAATTCTTAAAGAAGTGAAGGATGAAATGGGTGAAAGTCTAAGGGTGTTGAAAATCGATGTAGACAAAAATGCGAATCTATCCGAGAAGTATCAAGTTCGTGGGGTGCCTACGCTGATACTGTTTCAACATGGAAAACAACTCTGGCGACAAAGTGGAGTATTACAAAGGGATGAGCTTATTTCAATCATTAATTCCAAGGTAGCATGAGAGAGCTGAACCGTTATATTGATCACACCTTATTGAAACCCTTGGCTACCACAGAGGATATTGTAGCACTTTGCGACGAAGCAAAAAAATACAACTTCCATGCAGTCTGTGTGAATAGTTGCTACGTATACCTTGCTGCCAATACCTTAAAAAAAACCGATGTTAAAGTGGCTGCTACCATTGGATTTCCCCTGGGCGCCGCATCTACCAAAGCCAAGATCGCCGAAGCCAAAAGAGCGATAAAAGATGGTGCGGATGAAATAGACATGGTCATCAATTTGGGCTGGCTGCGCTCCGGGTTGGTAAAATCGGTGAGGGAGGAAATTTCGGCGGTGAAGAAAGCCATAGGGCGAAGACCATTAAAAGTAATTATTGAAACATGCTATTTAAGTAATCTTGAAAAAAAATTGGCGTGTGAGATCATAAAGAAAGCTGGGGGCGATTTTGTTAAGACCTCTACGGGATTCGGTGAAGGCGGTGCTGAAATAAATGATATTCTACTTATTAAGGCCTGTGTTGATAATGGCACCCAGATAAAAGCATCCGGAGGCATAAAAACGGTAGAGGATGCGGAGGCATTCATTAAAGCTGGGGCCGATCGCCTGGGAACCTCATCCGGTGTGCAACTAATGCTCTCTTCAAAAGAAAAAAAACCATGAGTATTCATATAGAAGCAAAGCCTGGTGAAATTGCCGAATCGGTATTACTTCCGGGAGACCCCATGAGGGCCAAATGGATCGCAGAGACCTTTCTTGAAAATCCAGTGTGCTATAACGACGTAAGAGCCATGTTAGGATATACGGGGACCTATAAGGGAAAACGTATTTCAGTTCAGGGAACTGGGATGGGAATCCCTTCGGCACTGATTTATTGTCATGAGCTTATAAATGATTACGGAGTAAAAAACTTGATTCGTGTAGGGAGTGCTGGATCCTATCAGCCCGATATTGGCCTAAGGGACATTGTTATTGCCATGGCTGCTTCCTCTACCTCGGGGATCAATAATTCGCGGTTTATTAATGCCGATTATTCCCCAACTGCCAATTTTGAGCTGTTTATGAAAGCAACCCAATATGCCCAGCAACACCAAATACCAATAAAAGCAGGTAACGTCCTGTCTAGCGATGAATTTTACGAAGACGATCCCAATGCGTATAAAAAGTGGGCGGAATTCGGAGTGCTTTGTGTAGAAATGGAGGCGGCAGGATTGTACACCGTTGCAGCCAAATACAATGCAAGGGCATTAGCTATTCTTACCATATCCGATTCATTGGTAACCAAAGCCCAAACTTCTGCTGAAGAACGGGAGACTACCTTCTCCAAAATGATAGAGATTGCCCTTCACGCATTGTCATAAAAAAGAGGGAACCATCATAAATAATGTCCCCTCTTCACGAAATTAATCGCTCGCCATAACTATATCTTAAATGTCACCACAGGTATTTTAGCATGGTTCACCAATTCTTCCCCAAGACTACCGGCAAAGAAGTGCATTAAACCTCTTCTACCATGAGTAGGTACCGCAATAACATCAGCTCCGAAAGCATTGCTATACGTAAATATGCCATCCTCTACTGTATTATCACAATAGTATACGATGTTATTGTATAATTCCTTATCCTCATCTCCAGCAGCAAGAAGGAAATTATATGCTTTCTCTTCCAATTCACTTGTTCTGCTAAAACGTTCTGGGGTATTCACATACAGTATTTGAAACTTAGCCCCAAAAGCTTTTGCAAAGCTTCGTGCTTTCTTAAATGCCGGAACGTAGTCCTTTGAGAAATCGCACACGAAGACCATACTTTCCAAGTTCATGTTCAGGATTCTATTCTTGATCACTAATACGGGTACCGTTGCCGTGCGCACCACCTTTTCGGTATTGGAACCCACAAATATTTCCCGCATTCCACTGCTACCGTGGGATCCCATCACAATAAGGTCGGCATCATGTTCTTGGGCAACTTGATCCAATTCCTTGAATTCCTTATAGTTCTGCACTACGGTCTGCACATTGATATCCTTCAAGTAATCCTTTTCCAAAAATTCCTCAAATCGTTTTTCGGTAAGTTTCATGTAGTACATAGCCTCAAACACCTCTTGCGACTCATCTTTTGTGAGAAAAGAGGGCGCCAAGCCCATCATATGCACCATCAACAGCTGACTGTCATATTTTTGAGCTAATTGAGCAGCCACTTCTAGGGCATATTCAGAATGTTCTGAGAAATCTACGGGTACAATTATTTTTTTCATGGTTTGTTTTTTTAGATTAGGAATGAGTCGAATAAATAGATTTGCGTTTTTTAAGCTGTTTTTCTAGATCCGAAATGGTCTCTTTTACAGCCATTTCAAAGTTTTTCTCTTTAGAAGTGGCAAAAATCCTTGGACCTGGAGCGCTTAATTCAATTTCGCAAACCTTATTAACCCCGGATGTATCTTGCGCCAATTTGAAATGAACCGTGGCACTGATTAACCATTGGTATTTTTTCGCAAGTTTTTGAAGCTTTTCAATAGTGAATTCCGTCATGGTTTCACTGTTGGGCATTTTTACATATTGAATAGAAATTGTCATAGCATCTAATTTTATGATGACCCAAAACTAAGGGCCTTAAATCATAAAAAATATGACATTGATCATAGTCATGTTTTTACAAGAATACCCGAGGTATATTTGTGTAACAAAATCCGATTTATGACAACAGAGTTATACATACAAAACCTAAAATGTGGTGGTTGTGCGCAAACCATTATGAATGCGTTGCAACGTCTTTCTGGAGTAACAAAGGTGTCTGTAAGTCTTGAAAATTCCTGTGTTGGCGTACACCATGCTTCCGAAGATCAATTGCAGGAGATAGAATCGACGCTATCTAAGTTAGGGTATCCTATAGATGGTGCTAAAAACCCTTTGTCCAAAAAAGCCAAATCGTTCGTGAGCTGTGCCATAGGAAGAATGAGCAAGCCAAACAACGGGTAACGGGACATTGATAAATGTGGATTAAGTTCAATTAATTACCTTCAGAATTATTAGACAAATAATCGATTGTACACTGGGGATATTCATAATAATTTCACTCATTTTTTTATTGCTATTTACCTGATAAACAAATACCTTTAACTTAACAAAACCTAATAGTACTTTCTAGAAATCCCCGTAAGTATGCACAGCAAAAATGCCACTCTAATTTTAGCAGACGATCATCCCATGCTGCTCAAAGGGCTTTATGAAGAATTAGATGCCAACGGTTACACTATTTTGGGGCAGGCCACCAATGGAGTGCAAGCGCTGGAACTTATTCTAAAAGAGCAGCCCAACCTAGCACTTCTCGATATAGACATGCCTTTGCTCAACGGATTCGATGTCATTAAAATGGCAAAGGAAAAAGGAAGTGCAACCAAATTTATCGTACTATCATTTCACAAAGAATCAGAATATATTGTCCAGGCCAAAGCACTTGGTATTAATGGCTATTTACTAAAAGAGGATTCTTTTTTCGATATAGAGCGATGCATTGAAGCCGTGTTAATTGATGAACAATATTACAGCCGTTCCTTTAAAGCCAATGCACTAAATGCCGTCAAATCAGAACTTAAAAAACTTCAATTACTGACCCCTTCAGAGCTAATCATACTTAAAATGGTGGCGCAACAAGTGTCAACCGTGGATATTGCACAATCTCTTTATATTTCGAAGCGAACCGTCGAAAAGCATCGAAGTAACATAATCATTAAATTGGAGTTAGAAGGAGGTACAAATGCCCTTACCAACTGGGCCATTTCCAATAAAAATACCATCGCCGAGCTATAAGTAGTATCACGTATAAATTACGTGTTGATCCGTATTGTATAAAATTCAAGGATTAGTGTTATTTGACCCAGCAAATAGAGATTATGTCGCATGCAAAGAGTCAACTAATTTTGCTAGCTCACAGAAATTGGGACTACGCAAAAGAAATTGAAGCTGGACTGAAAAAGGAAGGCACAGAAATATCGGAAGTCGTTTACAACGCTTTTGAAGCATTAGGCTATATATTATTGCATCATCCCCTCATTGCGCTATTGGAGCATGACTTTTCATACCTTTCTGCTACAGATATAGCCAATACAATTAAACAAAAGCATATTCGTACCCAAATTGTACATATACTTCCGAAGCACTTTAAGGGTATTATACCGGATGGACATTATTTTTATGAAAATGATTCCATCGAAGATATTGAAGAATATATTAACCTTGTCGCTAGTAAAGTTTATAAAAATGCGATAGGAATTGAGAACCCTCCGAAATAATACTTTAACTGTTAGATTAATAGTACAATTTAGCGGCCTACCTAGATTACTACTTAGTACCGTTGCTTTTTGGGTGGTGAAACGACTGCCTCCTTTCCCTTTTAGGTATTCTAACGACCCAGTATTTCCCTAATAATCAAATATTTAACTCATCTACGTAGCAGTACGTATTATTTACGTACTGCTTCGTATTTCACCCCTATTAATTCGTGCGTAATTTGCAGTCAATGAAAAATTGGCCCATGAATGAAAGCCCATCAATAAAATGTATTGCCCTTTCTATAGTAGGTGGGATTCAAAAGAACCACACAAATTGTAATGGTAGCACTAATGTAAATGTGACCACCTCCCTGCTTCAAACAAAGGGTTTCATGGGAATGGGGAGTCCTATGAACTCATTGTCCTGCACAGATGTGTTTAATTCTACATTCTTTGTATTGGACCATATCCCAGAATATTTTATTCCGCATCCCGATGTAACACAAGGAGCAACAAATTTTGCCGATGATTACGGCGACTTCTGGGTACAGATGGCGGGAGGGGCCATCGAACCCGGAAGGGGTTATATCGTCCGTCCGCAGGATTCCTATACGGATCCTGCAAATGGACCTTACAATTTTGCATATGCCATTGAAACCTTATATAATGGTACTGTTACTAAACCTACGGTCTATGGCGCTGTTAACCCTCACAGTACTCCCAATGTGTATACCATTCCATACGCCTCAACCATATCAGATATTGTTGGGAGTCGCATAAGCGAGGCCACAGTGCATCTAACAGATAATTCTTTGAACTTAGCCACTAAGCTTTCAGAAGGGGACTGTTATTTTAGAAGTGCAGCAGGTGATTCAAAGGGTCGTTTCACCTTATCGTTTGAAGTTTCGGACATTCTCTCGAATCATGAAACTTCCTTAAACGGCATTTCCATATTCCCTAATCCAACCCATGGAATTCTAAATATAGTATCCCCAACAGCTGGAATCCAGCATGTGCACTTGTATGATTTACAAGGCCGTACGGTCTATTGTCTAGTAGGAAATGGGTTGGATAATCTGGAAGTGAACCTTGATGAGTTAGCCTCTGCGGTATATCTCATAAAGGTTACAACGGAGATTGGGTCGATTACCAAGCGAATTATTAAAGAATAAATTAATGAGAACAAAACTGACCCTATTGTTTGTGGCCCTTTGTTACTTAGTAATCGGTCTGTTGCTTTCAGGATCGAAAACTAAAAAAACAAATCGATACCAAGGGACCGCCAATGAATATTAAAAATTTATCAATGAACAAAATACAAATATGGGGGGAGGACGATTATGACTTAGAGTATGGATCTCCTATACATATTGAACGAATAGCGCATTTTGAAAGCTTTTTCAATAAAAAACATGGATTGTCACTATTAGTTAATTGAGTTTTCATGATTGGATAGAGGTTAATATGTCCAAGCCCCTTTGTCGTTTATGGCTAGGGGGCATTTTTTATCCCCACTTAAAAATTGTTTTCATGAATCTAAATATAAAAGCCCGACACTTTCGTATCGGGCTTTTGCCTGTAGCGAGAGCGAGAATTGCTCATCGCATAAAAGTGCGATTCGCTAGTCTTGATTAAGAAGCTTTACATTCCAAAACCCGAACGCTTTGCGTTTAAAGTCTTTTATATTTTCTAACTCTTCGAAGTAAACTTCTGAGTTGAAAATATAAAAGCCCGATACTATCGTATCGGGCTTTTGCCTGTAGCGAGAGCGAGACTTGAACTCGCGACCTCCGGGTTATGAATCCGACGCTCTAACCAGCTGAGCTACCTCGCCAAATTGCGGTTGCAAAGATAGCAACTATACCCTCTTTTACAACAATAATATTCAATATTTTTTATCCGTTTCGGCCCCAACTATTTGTAGCCTATCCCACAGAACGCTTACCATTACTTCCACCTACCACCAAAGCCGCCGAGATTATCATTACATTTTTAAGGATGTACTGCCCTTCCATGGTAGGAAGATACACCGCCCAGGGTTTCTGATACACCACTTCCGGTAAAAACACCAAAGGCATAAAAGTCCCTGCCATTTGAAGGAATAATAACGGGATGGCAATCCAAGTCGTTTTACGGAATACAAAACAAATTCCAATAACCACTTCCCACCAACCAATTACATGAAGCCAGACTTCCGGAGTCCCGAAGGGTAGCCAAGCTACTGTTGCTTTCAACAGAGGTTCTGCTGCGGATAATCCGAAGGGTTTCAGAATTCCAAACCAAATAAATATAATGGCAAACGAAATACGAAGCGCGGGAATGCCCACCTTTCGCATTCTACCCGATATACTTTTATCGATGTCCACTAGATCGCTCATGAACAGTTACTGTAGTTTCTCTAGAAGTTCGTTCAACCCAAAAGACTCTTGCGCTCCGCTCTCCATATTCTTCAAGGTATAGGTCCCTGCTTCTATTTCGGTCTCCCCAGCCAACACTACAAAAGGAATAGCCCTGCGATCGGCATAGGTCATCTGTTTTTTGAATTTAGCGGCATCGGGGTATAGTTCAGAAGAGACACCTTGTGTCCTGAGTGCACTAACGGCCTTCATAGCATAAGACGCTTCTTGCTCACCAAAATTCAGGAACAGGACACGTGTGGTAGCCGAAACTGCTTCTGGAAACAGATTCAATTCGTCCAACACCAAATAAATACGATCCAGCCCGAAAGAAATCCCTACACCGCTTATATCCTTCAACCCAAAAATACCCGTAAGGTCATCGTAACGGCCTCCGCCTCCAATACTGCCCATCTGCACACCTTCAGGAGCCGCTACCTCGAAGATAGCCCCTGTGTAATAGTTGAGGCCACGAGCCAAGGTTACGTCGATCTCTAAGCTTGCAGCGTCCAATCCCAGCGCATCGATGTTGCTGACAATAAATTCCATTTCGGTAATTCCCTGGGTTCCGGTTTCTGAGGAAGCCAATAAATCCTTCAATAAATTCAGCTTATCAGAGGCACTTCCGGATGCTTCAAACAAGGGTTGTACTTTTTCAATGGCAGTGTCGCTTATCCCCTTGCCTCGCATTTCCTCCTTGACCTTCTCCTCTCCTATCTTATCCAGTTTATCCAAAGCCACGGTGAAGTCGATAAGTTTATCTGAAGCACCTATCACCTCAGCAATGCCGCTCAGGATTTTACGATTGTTCATTTTTATGACCGCTCCCCTTAATCCCAATTTGCTAAAAACCGCATCATACAACTGTACCAGCTCCACCTCCTGCCATAGGGACTTACTCCCTACCACATCGGCATCGCACTGATAAAATTCACGAAAACGTCCTTTTTGGGGACGATCGGCCCGCCAAACGGGTTGCATTTGGTATCTTTTGAAGGGAAATACAATATCGTTCTGATGTTGTACCACATAACGCGCAAAAGGAACCGTTAAGTCGTAACGAAGGGCTTTTTCGGAAATCAAAGGTGTTGCAGTCTTCGAATTGAAAAATTCTTTTCGCAAATAATCCCCAAAAAAAAGTGTAAAAGCATCTAGCCTTTCTATTTCTTTTCCTGTTTCGTTTAATCCCTTGTAATTATAAAGTCTCTCTCGCAATTTTTGAAAGGTTTCTTTTACAAAATTTGTTAATTCTTGTTCTTCATTGATAAAATAACTTTCAATAATCTCATTAACAGCAGCATCAAATTCATATCCATTTTCTATTTTCATTGTCAACTTATCATAAGCTTGAATATAGTTAACTGCCAAAATAGCTGTGTTAGCTTTGCTACTTTGTAAACTTTTAAAATAATCCCCACTATTCAGGATTTTAAAAATCAACCGATCCCCTTCTTCCCCATACTTTCCCATCAAGGTTTCACTGTTCTCAAAACTCGGTGTTTCAATGGGCTGAAAACCATAGGTCGTAAAACACTCCTTTATGGTGTTCATGATGTACTGGCGTTTCACCACCTCTGCAGGTGAAAAATCGCGTGTTCCTTTGGGTATGGATGGTTTTTTTGACAAAATATCTATCGTATTCGGTGATCGAATTATTCGAGAAACGAATAGTATCGGGATCGCCTGTGTTTTTAACTCATTTTTAGACCTTGCAAATATCTTAAAATAATAGCTAAGTTGTAACTTTATCAAAATACAATAGTCTAACAAAATAAATTGTCCTCTCCATGTTCGGATTGTTTCGCGAAAACGTACGTATTGCCTTGGGATCCATAAGGAGCCAATTGCTGAAGACCATCCTGACGATTTTCATCATCAGTTTTGGGATTTTGGCCTTGGTGGGCACCCTAAGTGGTGTGGATGCTATGGAGGCAGTTTTTGGAAAGGATTTCGACACTATGGGTTCCAATACCTTTAATATACAACGGTACGAATTCAGCATACAAAGGGGTGGCGGTGAACGTGAGAAAATTAACCCTGTGATTTCCTATAACGACGTTCGCGGGTTTTTGGATAAATACGACTATCCATTTTCGCAAACATCGGTTTCTTTTCGGGGCACATCGACCGCCGAGGTGAAATACGAAAACAAAAAAACGGACCCGGAAGTTCAGGTATATGGTGTAAATGAGCATTATGTGACGAACACCGGTAGTCTGGTCGAAATGGGTCGTGGATTGAATTATTTTGATATTGAGAACAACTCTAAAGTAGCCGTCATAGGTTCCGACTTCCTAAAGAATTTGTTTGAATTTGAAAACCCCATTGGGAAAACCATTAGTATTCGTGGCGCCAAATTTAAAGTTATCGGGGTTTTGGAATCCAAGGGATCTTCCTTCGGAAACAATCAGGATTTAAAGGTCATTATCCCTATACAAGTGGCAAGGGGTATTTACACGGCACCCAATATAAACTACACCATTAGTGTACGGGTGGATGAAAACTCGATGTTGCCATTTGCACAGGAGGAGGCCGTAAAAGTATTTCGGAACGTGCGAAAGTTACAGCCGATAGAAAAGGATAATTTTGGGATTCAGCGGAGCGAGGACCTAATAAACATCATTGCAGAGGTTTCGGATGTTTTACGGGTATCTGCATGGATCATCAGCATCATTACCATCTTGGGATCTTCTATCGCACTTATGAATATCATGCTGGTTACCGTATCCCAAAGGACCCGGGAAATTGGTGTCCGTAAGGCTATTGGCGCCAAACGCTCCACCATTTCTACCCAGTTTTTTATCGAGTCTATCGTTATAGGGCAGTTTGGTTGTCTTTTGGGGGTGATTTTCGGGGTGGCCGCTGGTTATGGTATTGCTTCCCTCTTCGATGTAGCCTTCGTTATACCATGGACCGCTATGATCTGGGCGGTCATTATGAGTTTTTTGGTGGCACTTATCTCTGGTCTGTATCCAGCACAAAAAGCCGCCAGATTAGATCCGATTGCAAGCTTACGCTACGAATAAAATGTCTGTTTATAATATAAATTCTTATCATATGATTATTTCAACCACGGATAACGTGCCCAATAGGGAAATTGTAGAAACACTTGGAATAGCCCGCGGAAGTACCGTGCGTGCCAGAAATATAGGACGCGATATTTTTGCCGGCCTAAAGAATATTGTTGGGGGTGAAATTGAGGAATACACCAAACTGCAGGCACAAGCAAGGGAACAGGCCATACAGCGCCTAATGGCAGATGCCAACCGTTTGGGTGCAGATGCAGTTGTTAATGTGAGACTCACCACAAGCATGATTATGCAGGGAGCGTCTGAAATCCTAGCCTACGGAACGGCTGTAAAATTGAAGTAATGGATAAGGGAATGCTATTCTTTCAAGGCCTCATCATGGTGGCGATTTTCTTTATTTTGGTCTACCTTGTTATAAGGAGGATACGAATAAAGGAAAAAGAGGATTTTGAAGATCGGGATAATTAATTCCCAAGAAATTCTGACAAGGCATTGTAAAGGGTTCCGTTGGTAATGGTAGCCCCTTGCTGAATGAGTTTGAAAATATCCATATTACGATCTTCCCCATATGCCTTGGAGGCCGTGAATAATTCGACCCCATCCTTTTGAATGTTTGCCTGCAACCATTGCAAACCTTCCTTTGTAGTAAGATCTATATGTAAAACGGTTGTTTTAACCACAATAAGCTGCATCTCCTTAATGCCTGTATGAAAAAGGAATAATTGATTTGGCGATGCATTTTGAAGGTAGCTTGCCTTGCTAAGAACACCTTCCCATATAAGATCGCTAAAAACATCTAGCTCATCTTCAGCCACTTGGGGTTGTTCTTTTTTGATTTTTGACCATTCCTCCCCTGTGATGGATTGTGAGGCCAAAAAGTTAATGAACTCCGGATGGAGTTCCTCTAATTGTTCCTTGGTGAGTCTTGTATACTTCATAACCAAAAAAAACCGCCCAAAATTTGAGCGGTTTTCAAAAATTATAATTTCGCTATTACTTAGCTTCTGCAATTACATCGAAAGAGAAATCTGCGATCACATCCCTGTGAAAACGGATTTTAGAGTCGTAATTTCCAGTTCGCTTAATAGTTCCACCAGCGATGGTGATAAATTTCTTCTCGATAGAAACGCCTTCTTTTTCCAAAGCATCCGCTAAATCGGCATTAGTAACAGAACCAAATAATTTATCTGCTTCTCCTGCTTTTGCAGTGATCTTAATTTCAAGACCGTTCAATTTATCCGCTTGCTTCTGAGCGTCTTCTACGATTTTCTTTTCTTTGAATGCACGTTGTTTTAACGTCTCTGCCAATACTTTCTTAGCAGATGGAGTTGCCAAAACTGCATATCCTTGAGGGATCAAGAAGTTTCTTCCATATCCATTCTTTACAGTTACTAAATCGTCTGTAAAGCCAAGGTTGTCTACATCTTTCTTTAAAATGAGTTCCATAATCTCTATCTGCTTTTTATTTCATCAAATCGGTTACGTATGGCATAAGGGCCAAGTGACGTGCTCTTTTAACAGCAACGGCTACCTTACGCTGATACTTTAAAGAAGTTCCGGTAAGTCTACGAGGTAAAATCTTTCCTTGTTCGTTTACGAACTTCAATAAGAAATCTGGGTCTTTGTAGTCTATGTACTTAATACCAGACTTTTTGAAACGACAATACTTCTTAGCTTTTGTGGTTTCTATATTTAAAGGAGTAAGATATCTAATCTCTCCGTCCTTCTTTCCTTTTGCTTGTTGTTCTATAGATGCCATACCTTATGCTTTTTGTTTGTTACGGTTTCTTCTTTTTTCGGCCCAAGCAACAGCGTACTTGTCCAAAGCTACAGTAAGGTAACGCATTATGCGCTCGTCCCTTCTGAACTCAACCTCTAATTCGTTGATTCCTTCACCGGGTACGGTGTACTCAAACAAATGGTAAAAACCACTCTTTTTGTGTTGGATTGGATAGGCTAATTTTTTAAGCCCCCAATCTTCTTTAGATACCATCTTAGCACCTTTAGAAACGAGAAGATCTTCGTACTTCTTTACTGTTTCCTTTATCTGTTCTTCAGATAAAACGGGATTCAAGATGAAAACAGTTTCGTAATGTTTCATGTAAATGAATTTAATTAATTACCCTCAGCACCATGCCAAGAGCGTGCAAAAGTACTACAATAAATCCAATAATCAAACACGCTACGCAACATTTCAGCTTTTCTTACAAGCTGCGATAAAAGGCTCATTTTATTCGTTAAAAGTTAAAAAATGTTGCATTTCGTCGATTTTTTTTATTAATATTGTCCTGAGCTAAACCTTACTACCGTGGATAAACCTATACTAAAATGTGCTATAGTAGATGACTCTACCCTGCAACGGCTTTCCATTGTAAAGCTTATTGAGAACCATCCATCCTTGGATCTAGTTGCAGAATACAATAATGCTATCGAGGCCAAAATGGGGTTGGCCACTACAGAGATAGATTTAATTTTCCTGGACATTGAAATGCCTATTCTTTCAGGTTTCGACCTATTAGATGATCTTACCCACAAGCCACAGATCATTTTCGTTACCGGAAAAACGAAATATGCTTTCAAGGCGTTCGATTATGACGCTGTAGATTACCTGCGTAAACCTATTTCCAAAGAACGTTTTTTAAATGCAGTGCACAAGGCCATTGTAAACTACAAAATGCGTAATGAAGATGGTTTCGATGATGAAGATTTCATCTTCGTGAAGAGTAACCTTAAGAAAAGAAAGGTATTCTTGAACGAACTGCGCTATATTGAGGCTTTGGGAGATTATGTGAAATTGGTTACCGAGCATGATGCCTTGGTCGTTCTTTCCACCATGAAGGCTTTCGAAGCACTCCTTCCCAAAGAACGATTCCTGCGAATTCACAAATCGTATATTGTGAACTTGGATAAAGTAGAGCGCTATAACAGCAAGGTGATCGAATTGGAAAATGAGCAACTGCCATTAAGTCGTAACAGAAAGGCCGATTTGGTAGAAGCCCTTGCCGCTTCCATGCGTAACTAATAATTGTCTACATCTACAATTAATTTCACCCGGGAGAATTCCTTTTGGGAATGAAACCGTTGTTGCACCTTCTGAATAAATGTTTTTGTCTTCTGAAGGGACTGTTGCTTTGGTATTTTAACAAGGATATTGGATATAAACTCGTTTCTAATCCTTGACACAGCAGGACTTTCTGGTCCTAGCACCTGTTCATTTAACTGCAGTCGAAGTACTTCGGCAAACCAGACGGAAGCCTTTTGCATGGTTCCAAAATTCCTGTGTTTAAATGTAATACGAATGGTTCTGTAATGGGGCGGATATTTATACTGATACCGTTCTTCGGTCTGCTCGACATACATCCCATCATAATCATTGGTACTTACTTGCTGTAATATCTGATGGAGTGGATTGTAACTCTGTATAATGACTTTTCCCCTTTTTTCCGTACGACCGGCCCTACCTGACACTTGTTGCAATAATTGATAGCTTCGTTCATGGGCACGGAAATCCGGGAAATTCAGCAAATTGTCCGCATTCATTACCCCCACCAAACTTACCTTTCTAAAATCCAAGCCTTTGGCAAGCATTTGGGTGCCCACAAGGATATCGATCTCCCCATTTTCCATGCGTTCAATCAATTTTTCATAGGCATGCTTGCCTTTAGTGGTATCCTGATCCATTCTGGCAATGGTATGATCCGGAAACAACCCCATCAGTTCCTCTTCAATCTGCTCTGTTCCAAATCCCTTGGGATCTAAGGTATCGCTACCACACGCCATACAGGATACTAACATGGCCATTTGATAACCACAATAATGACAACGCAATTCATTACGATGCTGATGATAGGTTAAACTCACATCGCAATTGGGACATTGGGGTGCTACCCCGCAAGTGGTACATTCCACGACGGGGGAAAACCCCCTACGGTTCTGAAAAAGAATAATTTGTTCTTTTTCACCCAACGCCTCCTCCATGGCTTCCAGCAAGCGATCGCTGAATCGGCCACTCATACGTTTGCGTTTCAGTTTATCGCGTATATCTACCAATTCAATATCAGGCATCATTACATTCCCATAGCGTTCCTTGAGCCCTACAAGGCCGTATTTGCCTTCTTGGGCATTGTAATAGGTTTCCAAAGAAGGCGTCGCAGAACCCAATAGTACTTTTGCCTTGTGTAAACCAGCAAGCACGATAGCTGCATCCCTAGCATGGTATCTTGGAGCGGGATTGTATTGTTTGAAGGATGGTTCGTGTTCCTCATCGATAATCACAAATCCTAAATTCCGAAAAGGCAAAAACAGCGACGATCTTGCACCAATCACGATTTGGGCTTTGGATTTTTGTTCCAAGACATTCTTCCATACCTCCACCCGTTCGTTCAATGAATACTTTGAATGATACACGGCCACCTTTTCGCCAAAATAGTGTTGCAATCGACCAATGAGTTGAGCCGTAAGGGCAATCTCGGGAAGCATATACAGGATTTGTTTTCCTGTGGACAGCATAGTATCAATGAGCTTTACATAGACCTCCGTTTTGCCACTAGAGGTTACACCATGCAGTAAGGTAATACCCTTTCCTTCAAAAGCCGTTTCAATTTCAGCCAAAGCTGTTTCCTGCGCCGGACTCAATTTTTTAACATCATTGGGTGCCTCGCCCTTGTATTCCACACGGTCCTTTTGCTGGTAATACTCTTCAAGAATACCTTTATCAATAAGGGTACGCAGTACAGATGCATTGCTTTCCGATTTTTTTTGAAGTTCGGTCGATTCCACATGATCCTGTGTGGCTGAGAGCATGAACAGTGTCATTAAAACCTGTCGCTGTTTTGGTGCCCTTGTAAGGGTATCCAATAACTCGCGAAGGGATGCCTCATCAGAAAAAGGAGAGGTTATGCGGAGGTATCGCTTTAGTCGTGGTTTGTATTGTTCGTATATTTCTTCCTGTACTGTAATGAGCCCCTTTTCTAAAAGCTGTTGTATTACCCTTACTACATTGCTGCGATCCAGAAGACTTCTTATATCGTTTATATGAAGGGAAGATTGATGGGTTAAGGCTTCGTGTACGATAAACTCCTCATCGGTAAGGTCACCGTCGGTAAGAGGTTCCTTTTGGGTCCTGGTAATAATGGTTTCACTTTCCAATAAAAAGGCACTTGGCAATGCGGCCCTAATCACCTCGCCTAAGGTGCACATATAATAATTGGCAATCCATTCCCAATGTGCTAATTGCGTCTCCGTTACCAATGGGGTTTCATCCAGAATCTGATCTATGCTCTTGGTTTCATAGGTGGGCGGCTCGTTCTGGTGTACCCCATACACCAAGGCAGTGTATATTTTCGATTTTCCGAAAGGCACCGAAACGCGCATTCCTGGCTTCAGGAAATACGCTTCATCCTTATTCACGCTGTACGTGAAATGCTGCTTTAGCGGAATGGGTAAAATGACATCGATGAAATACAATAGAGGAATGTTACAATTCGCGATTAAAAATAGAAAAGGCTGCCCACAATAAGAACAGCCTTTTTACTATTTTATGAACAATACCTACTTAACGCGGTACCAATATTGTGTTCTACCCAAAAGGGAAAACCCTATATAGCCGCGAACCTTTAAGGTATCGGTATCCTCAAGGGTAATGTAACATTTGTATAACTTCCCATTTTCCGGATCAAGGATTCTACCACCATTGTACTCATCTCCATCCTTTTCCAAACCACGGATAATGGTCATTCCCATAATGGGTTGATCCTTATCCTCCCCTTTGCATTGGTCGCAAACAGCATCCTGGCGGTCTTTCTTTATTATTTCTACCACCTTACCATATACTTTACCATCTTCTTCATAAATCTCCAAAACAGATTTGGCTTCTCCGGATACATCGTCTACAGTTTTCCATTTACCAATAACACTTTGTCCGATCATGGTTACGGACAAAAGTAGCGCAGATACTAGGGCTAGTCTCTTTTTCATAGGTAGCGTTTTATTTTCCTAACATACCGTCCTTAAGGTCGTCATCGGCAGGATCTTCCCCTAGCCAGATTCCGAAAAGGGCCTTTTTAAATGCCATTCCTTGGATGATCCCTAATTCGGTACCATTTTTATAAATAACGGCTCCCCTACCTTTTTGGTACGTAATATCGAATATATTTCCCTTTACGATTTCATCATTAAAAAATCCTATGAACTTTTCAATTTCTGATGACAATGAAGATGTGTCCCCATTCATAGCGGCATCAAAACCATCATTCACAGCACTTTTCATTCGATCGCTGGAAACCAATTTTGAAGTAATCTCCATCTTAATGGCCATGGTTTCGTCTGCATTGATAATGGCATTGGCATCCCCTGTCTTGGAGTTCAAGTACAGACCTGCAGAATACAATTTGAAGAAAGCCTTCTTTCGTATTCCACCTCCATTAAGTACCAATTCTTCACCTCCAAAATTTGTAGAATTTGGTAAGGTAACACTTCCAATTTTCGTTTGTGCATTTGCCATATTCATGGTAAGTAATGCTACAAATAATAGTAATCCTTTTTTCATAATAAGTTGTTTCATCTTCATTCTTGATTTGTATTGTGTATTGATTTTTCCCTAAGCCGTCGCAATGAAATATTTAATTCAAAGCCCAGCAGTAACAGGTTCGCATTGATCCAAATATAAAACATCATGATCAATAGTGCCCCAATGGAGCCGTATAATTCGTTGTAGTTGCTAAAGTTATTTATGTAAACTCCAAAGAAATAAGTAGTTACCAAAAACAATAAAGTGGTTACCAATGCTCCTATCGAAAAGAAGCGTGTTTGCCTTCCTTCCTTAACCCCAAAATGATATAGGGTGGAAATAGCTACATACAACATAATGACAAAGACCGTATACTGCAGGAAATTAATCCATGCGAAGTCATTCTCTATAAGCGAACTAGCCTTTAGTTGATTGATGATATATTCACCATAAAGGATTGACCCCACAGTGATTAACAACAACAATGCCAAAAAGATGGAAACCATAAGGGCCATGAGGTATTGCCGGAAGAAGTTCCTATTAATGGTTACATGAACCGAATATTCGAACGCACTGAATATGGAATTTACCCCATTGGCCACCAAGAATAGGGTTAAGAAAAACGTGAACGAAATCAAACTATTTCTAGGGTTCAATGCAATATCACTTATCACCGGCATGAAGAAATCCTGTGTTTGTGGGGGCAGCACCCTCTGAATAAGGTCCAAAAACTCATTCTGAAAGTTCTGAATGCGAACCACTGGAATAAGGTTAAGCATAAAGAGAATGAAAGGAAAAATAGCAATGAAAAAGCTATACGCCACGGAACTAGCTCTCGAGGAAAAGGTTCCCTTTACAATCCCAACCGTATAAATTTCCAGAAGATCATAGAGTGACAATCCTTTGAAACCGGGCAATACGATAAGCTTCAAAAGCTTTACCAGGGTCCGAACCACAGGAATTTTCTCTAGTTTTTCTTCAATTTCGGTGCTCATTAAACCGCTTTTAGGCTCAAATCCATGTTGTAAACAGAATGGGTCAAAGCTCCACTGGATATGTAATCTACACCACATTCAGCATATTTACGAACCGTTTCCAAGGTAATTCCCCCGCTCGATTCCGTAAGACAGGTATCCCCAATCATTTCAACTGCTTTACGGGTATCTTCATAATTAAAGTTATCTATTAGGATACGATAGACACCTTCTGTCTGTAGGATCTCCTCTATTTCGGTTAGGTTCCTGGCTTCCACTATTATTTTAAGATCTATGCTTCGGCTTCGAAGGTATGCTTTGGTTTGTTCTATTGCTTGGGTAATACCCCCACAAAAATCGATATGATTGTCTTTTAACATAATCATATCGTACAGGGCAAACCGGTGGTTTTCTCCCCCACCGATCTTGACCGCCCATTTTTCCAATGCGCGAATACCCGGGGTAGTTTTTCGGGTATCCAGTATCTTGGTACCCGTACCCTTGAGTAGTTTTACGTACTCATTCGTTTTGGTGGCGATAGCACTCATTCGTTGCATGGCATTCAACACCAAACGTTCAGCCTTTAGGATAGACTGGGAATTTCCAGTGACATAAAAACAGATATCCCCATATTTCACATAGGTTCCGTCTTCAATCTGCACATCCATAGAGAGACCAGGATCTACAAACTCGAATACCCGACGGGCGAATTCCACCCCTGCAATAATCCCTTCATCCTTCACCAATAATTTAGCTTTGCCAGTGGCCTCTTCGGGAATACTTGCCAAGGAACTGTGGTCACCATCGCCAACATCTTCACGAATGGCATTGGCTATAATAATATCTATCTCTTTGTTGAATTTCTTCTGGGAAATCATGGACTGGCTATTTTTAGCTAATTTAAAAAAACCCGAGAAGCCTAGGGACATACTCGGGTTGTTTTTTAAAAGATTCCCATTTATTCAATTAGAAGTCTTTTGGTTAAAGTTCCCTCATCCGTTAGCACATTTAAAAAATATACACCACTGGGAAGGCCGTCGATAGCTATGGCTTCATCTTTGGCAACTATTTTTTCTAGTAGTAATTGTCCTGATGCTGAGTAGATTTTTATGGACGTAGGTTTGTCCAACCCTTTTATTTTGAAGGAATTCCACGCAGGGTTGGGATAAATTGCCCAATTGGGTTCGATTGAATTTGATGCTGTAGCAAGAACCAAGCTTGCATCGGTACGCGCAGCCAGTAACCTGAGATAAGCAGCTTGGTAGTAAACGGCAGGCTCGGTTATCTCCCATGAGTTATTGGGAAAACCATCGTTAAAATCTAAATAGCTTTTTTGTTGGGGTTGTCCAAACGGAGGCACCAAAGAGGATACCGAGAATTGCGCATTGGGTCCGCCGGTTACAAACCCTGGTGCTGGTCCAATGGGAGATGTTATAGCGTTGTCATATACGGTACCATCGGCAAACCATGTATGGTATATCTCGTTGGCACTTCTATCTGCACCAACTTCGTACATATTGGATAAATACACCATTCCTTGGGGATTCACCCCATGAAAATAATGTAATATCTCATCTATCTGCTGATCGAAATCCTCATTAGAGGAAGGAAAGAAATTCGACTTTTTAGCCAACAAATTAATAAGACCATAACCAGACTTCGCCTGATTTGAGCCCCAATGATATGACCAGTCGGGTATCTGAGAACGATATAGGTCGTTTTCCGAAAAGCCGAAGAAATCATTCCAATCATTATTTACTGTGGCCAACCACGATGTAATAATGGTATTAATGGTAGCGGGGTCTGCACCTGGCAGCAGTGTATAATAGATCAAGGCATCGTTAACCTCCATGAAATAGGGTCCCCAAAAATCGGTGTCAATTTGCTCCAAATTGGCAACATTAGCCATGATGTAATCATTGTAAGTGGAATCTGAAGTTAGGTCGAAAAGATGTACAGCCGCTGTAAAAAAGAAGGCCAGCTGCGTTTCAGTGGATTGGTCCGCATCTCCGGCAACGATACTTCCGTCATCGCAGTCGGTCTCCAAGGTTCCGGAGTCTACAAAAGTCTTTGCGTAGTTGTATGTTGAAGTGGCAGTTTGCTCCAATATATCCGCATAGGTTTCTAAACTTGGGAACTGACCAAAAACCCTTGCTGCATGAGCCATGACACTGGCTACTGTTATGGATGCCGAAGTACACGTGGGCCCATAAAATCGCTGATCTGTATTGGCACTAGGTGGTGAAGCACTATTTTCAGCAAAGTTTTGACTCCCCATTTTAATATGGACGCTTCCGTCGGTATTTACCATTTTAAGCAACCAATCCAACTCCCATTTTATTTCATCTATGATATCCGGAATCCCATTTCCCGATTCAGGAATATTCCAGTTATCATCAAAGGCCTGCGGATGCTCCTCATAAGCCCAAAGAAGGTTGTGTAAGGTAGAATGTGTAAAGGTTACGTACTTGTTGTAGTCGCCCGCATCGAACCATCCGCCAGACAAATCCTTTTCAAGGCTTGCGTTGGAAGGGTCATAAATATAACGGCAATTGAAATCCTGCAATGCATTATTAAAATTATCCTCATCATCCCAACCTTGTGCATACGGCTCTTCTTTTGGGGCATTGCAACGATTATAATAGAACATGCGGCCAGCGGTCTTTAGAACCTCCGTATACCGTGCTGGCGCAATATAAAAAGAACCAGAGCGCTGGTCATTGGCTGGGTCGTATATATAATAATTCCCTTCTTCGGTAATTGAAGAAAAATCGAACCACCAACCACTGTCACCAGATTGTGCATGCAAAGCTCCTCCATTCCAAGGAACTGGTGATGAACTGTAGATCACGGCATCATTAATGGCATTTCGGAGTTGTATTTCACTACCGGGTGAATAGGTATCTGAACTATTATAACCGATCTCAGGGTTAGACAAAACGGCCACTTTTATGGCTTCTAAATCATACCCAAATTGATCTATATGAATAAACGGACTTACTTCTTGGGAAAAAATAGGCAAAGCCAGAGCCAAAAAGGCCATGTTGATGATTAGCTTTTTCATGATTTGGGCGTTTTAGTACTGAAAATAAGCATTTTAGCCTGCACAACCAATTATCGCATTTTATTTAACAATTTTGTTTAATCCTTACCTAATCATAATTAATCTTCCATGATTTGATCAAAATGATTACACCCACGAATAACATTTATCATTCTGACTGCATATTTCCTACTTTTGCACCATGAAGATTACTTTGCTCGCCATTGGAAAAACCGATGATAAAAACCTTCAAGTACTCATTGAGGCTTACTGGTCTAGATTAACCCATTATGTACCTTTTAACATGGAGATCATACCAGATATAAAGAACTCTAAACATCTGTCCGAATCCCAGCAAAAAGAATTAGAAGGACAAGAAATTTTGAAGCGGGTATCATCATCGGATGCCTTGGTATTATTGGATGAAAATGGGAAGACATTTTCTTCGGTTGAGTTTTCAGTTTACCTCCAAAAAAAAATGAACAGCGGGTTGAAAAATCTTGTCTTCGTTATTGGCGGCCCTTACGGGTTTAGTGAAGCGGTGTACCAGAAAGCACAAGGTAAAGTCTCCTTATCGTCTATGACGTTTTCACATCAGATGGTTCGATTGTTCTTTGTAGAGCAACTATACAGAGGGTATACAATTCTTAGGAACGAACCTTATCATCATAAGTAGAAGTGAGAAGTGAAAGGTGAGAAGTGAAAGGTGATATGGTGAGAAAATAACATTTGGCATCTTGAGGTCTTACCCGCTAAATGCTCATCTCTAATTACGGAATACCAATAAATTACTTGTTCCTAATCTTCTTATAACTGGAGTTCTTGGCAAAAAGGTACCTGTAGCCGTTCATCCCTTTAAAATTTGGAGGAATGGTCACTTCAATAATCTGAGAACCCTTTTTGTACACCTTTATAATACTACCATTATCGATGGTAGAAGAGGTAAGTTTATACTTGAGGTTTCCCATCTGCTCGTTAAAATTCTTGTACATCTCCTTATTCTTGAAAAGTACTTCAATCCCCTTCGCTTTTACACGTTCGGAATAATGAAAGAACAACAAGTAATCGGCAGAATCCCCTAGTTTAAATCCGGGACGGTCGAACACAAATTTCGCATTACCCAATCGGTTTTGCGTTTCGCCCTTGGCTTCATAAAAGAACCAGTTATTGGCGGTAAGATATTCTTCTACTTCCCCAGGGCTCTTATCACAGATTTCTGTAAACTGAACTGGTGACAAATCCTGTGCAATACCCTGGAAGGTGCTAACACAAAAAAATAGAATGAAAAATACTCGTTTCATCATACGGGGGAAATGGAATATTGGCTTTCGCTTATTTGTTTCTATTGACAATAATACTAAAAATAAACTTAGGCTAAATGAGGATTATCCCCTATTCTACAACCAACTTATAACTATATACGCCTTCAGAATCTGTTAATGTTAGGATATATAGCCCAGAAGAAAGGCCATGAACGACTTCTATCTGTTCTGAAATCCCATCCATAGTGGTTTCATATACCCTCTGACCATTCATACTATATACACTCAATTGCAATTGGCCTGAAACCTTATTCGGCGCAATTGAAAGTCGTAACAACTCACCTACCGGATTATTTGCCAGGATATAGTTCGAACTACCCGACACTTCATTAGTACCTAGAACAGTCCCGGTAATTTCAAAGATGGCAAAGGCTGCACCTTGCTGTGTCACGGTCACGTGATCTTCGTTCTCGTCAGGGATATGTGTATTCACAAAGGGCGAAGCCGAAAGATCTGGATTAACATACCAATCATCTTCGTTTATAGCCAATGCACTCAACGTTGGAATGAAACAGTACTCATCCTGATCTAATGCATCAATAAATTGTTGAATTATGGGATTACTGCCTGCATCCCCAAGGGCCGCAGAAATATTTGCAGTTCCGCCAGGGGCACTATCTACGCCCGCACTTGTAGCGAGGGATTCTCCATCAGCACTAAAGGTTCCAATTGAAATAGGTCCTAAAAATGTTTCCCAATCGGTTATGTTGATTACTTGACTTGCCTCGGGCATAAAATGTAGGCTAACTTCCGCAGTAGTGCCCGCAATGATATCCAATGTAGTATTGATTACTTGCATCCCAGGACTCCCTGTGGTAGTGCCTATACCGCTACCGTTAATCATCGCCACATTACGTACGTTTTGCGGAAAACCTAATGCATCCAATTCTGCTTGAAAGGCATCCCTAAAGTCTGGCGCGCCTTCAGGTACTAATTTAGTTGGGTCCTGATCTGTGTCGGATCCATTGGCTAAATGGGCAGCCAAATGATCCACTAGCATTTCTTTTGCTGCAGGTGAATTAAGTACGACCGACACAATATCCTGTGCTTGTTGGTTATCGAATTCAAAGGCGAGGTAGTTTATCAAGTATTGTAAACTAATGGACACATTGGCTCCTCGATGTGGGGAATCGAAAGAAATATACAAACGTGTATCGTGAGGCAGGCTATTTTGTTCCATATAGGCCAATGCATACCTCCCAATCAAGCCACCCATACTTGGACCTAAGATCACCAACTCTTCATCCCCAACTTTTTGGGTATTGATGATGCTAATCAATTCTGCAAGCACGAAGGCATTTCGCTGAATATAATCGGCTCCACCATCAATATCCTTACCTCCTGTGTTATACTGGGGTGCATTTAAAATGACAATGTCGTATCCTTGGTCGCGCAGTATATCTGCCATGTTTTGTCCATTGAACTCCAAACTGTTGTAGAGTCCTGTAATATCCCTTGCATCTCCTGGATCGAAACCATCGAGCACTATGATTGGATTGTCCAATACAGCATCTACATTATCGATAAAAATTTCATATTCCCCTTCCCCAAAATAGGACTGTGTCTCGTCATAACCTTGGTAAGGAATCGTGGCAACCACGGTTTCTACCACACTTCGATTGGCAATGTTTTGGTTAGATGTTTTCGGCAAAAAACGGCTTTGGCCTATTGCAGATAAAGAAAATAAGGCACAAAGGGCAATGTATGCGTATTTCATAGCGATGAGGGTTTATTAAATCAATCTTTGGAGCAAGATACGGAAAAAATAAGGTCATCAAAGCCGTGAAGTATCATAACTAGCCCTCACTTAAGGAAGAATTAATGCAAATCTAATATACAGGTTAGAACAATATTCTACCCATCATTATTCTTCCACCTCCTCCAGTACCACACTTTTCACTATATGGTCATGGATGGCCTGCTTTTTTTCGGTGCCTGTAACAGTCAATAAGGAGATCCAACCCAAAAAGAATTTCACTACAAATCGAAGTACCGCCATCACAAAACCAATCTTTTTTTCGGAATCTGCCTCCCTTCTTACCGTAATCTTGCTGTAACTATGTCCCATAGTACCTCCGTAAATGGAAACCAACAAAGGTTCATACAATATGAATATAGATACCCAAGCCAGGATTCGAAGCCAAGTCGGGATTTCACCAAATAGGTTAAATAATTCGGTAATTGCATACATGGCCCCTATAAGAACCACCGCATCTATAAAGGCCGCTTTCACCCGGCTAGGTAGGTTGGCGTATGTCATTATTTAAATGCTTGTTATGTAAGTATATGTTTGCGATCCACTACATCTGCACATCATAAACCACAGGGAATTGATCTGGAATTTCCTCATCTGTTTCCCCTAGGTTCTGGCGTAAATCGATCTCGATGCCCCTGGCGATGGTCGAAATTGGGACATCATTCGCCGATCCTTCGAAGGGGTTTTCCCCGGTTCGCCCAATACGCTCCATAGTGTGGAATACCCATGCCACAATGATATAGAAGGGAATGGATAACCAAACGAAATATCTTCCTATGAATGGTGTATTATTGGATATTTCAGCTCCTATTTCTGCAAATTGTGGAACAATCGCCAATGGTAGGAGTAATATAAATACCCACATGAAATAATGATTCAGTGAGGCAAAATGACGGGGATAAGGAAAGTTCTTAATGCGTTCCGATTTGCCCTGTAATGTGAAAAGCTCTTCCAACACACCTTCCAACTCCAAAAATGAAAACTCCCAAATGATGCCTTTTTCCTTTAGACTCCTTAAATGATGGGATTGTAAATACAAAATAGCGGTTTGTTTGTTTCCCTTGCTTAAAACGTAATCCATATCCTCATCAGACAAATAGGGCTCCAAATCGCTCTCCAAACTCGAAGTTCGCTCTGGGGGTTGCATCATACTAGTCCACTCCCTATTGCTCCTTTCATTAAGTATTGTCTCCCAGTTCCTGGGTGCACGCATAGCATGTCGCAAAGCTGTCATCCAGGCAATGTGCCGATAGGTAAGTACTTTCACCTCATTTTGCAACTTGCCTTCCGACTGTTTTTCTTGGGCATGTTCATTGGTCACCATGTCCTGTACAAACATCCCGAAGGTTCTGGATGTATTTACAATCCCTCCCCATATTTTACGGGCTTCCCAAATCCTTCCATAGGCCGAATTATTCTGAAAACCGATCACAAATGCCACCGCCGTACCAATTAATGCCAATGGAGTCCATGGAATTTTGAGCCAGTTCAGTTCGAAGATTTGGTATAAGCCAACTGTTAAGGCAATAATGATGAAAAACAAAAAAGTGGAAAAACGTGTCCACCTTGCCATATCCTTCAATTTGTAAACTCTTCTTGTATACATATGTTACGATCGTATTGGATTAGAAAGGACAAATCCTTGTTGAGGTTTGCTTTCTGAAATTTAGGATAAAATGTGCAAACATGAAAATGCTTGAGCGACGGCCTTTTACAATTACTGAGAATCTTCCGGAAGCCCTTGAAACTCCTTTCGCTTTTCTTCAAACCATGCTTCCATGGCCCCTGGTTCCTGAGCCAATGCACGCATAGCCTTCATGGCGTCCAAATGAGCTTTATCCTGTTTTTGGAACATCTCCATGCCATGATTTTTGCTCATTTCTGCGATTTCCTCGAAGGTTTCGGCTTGGAACTCTAAATCGCAAGCACCGCCCAACTGATTACAAGTCATTTTTTTCATAAAGTGTGTTGTTGGATATTAATATTCAAAATAGAATTCTTTCTTTCCGTAGTATTTTTTGATCAGTTGCTCGGCTTCTGTCCTAGGAACTATTAAATGGTTAATAACCGTCGTCCCAGTTTCTTTTTTTCCTTTGCTATCCCTACCTATATTTTCGTACAATAGATATGCTTCTCCTGCATTCTGGAGCATAAACAAAGAGATTCGTCCATAACGCATTGCCTTACCTTTGCCTAAGTTTCCAATTTTTTCCGAAAGGGTATTTCCTTCCATATCAAAGAACATTTGGGCATCGGCCAAGCTCTGGTACTCGTCATGTAATTTATATTTTATGAACCACTTGTTGAAGCGCTGACTAAATGGCGAAATCTCATACCCCTTTAAAACCCTAAAAGCGGTAAATACAATAATTGCAGCCTCTACTATCCATATAACTGCCAGGGGCAACCCACTAACGGTGGTATCACCGGTCACACCCCATGAACCATAGGTATACAATTCCTGGATTCTTCTGACAACCCATCCTGGGGTAAACAATAGCCCCACATTGGGAAAATACTCCATGAGTTCCCCATATAAGTGCAATAAGTATGCGGACCAAGAAAAATACATTCCCAGCGCCAACACTCCTAAACTGGAATAAATAATGAAATTGGAATCCCTAACCTTTGCGACCTTAGAAATCACCCTGTAGAGTATCCCAAAGATGAGTCCAAAACCTATGGTAACTACAAAACCAAGATATATGACGGGATTTATGGCGCACACTATACCATGTATGAAAGCTAAAAAGAATACAATGACAGCTCCTAAAAAGAGGCAAAGGAGTTTGTTGGATAAAGGTGTTTCTGAAGAATGCGAATAATAACGAGGTTCCAAATTGAACGGATAATTTAGTTAGTTATGCACAAATTAGAACTTTTTGAGAAATTTTATGACTAGATTCATGAAAATTGCCCTATGCCTTGCGCCTATTTCTTCTTTCGCTTTTTACTGGCTTTTGCCAATGGATTAAAATCCAAGCATTTCTTAAGAAAGTAATTCATATCCTCTTCACCGTCATAACCATCGGGTGTTACAAAAACATAGCCGCGCATGGGGAGGCCTGTGAAATCCATAGGATGGCATCCTTCACGCAGAAGAGTTTCGGAAGCGGCATCCTCGCCTATTCTAGCCATGAGCAAATCGGTAGCTTTTTTCTTGTCAAAATGAATTCCGCAGAACATTTTTTCGTCCACCATAAACAACAACCCACCCATCATAGGTTTGGCGTAATAGTCTACTTTGTTCTGTTCCAGAAAATTCTTGATTCGGTCCGCTGTATATTGATCGTATGCCATTTCCGTTACTGTTATTTCGTATTATGTGAACTTAATAAGCTTATCAATTCTTGCTTCTTATTTTCTAAATAGGCTCGCTCTGCGTCATTTTGCACGGCCAATAACGCCAACTCCATGCAAGATACTGCTTTGCCTACTTCACCCTTTAATTTGTAATACTCTGCATAGGTCCCGTAATACAAATAGGCACGCTGTTCTAAATCCGCGGGTTCTATTTGTTGCAAACCATCATGAGCCTCCTCAAAATTCCCTCTTTGTATTTGTACCATGACCATATTTAGGGCAATACTGGGATAGGGTTGAAGTTTGTACAACGCCTCGTACCAATTGTAAATTGCTTCCCAATTGGTGTCCTTAAAAGATGCCGCTTTGAGATGCTCCACAGCTATTGCTGCTTCATAGTGATAATGTGAAAAAACTTCGGTCATAACAGCCTTTTCCATGGCGTGATTTCCCAGTTTTACAAGGGGGAAATGCCATTTTGATCGATCCTGATGCTTCAGGTCAATAATTTCATTGGTATCGGTCACTTTACTGTCCAATCGCGCAGCGTGAAAGCACATGAGTGCCAATAAAGCGTATCCGTTCGGTGATCTAGTGGCTTCCCTTTTCAGCATCAATTGGCACAAACGAAGTGCTTCTCCGCACAGGTCCTTTCTAACCAGCACATCCTTTCTATTGGAATGGAACCCTTCATTAAAAATAAGATATAGAACTTCTAATACGCTATGATTCCGTTTGGGTAGTTCCTTCCCTTGCGGAATAGCAAAATGAATGTCTTTTTTCTTGATAGCTTTCCGTGCCCTTTGAATCCGTTTTTTGATACTATCTTCCTTGGTTAATAGCGCAGAAGCAATTTCTTTGATGCTAAAACCTGAAACTGTTTTTAAAGCGAATGCAATGCGATCCCGGGGATCCAATTTAGGGTGACATGCCGTGAATATCATTCGTAATTGACTATCCTCAATTTCGGTGTCCAAGAACAATTCGTTAAGTGCAATGACACTTGGGCCAGACGACAATTGTGGTACATGTTTCTTTTGAGTCTTGAGCTTCCTGAAAATATCGAGCACCCTATTCTTGGCTGCTTGGGTTAGCCAAGCTTCGGGATTATCGGGCATGGTATGTGTCCAGGAAACTGTGGCCTTTTCGAAAACATCTTGTACAGCATCTTCTATGGTTTCGATATGGGCAAGACCAAAAATTCGAGTTAACACAGAGACCATCTTTCCGTAATGATGACGGAAAAGATGGTCTATGAGTTTAGATTCCATTACTGATCGAACACCATGATTTCACGAATCTCTACCGTTCCTCCCAAATCATAATCTGGGTAATCCTGGGCAATTTCCTGTACCGCATCGAAATCCTTGGCATCTACTACATAGTATCCTCCTACCAATTCCTTGATTTCGGCGGAAGGCAGGTCGGTTACTGTGCGCTCTTTCCCAGAGACCCTACGTACTTGTGCGGTCAATGCATTTCCGCTCTTCACAATGCCTTGCTGGGTCATTTTGTCGTTCCAAGCAAACCATTTGCCCATTCTTCCTTGCATTTCTTCTGGGGACAGTCCTAGGTCGCCATAATCGGGACCAATGAAAATCATCATAAATTCTTTCATAATTATTAGTTTTAAATTGTTTCTATTACTAAGACGTAATAGGTCCTTGGTCAGGGGACACTTTTTTTATTTTTTTTAAAATTTAAAAAATTGTTTGATCCACCAGAGTTTTCGATTGGTTTGAGGGTAATATTTAAGTGGTAATTCCAACCAATTGGGCTTTTCCAAAATACTTTTATAATGTGAAAACGCCCTAAATCCTGCTTCACCGTGATAACTTCCCATTCCGCTGCTTCCTACTCCTCCAAACGGCAAATGATGATTGGCGATATGCAATACATTTTCATTCACCCCACCGCCGCCAAAGGACAATTCCGTAAGGATTTTTCTTTTGGCCCTTCTACTTCTGGTAAACACATAACAGGATAAGGGCTTCGGTAATGTATTCACTAGACTAACCGCCTGGTCTAAGGATTCGTATGTTATTACCGGTAAAATAGGTCCAAAAATCTCTTCCTGCATTACAGGATCGGTGAATTTTACATTATGTAATATGGTAGGCCCAACAACTCGTTCATCCCTTCGAACTTCTCCACCATAATACACTTTATCAGGTTGAATTAGTTTACTGAGTCTTTCTAGATTCCGCTCATTAATGATTTGAACATAATTGCCATTTTCTATTTGATATTGCTCCTTTTCAATTTCGGTCTTTGCCAATTCCAAGAATCGCTGCTCGATTGATTGATGCACCATAACATAATCTGGTGACACACAGGTTTGGCCAGCATTAAGAAATTTGCCCCAAATAAGACGCTTAACCGCCATTTTCAAATTGCAATCCTTCGTAATGAATGCTGGGCTTTTGCCTCCCAGCTCTAAAGTGACTGGCGTTAAGTGTTCCGCAGCGGCTTTGTACACGATTTTTCCAACATGAGTGCTACCGGTAAAGAAGATTTTGTCGAACTTTTGTTTTAGCAGATCTGTCGTTTCCGCTATACCTCCTTCGACCACGGCGATGTATTCTTCCGAAAAGCTTTCAGAAAACACCTTTTTCAACGCTTTTGAAGTCCCTATGGGGATTTCACTAGGTTTCATGACCACAGTACAACCTGCTGCCATTGCAGCGACCATGGGTGCCAGCGTTAATAAATATGGGTAATTCCAAGCTCCGATAATAAGTGCCACACCCAATGGTTCTGGGATCACATAACTTTTGGCGGGAAAGTTTACCAAATTCGTTTTTACCTTCTGCTTTCGGGACCATCTATACAAATGCCTCAATGCATCATCTATGTCATTATATACCAAGGCCAGTTCTGTGGTATAAGTATCGAACGCAGATTTTTTGAAGTCATCGTAAATCGCATCGCATAACAATTGCTCGTTCACCTTTAGAGCACGTTTCAATTGCTTTAATTGTTGCACACGGAAAGGTATTCCCTTGGTAATATGGGTATTAAAATACAGTCTTTGGTTATGGATAAGTTCTTTCAAAACACAGGACACGTTTACTAGAGAAAGATATGAAATTTAAAGGATAAGGCGCTAGCTACCCATCCAAAAACAATCAATACTATCGGCAATAATATGAAGCACAAACCCCAACCCCAAAATTCGGGTTTTCCTGAAGAACAATAGCACGATATAAACCATTAGAGCCCAATAGGTATGCAATGGGTGAAAATTGATACTACATCGATTGGGGTCGAAAATGGGCGATGCCCATAAATGGTCCAGATCGATTAACATGGTGAGTACCATGATCAACCAAGCCTTTTTCCATTGGTTTCTAAAGAACACATAGGCCAACACACCCGGCACCCATAGATGCAGGGAATAATGCACTAGTAATTGAAACATGTGTTACCCTTTGCTTTTGTCCCGAGCCAATACCCTGTATTGCTCGTAGCAATCGCTTATAGCGTCAAGGATTTGAAGGTCGTTTGCAGTTTGTATAAAACCCTTGGAGTAATTACAATTATTCAGGATTTCATCTATATCATTCTCTTCCAATTGAAGCACCGCCATAAGTGTTTCCCTATCGAATTTGGATTGCAGTAAATTCCGAATCTGATCGTCTTCCTTCATTTTTCGGAGTTTTCGCATTTGTTTGGGTCGTTTCCCAAAGACATTATAGAGGAAATCGGCAGGATTAAAAATTGAACTCAACACTTTCGAAACGGCCCCAGGTTGCGATTGGCCTCCTTCATATCCTCCTCCCAAACCGGCAATGCGATAGCGGTAATCATCGTAAATAGGAATCAATTTGGCATCGACTTCCACATAACCCGTAAGTTCTACTGGCCTTACCACTACTTGCTCCAGAGCAATTCCCAATTCTGTCATTTTCACTTTAACCTCCCCAAACTTCATCCAGTCATTGGTCACACGAACCCGAATGGACTTAAATCCTAGGTATGAAAAATATAGCGTATCATTTACCGCTGCCCGCAAGGCGAACTTTCCGTCCTTGTCTGACGTCGTACCGATCACCTGATTAAGGTTTACAATATTTACATTTTCAAGGGGGGAATCATTAGCATCATTAAGCACCACCCCATTTATGGTTTCCCCTTCCTGTGCCAGAAGGGTTATAGGTAGCATCGTTAAAAGAAGTAGGTAAAAGGCTTTTTTCATAGCAATTAATTGGATATAAAAGTAATGATTTAGACTCTAAATCCTTGCCAAAGTTTCGTTAACCCAAAAAAAACAGCCTAAACTGGCGCAAGACTAACGTCTTCTGCGCCTACCGCCAGTTCCACTTTCGTTGGGTCTATTGCTTTTTCTTCTGCTCTTTCCCTTGAACTTTCCGCCACGGTCGTCACCACCCTTTCCTCGGAATTTTCCACCTCGATCATCTCCTCTTTTTCCTTTACCCTTAAAGCCTCCTTTTCCACGACCGTCTTTTCTTCTTCCTCGGCCACCACTGCGTCCCTTGGTTGAAATTTCAATATCTACGTTTCGATCGTTATACTGAACCCCTTTAAAGGCCTCCATCACTTTATCAATATTCGCGACATCAGTATTGAAGAATGAGAAACTGTCCATAGTGTCTACGTGGAACACATCATCCTTACCTAACTGGGTGATCTCGCGAACCAAATCCTTCAGGTCCATCCATTCCAATCCGTCCTTACGACCTAAATTAATGAAGTATCGTGCACTATCTTTAGGATCGGTTCTAGACGAAGAACCACTTCCTTCGGCTACGTTCAAATCTTTAGCTTTGCGATAGTAATTGTAGAAACGTGAAAACTCAACAGAAAAGACCTTCCGTATAAGTTCTTCTTTGGTAAATTCCTCCAATACCTCGCTAATCTTGGGAAGGTATACATCGATTTCATGATTCACATCGGTGTTCTTCACCTTGTTTGCCAAATGAAATAACTGAATTTCACAGATTTCCATACCGCTAGGAACGTCCTTCTTTACGAATTCCTTTTTGATGATCTTTTCAATCTGCTTGATCTTACGTTGTTCGCTCTTAGAAACGATCACCATAGAAATCCCCGTCTTTCCAGCACGTCCAGTACGACCACTACGATGCGTATAGGTTTCTATTTCGTCAGGTAACTGATAATTGATTACGTGTGTAATATCCTCTACATCAATTCCCCTAGCCGCTACGTCGGTAGCAACCAACATTTGGATTTGACGTGTACGGAATGACTTCATCACCAGATCACGTTGATTCTGACTTAAATCCCCATGAATTGCCGCCGCACTATACCCATCTTCAATAAGCATTTCGGCCACCTTTTGGGTATCGCGCTTGGTTCTACAGAAAACCACAGAAAAAATCTCCGGATTGATATCTGCCAAGCGTTTCAATGCCTGATAGCGATCCCGTGCATTGACCATATAGTACTCATGCGATACATTGGCAGATCCTGTATTCTTTGTTCCTACTGTAATTTCAATAGGATTATTCATAAACTTCTTGGCAATTACCGATACCTCCTTAGGCATGGTGGCACTAAAAAGCCATGTACTCTTGTCTTCTGGTGAATGCGAAAGGATCTCTGTAATATCTTCGTAAAAGCCCATATTAAGCATCTCATCGGCTTCATCGAGTACACAATACTCAATTTTTGAAATATCGATCATGCGACGGCCGATCATATCTTTCATACGGCCGGGAGTAGCTACGATAATCTGTGCTCCTTTTTTAATTTTTGAAGCCTGTTCGCTAATGCTTGCGCCACCATATACGGCGACTACATTAAGACCTTTCACATACTTTCCGTAATTCTTTAATTCGGAAGTAATCTGAAGACAAAGTTCACGGGTTGGGGACAGTATGAGACCTTGTGTGGTCCTACTCTCCGCATTGATTTTTTGAAGCATCGGAAATCCGAAAGCGGCAGTTTTACCCGTTCCGGTTTGTGCTAAGGAAACAATATCGGTTTCCTCTTGTAATAAAATAGGGATTGTTTTTTCTTGAACTTCGGATGGCGTTTCAAAACCCATATCCGAAATGGCTTGCAGAAGATTTTCTTCCAAGCCCAATTGCTGAAATGCAGACATTTATTATGTTTAATTGTTACGGTGTTGATTGGAGGTAAACGACAATTAAACCCAAATGCCTCGACTTCAACACTTCCTCACCCTGAGGAATTTGCGGCAAAGATAGGTTTTTAAAATTTAGTAATGCGTTTGGGGTGAATCGTTCGTGAACTAAGGCATGGAATTCAAAAAATCAATCAGTCGGGAAATGGCAAGTCCCCTATGGCTGATCTTTCCTTTTTCTTCCTGATCCATTTCAGCAAAGGTCTGGGCATAGCCCTCTGGCAGAAAGATGGGATCATATCCAAATCCTTGTTGGCCCTTTGCATGATGAGTAATTATTCCTTTGCAAATGCCTGGGAACAGTTCTTCGTTTCCATTCATAGCAAGGGCTATCACGGTCTTAAACTGTGCGGATCTATCATCTTTACCTTCAAGGTTTTTCAGCAACTTTGTCATATTGGCTTCTGCATTTTTCTCAGGACCGGCATACCGGGCACTGTATACCCCAGGAGCTCCATTTAAAGCCGTTACCTCTAATCCCGTATCATCGGCAAAACAAGGCAAATTGTAGTGATCACGTACATAATCGGCCTTTAATTTGGCATTTCCCTCAATGGTTTCGGCTGTCTCAGGAATATCATCGAAACATCCAATGTCGGTTAGGTTCACCAATTCAATATGCTCCGGAACCAAAGCCTTCACTTCACGGAACTTGTGTTCATTATGGGTTGCAAATACGAGTTTCACGATACTGTTTGTTGTGTTACTTACTATGGTCTATTTCCCCCATTAACCTGCCTTCTTCGTCATACACCTTCCATATTTCAGCCTTGGTTCCATTGATGGTTTTTCCTTCAGACCGAATGTACATACCTTCTATATCGTAGCCATATTTCATTTCTTTATTCCATTTGGTAAGGATTACAGGGCGATCACTCAAAAAATATTTTTTCGGATCGCTAATTGCCAAATCAATTTCGAGGGTTTTCGATTTCCACCAAGTCGTTCCATTGTTATTATAGAAAACTGCAGATAATGGGTTTCCAAGGCGGTCGTACTCTACTGAGCTTTTTAATGCCCCGTCCTTGTAATACGTTTTATACTCCCCATATTTTTTATGGTAAGTATACTCAGGCATTTTATAGGTCAAAGTCGTTCCTGCTTCCTTTACAATACCATTTTTATAGTACCTCTCTACGCTAGAAGTATCGGAAGGTGTTATACCTTTTGTACGGTCCAAAAAATATTCAGAATGTTGCGCATATGAAAAGGAACAAAGTGCTAGGAAAAAAAAGGAGAGTACATTTCTCATGGCTACAATTCGTTGATTTCTATAGGTAACGATGGTTTCCGTTTTAAATTACGATGCAAGAATGAAATAATTTAAGAATGGTGGGGGTCAATTACACCATTCCGTTGGTATGGGCCATTGTTGCCGGTACTTTTTGAATAGCATCCCAATGTTCCACAATTTTTCCATTGGCATCAAAACGTAGAAAATCCATGGTCACATACTCTTCGTTTCCTGGCCATTTTTGATGGGTATGCAAAGCCACTAAGTCGGCTTGTGCAATGCATCTTACAAACGATATTGATTTGTCCGGATACTCAGCCTGCATTCGGTCGAAATATTCAATAAATCTCTTCGGACCGTCTGCCACGTCTGGATTGTGTTGAATGTATTGATCTCCTACATACTTCGCCACGGCTTCTGCTGGCTTTCCTTCGTACGCCATTTTGTAAAAGGCTATGGCGTTGGCCTTGTTTTCTTCTAGATTCATTTAGGTATCACTTGTATTTTGTAACTGAATGAGGGTAACTTGAGCGGCAGCACATAACTTTTCCTGTCCTTCGGAAATAGCAAATACATCCGATCTACAAACCGTGAGTGTTTTTCCACTTTTAAGAACTTGGGCCTTCGCTACCAATGCTTCACCTTTTCCGGGAGCCAATAAATTAAGTTTAAATTCTACCGTGAGTACAGATGCATCGACTTCCATGAGGGAATAGCCCGCGTATCCAGCTGCATTATCTGCCATAGCCCCAATAATCCCAGCATGAAAAAAACCATGCTGTTGTGTCAATGTTTCCCGATATGGCAAACGGATTTCACAATAACCCGCATCCACTTTTATGAATTCAGCGCCAATAAAGTCCATAAACTGTTGGCGCTGAAAACTATCTTTTACTTTCTGTCGGAAATTGGGATCCCTTGGCACAAAATCCATTCCTCTTACTTTTGGGAGTGAAGCGCTACCCTATTGCCTTCGCTATCTTCAAAAACGCCCATATATCCATGTTCTTCAGATATTTGGGTTTTGGGTTGAAGTATCTTTCCACCAGCGGCTTCTATCCTATCCAATTCCTGCTGAAGATCTTCGGAATTAAAATACACCAAAGGGCCTTCATGACTTGGTATATAGCTTTCCTGTTGTATCAATGTTCCGGTGGCTCCATATACCTGACCGGCATTGGGAAACCATCCCATTTTCAAACCACCAAAATTCACCTGTTCAATTTTTATATCAAAGACCTTCTCATAAAAAGCACTGGCGCGTTCCATATCCGTTACTGGAATTTCTATCCAGCCAAATGTATTCTGCTTCATGGTTACTATTTTTCGAGCACTTGTTTTAAGTCGGCCAATCCTTCATCAAAATCCTTTCCAACCGCTTTGTCCATATTAAAGAACATCATCATAATATTCATCGGCACTTTATGTTTTCCATGAAAACCCCAGGTTACTTTTGTTCCATCTCCCTCTGCATCAGTTTTTATATAGGCATCGCTTTGCGATTTAAAAGGTTTTAGGAAACGTAATTCTGTTTCAATTTTTTCATTATTCACTATATTCTTAATTTCTTGTTCACCCCAACCCACATTCTTATGATCACTCTCCCAACGCGACAGAAAGCCAACAGTTCCATCTTCGCCTGTAAATATCTGTTTCATCCCAGGGTCCCGTTTTTTCCAAGGTGACCACTCATCCTGGTTCTTGACAATTTTTATATATGAAAATACGTCACCTACGGGACGATTTATACTCACGCTACGGTACACATGGTATTTCTTTGGTGCCAAAAGCGCTAGTAAAATGATCAGGCCAACAATACCGGCTAGGATGTATAGAAAAATCATGACTAAAATTTTTTGGTTATTAAGGTAAAAAGATAGGTATAAAAATCAATTCTTGTCGTAAAACCTGGCTACAATTTTATCTGCACTTTTGATGCATCTTAGGGTCCATTGCATTTTTAAATCAAGAATCTCTTCTTCAGTGAGTTGCCAATTCACTTGTTCCTTCCTTAGTCGGGTAACCACGTCTTGCAAAATAATCGCCGCTGAGACCGAAATATTCAAACTTTCGGTAAATCCAAACATTGGGATTTTGAGGTGCACATCTGCCTGCTCCATAACCACATCGCTCACCCCATCTTTTTCGGTTCCAAAAAAGAAAGCGCTTGGTACGGTAACATCAAACTCCTGTAGCATACAAGAATCATTATGTGGAGTGGTCGCCACTATTTGATACCCTTGTTTTTTAACCATATCGATACAATCTTCCACCCTTTCATGGCGATGCACATCCACCCATTTCTGGGCTCCCATGGCAATTTCGCGATCCATCCTCTTGCCTAAGCGTTCTTCAATTACATGTAAATCCTGAATTCCAAATACATCACAACTCCGCATTACGGCACTTGCATTATGCATTTGATAGACATCTTCCGTAACTACCGTAAAGTGCCGTGTGCGTTCCTGCAAGACCGTTTCGAATAGATTGCGTCGTCTTTCGGTAAGATAGGATTGTAGGTATGCCAACAGTTGTATATCCAAAGGAAAAGAGTAATTTTAAACGAAGATAAAAAATACGATCTACATGAAAATAGCCGTACTTACGGGAGCTGGAATTAGTGCCGAAAGTGGCCTGAAAACCTTTAGGGACAGCAATGGGCTATGGGAGGGCCATGATGTAATGGAAGTAGCCTCTCCAGAAGGTTTTGCCCGTAACCCCGAATTGGTACTAGAGTTTTACAATCAACGCCGTCGTCAATTGAAAGAAGTGCAGCCCAATGCGGCACATGAGGCATTGGCAAGACTGGAAGAAGACCATGAAGTGGTCGTTATTACCCAAAATGTGGATGATTTGCATGAAAGGGCCGGAAGCTCCCGCATTGTGCATTTACATGGGGAACTCTTGAAGGTTCGAAGTACCTTTGACGAAAATCTTATCATGGATTGGCAACATGATCTTAACGTTGGTGATTTTTGTGAGCACAACCATCAACTACGTCCGCATATCGTTTGGTTCGGAGAAGCCGTTCCCATGATAGAAGTCGCAGCCGAATTGGTTTCGGTGGCAGATTGTGTACTGATAGTTGGCACTTCTATGCAAGTATATCCGGCAGCTGGACTCATTCAATATGCTGGACCCAACGTACCGGTTCATTTTGTAGATCCAAATCCATCCATTTCCTCCTCAGACCGTATCACTGTTTACGCCGAAAAAGCCACCTCTGGCGTTCCAAAAGTGATTAAAACGATAAACGCGACCGCCTAATGGATTCCGGGTTGCTGCCACATATAAGTTACGACAAAGCGTATCGCGAAAATCGCATGAACGGGGCTTTATGGGTATTAGATCACCCTGAAACCTTTAAGGAACTCTTGGAATATGTATTTCATGAGAAGCAGGATGAGCTGTCCCATAAAGCGGCTTGGGTCATGGAGTTCGTATTCTTAAAACGGCAATCCATCCTTTATCCGCATCTGGATTACTTTTTTGAAAACATGCCAAAGGTAAAAAAGGACCAATCGGTACGACCTTTGGCCAATCTTTGCGAAAAGATGTGCCTGGATTATTATAAAAAGATGAAAACAGACATAAGGGAGACCCTAACCGAGGCGCACAAACTACAAATGACCGAGTGCTGCTTCGATTGGATGATCACTGACCAAAAGGTGGCATGCCAAGCACGTGCCATGACCTGCCTGTATTATTTGGGTACGGAGTATGATTGGATTCATCCTGAATTGGAACAAATTTTAGAACGAAACATCCCCACAGGAACCGCTGGATACAAGAATCGGGGCGGAAAGGTTTTGACCCAGATTCGACAGAACCAAAAATAAGAAGATTGGGATGGTTCCAATGATCAATCGGTGAATTATATTACTCTCCGGGCAGTACCAAAAACTCATTACTCTTCCGTATCTTTGCCCTTTCAAAATTTGCGCCTATGTCCAACCATGCATTACAAGCCATTTCTCCTATCGATGGGCGATACGCCTCCAAAACTTCAGGATTAATTCCCTTCTTTTCGGAAGAGGCCCTTATAAAGTTTAGGGTTCAGGTTGAAATTGAATACTTCATCGCATTGGTAGAAATACCTTTGCCACAATTGGCAGATTTCGATACTTCATTATTTGTGGAGTTAAGAAATTTGTATGAGGAATTTTCTACCCAGGATGCCCAACAAATCAAGGAAACCGAAAAGGTGACCAATCATGATGTAAAGGCGGTAGAATATTTCATTAAAGAGAAATTTGATGGGTTGGGACTGCAGAAATACAAGGAGTTTATCCATTTTGGATTGACCTCACAAGATATTAACAATACTGCGATTCCCCTTTCTTTGAAGGCAGCTATGAACGAGGTATATGTGCCGCAACTTTTGGAAGTAAAGGACAAGCTAAAGGCATTGGTTGAAGAATGGAAGGATGTGCCTATGTTAGCCCGTACCCATGGGCAACCAGCCTCCCCAACACGATTGGGCAAGGAAATTCAGGTCTTTGTAACACGAATTGAAGAACAATTCGATTTATTGAATGATATTAAAAGTGCCGCCAAGTTTGGAGGAGCTACAGGTAACTTTAATGCCCACAAAGTAGCCTACCCCACCATTGATTGGAAGGCTTTCGGAACACAATTCGTTCAGGAAAAGCTGTTTTTGCACCATTCATTCCCAACTACCCAGATTGAACATTACGATCATATGGCAGCCCTTTTCGACTGTTTGAAGCGTATAAATACCATTTTGATTGATTTGGACCGGGATATCTGGACCTATGTCTCCATGGATTATTTCAAACAAAAAATAAAAAAAGGGGAAATAGGAAGTAGTGCCATGCCGCATAAGGTAAATCCTATTGATTTTGAAAACAGTGAAGGAAACCTGGGGATTGCCAATGCAGTTTTCGAACATTTGTCGGCTAAATTACCCATAAGCCGATTGCAACGAGATCTTACCGATAGTACAGTATTGCGAAATATAGGTGTGCCCATTGGTCATACAATTATCGGTTTACAGTCTACCTTAAAAGGATTGAATAAGTTATTGTTGAACGAATCCAAATTCGCAGAAGACTTAGAGAATAATTGGGCCGTTGTAGCCGAAGCTATTCAAACCATTTTGCGACGTGAAGGTTATCCCAATCCGTATGAGGCCTTGAAAGGGCTTACACGTACGAATGAAGCCGTAACGCAGCAGTCCATTGCCGATTTCATTGAAACCCTTGATGTTTCTGATGGGATAAAGGCAGAGATGCGGGTAATAACGCCAGGAAATTATACAGGAATTTAAAAGAAAGGCTCCCTATTCGGGAGCCTGTTTTTTTTATTTCACCACCTATCCCTTTCTATATAGGGGTCTCTGGACCGGAAATAAAGGTTGCTCAATTTGGGGGCTAAGACAACCATATTAGGTTAAGTTCAAAATGTATACCAGCTTGCCAAACCAAATAATCTAAAAATGTAGTTTTCGGTATACAGTTTTATATATTCGTCAATCATCAATTTTTCAAAAAAAAGGCTTCGAATCCCCACCCGAAGCCTTCAACACTTCTTCAACTCGCCCTTTCAACCGAAGGGGTCTCTGAATCGGAAATGTTTTTGTCCTCTAAAACATCATCTCTCTACATTAAGCTAACAATACGAATGTAGGGATCATTTCCTACAACATAATCCTGCAAAAAATGGTTTTCGGTCAAAGACACCATCATTTCTGTGAATGACATTAAAACTCTAAAATAAAACATAAAAAAAGCCTCTAAAATAGAGGCTTTCAATTACTTACATGTTTATTTTTCTTTTACATAGCATTGAATACATCACCGAAACCGGCTAGTTTAGATACATCTATATCTCCGCTATCTATTGAATTCATAAGCTGCAATACCTGTCCGGGTTTCATGTCATCACACAACAATCGGAACACTCCGAACCCTTTTTCCTCATTACTGGCAAAGACGATTACTTCGTCTATGGCATCTTCTTCCCCTAAATACTTCAAGGTAATGTGCGTGTCCTTAGACTTCATCTTGGACAGGGTCTTATACTTCTCTTGGTCTATGATTTCACGTACCTTGCTTTTTTCAGCATTGTATTCATCTGCATTGCCATTCTTAAGCGGATACGCCACCATATTAACTTTCTTAATGGTATTCAGTATCTCCTTCTGCTCTTCAGTAAAACTAGCTTCGTCGCTTTGTAACAAGCTCGTTGCCAAATCTACTTTCAGGTATCGATCATCTTCTTGCTTGTCTACCAAATAACGTTGCAAGGATTTGTCATTGTTGCAGCTTACCAATGCTATGGCTGCTACAGTTAAGGCGGTTAGAATTTTTACGAGTTGCATGGCTTATCCTTTCTTTTTTACATTTTCCAATTCACTGCTACCAGGAACATTTAGGTCTTTGGTCAATTTGGAAATCTGCTTTAAATCTATATCTCCTGTGATACTCATAATGACAGTTCCTTCTTTTCCATCCATTTCCCCATCTAAGAACATTAATAATTCACTTACATGGTTTTCGTCCTTCCCTTGCTTGGAGTAGAACTTCACATTCTTACCATCGTCCTTAACACGCATTAACTCTTCCAATCCGTTTGAGGCTGATACATACTTGGTAACGTCGGCCTTCATCCTTGCTCCAATACCATCATTCTCAGTCATAAAAACCTTGATATTGTCTAAACTATTTACCATAGACATATATTCCTGAACTTCTGGGTCTTCGGAGTCTACTTCGATCTTCGCCAACAATTTGAACATATTCTTGGTAACCACTACAGAGGTTACTTCGCTTTCGTCCTCATAGGAATCGAAAATTCCCTGTGCGGTCGCTAACATCGGTGCCATGAATAAGGCTATTACAATTGCTATCTTTTTCATTGTATTCTATTTTAAATTTTGCGTTTTTACTTTAAGATTAAATTTTTAGATTCATTGAATTCGTTGATTACCGACATACTGGCAATCCCTTTATTAAATTCGTTTAGGTGAAGCATGGCTTCTGTTCCTGAGTTGAAGTTTTCCGAAAGCAGCATCATGGTTTCCTTGGTTTTGTTATAGGCGGCCAATGCTTCCTCTTCCTCCGGGCTAAGCCCTCCATTGTTGAAGAACATAAAACCCGTAATTCCCAACAAAACCACAAATGAAGCCGCAATGCCCAATTTCCAGTAACTCGAGGCCTTACTTATTGGAAGTACAATCTCTTTCTTGATGGTTTCTTCCTTGGCACTACTAAAGGCCAAGAACATAGGACGGTACATTTCCAAATGGTTCGGTACTTGCTGAGAAGCAAAGAACTCCTGAAGCAATTCCTCTTCTCCCAAGGTGGTTTCCCCCTTGAAATAGACTTCCAATAATTTTTCAATTTCAGCTAACTCCATAGTTGTACTGTTTTATTAGTTGTTCCCTTACGGCCTTTCTTGCTCGGGATAAGGTTACCCTTACTGCAGTTTCATTACTTTCCATCATTTCGGCGATTTCATGAAATTCAAACTGCTCTACATCCCTTAACTGAAGGACCATTCGTTGTTTATCTGGTAGGGTTTGCATTATCTTGAAAACAAGTTCCACCCCATCGTTTACCTCTACTTTTCTCTGCAGGTTCTCATCGTTCTGATAGTTGCTGTGCACAATCTTCAGATTCGAAGCCTGTTTCGATTTCAATCGGTCCAAACAATAATTCTTTGTCATGGTTACGGCAAACGCTTCCGGGTTTTTATAATTTCCAATATTCTCCCTTCCTTTCCACAATTTCAAATACACTTCTTGAACGGCATCCTCTGCTTCTTCCGCTGAAACCAACAATCGCTTTGCCAAACGGTACAGTTTGTCCTTGTAGGGTAGCACTTTGGCTAAAAACTCTCTTTGGTTCATGATGGTTAGTTTACAGACATTAATAATGCCATTCTATCTCTACGACGACCCATTATATTTTTTGTTACATTTTATTTTTAAATCACAATAATGTAAGTACTTTAGGGGTTTTATAGACCTATTATACAGCATCCCGAAAATAAAAAAATGCCATGAAAAAGCGCTTTTTGCCCCTACTACTTATTGTATTCCTCGTATGTTTTTCCTGTTTTGAAGATAATGATGATAATTTGACCCCCGCCTCTACCTCTTCCATCAATGAATTTATATGGAGAGGCCTCAATTTCTTTTACCTGTACAAAGCGGATACACCAGAGCTGGCTAACGACGCTTTTGCAACGGACGACGAATTCAATTCCTTCCTAAATAGCTTTGAAACACCAGAAACCTTTTTTGCCTACCTGAAATCGGGCCAAGATCGCTTTAGTATTCTGGTCGATGATTATATTGCCCTGGAGAATGCCCTTGGCGGAACCACAGATACCAATGGTATGGAATATGGCCTGGTATTTTATCCAGACGGAAGCGGCAATGTGTTTGGCTATGTTAGGTATGTGTTGCCCAACACCAGTGCCTCTCAAATGGGATTGCAACGCGGAATGATTTTTAATACCATAGATGGGCAACAGCTCACTGAAAATAATTTTAATGATTTATTGGCATCAGATGCCTATACCATAGGATTGGCAGATTTTGATGGTGAAGTGGTTACCCCTACGGGAGAAAGTGTGGCGCTCGTGAAAGAGCAATATACCGAAAACCCTGTACACCTAGTTCGCACTTTGGATATAAATGGACAGCGAATAGGTTACCTCATGTACAATGCATTTACCAATGACTTCGATGCACAACTTAATGCCGCATTTGCACAATTTCAGGCAGATGGGGTTACCGATTTGGTGATCGACCTTAGGTACAATGGAGGTGGATCTGTTGAAACTGCAGTGGATCTTGGTGCCATGGTAACAGGACAATTTAATGGAGATGTGTTTTATACCGAACAATGGAATGACGACAGACAAGGGGATTATGCCAGTGCTGGTCTGTTCAACACGTCTATTTCGAATGGAGACGCCATAAACAGTTTAAATTTAAACCAAGTATATTTTTTGACTACAGGTCGATCCGCATCGGCTAGTGAATTGGTGATTAATGGCCTGGATGCCCATGTTAACGTAGTACAGGTTGGAGATAATACCACTGGTAAATTTCAAGCTTCGTTTTTACTGTATGATGCTCCCGCACCCAATTTTAGCCGTAGTCAAGCAAATCCGAACCACACCTATGCCATGCTGCCATTGGTATTTAAAACCGTCAATAAAAATGGGGTGACCGATTTCATCAATGGCTTGGCACCCGATGTGTTGGTCGAAGAGGATTATAGTAACCTAGGTGTCCTTGGAGACCCCAATGAGCCACTTTTGGCAGCAGCCATTGCCGAAATTACTGGGATACCCGCTCCGAGACCGAGAGCTTCATTTAGACCACTCCAAACATTAGCCGATAGCAAATCATCATCCCCGATAAATGGGATCATGTACTTGGAAAACAACTAACATTGCGCATTAAAACGGTATATATCGCCAATATTTTGGTCGCCACTTGGATAGGCATTATATCGTTATTTTTCCCCGAAAGTGCAGCCGATTCCATATTTGGTGGTTTCTATGAATCCAACGGTGTGATCCGCATGGTGGGAGCCATATGGTTGGCCATTGGTATCGTCTCCGTTATTGGGCTATGGAAACCCTTAAAAATGTCGATCGTATTACTCATGCAATTCATGTATATGAGTGCGTGGTTACTTCTCGTAGCTGTTCCAGCTATCTTTCAGAAACAACCGTACCCTAAGGAAATAGCTTTGTTCTTTTTAATTTGGGTTGCGATTTTACCTTTTGTGATTCCATGGAAGGCTTTGGTGCGAAAAGATTAGTTTTTAATGCCACCATAGTTATGCCCGAATGCCATATGGGAATGATCTAAACTATCCATAACGGGAAGAAGTACTATCTTAGGTTTTGAGATCTTAAAACACAAATCATGAAAAGAGCCTTACTCCTATTACTCGTATTCGTTACATTCTCTGCGTACAGCCAGGAACATAATTTTCTAGAAAAACCCTACCTACAGACCACAGCTACCTATACTACGGAAGTAGTTCCAGATCAAATCTATCTCTCAATCATAATTTCCGAAAAGGATACAAAAGGGAAAATTCCCGTGGAAGAATTGGAGAACAGGATGATGATCAAACTAAAAGCATTGGGAATTAACACCCAAGAGCAATTATCCCTATCGGATTTGAGTAGCGATTTCAGGAAATATTTACTCAAGAAGAAAGATGTTCTGAAAGATAAGTCGTACCTCCTTTTGGTGAACGATGCGAATACGGCTGGTAAAGTGCTGAAAGAATTGGAAATGATCAGCATCTCGAATGTAAATCTCCAAAAGGTCGATTATTCCAAAATGGAGGAATTGAAGATTGAATTAAGGGGAAAAGCTGTAGCGAAAGCTAAAAGACAGGCAGAATCTTTGTTGAATCCATTGGGGCAGGTTGTAGGAAAGGCTGTTTTTATTTCTGATAACAACCCAGAAATAAATTCCCGTAGGGTACGATTAAGTGCCTCAAATAGTTTTTATGCTGTACCACCTATGGATTTTACTGATCCGAGTACGGATTTTGAAAGAATAAAGATTCAATCCGAGGTGACTGTTTTCTTTGAAATCCTATAGGTCATACAAACAAAAAGGTTAGCGCTGGCAAAAGATGAGATACACCAAATTGAAGCTTGTACTATTTATAGGATTTTCTTGAAGTTCATTACAAAATCTTCTTTAGGGACATAGGAATCATATTCTGGAGTACAATTCCAGATTCCATAGACACTCCAAATAGCCAAGTTGGGCTGCAAGGCTTCTGTCCTAATCGCTAATTGGGTTTCTGTCAATTTCAGTATCTCGCTTTGCCAAGAGGATTCTAATTCGAAAAATGTCAGTGCTTTATCCTTTACCCAAAAGAACTGATCTCCATTACAAGGATACAGCTCATCTTCGTCATCCCGGAATACCTTTATTTCCCCTGAAAGGGTAAATTCAAAAATTGTCCCTTCACCAATCCGGGCACAGGATGGAGGATGATAGGCATAGGATTTACTTGACGAAATCATCTCCCACTTCCCGACTAAAAGCTTACCCATCTCAGTATCCCCGGATAATTTTATTTCTTTTGAATCGCAGCTTAATAAGGCAAAAATGAAAGTGATACCAATCCATCTCATATTTCAAAAATAGACAGTAGACTTACAATTACATCACAAGAATAAGTTAATACTAAAAATAAAACCCCAACCAATATGGCCGGGGTTACTTGCAAACAATTATGAACTAAACAGCTTAGAAACTTAAATTCAATCCAAACTGGAAATTCCTACCACGGGTCTGGAATCTGTACAATTCTTCGTACTCTTCATCCAGGATATTGCTCACTCCAGCAAATACACGAACAGTTTTGGTAAACTGCCTGCTGGCTGTAAAATTGAGCAGCCCGAAACTTTCCAATACAACGGTCTCACTTAGAAAAGTATCAGGATTAAAGAAATTATCATCTCGATCACTTGTATATAGATAACTTACTCCAAGCACGGTTTTGTTATCGGGGTTATAATTAACACGGGCATTCGCCTTGTGCTCAGGGATTCGTAATGCAAAACGGTCGTCCGCCTGTGTGTTGGTATAATTGGCAGCCACTGTAAATTGTTCCCCAAATTGCTTAGACACCTCAACCTCGATTCCGCTGGTATCGAATTCATCGGAAATATTCTGGTACTGAAAAATGAACAATTCAGGATCTACGGTAACGAAATCCACAAAATTGGTTTCATTTCGTGTAAAGTAAACGGCACTTACCCTAAATTTCTTGCCGGAGGTAAACTCCAAACCACCTTCTATGGTCGTATTCTCTTCTGGTTGCAGTTCTTCATTTCCATACAACGGATCGTACAATTGAAATAAGGAAGGAGTGATATAAGCGGTACTATAAGAACCCAACACCTTAAGATTACCCTTTCCAATATCGAATCCATAAGATGGATTTACATTGTATACAATATGAGTACCATAATTACTATGGTTATTTAATCGGGCTCCCGCACTTACCTGCAGTCCAAAATCGGAAATATAGGTCGCATTCAGATACGGATCTATGATATCGAACTTTGCGGTATCCTCGCTTACATTTTGGGTAAATTCGCTAGCCCCAAAAGGAATTGTAAAGGAATTAAACCTGCTAAAATTTCCATTTACCCCTGCCAAAACTGTCAACTTACTGGTCACTTGATAGCTTGCATAGGCATCGAATGTACTGCTTTGCGCATCAAATTTACTTGGAAACGAGGACTCGAATTCACGATCTAACCAACTATGGCTGTCATTAATGACCAAACTTCCCTTATTGTATTTCCAACGGAAAGTTCCTCCTGTTCGAATTTGTTCGGAATTCCCTACATTATTGGCATCCACATAGCTGAAATCATCGAACTCCGCTTCCAATTGATCTGTCGCAAAAAAGCGTTTTAATGTGATGTTATTAGTTATTTTATAACCCAGGTCCACCTTTGTATTAAAGCTATTAAATACATCGGCTTCGAAATCAGCCTCCCCTTCGGGTGCAGCGACGGCCGAAATGCCATCTGTAAATCTATGGGCAATACTTACATTATAAAGAAACTTTCCTGCCGTTCCATTTAGGATAGCATAATTCTCAATTTTACCCCCTCTTTCTCCTTCAAAATTGGCTGGATAATCTGTAGAAACGGTAGTAGTAATATCGGCTGCGAATGCTTTTTCAGATGTTTTTTTGGTGTTAATACTAATTACCGCTGTTCCTGCACCGCTTCCATAAAGCACACTCGAAGCACCCTTAATAATCTCGATGGATTCTACTGCCGTGGCAGGCACCAATCGAAGATCATAATCGTTGGCAATCTGGGAAGGGTCATTTAACTGTACCCCGTCTACCATAATTACTACCTGTCGGTTACGGCCACCGCGAACGAAGTAACCAAGGTTTTGCCCGTCATTGCTTCGGCTACCATTCATTTCAAACCCTGAAACCTCGTTCAGGATCTGTGCAACACTTTTACCCGCGTGCTGTTTTAATTCTTCGGCCGTGATGGAAACCACCACTTTACCACTGTTTTTTCGAGCTAATGGAACTTTGGTGTCTATAACTACCGAATCCAATTGCTCTACTTTTTGTGTTTCTTGTGCCATCAAAAATGAAGGTGCACAAAGGACCAATGCCCAAAAAAAGTTTTTTTTCATTACTCAATGATTAAAAACGGAAAAAGAAAGAAGTAAATAAAGCGAAACAAGCGCTTTATTTACATTCCCAAACCTTTATCCCGAAAGTTTGACAAATGTTGAAAACTGGCAGGTCTCCTGGCTCGCCTATTGTGCATACCTTCCCATTCCTTAGAACAGTGGTTTTCGAAGTTGTACACTATCACACCTTAGCATGACGGCTCACAGTTGCGGGAACAGCTTTGGTTTTTCACCAAATTCCCTTTTAAGAAAGTTATCCAGTAATGGAAAACCTTCACCAAAATTCGATGCGAAAATAGTACTACTATACTGTAGCACCAAATAAAAACCCCTATTTTTGAGCATGCAAAAACTATCCCTATTCCTTTTACTGATCCTTTTTTCCACAAGTTGTAAGGAAAACAAGACACAGGAGAACGCACCTAGTATTGCCCAAACGGAAGTAAAATATGCAGAAGGGTTTACCATAGCATCTTTCGACACCCACAAAGTAATCACGCTTACAAATCCATGGCCAGGTGCAGATGTTAGTTATCGTTATATTTTAAAGAATGACGATTCTAAAATTGAAGGGGAATCCAATGCAGATGCTGTTCTACAGTTGCCAATAGACAATATTGTAGTTACCTCTACTACACATATACCATCTTTGGAAATGTTAGGAGAAGCACAATCACTAATCGGCTTTCCAAACTTAGATTATATCTCTTCCGAAAATACAAGGGCATTAATTGCGGCAGGTAAAGTGAAGGAATTGGGTAAAAATGAAGACCTCAATACCGAACTACTCATTGACATGAATCCGGATGTAGTGGTCACTTTTGCCGTAGAGGGGGCCAATAAGACCATTGCAAATATAAAAAAGACAGGGATCCCCGTCTTATACAATAGCGATTGGACAGAAACCCATCCGTTAGGTAAAGCCGAGTGGATTAAGTTCTTTGGGGCGCTCTTCAATAAAGAGAAAGAGGCCGATAGTATTTTTGATAACATTGAAAGGAATTACAACCAAGCCAAGGCATTGGCCGCTACAACTACCAGCCGTCCTACGGTATTAAGTGGCGCTATGTACAAAGATATATGGTACCTTCCCCAGGGCGATAGTTGGGCAGCACGATTCATTGACGATGCCCACGGTGAGTACCTCTGGAAGGATAGCAAAGGAACAGGCAGCATTTCCCTGAATTTAGAGTCAGTCCTGGAAAAAGGCCAACAGGCCAATTTTTGGATTGGACCCGGACAATTCAGTAGTTACTCTCAAATGGAAGAGGTACATACAGTATATTCCCAATTCGATGCCTTTAAAAGCAATCAGGTATATAGTTTTACCAACAAAAAGGGAGAAACAGGAGGCGTGCTGTATTACGAACTGGCACCCAACAGACCTGATATCGTATTAAAAGACATCATTAAAATACTTCATCCAGAAATTATTCCCGATCACGAACTGTATTTTTTCTCCTCGCTTGTAGAATGAAATCACCACGATCCTATAGTCGTATCTTCTTACTGCTAACAATCCTGTTGGTGATCGTATTTTTTTTGAATATAAGCTTAGGATCTGTTTCTATCCCATTTTCTGAAGTATTGAGCTCCCTAACGGGTGGTGAGGTATCTAAGTCCTCTTGGCAATACATTATACAAGAGTATCGTCTTCCAAAAGCATTGACGGCCGTACTAGTGGGAAGCGGATTGGCCATTTCTGGCTTGCTTATGCAGACCCTATTTAGAAATCCCCTTGCAGGACCTTTTGTTTTGGGACTGAGCAGCGGTGCCAGTTTAGGTGTTGCCATTCTAATTTTGGGTGCAGGCATTTTTGGTAGTACTTTGGGAGGTCTTTTAACCAATTCATGGAGCTTGGTAATCGCATCTGCGCTAGGAAGTTTTTTGGTGCTTCTAGCCGTTTTGGCGGTTACATTGCGAGTAAAGGACACCATGGCAATACTCATTATTGGACTTATGTTTGGCAGTGTAACCGCTGCCGTGGTGGCGGTCTTATCCTATTTCAGTAATGCTGAAAAATTACAGCAATACGTATTTTGGTCTTTTGGGAGTCTAGGTAATCAGTCTTGGAGCGGTATAGGTATCCTTACTTTTTGCACCTTTTTGGGCATTGTTATCGCATTCGTTTCCAGCAAGTCTCTAAATGCATTGCTGTTGGGTGAAAATTATGCTCGTAGTCTCGGCGTTCAACTTAAGCGAACTACCTTAGTCATTATCATTGTCACTAGTATTTTGGCAGGTGCCATCACTGCCTTTGCAGGGCCTATCGCATTTATTGGTTTGGCCGTTCCACATATTACCCGGCAATGGATTACTTCATCAGATCATCGGGTGTTAATTCCTGCTGTTTTGCTTTTTGGTAGTATCATTATGCTTGTCTGTGATGTTGTGGCGCAATTGCCTTTTTCTGAATATACCTTACCCATCAACGCTATTACGTCCCTTATTGGTGCTCCTGTAGTTATTTGGTTATTGGTTAGAAAACGTAAATTACTATTCTAATGGCTTCGGAAAAAGGACATATGGTACTACAAGCTGAAGGTCTCGCCATTGGCTATTCCTCAAAAAAGAATAAGAATGTCATTGCGAAGGATGTTCATTTTCAATTTCAAGAAGGCGAACTGATTGGTTTAGTAGGAGCAAATGGTGTTGGGAAATCAACCCTGCTTAGAACCTTATGCGGTATGCAACCCGCCTTGGAGGGCACTATTTATGTAGTAGGGGAATCACTCCATTCTCTCTCACCTGGAATTTTGGCTACCCAATTAAGTGTGGTGTTGACAGAGCCCCCAAGTTCAAAAAACCTTTCGGTTTTGGAATTTATTACCCTAGGGAGACAACCACACACCAATTGGCTAGGTAGATTGAGCGAAAAGGATAAGGAAATGATTCTTTGGTCTTTGGAACAAACTGACACTTTGGATCTAAAGGATAGAAAGTGTTTTGAACTGAGTGACGGACAATTACAGCGTGTCGCCATAGCTCGTGCATTAGCACAGGACACCCCAATTATTATTTTAGATGAACCCACCACTCATCTAGATTTATACCATCGGGCCTATGTGCTAAAACTTCTAAAACGATTGGCTCATGAAACAGGAAAAACTATCTTATTCTCAACGCATGAAATTGATTTGGCCATTCAATTAACGGACAAAATGATGATCATGACCCCGCAGTCCATAAAAGTTGACGAACCCTGCCATTTGATTTCCCAAGGTCATTTTACAGCATTGTTTCCGAAAGATTCCATCTTTTTCGATGAGAGTACAGGACGGTTTAGGATTAAGTAATCATGTCAACTGGCTAAAGGCAATAGCGCACGCTGTTCAATAATTTAAGCCTTCTTTTGATCTCAATGTACTTTTTTCTTTTTAACTTTAAGCTTCCAGAATAAACTCCCCACTTAGTGTTTTTTTATTAAGCGATTCTTTAATCCAAATTAATGCATAGCTATGTCTTATTTACACACTCCTAGTATTCATTTTTCTGGGGATTTCCTAGCAGATGTTTCCACGGTTAATAATGATCCAGCCCATTATAACAACAAGACCTTTAAGAGTTCTTTTCAGAAAGTTCGTGATGGGTCTTCGCCCAACGGCTGGTGGAACCCTGAAGGTGGTGCTGTTTTCAATTTTGAAAATTGCCAAGTAACTCAATTCGTAGGTCCCGACGGGCATGTTTCGAAAGATCTGGGAATGGAGGCACTTCAAGGTTGTACGATCGCAGGTGCTGAAGGAAGAACGACTGGTAAAATGGTCGATTTAGACCCTCAAGAACAAGGATCCTCAGAGCTTTGGGCCGTTCAACTTAGACTTTTGGCAAGTGATGGTAGTGTTATTTTAGAAGGCAACATTGCCCCTACTGCATTTAGGGATTTACAACTACGACAGCATGATGGCTCTAAAATTAATGGGCAACCACTTGGAGCCACTTGGACCTCTGTACTCGAAAATATAACATGGGGAGAAATCGCAATGCAGTCTCCGTTTTTTATGGAACTTAAAAATGCAACCCATGGGAACAAGCTTAGTGTAAACCTGAATAGCTTTGGGTATTACTATGCGCACAACGATGGACGATTTTCATTGGGCAGGGTTCTTGGAAGCATTGGTCCATGGTTTGATCATGAGCCCAAGACATTCGCCTCCTGCAGACGCCTTCATGGCACCTACCAAATGGGAAGTGCCAATGGACCTATGTTTTTTACCTATTCCAATTTTTTAGTGAATGAATCCGAACAATCACTGGCGCTGGATTTAGGTGGCAGTTTCCCAATTTCGGATCCTTACGGCACGATAAGTTTCGATCAGAAATTGATATTGGGAATTACAAAAAAACCCTTAAAGAATACACCGTCAAATACATCCATTTTATTTAATACTAATGACTTCATGCCCATAGGCCCCATTCAATACGAAAAAGGAATGGATTGGTTACTGGAAACCTGTGGTGTTCTTTATTTCAATGAGCTGGATCAAGAGGTTTTGGACATGCTCTCCAATCATCAAGTAGTCCTGCTTGCCGAAGTGAAGGAAGGGGAGCAATATCTATTATTGGCGAGGGAATCTGAAGAGGGGTATTATTTGAGGGCAGATAACTTTGTGCAGCGATTGGATGCCGATCAGACCAATACGGTAGAATTTTACGCACTGCAATGGGGCAAAGCATTAGAGAAAGCCAATATTTCCTTGGCACTTCAACCCCCAACACCCGTGACCCCGATAGGTCCTAAGAACCCTATATCGGAAATACCCGGGAACAATTATCCGCCAGAAGGATTAGGGTTCGATTCAACCATCCAAACCAAAGACTTTGGCAAGGCATCCCTACAGTTGGCTGGAAACAGAATTCACAATCCACGAGGCTATATCGATGGACAGATCTACTTCATGAATTATGGATTTGAAGACTTGCCCAACGACCCTACAAACAGTTCGTTGGATTCTGTATTTATTCATTTAAGGGATTATTACGAAGCCATTGCCCATCCTTCTTGGAGTGATATTGCTGCAATCATGACGCAATACGGGAATTTATACCCTATCATGAGCAAATACCTTGTTGATCTTTCTGATCCCGAATCGGTAAAAAAGAAATTAAAAATTCTGTTGTTTGCCTTTAATCAAAGTATTGAAGACTCTATGCACATGCCCGTTACCCGGGATCTTTCTGATGGAAAAAGGAAAACTATATGCAACTGGCTGCGTGCCCAATTGGAGAAAGAGGAAGCAGAAGTGTCGCCTTTTGATACCGAGTTTGAATTGGACGCTAAGGTGCTTGCCGAAAGTCCTGCTGCATTTGGAACCGAATTAACAGACAAACAAAAACAGCTCAAACTCGCTGTACAAGCCAAGAGTGGTGAATTCATTCAACATACTTCAATTAAAGAATTAAAATTCTAAGGCCATGTTAAAGTTAGATACCGAATTCGTAGGAAACATAAGAAAGGCAGATTCGTTAGATGTATTGTTCCCCTTGGTACAAAATGCCATAGAGTTGGAACATGCTACCATTCCACCTTACCTAACGGCTATGTTCTCATTAAAGCCCAGAACAGAACGCGAAATATGGGATATCATCCATTCCATCGTTATTGAAGAAATGCTGCATATGACTATTGCTAGTAATATTCTTAATGCTTTAGGAGGATCTCCCAATATTAATAAACCGGATTTTGTTCCGGAATACCCTACAGGATTGCCTATGGGTATTGGAGATGGCCTTGTGGTCAATTTGGCCAAATACTCTAAGCAACAGGTAAAAGATGTATTCATGGAAATTGAAGAGCCGGAAGACCCTTTAAATTTGGATAAAATTAAGTTCGCTCAGCAACAGGATTACAATACCATTGGCGAATTTTATATGGCATTACGGGATAAGATTGATGAACTGGCACCGGAGCATCTTCCTGGTGATCCGGCATTACAGGTAACCTCAGGTTTTTTCCCAGATGATGTACTTTTTCCCATTCTTACCAAAAGTGATGTGAACAGGGCAATTGAGATCATTGTGGAACAGGGTGAAGGAACCACCACCTCCCCTATCGATTTTGAAGGGGAAATTGCCCATTATTATAGGTTCGAAGAACTTTATAGGGGCGTACGCCTGGTAAAAGATGATAAAGCCAAATACGGCTATTCCTTTTCGGGACCTCCTATTCCATTCGATCCAAATAACGTGCAGCCTATTTTTCCGAATACCAAGGCCAATATGTTACCTGCGGGTAGCGAAGAACGCCGAAGGGTCGATGAATTTAACGCAGCGTATTATTCGCTACTTCAGGGATTACATGAAGTGTTTAATGGAAAACCAGAGCAATTGAGGGAAACCATAGGTATAATGTTCGATATAAAGCTGTTTGGGGAAAAACTATGTGGGACCAAATTCCCAGGAAAGCCAGGTTTTACTATTGGACCTACCTTTGAATTCATTTCCGAATATAATACTGCCGATGGCACCACATAGATTTCACTAATTCTGTAGTTTGAAAAAAATAATCATTCCATTCCTGTTTTTTGCCACTGCCATTATTGTAGTGTTTTTGGTCTTTGGAAATTTAGAGCAGTATTTTCAAACACTTTTGGAAGAGGCTCAAAGCAGCACGTCTTATTACAGCTTATTGAGTTTTGCCATTTTGTGTTCAGATATTATACTACCAGTGCCTTCTAGCATTGTCATGCACTTCAATGGAATGGTGCTAGGAGCACTTTACGGTGGACTTTTATCATTGGTTTCGGTAATGATATCCTCCGTACTGGGGTATTATTTGGGAAAATTTACGAGATGGGGTAAACGAAGCCAAAAAGATGCCTCGGGAGTCTCATTTCTACATAAATATGGTGTTTTTGCCATCATAATTTCAAGGGGCATTCCTATCTTATCTGAAAGCATCGTATTGTTATGCGGTTACCACAGAATTAATTTTAAGACCTTTATTATTTATAGCCTTATAGGATATATACCCGTTTGCTGGATCTATGCCTACTTTGGAAGTTTGTCGAATGATCTGTTTTTAATTGCAGTATCTGTTTCCCTTCTTATTTCGGTTATAACATGGTACATTGGAAAGCGAATGTCCCTGCACCCTAGCTCTAAAGTTTAGCAAAGAAGGTTACTCAATTCGATTTAAGCGTATTGAATTTTCACTGTCGAACCCTGTAGGTCTTGGCCCATTAAACCCAATGGCCAATGTCATACTGTCTTCATCGGTAAATTTTAGAATTCCAAGGAGGCTCCTTTGTTCTTTTGTTTCGTGTTTGGTTACTACAAAATCTACCTCTACTGGATCCACATTAGAGTTGATTTTATATTTCATGGATCCTTTTTTGCCATCCAATTCAAATTCTTCTCCACCATACCGCTGTCCAGCAACTTCAAAGTAAGCAAATCCATTTTTTTGAAAGACAATTAGACCAATCTCTCCTTGGTCTTCTCCCTCCCATTCACCAATTAGATCGTATTGTATATTGGCGGTAAATGATACTAAGGGAAGTAACAATAGGGTTAAAAACAAGTTTTTCATGTACATCGTGAGTGTTGATTCTATTTATAAATTATTCTTTGATGAGGGCAATGATTCGAAGGGGAGCTCCGCTACCCCCTTTTATTTTCATGGGCAAGGCGATTACCTCGAACCCTTTTGCGGGTAATTCTTCCAAATTCGTCAAATTCTCGAAAGCAGGTATATTTTCGGAAAGGAGAATAACATGACTTTCAAAATCTTGGGATTGTCCAAAATCGATACTTGGAGTATCCAAACCAATCGCATGTACATTTCTATTCTTCACCAACCAATCTGCTGCTTCAGGGGAAAGTCCAGGAAAATGCAACAGTTTCACGGCTTCTTCCCCTCGCTGATCCGTCCCCAAATACTTCAGTTTATCCGGATAAAACTTGGAGTACCCTGTATATAATAGGATAATACTTCCATCGGGAATGGTCATTTGTTCCTTCGTTTCCCAATCGGTAAAGTCTTCTATACCTACCTCATAATCGGGGTTGTTGGCAGCTTTGGCAGACACATCGATTTTAATGGCGCTCCCCACTAATTTTTCTAATGGGATTTCATCCACCGATTGCTTTCCTTCGGCAAAATGAATGGGTGCATCGATATGAGTTCCTCCATGCTCTGCAGTGGTAAAGTTATTGGCAGAATAATAATATCCTTTTTCGGTATGCCCTTCAAAAACCGTGTCCAATTCAAATTCCTTGGCCGTTACCCAGTATATGGTTTCCCTAGAATATTCGTGGGAGAGATCTACGATTCTGGTTTGCATTACCTCTTTAGTGGGTACTTCTTTTTGTTCAGCCTTATCTCCACATCCAAATACAAAGAACAAAATCATTAGTAGGGAACCGAAATAAGGGATTCTTAGTCTATTCATAATATAAGATCGTTTAAGTAGCAAAGTATTGCCTCGCTTTTGTGAAGTTACTAATTCCTAGGAAACCAAAGGTTCGTCAATTCCATTAAATCTTTAAGGCAAGGGGATTAGTAAACTTTTCGCTGCTCATTCATCCTGAATCTTGGTTGTATGTTCTTTAATAAGTTTGTTCAATCTGGGTTGTATGATCCAAATACCTATGAAATAAAACCACAATAAGAAAAATTCCCCGATGTAATCGCCTGAATGTGCTTTTCGTTGCAGTTCTGCCGTTTTAATGGTTCTAGCCACAAAATACAACTGATAAAACATGCAAAACATGGCAAATAGATGCAATGGAAATATAATGGCCATACCAATAGCAGGACTGAATCCGCTATCGGCCAAATTGAAGAAAGAACCGAATACAAAAAATATGAGCAGCAGTATATAGACAAAAGGAAATAGCAAAAATAATTTGAATTTTTTAGTACTAAACCTCAACTCTACTGGGATCATTTTCTGGAGTCCCACACCCATGGACCACATCCATCCAAAATAAACACTGGAAAAAATAAACATCGTAAGAGGAAAGAACAGCAGATCGGTTATTTCATAAAATGATCCTACTGGCCCTTCTGAAGAGGAAAACACCATAGACCCCATAAAAAATAACTGTAGTGTCAAGGGAATTCCTAGCATTGCTAAAAACAATTGCCAATGTTTGGCTTTTAAGAAGGTATGTATCATAGGTTTTTGGTGGATGTTTAAAGGTTATACATTATACGAGTATGCAAATACCACGTTTTTGTTACAAGCACTATCCAACAAAAGTTATTAAGCCAACAGGGCATTGATTTTATCTGCAACGCTACCGCGTTCCCCAAACCTGATGATCCTAAATATAAATCGTTCTACCCTTCCGGGACGTACAATAGAATGCCCCAATTTCGCAATTTTAATATCCCTTCGGGCAATGAGTTCATCGAGAGAGGTATCCCCGCTTCTAAAAACCAATTTATTGGCAAACAACCAAGCTCCTTCCCTAGCGATATTCATGCTAAAGTTGACTAGGAAATCGTCTACTTTCTTAGAAACCTTGAGTATCCAAAGTAGAAAGGGCCAAATTTCTGCCAGGTCATTTTGTACTTCAGCGACCAATGCTCCCAAAATATCATTGATTTTATTAAAATCCCCTTGCAAATCATGTAGGGTATTGGTGTTGGTTATTTGAGCTGCTGCTATACCCAAATCTAAATTGATATGGGCATTCATCCCAACCAAAAGATGCTGTAGTACGATGAGTTTATTGTTTGTGGAGGACTGCATGGCAACTTCCCAGGATTTTGTTGTTTCCCTACCTGCTTTGTACTCTGTGTAGGCAGCAAGGTACCTATTGGCGAATATAACGTCCAACTCCTCCATACGGGCGTCATCATCGAAATAATGCTGTCCCAGTTTCGATTTTACCTGCTTGGTTACTTTTCTATACAGTGCCGCGAAGTACCCCAAAGTACTTTCTTCCTCCTTGGATTCTTGAATGATCTGATCTAAAAAGGCAATGACTTCGTCTATGGTGGTTGCGATCATGGTGATAATTTATTTCTTGATTTTGAAAGGACCCGTTTGCAATTCAATTTACTGTTCCTTCAACATTCTTCTGATCACCATTAGGTTTATTTTCCCAATTTCACGAAAAGCACCAATATCATCCGTAGAATTAATGGTTTCCTCATACAATGGAATTGCTTTTTCGTACTCACTATTCAAGTCGTATGACCAACCCAAGAAGAACTTGGCTACAAGATTATCGGGATTAATTTCCAAGCATTGTTTAAAATCGGATTTAGCGGCTTCTATATTATCTAAAGCCAAATTATGCGCTCCCCTTTCCCATAAAAGGTTATCATCTTTTGGTGCGTTTGAAACCAACTGGCTTAATGAATCCAGTTTTTGTTCGGTAATGTCCCGACGCATGTTTTTGTGCATCAATGCACGCAATCCTTGCATGACATTGTAGTAGGAATCACAGTTATACACCAGTCCTTCCTGCATGTCATTGAATAACTTTCTGCCATATTCCATCCCCAATTCGTAGGCATTACTAGCAGTGGTATCTATCTCCTTGGCAATGGCGGCTTCTATTTCGCTCTCCAATTTTACAAATGGCTTATCGAAACATATATCCAACACATCCAGATTATTGGTTTCATTGAATCTAGGCTCTTGCTCCACAAAACACTTGCAGACTTCCGTTTCAATTTTCTCCTGTATCGTTTGTCCGATTATTATATGTGACAGGACAAGGGCCATTATGGTAAGTGCATTTCGCATAAGTGTTTTGTTTAGTTCGTATGTCATGGGCAACTAAGGTATGAATTATTCAATCGTCTCCCAATCCATTTGAATCCTTCCCCTTTTTTAGATTAGGCTTGGGTGCCAACTTCTGCAATCCCTTTTTCGACAAAAACTTGGTGTATATCCCTCCCCTAATGTTATTCACATCGAATTCAATAATAAAGGCTTTCTCGTCAATAGAATCGATCAGGTTATAGGTTCTTCTAATATCTATTCTATTGATTACCGTATGGATAATGTCCTTATCGGATTGGGTTCCTCTTTTACCAAATCCTCCGGATCCCTTATATAAGGTGGTCCCCGTTCCTACAATAGCTATCAATTCTTTATTTATAACCTCCACTTTTTCGGAAACGATCATAAGCCCTACATAATCCTCGAACCCTTCTATCATGAGATCGATCACCTTGGCCGTAACAATAAAAGTAAGTATAGAATACATGGCCACTTCTAATGATAATAACAATGCTGTTAAACTGAATAATATGGCATTGAATAGAAGGATCACTTTCCCGATGCTTATTCCCAAACGTTCGTTTACAAAAATCCCCAGGATTTCCGAACCGTCCAATACGGCACCATTTCTTATACTCAATCCAATTCCGGCACCCAAAAAAAGCCCTCCGAAAATGGCAATGAGGAGTTTGTCATCGGTAATGGCCTCAAAATTTTCAAAATGGATCATGATCGCAAGGGAGATGATGGCTATAATCGATTTTACGAAAATCCGCCTAGACAAGGTAAACCAGGCCAAAATGAAAAACGGAATACTAACCAGCAAGAGAAAATACGATATATCGAAGTTATATAACTCGCTCAATAATATGGCAATTCCAGTAGCTCCACCATCTAAAAAACCATTGGGAAGTAAAAACATTTTTAGTCCTACACTGGCCAGTAGAATACCCAAGGCTATTTGAAAAATCTCTGAAAGGGTTCGTTTCATATCCTGTTAGTTTTATTTTCCCAGCGGACTTATCAAGTTGAGAATCCAAGGTTTTAAGACTGCCAAAAGCATGGTTGTTCGTATATCCGCACGCCTTTCAAAATTATTGTTTAGGAATGCAATTTATGTTAATGTTTTTACAATTCATTCAATATTGTTTAATCTTTTATTAGATTCGTTAAACAATATAATTTTAACGCAACTGTCATGAAATCAATTTACTCTAAGCTTTTAGTGCTCACATTTGTCTTTCTTGTGTCCTTTTCCCCAAGCACACAGGAGTTTCAGGGCAAGGCTTACTACTTCTCAAAATCCAAAATGGAATTGGGAAACTGGGGAGCGCGAATGAGCGAAGCACAAAAGAAACAGGTCTACGCCAGGCTTAAGAACAGATTGGAAAAAACCTACGTATTGGATTTTAACAAGGTGGAATCTGTATTTAATGAAGAAGATCAAGTAGATGCTATTTCAGGAGCTACAGACACATGGGGAAGTAATTTCTCAAGGGGTGAGCAATACAAAAACGTAAAGGAAAATCTATTGGTTCAGAGTCAGGAATTCTACGGAAAAAAGTTCTTGGTCAAGGATAAGTTGCAAAAGATTGAATGGAAAATGGGTTCAGAGTCCAAGCAAATTGGTAATTACACCTGCTTTAAGGCCATGGCTTCTGTTCCCACCACAGAACTTACTTGGTATGACTTCTCCTGGGGAGACCTAAGGGCTAAGGAGACTTCAAACGAATCTGGAGAGCCAGAAATAGCCATGACCGAAATAGAAGCTTGGTATACGCTTCAAATACCAGTAAGTCATGGTCCAGGTGAATATTGGGGTCTTCCCGGTCTTATTTTGGAGGTAAGCGCAGGTACTACTACCATGCTCTGCTCCCGAATTGTTATGAATCCCGATGAAACCATTAAAATAAAGGCGCCGGATAAAGGAAAGGAAATTACAAAAAGTGATTATCAGACCACCATTCGTACAAAAATGAAGGAAATGAGAGACAATCGAGGCAGAAGAAGAAATTAACCTGTTCTTGATAAATATTCTACCATTCCTTGACACCATTCCATGATGAAAAAACTAGGTTGTATTGTTCTATTACTAGTTGCCTGCAGCTCATACGCTCAAATTAAATTGCAGGGCGTTGTAAAAGATAGCATCAATGCGCCACTGGAATTGGCCAATGTCGTTGCTATAAACGCTGCCACCAATGCATTGGAATCCTATGGTATTACCAATGAACAAGGAAAGTTTTCATTGGAACTAGAAGTAAATAGCACCTATAAAATGCAGGTGAGTTATGTGGGTATGAAAACGTATGAAGAAACACTCACCACCCAGGAAAACGATATTACCAAAGACTATACCCTTCTATCGGCCAATACCTTGGATGCCGTAGAACTTGTTTACGAGATGCCTGTAGTTGTAAAAGGAGATACCTTGGTATACAATGCGGATTCTTTCAATACCGGTACCGAGCGTAAACTCGGTGATGTGCTAGAAAACCTACCAGGTGTGGAAATTAATGAAGATGGGCAAGTAGAAGTTGAAGGTAAAGTCGTTAATAAACTCATGGTTAATGGAAAGGATTTTTTCGATGGTGACACCAAATTGGCGACCGAGAATATCCCCTCAAGTGCTGTTTCCAAAGTACAAATTCTTCGTAATTATTCTGAAGTAAGTCAAATGGGCAGCGTTAGGAATAATCAAGACAACGTTGCCTTGAACATTAAACTGAAAGAAGGAAAGGAAAACTTTTGGTTTGGAACAATTGCCGGTGGCGGTGGTGCTTCGCCAGATAGCGAGCTCTATCTCCTTCAGCCAAAGCTTTTTTACTACAGCCCAAAATACAGCATTAATTTTATTGGTGACCTCAACAATACAGGTGAAGTGGCATTAACTCGACGGGACATAAGGGGATTTGGGGGTGGCTTTCGCACACCCAGCCGAAGTAGTGGGACGGATATAAACCTTGGTGATAACAGTTTAAGTTTCTTGACCAATCAAGGTAATGCGTTGGAGATAGAAAATAAATTGGCAAGTGGTAATTTCAGTTACTCCCCTAATCCTGGTTTGGACTTGAGCGGTTTTCTTATTTTCAATAGCAGTAGGATACTATCCAAAGAAACCAGTTTTATACAATACACCGACCCAGAATTGGGCATTCCAGATGAAGCTACGGAACAAAGAAGCCGAGAGCGTTCCGATCAGGGCTTAGTAAAACTAAGTGCGTCCTACCAACCCAATGTGAACAATCAATTGGATTACGATGTGTTAGGGCGTATTTCGAACGATTCACAAACGCAACGTTTTTTCTCCTCTGTCATTGGAAATACTGACCAATTGGATGAGGTTACGCCTTACAGCATAAATCAGAACCTCAATTATTATTACACCCTAAACGAGGACAACATTTTTGCTTTCGAAGCACAGCATCTAATTAAAAACGAAGACCCATTTTACAATGCGGTTTTGGTCAATGATCCCGATGCAGAGGATACCTTCGATACCACAGCGGAAGCTTTGGGGCTGGACACCACATTACCCAATTATGATCTTGGGCAGAACCGACGGATTCAATCCAATCAACTAGATGCCAAACTGGATTATTACCATATCCTAAACCAACGAAGTAACCTCAATATTACGTTGGGAACCATACTGAGTCGTCAGGAATTTAACTCCAATATCTTTCAGTTTTTGGAAGATGGATCACAATTGAACCCCGTACCTTCCATTAACAACGGGAGGGCTACCAACGACACCCAGTATAATTTTAGTGATGTTTATTTAGGGGTGCATTACCGCTTTAAATCGGGTAAGTTTACCGTTACCCCAGGGTTTTCGGTACATGCTTATGGCAATAAGAATAGTCAGTTTGGAGAAACATTTAAGGACAATTTCTTTCGTGTTTTACCGGATTTCGAAACAAGAATTCAGTTTAAGAAAAGTGAGGCCCTTACCATGCGTTATGAAATGCGCAATCAGTTTACCGATGTAACACGATTGGCGCAAGGACTGGTACTGAATAATTTCAACAACATACAATTTGGTGAGCCCGATCTTCAGAATGCGTTATCCCATAATATAAGTTTGTTTTATAGAAGCTTTAATCTATTCAATTATACCAATGTTTTTGCCCGGGCTTCGTATTCCAATAACATAGACCAAATACGTAATCTAACCGATTTTGAGAGTGTTATTCGAACCAGCACTTTTTTCAACTCAAATTTTGCCGATGAGAATGTAAATGTCTTTGGCCGCGTGCAGCGTACGTTTGGTAAAATACGGGCGAGCCTAAATGCCAGCTTCAATTACAGCAAAATCAATCAGTTTATACAAGGGCAGCGTTCCCTTAATGAAGGCTATACACAGACCTACACGCCCGGAATTCGCACGAATTTCAAGATTGCCCCCAATGTAAGTTTCAGGTACCGTTATAGCGTAACCAACAACAATCAAGGAAGTCGTGAGACGAAATTTGTTACCAATGCACCATCGGTAGAGTTCGATGCCTATATCTGGAAACGGGTGACACTACGTTCCAATTACAGTTATACCAATCAGGATTTGGGCAATGGTGAATCGCAATCCTTTCAGAATTGGGATGCAACGCTATCCTACAGGAAAAACAGGGATGCCAAATGGGAGTATGAAATAAGGGCTACTAATATTCTAAACATCGATTCTCAGGTCAGGAACAGTGCGAACAATATTTCCGTATTAACATCGGAAACCTTTATTCAGCCAAGGTTTCTCACCGTTAAGCTTATTTATACTTTATAAAGCAGGAATTACTTAGTTTTCAAATTCTTCAAAACATCCTCCACGTTGGGCATGTTTTCCAAATGGCCTTTAATCTTCATATAAATATCCTCGAAAGTGGCTTCGTAGTTTAGCACTTTTAAGGAATATTCGTAGGGATATAAGGACAGTACGGCTCCATTTTTATCGTATTTCAGTGTCATGGATCGTAAGGGGAATTCAGGAGTGTGATCTTTATACATCTTGAATCCAAAATTTTGAATCATAAATTCGCTAAATGCGGTAGACAGTGTTGCCACTACCATACTGTCTTCCATCTGAAATGCCTTGCAGTACATCTGGAACCCCATACCATCTTCTACCGCCTGGTCTAAATTGGTTGGATGATTGATGGGCTCCTGAACCTTTCTTTCCATTTTATTATCTACGAAATAGCTTTCAATCATTTTTGAACTTCCATCCAACAAAGTTTTGTCCATCTGTTCTTCTGTATAGCGCTGGTCGAAATATTCCTTGGTAGCGATTTCGTTCACTTGGGCCCTTTGGCCCCCTTTATTCTTGGTGTCTTCTTTTTTGGAGGAAAACAATTTTTTGAAAAAATTCATGTACAATCTTTTTAACAACGAGTCATGGCCTTGTGCGAGAATCACACAAATTCCTTGTCAAATTAAAAAGAAATATTGGTTTGGTCTATGGAGCGATGAACTAATTCAATTTTTTAGACCGATGCTGCCTCATATTTTACGGAAGAATACGTTTTTGATTCGTCCATTTTCAACCAATAATCCATCAACACGACCTTTTTTATTTCTTCTGAATTTGATCTCGTAAGAATCCATCCTCAACACATCTTTTAAAAGCAACTCAGCAGCCAATTCCTTTCCATCCTTAGTTATCGAATAGAAAGTATCTTCCACATGTTTTATGGAAACCCGGGTGTCTGTTTCGTCGTTATAATAGGATCCATCGAAATTGCTGTCATGGGTGGTATCCCCAGTGAAATCAGGAAGTTTTGTTCCGGTGTTGGGTGGTTGGGACGAAAGATAAATGGTAAAGCTAGCATTCCCATTTTCATCTTTGGTAAAATTCATTTTCAAGTCTTCGAAAGTTTCATAATAGAATAAGCCTTCGTCCTCTTGAATAAGCCTTACCGGATCACGTTGATAGATTTCCCTATAAAGTGCTCCTTCCTTTTCTACTATTTTTATAAGGGTGTTGTCCTGGGTTAGGTAATTTCCTGTGATGCTTTCCAAACTTGCCAATTTTTGAATCTCTTCGGGTCCAGCTGGATATTCCCTCATTTCTTCGTTCAGGTTCAAGGTTATATCTGCCAATTGCTTGGCCAAACTATTCGAGGATACCTTACCGCTATTGGAAACTACCACAATGGATGTTTTCTCTTTGGGAAACCGAAGGAAAGTAGCACTATAGGCTCCTGTACTACCATCGTGATAGGAATATTCCAGCCCCTTATAAACGGCAAACATGAGGCCGTGCCCATATTCGGTTGTAGATACCCCAGGAATTCTAGCTTGGCTTGCAGAGAGGATAGTAGTCGATATGTTATCACCATCGTTGTCCTGAACGATTTTTTCCCATTGCAATTGATCACGAAGGGTTGTAAACAACCCGCCGTCCCCATGTATTTCTGTAATGTAAGGATATTCAATCCAGCCGTTCCAATTTCCATACGGTCTTGCCCTATTGGGAACTACAGCCATATTATTCGTTAGGAAAGCCGTTTCCTTCATTTGTTGGGCTTCAAAAAACCCAAGGGCATATTCACCGAAGTTTTTGCCAGATACCCTTTCAACGATCTCTGCTAACAAAATATAATTCGAATTGCTGTACAAATATTCCGTGCCCGGTTTAAAATTTAAATCGGTCTGGTTGGTTATTAGCTCAATCGCATCGTCATTACCCACAAATAGTTTCCACCATGTCTGGCCTTTTAGCGACCATAAATAGTGTACATCCCTAATGCCGCTTGTATGCGATATTAATTGAGAAATCGTAATGGTTTCGTCAATATCGTTGTACAATTCGGGAAGATATTTACGGATATCATCGCTTAATGTAAGCGAGTCATTTTCTGCCAATTGCAATATGCATAGGGCGGTATACTGTTTGGCATTGGAAGCAATATTGAAACGGGTGCTTTTATTTATTTCGGTACGGTTTTCCAGATTTGAGTACCCTCTGTATTCTTCATAAACTATATCCCCGTTCACTACGATCCCAACGGCCAATCCTGGTGATATTCCATTTACATTTTGTTCTACGGCTTGAGTGAGGCGTATTCTTTTGCCTTCATCCAACTCCTGTGAATTCACAGAAAGGGTTGTAATTAATGCGATTGCCAATACTATGCTTCTTTGTATCATGTAGATTTATTTTTGACACAAAAAAAAGATAAGGGATCCATAAAATCGTTCCAAATGACCATTTGGCACCAATTTTAGAGCACCTTTTTTGCAATGTATTGTTTAGGTGTTAACGAAGTATGTTTCTTGAATGCCCTATTGAAGGTAGTCTTGGAATTGAACCCGCAATCTAGGGCAATACCCAACAGAGTGCTTGTTTCGTGCTCTCCTTTTTCAATCTTTTGAATGACCACTTCCACGCGCTTTTGGTTGATAAAATCGTTGAAGTTCATCTGAAAGCCTGTATTTATAACATTCGAAATCACATTTCGATTCGTATTCAAATAAGAGGCCACATGTGTTAGGGTAAGATTAGGGTCCGTGTACATCTGTTCTTCTTCAATCAACGAAAGTATCTTTGTTTTCCATTCCTCCATATGCTTCTTATCATTTTCCGAACTTTCAATTGTTGACGATCCTTGGTCATGTTTAATAGGCTGGTTATTCTCATAGGATATGGCTGCCCTCATGGTGTTGGAATACCCAGCAATGGCAATAAAGAAAAAGAGTATGGAAAACCAGAGATAGTACCAATATTTGCTTCCAAATTCTCCCCACTCCGGGTTTAGAACGAAAAAGAGCACCCTAAGGACGAGGATAAAACTGAAAGCTATCATATAATGACTTATCCAATTAAACAGTATCGCATCGGCATAACTCACCTCTTCTACCACTTGCTTTCTGTAGTTTTTATAAGAATTAAGGCTTAAGACCAAATAAAACAGCATGGATATCAATCCTGCCATTTGATACCAAAAATCCAAATCTTTATCCCTTCCATCTGCATAAAAATAGAATTCATCCAAAATCCATTTGTCGGTTACAAACACAATTAGACTATATATTAAATAGATGGCCGCTGGCAGAAAGTGAACTAGGTGCTTTCTTGTAATTGAAAAGTCCTTATACAAAAGGCTCTGGGTATAAAAGAAAATAACGGGGCCAATTAAGAAGAGTTGCTGAAAAGGGACGAAGAACAAAAATTCCCGATAACTTTTTATGGAATACCACCCCGCATAACCAAGCATGAACGGACAAATATATAGGCCGCACAACAGAATAAAAAGACCCAACCATTTACTTTCGGTTCGGTTCTCACCAAATCCTTTTTTAAGCAATAAAAATGAGAATATGACCGCATTGAAGAAGAATATCAGTAAAACAGAACTTTTCTGGTTAAAGTCGAAAAATAAAATATCGTCCAATGGAGTACCGGTCTTTTTTTGGGTTTTAATTTGCGCTCATTACAAAGTTATGAATAATCGTCATCTAATGGTGCGATAATTCCCCATGGTTGACACCTATTCCTAAAAGAATAAAATGATCGTTGCGAACCATTGAGTTGAAAAAAATAGAATTCCAAAAAAGCATTCATTACATGACTTGCCCTTATTTTTGAAAAGCTAGGCAAAACTTGAATATTATCAAATTAAGATCGGAAGCACCTCTGTAATATTTATTACTTTTAACAAAAGAAATTTCATGAGTGAACCTTTTATCGTCTTTCTTATTGGAGCCCTTTCCCTTCTTTCGGGAATCTATCTAGGAAACCTCATTGCACGCCTTAAGTTGAAGTCGGAATCAGGAAAAATGGAGGAACGCCTTAGTCAGATGAAAGACCAAGAAGAGCGTTTGAACGAGCGCTTTGAAACTGCTCTTAATGAAAAGGAGGCCATCCGTAAGGAAAAGGAATTCCTAAATACCGAGTTGGTGCGTCGAAACTCGGAGAACGATCACTTAGAGCAAAAACTAAGGGAACAAAAGGAGGAACTGGAACAATTACAGGAAAAATTCACCAAGGAATTCGAAAACCTAGCCAATAAAATACTCGACAACAAATCCGAAAAATTTACCAAACAGAATAAAGAACAGATAGATACCATCTTAAAACCCCTTCAGGAAAAGATAGAGAAGTTCGAAAAGAAAGTAGACACAACTCAAAAGGAAAGCATTACCATGCATGCTGCCCTTAAGGAGCAATTGTTAGGGCTTAAAGACCTTAACCTGCAAATGACCAAGGATGCCACGAACCTTACACGTGCGCTGAAGGGTGATAGCAAAATGCAAGGTAATTGGGGTGAATTGGTGTTGGAACGTGTGCTCGAAAAATCGGGATTGGAAAAAGACCGAGAGTATTTTGTACAGCAAAGCTTTACCCAAGAAGATGGCTCTAGGGTCATGCCCGATGTGGTCATTCATTTGCCTGACAACAAAAAAATGGTAATCGACTCGAAAGTTTCCATCACCGATTACAACCGTTATGTAAATGCCGAAGAAGATGATAAGGAAACCTATCTAAAGGCTCATGTAAATTCCATTACTAAACATGTAGAACAACTTTCTGCCAAGAATTACCAAGACCTCTACGATATAGAATCTCCTGATTTTGTATTGATGTTCGTCCCAATTGAGCCCGCATTTGCCGTGGCAATCAATAACGACAACACTTTATACAACAAAGCTTTTGAAAAAAACATTGTCATTGTAACACCTTCCACTTTGCTCGCAACACTTCGTACCATAGACACCATGTGGAATAACGAAAAACAACAGCGTAATGCCATAGAAATAGCTAGACAAGCTGGTGCCTTGTACGACAAGTTTGAAGGTTTGGTTAAAGACCTAACGGGTGTGGGTAAAAAGATTGATGATGCCAAAAAGGACTATTCTGCCGCAATGAATAAATTAGTTGAAGGTCGAGGAAACCTCATTACGAGTGTAGAAAAGCTCAAGAAGATGGGGGCTAAGGCGAAAAAATCCTTACCCGAAAATATCATAAAAAGGGCTCAAGAAGACGAATAAAAAAGCCAGCCTTTTTCCTTAGACTGACTCTCAATTTAGATGGTTAGTACCTCTTTAGTTACAAAAAGCCTGTATATCCTGAATCTGAATTTCACTTTCCCCTGAATTGATTGGTGGAATGCTAATCACATTATCCGAAAAGTCCGTTACACTAGTGATCAACTTCAAGGAATTACCTGCATTATTTACATCGAAAGCCAGCGTATAAGAAGACCTAGGATCATCGAACGTTACTGCTATTTCCTTATGATTGGTTACAGGAACATTAGTCACTATGGGTGTAATACTTGGAAATCCTATCACCCTAACATTACTAATCTGATTGTGAAAAACCCGTGCTCCAATTCGCTTTACACCGCCCCTATCTGTTCCAACAATCCGAAATTCAACACTATCACCAACTATATTTGTAACGTAGCAGCAGTTGGTTTGACCCGCTTGGTTGGTTCCCGCTGGACAGGTAAATGCTTCAATGGGCACGTTGGCGCTGGAAGAAGCTATGATATGCCCTCCATCATCTTCCATTACTGAAACCGTGACTGTGGGCGCAGCAGTATCATTGTCTGGAACGGTCACCCTACAGGCATAAGCCGTTAGTAAAATCACAAAAATGGCAGTAGTAATTTTAAGAATTTTCATATGGTATATTATTTAAAATGAATAAGTTAAATCTACCCTTTCATGATTTGAACCACGAATTATTTTTCCTGTTTTTACACAGGATTTTCCCTGAACAAGAGTGTCAGTATCCGTAGACTACTTATAATTCAAACCATATAATACCATATAATACCATATAAAGTGGATAAAAAAATCCCTCACTTTTCAATGAGGGATTCTAACTTTTGAAAGTTTTATGACACTACTTCTTTAAAAACTTTTGAGTAGTAGTTTGATCACCTGCGGTTATTTCAATTAAATAGGTTCCTGTTTGCAAAGCAGACACATCAATTTCCTGTTGAGTAGATTCTATGGTACCTTGAGCGACACGTGCACCCAATAGGTTATAAATCCTATAACTATCCATGCTAATTTGTGCAGATAACTTCAGGGTATTTACGGCCGGACTCGGATACAACTGAAAGGTATTCGCCAATTGGTCCTCTACACCGCTAATGGACGCAGTAACGCTTATGTTATCTACATGCAATGTAGCATCAATGGACTGACCTATAAAACTGGGCGTATCACTATGAAGTATGCGAATTTCGGTAACCTCCTGTAGCACTTCTTCTATGGTGTTTGAACCACTTACCAAAGTAAAACTGGAAGCGTCCATGTTTAAGGTGTAGGAAGTCCAATCGCTTTGTGCAGAAACCGTCACCGAAGCGGTAGTGCATATTGCGCTATCATCACTTCCACCTTCCATAGCTACACGTACAAATAGGTCATCGTTTGTTGGTGATTTGGCATCGAAGGATAAATCCAGAATACTGGAATAATCCCCCAGCCATTCTGCATTGGTATTGAAAACAATCATTCTGCTTCCCGGGCCTGCACCGCCGCTACTAATCTCTTCCAAAAAACCATCTCCGGCACCTGTAGGGCCTCCATCGGGCACATTTGAAGGTGGATTGGGTGAACTCCCACCATTAGACCATCCTTGTGTGGTACCGTCTTCAAAATCATTGAATGTGTCTGGACTTATTTGACCAAACGTAACGCAGTAGGTAAAAACTGCCAATAAAAGGGGTATTGCTTTTTTCATATCATTTTTTATTTTGTTTAAAGTTACAAAAAAACCAACCCTTACCTAGCACGGTTTCGGGTTGGCCTCCAAACTAACTAACTTAAAAAATAAACTATTGTTTTACTACCCTTAGAGTAGTCTCAAGATCTCCAGAAGTTAATCCCACAAAGTAAATACCACTGGTTAGGCTAGACATATCCAACTGCAATACATTGCCTGCATCTTTTCCCTGCATGATTTGTTTCCCAGCCATATTATATACTGCATATCCATCTAACTTGAAAAGGGAAGTGATATTAAGTCTTTCCTGAACTGGGTTCGGGAACCAATTAATATTAATGGCGAATTTATCTTCTATGGCCAATACTGGCTCCACGGTGATCGTACCGAACATAGTTCCTGGGTGGATTTCGCAACGGTAATCGTTCACTCCAACCGTGTTGAACGTAAACTCGAAAGTTTGTCCAATACCAGTAAGGGTTCCACTATCAAAACTTTCCACACTCTGCCCAGCAATACTGGTTACGGTATGTGGTGCGCCATCGTCCCAAGTCCAACGTACTGTGTCCCCAGGTTCAATAGTTAAACTAGCGGCAGATCCATTAATACCAATCGCCCAGTCTAGATCGAATGTCGTTTGAGCTTGTACTGCAACTGATGCCAATACAGCGGCTACGATAATTGTAAATTTTTTCATAATGTTATAGTTTATAGTTGTTACTGATTAAAATACTCTGCTTAAATTAAATCCAAAGAAGAAATCCCCGTCTCCCCAATCACCTTGCCCTTGAATGATAAATCCTTCTTCGAACATAGCTTGTGCATTGGTGAAATGCATTTGGAAAACATGCCCTCCGGTTTCCAGATCGAAACCAATAGACAGCGGATTTCTAAAATTTGAATTGCTATTTCTGTTTAAATGAATTCCATAATCCATATTGACGCTCCATCGTTTGGTAAGCTTATACCTACCTCCTATTCCTAAGGCGAATTGATTATTGTCTTCATCGAAGACCAATGTTTCCCCGTTCTCTTGCAGGTCAAAACTTCTTGTGGCTAAATTCTCATGCACAAAAGTAGGTGCCAGTAATACCGAAAAGTCTTCTGAAAACTTATGCGATGCCAATAACTGAGTGGTATAGGTTAAACGATCGCTAAAATCTAAATTGGGGAAAAGATCTTCATCCAATGCTGTATTCACCGTAACCAGATTATATCCCACAAGAGTGAATGGAAACCCTTCACTTTTTTGATTCACCAATCTATATTTGGCATGAACGCCATATTTTTTTTGAAGTGAACTCCTTGCCGCTCCAAGGTTTAGCCAATCGTTCACACCATAAATGAATTTTATCTGGGTTACGGCATTGTCTAACCCAAAGAAATCGTCAATACCATTCTTAACCGTACCAAATCTATGTGAAACCACTAGATACAGCTCTTTAGCTCCTCCCAGTTTGGTCGATTCAAAATTAACTACTTTCAATCCTTTGAAGGCAGCCTTCACATCGGTATTGATATCGGTACCTTCTTCCAATTCATCCAATAGGTCATCTTGAGAAAATGCCACGAATGGTAACAGTAGAAGTACACAAATAATTAGTCTTTTCATAAGGTTAGTCTATACGTTGTGATTGGTCTATTTTTACAAGTTCGAAAAGGTCGTCATACCCGATGCATCGCCCCTTTACGGTAATTTCATCCCCATCTTCTATACCTAAAGTTCCTGGAGCGAGGTCGCACTGTACCTTACCATCCAATATAATTGCAGCCGTTTCCAATTCGGTCACGGTACCCGTAATAACAACCGTTTTATTAAGGTAAGGGTCACCATCACCCTCGGAGAACAATTGCTGAATCTCGTTGGCATTGGTTGTGAGTGCGGCGGTTTCTTCTGCTATATTACGATGGTCCTTGTAGAGATACTTATATCCAGAATAAGCACCTACTACAAGTACCAAAGCCACTATCAAAAAAACGATTTTCTTTTTCATATTCACCTTTGAGATAGTGTATACATTGCCGAAACAGTAACCTCACCGGCAATTTTGTTACTCACAATACTTGGGATCTCAATCTCGAAATCTTCGGGTTTTAGAACGAATGATGTGGTCATTTCGATAGCATCCCCATTGCTTGCAAGATTTACTTGTGTTTGCAAGGGTTGTTCTACACCGTGTATTGTGATGGTTCCATTAAAATTATATGTTGTTATATCTTCAGATAGTTCGTCCCTATTAAGACCCTCAATTTTTCCTTTCACAATGGCTTTAGGGTATTGGGACGACTCCATGTAGTTTTCATTGAAGTGTTCCTCCATCAGGGCCACTTTAAACCTGAATCCTTGAATTAGGGCCAAAGACGCAAGCTCTCCAGTTTCCGAATTTAAAATAGCACTCACTGCATTGTTCTTGGCTTTTACCTCCTCGAAAGAGGGTACTGATGCTTCAAAATCGATGGTCCCATTCTTGGTCATATACTTTTGGGCAAACCCATTAGTACATATGAGAAGCAGTAAAACGATAAGGTATTTTGTGTTTTTCATAGCCATTAATTTTCTAACATTCCATCTTCATTCCATTGCATCAAAAGATCAATAGTCTCTTGCGGCAATCGAGGACCTCCCAAAGGCATAAGCCCTGAGGCTCCTTCTTCCCTACTAATACGATCTAACAGTCCACGATCCAACACGGCATCGCGTACATCTTCATAACTAACCAAGGGCATGGGGGCACCATTTTGTGGAGGGTTTGAATGGCAGGCTTGACATACATTTTCGAATACAAATCGAACGTCTTGAAAGGTCACATCCTCATCTGCAGGAAGTGTTTCCATTGGTTCGGAAATATCATCGAATGTACTACTGGTGCAGGATGTAAGGAATATAGCTATTCCTAAAACAAAAAGGATTCTGCGATTCATAAAGGTATGCTTTGGTTAGGTAAAGCGGTAAAAAAAGTCGCTTCTATCTATATAACAACCTTAAACAAAAAATCCCCCCATATGGTCCAAAAAAAAACCCTACCAAATTGGCAGGGTATTCAACAAAAGCCGCGTAAATAAAGGGCTATCTATATTTTTTTGAACATGACTTTTTCTTGACTAAAATCATATGCGTCCTGAATCCAAGGTACCATACTGCTCCACTCGGATACTTCATATTTACGTTTTGCATATATTTTGGTCGTGGTGTACTTCAATGTTCCATCTTCGACAACAGCTTCGGCAGTAAAAGCTCCCGTTGCATTAGTGGAATTGCGCTGTAATTTATCTAGCCCTACCACTTCATAACCTTCAGGAATCGCTATGCTAACCTCATACTTATAAGTCTTTGCGTGATCTAGATACACTCCTTTGGTTCTCTCTATTTCATCAGCTTCCAATTGTACTTGGCCTCCAATGAACTTCCCAACTTCTACCAGGTAATTAGGTCCCGCTTTCTTTACGAATTCATTTTCAATTACAAATTGATCCTTAATGATTAATGCATCGTTAGAGTATCTTCCTGTTTTATCTATTTCATAATCATACTCCTTTATCTCTACGTCGAATTCACTGGAAACAATCTTCTCAATACGTTCTATTTTTCGGTCCCGATAGGTTTTCATTACCGATTTCATTTTGGACTGGGCTTCTTGGTCCGATTTATTCTGACGTTTCTTACAATTGTAAAAATGCTTGGTTTCGTAACGTTTGAATTCTTCATTCAGAAAATCCTCGAAAACCAACCTTCTTCTCAACTCGTATGGCTTAAATTGCCCTTTATAGTGCTGTTCCCTATCAATAGTAATTTTTTTGAAATTGTCCTCGAAATTCACATTCACCACTTGCTTGGCCATGTTCTCGTCTGCTGTCGTAACGGGAAGCACATCGAAAGCCACATCTTCGAACTTACGGTTCTTCTTTACACTAAGTGTGTAAACTTTGGTCCCTTCAAGGTTCTCAGGAAAATAATCGGATTGCACATGTGGGGACACCTCGAACAAATACATGGGTTTCGGAAAGTTGAACCGTAGTCCGTAAGCCACATTAGAACGTAATAACAAATTATCAATGGTTCCATTATAATCTGGCGTGGCCACAATGATATCATAGTCGATCTCCAGTTGCTTGGCAAGGCCAGCAAAATAGTTCACAAAGGTATTCTCGTCCAGAATCACATAATCGGTATCACACGGAAGTGCACTATAGCGTATGTTATTTTCCCGTGCAATGTATAGTTCCAAAAATCGGTTATAACTTTTATGACGCAGATAGTACAAGGCAGACTCCAATTGTTTGCGCTTTCCACTAATTCCCTTATCCTCCAAATAACGAAGTACATCCTTAACGCTCCCTCGTTTCTGGGCTTCAAAGTTTTTCCCATAGTATTCAATAATCTCTTCCTTGGTCACATCTGCCTTTCTTTCGGCATCTTTGTCGGCAAGAAACACAGAAGCATAGTATTGATTCTTAGATCGCAATGCAAAAGTTACCTGAAACTTGAGCGAGGGTAGTTCTGCCAAGGGATAGAACCATCTTGGAAATTCACTTTTCTCCACATCGGAAGATTCGATCACATAGCGACGGGTTGACTTTTTATCGGTTTGTTCTTCTTTAACGGCCGGGGCACCATTAAAGGATTCCATATTTAGGAAGTAGTCGTTTTCCACTTCTACTGCCACCCTAGTGAATAGTACTGGGTATTTACGACTAATCACTCTTTCTACGGGGTCATAGATGTGGGTTCCTGAAAATGTCCTCTGAAAGTCATCTTCGAAAATAAACAAGTCGACCACATCCCCAATCTCCAAGTTTGGAATAGCAATCTTCTTTTCCTTATCCTGCTCCACACTCTCAGCATCTACATCGATAATGATCTCTTCTCCGCTCGGCTTAATTACCTTGATACCCACCGTGGATTTTTCCCTGTAAAAATTCACAAATCCAAAGCTGGATCCACTATTCTTCTCGAAGCTGAATTCGGAAAAATCCTCTACAGCCGCTTTATCCAATAATTTAACGCGTTGATGGAAATGAGAAGGATTATACATCTTCTTTCCATTGTTGGTATACTTGTAATATTCGTCTATATAAAGAATAACAGCACTTTCATCCTGCCATTTTTCCGGAACGTCTACCACGGAGGCGTTTTTGTTTTTTGGATTCCAAAACTGCTCTTGCAATTCTTCTAAATCCTTGGACTGGGATAGTACCAAGGAAGAATATAGCAGGCATAGAACTAAAGTAAGCACATAGTTCTTTTTCATAAATAATATGTTATTTGGTGAGTGTTATTTGCTGATTTAGTTGCTCTTTCAATGCCTCATAGGCCTGATTCCAAAGCTCAAACTGAGACGGCTCGATAACCCGTTCCTTTAATGAAACACGATGGGCATACGTCACCATATTCCCATTTTGATCATAGGAAATAGTAACATCCAACAAATCATTAGAAATAGTTAGTCCTTCTGGAAGTTCCGCTTTTGAGTAACCTTCGGGCATAGTAAGATTTACCTCGGTAATATAGTCTTCTTTTAGGTAGTGCCGAAAAGGAGTTGCCCTATTTTCATCAATTTCGGGTATCATTTGTTTCGTTGGATCAATTTCCACGTATAAGGTTCCATCAAATTCGGTTACGCTGTTTTCTACCTGTACCGTGAAATCGATGGTCAAATCTTTTTCACGATCCTCCTCATCTGAAACATTGATATCATCTACAAAGAAATTCTGGTTTCTACCTCCCAAATAATTCGAGAGACGTTCTTCTTTTTCATCACCACCGCCATAAGAATGGTATGCATTCTGAAAAGAGACCCGGGTTTCACCACTAAATGTGCGTCGGGCTGTTCCCAATAATGATTCTCCCTGAACTTGAAAACGATATACGGCTTTATCCAAATTTGAGGTTCCAGATGATGTTGGAACTTTCAAAATCTGAAAAGAATCCCCATCCTGTACCATCGCTTCCTTGTTCTGAATACGTGAAGCGTATTCCCCAAACCTATTGTACTTTTCGGTTCCGTCTAAGAATATGGTTTCACCATCCATAACCACAGCTGCGATCATATGATTATCTACAGATAACGAAGGAATGGTATAGTCGTACGCTAATCTATCGGTCCCTATCCATACCAATCGGGCATCGAAGCCAGCTTCTTGCAGCATACTTTTGGTAAGTATGGCCATCCCCTTACAATCCCCATATCTTTTGGTAAATACATTTTGTGGACTGTCGGGTTTAAACCCTGCGATACCATCCTCGAAGGCTATATAGCGAATGTTATCCTGTACCCAATAATAAATATTCTTGATCTTTTCTTCATCAGAGCCGGCATCGCTTATAAGCTCTTTGACCTTATCGGAATACACAGATGGATCAATTTCTACGCTTTCTACCAAACCATTGTACCATTTAAAGAGGTCGTCGGTGCTGGAAAAAAGCTGTACATCTCCATCTTTCGATTTAAATCCCTTGGCAATGAACAAAACGTGAGGATACAAGTAGGATGGCCCCAAAGAGTTTTCCTTTTTGGCCTTGGCACCCAAATCGCTATAAGAATATGTTACCACCTTATTTCCATCGGTAGATTTCTCTGTTTTCTCAATGGTGTATCCCTCAAAATTAAATTCCTTAATATCCAGTTCTAACCAACTTGGAATGGATACGATCAATTTCCCTTTTACTACGGGATAATGATCGCTGAAATACAAACTTGTGAAATATTTGCTATCAGAATATTTCTTTTCAATTTCCAGTTTTCTGTTGTATCCCTGCAATGGAAAGGACAACTCCGTAAACTTAACGCGATAATCTGTATGAAATAAATCGGCGCTCTGCATGGCTTCATCCTTCACATAACCCGTAACATCACGTCCCTTATTATTTCGTTGCATGAAACGTTCTATCTTCGATTCTGAATCATAGAACACTGGATACTGAATCCTAGCACTGGAACTTATTCCGATCAAATCAAGTTTTTCGGAAACCATCGCCTCCAACTTTCCCGTTTGCCTATTCCTTTCAAAAGTAACCTGCGTGGTTTTGCTCTTAACAGCTAAATCTTCCTCTTCATATTTGGTTTTAAGCTCCTTGGCCAAACTGATATTTTCGGGTAAGGGATTCTTTTTCTTTTGGGCAAAAGAAAAAGACATGAAAAGACATAGTAAACAGCTAAGGAAAAGTTTCATATTCAAAAAATTCAAAGGAATGTTACTTACTCAAGTACATTTTTCTACGCGAATATAACTCATAGAATTCATCATCCTTTAAACTCTCGATAAATAGGATACTTTCCCCAGTACTCTTCATTTCAGGTCCCAGTTGCTTATTTACATTAGGGAATTTATTGAAACTGAAAACCGGTTGCTTAATGGCATACCCTTCCAATTCTGGATTGAAGTTGAAATCGGTTACCTTATTTTTGCCTAACATAACCTTGGTTGCGTAGTTTACGTAAGGTTCTCCGTAGGCTTTAGCAATAAACGGTACGGTACGCGATGCCCGTGGGTTTGCTTCTATAATAAACACCTTGTCATCTTTTATGGCAAATTGAATATTAATGAGTCCCACAGTATTTAAAGCCAATGCTATTTTCTTTGTATGATCCTTAATTTGCTGCATTACAAACTCCCCAAGGTTAAAAGGGGGTAGTGTTGCATTAGAGTCTCCTGAGTGTACCCCACATGGTTCTATGTGTTCCATAATACCAATGATGTACACATTTTCACCATCGCAAATAGCATCTGCTTCTGCCTCAATGGCACCATCTAAGTAGTGGTCCAGTAGCAATTTGTTATTGGGTATCTTTCTTAGAAGGTCTACCACATGCGCTTCTAGATCTTTCTTATTAATTACGATCTTCATTCCCTGTCCTCCCAATACATAGGAAGGTCTAATTAATAGTGGGAAGTCCAATTGGTCTGCCAAAGCCAAGGCTTCTTCTGGCGTCTCCGCTGTTCCAAATTTTGGGTAGGGAATGTTGTTTTCCTTAAGCAAGGTCGAAAAGCTTCCTCTATCCTCGGCTAAATCCAAAGACTGGTAGCTTGTTCCCATAATCTTAATACCATAACGCTCCAGCTTCTCTGCCAATTTTAGGGCTGTCTGTCCGCCTAACTGTACAATTACACCTTCTGGCTTTTCATGGCGAATAATATCGTAGATGTGTTCCCAGAAAACAGGTTCGAAATACAGTTTATCGGCCACATCAAAATCTGTGGAAACCGTTTCCGGATTACAGTTGATCATGATCGTTTCGTAGTCACATTCTGCAGCTGCCAGTACTCCATGTACACAACAGTAGTCGAATTCTATTCCTTGCCCGATTCGGTTTGGACCCGATCCCAGTACTATAATTTTCTTTCTGTCCGTAACGTCGCTGTCATTAGCTGCGAATTTGTTACCATCTGCTGTTTCCATTTCATTTTCGAAAGTGGAATAGTAGTAAGGGGTCTCTGCTTTAAACTCGGCCGCACAGGTATCTACCAATTTATAGACCCTTTGTATATTGAGTTCTTCCCTTTTCTTGTATACCTGGCTTTCCAGACAACCCAACATATGTGCAATCTGTCGATCTCCATATCCTTTTTGCTTGGCTTCCAATAGCAATTCGCGGGGTAAAGTATCCAACGCATAAGAAGAAATTTCTTTCTCCAGCATATACAATTCCTCGTATTGCTTAAGGAACCACATATCTATTTTAGTTATTTCATTGATCCTACTCAACGGAATACCCATTTGTATGGCATCATAAATAACAAAGACACGATCCCAACTGGCATGTTCCAGTTTCTCTAGTATTTGCTCATAATTGGTATAGCTTTTTCCATCTGCTCCGAGCCCATTTCTCTTAATTTCCAGGGATTGGGTTGCCTTGTGAAGTGCTTCCTGAAAAGACCGTCCTATCCCCATCACTTCCCCTACGGCCTTCATTTGAAGTCCTAGTGTTCTGTCGGATCCTTCGAACTTATCGAAATTCCAACGGGGTATTTTTACAATAACATAGTCTAGGGTAGGCTCGAATAAGGCTGAAGTGGATTTGGTAATTTGATTATCCAATTCATCCAAATTGTAACCAATTGCCAATTTTGAAGCAATCTTAGCAATTGGGTAACCCGTAGCTTTAGAGGCCAATGCAGAGGATCGGGATACCCGTGGGTTGATCTCAATGGCAATAATATCCTCTTTTTCGTCTGGGCTTACGGCAAACTGTACGTTACATCCCCCAGCAAAGTCGCCAATACTTCGCATCATCTTAATGGCCATATCCCTCATTCTTTGGAAGGTCTGGTCACTTAGGGTCATTGCCGGTGCCACGGTGATGGAATCCCCTGTATGGATACCCATAGGGTCCATATTCTCTATGGTACAAATGATTACCACATTGTCATTGTTATCACGTAGTAGCTCTAACTCATATTCTTTCCAGCCCATCATGGCCTTATCGATCATCACTTCATGTATTGGAGATATCTCCAACCCACGGGTGAGTAGTTCGTCAAAATCCTTTGGATCATATACAATGGATGCCCCTGCCCCTCCCAGGGTATAAGAAGCACGAATTACCAAGGGAAAGCCAAATTCCTGGGCAATTTCCTTTCCTTTTAAATAAGAATTGGCCGTTAACTGAGGTGCCATGGGTATTCCTATTTTATCCATTAAGGCTCGGAATTGCTCGCGATCCTCGGTTATATTAATGGCATCAATGTCAACACCTATTAATTCTACATCAAAATCTTTCCAAATACCTTTTTCATCTGCTTCAATACAAAGGTTTAGAGCCGTCTGTCCACCCATAGTTGGGAGTACAGCATCAATTTGTGGATGTTCTTTAAGAATCTTTACAATGGACTTGGTATTCAAGGGCAACAAATACACATGATCGGCCATGGATGGGTCTGTCATGATTGTTGCAGGGTTGGAATTAATAAGAATAGTTTCAATCCCATCCTCTCGAAGGGATCTTAAACTTTGTGATCCAGAGTAATCGAATTCACACGCTTGTCCAATAATGATAGGACCAGAACCAATAATTAAAACGGATTTTAGCTTGTCATTTTTCGGCATACAAAAAGAACTTTTTTTTGGGCATTAAAAATACGATGTATAGAGGCATAAAAAAAAGGTGTTGCTTCTAAAAACAACACCTTTTATTTATGAGTTATCAACATTATTTTTTGTGACGTGGCTCAGAGGATACAGATAGCTTCTTTCTGCCTTTCGCTCTACGGGCAGCTAACACCTTACGTCCATTTACAGATGCCATGCGCTCTCTAAATCCGTGCTTATTCCTTCTTTTTCTTTTTGATGGCTGAAATGTTCTTTTCATCGCTAACTTATATTATATCTTCTGATAATTTTTTAATCTAAAGAGACCTGTCCTAAAAGTCGGGTGCAAATATACAATCATTTTTTACTTCCACAAACCGAATTGAGAAAATATTTCGGTTTGTTTTTAGTACCTTTGTCGCCCTTATAAAACTCCTATGAAACATCTCTTATACCTATCTACTTTTCTATTGTTTTTTGCCGGGAATAGCCTGTATGCACAGAAATCCCTTCAATATGACTTCGAAGTAGGGGACGAATTTAAAATAGAACAAACAGCCCGCCAAGAAATGACCCAAGAAATTCAGGGTATGACGAATATAACGATCAACAACATTTCTGGGGCATTCCACTTTAAGGTTATTGAAGCCTCTGAAGACAAGTTCGTTCTTGAAACCACCTACCTCTCCTTAGTATTGAAGTCGGAATCCGATATGATAGGTGTGCTTATGGACATTAACACAGAAAGGGACAAAGACAAAGAGGACCTTGAAGCACAGATCTTTCAGGGCCTTTTGAATGTACCCTTCGAAATACATATGCAAAAAACCGGAAAGATCATTTCCTTGAAAAATACGGAGGCCTTGATTGATGGGATGATCTCTAAATCCAGTATGGAAGATGGCATTGCCAAGGATACTATGAAAAAAAGCTTGGACAGTGAATTTGGAGGTGACAGTTTAGCCGAAAGCATGGAGCAATTACTGTACCTATACCCCAATGAGCCTGTTAAAGTTGGTGATACTTGGACCAACAATTACACAGGAGCACTAAGTGCTGATAACACATGGAAACTGGACTCATTTGCTTCCGATGCGTTTACCATCTCGGCAAATTCCACAATTACAATGAACGAAAGTGAAGAAGGTAGTTTTGAGCTCACCTTAGCAGGTGCACAGGAGACATCGGCTACTGTTGAGACCAAAACAGGTTTTCCAAAGGAGATTGCCGTAAGTCATGTAGCCGAAGGAGTCACATCTGTTCAGGGTACCGAAATACCTACAAAGTTAACAACAACCATTACCTATAAAAGATTATAATATGTTCAACAAAAACATAAAACTTGTATTGGCAGTCTTAAGCATCGCTGCTGTAGTTTGGCAATTTTATGAAGGAAACATTGGGAACGGGATTATGTTTATCCTATTGGCCGGTGTTTTTGTATTCCTATATTTCAAAAATGAAATGATTTTGTTGGCTTTCTTACAACTGCGAAAACAGAATTTTCCGGGAGCCAAAAAATGGTTGGATCGCATTCCCAATCCTGAAGGTGCCTTGGTTACCAAGCAGCAAGGGTATTACAACTATTTGAATGGCTTAATGGTTTCACAAACCAATATGAACGAAGCGGAGAAGTACTTCAAAAAAGCAGAGAAACTAGGGCTTTCAATGAGTGCAGATATGGCTATGGTTAAACTAAACCTTGCTGGAATAGCCATGAGTAAAAACAGAAAGCGTGAGGCAGAAAGCTTACTTTCCGAAGCCAAGAAACTTGACAAACACAATATGTTGGATGATCAAATTAAGATGATGAAGCAGCAGATGAAACGTGCAGGGGCGCCACGACAGCAATACGGTGGTGGCCAAAGGGGAAGAGGCCGAAGAATGCGCTAACATTCATGAATATCGTGCTAATTTGCAGTGGTTTAGAAAACAAAAAAGAACTGTAAAAAGGCTAAATAATTCGTTTTCGGGCTCGAATTTTAACAAATCTTTTTACATTTACGCCAACCAATCGCTATTTGCCTATGGGTAAATTACTACTTGCCCTATTTATACTAATTAGCCTCCCCGCGCTCTCGCAAGAACCTGAGCCCAAGGATCTTTTTTCCCAAGCCATAGGCAAAAACATCCGTAAATATAGGAGACAAGCTAAGCTTGCTTATATTCGAAAGGATGAGCAACGTGCTCAATTCTTGTTCGATTCCTTGGTCAAAAAGGTGGTGAATGGATCCTATATCGACAACTTTAAAGTACGTAAGTTTTCAGGGAAACGAATTAATCTCTACAAATTCGAGAAGCCCATTTATCTAATTACCTACGCTTCTTGGTGTGTACCCGGTAAAGGAGAGGTACCTGCATTCAATGATATCGCAGAACGCTACCACAAGGACATCGATTTTGTCCTACTCTATTGGGGTTCCAAGAAAAAGATTCGTAAATCGAAACGAAAAATCAGTAAACACATTCATGTACTGTATGTGGATGAGAAAGAAAACCGTAGCGATTTCGCCATCAGGACCATGAAACACAGCCTTGGATTCCCTACCTCTTTCTTTATTTCGGCAGACAAACAGATATTGGATGTACGCCGAAACTTTATGCACCACTATTTAGAAGAGTATACCGATTCTTACAACTCCAACTATCAAAGTTTTACCAGTGGCGTCTCCCTTTTAGAACGAGGGGAGGTACAGAAAGAACTACAACAGGAACCAGATCCTTAACTAAATAGTTATTTCGAAAAGAACAGTTTAATTGCAGCTATGATGAGGATACAGGCAAATATCTTCTTTAGGATAACTTGATCAATTTTTACTGCAAACTTAGATCCAAGATACCCTCCAACTATAAAGAACAAGGCGATTACAAGTGCATAGCGCCAATTAATAGGGTGCCCAGAGGAATGATAGGTGTAAGCCGCAACAAAGGTAACAGGCACCGCCAAAACGGCCAAACTGGTCCCTTGGGCAGCATGTTGGTCATATCCAAGAAAAACCATCATTAGGGGAATCATAACTACTCCGCCACCTACTCCCATGAATCCACTTAATACGCCAGCCGCTAAGCCAATAATTACTAAAGATAGTATAACTGTAAAATTCATAGGTCGGTCAGTTGGTAATTAAATTTGGTGTTTAAAAATTATTGCCCTGTATTGTAATATCCTTTTTCTGGAATTTGAATGAGGTACTCCTTTCCTGAGGCATTCTTCAAATAATTATCCCTCAGCCAAGGGTTGTGCAACTTAAGAATTTTATAGTTAATATCGAACTGTTTTGCAAAAAGGGCAAAATCCGTTACCGCTGTATCTACTTTTACATTATAGGTAGGTATAGGAGTGTATAGGTCTTTCTCCCTAAAATTGAATCCATATTTCTCGGGGTTAGAAAGGATTTCCTTAAACGCCAATATCCTAAAAACATACCTGCTGGTTTCATCATTCAATAGAACATCATAATAATCGTCTACTAATTGTTTCTTCAATTGCCTATTTATTCCTGCGTTACCAGCGTTATACGCCGCTGCAGCCAGGGTCCAACTTCCAAATCTGTTCTTGGAGGCCTTTAGGTACTCTGCAGCGACCTTTGTGGCCATCTCTAAATTATAGCGCTCATCTACGTAGTCATTAATTTCCAAACCGTATTCCTTACCAGTGCTCTTTAAAAAGTGCCAGAAACCCGCGGCTCCTGCAGGAGACCTATTGTTTTGTAAAGCACTTTCGGCAATTGCCAAGTATTTGAAATCTTCAGGAATACCGTATTGTTCCAATAAAGGTTCTATAATAGGAAAATATTTATTGGCACGCTTAAAGATTAAAAGCCCATTGGATTGCCAATAGGTATTTACCAATAATTCCCTATCCATGCGTTCCCTGATGTCGGGATCTTCCAAAGGAACCCTTTCCCCTGCAAAATCCATTTCCTGAGGGAGTTCTATAGCATATACATTATAGTCGTTCAATAACTTTTCCTCCAACTTTTCATTGGCGGTTATCATTTCCTCTTTTAATTCTTTTTGGGGTTCTTGTACGGCATTTGTGCACAGCATACCTACCCCAATAAGTACAGTTGCTAAGCCGATTTTCGACAAAATACTCATAACCACAAAATTTTTATTAAATATACGTAATTAGGCCATTGCCTTAAGCCGATTCGATAATATTTTCCAACAGTTTACTAACCTTGCTGCCCTTGTTCAAAATCATAACGTGATTTCCTCCTTCTAAAAGAATGTAATTGGTGATATTCTTTATTGGAAAAACAATATCCAAATCCCCGTGAATGTGCTCAATCCCTTCTATTGGCTGGGTGCGTTCCCAACAGACCATTTGCTTAATGGCCCAATCCAAATAATTCCTGTCCCTTACCGAAAGATACTCCTGATACAACGTAAGCCTTTTTTTGCTCCTTGGACCAATCGCCAATTTGGTAAGATCTTTCACGCTAAGGGCCCATCCTGTAGGAAGAAGTTTATAAGCCCCTGTTTTACGAACCCACTTTAAACGCAATGGCAGTTCGTGTTTTGTTTTTACACTGGAAATAATTACCAGTTTTCGTAAGTCTAGGAATTCATTCATTTCCTGTACCATCACCCCACCGAAAGAGACCCCAGCCAAAACCACGTTACTATGCGTAACCTGATCTGCCATTCGCCTCGCATACTGCTGAATAGACTCCTTTTCCTGCGGAATTAACCATTCAAGAATATGGATTTCATAACGTTCGGGAGGCAGGTTTATATTGCGAAAAATCTCTTTTCCAGCTGCCAATCCCGGCACAAAATAAACATGGATTTTCTCAGTATTCATAGGCCTTTAACACGGGTATAACGAAATAGCCTTTCATTTTTTTGTAACTTTGCAACAAATATAGAATTCTCAAAAAGGTTTTTGAGTATTTATGAACAAGATTTTACACCCCGCAGCTACTCGTGGCAACGCCAATTATGGATGGTTGCAGGCTAAATATTCTTTCAGCTTTGCCAACTATTTTGATCCTAACCGTTTGCAATTTGGATCCCTGCGAGTTTTAAATGACGACGTTATAGCCCCGGGAATGGGCTTTGGAACACATCCTCATAAGAATATGGAAATTGTTACCATACCGCAAGAAGGTGCCGTGAAGCACGAAGACTCTATGGGAAACCATGGTATCGTCTCTGCTGGCGACATACAGGTAATGAGTGCCGGCAGTGGTGTAGAACACAGCGAATTCAATGCAAGCAAAACGGAATCTTTGAAATTGTTCCAGATATGGCTATTCCCTGAAAAAGATGAAGTTTCCCCTCGCTATGACCAAAAGGAAATAGCACCACTCCTCACACCCAATACCTTTAGCCCAGTAGTAAAGCCGAGATCCGAAGCTTCCGAAGATGAGCTTTGGATACACCAACAGGCCTATTTCCATATTGGGGATTTTACAGAAAAAAGAACAACCAACTATTCAATAAAGCAACCAAACAATGGTATTTATTTGATGGTCATTGAAGGCTCCGTGGTCGTAGACGACGAAACCCTTAATAGCCGTGATGCCATAGGTGTTTGGGATACGAAAGAAGTATCTTTATCTGTTACCCAAGGTAGCAGGCTATTGCTTATTGAAGTACCAATGAATTAATAGCAAAATTTACTCCCTATGATTGAAGATGTTGAAATTACCGACAATGAATTTTTACGGCAATTCGAACTTGAGATTGGAGACAATATGGCGCGCATAGAGTACGCCCTTCAGGACCGTAAGATTTTTTTGACCAAGTATGACATGCCAGAGGATCTGGAAGACCAAGGATTTCGGGATATTTTTATTAGAGCCGTTTTCGAAGAGGTAAAAGACCGAGGAATCAGTTTGGTGCCTACCAGCCCGGAAATTGCTGGTTTTATGCGACGTAATCGTCGTATTTACAAGGATTTACTACCTGTAGGAATCAGTATTTAGGAAAAGGATCTTTGATTAATGTACTTACCCACAATTATGGCAGTTAGGACAACTAGATAAAACTGTCCAACCAAGCCTATAAAAATGGCTGCTTTGCGGGCCAATGCAGTCGAAGGAATAATATCCCCATACCCAATTGTCATCAACGTAATATAGCTGTAATACAACAACCCACTACCATCCGGTCTTCCCGTCTCTGGCTCCAATCCACTAAATGACCCTGGATAATACGTTTCGATACTATAACACACAAAAAACACCACTAATCCAAGGGAAATATACCCGGAGATTAGTCCAAATATCACGTTTTTGCCCACTTTTTTAGCTTGCCAAACCTGCCGAATAAGCTCAAGTAAAAGGAAAACATAAAACAAATAGAGACTGAACAAGCGTATGGCCTTTACCACGTGCGAATTATGATTTTCGAATTGCTCCCACACCAATGCAAACAAAGCTAGGATCAATAATGCCATAATGATAATGACCTTTCTTTTACGCTGCCAAAACATAAGGATACCTGCCAGAAAATTGACCAAGAATAATGGCTGCAATAAAAACTTTTCAAACCAGTCACCAAAAAAGAAGAGTTCTCCAAATAAAATGGCCAGTTGGCTTACTAGTAATATCTCAAAACGATAGGAATGAAGCTTATCTATCATGAGTTCAAGATACCTGTTTTTTCAATCTATACTTCAGAAAATTGCTCTAAAAATTCGAAACGGACCAATCCATCTTCATCTATCTTGGAAAGTGCAACCTTGTGCAAAGTATTTACCAACCCAGGATTCCAAGGGGTTTTTACTTTTACGTAGTTTTCTGTGAACCCATGAATATACCCTTCTTTGTTCTCTCCTTCAAAAAGTACAGTTCTGGTACTCCCTAGTTGACTTTCATAAAAAGCCCTTCGTTTCTTAACCGAAAGTCCACGAAGCATTTTACTCCGTTTGTGGCGTGTCGCCTTAGGAATTACGCCATCCATTTCTATTGCTGCAGTATTATCCCTTTCGGAATAGGTGAAGACATGTAGATACGAAATGTCCAACTCATTCAAAAAATGATAGGTTTCTAAGAAACGCTCCTCGGTCTCCCCCGGAAACCCTACGATGACATCAACACCGATACAGGCATGCGGCATCACTTCCCTTATTCTGGTTACCCGGTCAGCATACAATTCGCGCATATAACGTCGGCGCATCAATTTTAAAAGATCATTGCTACCGCTTTGCAAAGGAATGTGGAAATGCGGAACGAATGTGCGTGATTTTGCAACAAAATCGATCGTTTCGTTTTTCAACAGGTTTGGTTCTATTGAAGAAATGCGCAAGCGCTCAATACCGGGAACCTTATCTAAAGCCTCACAAAGTTCAAAAAATGTATGCTCATGCTTTTTATTTCCGAATTCCCCTTTTCCATAGTCACCAATGTTCACACCCGTAAGAACAATTTCCTTTATCCCTTTAGCTGAAATTTCGGCAGCATTGGTCAACACGTTTTCCAGGGTATCACTCCTGGAAATTCCACGTGCCAATGGAATGGTGCAATACGTACATTTATAGTCACAGCCATCCTGAACCTTTAAGAAGGCACGTGTGCGGTCTCCAATAGAATAGGAGCCTACATAAAAATCGGCCTCAGAGATTTCGCAGGAATGCACCTCTCCAAAATCGTTTTTACTAAGGTCGTTTATATAATCTGTTATTTTGAACTTTTCGGTGGCTCCCAGAACCAAATCCACTCCATGCACATCGGCCAATTCCTTGGGCTTTAATTGTGCATAACAACCGATCGCCGCTACGAATGCCTCTGGATTTGCCTTTTGAGCCTGCTTCACAATGGTTTTAAATCGCTTATCGGCATTTTCGGTAACACTGCATGTATTGATAACATAGATATCGGCTTTTTCGGAAAAATCTACCCTATCGAAGCCTTCAGAAGAAAAGTTTCGGGCAATGGTAGATGTCTCACTGAAATTGAGCTTACATCCTAAGGTGTAAAATGCGACTTTTTTAGCTGCGTTCATTCTTGTACTTTAGCAAACGGCAGGCAAAAATACAAAGTATAATTGGTTCCTAAAAGTACATGATAACACTAAAAACAAACTTAATTCACTTTCTATCAATCGTTTGCATATTTATGTTGTTCATTTCTTGTGGTAATAGTGAAACCAATGAGAGAGATCATCTTGTTTTCCGATACAACGAACACAGCAATATTAGTTCGTTAGACCCTGCCTTTGCAAGGAATCCACAAAATATTTGGCCTACGAACCAACTATTCAATGGTCTAGTACAATTGGATGATTCTTTGAACATACAGCCGGATATTGCGAAAAGATGGGAAATTAACGATTCTACTTTTACCTATAGGTTTTATCTGCGTGACGATGTATTCTTTCACAAGCATGCAATTTTTGGCCAAGATAGTACGCGAATTGCCACAGCCTATGATTTTGAATATAGTTTTCGGCGCTTATTAGATCCTCTGGTAGCTTCCCCCGGGAGCTGGGTACTGAGCAACGTAGCTCATTTTGAAGCTGAAAACGATACTACCTTCACCATTCAACTAAAACAACCATTTCCAGCCTTTTTAGGGCTCCTTTCCATGCGGTATTGTTCTGTGGTACCTAAAGAGGCCGTGGAACATTTCGGAAATGAATTTCGTAGTAATCCGATAGGTACGGGGCCATTTCAATTCAAACTCTGGGAAGAAAACGTAAAGTTGGTTTTCAGAAAAAACCCCCTGTATTTTGAAAGTGACGAAAGCGGAACCCAGCTTCCATATCTCGAGGCCGTGGCCATTACCTTCTTACCCGATAAACAAAGTGAATTCTTGCAATTCGCACAGGGTAAAATTGATTTTATTTCTGGGCTGGATAATTCCTATAAAGATGAAATACTAACTACCACGGGGCAGCTTCAGGAAAAGTACATGGATCGGGTAAAACTCATCACTACACCCTATCTAAACACTGAGTACCTCGGATTCTTTCTAGGAGCGGACACACAGGAAATTCAATCCCGTTATTTGCGTCAAGCCGTGAATTATGGCTTCGATAGGCAGAAAATGATCACTTACCTTAGGAATGGAATGGGAATTCCTGCAGAACATGGTTTTATCCCAATGGGACTGCCAGGTTTCGATTATATAGATGGCTACTCATATGCGCCTGAAAAAGCACGTCAATTGGTAAAACAATATATGGCGGAAACAGGGGATATGGCACCCGAAATCATTATTGGAACCAACAGTCAATACCTTGACATTTGCGAATATGTACAGCGCGAGCTGGAGAAAATTGGAATCAAGGTTACTGTAGATGTCATGCCTCCCTCTACCCTTCGGCAAATGAAAAGCAGTGGTGAATTGGATATCTTTCGAGCGAGTTGGGTGGCCGATTATCCAGATGCAGAAAACTATCTTTCGCTATTCTACAGTCCAAACTTTACACCCAATGGGCCCAACTATACCCATTACAAGAATGAGACTATGGACAGTCTCTACAAACAAGCCCTCTACATTACCGACATTGAGCAACGAAAACTCCTATACACACAGATGGATTCCCTTTTGGTGGCAGAAGCTCCTATTGTACCGCTCTACTATGATTTGGCCATACGTTTTGTAAACAAAAAAGTTACTGGCCTTGGAATTAACCCACAAAACTTTCTATTCCTTAAAAGGGTTAAAAAAGTAAAATAGGATACTTGCACGACATCCTTGATGCCCCGAAAACAGTGTGAAGTTATAGTTTCTGTAACATTTCTTTAACATTTAGCGACTCATATATAAAACCCTTCTACTATGGGAATTCAGCAAATGAACACTGTGTTAAAATTTAATCGCCAGCAGAGAAGTGAGCGAAAGCGACTTCATGAGTTGGATCTATCGACCACCAATGGAGGGTACGGTGAGTTCGAGGATCACACACAAATGGACCTGCTGGCGTATGCTGAATTTCAGAAGGAACAGTTTGCCAAATTGAAGGTACAGCGCAAGAGAAACGTTTGGATGTGGATCGTTATTTCGGTCCTTACCTTTCTTATTCTTTGGGCATTTCTTACTTTTTGGAAAAATGCGGGCTTTGATTATTTATTCACCTCCTCTTTTTGGTAATTTAATATTGATACAAACGTATTATGGGTTTTGGTGCAGGGCATATATTAGACATGATCAATTCGCTTAAAAACAATAAGCGCAGTAGGCAAAGTATGTTCGAGAAGGATGCCTCGGGAATGGGTAAAACCTATGGAGAATTTGTTGATCACAAGAAAATGTCGGAAGAGGAATTAGAGGCCTTTCGTTCTAAATTCATACAGCAACAACAAAAGGAAAAAAGAAAGAAGTTGTTGGTTTTTGGTATTCTAATGATCTTGGTAATCGCTTTCTTTGGCTACGTGCTTTTCTATATCTAATAACGTCTCCATTGCGAAGACTCCTCAAACACATGCTCTAGAATTTTAGCGTCTATCTCTGTGAATTCAACTCCCCTACGCTCCATAACCAATTTTGCCGTTTCAAAAGCTTTATTGGTTTTGTAGGTAGTCATTCCAGCAGCGCCTCCCCAGCTAAAACTGGGTATAAAATTGCGAGGAAAACCACCTCCGTAGATATTAGCGCTAACTCCAATGAGGGTTCCGGTGTTAAACATGGTGTTAATACCACATTTACTGTGATCCCCCATAATAAGGCCGCAAAACTGTAAGCCAGTCTTAGCAAAACCTTCCGTTTCATAGTCCCAGACACGAACCTCGGTATAATTATTCTTTAAATTACTATTATTCGTGTCGGCGCCCCAATTACACCATTCGCCCAAAACACTGTTGCCCATAAATCCGTCGTGCCCTTTATTGGAATAGCCAAACAATACCGAATTGTTAATTTCGCCCCCAGCCTTGGAAAAAGGGCCAATGGTCGTTCCCGTATACATCTTAGCACCCATCTTGACCGTTGCTCCTTCACACAGTGCAAATGGGCCCCTAATGAGGCTTCCCTCCATGATCTCAGCATCCTTACCAATATAAATAGGTCCTTGTGATGCGTTTAATGAGCAATAATGCAATTGTGCCCCTTCTTCAACAAAAATCCTTTCAGGGTTCACCGTATGCACACTGTCTGGAATGGGTTGGGACACCCTGTCTTTGGTCAACCATTCATAATCCCTTTCGATTGCTGCATGGTTTTTACTGAAAATATCCCAAGTATGCTCTATTCTAATAACATCATCATAGGTATATTGAACAATATCATAGGTATCAAAAAGTACTTCTTGTCCTTCAGAAGCAAAAAAAGCGATGGGTTCGTCTTCATAAAATACCGCTTGGTTTTCGGTAAGGCCTTCCACAATTTTTGCTAAGTTTTTAGACGGAAGAAAAGAAGCATTAATAAGTATATTCTCCTCCATTTCGACCATAGGAAACTTCTCAGTCAAATAGTCTTCGGTCACTGTGGTAGTTGCATATCCCAGTACATGCTCCCATTTTTCACGTATGGTTAATATACCAACACGGATGTCGGCCACAGGACGGGTAAACGTAAAAGGCAGCAATTGGTTGCGAACGCTACCATCGAAAAGAATATAATTCATGTACGTAAATTATGTGTCAAAGCTACATAAAAAAAGCCCTCGAAAAATCGAAGGCCTTTAGATATTGCGAAAAATAAGTCTCTTTTTCGTAGCTTATTTTTTGAATTTTGAATATTTGTTCTTGAACTTGTCGATACGTCCTGCAGTATCGATCAACTTCGACTTTCCAGTATAGAAAGGGTGAGAAGTTCTTGAGATTTCCAATTTAACCAAAGGATACTCAACACCATCTACCTCTAAAGTTTCTTTTGTGTTGGCTGTAGATTTAGTAATAAATACATCATCATTAGACATATCCTTAAATGCTACCAATCTGTAATTTTCTGGGTGTATACCTTTTCTCATCGTCTTTTAAGTTTTAACTCCTCGAATTTTGAGTGTGCAAATTTAAGCAATATTTACAAACGAACAATACTTTCTTTAATTTTTTGAAGGAAAAGTGAAGCCTCGTAACAATTTCTTACTTTTGCTTACTAACCTAGCAAACCAAAAATAATCAAACTATGGACAATTCAACTGTATCTTTTAAAAAGAGTGCAACCAATTATGGCCTTATTCTGGGGGGTATTTTCGCCGTGATTGTGGCACTTTTGTATGCTCTAAGCCTTGAAACACTAACAAAATGGTGGTTGGGCATCGTCATGTTTTTTATAGCATTGGCTGTCGGAACCGTTTCTGTAGCCAAATCTAAATCCATGTTGGGTGGGTTTATTTCGTTCAAGGATGCCTTCACCTCATACTTTATAACGGTTGCCATTGGACTTTTTATAAGTGTGTTGGTAAGTATCATCATTTTTAACTTTGTAGATCCCGGAGCTGCAGAATACCTCAACGAACAAATTGTTGAGATTACTCGAAACATGATGCAGAGCTTTGGTGCTCCAGAATCGGAAATTGATAAAGCCATTGCCGAATTAGAAGGCAAAAATAATTATGCCATCGGAAATCAATTGCAAGGTTTTGTTTTCCAATTGTTATTCTATTCTGTTTTCGGCTTGCTCATTGCATTAATCATGAAAAAGAAGAATCCGAACGAGATTGCATAATCTATGGACCTATCCATCGTTATTCCCCTTCTTAACGAAGAAGAATCCTTACAAGAATTACACCATTGGATTGCAGAAGTAATGCAGTCCAATGGTTTTTTATATGAAATTCTATTTATAGACGATGGAAGCACGGATGCGTCGTGGGAGGTAATTCAACAACTTTCCAAAAAAGACACCAATGTTAGGGGTATCCGTTTTCTTAAGAACTTTGGAAAATCGCAGGCTTTACACGCAGGGTTTGCAAGAGCAAAAGGCAACGTGGTTATTACCATGGATGCCGACTTACAGGATAATCCGGAAGAAATTCCAGAATTATACAAAATGATAACCGAAGACGGTTATGAATTGGTCTCTGGTTGGAAAAAGAAACGGTACGATCCAGTATTGGGTAAAAACTTACCGTCCAAACTATTCAATTTTGCTGCCCGAAAAACCTCTAAGGTAAAACTTCACGATTTCAACTGTGGGCTAAAAGCCTATAAGAATGAGGTGGTAAAGACTATAGAGGTAACTGGGGAAATGCACCGATATATCCCTGTATTGGCCAAAAGTGCCGGTTTCGATCATATTGGTGAGAAGATCGTTCAGCATCAAGCTCGTAAATACGGAAAGACCAAATTTGGTATGGAACGTTTTGTTCGTGGCTTTTTAGATCTCATTACTATTTCCTTTCTATCCCGCTTTGGCAAAAGGCCTATGCACTTTTTTGGGGCTTGGGGAGCGATTATGCTATTTGTGGGGTTTTGCTTCGCCTTATACCTAGGTATCGATAAACTTTTCATAAACCCTACAGGGAGACTTATCACGCAGCGCCCGCAATTTTACATTTCGCTTACAGCAATGATCTTGGGTAGCCAATTCTTTGTAGCTGGATTCTTGGGCGAACTAATACTTCGAACTAAAAGAAGCGGAAGTAACTATATTATTAAAGAAGTGCTAAACGCAGAAGAATAATACCAATTATCCGTAATTTTGCCTCATCAACCCACAGGACCTAAAAACACCTATGAGATATATTGATCCTGAACTTCTGGAAAAAGCCAATAAATGGCTTACTCCAACTTTCGATTCAGATACCCAGCATACTATTAAAGAACTCATTGCTTACGATACCGAAACCCTTGAGGACAGCTTTTATAAAAGCCTCGAATTTGGTACCGGAGGAATGCGAGGCATTATGGGTGTTGGAGACAATAGAATAAATAAATACACCCTGGGAAAGAACACCCAAGGGATTTCGCAATACTTAAAAAAACAATTCCCAGGGGAAGACTTAAAAGTGGTCATTGCTTATGACTGTCGACACAATAGTGATACGTTGGCCAAAGTAGTAGCCGATGTTTTTTCGGCCAATGGAATACAGGTATACCTATTTTCCGAACTTCGTCCAACACCAGAACTTTCATTTGCCGTTCGATACCTAAATTGTCATTGTGGAATCGTGCTTACGGCATCTCATAATCCCCCGGAGTATAATGGGTACAAGGTGTACTGGCAAGATGGTGGCCAATTGGTTCCACCCCAGGATGCTGAGATTATTCAGGAAATAAATAACTTGGAGTATTCCGATATTGCATTTGAAGCTGATAATGATTTGATTCAGTTTATCGATGTGGAGGTAGATGATGTATTTGCTGCAGCTTCGATTGAAAATGGGAGTTTCGATACACCTCAAGTGGCTAAAGATGATTTAAAAATTGTATTTACGCCGTTGCATGGAACCTCTGTAACCATGATTCCAAGGGTATTGAAGGAAGCCGGATATCACAATGTGACCGTGGTAGCCGCCCAAGCTACTCCTGATGGTGATTTTCCAACGGTAGATTCTCCTAACCCAGAAGAACCTGAAGCCCTGAAAATGGCTATGGAAATTGCTGAGGAACAAAAAGCCGATATTGTTATCGGAACTGATCCAGATAGTGATCGATTGGGAATTGCGGTTCGAAATGACAAAGGAAAAATGACCATCCTAAATGGAAACCAAGCCATGGTCGTTAAATCACATTTCCTGCTTAATCAATGGAAAAAAAGTGGGAAATTGAATGGAAACACCTTTATGGCTTCCACTATTGTGTCTACCCCTATGTTACGAAAGATAGTTGAAGACTTTGATGTAAAGTACCGGGAAGGACTTACCGGGTTTAAGTGGATCGCCAAAATGGTAAAGGATTTCCCTGAAGAGCATTTTATTGGTGGTGGTGAAGAGAGCTTTGGCTTTATGGTTGGTGATTTTGTGCGTGATAAGGACGCTGTTACCTCTACCCTATTGGCCTGTGAACTTGCTGCCCAGCGTAAATCTACCGGCAGTACTATTTATGAGTACCTTCAGGAATTATATTCCACCTATGGATACTATAAAGAACATCTTGTATCGCTAGTGAAAAAAGGTAAGAAAGGAGCTGAAGAAATTGCAAATACACTGAAAAACCTTCGTGAAAATCCGCCCTCTGAAATTGGTGGGGAAAAAGTAATCTGTTTCGAGGATTATCAACGTAGCATCCGTAGGGATTTGGCTCATGGTACCCAAGAAAACATAGACATTCCCAAATCCAATGTACTTATATATTATACCGAAGGTGGAAGCAAAATTGCAGCGCGCCCCAGCGGGACCGAGCCCAAAATAAAGTTTTACATCAGTGTACAAGGGGACCATTCGGAGCAACTTCCTGGGAAAATTGAATCTATCCTAGCAGATCTAAACCTTAATTAGTGAACTATTTCAAAAAAATAATTCGGTTCGCCCTTCCCTATAAGAAGTTTGGGGTACTGAATATTATCTGTAATATATTCTATGCACTATTTAGTGCTCTTTCGTTCGTGGCATTGATTCCCATGTTGGATGTTCTTTTCCCGAAAGAAAAACAACCTATCATAGATGAACCTGTTTACAATGGCTTGTCATCCCTAAAGGATTATTTTAAGGATTATCTGGCGTGGCAAATACAACAATATGCATTGGATGACCCTTCTATTGCGCTTATTATTGTAATCTCTTTGGTAATTACCCTGTTTTTATTGAAAAACGTATTCAGGTATTTGGCCAATTTCTTTATTACCTTTTTAAAGAATGGCGTGTTAAAGGACTTGAGAAATGAACTCTACCAAAAAATTACGGATCTTCCCGTGTCCTTCTTTTCGGAGAAGCGTAAAGGGGACGTTATGGCGCGTATAGGGACCGATGTACTGGAAATTCAACATTCTTTTTTATCCATATTGGAATTAATTGTTCGGGAACCCCTGACCATTATTTTCACCATCGCCATGATGTTGTTTATTAGTGCGAAACTAACGGTGTTTGTGTTCATTTTCATCCCTATTTCAGGATTCATTATATCAAGAATCGGGAAATCACTCAAAAGAAAATCAGATAGGGTTCAGAAGGAACAAGGAACCTTTCTATCAATTCTGGAAGAAACCCTTAGCGGTTTAAAGATTATAAAAGGGTTTAATGCAGAAAATATTTTTGGCCGTAAGTTTAAAAAATCCACCTATTCCTTTTACAAATACTCCAACTCACTTTACAACCGACAGAACCTTGCCTCCCCTACCAGTGAGTTTTTGGGGATCGTAGTCATTGCCATATTGTTATGGTATGGTGGAAAAATGGTCTTGGTTGATGGTACGCTGGATGGAAGTGACTTTATTGCCTATATGGGGCTCGCCTATAACATCCTTACCCCTGCAAAGGCCATGAGCAAGGCAAGTTATGGGGTTAAGAAAGGAAATGCTGCTGCAGAAAGGGTATTGGAAATATTGGAAACCGAATCGACCATACAGGATCTACCCAATGCTGAAGTAAAAGGTGGTTTTGAAGAGAACATCGACATTCAAAATATCTCCTTTAAATATGAGGATGAATGGGTCCTAAAGGATTTTAATTTGCAGGTTCCCAAAGGTCATACTGTTGCCTTGGTCGGGCAAAGTGGAAGTGGAAAGAGTACCATTGCCAATCTCCTGACCCGATTTTATGATGTGAATGAGGGAAGCATTGCCATAGACGGAACAGATATTAAACATATGACGCAGGCCTCGTTAAGGGGACTGCTCGGCTTGGTGACCCAAGACTCTATTCTTTTTAATGATACCATAAGGGGCAATCTATTGGTTGCCAACGAAAATGCTACCGATGAGGATATCATATCATCCCTTAAAGTCGCCAATGCTTGGGAATTTGTAGAGGATTTACCTCAGGGAATAGACACTAATATAGGCGACAGTGGTAATAAATTAAGTGGCGGACAGAAACAGCGATTAAGTATCGCTCGGGCTGTATTAAAGAACCCTCCCATTATGATTTTAGACGAGGCCACCTCTGCCTTGGATACGGAAAGTGAGCGATTGGTTCAGGATGCACTTGAAAAAATGATGCAAAACAGAACCTCCGTGGTTATTGCGCACCGCTTATCTACCATACAGAATGCCGACACTATTGTAGTGCTCTCCAAGGGTAAAATTGTTGAACAGGGAAAACATCAGGAATTGTTAGCGCTTAAAGGGGTATACCATAGCCTTGTAGAAATGCAGTCATTGGCATAAACAAAAAAGAAGCGGTTGGGGCTCCGCTCCTTTTTGCCAAGCTATTACAATTGGGGCATGTAACAGCCTGATAGCTACATAAGTAGATTCCAAATATAGCCTAATTTTACTTAAATACAAATTTCAAAATGTATTTCAACTTAATAAAATGCATTTCATCGATATTTCAGATTGAATTAGAGTATTTTTCCTACATTTTACTGAAGAAACAGGGAAAAAATAGCGCATAAAAAAAAACGGGCCAGCCCCCGCTTAGGCCCGTTTAATGCTGTTCTCATTACAGTTGGGGCTATAATTAAGAACCTATACATAAGAAGTATGAGATAAAATTAGTAAATATTTTCCTACAAACAAACATTTTTTGCTTTTAATCGAAAAATTTAACCTTTCATCGATGTGTTGAATGCCAAATCAAGAATTCTTAAAAAATTCCTGTTCCAATTAAACCTTTTATATTTAAACCTGTCTTAGTATCAAAACCACCTAATGTTGATAGAAGAGCAGTCCTTGGTATCGGCCCTGCAATCCCCTTCAGAAAAAGAAGAGGCATTTCGTGTATTGGTTTCCCAATACAAGGAAAGGTTGTATTGGCACATCCGTAAAATAGTACTGAATCACGACGATACAGACGATGTCCTGCAAAATACCTTCATCAAGATATTTCGCAGTATCGATAACTTTAAGGCGGAAAGTAAGCTGTATACTTGGATGTACCGCATTGCCACCAATGAATCCATTACCTTTATAAACAAAAGGGCGAAAAGGGCGCAGGTCTCTTCAGAAGAAATAAAAATGGAAATGATTTCCAAATTGGAAAGCGATGTGTATTTTGAAGGGGACGAAGCACAGCTCACCTTGCAAAAGGCTATAGCTACATTACCACAAAAGCAACAGCTTATTTTTAATATGAAGTATTTTGAAGATCATACGTATGAAGAGCTGTCGGAGATATTGGAAACCTCGGTGGGAGGACTCAAAAGCAGTTACCATATTGCCGTGAAAAAAATCACCGCATATGTTAAGGATAACAATGGCTAACATTTAAAATGAAACCTTTATATAAAAATACGGTCTAACGAGTATAATGGAAGACAAAAAGGATACATACAAACACGGTTTTAAAGTACCGGAAGACTACTTCGAAAAGATGGAGGACCGTGTTTTCGATGCCCTAGATATAAAAGAGCTCCCCGAACAGAGTGGGTTTGGAGTTCCGGAGGGCTACTTCGATACACTGGAGGATGAAATCCTTCAAAAGGTAAAAGTCGCACCTAAGGAGACAAAGGTCATTCCGATAGGTCGCAAGCGGAGTTTTTGGTATGCTGCTTCCATAGCCGCGTGCATCGCCTTCGTTTTTGCTTTTTTCAACCCTTGGATTGGTGAAGGTAGCACCACAAATCCGGAAGAGCCTTCATTGGCAGAAATAGAAGCCTATATTGAAGAAGGTATAGGTTCCATTGACAGTTACGATTTGGCACAGGTTTTGACCGATGCTGATTTGGATGCACTGGAGTTGGAAACAGAGTACTTATCGGATGAAAGTTTAGAAGAATACTTATTGGATAACATAGACGATCCTACAATTTTTATTGAATAACACTTAAAAAATGAAAAAAATACTATTTGCTATTGCATTGTTCTGCTCTTTTGGCCTCATGGCCCAAGGTGGTGAAAGAATAAAAGCCCTTAAGACGGCTCACATTACCTCATCTTTGGACCTAACACCAGAGGAGGCTCAACAATTTTGGCCCATTTATAATGCTCACGAAGACAAAATGGAAAGTATTCGCAAGGAGGAAAGAAAGGCCTTTCGGGATTTGCGGGCCAATGGAATAGAAAACCTTACCGATGAACAAGCCAATAAGATCATTGAAAATGGATTGCGTAAGAAAACCTTGGAATTACAGTATACCAAGGAACTCATTGAGAAATTGAGAAATGTATTGCCCCCTACAAAAATCGTACGATTGCATCGAGCCGAAGAACAATTTAAAAGAATGCTGTTAGAAAAAATGAAAGAGCGAAAAAACAGAAAAGGAAACAGATAGTAATTCTTTTCCCTAGAAAAAGCACCCTTTGAGGTGCTTTTTTATTGGAACAACAATTTGGACACCTTTTTCCTTCCACTGGCAAAAGCCACACTATCGTTTACGAATTCCAATGCATAAAAACCCTCATCCGACAATTCTACCCAGGTATTCCCTTGGTCATTACTATAAGATATTCCGGGTGAGCCAACGGCAATAAGTCCCTGACCATTAGTGCCAGGTATAAAGGTCACCCTAGAACGATACCCTGGGCCTTGTCCATTGCTCATCAATTTCCAAGTTTTACCGCCGTCCTGCGTAATGGCTTTGTTTCCTTCATTAAAATCTTTTTCTTCCCAATTACCACCGAAAACCACACCTGTATTTTCGTCAAAAAAATCAATGCTGTAGATTCCTGTCATGGTCCCACCCTGCAGCATAGGTGTATCGAAAACTTCCCAAGTCTTCCCTTTATTGTACGAGTGCAAGACGCGCGCTTTTTTACCTCCGGTAGCGATCCAAACATGGTTTCCAACCAATGCGATATTACTATTGCTGGCTGCAAAAGCTGCTTCCCCATTTTCGGCCTCTGGAAGACGATCGCACGGGATCTTTTCCCAAGTATTACCACTATCGATGGTGGTAATTATGGAAATACAATCTTCGGTAGGATCTCCCATGGCGATCCCTTCCTTATCATTCCAAAAAGCCATAGCATCATAGAATACCTTTTCCCCTTTCTCCACATATACCTCTTCAATATTGGTAGCCTCTTCCCCATCAAATCCAATTTTGTACAATACCCCTGGATTGGCAATACTTAATACAAATACGGCTTCCTTAGTCTTTGCAATAGCCCTAAAACTCAATAAGGAATCTTCGTAACGTATTACAGCCAACTTAGGAGTGACACTGTCTATAAGTCCAACAATACCCTTATTGGCAGCAAACCATACTCGGTTTTCATCCAAAGGTGCAATTGCCCTAATGCTCAAACTGTCTTCGAACACACGATCGATCTGGACTTCGGTAAAAGATTTAGTGTCACTGGCACAGGAGATTAACACGGCAACTAGGAGTAAGCTTAAGAGGTATCGCATGAAAATAATTTTGACAAATGTAACAAAAGCGGTCTGGAGAATCGTACCTTTGCACCCAATTTTTAAGGTATGCGTTTACACCGTAATTTGGTATTTGCCACCATCGATTCCCTCCACCTAATTTTCAATCAAGGAAAGCAGGCGGATAAGGTATTGAAAAATACCCTGAAAAGGGACAAGCGATGGGGTTCTAGGGATCGGGCTTTTATAGCTGAAACCACTTATGACATTGTTAGGTGGAAACGTCTTTATGCTGAAATTGCAGAAGTAAAGGAGCCTTTCGATCGGACAAACTTATTTCGCCTTTTTACCGTTTGGGCCACCTTAAAAGGGATTCGCCTACCCGATTGGCCTCAGTTCGAAGGCACTCCCACACGTAAAATTAAGGGACGTTTCGATGAGCTTTCCAGTAATCGACGGTTCAGGGAATCCATTCCAGACTGGTTGGATCAACTTGGGCAAGATGAGTTGGGAAAAAGATGGGATAAGGAAATTGCTGCACTTAATGAATTGGCCAAGGTAATCCTGCGTGTAAACCCATTGAAAACAGACCTTAAAGAAGTTCAAAGTACCCTTAAGGAATCTGATATTGCCAGTCACCCCATAAAAGGCATTCCACATGCATTGCAATTGTTTGAGCGTGCCAATGTATTTACTACGGAAGCTTTCAAAAAGGGATGGTTCGAAGTTCAGGACGCCTCTTCCCAGAAAGTGGCTGCCCTACTCGATCCCCAACCGGGAATGCGTATTGCCGATGCCTGTGCCGGGGCAGGTGGAAAGGCATTGCATATTGCTTCCCTAATGGAGAACAAAGGACAGGTGATTGCTTTGGATATTTACGAGAATAAACTGGCGGAGCTCAAGAAACGGGCAAAGCGGAATGGTATCCACAACATAGAAACCCGTGTCATTGAATCTACCAAGAGTTACAAGAAATTATTGAATAAAATGGACAAGGTTCTTATTGATGCTCCTTGTTCAGGATTGGGTGTGCTTCGTCGTAATCCAGATACCAAGTGGAAGCTAAGGCCCGAATTTTTGGAGGAGATTCGGCAAAAGCAAAGTGATATCATAGATAGTTACTCCCGAATGGTTAAACCAGGAGGGCAATTGGTATATGCAACCTGCTCCATACTACCCTCCGAAAATGATCAACAAATTAAAAATTTCTTAACCCGTGAAAACGGAAAAGAGTTTATATTAGAGAAAGAAGAAACGCTATGGCCGAGCGAAACCGGATATGACGGTTTTTATATGGCACTTCTAGCGAAAAAGAGTTAATTATGAAATCTTACCCCCTCCTCCTCTGCCTATTGGGATGTACTTTCCTTTTTGCACAACAACCGTATTATGATGATGTGGATCTCTCGTTAACGGGACAAGATCTATACTTGGAATTGCAACAAAAAATCACAGTGGCAAGTAGTACATATAACTACGGTGACGTTAGGGATGATGTGAAAATTACCGATGAGGACCCTTCCAATAGCAATAATGTGTTGCTCGTCTACGGCTATAATGATAGTGATGGCAATTGCTTAACCGACAGAACACGGGATAAAGACGATTTTGGAGGTCTATCCTGTGAATATAATAGGGAGCATGTTTTTGCTCGTTCCAATGCAGATCCACCTATGGGTGATGCAGATAATGGAACCACAGGTATAGCAGCCGATCCCCATAATATTAGACCATCGGATCAGGCAATGAATGGATTAAAGGGCAATAAAAAATTTGCTTCCGGCTCTGGAAATGCAGGAGATGTAGGAAGTGGTAATTGGTATCCCGGTGATGAATGGAAAGGAGATGTAGCCCGTATGATGATGTATATGTACACCAGGTATGGTGACCGATGCCTTCCCTCTTTACAAGGCGTGGGTTCCAGCCAGGGAAGTACGGATATGTTAGTTCTGTATTTACAATGGAATGCAGATGATCCCGTAAATGAGTTTGAAGACCAACGCAATCCTCATTTGGAGAGCGTCTATGGCAATCGCAACCCGTTCATCGATAATCCGTACCTAGCTACATTGATCTGGGGCGGTCCTTTAGCAGAAGATCGCTGGGGATTGGCAGCCACGGAGGACTTCGATGCTTGGGAACTTAGCATTTATCCTAATCCTACTTCCCATGTGGTTCATATAAGTTCTGAATGGGCGCTGGATAGTTATACCATTTACAATGCGGCCGGCCAGGAACTATCATTCCATCATATGAAGGATGCAATGAGTTCCATTGATGTGAGTGTGCTTGCCAATGGCATGTACTTTATTCAATTTGAAGCACAAGGCCTGAAACAAATAGAGCGACTGGTAATAGAATAGTAGTGTCATCTGTCATGGTGGCTAAAGAACAAAAAGTCCCTATCTCATGCAAAACAGCATGGTAGGGACTTTATTAGTTATACCAGGTAAGAATTAGCATCGGTATCCCCTCTATTCGGGTTTTCGGCTACCCTCTTTAGATTATCAAGTACTACATTGTAACCACTCAATCGAAACCTATGTGCTCGAAAGCGGTACAAATATCCCATATAGCCTAGCGCGGCATAAGCCCTTATGGACCCGATTTCAAAAACACGTATATCAGCACTACATATATGATAAACGTCCTAGGGAGTGGGTAAATCTACTGGAATGACTAGGTAATTATACCTGTTTTGGACTGTAATTCACGAAATGGAAGCATGTATTGAGTACCTTCAAGAATGAAATAAAAACTTTTAAATCAACAGTCATGAAATCTAAATCAATTTATCTAATCGTTTGCATCATTCTATTGAGCTGTTTTGCTGGATGCGTTAAGGAACAACCCGAATCACCGCCACGCGGATTGACCGTAGTATGCGATACTATTCAGAGACCCAAAGGATCCTATGAAATTTGTGAATCACTTGCTATGCGCAGTATCCATAAATACAAAAACTATATCACGAAACTATCAGATACCATCCAAAAAAGAGGTATTGCGTCTACTAACAACACTAATAAAAAACTTACAAGGGGTGTCAAGATTGACATAGATGAATTATATCAAATATTGCACAGCGTCAAAGGACAAAATAATGAATTATACGGGATGTTTTCTGTGATGCCCTCTGACAGTACCGAGGTGATTTTTGCGTTAAAATCGGTGAGCAACAAATCTTTGAATGAAGATTGGGAATGGAGTTTTTTCGATTTCACGCACCCGTGCCCTACTTCCTGTCCAAATTTTCAATAGTTGATAAATTCAATGTAACTTAGTTCTAAATAGATTGAACGAATGGATATAGGGGCCACAATCAATACAATAAACAGTTATGCAGCACATTTGGCAACGGTACTAGTTGCCCTAAATAGCCTGTTATGTATTATTGCCTATCGAAGGATGAACGTTCCCCTTAAAAGATTGAGCTACTTTTTATTTTGGAATCTATTCATCGAAATACTGGCGATTACCTTTATGAAACTAGGACACAATAATCTCCCCCTATTGCATCTCTATACTTTGGGGGAGTTTCTATTATTTTCGTACTTCTATAAAAGCCTTCTTAACAAGCCCAAACCATTTCAGCTATTTTTTCCCTTGTTTGTTGCAGGCATATCGGTTCTTATTATACTCAACTCAATTTTCGTTCAGAGTATCTATGGTTTCAATACCATTGCAAAGACCTTGGTTCAGGTTCTCATTATAAGCTATTCGGTGCTGTATTTCTATAATCTGGTGGAAAATCAAAAAGCTTCCAACCATATCGCCAAGAGCCTACGTCTTATCAATTCTGCCATCATGATATACTATTCCGGAAGTTTGTTTATCTTTATGTGTAGTAAGATTTCTTTCGAAAATACGGAAACCTACATTGTTTTTTGGGCGTTTAACGCCATTCTGAATGTCATTTTTCAATTGCTTATTCTATGGGGAGTTTGGATAGCTTTTTTCAGGAAAAATCGTTCGTTACATTGATTGCGATCGGCATCCTTATCATGCTTGCATTTGCGATGGCATTTATTTTATATGCCAATCATTCGCAGAAAAAAATCATGAAGAAACAGATGCATATTCAAGAACTTGCCTATCAACATCAGGAAGATTTACTGCACAGTACCATTCTCACCCAAGAAGGCGAAAGAAAGCGTATTGCCCGTGACCTCCACGACGCAATTGGGTCTAAACTCAATGTTATCTTTCTGAATATTTGCCGCCTCAAGGAACAGGATATGAACAAACAGGAAGTAGAGGCACTTACGGCTGAGGTAGAATCGGTTATAAATACCACAATTGATTCTATAAGACTTATCTCTCATGAATTACTGCCACCAACCTTAGAAGAGTTTGGTTTAACAGAAGCCATTCATGAACTGCAATACGGATTCAATAAAATGGAAGGCGTTCATATCTATTTTGATCCAACGGCAAACAACGAAACAATTGACGACAAAATCGTTGAACTTAATCTTTTTAGGGTGCTTCAGGAGCTTGTAAACAATTCTATTCGACACGGAAAAGCCACTGAAATCAACATTCAATTGACAATTACGGATTCCTTGATTGATTTGAAATATGAAGATAATGGGAAAGGTTTTGAAATGGCACATATTGAACACCGAAAAGGCCTTGGGATGAAGAATATTGAAAGCAGGCTCCATATGATAAAAGCAGAATTCGCCCTTCACTCTTCACCGGGTCAGGGTATTTCTATGAAAATTGAAGCGAATAACAAATCAATTAGTATCGATAAAATAAAACAAGATGGATCCCATTAAAATTGCCATAGCAGATGATGAAGCCCTTTTTAGAAAAGGCATGAAGCTACTTTTGAATGGCTATGAGGGCATTAGCGTGGAGTTAGAGGCCGAAAACGGTGTGGACTTGCTACAAAAGCTGAAGTCCACAGGGCAATTGCCAGATATACTGCTGCTCGATTTAAAAATGCCAGAGATGAACGGTATTGAAGTAGCCAAGGTTATACGAACGGAGTATCCAAACATCAAGATTATCGTACTCTCCACTCATTTTAGCCGGGCCTTCATTATTAACATGATAGAGCTATCTGCTGTGGCCTACCTCCCAAAAAATTCCCAACCGCAGGAAGTAGCCGAAACCATTCAAGCCGTTTTTTCGAAAGGGTTTCATTACAACAATGAGGTCATGGCGATTATCCGGGAAAATATCATCTCGAAAAAAAAGCCTAAAGCTCACTTTTCTTTTGATTTGACACCTAGGGAAATTGAAATTCTGCAGCTTATTTGCGAGCAGTACACCGGACCCGAAATTGCTGAAAAGTTGTTCATAAGCCCAAGGACCGTAGATGGTCACCGAAATAATCTACTGTCTAAACTGAATTGTAAAAATGTAGCCGGGCTTGTTGTTTTTGCACTTCAAAATGAAATCGTTCAGATTTCGAAGATTTTCTAAGCACCCCAATAATTGAGCAGATGAACCCTTGACAAAAAGGACCCGTGCGTACCTTAAAATATCCTTTTCAAGGTCGCATTGGCATTTGGGTTTTCAACAAGAACTTGTCAACAAAAATGTGCCGCTACCCCAGTCAACATCTAGGCAATTTTCTGTACCTTTGCGTTTTCAAAATCACAACCAATGATTCACTTTTTTGGAGACGCTCAGAACAAAGTGTTCGCAGTCCAAACTTCTGGAGAAATCACTAGCGAAAACAAACAAAAACTTTCATGGTTGTTCGGCAACCAACCAAAAATAGACCAATCCGCAATTGCGGATTTTTTTATTGGTCCAAGGGCTGCCATGATCACTCCATGGAGTACCAATGCTGTTGAAATTACCCAAAACATGGGTGTAGAAGGCGTTATCCGAATCGAGGAGTTTTACAGGGCCTCTAAAGATGCCACGGACTACGATCCCATGCTGTCCCAGAAGTACAGTGAATTGAATCAGGATATTTACACCATACAAATAGAACCCGAAGCCATTCTTGATATAGATGATATCGCAGCGTACAATGCTCAGGAAGGGTTAGCACTAAGTGCTGATGAAATAGTTTATCTGGAGCAGCTTTCAGAAAAATTGGGTCGTAAATTAACCGATAGTGAAGTGTTTGGGTTTAGCCAGGTAAACAGTGAACACTGCCGTCATAAGATTTTCAACGGGACTTTTGTAATCGATGGCGAAGAAATGCCTTCTTCCTTGTTCAAACTCATCAAAAAAACTTCAAAAGAACACCCCAATACCATTGTTTCGGCCTACAAGGATAATGTAGCCTTTGTAAAAGGTCCTACGGCCACCCAATTTGCACCCAAAAGTGCCGACAAACCCGATTTCTACGAGAAGAAGGATTACGAAAGCGTGCTATCACTAAAAGCCGAGACCCATAACTTCCCTACTACAGTAGAACCTTTTAATGGTGCTGCTACGGGTAGCGGTGGTGAGATTCGGGATCGATTGGCAGGAGGAAAAGGGTCTCTTCCACTGGCAGGAACTGCAGTTTACATGACTTCCTATTCGAGATTGGAAGAAAACAGACCTTGGGAAAAAGCCATGGAGGAAAGGGAATGGTTATACCAAACCCCAATCGACATTTTGATTAAAGCTAGTAATGGGGCTTCAGATTTTGGAAACAAATTCGGGCAACCCCTTATTGCGGGATCTGTACTTACGTTTGAGCATCAGGAAGATGCCAGAAAGCTAGGCTTCGACAAAGTGATTATGTTGGCCGGTGGTGTTGGTTATGGAAAAGAAGACCAAGCATTAAAAGATACTCCCGAAACTGGTGATAAAGTAGTCATCCTAGGTGGTGAGAACTATAGGATCGGTATGGGTGGTGCTGCCGTTTCAAGTGCTGACACTGGTGAATTTTCCAGTGGAATTGAACTGAACGCCGTGCAACGTTCCAATCCAGAAATGCAGAAAAGAGCTGCCAATACAGTCCGGGCTTTAGTGGAAAGTGAAGAAAATCCAATTGTTTCCATTCACGACCACGGAGCCGGAGGTCACCTCAACTGTCTTAGCGAATTGGTAGAGGAAACAGGCGGGCATATAAATTTAGATGCTTTACCGGTTGGGGATCCAACCCTTTCCGCCAAGGAATTGATCGGAAACGAGTCACAGGAAAGAATGGGATTGGTCATCGGGCAAAAAGATATCGACTTTTTGCAGCGTGTTGCCGATAGAGAACGATCACCCATGTATCAAGTAGGTGACGTAACCGGCGACAACAGGTTTTGTTTCGAAAGTGAAACCACAGGAGCAAAACCCATGGATTTTGCTTTGGAGGACATGTTCGGAAGTTCCCCTAAAACGATTATGAACGATCGTTCTATTGAAAGGAATTACCATAATGCCAATTATAATACAGAAAGCGTTAAAACCTATCTAGATCAAGTATTGCAATTGGAGGCGGTGGCTTGCAAAGACTGGCTCACCAACAAAGTAGACCGCTGTGTAGGCGGTCTAGTAGCCAAGCAGCAATGTACCGGCCCCCTACAATTACCCTTAAATAATTGTGGCGTAATGGCTCTGGACTATGACAACCATCAAGGAATCGTCACTGCGATTGGTCATTCTCCAGTTTCTGGACTTATAGACCCTGTTGCAGGATCTCGCAACTCCATTACCGAAGCCTTAACAAATATGGTTTGGGCCCCATTGCAAGATGGAATTAAAAGTGTGTCCCTCTCCGCCAACTGGATGTGGCCTTGTAATAACCCTGGGGAAGACGCCAGACTTTATAAGGCTGTCGAAGCGATAAGTGATTTTGCCATCGGTTTGGGAATTAATGTTCCCACGGGCAAGGATTCGCTTTCCATGAAGCAGAAATATAAAAATGAAGAGGTTATCGCCCCTGGAACTGTCATTATTTCGGGAGCCGGTCACTGTAGTGATATTACAAAAGTAGTGGAGCCCGTGCTTCAAAAGAATGGGGGGAATATTTATTACATCAATATATCACAGGATTCATACAAGTTAGGTGGATCGTCCTTTGCCCAAATACATAATACTATTGGAAATGAAGCCCCTTCCGTTCACAATGCAGCATACGTGGTTAATGTATTCAACACCCTCCAGCAACTCATAGTAAATGAAAAAATTGCAGCAGGTCACGATGTTGCTTCTGGAGGCCTAATTACGACACTTCTTGAAATGTGCTATGCCGATGTGAATATTGGTGCTCAAATAGATCTCTCTTCTTTAGGGGAGTCCGATAGTGTGAAAGTGTTGTTTGCCGAAAACTGTGGAATTGTTTTTCAGGCAACCCAGGAGGTGGAGCATATCCTTTCTGATAAAAATATTGAGTTCCATAAAATTGGTTCAGTGGTTGAAGGAGATTCCGTTGTCATAATTAATCACGAAGACACTTTCCAATTTTCTGTTTCCGAAACAAGGGACACTTGGTATAAAACTTCCTATTTGTTAGACAAAAAGCAAACTGCGGGCAATCTCCCTGAGCAACGGTACCAGAATTATAAAAATCAGCCCTTGCAATATAAATTTCCTTCACATTTTGATGGAAAACTGCCTGAATCTGCCAAATGGTCTTCATCTAATAGAAAAATTAAAGCTGCCATTATTCGTGAAAAGGGAAGCAATAGTGAACGCGAAATGGCTCATGCTATGTACCTCGCCGGATTTGATGTGAAAGACGTTCACATGACCGATCTTATCTCTGGCCGTGAAACCTTGGAGGATATACAATTTATTGGTGCCGTAGGTGGTTTTTCGAATAGTGATGTTTTAGGATCTGCCAAGGGATGGGCTGGAGCCTTTCTGTACAACGAAAAAGCAAACACTGCCCTGAAGAATTTCTTCAAAAGGGAAGACACCCTTTCAGTAGGTATTTGCAACGGATGTCAGCTTTTTCTAGAATTAGACCTTATCAATCCAGATCATGCTTCCTTGGCCAAGATGCACCACAATGATTCCAAAAAACACGAGAGTGCTTTTACTAGTGTTACCATTCAGGAAAACAATAGTGTAATGTTGGGCTCTATGGTAGGAAGTACGTTAGGAATTTGGATCAGTCATGGCGAAGGTAAGTTTAGCCTTCCTATGCCAGAAAACGCCTACCAAATTGTAGCGAAGTACGGCTATGAGGGATACCCGGCAAACCCAAATGGAAGTGATTACAATACAGCCATGATCTGCGATGTTACTGGCCGTCATTTGGCAACAATGCCGCACTTTGAGCGCTCTATGTTTCAATGGAACTGGGCCAACTATCCAGAGGGAAGAAAAGATGAAGTATCTCCTTGGTTGGAAGCATTTACCAACGCTAGAAAATGGTTGGAAAACAAGTAGGTCTCTATTAGATTGGGGTCATAAAAATCTCATATCATCTTATATATTATAATATGTAAGTTATATTTACGTTGTGAGACCAAATGAAACCTAAATAATTATAGACCCCATAATGAAAAAACTTTTACTTACTACCCTACTATTTGCAACCTGTTTAGGCTTCTCCCAAGAAGCCCAAGAAACCTACCAGCGCGCAAAAATCTCTTATCAGGGAAAATCCTTGGGCCAATTGGAAGCTCTGGATATACCTGTGGATCATGGAATAAAAAAGAAAGGACATTTTATTATTTCTGAATTCTCGGTATCCGAATTGGATAGAGCTCGAGCTAATGGATTTCAGGTTGATGTCATTATTGAAGATGCCAAAGCGCATTTCCTAGCCGAAAATGCCAAGGGGATGCAAGCAAGACAGCTTAATCCTAGTTGTGATCAATCGAGTAATGACTACGAAACCCCAGCGAACTTTCATCAAGGATCTATGGGAGGGTACTATACCTATCAGGAAGTATTGAATGAACTGGACGAAATGAAAGCAGCCTATCCTAACCTGATTACCGCCAAACAAGATATTCACAATTTCGTGACCGAAGGACAACCCGATGCCTCTACTACTCCACCTATCGGAGGTAACGGTATTAAGTGGGTTAAAATTAGTGACAATCCGGATTCTAATACTGAAGGGGAATCGCAAATTCTTTACACATCCATCCACCATGCCCGCGAACCTGCGTCATTGACACAACTTATATTCTATATGTGGTACATGCTGGAAAACTACGATTCGGATCCAGAAGTACAGAATATATTGGACAATACCGAATTGTACTTCGTCCCTGTAGTGAATCCTGATGGCTACCTTTATAACGAAAAAACGGACCCCAATGGAGGTGGCTTTTGGAGGAAAAACCGCAAAAATGGAAATGGAACAGATAATAATAGAAATTACAATTTTTACATAAACGGGGACCCAAGCATGGGTGTTTGGAGCGGACCAGGTTCTTCGTCAGATCCCAATTCGGGAGTATATCATGGTACAGCTCCATTTTCGGAAGCCGAAAACCAAGCGATAAAATGGTTTGTGGAAAACCACAACTTTGTAATGGCATTTAATAATCACACCTCTGGCCAATTACTGTATTTTCCTCATGCCTATGCAGATGTTCCGACTCCAGATGAAGACTTATTTATAGCCGTTTCTGGTGAATTGGTTTCCCGAAATGGGTATAATGCCTTAAGGGATTCCCCTTTTTCCGGAGATAGTGACGACTTTATGTATGGAGGTGTGGGTACACACGATAAAATTCTAGCCTTCACACCGGAAATAGGAACCTCATTTTGGCCGCCAGCCAATCAGATAGAACCTATCGCTAAGAATATGATGTACCTTAACATCACTGCCGCGAAAATGGTAAATGATTTTGGTTCGGTGCAGGATACTTCGCCAACTTTTGTGGGAGACAATACCACAGTAGATGCCAGTTTTTCTATCAGGATGCTTGGTGTTTCCGGAAGTGGTGATTTTACAGTGAGTCTAAATCCTGTTTCGACCAATATTAGTTCCTCAGGAAGCCCTGTGAACTTTGTCGGTATGGAAACTTTGGATACGGATAGTGGAACAATTACCTACACCCTCGATGCTGGTGTGCAGATAGGTGATGACATTGTTTATGAATTGGTAGTGAATAACGGATCCTATGATAATGTAATAACTGTGAACAAGAAATTTGGTGCTTTGACTCCTATATTCCAAGATCCAGGAGATAGTACCACGGACAATTTCGACAATAATGGATGGAGTACCACCACTGCTACTTTTGTTTCGCCTTCGAGTTCTATTACAGAGTCACCTAGTGGAAACTATCAGAACGACGCTAATGAAACCATTGCATTAAGTGATCCTATTGACCTAACCAATGCTATTGGCGCTAATGTCACGTTTTATGCCAAATGGGGCATTGAAAACAATTGGGATTACGCTCAGTTTGAAGTATCTATTAATGGAGGTGCCTCATGGGAACCCCAATGTGGAAAATTTACCAATCCTGGAAGTTCTAATGGATTCCAACCGGAAGGTGAACCATTATATGATGGTTCCCAAAACGATTGGGTGTTAGAGGAAATTGATTTAAGCGATTATCTTGGTGAGACGATCTTGGTAAGGTTCGAGTTTAGATCGGATGGTGGTGTAAGGGATGACGGCTTTTATTTCGATGATCTTCAAATCAGTATTGCGGAAGACACCCTTGCTATTGAGGACAACACCTCTAATGCTTTCAGTATTTTCCCAAATCCGGTAGAAGATGTGTTAAGTATTACCACTCCCTTGCAAAACTATACCGTTGAAATATTCAACCTTCAAGGACAATTGGTAAGTAGTGAGAAGAATAACAACGGTTCAAAGGTGATCGATTATAGCAACTTCGCAAGTGGCGTGTATCTATTGAAACTTTCATCTGAAGATACCATTCAGACATTTAAAATTGTACGCCTTTAAAAGGTGCCTAAATAATTATGCTGAGAAAGGGTTCCCACTGGGAGCCCTTTTTTAATGGAATAGAATTATGATCTCAGTGGCCGCAAAACACGAAATGACCGAATAGGACTATCGCCTTAGGTCATGATCCCGAAAGTTTCCCCGACAATCCGAGCTTATCCTTTGTCATTATTCATACAATGAGTACACTTGGATTCAAATCTGGCTTTAAGGATGTTGGCATTTATAAAAGAAGAGTTTCCAAATTAGTATCCCATAGTTCCTTCCTTAGAAATACCGTAACTTAGCATAACCCATTTATTTGAAAAAGAAATGAAAAAGTTAATCCTTCTACTGGCAATTTTTGCTGGTTTCAACTGTTTCCCGCAAGAAGTTCAAGAAATCCATCAACGAGCCAAAATCCATTTTGAAAATCATGGAGATCTTCAAGAGTTGTTCCGTTTGGGCATTCCCATAGACCATGGAATCCAATTTCAAGAAAAATATGTGCTTTCAGATTTCTCACTTTCCGAGGTTCAAAGAGCCAAGGACGCTGGGTTCCGGGTAGATATTCTAATAGAAGACTCCAAAGCATACTTTCTTCAAAATAATAAAAAGGTAACCATTAATAGGGATGCAGCCGTTTGTGATGTGTTTTATGAGGTCCCGGACAACTGGAACTTTGGAAGCATGGGCGGGTACTATACGTATCAAGAATTTTTGGATGAATTGGACGATATGTTTGCTTTATATCCCAATCTAATGACTGCACCAGAAAATATTGGTACTTTTCTTACCGATGGACAACCAGATAACTCTACTACTCCACCAATAGGAGGCAATGGAATTAAATGGGTGAAGATTAGCGATAATCCCAATTCGGATGCAGAAGGGGAACCGAAAATACTGTACAATTCCATTACCCATGCTAGGGAGCCTACCTCTTTATCGCAGACCCTTTTCTATATGTGGTATTTGCTGGAAAATTATGAAACCAATCGAGAAGTAAAAGAGATTCTAGACAATACGGAGCTATACTTTGTTCCTGTGGTGAATCCCGACGGGTATCTGTACAACGAACTCACCGATCCAAATGGCGGTGGATTTTGGCGTAAAAACCGAAAAGATGGCCATGGCGTAGATAACAATCGTAACTATGACTATTATATAGACGGTGACCCATCCAATAATATTTGGGGAGGCGAAGGAACTTCTAGCGATCCCAATAGTCAGATATACCATGGAGTAGCGCCTTTTTCCGAAGTAGAGAATCTAGCCATGAAATGGTTTTGCGAACAACATGATTTCGTACTAGGCCTTAATAGCCATAGCTCTGGAAATGGAATCTTTTTCCCATATGGTTATACCGGTTCAGCATTTACACCCGAGCATGAATTGTATTTGGACTTTCTCGAGGAGATGACGTCCAGAAACGATTATTTCTTTGTAAAAACCAATGGTATAGCTGGTACCGCGAACGATTTTATGTATGGTACTGTAGGTACCCACAATAAGATATATGCATTGACTCCAGAAATTGGGAGTCAATTTTGGTTACCTATGAACCAGATTATTCCTTCATGCCTGGATATGATGTACGTTAATATCTCGGCAGCGAAAATGGCAAACAATGGGGTTAACATTTTTGATAGAAGTGGTCCCTTCACAGGAAATCAGCCCGTCGCAGATCAACAGTTCGAACTCAAAAGGTTGGGACTTACCGAAAGTCATGATTATGTTGTGAGTATTAACCCGATTTCATCCAATATTGAATCTACCGGAGTTCCGCAGACATTTTCAGGTCTGGTGCCCATGGAATCTGTAGAAGGCGTTTTACAATACACGCTTGACCCTGGTACCGCCGCTGGGGATCTTATAGCATTCGAAATTGTAGTAGACAATGGAAGTTTTGAAAGTACCCTATTAATAGAAAAGAAATTTGGATTGGAAGTACCTGTATTAACAGATACCGGTGATGATACGGATAACTTTGACACTACAGATTGGGGTACGAACAATGTATTCTTTGTGTCGGCACCTAGTTCTATAGCAGACTCACCTTTTACACAATATCCATCGAACGAAGACTCTTCCATCACCCTATCCGATCCTATCGATTTAAGCGATGCCGTAGGAGCTAGTGTTTCATTTTATGCCCGTTGGGAAGTAGAACAGAACGAAGATTATGTTCAGTTCGAGGTGTCAACCGATAATGGAGCAAATTGGATTCCTCAATGTGGTTTATTTACCGATAGCGGAGTGCCTGGTGGAGTTCAACCGCAAGGAGAGCCTATTTATGATGGATTGCAGGATGATTGGGTTTTAGAACAAATTGATTTAAGCGAATATATTGGTGAAAGTATATTGGTGAGGTTTCAATTGGTGTCAGGACCTTCAGATAACAGGGATGGGTTCTATTTCGATGACCTAACAATCAATATTGTGAATGACGACATATTGGACACATCAGATATTGCACAAACGGCATTCGGTATTTATCCAAACCCAGTTGAAGATATCTTGAGCATTACTACTTCGCTTCAAAACTATAAGGTAGAAATATTTAACCTACAAGGACAACTCATTTCGAAAGATTTAGGCAACAGTGGTTCGCAAGAAATAGATTATAGTGACCTAGCCAGCGGTGTATACTTACTAAAACTTTCTTCTGAAGGTACCGTTCAAACATTTAAGATTGTTCGTCTCTAAGTTTTTCATTATAAAACACATAGTGAAAATGGGGTTCCGTAAAGGAATCCCATTTTTTGGTCATACCTCATAACTGAATATTTTTCCCTATTTTGCATTCTTAGAAAAAAGAGATTATGACCGACGTAAAACGACTGTTTGACTTCCCCTATTACCAACTGGAAAACTACCCGCAAGAAGGAGCTCTCGTTAGCAAAGTAGATGGAGAATGGATAAAAACCTCTACCCAAGAGTACATTGATAAGGCAAATGCCATTAGCCGAGGTTTAATTAAGCTCGGAGTACAGCCCAATGATAAAGTGGCTATCATTTCCATGACCAATCGCACCGAATGGAACATATGCGATATTGGGATTTTACAAACAGGAGCTCAGGACGTACCCATATATCCTACCATTTCTAAAGAGGAATACGAATACGTTCTCAACCATAGCGAATCGAAATATTGTTTTGTTTCGTGTACAGAGGTACTTGAAAAAATTAGTAAAATAAAGGATAATGTTCCCTCCCTTAAAGGTATTTACTCCTTTGATGCTATTGGAAGCTGCGACAATTGGTCGGAAGTGCTGAAATTGGGGAATGACAATATGGACTTACAGGATGAGGTTGATAATAGAAAAGCTGCAGTCCAAGAAGATGATTTAGCTACCTTGATTTACACATCGGGAACCACAGGCAAACCAAAAGGTGTAATGTTGTCCCATAAAAATATAGCCAGCAATGCCAAACACAGTAAAGGAAGATTACCTATTGAGATGGGTGCTTCTAAAGCATTGAGTTTCCTACCTGTTTGTCATATCTATGAGCGCATGTTGTTATATATGTACCAATATTGTGGCGTAAGTATTCATTTTGCTGAAAGTTTGGAAACCATAAGTGATAACTTAAAGGAAATACACCCAGAAGTGATGACTGCAGTGCCTAGATTATTGGAAAAGGTATACGATAAGATCATCGCAAAAGGAACCGATCTAACGGGTATAAAAAAGAAGCTTTTCTTCTGGGCTGTTGGATTAGGTTTGAAATGGGAGCCTTACGGACAAAATGGAGGATGGTATGAATTTAAACTGAAAATCGCACGAAAACTCATATTCAGTAAATGGCAAGAGGCGCTGGGCGGAAACCTCAAGGCCATTGCCTCAGGGAGTGCTGCACTCCAACCAAGATTGGCAAGAGTATTTAATGCGGCTGGTTGCCCAGTAATGGAAGGGTACGGCCTCACAGAAACTTCTCCAGTAGTGTCAGTGAACGATATGCGCAATGGAGGTTTCAGGATTGGAACCGTGGGTAAGGCACTGCCAGATACTGAAGTAAAGATAGCAGATGATGGGGAAATCCTCATAAAGGGACCTCAAGTGATGCAGGGCTATTATAAAGATCCCGAAAAGAGTGCCGAGGTATTAAAAAATGGCTACTTTCATACTGGGGATATTGGTGTAATAGACAAAGATGGATTCCTTAAGATTACAGATCGTAAGAAATCCATGTTCAAAACCAGTGGAGGAAAGTATGTAGCCCCTCAGCTTATAGAAAATGCAATGAAACAATCCCGTTTTATCGAACAGATCCTTGTAGTGGGTGAAGGTGAAAAAATGCCTGCAGCCCTTATTCAACCTAATTGGGAGTTTGTGGCGGACTGGTCCGAACGAAAGGAAAAGAACATCCCGAGCGATCCCAAGGTCGCATTTCAAAATGAAGTACTTATTAAACGTATCCAAAAAGAAGTGGATAAGTTCAATGAGCGTTTCGGAAAGTGGGAAAAGATAAAAAGGTTTGAGCTTACTCCAGACATTTGGAGTATTGAAGACGGACACCTCACCCCTACCATGAAAATGAAACGTAAGGTGATCAAGGAAAAATATATAGATCTCTATAATAAGATTTACGAGAAAGAATCATAGACACACCATAAAGAGGGACAGTTTTCATACTGTCCTTTTTTTTTGATTGCTTGAACAATATTTGGTGTGATTTGTTCTTATTTTAGTAGGGCTAAGACGTTTTTAGCACTTTTTTAGTTCTTTTTTCAGTCTCTTTTCATTTGGCAATTGTCCTAGCTGAAAATAGATTTGTGTTATCAGAATTCATAAAATTGAAACTCATGAAAACATCAATCAAAATTATCGCAACAGTATTTTTATTTATTGGAAGTGTTTCCTCCCTTTATTCGCAGACCACAACCACAACCATTACCCATGGTACCAATCACAACACCAACCACAACTCCAACCACAGTTGTTCTAGTTATCAAACAAGCAAGTCCATTGACCTGGAGGACAGTTCCAAAAACGAATCAGTCAAGATTTCGGTATCCGAAGATCTAATGTGTTTAAACATTGGGGTATCTAGTAATATAAGCTCAGGTACACTCACTATGGAAATTTACAACCCAAACGGTGACAAGCAAGGCAACTATACCGTGGCCAGCGAATTCAATTCAAGCTCCTCTAATGGTGGTAAAAGTACCGAAACCGTTTGCGGTCAGATCAACAAGACCTTCAAAGAGCCAATGAAAGGAGATTGGGTGGTAAAATTAAAACCGAAAAAAGTAACGGGTAAGATTCAAATTCATTCACATCAAGCAAGCAACAACTAAACGTTTGCTTCCTTATGAAGTACGAAACTAACCGACCATACAAAGCCCTCCTCCCTATTGGGATACTCCTATTACTGTTTCAATCAGTTATAGGACAAAGCCAAGAGGACTATACACCAGGTATTCGGGGTAAACTACAACTGGATTCCATTTGGGATCCAGTGGTTTACCTTTCCCATATTCCTACATTGAACGACATGTACCATATGTCTAACGATATGATTATTTCTGAAGCTAGATTGGATAGTCTCGGGAATTTTTCCTTTGCTACCGACTATCTATCCGAAGAAGACCAGCTCTACCGAATTCATGTTTCAAAAAAGGATTCGCCTATGGCTTCACTTATCATAGGCGGAAAAGAGGAAAACCACATTTTCATTGTGGGAAATAAAAACGCCCTAATCCAAATTCAAAACATCCCAGGCAACCCGCCTTTCACCCCAATTGAAATTTTGGGCTATCCTCCTTCCCAAGAGCTGAGCGAAGTAGACAAAATCTATACGTATGTAGATAGTACCCATTTTGAAGGTTCCTCGGTTAAGGGTGAATTTGTAACCAAGGCAATTTATGAAAAATTGCGTTATGTGGCCGATACCAGCTCCCATGCGCTGGTATCCCTCTACGCATTGCAGCGAAGTAAGTTCGAATCCAACTACCCAATAAACAAAGCATTTTACGATGACTATCGGAAGAAATGGCGTGGCGAGAAGTCTGCGTATTTCAATGAATTTCGATCCCAACTCCCACAGGAGACAAAAAGCGACTATTTTATGTATATCCTTATTGGAGTCGCCTTTTTTGTTCTAGGCTTTGTACTAAATCACTTTATAAAACGCAAAAAGAAGAATAAACCAAGTTCCATCCATAAATTAAGTGTGCAAGAACGAAAGATATTGGAGGAAATAAAACAAGGACGATCGAACAAAGAGATTTCGGAAACTTTCAATATTGGACTGAGTACTGTAAAATCCCACGTGAGCAATATCTACACTAAACTCAATATTAAATCCAGAAAGGAAGCAATGGATTTTTAATGAATATCGCACGTTTTTGTAAGCCTATTCATTGAAATGAGACTTATAGTAGGTAATTGCAAAACTCTATCTATGCGTCTTTCCCTATTTGTTTTTATAGTACTTGCACTCACAGGTTTCCAGAATACCATTTCCCAAGAACGGACCCATCCTTATAATCAAGACGAGGAATTGGGAAAAGTAAGTTGGCTTCGCGATTATGATGCTTCCTTGGCATTGGCAAAGAAAAAAGGGAAGCCTGTACTCATTCTATTTCAGGAAGTGCCTGGATGTGCCACATGCCGCAATTATGGCCACAATGTACTGTCGCACCCTTTAATGACCGAAGCCATCGAAAATGAATTTATTGCCCTGGCCATATTCAATAATAAAGGTGGAAAGGATCGAGAAGTACTTACTAAATACAAAGAACCCAGCTGGAACAATCCCGTGGTTCGTATTGTTGACGAAAAAGGCGAAGACCTAATCCCAAGAGTAGCTAGCGACTATTCTGCCAAAGGATTGTACAGCGCCATGATAAAGGCCTTGAAAATTTATGGCAATCCTATACCTGAATATGTTAAGATATTAGGCAAGGAACTGACGACTACAACAGATCATAACCTACAGGAAAAGCATTTTAAAATGTTTTGCTTCTGGACGGGTGAAAAACAACTAGGCTCTCAGGAAGGGGTGCTGGCCACGCAGGCAGGCTTTATGGATAGATCGGAAGTAGTTCGGGTGATCTATGATGCCAATGAAATATCCGAGGAGGAACTCTCCTCCTATGCACAAGCCAATGAAATGGTTCCCGTGGTGAAAACAAAATTTCAATGGTCCCCAAGAGATGAGGACTACTTCATACAACACAGTCGTTTTAAGCATGTACCCTTGACCGAAGTTCAAAAAACCAAGATCAACAGTGCGCTAGGGTTAAAACAAAACCCTCAAAAATTCCTAAGTCCAAAACAATTGCAATGGTTTAAAAGGCCGAAAACCAAGGAATCCATATTCGATAAGGACTTTTTCGATTCGTGGGATAAATTGGCCCAAATGGAGTAATCCTTTCCCTCATTAAAAATTACATTTCGTAAACTTTATATAAAATCGATCTATTTGCTATGCATGCATAATATTTTTTTATATCTTTGGTAACCTAATTTCAAAGAACGTTCCCCTTGAAAGAAAAAACGATCGATTATATGCTTCGTGCCACATGGATGGCCGTACAAAAAATGTACAATGAAGAAGCTGGAAAAAAAGAAAGTACCATGGCCACTGGATTCGCCTTAATAAGTATAGATCCCGAAGAAGGAACCCCATCTACAGCCCTTGGACCCAAAATGGGAATGGAAGCCACCAGTCTTTCACGCACCCTTAAAAACATGGAAGAAAAAGGTCTTATAGAACGTAAACCGAATCCTGCAGATGGTCGAGGTGTACTAATCCATCTTACTCCGTTTGGGGTCGAAATGAGGGAGTTTTCGAAGCAAGTGGTTCTTCGGTTCGATGAAGCTGTGCGTGAGCAAGTTTCAGATCAGGACCTTAACACTTTTAAGAATGTAGCTAATACTATTTTGGATTTAATTCAATCTAAAAAAATATACACGACAAAAAAACAAACCGTATAATGTCAAAAAGAAGAATAGAAAAAGTAGCCGTGATCGGTTCTGGTATTATGGGAAGTGGCATTGCTTGTCATTTTGCCAATATTGGGGTTGAAGTACTGCTGTTAGACATTGTTCCAAGGGAACTGAATGATAAGGAGAAGAGCAAAGGCCTTTCCTTAGAAGACAAAGTAGTTCGAAATCGATTGGTAAACGATGCGCTCACTACTGCGATTAAATCGAAACCTGCACCACTCTATCACAAAGATTTCGCCGGTAGAATCACTACGGGAAATTTAGAGGACGATATTGCCAAGGTGGCCCACGTAGATTGGATAATTGAAGTGGTCGTGGAACGCTTGGACATAAAGCAACAGGTATTCGAAAATCTTGAAAAGCATAGAACCCCCGGAACACTAATTACCTCGAACACATCGGGAATCCCCATACAATTTATGAACGAAGGGAGAAGTGAGGATTTCAGGCAGCATTTCTGCGGAACCCACTTCTTTAACCCACCCCGATACTTAAAATTATTCGAAATCATTCCCGGACCAGATACCAAACAAGAGATCTTGGATTTCCTGAATGGATATGGAGAGCAATTCTTGGGAAAAACATCAGTAATTGCCAAGGATACACCCGCATTTATTGGAAACCGTATTGGAATCTTTGGAATCCAGAGCCTTTTCCACCAAGTAAAGGAAATGGGATTGACCATTGAGGAGGTAGACAAGTTAACCGGGCCTGTAATAGGTCGCCCAAAATCGGCTACATTCCGTACCGTAGATGTGGTAGGATTGGACACCTTGGTCCATGTAGCCAATGGTATTCATCAGAATTGTCCTGATGACGAAGAGCACGATCTGTTCCAATTACCTGATTTCATCGACAAAATGATGGAAAACAAATGGTTGGGAAGCAAAACAGGGCAAGGATTCTACAAAAAAATTAAAGGGGATGATGGGAAGTCAGAAATACTTTCCTTGGATTTAGAAACCTTAGAATACCGCTCCAAGAAAAGAGCTAGTTTCGCTACCCTAGAAATGACCAAGAGCATTGACAAGGTGATCGATCGTTTTAAGGTCCTAGCTTCTGGAAAAGACAAGGCAGGCGAATTCTACCGAAAGAATTTTGGAGCGATGTTCGCATACGTTTCCAAGAGAATTCCGGAAATCTCAGACGAATTGTATAAGATCGATGATGCCATGAAAGCCGGTTTCGGTTGGGAACATGGTCCTTTCGAGATATGGGATGCCATCGGAATTGAAAAAGGGATTGACCTTATAAACTCATTGGGCAAAGAGCCCGCTGCTTGGGTAACAGAAATGGTGGCAGCCGGAAATAAGAGTTTCTATACTATAAAAGATGGGGCTTCTTATTACTATGATATTCCGAAGAAAGCTCAAGAAAAAATTCCAGGTCAAGATGCCTTTATCATATTGGATAACATCCGAAAATCGAATGAAGTATTCAAAAACAGCGGTGTTGTTGTAGAAGATTTAGGCGATGGAATCCTAAACTGTGAATTCCAAAGCAAAATGAACAGTATTGGTGGTGATGTCCTTGCAGGATTGAATAAAGCCATCGATTTAGCCGAGGCTAACTATGACGGTTTGGTCATAGGAAATCAAGGTGCCAATTTCTCCGTAGGAGCCAATATTGGCATGATCTTCATGATGGCCGTAGAACAAGAATATGATGAATTGAATATGGCGGTGAAGTACTTTCAGGATACCGTGATGCGATTGCGTTATTCTTCCATTCCCACTGTAGTAGCGCCTCATGGAATGACCTTAGGCGGTGGATGTGAAATGACACTACATGCAGATCGCGTAGTCGCTGCGGCCGAAAGTTATATTGGATTGGTGGAGTTTGGTGTTGGGGTGATCCCTGGTGGTGGCGGATCTAAGGAGATGGCCATGCGAGCGAGCGATTCCTTTCAGAAGAATGACGTAGAGCTGAACAGGTTACAAGAATATTTCTTGACCATTGGTATGGCCAAAGTTTCCACTTCGGCATACGAAGCCTATGATTTGGATATCCTTAAAAAAGGAAAGGACATCGTAGTTGTGAATAAGGATCGCCAGATTGCAACAGCCAAAGCTGTAGCACGTCAGATGGCCGATATGGGCTATACCAAACCCGTTAAGAGAAAAGACGTTAAAGTACTTGGAAAACAAGCATTGGGGATGTTTTTGGTAGGAACCGACAGTATGGAAGCTAGCAATTACATTAGTGAACACGATAAGAAAATTGCCAACAAACTAGCTTATGTAATGGCAGGTGGGGATCTTTCAGAACCTACCATGGTCACCGAACAATACCTATTGGACCTGGAACGTGAAGCTTTCTTAAGTCTATGTGGAGAACGCAAGACTTTGGAACGATTACAACATATGATCCAAAAAGGAAAACCACTAAGAAACTAGAGTTGGCAGTAGTTAGTTATGAGATTTGAGTAGTGAGATTAATTGAGGGAGAATCATAACATGCATAAGATTAAAGAGTTAAAAATTTGGAATAAATCAATAGAGCTTGTAAAGCTCGTTTATGGTTTGGTTTCAGGTTTAAAAGCAGATGAAAAGTTTGGTTTAGCTGCTCAAATAAAAAGAAGTGCTGTTTCCATTCCTTCAAATATTGCTGAAGGCGCAGGAAGAAATTCCAATAAAGAATTTGAGCATTTCTTGAGTATCGCAAATGGCTCTGCCTATGAATTACAGACACAACTGATATTATTAATAGAATTAAAATTAATAGATAAAACCAAGGTACAACCCATAATCGAATTGTGTATTGAAATACAAAAGATGAACTATTCCTTTCAGAAAAAGCTCTAGCTCAATACTAAAATCTCAATACTCAACACCTATAAAAAAATGAAAACAGCATATATAGTAAAAGCATATAGAACAGCAGTAGGAAAAGCCCCAAGGGGAGTGTTCCGTTTCAAACGCGCCGACGAATTGGCAGCAGAGACCATTGAGCATATGATGAAGGAACTGCCTAACTTCGATAAAAAGCGAATTGACGATGTTATCGTGGGTAATGCCATGCCCGAAGGATCTCAAGGGTTAAACATGGCAAGGCTTATTTCCCTCATGGGATTGGACATTGTAGATGTACCAGGTGTTACGGTAAACCGTTTCTGTTCCTCTGGAGTGGAGACTATAGGTATAGCCACCGCGAAAATTCAGGCCGGAATGGCAGATTGCATCATTGCCGGAGGAGCAGAAAGTATGAGTTCTGTGCCCATGACTGGATTCAAACCAGAATTGAATTACGATCTTATTAAATCTGGCCATGAAGATTACTATTGGGGAATGGGAAATACCGCCGAAGCCGTCGCCAATCAATTTAACGTTTCTCGGGAAGATCAGGATGAATTTGCATTTAACAGTCATATGAAAGCCCTGAAAGCTCAGGCCGAGGATCGCTTTCAGGATCAGATTGTTCCTATAGAAGTAGAACAAACCTTTATTGATGATAACGGAAAAAAGGCTACCAAAAATTATACGGTAACCAAGGACGAGGGACCCAGAAAAGGAACAAATTTAGAGGCATTGGCAAAGTTGCGCCCTGTATTTGCACAAGGAGGAAGTGTTACGGCAGGTAACTCTTCGCAAATGAGCGATGGAGCAGCATTTGTGATGGTGATGAGTGAAGAAATGGTTAAAGAACTAAACCTTGAACCTATAGCGCGCATGGTAAATTATGCGGCAGCTGGAGTAGAACCACGAATTATGGGAATTGGCCCTGTGAAAGCTATTCCGAAAGCTTTAAAACAAGCAGGTTTACAACAAAATGACATTAATTTAATTGAATTAAATGAAGCCTTTGCTTCCCAAAGTTTGGCGGTGATCCGTGAATTGAACTTGAATCCGGACATAGTAAACGTAAATGGAGGAGCTATAGCACTTGGTCACCCATTGGGCTGTACGGGCGCTAAGCTATCTGTTCAATTATTTGACGAAATGCGTAAGCGAAACATGCAGGGACAATACGGAATGGTAACCATGTGTGTGGGAACCGGACAGGGAGCTGCGGGAATATTCGAATTTTTAAACTAAAACAAACCCAGGAGCCCCTGCTTTAAAGCAGATGCTCTGCCAATATATATAATCATGGAAACGATAGACAATATTAAAGAGAACATATTGAGAGGCGGCCAATTTTTGGTAAAGGAAACCCCTTGCGAAGATGTATTTACCCCAGAAGATTTTTCTGAGGAACAGAAAATGATGAAAGAATCGGTTAAGGAATTCGTAGATCGCGAAATCTGGCCTTTAAAGGAACGATTCGAAAAAAAGGACTATGCCCTTACCGAGGAAATCATGAAGAAGGCTGGGGAAATGGGATTGCTGGGAATTGCAGTACCAGAAGCCTATGGAGGTTTGGGAATGGGCTTTGTTACGACTATGTTGGTCTGTGATTATATTTCCGGGGCAACAGGATCCATTGCCACAGCATTTGGTGCACATACAGGTATTGGGACTATGCCCATCACGCTTTACGGAACCGAAGAGCAGCGTCAAAAATATGTTCCCAAATTGGCAACGGGCGAATGGTTTGGAGCCTATTGCTTAACCGAACCCGGTGCAGGTAGCGATGCCAATAGCGGTAAAACAAAAGCGGTTCTGTCCGATGATGGAACTTACTACAGTATTAGTGGACAAAAAATGTGGATTTCCAACGCAGGATTCTGTGATATATTCATCGTTTTTGCCCGCATTGAAGACGACAAAAATATTACCGGATTTATCGTAGAAAACAATCCCGAGAATGGAATTTCATTGGGTGAAGAAGAACATAAATTAGGGATTCACTCCTCCTCTACCCGCCAGGTTTTCTTTAGTGAGACCAAGGTTCCTGTAGACAATATGCTTTCAGAAAGGGGCAATGGATTTAAAATTGCCATGAACGCGCTGAACGTAGGACGAATTAAGTTGGCTGCAGCCTGTCTAGATGCACAGCGCCGTGTAATAGACGGTTCGGTAAAATATGCCAACGAACGTATTCAGTTTAAAACCCCCATCGCCAAGTTTGGAGCTATAAAAGCAAAAATCGCTGAAATGGCCACTAGTGCTTATGTTGGGGAAAGCGCCTGCTATAGAGCTGCAAAAAACATTGAAGACCGCATCCAAATTAGAACCAGCGAAGGCAACACCCATCAGGAAGCAGAGCTTAAAGGTGTCGAAGAGTATGCCATAGAATGTTCCATCTTGAAAGTAGCCGTTTCCGAGGATATACAAAATTGCTCCGATGAAGGAATACAGATTTTTGGCGGAATGGGCTTTAGTGCAGATACTCCAATGGAATCGGCATGGAGAGATGCGAGAATTTCAAGAATCTACGAAGGAACCAACGAAATTAATAGAATGCTCGCCGTTGGTATGTTGGTTAAAAAGGCTATGAAAGGCCATGTAAATTTATTGGAACCTGCCATGGCGGTAGCAAATGAACTGATGGCCATCCCCTCTTTCGATACACCAGACTATTCTGAAGTACTATCGGAAGAAAAAGCGATGTTGGCCAAATTGAAGAAAGTATTCCTTATGGTTGCTGGTAGCGCGGTTCAGAAATACGGCCCAAAATTGGAAGAACACCAACAGTTACTTATGGCGGCCAGTGATATCCTAATAGAGATATATATGGCAGAAAGTGCTATCTTGCGTACAGAGAAGAATATCAAGCGTTTTGGTAAGGAAGCTCAAGAAGCGCAATTGGCCATGACGCAATTGTATTTGTATAATGCTATAGATATTGCAACGAAAAAAGCAAAAGAAGGTATCATTTCATTTGCAGAAGGCGATGAACAGCGAATGATGCTTATGGGATTGAAACGATTTACGAAGTACCAAAACATGCCGAATGTAGTGGCTTTAAGAAATCTAATTGCAGAGAATGTAACAGCGGAAAACACCTATCCGTTTTAAGATAAAGATTCAAATATCTTCAATTTTGAATCTTGGTTAGTTAGTTGAATACCGCCTTCAGAAATGAGGGCGGTTTTTTTTATTTTCCTTCACAAATCTTTAAGGAATTGTAAGGGAATTGTCATTACCAAGACCAAACACTAGTAATTCGATAGGCTTTTAGGAATTAAAACCCTAGTATTTACTGGGGTTTACCGCTTGTTTTAAAATGCTTTTGGAACCACTTTTTTTCGTAACTTGCTAAAAAATATCCCTATGAAATTTTTTACTAGCACCCTAACAATCTGTCTATTAGCCTCTTTAGGCTTTGCACAATCACCACTTGTGCAAAATAGAACTCCAGATAGACAGACCATGGCCGCGGAACCCGGCTCCCCAATTACGGTTTCTTTTGATCAAGCCATTAACCCAGCGACAGTAACTTCAGAATCATTTATGGTATTTGGACGTTGGTCTGGTCCTATGGATGGCACCATTAGTCTTAATGGGAGCAATACTGAAATCACTTTTACCCCACAACGTAATTTCTTCTATGGAGAGTGGGTAACGGTTCGCCTTTCAAGTGGTATTGAAAGTGCCGGTGGTGATGCTTTAGATAATGGATATGCATATAACTTTTGGATAAAAACCTTACCAGGCACATTAGATCAAACCTTGGTAGATCAGTTTTCTGTTAGGGAGGCAGGCGAAACCTTTATACAATGTTATGGAGCTTATGCCGGAGATGTGAATAACGATGAATCTTCAGACTTAGTAGTTATCAATGAAAACTCCGATGACATCCGCGTTTTCCTAAACGATGGTAATGGAGGTTACGACAGCTTTACGGCTTTCGATATGCCTAATGGCGACAAACCAAGTACGAATGAAGGATCTGATTTTGACCGCGATGGAATGATCGATGTGGCCATAGGAAATATTCAGAATAATAATGTTAGTGTTTTTATGGGCAATGAAACCAATATTTTTAATTCGGAAGTTGCCTATAATGCAGATACTGGAATTAGAGGTTTAACTGTCATAGACGTTAATGGTGATGGATGGGATGATTTGGCGACAGCCAATAGAAGCTCCAGCACATACTCCATTCTTATAAATGATGGTACGGGTAACTTTAATACCCCTATAACCACAGATTCCAGCATAAATGGTGAGACATCTATCGTGGCTGTAGACTTGAATAACGATGGAATTCAGGACTTAGCCATTGGAGGGTTTAATAGCAATAATGTATTGACGCTACTCAATGATGGTCAGGGTAATTTTACAGAGACAGATATTGTTTCCATTTCAGGATCACCTTGGATGCTCGCTGCTGGAGATATGGACAACGATGGGAACGTGGATATCGTTTCAGTTAATTCCTCTTCAGGAGAAGTAAGTATTATTTTGGGAGATGGAGCTGGTAATCTTTCGTTATCTAATGAGTATGCGGTAGGTAATTTTTCTTTGGCAATTGATGTTGGTGATATAGATGGGGATCAGGATTTGGATTTTATTGCCAGTAATTTCGGTACTGCCGACTTCACATTGTATGAAAATGTAGGTAACGGAATTTTTGCAAATCCAATAAATTATGATGCCGTGCAAGCAGGATCGTGTGCGATCTTACACGACCGTAATAATGACGGTGCAATGGATATTACCTTGGTAGACGAATTGGAAGATGTTGTCATCTTATATGAAAATACACCTACCTTAGGAGTTACCGATACACAAAAAGATGATCTAATTTTCTATCCCAATCCATTTACGGATCGAATCTCCATTAAAGGATTGAGCGAGGGAACAAGTGCCAAGATTACTATATACGACATGCAAGGCCGCGTGTTATACACAACTAATTTCTTAGCTTCAGGTATAAGTACGATCGATCTTGATAACATTCCATTGGCAGATGGAAACTATATTATCGAAATTGAAGAAATCGGGCTTCGTAAGAAAAAGCGTAGGAAAATTATCCGTAAAAAGAGAAAATAAATCCCGCATACAGATCCGTTGAAATATCTTTTTTCCATTTTCTGCTGTCTTAGTGCCTTTGTTGCCATGAGTCAGGCGAATACGGAGGTGTACTTATTGGACCTTTCCTTTTCAGAAGAACATTTCGAGATTTCCAATTTTAGGAACATTTCCAACAATGAAGGATATGACAACCAACCCTCCTTTAGTCATAATGGGATACTCTTCTTTGCCAAAACAAGAAACGGACAGACGGACATTGCTTTATTCGATCCAAAATTGATTATTTCGCAATGGATGCATCCTCCAAGTCCGGGAGGGGAATATTCTCCCCAACAAATAGGAATTTCGATGGACGCGACAGCCGTTCGTTTGGATACCGATGGCAAACAACGCCTGTACCGTTATGGTTTTGAAGTAGAACCTACAGAGTACATTAAAGACCTTCGAGTGGCTTATTATGCGCACTACGATGAAAATACCTTATTAAGTTCCGTCCTTTCGGGAGACAACCTTGATTTGGTCATTAGCGATATTCCCTCTCAAAAAAGTGATACGTTGTTAGAAGGATCTGGACGTTCCATCCACAAGTTTCCAAATTCGGAAGCCATGAGTTATACATCCGTAAATGAGGAAGGCAATTGGGATGTATACCAATTGGACATAAAATCACGGGAAAGCTTTTTTGTGACCCAGCTTCCTATCGGTATACAGGATCACATTTGGTTGGATGACTCGAAATTACTGATCGGTAGTGGTAGCAAGCTCTTTTTATATGATCTCTTTGGTGATGGCCAATGGAAAGAAGTAGCGGACCTTTCAGAATACAAAATTGACAATATTACTAGAATGGCCGTTAATTCCAGTGGACAAAGATTGGCATTGGTGGCAGAAGCACCTTCATCATCCAATATTGTTGCCGAGCATATTACACTGTACAATGAAGGAAACCCAGATAGTTACATCAATACCCTTGCCCAAGATATAGTAGTTAGGAACTTTCCTGATGATACTTTATACACAGATCGGAGCTCCGTTCGCTCAAACTATGAACTATTTAGGAAGAATGATCCCAGCTTGCGCAAGGAGGCACCAAAACAAATCGTCTACAAAAATGCAGTGGTGAATGAGGAATTGGTTATAGCGAACAATAAGACCATTAGGCAAGCTACTGTGTACGAAATTGAAAATGGAACTATTGCATTCATCACCTACATAGCTCCAGAAAATGAAGGTTCAGAAAGTCCAGAAATCATTGTAGACAAGCAATTAGAAGCTTATAACAACAGGGATATTGATGCATTTATGGCAACCTATACGGATTCCGTAAAGCTCTACTCCTTCCCTAATGAATTCCTATCGGAAGGACAGGAAGCCATGAAAGGTAATTATGCTTCTTTTTTCGAAAGAACACCAGATTTAAACTGTACCGTTAAAAACAGAATCGTTATCGGCAACAAAGTAATAGATGAAGAGTTTTTGACCATTAATGGAAACAACTATGCTGCCATTGCCATTTATGAAGTAGAAAACGGGCTTATCTCCAAAGTTACATTTATACAATAATATGAAATCCTTATCTTGGTTCTTACTAGTATTATTAGGTTTTACCTTATTTGCAAGTTGCGAAGGGGATGAGGATACGGGTCCAAATTGTGCTGCTGTTTTGTGCCCTTCGAATTCCGCTTTTCTGGACTATCGGGATAGCGATGGCAATCCACTTATAAACACCGTTTTTGTGAAGGATTCCTTCAAGTTCTTTACTCCAAGCACCACACAATATATTAAACCCCTTCCCGACGGAGATAACAGATTAGCTGTATTCTTTGGAACTATCGAAACGGGAACGACCTATTTTCTTGAATTGGATACAGAGGAAATAGACACACTTAATTTCAACTTTACTACTACTTCGACATCGTGTTGCACGATCACTACACTAGATTCTCTTTTTTATAATGGAATTAGGGTTCCGGTCCCGTCTGGGGAGCAAATTGTTCTTACTAGGGATTAATAGATGCTATAATTTTCACTATTTTTAGTTCATAGGAAACACCATGAAAAAAAGTCTTTTACTCCTGCTTTTAATGCCCGTTTTTTTGGTACAAGCCCAGACCGACCCAAAAATGTACGAGATTATATCATCTATATCTGCAGATCGTATTGAAAATGACATTACCCAATTGGCAAATTTTGGTACGCGACATACCTTAAGCGATACGGTTTCCGCGACAAGGGGAATTGGAGCGGCCCGAAGATGGATCAAATCTGAGTTTGATAAAATTTCAATTGACTGCAATGGATGTTTGGATGTTTTCTATCAAAAAGACTTGGTAAAAGAAGGTACCAATGGAAGAATTACAAAAGATGTATGGGTTGTAAATGTAGCAGCTGTTCAGAGGGGTACCAAATATCCCAATCGATATATTATTATGAGTGGTGACATAGACTCACGTATAAGTGATCCTAACAACTTTACAGACGATTCACCAGGTGCTAATGACAATGCCAGTGGTATGGCGGGTGCTATTGAAGCAGCTAGGGTATTGAGTAAATATTCTTTCGAGAGTAGTATCGTATACCTCGGCCTTAGTGGAGAAGAGCAAGGTCTTTTCGGTGGAAAAGGATTTGCAAATTATGCCAAAGAAGAAGGATGGGAGATCATAGGGGTACTTAATAATGATATGATCGGTAATATTACTGGCGTAGATAGTGTAATAAGCAATAGGGATTTTAGAATATTCAGTGAGCCGGTTCCTCCCACAGAATCTGAAAACAATAGAAAGCGTAGAAGGTATACTGGTGGAGAAGTAGACGGAATTTCCCGTCAATTGGCACGATATGTCCATAAAACCACCCAAACGTACATGCCAGAAATGAACCCTATGCTTATCTATAGATTGGATCGATTTGGCCGAGGTGGACATCACCGTCCCTTCTGCGATGTGGGTTTCCCGGGAATCCGTATTATGGAAGCCCACGAAAACTATACCCAACAGCATCAAGACATTCGCAATGAAAACGGCATAGAATATGGCGACAAATTGAAATTTGTAAATTTCGATTATGCTGCCAAGCTTACAGCAGTCAATGCTATAAACATGGCAAATTTAGCCGCTGCCCCTCCTGCTCCCACTAAGGTAGAGATTGGAGGTATTGTAGAACCTTCTACCAAGCTAAAATGGGAGAAAGTAGATGGAGCCGTTAGCTATAAAATTTATTGGAGGGACACTACTTCCCCCACATGGGATTATAGTAGAAATGTAGGTAATGTGTCCTCACATACATTGGAAGGCATTGTTATTGATAATTACTTTTTTGGTGTGGCATCTATAGGAAAAGACGGCCATGAAAGTATCGTAGCCTTTCCCAAGGGCACCTTTAGGAATTAATTTGAAAAGTTATTTATGAAATTTATTACGTGCGTGTTAGCCTTTATGACCTTTACAGCAGGGGCGCAAACATTTAGTGAACAGGACCAATTAATGGGTTCCATAACTCCTGAAAGGGCTTGGTGGGATTTACAACACTATGACCTGGCGGTCGAAGTATTCCCGGATTCCAAATCCATTAAAGGCACAAATACAATTACCTATAAGGTCCTGAAAAGTAAAAAGGTGATGCAGATTGAAATGCAGGATCCCATGAAACTGGACAAGGCCATTCAAAATGGAAAAGAACTCACTATACAAAAGAAGGGTGCCGTACATTACATTAAACTAAAAAAGCAAAAAGAAGGAAAAGAAAACCAGATTACCCTGCATTTTTCAGGTACTCCGCGTGAGGCTATTCGTCCACCATGGGACGGTGGTTTTACATGGGAAAAGGACTCATCTGGTAATCATTTTATCGCTACCTCCAATCAAGGTATCGGAGCCAGTATTTGGTGGCCCAATAAAGACCATCCAGAGGATGAACCTGATAAAGGAGTGAATCTGGCCATTACCGCACCGTCTAAATTGGTGGCCGTGGGCAATGGAAGGCTTGAAAAAACTGTAGATAACGGAAGTACCAAGACTTGGCACTGGAAAGTGGTAAATCCCATTAATAATTATGGGGTAAATGTGAATATAGGTGACTATGTACATTTTTCGGATAAACACGAAGGCCTTAATGGAACACTGGATATGGATTATTGGGTGCTCAAAGAGAATCTGGAAAAGGCAAAGGTTCAATTCGAACAAGCCCCTCTAATGATGAATGCTTTCGAATATTGGTTTGGCCCCTACCCTTTTTACGAAGACAGCTTTAAACTAGTCGAAGTTCCCTATCTGGGTATGGAACACCAGAGCAGTGTAACGTATGGGAATAAGTACATGAATGGCTATTTAGGTAGTGATTTAAGTAGTAGCGGATGGGGGTTGCGTTTCGACTTCATTATCATTCACGAAGCGGGACATGAGTGGTTCGCCAATAATATCACCAACAAAGATGTAGCCGATATGTGGTTACATGAAGGGTTTACGGCTTACAGCGAGAATCTGTACTTAGATTACCATTACGGGACAGTAGCTTCCAGTGAATATGTAACTGGAACAAGAAGGCATATCCAAAATGACAGACCCATCATTGGAACCTATGGAGTTCGAAATGAAGGCAGTAGCGATATGTATTATAAGGGAGCCAACATTCTGCACACCCTGCGACAATTATTGGAGGATGATACAAAATGGCGTAACATCCTTAGGAAAATGAACCGGACCTTCTATCATAAAACCGTGTCATCAGCTGACATTGAAACTTTCTTGAGCCAGGAATCAGGAATCGACCTAACTGAATTCTGGGAGCAGTATTTACGCACTACAAAAGTTCCCAAGGTAGAATACAAAACGCAAGGCAAGACATTAATGTTCAGGTACACAAACATTATTGATAATTTCGATATGCCCGTCATTATGAACATAAATGGTAAGGAGGAATGGATATTCCCGAAGGCCGAGTGGCAGTCAAAGGAATTTGATCAAACGATACAAAAAGCAGCACTCAAGGTTGATTTCTTCGTTGATGCTGAACAAGTGAATCCATAATGGAAGAAAGACCCGAATTATATTTTCCTAGGGATGTAGAATGGCGGGATTGGCTTCAGCAAAACCATAATCAATACCCAAAAGGAGTATATCTCATCTTTTATAAGTTGGAAACAGGCATTCCTACCATGCGCTGGGAGGAAGCTGTTAAAGTCGCTCTTTGTTTTGGGTGGATAGATAGTACTGTAAGAGGTTTAGGGGGCGGGAAACGCAAGCAATACTTTTGTCCCAGAAACCCAAAAGGAACTTGGAGTAAATTGAACAAATCCTATATTGAGATTTTAGAAAAGCAAGGGCTAGTTCATGAAAGTGGTTGGAAATTGATCAATTTAGCCAAGGAAACAGGTACATGGAATGCTATGGACGATGTTGAAAATGGAGTTATTCCGCAGGATCTACAAACCGCTTTTAATTCAAACCCAATAGCCCATGAAAACTATCAGAATTTTTCCTTTGGCTACAGAAAAAGCTACCTAAGTTGGCTTCACAGTGCCAAAAGGGAAGAAACAAGAAAAAAAAGGATATTGGAGATCATTAGATTGTGTGAAGCGAACATAAAGTCATGGGTATAGTGGCATTAGGAAGGAAAGGTTAAATAATTCTATTGAATTTTTAGTTTCGAATCCTTTAAGCTATATTTGGAGTGATCAATAAACAGATTAGTTAATTAGCTATAAAGTATTGGCACCGAGATTATGGTAATGGTCATCTCCCCAGACGGAAATGTAAGGTTTGCGTCAACCAGGACCGCTTTAATTGAGGTGCCTTTTTTATTTCCCATTTCTGTAACTTTCCACAAAAATAAAACTCAATGCCGTTAGCACAGCTCAATATTGCGGAAGCCATTGCCTCTATGGATAGTCCTATCATGGCGGATTTTGTGAACAACACACAACGCTTAAATGAGCTTGCCGATGCCCACCCCGGTTTTGTTTGGCGTTTAAAAATGGAAGTTACCGATCATGCATATGATATACAGGCGTTCGAAAACGAAGCCATTGTGGTGAATATGAGTGTATGGAAAGACAAGCAAAGCCTTTTCGACTATGTGTACAAATCCGGTCACGTGGAAATCTTCAAAAGAAAAAAAGAATGGTTTTCCAAAATGCCCAAAATGCATATGGTCCTTTGGTATGTAGATGAAGGGCATATTCCCACTATCGAAGAAGGAAAGGAACGTCTTCAGCATCTTTGGGAACATGGCGAAAGCAAGCACGCCTTTACATTTAAAAGTGACTTCTAATCATGGGTTTTTACGATCTGTCCAAGGAGGAGCGAATACAAAAGGTAGCCGATATTCAATATGAAATGCAAGAGGCATTGTTATCGGGAAGTGATGACCCTATGCTAGAATACTTTAGCGATGAAGACACATACATTCGTAAGGCCGGCTATCAAGGTATCGGTCGGATTTACAATCAGCAGGCTACCATAAGACCGAAAGTACTGGAAATGCTTTCAAAATTGAAAAACCACCAAGATGAACTTATTCGTCAGACCGTAATAAATGCGGCTGGTGAAATTGGAATGTTTCAATTCGAAGAAGTGGTACATTTTTTTGATGAAGCACTTTTTGATGCACATCACCGTGTACGGAATGCAGTGATTGGCTCCTTGAAGAAAATGGGGCAGAAAAATCCAAGACCCACATTGCAATGGGCACAGCATTATTTGAAGCATCCAGACAAAGAAGTACGTCGTGAGATTTGCCATGGTATTGAATTGAGAGGGAGAACACATCCAGAAGATATCCTTCCCCTATTAGAGACCCTGCAACATGATGATACACGTAGGGTTCGTGATACACTAGTTCATGTAATTGGACAAATAAGCTACAAAAAAGGATGTCTTCCCAAAGTGGTAAATGCCCTCAAAAATTGGGAGAACAAAGATTTGGTAAAAGATGCTGTAGATGAAATTATAGATGTGCATAGTGAAAAGCGCTACGCCAAATTTTCTGCGCTATCTCAAGAGGAAGTCGTAACTTACCTATCCGAAAACTTCAAAAATCAATAGATTATGAGACAACTTGTTTCCCTTATGATCATGATGATCATATGTGCGTCCTGTAATTCCCCCCAACCTACTTCAGATACCGATACGGAAACCAAAGAACTGGATTATTGGTCCTTCGAAGGAAGGGATGATCAAGCCACCGGAGGAATTAAAATGATCCCTATAGAAACCCCCAAAGGTACTTTCAACGTATGGACCAAACGAATAGGCAACAACCCTACTATGAAAGTATTATTACTCCATGGCGGGCCTGGAATGACCCATGAGATTTATGAAAGCTTCGATGGTTTTTTCCCTCAGGAAGGTATAGAGTATTACTATTACGATCAATTGGGAAGTTACTATAGTGATCAGCCAAAGGACTTAAGCCTATGGGATACTGCACGTTTTGTGGAGGAAGTTGAACAAGTACGTAAGGCACTTGATCTGGATTCGGAAAACTTCTATCTGTTTGGCCAATCCTGGGGAGGTATTCTAGCAATGGAATATGCCCTAAAATATCAACAACATCTAAAAGGGCTTATTATTTCGAATATGGTTCCTTCTATTCCCGATTATATGAAATACAATGAAGAAGTCCTGGCGCCTCAATTACCCGAAGAAGTATTGGAGACCATAATGAAATATGAAGAAGCAGAAGACTATGGAAATGAGGAATACTTAGGTCTTATTGTGGAACATTACTACCCAAAGCACGTAATCCGGATTCCTATGGAAGACTGGCCTAATTCTATAAACCGGGGGTTTAATCATTTAAATCCAGAGGTGTATGTAACCATGCAAGGGCCTAGCGAATTTGGCATTAAAGGAGACGCAACCCTTAAAGATTGGGACGTGAAGGATCGTTTAAAGGAAATCAATGTCCCAACCCTATCCATTGGTGCGCAATATGACACCATGGATCCTAAACAAATGGAATGGGTAGCCAATGAGGTACAGAATGGGCGTTACTTGCATTGCCCAAACGGGAGTCACTTATCGCAATACGACGATCAGGAACACTTTTTCCCTGGCTTAGTTTCCTTCATTAAGGATGTAGACGAAGGAACGTTTTCTAGTGCCGATTAAACGTAAAAAGTATTCAGCATATCGAAAACTACTCTTTACAATTATTTAAAGGGGTAAAGAGGAACGCATTTTGATTGAAATTTGTAAATTTAACATACTAAATATTTAAAAATCGACAACATGGTAAAAGCAAAATATCAAAACGTTTTGGATTTAGGGGAGCAACTAAGCATCCAGGACGGCGACGTAAAGGAAGAAAATGGTGTACTTCACCTTAGCGGTACAGCAGCAAACCAATATGAAAAGAACATCCTTTGGGATGCCATTAAAGAAGCCGGTGGGGAAAACCCTGGCGATATTGTAGCGGATATAAAAGTAGCGGATACTTCTCACTATGCTCGTCATACAGTGGCAAGTGGAGAATCTTTAAGTAAAATTGCGAAGCACTACTACAAAGACCCAATGAAGTATACGGCTATCTTTGAGGCAAACAGGCACATCTTGGATAATCCAGACCTAATTCATCCAGGGCAGGAATTGACGATACCCAATCTATAATTCCAAATAAAATAGTACATTATAACTGCCTTTAGGGGCAGTTTTTTTATGGAAACTATTTTTTCAGAAATATCTCCACTTCTATTCATTGGCTTGTTCTTTCTAGGGGCCACCACTTTCACTTTGTCTACCATAAGCGGAGGTGGCGGGGCCATGATGCAAATTCCGGTGCTCAATTTTCTCATTGGCGCTTCCCAAACAGCTCCTGTAATTAATCTAGGGGCTTTTATAAGCCGTCCTACACGTATCATTATATTCTGGAAATACATTATCTGGAAGGTGTTTTGGTATTTTGTTCCGGCAGCTATGATCGGTGCCGTATTAGCTGCGTGGTTGTTTTCCGAAGTGAAAATTTATTGGATTCAATTGCTTGTTGGCCTATTTTTGGTCAGTACTATATTCCAATTCCGTTTTGGAAAAAAAGACCGTTCGTTCAAGGTTAAATATTGGTATTTTATCCCCTTAGGGCTTTTTATCTCCATAGTCGGAACATTTACGGGTGGTATGGGGCCCATACTGAACCCGTTTTTAATAAATGCAGGGATCGATAAAGAATATCTTGTTGGTACCAAAGCAGCCCAATCCTTCTTTTTGGGATTGGCACAAGTAAGTGGTTATGTGTTTTTCGGCTTAATGACCAATACGCTATGGGCCTATGGTATCGCCCTTGGACTGGGCGCTATTCTTGGAAATCTTATTGGTAAATGGTTATTGTTTAGAATGAGCAAATTGGCTTTTAGACGATGGCTCATTGCTATCATGGTCATTGCGGGCCTCTTACTTATCATTAAAGCTATTCCAGAATTATAAGCTTTCACTAGCTCCGATTTCGGTTTATCTTTTAAGGGTTCATTTCATCTATCTCGACTGGCATTATTGGTAAATCACAACTTATTCATTGAATTTAGCTTCAAAGAATCGAGTTATGAAAAAGTCATTATTAATTTTAATCGGTCTCTTCCACATCGGGATGATGGGGCAAAACCAACACATTGACCAACTATTGGAGCGTTTGCAAAATGCACCACCAAGTCTATTACCCATGAACATGTACATAGAAAATCATTTCTCGCAAGAGGAACAGGAATTGCTTTTTCAATATTTCTCGAACAATTCGGCTCAGCACACTAATGAGTTGCCATTCAGTGAATCTTTTGGTAGCACCGCATTTTATGCCCAAGAGATCTATAACTTCAACACCCAATTTGGAACGATACCCTTAACTCCTCCTTTCGATTTCAATCCAGTTGGAACACCCACAAATGGTATTTTATTTGCAGACGACTACGATGGTTCAGGCACCTTATACGGTTTGGAATTCTCCTTATCGCAGCTTGTCATCGTGGACCCTGTTACGGGTACGAAAACGAACGTGGGCGCACTTACAGGACTACTGCCTAATCATATTCCCAGTGGATTGTCTTGGGATCCCGTATCGGAAACCATGTATGCACTATCTGGTGATTGGGACAACCCCGTGTTTGCAGAAGCCCAATTATATTCTGTAAACTTGGAAACAGGGGTATTGACTCCCATTGGTAGCCCAACCACAGAACCTATTGGCTTTTGGTTGGCTATTAGCAATGAAGGTGTGGCCTATGTTGCCAGTAGTCAGAACCTTTATTCAATGGATTTAAGCACCGGCGAGCCAACGCTGATAGGTGCGATGGGCGTAAGTCTTAATTTCACTCAAGATGCGTCATTTGATCCTGATACAAATATCCTTTATGCAGCTACCTTTCAATCTGGGCAAAATGGCTCCATTAGCGAAATTAACTTAGCTACCGGGGAAGCCACCATCTTGGGAACCACAAATGGAGATGAATACGGGTCATTCTCCATATATGAAGACAAAGATTTGGGAACAGGGGACAATGCTTTGCAGGCCATCTCCTTATTCCCAAACCCAACAAAAGGAAAGGTTACTGTGCATGCGCCATTCGACATTCCGATTGATACCGTTGAACTATTTAACACCTTGGGAAGCAGACAATCCATCGAACTTAAGGATAATAGCATCGATCTATCCCATCTAAATTCGGGAGTATATTTTCTGGCCATTACTAGTAACGAGAAAAGTGTTGTAAAAAGAATTGTGAAACAATAACACCAAATAGTATAATTTAAGAAAAATGGTATTGCACAGAACTTAGGTCAACACGACTTTGATAGCTTTTATAATGCGTAACTTGCATATAAAAGCTATCATATGTCCAAAATATGTATACAGGGTATTCAATTCGATGAAAAGTCATCGTATCAACGAGGGCCTAGATTGGCTCCGCCGTTAATTAGAAAGGCACTGCATAGCGGATCTTATAATTATGTGGCCGAAAATGGCATCTCTGTAGATTCGCCGGCCATAGTAGATAAAGGTGATTTCGAAATATCCGATTACTTCGAAATTGAAACCATCACAAAAAATCATGTAGCCGCAGGGCACAAAATCCTGACACTTGGAGGTGATCATTCCATCACCTTTCCAATTATAAAGGCATATCAGTCACAGTATCCCAAGTTGGATATTCTGCAGATCGATGCGCATTCCGATTTATACCACGAATACGAAGGCGATCCTTATTCACATGCTTGTCCCTTTGCCCGAATCATGGAAAACAAATTGGCCATCCGTTTGGTACAGGTTGGGATAAGGGCATTGACCCCACACCAGCAGGAACAGGCTCACAAATACCATGTAGAAATTCATGAAATGAAGGGCTTGGATCTTTCACAAGGGTTTAGATTTGAAAACCCATTGTATGTTTCCATTGATCTTGACGGTATTGACCCAGCCTTTGCCCCGGGTGTTTCCCATCATGAACCAGGCGGCCTTAGTTCCCGACAAGTCATTAATCTACTCCATGATCTGGATGCAGAAATCGTAGGTGCAGATATTGTGGAATACAATCCGAATAAGGATTTTCAAGATATGACCGCTTTTTTAGCAGCTAAATTGATGAAGGAGTTATTGGGGTTGATGCTGAAATAACAATTCCTTACAACCCACTAATATAGCCTCCATATACATCCTTAAAACGCAACCCATTGCTCATGTAGTACTTACTGAGTTTTTTGTTTTCCGCCAATGCCCACAACACAAATTCTTTAAAAAAGGCGCGATCTTGTGGAGCCACATCTGGAACATACTTTGCCAATAGTCGCTCCAAAGGAGCAATGCTATTCAGTTTTTCCTCGTACTCAGTATCGGACAGGGAATCCAATAATTCGAACCCGCTTTGCTCAAAAAACCAAGAAACCAGTTCATCATACGGGTCTACATCACTTTCTTTCTGCAGCTTCTCAATTTTAGGGAAGTATCCAAGGAATTCGGTATTTACAGCATCTGCTATAAGACCCTGAGCCACCTCGGCTGCTCCCTCCTGCTCTCCTTCATATACCAATTCCACTTTACCGGTTATGGCAGGAACAATTCCCATGAAATCACCCAAACGCACGGTTGTTTTTTCATCGCCATTTTGAAGTGCCCTTCTCTCGGCAGTACTCAGAAGATTTTCAAAAGCTGTAATACTCAATCTGGCACTTACACCACTTTTTCCATCTATAAATTCACTCTCCCGCGCTTCAAAGCTTATCTGCTCAAGAATGTCCTTAGCCAATTCTGGTACATAAATATGTTCCTTTTCGGCGATAGCCGCTGCAGTTTCCTGTTCCGTAATGGTACGGGCTATTTCCAAACTTTCCGGATAATGCGTAAGAATCTGCGAACCAATCCTATCTTTTAACGGTGTCACGATACTTCCCCGATTGGTATAGTCTTCCGGGTTAGCCGTAAATACGAATTGAATATCCAATGGCAAACGCAATTTAAATCCACGAATCTGGATATCCCCTTCTTGCAAAATATTGAATAGCGCCACTTGAATCCTTGCTTGCAAATCGGGCAATTCGTTAATAACAAAAATGCAACGATTGGCCCTAGGGATCATTCCAAAATGGATTACCCGATCATCTGCATACGTCAATTTCAAGTTAGCAGCCTTAATAGGGTCTACATCACCAATTAAATCGGCCACGGTCACGTCTGGTGTTGCTAATTTTTCGGCAAATCGATCCTCTCGGTGCAGCCATGATATAGGTGTGTCATCCCCTTTTTCAGCCAATAGCAGAGTTGCATACCTCGAAATAGGTTGGAAAGGATCATCGTTAATCTCACTTCCAGCAACAACGGGTATGTACTCATCCAGTAACGAAACCATCTGACGTGCCAAACGTGTTTTTGCCTGGCCGCGGAGTCCCAATAAGTTGATATTGTGTTTGGAAAGAATGGCCCGCTCCAGTTCTGGGATTACAGTGTATTCATAGCCATGAATTCCTTCAAAAGTGTTCTCCTTACGCATCAATTTCTGAAGTAAATTTTGGCGTAATTCCTCTTTTACTGTTTTGGGTTCATATCCCACAGCCTTTAATTGGCCTAATGTTTTAATTTCCTCTATTTTCATATACTCTTTATAAATGACCTCTTTCATTTGTCTGAGGCACCATTTTAACGCAATTTTTTTCTTCTATTCGTTTCGTAATCTGTGAAAATCATCTCCCCTAACCCCTTCAATCCAGTGTAAAAGGCCTTTCCTTGATTGGCTTCTGTAAAGTGATCCACAAATTGTTGTAAATAGGGGTCACTAGCAATCATAAAGGTCGTAATGGGAATGTGAAGCTTTCTTGCTTGCCGTGCCATGGTGTAGCATTTGCTCACAATATGAGGATCTAACCCAGCACTGTTCTTATAATACCTCCCATCGGGCAATTGCATACAACTAGGCTTCCCATCGGTAATCATAAAAATCTGTTTGTTAGTATTCCGTTTTCTACGTAGCATATCCATAGCCAATTGTAAACCTGCCACAGTATTGGTATGATAGGGACCTACATTGAGATAGGGCAAGTCTTTAATTTTTATGGGCCAGGCATCATTACCAAACACTAAAATATCTAGCGTGTCTTTCGGGTATCGCGTGGTTATCAATTCTGAAAGGGCCATAGCCACTTTCTTTGCGGGAGTAATTCGATCTTCACCATATAATATCATAGAGTGGCTAATATCGATCATGAGCACTGTGCTCATTTGGGCCTTAAACATGGTCTCCTCTACGACCAGATCATTTTCTGTTAGGTGAAAATCGCCAATACCATGATTAATCTGTGCGTTCTTTAGGCTTTCCGTCATAGAAATTCGTTCCAAAGCATCCCCGAATTGATAATTCCGGTATTCGCCCGACTGTTCATCTCCCTGCCCTTTATACTTCGTTTTGTGGTTTCCAGATGTATTTCGCTTGAGCTTTCCGAATATTTGATCCAACGCACGCTTTCGCAAGGAGCGCTCTAACTTTTCGGACATCTTCAAACTGCCTTTTCCTTCACCATCACCATCGCCCTGTCCGTCGGGTCTAATCTCTTCCCGGATATACCCCTTTGCCTTTAGGTCTTCGATAAAATCGTCGATGGTATAGTCCTCGGTAGTCAGTTCATATTCTGTATCCAATTGTCTTAACCACTCAATAGCTTCATCGAAATCACCAGACGTATGCGTAATGAGTTCCTGAAAAATTTCGAATAGTCTTTCAAAAGGGGTTTGTTCTTTGGGGGTGTGTTTTGTAAAGACAAAGCCCGTAGGTCTCTTGGAAAAGTTTCTTTCGGGGGTTTTCTTTTTCATATATATAAAAATACTACAAAACTTAGACTCCCTGAAGGCCTTAACACCTATTTAAGAAAAGGGAGATTTCATTTTACTAAATTTATAAGTTCAAATAAAAACGCAACCAAAAACTCCGCTTGGCGGGCATATTATGAAAAAACTTATCCTGAGCATGCTCTTATGCATCGCACTTCCCCTTTCCGCTCAACAAATTTCAATGGACATCTTAAAAGACATGAAGCCCCGAAATATAGGACCGGGCGGTATGTCTGGTCGTGTTACGGCTATCGATGTGGTTCTTACCAATCCAGATGTGATGTACGTAGGTACTGCCTCTGGTGGTCTTTGGAAATCTACCAGTGGAGGCATAAAATGGTATCCTATTTTCGATGATCAACCCACTGCATCAATAGGTGCAGTAGCGGTTCAACAAAGTAATCCATCGGTGGTTTGGGTAGGAACCGGGGAAGGAAACCCAAGAAATAGCCTGAATGGTGGGTTTGGAATTTATAAATCCCTAGATGGAGGAAAGACTTGGAAATCTATGGGATTGGAAAAAACACGTCATATACATAGGGTCATTGTAGATCCTACAAATCCAGATGTGGTATATGTTGGCGCCATTGGTTCGCCTTGGGGTGTGCACGCAGAACGTGGTGTGTACAAGACTACTGATGGAGGAAAAACCTGGAAACAAATACTCTTCAACAACAACAAAACAGGAGTTGGCGATATGGTGATGGATCCTTCCAATCCTAACAAATTAATTGTGGCTATGTGGGAGCATAAACGTGATCCATGGTTCTTTAAAAGTGGTGGAGAGGGCTCAGGGCTTTATATTACACACGATGGAGGTGAAACTTGGGAGGAACGCACAGATGCCGATGGACTTCCAAAAGGGGAATTGGGACGTATTGGAATAGCTATAGCCCGTAATAAACCAAATATAGTCTACGCCTTGGTCGAAGCGAAAAAGAACGCACTTTATAAGAGTACAGATGGCGGGGCAAATTGGAAAAAAATAAATGACAAAGAGGATATAGGAAATCGTCCGTTCTACTATTCTGAAATTTATGTGGATCCGGAAAACGAAAATAGGGTCTACTCTATCTTTACCTATGTAAATGTTTCGGAAGATGGCGGAAAGAAATTCACCCAATTAATGCCAGCGTATGGAGTTGATAATGGAGTACATCCGGATCACCATGCTTGGTGGATTCATCCCGAAAATGGCGACTTTATGATTGATGGTAACGACGGTGGAATGAACATTACCAAAGATGGTGGTAAGACATGGCGCTTTATTGGTAACCTTCCGGTGGCTCAGTTTTATCATATTAATGTGGATAATGAATTTCCCTATAATGTCTACGGAGGAATGCAAGACAACGGAAGCTGGCGTGGTCCAGCCTATGTCTGGAGATCGCAAGGAATTCGTAATGCCTATTGGCAGGAAATTAGTTTTGGTGATGGATTCGATGTGGTACCAGACCCAGATAATAGTCAATATGGTTGGAGTATGAGTCAGCAGGGGTATGTAAGCCGCTATGATTGGAAAACAGGTAACAATTACACCGTCCGACCTACACATCCAGATCCAGAAGTTAAATTACGCTTCAATTGGAACAGTGCCATAAATATTGATCCTTTTGATAGTAGCACCATTTATTTTGGAAGTCAGTTTGTTCATAAAAGTACCGATAAAGGGTTAACGTGGGATATCATTTCGGACGATCTCACTACAAACGATCCAGAAAAACAGAAACAAAGTGAAAGTGGCGGCCTTACCATGGATGCCACCGGAGCCGAAAATCATACCACGATTTTGGTGATCGAACCTTCACCCCTGGAACGTAACATGCTTTGGGCTGGGACAGATGATGGTAAAGTTCATTTTACTCAAAACGGAGGCGAAAGTTGGACAGAAGTTACCAACAACATAAAGGGATTGCCCTCTGGTAGTTGGATTGTACAGATTAAGGCCAGTAATAAAAAGAAAGGCGAAGCTCTATTGGTAGCCAATGATTATCGCCGTTTCAATTACACGCCATACGCCTATAGGACTACGGACTATGGAAAAACCTGGACTCGAATTGTAGATTCCAACGACGTTATTAGTTATACCCTAAGTATCGTAGAAGATCCTGTAGAAAGGAATCTACTGTTTTTAGGTACCGATGATGGATTGTACTTTTCAACAAACGCTGGAAACAATTGGCAGAAATGGACACATGGTTTTCCAACAACTTCAGTAAAAGACTTGGTTATTCAGGAACGTGAACACGATCTAGTAATAGGTACTTTTGGAAGAGCAGCATGGGTATTGGATGATATTCGCCCGCTTCGGGCCATAGCAAAAAACAATGCCGTATTAAATTCAAATATTACGTTATTCGATCCACCAACGGCATATCAAGCTGCCTACCAACAGCCAACAGGTAGTAGATTTGGAGGAGATGCCCTATACAATGGAGAGAACAGGGAATACGGAGCGCATTTGAGTTATTATTTCAAAAAGAATGAGGAAAAGGTAGTAGATAAGAATGAAGATGCAGAAGACACAGAAGAAGATACGGATGAGGAACAACCAAAAGGACCTTCTAAAGATTCTTTGTACCTAAAGATTTATGACGGAGAACGTCTCATTAGAAGTTTGAAGAATAAAATTCCTGATAGCACCGGGATTTACAAGTGGACCTGGTATATGAATGAGGCAGGTGTTGATAGACCTTCCCGCAAGATCAGAAAGCGTAAAAATGAACCAGGTGGTGTAGAGGTGAAACCAGGCACTTACCGGGTTGAACTGAGTTATATGGAGGATACATCTACAACTACTATCAAGGTTGAAAGTGATCCGAGATTGACTGTAAGCCAAAAAGCAATCGATGATCGTTACGCATACCAAAAGAAGGTGGAAAAAATGACCCAAACAACGGCCGATGCCGTAAAGCAATTGGTGGAAAGCAAGAATGTAGCCCAGGAGTTTAAAAAGCGAATGAAGGATGAGGATGACAAGAAATACAAGGAAGAAATAAAATTAACCGGCGAAGTAGTGAAGAAAATCGATTCCTTAATAGATATTTATATAGGTAAAGAAGACAAACGACAAGGGATTACCCGAAACCCAGAGGTAAACGTAAGACAGCGAATAAGTTCTGCCAACTGGTATACAGGAAGTAGACCCAACGGAATGACCGCTACCGAAGAGCAATTAATGAAACAAGCCAAGGACGCCTTACAAGATGCCCTGTCCCAGACCAATGCTTTCTTTAACAAAGATTGGCCTGAGTATAAAGACAAAATAGAGAAAGTAAAACTATCACCATTTAAAGAAACCAAAATATTTACCATCAATGAATAAACCAATCTATCGCCTTTTTGCATTAGCCATCGTAATTCTAATTTTTAACTTTAAAAGCTTTAGCCAAGAAACTGGAGAAGATGATTTGGGTGCCTGGTACATGCTTTTTACTACGAATAAAATAAGTGAAGAATTTAGTATTCACGCAGAAGCCCAGTTTAGGTACTACGAAACATTCGGCAATTTTAATCAGTTACTACTGCGAACTGGCCTGAATTATCATATTTCTGAAAAAGCCATGGTTACTTTAGGGTATGGAAATATTACCACGGATACAAATTTTGGGGAGATTGATGGGGAAGAGAATGTTACTGAAAATAGGATCTATCAACAATTTGTGTTACGCAATTCAGTAGGCAAATTCAAATTCAGTCATCGCTATCGATTGGAACAGCGTTTTATAGACCATCCCATAACCGGAAATGACACACAGCACAGGGCAAGGTACTTCCTAAGGGTTACCTACCCTATAAACGATGACTGGTTCTTAACGGCATACGATGAAGTATTCATTAACCTACAGGAACCGATATTTGGACAAAACCGTTTATATGCTGCTCTCGGATACAATGTTTCCAGTAATTTGGCGATTCAGGCGGGTTACCTAAAAAACCATTTTACAGGCCGAAATTTCGATAGGCTTCAGTTAGGTGTTTTCTTAAAAACCGACTTAAGGAAAAAAGAAGACACAACCGATTAAAAAGTATCCTATGAAGTCCAGTAAAATCAATTTTACAAATAAGCACGGTGTAACCCTCTCCGGTCGATTGGATTTGCCCGCGGATCAACACCCACATAACTTCGCCATATTCGCCCATTGTTTTACCTGTAGCAAGGATTTCTCTGCTGTACGAAACATTAGCAAGGCGCTGGCATCTGAAGGTTTTGGTGTGCTTAGGTTCGATTTTACGGGACTGGGAGATAGTCACGGCGATTTTGCCGACACGAATTTCTCTAGTAACATATCGGATTTGCTTTGCGCTGCCGATTTTTTAGCAAAGGAATACAAAGCCCCTTCCCTATTGGTTGGGCATTCTTTGGGAGGCGCCGCAGCCATTTTTGCAGCTGCCGAAATAGATACCATTCAAGCTGTTGCCGCCATAGGCGCCCCCAGTAACCCGGTACATGTACAGAAACAATTGGGCGAAAAAATTGCGGTAATTGAGGAACAAGGGGAAGCTGTTGTGACCTTAGCCGGAAGGGATTTTACTTTCAAAAAACAATTTATAGATGATCTTGAGTCCTGCTCTTGTGTCGAGGCGGCTCGTAAACTGAGAAAGGCTCTTCTTATTATGCATTCCCCTCAAGATGCCACTGTATCTATAAAGAATGCTGAAGAGATTTATCACGCGGCGCATCATCCCAAGAGCTTTGTAACCTTGGATGGCTCCGAACATCTTTTAATGGATCGAAAAAATGCAGCCTACGTTGGAAAAGTGGTTGCAGGTTGGGCCACGCGATATATTGGCGTTCCAGAGGAAGAAGCCATTAAAACCACTCACGACGTAGTCGCTAGTTTAGACGACGAAGACGATTTTACCACCCAGTTAAAGCTGGGGAACCATTACTTTAAAGCAGATGAACCCCTTAGGGTAGGCGGACATGATTTTGGGCCTACGCCATACGAATTATTGGCAGGCAGTCTTTCGGCTTGTACGGCTATGACACTACAGATGTACGCCAGACGAAAGGGATGGCTCATTGAAAATGTAGAAGTACATGTAAGCTACTCTAAAGATCATGCGGTAGATTGTGACTCTTGCGAAGATGATCCGAATGCCAAAATAGACACCTTCCACAAAGAGATTAAATTTACAGGCGATCTCGATGAAAAACAGATAACGCGACTTCTACAGATTGCGGATAAATGCCCAGTTCATAAAACCTTGCACAATGAGGTTCAGGTAATTACGAAGATGAAGCCATAATGTTATCCTCTGAGAAATTTGAAGTACGATTAGAAGGATATCACAGCGTATATATTCCCGACAGTATTGCAGAAGTATTTCATAGTGCAGGACATAAGCGGGTATTGGTTCAGGCATCCCTTGGAGAAAATATGCACTCTTTCCATGCCGCTCTCAGAAAAATAAAAGGGCAATATCAAATTATGTTTGGAAAGAACAATCAGAAAGCTATTTATTTGAATCCCAATGAATCTTTCGAATTGCAACTATTTGAAGACACCACCAAATACGGTGTAGAAATGCCCGAAGAGTTTGGAGCAGTTCTGGAGAGTGATCCAGAAGCATTAGATGCCTTTGAAGCACTTACTGAAGGCAGGAAAAGAGGGTTGATCTATACTATATTAAGCTTCAAGAACTCGCAAACACGAATTGACAAGGCCTTAATTATAGCTGAAAATTTGAAATTGGGCATTACGGATAGACGTGAAATACTGAAGGACCGCCGCTAAAACTTGGCTCTTTTAAAGAAAGCTAGTACCTTTAATACCCATTAAACTAACCCTAATATAGATCGTCATGAAAAAAATACAATTATCCATATTAAGTTTGGTACTCATTGCATTCGTGGGATGTAAGAACGAAACCAAAAAAGCGGAAGAGGAAGAAGAGGAAAAAGTGGAAGAGGTTGTTGAGGAAGTGAAGAAAGAAGTAAAAACCCTCACCGTAACTTTGGAATCTAAAAGTGAATCTAACGTTACTGGCACTGTTCATTTTAAGGAATCTGATGGAGTGGTAAGCATGGCCGCTAAAATGACTGGCCTCACACCTGGCACTCATGCCATTCACCTTCATGAAAAGTCGGATTGTAGTTCTCCCGACGGTAAATCAACGGGAGGTCATTGGAACCCCACATTTAAAGATCATGGTGCTTGGGGAGCAGAAGCCGGTTATCATAAAGGGGATATTGGAAACTTCGAAGTTGGTGAAGATGGTGTAGGCAAGGTAGAGTTTAATACCAATGAATGGTGCATTGGCTGTGGCGATGACAAAAAGGATATTCTAGGAAAGGCCGTTATAGTACATCAAGGAACAGATGATTTCACTTCTCAACCTAGTGGTGCTGCCGGAGCACGCGTAAGCTGTGGTGGAATTATAGAATAGTCAAGAACTAAGTAACTCTTATATAAGGCGTTTGTTCCATTTTGAACAAACGCTTTTTTTGTACCCATTTAAATAATACCTCCCATGAAAACAAAACTATTGGGCATTGTACCTGTACTTCCAACCGAGGATATGAAACGTGACCTGGAATTCTACCAAAGCAAGGCAGGATTCACCATAATACACGCGGATTCATTTTATGCGGTGTTAAAACGGGATAACCTCTATATTCACCTTCAATGGCATGCCAACACCGAAGATGACCCTTTATTGGGAGGATCGGTGGTTCGGTTATTTGTAGATACCATTCAACCCATTTTCAATGAATTTGTTGAACGCGGGACGATCAAAGAGGATAGCCTTCGTTTGCAAACTTCATGGAACACCAATGAATTTGGCTTTTACGATCCGAACAACAATGCCATTTTCATTGTAGAATCCTTATCCTAAAAGAAAAAAACCTTTCCAGAAAACTGGAAAGGCCTTTTACCTCATAACAAATGTTTCTTTTTAGGGACGCATTGCGTTTACTTTATGTTTCATCTGCACAGTAGGTTGTGCTTTATAAAATGCAAAAAAAGTGCCAAAAAACATTTCAAGAAAAAGGCCTCACATTTCGTGAGGCCTCATTCATTTTAGAAATGCTTCTTATTGCTTAACAATTCTCTTTACAGTGCTAGAGTCTTCTGTGTTAATTTGTACAAAGTACAATCCAGAAGCTAACCTGTCTAGTGAAATGTTTGTGCTTGTTCCAGCATCTGAAAGATCAATCTGCTGAATAGTTCTTCCATTCACATCGGTAATGATAGCAGTCTCAAGATTTAAGTTGCTATTGTTTACCAAAGTAACCTGCCCAGAAGTTGGGTTCGGGAATAATCCTACTAGTTGATCTAAGATATTATCATTTACACCAGCAACACAAACTCCTAATGGGTCTGTTACGGTTACAACTGCATCACAAGTAGCAGTATTTCCGTCGCCATCTGTAATTGTTACTGTTACAGTAACATCACCTAAGTCTGCACAAGTAAAGTCTGACTGACTCAAAGTAATGTTCGTAGCTGACTCACAGTTTGCAGGTGCAGTTGGATCTGCATAGTACCATGCCACATAATCATTGGTAGTAGACCAAGACTGAGAGTTTCTTCCAGGTGTTGGGATACCAAACGAACCTGTAGCATCTTCCACTCCTTGAGTTGCGTTTCCATCTGCAGGAATGTTTGTACTGTGAATTTCGATACGGTTTGTTCCTTCATGTAACTGTACTTGAGTAGTTACACGACTCGCTGGAGCATTCCAGTAAGGTACGTCATCATACTCCATTACCAAGATACGGTCTGGAGCAGTTCCTACGGTTTCGTATCTAATAGTTCCATCTGCTCCTCCGTCTGGATCTAAATCTTCCCAAACTAGGGCAATATAGTTATCTACGTTTCCAGCTGTCGGGATAGGATCCCCAGAACAACATCCATCATCACTTCCAGCATCGAACGTAATAAATCCGTTAGAAGAAATATAGAAGTTGGTATAGTTTGCATCGATGAAGTAGAAATCGAATCCAATTGGCAATGCACCAGATACGGCATCATCTCCAAGAGCTACAGTTGTTCCAGTTCCAGAAATATCGATTGGTGCAAATGTACCAGATTGGTCAATTGCAAGACCACCGGGAATAAGATTGGCCACTACGTCTTGGATTTCCAAGGTAGCTTCACCGTTAGCATCTAATTCAAGGGTATGGTCTTGACAAATAATTTCTGGAATATCATCTGTTACTTCAATAGTATCGGTAGCACCACCACTGGCACAAGCCGTAGTTACATCGTACGTAATTGTGTGTACTCCGATTCCAGCTGCTGCAGGATCGAAGTCATATGTCAATCCATCACCGTTATCGGTAACACCAGGACCACTATATACACCACCAGATGGTGTTCCACCACCATAGGTTTGAACGCCTTGTCCTACACATACTTCTTCAGCAGTACTAAGTGCCGGTACTGGAGAATCGAAAGATTCGGTACCATCTGTAGTACTTCCTGAAGAACCTTGATCTGCACCAAATCCTAATCCACGCTTAGCGAAAGCATCCCAAAGTAAGCATTCATTTGCTCCACCGTAAAGTGCAACATCTGCTGCGAAAATTGCATCCCTTCCATCAACGAATCCAGGGCTACATGGTTGTAACTTCATTGCTTCAGTAACCAAAGCCAATGCTTGAATGTTACCAGCATCCTGAGTTACATCACCAGTGAAGTTATAGAAATCTGGGTCATACCCGTGCTCATCAATTAGAGCCCAAGTTACTTCCCATAACGTTGTACACCAAACAGAACCTACACCATGAGGAATGGCTAAACTACCAATATCTCCATAGGTTTGTGGGTTTACACCAAGATCTGTACTGTATGGGAACGGACGAATTCCAGGTCCACCAGCACCTTGATCAAATAAGTAAGTACCTACTCCTCTTGAGTCTGTACCAGCATCTCCTGGCTCAATAGTAAGAACCACACCATAGTAATCACTCCATCCTTCTCCCATTTGCTCACTGTTATTTAAACAGCTTACATTAGAAGGTCCACCTGTTAAACGGTTAGAAGTACCATGAGAATACTCATGAACAATTACTAAGTTATCGAAACTTCCATCTTTATCTCCACAAGTAAACATGGACATATTTGGGCTACCACCGTCAGGAGGTGTACCCATAGTTGCATTACATGTACCAGCACCATCTTGACATTCAGCGTCAACACTATCTCCACCAACTCCACCGTTGCCGTAGTTGTTCACCTGGAAGTTACCGGAAGCTTCATCAAATCCATAAATGTACTTCACATCGTGACATACATTAGTCCAATAGAACAAGTTAGTTAAAGAAGCATCTTCGTACTGGTTAGCAGCAGAAAAGTCCATATCGAACGGGAAGCCAACGAAATCTAAAGTAGCTCCACCGTCTGCTTGGTACCCGGTATTATCACCGTTCTCATAGGTATCGGTGTTATTACCTTCTGTTACTGTAAATTCTGCACCAGCAGAACCATCCGTATCATGCCATCCAAAAGGAGAGGCAGTTGGATGTGCTGGATCTGTTACTATGGTTCTAGTTCCTTGTGGTGTTGTATAGTAAGGGCTTTCAACTGGCATAGGGAATACTTCATACGTATTCGCTGCTACAGAAATAGCAGGAGCACTTTCTTCCTCTGCGCCATAGTTTGGCATATCGTATAGGTTGGTGTTGTAGTTTAGTGGGTGTTCACCATGCTCATGCTCAAGGTTACATGTTGACATCCAACTTGCCTGACTAAGGATTGCTCCAGTCTCGGCATCTACAAAAACATTCCACCACTCATGACCTGACGTCGCTTGAATAGCAATATCCCATGAAAGACGAAGTTCTTTGTTTTCGTTTAAGTGATACACCAATCTTGCCGGAATATCCCTTAAAGAAATACCTCCATCCGAAAGCACGGTCTCACGAGCCGCATTGTTCATACTTGAAACTTCAGTAAGCGCTTCCGTAACCACATAGTTAAAATGTGTAGCCGCAGATTGAACAGCCTGAGCAGGAGTAAGTGTTGGAGTAGCAGCACTAATTCCTTTTAATCGTTGAGAGTTCATAAATTTTGTATTGGCCTTAAGTACATCGCCATTAGCCATTAAATGAACACTAGATTCACTTCCAAACACTTCGATTCCGCTAATAATCTGACGGTAATACACGTGTTGAACGCCACTCGTTCTACTGGTGTGTTGGTCTTTGATTACCCACTCGGCATCCGCGGAGGAAATCTGATTCTTTTGTAAGAGTTCGTTTACTTGCTGCTGCACAGCTTGCTGCACATTCTGAGCAAATACCGTTGCAGTCATACATAGCATAAGTGCAAAGAAAACTCTACTGGTAAATTTCTTCATAGTTAGAATTTTAGATTAATATTTAATATTTAGGGATTTCAGCTTCACGCAAATCTAACATTTTAGAATTCATACAGCAAACAAATTCCGCATTTTCAACTCCTTTTTTTCTCATTATTCGCAACATTTAACCCCTTTACTGTTAGATTTTTAGAATAAAAAGGAGATTTTACTACACATATTTCAAAGTACCCTATTTAGGCTATAGGATAATTACCGTTATATAATTTGATTCAGTCCGTAAACCCTTTAGGTTTGTAATCAGGGATTTGACAGACAGAAGAATTCGAAAGAACAAGTAGTTAACTTATCTAAATAGAAATATGATTCTACCATAAATCATAAAGTACAATTTTTAACTATCTTGTACTTTCCAAAGTAACCGAATCCATGACCCAACCTGATTCTTTAATTGAAGAGATGCAACGCGGAAGTGAAAAAGCGTTCTCCTCCATCTATGAGATGTATTCGGGTGCGATTCATGGAGTGATTTATGTGATCCTTAAGGATAAAGAACTTACCGAAGAAACATTGCAGGATGTGTTTATAAAAGTTTGGAACAACTCCAAGTCCTATACTATTGGCAAAGGTCGTTTTTATACTTGGCTTTTAAACATTGCACGAAATGCTGCAATTGATAGGACAAGATCCAAGGATTTTAAGAATAGTAACAAAAACCTAAACACGGAAAATTTCGTAGATATAGTTGCAGGACATGATAACTTATCTAAAAAAATGGATGCCCTAGGATTGAGGACCTTTGTGGAATCCCTTAAACCAATTTGTATACAAATAATAGACTTGTTATACTTTAGGGGATTTACACAAGCGGAAGCTGCGAAAGAATTGGATAGTCCCCTGGGAACTGTTAAAACAAGGGCACGAAACTGTATTAATGAATTGCGCAATACCATGCTGGAATAACAATAATGAATAGAGAGGAAATCATAGCATCTGGATTATTGGAACTTTATGTAACCGGTTCCCTTCCCCAAGAGGATATCATCTTGGTCGAGAAGGCTATTGCCCGCTACCCAGATCTTATTTCTGAAATTGAATCCATTGAAAAGTCACTGATGAAGTTGTCTGAAGCGGCTGGTGGTGAACTTACCGGAAACACATGGACAAATGTCCAAGACAGGATTAGCAATGTTAGAAGCTTATCTGCACATAAACCCAAGCGAAATTGGACTCTCCTAACTGGATGGGCCGCAGCAATTCTCTGCTTCTTGGGTCTATTCTGGATGATGGTTAACAACAACGAACTCAAAGAACAATTACGCAATAGCAATACCCAAAATATTGTCCTAAAAGAAGAAATAGAGCTTAAAGGTATAGAGCTGGCAGAAACGTCTAAACTATTGGAAGTGGTCCGATCACGGGATTTTAATGCGATCGAACTTCCAGGTAACACCGCGGTTTCGCCAGAGGCTTTTGCCACTGTCTATTATAATGAAGTGGAGAATGTGGCTTACATTGATGCTCAAGGATTGCCTACACCCCCAAAAGGTAAGGTCTATCAGGTCTGGTCATTAAAAATGGAACCGTTGACTCCGAGCAGTATTGGTTTACTTTCCGATTTCGAAGGTTCGGACAGCAAATTCTTTAAGGTAGAAAATATCCCAACACCGGAAGCTTTTGGAATTACCCTAGAACCAGCAGGTGGAAGTGAAAGCCCAACTCTAGATCAGTTGTACACCCTTGGTACTGTAACACCTACTCCTTAACAATCCTAAAAGTAACGGTAGCATCTAATTGATATCCTACTTTCAGAAAGTAGATACCGGACGCAATATTATCTATGGGAATGTTAATATATTGCTCTCTGTTATCTGGTGCTCCGAAAATAATCCTCCTACCGGCAAAATCCCATAATTCGTATTGCCGTATGCGATACTTAAAGGGATTTCCCAAAGAAATGGAGTTTATAGCGGGCACTGGTGATACGGCTAAATCCCTTCCATTGAGGTTGGGGCCCTCTTCCAGCGTAAGTAAGAAGTTGCAGTAGGAAGTATTTCCTGCCAAATCTTCTACTGCCAAAGTTACCTGCACTTCACCCTCTGTTACCATTGTCCCCGCAACGGGTGATTGGCTAACATTTGCGAATTGTGTCCCTGAACATTCATCCAGCATATACACATTGAACAAGTAATTTGGTATTTCATACGCCTCTCCAGAAGGATAGGTAATGGTCTCATCCTCATGTATGCAGCTGACAATTGGAGGTTCGGTATCTTCAGAAACCTGAACTTCTATAGAAATTTGAGCAGCCTCAAAACAAGGGGTTTCTTGCATATAATAAGTAATTTCGTGATTCCCTGGCCCTGCTATAGTTGGATCGAACGAAAAATTCGTCCCATTACCAACGTCTACAACCCCTGGACCAAAGTATTCCCCTCCGCGTGGGTGTCCACCAGAGAGCATTATTAGTTTTTCGGAAGTGTTGCATAGGCCTTCAAGGGCAAGATCGAAACGAGGTTCCAATTGCGAGAAGTCATACGAAGGGGATTCGTCCCCAAGTTCAAAAGGATTGCCAGATTCTGCGAATACTCCTAGTCCCCTAGCCGTAAAAGCCTCCCATACCAAACACTGCATCTCCAGTCCATATATGGTCTCTGCTGCAATTAAAATACCATCTCTGGCTTCAACAAAACCTGTTATTGCCGTTGTATAACGCAAACCTTCAATCACGATAGCCAACGCCATTATATTACCCGCATCTTGATTTACATCTCCAGTAAAATTGGAAACTTCATTATCGAATCCATAGGTATCAATCAATTTCCAAGTTAGTTCCCATAATATGGTAGCCCAAATGTTCCCTACCATATGCGATGTCATCCCTTCTTCAAGGTATTCAAAAGTTAATGGGTTTTCATCTAAATCCATTGTATAAGGATATTCCCGAACTCCAGGCCCTGTTGGCGATTGATCCCTTAGGTAATTTGCAATGGTTCTTCGAGTGAGGGCTGTATCGCCTTCCTGCATAGTGAGCATCATGCCAAACCAATCACTCCAACCTTCAGAAGGGCTTTCCTCGTGATTCAGATTGCCGTTTCCAAAAGTCATTCTATTAGTCAACCCATGGGCATATTCATGTACAAGTACCAAATTATCGTAACTACCATCACGACTGTTGCACGTACTTATCACCAAAGTTGGACTCGATCCTTCCAAAGGTGTCACCATGAATGCATTACAAGGTCTTATATTACTCTGCACATGAGTAATAACTGGATCCTCCCCTACACCCCCATTTCCATAATTGTCGAACTGGAAATTGCCGGAGGGCTCATCGAAGCCATACCTATATAGTATGTCGTGAGTCATGTTACATGTATAAAATACATTCGTAACGGCAGCATCTTCAAATTGGTCTTCTTCAGAAAATGTCGTACTAAAAGGGAATCCACTAAAATCGAGATTGCTACCACCAGACGGCTGGTAACCATAATTATCATCTGCTTCTATTGAAAATACATTGTTTCCCCATGTAACCTGTGTCTCATCTCCCGGAATTCCATCAAGATCATGCCATCCAAATGGAGAGGCAATTGGATCATGTGGGTTTTCGGCCGCAGTTCTACTTCCATAAAAAGGGTTTTCCACCGGCAACTCGAACACTTCATAGCAATTCTCACACGAACCCACACTTTCATTGTTCTCTGTATGAATATCCGGTAATTCAAATGGATTGCTGTTTAAATTGGAGGTACCAGCGCAATGAGAAATATCACAGAAACTAATCTGATCTTCCTTTTTCAGCAGTTTCCCTTCGGTGGCATGGTACCATATTTCCCAAAAATGGGCATAATCCTTTTCAAATACATAGGCCTGCCAAATAGGAACAATATTTTCTTTCCAAGGCACGAATCGCATAAACATTTGTATATCCCTTTCAAAAATGCCTCCATGCGAGAAATGAACTTCGTTGCGATCTTCGGAGGTTTGATCCATTCTTTTGTGAGCACCCAAATTACTGAACCCTATACCCTTCAAGATTCCATTTAGGGCATCTTCAGGCTCCAAAAGACCATTCGACAATCCGGATATACGATTCTTGGCCTCCACAATAAATCGATTTTGGCTTTTCAGTACATCGCCGTTTTTCGCAACATGCAGGCTGGATTCGGTTTGTAAAACTGGAATATCAAGAATGACCTGTTGGTAATAAATATGCCTCACACCACTAACTTTACTAACCACATCCCTTGTGACCACAACTTCATTTGGGTTCACATTCAAGCCTACTTGTTGCACTTGCTGAATGACAAGGCCTTTCGCATCTTGAGCTAACGAGAATGAGGTAAATCCAATCAGGGGTAGTAGCAGTAAAGCCAGTTTTTTTGATGGTGCCATGTTGTTGTTTTACCCTAAATGTATTGGATAAATTGGCACTATACTAATAACCAAGGTCTTAATTCATAAAATAATGGTATATCATTTGGCCTAAAGTGCTCTTATTTCCTGGATAAGCGCAGGGCCCAATTCAAATTCTGCCCCCAACAATTCCTTCTTCAATTCTTTCAGCTGCTCATTCTTCCCATTAGCTTGGTATATCAAGGCGCAATGATAGGCTGCCATAGGCTCATATGTTTTACCCACCACATATTCCTCTATGGTTTGTAGGGCCTTTTCTGGTTTTCCATTCTTCAATTCAGCAAGCGCAAGAAGATGATATGCCTCTGGTGTAGGTCTATTGCCCACTTCTTCCATAGCTAGTTTTAAAGCTCTTTCGGGTTGGGAATCCACTAGCAGTTCTATGGAATATGCATTATACATACTACCATAATTACCGTTCGCAATTGAAGTCAAAAAGTTATTCTTATAAAGCTCTGAGGCGATACCATCATTATCGACGCCGTATAACTCGGATTTAAACAATTGATAATCTGGAATATTATGACCAGGTATAATTGAATCTAAAATCCTATGAGCCTCTTTAGTGTTTCCGTCATGAGCATAGGTAATCCAAGCTAGCCCTTTTTTAACATAGTCGTTATCGGGTTGAAGCTCCAATGTTTTTAAATAGTGGCTATACGCATCCTTAATCCTACCCGCATGGCCGTAGTAATCTCCCAAATTGCTATAGGTCCAAATCTTTAAGGGTTTACTGTTCCTTGATTCTGCTACATTTTTTGCTTCTTCCATAAAGGCGATGGCGTTGTCTAGATCTCCTCTATAATCATTCCATTTAGATAGTCGAATAAGATAGTTATAGTCACTTAGGTTCTTGACCGAATTAAGATATTCGTAGGCCTTCTCATAATCACCGACCTCCATGGCGGCATCAAACAACATGAGCCTTGTTTGGTGCTTGTTCGAAAGTCCTTGCAACGTTTCCTGCAAGAGTTCGTATGCCTCTTTAAAACGATGTTGGGAAATTAAATTGTGTGCCAATCCCCTTGCAAAAGCATCTTTGTCGTTTGCTGAAACATCCATACCCTTACGATACAGTTTTTCGGCAGCGTATAGATAATTCGTCTTGCCGGTAGTTTCAAATAACAGTTCATATGCCCCTGCTAGCGGAGCTAATTCTCCCACCCCACTGCTGTCCGGCCGCATTCTTTTGGACCAAAAATCCCTTTGAGCCAAGGCCTCATAATAGGTTTCATTATGAGTGGTTGATAAATATTTGTTGTAATCTTCTGGATTCGTGGAGAATGTCTCCTTATTATCGTTTTCGCATGAGAACAAGACGACAAGCCCCAATAAAAGGATAGTGTACTTTTTCATCTAACTATGTTTTGCCAGAAAGAACAATCCTGTCCTTTCTTGAAATAAGTGAAAAGAAAAGGGCAAACGTTCGCTGCCCTTTTCCCATGTTGTTTTTTTAGTCTGTAGCCAATACTGCAGTTTCCATGTAAGGGAATGCAAGGGTAAGATCCCTGTCCCCAACACCTACACCATCGCTAGTTAGTTGTGGGGTTCCATTATTACCATCAAAACGTGCTCCTGAAGTTCCCCCGAACATAAGGGTTAAGGAAATATCGATTACATCATCACCCAAATTTCTGCCCGTAAGCACATTGGTGCCATCAAAATAAGTTGTAGGTGCATTTGGTGCCACTTGCAGGGCATCAAATTGTGCCAATACTGTGGTAAAGGTAGGCGCATCCAATCCTAGAATATTTGTTTCATAATCTAAGTCTTCTACTGGAATTCCCAGTGAAATGGCATAGACGTCGTGGTATAATTCTAAAGTAGTTTCGAATGTAGCTTGAAAGCTCTCCCTTTCGGTAACCAATGAGGTATTAAAATTATTCTTCACCTCACTACTACCACTGAATACCGTATTTACTCCAGGGCGGCCCATGATGTCCACTTGTGCATAAGTTCCACTGAAGTCCACATTTCCTATACAGGGTGCACAGGCAGTTCCTCCGCAGTCTACTCCTTCTTCATCCCCATTCTGTAATCCATCATCGCAGGTTATTTGTTCTATCACATTTCCGTTATCGTCGTCGTCCGCACATTGTACAAAAAGGAAGGAGGTACAAAGTGCAAGTATTGCAAATTTTATATTGAATCGTTTCATTACTTTCATTTTATTAGGTTATTGTTTTCTTTTCGCCGACACCCATACGTTATATGCGTTGGGCAATCCATTAATTCCAACTGCGCCACCTACGTGGGCTGGAGCCGTTCCTAGCATACTATTGGGAACCTCCACCACAATGGAAAGCACGTTGAGTTCCTCGAAGAAATCCTCTGCCTGTCCTGGCGGCAAGAAACCTTCTGGAGCAACGTTTCCGGCGATCACGTCATTAAACCTATTGAAATCGAAATAAAAATAATCCCGCCTGGGGCCAGCAAAGAAATTCATGCCGTTATTTGAGGCCGTAATAGTTTCCTCTACCCCTGAGATTTGTACCTGCCCGGCCAACTGATCCGAATAGATATCGCTAGTGGCGCCAGCATCTGCCATGTCTACGGCTGCAGGGCCAAAGAAATACATAGTGTCTGCCCTTTTAATAGCCTGAATCACCAAGTCTTCGATAAAGTCTCCCGTATTGTCAATATTGAATTCAATCAATACATCCTCATCGAAAGTAGCATTCTCGGTAACGCCTCCTGGATTCAGCGGCCCTTGTAAAGTAGCCACGAAAACTGTATTGTCAGGATTGTTTCCTTCAAACGCATAAAGATCGGCTATATCCACAGTAGTGTTCGCTACCGACGGAGAGTCGATGTGATCCGCAGCAATTAAGAAGATAGAAACCCCGGCAAGGGCCAAACCACCTAGGGCTGCAAAAATTTTTGTTTTTTTCATCATTAGAATGTTATAATGGTTAATTTTACTTTCCACTATGTACGTACGAAAGTATGGCTATGGTTTTGGGAATAATGTTAATTTTTTGTTAACGAAAATTTTCTTCCTTATTCAGCAAAAGTAAAAAATGAACCCCTCATCTACAGGTTGGATCCATAAATTTATTAACGAGTTTCCCAAAACCCGTTTAATGGATAACTTTACTTCTCCTTCGGTATTTTATGGGGGCCTAAAAAATGTTGGGTTTATTTATGGGGTATCTGTAACGGCGTTGCTCGAAGAACCTGTGAGTCACCTTAAATTGACCAAGGAAGAGTATTCCAAAATCAATTTGTTTCATGCCCTATTGTTTTCTTACTTTTCGAAACATCCTGAAGACGATTACGAAACGGCGATACACTCCATAATCTCTTTTTACAGAAATATTGAAAGAGGCAAGCAAAAATGGTTGCAGCGCCTAACCTTCTCTCAGAGTCCTTCGGAAAACTTAGAGAAGATACTTTCTGCTCGGCTCCAGGAAAGCAATACCTTGCTAAAAACAGATGCCGCGACCCTTCTAACGTATGCATTGTTGTATGTTGATGTCCTAGGATATTCCCATTACCTTGAGGAACCCAAAGGGCTAAAAGTTTATCTGGAAGCCATAGAGTATACCATTTTGGAATATAGCCTATTAGCATTACAGGCCAAAGACAAAAAAAACAAATACGATCTTTTGGTTATAGAGATGGTTACTTCTTCTTCACAGTTTTTGGATGGATTGCCATCTGAGGCACCCACGACATCCAAATCGCTTCAGGAGTTGGAGAAATTGTTTCTATTGGATATATGCTGCCTAGCCGTTTGGGACGACCGAAAAATGGACTCCAGTGAATTGGCCTTTCTAAGGAAGTTGAATACAAATTTGGGGCATACTGGGAACCAATTAGATGATTGTTTAAAATCGCTATGGAGCTTCTCCGAACAAAATGCCGAGAAAATTAAGTTGTTTGAGTACACTCATCCTGTAAAACAGCTTTATAAACAGTCTACCGAAACCGTTAAACGCCTAATTTTAAGAAACAAAAACCGGTTGTTAAGGGAGCTGAACGAAAGTGGCGAGCTATTGGTTTTGCTTACCCAGTCTACACAAAGGGATCTTACCAAAGAAGAGAAAAAGAAAATGAAGGAACAATTATTGGATATATTTAAGAGCATCCCTTCCTTGGCAATATTCATGCTTCCTGGTGGCGCGATTTTACTTCCCTTGTTTGTTAAACTCATTCCTAAGCTACTACCTTCGGCATTTCACGAAAACCGGGTTAAAAAGGAATAATCGCATTAACATTTCTTAACTTAAAAATTAGGTACCTTACCCTAAGAAATTATACCATGCGAATCTTTATTACCCTACTCCTATTGCACATGGCATTTGTTAGTAATGCCCAAGAGAACCTCCCTTCTCCCGAAGCCTCGTTTTCTGCTATAATTGTCACCGACATGGAAGTTGCAGCTACATGGTACCAAGAGGTTTTGGGGTTTCAGATCCTAAATGAAACTCGAAATATGGAAAGGGGTTTTCAACAAAAAAACTTAGTACACGGTAGTGTCCATATAGAACTTATTGAAATTAAAGGAACCATAACACCCGAAGCTTTGCTGACAGATCACCCAAAAGGAAGCCGAGTTAGTGGTTTTTTTAAATTTGGGGTGAAGGTTTCTGGCTTCGATGCCTGGTTGGTTCGCTTAGAGACTAAAAAGGCCGACATTCACGGTCGGGTGGTGACCGATCCTGTTTCTGAAAAACGCATGGTGATCGTTAAGGATCCCGATGGAAATAGAATTCAATTATTCGAAAAATAAAAAGGTTTCTTCTTATAAAGATTTACTGAAAGTTGGTACCTTGCAGGTACGCTCCCCTAGATTGTTTGTACCTTAAAAACCTACGAAATTGAATAACATTCCTGCTTATAAAACGGAGCCTCTCAATACCCGGAACAAAAAAGTACAGTACTTGTTCGAGAGCAATGGCGATCGTTCCATAATTAAAGTAATAGAATACACTCCTGTGGCCCGCCGTGATGGTAGGACCATTTATAATTTGGGCTTTGGTGATTATGATGAGGATGCCGGTACATTTCTTGATGATGTTAATAGCAATAATGGAGATATGTGGAAGGTATTTAGCACGGTACTGAATACGGTACCCAAGTTCTTTCAGGAAAACAAGAATGCAGCAATTTGGATACAGGGAAGTGACAGTGCCGAAGACTTTAAAGCCTTATGCGAACCCAATTGCACCAAGAATTGTGATGTGAGCTGCCGTAACTTTAACCGAAGAATTAGGACATATAGATACTATGTAAACAAGCATTTCGTTGAATTGAGTAAGGAATACGTGTTCTTTGGGCTAAGCAACGGTGATTTTCCGGATTTTGTACAATATGTACCTGGAAATGAATATATTGGTATTTTGATATTTCAGAAAAAATAACCTAATTTTGTAGTATGAAACGTAAAAAACAGTTATTGAAGGCCAAAAAGGTGATCTCCATGTCGAATGCGACAAAGGAGCGCATCTCCGCTGTGGCCAAAGACATCAAGGGAAAAGAGCTGTTTCCAGAAAAGGTAGACCTAGCAAAAAAGTCTTTGCGTCACCTTAAGTCCCTTCCTATTTAGAACTATTTATTATAACACTATAAAAAAAACGCAGGTCTTATGGCTTGCGTTTTTTATTTAAAATAATATTATTTTTTACAGTGCATTCCAGTTTATCCAAATTCCTAAATATACTTACGATACCAATATGTGGAGTCATTTCTTTGGTAGGATTATCCGAATTTTATATTGTGGCAATAAAGCAAAAAAAATCGTCATATCCCTTTGGAGGAGAAGGCCCAGCTCCCTATTACTACAAATCTCCAGAATTGTACAGTTCTATTATGCTAACCTACGGAATATTGTTTGTGCTGCTCATGCTACTTGGAATATGGAATATTCGGAAGAAGAAAATTAACGGGTTATTAATGCTAACCCTTGCCTGTACATTAATTATTATTCAACTCATTCATGGCCTCCAATGGCCATAATCAAATTCATTACTCCAACCACAACTTAAAATCCTTTACCCGCTCCCTAGCCACAATGACTTCCTGTTCTTTATACGAATTCAGCTTTAGTTGCAACCTGCTATTGGTATAACTAATAATATCCCTTATAGCATTGATGTTTACATAAAACTTGCGGTTTATTCGGAAGAAAACCTCCGGTGATATCTCCCCTTCCAGGTTTTCCAAGGTGGTATCCAAAAGATAGTCCCTACCCTCTATGGTATGGGCATAGGTTCCTTTGTTTTCGGAATAAAAACACTCAATTTCATCTACGGGGATCATCTTAATATGCTGTCCGATCTTGGTGGTAAATCGTTTTTTGTAATCACGTTCCACAGGATTGGTGAGCAGCTTCTTAATATCATCAAAATTTAGCTGTACGTTCTGCTGTTGCGGTGCTCGGGCCTTGTACTTCTTCACGGCTGCCTCTAATTCTTCCTCATCTATAGGCTTCAACAAATAGTCTATACTATTCAATTTAAACGCCTGAAGGGCATATTCATCGAAAGCAGTAGTAAAAATAATGGCGCTACTCACTTCCACCTCATCAAAAATTTCAAAAGACAAGCCGTCACTTAATTGAATATCCAAAAAGATAAGATCTGGATGTGGGTTGTTCGCAAACCATTCTACCGACTCCCCGACACTGTGCAACATAGTATCTACATTTACATTTTGGCGATCTAACATTCGCTGCAATCTACGTGCAGAGGGCTTTTCGTCTTCTATAATAATTACATTCATGGGTATACTGTTAATTGCTCAATACGTGTGTTAGTCCCAACGGGAGGTTTTTTTATACTCTTCTTCCTCTTGTTCCATGTATTCCTTCATTTTCCGTTCTTCCCATTGTTTGAAAAAAGTAAATTTATGCTGGAACACATAGAGACCATGTGCAACTAAACCAATTCCCCAGAAAAAAGGTGTCGAGAATATGGCAAAACCAGGAAACTCAATGCCCATCCAACCTTTGGTAAATAATCCAATATTCACCAAAATTAGACCTATATTAATAACTACATACACAACTAAGTGTGTATAGAATCCCTTAATCTCTTCCATGCGCTTCTTGGCGCGTTCGTATTTATCTTTGTCGAAATATTCCATATCCTTAGGTATTATTTCCAATTTTGTGTTTCTTCTTCCTCTTCTTCAATATATTCCTTGATCTTTCGTTCTTCCCAATTTTTTAGGAATTTGAATTTATGCCGGTATGCCCAAATGCCATGAATTGCCAATCCAATTCCCCATAACAAAGGCATAAGGATCGTATTCCAATTCAACCAGTCATTAAATCCTGGGTCATCATGCACAAATCCTATTCGGGGAAAGACAAAGAACCGAACTACGTTAATGGCAATATTGATGAGGACAAAAATCCAAATATGGTTGTAAAAGCCTTTTATCTCCTTTACCCGTTTTCTGGCGCGATCGTATTTCTGGTAAGAATTAGGTTCCATGGTTTCCTGTATTAACTCCATCGGTTTGTATTTTCCTGTTCCTCTTCTTTTTCCATGAATTCCTTGATCTTCCTGTCTTCCCAATCTTTATTCATAAAAGGGGTCCATCTAAATGCCTTCGCAGCCTGAAACACCAAACCTATTCCCCAGCCCAAGGCGGCCCAGAGAAACCACATATATCTCCAATTATTGGTATAATAGTTTAGATAGGCCAAAAAGCCAATAAAGACCACGTAGAACATTAGACTGGTGTAGAACTTCTTGATCTCTGCCACCTGTTCTTTTGCACGAATGTATTTGTTCTCCCTATTATCAGATTCCATGACGAATTTGTTTTTAATTAAATCTACCATTTCAAAGAAGATTCTTCTTTGTCCATAATTTCCTTGATCTTTCTCTGCTCCCAGTTTTTACCTAGAAACGGATTAATACTGTACGTATCGATCGCATGCCCTAAAATTCCAAGTCCCCAACCTACTATGGGAAACAATGCCCAAGGAAATGAAGTAGTCCTAAAGTTTATCCAAATAAAGATAAACACAAAAATGAGGTAAATGGCAAGATGCATATAAAAGCCTTTTATTTTTTCCACCTGCTTCTTGGCCCGGAGGTATCGCTCTTGTTGACTGTTCTCTAAAAGTTTCATAATAAATAGTGTTTTAATAATACACTATAAAAGTAGTCTAGAATGGCATTTCGTAACAATGAAAAGGACTCAACTGTAGCTTATTTAGGATGAATTGTAAGCTGTGCTTACCGATCCTTATTCATGAGTTCCTTTATCTTCCGTTCTTCCCAATTCTTACCAAGAAGCGGATTGTATCCAAAGACCTCCATGGCATGTCCTCCCACTCCCGCACCCCAACCAATTATAGGGAACAAGGCCCAGGGAAAGGAAGTGCTAATGAAGTTCAAATAAATAAAAACGGGCACCATGATTAGATAAATAGCAAAGTGGATATAGAAGCCTTTAAGCTCCTCTACTTTCTTCTTGGCCCTATCATATCTTTTTGCGGAAATGAAGGTTTCCTGTGATTCTTTAACCCTTGAAACGCTGCGGGTCAATAAAGGTATTGAAACCGAAAATTCCTTGGTGTTCTGTGTAATCTCTACGGGACGATCTGTAATAAGAAAATAACGTTGACGAATATTCTGAAGGCCTACACCACTACTCTCCTTTACTACTTTCTTTGGCTGAATGTTATTGCGTACCACCAAATTTCCATTTTCTTCCACAATCGAAATATGAAGCTTTTTGGAAGAGGTAACTTGATTGTGCTTAACTGCATTTTCCAGTAACAACTGAAGCGAAAGTGGTACCACCTTCGCTTCTGGGTTACTTATTTTTTCAGGCAAGGTAAAGACAATACTGTCTTCAAAACGCATCTTGATGAGCGACATATAGATCTTGGCGAACTTCAACTCCTCGTCTACCGTAACCAATTCTTTGTTCTTTTGCTCGAGAACATATCGATACACCTTAGATAGTGAGGTCGTAAATCTAGTGGCTGCTTCGGGGTTTTCTTCAATAAGACTGGTCAATACATTAAGGCTATTGAACAAAAAATGGGGGTCCAATTGGTTCTTTAACGCATCGAATTGGGCAGAGGCCGTCTTAGCAATGATTTTCTGTTCCTTTACCTTATGTTCCTGTTTGTAGCGGTAATAGGAGACCGAATAAAAAATAATCGTAATGATCATGGAAATAACAAAGGACGAGTAATAATCGTTGAACCCTTGTTGTGCAATGAAGTCTGGAAAGGACTGCCCCTCTATTACGATTTCTATTAGAACCCTAAGAAATACGAGGGCAAGGATAGTTACCAATGCAACTCCAATGAACCCTTTCCAGAATATTTTCAGCGTAAATATTCTAGTTCCAAAGCGTTTCCACATAAACCGAAAGAAATAGACATTGGCCAGATAGAGTACTATAGAATACATCTGACTGTAGACAAAGTAAGTCAACAACCTTTCCTTATCTGTCACCACATTGCCATTCAAATATTGGATAAGTCCTATCACCAAAAAGACGAGGACACCTACCGAAAAAGCTCTGCCTAATTCTTTCAGGAATCTCATTTACTCTTTTTTACAATTTTGTTCTAACGATTGCTTGGCATAATCACCACCACCCCTTGGATGGAAATCACCCTTGGGCTCATAAGTTTCGAAGAGGGCTACGGCAGCTGTTAAATCATCACAAAACTCGCTCGTATCCTGGCCAAAGAATCGAGCCGTACCCAGGTCCCATTCTACTTTTCCAAAGGCAACCCTTGGATTTCCCGGTTCTATCTTATACGCTTCTTCGTACAATTGAGCTATTTTCGGGCTATAGGTCATACCATAACGCTGCCCATCGAATACTACCCAGGCAGTATACAATTGTGCCTGTGCCACTAAGATTTCGGCATTATCCTTAGAAATAGCTTTGGCGTCATTCAGGAAGTCCTGGGCCTTTTTCAATTGTGCCGTAAGTTTTTCCTCATCCTTTTCGTTGAAACTATACAGGATATTTATTTGAGCTACATAAAATGGAGGTAGCCAATTGTCGGCTTCAGCCTGTGCGATTCGTTCGAACATATTGGCTGCTTCCCATTGGTTGCCGTTCTTCCATAGGTCGAAGGCCTTCATCATCCCTTTTTCATATTTTCCCTGCCCAAAGGCATTTATTGATAAAAGGGCAATTGCGATTAGAAGTATTTTTTTCATCATGACAATTTAAGTTATTTAGTGTTTATATAGTAATTAAGATAAAAATAGTTGTGCCGCTACTCCAAGAAGAATTAATGCAATACTTCCGACGAACAATGGCTTAATGGATTTGTGTCTTCCCAATAATCGTAAAATAATTCCCAGCATGGTTTCAGGTATTGATTGGTTTATAGTCTAATATCAAGCTTACGCGTCTCTGCGTCACTAACCTCAAAATGAGCGTCTTGCCACTTTGGCGGGCCAAAGAACCCCCTCGCACCATTAGAGCAACCATAGGGCTCTGAAGGAATCATACCCATAAGCATGTTCAATTCACCGTTATCATCTTTATCATGATAGCATGAAATCGCATATTCCCCATCTGGAACATCTGTAAAAACCACAATGGCTTCTTTGTTTTCGATTTTGGAGGACACTGATTTATAGGTGGCATCCAACCACTTTCCCTGGTCGTTATAAAGTCCGACCCGAACCGTTCCCTTATCATTTTTGAATTCGGTTATGGTAACTTCTATGGTGTTTTGCGCCTGTGCCACCAACCCGGCGATCAATAAGGCTAGAAAAGTTAGAACTGTTTGCATTTTGATAGATGTTTGCGTTAATGATTCAAAAGTCAGCTTAAAGGGGCAGTATCTGAAAACAATCCTACCCAACTGTAGAAAATTGATACCGAACTGTCATTTTAGAGATTATCTAACTGATTATCGGTTCCATCTTCGCTAATGGTCATAAAGAATCCAACGAAGAAGAACTGATCTGCCGCAGGTAATAAAGCCCTGCGGTTAAAGTTCCCACTGGCATCTGGTGCATTGGCATACTGATATCCATTAACGTTATTGAATCCAAATACGTTATTTACCGAGACATACAGTATCTGTTGTTGTGAAATAAGGTAGGCCCAATTTAAACTGGTACTATTAAAATTTCGGGTTTGTTCTTGTAGAAATCCAGGTACATTAGGGTTTGTGTAATTACGGCCACTACCGAATTGATGACTGAACCCAACCTGACTTTTCCAATCGGTAATAAACCATTTGGCTACTACCGAAAGGTTGTGTGCATTGGCAAACGGAGGCCTGGCGCGTTCCGGATAGTTGGCAAATTTTCGCTCACTGTCCAGGTAGGAATAACTAATCCAATAATCTACATTCTTAATAGAGTTGTTGTCCCTCCAAAATATATCTATCCCTTGTGCGAAACCATCTCCTTCATTCCCAAAATTACTATCGAACATAGGATCCTGTGTATCATAGGTAATTAAACTCTTGTACTCTTTCCTGTAGGCCTCGGCCCTAAATATACGGTTGTTGGCAGAGTACTGATAGTTAAGGATATAATGCTGCGTCTTTTGCGCCTCTAAATCCTGATTAAATTTCAATATATCATTTAATGGCTGTTGATAAAAATCACCATACGCCAAGGACACCTGACTCGACTTTCCTGTTTTGTAAGCGATGGAAGCCCTTGGAGATACCGTAAAATCTTCAAATAGATGACTGTACTCTCCCCTTACGCCTAACTTCATTGCAAATTTCCTAGAAAAAATGATATCCCCCTCGGTAAATACTCCTGTAATATTGTTGTTAAATCCGTACCGTGCCTGAGCGAATGGATTATCGAAGTCTTCAGTAAAATCGGTGAAGAACTGTTCGGCTCCCATATTTAATTTAAATCGGTTGCTGAAGCGTTTCCGCAACTTCAATTTAAAGTGAGCAGAGTTTTCAGTGTTCTCAATGGTATTATCTATAATGCCTACATCGTTTCTACTATGTGTAAAACTACCTCCTCCTTGGATTTTCCAGTCGGCTCCCAATTCGCCATTATAGCTGGCATTGGTATAAAAATTCTTGTTGTTAAGGGTGAAATCCACACCTTCGGGCACATTGATATCTTCTTGGTTCAATTCGAAATTCGAACTATCAAAAGCAGCATACAGCTTAAACAATCCCTTATCGAACTTCCTCCGGAACACCGTTTCGCCAGAAAATGCCTCGAATGGTTTCTCCCAATTATTTCTATCTGGAAAGGCCGCTATATATGGAGCTAGGTTAATATAGGCACCGTTAAAGCTCAAGGAACTTTTTTCCCATTTCTGGGTATTCCCCAATCCTGCCCCTACACTCATGGCCGCTATATCGGTTTTCTCTTGATCTGGCTCGTCAATGGTATTCAATAGCAAGACAGAGGACAAGGCCTGTCCATATTCTGCCGAATAACCTCCAGTTGAAAATGTGATGCCATCGAATAAAAATGGACTATATCTACCACGTGTAGGTATATTATTTGTTGTGGGAGTATAGGGCGTAAACACTCGGATCCCATCAATAAATATTTGGGTTTCCCCTGCATCACCTCCACGAACAAACAACCGACCATCTTCCGCAACCGTAGTGGTTCCAGGCAATGTTTGCAATGCACCCACAAAGTCACCCAAAGCACTTGCGGTGGTGACTACATCTAAAGGCTTTAACACCGAGACTTTGCTATTATCGCCTGCTTCAAAAGTTCCTGCAGAAATGACCACAGTATCCAAAGAATTTACGTCTTCTTTCAATGTTACCGATACATTTTGTAGCTGACTTACATCGGCAGCCATCATGAAGGTTTCGTAAGTAACATAGGAGACGACTAGGGTTTGCACCCCTGTTTCTTCAGTAGAAAATAAAAAGTTTCCGCTAGCATCTGTAGAGGCTCCATCGTACGTACCATCAAGGTATACGTTTGCCCCAAGAACTGGGGTTCCATCTTTTTGAAGGACTGTTCCCGATATCTCAGATTGACCGGTTACTGTGAGGGTAATCATGCCAACCAATAGCATTAAAATTAAATGGAACGTTTCCTTTTTTAGGGGTTTCATTTTTGGTGGTATTTGTTTCATGGGTCAAAAATGCAATAGAAACGTTACATGAGTCCAATGAATCCTACTGAATTGTAAATTTCTATGACCGAACTGTAAAAAAACAAATTATAGTATCTTCCCTACAGAAAATAACAGCACCATGGAATACGCTAAAAGTATCGACGAATACATTTCGAAACACCCAAATTGGACCGAAGAAATTAATGAGCTTAGAGAGCTGATGGCCCAAACTGAAATGAAAGAGGAACTCAAATGGGGGGCGCCTATTTATACCGTAAATGGAAAAAACATCGTAGGTATTGGCGCTTTTAAGAACCATTTGGGTATCTGGTTTCACCAAGGGGTATTTTTAAAAGACCTTAAAAAGAAACTGGTAAACGCTCAGGAAGGTAAAACCAAGGCATTGCGACAGTGGAGACTTGATAAAGGGGATAGGATTGAAACCGATATCCTATTGGAGTATGTACAAGAAGCCATCGAGAATTGTTTGGCCGGTAAAGAGGTGAAACCCGAACGTAAAAAAGAGGTGTCGATACCACCGGAATTAAAGGATGCTTTAGAGAAAAACAAAGACTTAAAAACAGCCTTCGAAAAGTTTACCCCAGGAAAACAAAGGGAATATGCAGAATATATAGGAGCCGCTAAACGGGAGGCTACTAAATTAAGCCGACTGGAAAAAATAACCCCTATGATATTGGAGGGAATTGGATTAAATGACAAATACCGTAATTGCTAAACCCCTATGGGAATAATAAGCAACAGAAGAGTTCTTTTCTACGCCAAACGTGCATTCTGGATACTGATTGCATGGGTTATAATCGCCAACCTCATCTTTTTTTACGATGTGATCACATTATCAGTTGCAGGAGCATTGGATAGTAATTTCGATTTTAAATCTGCTTTTTCTGCCAATATGGTAGTGGCTGTCAGTGCAGGGTTTATAGGAGGTCTTCTTACCGTAAACCTAATGGAGTACTGGTTGCGAAAATACGCCTTTTGGAAAGCATTGTTGCTAATCGTCATCATATACACCATAACTTCCATACTAATTAGTCTCATAGGTGCTGCGTATATGGCCAGCATCAATTTCGATCTGCCTATTTGGGATGGCGAAGTACTGGAGGAAGCTGGTTTTATCTTCGATACCTGGCGTTTCCAAAAGTACTACATCATTTGGCTGGTTATCGTGTTGTTCACATTAATTGTACTCATGATTAATGATAAATATGGGCCAGGAGTCTTTCCAGATTACTTGAAAGGAAAGTATTTTCATCCCAAAAGGGAACGACGCATTTTTATGTTCGCCGATATAAAAAATGCCACGGGAATTGCAGAATCCTTGGGAGAAGAGAAGTATTTTCATCTGCTAAAGGATTTCTTTAAGGACATTGGTCCTGCCGTAGTCCAAACAAGAGGTGAAATCTATCAATATGTGGGTGACGAAGTCGTCATTACATGGAAAATGAAGCAAGGATTACAAAATGCAAACGCCTTGAACTGTTTTTACATGATGCAATCGCAAATTGCAAAAAAGGCCAGTAAGTATAGGGAGAGATACCAAGTGGTTCCAGAATTTAAAGTGGGATACCATTTTGGGTCGGTTATGGTGGGTGAATTAGGGCAGATTAAACGGGATATTGCTTTTTCCGGGGATGTCCTAAATACCGCTGCCCGCATACAGGCAAAATGCAACGAGTTGGGAGTTGCTATTCTATCCTCTGAAGATTTTTCAAATGTGCTACCCAAGCTCCCCGAAGGGATCGTTCGCGAACCCCTAGGTAATCAAATCCTAAAGGGCAAAGCCTCGGAAGTCGCACTAGTTACCTTTCGGAACGAAAATTGATGTCCTATTTTTATCATAACTAAACACTTCAACATGAAAACAGATCTTTACACCAAGACCTTATTGACTATTATTGCCGCTTGCCTAACTTTTAATGTGGCAAAAGACTTAGAAATTATTCCCAAGGCCTATGCTTCAGAAAATAATACAAAAGCAAATGATTTGGCTCCTGTAACTGAAACCATCGATGTAAGGATTGTAGACATTAACACTTACGACGAACTAAACGTCAACTTGAAAAGCGTAGATACTTACGACGAGGTAAAAGTGAATCTAAAGAGCATTGACACCAGTGACGAATTGGATGTAAACATCGACGAGATTGGAGGAAGTTGGGTTTCTAATGGAAGTCCCATCCCGGTTACGATTAGGCAATAAAAAAGTCCATTACTTTTTACTTTTGAACGGTCTTATGATAAGACGGGCTGCCCTATCGTAATTAATGTAATTATACGTCCAATTGAAAAAGGTTACCACGCGATTTCGGAATCCCACCAAGAACCAAAGGTGTACGAACATCCATAAAAACCAAGCGAAAGCACCGCCGAAAGACTGTTTACCTATATCGCATACGGCCTTGTTGCGCCCTATAGTGGCCATAGTTCCTTTATCGAAATAGACAAAGGGTTTCATTTTTTTCTCCTTCCACTGGGCCTTAAGGTTTTTGGCAAGCTGTTTCCCCTGTTGTATGGCAGGCTGCGCTACTTGAGGATGACCATGAGGATAGGCTTCTGTTTCCATATATGCAATATCGCCCAATGCAAATAAGTAGTCATAACCATCCACTTGATTAAAACGATTTACTTTATACCTATTGGCGCGTTGCAACAGCGAATCACCATCGACTCCATCTACAGGAGACCCCGTTACTCCAGCTGCCCATATAAACGTTTTGGTATCAAAGGATTTTCCGTCTTGTGTAAGTACGGTCTTGCCATCATAGTCCTTTACAAATGTATTTAGGTGTACTTGAACGCCTAGCTTCTCCAATGATCGCTGAGCGTTTCTAGATGCTTTAGAACTCATGGGAGATAGTACCCTGTCCGATCCTTCTACTAAGTGCACTTCCATATCTTCCTTATTCAACCATGGATAGTCGTTCTGAAGAATTCCCTTTCTAAATTCGGCGATGGCTCCGGCCAATTCAACCCCTGTGGGACCTGCTCCCGCAATAACGAAGTTCAACAGACTTTTCTTCTCTGAGTCCTTTTCGGAAATATCCGCTTTTTCAATATTCTGAAGGATCAAACTGCGTATGTCCAATGCCTGTGGAACACTCTTCATGGGCATACTATGGGCTTCAATACTTTTATTTCCGAAAAAATTGGTACGTGTCCCAGTGGCCATAACCAAATAATCAAAGGACAAGTTCCCAATGGAGGTCTGCACTTCTTTCTTTTTTAGGTCAACATACTCAACTTCTGTCATCCTAAAGTGGAAATTGGTATGTTTCCTAAAAATCTTCCTTAGTGGGTATGCAATAGAATCGGGCTCCAAACCTGCCGTAGACACTTGATATAAAAGCGGTTGAAACGTATGATAGTTATGCCTATCGAATAAAACTATCTGGGTTTTGGTATTTCGTAGATTCTTAATTAACGAAATACCAGCAAATCCTCCCCCAATTACGACAATTCGGGGTAAGGAGATATCGGGAATATTCATACAGGACTGTTGTGTTACAAAATTACAACCCAATGGTTAAAAAAGATATTTTTAATGCTATTTTTATTTTAATTTGTAACAATTAACAGCTTCCATCCACTAATTAGACAGCTAACAAAAAAACATTGACCAAAGAACTAGAACATAGTTTTGTGAGCCAGTTAGAGCAAAACCAAAACATTGTGCACAAGATATGTCGTTTGTATACACACGATAGTGAATCGCACAATGATTTGTTTCAGGAAATAACCATTCAGCTCTGGCGTGCTTTTCCAAAATTCAGGGGGGACTCTAAGTTTAGTACTTGGATGTACCGGGTGGCCCTAAACACTGCCATCACCCTCTATAGGAAGAATAAGAGAAAAGTACAGACCCAGGATTTTGAAGGTATCAGTTTTAAAATAACTTCAGAAGAGTACGACAGTACGGTCGAGGATCAGTTGAAGTTAATGTATGATGCAGTTAAAACGCTGAATGATATTGATAAAGCCCTAGTGTTCCTCTATCTGGAAAACAAAAATTACAGGGAAATAGCGTCTACTTTAGGGATTACCGAAGTAAATGCACGAGTGAAAATGAACAGAATTAAAGAAAAGTTAAGAACCATATTGAACCCTTAATACCATGGATCAATTAGAAACACTAAAAAAAGAATGGCAATCTAGGGAGCAGGTGTTTCCCAAGTTTACAGCCGAGCAGATATATCCTATGCTGTTGAAGAAGTCTTCTTCTATCGTAAAATGGATTGTGATTATAAGTCTCTGCGAAATTGCCTTTTGGACCATACTCGCTTTTTTTATTCCCGATTCCATTAATGAATTTAATAACGAAATGGGATTGAAAACTATTTATACGGCGCTCAATATTTTGAACTACACCGTAGTAGCCGTCTTTATTTATCTATTTTATAAAAATTATCAAAAAATACACGTAACAGGAACTGTCAAGGAATTAATGGGCAATATTCTTCGAACACGTAAAACGGTACGCTATTTCGTGTATTATAATATTGGGATGGCTACTTTGCTTATGATAGGGATAAATGTATTCTACTATTTCAATAAAGAGAGGCTCTACGATATTTTAAAGCAAGACGATCTCTATGCCGCCATACCCCCAGAAACGTTCTTTTCTTCCTTCTTTATCGGTCAGTTTGTGGCTGGCGTCCTAATTATTGGACTGCTAATTTTATTCTACTGGTTGCTTTATGGGCTGTTACTTCGAAGACTGAAAAGGAATTATAAGGAACTAAAAAAGATCGAAGTTTAGTAGCGCCACTGGCGGGTTTTGTTGAGCTCTTCCTCTTTCTTTAATTCATCTTGGGAAATCACCTTAAGGAACGAAGGGTGTTGCTCTATGGCAAATTCCAATTGCTCCACGATTTTTTCGACCGAATCATTTTCGTAATCGATTTCCAAAGGTTGTTTTATCTCCATGGATTGAAGAATACCGCGTTTTTTTATCCGAATTCCCTTCTTATCGAATGATCGCCTAAAACCATCAATAACAATAGGAACCACCAAAGGTTTGTTCTTTTTAATAATATGGGCAGTACCTCGACGAATGGGTTTCCAAGGTTTAGTTGTTCCCTGTGGAAAAGTGATAACCCAACCATCCTGAAGTGCTTTCGCTATGTTACTAACATCACTCAACTTTACCTGACGGTTTACTTCCTTACCTTCTGCTCTCCAAGTTCTCTCAATACTAACTGATCCTGCATACGCCAATATTTTTGGCAATAGTCCAGATTTCATGGTTTCTTTGGCAGCTACAAAATATACATTGAGTTTGGGTTTCCAGAGATACCCAATATTCTTAATGTTATCTACCCGGCCACTTAAACTCGCATTAAATACATGGAACATGGCAACCACATCGGCAAAATAGGTCTGATGGTTAGAAACGAACAACACATTATTCTCGGGTAAGTTCTTTAGAATCTCGCTACCTTCTATTTGTAATTGGTTGAAGCCCTTAAACCGTCTATGGGTCATCGCACCAAGAATTCGGATGAGCCAAAGCTTGAGGAAAAGTATATGTCCAAAAGGGTTTTTTTTGAATAGCCCCATACGATCTTTTAGTTTTTAATTCTGTCGTCTTTCTTGGATAAAAGATTACAAAATCGGTCGGTAAAGATACTAAAAAAGCTTACTTAGGTCAGTCTTTTCAGTATTTCCCGTACTTCATTGAGCATCATGGCAGTAGCTCCCCAAACGATATGTCCCTGTAAATCAAAAGCAGGCACCTCAATCTTGTGGGCGTAACTTGTGGAAAGCTCTTTGTTCACCTTAATGGCATCATCCATAAATTCTTGCAGCGGCACTTCGATCAGTGCCTCCACCTCCTCTTCCTGTGCCACAAAATTGGGTGTGGAATGGGTTATCCCCAAAAAGGGTTGCACAAAGTAATTACTTGGGGGTATATAAATTTCGGTAAGCTGTTTCAGGATGGTCACATCCTTAACGGGTACCCCAACCTCTTCTTCGGTTTCCCTTAATGCTGTTTCCTCCATAGATGAGTCTTCCTTTTCTACCTTACCCCCTGGAAAACCAACCTGGGCAGAGTGCACCCCTTTGTAGGTTTTTCGCAAAATCAGAATAAGATACGTTTCCCCTTCCTGGTTTGGATAAAATAAACACAATACAGCTGCCTTCTTTGCTGTTTTCATTTCCCTGGCTTTGCGCTTCAATTCCAACAAACGTTGTATAGGAGCCATTCTAAGGTGGCATTCCTCTCCTGGAAGCTCCATTTTTTTTACTTTTACAACCTGTGTTAGAAATTCTGAAAATTGCATTTATGAAACCTTGGTTTACCTTATTCTGCTTATTGTGTCTGCTTTTTGCAAGTTGTGAAGATAGCAAAAAGCAGTCCCAAGAAAAAACACCTGTTGTAAAAGAAATAGGGGAAGAAAAGGCAAAAGATTCAGTATCAAAGAAGAAGGAAAGTTTGATAACAGATCCATCCTATCCAAAAATCACCAATGAAAATGTAGTGGCCTTTTTTGAAGTATATGGCAAGGAGAATCCCGAAACTAAAGTACGTATATCCACCACCTATGGTGATATAGATATTGAGTTGTACAAGGATACTCCCTTACACAGGGCCAATTTTATTTATTTGATAAAACAGAATTACTTCAAGGATACGTTCTTTCACAGAATTGTTCCCAACTTCATTATACAAGGAGGAAACAGTGATCTGGTATCCACTCCTAGAAAGCGTCATGCTTTGGGCAATAAATATTTACTTCCTGCCGAGTTGGAGAACGGAAGAAAACACCGTCGCGGAACGGTTTCGGGCTCCAAGGAATATCGTGAAAACCCTGATAAGCAAACCGCTCCTTTTGAATTCTTCATCTTTTTGGGGCCTCAATCTTCTACGGGTCACCTCAACGGCAACTATACCATATTTGGACAGGTTACAAAGGGAATGAAGGTGGTAGACACCATTGCCAATTTACCTCACGATGAGGGTGATTGGCCCTTACAAAATGTGTACATCGATGTTAAGATAATCGAATGATCATTTGTCTTCCCGCTTATAAATACTTGGAAGCGAAAGATTAAAAAGTACTACTACGATCCGTATCGCAATCACAATAGATCCTGAGATAAGGACAATTACATCTTGCGGCAAAGACGTTTCCAATAATAGAAAATATACCGACCCCCCAACAATACAGGCAGTTGCATATACTTCCTTCCTAAAAATTATAGGAATTTCATTACAAAGTATATCGCGTATCACCCCTCCAAAACAGGCAGACATGGTTCCCAAGGCTATACAGATCAACGGTGGGAAATTAGCCTCAATACCCTTCTCTACTCCAATGACCGTGTACAAGGCAATACCAATAGTATCGAAAAGAAAAAGGGACCTTCTCACATAATTCAATTTTCTTCGAAAGATAATTGCAACTATGGTAGCCCCCACAATAACATACACGAACGTAAGGTCTCTCATCCACGTAATGGGCATATCGATGAGTATATCCCTTAAGGTACCCCCTCCAAGGGCGGTTACAAAAGCTATAATAAAAATACCGAATAGATCTAGCCGCTTTTTCATGGCGGTTAGTGCACCTGATACTGAAAAGGCGATAGTTCCCAATATATCTATAAGAAGGATAAGGCTCACATTGCTTGGGTATAGTAGTTATAATCTTTCAGGATCACGTCGATGAATTCGATATCACTGCTGTGCTTTCTTTCCTTAATTTCGGTCACCTCCATTATCTTATCTCTCAATTTGATCAAAGTAGGGTAATCTTTGGATGCCCTTGCGTTTATAAATGTCTCTTTGATAATTCTGGCATCGTTATCCGAAAGTTTAATTACCGTAGGATAGGTTGGCTTAAAGCCCGCTTTTAGGTTTTCCAGAATCGTATGGCTAATGTTCACCTTATCCCGTAAGGAAATTACAGAAGTGCCCGTAGCCATATCACCAATTCGCTGGGATTGTTTACTAAATGCTATGAAGAAGAATCCAAGTCCGAAGATGTAAATGTCCACAATTCGAAAAAACCAGCGAACTACGTAATCGGTGAGTGTGGCTTGGTATCCATCAATTTTCACCACCCGTATTTTCATGGCCCTTTTCCCAATGGTTTGTCCTCCAAGCATTAGTTCGAGCGTAAGGGTGTAGAACACAACAGGCAGACTTAAGATGGTGTTGATAGCAATTTGCGACCATTCATCCATATTATCGAAAGCACCAAAGACCATCCCAACCACTATTAAGTAACCCCATTTAATGGCACCATCTATAATAAAAGCCAATAGTCTTTCGCCCGCTCCCGCAGCAGTGTAATTTATTTTCACATTTTGCGTGGTGTTAATTTGTATCTCTGCCATTTTCTTTCTTAATTTAACTCGCTTATGAGGGAGGTTGCATTTATCAAGCAAAATAAAGAAAAATGGCTCAGCTTTGAAAAGGCGATTTTCAATAATGATTTCGAGGATTCGGATCAATTAGCCTCGCAGTATGTGCAGATTGTCAACGACTTATCCTATGCACAGACCTATTACCCTAAGAGTAAGGTCGTCGTCTACCTAAATCAATTAGCGGCAAAAGCCTTCCAAAACATCTATAAAACCAAACGGGAAGACACCAATCGATTTGTTAGTTTTTGGAAAACCGAAGTACCCTTATTGACTTATCAGTACCGAAAATTTATCTATATAGCTTTTATCATCTTCTCACTTTTTACTGCAATTGGAGTGATTTCGGCGGCAAATGATGGCGAATTTGTTCGTTCCATTCTAGGGGATTCCTATGTGGATATGACTTTAGAAAATATTGAGGCCGGTGATCCCGTGGCAGTCTATAAAAGTGGAAGCAACTGGGGAAGTTTTATTGGCATTACCATTAACAACCTCCGGGTTGGGCTCATTGCCTTTATCTTAGGTGTTTTTGGTGGTATTGGAACACTTTGGGTGCTGTTTAAAAACTGCATCATGTTAGGCTCCTTTCAATACTTCTTTTATGATAAAGGAGTGCTTTGGGAGAGCGTACGGGGTATTTGGATTCATGGAGCCATGGAAATATTTGCCATTGTAATTGAAGCCGCTGCAGGTCTCATCTTAGGCGCTAGTATTTTATTTCCCGGCACATTCTCCAGAATGCAATCCTTTAAAAATGGGGTGAAAGTGGGGGTGAAAATCCTTATCAGTACTTTTCCGTTTACATTTTCGGCGGGGTTTCTGGAAGGTTTCATTACTCGATACTCTAACGTTATGCCCAATTGGCTTTCGGTTGGAATTATTCTTGCAACCCTATTTCTTATTAGTTACTACTATCTCATTTATCCTTTCAAAGTGAAGCGTAAAATGGAAGGGGAACTCCTTAATTTGAATACCTTATGAAGCAAGTAAGGTCATTCTATTTATTGATTTTCATAGCTTCTTTAATTGTAGCCTCTCCCTGTATGGGACAAGACTCCGGGGATACTATTATCGAATCCGAAAGGGAATTCGATGAAGACTTTAGGGAACGGTATTCTGACGACCGATTTAATTATGAAGGCAAGGAAGTGGTTACCTATAGACGTGGCGGCAGCGGTCAATATGAGGATTACAAAAATGAGGACAATCCAAAGATTGAGGAACAAAACAACGAAGAGGAACTCGAAGTAGATAACCCCATTCAGTTTCCTATTTTAAAATGGTTGCTCATTGGAGCCTTGGTTATTGCCGTTTTATATCTAATTTTTATTCTTTTGAATGAAGGCGGCCATGGACTCTTTTCAACCAATAGGGATCGAAATATTTCCGGTGAAGAGGAACTTACTGCAGAAAATATCGGTCAAATAGATATTCAGTCCCTCATTCAGAAAGCAGAACAATCCGGTGATTACCGCCTTGCTATTAGATACTATTATATTTTAGTATTGAAAACCTTAAGCACGCGCAATTTTATTAAACTCGAAGACGACAAAACCAATGAAGAGTACTATAGGGAAATAAAGACACAACCCTTTAATAAGGGGTTTTCGTATACATCGTATTTATACAATTACATTTGGTACGGGGAGTTTCCAATTAACAAAACACAATACAATAAGGCCAAAGGCAATTTCGACAACCTAATAAAAAACGTGGCCTGATGAAAAAAACATACATCATAGTAGGTGTTATTGTGGCATTAATCATTGTGCTGGGTTCGACCATGGATATTGGGTTTACGAGAACCGTGGATTGGGAAGAGTCCTTCGACGAACGCAGTAACAAGCCTTATGGTGTGCGGATTTTGTATAAAGAACTGGATCGTTTGTTTGAAGATCGGAAAATAAGAACGCTCTACCATCAGCCCTCAAGTTATTTTTATGCCAATTCGGAATATGGGTATGGCGATCATGTGGCCAAGGGTACATACATGATTATTGGTAACAGTACCTATTTGAGTTTCGAATCGGTAGATGAGCTCCTTGATTTTGCATCTGTGGGGAACACCATATTTATTTCTGATTATTACGTTCCTACAAGCTTGGCGGACACCTTGGGATTGGATGTGGATTATATAATTAATGAGAAAGATAGTATTTCGAACCTTAGTTTTAAGAACCGCTCCCTACAATCGAAGAACACGATTATTGATAGAAATCCTGGGGATTTCTACTTTGCGACCCTAGACAGTGTGAGCCATACCATATTAGGATATACCGACAACGCAAAAAAGCAACCTAATTTTATAAAAGCACCGTTCGAAGAGGGTAACATTTTCATCCATTTACAGCCCAAGATATTCACCAATTACAACCTGCTTAAGGAAGATCGATATACATATACCGAAGGAGTACTTTCTTATCTTCCCGATGAAGATATCTATTTCGACTCTTTTATAAAATACCAAACCCCTTATGGTGGCGAAGTAGAACAGGAATCGGAATTAAGTTGGTTTCTGCAGCAGCGAGCCTTTCGTTGGGCTTGGTATTTTGCCCTATTGTTAACCCTGTTGTTCATGGTATTTAATGCCAAGCGGAGGCAAAGAATCGTGCAGGTTGTAAAACCGTTGCAAAACACAACAGTGGCGTTCGTAAAGACCATTTCTAATCTCTATTTCGAAACCAAGGATCATAAGAACCTCATTGAGAAAAAAATAGCTTATTTTCTCGAACGAATCCGAATCGATTATAACTTGGACACCGAAGCGCTGGATGATGAATTCATTGAAAAACTATCCCTTAAATCTGGGGTGAAAAAAGAACAAGTAAGTCAGGTAATTAATTACATAAGTTGGTTACGTAGAAAGCGTCAGTATTTTGAAAGCAATCTGGTAACACTTAACAAATACATAGAAGAATTTTATTCGATATAATTATGGAAGAAAACGAAGCACACAAAGAACCTACGGGACATAACGAGGCACCAAACCCATCGCAAGTACCCTCCGAAGAGTCTAAGGGTATACCTGCTGCCGAAGGAATATCGGCAGTACCAGAAGTTCCTGCCGTTCCCAATATTACGGCTCCAGAATCAGTTGGTAGCGATAATCTTGAGTTTAAAAGTCGATTGGATTTAACCGAGTTGCAGCGTAATGTTCAGAATATTCGCGATGAAATAGGTAAGGTCATTGTCGGACAGGCCGATATGATAGACATGCTTATTGCTTCCCTATTGGCCAAGGGACACTCTTTAATTGAAGGAGTTCCGGGTATTGCCAAAACGGTTTCCGCAAAGCTCTTGGCCAAAACAGCAGCCGTTGGGTTTAGCCGAATTCAGTTTACACCTGATCTCATGCCGAGTGATATTTTGGGAACTTCCGTTTTCAACCTTAAAAATTCAGAATTCGAATTCAAAAAAGGGCCTATTTTCTCAAATATGATCCTCATTGATGAAATTAACCGCGCACCCGCCAAAACACAGGCAGCATTGTTTGAGGTTATGGAAGAACGGCAAATTACGATGGATGGTGAGCGATACGAATTGGCACCACCTTTTATGGTTTTGGCCACACAAAACCCTGTAGAGCAAGAGGGTACGTATCGACTTCCAGAAGCTCAGTTGGATCGTTTTCTTTTCAAGATCAACGTATCTTACCCTAATCTCGATGAAGAAATTGAAATCCTTAACAGGGAGCACAACCTAGGTGGCGGCGCCAAGACCGAAACCATCAACTCATTTTTAACGGCATCCCAAATAGCCAACTATCAGGATTTGGTGTCTAAGGTGTATATCGAAAAACATTTGCTTTCGTATATCGCACAAATTATTGTTGCTACCCGAAACAACCAATTCCTCTACCTTGGAGCATCACCTAGGGCATCTATTGCCATATTGAAAGCAAGTAAGGCGTTTGCTGCTATGAGCGGAAGGGATTTTGTAACTCCGGAAGACATAAAGAAGGCTGCTATTCCTGTTTTGCACCATAGGGTTATTGTTACCCCAGAACGCGAAATGGAAGGGCTTACCAGCGACAATATTATTAAACAGATTATTGAAGTAACGGAGATTCCAAGATAAATGAGATGGGCATACCATTATAAGACGAATACACATTGCATTGAAGTTATTTAAACCCTTTTACATACAACCGCTTTTCTTTTATGCCAACGTAGGTGTAATAGTGCTATTTGTACTTAGCTATTTCGTGCCAATGCTGTTTGGCATTGCGCAAATGGCAATTGTTGCCATAGTCATTATTTTCCTGGCCGATATTCTTTTTCTTTTCGTTGGAAAAAAGCGCATTGAAGGAGAACGTGTCCTACCGGAGAAATTCTCAAATGGAGACTCAAATACCATTGCCATAAACTTACAGAACAACTATCCTTCAAGGATTTTCTGTGAGATTATTGATGAGGTCCCGGTTCAATTTCAGAAAAGGGATTTTAAGATAAAGACCAGTATTTCCCCGAGGGATAAAATGACCCTTCAATACAGCCTCACGCCAAATGATCGTGGTGAATATCATTTTGGTAATTTGAACGTATACGCCATATCCCGGTTGGGCTTTGTGGCAAAAAGGTTCCGTTTCAGTAGTAATGAAATGGTCAAGAACTACCCTAGTTTTAAACAATTAAAACGTTTTGAACTCATTAATGTAAACCGTAACTCCCATGAAATTGGTTTGAAAAAGGTACGTCGTGTGGGGCACAGTATGGAATTCGAGCAAATCAAGGATTATGTTATTGGGGATGACCTTAGAACCATAAACTGGAAAGCCACGGCCAAGAAAAACAGTCTAATGGTAAATATGTTCCAGGATGAGAAATCACAGCCTATTTACTGTTTAATAGATAAAGGGCGGTCCATGAAAATGCCATTTAACGGATTGAGCCTTTTAGACTATGCTATAAATTCTTCCCTGGTCATTAGTAATATTGTGTTGCGAAAACACGATAAAGCAGGAATGCTTTCCTTTTCCAAAAAGGTAGAGAATGTAGTGGTAGCAGATAGAAGGAGCCATCAGATGCAACTAATATTGGAGTCCTTGTATAATGTGAAAACCGATTTTTTCGAAACGGATTTTAGTAGGCTATATACCCACATTAAGCAGCATATTACGCATAGGAGCCTATTGCTTTTATATACCAACTTCGAGACCATGGATGGATTGGAAAGGCAACTACCCTATCTTAAAGCCTTAGCAAAAAACCACCTTTTGGTCGTAATCTTTTTCAAAAACACCGAGCTTACCAAGCTTATAGATAATCCGGCAGAAACTTTGAGGGAGGTGTATGACAAGGTAATTGCAGAGAAGTTTGCTTTTGAAAAAAGACTTATCGTAAACCAGTTAAAAAAATACGGGATTTATTCCATCTTGACCTCACCGGAGGATCTCACTGTAAACACCCTGAATAAATATTTGGAGATCAAAGCACGAGGATTGCTTTAAGCGTTACATTTTTGTTCTTGAATCGTCTTTTTTCTGATGGCTGTCCTGCATATTATAGACCGACTAAAAACCAAGAAGACCTTCGTTCTACTCTATTGGTTAACAAAAGTATCCCTAGGATTAGGGTTTATTCTCTCAGGATTACGGAAAATGCCCGGTGTCAAGTTTACTGCCATAGGAATTGATAATCCAATTGGACTCTTTTTTGAAGGCATGTACCAAACGGGATTTTATTGGAATTTTATCGGCTATTTTCAAATAGCTGTCGGAATACTTCTTGTCTCACCATGGTTAAGGAGGCTATCCCCTATTTTGGCCTTCCCCGTTACTTTCAATATATTCTTGGTATCTGCCTCACTACATATGAGAGGCACACCCATCATTACAAGTGCCATGGTATTGGGTAATATCTTCCTATTGATTTGGCATAGTAGAAGTTACCTACCCATATTTCAGAAAAACAACGCAAAATAACAGTTGGGTATTGGAATTTGACAATTGGGACATTCTTTGTTTCCAAAAATTTCAATTCTTTTCACTTTTGAAGTGTAAAAATCAAAACATACACTTTAAAACACCATATTATGAAAACTATTTTAACTACTGTCGCCCTTTTTATTTCAAGCTTACTACTAAATGCACAATCTGATGCTATAGCCACTGAACATGCTGATAGCGAAGGAACCACTATAACTGTTACCGTTCCGGTACCTGGGACTGGAGGAAAAGTGATTGCGGGTCTTTACAACGAAAGCACCTTCATGAAAGCAGCACCTTTACAAGGACTGGAAAGTGAAATCGTTGATGGAAAGGCTACCGTTACCTTTGTAAATGTAACTCCGGGCACCTACGGTATTACGCTATTCCACGATAAAAACGACAACAAACAAATGGATTTTGAACCTAATGGAATGCCCAAAGAAATGTATGGTGTTTCTAACAATGCTATGAGCTACGGCCCGCCGCAATGGAGCGATGCCAAATTTGAAGTAGCCCATGAACCTATTACACTGGAAATAAGATTATAACCACCAATTACCTCCTCGCGAAACCAACAACCTTAGCAACCCTAAGGTTGTTTTTCATTATAGAGGTATTCTAAAATTATATGATTCATTATAGATTTCATCGATACAGTTTCCTAACTTTGTAGTAAACCTATCCACCATGACCATAACACAACTCAAATATGTGCTAGCAGTTGCCGAACACAAAAATTTTACCAAAGCGGCACAAAAGACCTTCGTAACGCAGCCCACGCTGAGTATGCAAATTCAAAAGTTGGAAGAGGAATTGGACATTCTCATTTTCGATCGCAGTAAGAAGCCGATTGAATTAACGGCTGTGGGGCATAAAATTGTGACCCAGGCCAAAAGTATCGTAAACGAGGCCGAACGTATGCAGGATGTGGTAGATCAGGAAAAAGGGTTTATAGGTGGAGAGTTTAAATTAGGTATTATCCCAACCATTATGCCTACACTACTCCCAATGTTCTTGAAAACTTTCACCGTACGTTATCCCAAAGTACAATTAAAGATAGAAGAGCTAACCACAGATGAAATAATTACCAAGTTATTGGACGGACATATCGATGCTGCCATTGCAGCTACCCCACTCTATCAAGAAAAAATAAAAGAAAGACCGCTCTATTATGAGCCTTTTGTAGGATACATTCCCGAAAGTCACCGTTTGTATAGCAAAGAACAGATTGAAACCTCTGACCTGGAAATTGATGATATATTGTTATTGGAAGATGGGCACTGTTTTCGGGATGGGGTCATTAATATCTGCAAGGCATCTAAGCTGGCCAACGGTGATACATTTCAATTGGAAAGCGGAAGTTTCGAAACCCTGATTAAATTAACCCATGAAGGATTGGGCATGACCTTATTGCCCTTTTTGCATACGTTAGATGTCCCTGAAGGGCAAAGGAAGCACCTAAAGTTTTTTAAGGAGCCATCTCCAGCACGGGAAGTAAGCCTTATTTACAATAAGAGCGAGTTAAAAATGCAGATCGTAAACGCATTGTACGATGTAGTGGCCGGAATTGTAAGGGGAGCGATTCGATTTCAGGACGTAAAGATCATAAGTCCCATAAAATAAGAAAAGCCTCCGTTGGGAGGCCTTCTTTTATTCTTTTAAATAAATTAAACATTGATTTAATTGGGGGTTCTGCTGGATGAGGGAGTTAACCCAAATTTTCAACTCCTCAATTTCATGAGGAAGTAATCTTTTCATCGCTTTCTTCAACTCCTTGCAGAACAGGTTTACATCAAAGCTAACTTTCTTGAGGACGGCCTTGGTGTAATCAAACATTGCTCTAGCCATAGTTATTAATTAGAGTTAGGTTACGTAGTTATTTCTAATAAGCGTGAGATTTAAAATTTGATGTTTAAATATAGCTAAAAATTATCAAACAAATTTTACCCTTTGGAAAATTCCTACGTTAAAGTGTGTTAAAAATTATCCCCATCGAGTAGATCGCCCAATCCTCCTAAGATACTCCCTTCTCCTTTGTCTTTTCCTCCACCCCTTGGTGCCGATGCCCAAACCCGTTTTGCCAGACGGCTAAAGGGCAAAGATTGTACGTAAACGGTCCCCGGTCCCGTAAGGGTTGCGAAGAATAAGCCTTCACCACCAAACAGGGTGTTTTTAATCCCGCCCACAAACTCTATATCGTAGTCTACGGTCTGATCGAAACCAATAATGCAGCCCGTATCCACTTTCATGGTTTCACCAGCAGCCAATTCCTTAACCGCAGTAGTTCCCCCAGCGTGAACAAAGGCCATACCGTCCCCTTCTAATTTCTGCATGATAAATCCCTCTCCTCCAAAAAGCCCGCGACCCAGTTTCTTTGAAAATTCAATCCCCACGGATACACCTTTGGCAGCACATAAGAATGCATCTTTTTGACAGATGAACTTATTGCCAAACTTTGAAAGATCAATAGCAATGATCTTCCCGGGGTACGGAGAGGCAAAACTCACCTGCTTCTTTCCCATACCCGTATTGTAAAAGGCTGTCATAAACAAGCTTTCCCCGGTCAAAAGGCGCTTACCCGCGCCAAATATTTTGCCCATCACGCCTGAGGTTTTTTTAGAACCATCACCAAAGATGGTTTCCATTTGTATGCCATTGTCCATCATCATAAAACTTCCTGCTTCGGCAACTACGCCTTCGTTGGGATCGAGTTCAATTTCTACATATTGCATTTCTTCACCATAAATGGTGTAGTCTATTTCGTGTGCTGTCATGTCGTTGTGATTTTTTAGGTTTGAAAACAACTATTGGTAGCAAAGCAAAAGGTTCTGTTACAGGTGAACAGACAGATATACAATCTTTTTCTAATTACTGCAATACCCTACTAATTTGAACAATGGGTCGGATATTGGTATAGTTAGGGATGTCGCCCGTGATCTCTTCAGCATGTGGTCCAAACGAATTTTGATACTCCAAAAGCGTATCGAAATAAAGATAACCGATGGCGAGGAAGGGAATAGACTCATCTGGTGTTCGGCCTCCCAATCCTTCGTCGATAGCTATCTTTTTTAGGGAGTCACCAAATAATTCTTCGAGCATGGGCATATGTTTTTGGGAATAGTAGTCCATGTCGAAAGTTTTTCCGTCTGCATTGGGATAGAGAATCGTCACTTTTATCATGCCTTTTTCGGAAGTGGCGGTATTGTTTTGGCAGCTCGTTACAAGGGTGAAAGCCAAAAGGAAAAAGAGTGCAGTTTTTATGTTCATGGCGTTTTGAATTTTACGGTGGTTAAAGAGATTTCTAACATATTCTTCACTGAAATCATAAGCTCCAAGAAGAAACAATCATATCGGGAACGTTATGACAAGTCCATTTTCATTTTATCTAAAGTGGGTCGAATCAGTATAAGATAAAGGAGTATAGGTATTCCAAAAATAATTAAATCCTTTTGGGCCGTCAGCAAATAAAAAGCAGTGCCTTCAAGAATAGCCCATCTCACTATGGATGCAGTTTGATACGCTGTGAAATTTTCCTCTATATCCAATGAACGATCCAATTTTTTCAATTGATGCCTAAACAAAAAGTTGCTTAGTATGTAGGCCGCAAAAGGAACTAACACATACAAAATTGACGGTGAATCAATAGTTGGCAGCTTAAAATTGGTCAATGCATCCATTCCACCTAACATAATATAGGCTAAGATTGCGCCAGCACATAATGCCAGATGAATGAGCTGGATTACTCTAAGTTTTTCTTTCATTTTTTCAAAGTATTGAATTTCAATTTAATAGTATTTCATTCTGAATAAAAGAAGGTATTGCCCCATATTATCTTCCCCCAGGAGGGCAATGTTTCCTAAGGTAATTGGTGTACAAGGTCGACAAGTGTTCGAAAGTCCCCTCACCTTCACTAATCCCATGGGTACGATTGGGATACGGCATAAACTGAAATTGTTTGTTGTGCTTAATTAGCTCATTCACCAATAATTCGGCGTTCTGGTAATGCACATTGTCATCGCCTGTTCCATGAATATACAGTAGATTTCCCTCAAGGTGCTTGGCATAGGTTATTGGAGAACCGTTAATGAAATCTTCCTTGTTTTCCTGAGGAAGCCCCATATAACGCTCTTGATAAATATTATCGTAGGTTAATTGGTTGGCTACTGCAGCTACCGAGATTCCCGTTTTGTATATATCAGGATGTTTAAACAGCAAATTAAGGGTAGCAGAGCCTCCTCCACTCCAGCCCCAAACCGCTATGCGCTCCGGATCTACAAAGTCCCATTTTAATATCTCTTTGGCTGCCATTGCCTGATCTTCAATATTAATGACCCCAATGTTGCGGTATATGGACTTCCGCCATTCACGCCCCTTCGGAGCAGGCGTCCCTCTATTGTCCAATGAAATGTAGATATACCCGTCATCTGCCATATTCCCTCGATACAGGAAGTTTCTACCGGCATTGTAGGTGTCATTTACCGTGGTGGCAGCTGGTTCGGAATATACATAAAACACAACAGGATACTTTTTGGTCGGATCAAAATCAGTTGGCTTTACCATCCATCCATCCATTTCAACATTGCTAGCTGTCGTAATAGTAAAAAACTCTGTACTAGGTGCTTCTTCCTTATCTTTTAGTTGACTTGCAATACTCTCTTCCGTGTTAAGAGGGGTATGATCGGCAACGCTTATAAATTCACTCAATCTAGGGGTATGGTGATTGGTAAAGCCATGATACGCATGGGAACCATCTGGCGAAAAATGATAATCATGGGTTCCTTGCAAACTTTTGGGCGTGACCAATTCATTTTTCCCTTTTCCGTTCAGTTTGGTCCTATAAAGGTACTTTTGCGTGGGATTATCCGGGGAGGCCAAATAATATACATAACCTTTATTTAGGTTGATATGTTTTAGGTCGATCACATCAAACTCCCCTTTCGTAATAGGCGTTTCTGGTTTGCCTTCTAAGGAAATCTGGTAAAGATGTTTCCAGCCGTCTTTTTCAGAAGTCCAAAGAATGCTCTTACCGTCCTTCATGAAATTGAACCCATTGGTATAATCTATGGCATATGGATTTCCCATTCTAAAAAGGTCTACCCAAGCTTTGTCCGATTCTTCAAAAACAACCTCGGGGCTCTTTCCATTAGAAGCAGCCCGATACAACTTACTATGGTTTTGTTTGCGGTTTAACTGTTGAATAAGAAGGTCATTGGTATTCGGAACAAATTCCATTCTTACCAGGTAATGTTGGGATGGATCCCCAGGCACATCGATCCATTTGGTTTTAGCGTCGGCTACTGTTACCACTCCTACCCTACATGCAGAAGGCGTTTCACCCACTTTGGGATACTCTAAGGGAACCAATTCAGAATAAATGGCATTGGTATTATTTATCATGTGAAACTTCTTGATGTCACTGGCGTCTATCTGCCAATAGGCTATCGACTTGCTATCTGGACTCCAACGAAAACCATCACGGCAGAAGAACTCTTCCTCATAAGCCCAATCGAACGTGCCATTAATTAAAGAAACACTTCCATTGGTAGTTAATGCCGTAACTACACTGCTTGCATAATCTTCGACGTATAAATTATTCATAGACACATAAGCTATTGAATTTCCATCCGGTGAAAATTTTGCAAACATTAAAGTAGAAGGCTCCAAAGAGGTACCCAATTGTTTTAGTTGATTGGTTTTAAAGTCGTATACCCAATAGTCCCCCTTGGTATTGAGTCTCCAAACCCGTTTGGTATTGGTGAACAAAAGTACCTTTTGCCGATCTGAAGAGAATGAATAATGTGCAACTCGTAGTGGTTCCGATTGCCCTTGCGGTGTAAGTTGTTCTTTATTAATTACGGTACTCACTGCCAAATTACTGAGCTTAATACTTTGTAACTCATTATTCTTTAGGGTGTAATAGGAATCTCCCTCGTTAGTCCAGGTTATTTGGGATTGAGCAATCGTACTGATTATTAAAATACAGATCAGTAATGCTCTTTTTAAGAGTTTAAAATAGGAAACAATTACATTTTTAGAGGGTTTCATAAATAGTCGGTTTTGGTTGTACAAAGTATTATTATGTCCTGATTGCGAGGACTGCATTTAATGTCTATTCATCACATAAAGTTAGCACCCTGATTATTTGAACAGCTTTTCCTTGTTCAAATAATTACCTTTAATTGCCCTTGCGCTTTACTGTCCATTCAAACTCGAACTCCGATACTACATCCCCTGCGGCATCTTTACCCACTGCTTTCATCCAACAGGTTATACCTTCACCAGTCTCAACTGTTCTTTGAATGGCTTCCTTAATCTTGAGCCCGTCTTCGCATAAAAATGTAATTCTCCCTTTCGCCTTTTTGGTAAATGTCGCCTTATTATTGGCTACAAGCATGGACACCCTTGTATTGCTTTCCTTAATACACGACATGACCAAGGCCCCTGTACTCAATTCTGCTGCCATACCCTGTACTGCCCAAAACATGGATTTAAAAGGATTCTGATTAATCCATTTGTGCTTAACCGAAGTTACACAATGCGTTTCTGAAATCTCCTTGGCCCGCACCCCTGTAAAGTAAGCAGCGGGCAATTTAACTAGGGTGAACTTATTGATTTGAGACGGTTTTAGTGGCATAGATAAAGGCTTTGCACGAAGATATTCCATTATTCGGTAGTAATGAAACCCAAAATAGATTTGTGCAATCTTTTACTGATAAACAGATAGTTAGCATATTTAATTTGTTAACTTTTTGTTAAAATTTAGTACTATGCGTAACATAATACCTGACTTTAGACATATATTTGCATAAGAAAATAATAGACAATGGAAACTACTCCGACCGAAAATCATAAAAATGTAGCTGCTGCCATGCATCTTTCCACCTTTGCCAAGTACATATTTCCACTCGGTAATTTTTTGGCTCCATTATTATTATGGACCACCAATAAGGACAAACCATTTGTAAGGGAGCACGGAAGACAGGCGATCAACTTTCAGTTAAGTATCTTATTATATACATTGGGTATTGGGATTGTTTGCCTACCCTTCTTCGTGATTTTCGCATCGGACTTTACTGGTCTTGTAGAGGTATTAGACGACCACATTCATGAAGTTACTGTACACAATGTGCGGAACTTGTCCGGTTACCTTACCCTATTCCTGGTTATAGCCGTATTGCTTTTTGGAATTTTCGTTTTCGAACTGTACTGCGTTATCCAAGGAACATTGCATGCCAACCAAGGTAAATTATATAAGTATCCATTAAGCATTCAATTCATCAAGTTGGATGAAGAGGAACAAGAAAAAGAATCACAATCATCTATAAATCAATCAGAAAATGAGCACGTTAGTTAAATTAATCATGGCCCTAGTCCTCAATATTGTCTCGCATGGCAATATCGATACAAATATCGATACCGCGGTGCACAGCCAAACGATCGAGGGCAAGTATACTGTACAGCAACTCAACCCTCATTACATTATTACGAGAGACGAAATGTTGTCTCAGTTAAACTAATCTACAGTACGTATGAAAATCGAAAACACAAAAGCACAAATGCGAAAAGGGGTACTGGAGTACTGTATCCTTTCCATCCTAAAAGATGGGGAGGCCTACACCAGTGATATCCTGGAGACCCTTAAGGACGCAAAAATGCTAGTGGTAGAGGGAACCATATACCCTTTGCTAACCCGCTTAAAGAATGCAGGGTTGCTAAACTACCGCTGGGAAGAGTCCTCCAGTGGGCCACCGCGCAAGTATTACGAACTTACCGAAACGGGGAAATTATTTTTGAAAGAATTAAACACTACTTGGAGTGAATTACAACAAGCAGTAAATCGTGTAACCAGCTCAACCACTACAAAATGAACAAAACAGTTAATATAAACCTTGCAGGTACTTTTTTCCACATCGATGAAGATGCATTTGGAAAACTACAACGCTATCTGGAGGCCATTCGTAAATCACTGAGTGATCCACAAGGGAGCGATGAAATCATTAAAGACATCGAAGCCCGTATTGCAGAACTTTTTTCTGAGAAACTAGAAAAAAGCACGCAAGTGGTTACCCTTAAAGAACTGGACGAGGTTATTACCGTTATGGGACAACCCGAAGATTATATGGTGGATGAGGAAATTTTTGAAGATGCCCCACCTAGGGCACAAAAACGTAGATCCCACTCTTCCCACAAACAATTGTTTAGGGATGAAGACCGTAAATTTATTGGTGGTGTTTCAGCTGGATTAAGTCATTATTTAGGGCTTGATGCGGTATGGGTACGTCTTATCTGGATACTTCTTACGTTATTTTCAAGTGGTTTCTTTATTGTAGTATATATCCTTTTCTGGATCCTTGTACCCGTAGCACAAACCACGTCCGAAAAACTAAAAATGACTGGAGAGCCCATAAATATCTCCAACATCGAAAAAAAGTTTAAGGAAGGATATGAAAATGTCTCCGAAAAAGTAAAAAACGTAGACTATGACAAATACGGGAATAAAGTAAAAAGCGGTACGACTGGTTTTTTCGATACGCTCGGTAGTGTCCTTCTTACCCTATTTAACATATTTGTCAAGTTCTTTGCAGCGATTTTAGTCTTCGTGGCGATCGTTACCCTAATCAGTTTGGTTATTTCCCTATTCTTTGCCGGTTCGGTAGATATTTGGGGACATGGCGACCTTATAGAATTCTATGACCTAGGTAGTACATCTAATGCTCCATTATGGTTGGTGTCTTTACTTACACTGTTTGCAGTGGGAATTCCTTTCTTTGGATTATTGATCCTTGGATTGAAATTACTGATCAAGAACCTGAAGTCTATAGGCACACCTGCCAAGGTCATCCTCTTTGTTCTTTGGTTAGCTTCCCTTATCGGATTGGGTATATTCGGAATTCGTCAAGCTACCGAAAGAGCTTTCGATGGAGAATTTACCAGCGAATATGCGTTACCCGTAAAAGCTGGGGATACGCTGAACCTAAAAATGGTTTCCAACGAAAACTATGAATACGATGCACGCAGAAGAGGAAGGCTTACCATAGAATATGATGAGAACGACCAAAAAATACTGTATTCAACAGATGTTCGACTCATTGTAAGATCGACCTCAGATTCCGTAGGGCGTCTGGTAATCGAAAAAAGAGCCGAAGGTAGTGATTACCTTTCTGCAAAAGAGCGCGCTCAGGCCATTGATTATAATTATGACTTCGATGGCGAAACGCTTGCACTTAATGCCTACCTCACTACCGATGTAGCCAACAAACTGCGCGATCAGGAAATTGAAGTTATTGTGTACTTGCCTATAGGAACTATTCTTTATGCCGATGACAATACGTACACATTCCACAGAAATGATTCTTACTACAGGGATATCTTGGATAATGGAGATGAAGAAAAGTACTTAATCATTGAGGATGGGCAAACACGTTGCTTGGATTGTCCGGAAGAGGATGAGTTCGATTCCACAAATGGTAAGGAAAGAGAATCATGGGAAAATGACTGGGAAGAGGAAGATGGATTCTATGTTAAGGATGAAAACGGCGACTTTATTAAGGTGAACAGAAATGGAGTCAAAATATTGGATAGCGACGGTGATAAAATTATCATAGATAAAAATGGAATCGATATTGAAACCACAGACGATAACGATACATTAAAAGTTAAAATTGGAAATTAAAAATATAGAAAGCATGAAATCAATCAAAATCATAGCCCTTGCGAGTTTAGCAATAGTAGCATCTGCCTGCAATTTCGACTTCAACTTTGGTCAAACCAACGGAAATGGCAATGTACAAGTAGAGGAACGTCGCGTCGAAGGTGACTTCACAGAAGTAAGGGGAAGTGCAGGTCTCGATGTATACCTGACCGAAGGAGACGAGGAAAAAATTGTTGTTGAAGCAGATGAAAACCTACATGACCTTATTGAAACCGAAATAGTTAATGGCGAATTGAGGGTAGGCGTAGCTTCTGGACAGAATATTGGTAGAGCTAAAGCTAAGAAAGTACATGTAACCTATACTACCCTAACATCCATAAGTGCCTCAAGTGGTTCCGATGTGATAGGGAATTCAGTTATAAAGAATGAAACCCTAGAGCTAAGCAGTAGCAGTGGTGCAGATTTGGAAGTAGAAATTTTTGCCAAGGAAGTAGTAGCTGATGTAAGTAGTGGGGCCGACCTTAAAGTTTCGGGAAGGGCTACCAACTTAATTGCCGAAGCATCCAGTGGTAGTGATTTAAAAGCCAAGGATCTGGAAGTAAAGACCTGCAGGGCAAAAGCATCTAGTGGTGCCGACATTGTAGTGAACGTACGTGATGAGATTAACGGACGTGCTTCCAGTGGTGGTGATATACGCTACTACGGTAATCCAACTGCAGTTTCAGTAAAAGATGGCGCATCTGGCAGTGTGCGCAAAATGTAAAACAACCAATCAATAAAAGGAGCTAACCACCTTTTATAAAACCCCTTAGTGAAGTCCATAGCACTTTGGGGTTTTCCCTTTTTAAAAACAAAAATATGAAACCACTTACCTTACTAAGCCTAGTCCTAATAATAAGCACTGTAACCCTTCACGCTCAGCATGAAGTATCTGAAGAATTACAGCTCACATTTATGAAGAAAGATAGCATCCTTTTCGATGAAGGTTTCAACAAGTGCAATCTTACCTTACTGGAAACCCAGCTCACCACCGATCTTGAATTCTACCATGATATTGGAGGGCTGTCGGACAAACAAGGTTTTTTGGACGCCATGGCCAAGAACATTTGCGGCAATCCAACTAGAACGTACCAGCGGAAACTGGTTCCGGAAAGTGTGGAGTTATATCCACTATACAATAACGGAGAATTGTATGCCATGATACAACGTGGTAAACATGAGTTCTTTGCTAAGGAAAAAGGTACCACAGAGTTTGTTAAAACGGGTTCTGCCCTATTTTCGTCCATGTGGATTTTGGAACATGGGAAATGGCTCTTAAAGAGGGCCTATAGCTATCACCACGGTCCAGAATAAAAAAAGCCGAAGCATACGCTTCGGCCTTTATTTTATATTTAAAGCTTCTTAGGCTTCAACTGTCTCTTTACTTTCAACAGTAGCCAAATAACGCTCAGCATCTAAGGCTGCCATACAGCCTGTTCCGGCTGCGGTTACGGCTTGACGGTATTCCTTATCCTGAACATCTCCACTCGCGAATACCCCAGGCTTATTGGTTTTGGTCGATTTGCCTTCGGTAATAATATAACCCGTATCATCCATGTCTATTTGACCCTTGAATATATCTGTATTGGGTTTGTGCCCAATGGCAACAAACAATCCTGTTATGGCAATCTCCTCTTTCTCTCCAGTTACATTATTCTTCATTCTTAGGCCTTCCACTACCATATCACCCAATACCTCATCTACTTCGGTATTATATCTTAGGTCTATGTTTTTAGTAGCTGTCACCCTATGTTGCATTGCCTTGGAAGCTCGCATTTCGTCACGACGTACCAACATGGTCACTTTATTACAAATATTGGCTAGGTAGGTTGCCTCCTCGGCGGCGGTATCTCCCCCTCCAACGATAGCTACATCCTGTCCTTTGTAGAAGAACCCATCGCAAACCGCACAGGCAGATACTCCCCCTCCACGTAATCTCTGTTCACTTTCTATTCCCAAATACTTGGCGGTCGCGCCTGTTGAGATGATCACGGTTTCAGCTTCCAATTCCGTTTTACCATCTACGGTAACCTTATGAATTCCTCCTACTTCATCACTCAACTCCACAGCAGTAACCATACCAATTCGAACCTCCGTTCCAAAACGTTCGGCCTGCTGTTGTAATTGTACCATCATAGTAGGTCCATCGATCCCTTCGGGATATCCAGGGAAATTATCAACTTCGGTGGTCGTAGTTAACTGTCCACCGGGCTCCATTCCCGTATACATAATGGGTTTAAGATCTGCTCGTGCTGCATAAATAGCCGCAGTATATCCAGCGGGTCCAGACCCGATAATCAAACATTTTATTCTTTCAATTGTTTCTGACATAACACAAAATATCTTCAGTAAAGTATTAGACTGTAAAAGTAGTAACTTTAGGTAAAACCTTACATTAAAGTTATTAAGAAAAACAATGGTGTTATTAATAACCGTTATGATCTTCTCCTCGGGAAAAAACGTCCTGTCCTTTCCATATAACCTTTATATGCTACAAAACGCTCCTTGAGCAAACGTTCCTCATAATTGCTTTTGTAAAAGAGGACGATCCAAAGCACAAAAGTGACCAACAACTTAAAAATGGATAACTGATAGAGTGCATAGGATAACATAGAAAGGATGATGCCTGCATAAATCGGGTGCCTAATATATTTATAAATCCCGGTCGAAATAAGTGAGGAATTCGATTTTGGAGAGGGAAAGGGGGTTAAATTCTCGTTTAAATTTAGGATACCGAAAAAGACGATCACAATACCCATTGCAATGCATCCAATAAGAACGTAACAGGCCCATAGGGGTAAATGAGTAGTGATTAAATCCCATTCCATCCCAAAATAGGCAGCAAAAAGCAAGAATTGTGCAATAACAAAAAGGACGTCCTTTTTCAACAGTTCCAAAATTTGAAGGATCAAAAATAACCAAAATTTGTTTAACTATGAATGTAGTATTCCCTCATAAATATTGGGTGATACACCCTAGTAATCCCCTAGAATAGCATCCTAGTATTTGCCCTATAAAACATCCACTCATCGAAAACACATTTTTGTGTATAGATGATTATTCATAATCTATAGATATTCAATTTTGGAAATAGCATTACCCAAAATGTATTTTCAAAAAATGACCCAAGTCTGAACAAATATTGATCGTTTTACCTACGGAAATCACTAGTATGGTGCTAACCATTATTCTAATATGCTTACAATTTGTAACAGTAATTGCACTGATATACTGGCTTGTGGGTATTGGAAAGCAAAATGTGGCGTTTAAAAAGGACTTGAATGAAGGAGCCGACAAAAGAAAGAAAGACTTCTTTGAAGAAGAATAAATCGAAGGCGTTCCATTTCTAAGTATATTCAAATTCTAGGGATCCAAAAGGTTTCATCCATGCGAAATCCAACTTTATTGAGATTTCATTTTATTTATGACAGCTTACCTTGTTGAACTCCGTAAAATGATTATTTTTGCTGACGATTTTTTCGATGTTATTATCGAATAATTAAGGATCGGGATGTGGCGCAGTCCGGTTAGCGCATCCCGCTAAAGCGGGAGAATCGCGGATGAAAGAATGAATTATGTAGTCTATATATTGTTCAGTGACATCTTGGAAAAATACTATGTCGGTTATACCAGGGATCTGGAGGAACGAATGCAACGGCATAATGCAGGGAGAAGTAAATTTACCTCAAAAGGAGTGCCTTGGAGGCTAATAAAAACATACCCTTGCAATGATCGAGTGGAAGCAGTTCGACTTGAGAAAAAAATAAAGAAACGAGGAGCAAAAAGATTCCTCGATGAGAATTAGAGTACGGGATGTGGCGCAGTCCGGTTAGCGCACACGCCTGGGGGGCGTGGGGTCGCAGGTTCAAATCCTGTCATCCCGACAAACCACTTTCAAGTGGTATCAAAGCACTGTTAACTGAATGGTTGACAGTGCTTTTTGTTTTTTATGTTCAGCTTTATTTCCTGTCCGTCTTTCAAATCATTTCCAATTGCACGCTTTATTTATTTCAATAATCATTTTCTCCAAAAGTCAATAGGTTTGTGTCTGGATCAAGTATTGAGAATTCCTTTTGCCCCCAGGGTTTGGATTCCAATTTTCCATTTGGGTGAATACCTATATTGTTGTCCAATAATATTTGGTAGAAATTGTCTATACCAATGGTTCTAATATAAACTTGTCCGTAATTTTTTTTAGGATCAAGTTTCTTGAATTCAAAGAAATGTATTTCTATAGTATCTTTTCTGACCATTAAGTATCCTTCATAATCCCCTATTTCTTGAAACCCTAGCCTATTTATATAAAACTCCCTTGTGGCATTTTTGTCGCGCATCGGTAATTTCGGAATAATATCTGTGAGCATGAAATTTCAATTTTGAGTGAGGGAGTATGGAATAAAAGTAGGAAGATTAATTCAATTAAGCTTCTTGGCGGAGCTATGAATTATCTGCGTTATGTGTTTTCTAAAGGAACCCAAAATACCGCATGGGTTATTCGTAACTGGTCAAACGAACCATCCCCTTCAAGTTTTGTTCTATGGATTCATTCTCCATAGCGTTCAGGATGTTGGTCACATAGAACTTTCTTCGGGCAATCATATTCAAAAACCGTGCGTCTTTAAACAATTCAATGTTCTTCGGGTTGCCCTGATTCAGGAAATCACCATGTTCAATAAGATATGGTTCTATTTGACCCTTCCATAACGATCTTGAGTTATGCTCCTCTTCCTGAAAGTCTTTCAACACATCTTTCCAGGTAATGATATAATTCCGCAAGGAATCATTTTGTATAAGCTGTATCTCTCCAGTACTAATCAAGGATTCTACTACCCCATTTGAAGGGTCGAACGTAATCCCTCGGAACATTCCCGGACCAAAGGCCATAATCGAATCCAAGGAAGCCCTCTCATCTATGTTCCCGACATTCGCTAAAACCACCGAGCAGGATTTCAGGGATTCTAGGTAAGCTGTTTTGTTTCTTTCAAATTGCTTCAGGTTCTCAAGGGACTCTTTGTGAAGCTCAATCAACAAGGCTTTTTCTTTCGATCTATTTTTGCGATCCTCATTACACCCATTTATTTGTACAGCAATCAAAATCCCAATAACCACAAGGACTATTTCGCCAAAGGCATACAAAAGGTATTTACTGATTTTATGTTCTGAGAGCAGTCCTCTCCTTATTTTCCTAAAAAATGACAGCATAATTGTTATTCGTAAAGGTAATTGCAACTGCTAAAATAGGGAAAGTAAGCTTTAAGTGTTTATACTGGATTTTCTGGGTTCTCAAAGAAAATAATCGATAGCTGTAATTAATCCTTAGAGTACAAACCTTAACATCACTTTACAAAAGCTACAAGGCTTAATTTGTTATTTTAGTTCCTTAAATCTGCCAATTTATGAAACATCTAGTGTTCCTGTTTTTTATCGCGATGGTTTTCAATAGTTGTGCGCAGCAACAAAGCAATAGGAGTTTGGCGATTTCATCAGAAAACACCGAAGACTATCGTATTGAAACCGTAGTGAGCGGACTAAGTAATCCTTGGGGTATGGCATGGCTACCGGATGGAAGCATGCTTATTACCGAAAAAAGTGGATCTCTTATCCATTTCTCTAATGGCAAGAAAAGCGAGATCGAAAACATTCCGGACATCTATGTCCGAGGACAGGGCGGTTTCATGGATGTGGAATTACATCCAAATTACGGTGAAAATGGTTGGATTTATTTTACCCATGCCTCATCTGAAGGTTCTGGACAGGGTGGAAATACCAAGTTAATCCGTGCGAAATTAGAGGGTAATTCCCTCAGTACTATTGAAAGCCTGTACAAAGCCGGGCCCAATACCAGAAGAGGACAGCATTTTGGTTCCAGGATAGCATTCGACAACGACAACTATATTTATTTTTCTGTGGGTGATCGGGGCGATAGGGATGTAAACCCGCAAGATATTACCCGTGACAATGGCAAAGTCTATAGGCTACACGACGATGGTAGTATTCCGGCAGATAATCCTTTTGTGAATGAACCCAATGCAAAAAAAGCCATTTTTTCCTATGGGCACCGTAACCCCCAGGGAATGGCAGGACATCCAAAAACCGGAAAAATCTGGACCCATGAACATGGCCCTAAAGGCGGAGATGAAATTAATGTTATAACTAAAGGGGCCAATTATGGATGGCCCATTATTTCATATGGCATAAACTATAGCGGCTCCAAATTTACCGAAGAAACCGCACGCCCTGGAATGGAGCAACCCGTGTATTATTGGGTGCCTTCGATTGCCCCCTGTGGGATGGATTTTGTTACGGGAGGTAAATACCCCAGTTGGGACGGGCACCTTTTGGTAGGCTCTTTAAAATTCAACTATGTCGAATTGGTCAAACTGGATGGTGAAAAGGCCGTTGGACGTGAAAAGATTGCGGAAGGTGTTGGGCGTGTCCGTAATGTAAAAATGGGGCCGGATAAGCTTATTTATATTGCTGTAGAAGGCCAAGGTATCGTTAGGTTAGTTCCAAATTAATATTCATGAAATTTATTATTGCCACACTTTCGCTCGTCATTCTATATGCATGTAAGTTTAATACCGAAGGAGAAGTTACACCTACTTTGGTGTCGGTGACCCAACCTACCCAAAACACCAATCTAAAAGTCAGTATGGAACGGGGCGGACTGGTATATCTCGATTTTTGCATGCAATGTCATCTCGGCAATGGCGCAGGAGTTCCAGGAACGTTTCCTCCCCTGGCACAATCGGACTGGCTTATCGACAAAAGGACAGAAAGCATTCATGCGGTAAAGTACGGTCAAAAAGGGGAAATTACCGTAAATGGCAAGTCATACAATGGCCTTATGGCTCCCATGGGATTAACCAATGAAGAGGTAGCAGACGTCATGAATTACATTATGAATTCGTGGGGTAATACCCAAGCTAAAATGGTGACTCCAGAGGAAGTAGAAGCTGTTGAAAAATAAGAAAATGTGGTTTAGTCAATAGTCGCAAATCTCATTACCTTTGCACAAACAAATTGTCCATGCTCATTATTGGTATAGCCGGTGGAACGGGAAGTGGAAAAACAACCGTCGTTAAACAGATAGTTGAAGAGTTTCCAAAGAATGAAGTCTGTGTCATTTCACAGGATTCCTACTACCGTGACACTTCCCATCTATCGTATGACGAACGGGTTCGTATAAATTTTGATCACCCAAAATCCATTGATTTCGAACTTCTGGTTAAGCACTTGGAAGATTTAAAGGAAGGAAAGTCAGTAGAGCAACCTATATATTCATTTGTTGAACATAATAGAACAGGGGAAACCGTCACATTCCATCCCAAAAAGGTGATCATTGTCGAAGGTATATTAATTCTTACCCATAAAAATTTAAGGGACCTTTGCGATGTAAAGCTTTTTGTACATGCGGATAGCGACGAAAGACTCATTAGAAGGCTCAGAAGGGATATGGCAGAAAGGGGAAGGGATTTAAACGAAGTATTAAATCGTTATCAGAGCACACTAAAACCCATGCATGAACAGTTTATAGAACCAACCAAGGAGTTTGCCGATATTATTATCCCGACAAATCGCTACAACACGGTTGCAGTGCAGTTATTGCGAAACATAATTCATCAAAAACTGAACTAACAGAAGTGAAACGACCAGGAATCACAAAGAAAAAATGGTTTGTAGTGCTTAGTAGCACCTATATTCTCATTCTCATTCTTTTTATAGTGTGGATGATTTTCTTTGACACCAATTCCTATTTCATTCACAAAGAGCTAAATGATGAAATCAATGCTTTGGAAGACACCAAAGAGTTTTACCGGGAGGAAATTGATAAAGACAAGGAATTTATTGTGAAAATGCAGGACAGTAATGAAGTTGAAAAATATGCACGTGAAAAGTATTATCTAAAACGTGAAAATGAGGATATCTATATTATTGAACACGAAGACAGTTTAAAATTGCAATCGAAAAATGAGTAATCCCTTATTCCAGGAATTCGAAGGAGTTTCCTCGAAAGCGTGGAAACAAAAGATACAAGTAGACCTAAAAGGCGCCGATTACAATGAAACCTTGATCTGGCAAAGTTTGGAAGGAATACATGTAAAACCTTTCTACCATGCCGATGAGACCAAGGGAGGCTTTGACCCAATCCCAGGTCATCCCAATGATTGGGCCATTGGTCAATCCATATTTATAGATAATGAAACTGTTGCCAATAAAATCGCATTAGATGTTATTGCTCGGGGAGCGGAATCTATTTATTTTAAAGCAGATAAGGCCTTCAACATAGAAAACACCCTTAATGGCCTGGAATTATCTGAAATTACCTTACACTTTCAACTGAATTTTTTAGATAAAGAATTCTTGAGTTCGCTTATAGGCAGTGTTTCCAAAAAAGGGATAAATAGTTACTTCCATGTAGACATTCTTGGCAACTTGTGTGAAAGTGGCAATTGGTTTCACAATCTTGAAAAGGACCATGAACTATTGCAAGCTTTGTTGCAAGAATTTCCAACTCAAAATATCCTTGGGATCAATACCACCCTCTATCAAAATGCTGGGGCTAATAGCGTACAGCAATTGGGATATGGGCTGGCACATCTAAATGAATACCTAAATCATTATTTCAGTTCCCATGATTCTTCGGGCAAAGAGGTAAGAATACTATTCAAGGTAGCAGTTGGAGCCAATTATTTTTTCGAAATCGCCAAGATCAGGGCATTCCGGAAGTTAGTAGCGCTACTAGCCAGCGAATATAAGCTTACCATAAACTGCCATATTCTTGCAGAACCTTCCAAGCGTAATAAAACATTGTATGATTACAACGTAAATATGCTGCGTAGTACGACAGAATGTATGAGTGCCGTGCTTGGCGGGGCAAATACCATTTGCAATATGCCTTATGATTCGATCTACCATAAGAGCAATGAATTTGGTGAACGGATTTCTAGAAATCAGCTACTTATTTTAAAGTCCGAAAGTTATTTCGATATGGTAAGCAATGTAGCCGATGGAAGCTACTACATAGAAAGCCTTACCGATCAGCTTGGCGAAAAAGCATTGCAATTGTTCAAGGATATAGAGAAGAACGGAGGGTTTGTTAAGCAACTACAAGCCGGGGTAATTCAGAAAAAAATAAAGGAAAGCGCTGCAAAAGAAGTGCAGTTGTTCGAAGAAGGACGTCTTGTCTTGGTGGGAACCAACAAGTATGAAAATCAAAATGACAAAATGAGTCATGACCTAGAATTATACCCATTTATAAAGACGAACCCCAGAAAAACCCTTATTGAACCGATCATAGAAAGAAGAATTCCTGAAAACATTGAAAAACAACGACTGGATAATGAATAGACTATACCTTTTCTTTATAGGTGCCTTGGGTATCCTTTTTATTGGATGCGAAGAACCACTTGATTATAAATATGCCGATAAGCCGCTCACATTAAACTGCGCTACCATAGACAAAGGTTTGCTGAAGGAAGCCATATATAGCTTTCAGGATGATATCGCTACTTTTTACAAGGATCCCGATATTCTCGCTGGGTCAAAAACTGCTTATATAGAAGCCTACAAGCAATTTATTTTTACAGGATTGCACGGAGATGCTCCTTATGCCGAAATTGCTTCTCCCCATTCACTGGCAGTGTTAGAAAAATTAAAGAAAATAGATGACCTCTGGGATAGAAATCGCAAAGGAACCAATCTAAACTATACTGGGGAATTTATGTCCTGTATCTTCGGTAACATAAGGGACGAAGACCTCAAGAATCAATTTGCAACCATTCTGGAAGTAGATTACCTGACCCCACAAATAATGGCAGAGCCCATGCGACAGCAAGTAGCCAAGATATTTAACGATGAACACTTGGCCATGTACATTGCAATGGATGCCTTTTACCAACAACTTTTGAACTCAGCTACGGAAAATGAATAAAAGACAACTAATACTAATTGTATCTGGACTGATCCTACTATTGGTCTCGAGCTCTTGTCAAAACATTGATAAGGAAATAAAAGATATTTGGGAAACGGATGAAAAAGGATCCGTAATAGGCACCTATCATTATCTAGATGATAGAGGAATCAAGTTATTCTTACCTGATGCCTTCGAAAAGACCTCTGTCTCGGAATACCAGAAAATCCTAGATTCCCTTTTAGATAAAGAATCGTATAGGTACGAAACAAATCGAATCAACAAATTACAAAGCATGGACGGGGGCTTTCACCTTTTCTTTGACCAATACAGCCGTTCCACATGTACCGTAAACAGTGTCAATTTTATGCCTATGACCAAAAATGAAGCCCAAGAATTTCTTGGAATCATGCGTAGGTCTATCGAACAAAGCTTCGACCATAAAAATTATACTATCGAAAAAGTAAGTGCCAAATACAATGGAGATAGCGATGAGCATGTGTTTAAAGGTGTTTTTATGGTTTCCAATGAAAAACTGGATAGCGAATACTACAGTAGCACCTATATCATTACCTCCAATGAAAAAACCGTAATCATGCAGATTACTTCACCCTTTAAAGGAAATTTCGATCCATTTGTTACCAAAATAAATATGTAATGAGTAGAAGAGATCTGCAGCATATGGAATGGAAATTGGAAGGGGATCACTCTTCAGGTTTACCTGTAGAAACCCTTAACACCGCTGAAGATATTCCTGTAAAATCCAGCTATTCTACAAAGGATATCGAATCTTTGGAGCATCTCGACTTTGTTGCGGGAATAGCGCCAAATTTACGTGGCCCCTACTCTACCATGTATGTGCGCAGACCTTGGACCATTAGACAATATGCTGGGTTCTCTACAGCAGAAGATAGTAATGCCTTTTACAGAAGAAACTTAGCTGCAGGACAAAAAGGGTTGTCCGTGGCTTTCGATTTAGCTACGCACCGCGGGTATGACAGTGATCACCAACGAGTGGTAGGCGATGTTGGAAAAGCTGGGGTAGCCATAGATAGCGTGGAAGACATGAAGATTTTGTTCGATCAAATTCCATTGGACAAGATGAGTGTATCCATGACTATGAACGGAGCGGTACTACCTATCATGGCATTTTATATTGTAGCGGCCGAAGAGCAAGGAGTCCCTCCGGAAGCGCTGGCAGGAACCATTCAGAATGATATTTTGAAGGAATTCATGGTGCGAAATACCTACATTTACCCTCCTGCCCCTTCCATGAAAATCATTAGTGATATTTTTGAGTTTACCTCTCAAAATATGCCCAAGTTCAATTCTATTTCAATTTCTGGATACCATATGCAGGAAGCAGGTGCTACCTGTGACATTGAATTAGCCTATACCTTGGCAGATGGGTTAGAATATATTCGTACGGGAATAGCAGCAGGAATGGATATTGACAGCTTCGCCCCGCGTTTATCGTTCTTCTGGGCCATCGGAATGAATCACTTCATGGAAATTGCCAAAATGCGTGCAGGACGTATGCTATGGGCCAAGCTTGTAAAACAATTCAATCCAAAAAATACAAAGTCACTATCACTAAGAACGCATTGTCAGACCAGTGGATGGAGTCTTACCGAACAGGATCCGTTCAACAATGTAGCAAGAACCTGTATCGAGGCATCGGCAGCCGCATTTGGGGGCACACAATCACTGCATACCAATGCCCTGGATGAGGCCATCGCATTACCTACGGATTTCTCTGCCCGAATTGCGAGAAATACCCAGTTGTACCTTCAAGAAGAGACCTACATTACAAAAACGGTCGATCCATGGGCAGGAAGCTATTACGTAGAACGCTTAACTCATGAAATCGCCGAAAAAGCTTGGAACTTAATTCAGGAGGTCGAAGAATTGGGCGGAATGACCAAAGCCATAGAGGCAGGAATTCCAAAACTACGCATAGAGGAAGCTGCGGCCAGAAAGCAAGCCCGAATCGATAGTGGACAAGACATCATTGTTGGGGTAAATAAGTATCGTTTGGAAAAAGAAGATCCCCTTCAAATATTGGATGTGGACAACCAAAAGGTTCGGAATGGGCAAATGGATCGTTTGGATCGCATCAAATCTGAGCGAAACTCGGACAATGTAGCCCAATGTTTGGAACAATTGACACATTGCGCAAAAACAGGTGAAGGAAATTTATTAGCTTTAGCAGTAAATGCAGCGCGTGAACGTGCTACATTGGGCGAAATAAGCGATGCTTTGGAAACTGTTTTCGGCAGGTACAAAGCACAGATAAAATCATTTAGTGGCGTGTACAGTAAAGAAATAAAGAAAGACCCTTCCTTTGAAAAAGCCCGTGAATTGGCGAACAAATTTGCCGAGCTGGAAGGCCGTCGCCCTAGAATAATGATTGCAAAAATGGGACAGGACGGCCATGATCGCGGGGCAAAAGTAGTGGCTACAGGTTATGCCGACGTTGGATTCGATGTAGATATTGGTCCATTATTCCAAACCCCTGCTGAGGCTGCACAACAAGCAATTGAAAACGACGTACATATCCTAGGGGTTTCTTCATTGGCAGCAGGGCACAAAACCTTGGTTCCCCAAGTTATTGAAGAAATGAAAAAATTAGGAAGGAATGATATCATGGTCATTGTAGGCGGGGTTATTCCCGCACAGGATTATGAGTTTCTTTTCGAAGCAGGTGCCGTTGCCGTTTATGGCCCTGGAACCAAGATTAGCGATGCGGCAATCGAGATGCTGGAAATTCTCATAGACTCGGTAGTCTAAAAAAGAGCAACCTTTTCTTAAATCTGAATCTCCTACGAAGTAAAGGGAGCAAACCGCAATTACATGAGCAATCCGAAAATACACATTACCAAAACCGAAATATTATCCGACAATTGGTATACACTTAGAAAGTTCACCTATGACTATGAAAAGGAAAACGGATCTTTAGAAACCCATGCAAGGGAAGCCTACGACAGGGGAAATGGAGCCGTCATATTGCTTTACAACAAAGAAAAGGGCACAGTGGTGCTAACCAGGCAATTCAGATTGCCCACCTATGTCAATGGGAATAAAACGGGAATGATGATCGAAGCCTGTGCAGGATTGCTGGATGCAGACAATCCTGAAGATTGCATTAAAAAAGAAACCCAAGAAGAAACAGGTTATCAAATTACGGAAGTACGCAAAGTTTTTGAAGCCTATATGTCCCCAGGATCAGTTACTGAAATCCTGTATTTTTTTATTGCTGAATATACCGACGAAATGAAAACCAGCGAAGGTGGTGGTTTGGTAGAGGAAGAAGAAAATATAGAAGTACTGGAACTTAACTTCGACAAAGCGATCTCTATGGTGGAAACGGGTGAAATAAAAGATGCGAAGACGATTATGTTATTGCAGTATGCACAGTTGCATCGATTATTATAAGAATTAAGAATTGTTATGCTTGCATAATAATTAATAGGACAGTACCTTTACGAAAATCAAAACTATACTATGGATTTGAAGGCCAAAATGCTTCGTGACGACGCCCTAAAAGGCAAAACAATTGTAGTTACCGGTGGAGGTAGCGGATTGGGTAAATCTATGACCACCTACTTCCTTGAATTGGGAGCCCAAGTAGTCATTACTTCCCGGAATCTAGAGAAACTTCAAGCTACTGCTAAGGAATTGGAGGAACAGACTGGTGGGACAGTATTACCGGTACAATGCGATGTAAGGCACTACGATCAGGTCGAAGCCATGTTGAAAGCCTCCGTAGATGCTTTCGGAACAGTTGATGTGCTATTGAATAATGCCGCGGGAAACTTCATCTCCCCTACCGAACGCCTTTCCGCTAATGCTTTCGATACTATTATAGATATTGTTTTAAAGGGGACAAAAAACTGTACCCTTGCTTTCGGAAAACACTGGATCAATGCTAAGGAAACCAACAAAACGGTCCTGAATATTGTCACAACCTATGCTTGGACGGGTTCTGCTTATGTGGTTCCAAGTGCTACTGCCAAGGCGGGAGTATTGGCTATGACACGTTCCTTGGCAGTTGAGTGGGCAAAATATGGTATGCGTTTCAATGCCATAGCACCTGGTCCCTTTCCTACCAAGGGTGCATGGGATAGATTGTTACCTGGAGATTTGAAAGAGAAGTTCGATCTGGCTAAGAAAGTTCCCCTCAAAAGAGTGGGAGATCATCAGGAATTGGCTAATCTGGCCGCCTATTTGGTTTCCGATTTTTCGGCTTATTTAAACGGAGAGGTTATCACCATAGATGGCGGCGAATGGTTAAAAGGTGCAGGGCAGATGAACCTATTAGAAGAAGTTCCAGAGCAAATGTGGGATATGCTGGAAATGATGATCCGTTCCAAAAAGGCTAAATAATGTGTTCGCGGTTAGGTACGATAGCACCCGACACTACAAGACGAAAATGTTTTTGAGAATATTTGCAAACACATTTCATCTCCAGGAATGTTCACTTTCTGTTAACAAAATTCATTTTCTATCCACATAATTAATCGTATTTTTAGTCCACAAAATTGTAGGAAAATTAATGGGTAAAATAATTGCTATTGCCAACCAAAAAGGAGGTGTTGGTAAAACCACCACTTCTGTTAATCTTGCAGCATCCTTGGGAGTACTTGAAAAGAAAGTCCTTCTCATTGATGCCGATCCCCAAGCAAATGCAACTTCTGGTCTAGGTATAGACGTAGAAAGTGTTGAGCAGGGCACTTACCAACTGTTGGAGCATACCATAGGTGCCAAAGAATCTATTATTGAAACCAATTCGCCCAATGTTAGCATCATTCCCGCGCACATAGATCTAGTGGCTATAGAAATAGAGCTGGTTGACAAGGAACGGCGCGAATACATGCTCAAAAATGCCATCTTGGATTTAAAGGAGGATTATGACTTCATCTTAATAGATTGTGCGCCCTCTTTGGGATTACTCACCTTGAATGCCCTTACGGCGGCAGACAGTGTGATGATCCCTATACAATGTGAGTATTTCGCACTAGAAGGCCTTGGCAAGCTTTTAAATACAATTAAAAGCGTTCAAAAAATACACAATGAACATCTGGATATTGAAGGATTATTGCTTACCATGTACGATTCCCGTTTGCGACTTTCCAACCAAGTGGTTGAAGAAGTAAAAAAACACTTTGACGAGATGGTTTTTGCCACCATAATCCAACGAAATGTGCGTTTAAGTGAGGCACCAAGTTATGGTGAAAGTATTATTAGTTATGACGCGGGTAGTAAAGGAGCCAATAATTACTTAAGTTTGGCAAACGAATTAATTGAGAAAAACGCGTAGGATTTATGGCGAAAGCGACAAAAAAACAGGCCTTGGGACGAGGACTTTCAGCCTTGCTGAAAGATCCAGATAATGATATTAAATCGGTTGACGACAAAAATGCTGATAAAGTAGTCGGTAATATTGTTGAGTTGGAACTCGACACTATCGAGATGAACCCTTTCCAACCAAGAACTAGTTTCAATGAAGAAACATTACGGGAACTTGCTTCTTCCATTCGTGAACTTGGGGTTATTCAACCTATTACTGTTCGAAAGCTAGGTTTCAACTCCTACCAATTGGTAAGTGGAGAAAGACGGTATCGTGCCTCTAAATTGGTCGGGTTAAAAACAATCCCAGCCTATATTCGTATAGCCAATGATCAGGAATCATTGGAAATGGCATTGGTCGAAAATATTCAGCGCCAAGATCTGGATCCTATCGAAATCGCTTTGTCCTATCAACGACTTATTGAGGAAATTAAGGTAACTCAGGAAGAATTAAGTGACCGTGTAGGTAAGAACCGTAGTACGGTTACGAATTACCTACGCCTTTTAAAATTGGATCCCATTGTGCAAACAGGTATGAGGGACGGTTTTATTTCCATGGGACACGGTCGTGCCTTGATCAATGTAGATAGTACCAATGATCAGTTGGACATCTATGAAAAAATCGTGTCAAACTCCCTTTCAGTGCGCGATACGGAGGCCTTGGTTCGTAAATACAAAAATCCGGATGCTCCCAAGGAAACTTCAAAAAAATCGACACCTCATTTTGCCAATAAAGGAAGTAGGGAACTTTCAGACCTTCTCGACACCAAAGTATCGGTAAAAGCAAATTCCAAAGGCAAGGGACAGCTGTTGGTACCTTTTAAAGATGAAGCCGACTTTCAACGCATTTTGAACCTCATTAAAAGTGAAAAGTAAGCTTTTTCATATTTTTTTTCTTTTTAGCAGTATACTCTTTGCTCAAAAGACAGATACGCTTTCCGTTGAAAAAGAGCGTCAATTAGTGGTACAGGATACCGTTAAAGTTCCCTATGACCCTTTGGCCCCATCTAAAGCTGCATTTTACTCGGCTGTATTACCCGGTTTGGGACAGGCCTATAACAAACGGTACTGGAAAATACCTATTGTTTATGCCGGAATTGGTACAGGAGTATACTTCTATTTACAAAATACAGATGATTACAATCGTTTTCGGGATGCTTACAAGAGAAGATTGGCTGGTTTTACCGATGATGAATTTCAGGGCATATCCGATGATAGACTTATCGATGCACAACGAACAGCTAGCCGAAACAGGGATGTGAGTATCATAGTTTCTATCGTATTCTACATATTGAATATTATTGACGCTAATGTAGATGCACATTTAAGGCAATATAATGTAAGCGAGGACCTTTCCATTCAACCAAGTATTTTGAGGAACCAGAATACAGGAGTCATAAATACCCAGGGGAATTATGGCCTCTCCCTAAAATTCAACCTGAAATGAAAATAGCATTATTGGGATACGGGAAAATGGGAAAAACCATAGAGCGCTTAGCACTTGAGAAAGGACATTCCGTTGTATATACGCTCTCTAGCAAAGGAGAAACCGGAAAACTTGAGGATGCCGATTGCGCCATTGAATTTTCTGTCCCGAATACTGCTGTTGCAAATATTTCCAAGTGTTTACGGTATAATATTCCCGTGGTTAGTGGTACTACTGGATGGCTGGATTCTTATGAAGAAGTGCTAAAGTTATGTGAAACCAGTAACGGAAGTTTTATCTATGCGTCCAATTTCAGCATTGGGGTAAACCTGTTTTTTGGGGTCAATGAATACCTGGCCAAACTTATGCGGCCATGGAAGGACTATCAACCCTCCATTGAGGAAATTCATCATACGCAAAAGCTAGATGCTCCCAGTGGAACTGCCATATCTATTGCCGAAGGTATTTTGAAAAATTCGGATTTGGAACATTGGAAATTGGATGGCAATCCTGAAAAGGAACTTGCAATTGCAGCAAAAAGAATAGACGATGTAAAAGGAACCCATAGTGTACAGTATCAATCGAGTATTGATACTATTACCATTACGCATGAAGCCCATACGAGGGATGGATTTGCCATGGGGGCAATTCTAGCAGCAGAATGGCTTCTTGATAAAAAAGGGGTCTTTACAATGAAAGACGTTTTAAATTTGAAATAAACTAACACCAAAAGGCCAGACAAAGAACAGGCCTGTAAAATATAGCATCATGACTTGGACCGATTTAATACTTCTGATACTTGTTGTGCAAGTAATTCACTTTGCAGGAACCTGGAAACTATATGTTGCCGCTGGGCGTAAAGCTTGGGAAGCAGCTGTTCCTGTATATAACGCGGTGGTATTAATGAAGATCATCAATAGACCGTGGTGGTGGGTAATCCTATTATTCATCCCTATTGTCCATTTAATTATGTTTCCCGTAGTTTGGGTAGAGACCTTGAGGAGCTTTGGCAGGAATAATACCAAAGAGACTTTTCTCGTGTTATTCACTCTTGGGTTTTATCTATATTATATTAACTATACACAAACCGTAACCCATATACCAGACAGGGAATTAAAGCCACGAACTTCTGCAGGGGAATGGACGAGTTCCATTTTATTTGCCGTGGTAGCTGCAACCATTGTGCACAATTATTTCATGCAACCGTATACGATTCCTACTTCCTCCTTGGAAAAAACACTCTTGGTGGGTGATTATTTATTCGTGAGTAAATTCCATTACGGTGCTAAGGCGCCCATGACTGCCGTTTCATTACCTATGGTACATGATACACTGCCAGGTCCTAGAACCAAGTCCTATTACAAAGGAATTCAATATCCTTATTTCCGTTTGCCCGGTGTACAAAACATTAAACGTAATGATATTGTGGTCTTTGGATGGCCAGTAGATACCTTAACCAACATCCTTAACCCCAACAGTGCCGTAGACATTAAGCCTATGGATAAAAAGACGAACTATGTAAAACGATGTGTGGGTGTCCCAGGCGATTCTTTGGAAGTTAGAAATGGTTATGTTTATATAAACGGGCAGCAAAATGACCTACCTGATCGTGCCAAAATACAGTTTGGTTATACCTTTAGAACGAGTATCGGCCTTAACCCTCAGTATATGGCAGAGAAGTATGGCATCACAGATCTTTATCCTATAGGCAATAGCGGACGGGTGTACAGTGCACATATGACCAATGCCGAATACGAAAGCTTCAAGACCTTTTCATCTTTGGACACCATTGTTCCTATGATAGAAGAAAAAGGAGCATGGGATCAGAGGATTTTTCCTCAGGATTCACGGTATCCATGGAATACCGACTTCTTTGGCCCTATTTATATTCCAGAGGCAGGTGCTACGGTAGATATTACCCCGGAGAGTATTCCATTCTACAAGCGAATTATTGAAGTATACGAAGGAAGTGAGTTAGGCATTAACAACAAGATTTCACAATCTGGCACTCAGGTACTCTTAAATGGCCAACCCATTACCCAATATACTTTTAAACAGGATTATTACTGGATGATGGGAGATAATAGGGACAACTCCCAGGATGCACGTGCGTGGGGGTACGTTCCTTTTAATCATGTAGTGGGAAAACCCGTTTTTATTTGGATGAGCTTCGACAAATTCAAAAGTTTCCCATCTAATATTCGATGGGATCGAGTGTTTACCACGGTGGGTGGATCTGGAGAACCTGTATCCTATTTTAGGTACTTCCTCATTGTTTTGGTAGGTTGGATTGGCTTTAACTTTTTTAGAAAGAAACGAAAAGAGAAGAAGAAAAGCGCTTAACTTGATCGATAGGCTCGTTAGGTTCAACCAAAAAGGTCCATTGACTTAAAACAAAAATGGCTATTCTCGTACATCCCAGTTATTTTCCTTCTATAGTGCAGATGATTGCCATTATAAAGGCCGAAAGCGTGATTTTCGAGGTTTCAGACAACTATCAAAAACAGACCTACAGAAATAGGGCGCACATTGCGCACTCCAATGGAAGGCTCCTACTAAATGTTCCCATTAAACATTCTAAAAGCAAAGAGCGTCAGAAAACTGCCGAGGTTTTGGTAGAAGATAGTTTTCCGTGGCAATTGCAACATTGGAAGTCCTTACAAAGTGCTTACAGAACATCTCCATTTTTTGAATATTACGAAGACGAGATTTTACACCTTTTTGAAACTCCGGTCCGTGGTCTTATGGATCACAACATGGCCATTTTTGAGGTGATCTGCGAGCTTCTGGGAATTGAAATTTCAGTTGGAAAGACAGCCACATTTGAAAAGGAAACTTCACTTACGGACCTTCGTCATTTAATTGATTCTAAAAAGGAAAAGCCATACCCCCTTGAGCCTTACATACAAGTGCATGAAAAAAATCACGGATTCCTATCCAATCTTTCGGTACTGGATTTACTTTTTAATGAAGGCCCAAACGCCTTGAATTATCTGGAATCCCACGATTTAGAATTTTAAGGCTTACTACCCCAACCCACTTGGGCACTTACCGGCTCATGATCCGAAAAGGTATCCCCAATGGTATTAAACCGAATAAATTCCATCTCTTTGGAAGCCATGATGTAATCTATTCGCATTGGGTAGCCTTCAAATTTATAGGTACTCCCTAGGCCATTTCCCCGTTCTAAAAATCCATCCTGCATTCCCTTTTTTAGTTTACGATAGATAAACGAAAATGAGGTGTTATTAAAATCACCCATCAGTAATACAGGGTAGGGAGCATTTTTTTTATGGGCAAGGATTTCATTTACTTGGGATTCCTGTTGTACAAAGCGTTCTGAAAACCGTTCCTTTAATTGCTCTGTACCCCTGTCCTGAAGGAAACCGACCGTGGGTAATATTCCGATGGACTGTAAATGCAGGTTATATATGCGAAGGGTATCATTGCCTACAACAACATCGGCATAGATACTATTGTTATACGATTTTTCGAAATCGAATCCGCCCTTATTCATTAAAGGGTATTTAGAAAAAATGGCATGGCCCAATTTATGGTTGTCATCCTTAAAGTGAATAAACCTATACGGGTAGGCCGAAAAGTCTATATCATGTTCGGCATAATATTCTTGAATACAAAGTACATCCGGATTTTCCTTAGCCAACAACTCCTTCATCTTTCTAGACACATCGGTAGGATTATTGTTTTTTTCATAAGCATTAAAGAGACGTACATTATACGATAGCACGGACAAGGATGAGTTAAACTGGGAATTATCCCCTTCAGAAGATATTTCAAAGAAAGGATTGAAATGCACATACGCAATGATAAGCACTATAAGGGAAACCCATACCTGCTTTCTAAAACGCAGCAGCCAATAGACCGCGAACAATACGTTAATAAACAACAACGGGGAAACGGCTAGGCTTAAAATAGATAGCGTAGGGAAGGTAGAAGGAGGCAAATATGGTAATATGAAGGAAACCACCAGCAACAATGCCACAATCACATTGAGCCAATAGATAAGTTTCCCCAAAAACCTGAGCTTCTTCAAGGTAGTATGCTAAAAATTGGTTAGTTGTCTTTTCCTGCCTTAAAAAGGAAATCCTTTTCGGCTTTCGTCAAGCTTTCATAACCACTTTTACTTATCTTGTCCAAAATGGCATCGACTTGTTTCTGGTGGTCATCTTTACTTTCAGTAGGTTTAGAACGTTTAGATTGGGATTGTGTTGCCTTGTTCCTATGTACTTTTTTAAAGGGCTTTTGTTTCCTCGTTTTGAACAAATTGGCGACACTATCCATGAGCCGTTCGAACCAAACCCCTATATCTTTTCCATTCAATAATTGACGTGCATATACGTACCCAAAAATCGCGCCTCCCAAATGCACCAATAAACCTCCGGTATTTGCGTACTCTGCGGTTCCTAAACGTAACAAATCCAGTACAACAAAGAACGCAACAATATGCCATAATCGTAAGTTGAACATAAAAATGCGCACTTCTGTTGAGGGCGCATAAGTTGCCATAAAGACCATAATGGCCATGACTGCTCCGGAAGCCCCAACTACGGGCAATGCAAGAGCAGATAATGGGAATAAGTTATATGAAAGCAAGAAAAAGACGCCACCAGCTATCCCTCCCAAGAGGTAAATTGTGAGAAAGCGTTTAGGTGAAAATAGGTTGAGCACAAATCTGCCGAACCAAAAGAGCATGTACATATTTACGAGGATATGCCAAATACCTGAGTGAAAAAAACTGTAGGTAAGGATGGACCATGGCTGACTTAAAAAATCGGAAAAATCATGTGGTAAAACAAAAGGGTATTCCAATACAATCTTGTCTACTCCCGAAAAAAGCGCCACTAAGCCAAAGCCAATAAAAACTATGGCGTTGATGACAATGACCTTTACGGCCATACCGGCCATTTTAAATTGATATGCTAGATTCCCTCCTGCCATATTAATCCCATCGATGACTGTTAAAACTATTTTTCTTCCAATAATAGGCCATGATAAACCCGAATAAGGCTCCGCCTATATGTGCCCAATGCGCAATTCCTTGTCCAAATAAAGAATACCCAGTAATTCCTGAAAAGAGGTCTAGACCTATAAGAACCGGAATAAAGTATTTTGCTTTGATAGGTACAGGGAAGAATATAAGCATTAATGACACATTAGGATATAACAAACCAAAGGCCACCAGCACCCCATATACTGCTCCAGAAGCTCCTAGGGCACGAATGTCATACCCAGAAATCATTTTGTTTAAAGAATCTAAAGAGGTTCCCTCGGGTATCGACATCTTGATAAATCCATCCACACTGCTCGAAGCTTTTCTTCGAAACTCATCCATTAATTCAAAGATTTGTGATTCATTCAATCCTGCTGAAGCGAACTCACTAAATCCACTATGAAAATGATAATAATTTACCATGGTATGAATAAAGGCAGCTCCGAGTCCCGCTGAAAAATAGAAAAACAAAAATTTCTTTCTTCCCCAATACACCTCCAACGGCGAACCAAACATATATAACCCAAACATATTGAACAGGATATGTCCAAAATCCCCATGCATGAACATATGGGTTAGTGGCTGCCAAAATTGAAATTTAGGGTTCTCGAAATAATACAAAGAGAAAAGTCTATCAGCTACCTCTGGCATGGTTAGTTTACCAACGAAAAATATCACGTTGATAATAATTAAAACCTTTACTGTCTCAGTTAGTCTTCCCATTTACATAAACTTTTTATCCAAATCATTGGCATTCAACATTACAAGTACGGGTCTGTTATCTGGCGAAACACTGGGTTCCTTGCAGGCAAACAGTTGATGTATTAAATGCTCTTGTTCTTCTTTTTCCATAGCTGTACCTGTTCTAATGGCCATGCTTTTGGCCATAGATTTGGCCAGCACGTCGTTCTGACTAAATCCAGCTTCCGGAACCCGATTTTCCAGGTCGCTTAAAAGCTGTTCCAAAATACCCGCCACACTACTTTCCTTAACCCCAGCAGGTATTCCATTAATTCCTATTTCCTCCAGCTCCCAAGAGGCGAAAACGAAGCCTGTATACTCCAATTGTTCCTTAATAGACTCCAATAGTTCCAATTTCGGTTTCGAAAAAGACAATTGTACGGGGAACAAAAGCTGTTGACTTACCGCTTCCTGAACGGTCATGTTTTTCAACAGTTCTTCATAAATTATTCGTTGGTGTGCCAAGTGTTGATGCACGATCATCATTCCACTTTTTACAGCACTTACAATATATTTATTCTGAATTTGAAACGTAATTTGTCCCGCATGCACTTTTTCACCCGTAAATAGACTGCCTGTCACCTCATCACTTTCTACTTCCACTCCACTGAAGGTTTCAACTTCTTGTGGACTGCTTTCATCCTTTAATCCCACGTATAAAGATTCCCAAGCCTTTGATGATTCTTTTCGATATGCCATTTTGCTAGGCTTAGAAATGCTTCCGTCCTTGAATGGGTTGAAACTGCTATCCACTTCTATAGTGGGAGCAACAGGAGACTTCTTACTGTATTCGTAGGGTGTGTCAAAACTTGCATCCTTATTGAAATCTAAAACAGGTGCAATACTAAACTGACCAAGACTGTGCTTAACAGTGGCCCGAAGCATAGCATAAATGGCATGCTCATCGTCGAATTTAATCTCCGTCTTGGTAGGATGTATGTTTATATCGATCGATTGCGGTGGCACTTCCAAATACAGGAAATAACCCGGATGGGCCCCATCCTTAATAAGGCCTTCAAATGCAGATGATACGGCATGATTGAGGTAAGCGCTTTTTATAAACCGATCATTCACAAAGAAGAACTGTTCTCCCCTACTCTTTTTGGCGAAAGAAGGTTTAAGCACAAACCCGTTTACCTTTACTATTTCTGTTTCCTCAGATACAGGCACCAATTTTTCGTTGGACTTACTCCCAAAAATGTTCACGATTCGCTGTCTAATATTACTTTCGGGAAGGTCGAAAACATCGTTACCATTATGGATCATTTTGAAAGTAACCTGTGGATGTGCTAATGCCACCCTATGGAATTCATCAATGATATGACGTGTTTCTACTGGGTTACTTTTTAAAAAATTACGACGTGCGGGAATATTAAAGAATAGGTTTTTAACCGAAAGTGTTGTCCCTTTGGGCACGACAGCCACTTCCTGCGAAATTACCTTACTACCTTCAATGGTAATATGGGTACCTATATCGGAATCTGAAGTTTTGGTTTTAAGCTCAACATGTGCAATGGCTGCTATAGAAGCGAGCGCTTCACCCCTAAACCCTTTGGTGTGCAAATTGAATAGGTCATCGGCACTTTGTATTTTGGAAGTCGCGTGACGATCAAAGCAAAGACGTGCGTCTATATCGGACATGCCCTTTCCATTATCGATCACTTGGATTAAGGTTTTCCCTGCATCCTTTACTATTAGTTTAATAGAAGTCGCTTCTGCATCGATGGCATTTTCCAGCAATTCCTTTACTACAGAAGCCGGTCGTTGTACCACCTCTCCTGCTGCAATTTGGTTGGCAACGTGATCGGGTAATAACTTAATAATATTAGACATTCAATAAGTCTAGGTAAAAATGGTTAGGTCAAAATCTATTAACCAAAGGAAGAGCAATGCAAGTATAGCTGCAATGATGAGTACGGTATTGTTTAACTCAAAATTCCCACGGTTGCGCTTGGTCTTTCGCGCCTCGTGCCAATGCGATCCGAAATCATTCTTGTTGTAACTTTCGTTGTACGCATCCAATTTTGTGGCAAACTTACCTTCCTCTATATCTTCTTTTCCTTTATAATACCGAGGGGTATAGTTAAACCTATTATTGGTTTTAAGTTTCTTTATTATTGTGAATTTAATCGGTCCCATAAGCTTACTTTTCAAAGTTAGGTAAAATCAAAAACAATGCCGAGTGTGTCCCGTTAATTTTTTCAAAAAGGGATTTTCTTAAAAATTATTGTTTTCTAGTGATTTAGAACCGTGCCTCTTTCCTAAGTTGTGCCATTTTTATGGCCGCTATGGCAGCTTCGGTTCCTTTGTTACCGTGCTTGCCGCCACTTCGCTCCTTGGCTTGTTGCCAATTGTTATCCGTGAGCACACAAAAAATTACAGGAATGTCCCCTTGAACATTGAGATCTTTAATCCCTTGGGAAACGGCTTCGCAAACATAATCGAAGTGTTTGGTCTCACCCTGTATTACGCTTCCAATGGCAATAACGGCATCGAGCATATCGTATGCCTCGGTTATTTTTTTTGCCCCATAAATCAATTCAAAGCTTCCTGGGACGTTCCATCGTACGATATTCTCCTTTATTCCGCCACAATCTAAAATGGCGTCGAAGGCACCCTGGAACATCCCTTGGGTAATCTCTTCATTCCATTCAGAAACAACAATCCCAAATCGAAAGTCCTTCGCATTTGGGATTGTTGTTTTATCGTAAGCCGATAAGTTTGTATTTGCTGTTGCCATATCTACTGCATTGCCTCAGCCTGTCCTTTATACAGTTTTGCCTTTGTAGCTTCTTCGGAGTCTTTGTAATCCTCTACAATGATATTGAAGTACTCCAATGCTTTGGCTGCTTGACCCAATTGCATTGCAGTTATCCCTGCTTTAAGGTAAAAACGAGGAGTTGTTACATCGTTCTTCTTCATGGTAGCAGCTTCTAGGTAATACTTCAAGGCTTCTTCTGACTGACCTAATTGAACGAATGCGTCGCCAATAGCGCCTTTTGCCAATGACCCAGTCGCTTCATCACCACCTTTGTAGGAGTCTAAATAGTTAATCGCCTCCTGATACTGATTAAGGTTCAAATAAGCCATTCCAGCATAGTACTTGGCAATGTTGCCTGCGGGTGTCCCGCTGTATTTATCTGCAATATCTACCAAACCGTACTTTCCAGCAGAGCCGTTCAATGCTACGTTATACAAAGAATCCTTATCCGTTGTAGAGTTCAATGCATCCACATAATGTGATTGTGCCTGGAACATCTCGCTAGTCGCTTCTGCTTGTTTTGGTTCTTGAATAAAGTTCTGATATGCTAAGTATCCAAGGACACAGATAGCAACAAGCCCAACAAATCCTAGGATAAATTTTTGGTTCTTTTCAACCCAAGCCTCGGTTTTAGATGCCCCTTCGTCTAGGGTTTTAAATACCTCAGCCGTTGCACTTCCATCTTCTAGTTCAATTTCCTTTTCGACTTTCGTCTTAGGTTTATAACCTCTTTTCTTGTAGGTTGCCATATTGTATGGTTTTATGAAGCGCAAAAATAAAATTTTTATTACAATTTAAAAGGGAAAAATCAATATTTTGCACAGCGGAAAACACCCGCAAAAACCTTATTGTTTTTTATTTTCTGAAATTCACAAGACCCTAATTTTAATGCAGTTACAGTCTTTATCCTTACTCAATTACAAAAACTTCGAAACCCTAACGTTCGATTTTGATGCAAGGATCAACTGCTTTGTGGGTCTTAATGGCGTTGGTAAAACGAATGTGCTCGATGCAATTTATCATCTTTCGTACGGAAAAAGCTATTTTAATCCGATTACCACCCAGAACATTAAACATGGGGAAGAATTCTTTGTGATAGAAGGCACATACGAAAAGAAAGATAAGCCCGAAAAGGTAATTGTAAGTGCCAAACGCGGGCAGAAAAAAATTATAAAGCGAAATGGCAAAGCCTATGAAAAATTTAGTGAGCACATAGGGTTTTTACCACTTGTTATTATTTCGCCGAGTGATAGGGATCTTATTGTAGAAGGAAGTGATACCCGGCGTAAGTTCATGGATGGTGTTATTTCGCAAGGTGATTCGGAATACCTTAGGGCCCTTATTGCCTACAAGAAGGTATTGGAGCAACGCAATTCGCTGTTAAAGTATTTTGCCGTGAATACTACTTTTAACAAGGACACGCTAGATATATACAACCTGCAATTGGAGGAATATGGTGCTCTAATCCATGAAAGAAGGGTTTCATTTATTGAAGAATTTGCCCCTATTTTCCTGAAGCGTTATGAAGTAATTAGCAATAGCAAAGAACTGGTTGAATTGAGCTACAGGAGCCAGTTACACGATTCGAAGCTGATCGATTTGCTAGAACAGAATCTCCAGAAAGACAAAATAACCCAATACACAAATTTCGGAATTCATAAGGATGACCTTTTATTTCAGCTCGAAGGACATCCTATCAAGAAATTCGGTTCGCAGGGTCAGCAGAAATCATTTCTTATAGCATTAAAATTGGCGCAATTCGATTTTCTGAAAAAACAGAGCAAGGAATTACCCATTCTACTTTTAGATGATATTTTTGACAAGTTGGATGAAGACAGGGTCGCACAAATTATTACGTTGGTAGACAACGAAGATTTTGGTCAATTATTCATTAGCGACACCCACGCTTCAAGAACGGAAAGTGTTGTAAAGGAAGTGAGTAAGTCCTATAAAATGTTTGCATTATGAGAAGTGGAATATTAATTTCAATGCTATTCATCGTTTGCCTTTCCTGCAAACGCCAAGCACCAGAAGACCACATACCCAACTTGCAAGGGTATTGGGAGATAGAACAAGTAATCCTTAGCGATGGATCTGTAAGAAATTTTGAGATCAACACTTTAATTGACTATATTGAAGTACAAGGGGATAGCGGAGCAAGAAAAAAATTAGCCCCAAAATTGGATGGGTCATTTCGCACTACAAAAGTGTCTGAAAAGTTCTACCTAAAAACAGACGCAGATAGCTTGCGATTGCATTATAAAACGCCATTCTCCGAATGGACAGAAACCGTTTTAAAAAGTGGCGATAGCCTATTGCAGGTGCGTAACGAAGATGGAAAAATATATACGTACAAACGATTTAAACCTATAAACCTCAACTAGTATGGCAAAGCGCAGTACTGAACATAGCTCTATAGGAGATGTCTTGAAAGAGATCATTGGTTCTAGCCGGAAACTGCAAAAAGGGTTGGACAAAGTCTCTGCGCAACAGGCTTGGCATAATGTGATGGGAGAGGCCATATCAAAATACACAGACAACGTGCTATTAGATCGAGATACCTTGTTCGTGCAACTTACCTCATCTGTCTTACGTGAGGAATTGAGCTATGGAAAAGAAAAAATCCTAACGCTATTAAATGAGGAATTAGATAGCGATCTTATTAAGAAATTAGTACTCCGCTAACAAAAAAAGCCACTCCTTTTTAAGAGTGGCCTTCTTTTTATTATTTGTTTCGAATTAGAAAATCTCCCTTCCAGCAAAGTGGAATTGACTTTCAATTTCAGCGTTTTCGTCACTATCACTTCCGTGAACTGCATTTTCACCAATGGAAGCAGCATACAGCTTACGAATAGTTCCTTCGGCAGCCTCTGCTGGATTCGTGGCACCAATTAGGGTACGGAAATCCTCTACAGCATTATCCTTTTCAAGAACAGCAGCCACAATTGGACCTCGTGTCATATACTCTACCAACTCTCCGAAGAATGGACGCTCTTTGTGAATAGCGTAGAAAGCTTGGGCATCTGCTGTGGTCATTTGTGTTAATTTCATCGCAGCGATTCGAAAACCTGCTGCTGTGATTTTTTCAAGAATAGGCCCAACGTTTCCTTTTTCAACGCTATCAGGCTTTAACATGGTAAAAGTTCTATCTGTTCTCATAGATGTTTTTAATTTGGGGGCAAAAGTAAGCTTTTGAAAAGCAAAAAACAATGTTTAACCATTCCTTAATATTCAATTTCGTGACGCTCGTATAGAAAGTCATCCTCCCCGCGAATTTCAAAAACCACCTTTCGGGCATCGAAATCAAAGTGAATGACCCCAAAGTTGAGACGTTTTATCACATTACTTACCCTATGCTCGTTCCTTTCCGTTTCGCCGTCAATCCAAGTATGGGTCATTCCACTTGTGGTGAAATCGACCAAAGGATAAGAGAGCCCTTCCATTTCAGCCACTGAAATTTCGGCCATATGCCGGTCTCCACTTAAGAGAATAATATTTTTTGATTTTGCATTTGCAATAAGGGCATCCATTTTCTCCATTTCCGAAGGAAAACAGCCCCAACGTTCCCATCCGTGTCCGTTATTCAAATATTGAATACTGGTTACGATCACATTGAAATCTGCGCTTTCATCTTTCAATTCTGTTTCCAACCAATCCCATTGCTGGGCTCCCAATAGAGTTCTATGCGTATCTTCTTGAGGCCATGGCTCATAGCGCCTTCCTTTTACTTCGCTCTTTAAGAGGGAATCACGGAATGTTCGGGTATCAAGAAGAATAAATTTTAACGTATGGTCCCCTACTTTGGCCCTGTATGATGAATACACCCCTTCCATTTGATGTCGTTCATCGCCAGAGGGTATGTTCAGGAACTCTAGAAAGAGTTTCTTGGCTTCTTCCTTTTTCTCCCATTCCCTCCCGGCATCATTTTTACCGTAATCGTGATCATCCCATGTGCCAATGATTTCGGTAGACTTCATTAATTTCTGATAGGATGTATTGGCCAGCACCTTATCGTAATCCGATTTCATTTTAGCCATATCATCTGTATCTGCATAGATATTATCTCCGCCCCAAATAAATAGATCTGGATTATTTGCCAATATGGGTTCCCAAAGGGGCTGGGGCCGATCCTGATCATTACAGCTGGCAAATACAAGCGTATAATCATAATCCGTGGTGGCTTCAGAAATCTCGACTTTGGTAGTGTCCCCTTGCTTACAGGATGCAAGAAGCACACTGGTAAATACTAGGAATAGGTATTTCATGTTGTTCGTGTTAGAATCTTCAAATTTAGTTAAAGCCGCATTATCGAACTATTAAGAAATTGTATCTTCGCAGCGCTTATGAATAAAGATACGGTAGATACAGTAAAATCCTTATTGGATACTCCAAAAAACATTGTAATTATTGGGCATAAGAATCCCGATGGGGATGCTATTGGTTCTTGTTTGGCATTGTCCTTTTTCTTGAAACAGCGTGGGCATTATACCCAAGTGGTTATGCCTAACGATTATCCTCAATTCCTAAAATGGATCCCAGGTTGTTCGGATATCATTCAGTTCGATAGACAGGAAAAGAAGGTAAGAGAGGTTTTGGCCAATGCCGATGTCGTATGTACGCTTGATTTCAATGCGTTGAACCGAACGGGCGACCTAGGTGAGGTTTTGGAAGGTGTAACGGCCCCATTTGTTATGATAGATCACCATCAGCAACCGGATACTTATGCCGTTGCCACCTACAGTGATGTTACCATGAGTTCTACTGCCGAAATGGTATTTCACTTTATCCAGGCACTTCATGGTATTGATGAAATTACCCCAGAAATTGCTACACAACTGTACACTGGTATTATGACCGATACTGGGTCCTTTCGATTTCCTGCAACAACAGCAACCACCCATAGGGTTATAGCTTCCTTAATTGAAAAAGGAGCAAAGAACAGTACGATTCATCAAAATATTTACGATACCAACAGTCAGGATCGAATGAAACTTTTGGGAGTGGCCTTAAATAACCTTCAGGTACTTCCCGAATATAGGACCGCATATATTTCACTTTCCCAAAAAGAGTTGGATTCCCACGACTTTAAAAAAGGGGACACCGAAGGGTTTGTAAATTATGCGCTTTCCCTTAAAGGAGTCATTTTTGCCGTGATCTTTATTGAAAACAAACAGGAAAGTATCACCAAGATTTCTTTCAGAAGTAAAGGTTCCTTTTCGGTGAATGAATTTGCCCGCGCCCATTTTGAAGGTGGTGGCCATACCAATGCTGCTGGAGGTAGGGCCGAAAAACCTATTGAAGAAACCATACAACATTTTATTAGTATATTGCCAGCCTATAAAAATGCCCTAAACCATGATGCGTAATCTGCTACTTTTATGTGCAGTAGTGCTGTTGCTGCCTTCCTGTAAAGGACCTGAAGCAAGAAGACCCATTAAGAGTACTTCTGGGACTTTTATAAAGGAATCCGCAGAAAGAAACAAACTCCTATACGAACAAGAGGAGAAAATGATTACCAATATCATTAAAGCAGATACCGTGCGGGACTATTTGTCTTCAGATAGTGGCTTTTGGTATTATTACAATGTAAAGGATACCCTAAAAACCACATTCCCTCAATTAGGGGATGCCGTAACATTTACTTACGATGTTAAATCATTGACCGGAAAAGTGGTTCTTTCTGAAGCCGATAACGGCCTTCAGAATTATAAAATAGATCAGTCCAATCAGGAATTGATTTCTGGTATACGCGATGGCCTAAAATTGATGAAGGAAGGAGAAACCGTTACCTTTCTATTTCCTTCCTACAAAGCATATGGATACTACGGCATCGAAAATAAGTTAGGCACCAATGTCCCAATACAAAGCACTATTACATTAAAAACGATACAAACACTAGAAAATGAATAACATTATGAAAAAACTAATGCTTTTAGCGGTGTTTTTTACCGCTGTTTCTTTTACCTCTTGTAAAAGTAAATATCCCGACTTGGACAAGGGCTTATACGCCGAGTTTGTAACCAACAAAGGAATTTTCGTTGCTAAATTCTATGAAAAGGCAACCCCATTAACAGTTGCCAATTTTGTTGAATTGGCCGAAGGAACACATGAAATGGTTGACTCAGTATATAAAGGAAAGCCTTATTTCAACAACCTTACTTTTCATAGGGTCATAAAAGACTTTATGATTCAGGGTGGAGATCCAAAAGGAGATGGTAGTGGAAATCCAGGATATCGTTTTCCAGATGAGTTTGTGGACAGCTTAAAGCATGACAAAAAAGGAATTCTTTCCATGGCAAATTCGGGAGCCGCTACCAATGGTAGTCAGTTTTTCGTTACCCTAAAAGAAACGCCTTGGCTAGACGGTAAGCATACCGTTTTTGGAGAGGTTGTGCTTGGGCAGCAAGTAGTAGATTCAATTGGAAATATTGAAACCAGCAAACCTGGAGACAAACCAGTAGACCCAGTAATTATTCAGGAAGTGAATATTATAAACAAAGGAGCTAAAATTCCTTCGTTCGCTGGAGAAATGGAGAATATTGAAAATGTGAAGAAGGAAAAAGAAGAGCGCTTGGCCAAGGTAGCAGAGACCACAATTAATGAATTAAATGCACTGAAAGCAGATGCAGAAACAACAGAATCCGGGCTTCAAATTTACTGGAACAATAAAGGGGATGGAGTTAAGCCTAATGAAGGTGATAAGGTCACAATGAACTATGCAGTATACTTTGCCGACGGAAAACTTATTGATACCAGCCTTCTTGAAGTTGCCGAAAAGTATGAAGCGGTGGATCAGAGAAGATTGGCAGCAGGACAATATATTCCGATACCAAGTGTGTATAGTACCGAAGCACGATTAATTCCTGGGTTCAAAGAGGCTATGTTACGTATGTCCGTAGGTGATAAGGTAACCTTATTTGTTCCTTCTCATTTAGCGTATGGAGAACAAGGAAACAGGGGTATCCCTCCAAACACAGACCTGATTTTCCAATTGGAATTGGTAGAAGTATCCAATGTTGATTAGATAACAGCATATATTTTGCATAAAAAACCTCCGTCTATACGGAGGTTTTTTATTGCAGTGATTCGAAGTAATTAACTTTCTTCTTGCCGTTTACAATCTCATACGACCTTCCTTTCTCAAACTGATCTCCTATATACGATAATGTATCTACAGTACTTTCTAAAGGCACGTAATAGACTAGATTAAAGGAATAGTCGGGTAAAAAGCCATCTCGATAATATGAAAAGGAAATGCTATCTGCTTCCTTGGAAATCTTAGGGAACCAATTTAGGTTCGTAATAAGTTCATATTCATCTATAGTAAGATTATTGCCTTCGGTACCGTAGGGATAATCCTCACTATCGTCAATCTTGCTCTCTAGGCTTTTTCGCAAGGCAGCATTCAAGAATTCGTTCTCATATATCTTGGTGCAGTAATGATAATATAATCCCCCATGCAATGCCAATGTTATCAATACAGCAAATATGATTTTTTTAGGAATTGAATATAATTTGATCCAACGGAAAAACGATACCAAAATGCGCAAGGCGATCAAATTGGCCAGTCCCAATCCGATTACTTTGAGAGTTTCAATAAAAACAATCCATTCGCTAAAGGTCAACTCAATGAAGCCAACCCAGTACATCAGCAATAAAAAAAGAAGGCAAGTGTTCAGGAAAGCAATTGCCAAATACTTCAATGATTTCTTAAAAAGACGAATCATTATAAGGCCTTCTATTAACTCCGTGGAATATTCTTTAAGGTTTCTACTACGAAATTCCAATACTTCAATGTGGAAGAAATACTAGCTCTTTCATCGGGTGAATGTGCTCCCTTTATAGTAGGGCCAAAGGAGATCATATCCATTTCAGGATAATTCTGTCCTAATATACCACACTCCAATCCTGCATGGCAAGCGGCCACATGTGGTTTTTCACCATTCAAATCCACATATAACTGCTCCATTACTTTTAGAATCGGGCTATCCATGTTGGGTGCCCAACCGGGATACTCTCCCGAAAAGCTTACATCATAACCCGCCATTTCAAAAACTGCCTTTAGGCTATTGGCCACATCATCCTTGGAAGATTCTACCGATGAACGGGTGAGGCACTCAATTTTTACAGCACCATTAGCGACGGTGACTTTGGCTATATTATTCGAGGCTTCCACCAGGCCTTCAATGGCCGGACTCATTCGGTATACCCCATTATGTGCACCGTATACTGCATTTATCAATTGGTTTTGATCCTCTTTGGACATTACCGAAGAAGGCATTTCCACTTTTTGGGTTTCTATGGCCAATTCCGGTTCCAACAATTTGAATTCATCTATAATATGAAACTGAGCAGTTTCAACCCTCTTTACAAAATCTGATACATTTTCCATAGGAACCACAACTGTAGCCACACTTTCCCTAGGAATCGCATTACGAAGACTCCCGCCATTAATTTGAGCCACGAAAGAAATGTCACTTACGGATGCCAAGATGCGGTTCATAAGTTTGTTAGCATTCCCCAACTCTTTAATGATGTCCATGCCACTGTGGCCTCCTTGAAGTCCTGTGAGCGATATAGTATAGGCCTGGGAATTGTTGGGCGCGTCCATTTTACTATAGCTTCCTGTAGCGGTAACATCTACGCCGCCTGCACAACCTACTCCTATTTCATCGTCTTCCTCAGTGTCGAGGTTTAAAAGGATTCCTCCCTTAAGCAATCCGCCTTTCAATCCCATAGCCCCAGTCATACCCGTTTCTTCGTCTATAGTAAACAAAGCCTCCAAAGCAGGATGCTCAATGCTGTCGCTAGCAAGTACAGCCATGATTGTTGCCACTCCCAGCCCATTATCTGCTCCAAGTGTAGTGCCGTTGGCCCTTACCCAATCTCCATCTATGAACATATCTATACCCTGGGTTTCGAAATCGAAAACCGTATCATTATTTTTTTGATGCACCATATCTAAATGCGACTGCATAACGATAGGGGTTCGATCTTCCATTCCAGAAGTCGCTGGTTTACGGATAATTACATTACCCACTTCATCTACGATGGTTTCCAATCCCAAGCCATTCCCGAAGTCCTTCATGAATTGAATAACTCTTTCTTCTTTCTTGGAGGCACGCGGAACGGCATTTAAATCTGCAAAATGGTTCCAAAGTGCGTTAGGCTCAAGTGCTCTGACTGCTTCGCTCATAATTTTTAAATAATTTGTTCAAAAATACAGCTTCTACTGCTTTCGGAAAACGAATGATCGAAGAATTCTTTGTATGTTTGATTCATGCGAAAAAGAACCAAAGTAATTTTAGCCCTCTTACTCCCCGTTCAATATTTTTCGCTCCTTATTCTAAGGAACTTTCCAGAATTTATAGAAAAGTACTATAGCCAAGGAATTTATCCAGTTCTATCAAAAATTTCACGCACTATCTTCGGATGGATTCCCTTTTCCTTTGGAGACTTGCTCTATCTGCTCCTCATACTCTTTTTTCTCCGATGGATTTACAAGAACATTCGCAGGGTACGCAGGGAACCTGTCTTATTTGTAGTGGATATTATGTCATCACTTTCCGTAATTTATTTGGTGTTCAATTTAATGTGGGGGCTAAACTATCTTCGTACACCGTTGCACAAAACATTGGAATTGGATCGGGGCTATACTACCGAAGAATTAGTAGAAACCACCAAACGGATTATTGCAAAATCGAATGAATTACATCGCCAACTGGGCTTCGCCGATAGCACTAAGATCGATCTCCCCTATTCGCAAAAAGAGATTTTCGACAAATCCATAAACGGGTATAAAAATCTGGAAAAAGAATATCCCAATCTCCATTATTCGCCAAAAAGCATCAAAAAAAGCGGGTGGAGCTTAGGACTAACCTATATGGGCTATAGCGGGTATTATAATCCCTTGACTGGAGAAGCGCAAGTGAATAACCTGATAAAAACATATAAGTTTCCTGTGGTGAGTTGTCACGAACAAGCGCACCAAATTGGGTATGCAGCAGAGAACGAAGCCAATTTCATTGCCACTTTGGCAACACTACATAATGACGATCCATACATACAGTATACTGGCTATATCTTTGCCTTACGCTATTGCGTAAATGAAATCGCACGTCGGGATATGGATACCTACAAAGCAATTCTACCTACCATTAATTATGGTATTTTGGAAAGTTATCGCGAAATGCGTGAATTCTGGGAGAGTTATGAAAACCCATTCGAGGATATCTCTAAGCTATTTTGGGATCAGTTTCTAAAAGCAAACAATCAATCTAAGGGTATAATGAGCTATAGTTATATGGTTGCCCTTGTGGTGAATTACTTCGAGGATCGTCCGCTTTAAGGTTTTCTTAACAGGGTGTTAAACTCCCTTTGAGGTTCTTCGTAAACCATCTTACCTTATTATCTTTAAAACAGAAATAACCAATTACTCACGAATGAAAAAAACCTTCTTTTTTCTGCTGTGCCTCTGCATGGCAGGATTCGCTTTTGGCCAAGATTATTTTCCCAAGAACGACGGTGTCAAGGAAAAAAACAATAATTATACGGCCTTTACAAATGCAACCCTGCATATCAGTCCGGGGAATGTAATTAAAAAAGGAACTTTACTTATCCAAAATGGAAAAGTCGTCGAAGCTGGCAAAAAGGTTACCATACCTGCCAATTCGGTAACTATAGACTTGGATGGGAAACACATCTACCCTTCATTTATTGAAAGTTATTCAGGCTTTGGCCTGAAAAAACCCGAACGTGCCCAAAGCAATGGGCGTGGGCCTCAATACGATGCTTCGAGGGAAGGGTTTTATTGGAACGATCATATTATGCCCGAAACCAATGGTATCGAAAAATTTAAATATGATAAGAAAAAGGCAAAAGAGTTTCGCGAAGCAGGTTTTGGGACAGTAAATACACATCTCATGGATGGTATCGCTCGTGGGACAGGTGTTTTGGTAGCACTTAATGATAAAGGCGGGGACCAAGATCGAATCCTAGAGGATGCTTCAGGGCAATTCTTTAGCTTTTCCAAAAGTGTAGCAAGCAGACAGTCCTATCCTACATCCCTAATGGGCTCGATGGCCCTATTGCGGCAAATGTATAGTGACATGAACTGGTACTCCAAGGGTAACTCCGATACCAAGGATCGTTCACTAGAAGCCATGATAGAGAATAAGAACCTTGTTCCTTTCTTCTATGCTGGAGACAAGGCAAATAATGTAAGAGCCGATAAAATTGGCGATCAGTTTGGAGTAAACTATGTAATTGTAGGAGGTGGCGATGAATACGAATCTATTGAAAGTATAAAAGCAACCCAAGCAAAATATATCATTCCCATCGACTTTCCAGCAGCATTCGATGTTAGCGATCCATATCATGCAAAATATGTAGCCCTAGAGGATATGCGAGCATGGAACCAATCCCCTACTAATCCAAAAGTATTGGCTGATAATGGGATAACTTTTTCACTGACAACACATGACTTGGATAAAATGTCTGAGTTCAAAAAGAATCTCATGAAAGCCATTAAACATGGCCTTTCGGAAACCAAAGCCTTGGAATCCCTAACCACCGTTCCTGCGCAATTATTGGGAAAGAGCAACATCTTGGGGACTTTGGAAAAAGGAAAATATGCTAATTTCCTGATTACTTCAGGGAATGTATTCGAAAAGGAAACCACCTTATTCGAAAATTGGGTTCAAGGTCATAAACACGTTATTAACGACATGACTCAGAAGGACATTCGCGGTAAGTACAACCTTTCTGCTAATGGAACCACGTATGAAATGACCTTGAAGGGTGAGGCCACCAAACCCAAAATGGAATTGAAACAAGGCGAAAAGAAATTCAAGGCCAAGGCTGCTTATAAAAACGACTGGATTACCTTCTCTTTTACTGATGAAGACAAAACAGAAACCCACACAGCAGCGGCATTAATTCCTACCTCTGGAAGTTCTTTCTCCGGCAAACTAGTTTTACCTAACGGAACCGAAAGTTCGTTTACGGCAACTCGAACTGGAAATGCCGATAAGGAGGATGATAAGGATAAAGACAAGGATAAAAAACCGGAAATTGTACCTACTACCTATCCTAATGTAGGATATGGTTTCAGCAGCAAACCCAAGTCACAAAACATGTTGTTCCAAAACGCAACCGTTTGGACAAGTGAAGATGCAGGTGTTTTAGAAAATACGGATGTATTGGTAAAAGACGGTAAGATTGTTGCCATTGGAAAGAACCTTAGTGCTAGCGGTGCTAAAAAAATAGATGCAACGGGTAAGCATCTCACAGCTGGGGTTATTGATGAGCATTCCCATATAGCCGCCTTATCCATTAACGAAGCTGGACACAATTCTTCGGCCGAAGTAACAATAGAAGACGTCATTAACCCTGAAGACATGGATATTTATAGAAACCTAGCAGGGGGTGTGACCAGTATTCAGATTTTACATGGTTCTGCTAATCCAATCGGGGGACGTTCAGCTATTTTAAAGTTAAAATGGGGAGAAGATGCCGAAGGGTTGGTGTACGATAACAGTCCTAAATTCATAAAGTTTGCACTGGGTGAAAATGTAAAGCAATCCAATTGGAGGAGTTTTGCACGATTCCCTCAAACAAGAATGGGTGTGGAGCAGGTATATGTGAATTATTTTAATCGTGCCAAAGAATACGATGCCAAGAAGAAAAGTGGACAATCGTATCGTTACGATGAAGAAATGGAAGTACTGGCCGAAATCCTGAATGGAGAACGTTTCATTAGTTGCCATAGCTACGTACAAAGCGAAATCAACATGCTTATGAAAGTAGCCGAAAAGTTCAACTTTAAGGTGAATACTTTTACACACATTTTAGAAGGGTATAAAGTAGCCGATAAAATGGCAGCCCATGGCGCTGGTGGATCTACCTTCAGTGATTGGTGGGCCTATAAGTATGAAGTGAATGATGCCATTCCTTACAACGCAGCCATTATGGCAAAGCAAGGCGTGGTCACAGCCATAAACAGTGACGACAATGAAATGTCCCGCAGATTGAACCAAGAGGCAGCTAAAAGTGTGAAGTATGGTGGAATGAGTGAGGAAGAGGCTTGGAAAATGGTGACCATTAACCCTGCCAAGTTATTACACCTAGATGATAGAACTGGAAGTATAAAAGAAGGGAAGGATGCCGATTTGGTATTATGGTCCGATCATCCACTTTCGGTTTATGCCAAGGCGGAAAAAACCATCATTGATGGTGCGGTCTACTTCGATATTGAAGCTGATAAACAAAAACGCGAAGCCATTAAGGAAGAGCGCAATAAGCTCATGTCGATGATGCGTGCCGAAAAAGACGGTGGTGGTAAAACCAAACCACCTAGCAAGAAAGAAAAAATTCATATGCATTGTGAAACTATAAACTAATCCAACCATGAAGATTATAAAGAACATTTTATTAGCTACAGTTATTTGTGTTGGATTACATGCTTGGGCTCAGCAGACCCCTGCACCTTCACAATCAGAGACCATTAGTATTACAGGGGCCACAGCCCATTTGGGTAATGGCTCTGTTATTGAAAATAGCGTCATTGTATTCAGTGATGGAAAAATTACTGCCATAGGTGATGCGACTACTGGCACGCAAGGTAGAGTGGTAAACGCCAGTGGTAAGCACATTTACCCAGGAATTATTGCTCCTGTGAGCACCCTAGGATTGGGTGAAGTAGATGCCCTAAGACAAACCCGGGATTTTGATGAGATCGGTGATTTCATTCCCAATATCAGAAGTATTATTGCCTATAACGCAGAAAGTAAAGTAGTAGAATCCCTAAGACCAAATGGCGTATTGGTAGCACAGGTTGCGCCACAAGGAGGTCGCATTTCAGGAACTTCCTCGGTAGTGCAGTTAGATGCATGGAATTGGGAAGATGCTGCCGTAAAAACAGATGATGGTATACATTTAATATGGCCCAATAGCTTTAAACGTGGGCGATGGTGGCTTGGTGAAGACCCAGCTTGGAAACCAGACGACAAATACAATGAACGAATTGATGAAGTCCGTTCCTATTTGGCAGGTGCAAAGGCTTACGGAAAGGCCAGTGCCGCATCAAAAAATGAAGGATTTGCCGCCATGCAAGGACTGTTCAATGGAAGTCAGAAATTGTACGTCTATGCCCAAGGAGAGCGCGAGATTATTGATGGGATAACCATGGCTAAAGAATCGGGAATCTCACAGGTGGTCCTGGTTGGTGGGTATGAAGCATATAAGATCATTCCTTTCTTGAAAGAGCATAATGTACCAGTTTTGGTAAATCGCGTGCATACAACGCCAAGAGCAGATGACGATGATTATGATCTGCCCTATAAACTACCTAAATTGCTTGCCGATGGCGGGCTTTTAGTGGGGCTAAATGCCAAAGGACAGATGGAGCGTATGAACACGCGAAACCTACCTTTTTATGCCGGTCAATTAGTAGGGCAAGGTGTTGACAAGGAAACTGCCTTACAAATGATCACTTTGAATACTGCTAAGATTTTAGGAATAGATGCTACGTATGGTAGCTTAGAAGTAGGCAAAAGTGCCACGTTCTTTGTGAGCGAGGGTGATGCCTTAGATATGAGAACCAATAACCTAACACATGCCTTTATAGATGGTCGTGAGATTTCACTTGAAACGCACCAGACCAAACTATGGAAGCGGTATATGGATAAATATTCTGGAAATTAAAACATCTAAAAAGGGTCGTTCTCTGAATGACCCTTTTTTATATACTTGGAACTTTGAATACCGCGCATTCCATATATCATGATTTAGTAATTTTGGGAACACCAGAGCAGGTGTTCAATGCGATAAGTCTGCCCATGCACCTCAATAATTGGTGGACCTTGCAGTCTGCAGGAAAACCCATACAAGGATCTGAATATACCCTTTACTTTGCCCCAGAGTATGATTGGCGTGCCAAAGTAGCCTCCACGGAACCTAACAGGTCCTTCCATCTTAAAATGACCCATGCTAGTGAAGATTGGAGCACCACTACTTTTGGTTTCGACCTTGAAGAATTGGATAATGGAGTATTACTCAAGTTCTCACACCTGGGTTGGAAACACTGTAACAACGAGTTTAGGAATTCTTCCTTTTGTTGGGCCATGTTATTGAATGACCTAAAAAATTATGTTGAAAAAGGAACCATTGTTCCATTTGAGGAAAGATCCTAGCAAATTGGTTTATGTGGTGGCATTACCTTTCCACTACCTCAGCACCATCAGGTATTATAAATAAGTTTTCATTTGGCACTTCGGGCGAAACCTGAACATGCTCGAATACACGGCTACTTCGCTCCGATACAGGCACATTATTTTCTGTAGTATACCATGTAAGTTTTTTGGGAAGTACCAAATCATTTATCGTTTCCCATTCAGAATAATGGATAAAGCTCCATGTTTCGCTTTTCTCATTGCTCTTATAAGTTACCGTATACCCCAACCACTCCATACGATTCGTTTCGGCGTCATAATACAGAATGTATTCGTCCTTTGGAGAATCTCCTACTCCATCACCGTAAGAAATTTTAATCCCCTCATATTCCTTGTCCATTAGTTGGGTGGTCTCCATTTTTTCATAGGTAATTCCATCATCGCCCAATACAAACGGCATGGCATAAAAATAAAAGTAAAGGTTGTGGTAAAAACGCGCATTCCCATTATAGTCCTCTTTTTCATTTTCCAAGAGCCATACCTCTTTGCCATCAAAACCAATGGACCACTTGGGATGATCCAGTCGCACACGACGGTCCTTTAGGGAAATCAGATGCTTCTCAACCGTTTCTCCTTTGGTAATTTCGTAGGACAGGGAATTCATTCCCCACCACTTTTTTATACCACCATGGGCATCAAGCACTTCACTAAGTTCGGTCGGATATACAAAAATGGGAATCTCTTCTTCTACATAGTCATCCTCAAGAATTTCGAGTACTTCTGGATGTTCTTCAGATGTGCTGTTCTTACAAGCAACTAGCACTAAAAGGGACAGCATTCCTATAGTATATATTTTTTTCATGATGGTTTGTTTTGAAGTCTATTGGACGAATAAATCTATCTTCCTTACAACTTGTTTTTAACAGATTGGTGCTTTCGAACAAAAAAGCTATTTTTAAGCTGCTAACGTAAACTAATATCGTGAAAAAATTCTTTCTCCTACCCTGTTTATTATCCCTTTTATGTTGTCAGAATTCTGAAGAAACACCGGTAAGCTTTAATGAGCTTGCGGAAGGAAGCCCTTCCATCAACGGTAAGGAATCTTATCTCCCATCCCCATATGTTACGGCTGGGGATCGGGTGTATGTGGTTGGGCATCAAGATGGTTCCTTCCCGGATTTGGGATGGCACGTCAAAGGTGAAATGGGAGGTATTTGGAACCATCCCATTAAATTATTGGATGGCTTCGAAATATCCCTACTCCATGCCGGTGTTACCTTGTCACTAGATAAAGCAAATTCGTTTACCAATTACCCCTATGCCAACAAAATGAATTATGCATTTTCGGAGGAGGGCCTTAAAGTAACACGTTGGCAGTTTGTACCTGATGGAAAAGAAGGAGTGGTTATTCAGTTGCATATCACAAATGAAGGCGCCAAAAAGAATTTTGGATTGCATTTTACAGCACATTCCGATCTACGCCCCACATGGTTGGGAGAGCGAACCGAAATGATCGACAGCAAGGATATTGCCTCTTTCGATGAAACAAAAGGCATTCTCTCTTTTAAAGACAGTCTAAATCCATGGTATGCCCTTATTGCATCAGATGCTAAAGTCGAAAGTTATTTGGATAGTCCAAAGCAGCTCAGCGCAAGTAATTCAAAAACCCTTGAATATAAAATTGAGGTTCCAGAAAATGAATCGGTCGTTGTGAATTTCGTCATTGCGGGCTCTTATAAATCAGAAGCCACGGCCTTAGAGAACCACAAATCCATCCGGCAATATATTTTCCAAGACTTTAATTCGAAAAAAGAACGGTACAGCGCATTGGCCCAAAGAACCAAGCTTACCGTTCCCGACAAGGATATTGAAGCCGCTTTTGAATGGGTTAAGTACAATTGCGATTGGCTTGTTCGCACCGTTCCGGAAATTGGCACTGGTATTGGAGCGGGAATCCCCGATTACCCATGGTGGTTTGGGGTAGATAGCGAATATGCTTTACAAGGTTATATGGCTATTGGTCAAAAAGATCCGGTTTACAGTACCATTTCATTATTGGATAGCGTATCTGAAGCATTGAATGGAAATGGCCGAATCATTCATGAAATGTCTACCAATGGCGCCGTTTTCAATCCCGGGAACATTAATGAAACCCCACAATTTGCTACCCTTATTTGGAAGATATACCAATGGAACGGAGACAAAGCGTTCTTGGAAAAATATTTCCCCACCATTGAGAAAGGCCTTAACTGGCTCATGAATGAAAATGATGCCGATAAAAATCAATTTCCTGATGGGTATGGCATGATGGAAGTGCATGGTATGGACAGCGAAATGATCGATGTGGCAGCGTATACCCAAAAGGCCTTCGTAGATGCGTCAAAAATTGCAGCCGAAATCGGTAAAGACGGTCTCAGCAAAGGGTACGCTTACATAGCGGATCAAATCAAAGATAAGATCAATGATAAATTCTGGAGTGAAGAGTTCAATTCCTATGCGGATTTCATCGGATCGGACGAACAGGCCCTTCATCTAATAGAAGATGCCATTGTGCGGGCAGATACCCTTGGTAAGCCATGGGCGGTGGAGGAACTGAAACAAACACGACAATCCATTCTAGACAATCCATCCAATGAGGCCAGACCTTTTGTAATGCATCACAATTGGGTGGTCAACACTCCTATGGAAGTAGGTATTGCCCCGAAGGATAAGGCGATCAAGGCCTTGAATACAGCCGAAAAATTTGTGAATCCATTTGGGGTATTCGTAACTGGTATCGATAGGGACGAGTCGGCTGGAAGTGACGATGGTTCTTTCCAAGGAAGCAAAATATTTTCGTATACAGGCGCCGTAATGACGTTACCTACAGGTGTTCAAATAGTTTCTGAAAACAACTACGGAAGACCGGATAAAGCGTTGAACTATATGAAGCGAATGACACGAACATTTAGTTACGCATTACCGGGAAGTATTTATGAGGTTTCCCCGGACTACGGTATGGTGACCCAAGCCTGGAATGTATACAGTTATGCAGTTCCTATTGTAGAGCAGTTTTTTGGAATTACACCCGATGCAGCTAATAAAAGAGTGATTATTAAACCCCAAATGCCTACTTCCTGGAATGAAGCTTCTTTAGAAAACGTAATGGTGGGCGATAATGAAGTATCCATACACTTTAGCAAAAAAGAGGGAACCATTCGAGTTGAAGTAATCCAAACAATGGATGATTGGGAGGTAGTTGTGCAACTTCCCAAAGTAGATAATTCAAGTTTTTTTGTAGAAGGTGCACAGATCAGTTCTGAAGAAACACCAAGTTATTATAGAATTTCTTCCAAACAAAAGCGCGCAGCCCTAAATGTAAAACAACAATAAGCTATTGCTTCACCAAAGGTTTTACCAGTTCGCTTCCTTGGACATTAATTCGAATGAAATACATACCAGAAGGCAATCCAGATACATCTATACTTTGCTTATTTTGGGTCGTAATGAGTATACTGCCTTTTATATCGAAAACATGAATTTCTAGATTCGATAATTCTTGGGTTGTATTAATTTGAATAAGATCCGTCGCTGGGTTTGGGTATACTACGAACGCAAATTTATCAACATCGGTTAGGCCCAGTACCCCATCTGTTTCAATCTCGAAGTCCGTTAGCACAAAACTTCCATTATCATTATTGGTCATTCGAACATATATGGTCTGTGGATTTGCTATGTTTTGATACGCCATTGGAGTCGGGATGGGATTTATACCTGCATCAGAATCTCCGAAACTTTCATAATAGGTAAAGGCGAAAAGCGTTGGGTCCTGACTTCCCAGCATTAAAGCTTCATTTGCTGTAAGGTCGAATATCGCCAGGCCGTCTCCATCACCCTCATTCACAAAAATAGGCTCTGGGTCGACATCTATAAAAGGACAATCCGCCCATACCACAAGTTCGAGTTCCACAATGGCAAAACAGCCGGTAATACTGCTCTCAACCCTCACGTACAAAATTTCTAAAAAAGGAACCGAATTAGTGTAGGGACTTGCTAACGGCAATTGGTTTAGCTCGGCATCTATTAAAGTTAGATGATAGGAAATGATGAGATTAGGCTCTCCCCCAGCAATTTCAACGTCCTTGGAATTTAGATCAAAATCGGCAAAGCCATCTCCATCATCATCGCATTCAATCAAAGGTGTTGGAGTAATAGGCGAAGGTTGGGGTTGCACAATTAAGTTGAAGCTTGTGGTATCAAAATTTCCATTCAACAAACTTTCCAATCGTGCATAAATAGCTTGGGGATTCGAAAGATTAATGTAAGAAGTTGGAATGAAAATGGCATTTATGCCCATATCCGCATCCGCTTGGGTCTCATAAAAGCTTATAATGAAATCTGAAGGTGACTGCGAACCTAAAATCTGGGCTTCGGTAAACGTTAGATCAAATTCGGCAAAGCCATCGAAATTATCATCACAAACAACAAGATCATCTGGTTGATTAGCTACTTGTGCAGAAAGTCCGACTCCTAAGAATAAAAAAGTGTAAAAAAGTAAAGCTCTAGTCATCTCATCAATTTTTTGTCAAGTTAGTGAAAATAGTGCTATACCGTGATTTGAATCCGACCAAGCAGTCCAAATTCTTGAAACCCAAAAAGATTATCTTTGCCCCGTGAACAAATTTATTTCAAGTCTACAGAATCCTTTGATAAAACTGGTACTACAGTTGTCCGAAAAATCCCGAGAACGGAGAAAAAAAGGACTGTTCGTGATCGAAGGCCAACGGGAGGTGCAACTTGCTCTCGCCGGCGGGTATGAATTTGAAACCCTGCTGTATTGTTCAGAAATAATTGATCAAAATGCATTGGAAGAGCTGATTTCAACCTTGAATGTAGGTACCAACTGTATTGAAATATCGAAAGAGGTTTATCAAAAAATAGCCTATCGCGAATCCACAGAAGGTCTAATCGCTATTGCTAAGGCCAAACCTTTGGATATAGAACACCTTAAATTATCCAATGATAATCCTTTAATTCTGGTCGCCGAAGCTCCAGAGAAACCAGGTAATATCGGTGCACTCTTACGAACGGCCGATGCCGCTAACTTAGACGCTGTCATTATCGCCAATCCCAGAACCGACCTTTACAATCCAAATATCTTAAGGAGTAGTGTTGGCTGCGTTTTCACGAACAGTATTGCATCAGGAACTTCGGAGCAAATCATTCAATTTCTAAGCGAAAGAAACATTGCCATCTACAGTGCGATTCTTCAAGAAGCAGTACCCTATCATACATTAGATTATACCCAAGGAGCTGCTATTGTCGTGGGAACAGAAGCAGATGGACTTTCTGATATTTGGAGAAACCACAGTACTCAAAATATCATCATCCCAATGGAAGGGGAAATCGACTCCATGAATGTATCGGTAGCGGCGGGAATTCTTATCTTTGAGGCCAAAAGGCAACGTTCACAACAATAATCTACAATCTACATGACTCCCGAATCTTTGTTCTTTGTACTTATCATCATTTTGATCGTAAATTTTGGTATCGATAAAATATTGGATGCCTTAAATGCAAAGCGATTTTCCGATGCCTTGCCAGATGAATTAAATGATGTATACGATGCCGAAGCGTATGAAAAGTCACAGCTGTATAAGAAAGAAAAATATCGTTTTGGTTTGCTCACTTCTTCGGTGTCCTTGGTAGCGACCTTACTGTTCTTCTTTTTTGATGGGTTTGCCTACGTAGATGCCATGGTAAGGCAGTTTTTTGAAAATGATATCGTAATTGCATTGTTTTTCTTTGGTATTATCATGTTGGCGAGCAGCATTATTAGTTTGCCTTTTTCCTATTACAACACCTTTGTTATTGAAGAGAAATATGGTTTCAACAAAACGACTCGATCGACTTTTGTTCTGGATAAATTGAAAGGGTGGCTTATGGGAGCTGTCTTAGGGGGTGGTATTTTAGCGTTGATCATTTGGTTTTATGAAACCACAGGGGATTACTTTTGGCTATACGCATGGGGAATTGTCACCCTCTTTTCAATCATTATGAATATGTTCTATGCTCGACTCATCGTACCATTGTTCAACAAACAAACCCCACTACAGCCAGGTGACCTTAGGTCTAAAATAGAATCTTATGCCTCTAAAGTGGGCTTTAACCTTAAAAATATCTTTGTCATTGACGGATCTAAAAGAAGTACCAAGGCTAATGCTTATTTCTCGGGTTTTGGCAGGGAGAAAAGAATTACACTATACGACACCCTAATTAATGACCTTGAAGAAGATGAAATCGTTGCGGTGTTGGCACATGAAGTAGGGCATTACAAAAGAAATCATATTATTTACAATCTTATCGCTACCATCCTAATTACAGGATTCACTTTTTGGTTATTATCACTTTTTATAGGAAGTGATTCACTAAGTCAAGCATTAGGTGTTTCCGAGGCCACTTTCCATATTGGTCTTATCGCTTTCGGAATTTTATACACGCCCATTTCTGAAATTACGGGCCTGTTTATGAACTTCTTATCCAGAAAATTTGAATATCAGGCCGATGATTATGCCAAAATGACGTATGCAGCCCCGCCGTTAATAGCTGCTCTTAAAAAATTGTCCAAAAATAGCTTAAGTAACCTTACGCCCCATCCAGCGTATGTTTTCGTGCATTATTCTCATCCAACTTTGTTGCAGCGGTTCAGGAATATGAATCGACCCTAACATATTAAGGCTCCATTAGCGTTATAGTAGACCCTTACTTATTTCTAGCACATTTTTTGTTGTTGGTTAAGGTGCAATTCATTAATTTTAATTTATGACTGAGGCACTTATAGAAGCAGAGAATAAAGAAATTGCAAAGCAATACAAGCAGCTATTAAAGATTAGCTATCGTACGCTTACCCCTGCCGATAAGAAATTGATTCGGTCCGCTTTCGATGTGGCAGTCGATGCCCATAAGGATCAGCGCAGAAAAAGTGGGGAAGCCTATATCTTTCATCCTATTGCTGTTGCAAAAATAGTAGCATCCGAAATTGGTTTGGACGCCACCTCTATTGCCGCTGCCCTACTTCATGATGTGGTGGAGGATACGGAATACACCTTGGTCGATTTAGAACAGATGTTTGGTGAAACTGTCGCTCGAATTGTAGATGGGCTTACCAAGATTTCTGCTTTGGAATACGAAGGTGATGTATCGCTTCAGGCCGAGAACTTCAGGAAAATGTTGCTCACCCTTAACGAAGACATTAGGGTGATCATTATTAAGATTGCCGATCGACTGCACAATATGCAGACCATGGATTCTATGCCTTCGCACAAGCAAGTGAAGATTGCATCAGAAACCCTATACATATACGCTCCCTTAGCACATCGAATTGGCTTGTATAATATTAAAACTGAATTGGAAGATTTAGGATTAAAATATACTGAGCCAGAGGTGTTTCAGGATATACAGAGCAAAATGAAGGAGAGTAAGGAAGACCAAGATGCGTATATCGATGATTTTTCGCAAGTACTTCAGGACTCTTTGGATGCCGAAAAGTTGAGTTATGAAATAAAAGGCCGACCTAAATCCATATTTTCCATTCGTCGGAAGATGATTGCTCAAAATGTGAGCTTCGACGAGGTATATGACAAATTTGCGGTTCGGATCATCTATAAAAGTGATCCTGAAAACGAGAAGTTTATCGCCTGGAAGATTTATTCCATAGTAACAGATCACTTTAGACCCAACCCAATGCGTTTACGGGATTGGATATCCTCTCCAAAATCGACTGGATATGAAGCCTTGCATATTACCGTCATGGGACCCAAGGGAAGGTGGGTGGAAGTACAGATAAGAAGTGAGCGTATGAACGAAATAGCCGAAAAAGGATACGCTGCACACTACAAATACAAGAATACCGAAAAAGAAGATCAAGGACTGGACGATTGGTTGAACAAACTCCAAGTTACCCTTGAAAACGCTGAGATCAATGCCGTTGATTTTGTTGAAGAGTTCAAGCTCAACCTATACGCAAAGGAAATCTTTGTGTTCTCACCTAAGGGAGACCTCTACTCGCTCCCCAAGGGCTCAACAGCATTGGATTTTGGTTTCCATGTACATACTGAAGTAGGCCTTCATACCAGAGGGGCTCGGGTAAATAGTAAATTGGTTCCATTAAGTCATGAGCTCAAGAGTGGAGATCAGGTGGAGATCATTACCTCAGACAAAAGTAAACCTTCGGCTAACTGGTTGGATTATGTTACCACCGGAAAAGCGCGATCTAAGATTAAATCATCACTTAAGGAAGAACAAAAACAGATTGCAGCCGAAGGAAAAGTGATTCTTGCCCGTAAATTGAAGTCTCTCAAGATTACATTAGATGAGAAGACAGTGAATCAATTGGTGGTTTATTTTAAACTAAAAACAAGTTTGGATCTTTTCTACCGTGTAGGTGCCGGTATTATAGATAATCAAAAGCTCAAGGATTTTGCTGCTTCCAGAAACAATGCTTTGATCAGTTTCTTCAAAAATAGGATACGCAGACCTGCCACACCCGAAGATGTTAACAAAGATGAAATCACGGTTAAATATGATCAATTGGTGTTTGGAAAGGATGAGCAACATCTGGATTACAAAATGGCCAATTGTTGTAACCCCATCCCGGGAGATGATGTCTTTGGTTTCACCACGGTAAACGAAGGGATTAAGGTTCACAAAAAGAACTGTCCCAATTCCTTGCAATTACAAAGCAACTATGGGTATCGCATCATGCAGGCCAAATGGATAGATTCCACCCAACAAGAATTTCAGGCGGAGCTTCAAATTTCTGGAATTGATACTATTGGCTTGGTTAATGAGGTAACCCGAGTGATATCGAACAACCTGCACATCGATATGAAAAGTGTTCATTTCGATACAGACGATGGTACTTTTATTGGGAAGATTATTGTGGTCGTAAAGAACAAATCAATTCTTGATAATTTGGTTAAAAACATTAAAAAAATAAACGGAATTGATAAAGTATCAAGACTTTAATTTCAGTAACTTTGCACCTTTGTGATGAGTGCAACGGAGCAAAATAATCAGGCCATCGTAAAGAATGTGTTCACTGGGTTCCTAGAGGAAAACGGCCATAGGAAAACCCCTGAACGCTACGCCATTCTTCAGGAAATCTATGATCACGACGATCATTTCGATATAGAATCCCTCTATATCAATATGAAAAACAAAAACTATCGTGTGAGTCGTGCAACACTTTATAATACCATTGAGTTATTATTGGAGTGCGGCCTTGTTCGCAAACACCAATTTGGACAGAATCAAGCACACTACGAGAAATCTTATTTCGATCGCCAGCACGACCATGTAATATTGGAAAATGGAGAGGTAATTGAGTTTTGTGACCCTCGCATTCAGAGCATTAAAAAAACTATTGAAGAAGTTTTTGATATAGAAATAACCAACCATTCCCTGTATTTCTACGGAAACAGGAAGAATTCCAACAACTAAATATATGGCAGTAGACTTACTACTAGGACTACAATGGGGAGATGAAGGAAAAGGAAAAATAGTCGACGTTCTTACCCAAAATTATAACATTATTGCTCGTTTTCAAGGAGGCCCCAATGCAGGTCACACTTTAGAATTCGATGGTATCAAACATGTACTTCATACCATTCCTAGTGGGATTTTCCATGAGAATGCCATCAATTTGGTAGGTAATGGAGTCGTTATAGACCCTGTTATCTTCAAGAAGGAGCTGGATAATTTGGCACAGTTCAATCTTGACATCAATAAAAAATTGCTCATTTCGAGAAAGGCACACTTAATCTTGCCTACACATCGATTGTTGGACGCCGCTAGTGAGGCCTCTAAAGGAAAAGCAAAGATTGGATCTACACTAAAGGGAATTGGCCCAACCTATATGGACAAAACCGGAAGGAATGGGATCCGTGTGGGCGATATTGAAATGGACAACTGGAAAGAAAAATACCGTGCCTTGGCCAATAAGCACGAAGCAATGATAGATTTCTATAAAGCTGAAATCCAATACGATTTACAAGAATTGGAAAACGAATTCTTTAAAGCCGTTGAAGTGTTGAAGCAATTAACCTTTATCGATAGCGAGGAGTATATCCATCAAGCACAAAAAGATGGAAAGACAATCCTTGCGGAAGGTGCCCAAGGATCTCTTCTCGATATAGACTTTGGAACCTATCCATACGTAACTTCATCTAATACCACTGCAGCCGGAGCTTGTACTGGTTTGGGTGTCGCCCCTAATAGGATTAAGGACGTTTTTGGAATATTTAAGGCGTATACCACTAGGGTAGGAAGTGGCCCCTTCCCTACCGAACTATTTGATAGCTATGGGGAAACCATGGGGCGTGTAGGAAATGAATTTGGTGCCACCACTGGACGCGCAAGAAGATGTGGCTGGTTAGATTTGGTAGCCCTGAAATATGCGGTGCATGTAAATGGCGTTACCCAGCTTATGATGATGAAAGGAGATGTTTTAAGTGGTTTCGATACCCTCAAAGTTTGTACAGCATACAAATACAAAGGTGAGACCATACATCATTTACCCTATAATATTGAAGCGGAAAATGTGACTCCTTTATATACTGAAATGAAAGGCTGGAAAGAAGACCTTACCAAAATGTCGGATGCTTCCCAGTTTCCAAAGGAACTTAATGAATACATTGCGTTCCTGGAAAAGGAATTGGAAGTGCCTATCACAATTGTTTCAGTTGGCCCGGATAGAACACAAACTATTCATAGATAAACGTATCGATAAGCTGCTTTCATTTGGGTGTGATCATTTTTTAATATACAATTAGCACCCTATTTTTGCGGTAATCTTTATTATTGCTTTTTTGAAACGTACGCTACACATATTGTTTTTGATACTCTTCTCCATTTCATGGAGCTACGGTCAGGTAAACATAATTGAGCGTGACTCTTCCCAAACCACCCAAGTATCCGTTAAATCGGGGTATTTTGAAAAAAAGCCAGAATTTCCAGATGCTGTTATCTATACCATGGATAGCGAAGGACAGGTATATATCGTTCATGAAGGGGTCGAAATGTGGTGCAATCAAGCCTATGTATATTTCAAAGACAATTTTGTAAAGGCCTACGGGGATGTTAGAATACTTCAGGGAGACACCGTTTCCATGAAAAGTAAATATGCCGAGTACAATGGCAATACGTCCTTTGCATTTGCAAGTGGCGATGTCATCCTAAAAGAACCCAAAACAACCCTAAGTACCGATACGCTATACTTTGATAGGGTAAAACAACAAGCCTATTATCGCAGTGGCGGAACGGTTCAGGATACCGCCAGTACATTGACCAGTTGGATTGGAAGGTACTATGCAGATACCAAAAAATACCAGTTCCTTTCAGAAGTAACCATCAAAAATCCGGAATACACGGTAAAGTCCCCACAATTGGACTTTTACTCTGAAACAGGGGGTGCCTATCTCTATGGACCTAGTACTATAGAAAGTGAGACCAGCACAGTATACTGTGAACGAGGATACTATAACACACGGGCCAATACGGGGCATTTTGTGAAGAACTCCCGTATCGACTATGAGAATAGGACCTTATATGGGGACAGCATTTATTTTGATAGAAACGAGAGTTTTGCTTCAGCAACCAATAATATAAAAGTGCTTGACACCATTAATAAAAGTATTATTCGAGGACATTATGCTGAAGTTTTCCGAGCTAAGGATTCCGTGTTCATTACCAAACGGGCGGTTGCCGTGACTCTTCAGGAACAAGATTCGGTCTATGTGCATGCCGATACACTTCAGGTGACTGGTAAGCCGGAAAACCGTATTATTAAAGGATTTTATCGGGCCCGTATGTTTAAGGAAGGATTGGAAGGTGAAGAACCTACGAGCGGTAAATGCGACTCAATATATATTGATGAGCAACTAGGAATCACAAAATTATTAAGGGAACCCATCCTTTGGAGCGGGGAAAATCAAATGACCGGTGACACCATTCATTTAATAAATAATAAAGTAACTGACGAATTGGATACTTTGAAGGTGTTCAACAATTCATTTTTAATTCAGAAGGACACATTAGAGGTCAATGCGTATAATCAGGTAAAGGGGGAACGCCTCATCGGGTTGTTTACAAATAACCAACTCGATACCGTGAATATTATAAAGAACTCGGAGGTTATCTACTATTTTAGAAATGACAAAAACGAATTGGTTGGAATAGATAATACCCTATCCAGTTCGATACAGTTGTATCTTGAAGAACAGAAGATAACGGGGATGCGATTCATAAACAAAGTACCCGGAAAGGTGTATCCAGAAAGCCAATTTCCCGAAAATGCACGATTGTTACCTGGTTTTAAATGGCGTGGTGATGAACGCCTGATTAACAAAAATGATCTTTTTGCCGGAAAACCCAAACCCGTATTACCTAAAATTAAAGGAATCCCATTACCAGAGGATGAAGGAGAATTTTTTGATGAAATTGATGAAGAAGAACTGGAGATTCCAGAGTATTCCAAGCTAAAAGTTAAGGATTTAAAGGATCGCGAGGAAGACCCCAAATTCAGAACTCAAAAATTGGACTCCTTACAAAAGGAGGAAAGAGACAAGAAGGAATTAATAAAAGAGCAATAACATGCTTTCTGATTTCCTTAAATATCAAGCACAAACCACACCACATCCCTTGGCAATGGAAATTTCCCATGCTAAGGGAAGCTACATTTATGATATGCAAGGCAATGCCCATCTCGATTTCGTTGCTGGGGTCTCGGCCTGTGCGTTAGGACATGGACATCCAAAGGTTAATGCCGCCATCAAAGCTCAATTGGACAGATATGCTCATGTTATGGTATATGGTGAATATGCCCAAGGTCCCGCTATTGAGCTATGTAAACTCCTTGCAAGCCATCTACCAGCTCCGTTAGATACCACCTATTTGGTAAATAGTGGTACCGAAGCTATAGAAGGTGCCTTAAAACTGGCACGTCGTGTTACGGGAAGAAGCGAAATCCTATATGCACATCATGCCTATCACGGCAATACCATGGGTGCTCTCAGCATTATGGGATTTGAAGAAAGGAAGGTTCCTTTTAAACCTTTGCTCCCCCATTGCTATCCCATTACCTTTAATGAAATAGAAAGTTTAGGGCGAATTACTCCATCCACAGCGGCAGTAATCTTGGAAACTATTCAAGGCGGTGCAGGTTTTATCCTTCCCAAAAATGAGTATCTAAAAAAGGTCAAGCAGCGCTGTGACGAAGTAGGTGCGTTGTTAATCCTAGATGAAATCCAGCCAGGTTTTGGACGTACCGGAAAACTCTTTGGTTTCCAACAGTACGACATGGTACCAGATATTTTGGTCATGGGCAAAGGTATGGGCGGTGGACTTCCTATTGGTGCGTTTACGGCCTCCCAAGAACATATGGCCTTGTTAAAGGACAACCCCAAGTTAGGTCACATTACCACGTTTGGGGGAAATCCAGTCATTGCTTCCGCAGCCTTGGCTACCCTTAAGGAAATTACGGAAAGTAATCTCATGCAGGAAATAGATCGCAAGGAAACTCTTTTCCGAAAACACCTATCCCATCCCTTAATTAAAGAAGTACGTGGCAAAGGACTCATGTTGGCAGCGATTGTTGACAATGGTGAATTGGCCACACAAGTAATTCTGGAATGCAAAGCCAAGCATCTTATCCTATTTTGGCTACTTTTCGAACCGCGTGCCATACGTATTACCCCCCCACTCACGATCAGTGATGACGAAATTGCAAAAGGATGTGCAATTTTGACAGGTGTGCTTGATAAAATCCAATCCGAAAATCACGAGTGAAAGACACTGAATAACAACCTCTTAACCCTCTAAAAAAGCTGTTAATAAGCTTGTTAACAAGAAAAAGGGCATGACTCTTGAAGGCTTTAATACATTAGTATCTTTAATTTGAGAAATAGTTAAAACGCTTGTATGCATTTGAGTTCTAACGAACATAACAACTTTTCACTTTCCCGTTTCGAATCCATGTTAAAGACTAATGATGTTTATTTCTTCGACTCCGAAGAGTTCGAGGAAATTATTCAACATTACTTGGAAAACGGTAAAGTAGCCCTTGCCAAAAAAGCAACGAAGATGGGACTAGAGCAACATCCTAGCTCTACCAATCTTAGATTGTTTCAGGTAGAGATGCATATTTTTGAAAATGAATTGGACAAGGCTGAGGAAATTTTGGACGAACTATATATTCTCGAAAAATCCAATGAAGAAATCTATATCCAAAAAGCCAATGTGTATTCCCGAAGGGATGAGCATAAAAAGGCAATAGCCCTTTTGGAAAAAGCCCTAGAGGTCACTGCGGATGAAGCAGACGTGCTCTCTTTAATGGGAATGGAGTACCTTTTCATGGAAGACTTCGAAAATGCGAAATACTATTTCATGAAATGCTTAGAGCAGGACGAACAGGATTATTCTGCCCTCTACAATATCATTTATTGTTTCGATTATTTAGAAGAACACGAAGCCGCAATAGATTACCTAAATGATTTTCTAAACAAAAACCCATATTGTGAGGTAGCTTGGCATCAAGTAGGAAAGCAATATTATGTGCTAAAAGAATACGAAAAGGCGCTTGCAGCATTCGATTTTGCCGTTATTAGTGACGATCGCTTTATTGGAGCCTACTTGGAAAAGGGTAAAGTTCTGGAAAGACTGAAGCAATATGAAAGGGCGATTGAGAGCTATTCCATTACCTTGGGATTGGACGAACCCACTTCCTTCGCCTTATTGCGTATCGGGAAGTGTTATGAAAAACTGGAGAATTATGAATTGGCACTTCAATTCTATAATAAATGTGTGGAGGAGGACGCTCTTTTGGATAAAGGTTGGATAGCCATAACCGATTTCTACTTTAGGAAGAAGAATTACCAAAAGGCCCTATACTATATCGAAAAAGCAATCAATATAGATACCGAAAACGTATTGTATTGGAAACGATATGCGAAAATCAACAAGCGCCTCAATCTTTTTGAGGAAGCCGAACATGGTTTTAGACGAAGCATCGAATTGGGTAACTATGAAATGGAAACCTGGTTGTCCCGTTGCGATATTCTAATCGAATTAGGGGAATACGATGCCGCTATCAATAATCTTTTACAAGCTGCAGAATTCTATCCTGAAAATGCCGAGATAGAATACCGTCTTGCGGGTCTTTATTACAAGCAATTAGAGGATAACAAGGCCGAATTTCATCTTAGAAATGCATTGAACTTAGATGATGAGTTTGCTATGATAATCGAAGAGCTTTTCCCTAAGGTATATCGCAAAAAAAGAGTGCAGGAATTAATCAAGGATCACAAGAAACCTTCGCTATAAAATGCGTATTTTTGGATTTGTCAAAACGAAATCCAATCTATGCCCTCCCGAAATTTTTTACAATACCTAGTCATTTCTTTAAAGGGAATTGCCATGGGTGCTGCCGATGTGGTTCCTGGGGTTTCCGGTGGAACCATTGCGTTTATTTCCGGTATTTATGAAGAACTCATTGAAACCATACACAAGTTGGATTTGGGCTTTTTCAAGATCTGGAAAACAGAGGGAATAAAAAAGGCATGGAACCACTATAACCTTTCATTCCTTACAGCACTATTTGGCGGGGTTCTAGTGAGTATTCTTTCGCTGGCCAAACTTATAAGTTGGTTGCTGGAGAATCATCCCATTGCAGTTTGGTCATTCTTTTTCGGACTTATAATCGCAAGCATTGTATATGTGGGCAAACAAATAACCAAATGGAATGTAGCGGCAATTGTTGCACTTGTCATTGCCGCCATGGTCTCCTATTTTATAACCATTATGGAACCTGTAGGATCTCCAGACAGCACATGGTTTTTGTTCTTTGCTGGCTGTATTGCTATTATTGCTATGATCCTTCCGGGAATATCTGGATCTTTCATTTTGCTTCTACTAGGAGCTTATGAAGCCGTTATTGGAACTATTTCGCAGTTCATTGATAGTATTCGAAGTATGGATGGTTCCATGTTCATGGATGCCTTTGTAAAAATGCTCGTCTTTGCTTTAGGTGCTGTCATCGGACTCAAGGCCTTTTCTAAAGTACTGAATTGGATGTTCTCAAATCATAAGAACTTAACCCTGGCTATACTTACAGGATTCATGATTGGCGCACTTAATAAGATATGGCCATGGAAAGAAGTACTCTCCTTTAGGACAAATCATGACGGCGAACAAGTGCCATTTCTGGAAAAAAGCGTACTTCCTACGCACTTTGATGGCGATGCAAAATTATGGCTTGCATTGCTTTTTACGGTCATAGGATTTTTGGCCATTTTCACTTTGGAAAGAATCGCCGTATCCAAAAAGACAGATTAAATGACGGAAACGAGAACCTTTAGCGATAAGATATGGCTTGTCCTTAAGGGGTTGGCCATGGGTGCTGCTAATAAGGTGCCAGGCGTTTCTGGTGGTATGGTCGCTTTTGTTGCCGGTTTCTACGAAGAATTTATCTATTCACTTCAGAAGGTAAATGGAAAGGCTTTCAAACTTCTTATAAATGGAAGGTTTAGTAGTTTTTGGCAGTACATAAACGGTCGGTTTCTTGGGCTGCTCATTTTAGGGATGATCATTAGTTATTTTAGTGTTTCAAAAATATTGGATTACCTACTGGTACATTTCGAATTATATGTTTGGAGTGCTTTTTTCGGGATGATTATAGGCTCCATTTACTATGTAGCAAAGGATTTCGGAAAATGGAACCGGAAATATCTGGGTTACTTAATTCTTGGTGTTTTAGTCGGGATAAGCATAAGTTTTCTGGAACCCGCAAAACAGAATGATCAATTATGGTTTGTTTTCTTTTGTGGAATTATTGGAGTGAGTGGTATGACCTTACCTGGCCTTTCGGGATCCTTCATTTTAATCCTTTTAGGAAATTACGTACTTCTTTTAGTCGATTCCGTAAACGCATTATACGATACTATCGCCAACATAATTAATTGGGATTTTTCCTTTGTTGAAGATCCAATACGCTTGAATTTACTTCTTGTATTGGCTGTATTCGCATTGGGTTCATTAACAGGATTGGTTTCACTTTCCCATTTCCTTGGATATCTTCTAAAACGCTATAAGCAAGCCACTTTTGCTGTAATAATAGGATTTATTACTGGCTCTTTAGGTGTGGTTTGGCCTTGGAAAAAAACACTTTACGAAAAGGACGTATTGGGTAATTTCATTCTAGATGCAAATGGCCAAGAAGTAGTGACAGGATACAGTCGCTATTGGCCATCAGAATTTTCTTTCGATACATTTCTTGCGATTTTCTTTATCATTGTGGGAGTATTGATTGTACTTAGTTTAGATTGGTACCAAAAGAAGACGACCCCATAACCAATGGCACGATATGGACTTATAGGTAAAAACATCGATTACTCCTTTTCGAAAACTTATTTCACCACAAAGTTTGAAAAGGAAAAACGAAAGGACACCTATCAAAATTTCGATTTGGAGTGTATAGAACTACTCCCAGATGTAATTGCTCAATACCCAGACGCAAAGGGTTTTAATGTAACCATTCCCTATAAAGAAGAGGTGATGCCCCTTTTAGACCGCATAGATAAAGAGGCTTTGGCAATTGGCGCCGTAAACACTATCAAGAAGCTAAAGGATGGTCGTTTGGCCGGATATAATACAGATCATTACGGGTTTGCCAAATCCTTGGCCGATTTCCTTCCATTGGAGGCCAAAACAGCATTGGTTCTCGGAACCGGAGGAGCAGCCAAGGCGATACGGTATGTTCTAAGTGCGATGGGGTTCGAGTTCCTATCGGTTTCACGGAATAAAACAGAAGAGACGATCACCTACCAAGATCTTACCCCTGAGATCATGGACACCCATTTTTTAATCGTAAACTGCACTCCACTTGGCACCTACCCAGAAGTAGATGCGTGCCCGAGTATTCCCTACCAACAAATTACGGACAATCATTTCCTCTTCGATCTCATATACAATCCGCGTGAAACTGAATTCCTGAAAAGAGGTTTCGCAAAAGGAGCAAAAGTCTGTAATGGCTTGAAAATGTTGGAGTACCAGGCTGAAAAAGCATGGAGCATTTGGAAATCCTAAACCCCTAAACCTTTAACACCAAAAGTATTGCTAGAACTTTGCCATGTGCAAGGTTGTTAGTATCTTTCACGTTCCTATAGTACGAACCTTAACATTGAAATAGATGTCTGACAAAGAATTGCCTAGCGAAAAAGAAAACGAAACCGGAGAGAATCAACCGATTGAGCAACCTGCTCAAGATATCCCCGCACAAAATTCTGAGGAAATAGAAACTGGATCCGAAGAACCCACAGAAGTAGCTGCTGAAGAAGTAAAAAAACAGGAAACGGATGAGGTTTTAACTCCTGAAGATTCTTCTGAAATCCCTACAGAGGAGACCAATGAAGAAACAGAAGAAGAAGTAACAGCCAGTGACGAAGCAACTGAAAAAGCAGAAGTAGAGGCTGCCAAGGAAAAAGAAGAGGACGTAGTAGATAACGAAGAAGCTGTCGCTTCCAAGGACACTACTGATGAAGAGGAAGTTGCTTCATCTGATGAAGAACATGAGGAATCTCAAGAGGAGGAGGAAGAGGTGGATTACCATGCCCTAAATAAGGAAGAACTAATCTCAGAATTTCAGAAACTTCTTAAGAATAATAATGTTCAGAACATTAAGAACAGTGTCGAAGAGATCAAGACCGAATTCAATGCCAAGTTTGCCGAAGAATTACAGCAGAAAAAGGAAGAATTCCTTGCAGAAGGTGGAAACATTATCGATTTCCATTATACGACTCCACTTAAAAAGCAGTTCAATTCCCTGTATTTCGATTACAAAGAGAAGAGAAACAGTTATTACCAGAACCTGAAACGGGATCTACAGGCAAATTATAACAAGCGGGAAGAGCTAATTGAGGAATTGAAAGGCCTATTGAACGCTGAAGAAAATATCAATTCAACCTATAAGCATTTTAAGGACATACAGGAGCGTTGGCATACCGCAGGTCCAATTCCACGGGACAAGTACAATACCGTATGGAATACCTACCGTCACCATGTTGAAAACTTCTATGATTTCCTTCATTTAAACCGTGAGTTCCGCGATTTAGATTTTAAGCATAACCTAGAACAAAAGCTAAAACTGATTGGAAGGGCCGAAGAACTAGCCCAAGAAGCGGATCTTAGCAAGTCATTCAGGGAACTGCAAATGCTCCATAAAATGTGGAAGGAGGACATCGGACCCGTCGCCAAGGAGTTCAGGGAAGATGTCTGGGAAAAATTTAGTGCTGCCACCAAGGTGATCCATGAAAAAAGGCAGGACTATCTAAAGGAGCAAGAGTCTAAATTTGAAGAAAATTTTGACTTGAAGAATGAAATTGTGGCCAAAATCAATGCACTAACAGAAGCTACAAATGGTAGTCATAAAGCATGGCAACAGGGCATAAAGGAGGTTCAGAAGTTGCGGGATTCCTATTTCGAAATAGGCAAGGTTCCAAGATCTAAGGCAAAAGAGATTTGGAACGTTTTCAAAGAAGCCACCCGTAATTTTAACCGCGAAAAAAACAGCTTCTATAAAAACCAGAAAAAGGATCAGTACACCAACCTGGAAAAGAAATTGGAGCTTATAAAAATAGCTGAAGAAAATAAGGAGAGTGATGATTTTGATGTAGTGACACCACTCATGAAGAAAATACAAAGTGATTGGAAATCCATAGGTCATGTTCCGAGAAAGGAAAGCGACAAAATATGGAAGCAGTTCAAAGATGCCTGCAATCACTATTTCGACAGGGTACATGCCGAACGCAATGAGGCCAATAAAGAAGAAATGGCACATTATGAAGCCAAAGAAGCCCTATTGAATAGCATGGATTCTATGGAGTTAAGTGGTGATCATACTGCCGATCTGGAGACGATCAAAGGGAAAATAACCGAATGGAAAGCCATAGGCCGTGTCCCTTTCAATAAAAGAAACATTGAACGTAAGTTCAATAAAACTTTGGATGGTCTATTCGGGAAATTGAATCTTGGAAAACAAGAAACCGAAATGATTCGTTTCGAAAACAAATTGAATACCATGGTTTCCCAAGAAGACAAAAGGAAACTGCAGAACGAAGAATTCTTTATTTCGAAGAAGATCACCGAAGTACAACAGGAAATCCGTCAGTTAGAGAATAATCTTGGCTTCTTTCAAAATGCAAAGGAGGACAATCCCCTTGTGAAAGATGTGCATAAAAACATAAACCGACACAAGGAACAATTGGACATCTGGAAAAGTAAACTCCAAAAAATACGTTCACTGCGCAAAAGGGAAGAATAGATGGTATGTCCGCTGTGTAAGAGTACAAATGTAAAGCAGCGGGTAGATGCGTTTCAATTTTTAACTTGCTCAAATTGTGGTAGTGTTTTTCGCAACCCTGAAGATTTTCCGAATCCACAAAAGGAAAGGGAACGCTACCTACAACACAATAATAATATTGAGGACCCTAGATACCAACGGTTTGTAAATCCAATTGTTGAAGCAGTAGTAAAGACATTTCCAACGACCAGTATGGGGTTGGATTTTGGTGCCGGCACCGGACCTGTCATATCCAAAATATTGGGGGATCGAGGATATGCAATGCATCTTTGGGATCCCTTTTTTCATTCGGACAGATCGGTACTTGATAAAACCTATGACTTTATAGTATGCTGCGAGGTCATTGAGCATTTCCATAAGCCCTATGAAGAGTTTCAGCTAATGCAATCACTCTTAAAACCCAATGGCACCCTTTTTTGTATGAGCGAATTATTGCCAGGGGCCTCCCAATTTTCTACTTGGTATTATAAAGATGATCCTACTCATGTGATATTTTACTCTGAGCAAAATCTATTGTGGATTCAAGAGCATTTGGAGTATGCCCAACTAGAAATCTCGGATCGACTTATTGTACTTTCGAAAGCCTAAAGAAGCTTCGCCTCATTCCAATACACATCCATCTCTGCCAGGGTCATCTCTTTCAGGGACTTGTTGTTTTCCTTTGCTTTGCTCTCTAAATACTGAAATCGCTTGATAAACTTTTTATTGGTCCGCTCCAATGCACTCTCGGGGTCTACTTTCAAAAAACGGGCGTAATTGATCATGGAAAAGAGCACATCGCCAAACTCCTGTTCAATTTTTTCTTGATTATTGTGTGCCACTTCATGTTGTAATTCTTCCAACTCCTCTTTTAACTTTTCAAAAACCTGCTGGGGTTCTTCCCAATCGAAACCGACCCCAGCCACCTTATCCTGAATTCTGTTGGCTTTTACCATGGCTGGTAGTGAAGTAGGCACCCCCTCAAGCACACTCTTTTTACCTTCCTTCAATTTCAGGTTTTCCCAATTCTGTTTTACTTCCTCTTCATCTGCCACTTCAACATCTCCATAAATATGTGGATGACGGGAAATCAATTTTTCACAAATATCATTAGCCACATCGGCCATATCGAAGTGTTTTTTTTCACTCCCAATCTTTGCGTAGAAAACGATATGCAACAGTAGATCGCCAAGTTCCTTCTTTACTTCCTCCAAGTCATTCTCCAAAATGGCATCGCCTAATTCGTACGTCTCTTCTATAGTTAGATGACGTAGGGTCTGCATGGTCTGTTTTCTGTCCCAAGGACATTGCTCCCTAAGCTCATCCATAATGGTGAGCAGACGGTCGTAAGCGGCTAACTGTTGTTCCCTAGAATTTTGCATATCTAAAACTAAAAAAATCCTTACGAGGGTAAGGATTTTTTGCAGTTAATTTATTGAAAAGTTATCAAGGTTATTCCTCCTCGGAAGCATCGGATTCGGCTTCAGAAAAATCACTGAAACCATGCTTATTCAACAAGTTGTACCATTGTACCACTTTTTTGATATCGCTCGCATATACCCTATCCTCATCATAATCCGGCAATACATTGAAGAAGTATTCTTCCAACTCATCCTTGGAAGATTTATGGCTAATGGCCTCTCCTCCATTCTCTTTATCATTTATCTTCTGAAAAACCTCACTTAAGGGAACTTCTTCAGTAAGTGTATAGATGGCAATTTCTGAAAGCAAACTCACATTGTGACGTGCGCTCACGGTTATTTTCTTACCATCCACTAAGGATTCCGCCAATAAACCCGTACGGGTTTGGGTTTTCAACATGTACAAACCTGGTTTTCCGGAAATAGATAAAACTTTTTCTAAGCTCATTCGTTTTTTACGTTTGAAGGGCGCAAATATGCATCCTTATCACGATTATTCCAAACGGATTAACGTTTCTTTTTGGCTTGCGGAAAACGCATCCGGTAATCCACTTTTACCTTGCCTTTTGATATATTGGCAAGCCTACCTTTAATTAAACGCTTCTTTAAAGCAGATAGTTTGTCTGTGAATAAGATTCCCTCTATATGATCATATTCATGCTGAATGATCCTCGCAGCGATCCCATCTATGGTTTCCCTTTGTTTTTTGAAGTTTTCATCCAAATACTCTATCGTAATGGTACTTTGCCTAAACACATCTTCCCTCACATCCGGAATACTTAAACAACCTTCATTAAACGCCCATTCATCGCCTGTTTCCTCGACAATTTGTGCATTTATAAAAACCCGTTTAAAGGTTGAAACAAATTCACGCTCTTCTTCAGATAGGTCCTCGTCATCCTCAAATGGTGTGGCATCCACAATAAATAAACGAATCGGCATCCCAATTTGCGGTGCGGCCAAGCCAATACCATGCGCTGCATACATCGTTTCGAACATATTGTCCAGGAGTTCCTCCAATTTTGGGTACTCCTTCGTAATTTCTTTTGTTGCTTTTCGTAACACGGGGTCTCCGTATGCCACTATGGGATAAATCATCTTCTGTCCTTAGTTTTTCATTTAATCAGTTGCGATTTTGTTCCGTACGTTGCCATACGGATAGACATCGCTTACTGCCTACTCAAATAATCCTGTAATATTATAGTCGCGCTTATCTCATCGACCAGCGCCTTATTTTGCCGTTGCTTTTTCTTCAAACCACTGTCAATCATCGTCTGGAATGCCATTTTACTGGTAAAGCGTTCGTCCCGGCGTTCAAAAGGAATACTTGGAAACTCCTTACTATAGGTTTCCAAGAATTTCTGAATCGCTCCTTCTACATCAGAATGGGTCCCATCCTTTTGCTTGGGCTCCCCGACCAATACCAGTTCCACCTTTTCGGTACTGAAATATTCCTTCAGAAAGTCCATTAATTCAGCAGTGGGAACTGTTGTTAATCCCGACGCAATAATTTGTAATTCGTCCGTAACAGCAATCCCAGTTCGCTTCGTTCCATAATCCAATGCCAGTATCCTCGCCATAATTGGATGCAAAAATAGCAGTTTACAAAATAGTATGCTAAAAATGCGGCGTGATTTCAATGAGCCGTTTATCTTTGTATATCCTTTGAAAATCCAGTTTTTAGCATGACAGCATTACAGCAAATCATAGAAAGTGCGTGGGAAGATCGTTCCCAACTTCAAAATCAAGAAACCCAAGACGCTATTCGCGAAGTGGTTCGTCTTTGTGACGAAGGAACACTTAGATGCGCCGAACCCACCAGTAATGGATGGCAAGTGAACGAATGGGTTAAAAAAGCCGTGGTGCTCTATTTCCCTATTCAGAAAATGGAGACTATGGAAGCTGGTATTTTTGAGTATCACGACAAGATTCCTTTGAAAAAAGGTTATGAAGCCAAAGGCATTCGGGTAGTACCGCACGCAGTTGCAAGACACGGAGCCTATATCTCTAAAGGTGTCATTATGATGCCTAGTTATGTGAATATTGGTGCCTACGTAGATGAAGGAACCATGGTCGATACTTGGGCCACCGTAGGAAGTTGTGCTCAGATTGGGAAGAACGTACACCTCAGTGGTGGTGTGGGGATTGGTGGTGTATTAGAACCTTTGCAGGCCGCTCCGGTTATTATTGAAGACAATGCTTTTATCGGTTCCCGTTGCATCGTGGTAGAAGGGGTTCGCGTTGAAAAGGAAGCTGTTTTGGGAGCCAATGTGGTTTTGACCGCTTCTACAAAGATCATTGATGTTACTGGAGATACCCCTATTGAAATGAAAGGGAGGGTCCCTGCCCGTTCGGTAGTGATCCCGGGAAGTTATACTAAACAATTCCCAGCCGGGGAATATCAAGTGTCCTGTGCCTTGATTATTGGGCAACGTAAAGAAAGTACCAATAAAAAAACTTCATTGAACGATGCCTTAAGGGAACATGATGTGGCAGTTTAGGAATAGATCCATTATATGGAGATTACATTTTCTCCTTTTTCTATTTGCAATAACTGGGTGTCAATCCAGTGGATCAAAAATCCCTGAAGGATTTGAGGCCAAGCCAATACCCTTTTTGCAGAGAAGTGCCTACATTCCAGTAAATTACGAAAAGGTCAACCTAAACGAGTTGGGAGAAATGATTCGGCAAAATCCGGAAATTGATCCCACAGTGGAAGTTTATTATAATATGGCACTGCAAATATATTCGGTGAATAACGTGGCGCCAGTCCTTTATGCTAAAGAAGGCCAAATAAACGAATGTATTTGGTTTATTCCCATCCAATATACTCCTCTAACAGAGGAAGTTGTTGAGATGTACACAGAATCGGTGAATCAAGCAATTACGCAATCAAAAGATCTAAACGGTATCGAGTATCGGGAATTGGAATCCCATTTTCAAGGGTCTTATACGGGAGGAATGCTAAAGTTGAAATATCTACAATCCTTTGGAGAAAACCAGAGGTATCTAACACAATATGTAACTTCCAAGAATCTGGAAACCTACATAATCGTAGTTTTTAACCCGGAAAACAAGGATTTTGAGATTACGTACAAGAGTCTGTAATCATCCTCTTCTACGTCTTCGCATCTTCTTGGAATTCACCTTTCTTTGGAAATTACGCGAATAGTACGTCATCCAATGATGTACCTCAGCTGCCGATTTACCACATAGTTTCGCATAAACCGGTGACATGATGTTAATCATCGTTTTAGACAACCACAACCTCCTGAAGTTATGCATTCGTTTTTTGAAATCCAGCTTTTCAAAACGCATTCGGTTCAAATCGATAAGGTAAAAATCGAACTGACCTTCACTTGTCTCTTTGATCAATGTATTTCCGGGGGAGTGATCCAGGAAATTGATGCCCTGTTCATGCATTCTAAACATAAAAGCGGCAAACTGTTCCAATATTTCCTTGCGGTTTGGCCATTTCGGATTATGATTTAACACCCTGAAATCGAAGTCGTAATCCAAATGCTTGGAGATATAAAAGCTTTCCTTGAGTCCTAGCACAAATCGTTCGTAATAAGCAACTGGGGCAGGCGTGTTGACACCAAAAGTTTCCAGTTTCAGGGCGTATTCAAAAGAGCGCCTTGCCTTGGTAGGCCTCAGAAACCGATACACCAGGCTTTGAAATATATTAGGGTTTTTGAATTTTTTTACATTGAAAACGATATGGTCCAATTCAAACTTCTTGATCGCATTGCGCTCTCCCTTCACCACATCCACACCAGAGGTTTCAAAATCCTTCAAAAGGGAGTGTAACCTATCGGTTTGGTTCTTGTAGTCATCATGTACAACGAAGTTCGTCGGCATTTTAATTTTTAAAAATTCAAAAAAAAGATACCTTGCGAAGGTAATGCAACCAAAGAAAATTCTTGTTATACAGAACAAAAGAATTGGCGATGTCCTTATCGCTTCAGTTTTGGCAAACAATCTAAAATCGAAGTATCCAGATTCTCATATCTCGTATTTTGTTTACGATTATACTGCGGGTGTCATTGAACAGAACCCTAATATAGATCGCATTATATTGGCCCAAGACGCCGAGCTTAAAAAAATAACGGTATTGCTCAGGACCATTCGAACCATTCGAAAGGAGAAATACGATATCATCATAGATCCGTACGCCAAATTTCAGAGCCGAATGATGTGCTTGTTCTCAAAAGCACCAAAAAGAGTTGGTTTTAAGCGGAAAAACAAAAATTTAAAACTACCGTACTACACAGAGACTATTACCTTTTTGGATACTGCCAGTATGGCTTGTGGTAAGGCATTGGAGGATCGGATGCACCTATTGCAAAAAGCTTTTGCTATAGAGAATCCAGATCCAATGTATCGTATTTTCCTAAGCCAGGAAGAACAGAAATACGATAGGATTACATCTTTGGAGCGTCCGGTTATTATGTTAGGCGTTTTGGGAAGTACACCCAACAAATCCCTGCCGTACGAGTACACTGCCCAACTCATTGACTATCTGGCAAAGAATCATAAAGCCACACTACTTTTTAATTATGCGCCACATCAGAAGGTGGAAGCCTTGAAAATTTATGAATTGTGCGAATTCAAGGAGCAAATCAACTTGGACATTTACGAGGATTCCATACGTGGGTTTGTAAAGTTAATGAACCAATGCGACCTCTTACTATCCAATGAAGGTGGAAGTGTCCATATTGCAAAGGCATTGAACAAACCCACTTTTACAATTTATTCTCCGTACATCAACAAATCGCATTGGAATAGTTTTGAAGATGGAATAACACACGACTCCGTTCATTTGTTTGAAGATAATCCCGATTATTTTGAAAGTCTATCGAGGGAGGAGAAAAAGGAAATCGAAAGTAATCCTGAACAATTATACCGTAAATTAACCCCGGATCGAATCTTGAACAAATTGAAACCGTATTTGTCGCATCACTTAAAAACATCCAACCCATGAATTTTAAAGACCGCTATAGACATTGGAGACGGAAAATGAAATTCAACAGCCAGTACTTTCGAGGTAAATGGGATAAGTTGGGTGGCGAAAAGGAACGGGTGCGTTACGAGCAAATCGATGCCTTTTTACATCGATTTCAGCCCAACTCCATTTTGGACCTAGGCTGTGGGGATGGCGTTTTAAATAGACGGATGACTTACGACGGATTCAAATCTTTTCTCGGTGTTGATTATGCCGAAGTCTCGGTTAAAAAAGCCAAAAAACAAGGATTCCCTAAAGCAAACTTCGAAACCCACGATTTACTCCATTTTAAACCCAAAGAATTATATGAAGCCATCATCCTTAATGAGGCCTTCTACTATATTCACGATTCGGAACGCAGTCGCGTCCTAGAAAACATTCTTTCAGGATTGGACCCAAAAGGTATTCTTATCGTATCTATCTTTCGGGAAGGCGCAACCTGTTGGGAATACTTTAAAGACAATCCCGGTCTTAAAGAAGAGGATTTTCAAGTGGTGCATAGTACCATAGATGATACGTATTGGAAAGTAGGAGCCTATTCTAGAAATTAGAAGATTACCAGATAAGCTATTCTGGCTTGGGGCCTTTAATTATTCCGTGTTCCGTCCATTTCTTTTTCTCGTCCTTCACCGCTTTCCGAATGGCAAGGTTTCGTTCCAAAGACTCCTTGGTCTTGTAGCCCCTTGCATGGTCTAGATGAAGCACAATGGCCTTATGACGGATTTGTTTCGGTTTTAGCCCAAAGTTTTCAAGGCGCTCTCCTAATTCACGGTCGGGACCTCCGTACTGCATACGCTCGTCATATCCATTGATCGCAATAAGATCTTCTTTCCATGCACTGGAGTTGCAATTATTAAAACTTGCATTCGTCGGGGTTATTAAATCTAAAATGGATGCCATGACGGGGCCACTATTCAATTTTAAGGATTGCGTTCCTTTTAGCTTGTCCTGTTGCTTCAACCAAGATACATCGAAACAGCGTTCAGTACGGATATCGTCGGCATCAATCACTTCACTGGTCTTCATGGGAAGTTTGCAATAACCACCTGAAAGGAAATAACCTTCTTCCGCATATTTAGCATGTACCTCTATAAAGTCCTTTCGTGGAATACAATCTCCATCTGTGAAAAGGACATAGGGCATATCGGCTTCAGTTATGGCGACATTAAGTATGCGCTGTCTACGATACCCATCATCCTCATGCCATATATGGCGCAAAGGCACCGGATAGTCCTTTTTAAAGGAATCTATCAATTCCTTGGTCGATTCACGGGATCCGTCATCAGCTACAATAACTTCATAATGATTGTAGGTCTGGTATTTATACCCTTCCAATACCTTACGAAGCCATTCTTCTTTGTTATATGTACTAACGATAACCGAAATGCCTAAACTATCCAAAATACCTTGTTTTTATGGATTGCAAAGGTAACGAACTTTGGCCTTACATCCACAAAATGATTACCTTTGAACCGTGCCAACAATTAGTGTCATTATACCTACTTTTAATGAGGAAGCCTACATAGAATCGGCTATTCGATCTATTTTGTTTGCCGATGAAATTATTGTGATCGATAGTTACAGTACAGATCGCACCCCTGAAATTGCCCAAAAATATGCATCCGCTTTCCTACAACGGGAATTCGACAATTTTTCGAACCAAAAGAACCACGCCCTAAAGCATGCCACCGGTGATTGGGTTCTTTTTTTGGATGCCGATGAACGTATTACCTATCCCTTGCAATTGGAAATTAAAAAAGCGGTAGCGGATGGGAAGCACCAAGGATATAAATTGAATTTCCCTCATTTTTATATGAATCGTTTCCTGTACCACCATAGCAGCAATGTCCTGCGGTTGGTAAAGCGGGAAGGTACTCAGTATTCGGGCTTGGTGCATGAAAAACTGCATGTAAATGGAACGATCGGCACATTAAAGAATCCTGTTTTGCATTTTACGTACAAAGGTTTAGAACATTACATTCAGAAAAGGGAGAGCTACGCTTGGTTTCAGGCGGAACAACTTCAAAAAAAGGGTGCATCAGCACATATATTTCTGTTGTTCTTTAAACCATCTTGGCGATTCTTTAGCTCCTATATCCTGAAGGGTGGATTTAAGGATGGGATTCCGGGACTTAGTATTTCGGCCATTAATGCCTATGGTGTATTTCAACGTTATGCCAAATTGATATTACTTAAAAGGGGCATGCGCTAAAACCACTTACCAAACTTCAACCTTCTTTTAAATTTTGAAAGGTCCCACTCCCCTTTCACATCTATTCTATTGACCTCGTAAGGATCCGAAAAAGGAAATGAGTTAACACGATTTCCAATTCTAAGGCCATAACGAAATCCATGATCAGACAAGTGCTTGAAGAAACGCATCTTGCCTTCTGCATCCCTAGGAAACTTGCCGTAAGGATATGCCAGCGATGGGTGTAGCGAGAGTTGTAGTTCCTTAACACTTTCGAATGCTTGTTTTGTATCCTTATCTATTTCGGCCATGGAAAGCTCGCTGTACATTTTATGGGCATAACTATGGTAGGCCAATTCAACTAGGTCTGTTGGTATATTTCTTAGGGAATCCACATCCATTATAGGTTCCGGGGTATCATTCCATTGATCCTGATCCCCCACATATTTTAATGGAATAAAAAAAGTAGCCTTTAGGTTATACTTCTTCAACAATGGCAATGCATAGTCTAACTGATTCACATACCCATCGTCGAAGGTAATGACCACGTTTTTCTTTTCGGTAAGTTGAGTCAAGGATTCCAGTTCTGAAAGATGGTAACTCCTATATCCTTGCTCGGTCAAATATTGAAATTGATCTTCCAATTTTGAGACTGCAATGGTTAACCCATGGCTGAGCACGGGGTCTACCTTGTGATACATTAAAACAGGGAGTTTTGCCAAAATGCTTGAATTCGTAATCCTTGTAAAATTATTACTTTTACGCAAACTAAACGCCACTATTGGAGCAGGAAACAAAAATTAGTGCAGTTGCCATCACCTTTAATGAGGCGACTGTAATTTCGGATTTTATTAAAAGCCTCCATTTTGTGGATGAAATCATCATTGTAGATTCCTATAGTACAGATGATACCGTAGCCGTGGCATCCGGGTTCGAAAATGTCAAAGTGGTGCAACGTCCTTTCGATAATTTTAGTGATCAGAAGAATTTTGCGATTTCCCAAGCTACCCATGACTGGATCCTATTTTTCGATCCTGATGAGGAAATTACCGAAGCACTCGCCAAGGAAATTCAAAATGTCCTTAAAAACCCCAAAGCGGTTGCCTACAGTGTAAAGCGTCAGCTTCATTTTATGGGGAAACGTATAAAATACAGTGGATTCCAAACCGATTGGGTAGTTCGAATATTCAAAAAGCAGCACGGTCGGTACAATGGAAACCTGGTGCACGAAACCTTGGACGTAGATGGCACCATAAGTAAACTAAAATCAAAACTTCCGCACCATACGTATAAGAACATGGATGATTATACGGGAAAACTGCACCGCTACAGTGCGCTACAGGCCCGGATGCTCTACAAAAAAGGAAAGAAACCCAACCTTTACCATTTCTTATTTCGTCCCTGGTATCGGTTTTGGCATCAATACATCCTGCGACTTGGAATTTTGGATGGCAAGGAAGGGTTTATTTTGGCCTACATCAATGCCTTTTCTGTATTTAAACGGTACGTCAACCTATGGTTGCTGTATCGGAAAATCAACTAACCACATACACATATGACCAAAGAGGAGTCCAAACAGGTATATTTATATTGTAGTGCTAAATTATTGGAACGTACCGCCTATTATGGATTAAGGGCAGTACTGGTGCTGTATTTAGTAAGTGAAACAATTGGAATGTCCACTTCCGAGGCCATTGCCATTTATGGATGGTTCACTGCTGGATTGTTCATATTCCAGATCATCGGCGCCCTACTAGGCGATTTGCTCCTAGGTAATAAAAACGCAGCAGTTATCGGGGGAATATTACATGCTATGGGTGCGCTGTTTCTGTGTTTCGAATCTACATGGTCGTTATATCTTGGTATGGGATTTATAGGATTGGGAGGAGGTTTCTTTACCCCAAATCTATTTTCGGAGTTTGGAAAATCTATTGTACATAAGGAAAAATTACTGGACGGCCGTCATACCCTTTTCTATATGTCTATTAATGCTGGCTCCTTCATTGGGGTACTTTTATTGGGTTATTTGGGTGAGCTCCTAAGCTATAAAATCGCTTTTATAATGAGTGGTCTTTTAGCCATAGCAGCCATTGCCATATTGTACTTTATTCCTTCCAAATCCAATGACCTTCACCCAATGAAGACCAAGGGGTTATTTCAAAACAAGCTAAAAAACCTGCTGGCAATTTCCCTTATTAGTGGGATTTTCTGGGCACTTTACGAATTGGGAAGTGGCGATCTTCATTTTGTTTCATTTCAAATTGGCGAACAGTATGATTTCTTGCCAAAATCAATACTCTCATCAATGGGATCCCTTACCTCTATCCTATTTGGGGTTATAGCGATGTTTTTATGGTTCGTATACTATATAAACAGGTTTATAAAACTCTTTCTTGGGTTTCTGAGTTGTGCAATTTCCTTTGGAATGTTGTTTTTTGTTCCCCCGGACTCTGTTCTGGGTGTAGTTGTTTTTTTCGTGGCCTTACTGTTCTATGGGGCTTCCGAAATCCTTATATCCCCTACCATCCAGGCACTCATCAACAAAATGGCCAACCCAAAATATCTAGCCACAGTATTTACGGTGATATTTATACCTGGAAGGCTATTCTTCTTTTTGGCAGGTAAATTCGCTGAGTATTCAGCCGATGATGAGCCAGGTGGCTTATTTATAGTATCTGGAACGCTATTGGTAATTTTTGGCGTACTCATCTATTCGTTGCGAAACCACTTTAAGGACGAACCCCTTATTTCTAAAGAAATTGAGGAGATCGGAACAAAGGCCCCATAAGTAGTATCCGAAATTATTCGATCTTTGCCAAGGCATGCCAAAAACAATTTACGTACTGCACAAAAACGGCGCACCAAGTCACTATTACGGCTTGGAACATTTGGCTCATGCCCATGGTTATCGTATCGCCTACCGTGAGTTTTCAATATTCAGTAAATTGTACAAAGGCCTTTTAAGGGGAAAATGGAAGCTATTTATCAAGCAGTTTACCAATTTAGGCTTTATGGTATCCCTTCTATTTTCAAGAAACAAAAAAGTGGTTTTGGGTATTGCCCCCTTCGATCCTAAATTACTATCCTTACTTCGTCTCCTAAAAAAGCACCAGCTGTACTATCATACCTCATGGACGTATTGGGACGGAACCTTTCATCCGAAGCGAAAAAAGAATACCCAAAGAGTAATGCAAACTTGGCGGGCTTTCTTGGAAGATTATTGTCTCCATATTTTCGCTGTAAACAAACAGGGTAAGTCACAGTTAACCTCAAATTACAACATTCAAGTCAACGCGGTGAGCGTCGTATATCATTCCCTACATCCCGCATTCACTAAAAGGAATGTTCAAAAAAGAAAAGGTGACAGTTTCATCTATGTAGGAAGACTTACGCCTGAGAAAGGCATTCAGGAACTTTTGGATTTTTTTGCTGAAAACCCCACAGCTTCATTAACACTTATCGGAGATGGCAAAATGTCCTTGGAAGCACAATCGTATGCCCAACAATATGCCAACATTCACTTTAAGGGATACGTTTCGGGAAAAGAAGCCTTAAAACAGGAGTTGGCTTCGCATGAATTTTTGGTATTGAATTCGAAAAAGACCCAAAAATGGGAAGAACTTTTCGGAATCATTCTCATTGAAGCAATGTCCCAGGGTACATTGCCCATTGCCTCGAGCCATAGTGGTCCGAAAGAAATTGTCAATGAAAGATATGGAGAGCTGTTTGAGGAAGGTGAAATTAAAAGTACCTTAGCTTCATTGTTAAAGCATCATTCCTTCTCCGAGGATCGATCCGAACAAGCCATTGATGCCTCCCAAATGTATACCGTAGAAAATATATCGAACCTTTGGACCGCGATTTTAAAACCATGATAGACGTAAGTTGCATCCTTGTTAACTATAATTCCAGTGAATACACCATAAAGTGTGTAGAATCTATTATAGCCAATACCAAAGAAGATACATCTTTCGAAATTGTGGTAGTGGACAATGCTTCCACATTGGAGAATTACCGAATACTTGAGGCTGGAATCACAGAAATAAATTCACCCAAGGTAATTCTTACTAGAAGTCTATTGAATACTGGTTTTGGGGGTGGAAATATGTTGGGGGTAGAAAAAGCAAGTCCTTGTCGTTATTTCGCTTTTATTAACAATGATACCTTGCTAGTGAGTCCTGACACACTAAGGGAGTTGGTCCTTTTCATGGAAAACCATTCCAATGCGGGTATGTGCTCGCCCCAAATGCTAGATCATGATGGGAACTTTAGGAGAACCATAGATCATTTTGCATCGCCAGCAAGGGAACTATTGAAACGGGGATTTTTGGAACTGGTAAATCCAAAACGTTTTCCCAATAGGAAGAAGACCTATTCCCAGCCACTCAAGGTAGATTATGTGCAAGGTGCTTTTATGTTTACAGATGCGAAGGCCTTTTTGGACATTGGCGGATTCGATACTAACCTATTCCTCTATTACGAAGAAAGTGATGTGTGCCGTCGATTGCTAAAACAAAAACAAAAAGTAGCTTATTTGGTGCCGCAATTGGAATACATTCATTACGAAAGTGCAAGCTCCAGCAGTAATATGGTCATGAAAATAGAACAAAAAATTTCATTATTCTATTACCTGCGTAAGCATTTTGGCTCACTAGGGTTTAAGACCGTTCAAATCTATTTCGGTATTCGCTATTTCTTTCGGTCCCTCGTCAAACCCAAATACTGGAAATTATTCAAATTGGTATGGGCTGGAATGCCATTAAAACATTCCTTGAAACACAAACAAACCATTCTCGATGCGTAAGGTTGCCCTCATAGAAGCAGGTGCCTTTCATGATGAATGCCTGTACAGTCAGATTCAATATCTTAAGGGAACCGCACAGGTCAGCCTGTTTTGCCATCATAAATTGGAACCACGTGTTAAAAACCTTACCGATCTTCATGAAATTGTCTATTTAGATCTTAGTTCCAAAACCAAAAAGTACATGAGCTGGTTTCGTACCTGGCGGAAGATAAAGAAAGAAGGTTTCGATACCGTTATCTTTAATAGCGCAGAAAGCAATATCCTGAAACTTATTTCATTGCCATTCCCGAAACGGATTGAACTTGTGGGAACACTTCACAATGCCCATAATCTATTCGAAAAACCCAAACAAAAGAAGATTACCAACCGAATTGACACTTACCTTACGTTAAATGATTTTATCACGGATACTATTGGCAAGGAGCGACTGACAACCAAAAAGGTGGGCTCCTACTACCCGATTTTCTTTCCCGAATACCCAAGGGAATTGAACAAACCAGAGGGTGAGGTCTGGATTACAGTGCCTGGCGTAATTTCCTTGAATAAAAGGGATTACAGCATTTTCGAAAATTGGAAACTTCCGGAACATGTGAAGGTCATTTTCTTAGGTCGTCCCGAAGATGAACATGCAAGGGCTTTTGTTTCTGGTGCCAAAAACTACCCATCGGCAAAGAATTTTGTCTTTTTCGATGCCTTCATATCGAATGAACTTTTTCATGATTACATCTTTAATAGTGATTATATCATGCCTTTGATTCATCCAAATAATACATTTTTTCAACGTTTCCGGAAATACAAGATCTCTGGCAGTTACAATTTGGCATTCGGATATCGCATTCCCTTGCTCATGGAACAAGCGTTCAATGATATTGAAGATTTCAAGGAAAACGCCATGTTCTACGACCATAGGAATATGGAAGGCCTATTTGACATCATGGCCCGATCCCAAAATAAATATTACGAAAACCCAAAATGGGGGTTTCAATTTCAGAAACAAAACTATTTACGGCTTATCTTTGATGACTCAAATTAGGGATTACTATGTATGACGAAATTGAAAAATCGATTTCCGTATTAAAAAGAGGCGGTGTTATTCTTTATCCCACGGATACCGTATGGGGTATTGGTTGTGACGCCACCAATGAAGCTGCAATTGAAGCCGTCTACCAACTGAAAAAAAGGGCAGAAAGCAAAGCTTTGATATGCCTTGTGAGCGATTTTAAAATGTTGAACCAATTTGTGGAGGATGTCCCGGAAGTGGCTTATGATATCTTGAAATTTGCGGCCAAACCCACTACCATAATTTATGACGATCCCATTCGTGTAGCCGAAAATTTAATCGCCGACGACAATTCACTTGCCATTCGAGTGACCAAGGATGATTTCTGCAAAAAACTGATTCGTAAATTTAGAAGGCCGATCGTTTCCACCTCGGCAAATATTAGTGGTGAAAAAACACCAGCTACATTCAAAGAAATAAGCAAAGAGATTTTGGAAGGCGTGGACTATGTCGTAAATTTGCATACGAATACAAAACCCGCAAAACCATCGGCTATCATTAAACTGAAAAACGATGGTACGGTCAAGGTTATCAGAGATTAATGTCTACAGCTCCGAACTATAAAAACGCATTACAACACCCAATTTTCAATACGATATCGAAAGCTGCTTCCTTGCAAAAAGTAGACTGTTATGTAATTGGGGGATTTGTTCGTGATTACATCCTGAAACGGGGAACGGCAAAAGATATTGATATTGTGGCCATTGGCAACGGTATGGATTTGGCAAAGCAAGTTTCTTCGCTTTTACCCAATAAGCCCAAGGTATCCATTTTTAAGAATTATGGCACTGCCATGCTTAAAAGTCAGGATATCGAGCTTGAATTTGTGGGTGCCCGTAAAGAGAGCTACCAAGAAGATAGTCGAAATCCAGCTGTAGAGGGTGGTACACTTCAAGACGATCAGAATAGAAGGGACTTTACCATTAACGCTTTGGCCATAAGTTTGAACCATGAAAACTATGGGGAACTGCTCGATCCTTTTGGAGGTATAAAGGATCTGGAAAATAAGTGCATCCGCACTCCATTGGACCCAGATATTACCTATAGCGATGACCCCTTGCGAATGCTAAGGGCCATTCGATTTGCCGCCCAACTCGATTTCACCATCGAGCACGAGTCGTTGGAGGCCATAACACGTAATGCCCATCGCATCAAGATTATTTCGAAGGAACGTATTATTGATGAGATTCATAAAATATTGGCGTCCCCAATTCCTTCCATTGGTTTTACACTATTGCACAATACAGGTCTATTACCCTTCATCTTTCCCGAATTAATGGCACTAAAAGGCATAGAGGAGAAGGAAGGGCAACGACATAAGGACAATTTTTGGCACACGCTGGAAGTTGTGGATAATATAGCCCACACAACCGACAATCTTTGGCTGCGCTGGGCAGCATTATTGCACGATATTGGGAAAGCACCTACCAAACGTTTCGATAAAAAAAATGGTTGGACCTTTCATGCCCATGAATTTGTAGGGTCGAAAATGGTGTACAAACTCTTCAAGCGAATGCGAATGCCCTTGAATGAAAAAATGAAGTTTGTCCAGAAAATGGTCCTAATGAGTTCAAGACCTATTGTATTGGCTACAGATGTTACAGATAGTGCGGTAAGACGCTTGGTTTTCGATGCTGGCGACTATGTAGATGATCTCATGACTTTGTGTGAGGCAGATATCACAACTAAGAACCCAAAGCGCTTTAAAAAGTATCATGGTAATTTTAAGTTGGTGCGTCAAAAAATAAAGGAAGTAGAAGAGCGCGATCATATCAGGAATTTTCAACCTCCGGTTTCGGGAGAGGAAATAATGACGACCTTCGGTTTAAAACCTTCCCGTGAAATAGGAATTATAAAGGAAGCCATAAAGGAAGCTATTTTGGAAGGAGAGATTCCAAATGAATATGAAGCTGCCAAGGAATTCATGTTGAAAAAAGGACACGAAATAGGACTAAAAGAAGTCTAATGTTATGAAGGACAATAAAAAGGTAATCTACTGGCTATTAACAGGGTGTGTATTAATTTTCATTATGGTCATTGTAGGGGGAATTACCCGACTTACGCATTCCGGCCTTTCTATTTCCAACTATAAATTAATTTCGGGCACCTTGCCTCCAATGAATGAAGCAGCTTGGCAAGAGGCTTTTGAACTGTACAAGCAGTATCCGGAATACCAGAAAATAAACTACAATTTTACCCTTGAGGATTTCAAGGACATCTATTTCTGGGAATGGATACACCGTGTGATTGGAAGAGCTATCGGTCTGGTCTTTTTTATACCCTTCCTATATTTTCTGCTAAGAAAACAACTCACCAAACCTACCATAAAAAAGTGTATTATTTTATTGGGATTGGGAGCTTTCCAAGGCTTTTTAGGCTGGTATATGGTAAAAAGTGGTTTGGTAGATCGACCCGATGTGAGTCACTATCGCCTTGCAATGCACCTTACTACTGCATTCATCACCTTTGCATATACATTTTGGGTCGCCCTAGATCTCATGTTCCCCGATAAGAAGGAGATCATGAGAGGCTTTCGCAATCTTATTCGCTGGGGTATGGCCGTGTTATTGCTTCAAATTATATATGGTGCTTTCGTTGCGGGATTGGATGCCGGTTGGATTCACAACCACTGGCCTTTAATGAGTGATGGAAAGCTGATCCATGAAACGGTAACCATTGAACAAGAACCCGTTTGGAGGAATTTCGTGGAAGGAAAAAGCGGAGTCCAGTTTGTACATCGCTACCTGGCCTACATTGTCGTTATTATAATTGGGGTTATTGCCTTTCGTAGCAGAAAATTAACCCTTACCCATTTTCAGAATAGAGGTATTAAGCTTTTGGTAGCATTGGTAATTGTTCAATTCGTTTTGGGTGTACTAACCTTGTTATTGCAAGTTCCGGTTTGGTTAGGGGTATTGCACCAAGTCATGGCATTTTTCTTACTGGCAGTTATGACCTTTACATTGCATCGCTTTAGTAAGTAAGGCAACCTAAAAAACAAACAGTCTCCACCCATTTCAAAAGGAATATATTGTACCTTTGCCGTCCTAATTTTTGAGAGATGATTTATCGATTTAGAGCCATATTAGATACGCACGAAGATGTTTTTCGTGATATCGAGATCGAGGCTTCCAACACCTTGGAAGACCTGCACAACACCATTACCCAGTCTTTTGGGTTTGGCGGACAGGAAATGGCTTCGTTTTATGTAAGTAATGACCTCTGGGAACAAGGAGAAGAAATTGCCTTGTTCGATATGAGTGATGAGCCTGGAAGTGTTCGCATTATGAGCGAAGCAATTTTGGAAGATGTGGTCAATGAAGATCAGACCAAACTTATTTATGTCTACGATTTCTTCAATATGTGGACTTTCTTGGTAGAATTGGCGGAAATTGCCGAACACGAAGAGGGCCGTACCTACCCTAACCTTATGTTTGCGCATGGACAAATTCCAGAAGAAGCACCCGAAAAAGAATTTGTTGCAGATGAAAATGAAGGAGATGAATTTGAAGATGACATGGATCTGGACCCTGAAGACTACACAAATTTGGATTTCGACGAAAACTGGAACTAATTCGCCTACTTAATTCTTAAACTCAATACCACATGATCAATCTATACGGAACCCATATTACATCACTTTCCATTCACAGGGTTGGAAACAAAAGCAGAAACGAAGGTATTTTACTCTCTGCCTCTCCCTATGAAATGGACGATGAATTGGCACCATTAATGAAGGAATTCTTCCTGAAACCATTCCGGGATAAAGAAGAAAATTACTTTCAGTTTTTCCATGATGCCGATTTGGAGTTCCATGATCTGTTCAATCATGTTTCCCAGGTATTCGATAATCCTGAAGGGATTCATGAGGTAAGCAAAAAGATCGCCAAGCATTTATTCGACCAGTCCATGCACCCTCACATTAAAAGTGGGGAGATATACGTGGCCTATTTGGAAAACCTTCAAATTGATAACGAACGGGTAGATGGAATTGGAATCTTTAAATCGGAACTGAAGCAGGATTTTCTTCAATTTTCTGAAGGTGAAAATCAGTTGGAAGCCCTATTGCAGCAAGGTGTCAATTTAAACAAGTTAGACAAGGGAGCCTTGATTTTCAATGTAAAGAAGGAAGAGGGGTACAAAGTACTGTCCATTGATAGTAACCGTTATGATGCGCGCTATTGGTTAGAAAGCTTTTTAGGGGTGGAAGCGTTTGAAGATGAAAACTTCTTCACCAAGAAGTACTTGAAATTCTGTCAGGACTTTGCCAAGGATGTGGTACTTCCTGCAGAGGATAAAAAGGAAGAAGTGCTTTTTATGAACAGAGCGGTAAACCATTTCGCTAAAAATGATTTATTTGAAGAGTCTGCTTTCGTTAATGAGGTTATAGACAATCCAGATCTTGTTCCAGAATTTAAACATTACAAAACCGAACAAGCTCCAAAATATAAAATTGAAGACCTCACCTCCTTCCCTATTGCCAATACAGCGGTTACCGCAGCAAGGAAAAAGATCAAGAATGTTATCGAATTAGATACGAACATTCAGATAAAGATGGATTTCATTAATCCCGAGAGCGCAGAGAAGTTCGTAGAAAAGGGTTGGGACGAAGAAAAGCAAATGTACTATTACCTAGTATACTTCAATAAGGAACAGAAGTCGTAATTACCTATTCATTGCGAACAAATTCTATGAGGGGTCCATCCACCTCAGGATGATCTGCCAAAAACAGTTTTCCATCTTCGAAATAATAATCATAGGTGACCGATTGTATCATTATAGTACTGTCGTTCAGTGAAAACCCATAGTTACCATTCTCTAAAATCTGGAGATCTTCATCAATCGTGTTGACCACGTTAATCCTATTATTTGAGGTATTAATAGCCCAAACATGGGTTCCTATTTCAAAATTGGCGGGGGCACACTCACACACTACGCTAATTAAATTCCAAGTACCATCCAGTAGATGAGTATCCTTACCCTCATCATCGTCGGAGCACGAATAGAGAGCGGCTAATAATACCAATGGAAGAAGTATCTTTTTCATATCCTTTTTACAAAGATATAGAACTTAGCACTCGGTTGCGTCTACCACTTAGAGTTATAGGCTACTGGTCTCCTCGATTCTTCAATTTAAGTTCTAAGACATTATTCAGTATATTTATAGTTGATAATTACCTATTTTAGGAATGATTATTGTTGCGATAAAAAGAAAAAACACTATGAAAACTATTACGAAATTCATTCTTATTTGTGCGGTTGCACTTGTGGGCCTAAGTTGTTCAAACGACGACGATGGCAAATCGACTACCTTAATATTCACACCTTTAGCCGAAGTATCCAACAATAACACCCTTATTTATGATATTGGGGTATTTGGCGATCCTGAGCTTACAACGATTATTTATCAAGCTGAAAATGCACGTATCAGTGAATTGCGTGAAAACCCCGAAACAGGTAATATTGAATATGTATACCTAGCCAATGATGGTTTTATTGGTACCGATCGTGTACATATTCAAACAGAGACAGGACCATTAGGTAGCCCTGAAAGCTCACCTGTAATGATCGCTAGGATTACCATACAGGTTTCCGAATAGCAAACGTTATATTTTTCTGAAAATAGAGTTCCGGTTGTAACATAACTTGGGATGGTTCGTCATATGGACAACTAATCAACAAAAACCATTTTTGTGCAGCCAATACTTACCATAAATAACCTTACCAAACGGTTCGGTGCCCTCACGGCAGTAAAAGACCTGTCGTTTACAATAGAAAAAGGAAATGTCTACGGAATCTTGGGTCCCAATGGAAGTGGGAAATCTACCACTTTGGGAATCGTGCTCAATGTAGTGAATAGAACTTCTGGGGATTTTGAGTGGTTCGATGGAACGGAGACTACCCATGACGCCTTAAAAAGGGTTGGGGCCATCATTGAGCGCCCAAACTTTTATCCTTATATGACCGCTGTCCAGAATTTGGAGTTGGTATGTAAAATCAAGGGGGTAGATACTACCAATGTTCTTGATAAGTTAGAAACCGTTGGGCTTTTGGATAGGAAAGACAGTAAGTTCCGTACCTTCTCACTAGGTATGAAACAACGGTTGGCTATCGCTTCCGCCCTACTCAACGATCCTGAAATCCTAATTCTCGATGAACCTACCAATGGTTTGGACCCACAGGGAATTCATCAGATTCGTGAAATCATCAAAAAAATAGCATCAAAAGGAACGACCATTTTATTAGCCTCTCATTTATTGGATGAAGTTGAAAAGGTGTGCAGTCATGTAGTAATCCTTAGAAAAGGGGAAAGTCTATATACGGGGAGTGTAGATGGGATGAACGCCAGTCACGGATTCCTTACGGTGCAAAGTCAGGATAATGAAGCATTATTAAGGGAATTGGAAGCCATGAATGCTTTTACCTCGATAAAAAAGGAAGGGGATCAGCTCATCGCTTACCTCAGTAAACCCATGGATGCAGGTTCCATTAATAAGCATTTGTTTTCTAAGGGTATTGCCTTATCCCACTTGGAGAAGCGTAAAGAAAGCCTTGAAGAATTATTCCTTGAAATCACCAAAAACAACTAACCGCCATGCTTCGATTACTCAATATAGAACTACATAAATTAAAATATAATAAGTCTGCAAAGGCTATATCTATTGTTTATTTTTCGCTCATCCTTTTTATTTCGCTCATAGTTTCTATTGAGTTTAACTTTGGAGGAGTGAAATTTCGGGTAGCCGATCAAGGAATATTTAATTTTCCCTTTATCTGGCATTTCAATTCTTGGGTAGCGGCCTGGTTAAAAATCTTTTTTGCGGTCGTAATTGTTTCGATCGTAGCCAACGAATACAGTTATCGCACGCTGAAACAGAATTTGATCGACGGATTAAGCAAAAAGGAATTTTTAACGTCAAAATTTCTCACGGTACTACTGTTTTCAGTAGTTTCTACAGTTTTCCTATTTGTTGTATCCCTCCTTTTAGGGCTCTTTTTTTCAGATTATAAGGAAATCGGGATTATTTTCAGTGATATGCAGTACATGCTCGCCTATTTCCTTAAGCTAGTATGCTTTTTCAGTTTCTGTATGTTTTTAGGAATTTGGGTAAAGCGTTCAGCATTTGCACTTGGATTCCTAGGGCTCTGGCAAGTGGTTGAAGGTATCATTGCTATGATATTTCAATACATACGCGTAAAGACAGATGTGGATTTGTTTAAATCCGTTTACAATTTCCTTCCATTGAATGCAATGTCCGATCTAATTGTAGAACCTTTCACTAGGTTTGGTGCCGTGCAATCGGCAGCAAATCAATTGGGCGAAAGTTTTGATAAAGATTATGATTTATCCGTACTAAATGTTGTGATTGTATTGGGTTGGACCTGTCTGTTCATCTACTGGTCCTACGCCATACTGAAAAAGCGTGATCTTTAGTTCATAAGTTCCAAGCTAAATAATGGCTTTGGCGATAGTAAATATTTGTATATTTAACTATCAATCCAATTGCTATGAACCTAATCAAGAAATGGATCCTTTTTGTTTGGTTACTCGTTCCTTATTTGGGGCATTCCCAGCAAGAAGTAGAACTCTTTCAACAATTCGAAGGACGCTATTCCTATCTTTCTTTTGGTAATACGTTAAACACTGGGGAAAATACAGGAGGATCTACCCCTTGTGAAATTTTGGAGGAGAGCAGCGCGGATTTTGTTTTAGAATTAGATCAGACGCTTATTGCTGCCTATCTGTATTGGGCAGGATCTGGAACAGGTGACACAGATGTTAGCCTTAATGGAAATGCAATTACGGCAGAGCGCACCTTTTTATATGATTTTGACGACACCCATTCCTATGCCGGTGGATATGCCGACATTACCGCTTTGCTATTGGCCTCGGGTAATGGAACCTATACCCTTTCGGAGTTCACTCCAGATATTGAACCCGACATTTACTGTGGATTTCCTGGGAATACTACAAATTTTGGAGGCTGGGCAGTCACTGTGATCTATGAAGACCCAGACCTTCCACTAAATCAAGTAAGTGTTTTTGATGGATTTGAATCGGTTTCTGCACAAAACACCAGTCTTTCCATTCAGTTAACCGATTTGGAAGTGGTTGACAATGCCGAGGCAAAAATTGGATTCTTGGCTTGGGAAGGAGACGATATCCTAGCTAACAATGAAACCTTGCGGCTTAATGGTACGCTTTTAAGCAATCCATTAAACCCTGCTGATAATGCCTTTAACGGGACCAATACCTTTACAGGAAGTACGGATCTATATAACATGGATATAGATCAATATGAGGTGGAGAATCTCATTCAACCTGGAGATACTGAAGCCCTTATCGAGCTAACCTCCAACCAAGACCTCGTGATCATTAACAATGTGGTCACTGTTCTCAATGTTGCCTTACCCGAGGCTACCATCACCATGGACAAAATAGTAGGCGGTACCGATTGTGGGGACAGGGAGATCACCATAGATTATACTGTATTCAACACGGATGGCACAGATCGTTTACCTCCTGTGGAAATTGGTTTCTTTGGAGGTTCTGTTTCTATGGCCACAACTTCTACCACCTCTATTATTCAAGTGGGTGAATCCGAAAGCGGGACCATCACTTTTACTGTTCCCGATGGAGTACCGGCAGATTTCCTACTGCGTGCCATCGTAGATCCGTTTGATGATGTAAATGAATTAAATGATGATAATAACGAGGACAATGCAGATTTTCACCTTTTGGTGTTCCCGGAGATTGGAAACCTACAGGATTTAGAACTTTGTGATGTAGTGGGTACCGAATTGTTCGATTTAACCGAAGCTACCGCCTCTGTAGATCCAGACGACACCCTAAGTTACCATACCACCGAAGCCGATGCCCAAAGTAATAGCAACCCGTTGGAAGGGGATCTAACCGCCTATGAGAATACGACAAGCCCTGAAACCCTGTGGATACGTGTTTCTAATCCTGATTGTTTTGTAGTAGAAAGTTTTGAAATTGAAGTAATCACCTGCCCACTGCCCGATGCTACCGTGAGTATAGACAATGAAATCTTTGCCTGTCGCCAAAGGGATTTATTGATAGAGTATACCGTCTACAATACAAAAGGCACTGATGACCTTCCTGCGGGAACGCAAGTAGCCTTTTATGCGGATTTGCAACTCATTGCCCAAAGTACAACTCAAAATATTATTCCCATTGGAGGTAGTGAATTTGGATTTTTTGAGGTGACTCTTCCCGAAAGCCTGCCCAACAATTTTGTATTGGTTGCCATAGTAGATGATAATGGAGCAGGAATTGGAAGTGTAGAGGAGCTCAATGAATTCAACAACGAATTTGACTTAGCAATCGAATTCGGAACCATTCCACCCATTACGGAATTGCCAGTACTTACGGAATGCGACAGAGGTTTTGAAATGACCTTTTTTGATCTATCGGTTCAAGATGATCTTATCACCCAAAATTCAGATGGTGAATTCAATTACTTTTTGAGTCAGGAGGATGCCCTTGCCAATGTAAACCCGATATCCGATCCAGGTCAATTTCAAAATACCAGCAACCCTCAAACGATACATGTTCGATTGGAAAATCAAATATGTTTTACTACCTCTTCTTTCGAATTGGTTGTGGAGCAATGCCCACCTATCATTTACGAAGGTGTTTCTCCCAATGGCGATACCCGGAATGATTTCTTACATATGGATTATGTGGTAAATGTTTTCCCGGATTTCAACCTTAAAATTTATAGTCGGGAAGGCAACCTTATTTATGAGGGAGGAAATGACGATGGCGAATGGGATGCCGTTCCCAATACAGGGATTTTCTATCAGGATAAGTTTGTGCCCGTAGGCACCTATTTCTATGTGCTCGTATTGAACCATCCAAATTTCCCGGAACCGTTTATTGGAGACGTCTATGTAAACTATTAGTGCGTTTTCTACATAAAATTTTCCTATTTTTATAGGTACACAAAACCTTCCAAAATGAAAGAAGAAAATGCCTATATCCTTGGGACCGATGCCCAGGAGCTACACCGATTAGGGGTACAACACCAAATCTGGGCGGAGGAAGCCCAAAGAGGGTGGCAACTAGCAAATTTCCGTGCCGGACAAACCCTTCTGGACCTTGGTTCAGGCCCAGGATTTTGCACGAAGGAAATGGCTTATTTGGCCGGTCAGGAAGGACGTGTAATTGGAGTAGACAAATCTGAGGCCTATATAGCACATTTAACACATATTTCGGAGTTATATCATTTGAACATCACTCCCATGTTGGCGGATTTCAATGAAATGAATTTAGAACCCAATAGTTTGGACGGTATGTATTGTCGCTGGGCCATGGCCTGGTTACCCAATCCTAAGGAAATACTTCAGAAAGTTTATGATGCCTTAAAACCAGGTGGGCGAATGGTTATTCATGAATACTACGATTGGTCCACCCATCAAACGGAGCCAGCAATGCCAGGCTTGAAAAAAGCCATTGCCGCTGCACTAAAAAGTTTCAAGAATTCCCCAGCTGAAATTGACATAGGCCGAGAACTGCCCACTACCCTATCCAATATGGGTATGAAGATTAATAATTTACGATTAATGTCTAAGCTAGCCACTCCGGACAATGTAACTTGGCAATGGCCCAAAACCTTCTATCACAGTTATTTCCCTCGGGTACAGGAAATGGGGCTTCTTAGCGCTGAAGATGTGCAACTTGCATTGAGTGAAGTGACCCAATTGGAGAATACGCCAGGTGCCACGCTTTGCTGTCCGATTATGATCGAGGTGATTGCGGAAAAGTAATGGGTTTTAGAGTCACTATTTTATCTTCACAACCTTAGTTGTCAAGGGCTATTTGAATGGACAAGATTCCGTAAATTTGCACCTCACAAAGGAAGTATGAAATTCAAAATCGTTTCCGATTTTAAACCTACAGGTGATCAGCCAGAGGCTATTGCCAATTTGGTGGATGGACTCCAGACAGGAGAGCCCTATCAGACCCTTTTGGGTGTTACGGGAAGTGGTAAAACCTTTACCGTGGCCAATGTAGTGGAAAAAGTGCAGCGCCCCACTCTGGTATTGGCACATAACAAAACGCTAGCAGCCCAGTTATATAGTGAGTTCAAGCAGTTTTTTCCTGAAAATGCCGTGGAGTATTTTGTGTCCTATTACGATTACTATCAACCGGAAGCCTATATCCCAACCAGTGGCACCTATATAGAAAAGGATCTTTCCATTAACGAAGAAATTGAGAAAATGCGATTGAGTACCACCTCTTCCCTACTTTCCGGAAGAAGGGACGTTATAGTGGTAGCCTCGGTTTCCTGTTTGTATGGTATTGGAAATCCAGTAGAGTTCCAGAAAAATGTGATCTCCCTGAAACAGGGACAGGTAATATCGAGAACAAAACTATTGCACCAATTGGTACAGAGCCTGTACTCACGTACTGAAGCAGAATTCAGTAATGGACGTTTCCGAATAAAGGGAGATACAGTTGATGTATATCCCGGGTACGCCGATGATGCCTTCCGAATTCATTTTTTTGGTGATGAAATTGAAGAAATTGAAGCCTTCCGTCCCGCAACCAATGAGGTAATAGAAAAATACGATCGCCTAAATATTTATCCTGCCAACATGTTTGTCACCTCTCCTGATATATTGCAGGGTGCCATACGGAACATTCAAGATGATTTAATGAAGCAGGTGGACTATTTCAAGGAGATTGGTAAGCATTTAGAAGCCAAGCGCTTGGAGGAACGCACCAATTTCGATTTGGAAATGATCCGGGAATTGGGCTATTGCAGTGGGATAGAAAACTACTCTCGATATCTCGATCAACGTTTGCCGGGAACCAGACCTTTCTGCTTACTGGATTACTTCCCCGATGATTATTTGATGATCGTAGATGAAAGCCATGTGTCCATTCCACAAGTAGGAGCTATGTACGGTGGGGATAGGAGTAGAAAAGAAAACCTAGTGGAATATGGTTTCCGACTTCCAGCTGCCATGGATAATCGACCTCTCAAATTTGAAGAATTCGAGGCGCTTCAGAATCAAGTAATTTATGTGAGTGCTACGCCTGCCGATTATGAATTGGAAAAAACAGGTGGCGTGTATATTGAACAAATCATTCGACCCACAGGACTCTTGGACCCACCAATAGAAGTACGCCCAAGTCTGAATCAGATTGATGATTTATTGGAAGAAATTCAGCTACGCGTAGAAAAAGACGAGCGCGTTTTAGTCACCACCTTGACCAAACGCATGGCGGAAGAGTTGACCAAGTACATGGCACGCATTCAAATAAGATGTCGCTATATTCATAGTGATGTGGACACGCTGGAACGAGTGGAAATAATGCAAGATCTTCGATTAGGATTGTTCGACGTACTCGTGGGTGTAAACCTATTACGTGAGGGATTGGATTTACCGGAGGTATCCTTAGTGGCCATATTGGATGCCGATAAGGAAGGTTTCCTTAGGAGCGCAAGATCTTTAACACAGACTGTGGGACGGGCGGCAAGAAATATCAATGGAACTGCTATTATGTATGCGGATAAAATTACCAAGAGCATGCAGGCTACCATCGATGGCACCGAGTACAGGAGAAGTAAGCAAATGGCCTACAATGAAGTCAACGGTATTACTCCCCAAGCCATAAAGAAAAGCTTTGAAAATGCCTTGACCAAATCCAAAACGAATTCTTATTCCCTAGAAACAGCGGAAAGCCTCTTGGCTGCAGAGCCAGAAAACGAGTATCTTACCAAACCTCAATTGGAAAAGAAGATCCGGGATACGCGAAAGGAAATGGAAAAATCGGCAAAAGAACTGGATTTTATCATGGCGGCCAAACTGAGGGATAAAATCAAGGTATTTCAAAAACAACTACAGGAAGTTCAGTAAGGTTTCAAGCTGAATATAAAGAACCCAGTATCATTTATGAGTGATTACCATCCAGATTCCGTCCGACTAAACAAGGCCATTAGTGATAGTGGATTTTGTTCCCGTAGACAAGCTGACGGTTTTATTGAAAAGGGAAAGGTGACCATCAATGGAACAGTTGCTACTTTGGGTGACCGTGTCATGCCCAATGATGAAATTAAAGTAGATGGTAAACTCATTACCGATAATGAGAACCTAGTTTACATCATGCTGAATAAGCCCGTTGGAATTACCTGTACTACGGATGTAAGGGTGAAAGGAAACGTTGTGGATTTCATTGGTCATGAAGAGCGCATTTTTCATATTGGTAGATTGGATAAACCCAGTGAAGGTCTTTTGTTGATGACGAATGATGGTGATATCGTTAATAAAATCCTGAGAGCAGGAAATCGTCATGAGAAGGAATATATTGTAAAAGTAGATCGTCCGGTTTCAGATCAATTTGTGAGAAGAATGTCCAATGGTGTGCCCATCCTGGATACCGTTACCAAGAAATGCAAAGTAGAGCGCTTGAGTCGTTATGTCTTTAAAATCGTATTGGTACAAGGGTTAAATAGACAAATCCGTCGTATGTGTGAGCACTTAGGTTATGAGGTTGTAACCTTGAAACGCATTCGCATTATGAACATTGAATTGGGCGATTTGCCCATTGGAAAGTGGAGAGATCTTACCGATAGAGAATTGCAAGATTTAAGGGATTCCCTGAAAGACTCGGATAACAGTTCGTTTGTGGATCAGATGGAGCGGGGAACTGGAGGAAAAAGGAGAAGAAGGGGATAAAAAATAACCGCGCATCGATTGAGTAATGCGCGGCCTTTTTCAACTAACTAACCAAATTAAATTTCAATTATGAAATCTCAACCATTCTTTTAATATCTTCTTTCACTTCTTTCTTAGGAAGTGTGATGGATAAAATTCCATCTATATAATCCGCTTTTATATCTTCTACATCCACCGTTTCGGGCAAAGTAAAAGACCTATTGAATTTGCCGTAGCTAAATTCTTTTCTAGTAAACTGGTTGTTGTCGTTTTCAGTGTCGGTAGAGTCTCGCTTTGGGGCAAAATTCGAGGACACCTTCAATACATCTTTTTCAATTTCGATAGCAAAATGTTCCTTCTTAAAACCTGGAACCGCTAAATCGATGACAAAGTTCGAAAAATTTTCCGAAATATTTACGGCTGGTATGCTAAACTTTTCATAATTAGGCACATCCAGTCTATTTTCAGTAAAAAACTCATCAAATATTGATGGGAACCAAAAGTCATTTCTCTTAACTACTTTCATGATATTTTATTGTTTAAAATTCCTATTATTTTCTAAACCTTAATGCAAAAGGAATTCCAAACGTGAAAACAAGCCATTTTGTCCTGTTTCCCATGAAAAAGAGAGACATTTTGTCTGTTAAAACAAAAATCTAATTGTAATAGGCCTGAAAAATCTGAATAAGTTCCTTGGGAGGGATAACTTTGTCTTCGTATTGTTCCATTGTAAATAGAATCTGATCAATTGCTGCCGGACGAATTCCCATTTTTAATCCAAAGTTCTTTAATACGATCACTTCATTATCGTGTGTTTCCCTATCTACGTTCATAACCAACACCAGCTTGTGGAAGTGGGTAATGCGCTGTAACTCGGAAAGAATAGGCTGTGATGGCAGGGGATCTTCCAGTAGCATTTTAAAATCCGCTTCAGAAATCTCCATGCGCTTCGAGAGTCGGTAGATGAAGTCAAATTCGGATTGGGTAAACTTGTCGTCGGCCTTGGCCAAGACTATTAAATCACTTAAAAGGGCTTTACTGTGTTCGTTTTGCATATTCAAAAATAAAAAATCCCGATGATTTAAGAACCATCGGGATTTCATTCGTTTTGAAAAAACTAGTTACCAGATACCAATTTAATAGGTACCACATATTGTTTTCCTTCTTCCAATTTATTAAGAAGCTTATGGTAGTTAAGTCGGCTTTTTACAAAACGCTCTACCATTTGGTTTTCTGTGTCTACCGAAAGTACTACGATTTCCCCATCATCATTGAACATGATAACTGCGGTCGTACTGATTTCTTTTTTGATTTCGAAGGAAGGGTTTTCCAGAAGGTTTTCAATTTCTTCAGTTACGTTCGTCGGTTTTTTCTTAACTACTAAGCCATTACTTGCAGATAATGTGGTTGCTACTAAAAGCACCATTGCTAACATAATTGATTTGATCGTTTTCATAATTGTTCGTTTTAAAGTGAATAAATAAGTGATTGATGAACACTTATATAGACGACACCTTATGAACAATTGTTACCTAAACAGCTGCTTTTTAACTATTTATTAACCGTCATTAACCTTGCTTAACATTACTTCGCAAGAAGCTTTGCTCTGAAAATTAGGATTCAAGGTACATTCGAACTCGTAGATTACTCTTTTACAACCCTATGCGTTTCCCTGCCTTTGGTGGATGTGATTTCAATAAAGTATATCCCGCTCGCCAATGAGGATAGGTCCATGCCACTATCGACATGGGACGTTTGCATCATTTTGGCACCTGTCATGGAATACACGCTAACACTTTGAACCTCTTCGGTCCCCGAGGACACATATACCATATGGTTTGACGGATTCGGAAAGATTGTAAAATACTGTTTCTCCAAATCGTTAGAAGAGAGTAAGAAAACAGGATTTAGGAAATCGATATCCAGAACTCCATTCACCAGTTCCCCATCATACGAAATCTCTTCATTATGGAAAATTCTAAATTCGGTCACGGCACCAAACATATCCACCATATTATCCCAAACCTCTAGAAATGGCATTCCTGAGGTATCCGTAATTATTTCGATGTTTATAAAACTAGGAAAGCTCATATCATAGTAGGGCTCGTAAGTGTCCCAATCGCTTAACGCGGGGACAATTATTGGATCATGAGTAACAGCCTGAAAACCATTGGCTCCCGTAAAACCGAACCTGATGTGCAAATCGAAATCATTGGGGTTTCTCATGGATAATTCGGTAATAGCCGCTAGTGTGGTGACATCTCCACCAGCGACATACCAATGATTTCCAGTCCAATCTTCACTAGTATTGATCACAGTCATTTCCCCCACAGGGGTTTCAGTGCCGTCGCACTCCTTATGAAGATAACCTGGTGCTTCTATTCCAACGGACAGTAAGGTCTCTGATGTATCAATATTGGTCCATTCGTCCAATGTTTCATCATCAAAATAACTACTCAGTCGCTCAATTTGTGAAAAACAGAGCGTGGTAACTAAACTTAGGCAGGCAAATAGTAATGTTTTCATCATCTTTTTTCTTTTAAAGATAAGATTTTAAGCCATTTACAATACAAAAGAACCCTAGTTTGTTGTCGTTTATCAAGAAGTTGGACACAATAATTCTGATTTCTTGACACAAAAAAAACCCCGCTTGTATAGCGGGGCCTTTTAAAACAGTCATTATATCTTATGCCAATACTGCCTGCACTTTGTCTGCAGCTTCTTGGAATTCGATAGCAGATTGTACATCCAATCCACTATTGTCTATTAATTCTTTTGCTATATCTGCATTGGTTCCCTGTAAACGAACAATGATAGGTACATTAATGGTACCCATGTTTTTGTACGCATCTACAATTCCCTGGGCCACGCGATCACAACGCACAATCCCACCAAAGATATTTACCAAAATGGCTTTTACATTTGGATCCTTAAGAATAAGGTTGAAAGCGATTTCAACTCTTTCTGCATCGGCAGTACCCCCAACATCCAAGAAGTTGGCAGGTTCCCCTCCTGCTTGTTTGATAAGGTCCATTGTAGCCATTGCCAGTCCAGCTCCATTTACCATGCAACCCACATTTCCATCTAGATCTACATAATTCAAACCAACTTCACCAGCTTCCACCTCAATTGGATTTTCCTCACGCTTATCGCGCATTGCCAAATAATCCTTATGGCGGTAAAGTGCATTGCCATCTAAAGTTACTTTAGCATCAACGGCAATTACCTTATCGTCACTGGTTTTTAATACGGGGTTTATTTCGAATAAAGAAGAATCTGACTTCACATATGCTGTGTATAAAGCATTCACAAACTTCACCATTCCTTTAAAAGCCATTCCGCTTAAGCCAAGGTTAAAGGCAATACGTCTGGCTTGGAAAGGTAATAACCCAGCAGCAGGATCAATTTCTTCAGTAAAAATTAGATGTGGAGTTTCCTCTGCGACCGTTTCAATATCCATTCCACCTTCTGTAGAATACATAATCATGTTTCTTCCCGTAGCTCGGTTTAACAACACGCTCATATAGTATTCCTCTGGTTCGCTATCCCCTGGGTAATACACGTCTTCTGCAACCAACACTTGATGTACCTTTTTACCTTCCGCACTTGTTTGTGGGGTAATTAGGTTCATCCCAATAATTTGATTGGCAATGTCCTTAACCTCGTCTAAATTCTTGGCTAATTTTACTCCACCGCCTTTTCCACGCCCACCGGCATGTACTTGGGCTTTGATCACATGCCATCCAGTGCCAGTATCTTCGGTTAATTTTTTGGCCGCTGCTACTGCTTCCTCGGCAGTTTGAGCAACAATACCACGTTGGATATCTACCCCAAAACTATTTAAAATTTGTTTTCCTTGATATTCGTGTAAGTTCATTGTACGTCTATTTTTTTAGGAGCCACAAAAGTAATAAATGTTCGTGAGAGATTTTAGGCGAAAAGAAGAAAAGAATACAGAGTTGCCATTGATTATATTCTTGATTTTGTTTCCAAATTGAATAAATCGCAACCCCAACATCGTTTTTAGAAAAAAATAGGATATGTACGCTCTCTAATTGTAAGGAACCTACTATTTTTACCTCTTATTTTTTTTAACATTAAAAACCTGAGTCATAATGACAAATCAAGACCTTTTAGCGATTGCTCGGGAATACGAAAGTCCCGTGTATGTGTATGATGCCCAAAAAATGGAAGGGCAGTATAAACGTTTGCAAGATGCTTTTAAAAAGGTCAAACAGGTTAAAATCAATTATGCCGTAAAAGCCCTTTCGAATATCTCCGTACTAAAGTTCCTAAAATCACTAGGCGCAGGGATGGATACGGTTTCCATTCAGGAAGTACAACTGGCACTTGAGGCTGGGGTTGAAGGAAAGAATATCATCTTTACGCCAAATGGGGTTTCTTTAGAAGAAATAGAGCAGGCGGTGAAGCTTGGAGTTCAAATCAATATTGACAACCTCTCCATATTAGAGCAATTCGGAACGAAATACCCTAATGTTCCCGTCTGTATCCGCATAAACCCACATGTAATGGCAGGTGGCAACACCAACATTTCTGTCGGGCATATCGATAGTAAGTTTGGGATTTCTATTCATCAGTTGCCGCATATCAATAGAATTGTGGAGAATACTGGAATGCACATAAATGGCATCCATATGCACACTGGAAGTGATATTCTGGATATCGATGTATTTCTTTATGCCTCTGAAATTCTGTTTGAAACGGCCAAGCATTTTGATGCCTTGGAATTTATTGATTTTGGCAGTGGATTCAAGGTTCCTTATAAAGAAGGGGATATTGAAACCAACATTGAGGAAATGGGCAAGAAGTTGAGCCAACGCTTCAATGAATTTTGCAAAGAATATGGCAAGGAACTAACGTTGGCCTTTGAACCCGGCAAGTTCCTAGTAAGCGAAGCTGGTAAATTTTTAGTAGCAGTAAACGTGGTAAAGCAAACAACATCCACGGTTTTTGCCCAGGTGGATAGCGGTTTTAATCACCTTATCCGCCCCATGCTTTATGGCAGCCAGCACAAAATAGAAAACATAAGTAACCCACAAGGCAAGGAACGCTTCTATAGTGTGGTTGGTTATATCTGTGAAACAGACACATTTGCAAACAATAGACGTATTACGGAAATAAGCGAAGGGGACGTTCTTGCTTTCAGCAATGCCGGCGCTTATTGTTTTAGTATGGCAAGCAATTACAATAGTAGGTATCGTCCTGCAGAAACTCTTTGGTATGAAAACAAAGCCCATCTCATACGGAAGCGTGAAACTTTCGATGATCTGATTAAGAATCAAGTGGTCATTGCTCTTTGATAAAATAAAGCCCTCCTAAAAGAGGGCTTTTTTACTGTTTTCAATATTTGAAGTACTTTTATGGAAACTCCTTATTAATGAGACCAAAAAAACACTTTGTTTTCCTATCCATTAGTATTCTCATTATCTGCTCTGGAATGGCACAAACAAAAGGGACATACCAAAAAGAAGTTTACGTTTCGAAGGGAGACACCTTACCTTATCGGCTACTTGTTCCGAAGCAATTTGATGTCAACAAAAGCTATCCACTTCTCATATTCCTCCATGGATCTGGGGAACGCGGATCTGACAATGAAGCCCAGCTCATTCACGGTTCCGATTTGTTTCTAAAGGAAGAGGTAAGAGAGCAATATCCGGCTATCGTCGTGTTCCCGCAATGCCCCTCAGGTAAGTCCTGGAACAATTCAAGTTACGAATATTCCACCTCGGAACGGAGCTATTACTTCCCTCCAACCATCGAAAAAAACAAAACGCTAGATCTTTTAGAGGGCTTATTGTCCGCACTCCAGACTAATTATCGAATCGATCCCCATAAGATCTATTTGGGAGGGTTGTCCATGGGTGGAATGGGCACTTTTGAAATGCTTCGTCGAAATCCAAACCTTTTTGCAGCCGCCTTTGCCATCTGTGGAGGAGCCAACCCCGCTATTTCGGAAACCATAAAATCCGTCCCCATATGGATATTCCATGGGGAGCAGGATGATGTGGTGCCGGTCATTTATTCGAAGGAAATGCATGATGCTATACAGGAAGAAGGGGGCAATAGTCGAATCACCCTTTACCCCGAAATAAAGCATGACAGTTGGGTTAACGCATTTAGTGAACCTGAGCTACTGAAGTGGCTTTTTTCAAAATCCCTATAATCACACAAAAAAACGTAATCATGAAATTTAATTGCAGTGTAGAAATAAACCAACCCCAACAAAAAGTGGCCGAATTGTTTGCAAACCCAGCATATTTGGGTGAATATCAGGACAGTTTTATAAGCAAGGAATTGTTACAAGGAGAAGAGGGTCAAAACGGGGCGATATCGAAAATGCTATATAAGCAAGGGAAAGGACAAATGGAATTGACGGAGACCATTTTGGAAAACGATTTGCCTCATTCCTTTGTTGGTCACTATCATCACAAACACATGGATAATACCATGCGCTGTGAATTTACGCCTTTGAGTGAATCGAGTACGCGTTATGTTTCTGAAATTGAGTATACTGCCTTCCGTGGCTTTATGCCTAAACTTATTGCAAAATTATTTCCCGGCATGTTCAAAAAGCAGGTACAGAAATGGCTGGATAATTTCAAGGTATTCGCCGAAAACCAATCTTGATACCCTAATGAAATACTTCCTGCTTCTTCTATTGCCATTTTGTATTTCTTGTTCTCACATGGAACAGGATCCATTGAAAAGTGTATTGAGCAGTGAAAATCCTGCTATTTCTAAGGTAATGGGTAATCTTGCAGCCCATGAAGTACAGATTCTGTATACAGAAATTGTGCGTGAAAAGAATGGTGGAGTCAAGTTCAAGGATCATTCTTTTCAGGTAAACGACCAGCATTACTTCTATCCCGCAAGCACAGTTAAGCTTCCGGCTGCTGTACTAGCATTAGAATTGGTTGATCTTGATTCTTTACTGACTAAAGATTCGAAATACACTATAGAGCGGGATTCCTTATCGCATACCATTGCTGATGATGTTCGACAAATTTTTGCTGTAAGCGATAATGAAGCTTATAATAGGATGTACGAATTCATAGGTAGGTCTTACATTGATAGAAAAATGCACTATAAGGATATGGCACCTGTGAGAATAGCCCACAGGCTTAGTACGGAAAATGCGGCGGAAACTGCCCGCCTACCCTTACATTTTGAAGGATTGCCCATAAGAGGATTTGGCTATTCCGATGAATACTTATACGCACTTGACCTAGAAAAGCAATTTAAAGGAAAAGGCTACATGAGGAATGATTCCCTTATTGGACAACCAATGGATTTTAGTTTAAAGAACTACTTCCCATTACGATCCCAACATAGTACAATGAAACGGATATTCTTTCCAGAAAAATTTACTAAAAAATTCCAGTTCAACCTTACGGGAGAAAGCATGGCATTTTTAAAAGAACAAATGTATACCGTACCCAGAAAGAATGGATACGATGAAAGTGAATACTATGATGGCTATGTAAAATTCTTTCTTTTTGGTGATACCAAAGAACGCATTCCTGAACACATAAAGATTTACAACAAAGTAGGGTATGCCTATGGCACGTTAACGGATACTGCCTATATAGTTGATGAAAAAGAAGGTGTCGAGTTTATTCTCTCTGCTACTATTTTGGTAAACAGCAATGGTATTTTCAATGATGATTCATATGAATATGACGAAATCGGAATTCCGTTTCTAGCGGCATTGGGTAGGGAAATTCACGCTTATGAACTACAAAAATGAATCAGTCTGGCAGATTTCTCCCAAAAAGCCTAATAAGCAATGCATAATACGCATTCTTTCGATACAGCTTTCTACCACTTTCCCTAGCGCGCTTGATCCTGCCATACGTGTGCACCGCATGAATAACCACTAAAGACACGGTGATGGCAAGAATAAAATAAATGGCCTCTGATTCCACGTAATAAACTGAGTGGCTAAAAATCTAAAAAAAATAACAAATCCGAAATATTTTTTCAAATTTTTCGACAAAATCACATTATACACCTTAAAAAGCCCTTATTTTTTAGGAATCAGTGAATTTAACGCCTTAATCAGCACTCATTACGTCTTGACACAATGACCAAAAAAGCAATTAAAAATCTCGGGAATAGATTAGGAGTTGAATGAATCGGCAATTGTAGTTTAAAGGTTTGCCGCTTGATTTTTGGCCTTCAGAAATTCATCCCACATTTCCGCAACAATTTCGGCGGCAGGTTTAATGTCGTGAATTAACCCCGAGACCTGACCTATTTCAAGTTCACCTTCTACCAAGTCCCCTTCAAACATTCCACGTTTGGCACGTGCACGGCCCAAAAGCTCTTTCAACTGTTCAACCGATGGAGCTGTATCGTACAAAGCTTTAACGTCTTGATAAAATTTATTCTTAATGAGACGAACGGGAGCCAGTTCCTTTAGGGTTAATACAGTATCTCCTTCTTTGGCATCCACCACTACTTTTTTGAAGGCATCGTGGGCACTACTCTCGTCACTTGCCACGAACCTACTTCCAACCTGTACTCCATCGGCACCCAACACCATGGCAGCTAACATAGCGCGACCCGTTGCAATTCCCCCCGCAGCAATTAAAGGAATGGAAATCTTTTCCCTCACCATTGGAATCAGGGTTAGGGTGGTTGTCTCGTCCCTACCATTATGTCCTCCCGCTTCAAACCCTTCTGCAACAATGGCATCTACGCCAGCCTCTTGGGCCTTGAGCGCAAATTTTACGCTACTCACCACATGAACCACGGTAATGCCATGTTCTTTTAAATGCTGTGTATACGTTTTAGGGTTTCCCGCGGAGGTAAAAACGATCTTAACTCCTTCTTCAATAATGATTTGAACGATTTCTTCGAGATTTGGGTATAGCATAGGCACATTAACCCCGAATGGTCTATCCGTGGCCTTTTGGCATTTCTGAATATGCTCCCGTAATACTTCGGGATACATGGAACCTGCGCCCAATAGGCCTAAACCTCCTGCATTACTTACCGCACTGGCCAATCTCCAGCCACTGTTCCAGATCATTCCAGCTTGAATGATTGGATATTGAATTCCGAATAATTGAGTGATTTTGTTTTCCAAAGATGTTACGAAATTACACCACTACCCAGCAGCTCATCATCATTGTACCACGCAACAAATTGTCCTTCGGTAATAGCAGATTGTGATTTTTCAAAGATAACATAAAGGCCAGAGATGGTTTGGTATAAAGTTGCCTTTTCCAAGGGCTGCCTATACCTAATTCTTGCCATAACCTCCATTTTCTCCCCATCTGTAAGGGTGAGATCTTCCCTAATCCAATGGATCTCCTCATTCTTCACAAACAATCCCTTACGGTATAAGCCAGGATGGTTTTTACCCTGCCCTGTGTAGATAATGTTTTCTTGCACATCGGTATCAATGATAAACAAGGGTTCCTTTGTTCCTCCCACGGCAAGTCCTTTTCTTTGCCCCTTTGTGAAAAAATGTGCGCCTTGATGCTTTCCAACAATTTTACCGTCGGACAATTGATATGTATACTTTTCGGACAGGAACGCCAGTTCCTCATGTTCGGAATGAAAATGAGGGGTTCCTTTAGAGTATGCTTCCAATCCTGATGGAACCTCAACAATCACTCCTTCTTTTGGCGCCAATTGTTGCTGCAAAAAGTCTGGCAAGCGTACTTTACCAATAAAACAAAGCCCTTGTGAATCCCTTTTCTCTGCGGTAACCAGATCTTGTTTTGAAGCAATCTCCCTCACTTCAGGTTTAAGAAGCTCTCCCACAGGAAACAAGGTCTTGGACAACTGCTCTTGGGATAACTGACAAAGAAAATACGATTGATCCTTATTAGGGTCCTTACCTGCCAATAGCTGATAGGTCTGCTTTCCATCCTTTTCTATCATCCCCTTTCTACAATAATGTCCTGTAGCTACATAATCCGCTCCTAGATCCAAGGCGATTTTCATAAACACATCGAACTTAATCTCCCTATTGCATAGTACATCAGGGTTGGGAGTGCGTCCCATTTCATATTCGCGGAACATATAATCTACGATACGCTCCTTATATTGTTCACTAAGATCTACTGTCTGGAAAGGAATATCCAATTTTTGGGCAACCAACATTGCATCGTTACTATCGTCCAACCATGGGCATTCGTTAGAAATGGTCACAGAGTCATCGTGCCAATTCTTCATGAAAAGGCCAATAACCTCATAACCTTGTTCTTTTAAAAGATAGGCCGCTACACTGGAGTCAACGCCTCCACTAAGGCCGACCACTACACGCTTTTTCATAGTAAATTGTGAATGTGCAAAGTTACAACAATTTGATCGTTACAACTTGGGTTTAAAAAGGAAGGATTAGTTGGTTCTCTTTAAAGGTTTAGGGTAGGTTTCTTCCAGCTCCAGCTTTCCGTTTTTGAAATATTGCCAAAGACCATGTTTCTTTCCACTTCGGTAATTGCCCTTAATGGTTACATTTCCATTGGCATCGTAGTATTCTGCCGGACCCTGTAGCTTGTCGTTGCCGTATTTGAGCTTTTTCAGAAGAACTCCATCTGGCGAATAATAGAGGTTTTCACCTTCCTTGGACCCATTAACGAAATTCAGTTCCTCAGTCACTTGTCCATTGGGATAATACGTACTTTTCTTGCCGTGCAGGAGTCCATCCACATAAAACTCACGGGTCATGATATTATTTCCCTTTTTATGGTAATATACCCATTCCCCTTTACGCTTCTTACCTATCATATCCCCTTCACTTACTAATTTTCCGCTAGCAGTAAAGTACTGTACCTTGGCCACACCTTTCTTTCCATAGGTCCTTATTGAAGTAGGCTGACCTTTACATTCTTGACAATAGAACTTGAATACCCCAACTTCCTTACCATGCTCGAACTGTCCTGTATATCTCAGCTGATCTGTACCCGGAAATTTCTTTTGCCAGGTACCATGCCGCTCTCCATCACTATCGAATTGATTGATTTCCTGAGCCGAAATTAGGCCTACTCCAAAGCATAGAGTGAAAAAAATGGAAAGGGGACGTTTCATCATTTTGTTCAATTTTTTATGCATTCATAACGAACGGCACTGCGAAATTATTTCCTTTTCTGCTGTGCTTTCTTTTGCGCTTCCGCCTGTTCCATCATTTCAGACATCTTTCGCTGAAAACGATTCTGTTTCTTTGGCTTCTTTTTGTTTGCCTGAATCTTGGCATGAATCTTATCCTCATCTATGATGAACTTCTTGATCACCAACATAATACCAATAGTAATTAAGTTCGAGGTTAGATAATACACCGAAAGTCCACTCGCATAGTTGTTGAAGAACACCAACATAAAGAGGGGTGACAGGTACATGATGAATTTCATATTTGGCATACCGGGTTGCTGCTGTTGCTGCATTTGTTGCCCAGTACTCATCATCATATAAATAAAAATAGCGATCGAGGCCAAAATTGGAAATAGACTCACATGGTTTCCATAAAATGTAGATATAATAGGTATTTGAGTATCCCATTCATAAATAGTATCATAACTAGATAAATCCTCAGCCCATAAGAAACCTTTTTGGCGCAAATCGAAGGCCGTAGGGAAAAAGGTGAATAAGGCATAGAATACAGGAATCTGCATTAATGCGGGTAAACAACCCTTTAATGGACTAGCCCCTGCAATATTCTGAAGCTTTAAGGTTTCCTGCTGAATCTTCATTTGGTTACCTTCATATTTCTTTCGAATGGCATCTAACTCAGGCTTCAATACTTTCATTTTTGCCTGGGAAACATACTGCTTGTATTGAACTGGCGAAAGCAATAATTTGAAAAGGATGGTAAGAACAATGATGGCGATTCCCGCTGGTAACCAACTACTTAAAAACCCAAAAACAGGTATGATTAAGTATTTGTTTATGATACCGAAAATCCCCCAGCCCAATGGCATGGCTTCATCCAGATTGCGATCGTATTCCTTAAAGATCTGGTAATCGGTTGGACCATAGTACATATTCATATCATACGATAATCCCCCTGCTTTTGGTTCCAATAGCATTCTAGCACCATATTTTTTTGTGAAAATGGTATCTATCGTAGCATCTTTCACTAAATCCTTTGAAGTTAACTTCACTTCTTTGAAAGGTGTATCGGTAAGCAACATAGAACTGAAGAAATGGGTTCTGTAGTTCATCCATGTTACATCTTTTTCGGTTTCATCATCCTCTCCCGCTGGTGATAGTTTACTATGGTCCTCACCATTCTCGTGCTCGTATGTAAGACGGGTATAGCGGTTTTCATAGGTAATACTTTTTGCTTGGCGATACCCTTTAAAATCCCAGTTGAGATACATAGGCTGATTGGTATCCATAATACCGTCCAACCCTTGTGTTCGAATACTAAAATCCAACATATGGTCACCTGGTTTCAGCTCGTAGCGATATTCCAAGTATGAATTGGGTGCTGTTTTCAGCTTCATGGATAACACATTATTGTCACCACTTTTGCTCAATGAAGGTTCGAAGTAAAGGTCCTTGGTATTCAGTGCCCTATTCTCCGAGTTAAATTGTAGGTTAAAATCACTGTTCCCATCTTTTATAAGGAATACCGTTTGCCCTAAGTACTGGGTTTCGTTTATCAGTTTGGCTTCAACAATCTGGCCCCCTTTGTTACTTACCGTAAGTTGCAGTACATCATTTTCCAGTACTGTCGTTGTCTCACTGGCGGATGGAAGCGTCCCGGAATAAGCAAAGGAACCCAGTCGATTTCTTAGCCCTTCTACAGCTACTGAATCGGTCGCACTAACGCTGTTTATCTCAGCTGGTGTTACTTCCTTAATTACGGGTTCTTGTTCTTGGCCGGCAGTTTCTTGGTTACTCTTATTTACCTGTTCCTGCTTATGCTTTTCTGCCTCAATTTCCTCTGGAGTAGGTCTATTGAAGTACATCCAAGCGATGATACCCCCAATCAATAGTATTCCAATTAATGAATTGATGTCAAATTTTCTTTTCTCCATATATATTTCCGAAATCCTTTCGGGATGTGGTGTTTAGTTATGTCAAATTGTTGTAATGAGACGTCCTTTCATAAAAAACGTAACACTACGGTTTTTAGCAACAACCTAGCCTAACTTATATGTGCGCCAAATTGTCTTGTTTTGTTGAATGTTCGTACGCCGCTTTTACAAAGCCCACAAATAATGGATGTGGATTGGCTACGGTACTTTTATATTCTGGGTGGTACTGTACCCCAACGAACCAAGGATGCACAGGGACTTCAATAATCTCCACCAATCCTGTTTCCGGGTTTATTCCGGTAGTTCTAAGGCCTGCACCTTCTAATTGCTCCTTATAGTTATTATTGTACTCATAACGATGTCTGTGGCGCTCCTCGATAGATGCTACCCCATAGACATCACTTACAATACTATCGCTAATCAAATCACATTTCCAAGCTCCCAAACGCATGGTTCCGCCCATATTGGTAATGTGCTTTTGTTCTTCCATCAGGTCGATTACCGGATGTGGTGTATCTTCATTCATCTCGATGCTATTGGCACCTTCCAACCCCAATACATTCCTACTATATTCAATAACTGCCATTTGCATACCGAGACAAATTCCTAGAAATGGAAGGTTATTTTCCCGTGCATAGCGAACAGCTTCTATTTTCCCTTCAATTCCCCTTTCTCCAAAACCAGGAGCTACTAACACCCCGTCTAATCCTTTTAGGTTTTCGGCAACATTATTTTCATCGATGTGTTCTGAATGAATAGAGCGAACCTTCACCTTTACTTCATTCTCGGCTCCTGCATGAATGAAGGATTCTAAAATAGATTTATAACTGTCCTGAAGTTCTACATACTTCCCTATAAGACCTATTTCGATTGTGGCTTTTGGGTTTTTGTGTCTTGATAAAAACTCATTCCATCGTTCCAATTTAGGAGTCCCATCGTCCGTGAGCCCCAATTTTTTCAAAGCGACAGTATCCAAACCTTCATCCAACATCATATTGGGCACATCATAAATGGTTGATGCATCTATAGACTGAATAACAGCTTCTTTTCCCACATTACAGAACAGGGCTAGCTTCCTTTTTAAATCGTCACTTAATTCATGCTCCGTTCTACAAACTAAAATATCCGCTTGTATTCCACTTTCCATTAAGGTCTTTACAGAGTGCTGGGTGGGTTTCGTTTTTAGTTCACCGGCTGCTGATAAATAAGGAACTAGGGTAAGATGCACCACAAGGCTATTATGCTCTCCCAACTCCCATTTTAACTGACGCACCGATTCTATGTAGGGTAAGGATTCGATATCCCCAACAGTCCCTCCAATTTCGGTAATTACAATATCATAATCGCCGCTATTCCCCAAAATCTGTATGCGTTCCTTGATTTCATTTGTAATATGCGGAACCACTTGGACAGTTTTGCCCAAAAACTCACCCCGGCGTTCTTTTTCAATCACGCTCTGATAAATTCTACCTGTGGTCACATTATTGGCTTGTGAAGTAGGTACATTTAGAAAACGCTCATAATGCCCCAGGTCTAGATCGGTTTCAGCGCCATCATCGGTTACATAGCATTCTCCATGTTCGTACGGATTTAAGGTACCTGGATCTACATTGATATAAGGATCCAACTTCTGAATCGTAACTCGATAGCCCCTAGCCTGCAAGAGTTTAGCTAAAGATGCCGCAATAATTCCCTTTCCTAAAGAAGATGATACCCCGCCCGTAACGAAGATGTACTTTGTAGTGCTCATACAATGGTGCTTGTTGTTACCTATACGGGATGCAAAGATAGGATTTTTTAGGGATGGTGGGGAAATAATATCCTAAATTTAAAATGTATTTTCGTGGTGCCATTTAAAAGTAAGCATATGGAAGAGAAGTCTACGACCGAACCTTTTTCAGAATTTGAAAATACACCCAAAACAAGAAGAAGGAAGTTACTTCCTTGGTGGATCAAAGTATTCATTTGGATATTCTTCCTGTTCGGTGCGATAATGCCTGTAGCTCTCGTTATGGGGGCCCTAGGGTTTAATTTCGACTTAGCGATTTACGGATTGGGAACCAATGTCCCATTTTCCCTGATTGGGCTCTTAATCATGGGGTTATTTTGTTTGAAGGCGGCAACAGCATTCGGGCTATGGTTTGAAAAGGACTGGGCCATTACCTTTGGATTGGCAGATGCCATTGTAGGGCTCATCATTTGTTTTGGAATGATGATCGCTCCTTTTGTTTCAGATTATGCAGGCGTTACTCTTCGATTGGAAATACTATTCCTATTGCCCTATCTGAATAGATTATTGAAAATTAGAAAGGATTGGGAAATTAACGGATAATCAAAGGTCTTACCAATTCCTCTAAACCGTTTATTTTAATTTCGTGCATTTCCTCCATAAGCCTCCCCAGTTTCCCTTGGGGAAATCCTTTTTGACGCAACCAAGCATAGTAGTATTCAGGAATGTTAACAAGGAATTCGTCCTTGTACTTGCCGAAAGGCATTTTGTAATTTGCTAGCTCTATTAGATGTTCTTTATTCACTGTTTCCAGTTGTCGTAGCTATCCAATTGCTCTTTTACGTATACCCTCCAACGAAACTCTTCTGCTTCTATATTGGAATGATCACTGTCTGAGTCATATTGGTTTTGCATGGCACGTCTTTCGGCTTCCATCTGTTCATAAATCTCCTTCGACTTATCTCCAAATTCGCGATTATGGCTAAGCTCACTTAGTCCTTTGCGAAGTTTTCGTGCATGTAATTCAGATATATCGAAATGCAATTGCTCATGGCCCAATATATAATCGGAAACTTTTGCAGGTCGATACCAAGATAGATCTGGATAGAAGTTGCTTTTAATTTCATATTCCACTTTTGGGACCCCATTTCTTTCACTGTAGGAAAAAGAGAATGACACCCCAGAATTTGTACTCGCCACAAACTCTTCGGCACCACTTGGGGTTCCACGAAAATCGTCCCAGGTTAGTTTACGCTCTTCACTCCAAGGAATTTTTTCCTCTTCGACAGGATGGAAAGAAACCAGAAGGCATAGTAAGGCTGCGGTAAATAGTTTCATCAAATGACTAACGGCAAAACTTCAAAATTATTGAATCGGATTATGCAATTATGCCCCCCAAACAAAGGAAACTTTCTTTTCTATATCTGGATGTAGGCTATGATGCACTGGGCAGGTATTGGCTGTATTTTCCAATATTTTCCTGTGCTTGTCGGAAACATTGTCTGGCAAATAAAGCGTCACTTCTATTTTGGAGATTCGTCTTGGATTCGCGGCCATGGTTTTGGTCACCTCAGCGGTGCTTCCGTCAAGTACAACTTCCATATCCCTAGCCTTTATACCCATTACAGTCAACATGCAATTGGCAAGTCCTGTTGCTACCGTATCTGTGGGAGAAAAGGCTTCGCCTTTTCCATTATTATCGGTTGGCGCATCTGTAATGTAGGTAGCACCAGATTTTAGGTGTTCGCATTCCGTACGAAGGTTGCCAAGGTAGGTGACTTTGGAGGTACTCATTATTTTACTTCTTCAAATTGAAGGTTCTCCGTATACTTTAAGATGTAGAATCCTTGATTCTTATATCCCGAAAACATTTTTTTAGAGTAACGGAATCTATTTTCCACATACTCGGTTACATAGTCATCGTTACTGGCATCGTACACATTTCCTTCTGATGCCAAGCGCAGTATGATATCATATGTAAGGTCGAATCCCCTAACCGCATAGCGATTGGGTAGCACACCATGCTTATTCTTATAACTGACTACAAAGGCATTCTTCTCTTTGTAATCATAACTTTTGCTCACCGATGGAAACGTAAACTCCAGTTTGGCCAAGTGCATATTGGAGATATCGTGATAGTCATAGCTGTCATTCTTATCGGTAGTGAAGAGACGGATTTTATGTGTTTCTTGTGGCATCCCATTCAATAATCCGACCACATTACTTAAAATTACTGGATCTTCCGATTCCAGTACAACCCAATTTTCACGGGTTCGATCAATCACCTTATCAATATCCACTACATATAAAAACCCTTCCTCCCGGGGCGACAGTGTGACGGCATTAGGAAATGCTGCCAGAAGCGCTTGCTTTTGCTTAGCCCTGCTCTTATCGCTTATAATAATAACGTTCCTATTCCCTAGATTATCCTGAAGGTATTGAATCATACTTTTCTCCAATAACTCATCATTGGGCAATGTCTGGAACAAATTGGAAGTAAGCTTAATATTTCTATTGCTTAACGGTGAAAAAACCGGGATGTTCTCGCTTTTCAAAAGTGAAGCAGCTTTCTCCACATTCTTACTTAAAAAAGGTCCAATCACGGCATCTATGTCTTCCCAATTCCTATCTTCAATTTTCGAAGCCACCATCTGGGCACTCCCTTCAGTATCGATTACATCTAAATAAGTAGAAATTCCTTTGTCTTTTGCAAATTCTGCTGCCATTAGCACCCCACTATAGAAGTCGAGCGATACGCGAAGCAATCGATTGGTTTTCATCACTTCTTCCTGAAGCTTGATAGAATCCGTATCCGTTTTCCGCAACTGAAATGGAAGCATTATGGTAATGCGCTTTTTGTCCGTATTGGTAATGTTGTTTTCAAGATTGACATTGTTTGCATCCTCTGCCAAGGATTCTGAAACCTCTTTAGGTATTTTAAGGATCATTCCCTCCTTTAGGCCATCCTTAGCATATGGGTTTAATGTAATTATTTCTTCTTGGGATAGTCCCAATTTTACTTTCAAACGAAAAAAGCCTTCTTTCGGCTGTACTTCATAAAAATCGAAGGTTTCTTCTTCGATCGTGGCGGTGTCCAAAACGGTAGCATTCGGCACCTTCAGCTCTGTGCCTATAGGTAGATTACCCGGCATATTGGGATTTAGGGTTTCCAATTCTTCTATGGTAATACCATATTTTCGAGCAATCCCGTATTTGGTTTCTTTTGGGGCCACCAAATGTGTTGCATAATTCGAATCCCCCGAATTGGAACTAGAGTTTTCGTTGGTTACAACGGTTGTGGTTTCTTCAGGAAAAATGGGAATTTGCAACCTTTCCCCTTTCTTCAGGGATGATGCATACAAGTGCTTATTATATTTTTTTATGTCATCTACCGTAACATCGTACTTCATAGCTATGCTGAACAGTGTCTCCTTTCTCCGAACCTTGTGTTTTTTGAATGAAGTAGGTTCTGGAGAACCCAAAACAACATCTGAAGAAGGTATAATTAGAATAGTATGCGTCCCGATTCCGTTTTTCGCATCTGGGTTTAACTGGTAAATAGCACTTTCAGAAACATTGTATTTCTTAGCAATACTATATACCGTCTCCCCTTGTTCTACCCTATGGCTGCGGTACTTTTCCTGAGTAGGAATTTCTGCATACCCTACACAGGATGCCAAGAGGAATGAAATGATTATAACAACATATTTCACTTTCAAATAGTTAGGTTCATATTGTACGATCGTACCCTGCCTAGATAACGATCCTTTATTTTTGGGTTTATTCCCACTCAATGGTGGCCGGTGGTTTAGAACTAATGTCATACACCACTCTATTAACGCCTTTAACCCTATTTATTATATGATTGGACGTTTCTTGTAAAAACTCATACGGTAGATTTACCCAATCTGCCGTCATACCATCTGTACTTTCTACCGCCCTTAATGCCACAACACGCTCATACGTACGTTCATCGCCCATAACTCCTACACTTTGAATTGGTAAAAGGATTGCTCCTGCCTGCCAAACTTTATTGTATAAGTCCCATTTCTTGAGTCCATCAATAAATATGGCATCTACCTCTTGTAATATACGAACTTTTTCTTCGGTGATATCCCCTAGGATACGTATCGCCAGCCCTGGCCCAGGGAAAGGATGCCTCCCTAAAAGTTCTTTGTCTATTCCTAATTGGGCGCCAACTCTTCTTACTTCGTCCTTGAACAACATGCGCAAGGGCTCTACAACCTTCAGCTTCATAAAATCGGGTAGCCCTCCTACATTATGATGTGATTTTATGGTAACTGAGGGTCCATTGACCGAAACGCTCTCTATTACATCGGGATAAATAGTTCCCTGTCCCAACCACTCAACACCTTCCAATAAATGGGCTTCATCATCAAACACCTCAATGAACACGCGACCAATGGCTTTTCTTTTGGTTTCGGGATCACTTTCACCTTCCAATGCTTTCAAGAAACGTGCCGAAGCATCGACTCCCTTTACATTTAGCCCCATCCCTTTGTATTGTTCCAATACACTGTTGAATTCGTTTTTCCGTAACAATCCATTATTTACAAAAATGCAGTACAGGTTCTCACCAATTGCTTTGTTGAGAAGGACAGCTGCTACGGTAGAATCTACCCCGCCACTCAACCCTAGCACTACTTTACCGTCTCCAATTTTTTCCTTGAGTTCCTGCACAGTGCTGTCTGCAAATGCAGCAGGCGTCCATGAAGGTTCCACCCCTGCAATCTCCACTAAGAAGTTTTCGAGTAATTGTTTGCCATGAGTCGTATGGTATACTTCTGGATGGAACTGAATCGCATATGTTTCTTCACCTTCCACTCTGTAGGCCGCATTGGCCACATCGTTCGTACTGGCCAGTCGGATTGCACCCGTGGGTAACGCCGCAATGGTATCGCTATGGCTCATCCAAACTTGAGTATCTTCTGGGATTCCAGCAAACAGTCCTTCGCTAATCAATATAGTAGAAAGGTTTGCCCGTCCGTATTCCCTAATATCCGAAGGCTTTACTTCGCCACCATGAAAATGAGCAAGGTATTGCGCGCCGTAACAAACCCCAAGGAGGGGTTTGTGTCCTTTTATTCGTGAAAGGTCGGGATGCGGCGCATCCTCGGCGCGCACCGAGAAAGGACTACCCGACAGAATCACGGCTTTAAAACTGTCTAAATTTTCAGGAACTTTGTGATAAGGATGGATTTCACAGTAGATGTTTAACTCTCTTACACGCCTAGCAATTAATTGGGTGTACTGTGATCCAAAATCGAGAATAAGGACGTTGTTTTGCATTCGCAAAAATAATTCAAATTTTAAATTTGGAGCAGTAAAATTTCGAAATGTTTACAAATACAAAATCGTAAACTCATGGGACAAAGGATCCAACTCTTTCTTGAGCTCCTGAACAAGCTTTTCGCCATAGTCCAGATAGAATTCGGAGAAGTTCATAAATCGCTCTTGAAGACTTTGGTTAGGGAACAATTCGTCTTGAATTGCTGTTAGCCGTTCCAATCTATCCTTTAATTTCCTTTTTTGGGCCTTCAGCAAGCGTTTTTCTAAATGGTCCAAACCATTCAATTGCTTTTTCTCTTGAGCGCCCACCGCTCCTAAAAATGAAGCATCGGTCTCCTTGGCCAAGGTATAAAGGTCTTCAAATTGTTTCTTCAAATGATTGCGCTGTACACTGAAATCGATCTCTATATTAGATATTTGGTGCGTATAGCTCGTTTTAAGTTCATCTTGCTTTTGGAATAAGCGCGTAATATCCACTTCCAATTTTGAAAGCTTCCCCAAACGATTTTCAGGCACCAAGAGTACCGAATTACGAAGTAATAATATGGGAAAAGGAACTTTTACCGTCTCGAAATAGTCCTTTAACTGAAACCAATAAGCCAGTTCCCCGCCTCCTCCAATATAGCCGAGATTGGGTAGGATTGCTTCCTGATACAGTGGACGCAACAAGGCATTGGGTGAAAAGCGCTCTGGATGGTTTCTAAGCTCTTCAAGAATAGCCTCCCTATCGAATGATAGGTCCGAATCGTTCACATAAAACGTACCATCTTCGGCTATGATTCTTTCCCGAAGCCCTTCTTTTATGTAGAACAAATTAATTTCACGGGGATGTACCTGTTCCCCGTAACCATTTTTCAACAAGCGCTCGGTTGTTTCGGTCACTCTTTCAAAAGATAGGTTCTCGAGTAATTCCCTTTCGGCATATGGAACAAATGCTTTTTTCAATTCCGCATCATTACCATCTATAATTACTAGACCGTACTCCTTAAACAGTTCATTGGCTATATATCGGGTTGCATCCGCAAGGTTATCGTGCTTTACGTATCCTTCTTTAAATAATTTTAGTAATTGCTGCGCATTGGAGCTGCCTCCCAAAGTGGTTTTTAAAACTTCTAAAACCTCTTCAAGCCCTTCCGTAGAAAGTTCCCCGACAGCGCCTCCGCTCTCTCGTTCCCAAGCTACTTTCTTACCATTGAAATTGAAGTAATTGATCTCTTCAAAGTCATGGTCTTCGGTCGCCATCCAATACACAGGGACAAAATGGGATTCGGGATAAGTTCTATTCAGTGCCTCGGTAAGATTAATCGCCGAAATGATCTTGTATAAAAAATACAGGGGGCCTGTGAACAAATTCAACTGATGGCCCGTGGTAATGGTGAAAGTTGTATCCTTTAAGAGGGATTGGATATTTTCCTCAGTGCTTTCTGAAACAGAATCATTTCTATATTGATGTTCTAGCTGGCTCACCAATATTTTTCTGGACTGTTCCGAAAAGGAAACGCTTTTTTCGTCTAACTGCTTTTTGAAATTTTCTAAAGAAGGGAATCTGTGATAAAACGGAATAGTAGTATCCATTTTATCAAGGTAATCGCACATTAATTCAGAAAAATAACCTGTTTTTTGGTACGGTAGCAGTTGTTTTGGCATAGTGCTTTGTCGGAAATAATCTCAAAAATAACTCATAATTCAGAATTATGATTTCAGAATTTCGGAATTTGGCAAAACTTTAAAGTTTGCTTTTTTGTATTTTCTGTTACCTTTAGCCTCCTTATTAATATGATTATGAAAAGATCAATACTCGCTCTATTACTCCTTATAAGTACTTCAATTTTTGCACAACTCCGCACCCCTGCTGATTTTCTGGGATATGAAATTGGGACTCAATTTTCCAGACATGCGGATGTAATTCGGTATTTCGAACATGTGGCAACAAACAGCGATATGGTCGTATTCGACACCTATGGTAAAACCAATGAACGTAGACCATTAACCTATGCTATAGTATCTACCCCACAAAATATTGCGAATTTGGAAAGCATCCGAATCGATAACCTAAAAAACATCGGGTTGTCCGCAGGTAGTGCCAATCCGCAAAAAGCGATTGTTTGGTTAAGTTACAACGTGCACGGTAATGAAGCTTCCTCTACAGAAGCTGCCATGACAACATTATACAAACTTATTACGGAAAAGTCGGCGTGGTTGGAGAATACCATTGTAATAATCGATCCATGTGTAAATCCAGATGGAAGGGATCGCTATGCAAACTGGTACAACCAAGTAAAGGCAACACCCTATGATGCGACGCAGATAGCCACCGAACATAATGAACCTTGGCCAGGTGGTCGTCCCAATCATTACCTATTCGATTTAAATCGTGATTGGGCTTGGGCGACACAGGTAGAAAGTCAACAACGATTAAAAGTGTACAATAAGTGGATGCCTCATGTTCATGTCGATTTTCACGAACAAGGGATAAACGAACCCTATTATTTTGCGCCAGCCGCAGAACCGTACCACGAAATAATTACCCCTTGGCAGCGTGATTTTCAAACGGCTATAGGAAAAAACCATGCGCGCTATTTCGACCAGGAAGGTTGGCTGTTTTTCACTAGAGAACGTTTCGACTTGCTGTACCCAAGCTATGGGGACACCTACCCCACTTTTATGGGAGCCATTGGTATGACTTATGAACAGGCGGGACATGGACGTGCCGGATTAGGGATCCACACGGATGAGGGCTATGAGCTCACCCTTGTAGATCGGGTTGCTCATCATACCACTACTGGTTTATCCACAGTAGAAATATCTTCGCAAAATGCAGACAAATTGAATGCGGAATTCAAGAAGTTCTTTGAAAACGACAATCTAAAGTTCAAAAACTATGTACTTAAAGGACATCCAGATAAGATAAACTCTTTGACACGGCTGTTGGATAAACACGATATAGCGTATGGCTTTTCAAATGGTGGAAAGGTCACTGGATTCAATTTCAATTCAAATTCCAACAGTACTATTGACAGCAATGGTGCTCTGGTGGTAAGCACCCAGCAGCCCAAGGGAAAAATGGTCAAGGTTCTTTTTGAAAAAGATGCCAAACTTAGCGATCCCCTTACTTATGATATTACGGCGTGGAGCGTACCCTATGCGTATGGTTTAGAATGTATAGCAACGACGGGGAATGTTCCTTACGCCAAAATAAACAATATGGTAGCGACTAACAGTCCCAAATCTGGAGTTGCTGGTTATATTGCTACCTGGAATAGTATGGCAGACGCCACTTTTCTTTCGAGTCTTCTAAAAAAGGGAATAAAAGTGCGTTTTTCCGAAAAAGACCTTAGCTTTAATGGGAACACTTTTGCCAAGGGAAGTTTAATAATATCCAAAAGCGACAATCGAAAAAACCCTAATTGGGAAAAAGAGTTAAATGATCTTGCCAATAAGTATGGGCGTTCGCTGTATGCTTCCAATACGAGTTTTAGTGATAACGGTACCGATTTTGGATCGCCAGATATTAAACTTGTCCCAAAAAACCGTGTAGCCGTTTTGAAAGGGCGGGGAACATCATCCTTGAATTACGGAGCTATTTGGCATTATTTTGAAACTCAATTACAATATCCGGTAACTTCAATAGACACAGATGATTTTAGTGCCAGTGCCCTTCAGAATTTTGATGTTTTGGTGATGCCTATCGGCTGGTATGGTAGGGTTTTGAATGATAACTCCATGGATGACTTGAAATCTTGGATTAGAAGTGGAGGGAAGGTAATCGCTATTGGACGTGCCCTGAGCACCTTTAATGACAAAGAAGGCTTCGACCTTAAACGAAACGAATCTGAAGATGAGGACGAAGAAAGCATTGGAAATCTAATTCCATATGACCAAAGGGAGCGGGAGAGTGTAAAAAACTTTATCACAGGAAGTATTTATAAAGTAAAAGTGGATAACTCACATCCATTGGCTTTTGGATACGGTAGTGAATACTACAGCCTAAAACTAGGTAGTACTTCATACCAATTCTTAGAAAATGGGTACAACGTTGGCTATATAGATAATGATGCAGTTAGCGTATCCGGTTTTTCTGGGGATGAGGCTAAAGCCAATTTGAAAAACTCCTTGGTTTTTGGAGAAGCTAGACTGGGAAGGGGAAGCGTGGTATATATGGTGGACGATGTCCTATTCCGAAGTTTCTGGGAAAACGGAAAATTGTTCTTCGCCAATAGTATTTTCTTCGTAAACAGCAATGTGGTGCGTTTATAAAGAGATTTATTCTAATTCTTAAGTGCTTCCAATCTGGAATAATAGTAAGTAATGGAAACCAATTGCCTTGAGATTGATTCGTCGATGGCGGATTGATATTCGTCTACTTTAGACTTACTTTCTACTGCAATGGCTTTTTTATTGTCTTGGGTCATAGTTAGGCATTCAATAAGCTGAATTTATATCGGGGAGATATAGTACAAACATATATGAAATATGCGTATACAAAAATACGTACATATACGTAATTTCCTACAAAAACATTACTTTATTATGGTTAAACCGTAAAACGGTATAGGAAAAACACCCTTTTTACTAATCATCCCAATTAAATGGTTTATTTCCTAAGGACAGTTGCCAACTTCGCATTGATTGGAATATTATCTGAATTAAGCCCTGGGGTTTGTCCGTGAAGGTGGAAATCCAAAGTCACATGGGGTTGAAAAATAAGGCAGTGGGTCGATCCTCCAAAATGGAACATACCAATTTCTTCCCCTTTCCTTACATGCTGCCCTTCGTATACTGTAATGTCGCAGGTAGAGACTTCTGCCATCCCCACGGGCATAAAGCACATAAGTCCAATATCGGGATTGTCTGCTTCAATAAAAATGAGCGCACGTGTAGCTACTTCTGTAATGTACCCTTGAGACTCATTAGGCCCAGAAGGATCGAATCCTTCGGCTAGGGTTTCGGAATAATAGGTGCCATCTAACACATATGCTTTCTTAATGGTACCGCTTACAGGACTGTGCCATCTATGATAGCTCAGCGCACTCAGGAACGCTTGGTACACGGTTCCTCCATCGAACAGGTGCGTAAGGGGATCGTCATTCAACATATGAGATAGTGAATAAGGCTGTCCCTTTATCCAAAAGTCATTCATTAATCGAACATCCCGACTCAATCGATATGGGGCAGATTCGCATGCATTTACTATCACCGCATCATTTTCAGGATCTGCTATGGGTCTTACGCCATCCCTAAACTCGCGCGTAAAAAAGTCATCCCAGGAAGTGAATCCGTGATGTGGTGCCGAAGGATCACACTTAAACTCTTCATCGAAGTGCGGCATTGCCTTTTTGGCGTCCGCCCCAAACCATCCATTTCTCGGGTGATCATTCAACACATAAACGGAGTCCTTCGATTTCAGATAGGTGCCCCATGCGTTCAGTACTTTTTTCAACTGCATGTTAAGGCGAACATTTAAAAAAGCTGCAAACCCAGCCGGGGTTGCCATGGACCAGTCGAAAATCGCATTAATCGGAAACCCAACCAATCCAGTTCGGTTAAACTCGGGTGCCTTGGTAAGAATCCCATTTATTAACTGAAGGGCATGAAGGTAACTCCTTACCTGTGGATTTCCTGCGGGGTTGGTCTTATATTTCTCCGGCACTTGATCAAACATAGCCTTAAAGTTCATATAAATGATGGGATCGCTCTCAATAAGATCCTTCAAATCCTGAACCACAGGATGAAAAGGTTTGGGGGTATTATCGACCTCTACAATAAGATCTTTGAGCCAATTATTTAAATGCCGCTGATCACTGGGTAACCACCTACCTACACGATAGGGTGTACTTTCCTTTCCCTCCATAGCCTTCTCATTTTTAATGGTTAGAACATCAAAACTATAAGTAAACTAATGGAAAAACAGTACGTATTAATACGTAAAATAGGAGGATCAAAAATTCTGACCCTCAACTCTTTACTCCTCAATGTCCTTTAAAACCGTTTCTGCAGATCTTGCGATTTTTTTGTACCATCCGTATCCCCAACGCGACACAAAGTAAATGAACACAGCCGCGACCAATGTAGTAATCCAAACCGAAGGTTCCGGTATATTTTCGAATACATTATTATCATTGAACATTTTATCGGCTACCGGAATTGCCATTAGCATAAGCACAATACTTGCCCCAATTCCTAATCTTTGATAATAAAGCATACGCGCCTTTGCCTTTTCAAACTTCACGATGGTCTGTTTATAGTTCTCTTCAGAAATATTAATATTCCTAACTTTTTTTAATGCTCCCAATGAAACAATAGGTGCGAGATAGTAAAATGCAACAATCAATATTCCGAACAACATGAGATACCATGTATCCAACCTATAAAGATTGAGCAAGGTAAGTGTCCCAAATAGATAGCAGACAACTGCACCAACGAGCTCATATGACCTCAACTTATTGAATTTATTCCTGTATTTTAATTCTGTCATTTCCATAATGTTTTGTTTGTTTAATAATTCAAGTTTTTCAACCCGATCACTCATGGTTTCCCAGAGCGTCTTCATTTCTTCCAGTTCCATGGTGTTTACTTTTTAATGTTCGTTTTTAATTTTTGTTTGATCCTTCCCAAACGCGTACCTACATTGGTCACCGAAAATCCAGTTATGAATGCCATTTCCTCGTAGTTCTTCCCCTCTAAATACAGTAAAATGAGCCCTTTTTCTACTACATTAAGTCGGTAAATATGATCATAAAGCACTTGCATTCTATCCCTAAACTCGGAATCTTCTGGATCCTCTATATTTCCTAGCTCAAAATCATCCAACAAGGTATACTTGGTCCTTTTTGCCCTGTTTAAATGGGCTATAGATGTATTTAACGCTACACGATATAACCACGAACTTATTTTCGACTTTCCTTGAAATGAGGGATACGACTTCCACAACTGATACACAATTTCTTGGTACAGATCCTTTCTTTCTTCTTCATTCCTTGCATAAATGTGGGTAATCTTATAAATGATCCCCTCATTGGCCTTTATGGTCCGGATAAAGTCTTCTTTGTTTTGCTGCATGCAGTAATCGATTTCAACATATTAGTATAGAAGGTACCCAAAAAATCACACCTTACTTCTATTTTTTTTGAATGCAATCCCTAACCCATTCTGTGTACGGCCATTACATCGCACTTATCGGCACATCAAAATTATCTTAGTACCAAATTATATGTACCTTTAGTTACGCAACTAACCCTGTAATTTTTTTATGAAGCAGATCCTCCTGATCGTATCCTTCGTCTTTGTGACCTGCCATTCGTGGGCACAAGACTGTGCTATTGAGGATGGACTGGAAGAAATTGCAACTTTGGAGGCTCAAGGGGATTTTAATGCAGCCTTAGGCAAAGCAGCATTACTATTGGCCTGTAATGGAATCGATGATCAGGAAAAAATAGACCTTCACATATGGCAATTCAAATTATACAGAAATAATTATCGGGAAAAATCTGCCAACGAGGCCATTTTAAAAGCCAAAGTGCTTTGGGAGGAAACTGGCAAACCTTTTAGTTTCAATTTTAAGTTGCTCCTTATCGAAAGTTCTGCCCTTAGAAAGGATACCACTGTATACAATCCCATGCGAAGGGTATTTCGAAACGAATTATTCGCTAAGAATGAAAGCGACCATCATGAATATTTAGGACGGTACTATTTCCTTATCAATTATGAGGGCAATGATGCCTTGCCTAATTTCCTGAAGGCATTGGATCATTTTGAAAAAATGGAAAACCCTCCCTTATTCCATTTGGGGCACACGTTAAGAGCCTTAGGAAACTTAAATAGAAATCGGGGCGATTTTGAAAAATCCCTAGATTACTACGGCCAGGAACGGGATCTGTACGCAGGTCATTATCCTGAAGACCACTTCAATATAGCCGTCTGTAATTTTAATTTAGGGAACGTTTATTACGAGACATTGGAATATAAAAAGGCCCTTGACCATTACCTGCTTGTGGTTCCAATTTGGGAAAAACGCTATGAACCCGATCATTACCGCATGAAAACGCTTAACGAGGCTATTGGTGATATGTATTGGGAATTAGGGGATCAGAAAAATGCACTTGGCTATTTCGAAAAAGCTACGGAAAACGAGCAATTAGTCAACAATGATTCCAGTGAGCTCACCATATCCAATGCAGATAGCCTTTTACAAAAAGGTAATTATGCCGATGCTATCTCCTATTATCAGGAAGCTGTGCAATGGCGTGAAAAAACCTATGGTAAACAGCATGCCATGACAGGCGCCTGTAAGAACTTTGTGGCCCGTGCCATACGATCTTCGGGTGACCTTGAAGGTTCATTAGAGATGTACCAGGAAGCCCTTACCATTTTCGTGCCCGAACTTCAAACCATGGATTGGAGGAACAACCCCTTGCCCAATATGAAGATCGGTTCCCTGATCTATTCATTGGAGGCCTTGATCGCCAAAGGCGAACTGCTTCAGGAACTCTACACAAAAAATAAGGAAATTGAATATTTGGAAGGCGCCCTTCAGACACAGGAGGTAGCTATTGGAATATTGGAACGAATTAAAAACACACATATCTCGGAATCTTCCAAATTGTTTTGGGGCACTAAGACCCGATCATTAATGGAAAGTAGTATTGAAACTGCTATGTCCCTGGCCGATTTGAAACAAGACAACTCCTACCTAGAAGTTGCTTTCAATTTTTCTGAAAGAAGTAAGGCATTGTTGCTTTTGTCTTCCCTTTTCGAACAGGAATCCATTTCATTTTCCAAGGTACCTAATGAAATAACCGAAAAGGAAAAATATTTCAAAGATCGAATCAATGATTATCGAGGCAAGATTAACAATGAAGAAAAGCGTTGTGGGGAAGTACGTGCCTCTTTGTTGACCCTTTTCAAAAATGAATTACGGGACACACAAAATGATTACGACTTGTTTTTGAATACCCTTAAAAAAGACTATCCTGAATATTACGAACTAAAATACGATCCAGCAATAGTGACCGTTGCCCAAATTCAAGAAGAACTCTTGGATGAGCAGACTCAATTAATCTCGTATTTTTCCGGTAACAATTCGATGATCGTATTCTCGATCCAGAAAAATTCCGTAGCAATAAGGAAAATTCCAAATTCCAATAAGGTACTGGGTCAGGTTCAAGAATTATTCGAAAATATCAGCACCCAAGAAAAGGTTACTCAAAACCCCCAAGACACCTATGAAGCATTTAGCAATTTGTCCCATGGTCTTTATAATGAGTTAGTCGGTCCAGAATTAACCTTGGGAACCTCCTCACGATTGATAATTGTACCAGATGGATACTTGGCTTACCTTCCTTTCGAAATGCTTCTATCTCAACCCGCACCTTCAACAAGGGATTATCAATCCTTATCCTATCTTATTAATGATCATGCGGTGTCCTATAGTCAATCGGCATCTGTCCGCTTCCTTGCCCAGAACCTTAGCGGAACCCATAGTGAGTATATTGGTTTTGCTCCCTCCTACGGCAACGCAGCATACGATAGCACGCGGCAAGGGCTTTCCCAATTAAAGCACAATTCTACCGAAGTCAATTATGCCAAGAATCTTTTTGGTGGCAATAGTTGGGTTGGAAGTGATGTTTACGAAGAGTTATTGAAGGAGGAGTCCCGTAAAGCCGGTATTCTTCATTTGGCTATGCATGGAGAGGTAGAAGATGAGCATCCTTTACTTTCCAAACTATACTTCAACCCATCGGATAAAGAAGATGGATTGCTTCATACCTACGAGATTTATAGCCTACAAATCCCATCGCAGTTGGTTATTCTCAGTGCCTGCAATACAGCAACTGGTAAACTTGAAAGTGGAGAAGGCATTCTAAGTCTAGAGCGAGCATTTCAATACGCTGGCAGTAAGTCATTATTGTCTACCCTTTGGACTGTCGATGACGCTGCTTCCGCTGAAATCACCCAATACTTTCTTGACAATTTAGAAGCTGGAAAAACCAAAGATGTTGCCCTACAGCAAGCAAAACTCACATTTATAAAAAATGCTTCCCCAGAGAAACTCTCCCCTTTTTATTGGAGCAGTTTTAAACTAACAGGAAATACCATGGTTTTTTCTGAAGAAAGGAGTTTTACTATGGCATGGGTTATTGGTGCCATTCTATTTGCGCTCTTCTTTCTTATTTTTACAACCGAAAGCAACGTGTTGGTTAGTCTTCTATGGTAAGCCCTATGATTTTTCGTGCCTCCTTATGTCTATACCCCTTGGTCTCGGAAATATCATGAAAAATTGCAAGTGCCTTATCCTTCTCACCTTGCTTTAGCAAGGCTAACCCGCGATACCATTTTGCTTGTTGACGGTAATCATTATCCCTCTTTTCAACATCTAAAAAATGATTCACTGCGGCTTTATAATCTGGTTCAGACTTACTCATAGCACAAACACCCGAATAGAAATCGATAAGGTATTCAGGAATTTCAGATTCCGATTTCGAAAAGTTCCTTAGGGCTTCTTCAAATCTGCCTTCACTATAATAGCGCACACCCGTGTTCCAGTGCAGCGGTGTGTCGGCTCCCGAATCCCTTAAGGCTGACGGGGCTTCATACACTTCATAATACTTAGTATACACGTCGTTACTGGTAACTCCTTCCCCTAATAAAAACCAATAAGCTCCTACGAAAACTACAATCATAGCAGCTATGGGGATCACCCGTTTTATCCAAAGCGGTACTACCTTTACCTCTTGTGATTTCTCTAAGGTTGTCGAATCCACATCCGATTCGAAACTTTCCAAAGTTTCCTTGAGCTCCAAACGTCCAGCAGCCAGTATAGCATTCCTCGCTGCCTGAGCCTCTTCCAAAGCCTCCTTTAAGCCATCATCTTCCGACAATTGCGCCATGAACGCTTTTGCTTCTTCAGGATTTAGCTCCCCATCTAAATACCTCTCAATATAATCCTGATCTTTATCCATATCCTTTTAATATAGGAATGAGTGAAGGTTTCATTCGTATTATTTCTTTCAGGCGTTGCAAACATTTATATTTTTTATTCCGCACTACCTGTTCACTACTAAAATCACCACCTGCAGCTATTTCCTTCATGGATGCATTGTGGTATAAGTTCTCGATAAGAAGCTGTTTACAAACAGCTCCCAATTCGTCCAAGATCTGCAATACATTTTGTTTCTTCTCCCCTTCCATTAAACTCATAAGCGGACTGTCCTGTATATTCCTATCGACCGCTTTTTCATGATGACCTTCCCGGATCTGGTCTTTTTTTATCTGGTTAAGCCATTTAAATTTTGCGATTGAATAGAGGTAAGTACCTATGGCACTTTCTCCCTTAAACTTTCCATCACGAACATTTTCATAAAAGGAAATTACCGCTTCCTGATATATGTCCTTTGCCTCCTCTTCACTACCGTTATTACGCAATACGAAAGAGGAAACTTTCTCCCTATTGTTTACATAAAGAACCTTCAAAGCCGAATTTCGCTCTGCTTTGGAACCCTTCAATTTTCGAAGAATCTCGCTATCTGTAGTGGTTCTTTTAATTATTAGTGTGATTAGAATGTGTAAGTGTAATAAAAATAATGAAAAAAAAATCAGAAAAGCGATTACAAACCCACATTGGGAAATGACATAGAAGTGTAAATCCCCAAAAAAATTGAATAAGAATCACTTTAAAATTGAAATTATGAAACACAAAACAATGGTGTATTGGTTCACCGGCTTCCTACTTCTTTCCACCCAATTGGTATGCGCACAAAGAAATACTGTGGCCACAGGTGGAGAAGCAATTGGAAGCGGGGGAACCATAAGTTATTCTGTAGGTCAAATTGACTACAGCCAAACGGAAGGTTCTGGAGGTACGATAAGTCAAGGGCTTCAACAACCATTCGAAATCTTCGTATTGGGAACAGATGAACACCCAAACATCCAAATTGAGATGGCGGTATACCCAAACCCCACGCGCTCCAATCTGACCCTTAGATTGAATTCGATTCCCTTGGATGGAATCCGAATTACATTATTCGATCTATTGGGGCGGTCTCTTTATGAACATACAGTAATCTCTGAAGAAACAATTATACCAATGGAGACATTGACCTCATCGACCTACCTGCTAATGGTGCGCGATGATAAATCACTCTTGAAAACTTTTAAAATCATAAAAAATTAAATACGATGAAAACAATTTACACCTATATCATATTATTAGTGGCAACGGGCACTTTATTCGCCCAAGCACCACAAAAAATGAGCTATCAAGCGGTCGCCAGGGATTCTGGGGGCGCTCTAATAACAGATACCTCCATTGGAGTACAAATTAGTGTCTTGGAAAGTTCTGGAACGGGAACTGCAGTATATGTTGAAACCCATACCCCAACTACAAACACTAACGGACTATTTACAATTGAAGTTGGAGCCGGTTCAATCGTCTCGGGCGACTTCACTACTATTGCCTGGGGAAGCGACAGTTTCTATCTTAAATCTGAAATAGATCCGTCCGGAGGAACAAGCTATTCAATAGAAGGTACCCATCAATTGCTGAGTGTACCGTATGCCTTGTTTTCGAACAACACCGAAAATGGCAACACCTTAGAACAAGCCTATGATCAGGAAATGACCACCTCCCCTTCTCCTAGGACGATTAATGCGGATGACGGAAGTATCGAAATTATCGCAACAGGCAATCGGGCTGTAGAAATTATAGCGGACCCTGCTGCTGCCTTTGATGGATTGCACATAACATCGGCCGGAGCTGGTACAGGGATTACCCTTCAACAGGATGGGACGGCCAATGCTATGAACATTTTTACTACCGACTCTGGAAAAGGTCTAGACATCAATAATTCTGGAATTAACAGAGGACTGGACATAGAAAACACCAATGTTGCCAATATCGCTGAAGTTGTAAGAATTGATAATGATGGAATGGGTGATGCCGTGAGATTGGACAATGTGGAAAGCGGTGGCGGAAATGGTCTAAATCTAATAAACGATGGCGGTGGTGATGCTATCACAATTGATAATGCAGGAGCAGGAGACGCCGTATTTGTAGATAACACCGATAGTGCAGGTAGTTTTGCCATCTCGGTTAACAACGATGGTGGCTTCGCAGCAGTAGACATTTTGAACGATGGCGGTGGAGCAGGTCTTGATATTGAGAATGATGGCGGCGGTCATGGGATTGGTGTTGTTCAAGCAGGAGCAGGAAACGCGGTAAATGTGTTGAATGATGGTGCTGGTATTGGGGTGAATATTGTAAATGGTATCACTTCACCTTTACAGGGGGATACGAATAGAAGAGGTGGTGGTGAAGCCTTGAAAGTTTTTCAAGGTGGACCAGGGAAAGCATTATTTGTAGATAATGCAGGCCTTTCCAATGGGATACATGTTTTTAACGGAGATCCGGGAAATGCAGCTTCAGCAGTTAAGATTGAGCAAGGCGGAATGGGAACTGGTTTAGAAATAGACAATGGAGGGCCTGGAAAAGCAGCACATTTCTTCAATGCTGTTCCCGTAAATATTGCAGAAGTATTAATGGCCTCGACAGCTGGTTTGGGAACCGTTGGTCTATTTACTACCGAAGATAATGATATGAATGCCTCCTCGACCATTGTGGCCAACAATATGGGGAATGGTAGTGCCGGGGAATTCTTGATTATGGATGATGGACCGGACAAAGAGAATGACAAGCCTGTAATCATGGCCCTTTCAAATGGTAAAGGTCCTGGAATTTTCGTCGACCTTTCCAACGACCTTGAAGGTATAGATATTAATACCGAACCAGCTATTTCAGCCTCTCATAAGGGATTTGGTAATGCGGCATTTCTGGAAACTACCAAATCGGACAATACAGCTTCGACATTGGAAGTAAAGAACAATGGTGCAGGTTATGCAGCTCATTTCGACAGCTATGACAATCCTTTAGAAGATGTGGAAACTACTTTGTATGTAGAGCAAGGAAACGCCTCTACGGTAACCACTAAAGGACAAGCTGCTGTATTCGATCTTCATCCTGCAAGTTCTCTGGCCGATTCTGCTGTTCTCATCCGTTCGGGTTCTACATCGGCTGGATCAAGCGCGCTGCGTGTCATACCTGCAGATCCCACAAAATTAGCTGGGGTTTTTGAAGGGGATGTAATGGTAGCATCCGATATAACAATTGGAGGTACCATGAGTGCCGCGGCAAAGGCATTTAAAATTGACCATCCCTTAGACCCAGACAACAAATACTTGGTGCATAATTCGATAGAAAGTAACGAACGCATCAATATTTACAGCGGAAATATTAGTACAGATGAAGAGGGTTACGCCATTGTACAACTTCCAGAATACATGACCGCCTTGAACAAAGATTTCAAATACCAACTAACAATCGTTGATAAGTCCTTTGCTCAAGCCATTATCTGGGAACCTTTGCAAAGTGAAACGAATTCATTTGTGATTAAAACCAATACACCGAACATTTCGGTAAGTTGGCAAGTAACCGGGACTCGTCAGGATACATGGGCTTTAGAAAATCCCATGCAGGTAGAAGTGGAAAAAAATAACGGATTTTAATTTTAGTTTTCATAATTTGGAAAGAGCCGCCCCTACAACTTAGCTAACATACATCGGGGCGGCTCTATCCTATTAAACTCCTCATACTCCTTGTCATTATTTACTTTCCTTGTATAGGATAATCTCCCTTCTAATTTTGCAAATGACACCTACCATTAAAAAACAGAAATATCATTATCTTAGGGCTAACAATGCACCCATACCCATATGATAAAACATTCTATCCTTTTGGCATTTGTTTGTTTAATAGCCTGTAAGTCTCCCCAAAAAGAAAACGAAGTCGAATCGCATACCACCGTTTGGACCCATGAGTATCAAGCAATTTCGCAACTCGGGGACACCCTATATTCCAAACCCCCTTCAGAGAAGATAACGAACCAACTTCAGGACAAGAAACTGGCCTACGACGCAAATTCGGAAAACCTTGAAAATATTATTTGGTATGGACGTTTCACTGCTTATTCAGGAAATTATAGAAAGGCCATTGAAATTTACAGTCAGGGATTGGAAAAATTTCCCAATGAATCCCGCCTCTTACGTCATCGTGGACATCGCTATATTACCGTTCGTGAATTCGACAAAGCCATTAGCGATCTAGAAAAAGCTGCTGAACTCATACAAGGGGTAGAAAATAAAATTGAAGAGGACGGTCTTCCCAATTCATACAATATCCCGGTGAGCACACAACACGGCAACATCTATTACCACCTAGGGCTTGCACATTACTTGAACCGTAACCTAGCAAAGTCCGCCGAAGCTTTTAAGAAATGTCTAGCAACCTCCCACAATCCAGACAATGTAGTTTCTGCAACACATTGGGTCTATATGATACACAGAAGGTTGGCTAAAAATCAAGAGGCTCAGGGTTATCTAAAAATAATCCATCCCGAAATGAAGGTTTTGGAAAACACTTCTTACTATCAGGCGTGTTTGTTGTATAAAGGAGACCTGGAATTGGATGATATCTATCCCACAACAAGTGAAAATTCCCCAAGCAATAGTGCATTGCAATACGCCGTTGGCAACTGGTATTGGTACAATGGGAATATAGATCAAGCCAAAGGAATCTATCGAACCTTAATAGCCAATGAGGATTGGGCCGGGTTTGGTTTTATTGCAGCGGAAACGGATTTGGCCAAACCGTACAATATGCAATAATTGGTACTTCACATAGAAAATTAGTGTACCTTTAATTCACAAACCAAAACTAAACAACCTATGAGAAGTAAATTTTTAGGGTTGATGGCACTCCTCTTTTGTGGAATGGCCACAGCCCAGATTTCAGTATCAGGAACTATCACTGATAGCAATAATGTAACCCTTAATGGGGTGAACATTGTAGAAAAAGGAACCAACAATGGAGCAACATCCGATTTTGATGGTAATTATACCATAGATGTTGCAAGTGATGCCACGCTAGTTTTTAGCTACGTAGGATTCGAAACACAAGAGATTGCTGTAGATGGACAAACCTCTATCGATGTCAGCATGGTCGAAGGATTTGCTCTGGATGCAGTTCAATTAGTTGGGTCTAGAAGCCCAAAGCGTACTGCCACCGACACTCCTGTTGCAGTTGATGTTATCGATGTAAACGACGTGGTAACCCAGGCGGGGCGTATTGAAATTAATGAGCTATTGCAGTATGCAGCTCCTTCATTCAACGCAAACAAACAATCTGGGTCAGATGGTGCGGACCATATAGATCCGGCATCCTTACGGGGTCTAGGACCCGACCAAACCCTTGTACTTATTAACGGAAAAAGAAGACATTCCTCTTCCTTGGTTAATATTTTTGGTACACGTGGACGGGGAAATACAGGTACCGACCTTAATGCAATCCCAACTTCATCTATTAAAAGAATCGAAATACTGAGGGATGGTGCTGCAGCGCAATACGGTTCGGACGCGATTGCCGGAGTTATCAATATAGTACTCAAGGACAACACAGACGAAGTTTCCGGATTCCTTAGCTATGGTGCTTATAGTACCGATGCAGATGTGGATACAAGTGCTTTCGCCGATGGCAACTATGGGGTATGGAATACAGATGGTTTCCGTTTGGACACTGAAAGGGATGGCAATGCCATTGGAGACGATCAGAGTTTTGATGGAGGTTCAGTAAAAGCGGGACTTAATTATGGCGTGGCCCTTGGAAAAGATGGAGGGTATGCCAATTTCACGGCAGAATACCTTAGTAAGAATAAAACACTTCGCCCAAGTTTCGAGTTCCGTAAAGGATTTGGGGAAGCCGCTATCGATGGATTCAATTTCTTCGGAAACATGGCATTGCCAGTTGCTGAAAACACAGAAATCTATGCCTTTGGTGGCAGAAACTATAGGGATACCGACGCCTTTGCTTTTACGCGTAACGGAGGTGCCCGAGTAATTCCTTCTATATACCCAGATGGATTTACACCTCGAATTACTTCAAATATAATTGACAACTCGGTCTCTGTAGGTGTTCGCACCCAATTAGGGGACGAATGGAAAGCGGATATTAGCAATACATGGGGTAAGAATAGTTTCCATTATTTCATTAAAGGAACATTAAATGCTTCATTGGAAGACGCCTCCCCTACCGATTTCGATGCTGGAGGTCATACGCTTAGTCAGAATACGGTGAATTTAGACTTCTCTAAGTACTTCGATAGTGTGGCCGAAGGGTTAAACTTCGCTTTTGGAGCCGAATACAGAACTGAAAACTTTACCATCTTTGCTGGTGAAGAGGGATCTTATGGTACCTATGACGAAAATGGAATATTAATTACAGATCCATCCAGTCAAACCCAACCCATAGATCCAGATTCTGGCGACCCAAGACCAGGAGGGTCACAGGGATTCCCAGGATATAGTCCAGCAAACGAAGTAGACAGAAGCAGATCTAACGTTTCGCTATATGCGGATGCAGAAATCGATATTTCAGAAGCCTTTCTTTTAAGCGGTGCTGCACGTTTCGAAAATTATAGTGACTTTGGAAGTACTATTAACGGTAAGCTAGCTGCCCGTGTTAAGGCCTCGGACAATATTAATGTAAGAGCCTCCTTAAGTACTGGGTTTAGGGCACCTTCGCTGGTTCAGATTTACTACAACCTTCGCTTTACCAATTTTGTAGGTGGCGTGGCATTAGAATCTGTGCTTTCTCCTAACAATAGTCCTGTTACTGCTGCCTTTGGAATTGGTCCTTTAGAAGAGGAAACGGCATTCAATGCCGGATTAGGAGTTACCGCTAAATTTGGAGATTTCACGGCTACGGTAGACGGTTATTTGATAAATATTAAAGATCGAATTGTACTAACAGGTAATTTCGACGCTTCCAATATTCCTGGTGTAGAAGCCGCACAATTTTTCGCAAATGGTGCAGATACGGAAACACTTGGACTGGATGTGGTTCTTTCATACAAAACACAATTAGGTGATGGTACATTTGGCGCCACTTTGGTTGGGAATATGAACGATATGGAAATTTCCAGTGTAAATAATGGAAGTTTGGATGAGCAAACTTTCTTCGGAGAAAGGGACAAGGCTTTCTTATTGGCATCGGCACCAGATAGCAAATTTGGTTTAAATCTTACCTATACCCTAGAGGATTGGAATTTTGCCCTATCAGGAACACATTTCAGTGAAATAGAATTGTTGGATTTCCAGATGTTTGAAGATCCAGCGGATTACGGTGGGTTCGATAATCTGGTAGAAGCGGCTACAGACACATATGGCGCTAAGTTCGTTACCGATGTAGCTCTAGGATACAAACTATCCGATGGCCTTAAAATAAATATTGGAGCCAACAACTTATTAAATGTCTATCCCGACCAACAGGATGATTGGACCGAAGCAGGTGGATATTGGGATTCCGTTCAAATGGGCTTTGGTGGTGCTTACTACTTTACCCGATTGGATTTCAGTTTCTAACCGATTACAACACAAGTTTAAAAGACCTCGCTAAATGCGGGGTTTTTTATGTATACGGCAATTATTCAGGTCATTAACTCAACATAAAATCATTAGTTTTCATCTATGAACTATTTCACTATATTTGGATAACTAGCTGACTCTTTGTATTATGAAAAGATTGTTATACCATTCCTCCCTACTGCTTTTTTGCTTTGCTTTTCAGGCAAATCATGCCCAAATTCAATTTAATGAACAAGCCACAGCACTAGGGTGTTCAGGATCATCCTATGGCACAGGAACCCTTGGAGGGGGAATTTCTTTTTTCGATTTCGATAATGACGGATGGGATGACATAACAGTATCATCCGAATTAGGGGAAGGCGTAAGGTTTTATAAAAACATGGGCGGGAATTTCACCGAGGTAGACTTCGGTATTTCAGACCATCTTGGGGAAACAAAAAGTGTGGTTTGGGTAGATTTCGATAATGATGGGGACTATGACTTGTATTTTTCGAGCAATTCTGATGGCAGGGCACTTCATGAAAATGATGGAGACATGAACTTTACTGATATTACGGAAGCTGCTGGATTATCTTCTACACAACTTCATGATTGGGGTGCTTCCTGGGGAGATTACAATAAAGACGGATTACTAGACCTATTTCAAAGTTCTAAATGGGATGATGGTCCTAATTTTCACAACAAAATCTACAAGAATAACGGAGATGGTACCTTTACCAATGTCACGGCAGAAATTGGGCTCATTCAGGAAGAATACATGAGTTTTTGCGCTTCTTTTTTCGATTACAATAATGACGGCTGGCAGGATATTTATATCGCCAATGATAGACACCTATTTACAAATCTAATGTACGTGAACAACGGGGACGGCACGTATACTGAAGTAGGCAATGCCACTGGAACAGATGTAGCCATAAATGCCATGTCTACCGCCATAGGCGATTATAACAATGACGGTTGGTTCGATATTTACGTGACCAACACCCCTGAAGGAAATGTTTTTTTTAGGAATAATGGAGATGGTACATTTACCGATGTAGCCCCTACCAATGGCACTTTAATGGAGACAGTAGCTTGGGGTGCAGTATACCTCGATGCGGATAATGACGGCGACCTAGATCTGTATGTTAGCAGTTCATGGACGGATCCCGATGTGGCACTTACAGCAGCTTTCTATGAGAATGATGGGACTGGGAATTATACCATTCCCGACAATGCAGGCTTCGAAAATGATGAAGCGAAAAGTTACGCTAACGCCATTGGTGATATAAATAATGATGGCTATCCGGACATGGTCGTACTTAATTATGAACCCGATGATATTTACGTTTGGAAAAACGAATGCCCCGAAGATTACAATTGGATGAAGGTAAAGCTACAAGGGACCCAGAGCAATAGACAGGGAATAGGTTCTGTTATTGAAATTTCGGCCAATGGTAATCTCCAGTACAATTATACCCTATGTGGCGAGGGTTATTTAAGTCAGAGTTCGGCAAATGAGTTTTTCGGTATTGGTGATGCCACTTCCGTAGATTATATAAAAGTGACATGGCTAAGCGGTATTGTGGATATCATTGAAAATCCTGATATCAATTCCCACATTACTATAGTGGAAGGAAGTACTTTGAGCATTGACACCAACAGTATCCAACAATTTAGCCTATCTCCCAATCCTAATAGAGGCTCCCTTCAAATACAACACCCAGAAATGTCTTTCCACATAAATGTATCTGTGTATGACAGTAACGGCAGGGAACTTCTTGTAAAAACCCTTAATAGTGGTAAAGAACATTTAGATTTAACTAGCCTTGCTACAGGTTTGTATTTTGTGGCTATTGAAAGCGAAACCTTAAGGGAAGTCCACAAGGTGATTTTGGAGTAATCCGAAAAGAACTTGTTTAGTTAACGATTCTTGTTTTTTTCTTCAATCCAACGGCCCATAAATTTTGTAGCCTGAATTGTTTGGTGCTGCAGTATCTGTCCCATAAAGTGTTCTTGGCGATGTTCCTTCAAATTGTTTTGCAGGATTCGAATTGAAGCCATAAATGCTTCTGAAAAATGTTCTTTTTGAAAACGTTTTGCAATGATCTGCCAACCATTCTCTTGACTCCTCAACCATTCGTCTTTATCCGAATAGAGCCGAACAGCGTCGGCTACAAAATCCTTGCTGGAATCGGCGATCATTCCTGCAAATTCAAATTTCCCTGTAATCCCTTCTGCCCCAATCCCTGTAGTAATGGATGGAGTTCCACATTGCATGGCATCGACCAATTTGCCCTTAAGTCCTGCCCCAAAACGTAGAGGAGCAAGGCATACTCTAGCTTTAGCAAAGGCCTCAAAAGCATTTTCGGCCCACCCTTTTATTAAAAACCCTTCCTTGGGATTATGCATTTCGCTGATATACTGCGGCGCATAATTCCCATAGATAGACAAATCCGAATGGGGTAATTTTTCCCTTATGGCTGGCCAAATCTCCCTTTTTAAGTACTTGACCGAATCCACATTGGGTTCGTGCATTAAATTACCAATGGTCATAAAACCCTTCCGATCTTCGAAGGAAGGCAACCCATTTTGTTGTTCTTCTGAAATAGGTGACAACAGAAAAGGAAGGTAATACAGAATCCCTTCAGGAATGCCGAAGGTTTCCCTTAGCAATTGCATCTCGAACTCCGAAATAATGAGTGATACATCGCAACGAAGAATACTGGCCAATTCCCGCTTGGCATACTCCGAATAAAGGTTCAGGGGTTGGTCTTTTTTAATGGCTTCTTCGCGGGCCTTCCTAAGAAAATGCAAGTCTTCCGTATCTAACAACCTTAGGGCTTTTGGGCATTGTTCTGCCACTCTCCATCCAAATTTTTCCTCCGTAAAGTAACGATCAAAAATTACAATTGAAGGGTTTAATTGGAATACGAAATCGTCGAAACTCTGGTTGTTAAGTCGAATGGAAACCTCTTCAATCCCAAAGGAGTGTAGTTCAGTCGATTTATTGGAATGCCCTGCTGTACTTGCAAATGTTATCTCATATCCATTCTCTTTGAACAACGCAATCAATTGCATCATCCTACTCCCTGCAGCTGTAGATACAGGTTCAGGAAAGGTATGGCCTATGATGAGGAGTTTTGATTTCAGTCTTCTTAGTATTTCAAATTATATAGGTAAGTCTACCGAAGCCATTTTAATTTGGGAAGTCCCTTCTCCGGCCACAGTCCATGCCACATATAACGTATTCCCTACTTTTTCCAATTGTGGAAATCCGCTGGCACGTTCTGCACTGGTTATGGCAATGGTTTGAGGATTGCTTTTGGTTCCATCCAGATTTACGCGAATTAACTGGATCACCTCATCATCCCCTTTTGGCTCCATCCAAAGTACGGCCGCCTCGGTTTCGGAAAGCATCAGGATATCTACCCTGCCCGTAGCATTTCCAGCATCGATTCGGATCGCTTCCGAAAAGGACTTTGTGCCATCATTAGAGAAAGCAACATTTACTTCTCCTTCCTCATGGGCTGCCGTAAACCAAGCTACCGCTGTTGCATGATTAAAGGTGTCGATTGCCGGACCATTTACTGGGCAACCGGCAATTTTCCAGTTATCATTGCCAATGGTTCGAGGCTGACTCCAATTAGATTCCATGCTCCAATCGACTATGGAAATATCCCTGATCTCATCTTCACTTCGATCGCGATAAGCAACTATGATCTGGTCATTGGGTCCAATAGCCAGTGCGGTGTTGCAACAATCGCAAACCCGTTCGTCTAATAAAGTATCATAATCTATCGTGCCATCTTCGAAAACAATGGCTGCCCTTAAGGTCATTTGACCACCACCATGTTCCTTACCTACGGTGTCCCTACCATCTAACCAAGTAACCACAAATGAATTGTGTGCATAGGGTTGTATGGACACAAAACCATGTTCGCTTTTGGTACCGTCCTTGTGTAGTATAAAATCCTTTATCCATCCATTTGATACAGGTTTATACAAGTTTAGTTTTATATCATAAGTATAGGTTCCCGAATCCGATTTTTGAAGATAACTGGTTAGGATTCTACCGTTGTTTTCGGCTATATTGGGAAAATCTGCCCAATTGGTGAACCAATCATTTCCTTGAGTGATTTCGGTCTCGTTGTACCATTCATTGTTAACATAAATGGCGTAATTTAAAACGTCCATAGAATCCTTACGGGTAACCCAAGAAAAATACAGTTCTTTCCCATTACTGAACAATCTGGGTAATTGGCTGTTTTCTTCGGATGGATTTTGCAGTTCGACGACCTCTACGGTTAGTTTGGGTTCATTTCCCTTGCTTTCTTTGTTATTTACACAAGACACCAATAGCAGTCCGAGGCAAAAATGTAGAAATAGTTTCATAGGTGAGTTTAGGATAGGGAGTTTTGTATAAAGGAACAAATATTTTCCGGATCTCCTTTTTCAATGGGATGGGGAACACCCTGTAAAATTTTCAATTCGGCATTCGACAACCACTTCAATACCTGTTCTGTTTCTTCAAGGCCAACCATGGTATCTTCCGATCCTAATCCCAGATAAACCTTAGTTTTTATTTCCTTAAAATCATTTGCAGTTAGTGCTGCACCATTTCCCAAATCCAACATCATCTTAGCCGTTTGCAGCATGACTTCTTTCCAATCCAAAGGTTCGTGATCTTCCTTCATCTTTTGTGCAAAACGCGGTACCTTCTCAGCTATCACATCTGGATTTAGCATTTTCACTTCTTTGGCTGCAGATTCTGGCGTCCAATTAAATTTGGTTCCCAAGGTTACAATCTTATGGAAGGCGCTTGGTCTATTCAGTGCAAGTTGTAATGCCACATACCCTCCCATACTGTAGCCAAAGACATTTATGCCTTCTATATTGTGTTTCTGAAGAAAATCCTCAGTATTCTTCACAAAATGTCGCATCGAATAAGAATCGTGGTTTGGCACGCCTCCATGACCCTCAAAGTTGAAGTCCAGAAGATCAAAATGCCCTTTAAGCAAGGGTTTTAGAAGATTGAATTGATTACGGGTACCCAAAGCACCATGCAATAGGAGCAGTTTTGGTTTCATAACGTATATTTTGGGCCGATTGGCTTATTGCTCTATGACCTTACCATACAGGTCGAAATCTTCTGCCGCAGTAATTTCGATGGAAAAGAAATCACCGGTACGAAGATATCCTTTCTCCGCAGGGATAAGGACTTCATTATCCACATCTGGGCTATCAAATTCTGTTCGACCTACGTAATAATTGCCTTCTTTGCGATCGATAAGCACTCGGAATTTCTTCCCTATTTTCTGCTGATTCAATTCCCAGGAAATTTGCGACTGAATCTCCATGATCTCATTGGCACGTTGCATTTTTACATCGGCCGGCACATCATCTTCCAAATTGTATGCATGCGTATTCTCCTCGTGGGAATAGGTAAAGCAACCCATCCGTTCAAATCTCTGATCGATAACCCACTGTTTTAGGGTCTGGTAATCCTCTTCGGTTTCGCCAGGATAGCCAACAATTAATGTGGTTCTTATGGCCATTTCAGGGACTGCGCTTCGGAACTCGTCCAGTAGCTTATTGGTCTTCGCCATGGTAGTACCCCTGCGCATGGATTTTAGAATAGGATCGGATATATGTTGAAGGGGAATATCTATATAATTGCACACTTTTGGTTCTTCCCGCATTACCTTTAAAACTTCCATGGGGAACCCTGTCGGGAAAGCGTAGTGCAATCGGATCCATTCAATCCCTTCTACTTTGGCCAATTCCCTAAGTAATTTTGCCAATGCGCGTTCCTTATATAAATCCAAACCGTAATAGGTTAGGTCCTGAGCGATAAGTATTAATTCCTTTACACCATCTGCCGCTAATTTTTGGGCTTCGACTACCAGGTCTTCAATGGGGGTAGATCTATGCTTTCCTCTCATTAATGGGATGGCACAAAAGGAACACGGGCGGTCACATCCTTCCGCAATTTTTAAATAGGCATAATTCTTAGGAGTGGTCGTAAGTCGTTCCCCGATCAATTCATGTTTATAATCGGCTCCCAAAGCCTTCAATAGTCCGGGTAATTCTGTAGTACCGAAATATTGATCTACATTGGGAATCTCTTTCTGTAAATCGGGTTTGTAACGCTCACTAAGACATCCGGTTACAAAGACCTTATCTACAATACCTTCCTCTTTCTTCTGAACAAACTCCAATATGGTATTTACACTTTCCTCCTTGGCATTATCTATAAACCCGCAAGTATTAATAACAACGACATTACCTTCTTCTTCATGCACTACCTCTTTGTTATTAGCCTTTAGTTGCCCCATCAACACCTCACTATCATAGATGTTCTTGGAGCACCCTAGGGTAACTACATTTATTTTATTCTTCTTTAAGGTCTTCGTGCGCATGCATCTGCTTTTGAGGTGACAAAGATAATTCTTTGCTCGCTATTTGTTTATCCAAATGGATTAATTCGTTGCAATAATTGATAAAGCAACGCTTGCCCCAAGAATAAGTAGAACAACGAACCTATTAAAACGATATAGAACCATTCTTTCAGGTGTTTTTCATTTCTAAGAAGGCGCCAACTGCCAATTGAAATAAGTACCCAAATAGCAATGAGAAAATATAAGGGAAAGGCTGTATAATCTGCTAAATACGCAGGTATAAGGGGATTCCTTGTGGTATAGTAAGCTTGGAAAATGGAAACAATATAACTTCCGATTTTGAAAAGACTGAATAGAAACACCAACTTAATTAGCAAGTCCTTCCACCAAGTACTAATTCGAAAGGACATCTTACTTAAAGAAAGAATCTACAAATTCAAATTTATTAAAGACTTGTAAATCCTCAATCCCTTCACCTACGCCGATATATTTTACGGGGATCTGAAACTGATCGCTAATTCCTATAACAACGCCTCCCTTGGCAGTACCATCCAATTTCGTAACGGCCAGGCTGGTTACTTCGGTGGCCGCAGTAAACTGTTTGGCTTGCTCAAAGGCGTTCTGGCCAGTGGACCCATCTAATACCAACATTACATCATGAGGAGCATTCGGAATTACTTTTTGCATCACCCGCTTCACTTTGGTCAACTCGTTCATTAAATTTACCTTATTGTGCAAACGTCCCGCTGTATCAATGATAACCACATCGGCATTCTGGTTTACGGCACTCTGCAGGGTATCGAAAGCCACGCTGGCGGGATCACTACCCATTTCCTGCTTTACAATAGGAACATTGGTGCGATCTGCCCAAACTTGTAACTGATCTATAGCCGCCGCCCTGAAGGTGTCTGCTGCTCCCAAAACCACGTTCTTTCCGGCATTCTTAAACTGATTTGCCAACTTACCAATGGTAGTCGTTTTTCCGACTCCATTAACCCCAACTACCATGATAACATAAGGGCCATCGGTTTCTGGGATTTCTATTTCGGTGGCATTACCCGTATTGGTTTCGCTTAACAATCCGGCGATTTCTTCGCGAAGGATTTGATTCAGTTCGTCTGTTCCCATGTATTTGTCCTTGGCCACACGAGCTTCGATACGGTCAATAATTTTAAGGGTGGTATCTACCCCTACATCACTTGACACCAATACTTCCTCCAGATTATCGAGTACGTCATCGTCTACCTTGCTTTTTCCTGCTACGGCTTTAGACAACTTATCGAAAAAGGAGCTTTTGGACTTTTCGAGTCCTTTATCTAGGGTTTCTTTTTTCTCTTTTGAGAATATTTTTTTGAAAAAGCTCATAATGAGTTTTACGTTTTAAAATTGCGTTAGGGATTGAACCAAACTACCATGTAGTAGTGAAAGCCCGGCCCTCCGGAGCTCTGGGCAAGGAGGGAACGCCCACATTAGTGGCGATGTCAAAAATACAAAAAGCCACCTTCGTAAAAAAGTGGCTTAGTGTAATATTGTACGGGTTGATTATTGTTTCTTCAACCAATCGTTTACTTGGTCTGGAGCCATAATAGACTCTACAAAAACATATGCGCCAGTCTTTTCAGACTTAACCATTTTTATCGCTTTGGTTAAACGCTTCGATCCTGTTTGTAACGATGCTACTGATTTCTTTGCCATGACGCTTAATTATTTAATTTCTTTATGTACTGTCATTCTCTTCAAGATTGGGTTGAATTTCTTCAACTCCATTCTGTCCGGAGTGTTCTTTTTATTCTTTGTAGTGATGTAACGAGAAGTTCCTGGCATTCCAGACTCTTTGTGCTCTGTACACTCTAATATAACTTGAACTCTGTTTCCTTTCTTAGCCATCTTAGTAGACTTTATAAATTAATGCGATTACTGCTTCAAAAAGCCTTTTTCACGGGCTTCTTTTATTACGGCAGAAATACCTTTCTTGTTAATGTTCTTTAATGCAGCAGTAGAAACACGTAGGGTTAACCACTTGTCTTCCTCTGGAATATAGAAACGCTTCTTAACCAAATTTACGTTGAACTTGCGCTTTGTCTTGTTCATCGCGTGAGAAACATTGTTCCCTACCATTGCTTTTTTTCCCGTAAGCTCACAAACTCTTGACATTGTACTCGCTTTTATAGTTATTTTTAAACAGGGTGCAAATTTAAGCAAATAATTTTGTTTGACCAACAAAAGAAATTTAGTTTTTAGAAATTTCTTTCAGCAGCATTTCGAAGGCTTTGTTGACCGATTTTTTGATCACCCTTTCCCGTGCCTTTCCAAATTGGAATTTTTCGGAAATCATCTTCTTTGGAGTAGCTATAGCAATGCATACCGTACCCACTTCGTCTGCGCCATCACCTTTCGACGGGCCTGCGATACCGGTGGTTGCAATCGCATAATCACTTCCAAAGACCTTGGTCGCTTGTTCTGCCATCGCCTCGGCCACAGGGATACTTACCACATTGTGCTTTTTTATAAGTTCTGCATCGACCCCTAAAATGGACGTCTTCAATTCGGTCGCATAGGGAATTACGCTGCCCCTGTAAAAAACAGAGGCCCCAGGATGCTGGGTAATTTCCTGCGCAAGGGCTCCCCCGGTACAACTTTCGGCTAGGCTCAATGTGAGTCCTTTTTGCTGCAATAATGCTCCAATGGCTTCGGTTACGGAAGTCTCATTTTCATAGCCAACTGCAATATCTGCCACCATTTTATGAAGCTCAAGCATTTTGGCATCAACCTCATCTATTAATTCTTTCTCATTATCACCTTTGGAAGAAAGTCGCAAACGGACCCTTCCCAATGAAGGAAGGTAGGCCAGCTTAATACGCTTTGGCAAAGCATCTTCCCAATCGGATATACGTTCGGCAATAGTACTCTCGCCCAGTCCGTAGGTGAGCAGTGTTTTATGATAAATATAAGGACGATTGTATTTTTTTATGATGGCCGGAACAACTTCATTCTGAATCAACGCTTTCATTTCATAGGGAACACCGGGCATGGATACAAATACCGTCCCTTCCTTTTCCATCCACATTCCGGGTGCCGTGCCGTGCCGATTCTTCAATACCTTGGCCCTTGAAGGCACCAAAGCCTGTTTAAGGTTTGCTTCGACGGGTAATTTGTTAAAGTACTTTTTGAAAAGAAATTCAATATGTGCCTTTACTTCTGGGTTTTCCACCAATGTGTCATCCAGAAACTCACAGAACGTCTGTTTGGTGATGTCATCTTTTGTTGGGCCCAATCCACCAGTTACCAAAACCACATCTACACGGTTCTCAGCTTCTTCTAATGCATCCAATATATGCTGACGGTCATCCTGAATGGATGTTATTTGATATACCTGTATACCAACTTTGTTCAGTTCTTTACTAATGTAGGCTGAATTGGTATCTACGATCTGACCAATGAGGATCTCATCTCCAATGGTAATTATTTCGGCTAACATCTATTGTAGTTCGAAATCTTCTTTTAGTTCATCAAAAACCCTATGAAGTGTAGTAGAAACAAGTTCAATGTGCGGAAGTACGCTATCGGTACTTTTGGAAGTTTTTGTCCAAGATTCGATCCCTGTAATTTGTTTTAGCAAATCAATCCCGAACATTTCGATATTCGGTTTCATTTTGTGTGCAAACTGGTATGCCAACTCCTTATTGTCATTGGCGATCGCTTCTTCTAACGATGACAGATCTGGTGGAATTTCATCAAGAAAGGTCTGCGCCACAACAGCCATAAATTCCTTATCCCCTCCCGAAATCTCATTGAGACTGTCTACAGAATATAATGTACTCATACGATTACTTAACTTTTATTGAAAACAACTCCGTTTCTTCGATATAGCCCGTTAGAACGTCGTTAACATCTACCCTACCTACACCAGATGGAGTGCCCGTAAATATAACATCTCCGATCTTTAATGTGAAATATTTCGATATATATTCGATTAACGCATCAATTTTCCACAACATTAAGTTCGTATTGCCCTTTTGCACTACATTTCCGTTCTTTTCAAGGCTAAAATTGATATCATCTACACTGCTAAACGTAGTTTTGGGTAAAAAATTACCAACAACCGCTGCGCCATCGAATCCTTTTGCCTTCTCCCAAGGGTGCCCTTTTTCCTTTAATTGCTGTTGGAGATCACGTGCGGTAAAGTCGATCCCCAATCCAATTTCATCGTAATATTTGTGTGCGAACTTTTGCTGGATATGCTTCCCAATCTTCTTTATCTTCACTAATACCTCTACTTCATAATGCACATCGTTGGAGAATTCAGGTATGAAAAAGGGGTTCTTTTTCAGTAAAATTGAAGTATCTGGCTTCATAAAAAGGATGGGGTCCTTGGGCCTCTCATTGTTCAATTCCTCTATATGCGCCGCATAGTTCCTTCCTACACAGATTAGTTTCATAAACGGTTTAGAATTTATTATTGAGCTTACTAAGCTTAACCCTTGTCAATATCTTTTTTGTATACAATGGAAAATCGGCATTCAATAGCCACCCGAAATAGCCTGGTTCTTTCTCCAGAACATCCTCTACCAATTGCCCTTTGTGTTTTCCAAACATAAAGACTTCTTTGCCTTCTTTGGTATAACCAATATATCCGGCAAAATCGGCAAAGTTCTTATGCGCACTAAATTTGGACAGCCATGAGATGTCGTTTTCAAGATCGTCATACCTATCGAGCTGAGCTTCTAACACCTCAAAAGTGGCAATGGTATCTGCTTCTGCACTGTGCGCATTATCCAGGTTTTTATTACAATAAAATTTATAGGCAGCCTCTAGGGTTCGCTTCTCTTTTTTATGAAAAATAGTCTGTACGTCTACGGCAAGGCCTTTCTTGAGATCGAAATCCACATCGGCTCGAAGCAATTCCTCCGCCAGCAACGGGATGTCGAATCGATTCGAATTATACCCAGCTAAATCACTATCCTTCATCATGGTGTGTACTTTTGGCGCCAGCTCCTTAAAAGTGGGTTCACTGGCAACCATTTCGTCCGTAATTCCATGTATATCGCTTGCTCCTTTGGGAATTGGAATCGTTGGATTTACCCGCCAAGTTCGTCCTTCTTTATTGCCATTGGGAAATACTTTTAAAATAGAAATCTCAACAATCCTGTCTGATGCTACACTCACTCCGGTAGTCTCAAGGTCGAAAAAACAAATGGGTCTGGATAACTTTAGCTGCATGGTACGATTTATGCTACAAAAATAACAATTGTTACTTTTGCGCTATGGGGATTATTTCAAAAGTTATCATCATTTTAAGCCTGTTATCAAGTGTCATTGCCTTGGCTCAAGACGAAAAGGTATCTATTCATGAGAAAAAGACGGGAAAACGTCTTGTTTTGATGGCGGAAAACAAAACAGGAGACACCTTGAATGTGTTTTTGATGGTTCATGCCGAAGGGTATCGCAGAAGTGCAGATAAACCCGTAATTAAAGACTTACCTCCTTTTTCGAAAACCCCTATGATTACGCTTATTGAATTGAGGGAGGTCCCCTCTTCATATACGTATGACCTTATCGTGAATAAAGCGCTGGAAAATACCGAAAACAGAACTGCAGAAACAGAAGTGGTCGATATTGAAAATGTAGTTAAAGGTAAAATGGTCATCTTCAGATTGACGAATTGCCAAAAATGTGACCAACTAGCCTCCGTTTTGAAGGAAAGGAAAATACAGCACAGGGTATTCAGTATTGAAAATGACGGAGCACTTTACGCACAGTTTATGTCATTTATTGATAAAGAACTGACTTCAGAAACCCGCATTCGGTTTCCCATAATCTGGAATAAGACCTATACGATTTTTGGGTTTGAAGATTTGGAAACTATGCTCCAACAATTGAAAATCTAAACCTCACGGTTCAAATCCCAAGCTTCAAGATAATCGGCAACAGCCTTTACAAACTGTCCGCCCAGTGCCCCATTTACCACTCGGTGGTCATAACTATGGGAAAGGAACATTTTGTAGCGAATTCCAATAAAATCACCTTCTGGGGTTTCAATCACGGCAGGAACCTTTCGAATGGCTCCTAGCGCCAATATACCAACTTGTGGCTGATTAATAATTGGGGTGCCCATGACACTTCCAAACGTTCCTACGTTCGTCACTGTATAGGTCCCACCTTGGATTTCATCAGGTTTTAGTTGATTATTTCGTGCTCTTCCTGCCAAATCATTTACTGCCTTACTCATGCCAACCAAATTCAACTGATCAGCATTCTTGATAACAGGAACAATCAAGTTTCCATCAGGTAAGGCGGCTGCCATACCCAAATTGATATTTTTTCGTTTTATGATTTTATCACCATCCAACGATATATTCATGAGTGGAAAATCCTTGAGTGCTTTGGCAACGGCTTCCATGAAGATTGGTGTGAAAGTAAGTTTTTCCCCTTCCCTCTTCTCATAAGCGGTTTTCACCTTTTTCCGCCAATTCCAGATATTGGTTACATCGCATTCCACGAAACTTTGCACATGTGCCGAAGTGGACACACTCTCTACCATATGATGGGCTATTAATTTACCCATACGTGTCATTTCAATAATTTCGTCTTCCCCATTTACGGAAACGGGTGCTGCTGGTTTGCTCGGTGTTTGCTTAGAAACTACTGGAGCTTCTGCTTTGGCTGGTGGTGTTACCGGTGCTTTTGCCCTGTTCTCCACATAGCCAAGTATATCATTTTTGGTAACCCTACCATCTTTTCCTGTTCCGGGTATGCCATCCAATTCAGTTTGGGAAATCCCTTCTTGGGAAGCAATGTTCTTAACTAATGGAGAATAGAATCGCTCTCCCGAACTTTCGATCACACTTTCCGTGGCTTCTTTGGCCGCTACCACAGTATTCTCAACTTCGGCAACAGCGGCAGGAGCGGCTTGCTCCACTTCGCTTACAGCAGGTGCATTTACGCTCACATCTGCATCTGTTTCTATCACGGCAAGGGTTTGCCCTACTTGAACTATATCGTCTGCTTGAAAAAGAATTTCCACTAAGGTTCCGTCTACCTCACTGGGAACCTCACTGTCCACCTTATCGGTAGCAATTTCCAGCACGGCTTCATCTGCTTCAATCGTATCACCTACATCTTTAAGCCAGTTGGTAACGGTTGCTTCTGCAACACTTTCCCCCATTTTCGGTAATTTCAGTTCAAATCTCGCCATAACGCTAGAAACTCGGTTTTAATTTGAGTGCAAAATTAATAAATTTTACGTCTTTTTGTTTTAAATAATTCAAAAAATATGGTCGTAAACCCTATCAAATTACGAATATGATAATTAGAGTGCTAAAACCCCACCTTTCTCATCACTTTGATCACTTCCGATGATAAAATTACAACCTGGCGGCTTAATACGGAAACTGTTTTCCTTGTTTTTTAGCAATTGCATTACACTGAAAATCTGACCATATGAAATGTACTCTACGTCGAATACACAAAGGGTCTCATGAAATGTCGCTCGTTCCAAAATCATTTTGGAGGCTGATTTTACCGGTAGATCAAATTGGGTCGAAACTTTTTTCAGTAAACCAATATTCTCGGTAAAAACAAGCACTTCTTTGTGCTGAACAGGCCTAATGCTCTTCTTATTCTCTTTAAATTTTCTAAGTAACCTGGCCAATTTTACCCCAGCACTCACGGAAAAATTCAGCAATGGATTGCCACTAAAATGCTTTCCATAAAATATCTTCATGGCTCCGTAAAAGCGATTGAGATAGGCAGTGTCTTTCTGCGTACTCTCACCTTTATAATGGAGCATAGAAAGACTTCCCAAATAATAGTTTTTGTAACCGGCCTTCAATAATTTATAGGATAAATCAATATCTTCCCCGTACATAAAATAGTCCTCATCGAATCCCTTTACCTCTTCGTATACCTTTTTCCGTAGTAACATAAAGGCGCCCACCAATACTTCGATCTCCCCTTGATCTTTTTCACCCAAATAATTAGCGTAATATCCATTCTTACTGTTAGTCCTTCCTATCATCTTTAGCAATGACCGCTTGGGTGTAGGTACATTGCGTTTACTTTCCGGTAAAAAATTACCTGTGCCGTCCATTAAATTAATCCCCAAAGCACCTAGGTCCTCATGTTCTTCTGCATACTTCAACGCACTACTGAAGGTATGCTCGGCAACAGCAGTATCTGGATTAAGAATACACACATACTCCCCTTTTGCCAATGCAACCCCCTGATTATTGGCTTTACTGAATCCTACATTGTCATTATTCTGAAGTAAGGTCACATGGGGAAACTTTTGCTTAACCATGTTGCAGCTTTCATCCTTTGAGTCATTGTCCACCACGATTATTTCGGCATCAATTCCTTTCAAAGACCGTTCTACACTAATAAGACACTGCTCTAAAAAATAGTGGACGTTATAATTAAGAATGACAACTGATAATTTCAAGGTATCATGAATTTTTCAGGGAGGATTCAAACGGAATTCTATGAAGTATGCTTCTCCCCAAAGTCACCTCATCTGCATATTCCAATTCGTCACCTACAGAAATTCCCCTTGCAATAGTAGACGTTGTAATATCGCTACCTTTTATCTGCTTGTAGATGTAAAAGTTCGTAGTATCACCCTCCATGGTAGAACTGAGTGCAAAGATAAGTTCATTTACAGAGCCACTAACTACTTTTTCGACCAGGGGAACGATTGTGAGATCGCTTGGGCCGATGCCATCCATAGGGGATATTTTTCCGCCTAGTACATGATAATGCCCTCTATACTGGCTTGTATTTTCAATGGCCATTACATCCCTAATATCTTCTACTACACATATAATAGATGCATCCCGGTTTGGGTTGGCACATATTTCACACAGCTCTGTATCTGATATATTATGGCAATTCCTACAAAAATTTATGGACTCCCTTAGACGTAGAAGGCTATCTGCCAGCTGTTGCGTTTGCTCGGAAGGCTGTTTCAACAAATGCAAAACCAACCTAAGTGCCGTACGTTTACCTATGCCAGGTAATTGGGACACTTCTTGTACAGCATTTTCCAATAGTTTCGAAGAAAACTCCATAGGTGAAAGTTGACGGCAAGATAAAAAAAATGCTCCAGAAACCCGAAGGTTCACTGAAGCATTCATTAATTTATATAAGGTTGACTACTGCTTGATAAGTCGCTTAGTCACCGTTCCAAAATCGGAATTCATTCTTACAAAATAGATTCCCGTGTTCAATTGGGAAATATCCAGTGTATGTCTTCCATTAATTTCTACATTGGCTTCATAAATCATCAACTTACCTGCCATATCGAACACACGAATATCGGTTTCCATAGCTTCCGTTAGTTGAATAGTAATTTCGTTGGCCGCAGGGTTCGGCAATAAAGCAATTTTCTCATCGGTAAGAACAGTATCTTCCGCACCTAAAATGATGGTACCATATTGTGTCGGCGAAACCCAAAGACCCCTTCCATAGGATCCAGCATAAATTTTACCCTCGGCAAAATTGATTTCCATCTCATTGATGATCACATTGGGTAGATTGTTGAAATACGGCTGCCACTCTGTAAATGTATTGTCTATATAGTATATTCCGTAATCCATTCCTACATAAAGACCATCTTCACCATTGTTATCCCAAACCACAGATAGTGATTGGAAATCCGGTAAGTTCATTAGATAAGAATTCCACGTCTGCCCTCCATCGTTAGACACATATACTTTTCCGGAACCATTGGTCGCCACAGCTACTGTGTCCGGATCTTCAGGGTGAATTGCTATATTATTTATAACTCCACCAGGGATAGGCAATTGTTCCCAGTCGGTAGCTCCTCCATCTGACGTACGGAATATAAATCCACCTCTGGAGGCATAAATTACTTGATTGTTGGTTGGAGCGATTTTCATTTCGTCCAAACTCACAGAGAAATCTTGAGAAATAGGACCCGCCCAACTATTTCCGTAGTTGGTTGATTTATATACCCTATCGAATCCTACATAAATAACTCCATCGTCTACAGGATCCTGTTCGAAAGGGGTTACCCAGTTTCCACCTCCTGGAGGAGGCTCAGGCAAATTGGTAAGCGATGCTCCTGCCGTGGTTGTTCTGTACATTCCACCAAATTGAATCATAGCAAACATGATATCGGTGTTGTTCTTGTCAACAAATCCTTCCATGCCATCGGCACCAACCCAATCGATCCATTCTCCGGTAGTCTCCGAATAGAAAGTTGATCCATTATCTTGGGATCCACTAGTTACCACAACATCTTCTGTTTGGGAAATCCCAATTTTATAGAGCTGTCGAATTCCAATTCCATCGGTTAAATCTTCATACATGGTTTCACTTGTAACGGCTGGTGTAGCAGCTTTAAAAATCCCTCCATCGGTCCCAACATATAAGGTTCCTCCTGAGAACTCTAAAATATCTACATCGGCATGGCAATATCCTTTATTAGCGGACGCGGCATCGAAAGGAATCCAATCACTTGTATTTGAAAAGTTCTGACCTCCATCTAGGGAACGCCATGTTAACACACCAGCAATATGTACCTCATCTACATCATTGGGATTTACAGCAATATCCATATCCCTTGGTGCTTGCCCTCCAGAATCGAATCCATTGGTGTCATAACCAAAATAGTTTCTTCCTGCATGTGGAAGCTCGGTAAACGTAGCTCCGCTATCATCGGATCTATAAATGCCCCCAAATTGATTACTATCGGCATCTACAACATATAGGACATTTGGATCATCTGCTGAAACTCCCATCATTTTAGCACCACCATCAAAACTTCCAATTGGGCTAAAGGTTGCTCCTCCATCGGTAGATTTCTGAACTCCAAGTCCAGATGCATATACCGTGTTGGTATCGCCAGGCTTGAACTCAATATCATATCCACCCGAAGTAGCTACCTGACTCCAATTCGTTCCACCATCAGTTGTTCGGTAAATACCCGTATTGCTAGAGGAAACAAAAATCATATCCGAATCGTTAGGATTGATCAATATTTTATTCACCACAGAACTACTCACGTCCCCAATTTCATTCCAAGTAGCACCTGCGTCGGTTGATTTATAAATAAGACCAGATTGCGATCCGAAGTAGTAGGTATCCGAATCATTAGGATCTATAGCCACGGAATATACATATAGGTTTGAGAAATAATCTCCCATGGGTGTCCAAGTAGCACCTCCATCTACCGTTCTCCAAACTCCTCCTGTATTGGCACCTACAATAATGTGGTCTCCATCCGTTGCATCTACAGCCACTCCAGTAATTCTACCCACACCAGGACTCCAAGCAGTAGAAGCATTCCACGTATCTGGACCTAGTTCTTCCCAATTATCATTTAGGGAGGCCCTGCTGTCTGCAGTATTATTAAGGTAGGCATTGTAGCGCTCCAACTCAGCAAGTTTATCCGTAATTGGAATTAAATAACCTTGCTCGTTCATTAAACGCTTGGCCATATATTCCCAGCGCTTAAATTGTTTGTAACCAGATCCTCGACCTTTGTCTTTATCTGCAAAGTAGGTTTCAGCGTTTTCCACAATTTCGGCTACCGAATAGGTTCCTTCTTCGATCATCGTAAGATACTCCTGAGCAGAAACCGAAGAGCAAAATAACGCAGCAAATGCGCATAGTAAAATTTTAATTTTCATAGCATTACATTTTATTTGAAAAAATTGGATTTTTCAAAAATAGGAAAAAAACGCTCGCAATGAGTCAATCTTTGTATTTTTACCCTGCTACCATAACAATACCTATATGCAACCCATTCACATCCTATTATTGATTGCTGGTTATTTCGCCGTCCTTATGCTTATCTCTTATTTTACCGGTAAGGACGATAGCAATGAGGTGTTTTTCAAAGCTTCGAAGCAATCTCCATGGTATTTAGTAGCATTTGGGATGATAGGTGCATCCTTAAGCGGGGTTACCTTTATTTCGGTCCCAGGCTGGGTAGAAGGATCTCAGTTTAGTTATATGCAAGTAGTGTTTGGCTATCTGGTGGGGTACTTTGTTGTGGCTTACGTATTGCTGCCTATTTACTACAGGCAGAATGTTACTTCGATCTATCAGTATTTGGAAGATCGGTTTGGAAAGGTAAGTTATAAGACGGGGGCATTTTTCTTTTTCATATCAAGGGTATTGGGGGCCTCTTTTCGTTTGTTTTTAGTAGCTATTGTCTTACAACAATTCGTTTTCGATGCCTTCGGAATCCATTATGTGATAACGGTGATCATCTCCATTTTACTGATCTGGATCTATACCAATCGTGGCGGAATAAAGACAATTGTCTGGACAGATACCCTACAAACATTGTTCATGATTGTAGCCGTTTGCCTCTCCATTTATTTTATCACCAGCGAATTGAATTGGAGTTTTGGTGACTTTCTCGCATCGGATGAATTGAAGAATTACAACAAAACGTTTTTTACCGATAGCCTTTTGGCAAAAAACCACTTCTTGAAATCGTTTATTGGCGGGATGTTCATTACGATTTGTATGACGGGTCTTGATCAGGATATGATGCAAAAGAATCTAACCTGCAAAACCCTCAAGGACGCTCAAAAAAACATGGTTTCATTCAGTATTGTGCTAGTAGTTGTGACCTTCTTATTCATGCTATTGGGAGCCCTTCTTTATATCTATTCTGATAGATTCGGAATTGCAATCCCTTTAATGGACGGGAAGCCTAAAACCGATCTTCTATTTCCTGAAATTGCATTAAATGGCGGACTTGGTATTACTCTGGCCGTAACTTTTTTCCTAGGACTCATCGCCGCTGCCTATTCGAGTGCAGACAGTGCTTTAACTTCGTTGACCACCAGTTTCTGTGTTGACTTTCTTGATTTGGAAAAACTTCCAGAGGCCAAGCAAAAGAAGTTACGAAAAAGAACCCATATTTGGATGAGCGTTCTTTTGGTCATTGTGGTAATTGCCTTCAAATATATATTAACGAGCAATGTCATTAATAGTCTATTGGTGGTGGCCGGATATACCTATGGGCCTTTATTGGGTCTCTTTGCCTTCGGAATATTTACCAAGTTTCAAGTAAAGGATAAATACGTTTGGATAGTGACAGGCATTTCGGTATTCATCACATTTATTTTGGGAAATATACCGGCGGAATCCCTTGGTGGATATCAAGTGGGTTATGAACTATTGCCAATTAATGGCCTCATTACCTTTTTGGGCTTAATATTGATTCGTTCCCAAAAGAACTAAGGTACAAGCTACATCGACCTCAATATCATTTTCCCTAAGCAACTCGTAAAATTCTGGATTTTCGGTTCCGGGATTGAAAATAACACGCTTTGGTTTTAGCGAAATGATATAATCATAATATTCCGGTTGGTGCTTAGGCCCTACATATAGTGTCACAGTGTCTACATTTTCGAATGGCTCCTTTTCCGTATGGATGGACACACCACTTACCTCACCTTCCCTTAGCCCAAAAGCAAGCACAGGGTTCCCTTTTTCAATCAATCGATGAATTGCAATGTTGGAATATCTGCTAGGGTTTGTGCTGGCACCCAGCACCAATGTGTTTTTCATTCCAATTAATTTTTCTGAAAAGTACAACTTAACATGTGAAGCCAAATCCTAAAACTACGTTAAAATGAATCTTAGATGTAACATAAGTTTTATATGCACGTCTATAGTATAGAAATATTTCTAATTCTTTACTGTGAATTTTTTACGTTGATGGTTAGTGTTAATAATAGCAGTGAAGAAAGCCCGGAGTTCTAGACTTCGGGTTTTTTTGTTAATAAACGTTAAAGTAAAGTGCAAAATGTAACACCATTGATCCTGAAACGTCATATGTGCATTACTTTCAAATTTGCGGAACTAACCAATCGTCTTTTGAAAGAGTAAATACCATCATCAAACAAAAAACAAACTAAACAATCAAAACAATGAGACACTTCTTGCTTTTTATGGCCCTATTTGTGGGTCTAACTGCTTTTTCGGCCGAAGATCCAACTGCTGAAAAATTAGGAAGGATCACAGGAACTGTGATAGACAAAACGCTTAACGAACCCATTCCTTACGTAACCATAGCTATACAAACCCTTAGTGGGGAAGTAATTACTGGTGGCGTTACCGATGATAATGGACGCTTTAACATTGAAGACATTCGAGAGGGAAAAAGCGTCGTTGCAATTCAATATATAGGGTATAAGACGTACACTACGGAAATTGAAATTACGCGCAAGAACCGTAATATTGATTTAGGTAATATCCTTTTGGAAGAAGATGTAGAAGCCTTGGACGAGGTTACGGTAACGGCAGAACGGACTACCATTCAACAAAAACTTGATAGAAAAGTAATCACTGTAGGAAAGGACTTAACCACAAGTGGGCCTACTGCTAGTGACATTATGAACAACTTACCCTCGGTAAGTGTAGACCAACAAACGGGTGCCCTTTCATTACGTGGAAACCAAAATGTGCGGGTCATGGTAGATGGGAAACTAACGAATGTCCCAGTTGCTCAATTATTGAAGCAAATACCTTCTACTTCCATCAAGCAAATTGAATTGATCACCAACCCTTCGGCCAAATACAATCCTGAAGGAATGAGTGGTATTGTAAACATCATCCTACACAAGAATGTTGCCTTAGGATTCAATGGTAGCGCCAATATAGGACTTGCCTATGAAGAACAACCTAAGTTCAATTCATCCTTAGACCTGAACTACCGTAACGGAAAATTAAATTTCTTTGGAAACTGGGGATTCAATGATTCCAAAAATGAAAACTTTGGAAACCTCTTTAGAAGGGACGACAATTCGGAACAGTTCTTCGAATTCTTGGACGACCAAAGATCGAACCTTATTAAATTTGGGGTAGATTTTTACCTAAATGATAAAAACACGATTTCTGTATTTACCAATCAGAACTTCTTTAAGGGAGGCACCAATGGTCTAACAGATATCCTTTATTATGATGCTCCGGAATTAGACCAGATGCAGGATTTCTTTAATGGTGTGGAAAACAATTCCGAACAATACAACTTCAATTACAAATTGGATTTTGATAAAGAAGGACACAATATTGAATTGGAAGCAGATTACAACCTTTTTGAAAATGACGAAGATGCAGATTTCCAATTCGAAGGAGCAGCCTTCAGCCCTAATTATATGGATTTTATCGACACCGAAAGGGATCGTCTTACGGTAAACCTGGATTATGTAAATCCCTTAACCGAAAAGAGCAAGTTAGAACTAGGACTTCAGGCTCGCTTATTCAATAGTGATATTCAAAGATCCTCTACTCAAATTGTAGTAAACCCATTCGATTTAGAAGGAGATTTAATTAGCTCACCAAGTACGGACTTCGATTATAGCCGTGATATTTATTCTGCCTATGCCACCTATAGCCATGGATGGGATAAATTCAGTGTACAGGTTGGGGCACGTGTTGAAAGTGTAAAGGTTTTGGCAGACACACGTGAAACGTATGACGAAGGTGTCGTAGGTGAAGACCTTAGTAATATTGATACCGATCCTAATGTAGCTGTTACGGTTGACGGAGACAATATTTTGAGAAATTTCGAAAATGATTATATCGAGGTATACCCTTCGGCTTTCTTGACCTATAATCCTTCAGAAAAAAACCAGTTTCAATTAAGTTATAGCCGTAGGATAGACCGCCCTGGTTTGGAGCAGGTAAATCCAATTAGGGAATGGGCAACACCGCTTATCTCCTCTTTTGGTAAAACGAGCTTAGTGCCTCAGTTCACGAACTCACTCGAGACCAACTATACAAGAAACCTTGGTAAAGGAAGTATTACTGGAGGTATTTTTTACCGTACAATTAGCGATGAAATTAGTCGTGCCGTATTTGTAGATCGTACCGATCTTAACCGTGTGATCCTTACCTATGATAATTTCGAAGACACTTACTCTTACGGTGTGGAGCTTTCTGGAAATTACCGCCCTACCAAATGGTGGAGCTTTAATACCAGTTTCGATTTGTATACCCAGATACAAAAGGGTATTACTGAAAGATTGGACAACCCAGGCCAGAACCCAACGACTGCAGATATTATTACGGAGCGGGTAGAAGTAGAAAATACGGCATGGAACCTTAGGATGTTTAACAACTTTAAGGTAACCAAGACACTATCATTATCTGCATTCGGATTTTATAGAGGAAAAAACAGGAACCTTCAATTCGATGTGGACCCTATGTACTTTGTAAACCTAGGTGCCCGTGTGAGCCTTTGGGAAGGCAAAGGAACCTTTAGTTTAAATTACAACGATATTTTCGATACCATGCAATTTGCATTCGACGGAACCCGACCTTTCTCCCAAGTGGGGGCCTTTAATTGGGAAAGTCAAACCGTATTTGTTGGACTTAATTACAGGTTCGGAGGAGGCAAATACCGAGCTAAATCAAGAAAACGTCGTGATAACGACGAAAAATCAGGTAGCGGTGGAATTTTCTAGTAGACTGATTCACAAAATGTTATATTTAAGTTAAAACAGAATTTAAAGTGAAACATTTAGTTAAATAAGTAGTCTATATAAGTAGGAATCACCTAATAAAGATTTTATAGTTTATTTGAATTAGCCATTCTACCACATTAAAAAGTTATTAGGTTATAAGCCCTCCCTTATCGGAGGGCTTTCTTTTTCTAAAAATCCCTAGTAATGGGAATATTTTTATGCGAATTCCCTGCGTACTTTTATTCCTAATTAAACGAAAGCTGGGGAGTTTTCGGAGAAATGCGAAAAGGGCCATCCGTGAGTTGTGGATGGCCCTTTTTATTGTTTTGTGCTTTTAGTATCTACCAACGAATCATGGCGCTTCCCCAGGTAAATCCACTACCAAAAGCCGCTAGGACCACCAAATCGCCTTCTTTTATTTTTCCAGCCTCCCACGCTTCAGTAAGCGCAATGGGAATAGAAGCAGCAGTTGTGTTTCCATACTTCTGGATATTATTGTACACCTTGTCATCTGGCAATTGGAACTTTCGCTGTATAAATTGCGAAATCCTAAGATTGGCCTGATGCGGAATAAGCATATCTATGTCAGCCACAGAAAGTCCATTAGCCTCTAGACCTTCCTTGATCACTTCAGAAAAACGCACTACGGCATTCTTAAATACAAACTGACCGTTCATATAGGGATAATAGGGAATATCTTCCTGTGGGTTCTCCGCGATGATCTCTGGGACCCATTTACCTGTACTGGGACCTTGCAACGCCAATTCATCCTTGTGCTTACCTTCACTGTGCAAATGCGTTGATAAAATACCTCCGCTTCCCGATTCATTCCTCGAAACGACAGCAGCACCGGCTCCATCTCCAAAAATAACGGAAACGCCCCTTCCGCGAGTGGTCATGTCCAGACCGCCGCTATGGTTTTCGCTTCCAATAACCAATACGTTCTTATACATTCCCGTCTTCACAAATTGATCGGCCACCGAAAGGGCATACACAAATCCGCTGCATTGATTCCTAACATCTAATGCGGGAACAGTTCCCATACCCATTATATCCTGAACCTGGACGCCCCCACCTGGGAAGTACATATCCGGACTCAAAGTTGCAAATATGATGAAATCTATATCCTGAGGGGCTAAGCCTGCCCTTTCCAAAGCAATGGTAGCAGCCTTTACGCCCATGATCGAAGTGTTATTACCATCGCCCTTTTTAATGTGCCTTCTTTCCTTTATCCCGGTTCTTTCCTGTATCCAAGCATCGTTGGTATCCATCAATTGCGAGAGATCGTCATTTGTAACTACATTTTCCGGTACATAATGTCCCAAGCCCGTAATCTTCGAAGTAAACATAAGCTGCCTTTTTGATTTCGATGGAAAGATACATATTCACCTTAGAGGAGGGAAATTTTTGAGAGCCATATGCTATGCATGCATAAAACCCAAAAGAAAAAGGGTGCCACCACAGCACCCTTACTAAACAACCTAACCAATAAATAATAGAAAAAAATTACTTCTTCACAGCAATTCCCTATTGATTTACATGGTAAAGATACAATATTTTGTTTAAACTTTACTTATAATATTTAAACAAAATATGTTAAATTATTCTAAACTATTCATTTACCCCTCCACAATAAAGCACCAAATCTAGAATAATGACATCCTGTCACATTGCCAAAATTGGTATTCTATTTGCCAGACTCTTTCCAAACATTCAAAAAAGAGTATACCATGAGTAAAGGAACTATTAATGTATCGGTAGAAAACATTTTCCCGTTAATTAAAAAGTTTTTATACAGTGACCACGAGATATTTCTTCGTGAACTAATTTCGAACGCTACAGATGCTACCCTTAAATTGAAGCATCTTGCCAATATTGGAGAGGCCAAGGTAGAATATGGCAATCCACAAATTGAGGTTAAGATTGATTCGGAAAACAAAACCTTGCATATCCTGGATCAAGGATTGGGGATGACGGCGGACGAAGTTGAAAAATACATCAACCAAATTGCCTTTTCCGGAGCTGAGGAATTTCTTGAAAAATACAAGGACAAGCAAGGCGAGGATGCAGGAATCATAGGGCATTTTGGTTTGGGTTTCTATTCTGCTTTTATGGTAGCCAACAAAGTAGAAATTATAACCAAAAGCTTTAAAGATGAACCGGCAGCACATTGGTCATGCGACGGATCTCCAAATTATACCTTAGAAGAGGCCGACAAAACAGAACGCGGAACAGAAATTATCCTTCACATTGCAGACGATGAGACAGAATTTTTGGAAGAAGGACGCATCCGCGAATTATTGGTGAAATACAACAAATTCATGCCCATTCCCATTAAATTCGGAATGCGTACAGAAACGTTACCCAAGCCAGAAGATGCCAAAGAAGAGGACCCAGCTCCTACTCAAGAGGTGGACAACATCATCAATAATCCAAATCCCGCTTGGACCAAGCAACCCTCAGATTTGGAAGACAAGGATTACGCTGGCTTTTACAGGGAGCTGTATCCCATGCAGTTCGAAGAACCTTTATTCAATATTCACCTAAACGTAGATTACCCTTTCAATCTTACAGGAATCCTCTATTTCCCGAAGATGACAAATGATATGAGCATTCAGAAAGATAAAATTCAGCTCTATCAAAACCAAGTCTTCGTTACTGATAATGTAGAAGGTATCGTGCCCGAATTTTTAACCATGCTTCGCGGTGTGATCGACAGCCCGGACATTCCATTGAACGTTTCAAGGAGTTACCTCCAAGCCGATGGAGCCGTAAAGAAAATTTCGAGTTACATTACAAGAAAGGTAGCCGATAAACTGAAAAGTCTTTTCAATGATAACCGCGAAGATTTTGAAGGAAAATGGAACGACATCAAGATTGTCATTGAATATGGCATGTTGACCGAAGATAAATTCTTCGAAAAAGCACAGGCTTTTGCTCTCTACCCTACCGTTGATGGTACTTATTTCACCTTCGACGAACTGAAAGATAAAATTAAGGACAGCCAGACCGATAAAGATGACAAGTTAGTGGTACTCTATGCCTCTAATGCCGAAGAGCAACACAGCTATATTGAAGCTGCTAAAGAAAAGGGATATGAAGTGCTTTTGTTGGACTCTCCCATCATTTCCCATTTGCTTCAGAAGTTAGAGTCTGAAAATGAAAAAACCACTTTCGTACGTGTCGATTCCGATCATGTAGACCATCTTATTAAGAAGGAAGAGGAGAATATTTCCAAACTTACAGACGAAGAACAGGAAACTTTGAAAACCTTCCTTACCGAAGCTATTCCTGCAGAAAAATTCACGGTTCAGTTAGAGGCCATGGACAGCAACGCAAGCCCCTTTATAATTACCGAGCCGGAATTCATGCGAAGAATGAAAGAAATGCAGCAAACCGGCGGAGGCGGCGGTATGTTTGGTATGGGCAATTTGCCAGAAATGTACAATTTGGTGGTGAATACCAATCACGAGCTGGTTGGTCAGATACTTACTACCAAAACCCAGAAGAAAAAGGAGCGTTTGGTAAATCAGGCATTGGATCTTGCCCGATTAAGTAAAAACCTGCTTAAGGGCGAAGAACTCACTGCCTTTATCAAGAGAAGTTACGACATGATAAAATAATCTCATTATCAATTACTTACATTTAAAGCCGCTCTTCGAGCGGTTTTTTTTATTTCTCTCAAAACGTAAAAAGTTGATAAAGTCCGATTTTGTGAGAATAAAAGGGGTTTTTCCTGCCTTAAATTCTTGTCAGATAATTCTTTCCGTATTATTTTTGAGCGACTAATTTTAATTAAACATTTAATTATGAAGAAACTTACTCAAATCTTCTTGTGCTTGATGTTGGTATCCACGTCATTTGCGCAAGATTTTTCTAGCACTACTGCGCTAGACAATCCGGTTATGAACCAAACCTTGCAATCGGATGCAAACAATTCGGAGTTTGCACCGGTGACCATTACGCAGAGTAACACTCAGAACTTTACTCAGGGTGGAGCCTGTAATGATGGAACTATTTTACTTGACACCAAAATCGCTAGGGCATTTGATCTCGAAAATGATCATGCGGTAAATGGAAACTTCACCATTTCCAGTGTAGAGTTTGGCGTATTCTTTTTTGGAGGTACTACGGGACCATTCGATGTTGTGATCAACCTTTACTCTACACCGGACCCATTTCCAGGTGGAGCAATGACGTTACAAGCAACCTCTACCAGAACTGTTTCAAATGCAGACAATCTTACCCTGTTATCAGAACCTATGAGTGCTGTTATTCCTGCAGGGGAATTACTTGTATATGAAATTGATCTAGTAAGCGATGGAGTAAATTTCCCAGCGATCCTAGGTAATTCAGATGGAGGTATTGCTCCAACTTATATTGAATCTACAGCTTGTGGTTTTCCAACTTACGCTCCATGGCCAAGTGCTTTTGGTACCGTGATGAACGTTGTTGGTGAGGTTATTGGAGACCCTCCAATGATCACCTGTCCAATGGACGTAACCACTACAGCAAGTCCAGGAATTTGTGGAGCTGTAGTAGGATTCGCGCCTCCATTAGTAGTCGATCCTGACGGTGACCTAGATACGGTTGAACAAACAATGGGGCTACCAAGCGGATCGGAATTCCCAGTAGGAGCAACTATAATTGAATTTACAGCTACCGATATGGAAGGTGCAAGTTCTACCTGTACTTTTACGATTACTGTAACAGATGATGAAGCTCCTATGGCAGTTTGTGCAGATATTACTGTGGCCTTAGACGGCAATGGTGAATATGTATTGAATGCTGCGGAAATAGATGGAGGAAGTACGGATAACTGTGGTATCGCCAGTCTAGACATTGGTGGAAACGCTTCCATTACCCTTACTTGTGCCGAATTAGGTGATAATACCATCACCCTAACAGTTACTGATGATAGTGGTAACACGGCTACTTGTGATGCTACTGTAACCGTTATAGACGATGAAGCACCTGTGATCATGTGTGAAGGAGATTTCCAATCTCAAGACATTATGGTAAATGGGAGTTTTGAAACTGGAGATCTTAGCGATTGGACTGCTATAGATAATCCTAACCCTTTCTTAGCTTGGGGAGCCTACGCCAGCAATGATGGTAATGGATTCTTTGATCCAGCATTACCAACAGATGGAGCTTGGTTGGCAGGTAACGGTTTCGACGGAGAATCTGGAGAAGCAGTTATTTATCAAGATGTTTCTATAGATCCAGCCGCTGTAGGCGCAACCCTTACATGGGATGAAAATATTGATTATGACCTTGCAAGTTTCTGTGCAGGTTGTCAAGACAGAATTTACGAAGTTCAAGTACGTGATTTAAGTGATAACGTATTAGAAGTTTTAGTTCAAATAACAGCTACTGCTGGAATTATAGACAATGACAATGCTTGGGTTAGCCAAACAGCAGATCTTTCTGCCTATGCTGGTCAAGATATTCGTATTGCTTACTGGCAAAGTATTCCAGATGATTTCTCTGGTCCTGCTAAATTCGCATTAGATAATGTACAATTGAATGTAGAAACGTTAGCCTCTGCTCCGTTTGTTGTTGAATTGGATGCTAATGGAAATGCTACTATTAATGTTTCCGATTTAGTAACGGTAACCGATAACTGTGGTGCAACTGCAACCGTACCAGGAGATCTTACTTGTGAAGAAATTTCTAATGGAAGTAATGCCTTTGAAAATGGGTATTTCAGCGACCCGGGAAGTGGATTCCTAGTAGCCAATGATATTGTAGTTCCTGCAGATGAAGATTTCAATCTAGAGCAGGTAACGATGAACCTGTTCCACGATGTGGGTGCAACTATTGCAACTGCCGACTTTACTTATTATGAGGATAACGCTGGTCAACCTGGTGCCGAAATAGGTAGTGAAGCTGGTGTAGCTCCTTCTGCACAAACAGTTGTTGGAAACAACTTCGGTTTCGACGTTAGCGAGACAGTGTTCGATATTACCCCGTTCCTATTTGCAGGACAAGCAGGTGTTCAGACAAATTACTGGGTATCTGTATCGGTAACTTCCACATCAGGTGGTATTACTGCATGGGAGGTATCTGGAGCTTCTGGAGCTGGAGATTACGATTGTCTTAACACTGCCGACGGCGGAGCTACATGGGGTAACCCAGTTCCCGGAAATGATGGAGTATACATTTTCTCTGGTAACTGTACTCCTGGAGCAGATACTACTATAGATTTCGATTGTTCGAATCTAGGATTAAATATTATTGAAGTTACCGTTACAGATGATAGTGGAAACACTGCCACTTGTAATGCAACGGTAGAGGTACTTGACGTAACGGACCCTGTCCTTATCTGTCAGGACGTAACGATCGAGATCGGCCCCGACGGTACGACCGAGATCGACCCAGAGGACCTGTTGGCGACTGCGCCGAGCACCTTCGACGCGATGGTGATCGGTAGCGACAACCAATCGGGCACCGAGGGCTTCACGGACTTCACCGTGGACGTTACCGCTGACGTTACCGTTAACTTCGACTGGGACTACACCCTTAACGACGTGCCCGGCTTCGACAGCTTCGGTTACATAGTCAACGGTGCCTACACCCAGCTTACGGACCCAGCCCAGGGCAACCAGTCGGGCAGTGCCTCCGTTAGCCTTGTGGCCGGCGACGTGTTCGGTTTCCGTTCCCAGACGGACGACAACGGTTTCGGCAACAACGAGACGATGGTGACCAACTTCGACCCAGGCTTCGAGGGCCAGTTCGCCCCGGACAACTGGGAGCTTACCCTGACCAACAGTGACGGGGACGCGTTCTTCATCGAGATACCGGGCGGCCCACTGTCGTTCGATGCCTGTGGCATCACGGTACTGGCGGTGGACGTGACCGAGGTTACCTGTGCGGACGTTGGTACGGTGATCACCGCTACGGTGTTCGCATCCGACGCCAGCGGTAACATCGCATCCTGTACCTCTCAGATCACCGTGGTGGACGCGCTCGCCCCCGAGCTCACCTGCCCGGCGGACCAGAGCGTGGACCCAGGACCGGGTAACCTGTTCTACGAGATCCCCGACTACTTCGCCACCGGCGAGGCCACGGCGGTGGACAACTGTACGGACCCCGTTACCATCACCACGCAGGACCCTGCGGCGGGGACACTGGTACCGGACGGCGTGTACACGATCACCCTTACGGCGGAGGACGAGTACGGCAACGTATCGACCTGTAGCTTCGAGCTGACCGTGGAGAGCGTACTGGGCCTTGAGGACACGGTGCTGGACAACGCGATCAGCCTGTACCCGAACCCTGCAAGCTCTGTGGTGACACTGGCCAACACGGCCAACATCCTACTGGAGCAGGCAGCGATCTACGACACCAACGGACGACTCATCAGGACCATCGACCTTGCAGACATGCAGCAGGAGATGGCCATAGACGTGTCCGACCTGGCAACAGGGGTGTACATGGTCATGATCACCAGCGAGAACGCATCGACGGTGAAAAGACTGGTCAAGAGATAAAACACTCGAACATACCATAATGGAAAACCCTCCAAGCCAAAAGCTTCGGAGGGTTTTTTAATACCGCAAACTCAAAATACGTATTTATACATATAGCACATCTGGTTTACCCATAATACTTTAGCTTCCAGATTAACCCTAGAAAGTTAATTATGAAAAAAAAGGAATCCCCGCTTCCTCAAGTTAAAAATCAATTAGTAATCTAAAATCAATTATTATGGAACCATTTATCGGACAAATCATGCCAGTCGGTTTTAATTTTGCACCAAGAGGTTGGGCATTATGCGACGGGCAACTTTTACCCATTTCTTCTAACACTGCATTGTTTTCTTTATTGGGAACTACTTTTGGTGGTGATGGTAGAACTACCTTTGCCCTTCCAGATTTAAGAGGAAGAAGTATGGTACATGTTGGGAATGGCCCAGGTCTTTCAAACATCGCTTGGGGACAAAAGGCCGGTGCCGAAAACCACACCTTAACGGTAGCGCAAATGCCAGCTCACACGCACAATATAGGCGTTAATGCTGCTGCTGGTGAAGAGGCGGACCCAACGGGTAAGCACATTGCTAATCATGCCGATGCATTCGCAGAAGACGCCACTGGAAATCTAGCCGCACCACAAACTGTAGGTGGTGGACAATCTTATAGTATCAGAAACCCTTATCTAGGTATCTATACTTGTATTGCCCTTCAGGGAATTTTCCCATCTAGAAGCTAGTCATTATAACATAGCAATATGAATAAAAGGCCAAATTTTGGCCTTTTATTCGTTTGTGAAGGTTACTTCCAATTCTGGATCCTTACCCAAACGGTAACACGTGATCACCTCAAGGGGAACTTCGGAACCGTTCAACCGTTTTACTGTCTTCGGAATGGTTAAACCACTTTCTTTATAGGTTAGGAATTCTTGGGCATACGTATGTATTTCGGTAGTAATGGCGATAGTATTCATTTTTCCCACAACCTCCTTTGCGAAACTCGCCCTTTCCCGGGGAAATCGAAAATTAGCATGCAACGGTGCGCCAAGAGCACGCATCTTCTCCATATTCAAGGTGAAAACTGATCTACTATCTTGTCGATACTCGGAAATGTGAATCGAATTGTTTTGTGTTAAGGCCTCAATTTCCTTGGTTGTATTAATAAGAGATATGTGCAATGATATGGTTTCGGGCACCAAAATAACATCTTCCTTACATTGCGAAATGAGGTTATGGGTAATCGCTACCTGTGGTTCCCTAGCCAATGCATGTTGCAGGCATTCTACTACTACAATATCAATCTCCTCCGGGTTGGGCAATGTGCAGGTACTCGCATCATCATTTATATAATCAGACACATAATCCTCTGCATTAAATGCCTTGAACACCCGTTGTACACTGTCAAAACTAATGGGGTTTATTTCCAGCAACACGAATTGTACTTCCTGAGGGGTAAATACTGAAATTAACGGGAGCACCAAAGTTGCGAAAGGTCCTGTCCCAGAATAAAGAATTTTCACAGGTTCAGATTCCTTTTCGGTCTTCACATCATCTATGGCCCTTTTCAACCCACGAACAAATCGTTTGGTGCGAACAATGTCATCAATACACGCTCCTGCCCACATGGGACCTATCGCTTTTCCGGAATTCAGAAAAATGGGATTTTTTGATGCCTCTGCCTCAAAATCTATATCACTAATTTCCATGCATAGGGATTTAAAATCCTTCAAGGCGTTTTGTAGTTCCAAAAAATCCAATGAATCATCGAGAATTACAGGAACAATTTGACGGAGTCTGTCAAGAAAATTTGACGAAATCATAGTCTGTTTTTGAGGGAATCGAAGTTAGTTTTTTTTTTCAAATTACGTGAAAACCGTAATTGTCTGATTCACAGACCATAAAAAGGTTCGTGAAAGAAAAATCGTGTCATTCATCGATTTTATTAGTCCATTAAGGGCTAATCCCCTAATTTTAAACAATTAACTGACCCAATTATGAATAAGACCCCTGACCGGCGGACGTTCCTTCGAACCTCTGCCATTGCCGCTTCTGGCATTGCATTATTTTCTACACAAGCGGTTCAAGCGCTTACAAACGACCACTCACCTTTTGAAGGTTATAATCCTTTTGCCGAGGAGAAAACAGATTTGAGAACCTTTGGTTTTGGCAAATCCATTAAAGTATCCGGGACGATTTTTGAACACTCGGGAAACACCCCTCTTAAAGAGGCTCAACTGGAAGTATGGCATATGTCTCCCAATTCCACCAAATTTCGTCATCGTGCAAAGTTAAAGACAGACGCATCGGGACAGTATAGTTTTATTACAGATGTACCTAATAATGAAAAGGGGAAAATGGGAAGGATTTACTTTCGGATCTCCAAAGATGATAAGGCTTACTTTACTGAACTGGCAGTTTCAGATATTTCTGCTCAACTCACATCAAAGCATTGGGAAGAGAACAAACAACTGGAGGACAGAGTGTACCTAGCTCGTGAAAAGCGTTCAAACCAACTGAACGTTACTTTCAATATTGCCTTCAACAACTAATTAACTAATCAAAATTTTCTAGTATTATGGAGCCATTTATCGGACAAATTCAAGCATTCGGGTTTAACTTCCCACCCAGGGATTGGGCCCACTGCGATGGTCAACTATTACCTATTGCATCTTTTTCAGCATTATTTTCACTTCTTGGAACCACTTATGGTGGGGATGGAAGAACTACCTTCGCATTACCGGACCTTAGAGGAAGAAGTATAGTACATGTTGGTAATGGCCCAGGGCTTAGTCCTATTTCTTGGGGTCAAAGAGGAGGTGCAGAAACACATACCATGACTGTAGCTCAAATGCCCGCCCATACACATAATATAGGTGTGCAATCTGCCGATGGCGAAGAGAGCAACCCTGCAGGTAAGCATATCTCCATGCAAACGGACGCCTTTTCTGAAGATTCTAATGCAAACTTAGCACCTCCAGCTAGTATGGGAGGTGGGCAAGCCTATAGCATCAGAAATCCTTTTGTAGGTATTTACTACAGCATTGCTTTATCTGGACTATTCCCTTCTAGAAGCTAAAAGTCACCATGGAGACAAAAATCGGCTTGTTACTTCCTAGATCGGATATGTTCCCAACCTTAGCGTTGGATTTCATGAATGGCCTGAAACACAGTTTCAACATATGGAATACCAGAGAACACTCGCTTAAGTTCTTAGTTGAAGGAGTGGGAACTGCCGCAGATGATGGAATTGTTCGAATAGGAGAAAAAATGATCCTGCAAGAAGATGCTGCCTTGGTCGTATCTTTTTGCAGTTTGTTTAAACTTACCGATTTAGTTAGTGTGTTCAATGCGTACCAAAAACCCCTCATTCATGTGAATTTGGGAGGCAATGCCATTAAAAAGGAACACGTTAGTCCTAATATACTATATCATTCCCTTAACCTATGGCAATCATGTTATGGAGCGGGAATGTATGCCGCCAAAAAATATGGTAAAAAGGCTGCTGTAACGGCTTCTTATTATGACGGAGGCTATCAACATTCCCAAGCATTTGTTCAAGGATTTACAGATCATGGTGGTGAAATAGTGAATTACTATGTAGCTCCTATAGATTATAAATCTGAAAACTACGAGGGTATGATTCAGGGAATCCAAGAAAGTAATCCCGATGTCGTATTTACCTTATTTAGTTTTAAAGAAGGAATGAAAGTTCTTGATACTTTGGCGAATTCGGATCTTAATGGCAAGATTCCTTTTGTGGCCATTCCCACATTAACCGATGAATCCATTGTTTCAGAAAATCACGGCATTGAGAATTTGATCTCAGTAGCTTCTTGGACCTTCCAAGACGAAGATGAAAACATGCAGACTTTTACTGCGAAAATTAAAGAAACCTTTCAAAAGCCCCCCACTATTATGACCTTACTTGGCTATGAAGTAGGACAGGTAATTGCCATGACCTTAAACGAACATGGACACATTCCACCTGCCTTGGCCAATGTATTGCAAAATAGTAGCATACCATCCCCAAGAGGATTGTTGACCTACAATTCTTATCACGAAACACAAATAGCCAAATTAAAGATTAGGGATTTTTCCTATTCGGATGACGGCTACACCAATAGTGTAATAGATACCATGGAAACCTCTTTTATGGAGGATTTGTATGCCAAGTTTGAGGAATTACCTTATGCTGGCTGGCAAAATCCATATATCTGCACTTAATTTTAACAATGAAATTACGTAATAGTACTTATTCCTATTATGAAACACCTCGGCTACTTTTGTTGAGAAACCATTAATATGTTTAAAAGGGAGATAAATTATAACCAAATGACCTCATAATGAAAAAAATTACTTACTTATTCGTACTTCTAGTCACATTGCTGACTGTAAGCCAAGGCTTCAGTCAAAAAGCAGTAGTGATTGGAACCACCCACTCAGGAACCGACTCGTTTTCCTTTCTGGTGACACAACCCATTGCTAATGGGGAATTCGTTTATTTCTCAGAGGACGAATACAACAACGGAACCAATGTATTTTCCGGCGGAGAATCGGTAGTTCGATTTACAGCTGGTTCAGCGCTAACTGTTGGGACGGTTGTACGCGTACAGGAGGGAGCAAGTAATGTTTTAAGTGTAACTTGTACAGGAGGAGGTTCCTGTGGAACGGCCACTGTACTTACTAGCTTTTTCTCATTACGAACCGATGGAGAAGCCTATTACTCTTATAGTGATTCCGATGGGGATCCCACAAATGGGGTGACCGAGATTTATTCGGTTTTCTATACTGGGGAATCCGGACAAGCCACAGGAGGTACTATTCCAGCAGCTTTAGATCCAACCCCTGATTATCCAAACTCTATTGTTGTGGATGGTTTCCCGGCTGCAAGTCCCAATCGTGCAGAATATCAATTTGCTGCTGCAGGTGTTCGGGATGGATTATGTCGCGATAACCTTGAAAATGTGAGTAATTATTTACATGCACAGGCATTTCAAGCTCTTTCAACTACAGCTTTCAATAGTTTCACCTTGGCATGTACCAGTCCTACTGTTACACTTACCGCAGCTCCGGCATCGGTAAACGAGAATAGTGGTAGTGGCATTACCTATACATTTAGTATCAGTCCAACTGCTGCTAGCAATACCACTGTTAACTTCAATGTTAGTGGTTCAGCTACATTTGGAAGCGATTATGGGCAAAGTGGAGCAGCGACCTTTGGCGCTACTGCCGGGACTGTTGTAATAAGCTCGGGAGCCAGTTCTGCAACGGTAACCTTAACCCCTACTGGTGACACCGCACTCGAACCAGATGAAACCATGATTTTAACTTTGGCTTCTGGTGCTGGATATACGGCAGGTAGTCCTAGTGCTGCCACCGGAACAATAATTAATGACGATACTCAAGCAATTACCCCTGTAGTTGCAGTGACAGGTTTAAACAATGCTGTGGCACCGGGAATAGAAGGATTCTCTTTTGTAGCCTTAGATGATATTGCAGCAGGTACAGAAGTCTTCTTTACTGAAGAAGAGTTTAACAGAAATACACTTGCCTTCTCTACAACAAGTGGTGAAGGAGTAGTACGATGGACCGCTCCAGCAGGAGGTGTTTTGCGTGGGGAGGTTATTGTTGCCACGGAAAACTCGCCCGATGTGTTTACAGCAACCTGTAATAGTGGTACGTGTGGTTCTTTTACCACTATCGTAACCGGGTTCACTTTCGCCAGTAATGGAGAAGGTTTCTTTGCATACAGTGATTCGGATACCGATCCTACCAATGGAGTTACCCAAGTACATTCGGTATTATATACAGGAAATAATTCAACCCCGGGAGGAAATATCCCAGCTCTTGAAGATCCTTCTTCAGTTTACGTAGGATCTGTTGTAGTAGATGGTTTCCCAGCAGTACAACCGCAACGAACCGAATACAACCCAGCCTTACGAGGGGTGACGGTAGATCAAGCCAATTTCCAGAACACAGCTAATTGGTTACACGCACAAGCACCGGCAACCCTGTCTACAGTGCCTTTTGCCAATATTATTATTGTTACTGGCTCTGCCAATCCAACACTTACATTGGCCGTAGCTCCAACTACAACGGTTGAAGATAGTGGTGTAGGAATGGTCTATACCTTTACATTAAGCGCCGCCGCAACATCTAACATTACAGTTAATTTTACTGTAGCGGGATCGGCAACCTTAACAACAGATTATACCGTTTCTGGTGCAGATACCTTTACTGCAACCACAGGAACGGCTACAATACTTAACGGAAGTTCTTCAGTATCAGTAACCGTTACACCGGTTATTGATGCCATGGTAGAACCTGTCGAAACAGTAGAATTAATGATTGCTTCAGGAACTGGATATGATGGAGGCAGCCCAAATAGTGCTACCGGAAGTATCACCAATGATGATACCTCAGCTTCAGATCCATTGGTTGCCGTAATGGGTATGGCACATGACGGAGCGACCGCAGACGGATTCTCTTTTGTGGCGGCCCAAGACGTTCCTGCTGGTACAGTCGTATATTTTACAGAGGACGAATTTGACAATACAACTTTATTATTCTCATCTGGAGAATCAGTATTACAATGGACGTCTCCAGGAGGACAAATTGACCAAGGAGATGTTATTACAGTAACGGAGACTGCTCCAGATACCTTTGCAGTTGCCTGTAGTGATACTTCTGGAAATGGATGCGGATCTATTGCCGTCATCGTAGGAGGATTCGCTATGGCGACCAACGGTGAAACCTTGTACGCCTATGCTGATAGTGATACCGATCCAACCAACGGGGTAACCGATATTTATTCGGTAATGTACACTGGTAATTCTGCAACACCCGGAGGTAATTTACCTGCAGTAGAAAATCCAACAGGTATTTATCTCAATGCCCTAGTAGTAGATGGCTTCCCTGCAACTGCTCCAGATAAAACTGAATATACCCCTGCAAGTCGTGCCATTCCTGTAGGTAGTGCCGATTTTGAAAATCCAGCCAATTACGATCATGCCTTTGCGTTTGGAGGAGGACTATCTACAGTTCCTTTTGCAAGTCTTAGTATTGTAGTCACCTTTACGGCACCTGCCGATCTTTGTGTGGATGCAGGAGTACAAGCTGGACTAGGTGGTGGAACTCCAACAGGAGGTGTCTATAGTGGTCCAGGTGTTACCGATGATGGTAACGGAATGACCTATAGTTTCGACCCAGCCGCCGCAGGTGTGGGAACTCATACAATAACATATACTTCTGGAGGCGGTTCTGCTTCAGATGACATTGAAGTTTTTGCATTGCCTACAGTAACCTTTACCGCTCTTGCCGATCTATGTTTAGATGCAGGAGTACAAACTGGTCTAGGTGGTGGAACGCCAACAGGAGGAGTTTATAGTGGAACTGGCGTGACTGACGATGGAAACGGAATGACTTATAGTTTCGACCCTGCAGCTGCTGGTGTGGGAACTCATACATTAACATATACATTTACCGATACCAATGGATGTACCAATAGTGCCTCCGATGACGTAGAGGTATTTGCACTACCAACGGTTACATTTACTGCACTAGCTGACCTTTGCTTAAATGCTGGGGTACAGTCAGGAAATGGTGGCGGAACGCCAACTGGAGGTGTTTACAGTGGTACAGGTGTTACCGATGATGGAAATGGAATGACGTATAGTTTCGATCCTGCTGCTGCAGGTGTGGGAACACATACATTGACATACACATTTACAGATGCCAACGGATGTACCGCTAGTGCCTCGGATGATGTAGAGGTATTCGCTTTACCAATAGTAGCCTTTACTGCTCCCGCAGATCTTTGTGTAGATGCAGGAGTACAAGCTGGACTTGGTGGCGGAACCCCAACAGGAGGTGTCTATAGCGGCCCAGGTGTTACAGATGATGGAAATGGAATGACCTATAGTTTCGATCCTGCTGCTGCAGGTGTGGGAACACATACATTGACATATACATTTACTGATGCCAACGGATGTACCGCTAGTGCCTCCGATAGTATTAATGTAAATGCATTACCCACAGTAGCCTTTACCGCTCTTGCCGATCTATGTTTGGATGCAGGGGTACAGGCAGGTCTAGGTGGAGGTACTCCTACAGGTGGTTTCTATACGGGACCTGGAGTTACAGACGATGGTAATGGAATGACCTATAGTTTCGATCCTGCCGCTGCAGGTGTGGGAACACATACCTTAACGTATACATTTACTGATGCTAACGGATGTACCAATAGTGCCTCCGATGATGTAGAGGTATTTGCTTTGCCTTCGGTTACCTTTACAGCTCTTGCAGACCTATGTGTCGATGCAGGAGTGCAAACAGGTCTTGGTGGAGGAGTACCAACTGGAGGTGTTTACAGTGGCGCAGGTGTTACCGATGATGGAAATGGAATGACGTATAGTTTCGACCCAGCTGCTGCTGGTGTAGGTACACATACGATTACATATACCTTTACCGATGCCAATGGATGTACAGGAAGTGGTTCGGACGATGTAGAAGTATTCGCTTTACCTACAGTAACATTTACAGCACCAGCAAGTCCGGTTTGTCCTAATGCGACCTTAACTGGACAAGGTGGAGGAACTCCAACAGGAGGCGTGTATAGCGGTCCAGGTGTTACAGATGATGGTAACGGAATGACCTATACCTTCGATGCAGCTACCGCTGGAACAGGCACACATACAATTACATATACGTTTACCGATGCTAATGGATGTACTAACAGTGCTTCCGATACGGTAACGGTAGAAGATACCACACCACCTGCTATAACATGTCCTGCGGACATTTCTGTAAACAATGCCCCTGGAACTTGTGAGGCAGTGGTTACATATATTGCTCCTGTAGGAACCGATAATTGCGGTGTTGCTACTACGGTTCAAATCACAGGATTACCTAGTGGAAGTGCATTCCCTGTAGGAACCACAGTAAATACTTTTGAAGTAACAGATGGTTCTGGAAATACGGCACAATGTTCTTTCAACGTAATTGTGAACGATGTAGATCCACCTACCATTACATGCCCAGGTGATTTCAACCTAAATAATGATGCAGGCATATGTGGCGCGGTAGTTAACTATACTGTTACAGGAATGGACAACTGTGCGGGAGGAGGATCTCCCATTACACTCACATTTACGGGACCAGATAATTTTGGAACCCCTTATGCTGAAGCAGGAATGTTAGTTTCAGCAGACCCAGGACAGCACATCGATGCCCCTTGGACAGTTTCTTGTGGTGATGGAGATGGAATGCTAATGCATGGTAATACTTCCAATACCTGGGTGTACAATGGAGGTGTTGTCTTTACTCCACAGAGTGTAGAGATTTGTGCGAATCCTGCAGATTTTGTTTTCACATCCTCTACAGGTGCAACCTTTACACCGGCTGCGACTGGGGTGGTTAATTTCCCGACCACATCCGATTGGACTGAGATTTCATCCATGCGATGGGATAATATTTCTGGCGGGGACAGATCATTAGATAATTTTGTCTTCCTACCACAAACCTTTAGTATAACACAAACAGTTGGTTTGCCTTCAGGAAGCGAATTCCCGGTTGGTACTACCACAAACACCTTTGTAATTACAGACATTGGAGGAAATACAGCAACCTGTAGCTTCGATGTAACGGTAAGTGATACTGAAGCACCAATGCTTACTTGTCCTGCCGATATAACAGTAAACAACGATCCAGGTAATTGTAATGCCGTAGTTACGGTACCGGCGCCTTCGATATTCGAAAATTGTCCAGGTACTACCACTACTGTTACGGGCCCTGTAACAGCCATGCTGTTTAGTGGAGGTGATCTAATAGACACGCCTTCGACTATTACAGGATTGGGAACAACTGTACTAGATGTTATATTGGATATGGAATATAATGGAGACTTCACTTCGGGCTCTTCTTCAGAGTGCTTTGCACTGGCAGGTCCTGATGGAGTTCAAATCTTCCAAGAATGCGGTGGTGGACCTACTTGTTCTGTCATTAGTAGCTCAGTGACGATTGCTGCGGCTACCTGGAACAACTGGATTGCTACCTTTGGGTCCGATCTCACTTTTACGCTCTTGGCAGATGCCGACGTAGATTCAAGCCAATGTTCTGGAGCGGGATCCCACGAATTCCAGCTTACTGCGAATACAGGTTTCATTACGCTTACCAATGACTTTAATGGAACTTCCGACGCTTCTGGGACCTACCCAGTTGGAACCACTACGGTAAACTGGACTGCAACGGATGCGGCTGGTAATGTAGGAACTTGTTCCATGACAGTAACAGTTAACGATACTGAGGTTCCTGTAGTAACTTGTCCTGCGGATATCGTTGTAAATAACGACCCAGGAGTATGTGGAGCTACCGTAAACTTTACGCCTACTGTAGCGGATAACTGCCCAGGGGCAACAGTGATGAGTTCACCTGCTTCAGGAAGCGTGTTCCCAGTGGGAACAACAACGGTGACTGTAACAGCTACCGATGCCGCTGGAAATACAGCAACCTGTACCTTTGATGTAACGGTTAACGATGTTGAAGATCCTGTGATCACATGTCCAGCAGATATCACTGTAAATAATGATACTGGAGTTTGTGGTGCGGCAGTAACCTTTATTGCGCCAACTGGCACAGATAACTGCCCGGCCTCCACAACAATTCAAACAACTGGATTACCTAGCGGAAGTGTATTCCCAGTAGGTATTACCACCAACACGTTTGAAGTAACTGATGCTTCAGGAAATACTGCGTCATGTAGTTTCACTGTAACAGTTATAGACAATGAAAACCCAACAATCGTTTGTCCTGTAGACATTGATGTAAGCAACGATCCTGGGGTTTGTGAGGCGACGATTACGGTCCCTCAACCTACCTTCGATGATAATTGCTTCTCGAGTGGATGCTTGCGAAATGAGGATCTAGAGTCCTTTACATTAGGCTCTATTGATGGTCAAGACCCGAATTGGGTGGGATGGACTGGTGCTGCTGGTGAAGCAGGAGAAGTGTCTACAGAACAAGCACAAAGCGGAACGCAAAGTTTGAAGATTGAAGGAGTACCAGGAGGTGGACCTGTAGATCAAATATATAATCTTGGAAACTTGACGGCAGGAGCTTGGGAAGTTACCTATAGTCTATACATTCCAGTCGGCAATACTGCATTTACAAATATTCAGAAGTTTGAACGCCCTGCAGGTGGTCCAGAATGGGGTCATCAAATTCAGTGGAATTCTAATGGAACGGCTGAGTACAACGTAAATTCAACGTATAATACATTTACGTACCCACAAGGAGCTTGGTTCGAAGTTCGACACCTAATCGATCTGGATAATGACTTCACTGAATTCTTCGTAAACGGAACTTCAGTAATAAGTCATCCATATAGCTATCAGGCTTTCAGTAGTACTGGAGCTATTTCATTAGGAGGTATCAACTTCTTCCCTATTACCAATTTCTTCGGTGGAAATGGTAGTGAAGTAAACCCAGCTGCCATACCTCTTTTCTATATAGATGACGTAAGTATGTGTGCATTACCGGTGAACGATTACAACAATACCACCGACGCAAGCGACACCTACCCTGTGGGAACCACCAATGTGGTTTGGACGATAACAGATGGTGCCGGAAATACAGCGAGTTGTACACAGGTAATTACAGTTAATGATACCGAGGCTCCTGTGATTACATGCCCGGGAGATATTTCAGTAAACAACGATCCAGGATTATGTAGTGCCGTAGTAACTTATAGTGTAACAGGTTCGGATAACTGCCCGGGTGAATCCATTTCACAAACGGCAGGAATACCTAGTGGTGGTACATTCCCAGTAGGGACAACTACCAATACCTTTGTAATAACAGATGCTGCCGGAAATACTGCGACATGTAGTTTCGACGTTACCGTTACCGATAACGAGCCTCCAGTAGCAGTTTGTATGGATATTACAGTGCAATTGGATGTTAACGGAAACGCCTCGATTACAGCATCAGATGTAGATGGAGGTTCGACCGATAATTGTGGTATCGCTAGTTTAGCAGTATCTCCAAGTACCTTCGACTGTACTGATGTAGGAGCCAATACAGTTACCTTGACCGTAACCGATGTAAATGGCAATAGCAGTACCTGTACGGCTACTGTAACTGTTGAGGACAATGTGGCACCAGATGCCGTGTGTATGGACATCGATGTGTTCCTTGATGCTGCTGGTAATGCTTCCATTACTCCTACCGATGTGGATGGTGGTTCTACCGATGCCTGTGGTATCGCGAGTCTCGCCATTGATATTACTGACTTCACTTGTGCCGATGTCGGACCTAATGACGTTACCTTGACAGTGACCGATGTAAATGGAAACAGTTCTTCATGTGTTGCTGTAGTGACCGTGATAGACGATATACCACCTGTAATTTCATGTCCTAGTGATGTGGTGACTGGAACCGACCCTGGCTTATGTTCTGCCATGGTAACCTTCAGTGATGCCATTGCAAGTGACGCCTGTGGTGTAACAGTTGCACAAACGGATGGACTTCCTTCCGGAAGTGACTTCCCTGTAGGTGTTAGCACAATCGAATTTACTGCTACCGACTCTAATGGAAATACAACAGTATGTACCTTTACAATTACGGTGAACGACGACGAGCCAGCGGTAGCTGTTTGTCAGGACATCACGATTCAACTAGATGATACAGGAAACGCGACCATTACGGCTGCTGATGTAGATGGAGGTTCAACAGACAACTGTGGTATTGCAAGTTTGGATATCGATATGGATACGTTCGACTGTAGCCATGTAGGAGACAATCCTGTAACCTTGACCGTAACCGACGACAATGGAAATGTATCCACTTGTGTGGCTATTGTTACCGTAGAAGATGTTACCGCACCAGATGTGGTTTGTATGGATATTGTCATCGATCTTGATGATACAGGTACCGTAACCATTTCGGCAACGGACATCGATGGAGGTTCTACCGATGCCTGTGGCATTGCATCCTATGATATCGATATCGATACCTTCGATTGTTCTAACGTAGGCGACAACGTGGTTACCCTTACTGTAACCGACGTGAACGGCAATAGTTCAAGCTGTACAGCTATCGTGACGGTTCAGGACGTTACCGATCCGGTACTTACCTGTATGGACATTACCGTGGAACTAGACGAAAACGGAATGGCGGTAATCGAGCCAGAGGACGTAATCGATACCTTAGATGATGCCTGTGGCATCCTTACTACGGCCATCGATATCTTCGAGTTCAGTTGTGACGACATAGGAACCCCAGTAACGGTTCAGGTATTCGCACAGGATGAGAATGGAAACATTTCAACATGTACTGCAACGGTAACCGTAATAGATGCATTACCTCCTGTATTGACGTGTCCTGAAGACCAGACCGTAGATCCAGGACCGGGTAACCTGTTCTATGAGATCCCGGATTACTTCGCAACCGGTGAAGCTACAGCAGTAGATAACTGTACCGATCCAGTTACGGATGTGACCCAAGACCCAGCTCCAGGAACATTAGTACCTGATGGAGTGTACACTATTACCTTAACAGCAACGGACGAAAGTGGCAACACTGCAACTTGCGAGTTCGAGCTTACTGTAGAGAGTACATTAGGGGTAGATGATCTACCAGTAGACCTTTCTACGATCGTAGTATTCCCGAACCCAGCAACGAACGTGGTGTTCATTAGTAACCCACAAAACATTGTACTGGAGAAAGTGACACTATTCGACCTTGTAGGTAGAAAAGTGGCAACGTACGATCTAAGGAATACGGGAATTGAAGCATCAATAGACATCTCTACCCTAGCCACGGCAAGTTATACCATGGTGATTGAAGGAAGTGGTGGACAAATAAACAAACGACTGATTAAGGAATAAAGATCAGTTATAGTTAATAAGTAACCCTCCAAGGCCTTTGGTTTTGGAGGGTTTTTCTTTTCAAAAGTTTCAGATAACCTGACAAATCAATTATTTTTGAAGTAAATAATAGTTATGTTCCCTTGGCACCAATATGTACTTGCAGTATTATTCATCGCGGCAGGAGTGACCCATTTTACAAAATCTAAATGGTATGAACGCATCCTACCGCCCTATATACCCAGTCATAAGGAAGTTGTGCTTATGAGCGGGATTCTGGAAATGATTGCCGGGTTTATGCTGCTTAAAACAGAGACACAAAGCCTTGCCGCCTATGGCATCATTGGCATGCTCATTTTGTTTTTACCTGTGCATATCTTCATGCTTCAGGACAAAAAAGCCTCTTTGAACCTTCCCAAATGGCTTCTGCTATTCCGAATTCCACTTCAATTTGGTCTCATGTACTGGGCTTACCAATATATTTAATATGGATTTATTTTCTAAAGAATCCAGTGAGTTTGACATTTCGCTACCGGATGCTTCTGTTACATACTACCCGGCTTTTTATTCCCTAAAGGAAGCCAACCAATTATTCGATGAGTTGTACAATGAAACACCTTGGCGACAAGACGATATTAGAGTATTCGGAAAAACCTATCCGCAGCCACGATTAACAGCCTTATACGGTAGTGATATGAAAACCTATAGTTATTCTGGAATTACCATGCACCCAAGAACATTTACCCCTACCCTTTTATCTATCAAGAATCGAATTGAGGCCGCCACGGGGTTTCAATTCAATACGGTACTATTGAATTTATATCGCAACGGTCAAGATAGCAATGGTTGGCATAGCGATGATGAAAAAGAGCTAGGAATAAACCCTGTAATAGCTTCCGTGAGTTTCGGGGCGAAAAGGTGCTTTCAGTTAAAGCACAAGAGGGATAAAAAATTGAAATACAAACTCTTTCTAAATCACGGAAGCTTATTACTCATGTCGGGCGAAACTCAGCATCATTGGAAACACCAATTACCAAAAACCAAAAAGATACAGGCGCCTCGAATCAACCTAACATTTAGGGCAATCAAATAAAATGTTTTCTCTTGGCAACACGATTGGAATCACTAAAAAAGAGAAATGCCAATCCCACCACAACAATGGTATGATAGATGAGCCTTTCATACATATTGCCTAGCAAAATAAATGTGCCCATGATGACGGAAATTATAAATCCAACAATAAGGGCATTTTTCAATCGGATATTGAAGCAAATGAGCAATCCCGTAAAGAATTCCAAAAAAGGGAAAAGTGCTCCACCAATAACCAACAAGTTCTCAAAAGGAAGTACTCCTTTGTAATTGGATAAAACGAAATCAATATAACTTCCAATACCCACAATTCTTATAAGACCATGCAAGGCGATAATCGCCCCAACGATCAATCTAACTGTAAAATAAAATCTTCTGTATTCTAACATATTCAACTCGCAAATAGAGGGCAAAAGTACTCTATAATAGATAGTTAGAAAAATGAGAAGGATTTCGAAAACGTTATCGGGCGGAAAATTTACTCAGTTTTCGATGTTATGCATGCATAATAAGATAAACGACATACCTTACTTAACTAAGTTTTAAGAAAATTATCCGAAAATGGTGTTCAAAACATGCGCTAAACGTATTCCTCCCTTTTGAAGTTGGGTACGCATTACATTGACGTAGCGGTACATATATTGATATCCTAGCTTCTCTCCTACTTCCGTATTCTCGTATATATCCAAACACAATTCACGGGTATCATACATCCAATCGGTAAGGGAGCCATTCTGTATTGCCTCAATCTGACCCTTAGAGAGCACATCGGCATTGGCTGCCAACTCGGAATAGGACATATTATAACTCTCTATCATTTTGGTGTCCCAAACCGTATGTAGGTTGGTACCTTCGTCGAACCATCTTACCTGAAATTTATTGGCCCCTCTATCCTCGGCCTTTCCCACATGTAGGGGCTGATGCAAATCGCCCATAAAATGAACCAATAATTTTAAGTGGAACACCTTATCCTCCTGGCTCGAGGATTCATTTTTTAGCACTTCTACACAGGAGCGTATGGCTTTTACAATATCACCCCGTTCACTTTTTGGGTGTTCTTCGTAGTTGGTATCGAAAGGAAAGTTTACATAATGCCATGGACCATAAGGCCTATACTTTTCATCACTCTTAATTTCGTCGGCATACGTAGACACGAAAGCCAAGGATGCCCCATTTAGCAACTCATTGAGGGCCTTCTTTGCCTTTTTGGTCAAATACTGCTCGGCAATTTCACCTGTGGCCCTATGTCCCGTCCTGCCCCAATCTTCGGCTGCGGACAGAAAACCTATATTCAACAATACAATGATACTCCAAAGATATAGTGCTCTCATAGTTACTTCCTTTAATTACAAATATACCCACATAGGAATTACCAAATTGTTATTTTCCTTAATTTGTGGGTGCTTTAACACGAATTTACTGAAAGATTCGTTTTAATGTATGCGATCCCAAAAACAAACCTTTATGAAAACCTTCCTATCCGCACTCCTGTTCTTTTCGTTCTTCCAGTTAATGTCACAAGATTCAAATATTGTGTCCCGTGATCTCAGTGTATCTCCATATGTTGACGGTACACTTCTCTTGCCCAAAAACATAGAAAACCCACCTTTGGCCATTATCGTGGGCGGATCGGGCCCTACAGATCGTGATGGGAACCAGCAAATGCAACGCACCAATTGCCTTAAGTATCTTGCGCAAGATCTAAGCAAGAATGGGATTGCTACCTTTCGATATGACAAGCGCATTATAAAGCAAATGAAGGATCGCACCCTAAATGAAGAAAGCATCCGTTTCGATCATTTCATAGAAGATGCCAAAGAAGTGATTGGGTATTTTAAGAAGGCCCAGTCGTTTTCTTCCATTTATATCATTGGGCATAGCCAAGGCTCATTGGTGGGTATGGTAGCCGCCCAAGGACAAGCTGATGGGTTTATTTCCATTGCCGGTGCTGGCCAGGAAATAGATGACGTAGTGGTAGACCAGATTGCCAAGCAGGCACCTGGATTAGAGGAGAATGCCCGCAAATCTTTTGATGACATGCGCGCCAATGGTGTGGCCCAGAATTATAGCCCTGGCCTCTCTTCTATTTTCCGACCGCAGATTCAGCCGTTTATGCTTACTTGGATGAAATATAATCCCAATGTAGAGATCAAAAAACTGGAAATGCCCGTCTTAATTGTTAATGGTGATAAAGACCTGCAGGTTCAGGAATCTGAGGCTCAATTATTAAGGGATGCACAACCCAAAGCAGCATATCATATTGTAAAGAATATGAATCATATCTTGAAGGAAATTGAAGGCAACGATATAGACAACAGCAAGTCCTATAATCTGCCTGAGCTTCCAGTAATGCCCGAATTGATTACCCTTATTTCGGGTTTTATACAAGGCTAGTGTGTTTTGTGAATTAATTGTATTTTGCGTTTCAAACTAATTGACCATGCAAGATCCACTTGAGGCTGCATTAGCCATTGAGGACACTACCCCTCTTATTACCAGTGATACTATTGTTTTCGGACTGCTCATGATTGCTCTTGGGCTTATTTTTTACACATCAAGTAAAAAAAGCGGCTTTTGGCATCAATTTTACAAGATAGTACCCGCCCTTTTCATGGCGTACTTTCTTCCGGCAATCCTTACGTCATTCGGGGTTATTGCCCCAGAATGGAATACCGTAGTGTCTGAAACAGAGGTAATCAAAGGCGAAAGTAGTTTATACTTTATGTCCAGCAGGTATTTGTTACCAGCAGCGCTGGTATTGATGACTTTGAGTATGGATTTAAAAGCTGTTTTCAACTTGGGTCCTAAGGCACTCATAATGTTCTTTGCGGGTACATTTGGAATTATTTTAGGGGGTCCCATTGCCGTACTTATTATTGGTAGTATTTCTCCAGAAACCGTGGGTGGCGAAGGGGCCGATGCCGTTTGGAAAGGATTGTCCACCCTCGCAGGAAGCTGGATTGGCGGTGGTGCCAACCAGGCTGCCATGTTAGAAATCTATGGATACAATCAGAAATTGTATGGTGGAATGGTCTTTGTCGATATTGTAGTAGCCAATGTTTGGATGGCTTTAATTCTTATTGGAATTGGCAAATCTGCGCGTATTGACCGATGGTTGAAAGCGGACACCTCGGCCATTGAGAGCTTAAAGGACAAAGTGTCCACTTATGCCAAAAAGGTAGAACGGAATCCTACCTTAACCGATTATATGATCATGGTTGGAATTGCATTTGGAACTGTAAGTTTCGCCCACTTTGGCGCAGGATATATGAGTCAACTATTCGACAGTTATGTAACTGCCATGCCCGACGGACTTAAAAAGAACTCATTAACCTTCTTAAATTCCAGTTTCTTCTGGATGGTAACAATAACTACCATCATTGGTGTTATCCTATCCTACACAAAGGCAAAACGCCTAGAAGGTGCAGGTGCAAGTAAAATTGGAAGTATTTTCATTTACGTTCTGGTTGCATCCATTGGGATGAAAATGGATTTAACCATGATCTTTGACAATATTGGCCTTATTGCCATTGGGTTTGTTTGGATTTTGATTCATGCAGGTTTGCTCATCTTAACAGCCAAATTAATACGTGCTCCCTATTTCTTCTTAGCAGTAGGTAGTCAGGCCAATGTGGGTGGTGCCGCTTCGGCGCCTATTGTTGCCTCAGCCTTTCATCCATCACTTGCGACCGTAGGAGTATTATTGGCGGTATTTGGATATGCCGTCGGAACCATTGGGGCAGTGCTATGTACCGTGATGATGCAGGCAGCGTCTATGGGCTAATTTTCCTTGTTGCGCAGGAATTAATTTTGCATATTTGCGACCTTTAATTGACTTTTGATGAAGTACTTTCTTTCTATTTGTACACTATGCCTATTATTAAGTAGTTGTGGTGGTTCTATTGAAAACCAAATGATCCTAACCGGAGAGGTAAAAGGGTTGAAAAAAGGAACACTATACCTTCAAAAGCTAGAAGACACTATTTTCATTTCGTTAGATTCTATGATGGTTGATGGTAACTCCGCGTTTGAATTTACTGCTCCCGTAGAGAGTCCGGAAATTCACTATCTCACCTTAACATTTGCCGACAGCTCAAATACAGTAAAGCGAATTCCTTTTTTCGCAGAAGCTAAAGAGATGACGGTGACTACCAACTTAAACCAATACGAAATCGAAGCTACCATAAGTGGTTCTACCAATCACGATAAATTGATGGAGTACAATAAATTATTGGATCGCTACCAAAATAAGAGATTGGACTTAATTGAGCAGGGGCTTAATGCGCTAAAAGCAGGAAACGATTCTATAGTGAATGCTGTTCAAACGCAACAGGAAAAACTATTGATGAGCCGCTATCTGGCAACTGTAAACTATGCGCTCAATCAGTCGGATTATGAGATAGCCCCTTATCTAATGCTTACGGAGACTTACGATGCCAATATTAAATATTTGGACACCTTGTACGTTTCCCTATCCCCTAAAATAAAAGACTCCAAATACGGTAAAGCATTGGAGTCTTTTATTAAAGATCGAAAAGAATAACGGTTTTACAAGGCGTTTATCTCATCGATTAATTTTCTTCCCTTTTCTTCCAATTCAACTCGAATGGATTTGAAATGTTGTTTCTTGTTCTCCACTGTTCGATCGTTCATTTTCACAATCAGGTCATCGAATGTTTCAATAGCACCGTCAATGATCTTTTCGGATTTCTTGGTATCCTTATCAGGATTGGTTAATTCCCAAATATATACGGCTTCAATTATATCACCCAATACGTAGTTAATGTCTTTCTTTAAATCGCGCTTATTTGCCATGTCAAAATTATTTTCAGCAAAAATACCACTTTAAATAATTTCTAAGGTACGGTAATCTCTAAAAGTGTAGCCCCTGAGGTTCTTATCTTTATATGAGATGCTCGAGCGGGAATAAGAAGGGTTTCCCCTTTGGTAATGGATTCTGTGGCTCCTAGGGCTTCTATGGCAGCCTCACCAGATGTACACATGTACACCACAAATGAATCCATATGGCTCATATCCCTTTCCATATCCTGGGTTAAGGGAAGTACTTTGGTATTAAAATAAGGAGAAGCGCAAACTTCGTTTTCCCGATCCGAATCTTTTGAAAATTGAAGCCTGGCCTTTGTATCTTCAAAGTTGATCACATCTAATGCCAAATCGGTATGCAACTCCCTCATATTTCCATCTATATCGGGCCGGTCCCAATCGTAAATCCGGTATGTTATATTGGATGTTTGTTGTATTTCGGCTAGTACGACACCTGCACCGATAGCATGCACAGTTCCCGGAGCTATAAAAAAGGCATCTCCAGGCGTTACTTTTTCTTCGCAAAGGATTTTAGTTATTTCTCCTTTATCGAGGTAGGACTTATAAGCGCTTTTATCAATCTCACCATTGAATCCAACAATTAATCTTGCATCTTCCTCTGCTCCCATGATGTACCACATTTCAGTTTTTCCAAAACTATTGTGTCGTTCTTTAGCTACGATATCGTCTGGATGCAACTGCACTGATAGATCCTGACTGGCATCAATAAACTTAAAAAGCAGTGGAAATTCTCCATGGTAGTCGCGCATTACCTTTTCTCCTAATAACCCTGCTCCGAATTCTTTAATCAACTCAACCAAGGAAGTTCCTTTCAAAGGGCCATTACTTACTTCAGAAATGTCTCCCTCAACACCAGAAATCTCCCAGCTTTCTCCGATAAGGCCATTCCCCTCCTTGCCAAATTGAGTAGCCAGCTTATGGCCGCCCCACACTTTTTCTTTTAGCAAAGGCCTAAATTTTATAGGATATAGTTCTTTCATACGTGTTTCTTTCGCAAGTACTCCAATGATTTTTCAATATGAGGACTTGCTCCTAAAGCTGCAAATTTATAAACCAAAATTCCATCTTGATCAAAAATAAATGTTTCACGTCCTGGAAGTACGCCCAGAAGCCCTTTTCTTACGTTGAACAGTCTTCTTACCTTATTTTTAGTGTCGGCCAATAGCACAAATGGAAGACGATAATGCTTGGCAAAACGGCTGTGTGAGGACTCGCTATCCGAACTAATACCTATGACCTTGGCTCCCAAATCGGAAAAGTCTTCGAAACTATCCCGAAAACTGCAGGCCTCCCTAACGCAACCGGGTGTGAAATTTTTCGGATAAAAAAAGATAACCAGCGCTGAAGTTCCGATATAGTCTGAAATTACAACCGGCTTGCCATTTTGGTCATTTAGGGTAAACTGGGGTAATTTGTCTCCTACTTCCATACTGCTTTAACCGGAATAAACGACAAAATTCCTAGGGGTTTCATAAAGTTTGACCTTGATCTCATACGTAGTATCCAATCTTGCGCTGATTTTACCCCAAATGATCTTAGCTATATTCTCTACCGTAGGATTCAGGTTTTTGAATTCTGGAACTTCAAGATTCAGGTTTTTATGGTCGAAAGGGAGTTCTACTTCTTCATATATGATCTTCTTCAGTTTTCCCAAATCAATAACAAAACCAGTTTCTTCATCTATGGGTCCTGTTATTCCTACTTCCAACTCATAATTATGTCCATGATAATTGGGGTTACTGCATTTTCCGAAAATCTCAAAGTTCTTTTCATCGCTCCATCCCTCTTTGTAAAGTCTATGTGCTGCGTTAAAATGTGCTTTTCTGTATACGGTAACACTCATATAGTAAGGTGTTGATAAAACTTCTCAAATATAATCTTAAACCACGCAGTATACTTCGAAGGGTATTCAGCTATATCTGCTTTCACATCTTCTAGTGGCATCCATTTCCATGAAGCAACTTCTTCCTTGTTAATATTGGGCACATCATTATATTGACCTACTAGGATATGATCCAACTCGTGTTCGGTGAGTCCATTATCGAATGGCGCCTTGTAGATAAATGATGTGGTTTCCTTTAGGTCGGTGGTAAAGCCCATTTCTTCCATCAATCTTCTAACACCAGCATCCAATGAAGATTCTCCATCTCTCTGATGGCTACAACAGGTATTGGTCCAAAGTCCAGGGGAATGGTATTTGGTCCATGCTCTTTGTTGAAGCATGAGCTCGTTTTTAGTATTGAATATAAATACCGAAAATGCACGATGCAGAACGCCTTTTTCATGAGCCTCCTGTTTGGGCATTAAACCTATTTTTTCATCTTTCTCATTTACAAGGATCACTTGTTCTTCCATGTGTATGCAGCAATTTTGACCAAAAATACGAAATGCGATGTTAAGTAAATCAAAAAGCGCCCAACTTTCGTTGAGCGCTTAGGGGTCATAATTATGGTAAGTTTACATCAATTCTGGATTAAGAACATTGAACGTCTGTTAAGCTGATGTGCCTCCTCAGTACACTCCACCCCATTTGAACATTCATTCTGTAATTGGTACTCGCCATACCCCTTTGCCGATAAACGATTTCTATCGATTCCGTTGTCTACCAACCAGTTCAATGTAGATTGAGCTCGTTTTTCAGACAAGGCCTCGTTATAGGCGTCGTTTCCTCTAGAGTCTGTATGTGATTCTATATGGATAATTAGTTCTGGATATTCGCGCATTGCTGCTAAAATCTTAGCCAATTCTATGGCCGCATCTGGACGAATATTATATCTGTCAAAGTCAAAATAAATTGGTTGTAAGCTTAAACGACATCCTAAATCGTCTGGTGGACAAGGATCGCACTCCAGCATAACAGGCACCTTAATAGTTCCTGTTTCATTCGGTGTTTCCACAATTTCCTCATTAAACTCGCAGCCATCGCTGTTAGCCCTGATTAAATATGTGGTGTCACATTCTACCATAGTGTCAAATGAATAACTTCCATCTTCTCCAGCGGTCACTGTTTCCAGTGCACTGTTATTGGAATCTAACAAAGTCACAATAGCTCCGGGAATAGCAGCACCAGTTACTTTATTTGTTATTGTCCCAGCAATGGTAATCTCACACTTTTCCTGTACGCGATAAATATCGTCGGAAAGGCTCCCTTGATCTCCATCACGGTTGGAAGAAAGATATCCCAATCGGGCTTCTTCGTTGATAATAAACCCAAAATCGTCTTGGTTACTATTTGCAGGTTCCCCTAAATTGGTTACGGTTCCAGAAGTTCCCCCATTATCCAATGGAGTAACATAAATGTCTAAACCTCCTAAACCTGAACGTCCATCACTTGAAAAGTATAGATTATTCCCTTCGCTAATAAACGGAAAGCTCTCCCTAGCTTCTGTATTAACTGTTGGTCCCAAATTAATAGGGTTACCGTACGTTCCATCTTCATTGATCTCTACATACCAAAGGTCCGACATACCCAATGTTCCTGGTCTATCCGATGCAAAATACAGTCTTTTTTCATCTACACTCAATGCGGGGTGGGCTACGGAGTAATCATCACTATTAAAAGGAAGTTCCTCTATGTTCGTCCAGTAGTTTTCACCACTCTTAATTCCTTTGTAGAGTTTCAACCTTATGGTTTTCTCTTTATCGCGTCCCTTTTTACCATCGGTAAAATTATTACGTGTAAAATATACCGTACTTCCATCTTTGGTAAAGGTAGAGGACGATTCATGGAAACGAGTATTGATCTCGCCGTCTAAGGGAGTAGGATTCGATAGGTTCCCCTCGGCATCCATATCGGCTACATAAAGATCTAAGAATGGCAATTGATTCCATTCATATACCTTGTCGCCTTCGTTTGCTCTTGCAGATTTCGCATACACCAACTTATCTAGATAAAATGATGGGCCAAAATCAGAGCTATCAGAATTTATGCTCACTTTCTCCACTACATATCCCTTAGCCTGAAAGGCAATGCTTTTCAAGTAGTTTGGATCTTCATTAAAGTTCCTGATGATAATGTTGTCTCCTCCTACTTTTTCATAGGCTGCCATCAACTTATCGGATTCTTCATAATTACCCAATGACTTCAGTGCCTGTGCAGCCCTATAGTAGTAAATGGCATCCGTATCTGAGGTGAACTCATTTATAGATCTTTGGTACCATTCTGCCGCCTGACCGTATTCACTATTGAAATAATAAGTATCTCCCAATTTTTGGAATACTTGGGCCGATGAATAACCATCTTCGACTACTTTCAGGTAGATCTCCCGGGCATCGATATAGGAGTACTTATCGAACTCTTTGTTGGCTTTTTCGATTCTGTTTTTTTGGGCAAAGGAAATGCTAGTGACAAGAATCACTAGCAAGGACATAAGTATTTTTTTACATAAGAAACTTTTGTACATACTTTATTTTTTAGAAGAATCTAGGTGATAATACACGCTCGGGTTTGTTAAAGATATCGAACTTCAGGAACACTTCATACGAACCATCACTATAAGTTTCAATATCCGTGGTTTGATAGTCATATCCTACTCCAATAAATATCTCATCGCTCACCTGAAAACCGGCAATCGCACTCAATGCAGCACTCCAGCGGTAGGAAGCTCCAAGGGTAAACTTATCATTGATCAAGAAATTTGCAGAAGCATCCCATTGTAAGGGAGAACCACTAACCACCTTAACAAGAGTTGCTGGCTTGAATTTAAGGTTTTCACTAATATCGAAAACATACCCAGCGATCAAGAAATAATGAAGCCTCTCTGCTGCCGTTGTTTGCCCCGCAAAACTTGTGGGATCATCTACAATAGCATCTATTTGAGACTCATCGAAGTGCTTCGTTGTTAAAAAGTTAGGCACAGAGAGTCCGGCATAAAATTTATCGGTATAATAGTAGGCACCTGCACCAATTTGCGGCTGAAGCCTTCTATCTACATTATTTTCGAAAACATCCCCTCCATCTGCAATGTTCAATTTTGTAAAATCTACATCCAATAAATCCAGTCCTGCCTTAACACCAAAAGAGATTTTTGCATTCTCGGTGGCATTAATAACATAGGCATAGTCTATATTAATATTAGATTCTATTGCAGGCCCCAACTCATCGTGCACGATGGACAGTCCCAATCCCATATTTTGAAGGGCACCAATAGGCGTTCCAACTGTGAAGGTTCCCGTTTTCGGGGCTCCTTCAAAGTTTACCCATTGGGTGCGTCCCAATAAACCGAAATTAAGAGCTTCCTTCGAACCCACATAGGCTGGGTTTACCACCTGAGTATTGTACATGTACTGCGTATACTGAGGATCCTGCTGTGCATTACTCGAGAAGGTACCGAGTAAAATCAGAACTAAGATTGCTAGGTAATTATTTTTCATGTTTATCAATTTTGTATCCATAAAGGGTCTAGCCATTTAGGGTTTTTCTGTCTATCTGTTTATGTATAAATATCCGTTATAGGCACTTTGTCCCTCTGGGGTTTCTCCTGTGAACGTAAGTACATAGAAGTAAGTTCCAGTTGGAAGTTCCTCATCTTCGCTTATGGTCGCCCTAGCGTTAGATCTTCCTCTAAATACATTGTTTGTTTCGTTGTATCCGTCAGTTTCCCAAACTAGTACTCCCCATCTGTTGAATATCTTCACATTGTTGTTCGGGAAATCAGCAATTCCTCGTATTTCGAAGAAGTCGTTCAATCCATCTCCATTTGGTGTAATACCATTGAATATCTCGAACTGAGCCCCTCCTACATTTGGAATATCTGTTATGGTTGGGTCATCTGGATCACCGTCACCATTGTTATCAGTATTCGTAGGATCATTTGGATCATCACTATCGTCCTCTACCTCATTACCATCTTCATCTTCAGCTGTCACAAGGGCTTGGTTAATTACCTCTCCAGCATCGATATCTTCCTGAGTGATCTGATACGTACCCGTAAAGGTCGTACTATCCGTTTCATCGATTTCCAATACATCTATTGGTCCTCCTTCGATTACCACTCCTGGAAGCGGATCACTGATCATGATGTTATACAAGGTTACATCTCCTGTGTTAGTTACACTGAAAGTATATGTTATGGTTTCACCAACTTGCGGAATCTCATCTCCGTTGTCATCATTGAACACCCCTGTTTTCTCTAAAGAAATCATTGGATTCTGACATAGACTACTAATAGTTGGATCATTTTCTAATACACTATTATCATCACTCAAGTCAGTAACTATCGTTCCATCTGGCGATGTACCTTCAACAGTAGCTTGATTACTAATGAATCCGGCATCAATGTCAGCTTGCGTTACTGTATACACAGCAGAGAATGTCTCAGTATCAGATTCTCCTGCTGCAATAGTAACCGGACCTCCTACTACAGGAACTAATGGATCGGTAACGATAACGTTGGTCAATTCCACATTTCCTAGGTTACTAACTACGAAGTCATATACAATCGTTTCACCTAAGTTGATACATCCATCGTCATTCTCATCTGTTGGAGTACCTACCTTAATCAATGCTATTACAGCATCTTGACATAAAGGTGTGATTGTTGGATCATCTTCTACAGGACTATCGTCATCACTAAAGTCTGTTACTGTATCACCGGTTACGGTTACACCAGTAGCTGTTGCTTGGTTAATTACCTCTCCTGCATCAATATCCCCTTGTAGAATAATATATGTCGCTGTGAAAGTAGTTGAATCAGATTGACCTGGTTCTAGTGAAATTGGCCCTCCAACTACATTTACCAATGGATCGTCTACATCAATATTATTGACAGTCACATTACCTGTATTGATCACTTCAAAACTATACTCGATAGTTTCTTTTGTATCAGCACACTTATCACCATCACTATCAGTCACTACACCTGTTTTAATAAGTGCTATACTAGCATCTTGACATAGATCTGTGTCTGTAGTATCGTCGGTATCGATGGTCGCACCGGATTCGTCGCTCACCACGGTTCCGTCAGGAGCGGTACCCTCGGCAGTCGCCTGGTTCAGTACCTCACCGTTGTCGATGTCACCCTGTGTGATCGTATAGCTTCCAGTGTACACCCATACCTCGTCAACATCAAGCTCACCGTCACCGTCAGTGTCGCCACTGTCAGGACCGGCCACTGGACCGCCCAACAATGGGTCGTCCACAATGATGTTAGACAGGCTAACGTTTCCTTGGTTGCTCACCTCGAAGGTGTAGTCGATAACCTCTCCAGGCTGGCTACAGTCGCCTCCGTCGTCATAAACCGCAGTCTTAACGATCGCGATGTCCGGTGACTGGCAAAGGTCCGTATCCGTTGTTTCGTCGGTATCGATGGTCGCACCGGATTCGTCGCTCACCACGGTTCCGTCAGGAGCGGTACCCTCGGCAGTCGCCTGGTTCAGTACCTCACCGTTGTCGATGTCACCCTGTGTGATCGTATAGCTTCCAGTGTACACCCATACCTCGTCAACATCAAGCTCACCGTCACCGTCAGTGTCGCCACTGTCAGGACCGGCCACTGGACCGCCCAACAATGGGTCGTCCACAATGATGTTAGACAGGCTAACGTTCCCTTGGTTGCTCACCTCGAAGGTGTAGTCGATAACCTCTCCAGGCTGGCTACAGTCGCCTCCGTCGTCATAAACCGCAGTCTTAACGATCGCGATGTCCGGTGACTGGCAAAGGTCCGTATCCGTTGTTTCGTCGGTATCGATGGTCGCACCGGATTCGTCGCTCACCACGGTTCCGTCAGGAGCGGTACCCTCGGCAGTCGCCTGGTTCAGTACCTCACCGTTGTCGATGTCACCCTGTGTGATCGTATAGCTTCCCGTGTACACCCATACCTCGTCAACATCAAGCTCACCGTCACCGTCAGTGTCGCCACTGTCAGGACCGGCCACTGGACCGCCCAACAATGGGTCGTCCACAATGATGTTAGACAGGCTAACGTTCCCTTGGTTGCTCACCTCGAAGGTGTAGTCGATAACCTCTCCAGGCTGGCTACAGTCGCCTCCGTCGTCATAAACCGCAGTCTTAACGATCGCGATGTCCGGTGACTGGCAAAGGTCCGTATCCGTTGTTTCGTCGGTATCGATGGTCGCACCGGATTCGTCGCTCACCACGGTTCCGTCAGGAGCGGTACCCTCGGCAGTCGCCTGGTTGAGTACCTCACCGTTGTCGATGTCACCCTGTGTGATCGTATAGCTTCCAGTGTACACCCATACCTCGTCAACATCAAGCTCACCGTCACCGTCAGTGTCGCCACTGTCAGGACCGGCCACTGGACCGCCCAACAATGGGTCGTCCACAATGATGTTAGACAGGCTAACGTTCCCTTGGTTGCTCACCTCGAAGGTGTAGTCGATAACCTCTCCAGGCTGGCTACAGTCGCCTCCGTCGTCATAAACCGCAGTCTTAACGATCGCGATGTCCGGTGACTGGCAAAGGTCCGTATCCGTTGTTTCGTCGGTATCGATGGTCGCACCGGATTCGTCGCTCACCACGGTTCCGTCAGGAGCGGTACCCTCGGCAGTCGCCTGGTTGAGTACCTCACCGTTGTCGATGTCACCCTGTGTGATCGTATAGCTTCCAGTGTACACCCATACCTCGTCAACATCAAGCTCACCGTCACCGTCAGTGTCGCCACTGTCAGGACCGGCCACTGGACCGCCCAACAATGGGTCGTCCACAATGATGTTAGACAGGCTAACGTTCCCTTGGTTGCTCACCTCGAAGGTGTAGTCGATAACCTCTCCAGGCTGGCTACAGTCGCCTCCGTCGTCATAAACCGCAGTCTTAACGATCGCGATATCTGGGCTCTGACACAATGTTGTTGTTGTCGTCTCATCGGTATCCACAGTGGCACCGGATAGGTCGCTCACCACGGTTCCATCTGGAGCGGTACCATCGGCAGTCGCCTGGTTCAGCACCTCACCGTTGTCGATGTCACCCTGTGTGATCGTATAGCTTCCAGTGTACACCCATACCTCGTCAACATCAAGCTCACCGTCACCGTCAGTGTCGCCACTGTCAGGACCGGCCACTGGACCGCCCAACAATGGGTCGTCCACAATGATGTTAGACAGGCTAACGTTCCCTTGGTTGCTCACCTCGAAGGTGTAGTCGATAACCTCTCCAGGCTGGCTACAGTCGCCTCCGTCGTCATAAACCGCAGTCTTAACGATCGCGATATCTGGTGACTGGCATAAGGTAACCACTGTTGGATCATCTTCAGTAACCACTTCATCATCTGAAAGGTCGGTTACCCCTACGTTAGCAGGTGAAGTACCTAGCACACTTGCTTGGTTCGTTACCTGACCTGCATCAATATCATCCTGAGTAATAGCATAACTTGCTGTATATACCCATGTTTCCGTTACATCCAATTCGCCATCTCCATCAGTATCACCAGATACGAATACGATTGGTACGATTGGATTCGGTGCTTCCAATAATGGATCTGTCACAGTAATGAATCCTAGACTTACATTTCCTTCGTTGGTAACAGTAAAGGTATAGTCGATAGCCTCTCCTGGATCTGCACAGTTATCCTGATCTCCGTCTACGAATACTCCTGTCTTCACAATGGCAATTACAGGATTCTGGCATAGTGCCGTGATCGTAGGATCGTTTTCAGTTACCAATTCATCATCGGAAAGATCACTTACTGTACTTTGGTCTGGTGCAATACCTGTAGCCGTAGCTTGGTTTTCTACCTGACCTGCATCAATATCAATCTGTGTGATGGCATAGCTTGCCGTATACGTCCATGTTTCCGTTACATCCAGTTCTCCGTCACCATCGGTATCACCTGAAGCGAATACGATAGGTACTACTGGGTTCGGCGCTTCCAATAATGGATCTGTTACCGTGATGTTCGTAAGACTTACATTTCCTTCGTTGGTAACAGTGAAGGTATAGTCGATAGCCTCTCCTGGATCTGAACAGTTATCCTGATCTCCGTCTACGAATACTCCTGTTTTCACAATAGCAATTACAGGCTCTTGACAAAGTTCTGTCACTGTTGGATCGTCTTCAGTTACCAATTCATCATCTGAAAGGTCACTTACAGTTGTGTTACTTGGAGTAGTTCCAGTAGCAGTTGCTTGATTGGTTACCTGTCCTGCATCAATATCATCCTGTGTTACCGCATAACTTGCAGTATATATCCATGTTTCCGTTACATCCAATTCCCCGTCACCATCGGTATCACCTGAAGCGAATACGATAGGTACTACTGGGTTCGGTGCTTCCAATAATGGATCCGTAACTGTAATGTTTGAAAGACTTGTATTTCCTTCGTTGGTAACAGTAAACGTGTAATCTATTGTTTCACCTGGATCGGTACAATTATCTACGTTTTCGTCATTTAAAATTGAATCCTTAACGATAGCAATTACTGAATTCTGACACAGCGTTAGAATTGTTGGGTCATCTTCTGTCACTACTTCGTCATCGGATAGATCACTTACAGTCGTTCCATCGGCATCGGTACCTTGAGCAGTTGCCTGATTGGTTACCTGTCCTGCATCAATATCATCTTGAGTTACTGTATACGTTGCAACATAGAACCATGTTTCATCCACATCTAACATTCCATCGTTATTAGTATCTCCAGTTTCATATTGAATAGTCACAACTGGGTTTGGAGCTTCCAACAATGGATCTGTTACTATAATATTTCCTAAAGGAACATTTCCTTGATTGCTCACTGCGAAAATGTAATCTATGGTTTCCCCTGCATCGGCACACTGGTCTTGATCGGTATCTACATAGGTACCTGTCTTCACAATTGCAATGGCTGGAGCTGGAGTTCTTCTAATTACGAAGTATACCGTTGCTTGATCCGAAGCTAATGGCGTTCCATCATCATTGGCGCTGTATATCATTTGATCAGTTCCTATAAAACCAGCATTTGGTGTATAGGTAAAGCTACCGTCTGCACTGAATACCACTGTACCATTACTTGGTCCACTTACTGGACTTAACACAGTATCTACTGTTTGGTTGTCCCCTTCTGGATCGGAATCATTATCCAATACATTTCCTGTAATTGGAGTATCTACTTCCCCTGAATATGCATCATCGTTAGCAACTGTAATGTTTCCGTTATTTGGGATTACAAGTATTGTTACTGTAGCTGTGTCACATAGTGCAGGTGTTCCGTTGTCACAGATCGTGTACTCGAAGGTGTCCTCGCCCTCGAATCCTGGGTCCGGTGTGTAAGTATAGCTTCCGTCTGGATTCAATACCACTGTTCCATTGGAAGGATCTGTATTTCCGGTAATGGTAATTGGGTCGCCATCCATATCGTAGTCGTTCACCAATACATTGCCATCTACAGGAGTATCTACTTCTGTTACCGCCGTATCATTATTGGCAATTGGTGGATCGTTATCGATAATTGGATCATCGATTACTTCTATGGTTACGATAGCCGTATCACATGCCACTGGGTTACCCCCGTCGCAAATTTGATACGTGAAGGTATCCTCACCCACAAAGTCAAGAGCCGGCGTGTAAGTGTACGTACCGTCCGCATTGAACACAAGGGCACCATTGGTCACATCGGTAATTAATGTGAATATTTCTGTATTGGCAGGACCATCACTATTGTCATCGTTTGTACTTACATCTCCATCTACTGGAAGATTTACAAACGTGTCATTAATATCATCTTTAGCAAGAATCGTATTTCCTGGATCACCAATAGTAAGGTATACCGTAGCTTGATCTGTGGCCACTGGCGTACCGTTGTCCTCTATGGAATATACGAACTGATCCGTTCCTGTATAACCTGGATTAGGCTCATAAGAGAAACTACCATCTGCGGCGATGTTCACCGTCACGCCCTGCTGGGTCGTAACCGTTGTAGAGGTCACGGACTGGCTGTCACCCTCTGGGTCACTGTCGTTGTCCAGTACGTTACCGTCAACCGGTGTGTCGATAAAGGTATTGTACGCATCGTCGTTGGCCACGGTGATGTTGCCGTTGTTAGGGATCACCTGGATCGTAACGGTCGCCGTGTCGCAAAGCGCAGGGGTCCCGTTGTCACAGATCGTGTACTCGAAGGTGTCCTCGCCCTCGAAACCTGGGTCCGGGGTGTAAGTATAGCTTCCGTCTGGGTTCACAACCACGGTACCGTTGGATGGGTCCGTGTTGCCCGTTACGGTGATCGGGTCACCGTCAGGGTCGAAGTCGTTCACAAGTACGTTGCCGTCAACCGGGGTATCAACCTCGGTCGTGTTGGTATCCGCATTGGCCACAGGCGGCTCGTTGTCAGGGCTGCCCACTGGCAGTACCTCGATGTAGACCACAGCGGTGTCGCACGCAACTGGGTTACCACCGTCACAAACCTGGTAGGTGAAGGTGTCCTCACCAACATAGTCCAGGGCCGGGGTGTAAGTGTACGTACCGTCACCGTTGAACACAAGGGTACCGTTGGTCACGTCGCTCACCAAGGTGAACACCTCCGTACCGGCCGGGCCGTCTGCGTTCTCGTCGTTGGTGCTAACGTCACCGCTCACTGGAAGGTTGACATATGTATCGTTGATGTCGTCCACCGCAAGGATATAGTTCCCTGGGTCTCCGATGGTAAGGTATACAGTAGCCCGGTCGCTTGCGATAGGGCTACCATCGTCATTGATGGCGTACACAAACTGGTCCGTACCAGTAAAGCCTGCGTTAGGCGTGTATTCGAAGGATCCGTCCGCATTAACCGATACGGTTCCATTGGTTGGACCGCTAACCGGCGTTGCCGCAGTGTCCACCGTTTGGTTGTCACCCTCTGGGTCACTGTCGTTGTCAAGTACGTTGCCAGTGATAGGCGCGTCCACAAAACCATTGTACGCATCGTCGTTGGCCACGGTGATGTTGCCGTTGTTTGGGATCACCTGGATCGTAACGGTCGCCGTGTCGCAAAGCGCAGGGGTCCCGTTGTCACAGATCGTGTACTCGAAGGTGTCCTCGCCCTCGAATCCTGGGTCCGGGGTGTAAGTATAGCTTCCGTCTGGGTTCACAACCACGGTACCGTTGGATGGGTCCGTGTTGCCCGTTACGGTGATCGGGTCACCGTCAGGGTCGAAGTCGTTCACAAGTACGTTGCCGTCAACCGGGGTATCAACCTCGGTCGTGTTGGTATCCGCATTGGCCACAGGCGGCTCGTTGTCAGGGCTGCCCACCGGTAGTACCTCGATGTAGACCACAGCGGTGTCGCACGCAACTGGGTTACCACCGTCACAAACCTGGTAGGTGAAGGTGTCCTCACCAACATAGTCCAGGGCCGGGGTGTAAGTGTACGTACCGTCACCGTTGAACACAAGGGTACCGTTGGTCACGTCGCTCACCAAGGTGAACACCTCCGTACCGGCCGGGCCGTCTGCGTTCTCGTCGTTGGTGCTAACGTCACCGCCCACTGGAAGGTTGACATATGTATCGTTGATGTCGTCCACCGCTAAAATATCGTTGCTAACCCCACCAATAGTAAGGTATACCGTAGCCTGATCTGTGGCCACTGGTGTACCGTTGTCCTCTATGGAATATACGAACTGATCAGTACCAACATAACCTGTAGCTGGTGTATAGGTAAAGCTACCATCTGCAGCGATGTTCACCGTCACGCCCTGCTGGGTCGTAACCGTTGTAGAGGTCACGGACTGGCTGTCACCCTCTGGGTCACTGTCGTTGTCCAGTACGTTACCGTCAACCGGTGTGTCGATAAAGGTATTGTACGCATCGTCGTTGGCCACGGTGATGTTGCCGTTGTTAGGGATCACCTGGATCGTAACGGTCGCCGTGTCGCAAAGCGCAGGGGTCCCGTTGTCACAGATCGTGTACTCGAAGGTGTCCTCGCCCTCGAATCCTGGGTCCGGGGTGTAAGTATAGCTTCCGTCTGGGTTCACAACCACGGTACCGTTGGATGGGTCCGTGTTGCCCGTTACGGTGATCGGGTCACCGTCAGGGTCGAAGTCGTTCACAAGTACGTTGCCGTCAACCGGGGTATCAACCTCGGTCGTGTTGGTATCCGCATTGGCCACGGGCGGCTCGTTGTCAGGGCTGCCCACCGGCAGTACCTCGATGTAGACCACAGCGGTGTCGCACGCAACTGGGTTACCACCGTCACAAACCTGGTAGGTGAAGGTGTCCTCACCAACATAGTCCAGGGCCGGGGTGTAAGTGTACGTACCGTCACCGTTGAACACAAGGGTACCGTTGGTCACGTCGCTCACCAAGGTGAACACCTCCGTACCGGCCGGGCCGTCAGCGTTCTCGTCGTTGGTGCTAACGTCACCGCCCACTGGAAGGTTGACATATGTATCGTTGATGTCGTCCACCGCTAGAATATCGTTGCTAACCCCACCAATAGTAAGGTATACCGTAGCCTGATCTGTGGCCACTGGTGTACCGTTGTCCTCTATGGAATATACGAACTGATCAGTACCAACATAACCTGTAGCTGGTGCATAGGTAAAGCTACCATCTGCGGCGATGTTCACCGTCACGCCCTGCTGGGTCGTAACCGTTGTAGAGGTCACGGACTGGCTGTCACCCTCTGGGTCACTGTCGTTGTCCAGTACGTTACCGTCAACCGGTGTGTCGATAAAGGTATTGTACGCATCGTCGTTGGCCACGGTGATGTTGCCGTTGTTAGGGATCACCTGGATCGTAACGGTCGCCGTGTCGCAAAGCGCAGGGGTCCCGTTGTCACAGATCGTGTACTCGAAGGTGTCCTCGCCCTCGAATCCTGGGTCCGGGGTGTAAGTATAGCTTCCGTCTGGGTTCACAACCACGGTACCGTTGGATGGGTCCGTGTTGCCCGTTACGGTGATCGGGTCACCGTCAGGGTCGAAGTCGTTCACAAGTACGTTGCCGTCAACCGGGGTATCAACCTCGGTCGTGTTGGTATCCGCATTGGCCACGGGCGGCTCGTTGTCAGGGCTGCCCACCGGCAGTACCTCGATGTAGACCACAGCGGTGTCGCACGCAACTGGGTTACCACCGTCACAAACCTGGTAGGTGAAGGTGTCCTCACCAACATAGTCCAGGGCCGGGGTGTAAGTGTACGTACCGTCACCGTTGAACACAAGGGTACCGTTGGTCACGTCGCTCACCAAGGTGAACACCTCCGTACCGGCCGGGCCGTCAGCGTTCTCGTCGTTGGTGCTAACGTCACCGCCCACTGGAAGGTTGACATATGTATCGTTGATGTCGTCCACCGCTAGAATATCGTTGCTAACCCCACCAATAGTAAGGTATACCGTAGCCTGATCTGTGGCCACTGGTGTACCGTTGTCCTCTATGGAATATACGAACTGATCTGTACCAACATAACCTGTAGCTGGTGCATAGGTAAAGCTACCATCTGCGGCGATGTTCACCGTCACGCCCTGCTGGGTCGTAACCGTTGTAGAGGTCACGGACTGGCTGTCACCCTCTGGGTCACTGTCGTTGTCCAGTACGTTACCGTCAACCGGTGTGTCGATAAAGGTATTGTACGCATCGTCGTTGGCCACGGTGATGTTGCCGTTGTTAGGGATCACCTGGATCGTAACGGTCGCCGTGTCGCAAAGCGCAGGGGTCCCGTTGTCACAGATCGTGTACTCGAAGGTGTCCTCGCCCTCGAATCCTGGGTCCGGGGTGTAAGTATAGCTTCCGTCTGGGTTCACAACCACGGTACCGTTGGATGGGTCCGTGTTGCCCGTTACGGTGATCGGGTCACCGTCAGGGTCGAAGTCGTTCACAAGTACGTTGCCGTCAACCGGGGTATCAACCTCGGTCGTGTTGGTATCCGCATTGGCCACGGGCGGCTCGTTGTCAGGGCTGCCCACCGGCAGTACCTCGATGTAGACCACAGCGGTGTCGCACGCAACTGGGTTACCACCGTCACAAACCTGGTAGGTGAAGGTGTCCTCACCAACATAGTCCAGGGCCGGGGTGTAAGTGTACGTACCGTCACCGTTGAACACAAGGGTACCGTTGGTCACGTCGCTCACCAAGGTGAACACCTCCGTACCGGCTGGGCCGTCTGCGTTCTCGTCGTTGGTGCTAACGTCACCGCCCACTGGAAGGTTGACATATGTATCGTTGATGTCGTCTACAGCTAGAATTTCATTACCAGGATTAGCAATTGTTAAATAAACTGTTGCTTGTGCTCTGGCTTCTGGAGTTCCATCGTCGAATATTTCATAGACAAATTCATCATTTCCGAAGAACCCAGTATTCGGTGTATACGTAAATGTTCCATCTGCATTAATGGATACTGTTCCATTGGACGGTCCACTAACAGGTGTTGCTGTCGTATCAACAGATTGATTATCGCCCTCTGGATCTGAATCATTATCCAATACATTACCAGCGATTGCCTGATCTACAAATCCGAAATAAGAATCGTCATTGGCCACGGTAATGTTTCCATTGTCATCCAATACTGTTATAGTTACAGTAGCTGTATCACAAAGTACAGGTGTTCCATTGTCACAGATCGTGTATTCAAAAGTATCTACTCCTGTGAAATTCGTTGGAGGAGTATACGTATACGCCCCTGTTGTTGGGTCTATCGTTACCGTTACTCCTTCTGCAGTTGTTACCGTAGTTGTAGTAACCACAATCATATCTCCATCTGGATCGAAATCGTTCACAAGTACGTTGCCATCAACTGGAGTATTGATTTCGGTCGTATTAGTATCTGCATTGGCAACCGGCGGCTCATTGTCTGGTGTGCCAATTGGCAATATTTCAATGTATACTGTTGCTGTATCTGTAGCTTGTGGGTTACCATCATCCACAATAGTATATTGGAATGAATCTTCCCCAACATAATCGGTTGGTGGTGTATAAGAATACACTCCTGTATTCGCATCGATAGTTACAGTAACTCCCTGATCCGTAACTACTGTAGTGGTAGTCACCGTTTGCACATCTCCTTGCTCATCGACATCGTTGGTCAGCACATTTCCGCTTACTGCAAGATTCACAAACGTATCATTAATATCGTCTATGGCTTCTGTGGTATTTCCTTCCAATCCAACCAGTAAATATACTGTAGCTACATCTGTAGCAACCGGGCTTCCATCGTCAAAAATAGAATAAACGAAAGCATCTGGCCCTACGTAGTCCGTATTTGGTGTATAAGTAAAAGTACCATCTGCATTGATCGTTAAAGTACCATTGGTTGGACCACTAACAGGAGACAAGGCTGTATCTACTGTTTGATTGTCACCTTCAGGATCTGAATCATTATCCAATACGTTTCCGTTAATCGGCTCATTAATGAAACTGAAATACGCATCATCGTTCGCAACAGTGATGTTCTGATGATCTGCAATTACCGTAATAGTTACAGTAGCCGTATCGCAAAGCGCCGGAGTTCCATCATCACAGATTGTATAGGTAAAGATATCCAACCCAATATAACCTGGGTCCGGAGTATAGGTATAGCTTCCATCAGGATTCACCACTACCGTTCCGTTAGAAGGATCTGTATTACCTGTTACCGTAATTGGGTCTCCGTCTGGATCATAGTCATTCACCAAAACATTACCTGATACTGGAGTATCCACTTCAGTAGTATTGGTATCTGCATTGGCTACTGGAGGATCATTATCTGGATCTCCCAATCGGGAAACTTCAATATATACTGTTGCTGTATCGGTTGCTTGTGGGTTTCCATCATCTACAATAGTGTATTCGAAAGAATCTTCCCCAACATAATCGGTCGGTGGTGTATAAACATAAGCACCTGTTGCTGCATCAATTGTAACGGTTACTCCTTGTACCGTAGTAACCGTAGTAGTTGTAACTATTTGAGTATCTCCTTCAAAGTCTACATCATTGGTCAATACATTTCCAGCTACAGGAACGTTTACGAACGTATCGTTAATATCGTCAATGGCATCTGTAGTATTCAAGATTCCACCTACTGTTACATATACCGTAGCTCTATCTCTTGCCACAGGGCTTCCATCATCAAAGATTTCATATACAAACTGATCGGTACCACCGAATCCAGCGTTTGGCGTATATGTGAATGTACCATCTGCATTAATGGCTAAGATACCATTGGATGGTCCTGAAATTGGAGTAATACCAGTATCAACTGTTTGGTTATTCCCTTCTGGGTCTGAATCGTTATCCAATACATTTCCTGAAACAGCCATTCCTGGTGTCGTAGTGTAAGCATCATCGTTAGCTACTGTAATGTTTCCATTGTTTGGAACTACAGTAATAATAACTGATGCAGTATCACATAATGCCGGAGTTCCGTCATCACAGATCGTGTATTCGAATGTATCAATACCAACATATCCCGCTGGTGGTGTGTACGTATATGCACCTGTTGTTGGATCAATAGTCACAGTAACTCCTTGAGCTGTGGTTACTGTAGTTGTTGTTACTACAATTGGATCTCCATCTGGATCGTAATCGTTCACCAACACATTACCAGAAACTGGTGTATCCACCAAGGTGGTATTGGTATCTTCATTGGCAATAGGAGCCTCATTATCCGGACCACTTATTGGTAAAATCTCAATATAAACAGTAGCAGAATCTGTAGCTTGTGGATTACCATCATCTTGTATAGTATATGTGAAGAAATCTTCTCCTACATAATCCGTTGGCGGTGTGTACACATAAGCCCCTGTTGCAGCATCAATTGTCACGGTTACACCCTGATCGGAAGTAACTGTAGTGGTAGTCACGGTTTGTGTATCACCTTCAATATCGATATCGTTGGTTAATACATTACCGCTTACCGCTATATTGACGAAGGTATCGTTAATGTCGTCGATTGCATCGGTACAGTTTTCCAATATGGTTACTGCCACGGAAGAAGAACATCCGTTCGCATCCAATACACTTATGGTGTAATCACCAGCGGCTAGATCGGTGAACGTACCAGAAGCTTGAGCTGTACCACCATCTAAACTATAAGAGTACGGAGCAGTACCTCCCGTTGCCGTAGCTGTTACGGAACTTGGCGCACCACATAAAATATCGGTTTGTGCCGTAATACTAATTGAAAGACCAGATGCTGGTTGTTGTACAGTAGCACTGTCTGATAATGTACATCCGTTAGCATCGGTAATGGTCACTGAATACGTTCCAGCTGTGAGGTTATCGATATCTTCTGTGGTTGCACCTGTATTCCATAAGAAAGTATAAGGCGAAGTACCTCCGGTTACGGTAAGATCTAACGATCCTGTATCTTCACCAAAACATAATACGTTATTCACTGCAATACCTGAACTAAGTGCAGCAGGTTCGTTTACAGTGGTATTGGCGGTAGCAGTACACTGGGTTACTGTATCTGTAACCGTTACAGTGTATACACCTCCGGAAAGTCCTGAAATACTAGCTGTTGTTGCCCCTGTATTCCACAAGTATGTGAAACTACCTGAACCACCAGTTACTGTAGATGAGGCTGTTCCATCACTATCTCCATTACATGTTACTGGAGTGGCAGAAGCAAATACGGTAAGGTTGCGACAAGTTCCTGGATTCACAGTAGTCGTAGCCATAGCAGTACAGCCGTTGGCATCTGTTACTGTCACTGTATAGGTCCCTTGGCTCAAACCAGTTATCGTCTGAGTAGTTTCCCCTCCTGGACTCCAAGAATAGGTATAGGGTGGCGTTCCTCCTGAAGGACTAGCAGTTGCCGTTCCATCTCCAGTTGTTGGCCCACTTTCATCTGTAGCAGATGCTGAAACAGAAAGTGGATTTTGAGGTTCCGTAATGATTATTGTTTCTTCAACCGGTAGACAAACTGTTCCGTCTATGGTTACACTAACAGTATAAGTTCCAGCTGTAAGGTTATTGATCGTACTTGAAGTTACCCCAGCATCTACTTGTACCGGAATTGTATTCCAAGTAAAAGTAAACGTGGCTCCTGGATTGGCTACAGAACTTGCACTAACAGTACCACTACCCGTGGCATCTCCAGTACAAAGTACATCAACAACATTGTCTATTGTAATTATAGCATCACATGTATTGGTACAATCTATTACCACACTCTGCTCAATAGTACAGTTGTTAGCATCTGTTACCACAACAGAATGTGTTCCCTGTGGTAGGTTAGTGGCAGTGGCCGTTGTTTGACTTCCTGCACTTGCGCTCCACTGGTAGGTGTAAGGTGGCGTTCCTCCACTAGCGTTCGCCGTAGCTTCACCATCATTACAACCCTGAGCTGTAGTAGCATTCTCTTTTGTAATAACCACGCTTACAGCAGTTGAAGGCTCCGAAATGTTGATAGGTCCTTCTGTAAGCGTACAGTTATTAGCATCGGTTATTGTTAAAGTATATGTTCCTGCTGGAATATCGGCAAGATCTTGAGTTGTTGCCCCAGTATTCCATACATATGTATACGGTGCGGTTCCACCAGTAACAGTTACATCTATAGAACCAGTGCTGTCGCCATTACAAAGCACATCTACAAAAGTAGAGGAAGCAGATAAAGGTGCATCTGGTTGTTGAACGGTAGCACTATTGGTCGTTATACATCCGTTGGCATCCGTAATCGTAACTGAATAGGTTCCAGCTGTAAGGTTGCTAATGTCTTCGGTAGTTTCCCCGTTACTCCATAGGAATGTATAAGGGAATGTTCCACCTGTAACCGTAAGGTCTAACGATCCTGTAGCATCTCCAAAACAAGGTACATTGTTCACTGCAATTCCTGAACTTAGGACGGAAGGTTCGTTAACCGTTACCGTGAAATCTGAAGTACACTGGGTAGTTGCATCTGTAACCGTAACTGTGTAAGATCCAGCCGTAAGTCCGGAAATACTCTGGGTGGTTTGTCCACCTGGACTCCATAAATAACCGAATGCTCCTACTCCACCACTAATGGATGCTGTAGCAGTACCATCACTACCGCCATTACAACTTACCGGTGTAGATGTAGCAGTTACAGATAATCCTTGACACGTTCCAGGGTTTACTGTTACTGTTGCTATATCACTACAACCATTGGCATCTGTAACAGTTACCGTGTAATCTCCTGCACTTAATCCAGTAATTGTCTGGGTGGTTTCCCCACCTGGACTCCAAGAATAGGTATATGGAGGTGTTCCTCCCGATGGATTTGCGGTCGCAGTTCCATCACCCGTAGTTGGTCCACTTTCATCTGTAGCAGATGCTGAAACAGAAAGTGGTGTAGCTGGTTCGGTAATGGTTACGCTTTGCTCAACTGGCAAACATAGTGTTCCGTCAATCGTAACACTTACGGTATATACTCCTGCTGCTAAGCCTGAAACAGTACTAGATGTTGCTCCACTATCTACTTGAGGTGGAGTTGTATTCCATGTAAAAGTAAAAAGTGCTGTTGGATTGGCAACTGAACTTGCACTTACTGTTGCACTACCAGTAGTTTCTCCCGCACAAAGTACGTTTACAACATCATCCACAGAGATTACTGCATCACAATCATTGAAACAGTCAATTGCTACACCTTGTTCTATAGTACAACCATTAGCATCCGTTATTTCAACGGTGTGTGTTCCCACGGGAAGATCAGTGGCAGTCTGGGTAGTTTGATTTCCAGCACTGGCACTCCATTGGTATGTATAAGGTCCTGTTCCCCCACCTGGAGTAGCAGTTGCAGTACCGTTAATACACACCCCAGAGGCGGTTGCATTTGTTTTCGTAATAATTACACTTAATGGCTCTGGTTCTGAAATAGTAACACTAATGGAATCTGTATTACCAATAGAATCCTCTACTTCTATCGTATACGTTCCTGCTGGTAACCCAGTAAAACTTCCACTACTTTGTGGCGTTCCTCCATTTAATGTATAAGTATAAGGTGCGATTCCTCCAGTGGCAACAGCTTCTATTGATCCTGAACTGTCACCGGCACAAAGGGCATCGGTTGGTGTGGCAGTAACATCTAATTCTTCGAAACAATCAACATCTGCATTAATGGCACTTGTTAGTACCCATGACTGACCGTTAACTGATTGTCCATTTTGTCCATTTCTAGTATCAATAGTAATATCTACCTGAGTTACTGAACCTGGTACATTATCCAAGGTCAACATAGGAATTGCCAAACAGCAAGTTCCGCCAGGAAGTGATGTATCTGGTCCATAAAGTATAACTTCATCCGAAATAGATCCAGCCTCAGCACGTAATAATAGGTAACGTCCATCTGGGGTTAATTCAGAAATAGGAACCTCAATACGAACATCCCTTGCAACAGGGAATGTTGGAATATTTATCGTTAAGGTTTCAATATTATTTACACCACTAGTATTGGTAAAGGTTCCAGTACTTGATGTATGGCTATCTAAATTTCTAAATGCATACACTACAATAGACTGTAGATCACATTCTAAAGCATTATCTGTATAGGTAATGGAATTGGTGCTTCCTGCAACAAGTCCCCTGTAGAACCATTCATTGCTACTTCCACCTACTAAGGTTCTTTGTAACGTATGTACTACTCCTGAAGCATCTGCAAAATCTATAGTACTTCCCGGATTGGCATCGTCATACACGATTTCAACCACATACTGGAACACGTTTCCAGAATCTGGGATACTAATGGTAGTTGCTGCATTACAATTGGCATTATTTCCATACTCATCAACCGTCTTCTGATCTGCACAGCTAAAGTCCCAATCTGTAATCGTACAAGTTAAAGGCACATTAGATGTTTCAGTAACTGCAGGAAGGACACAACCACTTCCGTATGAACCGGTATAACTCACCTCAGCCAAAAATTGACCAGTGAAAGATCCTCCTCCAGTATACTGGAATGTACCGCTTGCACCGGTGGCAGTTCCTACGGAATTTCCGTTTAGGAAAAACTCCCAGCTATATGAATCTGATAAAGAATTACATCCTACCTGATCTACAGATACGGCATAGTCTATAAAATTGGTGCAATCCTGTCTCGATACCGTTGGTGTCAACTCAGGACATGGCACACATATATCTGGATTATCAAACACTTCTGAAGCAGTTTGACAACTTGAGTTTTCATAATTTATTACCGTGATACCAGGCACTTGAACACCGCACACATCTGTACCGTCAGCTTGGATAGTATATTGTAACGTAATAGTCTCGGCGAATATCTCATCAACAAACCAAGAGATGGTCTGCCCAGAAACAGTTGTCGTTCCTTTACTTGGGTTAAGCGTTCCTCCCACTACAGAGAATCCTGTTTCAACAGTATCCGTAACCAGTGCCTGTCCAGGCAATTGCCTAGCGGCAAATACCAATTGACCCAAAATCTGGGAATATATACCACTTAGATCTGCATTGTCCTCTGTAAAGAAGAATCCTGCATTTTGAATTTGATCTATCGTATCTAATGCAATAGTCTGCTGAGTACCGTCTATGGCACCCACCAAACCAATTGAGAACACATTTTGCTCATATACTTCACCACCTACAGTAGTAGTTTGAGCATTAACTCCAGCCTGAATCGCATCAAGTTGACATTGCGTTCCTGCTGTAGAACTACTACAGCTTTCCGTTCCTCCACCTGAATTTCTTTCGTTTGCAACACCATCGGTTAGTAAAATAATATTTCTGGTAGTCGCACAATCAAAGGTTGCATTGTTTATCAACTCATTATCTGCCTTGATCATGGCATCCTGAATGTTCGTTCTTCCACCAGTTACGATGTCATTGATCGCATCTATAATGTCATCCTTGCCCGAACTTCCGGTTAAACCTATATCCAATGTCGCTGTCCCTGCGTAACTAACAATAGACACTTTATTAAGCCCTGTAGGGTTGTTTGCCGGATCGAAAATGTTATTTACGAAATCGATAGCCGCATCCTTGGCATAATCAATCGGTTCTGGAAATGGACCATCATCCATACTCCCAGATCGATCTATAATTAGCACGACCTCCTGAGGTTTTGCAGGGGGATTTCCAATTATTTCGAGGGTAATATCAAACTGATTACACTCGGTTGCGTTTTCTACAGCTACCTTATTGATAGTTACGTCCTGTGCTAAAACAGAACTAAATGAAAACAGCAAAAAACAAATTGAAACCCAAAGGAATTTCGAAATGTTAGTATCTGTAAATCGTAATAATCTTTTCATAAAAATAATTTTAGGTGGTTACCTATAAATTGATTTAAGCCCTCTCGGGAAATTTTATTCTTCAGAAGAATCTGGAACATATATTTTAAGTACCGTACTTGCTGTACAGTCATTGCTTACTGCTTTTACCTCGTAACAACCCCATTGACTATGTGGGGTGCCCACCGGAGCTTTTACATCTACCATAAACTTGCGGGTCTGCTTGGCCCCTAAGGATATCTTGGAAGCACTCTTCCCTTTATACTGCATATCTACAATGGATAAATCCAATACCGCACTGGACTGCAACGCCCTCTTTCCGTTAGAACATCCATCCTGTATCAAGGAAGTTGAAATATTGAAAGTTTCAGAAGATGATGATGTGTTTGTCAATACTAGCACGAACTGAGTTCCATCTTCATCCACAGATCTACTATTCCTTCCTTTATCAACTTCAAGGGTTACCCCGCAATCTTGCGCAAAAGAAATTGTAGAAAACAAAATTAAGAGGGTGAGGGTAGTAAGGCTGTTTTTAGAGCATAGCCCTTTAGCATATGTAAAATACATAGGTTCTAAAATTTATTTAGTTAGATGTCGATATTAAAGCCCCAACTGCTTTTTGACATTCAAATATACGTAGGAAAAAATGTTAAATAATTTACAATAATCAACTATTAGTCAAACTGTTCTAAATATTCGTTGAAATGCATAATTTTTACGGTTTTTCCATAAATAATTGTAGGAAAAAGACATACGTATAAACACGTATACGCCTTATTTTATAGTATTTAAGGGTGTTTTTTTTTGTCAGAATATATCATAGGGATATTATGGAATGTCATGCTTTTATAACACTAAAAGTACATGTATCTTTGCCCAAATATTAATTGTAGGAAATGTCTTTGGAAAAAGAAATAGGGCGTAGAAAAACTTTTGGAATTGTATCGCATCCAGATGCCGGTAAAACCACTTTAACCGAAAAACTTCTCCTTTTTGGAGGTGCTATTCAAGAAGCTGGAGCCGTAAAAAGTAATAAAATAAAGAAAGGAGCCACCAGTGATTTCATGGAAATTGAGCGGCAAAGAGGTATCTCTGTGGCCACTTCTGTGTTGGCTTTTGAGTATGAAGGAATAAAGATTAATATTCTGGATACCCCCGGACACAAGGACTTCGCAGAGGATACCTTTAGAACGCTAACCGCTGTAGATAGTGTTATTGTAGTGATCGATGTTGCGAAAGGTGTCGAGGAACAAACGGAAAAATTAGTTGAAGTGTGCCGCATGCGCAACATTCCCATGATCGTATTCATTAATAAAATGGATCGCGAGGGAAAGGACGCTTTTGAGCTTTTGGATGAAATTGAACAAAAACTTCACTTGAGGGTTACCCCACTTTCCTTCCCCATTGGTATGGGATATAGTTTTAAAGGAATCTATAATGTATGGGAAAAGAATGTGAACCTCTTTAGCGGTGATAGCAGAAAAAACATAGAGGAAACCATTGAGATTGAGGATATTGCATCTCAAGAGTTGGACGAACTGGTAGGTACTGACGCTGCCGATACGTTGAGGGAAGAGTTAGAATTGGTCTACGAAGTTTATCCGGATTTCGATCGAGATGAATACCTAAATGGGACGTTGCAACCTGTATTTTTTGGTTCGGCCCTGAATAATTTTGGAGTTCGCGAATTGCTGGATTGTTTTATAGAAATTGCACCAAAACCTAGGCCCAAGGAAAGTGACACACGCCTGGTACGACCGGAAGAAAAGGAATTCTCCGGATTCGTATTTAAGATACATGCCAATATGGATCCAAAACATAGGGATCGCTTGGCTTTTGTGAAAATCGTCTCAGGTACTTTCGAAAGAAATACGCCATATCTACATGTAAGAAACGGTAAGAAAATGAAGTTTTCTTCTCCCAACGCATTCTTTGCTGAAAAGAAACAAGTGGTAGATGTCTCCTATCCCGGGGATATTGTGGGATTACATGATACAGGGAACTTTAAGATAGGTGACACCCTTACCCAAGGTGAGGAAATGCGCTATAAGGGTATTCCAAGTTTTTCACCGGAGCATTTTAAGTACATCAATAATGCCGATCCCATGAAAAGCAAGCAATTGGAGAAAGGTATAGACCAGTTAATGGATGAGGGTGTGGCACAGCTCTTTGTTTTGGAACTGAATGGCCGAAAGGTAATTGGAACTGTGGGTGCCCTTCAGTTTGAAGTGATACAATACAGGCTGGAACATGAATACGGCGCCAAGTGCAGGTATGAGAATCTAAATGTGCACAAAGCATGCTGGGTAGACCCAGCAGACTGGAAGAGTGAGGAGTTCGCTGATTTCAAAAGGGTTAAATCCAAATTCTTGGCAAAGGATAAGCGAGGTCAATTGGTATTCTTTGCGGATTCGGCGTTTACCTTACAGATGACCCAAAGCAAATATCCCAATGTAAAGCTTCACTTTATAAGCGAATTCGAACAAACCACTGGCTAAAACTAATTGCAACAAAAAACCCCACTTTTCAGTGGGGCTTTTATTCTTATGCTTCTCCTGTCGGTCCAAAATTAATGGGAATGGGAGGCTGCTGATAATCTTTAATCTCGCCATGGGCGTTCTCGAAGCGATGAATATTATCATTCAATGCCTTTAAGAATCGTTTGGCATGCTGCGGAGTCAATACAATCCTGGATTTCACCTTACTCTTAGGCACACCAGGCATAATCGTTACGAAGTCTAGTACAAACTCCGATTGTGAATGATTAATAATAGCCAAGTTACTATAAATACCTTGGGCTACCTCTCCGTCTAATTCTATATTGATCTGCCCTTGTTTGGGCTTCTTTTCATCTGCCATATCTCTCTATTTAAAAAAACAAGCGCCCCTATACGGAGCGCTTGATCTATTGTTTATTAGTTATAATTAACTTCTTGCTTCTCGCGTGTCATGTCCTCCAGCTCTTCCTTGGATCCTACGATAATGGTATCGTAGTTTCTCATTCCAGTTCCTGCTGGTATTCTATGTCCAACGATTACGTTCTCCTTAAGACCTTCTAGGGTATCTATTTTACCACTTACAGCGGCTTCATTCAATACTTTAGTAGTTTCCTGGAAGGATGCCGCAGATATGAACGACTTGGTCTGTAAGGAGGCTCTTGTGATCCCCTGCAAAATTGGTGTTGCAGTAGCTGGAATCGCATCACGCCCCTCAACCAAGGTCTTGTCCTCTCGTCGTAGGATAGAGTTCTCATCACGTAGTTCACGAGCCGTAACAATCTGACCTTCTTTGAGGCTTTCTGATTCTCCAGCATTCTCAACTACTTTCATTCCAAAGATTTTGTCGTTCTCTTCAATGAAATCGTACTTGTGTACCAATTGGTTCTCCAAGAACGTAGTATCTCCCGGATCTACAATTTGTACTTTACGCATCATTTGACGTACTACAACCTCGAAGTGCTTATCATTAATCTTCACCCCTTGTAAACGATATACCTCTTGTACTTCATTTACTAAGTATTGTTGTACGGCAGAAGGCCCTTTAATCTTCAAGATATCTACTGGAGTAATTGCCCCGTCAGATAGTGGCATTCCCGCTCTTACGTAGTCATTTTCCTGTACCAGAATCTGGTTGGAAAGCTTCACCAAGTATTTCTTGATTTCGCCCAATTTAGACTCAACGATAATCTCACGGTTACCCCTTTTTATCTTACCAAAAGAAACCACACCATCGATCTCACTTACTACAGCTGGATTGGATGGATTACGTGCTTCGAACAATTCGGTAACCCTTGGAAGACCTCCTGTAATATCACCTGCTTTCGCAGACTTACGAGGTATCTTCACCAAGATCTTACCTACTTTGATCTTCTCATCATCATCTACCATAAGGTGAGCCCCTACTGGTAAGTTGTATGAACGAATCAATTCTCCTTTAGTTCCTAAAATCTGAAGTGTAGGAATCTTTTTCTTATCCCTTGATTCAGAAATTACTTTCTCTTGGAATCCTGTTTGTTCATCAATCTCAACTTGATAGGTAATCCCTTGCTCGATGTTTTCGTATTTGATTTTTCCTGCAAATTCGGAAATGATCACACCATTATAAGGATCCCACTGACATACCACATCCCCTGCTTTCAGTTTTTGTCCATCTTTAATAAAAATGGTCGAACCATAAGGAATGTTATTGGTACTTAGTGTAATACCTGTCTTCTCATCGATTAATTTTATTTCTGAAGTACGAGAAATAACGATATCTATTTTCTTTCCATCGGCATCTTCACCTTTCACTATCTTAAGATCTTCGATCTCTGCCCTACCGTCAAACTTAACGGCAAGTTTGTTTTCTTCAGAAATGTTACCTGCAATACCTCCCACGTGGAATGTACGAAGTGTTAACTGTGTTCCTGGCTCCCCAATGGATTGCGCAGCAACTACACCAACAGCTTCACCTCGTTGTACCATTTTATTGGTTGCAAGGTTTCTTCCGTAACAAGCAGCACAAATACCTTTCTTGGCTTCACAAGTAAGAGCTGAGCGCACTTCAATGGTTTCTACTGGAGATGCATCGATTACTTTTGCGATGGCATCGGTAATATGTCCTCCTGCTTCTACCATTACTTCCTTGGTTAAAGGATTCACCACATCGTTCAACGAGGTACGTCCTTTAATCCTATCGGCCAATGGCTCAACAACTTCTTCATTTTTCTTAAGTGCAGAAACCTCAATTCCTCGGAGGGTTCCACAATCTTCTATATTGATGATCACATCTTGAGATACATCTACCAAACGACGGGTTAAGTACCCTGCATCTGCCGTTTTCAAAGCGGTATCTGCAAGACCCTTACGGGCACCGTGTGTAGAGATAAAGTACTCCAAGATGGAAAGTCCCTCCTTAAAGTTGGAAAGGATCGGGTTTTCAATAATTTCCCCTCCACCAGAGTTAGACTTCTTCGGCTTTGCCATAAGACCACGCATTCCAGTAAGCTGACGAATCTGCTCCTTAGAACCACGTGCCCCAGAATCAAGCATCATGTATACCGAGTTAAATCCTTGCTGATCCTCACGGATACGCTTCATAGACAGCTCGGTAAGCTGAGCGTTGGTCGCTGTCCAAATATCGATCACCTGATTGTAACGTTCGTTATTTGTGATCAATCCCATGTTATAGTTAGCAATAATACCATCTACCTGTGAATTGGCAGAATCGATCATTGTTTGCTTCTCGGCTGGAATAATGATATCCCCTAAACTGAATGACAATCCACCTTCGAAAGCGAATTTATATCCTAGGTGTTTAATCTCATCCAAGAACTCTGCCGTTTCCGGTACAGAAGTCACCTGAAGGATTCCACCAATAATATCCCTTAGGGATTTCTTGGTCAATACTTCGTTGATATAACCTGCTCTCTCCGGTACTTTATCATTAAAGATTACCCTACCAACTGTAGTCGTGATTAACTGCGTAGCTAATTCACCTTCTTCGTTGAAGTCTTTGGTTCGTACCTTTATTTCTGCATTTAGATCTACCCTTCCTTCATTGTAAGCAATTGTCACTTCCTCTGGAGAGTAAAAAGTTAATCCTTCACCAATTACCGTATAATCCTTATCGCTTTTTCGCAACTTGGTCATATAGTAAAGACCCAATACCATATCCTGAGAAGGTACTGCTACCGGTGAACCATTTGCAGGGTTCAAAATATTATGAGAGGCAAGCATCAATAACTGTGCTTCCAAGATAGCTTCAGGTCCTAGTGGTAAGTGAACCGCCATTTGGTCACCATCGAAATCCGCATTAAATGCAGTACATACCAATGGGTGTAACTGAATCGCTTTACCTTCTATTAATTTTGGTTGAAAGGCTTGAATTCCCAAACGGTGTAAGGTAGGGGCCCGGTTCAATAATACTGGGTGCCCTTTCAATACGTTTTCAAGAATGTCCCAAACAACAGGCTCTTTTTTATCTATAATCTTCTTTGCAGACTTTACCGTTTTTACAATTCCTCTTTCGATCAACTTACGGATTACGAAAGGCTTGTATAGCTCGGCAGCCATATCTTTTGGAAGTCCACATTCGAATAATTTCAATTCAGGTCCTACAACAATTACAGAACGTGCTGAATAATCTACACGTTTACCCAATAGGTTCTGACGGAAACGCCCTTGCTTTCCTTTTAGGGAATCTGAAAGGGATTTTAGCGGTCTATTACTATCGGTCTTAACAGCTGAAGACTTTCTTGTGTTGTCAAACAATGAATCTACGGACTCTTGAAGCATACGCTTCTCATTACGCAAGATTACCTCTGGCGCTTTGATCTCCATAAGACGTTTCAAACGGTTGTTACGGATAATTACACGACGATATAAGTCGTTCAAATCCGAGGTAGCGAAACGACCACCATCCAATGGCACCAAAGGACGCAATTCTGGTGGAATTACAGGCACCACCTTCATGATCATCCATTCTGGCTTATTCTCACGATTGTTGTTCGCTTCACGTAATGCTTCCACTACCTGTAGACGCTTTAACGCTTCTGTTTTACGTTGCTTAGATGTTTCATTGTTGGCTTTGTGTCTCAACTCGAAAGACAAGGCATCTAGGTCGATACGTTGCAACAATTCGATAAGACACTCTGCTCCCATCTTAGCAATGAACTTGTTAGGATCATTATCCTCAAGGTATAGATTCTCCTGTGGAAGACTATCTAAGATATTTAGGTATTCTTCTTCTGTAAGGAAATCCATTTTTTGTAATGGTTCACCTTCTTCATTCTTTGCAATACCTGGTTGAATTACTACATATCTTTCATAGTAAATGATCATGTCTAACTTCTTGGAAGGTAACCCAAGTAAGTATCCAATTTTATTAGGCAATGAACGGAAGTACCAAATGTGTGCTACAGGAACTACCAAATTAATGTGTCCTACACGATCACGACGTACCTTCTTTTCGGTTACCTCTACACCACAACGATCACAAACGATTCCTTTGTAGCGAATTCTTTTATATTTGCCACAGGCACACTCGTAATCCTTAACAGGACCGAAGATACGCTCACAGAAAAGACCGTCACGTTCTGGCTTGTGTGTACGGTAATTGATTGTTTCCGGCTTTAGTACTTCTCCGCGTGACTCTGCCAAAATAGACTCAGGTGAAGCTAAACCGATAGAAATCTTATTGAATTTCTGTACTGTGTTTTCTTTATTTCTTGCCATAATGCTGAAAAAAATACTTTAAAATTTTGTTTGGTAGAAGCCTTGGTTTAGGTGGCTTCAGAAAAACCCATTTCATCCCCTCCGAAGAGGGGAATCGGGTTATTCTTCTAATCTGATATCAAGTCCTAGACCTTTCAGTTCATGCATTAATACATTGAAAGATTCTGGAAGACCCGGTTCCGGCATGGATTCACCTTTAACTATACTTTCGTATGTTTTGGCTCGACCAATTACATCATCAGACTTTACCGTCAATATTTCTCGAAGTGTACTGGAAGCTCCATAGGCCTCAAGTGCCCATACTTCCATCTCTCCAAATCGCTGTCCACCAAACTGTGCCTTACCTCCTAACGGCTGTTGCGTAATCAAGGAGTAAGGACCTATGGAACGAGCGTGCATCTTATCGTCTACCATGTGACCTAGTTTCAACATGTAGATTACACCTACCGTTGCTGCTTGGTCGAAACGCTGTCCTGTACCACCATCATATAGATAGGTATGTCCAAATCTTGGAATTCCAGCTTCGTCAGTCAATTCGTTGATCTGATCCAATGAAGCCCCATCGAAAATTGGAGTGGCGAACTTGCGTCCTAATTTCTGACCTGCCCAACCTAATACGGTTTCATAGATCTGTCCAATGTTCATACGGGAAGGTACCCCAAGCGGATTCAATACGATATCTACTGGTGTTCCGTCATCAAGGAATGGCATGTCTTCTTCGCGAACGATACGGGCAACAATACCTTTGTTACCGTGACGTCCTGCCATTTTGTCCCCTACTTTCAGTTTACGTTTCTTAGCAATATAAACCTTAGCCAACTTTAAGATTCCTGAAGGAAGCTCATCCCCTACGGAGATGGTAAACTTCTCACGACGCAAGTTCCCTTGCAAATCGTTTTCTTTAATCTTGTAGTTATGCATTAGGTCACGAACCATAAGGTTAGTGTCGTCGTCGGTAGTCCAAGTTCCACCCACTAAGTGTGTGTAGTCTTCAACCCCATTCAACATTTTCAAGGTGTACTTCTTACCCTTAGGGAATACTACTTCTCCTAAATCGTTCGTAACCCCTTGTGCTGTCTTACCTCCAACAATAGCGAATAGCTTTTCGACCAATACATCCTTAAGGGCATAGAACTTGCTTTCGTACTTCAATTCAAGTTCTGCAATATCCTCTTTGTCTTTGGCTCTCTTTCGCTTATCCTTTATAGCTCTAGCAAATAGTTTCTTATCTATTACTACACCTCGAAGTGATGGAGATGCCTTTAAGGAAGCATCCTTTACATCACCTGCTTTATCACCAAAGATGGCACGAAGCAGTTTCTCTTCTGGTGTCGGATCGCTTTCTCCTTTTGGAGTAATCTTACCGATAAGGATATCCCCAGGTTTTACCTCGGCCCCAACACGGATCATTCCGTTTTCGTCAAGGTCTTTGGTCGCCTCCTCGGAAACGTTTGGAATATCGTTGGTCAATTCTTCATTACCCAATTTGGTATCACGAACCTCCAATGAATATTCATCTATATGAATGGACGTAAAGATATCTTCACGAACCACTTTTTCTGAAATTACAATCGCATCCTCAAAGTTGTATCCTTTCCATGGCATGAAAGCAACTTTCATGTTACGTCCCAGTGCCAATTCACCTTTCTCGGTAGCATATCCTTGACAAAGCACTTGCCCCTTGGCCACTCGATCGCCTTTACTTACAATAGGCTTCAGGTTAATAGAAGTACTCTGGTTTGTTTTTCTAAACTTGATAAGGTTATACGTTTTAGAATCCCCATCGAAACTCACCATCCGCTCATCTTCACTTCGATCATATTTAATTACGATCTCGTTAGCATCAACGTACTCAACAACTCCATCACCTTCCGCATTAATCAATACACGGCTATCGGAAGCTACCTGACGTTCCAACCCAGTTCCCACAATAGGAGAATCTGCAATTAATAATGGAACAGCCTGACGCATCATGTTAGATCCCATCAAGGCACGGTTCGCATCATCATGTTCAAGGAACGGAATCAAAGAAGCCGATATAGAAGAAATCTGGTTAGGCGCAACGTCCGTATAGTGAACCTGTTTTGGGTCTACTACAGGGAAATCACCTTCCATACGTGCAATTACACGATCGCTATCAATAGTTCCATTTTCGGTAAGTGGAATATTTGCCTGGGCGATCAATTTTTCTTCTTCCTCTTCAGCAGAAAGATAAATCGGTTCGTTTTTCAAATCGATCTGTCCGTTATCTACTTTTCGATAAGGTGTTTCTATAAATCCTAGGTTATTTACCTTGGCATATACAGATAGTGAAGAAATAAGACCAATGTTTGGTCCTTCAGGTGTTTCAATAGGACATAACCTTCCGTAGTGGGTATAGTGTACATCACGAACCTCAAATCCTGCTCTTTCCCTAGAAAGACCTCCAGGCCCCAAAGCAGAAAGACGACGCTTGTGCGTAATCTCGGCTAGTGGGTTTGTTTGGTCCATGAATTGAGATAACTGGTTGGTTCCGAAAAACGAATTGATCACGGAAGACAAAGTCTTTGCGTTAATCAAATCGATCGGAGTAAACACCTCGTTATCACGAACGTTCATACGCTCACGAATGGTTCTTGCCATACGAGCCAAACCAACTCCAAACTGAGAGGATAACTGCTCACCCACAGTACGTACACGACGGTTGGATAAGTGATCGATATCATCGATTTCAGCCTTAGAGTTAATTAACTCAATAAGATATTTAACAATGGTAATGATATCTTCTTTGGTAAGCACTTGCTTATCCATTTCGATATCCAAACCAAGTTTCTTGTTCATTCTGTAACGTCCTACCTCTCCAAGATTATATCGCTGATCTGAGAAGAACAGTTTGTTGATGATACCACGTGCGGTTTCCTCATCGGGTGGTTCGGCGTTACGTAATTGTCTATAGATATGCTCTACCGCTTCCTTTTCGGAGTTGGTAGGGTCTTTTTGCAATGTGTTGTGAATAATTGCATAATCGGCCAATTGATTGTCCTCTTTGTGCAATAGGATGGTTTTGGAACCAGAGTCTAAAATCTCCTCGATGTGTTCCTTTTCAAGCACGGTATCACGGTCCAAGATAATCTCGTTACGCTCAATCGATACAACTTCACCCGTATCTTCATCCACAAAATCTTCGTGCCAAGTCTTAAGTACACGTGCAGCCAACTTACGGCCTAAGTATTTTTTAAGTCCGGTTTTTGAAGCCTTCACTTCTTCGGCCAAATCGAAAATCTCAAGGATATCTTTATCCCTTTCGAATCCGATGGCACGGAAAAGTGTCGTTACCGGTAATTTTTTCTTTCTATCGATATAAGCGTACATCACGCTATTGATATCGGTAGCGAATTCTATCCAAGATCCTTTGAAAGGAATCACACGGGCAGAATATAATTTGGTTCCATTTGCATGGAATGATTGTCCAAAGAACACACCAGGTGAACGGTGTAGCTGAGATACTACTACACGCTCCGCACCGTTAATGCAGAAGGTACCTGAAGGTGTCATGTAGGGAATTGTACCCAAGTACACATCCTGAACGATGGTCTCGAAATCCTCATGCTCTTCGTCTGTACAATAAAGTTTAAGACGAGCCTTAAGGGGCACACTATAAGTTAACCCACGCTCGATACATTCCTGGATGGAATATCGCGGTGGATCTACGAAATAATCTAAAAACTCCAGTACGAACTGGTTACGTGTGTCGGTAATAGGGAAGTTTTCTAAAAAAGTCTTGTACAGACCCTCTTGCCCTCTTTCTTCTGACTTGGTTTCCAACTGGAAAAAATCCTGGAAGGATTTTATTTGAATGTCCAAAAAGTCCGGGTAATCGGGCTTGTTTTGTACAGAGGAAAAATTCAATCTTGCAGTTTGCGTTGCTGACATCGATGGACGGAATTTTAATTAAAAATATGTGTGATGCGTATACTCGAAAAACGGTAACCTTTATATACGCAAAATGGTTTAGGTCATTCTGCGGTTTTGCAGAAGACCTAAACCTTAAGGTTTGGATTAGAGGAGCTTATTTAAGCTCAACCTCTGCTCCAGCTTCTTCTAACTGAGCTTTAAGTGCTTCAGCTTCGTCTTTAGCAACACCTTCCTTAATTGGAGAAGGAGCGTTGTCTACTAATTCCTTAGCGTCTTTAAGACCAGCACCTGTAAGTTCTTTAACCAACTTTACTACAGCAAGCTTAGAACCACCAGCGGCTTTAAGGATTACGTCGAATTCTGACTTCTCCTCAGCAGCGTCTCCACCACCAGCTCCTGGACCAGCAGCTACAGCTACAGCAGCAGCAGCAGGCTCGATACCGTACTCGTCTTTTAATATAGTAGCTAACTCATTAACCTCTTTTACAGTTAAGTTAACCAATTGTTCTGCGAAATCTTTTAAATCTGCCATTTTCTATCGTTTTAATGTAATTTTTATTATAGTTTAAATAGTGCAATAATTTGGGTTATCCCTCTTTTTCTGAAAGAGTTTTAACAATACCTGAAAGTGTGCTTCCACCACTCTTAAGAGCAGAGATAACATTCTTAGCAGGCGACTGGAGCAATCCAACGATTTCTCCGATAAGCTCTTCTCTGGATTTGATGTCCACTAATGCATCTAGTTGATCATCTCCTACATAGATTGCTTCTTCTATAAAGGCTCCTTTAAGTAAAGGCTTATCAGATTTCTTTCTGAATTCCTTGATTACTTTTGCCGGAGCGTTTCCTGTTTCAGCTACCATTAAGGAAGTGTTTCCTTTAAGAACCTCGGTCAATTCACCAAAATCCTTATCCGAACTTTCCATAGCCTTAGCCAACAAGGTGTTCTTTACCACGTTCAACTTAACCCCTGCTTTAAAACAAGCGCGACGTAAGTTAGAAGTGGTTCCTGCATCTAGACCTGAAATATCTGCCAAATAAATATTGGAATTCTCAGATAGCTGTGCAGTCAACTGTTCAATTACTTGTGATTTTTCTTCTCTTGTCATAATCTATAGTATTTCTGCTTAGCTTAGGTCTTTAGAATCGATCTCGATACCAGGACTCATTGTACTGGACATGAAGATGCTTTTAATATAAACCCCTTTTGCAGCCTGAGGCTTCATTTTAACCAAGGTAGTTAGTAGTTCTTTTGCGTTTCCAGCAATTTTCTCGGCATCAAAGGATGCTTTTCCAATTGAAGCGTGCACAATACCGGTCTTATCAACCTTAAAGTCGATCTTACCAGCTTTTACATCAGAAACGGCTTTAGCAACGTCCATAGTTACTGTACCGGTTTTTGGGTTTGGCATAAGCCCACGAGGACCTAAGACACGTCCTAAAGGACCCAATTTACCCATTACACTCGGCATAGTTACTATTACGTCAACATCTGTCCAACCTCCCTTAATTTTAGTGAGGTACTCGTCTAAACCAACATAATCTGCTCCCGCTTCCTTGGCTTCGGCTTCCTTATCTGGAGTTACCAATGCCAATACCTTTACATCTTTACCAGTTCCGTGAGGAAGTGTTACCACTCCACGTACCATTTGGTTCGCTTTTCGTGGATCTACGTTAAGACGTACAGCAAGGTCTACGGACGCATCGAAGTTTACGTTAGATATTTCTTTTACCAAAGCAGAGGCCTCAGCAACAGAGTATGCCTTATTAGGGTCTACTTTTGCTTTGGCGTCTTTTTGCTTTTTTGTTAATCTTGCCATTTTATAGATTCTTTTCTAGATTAAAAAGGTGCAGCACCTTTTACTTTCACACCCATTGATCTTGCCGTACCGGCTACCATTTTCATGGCAGATTCTACGGTAAATGCATTCAAATCGGGCATTTTGTCTTCTGCAATCGCCTTTACTTGGTCCCAAGTAATAGTCGCTACCTTCTTGGCATGAGGTTCACCAGAACCTTTCTTTACCTTAGCAGCTTCAAGGATTTGTACCGCAGCGGGCGGGGTTTTAATAACAAAGTCGAAAGACTTGTCCTTATAAACCGTAATCGCTACTGGCAATACTTTCCCTTGCTTGTCCTGGGTACGCCCATTGAACTGCTTACAGAACTCCATGATGTTAACACCTGCAGCACCTAAAGCGGGTCCAACTGGTGGTGATGGGTTAGCAGCACCTCCGCGAACTTGCAATTTGACTACTTTATCTACTTCTTTTGCCATTTTTTAAAATTTAAATGAGATCTTTTCTCTTGTGGAAGCTTAAGAAAAAATCTATTATATAGCGTAACAATTATATTTTCTCAACTTGCATATAGCTTAGCTCCAATGGTGTTTTTCTTCCGAAAATCTTTACCATTACCTCTAGCTTACGCTTTTCTTCATTGATCTTTTCAACAGTTCCATTGAATCCATTGAAAGGTCCATCGATAACCTTAACGGTTTCCCCTATGATGTAAGGGATATTAATATTATCGTCCTGAACAGCAAGCTCATCTACCTTTCCTAACATTCTATTCACTTCTGCTTGACGCAAAGGCACAGGGTCACCCCCTTTTGTTTCCCCAAGGAAACCAATTACCCCATTAATGGATTTAATGATATGAGGCACTTCTCCAGCCAAACTGGCTTGGATCATAATATATCCTGGAAAGTAAACACGTTCTTTATTGATTTTCTTCCCATTACGGATCTGAATCACTTTCTCAGTAGGCACTAATACCTGCTCAATGTAATCCTGAAGTTCCAATCGTACGATTTCACTTTCGATATAAGACTTGATCTTATTCTCCTGTCCGCTAACCGAACGAACTACATACCACTTTTTTGTATTTTTAGTTTCCGTCATCTTCAATTCCTCCCTTAGGATTTGATCCATTCAAAATACTTTCCAATAACTCCACTGAACACAGTATCAACTCCCCATACGGCCAATGCCAATACAACTGAGAATACTGCTACAACAACGGTGAGGCGTTGTGCTTCGGACCATGAAGTCCAAGTCACGTGATTCTTAAGCTCATTATAAGATTCTTTGATGTAGTTTATCATTTTATTGTGTTTAAAATTTAAACCCGAGCTTTTAAACTCATTGCCTTGTTTCGCACGGGTTGAGAGACTCGAACTCCCGACACCTGGTTTTGGAGACCAGTGCTCTACCAACTGAGCTAAACCCGTAAACAAAAGTCAAGGCGTCCCACTTCTGTAAGACACCTTAAGACTTTTATATATATACTGTAATTAGTCTAAAATTTCAGTAACCTGTCCAGCACCTACGGTTCTACCTCCTTCACGGATAGCGAAACGAAGACCTACGTTCATAGCGATTGGCTGGATAAGATCTACAGTAATAGTAAGGTTATCACCTGGCATTACCATTTCAACACCATCAGGAAGGTTGATGTTCCCTGTTACGTCAGTTGTACGTACGTAGAACTGAGGACGGTAGTTGTTATGGAATGGAGTGTGACGTCCACCTTCTTCTTTCTTAAGGACATACACCTCTGCTTTAAACTTAGCGTGAGGAGTTACAGATCCTTGCTTACAGATAACCATCCCACGACGGATATCAGTTTTTTCAATACCTCTTAGAAGGATACCTACGTTATCACCAGCTTCTCCTCTGTCAAGGATTTTACGGAACATCTCAACCCCTGTAATAGTAGAAGTTAATTTCTCAGCTCCCATTCCAATGATATCTACAGGATCTCCAGTGTTTGCAACACCAGTTTCGATACGTCCAGTTGCAACAGTACCACGACCAGTAATAGAGAATACATCTTCGATTGGCATTAAGAAGTCTTTATCTACTTCACGAAGTGGCTCTTCGATCCAAGTATCTACAGCTTCCATCAATTCGATTACTGTATCCACCCATTTTTGCTCACCGTTCAATGCACCTAATGCAGAACCAGCAATAACAGGTCCATTATCACCATCATACTCGTAGAAAGAAAGAAGATCTCTAATTTCCATCTCTACTAGTTCAAGTAGCTCATCATCATCTACCATATCCACTTTGTTCATGAATACAACGATACGAGGAATACCTACCTGACGTCCTAATAGGATGTGCTCACGAGTTTGTGGCATTGGTCCGTCTGTAGCAGCAACCACAAGAATAGCACCGTCCATCTGAGCAGCACCAGTTACCATGTTCTTTACGTAATCGGCGTGACCTGGACAGTCAACGTGTGCGTAGTGACGATTTGCAGTAGCATACTCAACGTGTGAAGAGTTAATGGTAATACCACGTTCCTTTTCTTCAGGAGCGTTGTCAATTTGATCAAAAGCCGAAGCTTCTGAGAAACCAGCATCTGCCAATACTTTAGTAATCGCAGCAGTTAAGGTTGTTTTACCGTGATCAACGTGTCCGATAGTACCTACGTTTAAGTGAGGTTTCGACCGATCATATGTTTCTTTTGCCATCTTGTATTAATTTAAATCTTAGTTATATATTAGTGTTCAATTAAAAACTACTTTGAGCCAATGACGGGATTTGAACCCGTGACCTCTTCCTTACCAAGGAAACGCTCTACCCCTGAGCTACACCGGCTTTTTGGTTGCGGGTTTAAGCGTATTTAAAGTCGCTTTCTGCAACGACAAAAACTCCAATTCCACATAACTAGGGCATTGAAGTTTTTTGAGAGCGGGAGACCGGGTTCGAACCGGCGACATTCAGCTTGGAAGGCTGACGCTCTACCAACTGAGCTACTCCCGCATTTTATCCCCAAAAAATCCATTAGGGAAAGGCATTCATTATGTCAAATTTCGAGCAATATACCTCGAAAATGCGTGCAAAGATAGCTAATATTTTTTTGCTTTCAAAAAGTTCGAAGAACTTTAAAAAAAGTGGGGAGAGCAGGATTCGAACCTGCGAAGGTAAAAACCAACAGATTTACAGTCTGTCCTCGTTGGCCGCTTGAGTATCTCCCCTAGCATTTTGCAAACTATTTTAAGAACGTTTTAGAGCCGATGGAGGGACTCGAACCCACGACCTGCTGATTACAAATCAGCTGCTCTAGCCAGCTGAGCTACATCGGCCTTTTCAGCACCTTCTTACACCAAATTTCCAGCATAAAAAAGTCCGCTATTTCTAACGGACTGCAAATGTATAGAATTTATTTTTTCTACAAAACTTTTTTCAAAAAAATTCATCAAGCATGTGCTCTCTGTTTTTCCTTTCTTTTTTTCAGTTGTCGTTCTAGGGATTGCACACATTCATCGGTGCCTGCCTCAAAGGTTCTGGCTTCTTTTTTCACCATGAGATCCCCGCCAGGAATACTCAATAGAATCTCCACACTTTTGTTTTCCTTTTCACTGGTTTTAATCACCTTCAAAAAAACATCAGCATAAATAATTCGATCGTAAAAAATTTCTAATTTGGAAAGTTTCTTATTTATGAAGTCAATAAGTTTAACGTCCGCTACAAAGTTTGGGGTTTGCACGTTTACCTTCATACACAAAAATTTTTAAGTTAGTAGTTATTTTGAGTTCCGCGGGTGGGCCTCTCTATACACTTGCTTTAATTGAGCCATATTATTATGTGTGTATACTTGAGTTGAAGCCAAACTCGCATGTCCAAGCAGCTCTTTTACTGCATTTAAATCCGCTCCTTCATTAAGAAGGTGTGTTGCAAAAGAATGTCGTAAGATGTGAGGACTTTTCTTCACCTTTTCTGATGCTTTACTAAAATAGGAATTTATAACTCGGTACACAAGCGTTTCATATAATTTAACTCCTTTTTTGGACAGCAGCAAGAAATCGCCATCTACGATGTTTTCGAGCTTATTCCTTTCTTCCAAATATCGCTCTAGCGTTTCCTTAATAGAGGGCAATAATGGAATTCGCCGTTCCTTGTTCCTTTTCCCCAATACCTTTACTATATTCTCGGACCACGAAAAACTTGCCAACCTTAGCTGTACCAATTCTGCCCGGCGCATCCCCGTAGCATAAAACAATTCAACTATAAGGCGGTTCCTAAGCCCTTCGAAGCCCTCTTCCTTTTTCAAAAGATCAATAACATGATCGATCTCAGATTTTGAGAAAGGCACCTGTATTTTTTTAGGTGTTTTAAGCGCTTTGTGTTGCGCCAAGGGATTTACCTCGATTTGCTTGGTCTTAAGAAGGAAACGGTAGTACGATTTTAGGGAGGATATTTTCCTATTAATGCTTCTATTGGATATGCCGTCTTCTACCAAAGAAACTATCCAACTCCTAATCACGGAATAATTCACTTCATCAATACCCTTATAATTGTAGTGGTCCTGAGCAAACACCCAAAAGTCGCGCAGATCCTTTTCATACGCCTTTAAGGTATGAACGGAGTATTTCCGTTCTAGGGAAAGGTAATCCAGGAAAGGTTGAAATGGTTTTGCACTCATTGAAAGGAAAGGTACGACAACTATTCCCCAATTGAAAAATGACTTCATAAAAAAATCCGCCAATTACTAAGTAACCTGGCGGATTTCAATATTTATGCAAGAGGAAATTTATTAAATTTCTTCTGCGTCTCGTAATGTTTGAATGTATTGTGCTTTCTGAATTTCGGCCCTACGTTTTACTGAAGGCTTAGTAAACTGCTGACGTGCACGCAACTGGCGCATTGTTCCTGTACGATCAAACTTACGCTTGAAGCGCTTCAATGCTCTATCGATATTTTCTCCGTCTTTAACTGGTATAATTAACATAGTGTCATCACCTCCTCTCTTTTTCGGACGGCAAATATAAAAAGGATTTTACAAAAGAAGAATATAAATTGAAGAAATTATTGTTTGAAAAGTGAAGCCCGCTTGCTCAAATCACGAATCAACTTCTCTTCTTCCTCACTCTCTAGGAGTACATTGTATTTTTTCCAAAAGTTTTTGTTGTACGGCCTTGAGGAAAAAATGTCGTCGGACCATTCATTTTGGAGCGCATTGCTTACTGAAGTCGAATCCTGAATAATTTCGGTAAACAGGATTTCCTGTACCGTATAATAGAACTGCTCATCCTTGGCATCTTCATCCTCTTCTTTTTTCTTATCCGACGAACGATCACCAATATTCACCAACTTTGGCGTTTCATAGTACACATACTTAGGGTACATCTTATCCTGATATTCCATAAAACTCATGACCAACTTATGATTCACCAAGGTATCATAGAGCGACCTGCTTCTGCGTTTCTGAACATCTGATGCAGCAACCAATTCATATTCCACTTTTTTGATCGCGTAGCTATCCCAATCTATATATAACCAGCCATTGGCCTCGAATCCTTCATTATAAACCCCAACGGTCCCCAAGCCAACAAAATCGGAACTTTTAGAAATCCTAATCTTGTAAAGCTTCTTTTCATTCTCTACCAAGACAGTATCCAACTCAAATTGATGTTTTTCTAGGATGTCTTTTCCGAAGAGTGCTTTCCTCATATTCGAGTTGCGAACCAAATTAAGTTTTCCCTTAAAAAGATTGCTCAAACCATTAATACGTCTATCATTCCATTTTATGGCATTCACCAAGGATGACTTGGCAATGGTATCGCGCCGTAGGTTTCTTGCCCTCAATCTTTTATTGTTGGTCTTATATTTTAAATAGGCAGCGTAGGCAAATAAACTATCCACATCCCTAAGATCATAGCTCTTTCGGGTTTCGTCTACATTTATCTTCAGGTTGTCTTCCGCTCCCGAAGCATAACTGGAATCATAGAGCGTAATAGCGCTTTCAATAAGCCATTTGTATTCCCTTTTATTTCGTTCTTTATGCCGTAAAAAGCCTTTTTGCAAATAAGGTTGCTCAGGAAGGTTTTCTTCCAACTCTTCAAGCGCCCTTTGTACAATCTCATTTCCTGTTTTGGGTCGGGTGGTCGCTACCAAAAGTACTTCGTCCAGGGAAGCTATGTCCTCTTCCAAAAATATATCCTCGTCGTTCACAAATTCACCGACCGGGGCTTTAAAGCTCTTGAAGCCAATGGAAGAAATTACAAGTGTGTCATTGGTAAATTCACGGGGAACCAGTAAGACAAACTTTCCATCTGAATTACTTACCGTACCTATAGTGGTATTCTTAACAAAAATACTGGCGCTTTCAATGGGCATAAACGTATTGAAATCGACAATTTTACTTCTTAACTCGGTTTGGGCAAAGGCAGAGGTACTTGCCACAGCAAGCACTACACTGAATAAATACTTAAAATAAGAATAAGAGTGTTTCATCTTTTGACTTTTAATTTAGTTGACACCTTTACACCTTACAATCATTGGACCACATTTATCCCAGACCCAAAAGTTTAGGTCGCAGGCTTATAGCTTTTCCCATCGATAACCATTTTGGCTATGATTTCCTTAAGGATTTCACTAGTCCCACCTCCTATAGGTCCCAATCTACTATCCCGAAGGTTTCTCGCTAATGGGTATTCTTCAATATATCCATATCCTCCTAACATCTGAAGGCATTCGTAGGCCACCTCATCTGCTACTTTGGTCGAGATCAATTTTGCCATGCTAGCCTCCTTAACCACGTAATCCTTACCTCCCAATCGTTGTGCTGTTACATAGTTAAATGTCTTGCACATTTCCACTTCGCTTGCCATTTGCGCCACACGATGACGCAATGCCTGAAACTTATCTAACGATTTTCCAAAAGCAATACGATCTTTCATGTATTGAATGGTATATTCTATGGCCCATTCACTGCGGGCATGTGCATTAATAGCCATGACCAAACGCTCTAATGCCAAATGTTGCATCAGATAACTGAACCCCTTCTTTTCTTCCCCAAGCAAATTGGTGACGGGTATTTTCACATTATCAAAAGCAATTTCGGCAGTGTCACTGGCACGCCATCCAAGTTTATCCAATTTGGTTGCTGAAATACCGGGAGTATCGCGATCCATAATGAACATACTAATTCCTTTTCCACCTTCTTCGGGATGCGTTTTGGCAGAAACGACCAAATAGTCGCTATAAATTCCGTTGGTTATAAAAGTCTTTGACCCATTAATAATGTAATGATCACCTTCCTTTACAGCCGTAGTTCGCATTCCGGACACATCACTTCCTCCAAATGGTTCCGAGATACACAGACAACCCATTTTTTCCCCGCGAATACTGGCAGGAAGGTATTTTTCCTTAATCTCATCGCTTCCCTCCGCATTTACATGCGTCATGGCCAAATAGGGATGTACCCACATAGCAGCTGCAAAACCACCACTGTTTACACGCTGTAACTCTTCTAAATAAATCACGAGATAGAATATATCTAGATCGAGGCCACCATACTTTTCGGGATAGGAAATACCAAAGTATCCCATTTCTCCCATCTTCTCCCAGATAAATCGTTCTATGGTACCTGTCTTTTCCCATTTCTCAATATGGGGAACCACTTCCTTTTGTAAAAAGTCCCTAAAACTCTTTCTGAAGAATTCGTGTTCCTCGGTAAAATACATATTATTCATTCGTGATTTGATTTATAGAATTGGGCAAATGGTAAACCTATTAAGCTTGTGCAACAGTAAAGATCCCAAGGGGTACGCCCTTCTTTTTCATATATTACTCAATTAGCAAATATAATTGAATTAACTGTAATTTGCGGGGTGTCAATTCTTCAATTTTTGCCAATTCTTCAAAACTGGAAATCCCTTCCCGTACATAGACGAACTCCCAGATTTTCTTGGCTAAATTGAAGGAAATTCCAGGTATGGTAGCTAGATCCGATGCCGAGGCTTTGTTTATATCCATCTTAATGATGGGCTTAGGTGATTTCACCTTAAATCGTTGCAATGCCCGTTCTATCACCTCGGGCTTCAATCCCCAAACATCATATAATTGTAATTCATGACTAAAGCCATCCAACTCATTTCTTTTGGCCAGGATACGTTCACTCAGAACTTCGCCAATACCACTAACTTCCTGCAATTGTTCTTTGGTTGCCGTGTTTAGGTCGGTCTTTTCACCTTTAAAAACCTGATTCCCTTGTGTTTTCCTAAATCTTTTTTTTGGGTTCTTGACCCAGTCTGGAAACTTAAAGAAGGGACTGATTCTATTCAATACGGAATCTGGAACTTGAGTCACTTTTTTGAAATCTGATACCGAATTAATCCATTTTCCCTGATCCCTATATGATTTCAAACGATCATACTGCCGTGGGGTGATTCCAAGGGCATAGGCCTTGTAATCGGTCATGAAATTGGGATTGAAAGGATAGATCTTGGGGGTTCGCACCTCTAGCGCAATGCATCGTAAGGAATCCAATTCCTTCTGACGTTTCAAAACTTCTGAAGAAGATTGATCAAATTTTCCGCCCTCCCCTACTTCAAAAAAATGAATACTCAATAGCAAAACACCTATGCACAGCAGCAATAGTAGTATTCCAAAACGTTCTCCCCTGTTAAAGTGCCAAACGGTTAACCGATTTCTTTTACGCATAAAAAACTCCCTTGTTTAAAAACAGGGGAGTTTTCAAATTCTTTAAAAATATATTTTCAGAGATTATCTCGCAGCTACCTTAATAGCATCTAGATAACGTCTTAGCTGTTTCTTTACTACCGGGAACAGGAAGTACAATCCTACCATATTCGGGAAAATCATTGCGAAAATCATCGCATCAGAGAATGCCCAAATGGAATTCATACTTGCTGCTGCCCCAATGACAACAAACGTACAGAACAATAATTTATAAACCATATCTGCTGTCTTGCCTCGTCCGAAAAGGAATTTCCAAGATTGCAATCCATAGTACGACCATGAAATCATCGTAGAAACTGCAAAGAGCACCACGGCAATCGTTAAGAATACATCAGAGAATGGGATGTACTGCGCAAAGGCCTTGGAGGTGATTCCTGCACCTTCATAGGGCAACCCATCAATGAAAACTACTCCAGATCCGTCGCCACCATACCCAAAGAAACCACCAAAGTTGAAGATGATAATAACTAGGGCAGTCATGGTACAAATTACAACGGTATCAATAAAAGGCTCCAATAGGGCTACAAGTCCTTCAGAGGCAGAATATTTTGTCTTTACCGCAGAGTGTGCAATAGAGGCAGATCCAGCACCGGCTTCGTTGGAGAAGGCGGCCCGTTGAAATCCTACCAATAAAACACCAATTACCGAACCAACTCCAAATGCTGTTGGGTTAAAGGCTTCCTTTACAATAAGACCGATAGCATCATCTATTAAAGAAAAATTACTGAAGATGATATACAAACAAGCTACTATGTACATAACAGCCATAAAAGGCACTACTTTTTCTGTAACAGAGGCAATACGCTTAATTCCACCTATGATAATGATCCCAACAAGGATCGCTAGTACTAATCCAACTATGGCTCCAGCAGCTGTGCTTTCCCAATTAAACAACTCCTTAATTACAATAGTTGCCTGATTACTTTGAGCAGCGTTTCCACCACCAAATGAACCTCCAATACAGAATACCGCAAATAAAGCAGCAGCAATTTTCCCAAAGGTTTTAAAGCCTCTTTCTTTTAATCCTTTCGAAATATAGTACATAGGACCTCCGTATACTGTGCCATCCTCTCCTACATCACGATATTGAACCCCTAGGGTACATTCCACAAATTTGGTAGACATACCCAATAATCCACAAACGATCATCCAAAAGGTGGCTCCTGGCCCACCCAATGCAATGGCCAAGGCAACCCCTGCAATATTTCCATTTCCTACGGTTCCAGAAACTGCAGTTGCCAAAGCCTGGAAGTGACTCACTTCCCCTTCTTGGCTTTCATCCCGAATAGTGTCGCGAATATCTCCATCTACTGCAGCAGCCTCATCCCCCAATCCATGTCCTTCTATCTCGTCGTACTTACCACGAACTGTATTGATCGCCTTTCCAAAGTAGCGAACATTAGGAAACCCAAAATAAATCGTAAAGAACGCCGCACTCCCTACCAATAAAACCAATACAAAAGGAATGGTAATAGTGTCACTAGAATATATGGGAAAGAAAATAACATTAGTAAAAAAAGTGGCTACTGGCTGAAAGGCTTGATCAATTTTCTGATCTAGGCCAGCTTCTTGGGTCTCTTGTGCGAATGTTAAAAAAGGGGAAAGGATTGCAAGAAGTGAGAGAAGATATTTCTTCATATTTGGATTATTTGGTTATACTTAGATTTCAAACGACAGGCAAGATGCTAAAAAAAATGGCTAATTCAAATTTTTGCTTCTTAATTTCTTAACCATTTCTACACATTGTACAGCTGCTTCAAACTTTCAATTTGATTGGGCCTTCCAATAAGGATCAGTTTTGAACCTTTCTCAAGAATCATCGTAGGTTCGGGATTTACAATGTATTCGCCACTGGGGCCTTTATACCCAATTATGGAACAGCCTGTTTTCTTCCTCAGATCCAAATCGGTTATGGCCAACTCTTGGCCATCGCTACACACTTTTTCGAATGCAATTTGTTCAACATTTATACTGTCTTCCTCTCCAGATACCGTAAGGTTATCCAAAAACTCCACCAAATCGGGCACCACTACGAGGGAAGCCATGTGGTCCCCTCCAATCCTATCTGGCATAATCACATTGTCTGCCCCCGCTAGTTTCAACTTTTTATAACTTGTTTCCTCTGCGGCCCTGCTTATAATCCTTAGGTCATTATTTATCTGTCGAGCAGAAAGTACCACGAACAAGTTATCGGCATCACTGGGCAATGCACATATAAGCGTATTGGCCTTATCTATTCCTGCACGATAAAGGGTTTCATCCTCCTCTGCATTTCCATGAACAAAAAGAACATGGTCCTCAGAAAATCGCTCGATCACCTCTTCATCCTTTTCAACCACTACGAAAGGCTTATTGTACGCCTGTAACTTTTGGGCAGCTTGTTTTCCATTTCTTCCATATCCACATACGATGATATGGTTCTGTAAACTTTTGATCTTTTTTTGCACTTTCTTCTTTCTTAGGTTACCAATGTTGTTTTTACTTAAGAGGTATTCTGAAATTTCCTTAATGGCAAAACCCACAATAAATATACTCGAAACTATGAGAAAAGAGGTGAAAATCTTTTCGGATGGGCTCAAGGGTCTTACCTCTCCAAATCCAACCGTGGTAATGGTAATGATCGTCATGTAGATGGCATCTATCCATGAAAAGTCATACATAAACACAAAACCCAATACTCCTAAAAGGAATACCAATACCAAAAGTAATGTAGCGGCTAATATTCTAGATCGGAAGAAACCATTCATAAATCGAAAACTGAAGTTCGCTTTGTATACACCAAATCTTTGAGCTTCAACCAAAAGGCAAGGGTTAAATAGATGGCAAAGCCTGCACCTAGGGTTGCGAAGGACACGTAAATAAAAAAGAGTCGAACACTTTTAGCACGCATACCCAGGCGATCAGCCAAACGGGAACACACGTAATACCCATGCTTTTCGAAAAAATGCCTAATGTTATAGATAAGCTGAAGCATCATCGCAAATTACTGCTTTTTCAGCAAAGTATTGCCTACTTCACATTGCAAACATTTGCGCAAATCACAATAATGACTTTTCAATTGTAAAAGGGCTTGGCTTTGTAGTGCACTGTCCTCCATATTTCGAAGTCCCTTATACCTTTTAACAATCGAATTGTCTTCGCCCTTTATGGTAAGTGCTAGTGTAATGAGCTCATCGGAAATTTCCTTCCCATGGTTTTTGGCATAGCAATATTTCAATGGTATCACCGTATTGATCAACAATAAATCAACAAAACGAATGGATAAGCCCTTTCTTCGCGTTGCCGATGGAACCCCAAAATTGTAATGGCTATCCCAATAATGGGTTGCCGACACTGAAAACAATTCCTTCATTTCCTTTAGGGTACTAGCATTCATAAGCTTTGAAAACAAGTGTGGGTGCCGAGATAGCAGTGAGGCTAATTGTGAGAGTCGAATCGTTGGGAAATTGGGAGGGCGTAACCGGAAAAACTGGGGCACAATGGCACCTTCATTATCCAATTCATGTTTCAACTTTAAATAGGTATGGATTTCCTGTAAACGCTCATAATATGCACAGTACACATCACCTTCTAACATATGTAATTGCCCCATAAAAAGGGCCTCCAGGTTTATGGGGGTATCACTACATTTTCGAACCACATCATAATCCAATGTATGCGCCAAACTTGCAAAGGAAGCCCCATTTACCTTTAGGCCAAAACCTTTGCAAAGCATTTGAAAAAAAACACGCTCCCAATGGTTGGCCGAATTCCGTAGCGCTTCCTCTATCAATGTCGCCTTAGCTTCTAAGCGTTCAAAAAACAGGCGCTCCGTCCAATTGCGCATGAGCAACTCATTAATAGACCCGAAATCGGCCTCACAGGGTATCCATCGGTCTTTACTTTTTGTCAGCTTGCTGTAGTTATTCAACAACCCCAGTTCGACTCGATGTTGTAGTTCCAGCACAGGAATTGGATTTCCGTTTTTACGATACACTTCGGCATCATGGTCCCAAACCACGTGTAAAATCACATTGTCATAATTAGGGTCTTTTTCGTGTTCATGTTGGTACCAGTGGGAGGAGGACAGATGAATTTCGACATTGCCCACCCATAGCTGATCCCCTATTTTGATTTTACTGACCAGAAAATCTGGCCCTGAATCAAAATTATGAGTGCCCACCGAAAGTATATGCAATGACTCACCCTGATGGGTCAATAATTTTTTTGACGAATATTTCTGAAATTTCCACACATAATGAAGAAAATCTTCATGCATAAGCAAAGATTTAAGTTATGTGGGGAGTTACATAATCGAACCCTAATTTAGAAAAAACTTGGTAAAGAAACCAATGGTTATTATACCTATTCGATATATCCCATTTTTCGCATCCAATCATCATTGAACATTTTACCCACATACCTGCTTCCGTGATCATGGAATAGCACCACTACCACATCGTCTGGGTTAAATTGTTCTTTTAGCTGAAGCACACCTTTCATAGCTGCACCAGCCGAATTGCCTAAAAACATGCCTTCTTCCTTGGCTAACTTCTGGGTATACACGGCAGCGTCCTTATCGGTAACCTTGGTAAACCCATCAATGATGTCAAAATTCACATTTTCAGGTAGAATATCCTCACCAATCCCTTCAGTTACATAAGGGTAAATTTCTTTTTCGTCGAAGATACCTGTTTCATGGTATTTTTTGAAAACGCTTCCGTAAGTATCGATTCCCCAAACCTTCACGTTAGGGTTCTGCTCCTTAAGGAATTTACCTACACCACTTATAGTTCCTCCCGTTCCCACACCTACTACAAAATGGGTCACCTTACCGGCAGTTTGCTTCCATATTTCGGGACCGGTGCTTTCGTAATGAGCTTTGGCATTGCTAGGATTGTCGTATTGATTTACATACCAACTGTTCGGGGTTTCCTTAGCCAATCGTGCTGCCGTAGAATAGTAAGACCTTGGATCTTCTGGTTCTACATCGGTGGGGCAGACAACAACCTCGCTACCAACGGCCTTAAGTATATCTACTTTTTCCTTGCTCTGTTTATCGGTAGTCACGCAAATCATTTTGTATCCTTTGACGATGGCCGCTAGTGCAAGTCCCATTCCCGTATTACCGCTAGTACCTTCTACGATGGTACCACCTGGCTGGAGACGACCGTCCGCTTCTGCATCTTCGATCATTTTAAGCGCCATACGATCCTTTACCGAGTTCCCTGGATTAAAGGTTTCGTATTTTGCCAAGACTAAACAGGGCAATTCCTGAGCCAATTTATTGATTTTTACCAATGGGGTATTCCCAATGGTTTCAAGGATATTCTTAGCGTATTCCATAGTGATTCGTTCTGCGGCGCAAAAGTACAAAACCCAAATCGATTTTTAAGGTTGGCTGCCGTTCTTATTTACTCAAACCGAATTGCCTTTACCGGGGAGATTTTTGTTACAAAATAGGAAGGAACCAGCAACATCACCAAACACAACAATAAAGTACCCACATTCAATAATAGTATATGAAACATATCGAAATAAATGGGCGCTTCGGTTACATAATAGGTTTCGGGGTTAAGGGAAATCACCTTCCCGTATTTCTGAGTAAGCAAAAGCCCAATACCAATGAGGTTACCCCAAAAAAGACCAATACAGACTATATAGGCAGCATTGTATAAAAATACCTTGCGCACGCTCCAGTCCGTAGTTCCGATTGCCTTTAAAATACCGATCATCTGCGTACGCTCCAATATAAGCACAAGCAAAGCCGTAATCATATTAATGCCCGCAATAAGGATCATGATTCCGATAATGAGGATAATATTAAAATCGAAAAGGTCGAGCCATTCAAAAATGGTGTAGTACTTATCGCGTATGGTCAGGGAATCCAAATCGCTAGGCACTTCTTCATACACCCTATTTCCTATGGTCTGAATCTCATCAAAATCGGATACAAATAGCTCGAATGCCCCTACTTTATCCTCTTCCCAATTGTTCAATCGTTGCACATGCCGTAAATCTGCCAACAAAAATTGTTCATCGAACTGCTGAAATCCACTACTGTACATTCCTACAATAGTAAAGCCTCTGCTTCGCGCCTTTTGGGTCTTTCCTTCTTGGAGAAAAAATGTGTTGACCCTATCGCCTAACTCCAATCCCAACCTATCCGCGTGGTATTTGGAAAGTAGAATTTCATCATTCAAACTTCCTGAAAAGTCTGGCAGTCTACCTTGGGTTAGATATTCCTCGAAGAAATCCCATTTAAAATCCGCTCCCACACCTTTTACCACCACACCTTCAAAATCGGTTTCCGTGCGTATAACGCCCCCTTTAAGTGCAACTCCTTGAATGTGATCCACTCCTTCGGACAAATTGAAATTAGGGTAAAAATCCTGTTTTGTTGAAATCGGGGCTTGAGAGTCGTTCGAAAAGTTGGAATCGTATTTCGAAATAAGGATATCCCCGTTAAAAGCGGATACCTTTTCCCTTATCTTTTTTTGAAGGCCAACCCCTGTGGCCAGGGATACCATCATGATGGCTAACCCCAAGGCAATAGCAGTAATGGCAATTTTTATTATTGGAGCCGAAATACTACTTTTATAATCCTTCGAAGCAACGATGCGACGGGCGACAAAATATTCGAAATTCACTGGATTCCTATGCGATTATCTTTTTTCAAAAATACACTATTAATTGTTCTACCTCTAACGATGTTGCTTTGTTTTTCTTGTGGAAGCGGAAGTAAGAAACAAGATACCAAGGAGAAAAAGCAGGGGGAGTTGGTAATTCATGATACGGTTGAAATAGACAGTGAGGAAAAAGAAATTACCCTAGGCACCTTCCGAAAAGATAAGTTTATGCCTAATCTTAGAGATAAAAACGTAGGTATTGTTGCAAACCAAACATCTGTAACCGATTCTATACTTCTTGAATCGGAGGATGGAGAACCTGTAGAGAGGACGGACAAACATCTTGTAGACTTCCTACATGACTCCAAAATAAATGTTGTTAAGGTATTCGCCCCCGAACACGGTTTCCGGGGTACTGCCGATGCTGGTGAGTATGTGCAGGATGGTATCGACAAGAAAACAGGCATTCCCATTATCTCACTACATGGAAAGAGCAAAAAGCCCTCCCCAACCCAAATGAAGGGATTGGATGTGGTTGTTTTCGATATTCAGGATGTTGGGGTTCGTTTCTACACCTACATTTCGACCATGCACTATATGATGGAAGCCTGTGCTGAAGCCGGAATCCCATTTATCGTATTAGACAGGCCCAACCCCAATGGTCATTATATAGACGGCCCTACTATGAAACAGGAACATACTAGTTTTCTGGGAATGCATACCGTTCCCTTGGTCCATGGAATGACGATCGGTGAATATGCCCAAATGATCAATGGTGAAGGGTGGTTAGCGAACGGACTAAAGTGCGACCTCAAGGTCATAACAATGGAAAATTACACCCACGACACCTTTTATTCCGTGCCCGTAAGACCCTCTCCCAATTTACCCAATGATAAGGCTATTAACCTCTATCCCAGTTTGGGACTGTTAGAGGGAACTAACCTAAGCGCAGGTAGGGGGACCGAAATGCAGTTTCAACTTATAGGCTCGCCTTTTCTACCCGCAGAAAAATATCCTTTCATCTATACCCCGCAGCCTAACTTCGGCTCAAAATACCCTAAACACAAAGGAACTTCGTGCAATGGTTTGGATCTCCGCCAGACCCCTAGGTTAAACAAAGTGGATCTCTCCTGGATTATCGACGCCTACCACAGTCATGGCCAACAAGACAAGTTTTTTAATACGGACAACTTTACTGCACATGCAGGTACCGAAGAGCTGCAAAAGCAAATTGAAAAGGGCCTCTCTTTTGAAGAAATCAGGAAATCTTGGGAAGATGACTTGGAAGCTTTTAAAAAGGTACGTGAAAAGTATTTGCTCTACGACTAAAACTTCAAAAGGGTTAGCCGTATGAATACTATCGAAAAAGCACAGTAGTAATCCGCGCGTCTGCCATATCCATATTGACCTCAAAGGCAAATGTTAAATTCCCAGAAGCGTTTAACCCGTCAGACCAAATGAATGTGGTAAAGGTTTCTTCCATGTTAATCCCGGGCATGTCGCGTTCTTTAAAAATCCCATTGCCATATACCTTTAAACAATTTGTAAAACTGGAATTTTTCCTAAGATTATCGTCAACAACCAGCTCTATTAAGAAAAGAATGGTATCGCCAGCCTGCACATCGTTCACTACAAAATTATAGATAGCGGAATATCCGCCCCCGTTGTAATCTATAATATTATTTACATTGCCGCCGAGTGAACTGTTGATCCGATCCCTTAGAACGAAATTTTGAATTTTGGGACGTCCGATGCATTGCCATGCGCTGCCATCGTAAAATTGTATACACTTTAATGACGAGTTATATCGTAACGTACCTTCTTCTTCATTGCCCGGTTGGGATTCGTCACCCAATTCCACCCAACCCATAACATCCAGTTGATTGGATGGGTTAGTGGTGCCTATTCCTACTTGGGAAGTTGCCCATTGTGTATTAAAAAAGAAAAGAAACAGTATCCCACATTTCAAAAACCCAGCTTTTACCAAATGTCTCATAAACCCTATTTTATGATACAAATGTAATAGCAAGCCTAAGGAATTCGAAGCAGAAAGTAATAAGCGCACCTACTTGATAATAAACGGGATCATATTTGGAATAAGTGTAAAAACAACTTAGTAAGACAGCCTTTATACTTAGTAATAACGAACGATCTTTACCACGGTCGATCCTCCCACGAGGGTCATTCCAGATCCTGAACAATTTCCCGAAACCCCTCTACCGAGTCTAAAATTAAACGTTGTACCTGCAGTAATGCTACCAGCCCATATAATAGCTCCGCCATGGTTACTGAAAAACCCCTGATTAAAGGTAGAAGTACCATGAATACGAGCTCCTGGAAAATCCACGTAATAAGATGCTAGGTTACAGCCCGTGGCAGTATGTGTTGCTTCGTAGGTGAATGATATTTCGTAGGTACCTGCCTCGGTAAACGTAACCGAGTTCCCACTAAAACTAAGGCCTGGGATATTATTGGTGATTTCTGTCATAGGTACGCTTTGGGAGAATCCCGCAGAATAGCCATTCAGAAAGTTGCTTATGTTGTTGGTTGAGGCAAAAAAGGCAGCTTTGGGCACGTCTATATCAAGACCTATTTCAACCCATTGAGTGCTATCGAAATACCAAAAGCTATTTGTAGTGGTATCAAATGCCAATAGACCCGTAGCCGGACTCGCGATGGAAAGCTTTTCCGTGGTGGTCATTCGCGGCACCAAAACACCAGCATCAGTGCTCTGGACATCTAGGATAGCTGAAGGATCTGGATTGGTTGTGTTTATTCCTACCTGGGCGTTCACAAATTGACCGCCTAATGGCAATAGCATTATACATAGTACGATTCTAGTTAGAGACATTCTTCCCATGTTAAAAATTTATGGGCCAAATGTATTCTTTGACATTGCGGTTATAAAACCAAATGTAATGCACGTGCTTATCTCGTAATAAACGGGAGCATATTTGGAATAAGTGTAAAAATTATGGCATTCTTCTCTTCATTTCCTCAACTATATTGAAAGCTGCTGGACAAATCGCTACGTTCTTCAAAGTAAGGTTAGAAATTTGTTGGAATTTTTTACGATCGGTATGGGGAAATTCCCGACATGCTTTTGGACGCACATCGTAAATACTACAATAATTATCTGCTCCTAGAAAAGCACATGGTACTTGCTGTAGAACAAAATCGTTTTCTTCATCCACTCTTAAATACGTCTCAATAAATTGCTGCTCCTTCATTCTAAAGTGCTTCGAAATACGCTGCACATCTTTATCGGTAAACAATGGGCCTGTAGTTTTACAACAATTGGCGCACTCCAAACAATCCGTTCTCCGAAACTCTTCCTCGTGCAACTCCTGCATAAGTGTGTCCAAATGCTTAGGAGGACGTTTCTTTAGCTTGGCAAAGAATTTCTTATTTGCGGTGTGGGCATCTTTTGCCTTTTGTGGTAGTTGTTTCAGAATTTCATCCATAAATCAAAAGTAAAAATACGATCTTTGTTCCCCAAGTTATGAAAGACATTTTCGGAAAAGCCTTACAGGACTATTGGAACGGGAACTATACGGAAGATCCCGTAACAGAAACGAATATATCTGAAGAAGATGTATTACCACTTCCCTATTTATTTCGTGAGTTTGAAGAGATGCCGGAATTGGAACGGGTAGCCCTTAAGCAAACCAAGGGTAAAACCTTGGATGTGGGTGGTGGAGCTGGAAGTCATTCTTTGTACCTCCAAAAAAAAGGAATGAACGTCTTTCTAATGGATATTTCTGAAGGTGCCATTGCCGTCGCGCGGAAAAGAGGTGTAACAAACGTCATACATTCTGGGCTACTGGATTATTCTGGGGAGCAATTTGATACGATACTACTTCTCATGAATGGGACGGGAATTTTTGAAACTGTAGCGAACACCTCAACGTACCTGAAACACCTGCGTTCTTTGTTAAAACCCAATGGGCAAATCCTTATTGATTCCAGCGATTTGCGGTATATGTTCGATACGACCGAAGAAGGTGGTATTTGGGTGCCTGCCGATCATTATTATGGGGAACTCCAATTTACCATTACCTATAAAGGGGAACAAAGCGAAACATTCCCATGGTTGTACCTGGATGCCCGTTTGTTTGAAAAACTAGCCTCAGAAAATGGATTTGATTTTGAAATGGTTTATGAAGGAGATCATTACGATTACCTTGCACGACTAACTATCGCGGACTATACCCACTCTTAACCAAGTTGCTCATTTTTGCAGCAAAAAGCTCACGACTCCAATGGGCAGAAATAGTACTGATATCCTCAGTCAACTCAGGTCGTTTACTTTCAATTTTTTTACCCAGATCGCTTTCGAAAAATGCAGTGATTTCGGCATTACCGTTTCGGTTTAGCATACCCTGTGTTGCCATCATTTCTTTGGCAGCATCTGAGTTGTACACTTCGTACATAGTATTAATCTCATCTTGGGTAAAGTGTTTACGGTAGGCGAAAGAAAGAAACCGAACGACCTCTTTCAAGCTTTCGGTTTTGTCTTTTTGCAGCTCGACCCATTTAGAATCGGGCACATTGGCCGTTTGAAACTGTTTTTTAAGCACAGTGAACATTTCATCATAGGCCACGCTATATTGTTCATACGTACCATTAATACTCAAATAATTGATAATATCCTGTTGGTAATCGTCAACCTGAGCGTTTACGGAAAAACAAATGGACAAAAAAAGCGTTAAAAACAGAGACCTCATTTTTTGGGTTGATTTTTAAGAGTTAAGTTTGCTAAAAATACAAAATTCGCGCTATGAGGAGTTACTATTTTCGTGCCATTCTATTTCTTCTATCTTTCGTTTTCGTTCTAGGTTGTAAAAACGACGACGATGAACAGGTAGTGAACGATCCATTTGCTGAAAACAGGAAAGGGTTAGGAAGCTCTGCCGAAGAAATCCTAGGAAGTGACTTATATACAAGGTTAACCATAGAGTTAGCATATTCCACCACATTTGAACCGACGGAAATCGCAAAAACGAATTTCAGGAATTTTATTGAAGGACTGGTAAATAAACCAGGAGGTGTCAATTTTGTCGAGACTCCCATTCAAGATCAACCAGGAGCCCCCTTTAGTATCGAAGAAATCAGAAATATCGAGGACGACATTAGAACGCAGTATACCGAAGGAAACAATTTGGCCGTTTTTGTATTTTTCTCCAATGGGCGTTCTTCTAATGACACAGAGACAACGGTTACTTTAGGAACCGCTTATAGAAATACTTCAATGGTCATTTATGAAACCACCCTAAAGGCATTGACCCAATCCGATCCGGAACTACTTCCCATTTTGGAAAGTACGGTTCTTAACCATGAATTTGGGCATATCCTTGGACTCACCAACATTCTGGGTGATGACATTCATCAAAATCATGAAGATCCTGCAGCCGAAAAGCATTGCATAGTAGATAATTGCCTTATGTATTTTGATGCTACCAATGTAGGAAGAAGTACCCTTCAGCGATTCATGCAGCGGGCCATGGTCCCAGAATTGGATCCACTTTGTACTGCCGATATTCAGGCCAAAGGGGGTAATTAATTTGCTTCGAATACCTTTTCGCCACCTACGTAGGTTGCTAAAACCTTGGTTTGGTGAATATCGCTTTCTTCACAGGTCATAATGTCCCTATCCAGAATGACAAAGTCTGCAAATTTACCAGGCTCTAGACTCCCTTTTTCGGTTTCCTCAAAATTAGAATAGGCGGCCCATATGGTCATTCCCTTTAAGGTCTCTTCACGGGACAAGGCTTCTTGCGAACGAAAACCTCCCTCTGGATAATTCTTTAAGTCCTTCCTGGCCACGGCTGCATAAAATGTATGCATCGGATTTACTTTTTCCACCGGAAAATCAGTACCCAAGGCAACGATGCCTGCTTTATTTAAAAGTGTCTTATAGGCATAGGCTCCTTTAATCCGTTCACTCCCAACGCGATCTTCGGCCCAATACATATCGCTTGTGGCATGCGTGGGTTGTACACTAGGGATGATGTTTTTGGAAAAATAATCGAAATCTTCCAACGCCACCACCTGTGCATGTTCTACCTTCCATCGGGCGTCACTTTTATCTTTCAGTGCAGCTTTATAAGCTTTCAGAACAGAAACATTGGCAGAATCGCCAATGGCATGCGTATTCATTTGATACCCCGCATCAGATATTCTTACAGCCAAGGCCTCCAATTCGTTCATAGGAGTAATCATAGCACCAAAATGCCCATCCTTATCACTATAGGCTTCTTTAAGGGCAGCTCCTCTCGATCCCAATGCTCCATCGGCATATACTTTTACAGAGCGTACATTTAAGCGATCCGTTTTCAGAATTCCCTTAGCCAAAAAATGATCTAAATTCTCTGGGTAGTTGGCCGCCATAGCATATACCCTAATCTTCATTTCTCCCTTTTGTTGAAGCTCATCGATAAGTTCGATTACTTCCCGGCTAAGTCCTGCATCGTTAATGGTTGTGAGTCCTAATTCGAAACATATACTTTCCGCATCTTTCAAGGCACTGGTGTTGTAGGCCATGGTCACTTGTGGAATCGTATTGCGAACCAAAGACATGGGACTATCTATAAGAATACCACTGGGTGTCCCGTCTGCCCCTAGTACCACTTCCCCACCATCCATTTTGGTTTCTGAAGTCACACCAGCCATTTCCAGCACTTTGCTATTTACCCAATAGGCATGACCATCGATTCGGGTTAGTGCCACGGGCACATCTGGAAAGAGGGAATCTAAATCTTCTTTGGTTGGAAAATTCTTTACCTCCCAATCATTCTGATCCCAACCTCGCCCTAAAATGTAACTACTATTTTTCTCTTTCTGAAAGGCGGCAATCCTACCCAAAATCTCTTCCTTACTTTTGGTTCCAACAAGATTTACTTGTTGCAAGGTCACCCCAAGATTGTATAAGTGCGCATGGGCATCGATAAGTCCCGGAAGTACCGTTTTTCCTTCTGCGTCCACCAAATTTCCGGTGTACTTGCCCATCATCTCTTCATCACTACCGACAGCTATTATATTACCATCTTTTATAGCCATAGACTCTGCCATACTAAAGCTTTCATCTACGGTATATATTTTTGCATTTGTCAACAACAAATCCACTTCCTCTTTCTCCCCACAGGAAGCAAAGGTTAAAGCAATGATTAGAATTAAAAAGATGGATGGTCTCATACGAATTGGTTTTCCGTAAAAATACAGGAATAAATGCGAAAAGGAAATTCTTGTATTGGATTGGGAAAACCTTTAAAAAAAGAAAAGCACTCTCAGACCCAAGAATGCTTTTCCCCATTAAACTTTAAGTTTATTCCTTTCCCTATGAAATTTATTGTTTAGATGCCTAAAATCAATAAGCGTTGCTTCTAATTCCAATCAAATTTATAAGTAGCGCCCAAAAGCCCCTGAATCCCCTGTACGGGATAGAATAACCATTTTTGATAATCATCGTTCAAGAGGTTACTTCCTTTCACAAATACCGACAAACGATCATTTATCCGATAACCCAAATTAACGTTTGCATCCAAATAGGCATCTAAGGTGACAACCGTCGCGAAAGGTTCGAACGGAACACCTGCTTGTGTACTGCTAAAGAACTCTTCCCGTTTGCCCACATAGAATAGGGAAACACCTCCATAAATTTTTTCTGTAATGCTGAAATTGGAGAAAACGGAAGCCGTCATATCTGGAAGGTTCCAAGCCTCTGCCTGCGAATTGGTCGTGTATTCGTACAAATTGGCATTCACCCCAAGGGAGAACTTTTCGGAAACATCTATTTTTAACTCCCCGAAAATATCCAAGGTGTTAATATCGTCATAGACCAAACCATAAGAGTTGCCGTATTCATAGCCTTCCAATGTAAGAATCCGTCCTTTGTAAGGGTTTATTTGGAACAAGGGCTTGTCGTCTTCCTTCCCATAGGACACCCGCAGGTTGTAGCCGACAGAATTGGATAGCTTTCCCTTTAGTCCACCAAATGCATTGTACAATTGACTGGTAGGCATAATGGGCAAGGTGGGCGATACAAATGGATTATCTGATGTTAACTGATAATAGGTATTTTGGCGGAGTCCACCTTCTGCACCTCCGTAGGCAATCAGTAGTTCATCCACCAATCTGTAAGAAGCATATATCTGTGGATAAATAAAGAAATTGGTTTCGCTGGCTTCGGTATTTAGACCCAAAACCAAGGACGCCCCAAGGGACAAGGTCAAATCCTTATTTACATACACCAAGTAAGGCGTTACACCCGCATTTAAATACCCATAATCTATACCCATATCGGCATCTAAGTAACTTCGGTCGAAACTTCCTGTTAGATAGTCTAGATCCCCTTTCACATTTACATTGAATTCTGAAATGGGTATCATGAATTCCGGACTTGTTTTGAAATGGATTTCAGAAGTGGAGAAACTGTCACTTGTAAATCGCAGACTTCCCGTTGCCTTTTGGAAAACCCCTTCTGAAAGTGCAATATCCCCAGCTACATAAATGCTCAAAAAAGACTGCTGTGCATCTATGGCTGAAAGCTCCTCAATTGTAAAGTCATCTGCAATTCCATTGAGTCCATACCAGTTAAAAACCTGATGCTGTACCCCTGCATCAATTCCGAAAGAGATGTCCTTTTGCCTACTGGTATAATTCCCATCCAACTGGGTATCGTAGTATTTATTATCTAACAAAATATCGTCTATACCTCCCTGGGAAGAATTATGACGGAAGAAAAAACCTGCGTTATCTGTCCTGCTTATTTGAAAGTTGCTGTACAATTCGCCCAAAATAGCAGTATAATTACCGAACCCAAGTGTCGCATAGTTATCATACAATTTCATGGGCTTGGCCTTCTCTACGGTTGCCGCAGTTCCTTTGGCAGGTGTAAAAGTTGAGGCAACCGGGACAGAGAAAATATTATAGGATACTTTCTTTTTTGTTACGGCCACCGAATCATTTAAGACAGGCGTTTCTTTCACTTTGAAAGCATCGCTCACACTGGGGGTGTATGGTTTGACAATATTGACCACCTCGGTTCCTAGATCTTTTTCTTCATCCACTTGGGCCATACTCACTGTAGGCAAAATAAGTAGTACGATTAGTAAAGGAATTCTTGAAATGCTATGAAACATATACATAGGTTTTGTTAAAATAAGAATTGGGAGGTTAGTTTCCGTCTGTTTCTACAGATGAGTTTGTTTTAGACTCAGCGGCCTTTATGACGGCTAATTCAGATTGTGCTTCTTCCACCACATCAGGGTATTCGGCAAAATTACTGACGACACTTTCCAAAATATAGGTGGCTTGAAAGGCATCTTCAAGAGCATAGAAATTCTTAGCCATCAGCACCAGGCCTTTCGCTCCAAAATACTTGTAACCAGAATAGTCCTTTGCCAATTTTTGTATGGACGCGTTGGATCCTTCGAAATCACCTTCTTCATTTTTAAAATACGCCTCATAGAACAGGGCTTCTGCCGCTAATTTACCCGATGCCATCTTAGCTACTTCTGCATAGGCACTCTTTGCCTTTGCTTCCTGTCCGGTTTCCATGGCAGAACGGGCAATAATAATGTGGGCATCGCTCTTTATAGAATTGTCTACCTTGTCATTATCCAGCACTTTTTCTGCCGATACAACCGCTTCATCATATCTCTTTAGTTCATAGCTAGCTTTCATACTGTTGGTTTGCGCAAATACCACATTTTGTGGAAAGTCTGCTTCCACTTCCAACCGCTTTAAATACTTCAACGCATTTTCATAATCTTTTTGCGCGAGATACAATTCAGAAATTCTTGCCAGTGCCTGTTCGGTAAATTCACTTCTATCTTTGTCCACAACATATTTGTAATGCGGAATGGACCGTTCTTTATCGGTTTCACCAAAATAAAGCTGGGCTAAATAGAAATTGGCCTTTAGTGCATGCTTACCATTGGGGAAATCATTCAAATACGTTTCGAATCGACCCATGGCCTGTCGCATTTTGTTCTCTAAATACGGGGTTTCTGCTGCTTGATAGGTAGCATCGTCCAATTCGGAATCTTCTACTTCAACAAAATCCAAGGTACTTACCCAGTCCGCATAATCGCTTACTCGACCTTGATCTATATATATGATTTTCGCAGATGAAACAGCTTGCAAGGCCTCGTTAGAGGAAGGATAGGTGTTGGCGACTTTCTTAAAAATGGAAAGTGCTTCATTGCTCATTCCTTCATTATCCAATATCAGTGCTTTTTTCAAAAGTGCTTTTGGCACGTAACTGCTTGCAGGAATTTCCCTTTCAAGTTGGTTATACGCACTAATGGCCGCATCGGTTTCGTCCTTGGACAAGTATGTATTTCCTAATTCGTACAAGGCATCATCCCTGTAAATGGATTTCGGGTACCTAACTCCAAAAGATTTAAGTCCTTCCAATTTACTGTCGTTTCTGTCTACAAAACCGTAGCTTATTGCTTTTTGAAAGGCGGCATAATCACCATCTGGGGATCCGCCTTCGATCGCTTTATTATAACTTTCCATCGCTGGCCAATACTGACTGCTCACAAAATGACTATCCCCAAGCCTAAGGTGGGCGTCATTCCTGCGTGCCATATCCTGGGAGGAAGATTCTAGGAAGAGCGTATAATTGGTTATGGCATTGCTGTAATCTTGAATCTTGAAATAATTATAGGCGAGATTGTATCTGCTATTCTCGTATTCCGGTGTTTTATTGGCCTGCGGTAGTTGCAAAAATTGCTTGTACCCTATTAGGGATTGCGCAAAATTAGAATCTTGGTAGTCACTTTCCGCTTTCCAGAATGTGGCCCTAGCGGTAAAAACGGGATCATAAGGTTCCTTTAAGGATTTATTGAACAAGTCAACAGCTTCCTCGTAATTGCCTTCGGAATACAATTCCAATCCCCTATAAAACGCCACCTTTTGGTAAGCTTTTTTATTATTGAACGATTTATTGTTTTCCAGCAAGTCCAATGCCGCCCCATAATTTTTGGAAGTGATATAGGAATCTATCAACAAATCTTTTAATTCCTCATTATTGCCATTTTCGGGAAACTTTTCCAAAAAGGAGGATATAACTTGTGGAACACTCTCAAAACTATTCCCTATCTCATAACTCAATTTGGCATAATTAAGCCAAGCATCTTCCTGAATTTGTGGTGAAAAGTCCATTTCGGAAGCATTTCTGAAAGCATTTAGGGCTTGTTGTTTTTTACCCAGCTTTAGGTAACTCTCCGCTAAGTGGTAATAGGCATTCTGTGCCACAGAATTCCTCCCATCGACAATTTTATTGAACTCGCCTACAGCTCCCTCATAATCCCCCTGTTTGTAATAGGCATAGCCCAATTGATAATAATCGGTATTATTCCATCGTCCCCTTTTTCCTTTGTACTCCTTCAAATAAGGAATGGACTCTGCATACTGCTCCAGGTTGAAATAGCTTTCACCGATGATTTTTGACAACTCACTTTTTTCTGGTGGCTTGGCATTTTCATATTGTTCCTTTGCCAGATCTATGGCCTTCTGAAAATTACCAAGCTTGAAGTTCATGTCAGCCTGGTAATAACTCAATCCTTCCGCATAACGTTCCTCTCCCTGCACCTGCTCGAACAATTCGGTGGCCTCTTGGTAATTGTCTCCTTCGTATTCAATAAAGCCCAAGTAATACTTGGCTTGTGATCCATATTTTTCGGAATCGCTTACCCTATTAAAGTATTTCTTTGCCTCATTATATCGTTTGTTCTTGAAATAAGCATATCCATTGTTAAAGTAATACCGCTCTATTTCACTTCTTCCCAAACTGGCCTCGTCTACTTTATCGTACCATTTACGTGCATAGGAGTACTTTCCGTTTTCAAAATAATAATTGGCCACATTAATGTAGGCATCATTCTTTTTAATACTCGTGGGATATTCCTCAACGAAGGCTTCCATTAGGGCATCTGCGTTCTGCTGGTTCAACCGAACGGCGCAATTGGCTACATAATAGGCCGACTCCCCCTTTATGGTAATATCATTGGAACTCTTTTCTATCTTGGCAAAAAGAGATTGGGCAGCCAAAAATTGACTGCTATTGTACAATTCGATTGCTTTGTTGTACTCTTGGAGATCGTTCGTATAAATGGCCGTTTGTTGAGCCATTACAGTACAAAAAAACAATGTAAAAAAAGAAGTGAAGATTAAGTTCTTGGACATCATGACAGGGTTTTGGGCATGTCGGGTACTTCGATAATAACGGTTTTATTTTCTAATCCGTATGTTTGGCAACTGTAAAATATAATTGAGCGAAAAAATACTTTATTTTTAAACTCACGTTGAAAGAATAATCGTTTTCTTATGAAGAATCTACTGTTAATAGTTTTGGCCATAGGCGTAACTAGCTGTACTGCACAAAGAATGACCCTTACCAATATCACCGAAAAAAACGGAAAAATTGGAATTGGTACCACAAACCCGGATGAATTGCTCACGGTAAAGGGAAAAATCCATACCCAAGAGGTCATTGTTGATTTAAAAGGAGCTGTAGCGCCCGATTATGTATTCGAAAGTTACTACGAGGGTTCTTCCCTTCTGAATCCGGATTATAGGTTGCCATCACTCACCGAGCTGGAAAATTATGTGAAGTCTCACCACCACCTTCCCAATGTTCCCTCTGCCCAGGAAATAGATAAGGAAGGTTTGTCGTTAAAAGAAATGAATTTGCTATTATTGGAAAAAGTGGAGGAACTTACCCTCTATACCTTGGAACAGCAAAAAGAGATAGAAACCCTGAAGAAAAAAGTAGCAGAGATATCCAAATCAAATTAGTAAAAAAACTACATTCGCCTAAACTAAACCAGATTATGTCACAACCTGTTTTGTCCCTTAAAGATGCTTCCATTTACCAAAGGGAAAACCTCATCCTTTCAGATGTATCCGTAACCATAGATAAGGGAGAGTTTGTATACCTAATTGGTAAAACCGGAAGTGGTAAAAGTAGTTTCATGAAAACACTGTATGGCGATCTGCCTCTGGTTGAAGGGGAAGGTGAAATTGTTGGATTCGATTTACCGGAATTGAAGGAAAAGGACATTCCTTTCTTGCGCAGGAAATTGGGTGTGGTATTTCAGGATTTCAAGTTGTTAAATGACAGAACAGTAAAGGAAAATCTTCTGTTTGTGCTAACTGCAACAGGTTGGAAAGAGAAAGCCGAGATGGATGCCAAAATTGATGAAGTATTGGATAAGGTAGGCATGAAAACCAAAAGTTTTAAATACCCCTATCAATTATCAGGAGGTGAACAGCAACGGGTTGCTATTGCAAGAGCACTTCTCAATGATCCTGAATTAATCATTGCCGATGAACCTACAGGTAATTTAGATCCGCAAACCAGTGTGGAAGTTATGGAGGTGCTTCAGGAAATCAACAAGAATGGCAACACCATTCTCATGGCCACACATGATTATGCCCTTATTTTGAAATATCCCGCAAAAACGCTAAAATGTGATGAAAACCAGGTATTTGAAGTAGTTCAAAAAACGGTCTAGAAGATTTAGTCCTGCATAATACTTGGATCACGCAGTATCAAATCACATTGCTTTTCAATTGTAGGGTCTATAGCCAAACGAATACTCCCTCCGTGATTAGGTTTTAAATGGGTATTGGCTCCAATAACAATGCTATTTTTGGCTTTCACTTCTAATGTTGCCGAGTCCCTAAATTTTTGATCTTCTAATCTAACTTCTTTGGAAAGTGCTGTTAGTTTAAAATTCCATCTGGAAAAATCCTGGTTTCTTATATAGGCTGTTTCCCTTTCGTTGTATAGTTGATATACCATTTCGACCGCATTGCCTGTCTGTAAAATACCCGCTCCATACTTGCCCCTAAACCGTCTATTTGCTTCTACATGATCTATATTAATCGATGTCATTTTCAATATACTTTCTACCTCATCAATGGGAAGGCAAGGATACAAGGAATACATTAACCCAATGGTCCCACTAACTAACGGGGCTGCTGGAGATGTTGCCTCGTCACCTATGTATTCAATGGTTTTTTCACGTTCATACTTAGAAACACGGAATACTCCGACACTAGGCGCTAAAATATCTACCTTGTCATTCAAATTTGCCGTAGAAGTGGCCCAAATTTGATGATCCTTACTAGGATCGTTATCTTTAAATCCTACCGTTCTCCCCAAATAACCCCATATGTTCTCTGCATAGTAATTACCCTTGGCGTCCATTTTTACATTGTCCTGTACATTGGGATACTTGTACATAACCGTGCTTACTGAAATAACATTGTCATAGGAAGCCGGATAATATGGTTTAAGACCTTTGGTCACTTTCCATCCCTTATTACCAGAAGAACCAACGATAATTGATCCATTACCGAATATCTCATTTACCTTTTCCTGTTGTTTTTTAACATAGGTAAATGCAGACCAACTACAATTGATGATTTTCGCACCTCGTTGTGCCATTTCTTCTACATGACTTAGATTAAAGCCAGCTGTAAACACCCCACAATCGAAACACACCCCAGGAATGCCATTGGCATTATTGCCTTTGGCGGCGGCATACGATCCCACTCCAATGCCGTGTCCCTTTGCAAATGGGGCTTTTTGCACGAGTTTTGTTTTTCCTTCAAATTCTTTATTTGCCACATCAATAGCCCCATCGGAAATACCAATGATCACTTCTTGGCGTCCAGTTGTATAATACCATGCCTTCGGAACCCCAAGAAAGTCCATATAATCCAAATTAACCTGAAGCCCTAAGTTCTCACCAATGGTACTTGTTAAACCATAGTCATTTGGTTCGTATATTTTCTTGTCTTCATCCGGTATTATTTCGCCAGATGAAAATACGTGAGAGCCATTTTTTAATATATCTGCTAGAAAACCCTTGGAATTTACCCTTACAAAATAGGTTCTATGAAGGTTATCCTTGGTAGCATTTCGTTGGGTCTTCTTAAACTGATAGATCTGGTATTTATTCAAAACCTGTGATAAGGCATCGTCATTACCCGCATATACCACATCATTGCCAGCAGTTTTGAAAGCAAGCGTTAGGGTATCATGAGTTCTAAGGTAGAACCATTCCGAATCGTATTGACCGTAGGAACAAGTCACGATAAAGCAAAAAAGTAGCGATAGTTTAAGAAGCTTCATTATTATTCGTCTTCCTTTTTATAACGGTGTGGATTTTCCCGAATTCCTTTTTTAAATATTTTGCGTACCATCATACGCAATTTGGCATCGGTGCCCAGAATAAAATCCTTGAATTTCTCACCTGGCCTTGCCCTAAAGCTTGTTACATGAAATGTATCATCTTCCCGTAAAGGGGTTTTCGAAAAATAGTAATTGGACACACAGCATCTTTCACCATTAGTAACTACCGGACTTACACTATGCCATGATTTTTTATGTGTTGCCATTACGGCCAACCTGTTATATCTACTGTGCAATGTGATTTGTGGATTTTCCAATCCTCCCGGCCAAACTTCTAGATGTCCCCCATACTCATCTTCCCAATTGGGTGTTACATAGTATAACAAATTCAGAATACGCCATCTGTCCCGATCTTTATCATGTGAATTGTCCAAATGTGGGTTCAGATAGTTTCCTTCTGCCATCAGGGAGATTCCACCAGCGTACAAGTTCTCATCCGGCTCTAACTCATCAATAGCACATACCTCACCTACCAGTTTTACAATACGCTTATCCTGAAAAGCATAAATAGCCTTTTCTAATAAAGGATTATACTGATCCATTTGAGCAGCCACGTATTTATATTCCCTCAGGCTCTTTTTACGAACCATTTCTTCCTTTTTCGGAAAGGCTTCATAAATTTCCTTCACCATCGATTCGGGTAATAGGTCATCCACAAAAAAATGGCCGATACCCTCTCGGGAATTCGCAAACTGCTCCGCAATTCTTTCCTTTTCTTGGTTTAACCTATCGAAAATTATATCAGCAATGGCTTTGGTCTCCATATATTCCTTCTCTTTGTGCCCCTAAAATAGTTTAATTATAAAACATAAATACAACCAAAAGCCTATTTTTGTATCTCTTTCTAGCTATGCTGTCAATTCTCATCCCTACATACAACACGAACATACTTCCACTTGTGGAAACTATTCATCAACAATGTAAAAAGGTGGATTATGAATTCGAAATCATTGTGGCCGATGATGCTTCTACAGAAAATACGCTTATACAATTTAATGCAAAGATTGATGAATTGGAACACTGCAGGTTGGTGAAAAATGAAAAAAACCTGGGGCGTACCGCCACCAGAAACCATCTAGCTAAAAATGCGAAGTACGATTGGCTTTTATTTCTCGATGCCGATGTAATGCCCAAGTATCCTGACTTTATTGAACGTTTTGCCCTGGATAATCATAAGGATTCCTCAATTATTTTTGGAGGTGTCGATTATCATAAAACCAAACCGGAATTAAAGGAAGTACTTCGTTGGAAATACGGCAGTGACCGCGAAGCAAAATCTGTAAAGGATCGTCTTAAAAACCCCCATTTTATTATATCGCAAAATCTACTCATACGAAAAGAGGCCTTTTTTAAGATAAATCTAGTATCAGAAAACAGGTATGGACTGGATAATATTGTTTCCTATTTCATCTATAGAAATGGATTGGAAGTTACCCATATTGACAATCCAGTTTATCATTTAGGATTGGAGAACACCCAAACCTTCATAAAAAAGTCCATTGAATCATTAGAAACCAGTCTTCATTTTCATAATGACGGAAATTTTCCAGAAGATTTCAGACCCGTCCAACGATTGTACCTTAAGCTCAGAAAATGGGGTGGTTTGGGGATTTTCAAAAGTGTTATGAAAAGGTTCGAAGGACGAATTGAAAAAAACCTATATTCAGATAATCCAAACCTTAGATGGTTCGACCTATATCGTTTGTATCATTACGCTTTGTTAAAAGATAAATTGAATGCCTAGGTTTTCAGTCGTCATACCGCTTTTCAATAAGGAAAATTATATACAGGACACCCTAAAAAGTGTGCTGAATCAGACATTCGATGATTTTGAAATCATTGTTATAAATGACTGCTCTACGGATTCCAGTTTCGAAAAAGCCAAGGAAATTAATGACCCAAGAATCCAATTTTTAGCGCATTCCGAAAATAAAGGCTTGTCTGCCTCCCGAAATACCGGAATAAGGGCAGCAAATGGAGATTATATTGCTTTTTTGGATGCGGATGATCTCTGGAAACCTTCCTTTCTGGCCACCATTCAGCAACTCATCACTATATATCCTAATGCGTCCCTTTATGCCACCAAGTATGAGGTAGTCCTAAAAAGCGGAAGGATCATAACCCATGATTTCTCGATTCAAGGCATACAAGAACACGGCATAGTAACGAACTTTTTCGCAGCGAACCTTAATCAAAACTTCTATTATCCATCCTGTTTATGCGTGAAAAAAGAGGTATTCGAAAATGTGGGATATTACAACGAGGACATACGCTTTAGTGAAGATGTTGACTTCAACATTAGAGCGCATGCCGTGTACAAAATGGCATACCATTCGAATCCATTGGTGCAATATGCATTCGATTCGGAAAACCAGATTACCCAGAAAGGTTTAGGTGACAAAAAAATACCTGACTATGATGATTACGAAGCTCAATTTCCAGATAGGAAGGATATAAAAAAGTACTTAGACTTTCAACGCTACGTAAAGGCAAAAATGTACAAATTGGGTGGTGACAGAAGCAATTATGACCGACTGGTAGCCGGCATAGACACCAATAACCTGAACTGGAAGCAAAAACTATTGTTAAAAATGCCGAGAGGCCTATTGCACTTTTCCCACCAAACAAAGTTGAGGCTACAGAATTTGGGATTCTCAATGAACAGTTACGGGAAATAGTCCCTAGTCGATGTTAAGAAGCTCAAGCCACTGTTGGCCTATATGCTCCATCGCAAATTGATTCACACTAGTCTTGGCGTTACCCTTACAATGTTCATATACATCTTTGTCGTTTACCAATCGGTTTAGACCTTCTTTCATAGCATCCTTATCTTGATTTTTTATAAGGAGCCCATTCTCTTCGTGCAAAATTATTTCACTGGGACCAGACTCACAATCGTAAGCTATAACTGGTGTCCCCAAGGCTAAGCTTTCAATAAGCACATTGGGAAAACCCTCAAATTTACTGGTCAAAGCAGTGACAAATGCATTTTTGAAATAGGGAAACGGGTTTTCTTTGAATGAATAAAAATGGACTACGTTTTCCAACTTCAGTTGAGATACCAATTCCTCATACCCCTTCCTGTCCTCTCCTTCCCCAACCAATACCAAATGCATTCCTCGTTCCTTAGCATTCGATTCATTATAGGCATGAATTAAATGATCGAACTGTTTAATTCCACTTTGCATTCTACCAATTCCAAGTATATACGGAAAGGGTAATGCTGAATCTTCTTGTGATAATACTTCTAAAGCCTGAAAATCCAATCCATTATATATAGTGGTTACATTAGTATACCCATAATCGGTTTCAATTTTCTGCTGAAGGGCTTTGGAAACAGCTACAAGGGCATGGGACTTCTTATAGATCCGAGCGGCTTTTTGTGGGTTGTTTGGAAAATAATAATCGGTATTGAAGCTCCTTATACTCATAACATAGGGTGCTTTGTACACCCAATTGGCTATAAGGCTTTCCTGAAAGAAATTCTTCTTTACTCGAAAATCTATGATATAATTGAAGTCTTCCTTTTTTAAATACTTGCGCAAGGCAATGAGCCGTTTCAGTTTGTTGAACACATCATTGGAGGCATTCTTGAGCAATCCCAAGTTGAATATTTTTCCCGCATATGGATAGGTAATCTTATCGCTCACCAAAATATGATGCACCTCTACGCCGTTTGCATCCAGGAACATGGACAACCTTGCCTGGGCTTTTTCAGCACCACCGCTACTTAAGGAATTGCCCACCAAGGCAATTTTATATTTGGGTTGTCCCATGCGTTTAAAAACTTAACTTTGGAACAAATATAACTTTTATGAAAGTTTTATTATTGGGTGAGTACAGCCGTCTTCACAATAACCTTAAAGAGGGCCTAATTTCCTTAGGACACGAGGTGACTTTGGTGGGTGATGGCGACGGATTCAAAAATTTTGATGTAGATATATCGATTCGCCCGAGCTTCTTCACACTACCCGTGATTGATTTTTTCAGAAAGGCAATCTTTGGAATTTTCAAATTCGATTTGTTAACCCTGGAAAGGGGATTAAAATTCTGGCAAAAACAAAAACATTTTAAGGGGTACGATGTCGTGCAATTCATAAATGAAAAACCGATTAAAACCCTTCCTTGGCTGGAAAGAAAATTAGTAAAGAACATCTTTAAAAACAATGGAAAGGTGTATTTGCTTTCTTGTGGTGCGGATACATTTGTGGTAGAGTACCTATTGACCAAAAAGCCCAAATATTCCATACTTACCCCCTATTTTGAAGATCCCTCTTTAAAACCATCGGTACAGTACATTTTGGATTATGCCAAGGGAAGTCACCAGAAGACCCACAGGTTGTTGATGGAAAATGTGGAGGGAATCATCGCTTCCGATTTCGACTATGTGTTGCCATTGAAAGGACATCCAAAATTCAAGGGGCTTATACCCAATCCCGTAAATCTGGATAATATAGCCTACAAACCACTGGCTATTGAAGGTAAAATCAATATTCTTTTAGGGATCAATCGCGGCAATATGTTCGCCAAAGGAGTTCCCTATTTTGAAAAAGCATTGAAACTCATTGAAACCAAATATCCAAGCGATGTAACCATTGTTACCGTGACCAATCTGCCGTACAAGGAATACATAGTTCATTTCGAGGAAGCCCATATCTTGTTGGATCAAGTATTTGGGTACGATCAAGGGTATAATGCCTTGGAGGCCATGGCTCGCGGCAAAGTGGTCTTTACGGGTGCAGAGGATGAGTTTTTAACCCATTACGGCTTGGAAGAAAATGAAATATGCATTAATGCCCTGCCAGATGTGGACGATCTAGTGTCTAAATTGTCCTGGTTATTAGACAACAAGGACATGATTCCAATTATTGGATCCAATGCTAGGAATTTTGTTGAAAAGCAACATGAGTACAAGAAAGTGGCTAAGAATTATGTTGCCACCTGGACTTCCTAATCTGCTTTGTATTTCAGAAAATCTTGATAGCTTCTAATATAGTCTTCTTCCAAAAACTCACCTGAAGAAAGTACCAAACATACTGACCCTGAAGAAAAATCGTCCAACTCCCTCCAAATACCGGTAGGTATGAGAAGCCCTTTATTTGGTTTATTCAAGGTGACCGATCTTTTATTTTCTCCATCATCCATAACCACAGTAAAGCTACCACTCACAGCGATCAACAACTCTAACTGGTCTATATGGGCATGACCGCCACGCGAAGCATCACTGGGCACATCGTACAGATAATAGACTCGCTTAATTGTATAAGGAACGACGTCTTTTTCTATCACAGCCAAATTTCCCCTAGGATCTTCGATTCTGGGTATTTCAATAATTCTGATATCGTCTGTACTTGTACGTGTCAATGTGTATAAATTTAGGATTCGAAAATCTTTAGGCTTTTTTCAATCTGTTCTTTTTCCCCTTCCCAATCCCGAGAAACGTGTTCCCTTAGCAACTTAGCGGGAATACCTCCAATCAAGATGTTCTCTCCCAACGGGGTATAGTCTTTATTGCATAAGGTATTGGATGCAATGGTACAATTATTCGGGGTTTTGGTCTTTTGCATGATCGTCACCCTATTGCTCACAAAATTATAGTCCCCTAACTGAATGGCTCCTTTCATGGGCAACTTCTCACCTGTTTGGGTATCGATCATCTGATGAAAATTGGTATCGATGAGTTGGCCTTGAGATCCAATTCTTGCATACGTCCCCAAAACAATACGATCGTAACAAATAATCGTTCCATTGGATGCCAAAGATGCCATATGTCCAAACTCGCAATACCCACTATCATGAATATAAATCACATAGTCCTTTCCAAACTGAGCATATCCCTTAAACACTAATTCACCCTGAAGGTTAATTTCGGCAATTCCCCTTTGTCGGGTATTCTTTTCATAGGCCTGGCCAAAACCAATCATTCCCTTTTTTACAGGACCCTCTATCGTAATTTTGCCCTTAAGACAGGTAAACTTTACACTACCGTAAAAAACAACAGGCAATTTACGGGCAATTCGAGAAGGAAACATCTTATAATTGAAATACCATGTTTTGATCCAATTCACAGATCGAATGATTTTCCATCGTTTCTTTAAGCGCCTGTATGTCCCTCTTAACGAACTCATTTTTTCCTAAAACGGTTTTTCAACAATCCCACTACATCCATTTTCTTATTCAATTGAATGAAAGAATAAATAAGTGAAATTATGATCAAAAGTACCAATAAACTGTACTTCCATAAAATAGTTCCCAAAAATGACGCTAAAAAAGCACCTGTACAAATGATAAGGCAACTAATGAAAACGGTATAAAAATCACTTTTAAAATAGAAACCGTATCTATAATAGGTGATGATTTGTATGGCAATAAAGTGAATGACGAAGTAGATTAAAAAACTGACCCCTAGCCCAAACAAGCCATAATAGGTATACCCAAGAATATTGAGCGTGAGCAATAAGGCATTAAATATAAAGGTTGTTTTTAAAAACAGATTGGAGTCTCCTTTCGCAATGATAATGTAACCCACTGAAAAAGAAACGGCTTTAAAAAACATGCCCATGATCGCCCAACTCACAAAAACAATGGTGGGATCGAACTCCCCAGAGTACAAAATACGAATGATCTGAGGCGCAAAGGCTATAAACACCACAATGATCGGTGAGATTAAAAGCAAAGCCACGTGAGCCTGCTCAAAAACGGTTTGTTGTATTTTCTTTATGTCGTCGATAATCCCAGACAATCGTGGGAAATAGTCGGTAGCCATGGCACTAAAAATCAATCCGACATAGGTATTAAGAATCACAAATCCAGCATTGTAAAACCCTACCTGATCCACTCCTCCCTTGGCACTTATATAAATTTGAAGAATGTAAGCTCCCAACAATGACATTAGGCCGCTAATGCTTAACATAATGCCTAGCCTTATCATACTCTTGCCTTCGGAAAATGCAGATTTAGTTCGAATCGAATCGACTTTAACCTGACTTTTCAGCACATAGTAGTGAGTAACCAGTACGCTCAAAAATGTGGCAAGTATTATGGCAGGTACAATAGCATCGATACCATAATAGTAATAGAGTGGTAAAGTGAGAATCAGTCCCAAAAAATTCCCTAACAAATTGGCTTTAGCCAATGCCCTGTGTCTTCGGATACCTTGAAGGATTGCTAACTTGGCGTTCGTCAATTGAATAAAAAGCAACGAAATTGCTACCCAAACAAATAGCAAAGTGTACTCCCTATTTCCAAAGGCTAATTCACTTAACCAAGGAGAGGTTAACATTATAAGTGCGGTTCCCGCGATCCCCGTAATCCAAGTAATTCGGCTTAAAATGGAAATGGTCTTCTGAATCCCTGCTAGATCCTGTTTCTCCCGTGCGTAGGATATATCCTTAACGGCGCTTTTGTCCATCCCAAGATTGGTAACGCCATTCACCATTTGTAAGGTGGACATGAAAAGACTGGCTATTCCCATTCCTTCTGCACCAATAAGCAAGGCAATAACCTTAGACCTAATCACAGCTATTAAGATGCTAAATACCTTTACTCCTCCAAAAAGGGAAGTAGCTTTAACAACTTCACGATATGATTCTTTTTTATCTTCCAAAATCTATGAAACCTCGGTTTCATCCCTTTTCTTTCTGAAATAGCGGTACACTAAGAATAGTACAACAACTAGATACACTATATAACGGAGTAAATGTCCTATCACTACTCCTTCCACTCCGTAAATGTTTACGAAGGTATAAGCAAAACCAAAAAACAGCCCTGTGGACAAGAGTTCTGTAAAAATAAAGGTCCTAACCAATTTCTTGGCAATAAACTGATAGGAGGCTACCATTGCCATAAGCCTAATGAAATCCCCTATAAGCTGCCATTTGAATAATGGTTCCAAGGCAGCCTTGTCGTGTCCAGGAAACACTAAATCTATAATAAAATCGCGTAGCAGGTACACCAATATCATGCCCACACCAAAAATGGGCAAAAGTGTTTTGTAAATTGTACGCAGTTCCTTGGTAAAATCCCCCTGGGTTTTAATCACGGCAAATTTTGGCAGTACATACATGGAAAAAAGCATGATAGAAAAGGACATATAGTTTTTGGACAAAGAGGTCATCGCTGTCCAAATACCAGAGCCTTCTTCAGAAATAACACGCACGATCACATTCCTGATTTCTATTTCCAAATAATTAAGAACTACTGTGGCGAAAAAAGACATTAAACTAAATGCCAATAAAGGTTTTGCCATCGGAATCTTAAACGACAATCGCTTAAATGGGATATACCGCTTTAGTTCCTTGAAGAATATAAGTACCAGTACCAAAAACTGAAAAAATGGGGTGATGGCAATCGAAAATAATACACCGTCCAAATTCTTATCGTACACAAAATAAAGGGTAAGCCCGGCCGATACTAGGTAGCTTATAAGGTCTATCTTAACGAATTTCTTGTACTGGGAAAGTCCATTAACAACCCCATTAAAAATACGCTGCAGCCCAATAAAGGGCACAATAATGGCTGTTATCTTAATGAGAAAGGTATAGTCCCGGCTTTGAAAAATATACTCACTAATGTATCCAGCACCGAAAAAGAGACCTAAAAACGATATTCCAACGGCACAGGACCAGAATACGAAGGTGGTTGAGAATACCTTTTTGAGCATCTCATTATCTTCCTTGAATTCGGCCACATACTTCACTATTCCATTAAAGACACCAAGCGAAGTGAGGGATGTGAGCATCTGGATGAGATTCCTCAACTGCCCCATTAGGTGAAAACCTACTTCCCCAAAATATAGACTGATCATCCTTTGGATAAAAAGCGAAATCCCCAGTCTAGTGAGGATTACGGGAGCATTTAAAGAAGTCATCTTTAAAAGCAGGTTGTTTTTTATAAACTTTGGGATTTTCAAGAATAGTGATTTAATACTGTTATTACCTCGCTAACCTGTTCGTTTGTCATTACAGGACTAATGGGAATGCTAACAATGGTATTATGAATATTTTCAGTAACGGGAAAACTCAAAGATGATAACTCGCTCAATGCTTTTTGTTTGTGTGGCGGAATTGGGTAATGTACCAAATGGCCTATCCCCTTCCCGTCAAGGTATGCCCGAAAATGGTCTCGATTCTCAACACGAACGACGAACAAATGGAAAATATGATCTTTTCCATCATTATACTGGGGCATTTCGAGACGATGATTGGTTATTTCAGAAAGATACCGCCTGGCAATGGTTCGTCTCTTTTCATTGTCATCGTCTAAATCCTTCAATTTTATATTCAATAACGCAGCCTGCACCTCATCCAATCTACTATTTACCCCTACCCAATCGCTCACATATCGTTGAGAAAATCCGTAATTTCTTAATTTGCTTATCAGTTCGGCCAATCCCTTATCGTTGGTAGTCACAACACCACCGTCCCCAAGGGCTCCTAAATTCTTTGTTGGATAAAAGCTAAAAGCCGCAGCATCGGATAAATTCCCGGCCTTCCTTCCATCATCGGCTATTACGCCATGTGCTTGTGCCGCATCTTCGATCACCAATAAATCATGTGCCTTGGCAAATGCATTGATGTCATCCATGGGAGCTAATTGCCCATACAAATGAACGGGCATAATAGCTTTGGTTTTTGGCCCTACATGTGGAACTAATTTATCCATATCCAAATTGTATCGAGACACCTCGGATTCGACCAACACTGGAGTTAATCCGGCTTGTTTTATGCCTAAAATAGTAGCAATATATGTGTTAGATGCAACCAAGACCTCATCCCCATGCTGTATGCGTCCAAGTTCCTTGTAGCCCTCTAAAATAAGTCGAAGTCCATCCAATCCATTGGCTACCCCAACACAATGGTTCGTCCCGCAGTAGGCTGCAAAATCTGTTTCGAATTGCCGCACCTGATTACCTAGAATGTAATAACCCGAATCTAAGAAACTTGCAAAAACCTCCTTAAATTCCCGATCATATCGAGCATTTATTTTATGTAAATCTAGAAATGGAACTTTCATAGAGTGAGTTTATAATAGTCCATGTTCATTGGTAGCGCTCCAAACTCTTCTTTGTACTTAGATAGTCCTTTATTGTAATCCTTTCCGCCATTGGTGTTGGTAGTACCCATATCGAAATAATGATATCCCAGATTCTTGTATTCGGTAAACAATTTCGTGTATAGCCAATCAAGCGCCCTGTATTCTTCACCCAATTTATTGGCTGTTCCGTATTGCGACTTCACCACTTTACCATTCAGGAAAAGGGTCATACCGGCAATAGGCATTCCATTGAACATTACATTGTACTGTAAGATATGCTCGGGGAATGATTTTTTCAAGTTCATGATTTCTTCCAAGGTATGTACGGGTTTGGAATCATATTTTTCGCTCAATACGGGTTTTAGAATTTCATTCCAAAAGGAAGAAAGGTCTTCCGTTTTTTCAATTTGTAATTCTGACGTATCGATGGCTGCCAACTTCTTTCTCTTAGATTTATGCAACTTTACTTCGTTGCGTAGGTCTAGAGCATAATTTAGGTCGCGTCGCATAATCTTCGCACCTTTCTGCACCAAAAAGTACTCTAGAGCGCTGCTATATGGGTTGGAGATAAACGGAGCTGGGATTTTTATGTTGAAAAGAACAAACCCCTCTTTCTTCAAGAATTCCAATACAGCCCCAAAGGCATCTTCCATTTCAGAAACTGAGGTAGAGCGATGTACCAAACCCCCATAGGTAAGGCCTTGATGACTGAACACCTCATCCCCAGTTCTGTTCGCGGGTAAGACGGCCTTCAACTTTTCATTGTTGAAAACAAGGAGTGAACAATCGGTAAAACGATCGCTATGGTACTCCATAAAATCCCGTTGAAATAGAAATGTAGCATTGGGAGCCTCTTTCACAAACCGATTCCAGGCGTCCTTATGTGCTTGGGTATATTTTACTACTTGGTAAATGGCGAATTAATTAGCTTATGGTTGATTGAATTAATAAACAAAAGTATCGAATTTCATGAACTACTCTGTACAATCGAGGGTGATTTACGAACACGACCATTTATAAACGTTAAAATACCCTTCAAATATATACCCGAGCCCTTTTTTTAATTCAGAATAAATGAACAGGTAGTTACTTTAATAATTTTACCTTTGCCCGAAAGAAGAACTATGCGCACCCTGATGAACCGCTTCTTTAAGGAAAATACCACCAAAATGGACCTTGTCCTTTATGGTATTTATCTTTTGGTGTTCATCTACCTTATCAACCAACCGGCGATTCATTCGCCTGCGACCAATAGCTACTGGCACGTAAACATTAACCGCTATCCTGTGTATGTATTATTTATCCGGGGTATGGATTTCATTTTCGGCCAGACCTATTACGACATCTCCATAGTGACTAGCCAAGTGCTTTTTTCGCTCGTTGGCATCCATGTGTTTTTTAAAAAGGTAATATCGGTGTTATCATGGAATTGGATTGCTAAAACCTTGGTGTTCCTAGTCCTGTTATTTCCATTATTCCCTCCTTTGAATACGGCCAATAATGTATGCCCTGAAGGGATATCCTATCCTTTGTATTTGTTGTTGATGACATTTACAATCGATTTCCTTTTCAAGGAAAACTACAGAACCTTCTACCTTCTTATCTTGTCATACATCATATTACTGCTCACCAGGGGACAGTTCTCTATTATGATCCCTGTCATCCTGTTGATTTTTATATTGAAGTATCGAAAAAGGGTTTTTCGGAAGCCATACCTTAAGTATCTTATACTTCTCATTATCACCCCATTTGTTACCAACACTTTAGACAGTACCTACAGAAAGATTGTACACGATCATTTTGTGACCACTCCTTTCAGTTATGTGAACGCAATTACATTGCCCTTGTATACCTCGGAAAGGAAGGATACCATCCTTTTTGAGAACGAGCACCATAGGGCTATTTTTCTTATGTCCTATAACCGAATGGACAGTTTGGACCTATTAAGTTCCAAAGTTCTAGGAACCTATAAGGATAAGTACATGCGTTTCCACAATAATTTCCCTAAAATCTGTAACCAGAATTTCTATGAGCGTGGTTGGAACTACTATTGTAATAGGCATGGAGAAATTTTTACCAGTAAGGTCGATATTGAAGTGGCCGCCAAGCAAATGATGCCTTTATTGGTTAAGGAGCATTTTAAGGAGTGGTCTTACCTCTTGGTAACCAACATTGTGCATGGATTCAAATCTATATTTGTTTTATTATTTTTTATAGGGGTCTTTATATACAGTGGAATAAAGGTTTTAAAGAAGTATACCTTAGAAAACGGTATTCTGTTTTTCTGTTCCGTCCTTATTCTTATCAATGCTTTTTTAGTGGCATTTGTGGCCCATACGATTATAAGATATCAGTTTTATTTTTTTCCATTAGCCCTTATTATTGTATTCTTGCTATCGAAGCAATTAATTCAACGTTATGCAGCCAGAACTTAGTGTCGTTATGCCCTGCCTTAATGAGGCAGAAACGCTTGCCACCTGTATTAAAAAGGCGCAGGACTTTTTCTCCAGGGAAGGTATTAATGGTGAAGTGGTTATCGCCGATAACGGCAGCACCGATGGTTCTCAGGAAATTGCACAAAGCCTAAATGCCCGTGTCGTGGATGTAGCGGAAAAAGGCTATGGAAATGCGCTGAAAGGAGGAATTAAAGCAGCGCATGGAAAATATGTTATGATGGGAGATGCAGATGACAGCTATGATTTCAGCAATATGATGCCTTATGTTGAAAAGCTGCGGGAAGGGTATGACCTGGTCATGGGAAATCGGTTTAAAGGAGGCATAAAAAAGGGTGCCATGCCGTTTCTGCACAAATACCTAGGCAATCCGGTGCTTTCCTTTATTGGAAGATTGTTTTTTAATTCGAACATCGGAGATTTTCACTGTGGTTTACGTGGTTTTAGCAAGGAAGCTTATCAGATCATGGATTTAAAAACCACTGGGATGGAGTTTGCAAGCGAAATGATTGTGAAATCCAGTTTGAAAAACCTTAAAATTGCCGAGGTTCCCACCATTCTTTCTCCAGATGGTCGCTCCAGGCCACCGCATCTAAATACCTGGCGTGACGGATGGAGACATTTGCGATTCCTATTGCTCTACAGTCCGAGATGGCTGTTTCTATTACCGGGTGCTTTACTCATGCTTATTGGCTTAGTATTTTCAATTCTCCTGTTTCTAGGTCCGCTTGAGTTGGGGTCGCTGGTACTAGATGTACATACGTTACTATTTACCTCTTGTTTATTTCTTGTTGGATTTCAGTTCATTCTATTCTATGGCCTTACCAAGGTGTTTACGGTAGAAAATGATCTGCTTCCCAAATCGAATAAATATGACAGACTGTTCCACCTTATCACCTTAGAAAAAGGTTTAATTGGAGGAGCCTTGTTACTTGGCTTGGGTGTTTTCTTAAGTATTTCGGCCTATACTACATGGCAATCCATCAATTTCGGGGATATTGAAGGCAACTCCGTATTAAGGGAAGTTATTGCCGCCGTAACTGTTTTACTTCTGGGGGTTCAGGTAATTCTATTCAGTCTTTTCTTTAGTGTACTAGGTCTTAAAAGATAAAGTCCTCCACTCCTACTATTCTAATTTCAATAAGGTCAAGAACGAGCCTTCTTCGGTAAGGGCAGTTACAGTAAATTGGGTGCTTTCAAGTGCTTTCATCACTTTTTCCCTTTTGGAGGTTATCACATAAATGGGATCATTGCCTTTAAGAACTTCAATTTCATCAATGGCCTCTATAGACTGATACGGAATGTTATACTTTCTAAGATATAATCTTGTCGATGGCCAATCCAATAAATCCATGTCATACACCTGTGCCCCTTCATATATCTTTCCCAATGCTTGTATGGTGGTATCTGGTGTAAATGACGATGACAAATAATAGTTGGCACTCAGGTTCTGGGTAATGGCCTGATTTTTCTTCAGGTTCTGAATTATCTGTTCATCGCTGCGCCCTACTTCAAAGAAAAAAGTGAATAGGCAATATACCATAACACCCCAATACAACCATTTATGGAATAAGGGCCTTGTCACCCCTTCAATACATTTCACTACCAGGACAGTTAAAAGCATTGCAAAAATCGGGGAAAGGCCTACAAATACCCTTGGAAAAGGTGCTTTTTGATGCACAAAGGCAATTCCGAATGGTAGAAGGAACAATGCCAAAAGCAATAGTGCATAACAAGATTCCTTGGTTTCCCGCTGCTTAAAATATAAAAAGCCTCCAAAGAATACCAATGGCAACAGAAAATAACGCCCAGATAGATAGGCTGGAATCGCTTCTAAAAACACCCCTACTGTATAAAATATACCAGGATAACTTTTTGAAGAATATTCATTGAAAATAACATCTTCAATAATGGGAAGATAAAAAGCCGTAGCAATCACCACACCCAAGGAAATAAACACCAAGGTCCAAAAATATCTTTTTGCCTTTTCCCTGCGTTTCTTCCAAATGGCATAAGCCCAAATAGCTCCTATTATTAACCATAAGCCTCCCAAATAATATACATTGGCGGGAATAGTATACATTAACAAAAAACCAGAAAGAACAATCATATTTCTGGCCAATCCCTTACCATTATCGATATAGGCCCAGGAATAATACAGCAACATAACTCCAAATAAAGAGCTCATGTTATATCCCCTTAGTTGCAAGGAAAAATTAAGAAATGGAATCGTAGTAAACAAAAGTATAGTTACCAGTGCGTGATTCTTAAAGCTAAAATGCCGCTTTAAGATGTTGAGGCAGTAATAGGCCGTCCCCAAGGAGATCAATAATTGCAATGTGCGAAACACATACACATGTTTGGCCGCTTCAAAAACAGTGCGAAGTCCAGATATCCTTGAAATGAATTGGGTAGTAAGATTGAAAAATATGTGATTGTTGGGGGCGGGATAATAAAATAAGGTGGTCTTAAGATCCGTGAGCGCATAATGTTCCAGGGAATATACCTCATCATACCACAAATCGACGGTAAGATAATGAAAGGCCCATATGGCCAAAGGCAGACACCCTAATAGTAATAGAATTTTATGGGCAATGGGTATATCCCGAAAGTTCATGATTCAAAAATAGCATTAAAATGCTTTCCCAAGTTGGACGTTCCATTGTTTATTATTTTGGAAGTCGTCTATATTTTAGATATCTCTATCTTTACTGCTCAAATTTGATTGAATGAGTCAGACCCTTTCCATCGTTGTTCCCGCATACAATGAAGAAAACACCATAATGGACATATTGAGCGAACTCAATACCATTAGTTTGCCAGATAATCTGGAAAAGGAAATCGTTATTGTGGACGATTGCTCCAAGGACAACACCGCTACCCTAATCCAAGGATTTATTCAATCGAACAAGGAACTTGACATAAAATTCCATTCCTTACCTAAAAATGGAGGGAAAGGAGGCGCATTGCACAAAGGGTTCGAACTCGCAACGGGTGATTTCATTATCGTTCAGGATGCGGATTTGGAATATGATCCCAATGAATACAACCTACTCCTCAAGCCCATGCTAAATGGTAAGGCCGATGTTGTTTATGGTTCCCGTTTTATGGGAGGAAATCCACATAGGATATTATTCTTTTGGCATACCATTGGAAACAAATTCCTCACTTTTCTGAGCAATATGTTCACCAACCTCAATCTTACCGACATGGAAACTTGTTACAAGCTTTTTAGGGCAGATATTTTAAAAGGACTTACCCTCAAGGAAAAGCGTTTTGGATTTGAACCAGAAGTAACTGCCAAGATCTCACGAATCCCCAATATACGCATATACGAAGTAGGGATTTCCTATTACGGCCGAACCTATGAGGAAGGCAAAAAGATTAACTGGAAAGACGGGGTTTGGGCGTTGTGGTGTATCTTTAAATACAATTTCCTTAATTTATTTAGGAAACGTTCCTAGATAAATTATTACGCCTTATTCCGCTTTCTATCTACTTCTTTCAGTAATACTTTTCGCAATCGCAAATGATTAGGGGTTACCTCCACGTACTCGTCCTTCTGAATATATTCCAAAGCCTCTTCCAAAGAGAACTTAATAGCAGGAACGATGCGTGCTTTATCATCTGCTCCCGCAGAACGCACGTTGGTCAGTTTTTTTGTCTTGGTCACATTCACTACCATATCGTCCTGTCTGGAGTTTTCCCCAATAACTTGACCCTCATAGATATCTTCTCCCGGATCGATAAAGAAACGACCTCTTTCCTGAAGTTTATCGATAGAATAAGGTATGGCGGTCCCTTTTTCCATAGAAACCATACTTCCATTCTGTCGTTCGGGAATACCCCCCTTAAGCGGTTGATACTCCGAGAAACGGTGCGTCATAATGGCCTCTCCTGCCGTAGCAGTCAATAAATTGTTTCGAAGTCCAATAATACCCCGTGACGGAATCATAAACTTACATAGCATTCGCTCCCCTTTGGCTTCCATACTGGCCATCTCACCCTTACGAATGGTTACCATGTCGATGGCACGACCACTTACTTCCTCCGGAAGGTCAATGGTCAATTCTTCTACTGGTTCGCATTTTACACCGTCAATTTCCTTGATAATTACCTGTGGCTGACCAATCTGTAATTCATAGCCCTCACGTCGCATGGTTTCAATAAGTACAGAAAGATGCAGTACCCCACGACCAAAAACCATAAACTTATCTGCACTATCCGTAGGCTCGACACGCAATGCTAAATTTTTCTCCAATTCCTTTTCCAAACGCTCTTTTATGTGACGAGAGGTTACAAATTTTCCATCTTTTCCGAAAAAAGGCGAGTCATTAATGGTAAAAAGCATACTCATGGTAGGCTCATCTATGGCAATGGTTTTCAACGCTTCCGGAGCTTCAAAATCCGCCACTGTATCCCCAATCTCAAATCCTTCTAGACCTACCAAGGCACAAATGTCTCCAGCGTTTACCTGAGCTACCTTCTTTCTGCCTAATCCTTCAAAAGTATGGAGTTCCTTGATTCTACTTTTCAATATTTTACCATCCCGTTTTACCAACGAAATATTCATATTCTCTGAAAGACTCCCTCGTTGTAACCTTCCAATGGCAATTCGTCCCGTAAAAGAGGAGAAATCCAAGGAAGTAATTAACATCTGCGTGGTTCCTTCATTCACTTTTGGTGATGGGATGTGCTCCAATACCATATCGAGAAGGGGTTCTATAGAATCCGTTTCATTCTGCCAATCGGTACTCATCCAGTTGTTCTTTGCCGAACCGTACACTGTAGGAAAGTCCAATTGCCATTCTTCTGCACCCAATTCGAACATTAAATCGAATACTGCCTCATGTACTTCATCTGGAGTACAGTTTTCCTTATCCACCTTGTTCACAACAACGCAGGGTTTTAGCCCCAATGAAATCGCTTTTTGCAATACAAAACGGGTTTGCGGCATGGGTCCCTCGAAAGCATCTACCAATAACAACACGCCATCGGCCATATTCAATACACGCTCAACCTCACCACCAAAATCGGCGTGACCCGGTGTATCTATAATATTGATTTTAGTATCCTTGTAAGTTACCGAAACATTCTTGGAGGTAATGGTAATTCCGCGTTCACGTTCCAAGTCGTTATTGTCCAAAATCAATTCGCCTGTTTTCTCGTTCTCACGGAACAAACTACAATGATGCATGATCTTATCTACCAAAGTTGTTTTACCGTGGTCTACGTGAGCAATGATTGCGATGTTTTTGATATTCATTGTTATAGCTTTCTGAGACCGAAATAAATCGACCTCATTTTGAGGCTGCAAAAGTACGTGTAATAAATGGATTTAAAGGGGTAAGTGTATAAATAATATAGATTGAAGACCACGGTGATAAATAGTTCCTACCCCTTAAGATTTATTTATCTTTGCACATCAAAATACATTTATGGAGCTTTCGCACATTCCAAAACTGAAACATACAGATTCCGATAATTTCTTCCTACTGGCCGGGCCTTGCGCCATTGAAGGGGAAGATATGGCCTTACGGATTGCAGAAACCGTGGTACAAATAACCGATAACCTGAAAATTCCTTATGTTTTTAAAGGAAGTTTTAAAAAGGCCAATAGAAGCCGTATCGATAGTTTTACAGGAATTGGGGATGAAAAAGCACTGAAAATCCTGCGAAAGGTTTCGGAAACCTTCGATGTGCCAACAGTGACCGATATTCATGAAGTAAGCGATGCCGCAATGGCTGCCGAATACGTAGACATTCTTCAAATACCTGCGTTTTTGGTTCGACAGACGGATTTGGTCGTGGCAGCTGCAAAAACCGGCAAAACGGTAAACCTTAAAAAGGGACAGTTTATGAGCCCAGAGTCGATGCAGCATGCCGTGAAGAAGGTATTGGATAGTGGAAACGACAAAGCCATGATCACCGACCGTGGGACCATGTTCGGATATCAGGACATGATTGTTGATTTCCGTGGGATTCCTACTATGAAAACCTTTGGGACTACCGTTCTGGATGTTACCCATAGCCTACAACAGCCCAATCAATCAGTTGGAGTGACCGGTGGGCGACCCGAAATGATTTCTACTGTAGCCCGTGCAGGTATTGCCGTGGGTGTAGATGGACTGTTTATTGAAACACATTTCGATCCTGCGAATGCCAAAAGTGATGGCGCCAATATGTTGGATTTAAGCCGACTTGAAAAATTGCTAAGCGATTTGGTGGCCATCAGAAAGACCATTCAGCAGCTTTAACCTTCCAGGAATTTTTCCCTTCTGTGTTTGTATGCCTGTTCGAGTACCTCGACCAGCACTTGTTCGTCTATTTCCTCGAGGCTCCAATAGCGTAGCGACTTGACCACTTTTCTATTTTCAGAAACCATGAGTTCCCGGTGTTTGGTAAAATGCCTTGCCGTCCAGAAACCAATATCTACATATCCTTTTGTTACATTAAGATAACAGATAGGGGTCTTGTCTATGTAGTAAAATGGTAGCCTCCATTTATAGGTAAGCTGCACTTCAGATAACGTCGCTTCGATAACCACCTGAATATGAAGCAACATAGAACGGAATGGCTCGCCCTGCCTCAATATATATTCCTCGGCTGGATTCATTGGGAAGTTGCTCTGTGCTTTTGAAAGAATGCATCGGATTGTTTCAGCACATATCCCAATACGTTGGAATCTTCTATGGAGTGCCCTTCGCTATTCAAAATCTCGATTTTAACATCCTTCTGCTCCTTTTTCATCTTTTCCGCCATTTTCTTCGCCTGTTCCACCGAGATGGTTTCATCGAACTTACCATGGAATATTAAAACCGGTTTTCTGATTTTTTCACTTGAATAATAGGGTGAAATTTTTTCCAAATACTTCTTTTTTTCTGACCCTAATGCTGTATTCCAAAACTCATATGCGTAATGAAATCCTTCTTTCTTTATAGTTTTCATCCATTCCTTAATATCGGTGGGCGCAGATACGGCCACTCCGGAATTAAAGAGTTGCGGATACTTCATAAGGCCCATATAGACAGCATATCCTCCATAACTATGACCAAATATGCTTACCTGATTCTTATCAATATTATATTGTTCAATGATCGATTTAGTAGCGTCGGCTATATCACTAATCATCACCTCATCTATATTATTGATTCCTGCTAAGGCATGTGCCTTTCCGAATCCTGTAGACCCACGAAAATTGATACGAAGCACCAAATAACCCCGTGTTGCAAAAAACTGTGAGAACTCCTCGACACCCCAATAATCCCTTGCCCAAGGCCCTCCATGTGGGATAACCACAAGAGGAGGTGGATTGGATTCGTCGTAGTCTACCGGAAAGTTCAGGTAGCCTGAGAGCTTATAATTGTCCTGGGCAGAAATTACGATATTCTTGGATTTGGAAAGTTCGTATTTGTTCAATTCTTCATTGAAGTGAAACATTACCTTATAGGATTTCTCTTTGGTAAAATACACTCCAATATTTCCAACGGCATCATCACTCCATTGGTACACCAAGAGGCGATCACTATTACTATCTGAATCGATAATTTCGTTGAAAAATTGGGGTTGACCTGCACTTAGGTCATTATAAAACCCCGCAAACCTATCCGAGAACCATTTGTACTGAGGGGTTAATCCCGAATATTTAATACCAGCTAGTTTGCGCTCGTAATAGTCGAAAACTACCCCAAGTCCTTCCCCATGCAAATCGAGCACATCGCAATTTACATCCTCCACCAGTACATCGACAACCTCCTCTTTTTCTATATCATAACTAATCAGTTTACGTTTGTCCGTAGTAATATTTGAAGTAAGGAATATGATATCTTTCTCCAGACTGAAACCTTCTAAAGTAATATTCTGCCCTAAGTACGAACTAGCATCAATGGTTAAGGATTGCTTTCGCCCATCTATATTTACATAAAACGGGGTGAGTCGTTTTTCATCTTCATCAAATTTATAATACGTAAAACCCTTTTCCTCAAATTTCATCGCCAAACGAGGTTCACCCTCTATATCCGTAATCCATTTGTTCACCTTATATTTTTCGGGATGCATAAGCACATATTGCTCACCGGTAAAAATATTTACTTCGCGAATAGCTGCGTATAAGTTATGATCATGGGTCTCTACCAAAATCTGATGTTCTTTACTTGGCAAAAGACTTATAAGTGAGTTGTACCTAATATTCTTGTATTGATTCCACCAATTGTATCTTTTTTTAAAGTCACGCCTTCCGACTATTTCCATGGGATTGTTCCCGTCAATGTCAATTGCTTTTATAGCACCTTTGGACTCGTACAGAATTCTATTATCGGTAAGCCAATAGAGTGCATCCAACCCAAACATGTCGAGCGGGATTTTATGAATTAATTCATATTTGTCGATATCGACTATATATAGAAATGATTCCGCATTAAAAATATGGCTGTCGGCATTATTCTCTACCACTTCGGCAAAATACTTTCCGTTGGGTGAAATGGAGAAACTGTGCTGATGGCTTTTTCTAAATAAAACCTCTACTGGCACTTCTTTAAGTAAGCCCTCTTCCTCAGGCTTTTCTATTTCCTTCGTCTGAAGTTGTTCCGCCGGTAATGATTCCTCTTGAGAGAATGAATTATGGGAAATGAAAAGTAATAAACAAAGAATTAAAAGATATCTAAGCATACTTGGTATATTGTCGTAACCCTATATTACAAAAAGTTTACGAAAAACAAAAAGGCTGTTCCGAAGAACAGCCCTAGACCAAATAATCATTGTTGTAAATTAACTCCCCAATTAATTTTCAGCTGATTATTAAAATAAATTAAGTCGAGACTTATACAATTCAAATATGCGATTAAATCATGATATCAAGCAACAGGATTTTTCCTGTATTTGCGCTCAGGGTTTTTCCTGTTTGTTAAATTATTTACAAAAAGCATAGCATATTCCACAATTTCCATTTACTTTGTTTTTCAAAGTACTTTATTATGAGTGAGCAAGATTATTTAAAGGACATCAGTGAAATCAAGGAATTAATGAACCGCTCCTCCCGTTTTATTTCCCTTAGTGGTCTTTCTGGGGTATTTGCCGGGATTTATGCTTTAATAGGTGCTGCCGTGGCCTATTGGTTGGTGAGCATATCGGGAAGGGAATACCTTATATTGGATGGCCATGTATTCAGGCTCATTCTATTGGATCTATTCCTCGTGGCTTTTTTAAGCGTTGTTACGGCTATCTACTTTACCACCAAGAAAGCCAAAAAGGCCGGGGTACGTATGTGGGATGCTTCCACCAGACGATTATTGATCAATTTTTTAATTCCGCTTGTAGCGGGTGGTGCTTATATCCTTATTATATTGAACCAGCAAAAATATGGACAAACGGGTGCGCTCATGCTCATTTTCTATGGCCTTGCCCTCATAAATGCCTCCAAATATACCGTGGGTAACATACGATACCTTGGAATTGCCGAAGTGGTACTGGGAATCATTTGTGCCATGCTACCAGGATATGGTTTTTGGCTTTGGGTCATTGGCTTTGGGGTCTTTCATATTGTGTATGGAAGTATGATATGGATACAGGACAAAAAATAACCCAGTGGGAATAATTGAAAACATAAATAAACTATTTGACCATCGAATACGCTTGGGTATTATGTCTATACTCATGGTGAATGATGATGCGGATTTTAATCGACTGAAAGAGCTTTTGGATGTTACCGATGGAAACTTGGCCAGCCACCTTAAAGCCTTGGAGAAAGAGAAGTATATTTTGGTTCAGAAACAGTTCATTGGTAGAAAACCCAATACACGCTACAGTGCCACCAAATTAGGGAAAATAGCATTTAAAAAACATATTGAAGCCCTTGAACGGCTGATTCGTAAAACATAATTTTTTTATTTAATCACTTTGAAATTCAAAGTACTTTATGAAACCTTTAAGAAAACAACTTATTAATTGGCTCTTCGAAAAGTCTATGGTATTGTACTGTCAATTCAAAAAAAAGGAACCCTGGGGACTTTCCAGTGAAGACCTTTTGTGCTTGCCAACCCACACTTTTGGATATCGTTTGGGAATGTTCCTGAGCACTAATGGCTTCGAACTCATACCAAAGGTAGAGCGTCACGATGCCTATCACTTGCTTTGTGGTTACGGCACCACCGTGGAAGATGAAATCGCCTTGCAATATGCGTGTTTTGGCAATGGAAAAAGGACCCCTTACCTCTATGGTGTCCTGATCCTTGGCACTATCCTGCTCCCGGATTATTTCACCTATTACCTAAAGTCCTATCGTTTCGGAAAAAGTGCCAACTCTTTCCATCATTTCGATTTCAAGAAGGTCCTTCCGCTCGATTTCAATGAATTCAGGAAGGCTCTATTTCCTGAAAAGGCTATTAATGAAATGCGCTCCTACAGAAGGAATTCAATGATGTCCCGCCCAAAATTTTCGCCTTATGACTACTAAGAAAAACCTAATCGTATCCTTCAAATCTGCAAAATGGATCGCTATCACTTTCTTCTGTATAGGAACCTTACTGTTTCTTATTCAACTGCTCCTCGGGGATGCTATGGAAATTGCATTTCTAGGAATGCTCTATACCGCATTTGCCGTCCTATTTAACGGCACGATCCTACTCTTCCTCATCATAGATCTTATACGAAGGGATTTGCTAGAATCTTTTTATGGAATCTGCCTGATCCTTGCCAATGTCCCCATAGCTATGGGCTATGTATACCTCTTACTCGAATTCATAAAATAACATGATTATTAACACTATAAACAATTAAATATGGAACCTAAAAAAGCAAAATTTTCGTCATGGCTACGCAACTCCATTACCGCTAGAATGCTAGTGGTGGGGTTTCTCTTAATCGTATTGCTCGTCCCCTTGGAATTTGTAAAAGGCTTGATCACCGAACGCTCCTTCAGGCAGCAGGAAGTGGTACAGGAAATAAACAATAAATGGGGTAACGAAGTCATCTTTTCTGGCCCTATCCTAAAAGTCCCTTATAAAACCTATAAGGAAGAGAAAGTGTACATAGAAAAAACCAAGAGCTTCGAAATAAAGACTGAGGAAATAATGAACCATGCCTACATCTTTCCCGATAAGCTGTCTATTACCTCAAAAGCCAATATTGCAGAACAACCCTTGAAAAGAGGAATATATGAATCGGTCGTTTTTACATCGGACCTCAACATCAGTGGAAATTTTCCGGAAATAGACCTCTCCGAACGCGATATTAAGCCTGAGGATATTGTATGGGACAAAATCTCAGTATTGATAAAAACCTCGAACCTAAAGGGAATCCGAACCACCTTGGCTATGCAATTGGGAGAGGAAAGCCTTGCTATGAACCCTCAATATTCGCAAAATTATATGAATACGGTAGAAAGTGAACTCTCACAATCTTTCTCTTTGGACGCGAATGAAAGCTTGCCCTTTCAATTAAACATGAGGGTAAATGGTAGTGAAAGCTTAAAGTTCATTCCCATTGGTAAAGAGACCACCGCAAGCATGTCTTCCAATTGGAATTCACCCAGTTTTGACGGGAATTATCTTCCCGAACAGAGGGAAGTAACAGATAATGGGTTCACTGCCTCATGGAAGGTACTTCAGATTAATCGCCAGTTTCAACAACAATTCTATAATAACTTTCCAGATCTCATGGAGTTCTCCTTTGGCGCTAAACTAATCGTTCCCGTAGATGAATATCAAAAAAGTGAAAGGACTGCGAAATACGGGTTTATGGTTATTGGCCTTACCCTATTGGTCTTCTTGCTCATTCAATTGGTGAGCAAAATATATATCCATCCGTTCCAATACATTATGATTGGTCTGGCACTTGTCATGTTTTATACCTTGCTTATTTCTATAAGCGAGCATAGTAGTTTCTTGAAAGCCTATGGAATATCGGCTTTGGCGGTATTAGGTCTTATCACGATATATTCACGGGCTATCCTAAATGGATTCAGGTTTCCATTATTGATCGGAGCTTCCCTAGCTTCCCTTTATGGATTTATTTACGTGATCATTCAATTGGAAAACTACGCGCTCTTGGTAGGAAGCATTGGCCTCTTTACGATCTTGGCCATCATCATGTTTGCTTCGCGAAAAATAGATTGGAATAACGAATAACTAAATTAATGTCGGTCTGCTTTATCACAAATTTAGCAGACCGACATTTCATTTCATGAAAAGGTATCTCACTGTATTCACATTATTATTGGTAACCGAAATGGCTATTGCTTTTTTTCAGTTTCACCGCTTTATTCGTGGTTTTGTTGGCGATGTACTGGTCATACCACTGCTCTACTCTCTTATTCGGGTGCTGTTCCGCTTCTCCATGATTTCGGCTTTACTCATTACACTGTTCATCGCAATTATCATTGAAGTGCTACAGGGTTTCCACATACTCGAATCCCTTGGTATTCAATCTAGGCTATTGGAATTGGTCTTGGGAAATACATTCGATCCATGGGACCTCATCGCCTATTTCACTGGTGCCTTTATCATCTTAATTGCTGAAAAATTATCAAAAAATGAAAAAAATTAAACAATTCTTTATCACCCGATTCGAACTGCTGTTCCCCATTCTGGCCTTCTCATCAATTAGTTTATTTGTATTGATGCTTCGGTTAAAATTTACGCTGTCCTTTTTCTATTTGTTCTTGGTCTGGAACCTATTCCTAGCATGGATTCCGTTTATGATATCTACCTACCTTTCGCATAAAAACCCAAACAGAACTGCAGTAATCTTAGGAAGTGGTATTTGGCTTGTATTCCTGCCCAATGCTCCTTATATCCTAACCGATTTCCTACATCTTAACCATCCCAACTCCCATCCGATATTCGATGGATTTATGCTCGCCATTTTCACGATTGCCGGAATGATATGTTATGTCTATTCCCTTCGGGATATGGAATTATTGTGGAGGAGCCATTTTTCAAAAAGAATGATCCGTCTTGTTCTGGTCCTTTTGCCATTCCTAACGGGTTTTGGCATCTATTTAGGTCGATTCCTTCGATGGAACTCATGGGACATCATTCAGAATCCAAGGGGGCTTATGAACGACATCTTCAATATTATCATCTATCCATTCGATCATTTGCTGGCTTGGGTAACCACATTGGCATTCGGCCTTGGCCTTCTAATTCTTTACGGATTCTTCAAAAAAACTTTTTCACCATTGAAAAATTAATGTAATTTGAGTTTCAATTGAAGCCAATGTGACTCTATGAAATTCAGAATGTACTACTGGCTGGTTATTCTTCTACTTACCAGCAACTTAAGCGCACAATCACCAAAAAAAGTCGAATTCGGAAAACCCTCCCAAGAGGACTGGTCTTTAGAACGTTATGCCAACGATCCTGATGCGGAGGCGATAGAGCTCTATTCGAAAGGGAAAGTATCCGTATTTCTTACAGAACACAGATATCTCAGAATTAAAAAAGTGGTACACAAGAAAATAAAAGTGCTTGATGCAGATCGCTTTGATGGGGCTACTATAGAAATTCCTTACTATAGAGGTGATGATACTGGGCAGGAAATCACGAATATTAAGGCAATAAGCCATTATAATGGGACAGGGGTATATGTAAACGGCAAGGATATTTATACCAAGGACCCTACAGAGAATTGGTATTATAAGGCTTTCACGTTTCCCAATGTAAAAACCGGTAGTATTTTGGAATACACCTACACATTGGAGTCTCCTTACTTTAGTACCTATCAATGGGAGTTCCAAGGGGATTACCCAACGATTTACAGCGAGTTTATTTCAGAAATACCGGGAAATTACACCTATAGGATCGGGCTTCATGGGGGACGGGAATTGGATATTCATGATACTTCCATAAAAGACAATTGTTTTTCGGTAGATGGTTATGGAGATGCGGCAGATTGTACCTATGAATTTTATGCCATGAAAGACATTCCCGCTTTTAAGGAAGAAGATTATATGCTCGCACGGAACAACTACATCGCCAAGGTGAAATATGAACTTAAGGAGAGTTTCAGCTTTACTGGAGAACGGACGAAACATACCAAGGAATGGAAGGACGTTGACAGTGAATTCCGTACAGATAAGGAGATGGGAAGGCAACTTAAGTACAAATCCTTTTTCGAAAAACAATTGCCGGCCGAGATTTTGGCTATTACCGATCCCCTTGAAAAAGCAAAAGCGGTGTATTACTTTATTCAGGATTACTATACATGGAATGGCGAATACCGAATCTTTAACGACATCAGTGTAAAAAACGCTTTCGAATCGAAATCTGGGAATATTGCCGAAATTAATCTGTCATTAATTAATGCACTACGCGCTGCTGGATTGGAAGACACCCAATTGGTATTAAGCGCCACACGGGATTCGGGAATTCCCAATCAACTATTTCCCATTCTAACTGAGTTCAATTATGTCATGGCGTGGCTTAAAATTGGAGATCATGAATACTACTTGGACGCAACCAGCAAGTATTCCCCTTTCGGCATGCTGCCCTACAGAGCCTTAAACACTGTTGCTCGTATAATGAATTTTAAAAAGGGTAGCTACTGGCACCCAGTGCTTCCCTACTCCAAAAACGTCATTTATTTAAATAGTGTACTATCCTTGAACAGTGATGGTTTGCTCACCGGAACAGTGGGCGAACAACATGTGGGTTACTATGGTGCCTACAAACGTTACCAAATTGGAACCCAATCCCAAGAAGACTATATAAGTGATAAGGAATCACGAAATGAGGCCCTTGAAATTTCAGATTTAGTACTGGAAAATGTAAAAGATCTCGAAGGAAACCTAAAGGAACGCTATGAAATTGAAATGGAAACAGAAGTTATTGGCAACGACTATTACCTTCCCACCTTTTTCTTATTGGAATACCTAAACGAAAACCCGTTTAAGCTTGAAACCCGTGATTACCTCGTAGAAATGGGACATCCAATGAACTTTACCTACCTCATGAGACTTACGCTAGATGAAGGTTTGACCATAAAAAGCCTTCCGACCAATAAAAGCATGAAATTACCCGAAGGTGCCGGAACCTGCACTGTGGCATACGCTAGTGAAGGCAATACATTGAACGTGCGTCTTAATTTTAAACTGGTAAAGCATGATTTCCCTCCAGAATACTACCCTGCTTTAAAGGATTTCTTTTCGAAAACGGTTCAGATTACCACAAAAGAACCTATTGTCGTACAAAAAGGTTAGTCGGTCCCGTCTACGTAATCTTGAAGATAACTATAACGGTCTGTCAATGTCCCTTCAGAAGTGGTCATTCGGGCGCGTTCCAAGATGCCATCACTATCATTGTTAAAAAAAGCTGGGATCACATGCTCCATAAACATATCGCCAAACCCTTCGCTGGCATCCTTAGGCAACTCACAGGGTAAATTATCTACTGCCATAACACCAATGGCCCCTGGACTATCAATGGAGACCTCACTTTCGGAAACAGGATCGTATCCGTAAAAAGGATCTGCAATCGTAGAAGGTTTAATCGTACTGGCAACAGGACCATCGATATCACATGACACATCCGCTACCAAATTAATTTTGAATTCAGGTTTTTTTGCATCTTCCCTTGTAAATAGGAACGGAGCTCCATCCCCATAAAAATGTCCCGCGATAAAGAAATCGGAGACTGCCGCATATTGCATAAAATCACTTTCATGACCACTCGGGTCTGCATAAAAGGCATATTTATCCATGGGTTTTCCATCGGAACGACGCACGTATTCCGTAACATCGGCACGGCAGTACACGGGTTCGTTAAAGTCTTGGGTTAAATAAGCTTCGTCGGTCACTTCCCGAATTTGCAAGTGATCTAAGATCTCTTTGGCTCCTATGGCCACTTTGCCTGTTCCTGTAAGTAGAATCTTGATATTGGGTAGGCTAATCTTATCCAATTCCTGTTTCACAGCATTCAAATCGGCCAGATGCTCTACTTTGGGTAGATTGAACAATCCATCCCGCAGTCCCATAAGTCTAAATCCGTTATAGGCTCCCACCAATCCTGCATAACGACCAAAACCAATAAGCCGGGCTCCATTTTCCTTTATAATGGTTTCATGATCGTACAGCTCAATCTTCCTATCAAGAATTGCACGAAGTAACTTTCTGTTATAGGGCTGTTTTTTTATGGTGTGGCTAAAGAAAAAGTATTTCTTATTCGGTAGGAGCGCCTCAATGGGTACCTCTTTTACCCCAAGCATGACCTCTGCCGTCGAAATATCATCAGAAACTTCCAATCCATGGTCCCGATAGGCTGCATCGGGAAAAATGCGAATATCGGAGCTTTCGATCACGATTTTGGCGTCTGGATACTGTTGAATGACTTCTTGACACTTTTCTGGTGAAAAAACGACACGTCTGTCGGGTGGATTCTTGCGCTCTTTGATAATAGCGAAGGTAATTGCCATTTGGAATACTTTTTGATTTAAACAAGGTGAAGCCTCCTTTTCGAAAGGCGAGTGCAAAGATAGGCTTTTTGGTGTATCTTTGCAGACTTCAATCGTTCATTGAAACACCATGGGGCCGACTGGTTTTGACAGCGGGTCTAACGGTACAGTAAGCATGTCGAGCGCTGGGATATAGCTCGTAAATATCATATTTCACACTTTTTAAACGGCGATAATAATTACGCCCTAGCTGCATAATCTGAATTATAGTAGGATAATGCCTCGGTCTACAAGGTAGACAAGCAGGAAGTCACTCAAACACCTTGGTTTACGGTTTTTGATATAGTGACTTCGTAAAAGTAAACCTAGCAGGGGTACTGCTTCGATACCTTTGCGAAATTTAAGGAGCTAAGCCTTGCGTTGGTAGTTTTTGACCGGCAATGGGTCGAAAACCTGAACAAAAACTAAACATGTAGAAAGCGGTGCAGTTGCACGTTTGGACGAGGGTTCGACTCCCTCCGGCTCCACTTTATAGCCTCCTAAGGGAGGCTTTTTTATTGGAAAACGCTTGCATGTGGAGCAAACAGGAAATTTCTATTTGTAGGACTGGTGCCATAGGGATTGCTAAAGGTATTCCCATTGCCGAATAATCCCTACCTTTAAACAAAACAAAACCATATGAAGCGTATTCTTGTTCTTTTCATTACCACTCTAGCAATTTATTCTTGCAATAACCCCAAAGAAACCCCTATGACCGAAGATCAGCTCATTGCAAAGGCTCAAGGTATCCATGAACGCGTAATTACACTAGACACACATTGCGATATCAACGTAAAGAATTTTACCGATACCATCAATTATACCCAAGAATTGGAAACCCAAGTGACCCTCCCTAAAATGAAAGCGGGCGGATTGGATGTAGCCTGGTTCATTGTCTATACAGGGCAGGATTCCTTAACCGATCAAGGGTTTGAAGCCGCCTATGAAAATGCCATTTCTAAATTCGATGCCATACACAATTTGGTCACTCAGTTTGCCCCCAATGACATAGAATTGGCTACGACCTCTGACGAAGTTAGAGCCATTAAAGCCAAGGGAAAAAAGGTCGCCATGATCGGGATAGAAAACGGATATCCTGTGGGTATGGATATTGCCAATGTAAAGAAGTTTTATGATCTAGGAGGGCGCTATATGTCTTTATCCCATAATGGGCACAGTCAATTGTGCGATAGTAATACAGGAGAAGCAGATGGGGTTTGGTTACACAATGGCCTAAGTGACCTAGGAAAGGAAGTGGTCGCCGAAATGAACAGACTGGGCATGATGATAGACGTATCCCATCCCTCTAAAGAATCCATGCGACAAATGATCGAATTGAGCGAAGCTCCAATAATTGCCTCCCACTCTTCGGCAAGGGCACTTTGTGATCATAGTCGAAACCTAGATGATGAACAACTGCAGTGGATGAAAGAAAATGGCGGTGTTGTGCAAACAGTAGCTTTTCGGAGTTACTTGAATACAGAGAAATATGAAGCCAGAAACAAGGAAGTAAAGGCACTTCAGGAACAAGTAATGGATTCGCTGGGCATGATGTTATTAAGCTGGCCCGAGGTTCGCAAGCTGGAACCTGAATACCGCGATTCGTATTATGCCGCTTATGAAGAAATGTCTAGGATTGTTCGAGCCAAAACAGAAACCATGACTGATTTACCACCAGAAGTAAGTGTTTCCGATTTTGTGGATCATATTGATTATCTAGTGGGAAAAATGGGATTGGACCATGTGGGAATTAGTAGTGATTTTGATGGTGGCGGAGGAATTGAAGGTTGGAGTGATGCTTCAGAAACCTTTAATGTTACTTTAGAATTAGTCCGAAGGGGATACACTGAAGAAGAAATTGGTCAGTTATGGAGCGGTAACTTATTGCGTGTGTTGGACGAAGTACAAGCCGTGGCTGCAGAACTTCAGAAAGGAACATAAAAAAAGGCCATCCCAACATGGATCGCCTTTAATTCGTAAGGTGGTTTGGTATTCTTAATTAATAGTTTCCAGACCTTCTTCCTGCCAAGAGGTAATGCCTCCTTGTAGGTCATATACTTTGGTAAACCCCATATCTTTAAGAATGGAAGCTGCTTTGGCACTTCTCCCTCCTTTTTTACAATATACATATACGGGTTTTTCCTTGTCCAGTGAGGCAACCTTCTCTTTAAAGTTGTTACTGGTCACACAAATATTTTGAGCATTTTTTAAATGACTCACCGAGAACTCTTCTTGAGTCCTTACGTCTATCAGTTGTAAGTTTTCCTCTCCATACACAGCTTCATACACTTTCATCGCAGATACCATTTCAATTTCCCGAGTGTTTTCCTCTTTACAGGAACCGAGAATAACAATACTGGCCATGAGGGCCATTACTAATATCTTTTTCATAATGGTTAGTTTATATGATCACTACCTCTCCTTGCCATTCCATCATACCACCCATAAGATTATAAGTGTTAGAAAAGCCCAAAGAATTTAAAATCATACAAGCTTGGGCACTACGTCCCCCAGATCTACAGTAGATATAATAGCTTTTAGATTTATCCAATTCCTGTGCCTGTTGCATGAAATTGCCAGCGTCCTGAATATTAATTTGTTTAGCATTGGGGATCATGCCTTCGGCCACTTCCATATCGGTGCGAACGTCTAATACAATAGCGTCATTATCTTGCGCTAATTGTTCTGTCCACTGGCTTTGGGTAAGGTCTTGCATCATGTTAATTTTTCCTTAAAATTACAAAATCTCTGTTCAATAGACGTAAAAAATCCCGAAATGTTACAAAAACAAGTCGGGAAAAATGTTAAACAAAGTAATTTTATTTTTTTACACCTTTATAGAGCATCCAATAGCCCTTGTTTCTTTTACGGTAACTTCCTTACCATCCAACAACTCATAAATGGCATTGGCCAAGAAACGCTCCTTCACGGCAGCACCGTTTCGCACGTTGTCGTCTATGGCACCAATGTACTTTACAATGTTCTTGTTATTCTCTTTGTGAAGTAAGTACACATGTGGTGTTTTCTTGGCACCGTACTCGGCATACACACTTTTGGATTCATCGAAAAGATACGGGAAGGTAAATCCCTTGTCCTTAGCTTTTTGCTGCATTCTTTCAAACGTATCGTCCGGTTGAACCGCAGGATCATTTGGGTTAATCGCTATCACAGGATAACCTTTGCTTTTAAACTCGCTGTCCAAGGCGATAATTCGATCTTCACTGGCAACCGCATAAGGGCAGGTATTACAGGTAAAGATGACAATAAAACCCTTGGCGTCCGGATAGTCCTCATAGGAAACCATCTCACCGTTTACGTTTTTCAAATTAATGCCTGCTGCTTCGTCGCCAATAGTATATCCAGCATCCAGTGATACATTAGTTGTTACTGGCTCATTCTGGGAAGAATTGATAAATGCCGAAAAAGCGATAAAAGAAACCAGCAACGCGGCAAATTCCAATGTAAGTAACTTTTTAATTTTCATGGTTCTTTGTGTTTATATTGATTTGACTTCTTGTTCTAACTCTTCATAGGTAAAGGAACGTTCATAAAATTTGCGTGCATCCTTAGTAACAATAATGGTAGCCGGTATGGCTCCACTCCACTCTTCACTTACCTTAGGTATCCAGGAGTTGGCATCGGGATCGTCTAATAAAACCACCTTAGATGCTATCCCTCTTTTTTCGATAAAGGGAATGACACCTGCTTCAATTTTTTCAGGAAAGTCTAAACTTACCAATACCACTTTTACCTTATTATCCCTGTAAGTATGCCATAACTGTTCAAAAGCCGGTAGCTCCTTCACACAGGGCTTGCACCATGTAGCCCAAAAATTGACCACATAGGTTGTGTCATTTTCAATCTCTAGGTACCTGTCCTCCAATTCATTAAAATCTAATATGGGTATTAAAGAACTATGAGGATTCGTTTCTTCTTCAGATTCTGATTGAATGGCGGCAACTTCCTGATCCTCCACAGACGCGGGCGTTTCTTTACAGGCCGTTATCAATACTAGACTTATAAGAAAGGGATACAAACGTTTCATGTTTTAAAAATAGGTAAAGTCCGAGATACGAATGACCTATTTAACAAATCCTTATTACCGCATGCCACCAAATGACTGTTAAAAAATTAAAATCCTGTTAAAGTGATAAGGGAACAAAAAAATTATTATACATTTGTACCTACAACAATTGTAGATACATTTATGACAATTGAAGAAGCCATAAAGGCCACAAAAAAAATGGAACTTCCCACCAAAACGGTGATCAATATTATGTATACCGCTCGGTATATTGAGAAACAGATCGATCGTTTTCGCGAACGGGATATTTCCATGCAACAATACAATGTACTACGAATTTTAAGGGGACAGAATGGGAAACCCGCTAATTTATCGACCCTTCAAGAACGCATGATAGACAAGAGCAGTAACACCTCTCGTTTGGTAGATAAATTAATTGGCAAGGATCTTGTACAGAGAAGAGTCTGTGAAGCAAACCGAAGAAAGGTTGAAATTTTTATTACAGATGACGGACTAAACCTATTAAAGGATTTGGATCCCGTTACCGAAAATGCAAATAAGGATATTTTAAAACACCTTTCACAAACAGAATTGAATACATTAAATACACTATTAGATAAACTGAGGAAAAATGAATAACTTAAAAATCAACAACATGAAAAAGACACTTAAAGTCCTATTAATTGCCATCATTGCAACTTCTTTTGCTGCGTTCACACCACCGGTAGACAAGGTATGGAAAGTTCAAGAGAGCACTATTACATGGGTAGGTAAGAAAGTAACTGGCCAGCACACAGGAACCATTAGCCTAAAAGAAGGGTACATTAAAATGAATGACGATCGCATTGTAGGTGGTAATTTCATTATCGACATGACCAGCCTGCAAGTAACAGATTTAAAAGCAGGAAGAGGGAAAGAAAAACTGGAAGGTCACTTAAGCAGTGACGACTTCTTTGGAGTAGCCGAGCATCCAACAGCTAGATTAGTGATCGCAGGAAGTTCCAAAACCGGGAATTCTTACGCCGTCGAAGGTAGCATTACCATTAAAGGGGTAACCCAGCCCATTAGCTTTACTATGGATATGAACGGAAAAACTGCCAATGCCAAGGTGAGTATCGATAGAACTAAGTTCGGAATTAGGCATGGATCTGGCAGCTTTTTCGACAACTTGGGCGACAAAGCTATTAACGACATGTTTGACTTGGATGTAACATTGAAATTTTAATTTTAATTTCATTTGTCATTTAAAATTTCATTTCTATATTTGAACCAACAATGCAAATGAACAATACACATACTTGGTGGTGGAAAAACTTACGTCGAATGTCGTGAGCATAACCACTAGTGTGAAAAATATACACGAAGGCTTATCATCACGATAAGCCTTTTTTATTTTTACGAAAATGAAATACACCTTAAAAACATATTCAAAGAAGTTGTTGGCAGACACCTTGACCCCAGTCTCTGTGTACCTTAGGCTTCGTGATAAATTTCCCAATAGCTTGCTATTGGAAAGTAGCGACTACAGGGCAAATGATAACACCTTTAGTTATGTCTGCTTCAATCCAATTGCATCCATTACAGTTGAAAACGAAAAGGTATTACAACAATTCCCAGACGGGAAAGTGACAGAGACACAAATAACCGAAACTACGGATGTCACAGCCCTATTAAATGCATTCGCTACTTCATTCGAATGCAAAGAATCCGAAAATTTCAAGTTCATACACAATGGCCTTTTTGGCTATATGGCCTACGATGCCGTTCGATATTTTGAGAACATCGATATCTCAAAAAAAGAAGGCGACCTGCAAATCCCCGATTTGCATTATGCCGTATACCAGAACATCATCGCGGTTAACCATTTCAACAACGAAGCCTATATTTTTGCACATTGCTACGAAAATGATAGCAACATTGCCCGGATTGAACAACTTCTTCGATCCAAAAACTTTGCCGAGTATCCCTTTTCAAAAAAAGGTGCTCCCAGCACTAATATAGATGATGAAAGTTTTAAGGAACTGGTTAGAACCTGTAAAAGCCATTGTGCCCGTGGTGATGTATTTCAGATCGTGCCCAGCAAGCGATTTTCACAGCAGTTTGAAGGCGATGAGTTTAACGTATATAGGGCCCTGCGAAGTGTAAACCCATCTCCCTATTTGTTCTATTTCGATTATGGTAGCTTTAAAATATTTGGAAGCTCTCCCGAAGCACAACTCGTTGTAAAAGGGGAACAAGCCGAGATTCATCCCATAGCGGGAACTTTTAAAAGAACAGGGAACGATGAAAAAGATGCGGCTTTGGCCAAAGAACTGGCTGCCGATGAAAAGGAGAATAGTGAACACGTCATGTTGGTAGACCTCGCCAGAAACGACCTAAGTCGTCATGGTAGCAATGTAAAAGTAGAGACCTATCGAGAAGTCCAATTTTTTTCCCATGTCATTCATTTGGTAAGCAAGGTAACCGCAACCAAGAATCCGGATACCCCTACCCTTCAGATAGTGGCAGACACTTTCCCTGCAGGAACCCTAAGCGGTGCTCCAAAGCATAGGGCCATGCAATTATTGGAGCAATATGAAAATGTAAATCGGGATTTTTATGGAGGAGCCCTTGGTTTCATGGCTTTCGATGGAAATTTTAACCACGCCATTATCATACGGTCCTTTGTGAGCAAAGATCATCAATTGCACTTTCAGGCAGGAGCAGGAATTGTAAGTGAAAGTGATGAGGAAAAAGAATTACAAGAAGTGTACAACAAGTTAGGGGCCTTACTGCGGGCACTTGAATTAGCAGAAACCCTATAAGATGAAAGTACTGGTAATAGACAATTACGATAGCTTTGTGTACAACTTGGTTCACTACCTAGAGGAACTGGACGTGGAAGTAACCGTAAAAAGAAACGATCAGTTTCAATTGGAAGAAGTATCCCAATATGACAAAATCCTACTATCGCCCGGCCCCGGAATTCCAGATGAAGCCGGCCTGCTTAAAGAAGTTATCCATGCGTACGCTGGGAAGAAGCCCATTTTAGGGGTCTGTCTAGGACAGCAAGCTATTGGGGAAGTATTTGGTGGTTCTATTATGAACCTGAGCGAAGTTTTTCATGGCGTTGCTACCAAAGCTACCATACTAGTGAAAGACGAACCCCTGTTTAAGGACCTGGGAGAAGAAATTGAAATAGGTCGATATCATTCATGGGTAGTTTCCAAGGACGACTTTCCTCCCCAATTGGAAATTACTTCGGTAGATGAAAACGGACAAATTATGTCACTCCGTCATAAGGAATACGATATCCGTGGGGTACAATTTCACCCCGAAAGTGTATTAACCCCAAAAGGAAAACAAATGATTAAAAACTGGATCACATCCTGAACAAAGTGTCTTGGACCATGAAAGATATATTAAACAGACTTATAAATCACGAACAACTTTCTAAAGAAGAGGCCAGAAATGTATTGGTATCCATTAGTGAAGGTGCACACAATCCAAGTCAGATAGCAGCCTTTATCACGGTATACATGATGCGTAGCATTGCCCTCGAAGAATTGGAAGGTTTCCGTGATGCCCTACTCGAACTCTGCGTTCCTGTAGATGTTTCAGATTACAACACCATAGATCTTTGTGGAACGGGCGGCGATGGTAAGAATACATTCAACATATCCACGTTAGCTTCGTTTGTAACCGCAGGCGCTGGGGTTATGGTGACCAAACATGGTAATTATGGAGTGTCATCCATAAGTGGGAGCAGTAATGTAATGGAACAATTGGGAATAAAATTCAGTAACGATTCAGGGTATCTCAGGAAATGTTTGGATGAAGCCGGTATATGTGTGTTGCATGCCCCATTATTCCATCCAGCAATGAAAAACGTGGCACCCATACGACGGGAACTAGGGGTTAAAACCTTCTTTAATATGTTGGGGCCTATGGTAAACCCAGCATTTCCTAAAAATCAATTGGTGGGAGTCTTCAATTTAGAGCTAGCCAGAATGTACGGGTACCTCTATCAAAAAGGAACCAAAAACTTTGCAGTGCTTCATGCCATGGATGGTTATGACGAAGTATCCCTTACAGGCCCGGTTAAAATGATTTCGAACGGAACGGAGAAAATCCTTTCACCCGATACATTTGGTGTTCCACAAATACAACAAAGTGATATTTATGGAGGGGAAACCGTCGAAAGCTCAGCACAGATTTTTATTGACATCCTTAATGGACATGGAACCGAACCCCAAAACAATGTGGTTTGTGCCAATGCTGGATTGGCCATAGCAACTACCGAAGGCTGTAGTATAGCTGAAGGCTTCGAAAAGGCCAAGGATAGTTTACAATCTGGAAAGGCTTTAGCGTCATTAAACAAATTACAAGAACTAAGCACTCAATAAATGACCATACTTCAAAAGATAACAGCATATAAGAGCAAGGAGGTCGCTGCCAAAAAAGAGGCATTTCCACTAGCAACTTTGAGGTCTTCCAATTGGTACGAAAGGGAATGTATCCCGATGGCACAATCTATACGGAATTCCAATTCTGGCATCATTGCCGAACACAAAAGAAAGTCCCCAAGCAAGTCCGTTATAAACGACAAGGTACAATTGGATGAAGTGGTAAAGGGATATGAACATGCAGGCGCAAGTGCCATTTCGGTTTTAACCGACACCAAATTCTTTGGAGGTTCACTGGAAGATTTAGTGCTCGCCCGTCAATCTGTAAAGATTCCTTTGTTGCGCAAAGAGTTCATAATCGACCCGTACCAAATTCACGAAGCCAAAGCTTATGGGGCAGATGCAATCTTGTTAATTGCCGCATGTCTTACCGAAGAAGAGCTCAAAACCTTTTCACAATTGGCCAAAGCGTTGGGATTAGATGTTCTTCTGGAAGTTCATAACGAAATTGAATTACAAAAATCCTTGCTTCCAAGCGTTGACATGTTGGGTGTGAACAATAGAAACTTGAAAACATTCGAGGTTACCCTGGAAACAAGTAAAATGTTATCGGAAAAAATCCCAAACAGTTTTGTGAAAGTATCCGAAAGTGGCATTAGCAGTATTAAAGCAATAAATGAGCTTCGACCCTATGGATATAAAGGGTTTCTCATAGGTGAGCATTTTATGAAAAGTGAAAACCCCGGGCTAAAGGCCGCAGAATTTATAGACCATATTTAATGAACCTAAAACTCAAAATATGCGGTATGAAACACAACACGGCACAAGTTGCTGAGTTGCAACCTGATTATTTGGGTTTTATATTCTATGAAAAAAGCCCCCGCAATTATGTAAATGATAGTATTATAAATACGGTAAACACCAAAAGGGTGGGTGTATTTGTAGACGCATCTTTAGATGTTATTCTTCAAAAAGTAGATCAATATCAATTAGATGTAATTCAGTTACATGGCGAGGAGCCACCTCAATTTTGCAGGCAATTAAAGGATAGGCTACCTTTTCGGTCTTCTGTGGGGATCTGGAAGGTCTTTTCAATAAAGGACACCTTCAATTTCGATATTTTGACTTCGTACGAGTCTATTGTGGACAAGTTCTTATTCGATACCAAAGGAAAAGAAAAGGGAGGGAACGGATATACATTCGACTGGACCGTTCTAAAGGACTACCCGAGCAAGAAACCCTTTGTGCTTAGTGGTGGTATTGGATTGGAGGAATTAGATAAAGTAAAGGCGTTGGTGCAGACAAAACTCCCTATTTACGCCATCGATGTAAACAGCCGATTCGAGTTAGAACCGGGCTTAAAAGATATTTCAGCATTAAAAGAATTGAATCATGAACTACAACGTTAACGATAAAGGGTACTACGGAGAATTTGGAGGAGCCTATATCCCCGAAATGTTGTATCCCAATGTAGAGGAATTGCGCCAGCAATACATTGCGATAACATCCGAGGAGGGCTTCAAAGAAGAATTCCATCAATTGCTACGCGATTATGTAGGTAGACCTACCCCACTCTACTTTGCCGAACGATTTTCGAAAAAGTACAACACAAAAATATACCTAAAACGCGAAGACCTGTGTCACACAGGAGCCCATAAAGTGAATAATACCATTGGGCAAATCTTGTTGGCCAAACGACTTGGCAAAAGCAGGATTATTGCAGAAACAGGGGCTGGTCAGCACGGAGTTGCTACAGCTACCGTCTGTGCCCTTATGGGGTTGGAATGCATTGTGTACATGGGCGAAATAGATATTGAACGGCAAGCCCCAAATGTAGCACGTATGAAAATGTTGGGCGCCACTGTTATTCCGGCTACCAGTGGGAGTAAAACGCTGAAAGATGCTACCAATGAAGCCATTCGCGATTGGATTAACAATCCTGTCGATACTCATTATATCATAGGAAGTGTCGTGGGGCCACATCCATACCCCGATATGGTGGCTCGTTTTCAAAGTGTCATTAGCGAAGAAACCCAAAACCAGTTATTGCAAAAGGAAGGGCGTAAAAACCCAGATCATGTAATCGCATGTGTTGGCGGTGGTAGCAATGCCGCCGGAATTTATTACCACTATCTCAACCAACCTGAGGTGGGCATTATAGCCGTGGAAGCAGCGGGAAAGGGTATACATACTGGAGAAAGTGCAGCAACTTCGGCTTTGGGTAAAATGGGAATCATACACGGAAGTAAAACATTGCTCATGCAAACGGCAGACGGTCAGATTACCGAACCCTATTCCATTTCTGCTGGATTGGATTACCCCGGGGTTGGACCCATGCATGCCAACTTATTTACCAGTGGCAGGGGTGAGTTCATTTCCATTACAGACGATGACGCTATGAAAGCAGGGTTAGAACTTTGCAAACTCGAAGGTATCATTCCCGCTATAGAAAGCAGTCATGCGTTAGCCATTTTTGACCAAAGAAAGTTCCAGGAAGACGAAATCGTAGTTGTCAATTTAAGTGGTCGTGGCGACAAAGACCTGAATACCTATATTAATTATTTTAACCTTTAAATGATGGGCGTTCCCTTATTGCCGTAACCCGGCAACAAGGGTCGGGCTTTCCGCGCTACGCACCTTGCTCCGCAAGAAGGGTAGTCAGCTGCAATCCCTAACGCAATTGGAAAAACATGAATAGAATATCACAAAAGCTACAAGAAAATAAAAAACTGTTATCCATCTATTTCACCGCCGGTTATCCTGCATTGGGAGATACAGTGCCCATTATAAAAGAATTGGAACAATCTGGAGTGGACATGATCGAAATCGGGCTTCCATTTAGTGATCCCTTGGCAGATGGTCCCACCATCCAACAGAGCTCGACAGCAGCCTTGCATAATGGAATGACTACCCATATGCTATTCGATCAGTTGGCTAATATTAGAAAAGATGTAAAAATTCCATTGATCATTATGGGATATTTCAACCCAGTATTACAATATGGAGTGGAAGCATTTTGTTCAAAATGTAAGGAAATCGGAATCGACGGACTCATCCTCCCCGATCTTCCTTTGGCAGAATATCAAGAGCATTATCAAACCATCTTCGAAAAATATGGACTTATAAACGTATTTCTTATTACTCCACAAACTTCAGAAGAACGTATTCAACAAATAGATAGCGCCTCTAAGGGCTTTATTTATATGGTAAGTAGCGCAAGTACTACTGGCGCCAAAACCGGTTTTGGTTCGGAACAAGCCGCCTACTTCAACAGGATTGCATCCATGGAATTAAAAAACCCACAAATTGTAGGGTTTGGCATAAGTAATGCTTCTACCTTTCAAGCAGCAACAGAAAATGCTAAAGGGGCTATTATAGGAAGTGCATTCATAAAGGCATTACAAAAAGAGGGAGTTTCGGGTATTTCAAATTTCATCAAAACTATCCGATAAGTTACTGTTTAACAGTTGATTTGATCATATTTTAGTAACTTAGTTACATTCATAAAAACAAATCAATATGGGAAAAGGTGACAAAAAAACCAAAAGGGGAAAAATAATCATGGGGACTTCTGGAAGACGACGTCCCAAAAAAAAGAGAAAAGCAACCACTACAGTTGCTAAAAAGAAATAAACACTATTCCTTTTACAAAATAAAGAAACCCTCCGCGGCATAAAGCTTCGGAGGGTTTCCTATTAACTAACTATCATAATCCTCATTCTTTCACTAATCTTTTCACCGTCGATGCGTTGTCGCTGGTGATCATGACCATGTACACCCCTGTTGCCAGGTCGGACACGTCTATGGCCATCTCCTGCTGCATGTCTGCAAGGTCGATGGTCCTGATGAGTCGTCCGTTGGTGTCGTAGATCGCTGCCTGCTCCAGTAGGATGTTGGCCGTGTTGGCCAGTGTCACCACAGAGCTTGCAGGGTTCGGGTACAGGCTGATCGCGTTGTCCAGCACCGTGTCCTCAAGGCCCAGTACGCTCTCCACGGTCAGCTCGAAGCTACAGGTCGATACGTTGCCGTACTCGTCCTCCGCCGTAAGGGTGATCGTGTACACGCCGTCCGGTACCAGTGTCCCCGCCGCAGGGTCCTGCGTGGTGATGGTAACGGGGTCCGTACAGTTGTCCACCGCCGTGGCCTCGCCGGTGGCGAAGTAGTCGGGGATCTCGTAGAACAGGTTACCCGGTCCTGGGTCCACGCTCTGGTCCGCCGGGCAGGTGAGCTCGGGGGCGAGCGCGTCCACCACGGTGATCTGAGAGGTACAGGATGCGATGTTACCGCTGGCGTCGGATGCGAACACCGTAGCGGTGATCACCGTACCAACGTCCGCACAGGTAACCTCGGTCACGTCCACCGCCAGTACCGTGATGCCACAGGCATCGAACGACAGTGGGCCGCCCGGTATCTCGATGAAGAACGCGTCCCCGTCACTGTTGGTCAGGGTAAGATCCCAGTTGTCGGGGGCGAACTGGCCCTCGAAGCCTGGGTCGAAGTTGGTCACCATCGTCTCGTTGTTGCCGAAACCGTTGTCGTCCGTCTGGGAACGGAAACCGAACACGTCGCCGGCCACAAGGCTAACGGAGGCACTGCCCGACTGGTTGCCCTGGGCTGGGTCCGTAAGCTGGGTGTAGGCACCGTTGACTATGTAACCGAAGCTGTCGAAGCCGGGAACGTCGTTAAGGGTGTAGTCCCAGTCGAAGTTAACGGTAACGTCAGCGGTAACGTCCACGGTGAAGTCCGTGAAGCCCTCGGTGCCCGATTGGTTGTCGCTACCGATCACCATCGCGTCGAAGGTGCTCGGCGCAGTCGCCAACAGGTCCTCTGGGTCGATCTCGGTCGTACCGTCGGGGCCGATCTCGATCGTTACGTCCTGACAGATAAGGACAGGGTCCGTTACGTCTAGTACCTCTACCGTTGCGGTACAAGTGGCAGTGTTTCCACTGTCATCCGTAACGGTAACCTCGAACTCGTTAAGGCCTAGGTTGGAACAGTCAAGGTCAAGGATATCCGAGATACCCCCGCCACAGGTCCCGCTGAACACGTAAACCCCGTCGTTGCCGGGAACTGGGTTGCCCCATGTCGCCCCGCCGTCGGCAGTGTTAAGGCAGTCGTAGCTCCCGGATCCGGAAGCACCCGACACCTCCCATGCGGTGATACCGCCGGAGGTAGAGTTCACGGATACCGACACCCAGTAGTTCGTGTCAACACCAGCCTGGCTGGCGAACAGGAACGGGGTGATGTCGAACACCGTCTCGCTAACGTCGAAACCGAAGTTGTTTCCAACCACGGTCTGGGCGGATGGAACGACACCGGCCTCGCTGCCGATCATCGTACCGGGCTCACCGCCGTTGTCCTCATAGTATGCAAAGTCCGCAGTGGCGATGGTCGCTCCCACATCGTGGAAAAGGTTCATCGTTACCTGGTTCAGCGTGAAGTCCTCATCGGCAGCAACCAAGATGTCGTTGGCCACCAAGAACCCACTCCCTGGGTCACTGAAGTATCCGTTCTCGAAACCGTTGCTCGCATTAGACTGGTCGCAAGGGGCAGGCGGGCTGCCGGTAGTGGCAGTCCAGCCACAGGCTTCGTTAACACTTTCTAATAAATCGCTCACCGGGATGGAAGCCATACCATTGGCATCCAACTCTACCACTAATGGTGCGGCCGGTGGGAACTCGTAGTCCAACTGGAAGTTGTCGATGGCAGCGTGCCATCCCCAACCGCCAAGGTCGTCATAGGCGAAGCGTACTTGGAAGTCCGCGTTCGCATACGCAAGAACGTCGAAGGATACGGACTGGATGTCCGGGTCCATGTCCTCGTCGTAGAAATCGATCTGCTGCCATGCGGCTCCGTCCCATACCTCTATGGAGAACTCTTGGTCGCCCGCCTCCTGGAAGGCAACGTCGTATGAAAGGTTTGCTAGCAGCGCACCGTCTAGGTCGAAGGTCGGGGAGAAGAGTGTCGCCACGTTGATCTCACCGATACCTGCGGCATCGTCGTCGAAGATCGCTGCGTTGGTCGCGAAGTCGTCGCCCGTTGGAAGGTCACCGCTACCGAAGGTCCAGTCCCAAACACCGGCATCGATCTGTGTAGACCAATTGGTTGGAAGGGACGATCCTTCAAACTCCTGAAGGTAAGAGAATACAGATGGTTCTCCAATACAGAAAATCTCAGGAGCAGTAACATCCTCTACCGTTACATTTGCAATACAAGTAGATTGGTTCCCACTGTCATCGGTTACCAATAAAGTAACAGCATTAGTTCCAACATCGGCACAGGTCAATAATAAATCTGGTGCACCACCGGATACTCCTGAAACATATACCAAAGCCTTAATATTATTTTCAAATCCATCTGGATCTAAAATTGTATTAATGGTACCCGCTCCTAGGTCGATTGTATAGATGGCTCCACAGGTAAATGTTCCCGAAGCTACAAGCTTTCCTCCACCTACATATTCCATCGCTTGCGCTGTTCCTCCAAATGTGCCACATGGACCTGTGAAGGAGAATAATAAGGTATCGGTACCGGCACCATCTATTTCAAACATATCAATATCTCCACTTGTACCATTAAAAGTACTGTAGATTACTGTGTCATTATCACTATCATAGGCAAGTCCAATTCCTCCTCCGTTATTTGGTGGGGTTGCAAACGCAGACGACGTCATTGTTCCAAGGTCCAGCGTATTCACATTACCGTTTCCAAATGAAACATACAGGGTACCATCGTCCCCAAACACAATTGAGTTTGGATTGGTTGCACCACCAGCAGAAACTACATCACCTAATTCGGTGCCCAAGATATTATTCTCTAGATCGTACTCAAACAAGGCTCGGTTTCCAGTGGTTGGTGAATCTCCCAATAGGTAAACAACACCGCTCACTGGGTTCCTGTCCAATCCAAGAGAATTTCCTATTGTGGTATCTCCATACGGAATATCGCCTGCAGCAATAGCATCCGTACTAGGATCATAGTCGTAACGGCCTAGGTTACTGGCAGCTCCTACAAAACCAGGTACTAAAGCGTACAATCCGGATGCAATTGGGTTAGGAGTTCCTATCTCTAAAGAGGCGATACCGCAGTTATCGGTACTTCCTCCATCGATCTCCGTTGGGGTAAGTACATATTCGCCATTGGCATCCAATTGCACGGTAATGTCCATACAAACTGCCATAGGCGCTTCATCGTCCGTAACGGTTACAGTAAAGCTACAAGTTTCAGAATTACCACCTTCATCAGTGGCCGTAAACTCAACCGTACTTGCACCTACAGGGAATTCTGTTCCACTTGCAGGACCCATAGATTGGGTTACCGTAATGGTTCCACACCCTCCTGAAGCCAATGGTGGAGCAAAAGCTACCACAGCGCCACATGTACCTGGGCTGGCAGTTGTCACGATATCCATTGGACAACTTAAGCTAATAGGCACAGGATTACTAGGTGTAATTAATACATCTACGTCATACGCATTTCCAGCAAATCCATCTACCTGTATATAATAAGTGGTTCCAGGTGTGACCGCTACATCATCAATTAATGAAAGCAAGCCAGCACCACCGTCGTCATTAGCAGCTACTTCTACAAACGTTCCAAAATTACTACAATCAGTGGCCTCCCACAATGCTAATTGTGTATCACCAGTTCCTATAGTTTCAATATCTAAAGCACCACAATTTGGAGCCACAAAAGTATACCATAGTGAGTTTTGCACTCCTGTTTCAAAAGAACACCAGCCATCCTGAGAATTACAGGTGCTTCCTCCGCTACCTGCTCCTGGACTAGGCTCACCAGCTTGCGCAGTGGCCAATGCCCCATCTGCCGGTTCTGGCACTCCGAGGGTAATGGTACTTGCGCTACACACGTCATCGTTAGGCGGTGGCGGCACACAGGTCATGGTCAAATCGAAATCCCCTTCAGAAGAACCGAAACCATGAACTAATATTAAATAATTGGTTCCTACTGTAGACAAGAAACTAACTTCCGATTGCACACCGCACGTATCATCATTTCCTCCCACACAGGTAAGTGCTCCACAAGAATCTGAATATACTGTAAGTTTACTGTCGTATGAAGTACCCGTACACGTAGACAAGGTTACACCACTTCCATCTCCAGTCCAAGAATACCAAACTCCCGGTGCCGTATTACTTGTCCCACAAAAAGGAGCACTATCCACAGTTTCACCTATGGTAGATCCGGAAACTGTATCCCCACAATTAATGGGGAAAGCATCGGCACAATCGTCATTTGATGGTGGTCCTATAATAGAAACCGAAGCTTCCCAACCACACGTATTCACCACTCCACTAAATCGGGATGCGAACGTTAGGTTACCGTTGGTAGAGGTAAATGTTACCGTACCTGCATTCGTCATATCTACTAACTCATCTCCATCTACACTACTATTCCAAAGCTCAGGATCTCCAGAGGTAGGATTCGTAGCACTACCAGAAGTATTACTTGCAGTAACAGCACCTGAACCATCAAAAATGGCCATCCAATCAAAGTTACCAAACACCCTAAATTGAGTAAATGTTACGGAAATTTGACTTCCGGCGGGTGCGCTTAGCGTAGTAACGGTAATACAGTTACAGTTTGGGTAATCACCTGGATCACCACTACTGGTGGTACTGCAGTCACCTCCCGGACCCCCATTGGTGCCATCTGTGGGATCGGTGAACACTTCACCATCTGCAGCTACCACTGTTGTGGTGGTTCCTGCTGTTTCTGTTATAAACTGGCCATATGACAATGACGTCACAAAAAAGAGGCCAATACATAACATTAAATTGTGTATTGTTTTTTTCATTTGAATTGGTTTTAATTAGTTGAAAAAACTAAAAGAAAGCGGTCATTACTTATGAATGACAGCTGCTATTTCGTCCTTTATACGAAGAATCTTATCTGTAAAGTCAGGGTATTTATGTTGCGCAATTTTATTTGCAACTTCAAGGGCGTCGTTTACCGATTTTCCTTCCTGAAAATGTTGCAGAACTGTTGTTGTAAACAACTCTGTAATCTTTACATCAAATTTGTCCACTGTTCCCTCAGAAAGTTGATCGTGCATGTCTGCCAATCTAACCTCCAAACGATCTTGAATGTCGCCAGAATTCAGGGAACTTTGCGCCTGAATTGCGGTTACCGAAAACAGGAACAAAATGACAAGGATTAAATGTTTTTTTGATCCAAAGGGTTTTTTCATAATAATTCGAATTAGTAGTTAGTAAATTGATTTAGCAAGCCAATGAGCTAGCCATAGGTAATTTACAATAAGAAACGGAAATTATAAAGCATCTAATCAAAATCTAGTTAGCCTGTAGGGAAAATCCGATAAAGTGCATAAAAAAACCCGCTCCAAAAGGAGCGGGTCTAATACTAATATATGTCTAAGGGTTTTACTCCTTCACTAATCTTTTCACCGTCGATGCGTTGTCGCTGGTGATCATGACCATGTACACCCCTGTTGCCAGGTCGGATACGTCTATGGCCATCTCCTGCTGCATGTCTGCAAGGTCGATGGTCCTGATGAGTCGTCCGTTGGTGTCGTAGATCGCTGCCTGCTCCAGTAGGATGTTGGCCGTGTTGGCCAGTGTCACCACAGAGCTTGCAGGGTTCGGGTACAGGCTGATCGCGTTGTCCAGCACCGTGTCCTCAAGGCCCAGTACGCTCTCCACGGTCAGCTCGAAGCTACAGGTCGATACGTTGCCGTACTCGTCCTCCGCCGTAAGGGTGATCGTGTACACGCCGTCCGGTACCAGTGTCCCCGCCGCAGGGTCCTGCGTGGTGATGGTAACGGGGTCCGTACAGTTGTCCACCGCCGTGGCCTCGCCGGTGGCGAAGTAGTCGGGGATCTCGTAGAACAGGTTACCCGGTCCTGGGTCCACGCTCTGGTCCGCCGGGCAGGTGAGCTCGGGGGCGAGCGCGTCCACCACGGTGATCTGAGAGGTACAGGATGCGATGTTACCGCTGGCGTCGGATGCGAACACCGTAGCGGTGATCACCGTACCAACGTCCGCACAGGTAACCTCGGTCACGTCCACCGCCAGTACCGTGATGCCACAGGCATCGAACGACAGTGGGCCGCCCGGTATCTCGATGAAGAACGCGTCCCCGTCACTGTTGGTCAGGGTAAGCTCCCAGTTGTCCGGGGCGAACTGGCCCTCGAAGCCTGGGTCGAAGTTGGTCACCATCGTCTCGTTGTTGCCGAAACCGTTGTCGTCCGTCTGGGAACGGAAACCGAACACGTCGCCGGCCACAAGGCTAACGGAGGCACTGCCCGACTGGTTGCCCTGGGCTGGGTCCGTAAGCTGGGTGTAGGCACCGTTGACTATGTAACCGAAGCTGTCGAAGCCGGGAACGTCGTTAAGGGTGTAGTCCCAGTCGAAGTTAACGGTAACGTCAGCGGTAACGTCCACGGTGAAGTCCGTGAAGCCCTCGGTGCCCGATTGGTTGTCGCTACCGATCACCATCGCGTCGAAGGTGCTCGGCGCAGTCGCCAACAGGTCCTCTGGGTCGATCTCGGTCGTACCGTCGGGGCCGATCTCGATCGTTACGTCCTGACAGATAAGGACAGGGTCCGTTACGTCTAGTACCTCTACCGTTGCGGTACAAGTGGCAGTGTTTCCACTGTCATCCGTAACGGTAACCTCGAACTCGTTAAGGCCTAGGTTGGAACAGTCAAGGTCAAGGATATCCGAGATACCCCCGCCACAGGTCCCGCTGAACACGTAAACCCCGTCGTTGCCGGGAACTGGGTTGCCCCATGTCGCCCCGCCGTCGGCAGTGTTAAGGCAGTCGTAGCTCCCGGATCCGGAAGCACCCGACACCTCCCATGCGGTGATACCGCCGGAGGTAGAGTTCACGGATACCGACACCCAGTAGTTCGTGTCAACACCAGCCTGGCTGGCGAACAGGAACGGGGTGATGTCGAACACCGTCTCGCTAACGTCGAAACCGAAGTTGTTTCCAACCACGGTCTGGGCGGATGGAACGACACCGGCCTCGCTGCCGATCATCGTACCGGGCTCACCGCCGTTGTCCTCATAGTATGCAAAGTCCGCAGTGGCGATGGTCGCTCCCACATCGTGGAAAAGGTTCATCGTTACCTGGTTCAGCGTGAAGTCCTCATCGGCAGCAACCAAGATGTCGTTGGCCACCAAGAACCCACTCCCCGGGTCACTGAAGTATCCGTTCTCGAAACCGTTGCTCGCATTAGACTGGTCGCAAGGGGCAGGCGGGCTGCCGGTAGTGGCAGTCCAGCCACAGGCTTCGTTAATACTATCAAGAAGGTCGCTTACTGGAATAGAAGCATTACCGTTCGCATCCAGCTCCACCACTAGTGGTGCAGATGGTGGGAACTCGTAGTCCATCTGGAAGTTGTCGATGGCAGCGTGCCATCCCCAACCGCCAAGGTCGTCATAGGCGAAGCGCACCTGGAAGTCCGCGTTCGCATACGCAAGAACGTCGAAGGATACGGACTGGATGTCCGGGTCCATGTCCTCGTCGTAGAAATCGATCTGCTGCCATGCGGCTCCGTCCCATACCTCTATGGAGAACTCCTGGTCACCGGCTTCTTGGAAGGCAACGTCGTACGAAAGGTTCGCTACGATCGCACCGTCTAGGTCGAAGGTCGGGGAGAAGAGTGTCGCCACGTTGATCTCACCGATACCTGCGGCATCGTCGTCGAAGATCGCTGCGTTGGTCGCGAAGTCGTCGCCCGTTGGAAGGTCACCGCTACCGAAGGTCCAGTCCCAAACACCGGCATCGATCTGTGTAGACCAGTTCATTGGCAATGAAGAACTTTCGAACTCCTGAAGGTAAGAGAATACTGCTGGCTCACCAATACAAGTGATCACTGGAGCAGTAACATCCTCTACGGTTACCATTGCATCACAGGTAGATTGGTTCCCACTGTCGTCGGTTACCAATAAAGTAATAGTATTGGTACCAACATCCGCACAGGTCAACAATAAATCTGGCGCACCAGCAAGGCTTGGTGCAACGTACACCAATGATTTTATATTATCTTGGAATCCATCAGGACTCAATAAAGCAGTTGCGGTTCCAGCGGTAAGGTCTATCGTATATATAGTAGAGCATCCAAATGTTGTTGAAGCAACGATTTTTCCACCTCCTACATATTCCATCGCTTGTGCTGTTCCTCCACAACCACCATCAACAGTCGCGAATGAGAACAATGGAGATACTACACCAGCAGTAGATATTTCAAGTACATCTACTGTACCAAAGTTATTAGCGTAGATCACACGGTTCCCATCAGAATCGAATGTAAGTCCAGCACCTCCTAAGCTAGGCACTGTAGCAAATGCTGTTGATGTCATCGTTCCTAAATCTAAGGTATCCAAGTCTCCGCCTCCATAGGAAACATATAATGTACCATCGTTACCGAAGGCCATGGAGTTAGGGTTACCCGCTCCACCAGCAGATACAACATCTCCCAGTTCAGCTCCAGCTGTACCGGTAGTCATATCGAAGGCAAATAGAGCTCTGTTACCCGTTGTTGGAGAATCACCCAAAATATAGGCCATCCCGTCCACCGGGTTGATATCTACAGCATAATTGGTATCTAATCCTGTTCCGGAAAAAGGATTATCTACTAGGGAAATGGCATCCGTCATAGGATCATAGTCGTAACGTGCAACATTGTCTACAGAATCCCATGGGTACACTGCATAAAGTCCACTTACAATTGGATTAGGAACTCCAACCTCAAGTGAAGCGATACCACAGTTATCGGTACTTCCTCCATCGATCTCCGTTGGGGTAAGTACATATTCGCCATTGGCATCCAATTGCACGGTAATGTCCATACAAACTGCCATAGGCGCTTCATCGTCTGTAACGGTTACAGTAAAGCTACATGTAGCTGTGTTTCCTGCAAGGTCAGTAGCTGTAAATTCTACTACAGTAGATCCAACTGGGAATTCACTTCCACTGGCTGGCCCCATAGTTTGTACCACTGTATCTAGGTCTCCATCAGGATCTGTTACCAATGGTGGAGGGAAAGCCACAACAGCCCCACATACTCCAGTACTGGCAGTAGTGGTTACGTCCATTGGGCAAGTCATCATTGGAGGATCCCCAAGAGGTGCAGTATAAGAGAAATCGATACAGAAACTATTTAACTGTCCGATATCGCCTCCTGCGTCATCGTTAATTTGAAGGGTCCAAGCACCATTAATATCTTCACCATCGAATACTGTATTGAACAGTCCTCCTTCTGGGAAGAAATCAGCTGGTAGTGGATCACCTGTATCCCAATCTTCTGGGTCGTTTGTAGATGAATCTGTAAATACCACATCGGCAGCTACATCTAATCCATCACTTCCACCATCATCGAACATCAAATCCAATGTTGTTCCAGCAGGAGAAATCAAAGTAGCCTCAATATCGGAAGCCCAAGTGTGCTCAATATTAAGGGTTACCTGATCTAACGTAGCGTTAATACCAATGACACCACTATCTGCAACATTGGCAATAGATGGATTCATGAGTCCACTACTTGGTGTTGGAAGTGCTGCTCCAGCAGGAATTAACTCAGGTGCATTTCCACACTCATTAACAGCAAAGACAATGGGAGCGAAAGTAACACAGAAGCTATTTAGCTGTCCGATATCACCACCAGCATCATCGTTAATTTGAAGTGTCCAATCTCCACTTACGGGCTCACCGTCGAAAACTGTATTCAATAGTCCTCCCTCTGGGAAGAAATCCGCTGGCAGTGGGTCTCCAGTATCCCAATCTTCTGGGTCATTTACTGAAGTATCTGTGAATACTACATCTGCAGCCACATCCAATCCATCACTTCCTCCATCGTCGAACATCAAATCCAATGTGGTTCCAGAAGGAGAGATCAGGGTCGCTTCAATGTCAGAAGCCCAAGTGTGCTCAATGTTTAGTGTCACATTCTCAATTGTGTAATGTGTACCTACCAAACCAGCGTCCGCATTCGTGGCGATGGATGGGTTCATGAGTCCACTACTTGGTGTTGGAAGTGCAGCACCCGCCGGTATCAGCTCTGGTGCATTCCCACAAATAGTAGTCTGAGCGTTTACTTGCCACAAACAACATGTGACAAAAAACGCTAGCAAGGTTAACGTAATTTTTTTCATAAAGAATTTAATTTAGATTAATCACTATTAGTTAATAATTCGTTAATGTAAGAAAAATAAATAGATTGAAAAAAAATTAATTTTTTAGGAATGCAAACATCGATAAAAAGTGTTTTTCCTTAGATGAAATTCATTCATCTTGGCCCCCTAAACTTTTATATATTTGTGTATTCACATTCAGACCGAATTCATGAAAAAAGGGATTACACTGTTCGCACTTTTATTCGTTTTCTTTTCTTGCTCCAAAGAAGGCTCAAAAGTTGTAAAAACAGGCGGATATACCAATGGAGCTACTACCCTATTCAGTAAAATACCAAGCGACCAATCGAACATTCGATTTAAAAACAACTTGGTGCAAACCATGGAGTTTAACTTCCTGAACTACCCCTATATTTATGCTGGCGGGGGTGTGGCTGTTGGCGACTTGGATAATGATGGTCTGGAAGACGTGTATTTGGTCTCCAATTTTGGACCTAATAAGCTTTACAAAAATACAGGTGATTTTCAGTTTGAAGATATAACAGTAGCTTCAAAAACTGAAGATTACGAAGGATTCTCGACGGGAGCTACCTTATTGGATATCAATAACGATGGATGGTTGGACATATATATTTCGAAGGCGGGTTCGTTACAGGATGACAACAAGCGTCGGAACCTGCTTTTTGTGAACCAACAGGATGGCACTTTTAAAGAGGATACCAAAACGTGGGGATTGGATGATCCGGGATACAGCACACAAGCCTATCAATTGGACTATGACAAGGATGGAGACTTGGACATGTATATTGTGAACTACCGTTATGATTTCAAGAATAACACTACTATTAGTGGCGATATTCAACGACAAATAGAAGAAACCACCAGTGATCAATTATATCGAAATGATGGGGATCGCTTTACTAAAGTAACCGCGGAGGCCCAATTGTACAACAAGGCCTGGGGATTGGGGGCTGCCGTAGGTGATTTTAACAACGACGGTTGGGACGACATATATGTAGCCAATGATTTCTTGGAACCAGATGCCATGTACATTAACCAAAAAAATGGAACTTTCCGAAACGAAATTATTGAGAGGGTCAACCATATTTCATTTAATAGTATGGGCACCGATTTTTCAGATTTGAACAACGACCTGAACCCAGACTTGATTACAGTAGACATGCTTGCGGAAAATTATGCGCGAAGCAAGGAAAATATGGCTTCCATGAGCACAGAAAATTTTGTGAGCATGGTGAAGGTTGGATACCACCATGCCTATATGGCCAATATGTTGCATTACAATGTAGGAAACGGCAAGTTTCGTGAATCCTCCCAACTGAGCGGTGTGGTTAAAACGGATTGGAGCTGGGCCCCTCTTTTGGCCGATTTTAATAATGACGGGTTAAAGGACATTTTCATTTCCAATGGTGTTTATAAAGATTACACCAATCAAGACTTCCGCAATGAAATGAAAGCAAGAAATGCCCGAGGGGAAGCTATGACACTAGACGGTATTTTAGACCTTTTGCCTTCCGAAAAATTGAATAATTATATCTACGAGAACAATGGGGATATGACCTTTTCTAAAAAAATTGAAGATTGGGGATTGGAAGACCCTAGTTTTTCTAATGGTGCAGCCTATGCAGATTTTGACAATGACGGAGATTTGGACCTCATCGTAAACAATGTGAATGATGAGATTGGATTGTATAAAAACAATGCCAATGAAAACTTCCTGCAGCTATCACTTAAAGGTCCTTCTCAAAATACATTGGGCGTAGGTGCTTCGATTTATGTGGAGGATGAGAAGCAGACACAACTTCAGGAGCTTTATATGGCTCGTGGTTATCAGTCATCTGTTTCGCCAATACTACATTACGGACTGAAAGGAAGTAATTCTGTCTCCTCAGTAACTGTAGTCTGGCCCGATGGAAAAACATCGAAAATTGAAAACCCAGAACTCAACCAAAGAATAACGATCGACTATGCTTCTGCTACTAATGAAGCCTCTCCCTTCACAAAACCAGCATCTAAAAAAGAAAGCACCCCTGCTGAATCCTTAGGAATTAACTATCAGCACGTGGAAAACGATTTTAACGATTATGCACTGCAATTGCTTATTCCCCAAAAGCAATCTACCAAAGGAACGAAGATGGCTACCGGTGATGTAAATGGTGACGGATTGGAAGATTTCTTTGTAGGAAATGCAAGTGGTGCCTCTGCAGCGATGTACCTTCAAAATGGGGATGGCACATTCTCCCCTAAAAATGAAAGCCTTTGGAATTCTGAAGCGGGATATGAAGATGCCAATGCGATGTTTTTTGATGCAGATGGCGATGCCGACATGGACCTATATGTAGTAAGCGCAGGTTACGACCTGAAAAAGGACAGTCCAATGTTACAAGATCGATTGTACATTAATGATGGGAAGGGTAATTTCAGTAAAAAAACAAATGCACTTCCACAAATGCTGTCTTCCGGGAAGGCACTTGCTATTGAAGATTTCGACAATGATGGCGATGCCGATATTTTTGTGGGTGGAAATGTTATTCCAGCGGAGTATCCCAAATCACCTACCTCCTATTTGTTGAGGAATGACAATGGTATTTTTACCGATATTACTTTAGAAAACAATTCTTTATCCGAAATAGGAATGGTTTCGGAATCCTTGTTCACGGATTATGATGGCGACAATGACCTCGACCTTCTTATTGTTGGTGAATGGACGCAACCCACTTTCTTCAACAACAACAATGGCACATTCGCCAAAGCTGAAAATACCTCTGGACTGGAAAAGACCGAGGGATGGTGGTTCTCTGCACATGCCGCGGATTTTGATGGCGACGGAGATCAGGACTATATCCTAGGGAATATTGGTAAGAACAATAAATTTCAACCCAAAAAGGAGAAACCCATATATATTTACGGAAAGGATTTTGACAATAATGGCAGTTACGATGTAGCACTTAGTAAAATAAACCAAGGGAAACTGGTGCCCGTGCGCGGAAAGGAATGCAGTAGTGAACAAAACCCTTATTTATTGGATAAGATTGAGAGCTATAAGGAATTTGCCAGTTTGGAAATGAAAGACATCTATGGCGAGGATCAGTTAAAAGATGCTTTTAAGTTAACGGCCTATATGTTTGAAACCGTTTACCTTGAAAACAAAGGAAATGGAGCATTCGAAATGCACAAGCTACCGAACGAAGCTCAAGTAGGGCCAACCTTAGACGTGGTGTCCAAGGACTTTAATGGAGATGGGCATCAGGACATTATGGGTCTAGGTGCTATTTATGACGCGGAAGTGGAGACTATTCGATATGACAGCAATTATGGGTATGTATTGTTAGGGGACGGAAAAGGAGGATTTATGTATACCAAAGATTATGAACCATTCATAGATAGGGATTCTAAGGATGTTGCTCAACTTACCATTAACGGAAAAGAGCATTTTGTAGTGGTTAGCAATAATGCACCCTTAGAAATTTTCACCTTCGAACCTTAGGACACGAAGAACTCACGATATTGCAAAACCCTAAAATCGATGGTATTCATTTTAGGGTTTTTATCTTTTAATTCCTTGTACAGCGCAAGACTTCCTACGGCCCTATTTGCTGCTCCGCTTGGTGCCGTAAGGGAAACCGTTTTAATTTGCCTTGCTGTGTTAGGAAGTGTAAACTGATGAACCCTCGGCACAACTGAAGAAACCACCTCATACTCCAGCTTGTATTCCTTGGTCAATTTTCTGAAAAAGTACTCAGGCCCATTTTTACTATTACCGCCCATAAACAAGAGGGTGTCAATAGTTTTGTGCTGGCTTAGGATTTGAATAAGATCACGTAGCTTTACTTGCTGCATTCCCAGATCGCTGGCATCTATCTTGTCACGCTTGGCAGAGTCTACAATATCACAAACACCAATGCCTTGATCTAACAGAAACTTTTTGCGCTGGTCTACTGCTGCTTGGGTAGTCTCAAACAATAGATTCAGATTAAAAATTCGATCCAAAATAGGCCATAACTGCCCATCCCTGCTTCCGTAACAGAAATTGACATCACCCGGCCTATACTCCTTCGTTGTAAATCTAGGTGGTGGTAGGGTGCCAACAATTAATTTTGTGGCTCCTTTTGGAATAAACGGTGCGTATGGATGCGTATGATGAAACACTAACGAATGAAAACCAGTTCGTTTCCGGATGACATAGGCTCGCTATATCCGTAGCCCTCATAGTTGAAACCTTTAAGATCATCCAATGTTTGTGCGTTGGTATCTATAATGTAACGGGTCATATAACCCCTAGCTAACTTTGCAAAGGTCATGATGGTCTTGTATTCCCCGTTTTTAAGATCTTTAAATACTGGCGTAATTATTTCGCCCTTTAACGCCTTCGCATCGATGGCCTTAAAATATTCGTTACTAGCTAAATTTACGAACAGTTCCCCTTCCTCCAATTCTTCATTCAGGGTCTTGGTGATTTTTTGTTTCCAAAACTCATACAAGTTTTTCTTTACCCCTACCGGAAATTTGGTTCCCATTTCCAAACGATACGGCTGTATTAAGTCCAACGGTTTTAAAATCCCGTATAACCCAGAAATAATACGCAAGGTGTGCTGCATACGTTCTATTTTATCCTCAGGAAGGGTGTAAACATCTAAGCCTCGGTAGACGTCCCCACTAAAGGCATACACTGCGGGGCGTGCATTATCCGGCGTAAAAGGTAGGCTCCATTCTTGATTGCGCTCATAATTCAATCTTCCCAAATTATCTGAAATGCTCATCAATTTGGACAAACTCCTGGCCGACTTCTTCTTCAATAATTTATTCAATCTTTCTGCTTCGGCTAGAAAGCAAGACTCAGTATGTAAAGGAGTTGGGAGTTCTTTTTCAAAATCCAAGGATTTGGCTGGAGATATAGCAATTTTCATGTGAACATCTTTTCAGTAAAAATAAGAAGAAAAGCGTTGCGGAAAAAGTGGATTGATCTTTTCCGATAATTCCCAAATAGACAAAACCTATTCCTTGGAATGCTTCGAATAATTGCGCCATTTTTCAAGGCAATTTTCTATGTCCTCGGGAACGGGTGCCTCAAAACGAAGCATTTTTCCTGTGGTTGGATGCTCAAAACCTAGTGTCCGGGCGTGGAGTGCTTGTCTTGGTAACGTTTTGAAACAATTTTCAACAAACTGCTTGTATTTAGAAAAGGCGGTTCCTTTCAATATTTTTTCACCTCCATAGCGCTCATCATTAAAAAGGGTGTGGCCTATATGTTTCATGTGCACACGGATCTGATGCGTCCTTCCTGTTTCCAACCTACATGATAACAAAGTAACATAACCCAATCGCTCTAACACTTTATAATGAGTCACGGCAGGCTTTCCTTTATCTTCCTCATCGTCTAAAAAGACCGTATTCTGCAGTCGGTTTTTAGGGTGTCTCCCAATATTTCCTTCTACCGTACCTTCATCTTCATCTACATTACCCCACACCAATGCCAGATATTCACGTTCCGTCGTCTTATCGAAGAACTGTTTGGAAAGATGGGTCATTGCATGCTCGGTTTTGGCAACTACCAATAGCCCGCTGGTATCTTTATCTATTCTATGTACGAGCCCCGGCCTATCATTACTGTTACTAGGCAAGTTTTCGAAGTGAAAAGTCAATGCATTTATTAAAGTTCCACTGTAGTTTCCATGCCCAGGATGCACCACCATCCCAGCTGGTTTGTTCACCACAAGGACTTCGTCATCCTCATACACTATATCTATGGGAATATCTTCAGGGACCAATAAGAATTCATAGGGAGGATGTGCAAACAGCACCCTCACCACATCGTTGGCCTTTACCTTATAATTGGATTTAACGGGAAGATCGTTTACATAGATGTTTCCATCTTTCGCCGCCTTCTGAATTCTGTTTCGCGTGGCATTTTCAATCTTGTTCATAAGATATTTATCCACACGAAGCGGTTGTTGTCCCTTATCGGCTACAAATCTGAAATGTTCATACAATTCGTCGTTTTCGCTCTCGGGAAATTCCATTGGGTTAATTTCCGCCATCCGCTTCAGATTGATTATCGGGATCGTTCACATCCTGTTCTTTTTTGGCGTCTTCGACCGCTTCCCTGTTCAATCCACCTTCTCCATCACCCAACACCAAGTCAATTACTGAAGTTTTACGAACCTTATCCCCGGGTCGCACCCGTTTCCCATCATGTCTCAATTCGAGCACTTCATCCTTAGCAATATATCTTCGGTAGTCTATGGTTCCAATTTTAAAACCGACAGCTAATAAAGTGGGTTCTGCCTGCCGTCGTGTTTTACCCACAACTTCAGGAACAGTGATCATAGGGTAACCAGATCTGTTAAGGGAGATATAAATCTTTCTATCTTCCTTAACAAACTTACCTGCCTTGGGCAATTGCTCTATTACAGTCTGGTACGGAAAATTGGGATTATAACTTACAGAATCCATTACTTCATAACGAAGGTCCAATTCATCCAATGCGGTTTCGGCTTCTGCCAAGGTCATTTTTGCAAGATCCGGCACTTCAATTTTCTGACCGTGATTGGTAGTAAACTTTAGCCACCACAACACAATAAAGGAAAGGATAAAAAGTGCGACCAAGGCCAATCCCAATTGCTTTAGAAATGTTTTGGTGAACAAGAATTTTATGAAAGTCATATACGCTAGGTTAGTTCACAAAAATAGTAAACGTAAATTTAGTACGTTTATGTCTATAAGTGATATTTTTGTTAACGTACAAGACAACCTTTTGTTATGAGTAAAAAACATGTGGCCGTAATTATGGGTGGATATTCTACGGAATATGAAATTTCCCTTCAAAGTGGCGAAGTGGTTTGTGAATCCCTGGACCCAAACAAATACCATGTCTTTCCGATCCATATTTTTAAGGAAGGTTGGTTTCATTTAGATGGGGACAACAAAAAATATCCAGTGGATAAGGGTAATTTTAGTTTTGATAATGGAAATGAAACCATTATACCCGATGTGGTATTTAATACAGTTCACGGCACACCAGGGGAAGATGGCTACTTGGCTTCCTATTTTGAGCTTTTAAACATTCCCCAAACCAGTGCGGGATTTTATCAGGCCGCCCTTTCGTTCAATAAAAGGGATTGCTTAACCGTACTAAAAGGTTTCGGTATCCATTGTGCAGATTCTTTTTACATTACTAAAGGAATGGACATCTCTACCCAAGCCATTGTGGCAAAGGTGGGTCTCCCGTGTTTTGTAAAACCCAATCGAGCCGGTTCTAGTTTTGGGGTGAGCCGTGTTACTAAAGAAAAGGATTTAAGGCATGCCATTGAGGAAGCCTATAAGGAAGACTTCGAAGTTATCATAGAATCTGAATTGGTTGGTACGGAAGTATCCGTAGGCGCCTACAGGCAGGATGATGACGTAAAAATACTCTCGCCAACAGAAATTGTTTCTGAAAATGATTTTTTCGATTATGAAGCAAAATACCTAGGAAAAAGCCAAGAGATTACACCAGCCCGAATTTCTGAAAAGGAAACTAAAGCGGTACAACTGGAAACAAAAAAGGTGTACGAACTATTAAATATGAATGGCGTAACCCGATCCGACTTCATCATACAAAATGGCACCCCTTACTTTATTGAAACCAATAGCACCCCAGGGCTTTCTAAGGAAAGCATTATTCCAAAGCAAGTAAGGGAAGCAGGATTGACACTGACTGAATTCTTTGGCATCTTGGTGGAAGAAGCATTACACAGACAAGATTGATCAAATTGGAATTTATCATTACCTTAGTCTTTAAATAAATTTACGTGAGCTCTTCATCCCAACCGCGCCGTGCCGTTTTCCCTGGATCCTTCGATCCCATTACCTTAGGCCATATTGATATTATTCAACGAGCCATTCCGTTGTTCGATGAAATAATTGTGGCCATTGGGGTAAATGCAGCAAAAAAATACATGTGGACGCTTGAAGAGCGTAAAGATTTCCTCGAAAAATCCTTTGCAAATTTCCCCACGGTTAGGGTTGCAGCCTATGAAGGGTTAACTTCGGATTTCTGCAAGAAAGAAAAAGCACAATACATACTCCGTGGTCTAAGAAACTCGAGTGATTTCACCTACGAGCAAACCATAGCCCAGGCAAATGAAAAAGTAAACGGGGTAGACAGCATTTTTATCATGTCAAGTCCAGAATACTCTTTTGTATCTTCCTCCATTGTGAGGGATATCGCCAGAAATGGGGGGAACTTTGAGAGTTTGGTGCCGCATTCTGTGCATTCTCCAAAGGATTTGTAAAGATGATAAAGTACTGCATGCTTTGGGAAACACGCATGAGGCTTTTTTCAAAACACTACCAAACTTGCCAAACAAAAAAATAAGACACAAAAAAACTCCCTCGTTTGAGGGAGTTCCTTTTACAATACTTTCTAGGCTATATTAAAGTGCAGCAACGTATTTTGCCAAACCTGATTTTAGGTTAGCAGCTTTGTTTGCATGAATCACATTGTTCTTAGCCAATCTATCAAGCATAGAAACTACTTTCGGGAACAGCTCTTGAGCTTCCTTCTTGTCCGTCGTCTCACGTAACTTTTTCATTGCGTTACGAGTTGTCTTGTGCTGGTAACGGTTACGTAGTCGCTTAGTTTCGTTGCTTCTTATTCTTTTTAAAGCCGATTTATGATTTGCCATAATCTCTTTCTTAAGTAAATTTTGTAGCCCATAGGAGAATCGAACTCCTGTTTCAAGGATGAAAACCTTGCGTCCTAACCACTAGACGAATGGGCCAATTGTTTCAAATTGCGGATGCAAAAATACAACTATTTTTTAATGCAGCAAGTGTGTATTAAAATTTTTGCAAAAAAATTAATACGCCTTGGCAAACAACACCTTTCTTGCACTTGCCTTCCCAGTAACCATACAGGCTCCAGGTTCATTGTCGTCATTCAAAGGAATGCAGCGAATCGTTGCTTTTGTTTCATTTTTAATACGCTCTTCCGTTTCTGCTGTACCGTCCCAATGCGCACTAATAAATCCTCCCTTTGTCTCCAGAACTTCCTTGAATTCTTCATAAGTAGAAACTACAGTCGTATGCTCCTCCCTGAAGGAAGCTGCCTTTTTATACAAGCTAGTTTGAATCTCACCCATAAGATTGGAGATATATGAAATAGCATCATCCACTGCCACCAGTTCCTTACTTAAGGTATCGCGACGTGCAATTTCCACAGTGCCATTTTCAACATCTTTAGGGCCAATTGCTATACGCACAGGCACTCCTTTCAACTCATATTCATTAAACTTCCACCCTGGCTTATGAGTATCCCTATTGTCAAATTTCACCCTTATTCCATTAGCTCGAAGGGCTATCATAAGCTCTTCTGCCACAGCACTAGCCGCAGCCAATTGCTCATCATTTCTATAAATCGGCACAATAACCACTTGATCCGGAGCTAGGTTAGGCGGCAGCACTAACCCATTATCATCGCTATGCGTCATCACAAGTGCCCCCATGAGTCGGGTTGAAACTCCCCACGAAGTTGCCCAAACATGATCTAACTTACCTTCTTTATCGGCAAACTTCACATCGAATGCCTTAGCAAAATTCTGTCCCAGAAAATGAGACGTTCCCGCCTGCAAAGCCTTTCCATCCTGCATAAGAGCCTCAATACAATAGGTTTCCAATGCCCCTGCAAATCGTTCGCTTTCGGTTTTCAATCCTTTTATTACAGGTACGGCCATATAATTTTCAACAAAATCGGCATACACATTCATCATCTGTTCTGCTTCTGCAATCGCCTCTTCTTTGGTGGCATGAGCCGTATGTCCTTCTTGCCAGAGAAACTCAGCCGTTCTAAGGAACAATCTTGTTCGCATTTCCCAGCGCACTACATTGGCCCATTGGTTCACTAAAATCGGTAAGTCCCTGTAAGACTGAATCCACTTGCGATAGGTATCCCAGATTATGGTTTCCGAAGTAGGTCTCACAATAAGTTCCTCCTCCAATTTGGCCGAAGGGTCCACGACTATACCGTTACCGTTCTCATCATTTTTAAGACGGTAATGGGTAACCACAGCGCATTCTTTTGCAAAACCATCTACATGGCTGGCCTCCTTGCTGAAATAGGATTTCGGAATAAATAGGGGGAAATATGCATTTTGATGCCCCGTTTCCTTGAACATCCTATCCAATTCTGCCTGCATTCGCTCCCAAATGGCAAAACCGTACGGTTTGATCACCATGCAGCCTCTTACGCCTGAATTTTCGGCCAAATCGGCCTTAATAACCAATTCATTATACCATTTAGAATAGTCTTCAGCGCGTGATGTTAAATTTTTTGCCATAATTGGGTTTTTGGCACAAATGTTGTGACTTTGTTAAATATTATTAGTTCTCGGCAAAACTAGTTATTTTTATGAAGTCCAACAATTTTAAATTCTGCGCTATGAACATTAAAATACCCTCCTACAAAAATGTGATGCAGCTAAGTTTGCTGGCCATTATTGGCCTCTTGGTAAGCAGCTGTAGCTCATACCAATCCGTTTCCGATTCTGATGGAATCTATTCCTCGGGCACAACTGCTGAAGTTGTCGTCGAAGAAGAAGTGCCAGCGGATGGAAAAAGCAATTATTACAAACAGTATTTCAACACCAAAAGTCAAGAGTTGGACGACATTCCTATTGAGGAAAATTTGGTGTTTACAGATATTGAGTCTTACACGACAACAGAAACCGTTGACGAGGAAGGTAATATTATTATCGAAGAACCCAGTTATCAAGAAGAGCAATACGGAGCATGGGGAAGTAATTCGGACGATATTATAGTAAACGTTTACAATACCGGAGGCTTAGGCTGGTATGGAGGCTTAGGCTGGAATCGTCCTTGGGGACTTGGCTGGGGCTGGGGTTGGAATGCATGGAACTCACCTTATTGGGGCTGGGGTCACTGGTATGGTGGCTGGGGTCTTGGTTGGGGATTTGGAGGATTCTACAACCCATGGTTTTGCCCACCTGGATTCGGCGGATATGCTGGAATTTATAGCCCATACTACAGAGGACAATATGGATACGCCCATCATTACAACAGGGGTCGAAGCAATCAGAGCTATCAAAGAGGCAATTCACTTCGACGAGGTAGATCCAGCGTCGCTAGCAGAAATAGCTATTCCCGATCGGAAACAGCAAGAAGATCCGGAAGGAGTTACGTAGGCCGTGACGGAAGGTCAACCACTAGAAATAGGGTTACAAGAGGTGTTCGAAACACTTCAAGAACCAGTGTAGACAGAAACACCAGAAGGTCGAATACAAGAACTACCAGGCCAAACACAAGTACTACTAGACCGCGAACTACGCGACCGAGCAATACAAGAAGTTCTCGCCCAGTGCGCTCGTCGAGACCCAGCTATTCTAGACCTTCTTCAAGTAGAAGTTCAGGTTCAAGAGGTGGCGGAGTCTCCCGTGGTGGTGGAAGACGTGGTCGCGGATAATAATTGAAATCTTTTTTAGAAAATCTACGCATGTATGTTTAAAAATATAGATGAAGGGTTTTCTATGTCCAAAAAAAAATCAATCTATGAAAAAACAATTCTTACTATACATATGTTTGGCCTTTGCTCCAACGATTATGGCTCAAAACCTAACCGACGGTCTACGTTATAGCTTGGACACTAATGATGGTACAGCGCGATTCCAGGCCATGAGTGGTGCTTTCGGAGCCCTTGGGGGAGATCTATCTGCCATCTCTATAAATCCAGCAGGTAGTGCCGTTTTCCTAAACAATAAAGCTTCCATAACAGGTACATTTACAGATGTTGACAATACGAGCGTGTATTTTGGTACGGGAGTGCAATCAGCAGATTCCGATGTGAACATAGGACAAGGAGGTGGCGTATTTGTCTTCTATAATGATTACGAAGATTCCCAGTGGCAAAAGTTCACTTTGGCCGTGAATTATAATATGACTCGTAACTTAGATAATGACCTGTTTGTGAAAGGGATTGGAAATACCTCTATCGGTAGTTTCTTTTCTCAACAAGCCCAGGGCATCGAATTACAGTTACTTGATTTACAAAGTGGAGAAAGTATTTCCGATTTATACGCCTTCTTGGGTGAGACTGAAGGAACACGGGCACAAAATGCATTTTTAGGATATCAGGGATTCATCTTCGATCCTGAAGAAGCTGTTCCAGGAAACACAGTTTACACACCTAATTTCGGAAGTGGTAATTATGACCAAGAATACTATCTTCTATCAAATGGGAGTAACTCTAAAATAACATTCAATATAGGGGCGCAATATCAGGAAAATCTTTATGTAGGGCTTAATCTAAACGTACACTCCATAGATTATGACCAAAGCACATTTATTTCTGAATTAAATTCGAACGCCAATAGCTCAATCGAATTAATTGAATTCGAAAATAACCTATCAGTTGTCGGTGGTGGTTTTTCAGCACAAATAGGAGCCATTGCAAAGCTGTCTGAAGAGTTTAGGGTTGGGCTCACCTACGACACTCCCACGTGGTATGTTATTTCTGAAGAGACCACTCAATTCGTCAGAACGAGACGTGAATTGGACCAGCAAATCCTGACAGAAGTAATCAATCCTCAAGTTCTCAACATTTTTCAAGATTACAATTTGCGTACGCCTGGAAGATTGGCAGCAAGCGCAGCCTATGTTTTTGGAGGACAGGGGTTAATTAGTTTCGATTATTCCTATAAAGATTATTCCGGCATCACATTTAGCCCAAAAAGCAATGCCGGTTTTAGTGAAGAGAATACCATTATTGATAATTCTTTAAAAGGAGCATCTACATTTAAAGTGGGTGGAGAGTACCGTATCGACAATCTAAGTCTTAGAGGCGGAATTAGCTATGAAGAAAGTCCTTTCAATGATGAAACTACGGTAGGAGAACGACAAGGTTATTCCTTGGGATTAGGCTACAATTTTGGGGGGTATCATCTGGATGTTGCTTATTCAAGAACTGAACAGGGCAGCAATCCATCCCTATATACGGTTGGTTTAACGGATACCGCTGCGGTGGATACCGTATTTTCCAATTTCCTGTTGACCCTGGGCATCGACCTTTAGGGGCCAATGCCCCGTGGCAAACCAAAAAGCCCCCTTTCTGGGGGCTTTTTATCGTTCGGGCGCGTTGGCCTGTGCTATCGTTTTAGGGTAAAGTGCCCTGTGAACTCTTTCCTTGCCTCGTCCTCTGTGTACTCCACCCTGAACCAGTAATCGCTCGAGGGCAGCGGGTTCCCGTTATAGGTACCGTCCCAGCCCGGCCCCAACGGGCTGATCTGCTTGAGAAGCTTACCGAAGCGGTCAAATATATAAATTTTTGCCGTAGGGTCGCCACTGGCGATCCCTATGATGTTCCATGTGTCGTGGAAGCCGTCCTGGTTCGGGGTCACGAACCTGGGGTAGTCTATCACCCCCACCTCGACCGTCACGCTACCGCAGCCGTTGGTGTCCCGTATGGTCACCGTGTGCGGCCCCGGCTCCACGCCGGTGAAGGTATGGGCCACCTCGCCCGCCCCCTCGAAGGGGCCGTCGTCGAGCTGGTACTCGTAGCTGCCCTCGCCCGTGGCGGTGGCCTCGATCATGTGCTCGCCGTCGAAGGCGTTGCTGGTCACGTCCACCGTGTACTCCTGTGGGGGGGAGGACAGTACCACCGTGGTGGCGGCCGTCGTGCTGCAGCCCGACTCCACCTCGGTGATGGTCACCTCGTAGCTGCCGCCCTCGGTGGCCAGCAGGAAGGGCTCAACGGCATTGGGGAGCACCTCCCCGTTGACCGTCCATGAGAATATGTAAAGTGCCGGGTCGAGGCCCGTGTCTATCAGCGGGGGGGACGGGTCGCCCGATTCCTCCGGGATGGCCACCCCGTTGTCAACGCAGAGCCTGTACTCCTCCTCGAGCTCCACGGTGGGGAGCCGCTCCACAGAGAGCAGTACCTCCACCACGGCGAAACAGGCGTCGGGGTCCTCAGGGTCCGCCTGGTTGGTCACCCGGGCGTAGATCACCTGGGGGTTGACCACGTTGGCGTACACGTCGGGAAGGGGATCGGTCCCCGCCTCGGCGTTCTCGAGCGTCTCGTGGTAGGTCAGTACGTAGACCGCCGGGTCCTGGCCCGCAAGTATCTCCGCCGCCAGCGCGTCGGCCTCGCCGTCGAGCTCCGTCGGGCTGGCGGGGTCGCTGTGCAGGGTAAAGGCGCCCACACCGTCGTTATCGCCGGTGTTGTCGCATATCTCGTAGGGCAGCGCGGGCTCCATGGCCGTGGCCGCCTCCTTGACCTCAAGGTCGAAGCTCAGGGACACCTCCCCGCTGTCGGGGTCCTCCTGGCTCGCGGCGAAACAGCCCGTGGCCGTGTCGGTCACCCTGATGTAGATCGTCTGTGGGTTGGACTCGTTGGCAAAGGCCGAGGGGTCCAGTATCGGCGAGGCGCCCGACTGGGCGTCCGCCAGGGAACGGTAGTAGGCCACCCCGAAAAGCAGCGGGTCCTGGCCGTTGAGCGCCTCCGCGTCCCGCTGGGTCAGGTCGAACACCGCAACGCCGTCGGCCGCGAACTCGCAGGCCACAAGGTCGCTGACATCACCGCTGCCGTCGGGCAGCGGGTTGACCACCAGCTCCAGTACCACCACCGTGTAGCAGGGGAGCTCCCCGGGGGGGACGTCCCTGGTCACGCGGGCGTAGACCGCCTGGCCGCCCGGCACCGTGTTCTGGTAGGCCGTGGGGTCCGCTATGGCATCCAATGGGTCGCCCACCTCGGCAAGGTCCGCGCCCTCGTAGTACAGTATGCCCACGTCGGGCTCACCGTTGATGATCTCGTCGTCCTTGGACGTCAGGTCGAACACCGAGAGGCCGTCGAAGGGCGATACGTCGATGTCCGGGTCCCCGTCGCCGTCGCACACCTCAAGGGGCTCGGGCTCGCTGGGGGTAGGGTTCGGGAGGACCCTAAGGGTCAGGTCCGTGCGGGCCTCGCAGCCGGGGCCCGTGAAGACGCTCACGAATATGTCCTGTGGGTTCACCGGCTGCCCGTCGGGGTCCACGTTGCGGTGGGACGTCGGGTCCGCGATGGCGATCCCCGCATCCTGGTCCGAGGCGCTCAGGTAGTACGATACGGAGTAGCTGCCGTTGCCCCCGGTGATCGCGTCGTTGTTCAGGGTAAGGTCGAAGGTCGATATGCCGTCGTCCAGCGTGCTGCCCCCCTGGTCGTCATCGCACTCGGCCATCTCGAAGGGGCCGGTGCCCAGCACGGGCAGCGGGTTCACAACCAGGTCGAAGGGCGTCGCAAGGTAGCAGCCCGTAAGGCCGTTCTCGGCACGGGCCCAGACCGTCTGTGGGCTAGAAAGGTTCGTGTAGGCGCCCGGGAGGGGGATCGCGTTGGTCCCAAGGTCCGCATCGAGGGCGCTCTCGTAATAGGTCACCTCCAGAAAGTCGGCAGGGCTGTCCTGGGTGGCCAGCACCGGGGCGCTGTTGAGCGTCAGGTCGAACACCGCAAAACCGTCCCCGTCGTCATCGCACACCTCCATCGGGGAGAGGAACGACCCGGGGTCCGGAGGGTTGGGCAACAGCTCCACGCGCAGCTCCATGGCCACGATCGTGAAACAGGGGTTCACCCCAGGGGGGGTGTCCCGCACCACCCGTGCGTACACCACCTGGCTGAAGGGCACTATGTTGGAGTAAGGGCTCACCAGCACATCCGCGGGGTCCGCCACCTGGGCGTCCACCAGTGTCTCGTAGTAGCTCACCGTGACGTCCGCCTCGCCGTTGGCGATCTCGGCGTCCTTGGAGGCAAGGTCGAAGGCGTTGAAGAACCCGTCGTTGTCGTCGTCGCAGGCGATCAGGGGCTCCGGCTCGATGGCGCCCGGGTTGGGCTCCACGTTGATGAAAAAGCTGCTGCTGGCAGTGCAGCCCTCGGTGCTGCGCACCGTGGCGAAGACCTCCTGCTGGGGGGAGGCCGTGTTCTGGTAGGCCGTGGGGTCCGCTATGGGGATGCCCGCGGCAAGGTCGGCAGCACTGGCGTAGTACTCCACCACAAGGGTGTCGTCGCCAAGGTCGATCAGAGGGCCGTTGGGCGTGAGGTCGAAGGTCGAAAGGCCGTCGTCAAGGGTACTGCCGCCCACCTCGTCGTCGCACTCGAAAAGGTCGGCACCCGTGCCGATGGCAGGGAACTCACCAACGACCAGCTCGAAGGCCGTCACACGGACGCAGCCCGTGACAAGGCTCTCAAGGCGAACCCAGACCGTCTGGCCCGTGCTCGGGAAGGCGTCCGCAGGGTCGATCGCGTTCACCCCGGCCTGCGCGTCGCCCTCAAGGGTGTGATAGGTGATCGGGGCAAAGCCGGAGGCGTCCTGAACACCAAGGACCGAAGCGTCCTGGAGCGTAAGGTCGAAGACCGCCTGGCCGCTGCCGTCAGTGTCGCACGAAAGGAAAGGGTCCCGGAAATCCCCGTCAGGCACGTCCGGAAGGGCGATCACGTTAAGCGTAAGCTCAACGATATCAAAACAAGGTAATATACCGGGTGGAACATTTCGCGTTACACGGGCATATACTATTTGGCTTCCCGGGGTCGTATTTGTATAAGGACTTATTAGTTCGGTGCCGGCCACCGCATCGATGGCGCCCTGAAGCGTCTCGTAGTACAGTACATTCACATCCGGCTCGCCGTTGATGATCTGGGCGTCACGGTCCGTAAGGACAAAGCCGCCGACGATACCGTCGTCATCGTCGTCGCAAAGCTCCAACGGGTCGGGGAACGCATTGGGGGTGGGGTTAGGAAGCACCGTAAGGGTTAAGGTAACGGTGATGCTACAGTCCTGCTCCGTGGTCACACGGCCGATTACCGTCTGGGGAGTAGATGTGTTCTGGTACACTTCGGGCCCCATAATAGGGTTGTCCGCCGCCTCATCTGCAAATGTTTCAAACCACTGTACCGTTAGTGTCGCATCGCCACCGGTAACGAACGGGTCCTGGCTCGTTAGGTCGAACGTGGATATTTCATCGTCAGGGGTACTGCCATTTACCTCATCGTCGCACAGCATCATCTCGAAAGGGCCCAGGTCTTCAGGGAGCGGGTCAACGATAAGTTCCAGCTCCACGATATCATAACATCCTGTAGTACCATTGTTTGGTGTTGTACTATTCGCATTACCTACCACCAAAATGTAAATGGTTTGCGGTGTAGACGTATTTAAATAATTTGTCGGATCTGGTATTGCTGCCGAAAAATCCGGCGCTGTGAGTGCTAAGTCTCCGGCAATTATAGCAGCTGTTTGATCATCGTACCAATACAGGTCGAATTCTATTGGGCTCATACCTCCGAGCACTTCGGCGGACACCACGGTAAGATCGAAAATCGTGAACCCATCCTGGGTGCCGTCATCGTCGCAAAGGCGCAATGGCTCTGCGGGCGTAGTTGCCACAGGACTGTCCCTTACTTCTAAGGCCAAACTTGCAATTCCAGCACAACCTGTGGTAGCACTTTCTACCCTGGCCCATACACCACCTGTTCCATAGAGTGGATCCGCAGGGTCTGTTACCGGGACATCGTTGTAAGGCACATCATTTGTATACGGGTTAGGCAATGGTAATTGACCTAAATCGGCATCGATGAGTGTTCCGTGATAAGTTACGACCAAATCTGGATCACCTAAAGTAATATCGGCATCCGCATCGGTTAAATCAAACTCGGCAAACCCATCGTTATCCGCATCGCAGACAATTAATGGATCCGGAGTTGGATTGAATATTGGCAATGGCACAACTGTTATCTGAAAGCTTTGTGTTTCGTAGCATGTAGGATCTATATTACTTTCGTAGCGAATAAATATGGGAATACTTCCTACTACGGTAATTGGATTGGGCAAATCCGGCCCATCGGCATCAGCGGCTGCCTGTGTTAAATGATAGGTAATTACAAAATCGGAAGTTGGTGAACCGTTATATACTACGATGTCAAACTCTGCATGTAAATCGATATCTTCACTGCCATCCCCCCCAGAATCACAAAGGACATAATCTGGAACCATGCCAAAATCCGTAATTTCTATGTAGGTGATATCGAATTCATCAGTGGCCGAACAATTAGCCCCTAAATCCTCAATTTGAACGGTTATGGTCTCACTAGTACCTGTAATAGGATATGCCGCGGGCGTTGCAATTACGGTTCCCGCACTATCTAAGTAGGTAACCGTAAACACCGTTGGATCCTGAGGTCCAAGCACAATGGGTGTGTTCACCGTTAAATCGAAAACCCCAGGAATTCCTCCCGTGTCACAAATGGATATATCTATGGCCGGGGAATCAATAACAGGATTGGGGAAAAATGTAACTTCCGTGATTTCAATATCGGTAGCTCCCGATGTGAGTAATATTTCAACTTGATAGTTCCCCGTTTGGGTAACATTTAGGGTAGGGTTAGTTTCCGGTGGTGAAAAAGGAACGAAAATACCAGAGCCAAGAGGGTCCTCGAAGTACCAAGTGTAGGAAACAGCATCGGCGTTTGTAGCGTCTATGGTAAACACATCCCCTTCACATGCAGTTTCATCAAATAATATGGAGCAATCGGTATTTCCAGCATCTGGATTTCCAGTATTGGTCTGTTCCAACTTAATAAAACCTTGTTGCTGGGCAAAATTGGTAATGACCAATACATAGATTTCACCTGCAACTCCATTGGTAATGGTAAAGTTTTCAATGGGAGCTATGGAAAAACTACAGTCCACCTGATTGGGAGGCTGTAATTGTGAATAGTCGCATAGATCATCTCCTGGCAAAAACGGACCCCAGCAAATGAAATCAACATCCAGTCCTGTTCCGATGGGATTACCTCCAGCATCAAACATCGTATTTTGAATGATCTGAAAATCAAGATCCCCGCTTTGATCTATCTGCAAGAAAAACCATGCAGGATAGGGTTGCGATCCAAGACAGTCATAATCTGGACCTATTTCCGCAGAAGGGACACAGGAGGCATCACCGGGATGGCAATTGGGGAAAATCAGGGAGTTATTTAAATCTGCACAGAACGGGTCTATGTCTACACAGGTTCCTCCTTGAGCAATTGCATTTGTAGAAAACAAAAAGCAAAAGAATAGCAATAACGCAGGTAAGATTGGGTACAACTTTTTCATAACTAGAAAGGGTATAATTTGCGAAAATTAAGAAATTTTTATGACAAAGGGTGTCGGTAAAAGGTTCAAAAAGGATTTGTTAGTTTTTTATGAGTTAAGACAATCACGTATCTTTGCATCCTGAATAAAAATTAAGGCTTAATAAAAGCGCATGGATTTAGAAAAACAGCTAAAAGAAATTGAGGCACTTGGAAACGATCATGTGGGGACTTCTTCGAGTACTCCTTTGCGGCCTGATGCGTTCGAAATGAGCGATATTGAAAAGATTGCGGCCATAAAAAAAGACGTAACCAATATCCTGAATACGTTGGGAATGGATCTTACAGATGACAGCCTAAAAGGCACCCCGAGCAGGGTAGCCAAGATGTTTGTGCAGGAGTTGTTTGGCGGGCTTCATCCGGATAGAAAACCAAAGGCTTCCACCTTTGAAAATAAATACAAATATGGGGAGATGTTGGTAGAAAAAAACATTACCCTCTACTCTACCTGCGAGCACCATTTACTTCCAATTGTTGGTAAGGCTCATATTGCTTATATCTCCAACGGAACTGTTGTAGGACTTTCCAAAATGAATCGTATTGTAGATTATTACGCAAAACGCCCGCAGGTTCAGGAACGACTAACCATGCAAATTGTAAAGGAATTACAAGAAATCCTGAATACCCAAGATGTGGCTTGCGTTATAGATGCGAAACATCTATGCGTTAATTCTAGAGGGATCAGGGACATTGACAGCAGCACCGTGACCAGTGAATTTGGAGGGGTGTTTAAAAATCCAGATACCAAGCGGGAATTTTTGGATTACATCAAGCTGGAAACCGAATTTTAAAATACCTTTACATTCCGTTTAACACGAAGTAATCTTACGTTCTAAGGATTATCTATGAAACTATTCGAACAACAGGAATTGTTTGTATACAATTCACTTACCAAAAAGAAAGAGAAATTTCAACCTATTAACGAGGGTGCCATAGGCATGTATGTTTGCGGACCAACCGTTTATAGCAATGTTCATTTAGGGAATTGCCGTACTTTTTTGTCATTCGATCTGGTTTTTAGATACCTTAAGCATTTGGGTTATAAGGTTCGCTATGTGCGCAATATTACCGATGCTGGGCATTTGGAAAATGATGGTGAAAGTGGTGACGATCCTATCCTGAAAAAGGCTCGCATTGAACAATTGGAACCTATGGAGGTGGTACAGAAGTACTCCGTAGACTTCCACAATGTAATGAACAAGTTCAATGCCTTACCACCAAGCATAGAACCCACAGCAACGGGTCATATCATTGAACAAATAGAAATAGTTGAGGACATTATTAAAAAGGGTTATGCTTACGAAAAGAATGGATCCGTCTATTTTGATGTTGTAAAGTTCAATGAAGATCATAATTACGGCAAATTAAGCGGAAGGCAGCTGGAAGATATGATTGCCAATACCCGTGAATTGGCAGCCCAAACGGAAAAAAAGAATCCACAGGATTTTGCTTTATGGAAAAAAGCAGAACCTCAACATATTATGAGATGGCCTTCGCCTTGGAGCGATGGTTTTCCAGGATGGCATTTGGAATGTACTGCCATGAGCACCAAATATTTGGGCAATCAGTTCGATATACATGGCGGGGGAATGGACCTGAAATTTCCACATCACGAATGTGAAATTGCCCAAGCAGAAGCTTCTAATAACCAATCGCCTGTAAACTATTGGATGCATGCCAATATGCTTACCTTGAACGGTAAAAAGATGGCTAAATCGACAGGAAACAATATCCTTCCCCATGAATTGTTTAGCGGGGAAAATGATATTTTAAGCAAGGCTTTTGCTCCTACGGTGGCCAAGTTCTTCATGTATCAGGCACATTATCGCAGCATTTTGGATTTCTCCAAGGATGCACTGGAAGCAAGTGAAAAGGGATTCCATAGACTCATGGATGCCTATCGTTCCCTTGGTGAAATAAGCAGTGATTCAGAAAGCAGTTTCGATGTGACCTCTTGGAGACAATCTTGTTATGATGCCATGAATGATGACTTCAATAGTCCCATTTTAATTGCTCAATTATTTGAAGCGACAAAATTTATCAATGCCTTGAAAGAAGGCAATGCAACCATATCTGCGGATGACTTATCCATGCTTCAGAATACCATGCATGATTTTCTTTTTGAGGTTTTAGGACTTGAAGACTCCGCGGTAGAAGGAAGCGGTGATACCACAAAACTTTCTGGGGTCATCGAATTATTGATCTCCTTACGTAATGATGCAAGAGCGAACAAGGATTTTGCCACAAGCGATAAGATTCGGGACCAATTACTGGGTATGGGCATTCAATTGAAAGATGGCAAAGACGGAACCACCTATTCGTTAAGTTAAACGAACACATTTAATCATGAGAAAGATTCTTATCGCTCCATTTATTGCGCTCATAAGGGTCTATCAAAAGGTGATTTCGCCTATTTTCCCATCAACCTGCCGTTACCAACCCACATGCTCGCATTATGCGGTCGAAGCATTACAAACACATGGTTTATGGAGCGGCATGCGTTTGGCTACCAAACGTATTTTCAGTTGCCACCCTTGGGGAGGATCTGGTTACGATCCGGTTCCTTCAAAGACGGAAAAAGAAACGAATAATTAACATAAATTCTTAGGGCCTTCCCTATATTTACAGGAGAAAAAATAATCGATGATGCACTTTTTGAGTTTTACCTGGAACCCCCCAACAGGAATCGACCTTGGTTTTTTTACCCTTCAATATTATAGTCTTATGTTCGTGATATCCTTCATCGTAGGTTGGTTTATCATGAAGCGTATCTATAAGAGGGAAGGTGAACCATTGGAAAAGCTGGATAGCTTATTTATATATATGGTACTGGCCATTTTAATAGGTGCTAGATTGGGACATGTGATTTTCTATCAACCCGAATTGTTCAAGGATGATTTTCTATCGGTATTCCTTCCTTTTGAAACCAAACCAGAATTTAAGTTTACAGGGTTCCGTGGCTTGGCAAGCCATGGTGCTGCCATCGCTATCGTACTGGCCATGTTTATATATAACAAAAAAGTATTGAAGAAACCCATCCTGTGGATTTTCGACCGAATTATCATTCCTGTTGCTATTGGATCGGTATTTGTTAGAATTGGCAATTTTATTAATTCAGAAATCATCGGTAAGGAATCCAGTGAATCCTTCCCCTTGAGTGTTCGGTTTATAAGAAATTTCTATCACGAAAGTGAAGCGGTAAGAATTACTGGCAAGAAGAATGTAGATGCAGCCTATAACGCCATTGAAAGTAATCCAGAGTTTTCAGAATTTTTAAATAAGGTGCCTTGGACACATCCAGCACAGTTATACGAGGCGTTCGGATATCTTTTGGTATTTATTTTTCTATGGTATATCTACTGGAAATCTGAAAAACGGAAGCAACTGGGGTATATATTCGGTTTGTTCCTAACCCTTTTCTTTATTGTAAGGTTTATTGCAGAAATTTTCAAAAAGAGTCAAGATGGTTTTGCAGACGGAGCCAATGCCCTCCTGTCTACGGGACAATGGTTGAGTATTCCTTTTATTATTGCGGGAATCTATTTCATGGTACGATCTAAAAATAAAATGCACACAGCATGAAACGAAAATGGATAGCAGCTGTTTTCATAGGAATGTTATTACAGTCCTATAGCTGCGATGAAAAGAAAGAACAGAAAGTACTTACCCGTGAAGTAACTTTCACGAAAGAAGGTGAACTCGTATTGAAGAAAAAGGAAACGGATTCCGTTTTGGCCGAATTGGATATTGAATTTGCCGAATCCGAATATGAAACCCAGACGGGTTTAATGTATCGGAAAAATATGCAAAATGATCGGGGTATGCTTTTCATATTTGAAAGGGAAGAACCTAAATCGTTTTATATGAAGAACACCGAATTCGCCCTGGATATAATTTATTTGAATAGCGATAAGGAAGTGGTGAGTATAGCAAAAAACGCAAAACCATTAGATCCTAGTTCCCTTCCATCTGGCAGTCCAGCCATGTATGTCCTAGAGGTCAATGCTGGCCTAAGCGACCAATGGGGATTGGAGGCAGGTGACACCATAGAATATTCTAAAATTTCGAATTAACCCATTTCCAAAATGTATTTATAAAAAAAGCCCAGTTTTCACTGGGCTTTTTTTTATGGAATTAAAAGGAAGGTTAGGCAGCAGCAGCCTCTTCTTCCTCGTCTTCTTTCTTATCGGCTAAATCGATTCCACGTTTCTTAACGGTATCGTAGAATACAGGAGTTGCAATGAACAATGATGAGTAGGTACCCACCAATACCCCAATTATCAAAGCAAAGATCAATCCACGGATCGATTCAGCTCCTAAAAGGAATATGGTAAGAAGTACGATCAAAGTAGTCATGGACGTATTCAACGTACGGCTTAATGTACTGTTCAATGCGGAGTTAATGATCTTATTCATTTTCCAACTTTGATGTTCATTAAAGAACTCACGGATACGGTCGAACACAACCACCGTATCGTTCAGGGAGTATCCAATTACCGTAAGGATCGCCGCAATGAACGACTGGTCAATTTCCATATTGAATGGCATGAACCTATAGGTAAGGGAGAAAATCCCCAACACGATCAATACATCATGGAATACCGCAGCCACAGCACCCAAACTAAATTGCCATCTTCTAAATCGTAATAAAATATACAGGAACACTACCACCAAGGATCCAAGTACCGCCCAGAAAGACGATTTCTTGATATCATCTGCAATGGTTGGACTTACTTTATAGTATTCCATTCGTCCTGCTACTTTATTATCGTCATCTGCAACGAATTGGTCGTATGTCATTCCAGATGGCAAATAAGAACCTAGGGCTTGATATAAGGTTGATTCAATTTCCTTATCTACAGCAGTCCCAGTTTCATTCACTTTGAATTTAGTCGTGATTTTAAGCTGATTGTCACCACCATAGGTCTTCGCTTCAGCACTTCCGAATGCCGCTACTAGGTCTTCCTGAACCTCAACAGCATCTACATCTTTATCGAAACGAACGGTATAAGTACGACCTCCTACGAAATCGATACCCTGGTTTAACCCAACCGTAAACAAGGAGCCTAAACTAACAGCTATTAAAATCCCTGAAATAACATAGGCTACTTTTCTTTTTCCCAAGAAGTCTACATTTACATTCCTTAGGAAGTTCTTCGTCATAGGTGTAGAACAAGTCAATGACTTCCCATTTTTGGTGTAGCTGTCTATAAATAATCTTGTGATGAAAATCGCAGTGAACAAAGAAGTTGCAATACCAATTAACAAGGTAGTCGCAAAACCTTTAATAGGTCCTGTACCGAATACCAATAAGATAAGACCGGTTAATCCTGTAGTAATGTTGGCGTCCAAAATGGATGAAAGAGCATTGCTGAACCCATCATTAATAGAATCCCTTTGCGACTTCCCTTTGGCCAATTCTTCCCGAATACGTTCAAAAATAAGTACGTTCGCATCTACCGAAATACCAATGGTAAGTACAATACCTGCTATTCCAGGAAGGGTAAGAACCGCACCGGGTATACCTGCAAGCATTCCAAAGATGAACAAGATGTTTACCAACAAGGCAACATCGGCAAAAGCACCTGCTTTACCATAGTAAAAAATCATCCAAATAAGTACAATTATCAAAGCGATAATAAAGGATACCAAACCACTGCTAATAGCTTCTTGCCCTAGCGTTGGCCCTACTACTTCTGCTTGAATAATATCTGCAGATGCAGGTAATTTACCAGCACGTAGCACATTGGATAAATCCTGCCCTTCATTTATGGTAAAATCTCCTGTAATCTCACTTCTACCTCCAGAGATTTTTCCGTTACTTACTCCTGGCGCAGAATACACGATATCATCTAATACTACGGCAATCTGCGTTCCATTTTGGTAAGCATACTCAGTCATTTGCTCCCAAATCTTACCTCCTGCTCCATTCATCTGCATGTTTACAGATACCTTTCCAGAGGGCGTATACGATTGTTGTGCATCGGTGATTACATCCCCGCTTAATTGCGCAATATCATCCCTGTTGGATTTTATGGCATACAAGCCCGTAAGTTCTTCACCTATCTCTTCATTAAATTCTGGCTTACTCCAAAGGAATTTGGTGTAACGCATATCGTTCGAAAACAATGCCTTTACTTCTGGCATTCTGAGGTACTCCCCAATCACTGCAGTATCACGAAGCTTAAACATTCCCAATCCTACATTACCGATTCCTTCTTTCGGGAATACCTGTCTGGAAAGGATAGGGCTTTGCGTGGCAGGATCGTCTGTTTCCGTTACTTCTTCTCCATCTAATAGATCGTTAATCTCACTATCTGAAGTGTCTGTAGTATCCGTTACTGCTTCTGTATCTTGTTTCTCTTCTTGGGCAACCAATAGCTCGCTTACTTTTCTATCGGCCTGAGGAAGGTAACTCCCCATACTTTGAAAGCTTACTACTTCCCAGAATTCCAATTGCGCCTTTTTGGCTACCAATTCAATAACACGATCTACGTCTTTTGCTCCTGGCAATTCTACCAAGATTCTTCCAGAAGTTCCCAAACGTTGAAGATTTGGCTGTGTTACACCGAATTGGTCAGTACGCTTACGCAGTACTTCGAATGCAGATGCGATGCCTTCTTCGACCTTACGTCTAAGGATTGGCTTCACATCATCATTACTCATTTCGCTCGTCTTGATGTCATCCTGAAGATCCCTGTTAAAGAAAATCTCAGGCGATGCCAACCTATTTTCACCAGGCAATGCATCGAAAGCCCTGAAGAATGATTCTATGTAGGTCTCTTGTGCATCTTTCTGAAGTTCGTCTGCATCGTTTAATGCTTGAATAAAAGCACCATTTCTACTGTTATTGGCAAGGTCAATTAAAATATCCTTTACCGAAATCTGAAGGATTACGTTCACCCCTCCTTTAAGATCCAGACCTTTCTTAAGCTGTTTCTCATTGGCCGTTTTGTAATCGATACCCAACATTTGATTAATTGTGGAGATCGAATCAAGATAGCCTGCTTCTGCCGCACTTCGTTCATTGGGCTGATCTGCTCCATACAAACTTTGGGCATATTCTTTTGCATTACTTTCTGTCTTATTCGCGATAAACGTATAGGAGAGTTGGTACAAACTCACCAATCCAAAAACGATCGCAAAGACAGTTACTAGTCCTTTATTTTGCATTGTTACTATTTTTTGGTGTCAAATTTTAAAACGGGCAAATATAGAATTTACCAAAGTATCTGACAATTAAGATTATGAATTATTGAATGACTTTTATAAGCCATTAGGTCCCTATGACATTTTGCATAAAGATGTTGAAGTAGCTCTAGATTATATATCCAAAACTATATATTGAAGTTGGTTAAAGGGCCAGCCCTTACTTCTGGGATATTGTGTGAAGAATTATCAATGAAAAGCGCAGCATAACCTTGCGCATCATAAGCAATTTTGTCAATTCTATTTCTTTCGGCAACTGCAGATTCAACGATTGAAAAGTAAATATCTGCATCGAAATAGCGATGTTCGCTCGTCTTAGACTCATACTCAACCACAAAGCCTGTATAATCAGCTAATTGGTCAAGTCCTCCTTTAATCTCGTTAACATTCAGCTTATAGCTAAACAATTCGAAGGTGGAAGGAAATTCTGATTTCCCATCATTATCGGCAAAGGAATTATATCCCAACTCGAAAGGATCATCTTCGGAAAGTATTTCCTTGATGCTGTCCACATCGATCTGACTGTAATAGGTAATCTTTAATTTGCCTTGTGCAGAGGGTCCAATCTTGATGTTCTCTGCACCCAAGAGCTGTAGTTGCTCCCTAACAATGGCAATAGCCTGTTGGGCTTCTTCTGTTGTAACATTATCATTGTCGAACTGAACAATGATCTCCTGATTTGGCGTATTGGTTTGTTCCAAGCCAATACCTAAAAAGGTAAGGACCACAAAGAGCGCACCAAAGTACCATTTCGAATTCATGCGCCAAATATAGAAAATAAAGACTGGTTTTCACACTTTGAGCCGCCCTAACTTCATCAATTCAAGGATTCTATTTGCTAGCAGTTTACATCTTCCCGTTGCAAAAAAGAAAAAGCCGCTAAATCTAGCGGCTTTCTGTATGGTATCTAAGTATGGATTCCTTTAAAACACACAAAGCGAAAGCGTGAAACTTCCGTCTATTTCGCTGTTAACTTGACCTTCGGCAATAATAGTTCCCCTTAGTTCCCCTGCGGCTGCATCGTACGAAGTAATTTCCAATACTCCGCAAGTGGCCAACTCTACTGTGGTAGTTCCGTTCTCTATTCGGTTAAAGTTAAGGGTATTGGATCCTGCCAATTCCGACAAAACCAAGGTCTGTGGCTCCAATGCATCGATAGAAAAGAGAATAGTATCCTGGGTTCCATCGAAGGTTGGGAATACGCAATCTGTATTGTTCGGTGCTTTCACATAAATGGTACAGTTGAATCCGTTTCCACTTCCCGGGGCTTCAATATAAGTTCCGCCCGGGGTTACAAACTGATCCCCTCTAAAATTACCTTGCGCTGTTTGCCCAGAAGCTTCTGAACAGGTATTCGCCTGTTCGCCTCCGCCACCGTCACCATCATCCGATTTACATGAAGTTATCGTAATGCTTACTAAAAGTGCAAATGCTAAATATTTAATTTTTCCCATGGTGTTGTTTGAAATTTGTTTTGAGTTTTCTTTTTCAATTTAAGAACGTAAAGATATAGTGAATTCTTCGTTGCTTAATGGACAATGGTTAATTGCCCCCATTTTTTATGAAAACTTTGACAAAAAAAGTCCCGTATTTCTACGGGACTTCCATTTTATAGTCATTTTAATGATTATAGTTCTAAAAGACCATTGGTTTTACTTACACCAGCGGCACTTTCTGTCATGTGCTGTCTTTCGGCATCACTTAATTCCAATTCTACGATTTCCTCTATTCCATTTCTTCCTAGAACTACAGGAACCCCAATACAAAGATCGCTAAGACCATATTCCCCATCTAAGTAAGTGGAACAAGGGAAGATCTTTTTCTGATCGCATGCAATTGCCTGTACCAATCCAGATACAGCAGCTCCTGGGGCATACCATGCAGAAGTTCCAAGTAATTTGGTCAATGTAGCTCCACCCACCTTGGTATCTTCTTTTACTTGGTTCAGTCTTTCTTCAGAAATAAAAGCGGTAACGGGTACACTGTTGCGTGTTGCCAAACGGGTTAGTGGCACCATTCCCTTATCGCTATGGCCTCCAATGACCATTCCATCTACATCACTAATAGGTGCTCCTAGAGCCTCAGCCAAGCGATATTTGAAACGTGCGCTGTCCAATGCACCACCCATTCCAATAATTCTATTTTTTGGAAGATTAGTGGTCTTATGCACTAAATAGGTCATCGTATCCATTGGGTTACTTACAACGATCATGATCGTGTTTGGTGAATGTTCGATCAAACTAGCTGAAACGGACTTCACAATACCGGCGTTAATACCGATAAGTTCCTCACGGGTCATACCGGGTTTTCTCGGAATACCAGAAGTAATTACACAAATATCACTACCAGCTGTTTTGCTGTAGTCACTTGTAGAACCTGTAATCTTGGTATCGAAACCGTTTAAAGATGCGGTTTGCATCAGGTCCATGGCCTTTCCTTCGGCATAACCTTCTTTAATATCCAACAATACAACTTCGCTAGCGAAATCCTTAATGGCAATGTACTCGGCACAACTGGCTCCCACGGCTCCGGCACCTACTACTGTAACTTTCATATGATCAATTTTGTAAGTTTATTTTAAAGCGGTACAAAAGTACCATTTTCTAAAGTATTTTTTGGCATGAACACCATAAAAAGAAAAGCCCGCTTCTATGTGAAACGGGCTTTGTTATGATTGCAATATTCTGTCTACGCATCAATATTTGCGTACACTGCATTTTTCTCAATGAACTCCCTACGTGGTGGTACTTCATCTCCCATAAGCATAGAGAAGATACGGTCTGCTTCGGTACCATTATCTATGGTAACTTGACGCAGGGTCCGGAATTCAGGATTCATCGTAGTTTCCCACAACTGTTCCGCATTCATTTCCCCAAGACCTTTATATCGTTGTATTCCAGCAGATCCACCAAACTTTTGGTTAATCAGGTCACGTTGGTCATCATCCCAAGCGTATTCCTTTTTACTTCCTTTCTTCACCAAATACAATGGTGGTGTAGCTATATACACGTGACCCGCTTCTATTAGGTCTTTCATGTAACGGAAGAAGAACGTCAAAATAAGGGTGGAAATATGACTACCATCGACATCGGCATCACACATAATGACAATTTTATGGTAACGAAGCTTTTCCAAGTTCAGTGCTTTACTGTCTTCTTCGGTTCCAATAGTAACCCCGAGTGCCGTAAAGATATTCCTGATTTCTTCATTTTCGAACACCTTATGCTGCATGGCCTTTTCTACATTTAGGATCTTACCACGTAACGGAAGGATCGCTTGGAAATTACGGTCACGACCTTGCTTGGCCGTACCACCTGCCGAATCTCCCTCCACAAGGAATACCTCACACTTTTCAGGATCTTGTTCTGAGCAATCACTCAATTTTCCTGGAAGTCCTCCACCGCTCATCACGGTTTTACGCTGCACCATTTCGCGTGCCTTACGGGCTGCGTGACGGGCTTGCGCTGCCAAAATCACCTTCTGTACAATGATCTTAGCATCATTGGGATTCTCTTCCAAGTAATTCTCGAGCATTTCGGAAACGGCTTGACTTACGGCAGAAGTTACATCCCTGTTTCCTAATTTGGTCTTGGTTTGCCCTTCAAATTGAGGTTCTGCTACCTTAACGGAAACTATGGCCGTTAGCCCTTCTCGGAAATCATCTCCTGCAATATCGAACTTCAATTTATCCAACATTCCGGAAGCATCTGCATATTTCTTTAAAGTGGTGGTTAATCCTCTTCTAAATCCACTAAGGTGCGTTCCACCTTCATGGGTGTTAATGTTGTTCACATAACTATGAAGATTTTCACTGTAAGAAGTATTATACACCATGGCAACTTCTACGGGAGTTCCATTCTTTTCCCCTTCCATCGCTATTACATCTCCAATTAATGGCTCTCTGTTGCCATCTAGGAAGCGAATAAATTCTTTTAATCCCTCTTCACTATGGAAGGTCTCATTAACGTATTCTCCTTCTTCTTTATGACGTTTATCGGTTAGCGTAATAGTGATCCCTTTATTCAAATAGGCCAATTCACGCAATCTACTTGCAAGGGTATCATAGTTATATTCCCTTGTTTGCTTAAAAATTTCATAGTCAGGCTTAAATGTAACGATGGTACCTCTATAATCGGTAGTACCAACAGGCTTCACAGGATAGAGTGTCTTCCCTCGTTCATACTCCTGCTCCCAAATTTTACCATCGCGATGCACTGTGGCCTTTAAATGCTCGGAAAGTGCATTAACGCAACTTACCCCTACTCCATGGAGTCCACCCGAAACCTTATAGGAATCTTTATCGAATTTACCCCCGGCACCAATCTTGGTCATTACCACCTCTAATGCGGAAACGCCTTCCTTTTTATGCATATCGACAGGTATACCCCGTCCATTATCTTTTACAGTAACTGAGTCGTCTTCCTCAATGGTAACATCGATAGTATCACAATGACCTGCCAATGCCTCATCTATAGAATTATCGACCACTTCGTATACCAAATGGTGCAATCCTCGTACCCCAACATCTCCAATGTACATGGATGGGCGCATGCGCACATGCTCCATTCCTTCTAGCGCCTGAATATTGTCTGCACCGTAATTGGTTTTCTTTTGTTCTTCGCTCATAAAAAAAGGTTGTTTATCTCGATTTTTCAATAACAAACAAATATAACGATATCCCCTATAAAATCGGTGGTTTTGGCTACTTTAGACCTTTAAGTTATTAACAATTTTTGTGAAAAAATACTTTCCAAAAAAATGTAAGCTTCCCTCCAAAAAATCGAACCAAAATACGGGTTCCAAATACCTTCACAATTTTTAATGAAAATGACATAAATTTCACATAACATTATCATTTCGACATACCGAAAACAACTACTTTTATTCCATAAACACAATCTCATGAAAAAATCAACAATCATTACAACTCTTTTACTTGCGCTTATGTTTGTTTTCAGCAACGAGGCCAAGGCTCAAAAATTTTCAAAAATGGATGTAAGTCCTATGGATGCGGCGGCATATCCAAGTGACTACAGAAATGCTGACAAGCTTATAAAAATTGTATACAGCCGACCTCAACTAAAAGGTCGTTCACTGGACAAACTCGCTCCCAACGGAAAAGTATGGCGCACAGGTGCAAACGAAGCAGCCGAACTAACGCTCTATACGGACATGAATTTGGGGGACACCACTGTAAAAGCTGGGACCTATACCTTTTATGCCATCCCTGGAGACGAGGAATGGACCGCCATCATAAGCTCAGATCTTAATGTTTGGGGATCCTATTTCTACAATGAATCCAATGATGTGGCTCGTTTAAGCGTACCTGCCACAAACGCAGATGACTCTATTGAGGCTTTCTCTATTGTTTTTGATGAAAGTGATAACGGTGTAGATATGCACCTAGGATGGGGCAACTGCAGAGTGACGGTTCCGTTTACCAAATAGTCATTATACCCTTTTGAAGAAACCTCAAATTGCCATACACTTTGGATGAGCAATTTGAGGTTTTTTATTTTTAAGGAATATTCAAATACTTATGGGTTTGTAATGAAACGACCCACTTGGGGTGCTCCATTACATAATCTACAATGAGTGGAATCATTTTATCCCTTTTGCTCCATTCGGGCTGCAAATAAAGCTTACAATCCTTAGATACTTTTGCCGCTTGTTCTTCTGCAAACCTGAAATCATCTTTGTTGTAAACGATCACCTTCAGTTCATTCGCAGCATCATAAACCTCGGGTTTCGGTAGTTTCATTTTCTTGGGTGATAAACAGATCCAATCCCAAGTTCCTGAAAGCGCATAGGCACCAGAAGTTTCAATATGAACGTCCAATCCCTTTCCTTTCAATAGTTGCGTTAGGGGCCCCATATCCCATGTTAACGGCTCTCCTCCCGTAACCACAATGGTTTTTGAATACTTGGCTGCATTATCTGCAATAGATTCAATTGCTGTAGGAGGATGGATATCGGGATTCCAACTTTCCTTCACATCACACCAATGGCAACCCACATCGCAACCACCCACACGAATGAAATAAGCAGCTGTTCCCTTATGATAGCCCTCTCCCTGGATAGTATAAAACTCCTCCATTAATGGCAATAGTTGCCCCTGGTCGACCAAAGTTTGAAGTTCTTCTTGCATAGGCTGCAAAGGTAGAAATATATTACGCATTAGACCCTATAAGCTTGTTACAATCCGTCAAGCTAAAAGCAACAAGAGTACGTCCTATGTGCATTGATCTAACTTTTTTAACTAGTAAACGAAAACACTTTTTATCATTTTCATTTTCAATTATGTACAACGTATTTTGTAAGAAAATTTGCACTGCTTATGAAACTACCCCTGTTGTTTCTGCTCATTGCCTCTTCCTGTTATGCACAAGTTGGAATAGGCACTACGAGCCCAGACCCTTCATCGGTTTTGGACATTACCGCTAGTGATAAAGGCGTTCTTATACCGAGAATGACCTCCACAGAACGTGATGCCATTGTAGATCCAATAAATGGATTGATGATTTACAACACTGATTCGGATGAAATACAATTAAATTCTAACAGCCCCACAACACCTATTTGGCGCGCCCTTAGCCTTACATCTACTGGGACTGCACCAGGAGCTTCCATGAAGTATTCTAATACGGATACCACTACCGATGTAAATGTAACGCCTGCAATTTCATTACCTGTTTTTGGAACTCAAGATTGGAACGACAACACAACATTGTTTGCCGTAAGTGGAAATCAAGTAACCATAACCGAAACCGGGCGGTACGAAATCATTGTTAACGTATCCCTTATTAACGTAGGCGGGAACGACCGAAACGCTCCAGAGATAAGATTAGCACTCAACGGAACAGAAATTGGCACCTATAGCTCTACAGGATATATAAGAAGCAATAATGGCCATGAAGAATCATCACTCCACATCCGCGAGGTGATAGAAGTATTGGCCAATCAGGTGTTAACGGCGAATATTGTAAGATCGGCCAACGTGAACAGCGTGAATCTTAGGTCAGCTGGATCTTCCAATATTTACATTGAAAAAATCATGTAATGAGAAGTGCAGTATTATTATTTGCTTTACTGTGCAGTTATTTCTCCCAAGGACAAGTGGCCATAGGTAAAGTCGGGGTCGAAAGCAGTGCTATATTCGAAGTATTCTCTACCGATGAGGGAATATTATTCCCCAGACTTGATACCAGTGAGAGAAATGGGTTGTCTAATCCGGCCAATGGCTTGATTATTTACAACACAGACAACAATGCACTAGAGCACAACTCCGGAAGTCCAGGAGCCCCAGTTTGGGAATTGATCAATACGGAGGCTGCATCAACTTCCTACATTAGTCAATCGGCTAAATTTTCCAATACCGACACAAGCACCAATATTAATGACACCCCAGCCATTGACCTACCCGTTTTTGGAACGGAAGAATGGAATGACAATTCATCCCTTTTCGTCGTATCTGGCAATTCACTTCAAGTAACTGAAGACGGTCGGTACAATATTAATATCAATGTATCACTATTGAGCAATTCTACGAATGCTAGAAAAGCCCCAGAAATTTATATAACGGTGAATGACGTACGAACAGGTAGTTATGCTTCTACAGGATATTTACGAAGAAACAGCGGGCACGAAGAGGCCTCCCTTCACCTTAATGAAGTGTTGAGCTTAACCGCTACGGATATAATAAAAGTTCAAATCGTACGGAGTGCCAATGGAAGTACAGCCATCTTGCGATCCACGGGTTCCACTAATTTCTATATTGAAAAAGTAAACTGACCCCTTATTCGGTGGACTTGTAAGCCACCACTTCAATTTCAATCTTGGCACCCCGAGCCAAGGATTCAGCAGCAAAGGTTGTGCGCGCAGGTTTTTGTGGAAAATATGCTGTGTAGATGGCATTAAAGGCAGTAAAATCTGAAATATCGTCTAAAATCACCATGGCTTTTACCACATCGTTCATTTTCAAACCATGCTGTGATAGCACTGCCTTAATGTTTTCCAATGTTTGTTTAGTCTCTGCTTCTATTCCTCCTTCTACCAATTCACGAACGCTATGATCCATTCCTATTTGCCCTGCCAGATAAAAAGTATTACCAACCTGAACCACATCGCTAAAAGGCGCATTTTGTTTCTTGGGTTCATGGGAGGTATGGAAAACAGGAGTCACTTCCTCAATAGAAACTTCGGTTTCCAAAGGCGCTTCCTTTACGCCTTTCGAGCAACTTAAAAATGTAGTTAGAAGTACTAATGATAGGAGGTATTTGAATTTCATTTTTTAGTTTTATGGAAAAGTAAATTACGTAATATTTCAGTAGCAGCAGGACAATTGCTATTTTTATCAAAATTTTTGAGAATGGCCGACCAAAATGTTTTTTTCGATTACATCAATGAAGGGTACAAGACCAAAGGAGATGCCATAACCTTGGGTGCCGCCATGTTGGATGGAACTGCCGTAACCAATGCCCTAGTAAAAATACCCCTAAAAACCATGAACCGTCATGGACTTATTGCCGGGGCTACGGGAACTGGGAAGACCAAAACACTTCAGGTGTTGGCTGAGAACCTTTCCGATGCCGGGGTACCTGTGTTATTGATGGATATGAAAGGGGATTTAAGTGGGATTGCTGAAGCCAGTCCCGGTCATCCAAAAATTGATGAACGCCATACTGCGATTGGAATACCCTTCGAGGCCAAGGAATTTCCGGTGGAAATACTTTCGCTATCCGAACAGGATGGTGTGCGCCTTCGAGCTACCGTAAGTGAATTTGGTCCCGTATTAATTTCCCGGATCTTAGGCGTTTCCGAAACACAAGCCGGTATCATATCCATTCTTTTCAAATATTGCGACGATAATAAACTACCATTGTTAGACCTGAAGGATTTCAAAAAAATACTTCAATATTCCATGGAAGAAGGAAAAGCGGAAATTGCAAGGGAATATGGTCGTATATCCCCAGCTTCGGCTGGAGCTATTCTGCGCAAGATTGTAGAATTGGAACAGCAAGGGGGAGATTTGTTCTTTGGCGAAAAATCTTTCGATACGGATGATTTATTGCGCGTGGATAAAAATGGGCGTGGATTTATTAACATTGTGCGCCTTACAGATATACAGGACAAGCCCAAACTGTTTTCAACCTTCATGTTATGTTTGTTGGCAGAAATATATTCCACCTTTCCGGAACAAGGAGATAGTGGACGTCCGGAATTGGTAATTTTCATTGATGAGGCACACCTAATTTTCAAGGAAGCAAGCGATGCTTTGTTGGATCAGATAGAAGCCATTGTAAAATTGATTCGATCTAAGGGTGTAGGCCTGTACTTTGTTACACAGAACCCAACGGATGTGCCTGATGCAGTTTTGAGCCAGTTAGGACTTAAAGTACAGCATGCCCTGCGGGCATTCACTGCTAAAGACAGAAAGGCCATAAAGCTAACGGCCGAGAATTACCCACTTTCCGATTATTACAAGACCGACGAAGTACTAACTTCCCTTGGAATTGGTGAGGCATTGGTTTCCGCCTTAAACGAAAAAGGAATTCCAACACCCTTGGCTGCTACCCTACTTAGGGCGCCCATGAGTAGAATGGATGTTCTGGAAGACGATGAATTGGAAGATTTATTGGAAGGGTCTAAACTTATTAAGAAATACAATGAAGAAATTGACCGGGAGAGCGCGTACGAATTACTGAATGAAAAAATAGAAAAAGCCAATGATGAGGAAGCCAAGGAAAAAGCACGCAAAGAGCGTGAGGCTACAAAAAAATCCTCCTCTAGAAGTCGATCTTCTTCACGAAGCAGAAGATCTACTAGAAGCCCATTGGAAAAAGTATTAACAAGCCCTACAGTTATAAGAAGTGTATTGGGCATACTAACAAAACTTATTAAATAAACCCATTACTGAACAAAAACGAATGAAAAAGACTCTGTTATTAGGTGCTTTGACCACCCTCTTATTTATACAATGCGGAAAGGAAAAAGATCCATTTTTAATTAAAAATGGAGAGGTTGGTCATCTCAACAAAACCATTTCCATGAAACAGGTGGATTCCATTTATTCACAAGATTCATTGGTTTGGCTAAATCCTGTAAAGAATGCATTAGGCAGCCAAGGTGAAGTAGAAATCTATGATAAAGACGGAAAGAAATTACTTATGCTTTCCCCTCACTCTGAAACGGATGCGAACTCTACTGTGGGTAACATTCAAATATTTGATGAACGCTTTGCTACGGATAAAGGACTTACCATTAACAGTACTTTTGGCGAATTAAAGACCCATTACGAAATTGAAAGTGTTGAAACGACCTTGAAAGCGGTGGTTGTCTTTATTAAGAACAGTGATATTTTCATTACGATAGACAAAAGGGAATTACCCGAAAGTGTGAGATACACAATCGATAAAAAAATTGAACTGACCCAAATACCAGATAGTGCCAAGTTTAAATACTTTATGATTGGCTGGGATGAAGAAGCCGAAAAGGATAAAGAGAAAGAAGAAACCGAAGAATAAATGAAAGCCTCCCAATGGGAGGCTTTTTTCTTATTATAAAAATGATAGTATTATGACCATTTTCAATTCCAAAAGGATTATTTCCGTGATTGTTTTCCTACTTGTTGTAGCAATTACGTTTGAGACTTTTCAACAACTATATTTTGTACGCCGTTATGATATTGCCCCTGGGATCACTTTTTTCGACTTATTGAAAAGCCAGTCATTTCAATGGGTTATTTGGTTATTAATGGGGATTGCTCTTTTTTGGTATTCGAAACGAAATTTTTCGGAGAAGCCATTACAGCTCTCCTATTTGGCTCGGTTTACTTTATGGATTTTGTTCCTCACCTTCATTGATATATTTTTAATTTCAACCATCCAACTGTTGCGAAATGACTTCGAACTATTTTTTTTACCGCTATGGAATGAGTTCATGCCATTTTATACGTACCAAAAAGGACCCATTTTTGTTTTGGGGTATAGTGCCCTTGCCATTATTTTCCATTTGTTCTTTTTAAACGAACAACTTCAGATTAAAGTTCAAAAATTGTCCGAATTGAAAGAAGTCAACCTTCAATTATACAATTCCCTGAAAAATGAAATCAACGACCGAACTACTATCCTTAATATTAAGATTGGAAACAAGAGAAAAATTATTCCAATCGAAAACATCCTGTGGATCGAGGCCGATGATTATTGTGTAAAAGTGCATTTGCAGGATGAATCTACCTATACCATGCGAAGTAGTTTGAAAACTTTAGAGTCTAAATTGCCGACGAATTACTTAAGGGTACATCGAAAAGCTATCGTAAATATGAAAATGGCGCAAGAATTAAATACGGCTTCCTCAGCCAAACTCATTTTGAGCAACCAAACCGAAGTCCCCGTTTCCAAGAGTAACTTGAAAACGGTTATGGATTTCATTTCCTAAGTCTCACCCATTACCGTTTACTGCAGTTTTTTTACCGTTTACTGCAACCCTTACCCTTCCCGATCGGTATTTATAGTAGCTACTGCAAAAGCTTTTGTACTCTCTGCAATAGCCTCGGAAAGGTTTGAAGTAATCCCGTGCTTTATGTTGTTAATCATTAAAAAATTGACTTATGAGAACAACAAAAACACTTTTAGCTTTATGCTTAATTCTACTTTCTACTTACCTATCCGCGCAGGACATTCGCTATTTTGCATGCAATCGGGTTTTTAATGCCGTGAATGAGTATCAAGAGGACGGTACGTACATAGGGGAATTTATTGCAGCCGATTCAGGGGGATTAAGTAACCCGCAGGACATGGTGCTTCACCCAGATGGTTTTCTATTGGTATCGGGAACAAACAATCCACAGATTAAAAAATACGATGCCCTTTCGGGCGACTATCTTGGGGATTGGAGTGACAGTACCTTCGATCTTACTTCTCCGTCTAAAATTGAATGGGGGCCCGATGGAAACCTATATGTGACCCAATGGGGGACCACCCAAGAGACCTCCAAAATTGTAAGTTTCAGTTCTGATGGTACTTTCCTTGGACCTTTTACCCCGTCGGCTCCGCAGGGACTAGGCATTACTTGGGATGGAGATGACTTCCTTTATATTTCACTATTCGGTATTACACCAGGCACGGGTACGGTGCGTAAATTTGACACCAATGGTAACGCAGCGGGTATCTTCGTGGATAGCGTCATTCTAGAAAGTCCAGCTTCTATTTGGTTTGACGGAAATGGCGATTTCTTCGTTCAGGATTATTCTACGGGAAAAGTGCTCAGATTTGATAGCAACGGGGATTATATTGACGATTTTATCGTAGACCTTACCAATCCCGAAGGGCATGCGTTTTTACCGAATGGCAATATATTAATCTGTGAGCGTGGAGCCAATCAGATTAGTGAATTCGATGCGGATGGCAATCCAATAGGACGATGGGATGATGGTGGTCTACTTGGAGCACCTAACTTTATAAGGGCCATCGATTTTTCTAATGCTGGAGTCAACGATATTCAAAAAGATGTGATTCTGGTGACCCCTACAGTTGGTGAAAAATTAAGATTGAACCCAACATTAGCTTCAGAATATAGCTCCCTTGAAGTATTTGATACAATGGGACGAAAGGTCACTTCCCTACAAACCGATAAAACCAATATTTTGGATTTAAGTGCATTCGCTTCTGGGATATATTATCTGAGGGCCCATGGAAACAATGGGAAAATGGCATCACAAAGAATTATGATTCAAAAATAAATCACCTTATCGCCCTGTTCGGGTGGCACCGAGCGGGGCTCAATTTTAAGTACTATGAAATACACATACATCACCTTACTATTTGTTATTACGTTAACAATACACGCACAAAATGAATATGGGGTCTCAGAAGAATTCCCTTACGGAAGACTCAACCCGGAAGCACCCAAAGAAACAGCTGACTTTGCTCCTATCATAGGAACCTGTCAATGTAAATCGACCATGCGCAACCCCGACGGAACCTGGGGAGAAACGCAGGATATGACTTGGACTTTCAAATATATTTTGAATGGAACCGCCGTACAGGATGAAACTTGGAAAGAAGATGGTGGTTATTCCGGCAGTATCCGTCAGTTTATTGCGGACAGCAGCAAATGGTATGTCCATTATTATTCCAATAAACTTCCTTCAACTAAGTTACCTGCTTGGGAAGGGGAAAGAAAAGGGGACAGTATTATCCTTTACAAAGAACAGAAGGCCCCAAATGGAATGGATGGATACTATCGTATTGCTTTCAGAAATATGTCTTCTAAAGGGTTTAATTGGCTTGGCGAATGGGTAGACCTTACTGAAAAAATCCACTACCCCACTTGGAAAATAGCATGTACCCGGCAGGAATCTGATGAATAAAACCGTCGTGTAGCAGTTCGAAATATATAGTATCTTAGGGGAAACATTAAAACCAATTTTTATGCTTTCCCCTTTTCATTTAGCCATTCCCGTTGATGACATTCCTGCCAATCGAACCTTTTATCGCGAGGTATTGGGATGTAAAGAAGGCAGGAGCAGTGATCATTGGGTGGACTTTAATTTTTACGGGCATCAATTAGTGATTCATTTCAAAGAAAAACCTTCGGTTAATGAAGTGCGCAATCCTGTTGATGGAAAGGAAGTACCCGTGCCTCATTTTGGTGTGGTCCTGTCCATGGATTCATTTTGGGAATTGGCAAACAAGCTTGAACAGCATAATATTTCTTTCATTATAGAACCTTATATAAGATTCGAGGGTCAAGTGGGTGAACAAGCGACCATGTTCTTTAAAGATCCCTCAGGCAATGCGTTAGAGTTTAAGGCATTCAAAAACATTGATCAATTATTTGCTACCTAATATGAAAACGATTCCAGAGAATATTATCCGACAAATATTTGTGCTTATCATTATCCTTATCATGGGAGGGCTCATTTTTAGGGAACTACTTCCCTATTTTTCCGGAGTTCTTGGCGCCATAACCATTTATGTGCTCATGAGAGGTTGGATGATTAAGCTTGTGAGACGAGGTTGGAATGCCAACCTAGCGGCAGCATTGTTATGCTTTCTTTCTTTTGTGGGCATATTGCTTCCTGTTTCTGGCGTTATTCTCATGTTGGGAAACAAAATTGGAAATGCAGTTCAAAATTCGGAAAAAGTAGTAACCGCATTAAAGGGCCAATTGGTTTCTTGGGAAGAAAAACTAGGGTATGACCTGGCATCAGAAATTGATGTGGGTGCCATATCCAGCTGGTTATCTAATAACCTTCAAAGTTTTGCGGGAAGCACCTTCAATATTTTCATTGCCATTGGGCTAATGTATTTTATTCTGTTCTATATGCTCACCGATCGTAGGATGATTCAAAATTCGGTAGGGGCCTATGTTCCTGTAAGCAAAGAAAACCTACGGGTAATTGGGAAGGAAATCTTAGCCATGGTTCGCTCCAATGCATTAGGTATCCCGTTAGTGGCCATTGTACAGGGTATAGTAGCACTTATTGGCTTTCTAATATTTGGTGTTGAGGATCCGTTCTTTTGGTTCATCATCGTGGCCATTGGCTCTATGATACCTTTTGTAGGCACACTCATTGGAATCATACCGGTTTTCATACTCGAAATCTCGATGGGTAATACTTTCCAAGCTTGGGGAATTCTAATCTATGGATTGGTAGTTGTTGGTTCTGCGGATAATATTATTCGCCTGTATGTGTTGAAGAAATTAGACAATGTACACCCGCTCATTACTTTGGTTGGTGTTATTGTGGGCGTACCGCTTTTTGGATTCATTGGACTTATTTTCGGACCTTTACTTATAAGCCTTTTCTTGGTACTGTTAAGTATTTATCGCAAAGAATACCAAGGTAAACTGACAACTGAATAAAACTGAGATTATAACGCCTTCAATCGTTCGGCGACCTCATCACGATAACTACGGCTAATCGGAATAGCAACCCTGTTTATGTTTACCAGTTCTGGGGTATAGCTATCTATTTTTGATACCGATACCGCAAAGGAGCGATGTACCCTCATAAATTGTTGCTCAGGAAGTTTTTGAAGAACCTGCCCTAAGGTTTCCCTTGTTACCAGCACTTCTTGTAGCGTATGTAATTTTACGTAGTCGCCGAAACTCTCTACATGGGTCACTTCCTCAAATTGCACCTTTTTCATTTGACGGTCACAACGAAAAAAGGTGAAATCGTTATTCATTACTTCCTCCTTGGTAGATCTAGAGTCTATAAATTTCTGGACGGCGCGCATGAGTCGCTCTAATGAAATGGGTTTCAAAAGGTAATCGATCGCGTTTAGGTTAAACCCTTCCACACCATATTCCCGATAGGCTGTAGTAAATATAATGGCTGTCTTTCCCTGGATGGCCTTTGCAAACATAAGACCGTCTACTTCTGGCATATTGATATCCAAAAATATGAGATCTACCTCTTCTTCATTGAAGGCAGTAAATGCCTCAGCAGCACTTCTGCAGCTAGCTACGACACTTAGTTGATCTAATTTGGCCAAGTGGGTTTCAAGTATTTCCCTAGCCACGGGCTCATCATCTACAATTATTGTTCTAAACTTCTCCTTCATAGTTTTCAAAATTAACCATCAATTCTACGCTATGCCAATGTGTGTCCTTTTCGATATTCAATACATAACCATTTGGAAAGAGTGCGTTAAGCCGATCTTTACTGTTTTTAATTCCTAGACCATGGCTGGTTTTTATTTTCCCAGTAGTATCTACAGTGTTGTTTACGTTAAAAACCAGTTGTTGCCCAATGACCTTAATGCTGAGATCCACTACCAAAACCCCATCTAACTTTCCGCCGTGCTTAAATGCATTTTCTACAAAAGGCATAAGCAACATGGGAGGAACCAGTAACTCTCCTTGAATCTCTTTCTCAAAAGATATGTTCAGGGAATCTTTAAACCGTGCTTCTTCCAAGCCTAAATACGAATCTATATGCTTTACTTCTTCACCCACTGGCACCAAGGGTTTATCTATCTGATTCAAAATATAATCCAATAAATTGGAAAGTTTCAGAATGATATCTGGGGTATCCTTTGAGCCCTTAAGGGCAAACCCATAGGCTGTATTTAAGGTATTAAATAGAAAATGTGGGTGAATCTGTTGTTTTAAGTAAAAAAGTTCTTTTTGCTTCAAAAGCAATTTGCCTTCCAAAAGTTTTGTGGCCAGTTCACTATTCAACCTAGAGGTTCTATAACTGTAACGGATCAATGTTATGAGTGATACAAACGTAACGACCAGATATACCAAAATGAAAATAAAGGAAACATTTCTGGTTAAGAGCGGCATTTGGTTGATGTCGAAATCGAATAAGAACACAAAATTTATAAAGGTGAGCAACAAAATGGCGAATACCGAACATATAACCGTGTATATGGAATACAACACAAAGTCCCCGTGTTTCTTTGGAATAAGGAACTTCGGAATTAAATAATAGGCAAATACATAGGAAACGCCCAAGGTAACGGGCAACATGGTAGTGGAAAACTGAAAAACGAACTGCCAGTCCTCCGTCCCATAACTAAAAAAGTAGACGAAAAACAACCACACCAAAAACCAAAATAGTAAGTGTATGGGAAGGGCTTTTAGAAAATGATGCAACAGTTTTTGCATAACACAAAAGTGCACAAATTTTGTCTGTTGCAATAAATTTTGAGGTGGATAACCATATTAAAGCGATGAATGGTATCCGTGAGGGCCATTTTTTAAACCGACGCTATATTTCGTCATATTGCACCGTAATACTGTCATTGATCGCATTCTAAAATTTTGATTGCTCCCAAATCATAGTTTTGACCTAAATAATTTCTAATTTTATAACTATGTCACAACTATTTGATCGTATCTCTGAAGGCGGACCAGTTTTCATGATCCCGCTAGTACTTATTATCCTATTCACCATCGGTTTATTGATTTACACCCTAGCCCTGAAGAAAAACAAGACAAAGATGTCACAATTAATAGGTCATATTAGCCTGTTTGCGATGATATGGGGATTTCTTGGCTCGTCTATCGGCCTCATTAGCGCATTTGATGCAATTGATGCTTCTGGAAGTGTTGCACAACCTGTAATAGCAAGTGGTTTAAAAGTAGCCTTATTAACCACTGTTTTTGGTTTGCTTGCCTTTCTTATAGGAAGATTATCCATGATTGTATTACATGTGAAATCGGAATAACCAATCAAAGGCAAAAAAATCCCTTTTGGAAGATCTGAAAGGGGTTTTATCTACTTATTTTCTAAGTGACCTTGCCAGCAAGGTGTTCTTTAACAGCATGGCAATGGTCATGGGCCCTACTCCACCAGGTACGGGAGTAATGAAAGAAGCCTTTTTACTTACATTCTCAAAATCCACGTCCCCCTTTATCACATAGCCTTTAGGATGTGAATTATCAGGAACACGCGTAATTCCTACATCGATAATTGCTACGCCATCTTTCACCATATCTGCTTTCAAAAACTCGGGAACCCCAAGGGCAGAAATAATAATATCGGCCTCGCGCGTTATTTCTTCAATATTTTTTGTCCTACTGTGCGTCAGGGTTACCGTACTATTTCCTGGATTCCCTTTGCGACTCATCAGGATACTCATTGGACGACCTACGATATGACTTCTCCCGATTACTACAGTATGTTTTCCTTGGGTTTCGACCTGATAACGATCCAGAAGTTCCATAATGCCGTAAGGGGTTGCAGGTATAAATGCTGGCATATCCAATGCCATCTTTCCAAAGTTTTCTGGATGAAATCCGTCGACATCCTTCACGGAATCTACAGCCAACAATACTTTTTGTTCGTCTATATGTTTGGGTAATGGCAATTGTACTATATACCCATCTATGGCTTCATTTTCGTTCAGCTCCTTTACTTTCGTCAGAAGTTCTTCTTCAGTAGTAGTCTCAGGCATTTTCACCAAGGTAGAATCGAAACCTACTCGCTCACATGCCCTCACTTTACTCCCAACATAGGTTAAGCTCGCCCCATCTTCACCTACAATGACAGCCGCAAGATGAGGTGCTCTTTCACCACGTTCTTTCATGGCCTGCACTTCTACTGCGATCTCGTCTTTTATATCGTTACTGGTTTTTTTACCGTCTAAGAGGGTCATAGCTATGTTGTTGGTTAGTTAAAATTTACCTCATTTTTCCCATCATCTGCATCATCTGCTTTCCTCGTCCTCCTTGCATCATCTTCATCATTTTGCTCATTTGGTCGAATTGCTTCAGTAGTTGGTTTACTTGTTGCACAGAAGTACCACTTCCTTTTGCAATTCGCTTTTTTCTACTAGCATTTATAACTGCAGGTTTACTTCGTTCCCCTGGTGTCATGGAATGGATAATGGCTTCAATATGTTTAAATGCGTCATCATCTATATCCATTCCTTTTAAAGCCTTTCCTGCCCCTGGGATCATACCTACAAGATCCTTCATACTTCCCATTTTCTTCACCTGTTGGATCTGTTTCAGGAAATCATCGAATCCAAATTGATTCTTGGCTATTTTCTTCTGAAGTTTTCTCGCTTCCTCCTCGTCGAACTGCTCTTGAGCTCTTTCCACAAGTGAAACCACATCTCCCATACCCAAGATACGATCGGCCATACGTGAAGGGTGGAACACATCGACGGCGTCCATCTTTTCACCAGTACCTATAAACTTGATGGGCTTATTAACCACGCTCTTAATGGAAATGGCTGCACCACCACGGGTATCACCATCCAACTTGGTCAATACAACCCCGTCAAAATTCAGTCTATCGTTGAATGCCTTGGCTGTATTCACTGCATCTTGTCCAGTCATGGAATCGACCACGAACAAGGTCTCCTGAGGTGTAATCGCTTTATGGATATTAGCGATTTCTGTCATCATCTCCTCATCTACCGCCAAACGACCCGCAGTATCGACAATCACCACATTATGGCCATGCTGTTTCGCATGAGCTATTGCATTGGTAGAAATTGCCACAGGGTCCATATTGCCTTCTTCGCTATACACATCGACCTTGATCTGTTCCCCTACTACATGCAATTGATTTATGGCCGCAGGACGATATACGTCGCAAGCTACCAACAAAGGTTTCTTGGTTTTCTTCGTTTTAAGGAAATTTGCCAGCTTCCCGGAGAATGTAGTTTTACCACTACCCTGCAAACCAGACATCAGAATCACAGTAGGGGCTCCACTTAGGTTAATTCCTTCGGCATCGCCTCCCATCAATTGCGTAAGCTCGTCCTTTACAATCTTCACCATTAATTGTCCTGGTTGAAGGGTGGTAAGTACGTCTTGCCCAATGGCCTTTTCCTTTACCCTATTGGTAAATTCTTTGGCTATTTTAAAGTTCACATCCGCATCCAATAATGCACGGCGAACTTCTTTGAGTGTTTCTGCTACGTTTACTTCGGTAATACTCCCATGTCCTTTGAGGACGTGTAGGGCTTTATCCAGCTTATCGCTTAAATTATCGAACATATGCTTGCTTCCATTTTTAAGAATCGCAAAGATACAAATTGAGTAGGGAGTGGCAAAGGGTAACATTTTAATAGTTTACGCGTCCAAATATTTAATCGGAGCTATAGAAAATGAAAGCCATTTTAGAGCCTTGCGCAACTACATATGAAAAACCGCCTTGGTTCCCGAAGGTTCCAAGGCGGCCTAACAACTAACTAAACAACCAAACTATTTATAGCCAGTTAGCTATAAAGTGGGTAAAATAACTTTATCAATGGCGTGAACTACACCATTTATTGCTTGTACGTCTACCACTATAATATTACTAACCCTTCCGTTCGAGTCGGTAATGGTAGCATTTGTGGCATCTACGGTCACATCGCCACCAAGTGTGGTTACAGGACCATCGGTAAGATCGGTAGAACGTACATTGGCTTCGCCAATTACATGTAAATTCAAAGTGGCCGTGAGCGTAGCGGTATCAATATCATCCAAACTTCCAGCTCCCAATTCTGTCAATAAATCCCCAAAAGCATCGTTAGTGGGCGCAAATACCGTGAATGGCGCCGGAGCTGTACCATCGGGTGTACTCAATATTCCTACAAAATCCGGTTGATCGGAGCGCGTCAAGGCCGCTACCAATGTAGAGAAGGTCGGGTCTGCCGTTGCAAATGTAACTACCGTAGGCAGCCCAATAACAGCATCCACAGCATGGATTACCCCATTATCTACTTCGACGTCTGCAGTAGCTACCGAAGACTGTCCATTTAATGTTACCCCAGAAGTGGTATCTACAAACATGCTTAGGTTTAAGCCGTCAACAGCAATACCCAAGGTATTAACGTATCCAGTTGTTAACTGGGTAGACAGCACGGTGCCATTTACCACGTGATTCAACAACACATTCGTAAGAACATCGGTTGGCACATCATCCAACGAGGTGAAGTTATTGGCAGTTAAAAAGGCATCGAATGCCGTATTATTTGGGGCGAAAACTGTATAATTTGTAGTTCCATCTAGCGTGCTTACCAATCCTGCTCTGTCTAGAGCGGCCAGCAATGTAGAGTAATCTGCATTATCGGCTACGAAATCGGCTATGGTTTGTCCACCGGGATCCATTACATTGCCATTGTCGTCGTCGTCACTACAGGACACAATAGCCAATGTTAACAATAGAGTCAGTGTTAATTTTAAGAAGTTTTTCATTTCAATTTTTGTTTAAGGTTTGATTCTATACATAAAACAATCTCATGCCAAAAATTACTACCCATGGAATCGGTTTTTATTACTTTTTTAACGTTTCATGGGACTCCAAAAGAAAAGCCTGCTGATAGGGCAGGCTTTGAATAATCTATGTTTTTTAAGCGTTACTGGGGAAGCAATACGGTATCTATTGTATGGATTACGCCATTGGAAGCCTGAATGTTCAATAGTTGAATAATGCTGGTTCGATCATTGCCGTCGGTTAGCGTGGCATTAACAGCATCTACAGTTATTTCATCCCCTAAAGTAGTTAGTGGCCCACTAATTAAATCTTCTGCCCTTAGGTTGGTCTGTCCTACCACATGTGTATTCAACACAGCGGTCAAGGTGGCTCCGTCTATTTCTGAAAGATCACTTATTCCCAATTCCAATAACAATGCCTCGAAGGCCTCATTGTCTGGTGCCCATACTGTGAAAGGAGCATTCCCAGATCCTACACCCGTGGCAAGTATTGTTGCATAATCGGGCTGATCGTCTCTTGTTAAAGCAGCTGTCAATGAACTAAGGTCGGGATTGGCCACCACTAATGTTACGATGGTGGGCAACGTAATAATGGCGTCGACTATATGGATGGTTCCATTTGCCGTGGGTATATCGGCCTGTGATACAGACGAAGTTCCATTAAATGTCACTCCATTGGTCGTATCCACGTACATGCTCAATTGGTTTTCTGTGCTCTCATAGGTAGCTTGGGTGTTCACATATCCATTGGATAAGTCTGTGGACAAGACGTTGCCTTCAATAACATGATTCATCAATAAGGCAGTAAGCTCATCTGTAGGCAGATCGTCTACATCTTCCCCATCTAAATAAGTTAAAAATGTAGCATTATTAGGAGCCAAAAGTGTATAGTCCGAATTTCTGTCATTTAAAACAACATCCAATCCTGTTAACTGTAAGGCTTCTTCAAGAATGGTAAAATCCTGATCTACTTCAATCCATTTTGCTATGGTAGGGTCTACCGTTTCCTGGAGAATTTCGGACCATAGTACACGATCCAATAGATGCATCACCCCATTTAAAGTTTGTACATTGGGTGTTACAACTCCTGTGGGTACGCCCGAAGCATCCAGAAACTGAATGGCATCGCCTAAAGACACCAATACATCTTCACCGGAATTGGTAGTTAAAGCTTGGTCCTGTTGCAAATCGTCACTTTGAAAATTTTCCCCTACCACAATATGATGATCTACGATATTGCGTAATAGGTTTGATGGAATCTCTTCAAAATTCGAAACGCCCATGAAGGAAAACAAGTCCTGAAATGCAGCATTGGAGGGTACAAAAACCGTATACGTGATTTCTTCGAAAGATAAGAGTTCGTTATAATCCGTGATCTCTTGAGAGGCTACATTTAACAATTCACCAAACATGGAGAACTCAGCACTAGTCTGGGCCATATCGGTAACCGTAAACAAATCTATCACAGCCTCAACCTCATGAACAATTCCGTTACTCCTATTCACATCGGGAGTTACCACATTTGCATTGCCGTTTACGACCACGCCACCGTTATTGGAGGCAACCAAGGACAATTTTCTGTCTAAAGATTCTGCGAATGAGTTTACAAACCCCTGAAGATTTGTAGAGGATACATTGCCCACTATTAAATGGTTCAGCAATACCTGTCGCAATGTTTCTAGTGGTACATCGGAAAGACTAGCGTACTCTTCAGCAATCAAAAAGTTCTCGAAAGCTGCATTATTAGGTGCCAAAAAAGTGAAATCGTCTGTTCCATCCAAAGAAGTCTCTAGCCCCACCATTAAAACAGCTTCGTTTAACAGGGAAAACTCGGCGTTGGTAGCTATGAAATCGGCTATGGTTTCAGAATTATCCGGGGTTTGTCCGTTTGAGGTTTCATCGTCATCGCAGCTTACCAAAAAGAGCGAAATCACTAAACTTAGGACAAGGAGTAGGTTATAATTTCTCATAATGTGTTTCAAAGTAGCGCAATTTAAAAAATGATATCTCCACTTTAAAACAAAACGGGGTATAAGTTTTTCAGAATGATGACCTAATTAGTCACAAATTGGAATATGAGCCAAAATCTGGAACTTTAACTCATCGTTGGATTCGATGGTAACGGCCCCGCCATTCTCGAGCATGATATTGATGGGATAACTTATGTTGGCAATCCAATCTTCATTCAATAACTCAATACCTGTAAACGTATCCCTATCATGGTTGAAGGTAATGGTTTCGAAATTTGATGTGGAGGGATCGAATACAGAAATCTCTACGGGATATTCCAAATCTACACAGGTAATCCTTTCGTTATAAATATCGCCATTGGCACATTGCGCCATCAGGTTCTTTAGGGCTGCGTAGGTGGGCACTTCCATCTGGAAATAATCGGCAAAGGTGACATTCACCGGAAATTCAGGAATAAGCTCGTCATACATGGTAAAAGGCCAAAGATCTTCGGCTTTGGTTACCGTATATTCTTTCCCATTGGCAGTGCAATTGTAGGGAAAATCTATACTAAAACATGAGGATTCGTCTACCACATCATCGAAAGAACCATCATGGGTAGCAACTGTTTTCACCAGGTTAAGTAATTCATCATCTTGAGAGAGTTGTTGCTCGTCTTGACTTTCAACAACCCTGAATTCTTCTTTCTGGCACGAAACAAGTGTTAGCAATAAAAATACCCAAACATAATTTTTCATATCAACATTTTTCAACTGTTAATATAACAACTTAAGCGTAAAAATTCCTACTTTCGATACCACAATTTATATATCCAATACTCCTATGGCGAAACCGCTCTTTAATAATGTGTGCAATGAGCAGGTGTTTTCACAATTATACAAAAAATGGTCGAAGGACCTGTATAATTTCATTTATTATCGATATGGTGAGAAGATTGGCCCAGAGGATAAGGTACAGGAAGCGTTCATTAAATTATGGAAGCATTGCAAGGAAACCCCGCCCGAAAAAGCCAAGAGTTTTTTATTTACCATTGCCAATAATTTGAGCTTAAACGACATCAAGCATCAAAAGGTCGTATTGAAATTTCAGGAACGCAAACCACGGGAACACACCAATGAAAGTCCTCAATTTATATTAGAGGAAAAGGAGTATATGGTGAAATTTGAAAACGCATTGGCCAAATTGTCGGATGGACAACGTGAAGCGTTCATGCTAAACCGCGTAGAAGGCAAACGACATAAGGAAATTGCAGAGATTTTGGGAATTAGCCGAAAAGCCGTTGAGAAGCGTATTTACGCGGCTTTAGAGAACTTAAGAAAAGATATTGAAGAAATTTAATGCAATCGAGGTAGGAATTTTTGCGATTCGATTGTTTTATAAGTGAATTGACATGAAAAAGGAAGATTTAATTATTAAGTGGTTGGATAACAACCTCAGTGAAGAAGAGCTAAGGGCGTTCAAGAAATTGGACGCCTCTAGTGCTTTTATGAAAATAGACGAGGCAGCGCAAAGCTACTCGGCTCCTTCCTTCAATGAAGAAGACCTATTCAACCGCATCCAAGAAGAAAAAAATAGTATTGAGAAAGGTACGCACTGGTTCCGTTATGTGGGTGGAATCGCTGCTGCAATTGTGGTTTGCCTTGGTCTTTATTTTGCAATTTTTGATACTGCCAACAACGGAGGTCATTACTTGGCCGAAAATGGACAGCGTATAGAATTCACGCTTCCAGACAATTCTGAAGTGATTCTCAATGCAGGTTCATCCATTTCCCTCGATGAAGACGACTGGGATTCGCGAGAATTGAAATTGGATGGTGAAGCCTACTTCAAAGTAGTAAAAGGATCCACATTCAGTGTTGTGACGGATCACGGAATAGTATCGGTAGTTGGCACCGAATTCACGGTCAATTCTAGGGACGGTTATTTCGAAGTAACCTGTTACGAAGGTATTGTGGAAGTTAATGACAACGCCAATACGGTTCGCTTAACAGCAGGTAAAAATTATAGAGTATATAATGGTAAGGTTTTCGATGGGTCGGTTACCCAAATTGAGCCTTCTTGGGTGCATGCCAAGACCATTTTTAAAAGTGTTCCTTTCTCAGAAGCGGTAAGTGAATTGGAAAGACAATACAATATAGATATCTCCTTTGACCCATCATTACAGAACACCCTGTACACTGGAAGTTTTACACATGAAAATTTGGAAACAGCTTTGGAAGCTATCACAATTCCCCTTAACTTGTCGTACGATATGAAAGGAAAGAATGTGGAGCTAAAATCCAAATAAACTGTGATCCAACCCCAGAAGTTAACATTACTTTTTACACTTCTTATCTCTAGTTTTGTCCTTGCACAGGATGCAACGGGACTACGGGACTATTTAGAGCTTCTCGAAAGTAAATATCCCTATACCTTCTCATTTAAGGATGAAGACGTATCCAGTCATTATATAGTGGATCCAAATCTGAACAGCATCGAGAATTGCCTGGATTATTTGGGTAAGAACACACTTTTCCAGTATATGGTATTACCAGACAATACTATTGCCATAAGCCGTAAGGCCAACCTCATCAGCATATGCGGTACGGTTATCGACGAAGGGACTCAACAAACATTTGCCAGTGTTGGGGTTATGTCGCCTTACCAACAGGTACTCACAAATGTGGAAGGAACTTTTTCCATGGATGTTATTTCTCCTTCAGATAATATCACATTTCAGTACACGGGATACCAAACCATTTCTTATCCAGCACAGAATTTTGCCGACACCCCATGCACTCAAATAGCACTCTCCACAAAAGTGGAAGTACTGAATACGGTAAACCTGACCAATTATTTTGCCAAGGGAATTTCCAAAAATAAAAGTGGAGCCCTAGCCATTAACTACGGCGAATTCGACATACTTCCCGGGCTAATTGAACCGGATGTTTTGCTTACTATACAAGCCCTCCCGGGAATACAGAGCGTAAACGAAACGGTTTCTTTCCTGAACATCCGCGGGGGTACAAACGACCAGAACCTCATTCTATGGGATGGCATTAAAATGTACCAAAGCGGTCATTTTTTCGGATTGATCTCTGCCTTTAACCCTTTCCTAACGGAAAAGGTAACGGTAACCAAAAATGGAACTTCAGCTATTTATGGAGATGGCGTTTCTGGGGTTATCACAATGGAAGGCGACACGGACATAAACGATAAAACCAGAGCAAGTTTGGGTCTCAATCTCATTAGTGCCGATGCTTTTGTAGATGTCCCATTGGGTAACATTGGTTCCATACAGGTATCGGGGCGCAAGAGCATTAACAACATTCTGGAAACCCCTACATATACCTCCTATTTTGACCGTGCCTTTCAGAATACAGAGGTTACGACCATGGGTGGCGATCTACTACCAAACAGCGACGATGACTTTAGTTTTTTGGACACTAGTTTTAGGTTATTGTTGCAACCCAATGACAAAGACCTCTTTCGGGTAAATTTTATGGTATTGGCCAATCAATTGGAGTTTTTGGAAAATGCGCGGATCGATGACGAATTCCAATCACTGCGGAGTGATTTAGTACAAAACAATGTTTCAGGGGGATTCTATTACAAAAGACAATGGAACCCGAATTGGAGTACCGACCTACAGGTATATGGCACCGCCTACGAGCTTCAGGCATCCAACCAGGATGTTGTGAACAATCAGCGATTGTTTCAGGAAAATGATGTGTTGGAATCGGGCGCTCGACTTACCTCGCACCATCAATTTTCCGAAAAAGTAATGGGTCGTATTGGTTATCAGTTTAATGAATCTGGCATCACCAACTTTGAACAGATCAACAATCCTTTCTTCGAGCGAACCGACAAACAGGTAATTAGGACCAACAGTGCCTTTGCCGAAGTGAATTATCAACCCTTTAATTCGACCGCCATTAATGTAGGATTGCGAATGAATCACGTAGGTAAATTCAATGAAGTACTCTGGGAACCCAGATTAAGCTTCAACCATCGCTTCTTAGATTATTTTACCTTCGAATTATTGGGCGAGCTTAAGAGCCAAACCACATCACAAATTATTGACTTTCAAAATGATTTTCTTGGGGTAGAAAACCGTCGCTGGGTACTATCTCGGCCCGATGAAATTCCAATTGTAAAAAGCCAACAGGTTTCTGCTGGGCTTACCTTTAACAGAAAAGGATGGCTGGTTAATGTAGAACCCTATATAAAAATGGTAGACGGGATTACCACGCAAAGCCAAGGGTTTCAAAACCAGTTTGTGAACGAACGCACCTATGGCAGTTATACCGCCAAAGGGGTCGATGTACTTTTGAACAAGAACTTCAAAAAAATCAATACTTGGCTTAGCTATTCTTATGCTAAGAACGATTATGATTTCGAGGAGCTCATACCTTCCGAATTCCCTAATAATTTAGACATTCGGCATACGTTCACCTATGGTATAAACTATTCCTTAAATAATTTCAATCTTTCCGGTGGCTTCAATTGGCACACAGGAAAACCGACAACCACCTTGGTTGCTGGTGAAGAATTGGTAGATGGCGAACTTAATTTTGAACGGCCCAATGCGGTAAACATTAAAGATTACCTACGGGTAGATGTATCGGGAACCTACGAATTTAAGTTGAGCAAAAAATTCAAGGCCTTTGCGGGTGTATCTATCTGGAATCTATTGGATACTCAAAATGTAGTGAATCATTTCTTCAGGGTGAATAGTGAAATGGAGGTTGAAGAAGTAGATGAATTTGCCCTCGGTTTTACGCCAAACCTTTCTTTTAGGATTATTTTCTGAATCTCCCTTTCAGATTATTGGTATATTTAGTGAATTCAATCAAAAAATAACCAAATGAAATCAAAATTTCTTACCCTTTTAGCTGTCTCATTATGTACCACCATTGGTTTTGCCCAAAGCGACAAGGACAAAGTCATGGAAACCGTAAACAAAAGTGAAATTGAAGGTCACATTTATTTCTTGGCCGATGATCTTTTGAAAGGCAGGGAAACAGGGACACCCGAAAATAAAATAGCCGCATCCTACTTAGCGAATATGTTTCGTAACTATGGAGTACAGCCCAATCCAAAGAGTGGAGATTATTACCAAATGGTTCCATTCGAGAAGACTTCTCCTCCTTCTACCTTTACCCTTGCCATTGACGGAAAGGAATTGGATGATAAAGTAGTCCTTAATGCACAAGAAACCATTGTAAATGGAGATGCAGTCTATTTGGGTTATGGACTTGAAGATGACTATAAAGGAAAAAATGTTACAGGCAAAGTGATCTTAATAAAAGCAGGGAGCGACGAGGCTAAAGACGCCCGAGCTGCCTTTGGATTACGCGATAAAAAAATGGAATTGGCACAAAAGGCAGGAGCTACTGCTATTGTAGAGTTTATACAGGCAAGTCCCAATATGTGGGGATTCATAGACCATAACTTCAATGCGCCAAGATTGGCATTGGCCGATGGCGATAGTGATGAAAAAGGAGGTCCAGCTTATATCTGGGTGCAGGATGAAAAAGGATCCCATTCAGAAAAAATGTCTTCAGGTAGTCATTCCATTAGTCTAAAAATGAGTGCTCAGGAAAAAGTGAAGGTTATGAGCCAGAATGTAATTGGAATGGTGGAAGGAACAGACCCGAAACTAAAAAAAGAATTTATTATTTATTCGGCCCATTACGATCATGTGGGTGTAGGTTCTCCTGACGAAAGTGGGGATACCATTTATAATGGCGCAAGGGATAATGCCGTTGGGGTTACCACCGTATTGAGCATGGCAGAAAACCTTGCCAAATACCCAACCAAGCGCTCCGCCTTATTTATTCTCTTTACTGCAGAGGAAAAAGGGTTATTAGGTAGTAAATACTATGTGGAGAATCCTGTATTGCCATTAGATCAGATGGTATATTGTTTTAATAGTGACAATGCAGGGTACAATGACACTTCTTTGGCAACTATTATTGGCTTGCCAAGAACAACTGCTGGACAACATATAAAAGATGCGGCCAAAACATTTGGGCTCACTGCGGTCGATGACCCAGCTCCAGAACAAGGGCTTTTTGACAGGAGTGACAATGTGCACTTTGCGGCGAAGGGTATTCCGGCACCTACTTTTTCTCTGGGATTCACATCCTTTAGTGGTGACGTAACCAAGTACTACCATCAACCAAGGGACCATGCGGACAGTATAGACTATGACTATATGGAAAAATTCTTTAAAGCCTATGTCATGGCTGGAAGAAGTATTGCGAATGATCCTATCACTCCATTTTGGACGGCAGGTGACAAATACGAAGAAGCCGGAAAAGCGCTCTATAAACGCACAGACATTAAGAACTAAGAATAAAAGACTGGGTATTCTCCATTTTTGAATGGAGACTACCTAGTACCATTACATACGGTCTGGCACTTGTATACCCAATAACGAAAAGGCCGTTTTAATTACCTCTCCCGTAGCTCTGGAAAGTTGTACCCTAAAGCTTTTTTGGCGCTCAGTATCGGCGCTTAGAATACTTACGTTTTGATAGAAGGAATTAAAGCTCTTGACTAGGTCATACGTATAATTCGCGATGATAGCAGGACTGTATTGATTGGCAGCCAACTGCAAGGCTTCGGGGAATTGCTGAATTTGTTTCAACACTTCCTTCTCCTTGGCATGCAGCTCGAAACCGTCAAAACTTTCATTCAAGGATACATCGATCGCCTGTCGCTGTATGGCCTGTATCCTAGCGTAGGTATACTGAATAAATGGCCCTGTATTTCCTTGGAAGTCCACACTCTCTTCAGGATTGAAGAGAATACGCTTTTTAGGGTCTACTTTTAGGACATAGTACTTGAGTGCACCCAAGCCTATGGTGTGATATAACTTATCCTTTTCCTCATCGGAAAAATCATCGATCTTACCTAGATCTTCAGAAATATCCCTAGCCGTTTTGGCCATTTCAGTTATAAGGTCATCTGCATCCACTACAGTACCTTCCCTACTCTTCATTTTACCGGATGGTAGATCTACCATCCCATAGCTTAAATGATGCAGGTTCTCCGCCCAGTGATACCCCAACTTTTTTAGGATAAGGAACAATACCTTAAAATGATAGTCCTGTTCGTTCCCCACGGTATAGATCATTCCGTTAATATCCGGCTGATCCTTTACCCGTTGTACGGCAGTACCAATATCCTGTGTCATGTACACAGCTGTACCGTCACTTCGCAGTACCAATTTTTCGTCCAAGCCTTCATCGGTAAGATCGCACCAAACCGAGCCATCGGGTTGTTTGAAAAATACGCCCCTTTCGAGGCCTTCCATGATATTATCTTTTCCTAGTAAATAGGTATTGCTTTCGTAATAATAACTATCGAAATCTACCCCAATGTTCCTATAAGTTACATCGAAACCATCGTACACCCAGCCATTCATCATTTTCCAAAGTGCCACAGTTTCAGGATCCCCTGCTTCCCACTTTCTCAACATTTCTTGGGCTTCCACTAAAAAGGGTGCTTGTGCTTTAGCTTCATCTTCGGTCTTTCCGTTGTCCATCAATTCAGCAATTTGCTCCTTGTATACCTTATCGAATTTCACATAGTAGTTCCCTACCAACTTATCTCCCTTCAATCCAGTACTTTCTGGGGTTTCCCCATTTCCGTAGGTCTTCCAGGCCAACATACTCTTGCAAATATGAATTCCCCTATCGTTAATGATCTGGGTTTTATATACTTTCTTTCCTGCTGCCTTTAAAATTTCAGCTACAGAATACCCTAACAATACATTCCGCACATGTCCTAGGTGCAATGGCTTGTTGGTGTTAGGTGAGGCATATTCAACCATCATCGCATCGTCTCCCTGCTCTACTTTTCCATAAGTAGCAAAGTCGGAAACCGAAGTAAAGAAATTCAAGAAATAGTCATCGCTAAGCACCAGGTTTAAAAAACCCTTTACCACATTAAACTTGGACACTTCGGCGACATGTTCTACCAAATATGTACCAATGCTCTCGCCAATCTGTACAGGATTGCCCTTTACCACCTTAAGCATAGGAAAAACCACGACCGTAATATCTCCTTCGAACTCCCTGCGTGTAGCTTGAAATTCTACGCGCTCCAAGGAAGCACCATAAAGGGATTGTACCGCCGCTTTAATCTTTTCTGAAAGAATATCCTGTAATGCCATGATAACTATTGAAAGGTAACTAAATTAAAAAAGAACACCTTTGCCAAAGCTGCGGTGTTCAAGGGGCAAAGATAAAATTTTTATTTCATACCTTTTATCCAGAAACAAACAACTAAAAGAACCATCTTACATGAATAAATTTGTCCTTCTCTTCCTATTGGTAGCCTTTGCGTCGTGCAAAAACAAAGAAACCCAACCCGTAGTTGCCGAAGCACCACCATCGTACTTGCCGGAGCTCTATGACTTAATGCAGGGATCGTTTAATTCTGAAAAACAATCTATCGCCGATACCACTTACTACAATATTTCCTTGCATATGTACCCTATTTGGAAAGACCAAGGGAACTATTTATATGTAGAGCAAGCCCTTAATAGCATGCAGGACAAACCCTATCGCCAACGGGTTTATGAGCTTACCCAATTAAATGACTCTATATACAGTTCTGCTGTATACACTTTGCCCAATGATTCCCTTTGGATTGGTAAATGGAAATCACCCATGGCCTTTGACAGCATCTCACCTTCCCAACTTGTTGTACGTGAAGGCTGTGCTGTATTGCTGAAGCGTTTGGGCGAAAATCATTACAAGGGATCTACCGATGGCGACAAATGCAAAAGCACACTTCGCGGTGCGAGTTATGCCACCTCTTCTGTAGAAATTACACCCACAAAAATTGAATCTTGGGACCAAGGTTTTGACGCCGAGGGCACACAGGTTTGGGGCGCAGAAAAAGGTGGATATGTCTTCGATAAGTTGGATTAATGAAGGTAAAGAGCAATATCTTTTACGATTTAAGACCACTTTTTTCAAAAACAGAATGATGACTAAAGTCACTTTTTAGGCAAATTCCTCTTTTTATATTTGGGAAGCTGAAAGACGATGAACGCACTTAAACAATTACTTGCCTTGTCATTGGCATGATCTGTTAACAGCAATCATTGTTTCTATTCAGCTACTGTCTAACAAAACTTTATCATCATGAAAAAGAACATGGGAACAACCGACCGAATTATTAGATTCCTGATTGCTGCTGTGGTAGCTGTACTTTACTTTACCGGAACCCTATCTGGAACTTTGGGCATTGTACTAATGGTTGTAGCTGGTATTTTTGTTCTTACCAGTTTCATTAGTTTTTGTCCATTGTATGCACCTTTCGGACTTAGTACCTGCCCAAGGAAGAAATGATACAAGGTTGTAAAAAACATTCTTGACACATCCACAACCCTTTCCTAATATTTGGGTAACCTAGCAGTTCGTCCTTTGTAATAAAAACAATGGATGTTTTCCTCTATGTCTTCGCTGCTTTATTCTCCGTGATAAACCCTTTGGGAACTGTCCCCGTTTTCGTGGGTCTTACTTCTAATGAATCTACCAAAGAACGTAACAAAACTTCTTTGCTTACGGGTATTAATGTAACTGTCATCCTCCTCATTTCCTTTTTTGCCGGCACCTATATATTGAAGTTTTTTGGAATAAGCCTAAATGCACTGCGCATAGCCGGAGGTATGATTATTGTGACTTCGGGCTTTGCCCTTCTAACGGGTAGTTTCAGTAAGCATAAGGGAATGAAAAACAAACGCGTAAAGGAAGATCTAAAAGACCGAGAGAAGTTTTCGCTCACACCACTGGCCATACCCATGTTAGCGGGACCAGGGTCCATATCCCTGCTCATAACCTTTCAGCAAGAGTATTCAAGATGGCTGGATATTGCGATAATTCTCATGGCAATTGTAGCGGTTGGGTTATTGGTATTCTTAATTCTGCGGAGTGCCTATTTTATTACCAAAATTTTGGGTGCCTCAGGAATCAACGCCATTTCACGTATTGTAGGATTTATTGTTATTGCCATTGGGGTGGAATACATTTCCACTGCTGTGGTGATTATTTTTTCAAAAGCATAAGGAATACCTTAATAAGTCTTTATCGGAACCAGACCCATATAGCCTGTATAATACACATAACGGAAGCGCCCTTAAAGAAAACTTTGACGGCATTAAAAAACCATTGCATTTTTCCTGAAACTTCGGGGTTTTTCCTTCGAAAATCCTGTTCCCCTTTCTTCGCCATATAGGGCGCAATAAACCAAAATATTAAAGCACCCAATAAAAAAAAGAGTGTCATTTCAAGCTTTGGGCCCATAGGTATTTAGCTAAATTGAATATTTATCTCCTCGATTTGGCCAATAGTGCAGCTAGGAATGCCGTACCCCCAAGAATGATTTTGGCAAGGGCTTGGTTGTTTTCGGGATTGTCATCGAGATAATCCATGATACCCAAACCTACCAAGACTAGACCTCCTAACATAAGTACCAAACGAAGTATTTTCATGGCACTAAATTACAAAAAGGGTTTGTTTTATGGCTTCCATAGTATTTTTAGCTTTAGGGTTGCTCCATACGATTTTGAATTTGCAAATCACTCGTTCACCCAAAATTTAAAAAGCGTAGCTACCGGTGGCTTCGATACAATTTTATGATTGCACCAGCAATCACAAAATCACTCAGCCACCACTTATTCCTTTGGCAGAAAAACCTCGGCCATCATGCAGCGGGCACTTCCGCCCCCACAGGTTTCTATGGTTTCCAGGTCACTGCTCAAGATCTCACAGTGTTTCTCTATCTGGGCAATCTGTTCTGCACTAAGGCTTTTATGTGCCGCCAAACTCATGACCATGTACTTTTTCCCTTCAGCACCACGAACCTGTAACATATTACCAGCGAACTGATGCATTTGGGCCTCGGTTATGTTTACTACTTCCTTTTTGGTTTCCTTAAGGTGACGAAGCACATTCTTCTTTTCATGTTTATCATCTATGGTATCCAAACAGATAACGGCAAAGTTTTCGGCCAAGGCCATCATAACATTGGTATGGTAAATAGGAAGGCGTTGCCCCTTAACGGTTTGGTTGGCTGTAAAAACCACAGGATCGCATTCGAAATCCTCACAGAATTCTATAAACAATCCTTCATCGGCACGCGGTGAAAGGGCACAATAGGCTTTCTGATGTACCCTATCCATTAAGATACTACCGGTACCTTCCAAAAAATACCCCTCATCTTCGGCGGCCGTATAGTCGACCACATTGGCAATCTTAAAACCTTCTTCCTCCAACCGGTGAATCGTACGTTCACGACGTTCGCGACGACGGTTTTCAGCAAACATGGGATAAAGGCCCACGGTACCGTCTCGGTGGAAACTCACCCAGTTATTCGGAAAGATGGAATCTGGTGTATCATCTTCCAACACATCGTCCTCTACAATAACAGTCACACCAACGGCTCGAAGCTTTGCCACAAAGGCATCGAACTCGGCTTGCGCCTTGGTGTTGATCTCTGCATTTTTAAGATTAAGATCTTCCTGAAAGTAGTTATTTACGGCGGTTTCTTCGTTCATACGAAAAGCCACCGGACGAATCATAAGGATCGTATTGGTGATTTGTTGCATGGCTTCAATTTATAGCGGTACAAAAATACTATGTTCGCACAAATTTTTGTGTAAAGTAAGACAAAGTTTATGCTAAAAAAGCTAATTTGGACTCATCCTCTTTTTACCATCAAATTTATCGCAACATGGGATATTCAATAAAAGGACTGCTTCTACTTCTTTGCTTCACATTTAGCTGTGTTTCTTTTGCACAAACACTCTCTTGTTCCGATTTTAAGGAAGGTACTTTCTATGCGGAAGCTACCGATCCATTTAAAGCCAAATATAAAATTGAACGTAAGGGAAACCATCAAGTAGAAACCCCTTTGGAAGTTCCGCAGGAATTCTTGGATGCCGGCGAGAGTATGGAACCCTATGATGTGAATATAGAATGGATTAACGATTGCACCTATAAATTAACGGTAGACAAGGAAGAGGGAGACCTTACGGAGCTAGAGAAGGAAATGAACGAGGTGGAAGTGCTTACGGAGCTCATTAAGATTGAAGGAAACTGTTTTTATTACAAGACATCTACCACTTTCCAAAATGAAACACTCGTTATAAAGGGTAAGATTTGTAAGGAAGCGTTCTAGCCTGACAGGATACTATATTTTAATCCCAAGCCAAGGTTCTTATCATTTCTCTTATCGTCTCATGATCTACTTAATGGTAATTTTCTGAAAATCAGGAAAAACCCTATTGGTTCACAACACTAAATTAGATACCTTAGGGGTCCCTTACTTTCCGTTACTGCCTATTATTTTTCAACCATTAAATGCCAACCGCATGAGATCCTCTATTTCCATTGTTTTGTTGCTCGTCCTATTCGGGCTTTGCACCAGTTGTTCCACGAGCCTTTGGGGCGTTAAAGGTAGTCACGACACCGTTACTGTTAACATCAAGAAATCGAGCAAGGAAAAATTCACCCTGCGTACCAAGGATGGGTTATTGGTAGATAGTGCCATCCCTACGGCTGCTGGGGTACTTACGTTTAAATTACCCACGGATGTCGCACCCCAAACCCGCCTTTTTAAGGTCGAGGACCCAAAAGGCAAGCCGGTAGCCTTTAAAAGTACGGGAATCACCACTTTTAGAAACCCAACTTGGGAACAGTACCTAAGCAGTAGGGAAAACTATATTACCAGTAGTAAACTCGTAAAGAAATACGAATTCCTGAACGAGGAAATGTTTGGCTATATGCAACGTGCCAGAAGGTCATTACGGTCCAACGATGCCTATGGCAGCGGAACCTGTACCCGACCCAGAAGGGGCAGTTTGCCCCGTTTGCCCTCAACAGCCTGTACACGGAGTGAAGCCCATAAAGTGGGAACGGCGGTATGCCTCGCCTCTACTGGGTCTGCAGAAGCCTGTAGCATGGTAGCCAGCCAGATTGGAAGCAGTTTAGACTTCAATGTACGCAGTTTTATTTCCAGTCCAGCCTGTGGATATATGGTTTCCAAATACCTTAACCAACCTTATACACTTGAAAACTTTCTGGGCGATGTGGCCCTTGGCTTTGGAGAGGATTTGGCGAAGAAGGGCATACAATCGGGCAATCTTTTCGATATCCTAGCCGGATTAATCATTGGAGGGGTGGTGTTGGACCAAAAAGTAAAACGCTTCAATTCGTGTGTGTCTACGGTAAGTCAACAGTGCCGTGCCGAATATCAGAATTGGGAATACCGAAGCCAACAGATCATTAACCGCCCGGGGGAAGTCATGGCCGAATGCGAACGATCGCTCAACAACCTACAGCTCACAGAACCCGTCTACGATGCAGGCGTGGTGCAACTCACCAAATACAGAAAGGAATTTGCCGACAGGAAAAACACCTTGAACCGGGTAGCGGGCAAAGGGCCTTCGGTGATCATGGGCGCCATCATAGCGCCCAAACCAACTACCACCAGCACAGCGGAACCCCAAACGAGGGGCTTGATCGGTTTTAGGGGGGAGAACCTCAAATCGTTTCAGCATGAAGGCAAAACCTATGCCTATGGCGTTCGTATTACGGATATTATAGACAGAGGGCTTCCTGCGTACAAAGCGGGCTTGCGTAAAGGGGATATTATTGTGGGATTGGATGGCTACAAGGCCAAGGATATGGAATATGTGTCTGGGCATGTAAACAAAAACTCGGGCAAAGCCATACGGGTTACCTATAAACGAGGAGCAACCATAAGCGACGCCACCGTGATACCGGAACGGGTTCGTTTTGTGATGGGCGTTACCGTACAGCAGGACGAATACGGGGCCAAGGTGACGAAGGTGAACCCAGGACAACCAGCTGCAGATGGTGGCATGCGGGTAGGTGATATTGTGTTAATGGCCGATGCCGCCCCTGTAGACACCTTATTGGATTTGCAGAACTACCTCACCGAAACCGCAGGACGACAGGTACGACTGGCGGTAAAACGCGGAAACAGTGTAAAGATCGTCTTTGTAACCCCCAAGGTGATGCGACTGTAGTAGCTAATGGGTATGACAATTATTTTAACAATGGGCAGTTTTTGTAAATAATTTTACCAAAGCAGGTTTTTACAACTCAGGATCATACGCCAACGTGGCTACTTGATTGAGGGAACCACCACCAGTCCTGTTTGTTATATAGAGGGTATATACGTGGCTCCCAATTACCGACGAAAAGGCTATGCTGACCTCCTTATTAAAAAGGCTGAAACTTGGGGCAAACGCATGAAATGTAAAGAAATAGCCCCGGATGCGGAGATTTTAAACGACGCAAGCATTGCCCTGCACAAGAATGCAGGTTTCAAAGAAATAAACCGCATTGTCTGCTTTGCCAAGACACTTTCTTAAGCTCCTTGATGACATTCCCCACTGCTATCGATGTATAGGAAACTATAACCAATATCGATATGAAATCTTTTATCATTACCTGTCTTTTCCTTGCTTCTTCTGCCATATTTGCCCAAGAGGGCTTCCGGATTGGACTCAATGGAGGTTTTCCCGCTGGGGACGAAGGCGACTTTGCCTCCTTTGTAGCCAACCTTGAAGTAGAGCACGACTGGGCCATTACCGAAACTATACGAGCAGGAGCCAGTGCCGGAGTTACCGTGTTCTCCGGTAAGGAGGAGTTCAACGACTTTAAATACGCTCCTATCCTGGCCTCTGGCGACATTAACGTGGTAGATTCCTTTTCCTTGGGTGCCGACGTAGGGTACGGTGTATCCCTAGAAGAGGATTTTGATGGTGCCCTTGTGTACCGCTTTACCGCCCACTATGGAATCTCGGACCATTTCGATGCTTCGGCACGTTTTGGTTCCTTCGACAGTGACATTGGGACGTTATCCAATGTTTCCTTCGGGGTGGGTTATCGTTTCTAATACCCATTATTTTTGGTTTGTAAAAGGTCTGGAAACAACTCCCCTTGAGTGACAATTCAAAATAAGGAAATAGGGTTTCAGTTTTTTTGAAGGGAATTCAACCATTGTTTTCAGGCCTTTTTATAGGTATCTTTAGGGTATTAAAAACACGCATTTGCATACCCTAACCCCGACAATTTCCCTGCGCCCGATCAGCTTGCAGGATCATACCGAGCTTTTCACACTTATGGAAGAAATCTACCCTCCTGCGTATCGGCACCTATGGGAAGATGGGGGTATTTGGTACCTCTACCAACAATATTCGAGGGAAAACCTGCAACTGGAGCTTGCCGAACTTAATTCGCATTACTTCTTTATAGAGGTTGCCAAGACCCCTGTCGGTATTCTTAGGTACCTTACCCAATCGTCATGGCCAGAAGACGGTATCGGAAATTCGGTAAAACTGCATCGTGTTTATTTACACACGAATACGCAAGGTACAGGTGTAGCCAGCGTAGTGTCACATTGGTTAGCCGAGCAAGCCAGTACCATAGGGGCTTCCTCCATTCGCTTAGAAGTAATGGATACGCAACCACAGGCCATCCGATTTTATGAAAAAATGGGGTACAAGGTATTTGGAACACGAAGATTAGTGCTTCCTGGACTTCATGAGCATCTTCAAGGAATGTTGTTTATGGAAAAAAGCCTAGTCCCTAATGAGCGGCATGGTAGAACAGCGCAATAGGCCTTCTTGCTTGGCGATTTGGGCATAGGGTACTTCTTCTACCGTAAAGCCTTGTTCTCGCAACCATGTGTTTAATCGGGTAAAATGCCGTTCGGAAATAACAACGTCTTCAGAAATGGAAAATACATTACTGTTCATATCGTACATTTCATCCTTACTGATATGGAAGCAGTTTTCCTTTCCAAAGTGATCTACCAACCATTGGTACTCCCCTTCTTCTAAAAACCCTTCCTTATGAATGATGCACTTTCCTTTTCCCAATGGCTGAAAGCAACAATCTAAATGCAAGGCATTATCCCTGGCTACGGTATTGGATTTACGCAGATTGAATGACTTTACGGTCTTATGGGGAAAGGCTTCCTGTAAACAGACTACAGCTTCCATATTGGTACGTGCCGTGATATAATCTGGATAGTCCTCGCCACGATAGGTTCCCACAAAAATATAGTCACCCCAAGGCATGACATCGCCACCTTCTACATGCGCTTCCTCGGGAAACTGAATTACTTTTTCAGGATCCATCTGGTCAATGACATACTGTATGGCCTTGATCTCTTCTTCGCGATCGGGAAGGATGTTGGCCTTAATGAAGGTATCCTCGATTACAAACCCTATATCACGCGCAAAAATCTGGTTACAGTCCTTGATCACCTGTGGGCGAAACACCTTTACATCGTATTTAGCAAATACGGCTGCCACAGCTTCCATTTCTGGGATCATATCGGCTTCCTTGGGATAGGTCCCCTCTTTTATATGCATAGCACTTTTAGGGTCGTAGGCGTCTTCTAGATGGGGAGTAGGGCCGTTACTTTCGGCAGTTCCGAGTACCACAGCCCGAAGGCGGGATACTTCATCGTTTACATTGAGTTGTAGCATGCGCAAATATAAAAAAAGCCCTTAAAGAATCGGGAAGGCTACGTGTGTTCTTCAAAACAATTTAAAAAAACGCACTCTTAAAAAGATGGAATGTTGTACTGCGGAAAAAGATCGTGTGAGGGCCAATCTGTAGCTTGCATATTATCCGCAAGTGCACTCAATGAGTTATATATGTTGCGAATTTCCTTGATGCTCTTGTTTAGGAGAATGACAAAGGAAACATCTGTATTCCTATGGTGAATGTGCGTACTTGTGGTAGAAGACGAACCGCCTTTTGTATATTTTATAACACCGTTGGAGGCAGTGGTAATGGAAAGTCCAGAATTATTCAGCAATTCGCTTAGAATGGGCCTGCTCAATATAGGATTTTGAACGTTACTATGTAGACTTGCCAGTACCTTGGCCATATCCGGAGCCGAAAAAATCCATCCTCCACTAGAAAGTGTTAAGTAATAATTACGTCCTTCATAGGCCTGGGAAACCAAATTGTCATTTTTGTTTAGGGCACTTTTTACCACACTAAGCTTTGTGGGTTGGTACTTTACCTCTTCCGGATAATCACCAAAGGGGTTACCAATATGTGGACGGGTTAATCCCAACGGTTTCAATATCCTTTCGTATACGTATGAATAATATAGTTTACCTGTTTGTTCTTCTATAAGTTGCCCAAGAAGGGTATATCCAAGGTTGCTATAGCTATAATCCATCCCTACTTTTTTATCTTTTGCCATTTTGCGCATACGACACCATTTCCGTTTTTGCTCAAGGGTAATGGGGACGGCTACCTTTAGGTCTTTTGCTATGGTTGTACTAACTCCATGACTTCTGCTCAATCCGCCCTTGTGATTCAATACGTCTATGATCTTAATTTTATCGTACCCCAATGCTTTGTTCTCTTCATTTTCCGTGGGAATGTAGTTCTGGAACAAACCATTAACATTGAACCCATCCATTTCCATACTACGTATGGCATAGGCCGTTATGAATTTGGTCACACTTGCCGTCCTGTAAATACTTGTGGGCTTGGTAATTGGATATCCTTCCATGGCATTGGTATATCCACGACAATGCACCAGTCTCCCTTTGTACACCACACCTAAACTCCCCGACAGCACATTATTGGCTTCCATGACATCTTGCATGGTTTTATCCCATTCAGTGAATGAGGTATTGGCATTACCAGTCATGGTAAATTTGTGGGGGCGAGGGTGTATGTGTTTCCTGAGTATGATCGAATACTTAATAGTACTCCCATCATCGTACGCATGTATTTTAAACGGATGCAATCCCAAAGACGCTCCATTTTGGATGCGCTCACGCAAGGCTGCTTTATCAGGGCATAGCCACACTTGGAATGGGCCTACCGAGGCATTGGTAAATATGGAAGTAATTTTATTGCCTGCTCCATGAAACACTATATCGGGTCCCGCCCAATGCGAATTATGGGCATGGTAACGCTTAAAGAAGTTCGCTTCGGTGCCATTTACAGCATGGCCCCAAATCAAGGAATCGGTATTAGGTACCATGACACATGCATACAGTGGATCGGACTTGGTGCCATATTGTGTTAAGGTTCTTGGAATATACCCTTTTTTACGGGCTTCACTTATTACTTCCGATATGGAGAGAAGACCACTACCCGTTTTCTTTTTATGGGTCGCTTGCAATACCATATAAGAACCCCCTTGCCCCTGCACCCTTAGTTTAAAAGTTCCTGAAAAAACCGCTGTGGCTGGATCTGTTCCAGATACACTTATGGAAACAGGTTCATAGCCTTTTTGCACGTACACAGTGAGTGCACGTACATAAGCATCCATGCCCTTCTTTGTTGTCGAAACTTGGCGTGGGTTATTGGTTTTTAGCCAAACTACCGCATATCGCAGTTTGCTACCCTGTCCCGACACCGATTTGCAGATCATTTCATAACCTTTTTTATTGAGCTCCTTGTACTTTTTGGATTGATAACCCTTCGTTTGATCGTAGTAATAGATGAGGTGTTCATTATCTACATAAGCTTCCCCATAGCCAAGTTCTTGAAGCTTCGCCATTATCTTCATACTCAATGAAGGATCGTAATTAAATTTCTTTGCCATTAGGGAACCATAAATAGTTATTTACAAGTTACTAAATTGATTTTTAACTACTTAGGCAATACATCACAAATAAGAAAGAGGCGGATAGGATCCGCCTCTCAAAGTTAGCCTGTCTTTTCAATAAGAGCTAAAACAGTGGGGTTGTTTTAACAGGCTTTTACATACTACTTATGCCTACTTTGTATTTCGGTTCAGGAAATTATAAGCCTTTCGTATGTAAATTCCATACCAAATGTTTTATGTACTTCCCCTTATGTGACTTCATGTTTAAAGTCTATACTCAGGAAGCATATTTTAATAAATGCGAATGAAGAAAGTTAGCTGAAATACTACTCTTAAGGGTCGCTTTATATAATCGTGATTTGGTATAGTTAAAAGTAGGCACCGCAAATAGCTTAGCAGTGCTGAGACTTACAATTTGTAAGAATCAGGACTCACAGTTTTTCTCATAATGAGATCTATATGAGCCTGGGGTCTGGCCAGTGAGCTTCTTGAAAGCCGCATAGAATGCAGACTTAGAGTTGAATCCGGCCTCTAGTGCAATAGAAAGCATATCGTACTGCCTAAAGGTGTCGGTTTCCAACATTTCCTTGGCATGGGTAACTCGATAACTGCTTATATAGTCACTAAAGTTCATTTGTGCATGCGAATTAATAACTTTTGAGAGATAATTTGGGCTTATCGATACTTCTTCAGCCAATAAAGGAAGGTCCAAATGTGGGTTGAGGTATATCTTCTGTTCCCTCATCAATACATCTATTTTCTGAAAATGCCTTAGGGTACTCGAATCTTCCCTATCTTCAGAATTGAATTTTGGGTTAAAGGTTTTATCCTTGCTGAATTGATGCAAAGCATGGCGCTCTTTTAATATACTGGTCTGTCGAAAACCTGTATACCCCACGTAAATGATAAGGGATGAAAATCCGAACCAGGAAGGAAGGTATACATAATTGCCCCAGTTGTATATGCTTACCATATCCAGCAATAAAGAAAGCAGCCATATGACACAAAGTAGCAGACCCATACCCAAGACCTTCTTAATCCAGCCTGTATGGGAAACTACTTGATCGTATTTCTTCTTCTTGTTCTGGCGCTCAAAATTACGCACCACCCTGAAACACCATAAGATGACCAAGAAGGAATAGGACAGTGTAATGATTTCCTCTACCTTAAAGACCTGAAAGTATTTCTTGAAGGCCGTTTCATACGGCAAACTGTTTACCACCACATCCAGTTTCATTCCTAAGTACACCACCATGAATATCCAAAATGGTAAGAACAGCCAGAATTTTTGTTTCTGAATTTTTCTTTCCAATCCCAAAAAACGAATGGCAAATAACAAAAAGAAAGGCCCAGGCAATAGCTGGTAGGGTAAAAAAGACAGTACTATGTTCGGGTAGAAATAGGGCGGTTTTAAAAAGATCATCCACAACTGTAGATTGACCAATGCCACAAAAATCATGAACCATGCAAGATACTTTATCGAATCATGCATCTTTTTGGATTGCACAAGTGCTCGGATACCCAGCAATAGGGAAACCGTCACCAATACAAGTAGTGCACAGTTAATCAGAAGGTTAGTCACGCCCAAATATAGTAGAAAAAAGAAAAGTAGCACACAAAAAAACACCCAACTATGTGGGTGTCTTATTATTTGATATACAACAGGTTACCTAAAATCGATGTCTTTAAATGGGCGAAGGTTCTCCCCAATATAAATCTGTCTTGGACGGCCAATGGGTTCTTTGCGCATGCGCATTTCCTTCCATTGCGATATCCAACCTGGCAAACGACCTAAGGCGAACATTGGAGTAAACATTTCTACTGGAATGCCCATAGCCCTATAAATGATTCCTGAGTAGAAATCTACATTAGGGTATAGTTTTCTATCCACGAAGTACTGGTCTTCTAGCGCTTCCCGTTCCAATCCTTTGGCAATGTCCAAAACTGGATCTTCTACCCCAAGATCTTTTAACACCTCATCTGCAGCTATTTTTATAATCCTAGCACGAGGGTCGAAGTTTTTATATACTCGATGACCAAAGCCCATTAGACGGAAAGGATCACTCTTATCCTTGGCTTTTGCCATATATTTTTTCGTGTCACCACCATCTTCTTTAATGGCTTCCAGCATTTCTATCACAGCCTGATTTGCTCCACCGTGCAATGGGCCCCAAAGGGCGTTAATCCCTGCGGAAAGGGATGCAAATAAGCCGGCGTGGGAAGACCCCACAATACGCACTGTAGATGTAGAGCAGTTTTGCTCGTGATCTGCATGCAGGATTAATAATTTATCCAATGCATCTACTACCACTTTGTTAGAAGTATATTGTCCATCTGGCTTCTTGAACATCATTTTCAGGAAGTTGTCTACATACCCTAGTGTATTATCCCCATAATCTAATGGAAGTCCCGCTCGCTTGCGATAAGCCCAAGCCGTCAACACTGGAAATTTACCCATAATGCGTACAATGGCATTGTACATCTCGTCATGGCTATCTACGTTTACCGAAGATGGGTTAAAGGCAATCAAAGCACTTGTAAGGGACGATAAAACGCCCATAGGATGTGCAGATTTTGGAAAACCATCCAAAATTTTCTTTACATCTTCATCAACATGGGATTGCTCCCTAATATCGAAATGGAACTTTTCTAACTGTTCTTTATTCGGCAATTCACCAAAAATCAATAGATAAGCCACTTCTAGGAAGTCAGCTTTCTCAGCTAAGTCCTCAATAGCATACCCTCGGTACCTCAAAACTCCTTCTTCCCCATTCAAAAAAGTAATGGCACTTTCGCAAGAACCTGTGTTCTTGTACCCCGGATCTATAGTTGTTACACCACCAGTGACCCCTCTAAGGGTCTTTATATTGATAGCAACTTCATTTTCCGTTCCTTCTATAATTGGGAATTCATATTTCTCACCGTTGATTTCAATGGTAGCGTTCTTCGACATAGTTCAATTTGATTTTTTTGTTGATTTAAAAGGATTGCTAAATTACGAAAAATTGGACGATTTTTTTAACATTTCATTACTCATGTTGGGTTAAAAAAACCTTAATTAATCAATAACGTAAGGGCAATTGCCCTTGTTAAAGTAACTGCATAAAAAAACGTCTGTCCTAAACTCATAGAACAGACGTCATTGTAGGTAAGGTTATTATTATATTTTAAATGCATTCCTGCCTGGGTAAAAGGCCGTTTCGTGCAGTTCTTCTTCTATTCGAAGTAATTGATTGTACTTGGCCATACGGTCACTACGGGATGCAGAACCAGTTTTAATCTGCCCGGTATTAAGGGCAACGGCCAAATCTGCAATTGTGTTATCCTCGGTCTCCCCACTTCTATGCGACATAACTGAGGTATACCCCGCATTATGGGCCATATTTACAGCAGCAATGGTTTCTGAAAGGGTTCCAATCTGGTTTACCTTGATAAGGATAGAATTGGCAATTCCCTCATTGATACCTCGGGACAATCGCTCCACATTGGTTACGAAAAGGTCATCTCCTACCAATTGTACTTTATCTCCAACCTTATCGGTTAAATACTTCCATCCTTCCCAGTCATTTTCGTCCATTCCATCTTCTATAGAAATGATCGGATAATTTGCGCTCAATTCGGCTAGGTAATCAGCTTGTTCTTGGGAGGTTCTTACCATTCCCTTATCCCCTTCAAATTTGGTGTAGTCATATTTTCCATCTACATAGAATTCTGCAGCGGCACAATCCAATGCGATCATTACTTCATCTCCAAGTTTATACCCGGCCTTTTCAGTAGCTAGTGCGATAGTGTCTAACGCATCTTCGGTTCCATCTAAAGTTGGAGCAAATCCTCCTTCGTCACCAACTGCAGTACTTAATCCCCTATCATGCAACACCTTCTTTAGGTTATGGAAAATTTCTGATCCCATTTGCATGGCATGGGTAAAGCTTTGAGCCTTAACTGGCATTACCATAAATTCCTGAAAAGCAATAGGGGCATCACTATGGGATCCTCCATTAATAATATTCATCATAGGAACGGGAAGTGTTTTTGCGCTTACTCCTCCTACATATCGAAACAATGACATCCCCAATTCGTTAGCTGCTGCTTTGGCTGCTGCCAGGGAAACGCCTAAAATGGCATTGGCTCCCAATTTCGATTTGTTGGGCGTACCATCTAAGTCGATCATGATTTTATCAATGGCTTCTTGCTCAAAAACAGATACTCCTAAAAGGGTTCCGGCAATCTTTCCATTTACGTTCTCTACTGCTTGCAGTACTCCTTTTCCCATATAATCATTTCCACCATCACGAAGTTCGACAGCCTCATGTTCTCCTGTGGAAGCTCCTGAAGGCACTGCTGCTCTCCCAACTACTCCATTTTCCGTAATCACATCTACTTCAACTGTTGGATTACCCCTGGAATCGAATATTTGTCTTGCGTGGATATCGATAATAATGCTCATAATTTCTTTTTTGTTTGGTTGCGTGAAGATACGAATTGTACTGTTTAATAAGGTCTGAAAACAGTAACAAACGTCCTGTTTTCAAACTAAATCGTTTTCGTTTTAACCATTAAAAAAAGCCCAACTTAATGGGCCTTTTCCAATTTTGTACTTTTTAAGTTTTCCACAAATTGATCGAACAAGTAGGCCGCATCGTGTGGTCCTGGACTTGCTTCTGGATGATATTGCACAGAGAATACTGGCTTATCTTTCAACCTAATTCCGGCCACTGTGTTATCGTTAAGGTGTACATGTGTAATTTCCACCTCAGGATGTGCTTCGGTCTCTTCCCTGTTAATAGCAAAACCGTGGTTTTGGGAAGTGATTTCCCCTTTACCGGTTAAAAGGTTTTTAATTGGGTGATTAATCCCTCTATGTCCGTTGTGCATCTTGTACGTGGAAATGCCATTGGCCAATGCCAAAACCTGATGCCCCAAACAGATACCAAATAATGGTGCTCCCGTATTAAGAATATCCTTGGCTGTTGCTATGGATTGGGTTAACGGCTCCGGATCACCGGGGCCATTGCTCAAGAAATAACCATCTGGATTAAAGGCAGCCATTTCTTCGAATGTCGTATCGTATGGGAATACTTTAATATAACAATCCCTTTGGGCGAGGTTGCGGAGGATGTTTTTCTTAATTCCAATATCCAATGCCGAAATCTTGTAGGTAGCATTTTCGTCCCCGTAGAAGTATGGTTCTTTTGCAGATACTTTACTGGCAAGCTCCAATCCGTTCATGTCGGGCACATCTGCCAATTGCTTCTTCAGTCCTTCAACATTATCCACATCGGTAGATATCACAGCGTTCATGGCTCCATTGTCCCGAATATAGCTTACCAGTGCCCTGGTATCTACATCACTAATGGCCAAAAGATTATTCTTATCCAAGAACGACTCTAATGAATCATCGGCCGAGTACCGTGAATGATGATAACTGAAATTTCTACAAATAAGCCCAGCGATTTTTACGCTATCGGACTCTACTTCTTCCTCATTGGTCCCGTAATTACCAATATGTGCATTGGTGGTAACCATTAGTTGACCGAAATAGGATGGATCTGTAAAGATCTCTTGGTAACCCGTCATTCCGGTGTTAAAACAAACTTCTCCAAAGGCTGAGCCTTCTTTTCCCCCTACGGCTTTTCCATGGAAAATGGTTCCGTCTGCCAATAGAATTAGGGCTTTTTTTCGTGTTTGATATTTCATAGTAAGAACAAAAGTTTTGCAAAAATAATTCAAAAAAAGGGATAAACTTTAAAAGCTTATCCCTTTGTTATTCACATTCGAAGAAATCAATTTATTCTTCTTCTTTATTTGCTTGCGTCTCGGCTACTGGAGCGGCTGCTTTTGCAGCTCCTCCACGACGACTACGACGTGTTGATTTCTTTTTAGCTGGTTTTCCAGCATTGTACAACTCATTGTAGTCTACTAGCTCGATCATTGCCATATCCGCGTTATCTCCCAAACGATTACCCAATTTAATGATTCGGGTATATCCTCCTGGACGATCTCCAACCTTTACAGCTACCTCTCTAAACAATTCGGTCACTGCTTCTTTCTGGCGGAGTCTGCTCATTACGATACGACGGTTGTGCGTAGTGTCTTCTTTCGACTTAGTTACCAAAGGTTCTACGAATCTCTTAAGAGCTTTCGCTTTAGCAACAGTAGTGTTGATTCTTTTGTGTTCGATCAACGAACAAGCCATATTGGCTAACATTGCCTTTCTATGGGCTGTTTTTCTACTTAAGTGATTGAATTTCTTTCCGTGTCTCATGACATTTGTTTTTAATCATCATCTTGCTACAACCCTTCTGGGGAGCAAAATATGATGGATTACTTAATCTTTATCTAATTTATATTTTGAAAGATCCATACCGAAGTTCAAACCTTTAACGTTTACTAGCTCTTCCAGCTCGGTTAAAGACTTCTTACCGAAGTTTCTGAACTTCATAAGATCATTCTTATTGTACGATACAAGGTCACCCAACGTATCTACCTCTGCAGCTTTAAGACAGTTCAAGGCACGAACGGAAAGGTCCATGTCTACCAACTTGGTCTTAAGCAACTGACGCATGTGCAAGGACTCCTCATCGTATGTTTCGGTCTGAGCAATCTCATCAGCCTCAAGGGTGATACGCTCATCACTAAATAACATAAAGTGGTGAATCAAGGTCTTAGCGGCCTCTGTCAATGCATCTTTTGGGTGAATGGAACCATCGGTAATGATTTCAAAAACCAACTTTTCGTAGTCAGTCTTTTGCTCTACACGATAGTTTTCTATACTATACTTCACATTCTTTATAGGAGTGTAGATAGAATCGGTAAAGATAGTTCCAAGAGGGGCATTCGCCTTCTTGTTCTCTTCTGCTGGAACGTATCCACGACCTTTTTCGATAGTGATTTCGAAGTTAAGGTTTACCTTGGAATCCATGTTACAGATTACCAAATCTGGGTTCAATACTTGGAAACCGGAGATGAATTTTTGAAAATCACCAGCGGTTAGCACTTCTTGACCAGACACGGAAATAGTTACAGTTTCGTTATCTATCTCATCAATTTGACGCTTAAAACGTACTTGTTTCAAGTTCAAAATGATTTCAGTAACATCTTCCACTACTCCTGCAATCGTAGAAAATTCGTGATCTACACCTTCGATACGTACTGAAGTGATTGCAAAACCTTCTAATGAAGAAAGTAAAACACGTCTTAATGCGTTACCAACTGTCAATCCATAACCAGGTTCCAAAGGACGAAATTCGAATTTCCCCTCGAAATCTGTCGAATTGATCATGATAACTTTATCAGGCTTCTGAAAACTAAATACTGCCATATTATTGTTCTTCGTTTTAATTGTTATTTGGTTGCGCGGTTTAGAAGTTTGAAGAAGACTAACAAACCCTTTGGCCAAATACCAATATGATTAATTTATTATTTAGAATATAATTCGACGATTAACTGCTCAGTAATGTTTTCTGGGATTTGAAGACGCTGAGGCACAGAAACGAACGTTCCTTCTTTTGTCTCAGAGTTCCAAGTGATCCACTCGTAAACATGACTGGCGTTTGCCAACGAATTTTGGATGGCTTCAAGGGATTTAGATTTTTCCCTCACAGCAATAACGTCACCCGCTTTTAACTGGTAAGACGGAATGTTCACTTTCTCTCCGTTCACGGTAATGTGTCGGTGAGAAACCAATTGTCTTGCAGCACTACGAGAAGGGGCGATACCCATGCGGTAAACTACGTTGTCCAAACGGGACTCACACAATTGAAGCAATACTTCCCCTGTAATTCCAGAAGCTGCAGTTGCTTTTTTAAACATGTTTCGGAACTGACGCTCCAAAATTCCGTATGTGTACTTTGCTTTTTGCTTTTCTGCCAACTGAATAGCGTACTCAGATTTTTTACCTCTCCTACGGTTGTTACCGTGTTGTCCTGGAGGGTAATTTCTTTTTTCGAAAGATTTGTCTTCTCCAAAAATAGCCTCTCCAAACTTACGGGCGATTTTTGTTTTGGGACCAGTATATCTTGCCATTTTAAAAAATTGATTTTGAAGGGAAAACTAAATTAAGGTCATCCTCTAGTTTTCTAGTTCCTTCGGTTTATACTTAAATTAATTATACTCTACGTCTTTTTGGTGGACGACATCCATTGTGCGGCATTGGAGTTACATCGATGATCTCAGTAACCTCAATTCCTGAATTATGGATGGTACGAATGGCAGATTCCCTACCATTACCAGGTCCTTTTACGTAAACTTTTACTTTACGAAGACCTGCTTCCTGTGCAACCTTTGCACAATCTTCTGCAGCCAATTGAGCTGCATAAGGAGTGTTCTTCTTAGATCCTCTAAAACCCATTTTTCCGGCAGAAGACCAAGAGATTACATCCCCGTTTTTATTGGTCAACGAAATGATAATATTGTTGAAGGATGCGGTGATATGTGCTTCACCGGTTGCCTCGATATTAACCTTACGTTTTTTTGTACTTTTTGAGCTAGACTTTGCCATATCTCTAGGTATTATTTAGTTGCTTTTTTCTTGTTAGCAACTGTTTTACGTTTTCCTTTTCTCGTTCTTGAGTTATTCTTTGTACGCTGTCCTCTTAAAGGAAGACCCGATCTGTGACGAATACCTCTGTAACAACCGATGTCCATTAAGCGCTTAATGCTCAATTGAACTTCACTACGTAGCTCACCTTCGATTTTGTAAGACCCAACAGCTTCACGAATTTTTCCGATTTCATCATCGTTCCATTCGTTTACTTTTTTGTCTTCGCTAACTCCGGCTTTTTCCAATATATCCTGTGCACGGCTTTTCCCGATTCCAAAGATATACGTTAACGCGATTACACCCCTTTTCTGTTTCGGGATATCTACACCTGCGATTCTTGCCATAACTTATCCTTGTCTTTGTTTGAACCTTGGGTTCTTTTTGTTAATTACATATAATCGGCCTTTTCTGCGAACGATCTTGCAGTCGGCACTTCTTTTTTTAACGGATGCTCTTACTTTCATCTCTTTAGTATCTGTATGTTATACGAGCCTTAGTTAAATCGTACGGGCTCATCTCTAATTTTACCTTATCTCCGGGTAATAATTTAATATAGTGCATACGCATCTTACCCGAAATATGCGCTGTAACAATATGACCGTTTTCCAATTCGACACGAAACATTGCATTAGATAATGCTTCTACAATGGTTCCGTCTTGTTCTATTGCTGGTTGCTTTGCCATATTATGCTACTGCTTTTCTGTTTTTACCACTTTTCATTAATCCGTCATAGTGACGATTTAACAAGTAGGAATTAATCTGTTGCATTGTATCGATAGCCACACCTACCATAATTAGTAGTGAGGTACCTCCGAAGAACAATGCCCATCCTTGCTGCACTCCCATAAGCTTTACGATAAAAGCTGGGAAGATGGCAATAAGTGCCAAGAAAACCGATCCTGGCAATGTTATCTGAGACATGATTCTATCTAAGTACTCCGCCGTATCCGTTCCTGGTTTAATTCCTGGAATAAATCCTCCACTGCGTTTAAGGTCATCTGCCATTTTATTGGTTGGTACCGTAATTGCCGTATAGAAATACGTAAAGATGATAATCAATAATGCAAATACTACATTGTACCAAAGACCGAAGATATCGCTAAAGGTAGCCAACATATTCTGTCCGAAATCCGTATCCCTAAGCCTAGGTAAGTTTGCCAACGCCGTTGGAACAAACATCAATGCTTGGGCAAAGATAATTGGCATTACCCCAGAAGCATTTAACTTCAAAGGAATGAACTGTCTTGCTCCAAAAATATTCTTTTCATATCCTCCGCTTGCTGTTCTACGGGCATACTGTACGGGTATTTTACGCACAGCAAGTACCAGTAGGACCGAGAGCAGTATGATGACAAACCAAATTACCAACTCGATCAACACCAACATAAATGGACTGGAATTTACTTCCTGAACAAATGCCTGAGGCAACGTGGCAATAATACCCACCATAATAAGAATGGAAATACCATTTCCAATTCCTTTGTCGGTAATTCTCTCACCTAACCACATGGCGAAAATACATCCTGTTACCAATATGATAATGGAAGAAACATAGAAGGTAGGTGTAAGACCCAAGACAAAAGCATCTGAAGGGACACCCAAATATTGGATACCTGCAATGTAACTTGGCGCTTGAACCAAACAGATACCAATGGTTAACCAACGAGTAATCTGAGTGATTTTCTTTCTACCACTTTCTCCTTCTTTCTGTAGTTTCTGAAGATAAGGGACGGCAATTTGCATCAATTGTACCACAATAGAGGCAGAGATGTAGGGCATGATCCCCAAAGCAAATACAGAGGCATTTGAAAATGCACCTCCTGTAAAAGCATCAAGTAATCCACCTAGTCCTCCTCCAGCAAATTTACCAGAGAACTCAGATAGCTTTGACGCATCTATTCCCGGTAATACAATTTGGGCACCAAAACGGTACACCAATAGAAGACCCAAAGTAACCATGATACGGCTACGTAGCTCTTCTATTTTGAAAACATTTTTTATGGTATCAATAAATTTCATCCTTTATAAATAATTAAAGTTCTACAGCTTCACCTCCTGCAGCTTCGATAGCCGCTTTTGCAGAAGCAGTAAACTTATGAGCAGATACTTTCAATTTAGCTTTTAGCTCGCCTCTTCCCAAGATCTTTACCATCTCGTTCTTACCAGCAAGTCTTAGACTTACCATAGTATCAAAATCTACAGTATCCTTAATTTTCTTGTTGTCTACTAACGCCTGAAGTGTATCCAAGTTTACTCCTTGGTACTCCTTACGGTTAATGTTCTTGAAACCGAACTTAGGCACACGACGCTGTAATGGCATCTGCCCTCCTTCGAATCCTAGTTTCTTGGAGTAACCAGAACGTGACTTAGCCCCTTTGTGTCCACGGGTAGCGGTACCACCTTTACCGGAACCTTGCCCACGTCCTACGCGCTTTCCTTGTTTTTTAACCGAACCTTCAGCTGGTTTTAAATTACTTAAATCCATTGTTCAATATCTTATTTAGTCTCAACAGAAACTAGGTGATTAACTTTTTTTATCATACCAAGAATATTTGGCGTATCCTCATGCTCCACTGTTTGACCAATTTTTTTCAGGCCTAGAGCTTCAAGGGTTCTCTTTTGGTTTTGCGAGCGCTTGATCGCACTGCGTACCTTTGTTACTTTAATCTTTGCCATAACTCTTCAGTAATTTTATCCTTTATACAATTTCTCTAATGAAATTCCTCTTTGTCTCGCAACGGTTTGGGCGCTTCTCATTTGCAATAGAGCATCGAAAGTTGCCTTTACTACGTTGTGAGGGTTAGAAGATCCTTGAGATTTTGACAATACATCGTGAACTCCAACGGCTTCCAATACGGCACGAACTGCACCACCGGCAATTACCCCCGTACCAGGAGCAGCAGGTAACAAGGTTACTCTAGCTCCACCGTACTTTCCTTTTTGCTCGTGAGGAAGTGTTCCTTTATTAAGAGGAATACGTACCAAGTTCTTTTTTGCGTCTTCAATTGCTTTGGCAATGGCACTAGCAACATCTTTAGACTTTCCAAGTCCTTGACCTACTACTCCATTTTCATCACCAACCACTACGATAGCTGAAAATCCGAAAGCTCTACCTCCCTTGGTTACTTTGGTAACACGTTGTACACCAACCAAACGGTCTTTCAATTCTAGACCTCCGGGCTTAACTGTTTCTACGTTTTTATAATTTTGATACATATTCTTAGAATTTTAGTCCGCCCTCGCGAGCTCCTTCAGCCAATGATTTAACTCTTCCATGGTATAGGTAACCTCCGCGGTCAAAAGTAATGCTTTCAACTCCAGCTTTTACAGCTTTTTCGGCAATTGCTTTACCTACCAATTTTGCTACTTCCGACTTGTTCGCCTTGGAAGCATCTATATCTTTATCTCTTGAAGATGCAGCGGTAATGGTTTTACCATTTACATCGTCAATAAGTTGCGCATAAATTTCTTTATTGCTTCTGAAAACCGCCAAACGTGGTCGTTGCTCGGTACCAGAAACCGACTTTCTAATTCTGAAACGGATGCGATCTCTTCTGTCGCTTTTAGATAATGCCATAACTTAATTTCTTATGCAGATTTACCTGCTTTTCTTCTAATGATCTCACCAACAAACTTGATTCCTTTCCCTTTGTAAGGTTCTGGTTTACGGAAGCCACGGATCTTAGCCGCTACCTGCCCTACCAATTGCTTGTCATGCGAGGTTAATTTTACAATAGGATTTTTTCCTTTCTCACTTACGGTCTCCACTTTAACTTCGGGAGCAATGTCCATAACAATATTGTGAGAAAAACCAATGGCCAAATCCAATTTGTTGCCTTGGTTGCTGGCACGGTAACCTACTCCTACCAATTCTAGTTCTTTGGACCATCCTTCGGATACACCTTTAACCATATTGGCTACAAGAGCACGGTACAACCCGTGTTTTGCTCTGTGATCTTTGGCATCGGAAGGACGCTCTAAAACAACGTTTCCTTCTTCTACTTTTACGCTAACATCGGATATCTCCTGAGTTAACTCGCCTAACTTCCCTTTTACGGTAACTACATTTTCATTCACCTCTACGGTCACACCGTCTGGGATTGCTACTGGGCTTTTACCTATTCTTGACATTTCTAGTCTTTATTAAATTAGTATACGTAACAAAGTACCTCACCACCTACATTCTGAGATTGAGCTTGCTTTCCTGTCATTACTCCAGCTGAAGTAGAAACAATAGCGACACCCAAACCATTCAATATACGAGGCATTTCGGAAGCACCTGAATACTTACGTAAACCTGGTTTACTAATTCTTTGAATCTTCTTGATTACCGGATCTTTGGTAAGCTTGTCATATTTAAGGGCAATCTTAATGGTCCCTTGGGGTCCTTTGTCCTCAAATTTGTAGCTCAATACGAATCCTTGATCGAATAGGATCTTGGTAATCTCTTTTTTAACATTTGAAGCAGGGACTTCAACTACTCTGTGTCCTGCTTTTACTGCATTTCTAACCCTAGTTAGAAAATCTGCGATTGGATCTGTTGTCATTTATCCTAATTTACGGTAACGGTTTTCGGCTTTTGCCAAACCTTCTACCCATTTATAATTTACTACCAGCTAGCTTTTCTAACACCGGGAATTAATCCTTGGTTAGCCATTTCACGAAAAGTTACACGTGAAATACCAAACTGTCTCATATACCCTTTAGGTCTACCTGTTAATTTGCAACGATTGTGCATACGGATAGGAGATGCATTTTTTGGCAGTTTCTGAAGTGCTTCGTAGTCACCAGCTTCTTTCAAAGCTTTGCGCTTTTCAGCATACTTCGCTACCGTTTTTGCTCTTTTCACCTCGCGGGCTTTCATTGATTCTTTAGCCATCTTAGTTCTTTTTAAAAGGTAATCCTAGTTCAGACAATAATGATTTTGCTTCTTTATCGGTTTCGGCAGAAGTAACGAAAGTGATGTTCATCCCTTCGATTTTCTTTACCTTGTCGATATCGATCTCTGGAAAGATGATTTGTTCGGTAACTCCTAAAGAGTAGTTACCTCTACCATCGAATCCAGTAGCTTTAATTCCTCCAAAGTCACGTACACGTGGCAATGCAGAGGTAATTAAACGATCTAAGAACTCATACATACGTTCTCCACGTAATGTAACTTTTGCTCCAATGGGCATTCCTTTACGAAGTTTGAAAGTAGCCACATCCTTTTTGGAAATGGTTGGAACTGCTCTCTGACCCGTAATATTGGTCAATTCGTCTACGGAATACTCGATCAATTTCTTATCGGCTACTGCATTACCAACTCCACGAGATACTACGATGCTCTGCAATTTTGGTACCTGCATAACGTTCTTGTAACCGAACTCATCCATAAGAGCGGTAATTACCTTGCTCTTGTATTCTTCTTTAAGTCTTGGTGTATATCCCATAACTATATTGCTTGTTGCGATTTTTTAGAAAACCGTACTTTTTTACCATCTTCCATTCTGTACCCTACGCGTGTTGCTTCACCTGATTTAGGATCTACAATAGATAGGTTAGAGATATGAATAGGAGCTTCTTTCTCTGTAATTCCACCTTGAGGGTTTGCAGCACTAGGCTTCTCATGTTTCTTTACAATGTTTACTCCTTCTACAATTGCTTTGTTCTTTTCAAGGAAAATACGTAGCACTTTACCCTCGGATCCTTTATGGTCCCCAGCGGTTACGATTACGTTGTCTCCTGTTTTTATCTTAAGCTTTGCCATCTTACTTTCGCATTAAAGCACCTCAGGTGCCAATGATACTATTTTCATGAATTGCTTGTCGCGAAGCTCTCTTGCCACCGGACCAAATACACGAGTACCTCTCATTTCCCCTTGAGGACCTAATAATACACATGCGTTGTCGTCGAAACGGATATAAGATCCGTCAGGTCTTCTAACTTCTTTTACGGTACGCACAACCACAGCTGTAGAAACCGTACCTTTTTTTACATTTCCGTTAGGAGTTGCTTCCTTTACAGTAACCACAATTTTGTCTCCAATAGAAGCGTAACGTTTCTTTGTACCTCCTAACACACGGATGGTAAGTACTTCCTTAGCCCCGGTGTTATCTGCTACTTTTAGTCTTGATTCTTGTTGTACCATGATTACTTAGCTCTTTCAATGATTTCTACTAATCTCCAACATTTGGTTTTACTCATAGGTCGTGTTTCCATGATCTTAACAGTATCCCCTTCGTTGCAGTCGTTTTTCTCGTCGTGTGCTACGTACTTCTTCGTCTTCAAAACGAACTTTCCATACATAGGGTGCTTTACTTTTTTCACCTCTGAAACAACAATGGATTTTTCCATTTTGTTAGAAGTTACTACACCAATACGCTCTTTTCTTAAATTTCTTTTTTCCATCTTTCAGCTTCGTACAATTATTGCACCTCTCTTTTAGTTAGTTCTGTCGCAATTCTAGCAATGGCTCTTCTGTGACCTCTTAATTGAATTGGATTTTCCAACGGTGATATAGCGTGTGCTATTTTTAGATCCGTTGAGGCCTTTTTAAGTTCAGCCAAACGCTCTTGTAGCTCCGCTGTTGATGCTTCTATTATTTCTGATTGTTTCATATTGACAATTCTAAAAATTAAGCTTGATAGTCTCTTGAAATCAAAAACTTGGTTTTCACCGGAAGTTTCTGAGCTGCCAATCGCAATGCTTCTTTGGCAACTTCTAAAGGAACTCCAGCCACTTCAAACAAAACCCTTCCAGGTTTTACTACAGCTGCCCAGTACTCTACGGCACCCTTACCTTTACCCATACGTACCTCGAGAGGTTTCTTGGTAATTGGCTTATCTGGAAAGATCATGATCCACAAGGAACCTTCCCTTTTCATATAACGGGTAGCTGCAATACGAGCGGCCTCTATTTGACGTGCTGTCAAGAAATTCGATTCTAAAGACTTAATACCAAAAGTTCCGTATGACAACTGATTACCACGACCAGCATTACCTTTCATACGTCCTTTCTGCTGTTTACGGAATTTTGTTCTTTTAGGTTGTAACATCTTCTTTTCTCTTTAAAAAATTACTTTCTGTTACGACGTGATTTGTTGTTACCACCTCGACCAGAACCACCTTTTCCACCTTTCTTGGATAAACCAACTAGCGGAGAAAGCTCTCTTTTTCCATATACTTCACCTTTCATAATCCATACTTTTACACCCAGTCTACCATAAGTAGTATGAGCTTCTACCAAAGCATAGTCTATGTCGGCTCTAAAAGTCGATAAAGGAATACGACCATCTTTGTACGCTTCACTACGTGCCATTTCAGCACCGTTTAGACGTCCAGAGATTTGAATCTTGATACCTTCGGCATTCATACGCATAGCTGCAGCAATAGCCATTTTAATCGCACGACGGTATGAAATTCGATTTTCAATTTGTCGAGCAACACTGGCAGCTACCAAGTAAGAATCCAATTCTGGTCTCTTGATCTCATGAATGTTGATCTGTACTTCTTTACCAGTAATCTTCTTAAGCTCTTCCTTTAACTTGTCTACCTCTTGACCTCCTTTACCGATAATGATACCGGGACGGGCTGTAGTGATAGTAACGGTTACAAGTTTCAGGGTTCTTTCGATGATTACCCTAGACACACTAGCTTTACTTAAACGAGCGTGAACATATTTTCTAATCTTATCGTCCTCGGCCAATTTATCGCCGTAGTCGTTACCTCCGTACCAGTTGGATTCCCATCCTCTAATGATACCTAAGCGGTTTCCGATTGGATTTGTCTTCTGTCCCATTTAAATTTAGCTTTGTGTGTTATCGTTAGCTCCAAGCACCAATGTTACGTGGTTGGAACGTTTTCTGATTCTGTGAGCGCGTCCTTGTGGCGCAGTACGAAGTCTTTTCAACATAGTACCACCATCTACACGGATTTCCTTAATAAAAAGATCTGCATCCTCAATAGAAGCATCTTCGTTCTTTGCTTGCCAGTTGGCAATTGCAGAAAGTAACAACTTCTCCAAACGGCGTGAAGCTTCTTTTTGACTGAATCTTAAAATATTAAGCGCTTTATCTACTTTCTCACCTCTTACCAAATCCGCTACTAAGCGCATCTTTCTCGGTGATGTAGGGCAATTGTTCAACTTAGCGAAGTATTGAGTCTTCTTCGCCTCCTTGATTTGCTCTGCTCTTTCTCTTTTACGAACTCCCATGGCCTATTATTTTTTTCCTTTATTTTTTGCACCAGCGTGACCACGGAATGATCTTGTAGGTGAAAATTCTCCTAGTTTATGTCCTACCATGTTTTCAGTTACATATACAGGAACAAATTGACGTCCATTATGTACTGCAATGGTCTGCCCAACAAAATCCGGAGTAATCATAGAAGCACGTGACCAAGTTTTAATCACAGTCTTCTTATTGGCCTCCACATTTGCTAGCACTTTCTTCTCTAACTTATAGTGAACGTATGGTCCTTTTTTTAATGATCTTGCCATAGCTTATTTCTTTCTACGTTCGATTATGTATTTATTACTCGCTTTTGTCTTAGAACGGGTTCTATATCCTTTTGCTGGGATTCCGTTTCTAGATCTTGGGTGTCCTCCAGAAGATTTACCTTCACCACCACCCATTGGGTGATCAACAGGGTTCATTACAACTGGTCTCGTACGAGGCCTTCTACCTAACCATCTTGATCTACCTGCTTTACCAGATACCAACAATTGGTGATCACTGTTAGATACGGCTCCAATTGTTGCCATACATGTAACGAGGATCAAACGGGTTTCACCAGAAGGCAATTTAACCGTTGCATACTTACCGTCCCTTGCCATAAGCTGTGCGAATGCACCAGCACTACGAGCCATTACGGCCCCTTGACCGGGACGTAACTCTAAACAGGAAACAATAGTACCTAATGGGATATTTGCTAAGGTCATGGCATTTCCAATTTCTGGAGCCACTTTTTCACCTGAAACGATGTTTTGACCTACTTGAAGTCCGTTTTGAGCAATTACATATCGCTTCTCACCATCTTGATAGTTTAACAAAGCGATAAATGCTGTACGGTTTGGATCGTATTCAATAGAGGCAACTGTAGCAGGAATTCCATGCTTGTTGCGTTTAAAGTCGATAATTCTATATCTTCTTTTATGACCACCACCTTTGTAGCGCATGGTCATTTTTCCTTGACTGTTTCTACCTCCAGAACGTTTTTTCGGAGCTAATAAACTCTTCTCCGGCTTATCAGTTGTAATGGCGTCAAATCCATTTACAACTCTAAAACGCTGTCCTGGGGTGATTGGTTTTAACTTTCTTACTGACATTGTTGTCTTTTTAAATCTAAATTAGATTAGATGTTTGCGTAAAAATCGATTGTATCACCTTCCGCCACCTGTACAATTGCTTTTTTATAAGCGTTTGTTTTACCAGTTTGGATACCCGTTTTCGTATAACGAACACGTCTATCTGGGCGGACATTCATTGTGCGAACTGTAGTAACAGAAACCCCATAAGCAGCCTCAACTGCTTTTTTGATTTCAATCTTGTTCGCCTTTGAGTTTACTACAAAAGTGAAACGGTTATTGTCTTCCGCATCCCTTGTAGCTTTTTCTGTAATAATAGGTTTAATTAAGATATCCATCTTATTTCTATTTACTTAAGTTTTCTTCAATTCCTTCCAAAGAACCTTCAAACAACACTAGGCTGTTTGCGTTCATAATTTTGTAAGTGCTTAATTCTGAGTTAGTTACAACTTCAGTGCCTTTCAAATTACGAGACGACAAATATACATTATTATTCGACTCTCCCAACACAAACAAAGATTTTTTGTTCTCCAGTCCTAGCTTCTTCAAAACAGCAGTGAACTCTTTGGTCTTTGGCGCATCTAACGTAAAGTCCTCAAGCACAACGATTGACTTATCATTTGCCTTCATTGTAAGGGCAGATTTACGTGCCAAACGCTTTACATTTTTGTTCAATTTAAAGGAGTAATTCCTTGGTCTTGGACCGAACATTCTTCCTCCTCCTTTAAACACACCAGACTTGATACTTCCCGCACGGGCCGTACCAGTTCCTTTTTGCTTTTTGATCTTACGGGTACTACCAGTAATCTCACCACGCTCCTTGGATTTGTGGGTTCCTTGACGCTGATTTGCCAAGTACTGTTTTACATCAAGGTACACAGCATGATTATTAGGCTCAATACCGAACACGTCCTTAGAAAGGTCTGCCTTTCTACCCGTGTCTTTTCCGTTTTTATCTAATACAGCTACCTTCATTATTTCTGAATCGTTACGTAAGCGTTTTTGTGACCTGGCACACACCCTTTCACAACAAGCAGGTTCTTTTCAGCAACTACTTTTAACACTCTCAAGTTTTGTACTTTCACTTTCTCATTCCCCATTTGTCCAGCCATACGCATCCCTTTGAATACTCGTGCAGGATACGATGCCGCACCAATGGAACCAGGTGCTCTTAATCGGTTATGCTGACCGTGAGTAGCTTGACCCACTCCCGCAAAACCATGGCGTTTTACAACCCCTTGGAAACCTTTACCTTTGCTAGTTCCTGCAACATCCACGAACTCACCTTCGATAAAGTGCTCTACCGTAATAGTATCACCTAATTTATACTCCTCTTCAAATCCTTGGAATTCAACAACTTTACGCTTTGCAGCGGTTCCCGCTTTTTTAGCATGCCCATCGGCAGCTTTGTTAGCAGTCTTTTTGTCATCGAAACCAAGCTGAAGAGCTTCATACCCGTCAACCTCTTTGGTTCTGACTTGGGTAACAACACAGGGGCCTGCCTCTATAACGGTACACGGAATATTCTTTCCGTTCTCGTCGAAGATGCTGGTCATCCCTATCTTTCTTCCAATTAACCCAGACATATTTACTAATTTATAGTTATTACTTATTTACTTTTTTTCTCGGAAACCCTTTCTAAAAAATCGGGGTCAAAATAAATTCGACCCCGAATGTTATTTTGTTTCCGTTTTTCCCTCGCCCGCAGCTCAGGACATGTCTTCCAGATAATTCTGGAGGTATACTTACACCTTGATCTCTACTTCTACACCACTTGGAAGCTCTAATTTCATAAGAGCATCGATGGTTTTTGATGAAGAACTGTAGATGTCCAACAAGCGCTTGTAAGAACTTAGTTGAAACTGCTCTCTACTCTTCTTATTCACGTGTGGCGAACGCAACACGGTAAAGATCTTTTTGTGCGTAGGTAAAGGAATAGGACCTGTTACTACAGCACCGGTACTTTTTACGGTCTTTACGATTTTCTCAGCAGATTTGTCCACTAAATTATGATCGTAAGATTTTAATTTGATTCTAATTTTTTGACTCATTGCTGATTATTTATACGTTAGCGGTTCCTCTTGCTGCTGCAATCACCTCTTCTGAAATATTAGAAGGGGTTTCTGCATAATGTGAAAATTCCATGGTAGAAGTTGCACGACCCGAAGACAACGTTCTCAATGTGGTTACATAACCAAACATTTCAGAAAGTGGCACTTCTGCCTTAACAACTTTAGATCCTGCACGGTCGCTCATGTCATTTACTTGACCACGACGACGGTTAAGGTCTCCTACAATATCACCCATGTTTTCTTCTGGAGTTAATACCTCCAATTTCATAATAGGCTCCATAATTACAGCTCCAGCAGATTTTGCTACGTTCTTGAAACCAAGCTTCGCAGCCAATTCGAATGACAACTGATCGGAATCTACAGGGTGGAATGAACCATCCTTAAGAGTCACTTTCATACTGTCTACTTCGAATCCAGCTAAAGGACCGTTTTTCATAGCGGCTTTGAATCCTTTTTCAACTGAAGGGATAAATTCTTTAGGAATATTACCACCTTTAATATTGTTAACGAATTCAAGACCAACTTTTCCTTCATCGGCTGGCCCTAGTGTAAATACGATATCCGCAAATTTACCACGACCCCCTGTTTGTTTCTTATATACTTCTCTGTGATCCGCATCACGCGTAATCGCTTCTTTGTACTCTACCTGAGGCTTACCTTGGTTCACTTCCACCTTAAACTCACGCTTCAAACGATCCACGATAATATCTAAGTGAAGCTCTCCCATACCAGAGATAACTGTTTGACCAGAAGCCTCGTCAGTACGCACTTGGAATGTTGGATCCTCTTCGGCCAATTTTGCCAAAGCCATACCCAATTTATCCACGTCCGCCTTTGTTTTAGGCTCTACAGCAATACCAATTACCGGATCTGGGAAATCCATAGATTCCAATACGATTGGAGATTTCTCAGCAGAAAGGGTATCACCTGTCTTAATATCTTTAAATCCTACAGCTGCACCAATATCACCAGCTTCGATAAAATCGATAGCATTTTGTTTATTGGAATGCATTTGGTAGATACGAGAGATACGCTCTTTCTTACCCGATCGGTTGTTCAACACATAAGAACCTGCATCTAAACGACCAGAATAGGTACGGAAGAATGCCAAACGTCCTACGAAAGGATCGGTAGCAATCTTAAATGCCAAAGCTGCAAAAGGATCTTTCACATCTGGCTTACGGCTTATTTCTTCTTCGGTATCTGGGTCGGTTCCAATAATCGCATCCCTATCTACAGGAGATGGAAGGTAACGACATACAGCATCTAACAAGAATTGAACTCCTTTATTTTTAAATGCAGAACCACAGATCATAGGAATGATAGACATATCCATTACGGCAGCACGCAATGCAGCGTGAATTTCTTCTTCAGTAATAGAGTTTTCGTCCTCCATGTACTTCTCTAAAAGATCTTCGTCATACGCAGCAACCTCTTCAATAAGCTTACCTCTTAGTTCAGCAGCTTCCGCCTTCAAATCCTCAGGAATTTCGATTACATCGAAAGTAGCTCCCTGCGTCTCATCATGCCAAACAATAGCACGGTTCTTCACCAAGTCTACGATACCTTTAAAATCTGCCTCATCACCAATGTTCATAACAATTGGCACAGCATTGGATCCCAACATATCTTTTACTTGCTGACAAACACCCATAAAGTTAGATCCTTGACGGTCCATTTTATTCACGAAACCAATACGAGGTACTTTATAGTTATCTGCCAATCTCCAGTTAGTTTCAGATTGTGGCTCCACACCATCTACTGCACTAAACAAGAAAACCAATCCGTCCAATACACGTAAAGAACGGTTCACCTCTACTGTAAAGTCTACGTGACCAGGAGTATCGATGATGTTAAAATGGTAACCTTTAGTTTCATCTGTTGGCTGTCCATTTTCGATTGGGAATTTCCAAGTACATGTAGTAGCTGCAGAAGTAATGGTAATACCTCTTTCCTGCTCTTGCTCCATCCAGTCCATAGTAGCAGCACCATCGTGAACTTCTCCAATCTTATGGCTTACCCCAGTATAATAAAGGATACGCTCTGTAGTGGTAGTCTTACCGGCATCAATGTGCGCAGCAATACCTATATTTCTAGTAAGTTTTAAATCTCTTGCCATTTTTTATTAGAATCTAAAGTGTGAGAATGCTTTATTTGCTTCAGCCATCTTGTGCGTATCTACACGCTTCTTAACTGCAGCACCTTCTTCTTTAGCAGCTGCCAAAATCTCAGCAGCTAATTTTTGCGCCATCGACTTTTCGTTACGCTTTCTAGCATAACCGATTAACCACTTCATAGCAGTTGAAATCTTACGGTCTGGACGTATTTGCATAGGGATTTGGAAAGTAGCCCCTCCTACTCTTCGGCTGCGAACCTCTACGTGAGGCATTACATTGGAAAGTGCGTCTTTCCAAAGTTCCAAAGCCGATTTTTCTTCGTCTTGTTTTTTCTCGTCTACGATATCGATTGCATCGTAGAAAATTTTGAAAGCCACCGACTTCTTACCGTCCCACATTAAGTTGTTCACAAAACGCGTTACTAACTGATCGTTAAATCTTGGATCTGGTAAAAGCGGTCTTTTTTTGGCTGCTCTTTTTCTCATTTCTTCGTTTTAAAGCTGTTTAAAATTACTTCTTAGGGCGTTTGGCGCCATACTTAGACCTACGTTGTGTTCTACCTTCAACACCTGCGGTGTCCAAAGCTCCACGAACGATGTGGTACCTAACTCCTGGCAAATCCTTTACCCTTCCACCTCTAACCAATACTATCGAGTGCTCTTGAAGGTTGTGTCCCTCACCGCCGATGTATGCGTTTACCTCTTTTCCGTTAGTCAAACGAACACGCGCTACTTTACGCATCGCAGAGTTCGGTTTCTTAGGAGTAGTGGTATATACACGTGTACACACACCGCGACGTTGCGGGCACGAATCTAAAGCAGCCGATTTACTCTTCTTGGTTATTTTGGCTCTTCCTTTTCGTACTAATTGTGAAATAGTTGGCATATAATTCCTTATTATACTTAATTAAATGATATAACTTCCCCTATAAAAGGGCGTGCAAAGGTAGAAATAAAATTGAATTAATCCAATACGGCTGAGTTTATTTTTGGCTGCGGAACAATTATTTAAAATACAGATATGAAAAGCGCACCAATAGCGTTAGTTTTACAGACCCTAAAGTTGGTATTTTGAAGCACTTATTGCATCTTATTTTATACCTTAATATATGTATACTAATTTCTGAAACTGCTTGCGCCCAGAATTTGAAGCTGGAAATATCTGCCGAAATTGTATTTCCAGATGGGCTTTTAGATTCATTACAAACCCAAACAAGCCATCAGAATTACAAATCCCTCTCCTTAGAGATTGACTCCCTTTTGCCTCGATTGCAAAAGCGTGGTTTTCTTGAAAGCCGGCTCTTAAGTATCCGTAAAAAGAACGACACCACCCATGCAGCCAAATTGCATTTGGGAAATCGGTGGAAATTTTTGAAAATACATTTTGAACCAGAACAATTGAACTTGGATATTTTATCTATCGTTTCTGAAGAAGTGAACGAAGATCATTTTGTCATACCCATGAGCAATGCGGAGGAAGTTCTTTCCTATCTCAACAAACAACTTAGCCTTGAAGGCAATCCATTTGCGCGCATAGCTCTTTCCGACATCACAAAGCAGGATGACAAAACCCTTAGGGCGAACTTGAACATATTGCTCGGCCCTCAAAGGACTTTAGATGCGATAGTGATTAAAGGCTATGAAAAGTTTCCGAAGTCCTTTCTGAAATACTATGCCGGGGTGCGAACCGGAAAAACTTTTGACCGCGACAAGATAACAAGGCAGAACGACCTTCTGAACAATCTTGGGTTTGTTAACACATTGAAACCACCAGAAGCACTATTCAGAAAAGATTCCACTTCTGTGTATTTCTATCTTGAAAAAAGAAACAACAATCTTTTCGATGGCATCCTCGGGTTTGCCACAAACCCAGAAACCCAGAAAATTGAATTTAACGGCTACCTGAACCTAGAACTAAACAACAACCTGAATTTTGGGGAGCAATTGTTAATCAATTATAAGGCAGATGGACGGGAACAACAAAACTTCAGGGTAAAAACCGTTTTGCCTTATTTGTTCAAATCTCCTTTTGGGATAAGTGGCGAGCTAACCATTTTTAAAAGGGACAGCACCTTCTCCACAACCGACCAACAAGCTAGGTTTCATTACCAAGCAGGCCCTAGCCTATCCCTGTCTACTGGATATCGTGCTTACGAATCCAGCAATTTACTGGATGAGGTTGTTGCGGGATCCCCAGTACAGGACTACAACTCCAGGTATGCCCTTTTGGGTGTTACTTACCGACGCCCTCAAACACAGGGCTTCTTCCGCACTAAAACCTTAATTGAATTAAATGGGGAAGTTGGTACCCGGGAAAATGACGCTGGCGCTCAAGATCAATTTCGAATTTCGGGACGACTTAGCCATATTTTCGATCTTAATTTAAGAAACTCGATATATTTAAATAGTGAAAGCAGCGTCCTGTCCAGCGACGATTACCTTACCAATGAGCTCTTCCGGTTTGGTGGTATTAACAGCATTCGGGGATTTAGCGAAAACAGTATTGACGCCTCCCTTTTTTCTGTTCTTAATACAGAATATCGCTACCTGTTCAATGGCACCACTTACATACACAGCATTGTAGATCTTGCCTACTTCGAAAACAACGTGCTAAACCTAAAGGAAGAGTTATTCAGTTTTGGCTTGGGCCTAGGACTTAACACCGAGGCTGGTATATTTAGGTTTAACATTGCAAATGGAATTTCCCAAGATCAGGAGTTCAAATTCTCGAACACCAAAATTCACATTAGTCTCTCCTCCCGCTTTTAATATGACCTGGGCGGCACTAAGCTAGCCAACCTATCACATCCTAATTAGCAATGCATGTCCATTTCATTCTTCAAGAACTCAGACCACCCTCGTGCTATGAATAGTATACCACACCAGACTATCAAGGTTTTGACTTCCCGACCCACAAAGACAATTACCCCTACCTTTTTCGCCACGGAAAACATTGATAAGTCATTGACGAAAGTGTAACACCCCTTCGGCATTAACTTTTGATTAAAATGTCAGGAACTGTTCATTTGTATTCTTAATACAGAATGAATATTTATACCTTAATATATGTACACGGTTATAAATCTGCTTTTGCATTGCTCCAATATATGCTGGATGAAGTCCCTAACAATGCGTTAACGTTCCCATAAAAAAAACTAAACTTTAAGTATAAAAAGTTGTGTAATTAACTTTTTATTGTGATTTTTGGCATTGGCTAATTCAAATAAATTATAAAATGAGAACAAAGTTTAGTGGAATTTTAACGCTATTACTGGCGTTTGTAGTGCAACTGACGTTCGCACAAGAAAAAACGGTCTCAGGTACAATCACAGATGAAACAAATCTGCCATTACCTGGGGTCAATGTTATTGTAAAAGGCACATCAAATGGTACTCAAACCGATTTTGACGGAAACTATTCCATCAACGTAGGTGTTGGGCAAACTTTGGTGTACAGTTACTTAAGTTACAAGACTGAGGAAAGAGGAGTGTCTGCAGGGACATCCAATATTTCCTTCGCGATGCAACCTGATGCCTCTATTCTAAACGAGGTGGTAGTAACTGGATTTGCCGTTAAAAAAGAGAAAAAAGCTCTTGGGTACTCGGTATCATCCATCCAGCAGGAGTCTATTAAGGAAAGTCCACAGACTGACCTTACACGTGTATTGACTGGTAAAGCTGCCGGTGTAAATATCACGACTCAGAATGGTTTGTCTGGATCGGCCAACAAAGTTATCATTCGAGGAACCAATTCCTTCTCCGGTGATAACAATGCACTTTATGTAATTGATGGGGTGCCGATTAGTAACGATACGAATGAGGCGGGTAACTTTGTTGACGGTAACATGGGATCCAGTCGTTCTTTCGATATTGACCCTAACAACATTGAGCGTGTGGATATCCTGAAAGGTTTAGCCGCAACAACGCTTTATGGAACCCAAGGTCGTAATGGGGTAATCCTTATTACAACAAAAACGGGTAGCTCTGTTGCACGAAACACTAAGCAAGAGATTGAGGTTTCTTCTTCAGTTTTTGTGAACGAAGTAGCACTTCTTCCTGACTACCAAAATCGTTTTGGTGGTGGATTCGACCAAGCTTTCGGTTGGTTCTATAGTAACTGGGGACCTGGTTTCTATCAAGATGGCTTAGGAGGCTGGGCTAATGACCCTGCGTTCGATGAGGACGGAACACTTCCTCACCCTTACGCAACTTCTAACTTCTTAGCTACAAACTATCCAGACTTCCAAGCATTGTATGAAGATGCTCGTTATGACTGGAAACCAAGAAATAGTGTAGAAGAATTTTTCCGTAAAGGTCTTGCAATTAACTTATCCGTTAGTGCAAGAGGTAGAAGTGAAGATGGTAAGTATGGGTACGGTGTTGTATTCTCTCACCTTGATGAAGACGGATTTACTCCAGGTAACAATGTTAAGCGTAATAACTTAACTATCTCTGGAGACGCTAAACTAAATAATAAGGTAAATATTAGAGGGTCTATGACCTACACCAAGACAGACCTTAAGACTCCTCCTGTTGCTACCAGTTTCGGTAGTAGTGTGAATGGAGCTGGTTCTTCTATCTTTGGTGACCTTTTCTATACTCCAAGAAGTGTTGACTTCTTCGAGCTTCCATTCGAACTTCCTGATGGAGCAAGTGTGTACTATCGTGATGACAATGCGATTCAGCACCCATTATGGACAGTGAAGCACGCTCGTTTCTCTCAGTTGGTAAACCGTATCAATGGTTTTGCAACAATCGATTATGATATCTCAGACAACTTCAACGTTTTCTATCAAGCGAGTGTTGATAACTACTCTGAAGATTCTGTAAACAGACAAAATCGTGGTGGTGTAACTGGAGACATTAACGTTGATAGAGGTTTCTATGAAACGGTTAATACTTCTAACACTATTTACGATCACAGGATTGTACTTTCAGGTAACAACTTTAGTTTCTTTAACGAAAAAGTTAACTTGAACTTCTCTTTGGGTGCAACATCCCAGAGTACAGACTTTAACCGAATCGGTTTACGTAGTTTCAATCAGCAGGTATTTAACTTCTTTGACCACTCAGGTTTTGTGGAAAGAACTCAAATTGAGTTCCACCAGAGAAGAAACATTATAGGGGTATTTGGACAGATCTTGTTAGACTACAACAACTACTTCTTCTTGAACCTATCTGGAAGAAATGACTGGGTATCTAACTCGAACAACAACTCTTTGTTCTATCCTGCAGTTAGTGCTTCGTTTGTACCTACAAGTGCATTCAAAGGACTTCAATCTGACAATGGTATTAACTACCTAAAACTTAGAGCTGGTTACGGAACATCTGCAAACTTTGTAACTGGATATCCAACTGTAACATTGGTTAACCTTGATACTCAAGCTTACCAAGACAGTGACGGAACAGATGTAACCACTAACACTACAGACAGTAGCATTGGTAATCCAGATATTAAGCCTGAACTTTTCGAAGAAATCGAATTTGGTGTGGAGGGTAAATTATTCAACAGATTAAGTTTTGATATCTCTTACTTTACAAGAGAAACAACAGACCTTATCGTTGAAGATCAGCCTATTCCTGCTTCTACTGGAGCTCGTTTTACTGATAACAACATTGGTAAGATCGAATCTAGTGGTATTGAAGCCGACCTTGGACTGAATATCTTCAAGTCTGACGATGGTGGATTCGATTGGAAAGTAAACGTAAACTATACTACCTTCGAAAGTGAAGTTGTTGATTTAGGTCAAGATACTGAGCAGGTAGTATACGCTGGATTTACAAACCTTGGTAACTTCGCAACTGTTGGAGATCCTCTAGGAGCTCTTTACGGATCGCGTGTAGCAAGAAATGAAAATGGACAGCCATTAATTGACTCTGCTGGTAACTATGTTGCAGAGACTGTTACAGAAGATGGTTTGGTTCCAAAAATTGGAGACGCTAACCCTGACTTCGTAATGAACTATATCAGTACCATGTCATGGAAAGGGATTACATTGAATGTTCAGTTTAACCACATCTCTGGTGGAGATATCTTCTCTGCTTACGTATCTACGTTATTAGGTCGTGGTCTAACAACCGATACAGAAGATCGTCTAGGTACTTACATCCTTCAAGGGGTGAACCAAGACACTGGATTGCCTAATGACATTCAAATTAACAACTCAGATTTCTACTTTACTAATGGATTCGCAAGTGCGGCTAGTGACCTATCTGTTTATGATGCTTCTGTACTTCGTTTACAAGAAGTTTCTCTAGGATATTCTCTACCTAGCAAGTTACTTGAGAAGACTCCATTTGGTAGCTTCAGAATTAAAGTAAGTGGATTCAACCTTTGGTATGATGCTTACAATACACCTGACGGAATCAACTTCGATCCTAACACAACTGGATTGGGTGCTGGTAACGGTGCTGGATTTGAGTTCTTAACTGGTCCAAGTAGCAAGAGATATGGAGTTAGTATTAACGCTACATTCTAATTAAAAAAAAGAGATTAAGACATGAAAAAATTAAATAAAATATCAGCAATTGTTTTTCTATTTCTTGGACTTGCTTTTACATCTTGCGAAACCACAGATTTAGATTTACTTGACGATCCTAATGAGATCACCACGGAAAATGCGAGTTTGGACCGTTTCCTTTCTCGAATCCAAATAGACTTTGCAAGCTTTATGCGTCAAATGGGACGTAATGGAGCCCAATTAACTAGAGTTGAGTACATGTTCGGTAGAACTTACGTAAACAACTTCCAGCCAGTAGCTCTTGACGGAGAGTGGACATTGGCTTACCAAAATATGTTCTCGGATATGGCAGCAGCTGAACCTGCAGCCGTAGCAGAAGAAAACTTCCTTCATATAGGAATTATGAGAATTCTGAAAGGATACACTTTAATCACTTTGGTTGATAACTTTGGTGCTGTTCCTTTTAGCCAAGCTACTAATCCTACCGAGTTTCCTGCTCCTGTAGCAGATCCAGGACAGGATGTGTACGCCGGTGCTTTGGCTTTGATCGATGAAGGAATTGATTTCCTTGGTCAAGGAGGCATCCCTCTAGAGAACGATTTCTTTTATAATAACGACGCAGATAAGTGGAGAAAATTAGCTAACTCTGTAAAGATGCAAGCTTACCTTGCCACAGGAAATACATCTGCTTTCAATGCTATCGCAAATAGCCCTGGTAGTTTTATTTCTACCACTGCAGACGATTTCGAATGGCCTTATGGAGCTAACGAAGCAAACCCTGACACAAGACACCCAGGATATTCTGCAGATTATAATACTTCTGGAGCGGGACGTTACAGATCTAACTGGATAATGAATACCATGCTAGAATCAAATGACCCACGAAGAAGGTATTATTTCTACAGACAAAATGATTGTACTCCAGGTGCATCATGTAACCCAGGTGGTAACCAAACCACTTTAGGTTGTTCTGTTGCTCCTAGACCTGTACACTTCCCAGGAGATATGATCTTCTGTAGTGTTGAAGAAGGTTACTGGGGTCGTGACCACGGTAATGCTGAAGGTATTCCACCAGATGGGTTCTTGAGAACTGTTGCTGGTGTATATCCTTATGGAGGACGTTTTGATGACGATACTTTCGGTTCAGCAACTGTTGGATCCGGAGGTGGTGGAGCTGGAATCATGCCTATCATGCTAGCTTCTTACACAGACCTTATGAGAGCAGAAGCTTCTTTAAGTGCTGGTAATGCTGGTGCAGCTCAAAGTTCACTACAAGGTGCCTTGAACAAGTCTATCGCTAAGGCTCAGACTTTTGCTAGTCTTGACTCTGGAGCAGATACTAGCTTTGAACCAACAAGTGGTGAAGTTAATGCCTTTGTCTCTTCGGTTGTAAGTGACTTTGGAAGTGCTAACACCAATGGAAAATGGGAAATTTTGGGGAACCAACATTTCATTACACACTATGGTAATGGATTAAACCCTTACAACTTCTACAGAAGAACTGGGTATCCAAATGATGGATTACAATTTGTAATCGATCCTAACCCAGGTGGATTTGTACGTTCGTTCTTCTACCCTGCCAATGAGGCCAACGTGAACGCGAATATTACACAAAAGCCAAACGTAAGTGTTCAAGTATTTTGGGATAACAATGGTCCTTCACCTGGATTCCCTCCTGCTAATTAATTTTTAAAAAGACACGTATTATGAAAAACATATTCAAATTTTTAATGATAGCGATGGTCGTTCTAGCGGGAAGTTCTTGCGAGGATTCAGATTTGATCATCGATGAAGTACTAGATTCTGTTGACACTGAAACTGGAGCAATTGTAAGAACAATTGAATCACCAGCGGAATTAGTGACGGCAAATAACCCAGACAACAATAACATTGCCATGGTACTTGAAGTACAACAAGGGAATGGTAGTTTTGTACCTGACTTCAAAGAAGTTAGAGTATATGTAAAGTTGTGGGAAGATCAAGATTTGACTACACCTGTAACAGATGGTGCTGGTAATGATGTAGCAGAAGTATTGGTTACAACTTTACCGTCCAGTCAATTTACAATCGACTCAAATGGTTTGCCAAGAACAAGTGTAGAGTTTCCTACTCAGTTTATCCTAGATGCATATCCTGCAGATGCTCAAATTACTGTTCCTTCTTTTATCGCATTGCGATTGGAGCTTGAAATGAGCAATGGAAATATATTTACAGACACTAATGTAGGTGCCACTATTTCTGGGGGTATTTATTTTAATGCTCCGTTCTTATACAGAATCATTTTCCTTAACATCTAAGGAAGAGTTATAATTTAAGTATTAAAAGGTGGGTTTTTGACCCACCTTTTTTTATTCTTTTTAACTTATTTTTATTACAAACCGCGTATTCAATGCCTGTATATGGCGTTTTTTAACAAAAAAATTTGATCTACAAAATTGGTTTTGCCAAAAAATTTGTACATTTGAGATCATATTAAACTTTAAATTTATCTATTATGAAAAAAAATTATTTCGTTTTTGCACTAGCTGCAATGCTTTCCTTTGGCGCTTATGCACAGTTTACTGATAATATGGAAAGCTACACTGCTGGAGCTCCTATCTGTGAGAACTGGTGGACTGACTGGACTGCTGACTGTTCAATTCCTGGTATTGGTAGTGACGCTACTGTAAGAAATGGTGCCATTTCTTACCATGTACCTGGTGACCCAGCTGTTTATGACCCAGTATTGGATCTAGGAAGCAAAATCTTTGGTGAGTGGTACCTAGAATTCTATTTCTATGTTCCATCTAACAAAGAAGGATACTTTAACTTCCAAGGACAAGTACCAATTGGTGCTGGTGAGTGGGTAGTAGGAAACATCTTCTTTAACCAAGACTTATTAACTCCAGGTGAAGGACAAATTGACAACTCTGCTTTAGGAGCTGTTACTTTCAACTTCCCACACGATCAGTGGTTCAGAGTTTATGCAGGATGGGATATCAACAACGGTATCTCTCTAGCAACATGGTTCTTTGAAATTGACGGTGTTGAAGTAATTCCTCCAGGAACTGCTTTCACTGACTCTGCAGGAACAACTGCTACTTCTTTAGGTGGTGTAAACTTCTTCTCTATCTCTGCTAACAATGAGTACTTCATCGACGATATGATCTACTCTGACCAGCCAATTGGAACTGGTGGAATTGCTGAGTTAGATGCTTTAGGAGTTTCTATGTACCCGAACCCAGTACAAAATGTATTGAACGTTCAGGCTAAAGAAGCTATCTCTTCTATCGCTATCTTCAACGTACTAGGACAGCAAGTTTACGCTTCTAATGTTGATGCATTGTCTACTTCAATTGACATGTCTCAAATGGCAAGTGGAGCTTACTTTGTACAAGTTGACGTTAACGGTCAAAGAGCTACAAACAAAATTATCAAGTAATTTTAATTACTTCTTAATATGGAAGGGCTGTCGTAAGACGGCCCTTTTTTCTTTTTACCCATCATCCCCTTACTATCCCTATGAACAAGGAACACATAATTTTCGGCATCTATCCGGTCTTGGAAGCAGTTAAATCTAATGTAACCATAGATAAGGTATTCGTTCAGAAAGGTATTCGTAATAATACCATTGACGAAATTGTTAGTTCTCTTGAGAAAAAAAATGCCTCTATTAGTTATGTCCCGGGAGAAAAATTAGATAAACTCACTCGATCTAACCATCAAGGTGTGGTGGCATTTTCATCCCCCATAGAATTTCAATCCTTAGAAACTGTGGTAGAAAATGCTATTAATAGCACAAAAACCCCGCTGTTTCTAATTTTAGATCAGATTAGTGATGTGCGCAATTTCGGAGCTATAATTAGAACTGCAGAGTGCACCAATGTAGACGCAATTATTATTCAGAAAAAAGGTGGTGCCCCAGTAAGTGGGGATACCGTTAAAACATCTGCTGGTGCCATTTTTAAAATCCCTTTGTGCAAGGTAGATCATATTAAGGATGCCATTTTCTACTTACAAGGCTCAGGAGTTAAAGTAGTGGCTGCTACTGAGAAAACCGACATATCTATACATGATTGCGATATGAGCGCTCCTACGGCAATTGTAATGGGGTCTGAAGGCAAGGGAATTTCTAAATCTATATTAGGCCTTGTAGACGAAAAGGCCTCCCTTCCCCTATTGGGCGAAATCAATTCCTTAAATGTATCGGTAGCCTGTGGAGCATTTCTTTACGAGGTGGTTAGGCAGAGAAAAATTTAAGAAGGGGAATCTTCTTTATCGTTATCCTCTTTGTAGATGTAGTTCACTTTTATATCGTTATTGTCCAAATCTTCTTCCGCTTCTTTCCTTAGTAATTCAAGCCGATTTTCAACGAAATTCCCATCTTCATCAAAATGTTGTAAAAACACATCCTTTTCCTCGTTATAATGTTCCTTCTCCCATTCGTACTTTTTATTTTCCACTGGATAGTTCCCTTTATATATCAGTGCTAGGGCTATACCAACGAGAAAGCCCGAAAGATGACCTTCCCAAGATATTTTTGGATCTACAGGAAATAAGTACCAAACCATACTTCCGTAGAGAAATACGATGATTAAAGAAAGTGCTATTAATTGAAAACGCTTGGACACTATTCCTTTAAAGAATAAAAAAGCCACCAGCATGTACACGATACCACTTGCCCCAATATGCCATGCGGGTCGCGCTATTAACCATGTGAGAAAGCCCGTAGCCAAGAAGCCCACAATCAACACTTTCCAACGTATGTCACGATAAAAGTAAAATAACCCCATGCTTAATACAAAAAGGGGAATGGAGTTGTTAAATATATGGGATAGTCCACTGTGTACAAAAGGGGAGAAAATGACACCTCTTAGCCCTTTTAATGTTTGAGGATATATGCCCCACCTGTTAAAGCTAACATCGAACCTTACCTCGACCCAATACACTCCCCAAATTAAAAAGATGAAAAGTAAGGGATACAGAATTACATCTGTGGAAAACGGTAGCTGAGTTTTCTCCTTCATGATTAACTGTTTGTCAAAAAACAATCCAAGTTCTAATTTATGATAAATTGTCAGTATACTACTTTGGAATAAATGGTAACTTTGTTTCATGAGTACGCCTCTTGCCGAACGAATTCGTCCTTCTTCCCTTAAAGATTATTTAAGTCAGCATCATTTAATTGGACCCAATGGGGCTTTAACCTCTCAATTAACTTCTGGGATGATTTCTTCCATGATATTCTGGGGCCCTCCAGGAACGGGAAAAACGACTTTGGCCAATATCATTGCCAATGAGTCCCAAAGACCCTTTTATACATTAAGTGCGGTTGACAGTGGGGTCGCTGCTGTTCGCGAAGTAATTCAGAAGGCCAAGAAAAGTGATGGCCTATTCTCCACTAAAAATCCTATTCTTTTTATTGATGAAATTCATCGATTCAGTAAGTCGCAACAGGACTCCTTATTGGGAGCTGTGGAGAAAGGTTTGGTAACCTTAATTGGAGCCACGACCGAAAACCCAAGTTTTGAGGTTATTCCTGCCCTTTTATCAAGATGTCAGGTCTATATACTCAAGGCATTTTCTAAGGAAGATCTGGAAGCCCTTCTGGAAAGGGCTATAAAAGAAGATGAGCTAATATCAAAAAAGAAAGTTACCTTAAAAGAAGCCGAGGCATTGATTAGATTGTCCGGTGGTGATGCCAGAAAGCTTCTGAACATGCTAGAACTTGTGGTGTTATCTGAAGAAAGCGATAAGGTCATTATCACCAACGAAATGGTTTTGAAAAAGGTACAGAAGAATACAGTACTCTATGACAAGACTGGAGAACAGCACTATGATATCATTTCTGCTTTTATAAAATCTATCAGGGGAAGTGATCCAAATGCGGCTGTATACTGGTTGGCACGAATGATCGAAGGGGGTGAAGACGTGAAGTTTATTGCGAGGCGTTTGGTAATACTGGCGTCCGAGGATATTGGAATGGCCAATCCCACGGCATTGGTACTTGCCAATAGTACTTTTCAAGCAGTTAATACGATTGGTTACCCAGAGGCTAGGATAATTTTGAGTCAATGTGCGGTGTATCTAGCTACTTCCCCAAAGAGCAATGCGTCGTATAAGGCCATTAAAACAGCCCAGCAGCTCGTAAAGCAAACAGGTGACCTATCTGTGCCATTATCCATTAGGAATGCTCCTACGGCGCTCATGAAAGAACTGGGTTATGGTAAAAATTATGAATATGCTCACGATTATGAAGGGAACTTCGTTGCCCACGAGTTTCTTCCCGAAGAAATTAAGGGAACCGTGCTCTATGATCCAGGGAAAAACAATAGGGAAGCTTCTTTACGAAATTACCTATCTCAATTGTGGGGTGACAAATATGAATACTAGCGTTGGTACTTGAATACCAATTCTTGAAAAGAGGTCGCAATAACCAAATTTTTATTCTCGTCAAAGGAACAACTAAATGCATTACCAGATACATCGGTAAATGAAAGCCCTTCGTCCGTTTTATCAATTTTCCCCTTCAGGGTCAATTCGTCAGTAACCAACTCATAAAGCTTAAACCCTTCCCCTATTTCTTTGAGAATAAATACCTTGCCATTATTCTCATAAAAAGTATCAGTTGTGTTAATATCCGTCTTGCTCAAAACTTCAGTAGGCAGTTCTTCTTTTGTTTCGGCAACAACAGCTTCTTTAGTCTCTTCTACTTCTTCTTCGGGTGTTGGTTCCTTAGTAAAATCAAAAATCTTTAACTCCTTTTGTTTAACTCCTAGGGCAATAATACTTTGAAATGCTTCCCGAAGACCCTCCTGGTAAGCTTTTCCATATTCCTTTAGCTTGCTCCTTCCTTCACTCGATTGAAATATCACCTCACCATTACAGTCTTTCAGCACCACAGTAACCTTGGCCCATACAAAACCGGACTTCCTGGTAACATCCGCCCATAAGCCGTCACAACGTTCTACATTGGGAAGTTCATTGTTATAGTAAGCGTGAAATCCATATTTGTTAAACAAAAATTTTGTGAGTGAATTCAGCTGATACTGATCATCTTCAAACTGAAAGTCATACCTAGTGGGTACTACTACAAAGCTATAGGAATCCAGATCTGATTGTGAAAAAATTTGGGTAAGGGAACATATAGTGAAAAGGGCAGCAACTACATATTTATTCATTCTTCGTCAAATTTTATATTAAAGCCGAGCTGCAAAGATACACTTTTTGCCTTTGCGATATTTCCATAGCTCAAGATGTTATCGGCTGCCACATAAAAATTAAACTTTCCAAAATTTGTTGCAATTCCCAGTCCAACATTGGTGAAGGTATAGGAATCTACAGTGTATGTCGCCTTTGCGGACAAAAAATCGAATAGACGTCTATAATAAAACAGAGTACCTGCCATTTGAGGCCCTTTTGGCCTGAGTATACTGTAGTATTGCAATCCAACCGCTTGCATGCGATCTATGCCTCCTTTATTCAGGCAATCACATTCTGCACCTCCCACAAAACCACCAAAGCTATACTTTATTCCTGCGTTTACCTTCATAGGACGCATTTGGGTGTATCCGTTGGTCAAGGTATCTATAGGAATTTCACGTTCCAATTCATCCTCCAAATCATCATAGTAGGGTATACCTGCCTCTCCAGTACTTAACGGGGGAAAGATAAGCTCAATCCCGTCGAGGGTATAGGTTCCCGTAGCTCTGTAGCTCTCTACATTCTTGGTATGGAATATGGCACCAACGTCCAATACACTGGCACTGGCGGTTATTTGATCTGTTACTTCATAAGTAGCCCCCAAATCTACACCAACCCCAAGGTTGCCTCCCAAGAAAGCCCTTCCAACGATTTGTCCTGCCGTAAGGTTATCGGAAAACCCAGAAGTATTCACTGTCATATCTACATCTTGCACGGTATGCTCATAAATATTTTCGCTATCCGCATCGCCTATATTGGTTACAAACGTCCCCTTATTGTTAGTGCTGCGACCACTGAACAAGCTAGAGTAAATTTTGGCCCTTGCACCCACCGTCCACTTTTTGTTGATTTTTTTATTTGCTCCAAAATGATATACCACCAACGCGTCTGCTGTGGCGCTTACTTGACCAAGATCGAATTCATAGCCAATATAATTGGCATTTCCTTCCCATGCCAAAATGGCTAAATCCCGAGGGAAATAAGAAATAAAATCGAACTCTTGGTACACCCCGCCCGAAAAGTAAATATCCTTTTGAGATCGCCATCCAAAGGAGAGAATTTCCAATTGCTGAGTCGCAGTGAAAAAGTCCTTGTCGGTCATTTCAAAAATCTTCTGTTCAATCCGAGTATTAACATCTACCGAAGATCTTCCAAAAATATCATACACACTCACTCCGGAGGCGCCTCCATTCACATGTATTTGAGACAATAATGGAATACCAAAGTGCATTTTTTGGGTAGCACTTACCTTGCCACCTGGATTTACGAGTAGTGCTTGAGGCACTTCCTCGAAACCATAGAGGATTTGCTTATTTTGAGCCATAGCTGCAACCGATAGCCCGAAGGCTATAAAAAAGAGGGATCGTACTTTCATATAGTTAGTTTCTCTCTTTAATTTCTAGATAATAGGTGGTCTTGGATTGTAAGATTAGATTACCCACAAGATCGGCATCTGCCGAGGGTATGGTCACATTTGCCACTACCTTATTTGCTTGGGTAAGCAAAGCGATGTCATCTCCTTCAACTACTTGGATGAAATCTGGCGGTGTTGCAGGACTCCCTTCCTCACCTGCCGGAACAGTAGTGGCAGTGACATAGGTAATTTCATTTGCCTCACTCAAAAATTGAAAATCTACGACGAAGGACCTTGGAATACTATTGCTGAAACGAAACAAAAAATCTGCACGTAAAAGGCTTTCCTGAATTTCGGTATCATCCAAAAAACGGATTTCAGTAGTATCGGTCAGTGTAAGTCTTGGGGTATTGGATACCTCATCAAAAAACTCATTGGCTTCGAGGTTGAAATGAATAAGATTCAATTCCACAATGGGGGTAGCCGTTACATTTTCGGCTTCATCAAAATCTGTATCCTTGACGCAGGAGAAAAAAAGTAGGCCTCCAAAAATACAAAGCGCGGGTATTAGTAGGTTCTTTTTCATTGGGATTAGGGCTATACATAAGTAACGCTAATATAGTTGAAAAAAGTATAGCTATAGATGTTTTTTAATCTCCACTATATCGTTTATGACCCTATATTCCCCTAGCAAGCGCTCCTTTCTATAATTAAAAAACAGGGTGTGCATTCCCACATTTTCGGCCCCGAGAATATCTGCCTCGAAAGTATCACCTACCATAATACTTTCTTTGGGGATAGCCCGTGCTTTTTGCAAGGCACGATGAAAAACCTTAGAATTTGGCTTCTTAACCCCTACCTCTTCACTAGTAGTGACAGTACGGAAAAAGTGGTCGATCTCACTGTTTTTAAGTTTTAAATGCTGTACTTCCTCAAAACCATTGGTAATGATGTGCATTTCGTACCCCTTCACTAGAAGGTACTCCAAAGTATCGCCTACTCCATCGAAAAGGTAATTATCTTTTGGAAGCTCATCGATATAAGCTGTTGCCAAATTATCGATTTCTTCGATCGAGAACTCAATTCCAAAAGGTTTAAAAGAGTCTTGAAATCTCCCACGACGCAATCCTTGTTTATCGATTCGTTCTTCCCGGTACATTTTCCAATAATCAAAATTAATGGGTTCGTATACCCGAATAAAATCATTCAACGGAACACCAATTTTGAATGCTTCGAACATCCTTTCGAATGCCAACATGGAATTTCGATCGAAATCCCATAAGGTGTGGTCTAAATCAAAGAATATATGCTTTACTCCTAAATTATTCATCCGTTTCGTTTCTTGTAAATAAAACTTTCCAAAATTTATTATTTCTGTCTGATGTAAAATCTTTATTGGAAAATACAAAAGAGAAGGTACCGCCTACTTTTTTCACCTCGCTCAAAAGTTGATTTACAATAACCTCCTGCTCGGAGGCTTTGCTGTTTGAAAGCGCAGTGGTCGTTCCACAAACAGGGTGAATGATTAAGGGGGTTTTAATTTCGTAATCCAAATCGTAAAACAAAAATGGAGTACAGGTTCCAGCCCTAAATCCTATTTCAGATTCGTAAAGCATGGAATAATCCCGCTTCACTTCCAATTCAAGCAGGCTCCTGTAAGTATGCGGAAGCCCAACCTTAAATTTATCGTTCATTGTATTTCCCAATGTCCTATGGATTAAATCTTCCCATTCCCTTTTCTCAAGTTTTAATCGTAACGTATCCATGAGCGAATGAAAAGAAAAAACCAAGCCTACATAGGTATAATCGGCTACGTGTTTCACTAAAAGCCTTATCCTTTTTCTTTTGGTATTTAGATCGAGCGCATAGTTAAAGCCTTCACCCAACAGAAAGAATACCGATAACTTGGCACCATTCTTCTTGGATGCATTAATGATAAAAGTAAAGGTGTCGTAAGGATCTTTCCGGAGGTATAGCAACACCCTGCTTCGCAATAGGATGTTTTTCAGTCTTAGCCTAAAAAGATCTTGGCAATATCCGGTGAGATTCCTCAGGAAACCCCGTTGGAAAAATTCGAAAGGCCTACTGGCTTCAACTACATGATGAACGCCAAAGCTCCTATTTCCAATGGGAAGTTCGGGAAAATGCATCTCTAGCACCTTTCTAAAACGAAAGGCCCAAATATCTATAACGGGTTGTCGTAAAAACCCTTCTTTAAAAGCCAAACTTTCCTGGGGTGGAAATCTTCCCAATTCATCCTTTACGTGTGGCATATATTCTTCGTAACGACTCAGTAAGTAAAACGTTGCTGAAAATATATCGAATGGTAGTGCGCTTTTTTCTCCGGATACCCCAAAAAAGCCAACACTGTCTTCCCAAGGGGTCACAGTAATTTCTAAATCCTCGAAACCCTGTTGAAACAATAGACCCTGAGACTGAATAAACAGTTCATTTCCCATGGGTACTTTTCCGTAGGACAATTTAGGGCCTTGATGGGCAATAAATGTTTCAATTACCGAGGTAAAGGATACTGTATACCCTAGTATTCGGGTACAAATATGCTTAAAGGAATAATCTAGTCGCGGAGTTTGTTTTTGGGTATAAACTAAAAGCATTATAGCAGTTGTTCATCGGCAAAGCTAAAGTACGTCTTTTCAGTGATAATAAGATGGTCCAAAATTTTTATATCCAGGCTATTTCCTGCAAACACAAATTTCTTGGTTAGCTGTTTATCTGCCTCACTGGGCCTTAAGGTGCCACTTGGATGGTTATGGGCCAGTATAATACCCATAGCTCCTATTTGAAGTGCTGTCTTCATGGTTAGCCTAATATCGACCACTGTACCGGTAATGCCCCCTTTACTTAGCTGTTGGGTTTGCAATACCTTGTTTGAATTGTTCACATATACAGCCCAAAATTCTTCATGGGGAAGATCACAGAGCATGGGGCGTAAAAACTCGAAGGCAACCTGACTAGAAGTTATCTTACTACGCTCTAGGACATTTTCCGCCTGACGTCTTCTGCCTAATTCCATTGCTGCCAGAATAGTAATTGCTTTGGCTTCCCCGATACCGTGAAACTCCAATAGATCTGGGATGGATTTTTTCCCTAATTCCTTTAGGCTATTCTCGGCAACACTTAGTATTCTTTTACTCAATCCCACTGCACTCTCATTTCGGTTTCCCGAACCAATGAGAATAGCTATTAACTCTGCATCACTTAAACTAGAAGGACCCTTAACCAAAAGTTTTTCCCTAGGACGGTCGTCCTCATTCCAGGTCTTAATCGAAAAAGATGTGTTGTTTTCCCCCAAAACAATTCGCTTTTCAATAAAGATAATAATGTATCTTTAAAGTGAATTATACTTCACTAATTATTTTATAGAATGAAATCCTTATTTGATTCAGAAGCGCATTCAGAAATTAAAGCCCGAGTAGATCATTTACACGAAAATTCCGAAAGGCTTTGGGGTAAAATGACGGTTGGGCAAATGATGCATCACTGCCAAGGGCCTTTCAATATTATGTTGGGAAAGAATGATTATGGCATGAAACCCAATTGGTTCGCCAAAGTATTCTTTAAAAAGTCTTTGTACAATGACAAATTATGGCGCAAAAACCTTCCAACTGCCAAATTCCTGAAAGAGACAGAGCCTCGCGATTTTGCAACCGAAAAAGTGGTTTTAAACGAATTAATTGATGAATTGGCTTCTCGAAAAGATCAAGAGGAGTGGGACCCCCATCCGGGTTTTGGATACTTTACCAAAGATCAGTGGGGACAGATGCAGTACAAGCACCTAGATCATCATTTACGTCAATTTGGTGTATAAGAAATGAATCCTAAATACCCACCACAACATCATCAAATACAGGATATCGATAAAATGGTATCCCTTGTACAACAATACCCATTCGGGATGTTGGTGTCGGCTGAAAACGGAACGCCTTTTATAACCCATATTCCAATTATATACAATGAGGAAACCGGACGATTGGTGGCTCATATAGACAAATACAACCCACAGGTTAGGACTTTAACCGAAGGGGCACAAGTTACCGTGGTCTTTAAAGGGCCCGACACCTATATATCCCCTGGTGTTTATTCTACTACCCAATTGCCAACATGGAACTATCTCATTGTGCACGTTTCCGGAACAATTCATTTAATTAATGACCCAGAAGCTGCGAAGGAAACCATGATCGCCATGACCGAATTTTTAGAAGGACAGAATCCGAAGTTTGTACTAAAAAAGGACAACAAGCGCATGGAAGCGGCTGTAAATTATATTCAAGCTTTCGATATCTCTATTACAAATTGGGAAGGAAAATTCAAGTTATCGCAGGATAAAAACAAGAAAGATCAGGAATTGGCTAAACAAGCTTTAATCGAAAAATCCAGGAACGATGCCCTGGATTTCATAGAAGCTATGTATTCATAATACTACTCTACCAGGGTATACGATCGTAAGGTAATTAAATACAGTGGCTGCGACTGGCCGACCAAGGCAATGGTTTTCTGAACGGTTCCCACATTTTCTGAAATATGCTGCGAATCTGTTCCGGGTGCCTGCTCACCATCGGGCAAAACCACGTATCGATCGTTTTGGAACGCCTCAAATTCTCCTGCAGGTGTACTTATTGGGATGTTACCCCCTACAAATGTTCCAAAGATATCCCCCCAAGTATTTGAACTAAGCAAGTAATCGTCCGTTTCAGATTTGGAAAAAAGAATAAGGCCCTGTTCGTCTATTAGATACCCCAGGGAATCCCTTACGGTCTTGTTGCCAATATCTGCTATACAATGAACACAATCATCGCTGCCCTCGGAAGTTGTGCTGTAAGTGAAGTACGTTTCGCCATTTATAATGGTCTGTTCGGATATAGTATTGGTAATCACAATATCCATGGGAATGTAATCGTCTTGGGATTCCGAGTATCTTGATACGTCATACTCCCAGGTATTCCCTACGGATAAGGCAAAGAAATTCGTTTGTTCGTTCTCGGTATTATTCGTGTCATCGCTGTTACAGGATATGACACAAAAAGAAAGGAAAAGCACAAAAAATGATAATCTATACATACTACAATGGTTTTTGGTGAATAATGAAGTACTAGTATAGAATAAGCTGACTGGTTAGATTGCTTGAACGGAATCCATACCTGTTTTATTGCTTTTATCCAGCAAACAACTGCCTGGATTCTTGAAAGCCCAGTAATCTGTTATTTTTCTAACTTACTGAAATTGAAGTTTTCCAATAAAGTGTAAGGATACTCCTTTTTAGCTTCCCTCTGTTCTAACTTATATAATTCCCTAATTTTCCCTACTCCATATTGAGACTCTTCCCAAGTAACCGTTGTCATTTGGCTTCTCAATTCGAATAGGGCCTGTTTATATATGCTTAATACGGAGATATAATTCTGAAAGGACGTAGAAGGCTGGTATTTTATATTAAAGCCTGTTGAGGCATTTATATGATCCTTAAAAAAGCGGAGAAGCTCTGATCTATTTGAATATTCTTCGCCATTGACATAGATTGAATCATGAATATCGATTTCAACTATCTTCCAACTTTCTAATTCCTCCCAATTAATCTGAACATAACCCCCTAACCATACCTCAGGCTTAAATCTATTCTCCATTTCTAAAGCATTCAATGTCATCTCGGTAATCCTATAATTAAGGCCTTCCAATTCATACCTACCGGTAAATTGGGTTTTTGGTTTTTGGGTAATATATCGAATCTTAAATATCCCCGTATAGGCCAATTCGTTCTCCACCTTTTTTAATTCTGAAATGGGAAGGTCACCGGAAGCCAGAATATGTACAGGAATTTGGCCTACTAACTCTGGGCGTGTTCTCATTTCAAGTTGCGCTATCCTATTCTGAATTTGATCGAATGACACAAATTCTTGATTCAGATTATATTTTATGATACCGTTTTCGGCATACATTTTTAGGTAGTAGGGTCTCCACGACCACTCTACACTTTCAAAAGAGCTTATTGGGGTTTCTACTTTTGGGTTTCCAGCGAGCAGGGCTTCGTCTAACTTCTGATAATTGAATATGGATGTTCTAGATATAGCAAATACCAACAGGGACAGGATGAGCAAATTAATAACCATCGGTTTAAAAGCCTTCCCTTTGAATACTTTACGTATGTGTTTCCAACTTTCCAAAAATAGCACAACAGCGAATAGATAGAATATGTACATATGCTCAACAAAATATGGGAGCATGTCTATACAAGCGAGAATTCCAATTAGCGCGAACATTTTGAAGAAAAGATGAAGGAAGTTTCCCCCTAGAAATATTTGATCGTTGAGTATCGTCAAACGTCTGTATTTTCTTAAAGTTCCTTTTATAGGACTCATAAATAGAGTTCCCAGAAAAATAGAATTACCAAAAACCGCGGAGATCAATGCATAGCTTACATTTTGACGAGTTCTAGCTACTTTATCGAATAGTAATGGGCCATTGGAAGTTCCGAACTCCAATGCTCTAAATCCCTCCCTTAAAGCACATAGGAAAATATAAATACCTAAAGTCGCAGCAATACCCCAAAGGATAGCTCTTACATAACGCCCACGTGAAATATGAATATTGTTCTTTGCCCTGAGAAAGCCTTTTTGAAGCATGTACCTAAGATACGATTTTCCGTACCTCTTCAAAGTCCAATCCGCCGTAATTACCGCTACTCATTAACAATAAGGAGGTATTTTCAAGTTTCTTGGCAAATAAATAGTCCTTAAAGGCTTTTGGATCTGTATAGATAATTAGATCGTCCCTTTCGAAGGCCTCTGCAATTTGTTTTTCCGATATTGGATCTAACTTCTTTATGGCCACTGCATGTGGTGAATAGAATACAACCGCCGTATCGGCGGCATCTAAAGCTCCTTTATATTCTGAAAGAAACTCTGGGTTTAAACTACTGTAGGTATGTAGTTCCAGACAAGCCAATAAATGTCGGTCTACATATTGGTCCTTCACAGCTTTTGAAGTCGCTTTCACTTTACTTGGAGAGTGCGCAAAGTCCTTATAGGCAATACTGGTATCACCTTCTGCAATTTTTTCGAGGCGTTTACTGGCTCCTTTAAATGTCCTAATCGCCTCATAAAAATCATCCTGATCCACTCCCATAAGTTGGCAGATCCATCGTGCCCCTTCTAAGTTGTTCAAATTGTGCTTTCCAAAGACTTCTATGGGCATAGGACCTTCTGGGGTGTCCAAAAGCGTCTCTCCATCCTCAACTTCATAATCTGGTGTAGTATATGGGTATTTCTTTATCATATGGGTAGAACCTTCTACCACCTTCTTCACTTCTGGATCTTCTTCATTATAAATAATAGCACCTCCGGGAGTGATCTGTTCTAAAAATATGGAAAACTGATCCACATATCCGGAGAATGTTGGAAACACATTGATATGGTCCCATGCAATACCACTAAGCAACGCAATATTGGGTTTGTAAAGATGAAATTTCGGGCGTCTATCTATGGGAGAGGAAAGATATTCATCCCCTTCCAAAACCATAAAATCATTGTCATTCGTAAGACGCACCATAGTATCGAACCCTTCTAATTGGGCACCAACCATATAGTCTACATCCCTATCATGGTAATGGAGCACATGCAAGATCATGGAGGTAATGGTTGTTTTACCATGAGAACCTCCAATTACCACACGCGTTTTGTCCTTGGATTGTTCATAAAGGAATTCGGGATAACTATAGATTTTAAGGCCTAGTTCTTGCGCTTTGAGCAACTCAGGGTTATCGGCCTTGGCATGCATTCCCAAGATAATGGCATCCAATTCGTTGGTTATCTTACTTGGGAACCATCCGTACTCATCGGGTAAAAGTCCTTTATTCTGCAATCTAGATTTGGAAGGATCAAAAATCTCGTCGTCACTTCCTGTTACTTGATATCCTTTTTCGTGCAGGGCCAACGCCAAATTGTGCATGGCTGCTCCTCCAATAGCTATAAAATGTACTCTCATAAAATTGCTGAAAAGAAATTGATTGGTGCAATTCGTTTACCGAAGTAAATATACTGCAAATACATTCACTACAAATGCGGTTTATCCTTTTTTGAAAAGACGGCTAGCCTCGGTACTAAAGTCCTAAAATGATTTCTTTCTCCTCCTGTGCTTCCCTGAAATCCGGTCGATCATGTAAGGCTTTGTCAATCCAGGCCAGTGCAGTATCCTTCTCCCCTTTGTTTTTATATATCTGGGCCAGCCTATAATACGCCCAGTCTTTGGGAACTCCATCTGCCAAAGAATGGTTTTCAATATACTTTTGAAGGCAATTTATTCCCAATTCGGCATCCAGATTGTATTGCGCAGCAATTTTTCCAATCTGATATCGCAAGGAATTCCTGTCGTGAAATTTGAGGCAGGTCTCTACCGTACGAAGTGCCTTTTCTGGTTGATCCGTACTTTCATACAAATTTGTGAGTTTTTCGTAGGTATGTACAGAACCTCCCACAGCTATGGCATCCTTATAATGTCTTTCGGCATCCTTAGGTCGTTTACTGTACTCGGCAATATAACCGTTGGCCAAATGGCCATCTACAGGTGAGATTTTTCCCAACTGATTGGCATATTTAGTAGCTTTCTTTTCACTACCTCCAATGATGCCGGGTAATTGAATGTAAAATTCTACCAAGGCCCAACGTGCTTCGATATGATTGGGATCCAATTTCGCAGCGGTCTCCAATTCCCTTTTAATATCGCCAATGTATGAAAGTGCCCGTATTCGTGAAATCTCCAAGGCCTTCATCCCCATGGTACCACCATATTTAAAGTGATAATTGGCATTGGACTCATCGTCTTCAACCAATCCTTCGTAATAATCCATGGCCGTATCCCAATCTTTTTCATAACCAGCAATATCCCCTAAATATTCACGGGTTTTGCGGTGTTCCGGATGATCCTTGAGATAGGATTCGAACATAGCTTTGGCTTTCTGATAGTTCTCCGCTTTGAAATGGGCTTCAGCCTCCGAAAAATCATTTTGGGCAGCAACAGTAAAAGGTGCAATGAAAAGAAGTAGCAGGAAAAGTCTATTCATAGTGTTCTTTTGGGACTTCAAATATAACTAACTTATTTTTTCGTACTTGAAAATGAAACGTTAAGACCACCGCTTTATTTTTAATTAAGTACCTTTAATAAGTAACAAATTAAATTTTTAGATTATGAATTCTAAAGTTTTTATGGTCATCCGAATCCTCCTCGGACTTTTCGTTCTCGTATTCGGACTGAATAAATTTTTTCACTTTATCCCAATGGACGCGCCTTCAGGTGATGCTGGGGCCTATTTTGGAGCGTTAATGAGCTCTAAAACGCTAACGTTAGTTGCCATTGTTGAAATTGTGGCAGGAATTTGCTTAATCATCAACAAATTTGGGGCACTTATGTCCATAATCCTGATGAGCGTTTCTGTGAATGCAGTTTTATTCCATTTAACCCTGGATCCAGGTAATAGTGCAGGAGCCGTAGTGCTGCTGTTGCTCAATGTATTAGCCCTAGTCGGCTACAAAAGCAAGTACAAAGAATTACTGAATTAACAAAAAATGGGCCCGAAAGGGCCTTTTTTACTTTGTAGGCGGAAACTTCTTCAACGCCTTGGTAATCACATTAAAATAATGCGCATCTTTTTGTTCAGGACTCGCTTTCTCCTTTAAACGACAATCGATAATTGCCTGCCAGATTAACTGATCTTTTCTGGCATCGATAAAGTCTATGGTGATTTGTTGTTCTATGGTTGGCCCTCCAATGGGAATTCCTACACTTCCGCCAACACCCACATTACCACCTCCACCACCTAAGCCAACACCAATGGTGTTTCTAGAATTGGATAAGACCTGTGATGCATAAAAATTTATCAAGAAATCCGGGTTCGTAGACGGACGGTACGATCTAAATGCAAATACACTATCTATCGCATTTTTTATGCGCTTATCATCCAATTCACTGAGGCCGGATTCTATATCTGCATAAAACTGATAATGGGTATATGGTGACCAATCTGTCTGTTTTTCATAATCTGTAGATACAGTTGCTCCACAAGAAAACAGTAGAAAACAAACAGGGATCAATAGTCCTAACTTAAACGCATTCTTTTTTTTCATTGGCCTTAAGGGTAGCTCTATTCCTTTACAAACTTTCTGGTCACAATTCCCCTATCGGTGTGTATCGTTAACAAATATATGCCCTGTGCCAAATGAGAAGCGTCTACGATCCTTTCGGTAGTTTGAGATAATTTCTGACCTAGCAACGAATGAATTTCCATTCGTTCTATGACAATAGTTCCTTCGGCATGCACTGTGAGAATATCGGATACTGGATTTGGCATTATTCCAATGTTGGATAATTCAAAATCATTGGTTGCCAGTAAACAAGAATCCTGTATTTCTTCTACAGAACTACAGCCAGTAGCATTGTTCCCTATAGATTTGGTAATCGATGCGTCGCTTACAACACCACATAAAAAGGGATTCGCACAAACGGCAAGATTCACGTTATTGGCTAATGCCAGCTCTTCAAGTTGCAGAGAAGACACATCGCTTAGGGCGGAAACATCATTTAGGCTTGGGTTGCTAATAATTAATAAACGCTCATTGATAATTCCCAAATTTTCCAATCCATCTAAGGAAGTCAAATTATCATTATCGTAAATATCCAAAAAGTTCACAAAGGTCAAATTACTTAAAAAAGATAGGTTGGTAATCTCCGAATTATAACCAATACGAAGACGTCCAGTAATGGTCGTAATGTTTTCCAGTCCGGAAAGATTAACCAAGTCGTAATTCTCTGTGATGAACAGGTCTTCCAGTGTATTCAATCCATCCAGAGCCGAAATATCCAATAAGCTCTCATTGGCCTGGACATAAACTGAACCTCCCACGTTTTGAAGTGAAGAAAGCTCATTCAGATTCTGGATAGCCTCAGACGAAATCTGAAGATCTCCATCTACGGACTCCAAATTTTCCAAGCCTGCCAGGGAAGTCAAATTATTTCCCCCTAAGGTAAGACCGGATAGGTTTTGAACGAAACCAATCTGGGAAATATCGGACAGGTTATCGTTTTCAAATAGAAACATACTGCTAATACTCTGTAAATTGGGCATTCCCTCTAAACTAACTGCGTTATTATTTATGAACATTTCGAGTCCTCCCAATGCGGTAAGAGCATCCAATCCAGTCAAATCCTGAATACCTTGATTGTTCCAAAGTGTCAACTTACCCATGGTTTCCACATTTTCCAATCCTGATAAATCGACAATATCAGTACTAAACAAAATTAAATCTTCTACATGGGTAAAATTAGAGAAGCCCAGTAAATTGGTAACATCGGTACTTTCCACACGAATTTCATTAATCGGCATGGTACATCCTGGGTAATTGGCAGCGAAATTATCCACTTCCGCTTGAGTAGTTAACACAATATCTGAAGTTGGGCATTGAGAAAGGCCCAAAAAACAACTCAATAAGAAGGACGGGAGTAGTAGTCTTTTCATAGCTTTCAGCGTAATTTGATTATCCCTGTAAGATACGCAAATCTTCGCTTGACCCCCCTATTACTTCTCTTAATTTATAAATTGCAAGAAATTAGGATTTCTTAGTTGAGCATTTCCCAAAGTTTGTCCTTCAATTCCATTAAACCCTGCTGGGCAACCGATGAAAAGAACAAATACGGGATCCCTTCAAAATCCTTATCCAATTCCGCCTTCATTTCAGCTTTCAACTCTTCGTCTAGCATATCACTTTTGGAAATAGCGACCAAACGTTCCTTATCCAGAAGTTCTGGATTGTACCGACGCAGCTCATCTACCAAAATATCGTACTGCTTTCTAATGTCATCGGCATCAGCCGGAATTAAAAACAGTAAGGTAGAGTTACGTTCAATATGCCTTAAAAAGTAATGCCCCAATCCTTTTCCTTCGGCAGCACCTTCTATAATCCCGGGAATATCTGCCATAACAAACGATCGATAATCACGATATTCTACAATACCAAGGTTGGGTTTTAGGGTTGTAAATTCATAATTGGCTATCTTGGGTTTGGCCGCAGTAATGACGGACAGCAATGTAGATTTGCCCGCATTGGGAAACCCTACCAAACCAACATCTGCCAAAACTTTCATTTCTAAGGTAATATTGGCTTCTTCCCCAGGCAATCCAGGTTGTGCATAACGAGGTGTCTGACGGGTAGGACTTTTAAAATGATCATTTCCACGCCCTCCTTTACCTCCTTTGGCGATGATAAACTCTTCGCCGTGTTCAAGGATTTCATGAATGGTTTCGCCAGTATCGGAGTTTTTCACCAAAGTTCCCAAAGGTACTTCAATGTACACATCATCCCCGTTGGCGCCTGTACTGGTTTGTTTACCACCAGCGCCTCCCTGACCTGCCTTAAAATGTCGTTTGAACTTCAGGTGATAGAGGGTCCACATATTTTCATTAGCCCTCAGGATTACATGCCCGCCTCGACCTCCGTCGCCACCATCCGGACCTCCTTTTGCCACAAATTTCTCTCTTCTTAGGTGAGCACTACCTTGCCCTCCTTTTCCAGAAGTAACGTGAATCTTTATATAATCAACAAAATTTCCCTCAGTCATGATTCCTTATAAAAACAGCTTGGTTCAAGCTGTATATTAACTATAGTGTATCGATCACTTCACTCAAGCGCTCGGTGATTTCTTCAATGGTTCCAACACCATCTACACCGTAGTACTTATTCTCGGCTTGATAGAATTCTTTTAAAATATCTGTTTCGGTATAGTACACAGTTATCCTGTTGCGTATTACCTCTTCGTTAGCGTCATCTGCCCGTCCACTGGATTTTCCCCTTTCCAAAAGTCGTTGCACCAAAATTTCGTCATCGACCTCTAAAGCCAACATACCATGAACCTCTGTCCCTTTGCCGGCTAGAAACTCTTTTAAAACATTTGCTTGATCCTTTGTTCTAGGATACCCATCGAAAATAAATCCGTTTACATCTCCCCTTCTATCCACTTCTGCCTTCAACATTTGATTGGTAACACTATCTGGCACCAAATGTCCTTTATCCATATAACTCTTGGCAAGTTTACCCAGTTCGGTTTCGTTTTTCATGTTGTAACGAAACATATCTCCCGTAGATAAGTGTACCAATTGATATTTTTCCTTTAAAACTTCGGCTTGGGTTCCTTTTCCGGCACCTGGAGGGCCAAATAATACGATGTTTTTCATCCGTTTCTTATTACTTCTGAATAATGATTTAAAAAAATTCCACATAACGAAGGTGCAAAGATACCCATTTCGAAGAAGATTGTACCTTTGCGCCATGGCAAATTATTTTTCTTCGGAGTTTGTCCTCGGAATTTTAGGAGGCGGCCAATTAGGCAAAATGATGTTGTATGAAACCCGCAAATACGATATCGCCACCCATGTACTTGATCCCAGTACAGAAGCACCTTGCAGAATCGCTTGTGATCTGTTCCTACAAGGGGATTTAATGGACTTCGAAACCGTTTACGATTTTGGAAAAAATGTAGATGTACTCACCTTCGAGATTGAAGGTGTAAATGTGGATGCCTTGGAAAAATTGGAAGCCGAAGGAAAGAAAGTTTTCCCTTCTTCCAAAACACTTCGGAACATTCAGGACAAAGGGGTTCAGAAGCAATTTTACAAAACACATCAAATACCTACTTCCCCATTTATCGTTTTTGAAGATAAGAATGCTTTAAACGAAGCCATTGTTAGAAAGGAATTGCATTACCCTTTTGTATGGAAAAGCTGTACAGGCGGATATGATGGTAAAGGAGTGAGCATCATTCGAGATGCTGGGGATATTATTCCATTATCCAGCGGACCCTGTATTGCCGAAAAATTGATTCCCTTTAAAAATGAATTGGCGGTTATTGTGGCCAGAAATCCTTCGGGGGAAGTTACAACATACCCCGTCGTTGAAATGGAGTTCCACCCCGAAGCCAACCAAGTAGAATATGTAATCTGTCCTGCGCGTATTGAGGCTCATGTAGCTGAAAAAGCTCGAGCCGTTGCGGCGCAAGTGTCGGAAGCATTTGAACATGTAGGATTACTTGCAGTAGAAATGTTTCAGACCCGCGATGATGAAATTTTAGTAAACGAAGTGGCACCACGACCCCATAACAGCGGGCACTACAGTATCGAAGCAAGTTATACCAATCAGTTCGAGCAGCATGTTCGTGCCATTCTAGATCTTCCCTTAGGCAATACCGATAGTAAGGTGGGAGGAATTATGGTCAATTTGGTGGGTGCAGAAGGACATACCGGTGAAGTAGTGTATGAAAACATTGCAGAAATCATGGCCATGGATGGCGTTACACCACATATTTATGGTAAAAAGCAAACACGTCCTTTTCGAAAAATGGGGCATGTGACTATTGTAAATGAAAATATAGACGAAGCCCGCGTTGTGGCCGAAAAAGTTAAGAACAGTATTAAAGTAATAAGCAAATAAGATGAGTAAAGTAGGTATCATTATGGGGAGCACGAGCGACCTGCCCGTTATGCAGGACGCCATAGACATCCTAAAAGGGTTCGATATAGAAGTGGAAGTAGATATTGTATCTGCCCACCGTACGCCAGATAAACTTTTCGATTATGGAAAGAATGCCCATACCAGAGGTATCTCTGTCATCATTGCGGGTGCTGGTGGTGCCGCCCACCTACCGGGAATGATCGCATCTTTGTCTCCCTTGCCAGTTGTTGGAGTTCCTGTGAAATCCAGTAATTCTATAGATGGCTGGGACAGCGTTCTTAGCATCTTACAGATGCCGGGTGGCGTACCTGTCGCCACTGTGGCGCTAAATGGCGCCAAGAACGCGGGAATCCTTGCCGCCCAAATTATAGGTAGTGCCGACAAATGTGTGCTGGATAAAGTCTTGGCCTATAAAGAAGGACTCAAGATTAAAGTAGAAGAAGGGGCCAAAAAAGTAAGAGGCTAGCACTAAATGAAACATGCCGTACTATCCATAATTGTAGCGGTCTTAGGAATGGTATGGGTAGTGTATCTTAACCATAGCTTTGCCGAGGCCATAATGAACTATAGTGATTATCCCAAAGGCACCACCCTTTCCGATTTCAACCTTAAAATTCCCAACTTTTTTAAAATGTCCGGCCTTATCATAGGCCTTATTGGAATTTTCTTCGGAATAAAAGGATTCTTTAAGACCAAACTTATTAGCATTGTCGGGATTGTTTTAAACATCCTTCTTATCATACTAACTTTCATGCCGATTTATACATATATACTTTCAAATTCCGGCTACGACATTAACATATCTTAATAAAAATTACCGCTCCCGATTCGTATCTTCGTTTCCAATTTTGTGAACCCATCAGATTATTTACCTCATGAATCCACTTCTTCAAAAATTCGATACCGCTCCTTTTTCAAAAATTAAGGAGGAACACTATGTTCCTGCCATTGTGGAGCTAATTGAACAAACGAAAAAAGAGATCGACATCATTGTCAATTCTGAGGAGTTACCATCGTTCGAGAATACGGTGGAAGCCTTAGAAAATACAGGAATGCAGTTGGATCGGGCCACTAGTATTTTCTTTAACCTCAACAGTGCAGAAACGAACGAGGAAATTCAGAAAATAGCTCAGGAAATTTCACCCTTGTTAACCGACTTTAAAAACGATCTTTTATTGAATGAAACTCTATTCAAAAGGGTAAAAGCAGTGTATGATTCTAGGGAAGGCCTGTCATTAAATGGGGAACAGCAGATGTTGTTGGAAAAGCAATACAAGGGATTTGCCCGCAATGGTGCCGATCTTTCCAAAGGGAAAAAGGACAAACTACGTGCTTTGGATGCAGAATTGGCCAAATTGAAGCTAACATTTGGAGAAAATGTACTGGCCGAAACCAATGCTTTCGAAATGCATATCAGCAATGAAGATGACTTGGAAGGGTTGCCAGAAGGAGCCAAGGAAGCAGCCCAACAAATTGCCAAGGAAAGGGGGAAAGAGGGATGGATGATCACTTTGGACTACCCAAGCTATATCCCTTTCATGAAATATGCAAGCAACAGGGATCTGCGCAAAAAATTATCCCTTGCCTTCGGCGGCAAGGCATTTCAGCAAAACGAACATAATAATGAGGAAAATGTCCTGAAAATTGCGAATCTTCGACATGAACGGGCGCAATTACTGGGTTACCATAACCATGCTCATTTCGTGTTAGAAGAGCGCATGGCAGAAACACCGGAAAATGTAAACGAATTCTTGAATGAATTGTTGGAAAAGACCAGACCAGCGGCCCAAAAGGAATTTGATGAATTAGAAGCGTATGCCAAGCAATTGGATGGAATAGATAAACTACAAAAATGGGACAGCGCCTATTATGCCGAAAAGTTGAAACAAGAACGTTTTAACCTAGACGATGAAAAATTGAAGCCCTATTTCAAACTGGAAAATGTGATTGCCGGGGTTTTCCAAGTGGCCGAAAAATTATTTGGGCTTAGTTTTGAAGAAGATGACAGCATTGACACTTACCATGAGGACGTTAAAACCTATCAGGTTAAGGACGCCGAAAATGTCTTGGTTAGTATGTTTTATGCAGATTTTCATCCTAGGCCCGGAAAAAGGGGTGGTGCTTGGATGACCAGCTACAAACCCCAGCAGATAAAGAATGGGGTGAATGATCGTCCACACGTTTCCATCGTTTGTAATTTTACCAAGCCTACCTCCAGCAAGCCTTCCCTACTCACTTTTAATGAAGTAACTACCTTATTCCATGAGTTTGGGCATGCCCTTCACGGTATGCTAGCCAATACCACCTACAAAGGGTTGAGCGGTACAAGTGTATATTGGGATTTTGTGGAGCTACCCAGTCAAGTATTGGAAAACTGGTGTTACGAAAAAGAAACCTTAGAACTGTTTGCCACTCACTATGAAACTGGGGAACTCATACCTATGGAGTATGTTCAGAAAATAAAAGAATCTGCAACTTTCCATGAAGGAATGCAAACACTTAGACAATTGAGCTTTGGTATGTTAGACATGGCATGGCATGGTGCTGATCCATCTAACATTACAAACGTAAAATCCTTCGAAGAGAAGGCGTTCGAGAAAACAAAATTGTACCCCAGCACTCCAGAAACCTGTATGAGTACGGCTTTTTCCCACATCTTTCAAGGAGGCTACAGTGCAGGTTACTACAGCTACAAATGGGCAGAAGTATTGGATGCCGATGCATTTGATTATTTTAAGCAGGAAGGTATCTTCAACAAAAAACTGGCCACTCGATTTAAGGAAACTGTATTATCCAAAGGAGGAACAGTAGACCCCATGGAACTGTATGTGCAATTCCGGGGTAAGAAACCGAATCCAGATGCTTTATTGAAAAGAGCTGGGCTTATTTAGATTCAAATAAATCATTAATATCCCATGTAGTTTTTAAAACAAATTTTCAATTATTTTTGAAAGTTTAAAATTATTTATATATTTGATTCATGAATTACAAAGAAGCAAAAGAAAAATTCATCAGTACCTGGGGAGCATTGGGAACCTTATGGGGAATTAATAAGGCGATGGCACAAATACATGCCTTGCTCTATGTATCCCCAGACCCTTTACCCATGGAAGAAATCATGGAAGAATTAGGTATTTCCCGAGGGAATGCCAGCATGAACCTAAGGGGACTTATGGATTGGGGCATAGTCTACAAAGTAAATGTCCCTGGAGAGCGAAAGGAGTTCTTTGCTAGTGAAAAAGATGTAGCCGAATTGGCCCGAACCATAGCAAAAGAGCGTAGTAGAAGGGAAATTAGACCGACAGTCCGTGTGCTGAAAGAGGTGTCGAACATTGAAGATGACGGAAGCAGGAAAACACAAGAACTTATAAAGAAAACGAAAGAAATGCATGAATTGGTAGAAACTGCCGATGCGATGCTAAATAGAATGGTAAATCAAGAGCAGAATTGGATTACCAAAACCCTGGTAAAGTTTCTGAAATAGGAACAAAATCCGGATGAGATCACAGGGAGTTTGTCTCCCTTTTCTTTGAATAATATATTTCAATAATTATTGAAAGTTTAGAATAAATGGAAAATAAAAAACAACAGATCGGAATTATCACCTTTACCTTGAGTTATATTTTAATGATACTAACTTTCTTCCCATCGGACCATCATTCTTTCCTATTCTTTACTAGTTGGTTTTTTGGAATTGTGAGCTATGTATCTAACCTTAGTCTGAGTGTTAGTATGGGAATGCCCAAGTGGCTTTCGCTTCTATTAATAATCACAGGGCTCTTTTGGATCATCCCTCCTATCGCCTTAATGACATATTTCGGAATTCCATTCGCTATTATTTTCCTGCTCGTTGTGCCAGTGGTTCATATTGAGCATCACAATCAGTGGGAATACCATCAAATGAAAAACAAAATCTAAACATTATGAAACTTGAAATTCCCAATTGGCTCATCGTATTAGGAGGAGCAGGACAAATATTCACCGCATTGGTTTATCCATACATTCGGCACCAAGTATTCGATTGGTATAACGATGTAAAGCAACTCAAACCTTTAAATCAAGAAATTGCAAAAACTTATGGTCGCTACATCCAAGGGTTGAATTTTTCTTTCGGATTAATAGCCATCCTTATCCCCAACGAACTCAAAAATGGGACTTCTTTAGCAATTGCAATTACTGGGCTTATTGCCGCCTATTGGGTTGGAAAAGTTGTTACGCAAATAGCTTACTATCCCATGTATGATATACCTAAGAAGTTTCTATTCAAGTGGGGAGGCATTGGTATGAACTTATTATTTGTACTATTTGCTTCAGTTTACACCCTACTATTGATTCAAAACATTGTATAAATAACTGGCCATGAAAACAATCACCCTTCCTTTTCAAAAGAAAAAAACAAATGCTTCGCAACAAGACATAATTCACTTTTACGATGAAGCTACAGAGGATTACGAATTTTGGAGTAAAGACCTCAACATGCACTTTGGCTATTTCATTTGGGGTAAAACCAACCCATTTAAAAGGGACAGTATGCTTAATGAAATGAATAGTCAAATCTATAATCGCCTTGATCTAAGGGGTGGTCAAAGGATCGTGGCCGATCTGGGGTGTGGAATGGGAGGGACCATGCGCCACTTTATGAGAAAAGATCGGCTACTTTCCATGATCGGAGTCACCCTCTCCCCTTTTCAGGTTAAAGAAGGAAATCGGTTGTTAAAGAATGAAAAGGGAGTCATTTTAGAAGAGAATTACACTCAAACTTCTATTTCGTCCAGTACAATGGACGGGGTAGTTGGTGTTGAAAGCCTTTGTCATTCCGGTCACAATATGGAATGCCTTCGCGAGGGGTTCCGTATTCTAAAAACTGGTGGTAAAATGGTTATCGCAGATGCTTTTCTTAAAAAATCCCCCACACAGCTATGTATGGGAAGTCACTATAGCTACAAAGGGCTCTGCAAAGGTTGGAGTTTAAGCGGATTAGGTGTGATCGATGAGGTAGAAGAACGACTGAAATCTATCGGTTTTCAAAACATTAACGTGGAAGAAGTGTCCATGCGCGTGGCTCCCTCTGTATTGCACGTTCCTTTTGCTATTACTGGATTCCTACTAAAAAACATAATGAAAGGGAATCCTATAAAACCCCAAAGCTGGAACAATCTTAAAGCTTCGTTTTATGCTTTAATTTCGGGATTGCACCTTAAGGATTTTGGGTACTACATTATAACGGCTACAAAATAATGACCACAATAGTCCTACATACACCTATTAAGGCGTCGCTAGATGAGGTGTTCGACCTTTCAAGAAGTATAGACCTTCACTTAGAATCGGCTCACAAATCCAATGAAAAGGTCATTGGTGGAAAGTCATCAGGCCTCTTGGGACCCGACGAGACGGTTACTTGGCAAGGAAGGCATTTAGGTCTTTTATTATCGCATACGAGCAAAATAATCTCATATGAAAAACCCTTTCATTTTACGGATATTATGGTGAAAGGAAATTTTACCTATTTCGTGCACCAGCACTTTTTCAGAAAGAAAGGGAGTCATATAGAAATGATAGATGTTTTAAAGTACAGGGTCCCTTTTGGTTATCTTGGAAGATGTTTGGATAGATGGTTATTAAAAAATCACCTTACAAAATTCCTTTCCCAAAGAAATGCTTTCATTAAAAGGCAGGCAGAACAAAAAGCACTCTATTCCTAGGCTTTTATCAGATTCCGTTAAGGTTTCCCTAAACTTTGTTATTTTTGAAAAAAACTACGACAAAGCCCGCATGCCAATCAACGAAATAAATCCCAGTGGATGGATAGACAAGTATTCAGATTACTTGTACAACTATACCATTGTTCGCGTAAATGATCATGAAATTGCTCAAGACCTGATTTCGGAGACATTTCTGGCCGGACTTAAATCGAAAGATAACTTTAAAGGGGAGTCTACAGAGCGCACATGGCTCATCTCCATCCTGAAAAGAAAGATTATTGACTATTACAGAAAAATAAACTCCAATAAAGGAAAAGCCGAAGTACGGGTTAATTACAAAGAAGGTGAAGATGATGGAGACTGGCTTGAGGAGCGAGTGGGAGATCCTTTCGACAAAACTGCAGAGGATACAATGGAAAATGAAGAATTGGGGATGGCTATTTTTGGGTGCATGGATAAATTACCTGAAAAGCAGTCCACTATTTTTAGGATGAAAACAGTAGATGGTTTTGATACGGAAACCATCTGTAATGAATTCGACATAACCCCGTCTAACCTATGGGTAATCATTCACCGGGCGCGTAAAGCGATGGCTGATTGCCTAGAAGAAAATTGGTTTTAATACGTTATGAATATAAAATTAGAATGCCACGAGGCGAATCACTTTTGTGATAAAAATCAGTACAAGGAAGCAACTTTTTGGGAGAAAGTTCGCCTTAACATTCACCTAATCTATTGTAGGGCGTGCAGAAAGTACACGGCAAGGAACACCAAATTGTCCAAAGCCATAAGAAACCCTACGGTTAAAACAGCAGATAAGAATGCGTTGAAAGAGCGATTACAGCAGGAATTATCCAAGTAATCTTTCAAAAGCAAGAGTTAACATACACCAAACGATCGGGATACTTTCTACTAGAAATGATGCAAAGTATTTCGATTGTTTTTTTTTCGATATCCCAAGAAGATAGGCACTAAGAACACCTACGAGTACCAATCCCGTGAAATGCGCATAATTGATTTCATCTTTAAATCCTTCGGCAAGGATTACTGCAAGCACAAGGGAAAACCCTAATACCTTTACTCCCCTAATTCCGAACTTTTGTGGCAAGGTTCCCAAACTGGGCGCATCATAGGAAATGTCCCTAATTTCAAAAGGTAATGTCCACACAATTACCAAAAAGAACAATTGAAAAAACGACAGCCAAACATCCATTTGTCCCAGCAAGTCTGTATTCCATAAGGGTATTAATACAGATACCCCGGCCCAAACACCTGCTACCACAAATATCTTAAGTCCGTTGAGGGTTCGAAGGCTTTTTTTTCTAAAGAAGGGCACGGCATATAACAATGTCAAGAATCCCAAAACCGATAAAGGACTTAGAAGGTCCGCGGGCACAAAAAACAGGATCGCCAATAGAGCTCCGGCACTTAGCAAAGAAAAAACCTGGATTGCTTTTAAGGAACTAGCCAAACTTCTATGATGCAATCCAGCTATTCGGGCATATTTAATGAAATTATACCCCGAAATTGCCCCAAAAAAAATAACTCCAATCAAAAGGAATAAAGGAGTTACGTCAAACTCCAAAAGTGTCACATACCCAAGTGAGGTGACTGCCAAAGCCACGTGTATGCTTGCATTTATATAAAAGTCGAATACTAGCCTTAACAAGCGCATGAAACAAAAATACCCAAAGTGTTAGTAACTCAGGTTTTTGGTTGAAAAATTCTTAATTCCAACCCTGAAAAAGCCAAAAATTTTGAGGTATATATCGTAATTTTGTGAAAATTTAATTATTTCTTAATGAACACTTCTTCTTTTGCCCTTAGACATATAGGCCCTAGGCCAAGTGACTTACCCCAAATGCTTAAAACAATTGGGGTGGAAAGTATGGAACAACTCATTCATGAAACCATCCCTAACGATATCCGTTTGGAAAAGGATTTACAGTTGGATCCAGCTTTTAGTGAACAGGAATATCTTGAACATATTAACGAATTGGCCTCTAAGAATAAGGTGTTTAAAAGCTACATTGGATTAGGGTATCATGCCGCTAATATTCCCGCTGTTATTCAAAGGAATATTCTAGAGAACCCAGGTTGGTATACCGCCTATACGCCCTATCAGGCTGAAATTGCCCAAGGGCGATTGGAAGCACTTCTAAATTTCCAGACCATGGTAACCGACCTCACTGGAATGGAACTCGCTAATGCTTCGCTATTGGATGAAGCTACCGCAGCAGCGGAAGCCATGAGTTTGCTTTTCGCAGTGAGGGAAAGAGCTCAGAAGAAGGAGAATGTGGTAAAGTTTTTTGTTTCTGAAGAAATTCTTCCACAAACGCTTTCCTTACTGCAAACACGTTCTACTCCGTTGGGAATAGAATTGATGGTTGGGAATCATGAAGAATTTGACTTTTCAAGGGACTATTTTGGAGCCATCCTGCAATACCCAGGCAAAAGTGGTAAAGTATATGATTACGCCTCATTTATTAAGAATGCGAATGATGCAGATATCAAAGTGGCTGTGGCTGCAGACATCTTAAGTTTGGTCAAATTGGAAGCTCCCGGAAATTTTGGTGCTGATATCGTTGTTGGAACCACCCAACGTTTCGGAATCCCATTAGGGTATGGTGGTCCTCATGCTGCATATTTTGCAACCAAAGAGGCTTACAAAAGAAATATTCCGGGAAGAATTATTGGGGTTACCCGCGATACCTCTGGTAATAGAGCGCTCCGAATGGCACTTCAAACACGGGAACAGCATATTAAACGTGACAAAGCCACATCTAACATTTGTACTGCTCAAGTATTGTTGGCTGTAATGGCCGGCATGTATAGTGTCTACCACGGCCCTGAAGGATTAAAGGATATTGCAAACAAAGTACATCAAAAAGCAACTACCCTAGCAGACGCATTGGAAAGGTTAGGGCTATTTCAGGCAAATGAGACTTATTTTGACACTATAGCAATTAAAGCCAATGCCAAGGAAGTTAAAACCATAGCGGAAACACACGGAATTAACTTCTATTATCCAGATAACGACACCGTTTCCATTGCTTTAAACGAAGCTACAACAATAAAGGACATAAATGCTATTGTGGCTGTTTTTGCAAAGGCAACGAACAAGGACGCTTTCCATATTTCTACACTTATGGACGGCAATGCTATTCCAGAAGCTGTGGCTAGAACTTCGGAATTTATGACCAACGAAGTCTTTAATAGTTACCACAGTGAAACAGAATTGATGCGTTATATCAAGAAATTGGAGCGAAAGGACCTAGCCCTTAATCACTCTATGATTTCTCTTGGATCTTGCACAATGAAACTGAATGCCGCAGCCGAAATGCTTCCTTTGAGTGACGCTCGTTGGGGAGGTATTCATCCATTTGTACCTGTAGCACAAGCAGAAGGATATCAAACCATGCTGAAAAAGTTAGAGGAACAGCTTACAGAAATTACTGGATTCGCAGGAACCTCTTTACAGCCGAATTCGGGTGCTCAAGGAGAATATGCCGGTCTCATGGTCATTCGGGCGTATCATGAATCGCGCGGGGATGCACATAGGAATATATGTCTCATACCCTCTTCTGCACACGGAACCAATCCAGCAAGTGCTGTCATGGCGGGAATGAAGGTAGTCGTAACAAAAGCTACTGAAGAAGGAAACATAGATGTGGATGACTTAAGGGCCAAGGCAGAAGAACACAAAGAAAACTTAGCTGCTCTCATGGTCACCTACCCATCTACACATGGGGTATACGAAAGCGCAATTCGTGAAATTACGGGAATCATACATGATAATGGCGGCCAAGTATACATGGATGGTGCCAATATGAATGCACAGGTTGCCCTAACACACCCAGGTGCCATAGGGGCAGATGTATGTCATTTAAACCTTCACAAGACCTTTGCTATTCCACATGGAGGTGGTGGCCCGGGCGTAGGTCCTATCTGTGTAGCAAAACAATTAGTTCCTTTCCTACCTTCTAACCCAGTAATTGAAACCGGAGGAGAAAAGGCAATAACTGCTATATCCGCTGCTCCTTGGGGTAGTGCATTGGCTTGCCTTATAAGTTATGCGTATATAAGCATGTTGGGTGAGAATGGATTGAAAGCATCAACACAATATGCCATCCTAAATGCCAACTACATTAAGGAACGCCTAGACGGGCATTATAGCACGCTATATACAGGTGAACGAGGACGTGCAGCGCATGAGATGATTATTGATTGCCGTCCATTTAAGGAACATGGTATCGAAGTTACCGATATAGCCAAAAGATTAATGGATTATGGTTTCCATGCACCTACCGTTTCCTTTCCCGTTGCTGGGACTATTATGGTTGAACCTACCGAGAGCGAAAGTAAGGAAGAGTTGGATCGATTTTGTGATGCTATGATCTCTATTAGGAAAGAGATTGAAGTAGCTAGTAAAGAAGACCCTAACAACGTGCTTAAAAACGCACCGCACACCCAAGCCATGCTAACCAGTGATACTTGGGAATTTCCTTATAGCAGAAAAGAAGCCGCTTTTCCATTGGACTACGTTTCTGAGAATAAATTTTGGCCGAGCGTTAGACGTGTAGATGATGCATATGGTGATAGAAATTTAATCTGTACTTGTGCTCCGATTGAAGAATTTATGGAGGCATAGTTTACATTTTTAATACTAATGGAAGCTCGAAACTGACTTTTTTGGTTTTGAGCTTCCCTTTTTTTGAACGTTGAACGTCGTATATTTAATGGTATGGAGTAAGGCTAGCAAATACTTTTTACCTACATTTAGCAAATAATTTTTTTTATGGGCATACAAATCACGGGCATTGGGAGCTTTATTCCCAGTAAGGTCGCACCGAACAAAGGATTTGAAAATCACGATTTTTACAATGTTGACGGATCCCCTTTCGGACATGAAAATGAGGTGATCATCAAAAAATTTAAGGCAATAACCGGCATTGAAGAACGGCGTTACCTTAAGGATAAATTGGTTACTTCGGAGATTGCGCATTTTGCTGCCGAAAAAGCCATTGAGGATGCAGGTATTGACAAAGAAACCCTTGATTATATTATAGTAGCGCACAACTACGGTGATGTAAAACATGGAACACAACAGAGTGATACCGTTCCTAGTTTGGCCTCACGGGTAAAGCATCTTTTGCGTATCAAAAACCCTTCATGCGTAGCCTATGACGTGCTTTTTGGTTGTCCAGGCTGGGTAGAGGGAATGATACAGGCACAAGCTTTTATGAAAGCTGGTATGGCACAGAAATGCTTGGTCATTGGTGCAGAAGCACTATCGCGTGTTATAGATCAGCATGACCGGGATTCCATGATCTATAGTGATGGAGCTGGTGCAGTTGTTCTAGAATTGAACAAATCTTCAGAAAGTGACATTTTAGGACATTCCAGTGCTACATACACATACGATGAAGCTCATTTTATTTACTTTGGGGAGTCCAATAATCAAGAATTAAATGGCGCCCGACGTTACATAAAGATGTATGGACGTAAAATATATGAGTTCGCCCTTAGCAATGTGCCCTTAGCCATGAAGGATTGCTTAGACAAAAGTGGGGTTCCCATAGAAGACGTAAAGAAGATTTTCATTCATCAGGCAAATGAAAAAATGGATGAAGCGATTATAGCAAGATTTTTTAAACTTTATGGGATAGATCCGCCAGAAAATGTCATGCCTATGACTATAGATAAATTAGGGAACTCGAGTGTGGCAACCGTTCCCACGGTCTTAGATCTTGTGGTGAAGGGAAAATTGGACGGCCATGAAGTAAACAGTGGAGATATCGTTATCTTTGCTAGTGTTGGTGCAGGGATGAACATCAATGCTATTGTTTACAGAATCTAACTATGTACGAAGGAAAATATCCCAAAAAACGTTATAAATACACCCTAAAGTTCTTAAAAGAATTCATTTCTAAAGAAGAATCCATATTGGATTTGGGTGTTTCCAATCCGTTTTCAGAAATACTTAAGAAGGAAGGCTTTCAGGTAACCAATACCCAAGGTGAGGATCTGGATTTGGACACCAAAGCCGTTCAGACAGAATCGTATGATGTAGTTACAGCCTTCGAAATTTTTGAACACCTTGTTTCTCCATTCAATGTCATAAATGACATCAAAGCCAAAAAGTTAGTTGCATCTGTCCCACTAAAACTCTGGTTTGCCTCAGCATATAGAAGTAAAACGGATGAAAGGGATCGGCACTACCATGAATTTGAAGATTGGCAATTCGATTGGCTGCTGGAAAAAGCTGGATGGCGAATTAAAAAGAGAGAGAAGTTTACCAATCCAGTTAAAAAGGTGGGGATACGCCCCATTTTAAGAAGGTTTACACCACGTTATTACTTGGTATATGCCGAAAGAAAGTAAATGGACTTTTATATTGTTATACCTGCTTATAACGAGGGAGCTTATTTAGAACGAACGCTTCAATCGCTGGTTGAACAAAGTCTATTGCCAAAAAGAATCATCGTTGTAGATGATAGTTCTTCGGATAACACTCTCGGTATTGCAAAATCTTTTTCAGAAATTCATCCTTTCGTTTCAGTTATTTCTAACACCTCCTCAAAGGAGCATCTTCCGGGTAGTAAAGTGATTAGTGCATTTAACGCCGGATTAAAAGAATTGGATGAGCAATACGACATCCTTTGTAAGTTTGATGCCGATCTCATATTTCCCAAAAATTACCTTGAGACCATAGCTTCAGCCTTTCAAAAAAATGAAAAATGCGGCATGGCCGGTGGTTTTTGTTATATCCTAAAAGATGAAGAATGGGTTTTGGAAAGCCTCACGAACAAGGACCACATTCGCGGTGCCCTTAAAGCGTATCGAAGAAAATGCTTCCAACAAATTGGAGGATTGAAAAAATCGATGGGTTGGGATACAGTAGACGAATTACTAGCAAAATATCATGGTTGGGATGTCATTACGAATGAAAACTTGCGCGTAAAACACCTTAAACCCACTGGCACAAACTATGCTGCCAAAGCTGGAAAGAAACAAGGTGAGGCGTTTAGGAAAATGAGATATGGTTTTCTGCTTACGCTAATTGCTTCTGGCAAACTAGCTTTAAAGAAGAAAAATATCGGTTATTTTTTCAGTGCCATAGGTGGCTTTTTAAAGTTTAATGACAATTACATCGTCACCAAGCAAGAGGGGCGATTTATTAGAAAGCTTCGCTGGCTTGCTATACGAAAGAAGCTTATGGGTAGTAACTAACGCAATCTTAACATTTAAGACACCAACATTATCCGTATTTTTGAAGTTCAATTTTTTTATATGAAAAAACTATTCGCCCTTTTGTTAACCATATCCTTGTTCTCATGTAATTCTGGAGATAAGGAAACTACTACTACAGATATAAAGGAAGTTAAGGAACATCCTAAAAATGTCATCTTACTAATTGGTGATGGTATGGGATTAAGCGAGGTTTCCGCTAGTTTATTTTTTAAAGATGCTCCGTCTAACTTTGAGCAATTTCCCGTAGTTGGGCTCATCAAAACATCGTCTTCAGATAAATTAATTACCGATTCAGCAGCAGGGGCTACTTCGTTTGCCAGTGGTGTAAAAACCTACAATGGCGCCATTGGGGTTGATGCCGACTCCACTGTGGTTAAAACAATTGTAGAACATGTTTCGGAAAAAGGTATGGCAACGGGAGTTATAGCCACTTCGTCCATTACACATGCTACTCCAGCCGCTTTTTATGCACATAGCACATCACGAAGGAAAGAGGAAGAAATTGCTTCCTACTTACCAAATTCTGGTGTGGATTTTTTCGCCGGTGGAGGACTGGAGTTTTTCAATAAAAGAAAGGACAGTCTAGATCTACTTTCTGAGTTAACTGCGAAAGGGTTTGTGGTTGATACGGTTGGCCTGAGTAAGAAGGATGCCCAGAAACAAGGCTTCTTGCTTGCACAAAGAGGGATGCCCACTATGGAAACACGTGGGGATTTTCTTCCAAAATCAACTCAACTAGCTTTAGATCAACTATCTAAGAATGAAAATGGGTTTTTCCTTATCATAGAAGGTTCACAAATAGATTGGGGAGGCCATGATAGAGATGGGGAGTATTTGATTGCAGAATTGTTGGATTTTGATGCTACCATTGGAGTGGCATTGGATTTTGCTAAAACTAACGGCGAGACCTTGGTGATTGTTACGGCAGACCACGAAACAGGTGGTTTCACATTGTCCTCGAAAGAGCATAATTATAACGAAATCGAGGCCACATTCTCTACAGACGGACATTCCGCTACGATGGTTCCCGTTTTTGCCGATGGACCTGGTTCCGAGAACTTTGGGGGTATTTATGAAAATACAGGGATCTACCATAAAATAATGGATCTACTAAACAAATAAAGGCCACAACGGAATAGAGAGAAAACACTCCCCGAATTTTGTTACTTTAGCAACAGACGACCGCCTATGAAGTACCTGCATGATATTGGCTCCTATTTTTTAATGCTGAAAACCGTTTTTAGCCGTCCTACCAAAGGTTCGGTATTACGGGAATTGATCCTAAAGGAAGTAGATGAGCTTATCATTAATTCGCTAGGTATTGTTGCTTTTATTTCATTTTTCGTCGGAGGGGTAGTCGCCATTCAAACAGCACTAAACATTGACAATCCATTGATTCCGGAATACTTGGTCGGATTCGCAACAAGGCAATCCATTATCCTTGAATTTGCCCCTACATTTATATCCATCATTATGGCTGGTAAAATGGGATCGTTCATTACTTCGAGTATTGGTTCCATGCGAGTTACCGAACAAATTGACGCATTAGAAGTAATGGGTATTAATTCCATTAATTACTTGGTGTTTCCCAAAGTCATTGCGCTTTTTTTCTACCCTTTTGTCATTGCCATTTCCATGTTTTTGGGCATCCTTGGGGGATGGGTAGCTGGGGTGTATGGTGGATTTAGCACATCGGAAGCCTTTATACAGGGGCTTCAGGAAGACTTTATTACTTTTCATGTCATCTATGCTTTTATAAAGACGTTTGTGTTTGCTTTTATCTTGGCCACTGTGCCTTCTTGGCAAGGATATTTTATGAAAGGTGGAGCTCTTGAGGTTGGAAAAGCGAGTACGAATTCGTTTGTATGGACCAGTGTCTTAATCATTCTAACAAACTACATTATAACTTCTTTACTCCTTAGCTAATGATAACTGTAAAAAACCTACATAAGAGCTTTGGAAGTGAACATATTCTAAAAGGGTTATCCACCACATTCGATAAGGGAAAAACCAACCTTATAATTGGGCAAAGTGGTAGTGGTAAAACCGTTTTCCTGAAATGCCTTTTAGGGCTATTCGAGCCAGAGGAGGGCAAGATCATCTTTGAAGATAAGGCGATTCAGGACATGAATGAAGAGGAAAAAAGAAAGCTACGGGAGAATATGGGCATGGTATTTCAGGGTAGTGCCCTTTTTGATTCCATGAACATTGAAGAAAATGTGATGTTCCCCCTTCGTATGTTTTCGAAGAAGAAAAAATCGGAAATGCTGGATCGTGTGAACGAAGTACTAGCCCGGGTAAATTTGGAAAATGTAAACAAAAAATATCCTTCAGAAATTTCTGGAGGAATGCAAAAGCGGGTTGCGATAGCAAGAGCCATTGTAAACAACCCCAAGTACCTTTTCTGTGACGAACCCAATTCGGGATTAGACCCAAGAACCGCAATCCTTATAGATAACCTTATTCAAGAAATTACTAGGGAATACAATATTACCACGGTGATAAATACCCACGACATGAATTCTGTTATGGAAATTGGCGAAAAGATCGTCTTCCTTCAAAAAGGAAACCTAGCCTGGCAAGGTGATTATACACAAATCTTTAAAACGGATAACAAGGATGTTACCGATTTTGTCTATTCATCGGATCTATTCAAAAAAATACGGGAAGTTCAAATGAAGGAAAACTAGGTTTACTCGTTCTTCAAAACAATAGAATCGGCCTTAATTTGTCCTTTTAACCAAGTTATCAATTGCTGGTTCCTTGCATTTAAAACACTATCCTTAATCGAGGTATTCCACTTTACGGATGCTACATTGATAGTATCTACAGACCTGAAGTCTTTTGAAATAAGCATTTTAGCCAATCCAAAGTACTCCAACTCCTGAAATTCAATCTTGGCATCTTTAGACACTATGGAAAAGGAATACGAATTGCTACTCTGATTAATTGTTGCAATCTCCTCCCTTAGATTTTCGATCTCATTCTGAAGGCCTGCAATGATATTGTCCTTTTCGTCCAAATCGCTTATAGCCCTATCGTAGGCATCGGAAATTTTATCAAAACTCCGGTTTTTGTTTCCATTGATTTTAAGGTCGAAATCACCAATATTGGAATATCTTTTAATCTCATTCCTTAGATCCGTCTCCGTAGCATCTGCAATTTCTCCGTTGAAATAAAGTGTAACTGTTTTCGAATCTGGGTCCAGGATTCCTTTCTGAAACCAAAGCTCATTATTGGGTTCTATTTCAGTCTTTAAGAAGCTGGTATAGTCTCGTTCAAATCCGCTATCCTTCAACACCTTTAAAAAGGTAATGGTAGGATATACCATTACAATTATGGCAGCAAGGGATGCCAATTGAGCGATTCGCTTTCTCTTCTTGGAATTGGCATACTTAAGCATTGGGAAACGCAGCACCTTAAGCACAATAAAGGTCGCCAAGGCGATAAATATTGTGTTAATGGTAAAGAGGTTCATTGCTCCCCCAAAATATCCAATATTACCATTGGCCAAACCGTATCCAGCGGTACAAAGAGGTGGCATTAACGCTGTGGCAATGGCTACACCAAATATTACCGATGCTATCGTACCTTTTTTAGTCCTGGCAATGATGAGTGCCAAACCACCAAAGAAAGCAATAAGCACATCTCGTATATCGGGTTTTGTTCTACCCAATAACTCTGAGGTTTCTTGACTTCCCAGTGGGAAAAACTTAAAAAACAAATAAGCCGTTAACAAACTCAATACGATCATGGTAGCGAGATTGATCAACGATTTTTTTAAGGTATCGATATCGTTTAGGGCTATGGACATTCCGATACCCAAAATAGGGCCCATTAAAGGGGAAATTAACATCGCCCCGATTACCACTGCAGTGGAGTTTGCATTTAAACCAATGGAGGCGACGAAAATTGAACATATAAGAATCCATGCTGTTGCTCCCTTAAAAGGGATATCATTCTTTATGGCCTCTATGGTGGCATCCCTATCCGTATCATCCCTAAAAGCCAATAGCTCTACCATGAACTTTTTGGTACTTACCCAAAGTCCTTTGGCATCTTGCTTTATAGCTTCCTTATTCTGCTCAATTTCTTTCTCCTTGTTCGCTTCTTCCATATGCTATTATTTTAAGAATATCGATCCCCGAATTTTTCTTTTACTTCATTAAGCAACTGCTTTATGTCCTGTTCCTTCTCTTTTGGGAATACAAGCAATACGTCTTCTTTATCTACTACTATATAGTCGTTCAACCCATCTATGACTACCAATTTATCGGTAGCGGTATAGATCATATTTCCTTCTGAGTTCTTAACGTAAGGAGTAGCACGAACCACTGCATTTTCAGTAGTTGCTTCAGTTATCTTATCATGCAATGCACCCCAAGTACCAAGATCATTCCAATCGAAGGTAGCTTTTTTTACCAAAACATTATTCGCTTTCTCCATTATGGCGAAGTCTATGGAAATGTTTTCGACATTGGGATAATTTTCATCGACAAATCTTTTTTCTTCGGTCGTGTTTAGCACACTAAATCCTTCATTAAAAGACGCATACATCTCTGGCATTAATTCCTGAAAAGCCCTAATGATACTCTTCACACTCCATATAAATATACCTGCATTCCAGAAGAAATTTCCTTCTGCGATAAACCGCTTAGCGGTTTCATAATCCGGTTTTTCACGAAACTGCAACACCTTTTTTAAAAGAGCATCATCCTCCTTATCACTTTCAATATAGCCATATCCCGTATTGGGAAAGCTGGGATGAATTCCCAGGGTTACCAAAATATCACTGGAAGCACAAGCCTCGAAACAGGTTTTAATATCCTTAATGAAGGATTGCTCGTCTTCAATCCAGTGATCACTGGGAGCCACAATCATTATTCCATCTGGATTCTCTTTATAAATTTTTAATGCAGAAAGAAGGATACACGGAGCGGTATTTCGCATAGCAGGCTCCAATACAACTTGATCTTCCGATATTTCGGGCAGCTGTTCCAAACATAGGTCCAAATAACGTTCATTGGTCAGCACCTGTACATTCTGTGAAGGTATTTCCCTTGTTAATCTAGAAAAGGTTTGCTGCAATAGGGTGTTCCCCGTTCCCAGCATATCGTGAAACTGTTTCGGAAATTCTGAGGTACTTACAGGCCAAAATCGGGATCCAATGCCCCCAGCCATGATAACTGCGTAATAATTTGTGTTCAATACAATCGATTTTATTTCAAGAACTCTACTTCGGCATTAGGGTTAAATAGGTATACCCTACCAGTGGCAACTTCCACACATTCGTAACGTTTTACCCTTTTATTGCCCCGTTTAAACACCTTTCCATTATACAAACGGAAGGTTCCCCCAAATGGAATTTCAAAGATATAGTTTTTATCATTGGGCGGATCAAATTGCTTTAATGCTAACGATAATTTAGCATCTGTATCGCTACTCGCCTTGGGGTTCTTAAAATGATTTGCCAAAAGCGGTAACAATGCATTTGGAAATACTTCGGGCCTTAAAAAAGGTAGCATTAATCGCTGAAAGGTATGTTTCCATTCCCTCCCATGTGGTTTAATTAGTCTTCCATATTCCGTAAACGCTACCAAATGAGCTATTTCATGGACTAAGGTAATCGTAAATCTATAGGGATTCAAATTTGCATTCACGGTAATCTGATGCTGGCCATTGGGCATTTTTCGATAATCCCCATGTCTTGTAACCCTTTCGCTTACAATCTTGAGATGTACTTCGTGATCTTTGAGAAGCACAAGTACGCTGGATATAGCTGCTGAAGGAATGTATTTGGAAAGGATGTCATCCATTTTTAGGGCGTACTATTAGATACCTGAAGTACTTTTCCGTTATAATATTGTTGACCATTCAAGGCAAAATCCAAAATATACTGGGCCATTTCCTTTGCCGTAACGGGTGCTTTGAATCCGGGAAAGGCTTCCTCTAACATTTCGGTTTGTACCGCCCCAAGGGCAAGTGCATTGAACGCCGGGCCCGAATCCTTATATTCTTCTGCCAAAAGCTCTGTAAGCGTTATTAACGCTCCTTTACTACTACTATAGGCAGCAAGTCCGGGAAACTTTAAACTACCTTGTATACCACCCATACTACTTATATTGAGCACATGGCCTTTCTTGTTCATGAAGGGTAGCACGGCTTGTGTTAGTCCAGCCACTCCAAAAACATTGACATCAAATGAATACTGAAAATCTTCCTTTTTCAATTTTGAAAATGGCTTATTTACCAAATAGCCCGAGTTATTAATAAGTATATCTACCGATCCCCAATGCTCCTTGACAAAGGCGGGCACCTTTTTAATGGCCTTAACATCTGTTATATCGCAGGGAAAGCAATGGCAATTGGTCATACCCATTCCCGAAACGGGTACTTCATTTCTGGAAAGGGCTAAAATTTCATGTTCAGTGTCGGCCAATAGTCCAACCAGTTCATAGCCAATCCCTCTACTGGTGCCTGTAATGATGATCTTTTTCTTCATAGTTGAAAGATACAAAACCTAGTGTTTATATTTTACGGAAAGAGCCTCGCAACAAATGGTTACAAGGCTCTTTGATTATTTCAGTATCCAATTATCCCTACACAAACATGGTAACTGGATTCTCTACATAGTTTCTTAAGGTCTGAAGAAAAGCAGCACCTGTGGCACCATCTACCGTTCGGTGGTCACATGCAAGGGTAACTGTCATGGTATTTCCAATGGCGATAGCTCCATTTTTCACAACTGGCTTTTGCACAATTGCTCCAACCGATAAAATTGCCGAGTTGGGCTGGTTGATAATAGAGGTAAATTCTTTAATACCAAACATCCCCAAATTAGAAACCGTAAAAGTACTTCCCTGCATTTCGTCAGGAGTTAATTTCTTATTTCGGGCCTTTCCAGCTAGATCTTTAACCGAAGCTCCTATTTGTGAAAACGTCATCTGATCGGCAAACTTCAGCACAGGTACTACAAGTCCGTCATCTACCGCTACAGCAACACCTAGGTGAATATGGTTAGCTATTTTAGTGGTTTTATCTGCCCAAGTAGAATTCACTCTTGGGTGTTTTCTCAGTGCCATGGCGCATGCCTTTACGATCATATCGTTAAAGGAAATCTTTACTTCAGGATCTGAGTTAATAGCCTTTCTTGAGGCAATGGCAGCATCCATATCGAACTCAACCGTAAGATAATAGTGCGGTGCAGTGAATTTGGATTCGCCTAAGCGTTTCGCAATGGTTTTACGCATTTGCGAATTGTTCACTTCTTCCCAACTTTCCTCTCCAACAGGAACATAGGCAGGACTACCAGCGACTACTGCACTTGGTTGATAATTTTCTATATCGCGCTTTATAATGCGTCCATTCTCACCAGAACCTTGAACTCGCGTCAAGTCGATTCCCTTTTCTTCTGCCAATTTCTTGGCCAAAGGAGAAGCAAATATTCTCCCACTAGAAGTTTGAACAGCAACCTTCGGTGTATCTGCTTTAACCGGTGCTTTAGTCGGTTCTGGAGTTTTCTTCTCTTCTTTGGGTGCAGATTCCACTTTGGCCGAAGGCTTAGGACTTGCACTTACACCAGAAACATCGGTGCCAGCGGGTCCTATGATTGCCAGAAGTGCGTCTACCTTCGCAGTTTCGCCTTCTTGAATGCCTATTTTGAGTAAGGTGCCACTATAGAAGGATTCAAACTCCATAGTAGCCTTATCGGTTTCTATTTCGGCAAGTATATCTCCTTCTTCAACGGCTTCCCCTTCTTTCTTTAACCATGTGGCAACGGTACCTTCTTCCATGGTATCACTTAAGCGGGGCATCGTAATTATTTCTACTCCATCTGGCAAAGCAGCTCCTTCCGACGCTTCTTCCTCAGCCTCTGCTGCACTTTCGGTAATAGTACCGTCTGCTTGATCCTCTTTCACTGGAACATCTCCTGATAGCAGTCCAGAAATATCTTCCCCTTCCTCACCAATTATAGCTAGTAGGGCATCGACATTTGCTGTTTCACCTTCTGCAATACCAACATGCAACAAGGTTCCTTCATAAAAGGACTCAAATTCCATGGTAGCCTTGTCGGTTTCTATTTCAGCAAGTATATCTCCTTCTTCAACTTTATCCCCCACTTTCTTCAGCCATGAGGCAACGGTACCTTCTTCCATGGTATCGCTCAAACGGGGCATGGTAATTACTTCTGCCATAGTTTATAGTTTATGGGGTAAAAATGGATAGTCTTCTTGTTCGTAAACAGCATCATACATTACGTTTTTCTCTGGATAGGGCGATTCTTCTGCAAACTTCTCGCATTCACTCACCAAAGCCTTTACACGCTTATCTATCACTGCTATTTCCTCTTCGGTAGCATATTTTTTCTTGTAAATGGTATCCAACACATAGCTTATAGGATCTTCCTCCCTCATTTGCTCTACCTCAGCCTTGGTTCTATAATGTTGGGCATCACTCATGGAATGTCCTCTATAACGATACGTACGGATTTCCAAGAAGGTAGGGCCTCCACCCTTTCTTGCACGGGTAATGGCCTCATCTAACTCTTTAGCTACCACTTCTGGTTTCATTCCATCTACCGGGCGACATGGCATTTCATACCCTAATCCTAGTTTCCAAATATCTGTATGGTTTGCAGTTCGTTCTACTGAGGTTCCCATTGCATAACCATTATTCTCAACACAGAACACCACTGGTAAGTTCCATAGCATTGCCAAATTAAAGGTTTCATGCAAAGATCCCTGACGCGTAGCACCATCTCCCATAAAAGTAAGGGTAACACCGTCGTTCCCTGCATACTTATCTCCAAATGCAAGACCGGCTCCCAATGGAATCTGTCCACCTACAATACCGTGTCCTCCATAAAAACCATGCTCTTTCGAAAAGATATGCATAGAACCCCCCAAACCTTGAGAAGTTCCCGTGGCCTTACCATAGAGCTCTGCCATTACTTTTTTGGGATCAACACCCATACCAATTGGCTGAACATGATTTCTGTATGCGGTAATCATCTTATCCTTGCCCAATTCCATAGCATGCAAAGCACCCGCCAAAACGGCTTCCTGACCGTTATATAGGTGAAGGAATCCGCGTACTTTTTGTTTGATGTATACTTGTGCTAGTTTGTCCTCGAACTTGCGCCAGAAAAGCATATCTTCATACCACTGAAGATAAGTTTGTTTGGTTATTTTTTTCATTGAGTTAACGCTAAATTTTCTCCTGAAAAAATTTCAGAATAACAAAAATACTACATTCTTAGGGACTACAAAACCACATTTTCTGAAAAAAACGAGCGAAAACGTTGTCGGAAATGAAATAAGGGTTAGATACTTACAAATAAGAGTTGTCAAAAATAAGCGGCAGCAGGTCCTTTACCGATTGAGAACGTACCACTTTACCTGAAACTCCCATAAAATAGATAGGAATGGGCAATTTTTGTTTCACTTCATATTCGGCCAAAGACTGACGGCAAGCACCACAAGGTGGTATAGGTACCGTGGTTTCTTGTTTCAAGGAGCCGGCGGTTACGGCCATAGCCACAAATTTTGAGGACGGATATAAAGCTCCCGCATGAAACGCAGCAACGCGTTCGGCACAGAGCCCCGAGGGAAATGCCGCATTTTCCTGATTGTTTCCGATAACGATTTCACCAGAATCCAAAAGTAAAGCAGCTCCCACCTGAAAATGCGAATAAGGCGCATAAGCATTTTTACGTGCTTCATGCGCCTTATTCATTAATTCCTGAATATGTTCTGAAAGCTCCGAAACAGATTCGAAAACGTCTAGTTCTGTTTCAATTTTCAGTTTCTTCATTTCTAGTATTCGGTATACTCATCCCCAAAGTTGAAGGTGAGTCCAAAACGAAGGGTTCCTTCTAATGGGCTTCTAACCTTTGAGGTAGAGAATAAGTATGAAATATCAATATTAATGGCAGTGTAACGGAATCCAGCTCCAAGAGAAAGGAACTTTCTAGATCCTTTTTCTTCACTTTCATTGAAGTAACCTGTTCTGAATGCAAATACATCCTGATACCAGTATTCGGCTCCTAATGCCCAAGTAAATTCTTTCAGCTCTTCACCAAATCCATCAGGTGCATCCCCAAAAGAAGAAAACATACCACTAACGAAGCTTTCGTTGTAAAAGTCATCATCCCTTGTTATGGCACCATCGCCATTTGAATCGCTAGGTGTGGGTACCAAAAGTTTATTCACCTCTGCGTTTACACCAATTTTATTGTACTGATCCAGAATAAAGTCGAAACCACCACCTATTCCTAGATTGATGGGTAGACTATTTTCCTGTCCTGTTTCGTCATATTTAAGCTTAGGCCCCATATTGGAAAGATTGAAACCAGCTCTCCAACGACCATCAAAATCGTTGTAAGCTATTTCCTCACTTTGATAGTAACCTGCTACATCTACCGCAAAAGAACCTGCAGCAGAAGCATCTTCATTTGCTGTCTGTAATTTAAGGTCTGATCGTATATAACGCCCTGCGACTGCCATAGAGAATCGATCGCTTAATCGAAGTGCATAGGCAACATCGATAGTCAATTCATTCGGCTTTACAACCAAAGGCTCTTGATCAAAAGTTTCACGCAATTCGATCTCTCCATTACTGAAGTATCTGAAACTTGCTGAAACTGCACTTCGTTCATTAATTCTATTATAGTATGATAAGTTTCCTAAGAAGATATCATTTACCAGGTTACTTAAGTATGGTGTATAGGTAATACCTACTCCCTGTTTGGAAATCGCAAAAGCGTATTTCGCTGGGTTCCACTGCTGTGAAAACGCATCGGCCGAAGTTGCTACTCCCATATCGGCCATACCACCAGATCTTGCATCTGCAGCAATCAATAAGAAAGGTACTCCTGTAGTAATTACCCTATCTTCTGTATTTTGAGCTGTTGTTTTTACAACGAATAAAACCAATAACATTGGAATAAAAAGTTTCTTCATAAGGTCTGAATTTTGAGCAAATATAATTGTAATTTTTAAAGGATGACCAGTTTTTCAAATTTTTCGACTTGCTGATCTATTAACGAAGATTTCACCGTAAGCTTGTATACATAGACACCTTTTCCGATTTTATCACCGAAGTCATCGAGTCCATCCCAGACAATTTCACGTGAAAGTCCTCCTTCGGACATGACGCTTTGATTAATAGTTCGAACCACCTTCCCTGTAACCGTGAATATTTGAACTTGGACATCCAACATTTCCGAGGGGCGATTGTGTTCGAACCAAAACTCGGTGTAGTCTACAAATGGATTAGGATAATTGAGTACACGGCGTATTTCGAGCTGGTTATCACCAAATACGATGAACTGTATTTCGGCGGTAGAGGAATTATTGTATACATCCCATGCCTTTAGGGTTAGTGTATGGAGTCCTTCTTCCAAATTTCTAAGCTTATAATTGGCTGTCCCCATAGTAAAGTCATCGACTTCGGCCTGATAGTATTCATTCAACACGAAGGGATTGGTTTCATCGCCATCCAATATGGCTACTATATCATGACCAATTCCACTAGCGGTATTGATACCGTTCTCATCGGATAGCTTGGCAATTAGGTTAGGGGAATCATTTGTTATTCCACCAGAAATAAAGGACTCATCGTTCATGAATAGTTGAATTTCCGGTCCTTCATTATCGGAGGGTGCATTTTCATTAAGCCCTCCTACCCTAATATCTAGGTTGAAACCTGTCTGATCCTCCAGCACATTATTGCGTCTTGAATACAAGCTTACTTTTCCTTGTCCGACTGGAATTTGAATATCCCTAGGAACCACGAATTCAAATTCGAACTCACCATTCACCACAGTAGCCTTACCATTGAATAATACTTCCCCCAAGGTTTTAAAATCAAGAATTTGAAGTTCGCCATTATTATTGGTCTGTCCATCATTCCCCAGTGTTTGGCGCTGCACATCCTTATCAAAAACCTTTGCCTCCAATACTCCATTGTAATTGGTAAGTACGTTTCCTGACGGATCCAAAACCTGCCCTCCCAATTTGACCCGGCTTAATGCTTCCAGCACTACCGACGACGAACCTACTGGCTCATCATTTAGGGTTGTTATTCGAATGCTTTGTTTAGGAAAAGCCAATTGCAATGCTGGATCTCCCAAATAGAAGACCACTCGCTTATCTGGATTATCTATTCTATTTTTGGTAAGTCGGAGCGCTTCGGCTGGCGGAACAGGGATATCCCGACCAAAACCAAATAAATCTTCGGCCAGCTCCCTATTTACGGTAACTCCAGTACTAATTAAAATGGATCGCGTGGTGGTAATTAAGGAAACTGCACCGCCAGCTGGGTTCCAAAAGGTAAGTTCCCCTGCCGTAATTCGTAAGGGGTTATCGAACTTACTAAACTCACAAGTAACGGTTACAATACAAGAGTATCGATTTTCATTCTTTAGGTTATTGGCCAATTCCTTGGTATAAATGAACTCACTGGCCAGACCATCCTCACCTCCGTGGCCGAAATAATTCACAATAAGTGCCCCTAGTTCTACATCATTAATAATTTTTTCATTTACTTGAGGATAGCGGTCCCCACCAGCAGAAGTTTCTTGTTGGAAAGCATCTGAGTGTATTTTCTTTACATTTATGTAGGGTTTCTCATCGGTGATTCTATCCCCAATTCCGTCCAAGGTCACTACCAAACTCTGAAACTCTCCAGATTTATCGACATCATCCGAAACAAGTACCAAATTATTTCTCCAGTTACCATAGGAAGGACTTAAGGAATAAGCAATGGCTTTATCTACCATTTCATTTGCCAGGGAAACTTCATCTGCTAATATCCTTCCCACAGCTATATCGAGAATATCACCTGTTCTCACTTCTCCGTCATCTTCATCCATCATGCAGAAAAAGTCATCGGACATAAAGGAACCCAAAGAATCATTACTTCGCACCGTATGGAATGTAGGGACGATATTATTGTTGTTCGAAAGCCTGTCCTTTAAATCGACTGAGGTATCTCCAAAAAGACACAGGTATTTTATCCTTCGCTCGGGGGAAGATGCATTTTCATAGATATACCGAACCATATTTCGAATGGCCCCAATATCCTGCTTTCCCGAACTAAATTCCGTATATATCTGCTCAGTGGTAACCACCTTTACATTTAGTCCAGTAACATTTTTATGGTGATTTGCCAATCTAAGCGCTGGTTGTAGTAAAAATGAAGGGGTGACTATCAAATAATCTATGTCCTGAAAATTTCCGGAAGCATCATTAAAAATGGTTCCTTTTAAATCTTGATTTGCGACCCGACTTTCCCTCGCACTAACCGGACTGAAGTAATCGTTCGGATTAATAGCGACATAATCCCTTACCTCTCCCAGATTTGCTTTAAAGGAAAAAGAACTTCCATTGTTTTCATTAGAAAGCGATCTAATGGATTGCGGATCGGTTACATCCCAGACTTGATTAAACTGACTTGCATTGGTTATTTGATATGCTCCGATACCTGATTGATCTGCAACATCATTATTCCTAAACAATAATTGTCCGTCTACACCTTCCAACCGCCGCAAGGCCTCTATATTGATAAAGTCTAAATACCCTACACTTGATGGGTTTCCTCCATTCACATATTCTAAATCTACCACCACATTATTTTGTCCAGAGGCGGGAAATTCCCCATTGAAAAAATCTTCGCTCAATAAAGTAGTACTACCATTCAGTCCAAAAAATGTCAGTGGATCTAAACTGGTTGAATTGATTGAAAGCAACAAGCTAGTGGCCACCTCGGCAGTGGAGGCCGCCCGAATATTCACGCTCATGGAAGATCCCGAAACTAGGTTTGGGAAATTGAATTCGTAACTCTGCTGACTTTCTATATCGAATCGGTTTCCAAACCACTTTCGCCCTACCAATGCTGGCGTAAACTCATCTACTTCATGGAACTGATAGTCATGAAAAGTAGTAATATCCACAGTGGCGGCACCTGTAGGCTCCACCATAGGTTGCACTCTTAATCCTTGCTGTCCGCCTACAGTTACGTAATAGTACGCTTCATCACTATACGGATTGAGGTTGGTACCGTTTTCTTCAAAACTTTTATCGGACCTTCCATCTACACTAATACCGTAAAAAAGGATGAAGTCGGCGTTATCGAAGCTACCATCTTCTTCTCCCACTACCTGTATGGCATTTTCGGGAAGATCCAATGATGGGTTATCCCTATTTAGTAAGGGTAATGGTTTTCCACCATGTCCGTATACTTTTAATGTTCTAGGATCAATACCATTGGTATTCATTCCTAAATCATTCAAAAATGATCGTGTAAGTCTATGAACCCCTGTTTTCTCGACCTTAAATTTGAACCACTGTCCAGAAGCCAACACCGAATTCTGAATAGCCAATCTATTGTTGGTATTTTTTCGTGGGGCATATGAATAATTAATGGAGAACGAACGAATTTTTCGAAGTTGTCCATTCACACGCACTATAGGTGAAATGGCAACAGAGGTATATATAATATCCCTCCCATAGGAGCTGTACATTTCTACGGCTGGTTCATTGGGCACCAACGCCCTATTTACTTTTTTTAAGTCATTGGGGGTTAGGTTACCATATACAATATTAGAAACCCTTGCACTTCCTGGGTTCGCCAACCCCTTATCTTCCCATCTATACCTAAATATTTGTTCCTCATTAGTAATCACAAGATTGAGAGGAGCCATGCGCATGTCGCGCTCGGCTTTTTTATCTGTGGGTTTTTTAACGGGGCTAGTAAGAGTGAGGTCTTCGTCCCAATAAATGGTAATATCTTGTTTTTGGGCATAAACGGATCCCACACCCAAACCTATAAGTAATAGAAGGAGTATTTTTCTCATCATAACAAATAACGCATTAAATATACACTTAGTATAGGTGTTTTTTAAACTTTACAGAACAATTTTTACGTGTAAATAATAATTTTAAAAGACACACGTTACAATCTTGGTCGAATAACGAACAACAGTCATTACAGCGCATAAATATTAAAATATTATTGCTCTTTTATCGTTAATTACTATATTGCGAACCCAATTTTTTCATATTTGAAACTATGAACTTAAGAAAGAACCTATTTACCAAGCTATTTTTGGCAGCTGCTGTTATGTCCCTAATGGTCAGTTGTAGTAAATCTAGAGATTACTCCAATAGCTCGCGAGCCACAGGCTGGCAAATGAACTCCAAAGAAGGTGGTTTCCAGTACAATCCTAAAGCCAAAGAGCAGGAAACTGGACCCGGACTTGTTTTTATTGAAGGTGGTACCTTTACTATGGGTAGGGTTCAAGATGACCCTATGCATGACTGGAATAACAGTCCTAACCAACAGCACGTACAATCATTCTACATGGATGAGACCGAGGTAACTAACCTCATGTATTTAGAGTACTTAGACTGGATTAAGCAAGTATTCCCTCCAAGTGATGAGCAATATCGTCGTATTTACGAAGGTGCGGTTCCAGATACTTTGGTTTGGAGAAACCGGTTGGGTTACAATGAAGTAATGACCAATAACTACTTGCGTCACCCAGCCTATGCACAATACCCTGTTGTAGGAGTAAGTTGGGTACAAGCGGTAGAGTTTAGTAACTGGCGTAGTGATCGTGTAAACGAATTTATTCTAGAAGAGGAAGGATTTACCTCTAGAGGGGCTCGTTATGATGTTAAACCAGGAGAAACTTTTAGCACTCAAACCTATTTAAATGCTCCTAATGTAGCTTACGGTGGAAATGATTCCATTACCCGTGGAGGAAAGCGCTCTGAATCCTTGATGAAGAGAAACGAAGATAGCACCAATCTTTACGTACAGCGTAAGGATGGATTGCTTTTACCTTCGTATAGACTCCCAACCGAAGCAGAATGGGAATATGCCGCCTTAGGTCTTGTAGGACTTAGAAACTACAATGTTTATAGAGGTAGAAAAAAATACCCATGGGACGGACAGTACACCCGTTCTGGCAAGAGAAGATCACGTGGTGATCAATTGGCTAACTTTAAGCAAGGAGATGGAGATTATGGTGGAATTGCTGGATGGAGTGACGATGGAGCGGATATCACAGCAGAAATCAAATCTTATGAGCCCAATGACTTCGGTTTATATGATATGGCAGGAAACGTTGCTGAATGGGTAGCTGATGTATACCGTCCGATTGTTGACGACGAATTTAATGACTTCAATTACTATAGAGGTAATATTTATACTAAGAACGCCATTGATGAAGATGGTAAAGTGAAAGTAGTTACAGCCGACTCTATCGTGTATGACACTTTGAGTAATGGTAAAATTGTAGCACGTAACCTACCAGGGGAGATTTATCAGATCCCTGTAGATGAAAACGAAACCTATTTAAGAACGAACTTCTCAACTGCGGATAACCGTGACTATCGTGACGGTGACAAACGATCCACTCGTTACTACCAATCATTTGGAAGTGAAGATGAGGATGAAGAAGAACTGGACGACAGCAAAAGAATGTATAATTCTCCACGTCACAGGGTAACAGCAGCAGAAGATGGCAGTGACCTTAACCGCCAATACGATAAGTCCTCAAAGCGAACTACATTGGTTGACAACCAGGTTCGTGTATACAAAGGAGGTTCTTGGAGAGATCGCGATTACTGGTTAGACCCAGCACAAAGACGTTATTTCCCACAAGATATGGCTACTGATTATATTGGTTTCCGATGTGCTATGTCGCGTGTAGGATCTAAAACGCAAAAAGCAAAACGACCTAGACACTAAATTATAGTTTCAAGATATAGAAAACCCTCTGATAGTTCAGGGGGTTTTTTTGTACCTTTATATTTTACAAAAAAACCCGAATCCTATTGAAAATAGAGCAACTGCATCAGTACTTTTTGCAAAGTAGTGGCGTCTGTACGGATACAAGAAAAATTACTCCACAATGCCTTTTCTTTGCCCTAAAAGGCGATAATTTTGATGGAAATACATTTGCACAAGAGGCCTTGGACAAAGGGGCCTTTAAGGTGATAATCGATGATCTTCGTTATCACAAAAATACAGGTGAAACCGTATTATCAGGCAATGTCCTTCAATCCCTGCAAAAACTGGCCACTTACCATAGGAATTACATTAAACCTCCCATCATATCCTTAACCGGAAGCAATGGTAAGACTACCACCAAAGAACTTATGAATGCTGTCCTGTCGAAGAAATTCAAAACGACAGCCACAGTAGGCAATCTAAATAACCATATTGGTGTACCGCTTACCCTATTATCCATGACCCAGGAAACTGAAATGGGTATCGTTGAAATGGGCGCCAATCACCTGAAGGAAATTGAAACCTTAAGCAAAATTGCCCAGCCAGATTATGGTTATATCACCAATTTTGGCAAGGCCCATTTAGAGGGTTTTGGAGGAATTGAAGGTGTCATAAGAGGTAAATCCGAACTTTACAAAAATATCAGCGATCGGGATAAAATGGTTTTTGTGAATGGAAATGACCCTAAGCAAATGGAACTAACCCAAAGCATGAACCGTTATGTCTTTGGCAAGGATAATACCGACTGCCCCGTACAGTTATTAAATAGCACAAACACCCTTATCATTGGTTATGACAATCTTGAAATTGAAAGCAATCTAATTGGAATCTATAATTTCCATAATGTGGCCGCTGCCATTGCCATAGGATCCTATTTCGAAGTTCCGTCAGAGGACATAAAAGAGGCAATCGAAGGTTATGTTCCCCAAATGAACAGATCGCAACTCCTAGAAAAGAATGGACATCATATTATTCTAGATGCCTACAATGCCAACCCAACCAGCATGATGGCAGCCCTGGAAAACTTTGAACAAAGCGAAGGAATTAATAAACTAATGATCTTAGGGGATATGTTCGAGTTGGGTGAAGTTGCCAAAAAGGAACATCAGCACATTGCGGATTATGTTGGGCAAAATACCTTTGGAAAAGCATATTTAATTGGCGAAAACTTCTTTGGCATTCAAACCAATTCCGAAAGCATAGTGAAGTTTAAATCCTTTGAAGACTTTAAGGCCTCGGGAGTACTCAAAAACGTTCCCCCAAGCACCTTGCTCATAAAAGGGTCAAGAGGCATGGCATTAGAACGCACCTTAGAATTATTGTAAGAAAATGAAAGAGAAAAAACCAGATCAGGTCGTATACAATGAAGAAGAGCAGCGTTATGACGCTTCCTTAAAGCCTTATGCTACTGGAGTTGGTGCCCCGAAAATCACTACTCCCGATACCATAGCCTGGAAAAACACCAATATAGACAAGGTCAATAAACAAGTGAAAGCGAAATATGACGAGCTAAAAAGTCAGTTCGATGCCCTTATGGATCAATTTGAATACAACAACCTAGTCTATCAGGCCAAGTTTAATTTTGAACCTATTGTAGGGCAGAACTATCACTTATATAAGGATACAAAAGAACAATCCTTCCTTTCTTTAATAAAACCTGAAGAATGTAATTTTGATCATCTTGGAAGCTTCCGCTTAAATGCCGACAAGATGTGGGAAAAAATATAACCTATGAAACCGTTCACACTACTATTCGCTATTTTAATTTCCATTTCACTGCAAGCCCAGGAAAAAGAATATATCAGTATCGACCCTCTTATGACAACCTTATATGAGGTGATATCCGGACCCGCCGATCAGGAACGGGATTGGGATACGTTTTACGATCTATTCCATGAGCAGGCTCTTATGGGTCCAACAAGGAAAAACAAGGACGGCGTGACTAAGTTTAATGCCTTAACGCCTTATCGCTATGTGGAACTTAGTGCCCCACAAATGCGGAAAAGTGGTTTCTTTGAAGAGGAGCTAGCGCGTAAAACAGAAATCTATGGTGGAATTGCCCAAATATTATCGGCCTATCAGTTCCGCTTCGAACCCGATGGCCCTGTCATTCAAAGAGGCGTAAATAGCATTCAATTGATTTTCCGAAATGGCAGATGGTTCATTACCCAAATCTTTTGGCAAGACGAAACAGAAGAATATCCTTTACCAGAATGGGCAGATCAATAAATCATAATATTTACAATGCAATGGTTATTGCTCCCATGGGCCATTTTTCGTTACACTTAAAAACACCTCACCATCTTTTAGTTTTCCTTCGGGATCATACCTAAAAAGCCCTTTCCATCCACCAAACCAAAACCTGCCTTCCCTATCCTTAAAAATGGAAAGAACGCCCTTTGTAATCAAACCATCATCCTCATTTAAGATTTCGAAAGACTGACCATCGTACTTGTAAACCCCCACTCCTTCGACCGAAAACCAGATATTACCATCTTTTTCATAGAAACCCGCAGCCTCTACCCCTTCGATCACACCCTCCTTAGTAAAGTTGGTAAAAGTAGTGCCGTCATAATGACTTATGCCTCCATACATGGTGCCAATCCAAATATTTCCCTTGCTATCTTCCATTATTTCACTCACATTATTATCTGCAAGGCCATTTTCGGTCGTGACAAAGCTAAAATGATCTTCTGAATTAGGGTTGAATTTTGTAATGCCATAACCATCAAAACCAAACCAAATAATACCAGCGCTATCTTCCATTATAGTTGATACCCGGTTTGGGGATAAAATAGGATTCGGGTCTTCAACCTTAGGTTTGGGCACCGGAAAATGGGTGAATTCCTTCCCATCAAATTGCACTACCCCTTCCACTGTACTGATCCAAAAAGTATCCCGTTCATCTATAACAATATCAAAAAGATCATTTTTTATCGGCCCCACCTCAACGCTGAGATTGGTAAAGGTTGCTCCGTCATATTTGGTGAGCCCTCCATAGGTACAAAACCAAACATTGCCCTCCTTATCTTCGGTAATACCATTTACCCTACCTGCTCCAAGTCCGTCCTCTTCGGTAAAATACTCCAACTCCTTTCCATTATAGCGCATGAGCCCAAAATGATTGGTGCCAAACCACAAATTCCCCCTTGAATCCTGAAAAATATTCCGTACCCAATGACAAAGTTGTCCGTCATATGAAAATTCGAGACCTGTATTGTTGGGTCTCGTATTAGCATCTACCGAGAAAGGGGAAGCCACAAAATCGCCAGAAGAAGTTTGCGACTGTGCAGTACTTTCTCCTTTCTGCTCCGATTTATCGTTTGGGTTTGTTCTTTTATCCTGCCCCTTACAAGAGACTATAAAAACCATAAAAAATAGGATACAATAGTACTTGGCCCAATTGTTTCGCCAATATGTATTGAAGTTTCTTTTCATATTTTAATATACTCTTTTTTTAAGGCATTTACACCAAGTGAAAACTTTCATTCGAATTTCTGAAGTTATTAAAAACTAAAATCCCGATGCAATGATACATCGGGATCCCGTTAATTGTGGGTCATACTGGATTCGAACCAGTGACTTCCACCCTGTCAAGGTGACACTCTGAACCAACTGAGTTAATGACCCAAATTCCTAGCATATGCCTATGTTCTAAACAAAACCACTATACCGATAAAACATTCTTTTCTGAAGGAGATCCCTTAAATATCTGGGAGTAGTCCATTACATTTTTAATTCCATCCAAACTACAAAGCAATTCAATAGCCTCACACAATCCATTGAAAAGAACATCCCTGTCCGTTGCATTGACCGGTCCTATTGAATTATGGCGTAAAGGAAGTGCATAACCACATCCTGATAAAAACGCAGCTTCAATTTGCAACAATTCCTGAGGTGTATATCCACCAAACCTACGACCCAATTTCTGATGCACCAACCCTACGTAATTTAATTGAAGTGAGCCGTGATCATCCGCCAGGTGTTTCCACGACTCAGAATTATTCAAAATATTACCTACCGCACATTGTTTACAACACTCGGGATGAAGGTTTCCTGAGTAATAGGCAGTGTACAATTTATGTATGGCTTCTTCGAATCGACGAGGTGTATTCATAGCAACAAGTCTTTCCATAAAAATACAAAAATTGAATGCCAAATTCTTTTCGGTAAATGTTAAATTGAAAAATATATCGGGATATCAATTGAACCAGGACTTTTCAGGTTTTCAAAATAAAAAACCCGATACAAAAATGTATCGGGTTTTCTTGAAGTGGGCGCTGAGGGATTCGAACCCCCGACCCCTTGGGTGTAAACCAAGTGCTCTGAACCAACTGAGCTAAGCGCCCTAACTGTGTTAGCGGGTGCAAATATAAGGGAGTTTTTATTTATCGCAAACAATTCACACAAAAAAATCACAAAACTTCCGCCACCACAAAAGTGCTTCCACCAACATAAATAACGTCTTCTTTTTGTGCTGCTTTCAATGCACTTCTATACGCTTCTTTTACAGTAGCATACACCTGCCCTTTTAGACCAAATGCATTAGCTTCACTTTGCAATATGTGGGCATCTAATGCCCTTGCTATTTTTGGACGACAGAAATAATATTGCGCAGATGTAGGGAAGAGCGGTAGAATGCTTTTTAGGTCCTTATCGCTCACTACTCCCAACACTATTCGAAGCTGTTCATGTGGCTCCCTTTCCAATTGAGCCAATGCAATAGTCAAGCCTTCTTTATTATGGGCTGTATCACAAACAACTTTAGGTTCATGATGCAAGACCTGCCAACGTCCCAAGAGACCTGTATTATTCACCACATTAAGCAAACCTTCTTTTACTTGGTGCTCGGGAATTTCCCACCCTTTCTCCCTAAGATGATCTATTGCTACCAAGGTGGTTCGTTGATTTCCGATTTGATAATCACCTAATAAATCACAAGGAAAAACCTCCTTCTTTGCCGCATCAACAAAATACAAAGGTGCGTGCATTTCCTTGGCAGTGACTTCAAAAACAGGGCGTGTTTCTTGATGATTTTCGCCAATCACCGTAGGAACACCTGTCTTTATGATGCCCGCTTTCTCCTTGGCTATCTTCGGTAATGTGTCCCCAAGGAATTGGGTATGATCCAATCCAATATTGGTGATAACCGCAACTTCCGGCGAAACAATATTGGTACTATCCAACCTACCTCCTAGCCCAACTTCAATTACTGCAATGTCTACTTCTTTGTTTTTGAAGTAATCGAATGCAAGTCCTACCGTCATCTCAAAAAAACTGAGCTGATTGGCTTCAAAAAAAGGTCTGTGCCTACTAACAAATGATGAAACATATCTTTTGGGTATCATTACCCCATTTATCTTGATACGTTCCCTGAAGTCCTTTAAGTGTGGTGATGTATATAAACCCACTCTATACCCCGCTGCCTGCAGAACAGATGCTAGCATATGACTCGTTGAACCCTTGCCGTTGGTTCCACCCACGTGAATACACTTCAACCCTTTTTCTGGATTGCCCAAATAATCGGCTAATTTCCATGTATTGGATAAATCTGCCTTATACGCCGCTTTTCCCACGCGTTGATACATGGGAAGCTGGGCGAATAACCAGTCTAAGGTTTCTGAATAGGTTATGGCCTTGAAGTTTGATGATTAGTTAACCAGCAACCGTTTTACCGCGGTTTTACCTTCTTGCTTTATTCTAATATAATACACCCCTGTAGATAAACTAGAAATATTCAATGTTCCCGTGCGAATCTCACGTAAAGGAATAACTTCTCTTCCCAAGGCATCATAAATCATTACTTCCAGTTCGTTAGTATTTCTCTTTGTTGCTATTGTAACGACTTCGGAGGCAGGGTTTGGATACACTGAAATAGAGGCTTCAAATTCATTGTTGCTATTACTCAGAACATCATCAGAAATGTCTATTTTGTAGGTAGATCTACCATAAGTGGCGGCATACAAATATTCATCAGCTTCATGAATATGCATGTCGGTAACAATGGCCGGAGGCATATTATCCCCAAAAGGAGCCCAATTATTGCCATTATCATCACTTGCAAAAACACCAACATCGGTTGCCAAAAAGAGGTTTCCGTACTGATCCTTTAAAATATCATTAATAGGAATATCTGGTAGGGTAGCACCTATATCGTCCCAGGTGTTACCAGCATCCGAAGTCCTATACACATGTCCAAAATCTTCTCCATATCTATAACCAGATAATGTAACATAGAATGAATTTGAATCATCCCTATCTGCCAGTACTTTGGTGACCCATCTGTCGGGAAAAGTAGCCGAGACATCATTCCAGTTCGTGCCACCGTCCTGGGTAATCCACACATTACCATCATCGGTTCCTGCGATAATAACATTGCTATCCAAAGGAGACACATCGATTGAAATAATAGTACCGTAGGTAAGGTTACCCCCTCCATCTCCGTTGGTTAGATCAGGACTAATGGCCGTCCACGTACTTCCTCCATTCGTGCTTTTGTTTACTCGTTCGGTGCCGAAATACACCACATCGGCGTTAGCGGGATCCAATAAGTGCGGAGTATTCCAGTTTTTTCTTCCAGAGGGAGTGTTCAATGCCACAAAACTTGCTCCATTGTTCGTAGATTTTATGAAATTCCCATTTTGCCACATGGAGTAAATAGTATTGGTATTGGTTGGGTCTACCTCGGTATGAAATCCATCTGCAAAGAACAGAATATTCCAATCATCAATTCCGCCTGTAGTAGTTCGCATAACACCGTTGTCTTGAGACCCTGCATATACTTTATTACCATCTTGGGCATCTACATGTATTCTATAAAGCTGTGTGATTGGTAAGGTTAAGTCCTTAACCCAACTAGCTCCGTCGTTACCACTTTTGTAAAAACCTCCATCATTACCCAGTAACACCTCTCCACCCATACTGGCGTTAAACGCCATAGCATGCTGATCTACATGTACATCTGGAAATGCGGTAAACCAGGTATTTCCTCCATCTGTTGATTTCTCTACAACGAAATCAACATTATAGATGGTGTTTTCATCTGTTGGATCTACAAATATTCCCCGAAACCACCAGTGAAATCCGACATTGGTAAGCTGACTCGAATTAACTTCGACCCAAGTATCACCACCATCCGCAGTTCGATAAACACCTTGAATTCCACCAGTAGCATCCGAATATCGCGCATAAAGCACATCAGGATTCGATTGGGAAATATCGATGCTTATCCTTCCTTTGTCGTTTGGATCGGTGGGCAAACCATTGGTCATTTCCGTCCATGTAGCTCCTCCATCTGTAGATCTATGCAAGCCGGAACCAGCTCCTCCGTAGTCCCTGAATTGTGGACGACGAACACGTTCCCAGGTCGATGCATAGACAATATTTCCATCGGTAGGATGAATAGCCATATCTATGGCTCCTGTCATATCATCAACAAACAGCACTTGATTCCAAGTAGATCCGCCATCGGTGGTTCTATATACTCCACGATTGGCATCATCCCGAAATAGGGGTCCCATAGCAGCAGCTAGAATAATGTCTTCATCGTTTGGGTTTATTACTACCTTTCCAATACTCCCTACATCCTCCAATCCCTTGCTTTCCCAAGTAAGACCACCATCGGTGCTTTTGAACATGCCGTTTCCATCATACGCCAAAGACCCACCACCTGCATTTACCTCTCCTGTACCTACCCAAATGACATCGGTGTCGCTTTTCGAAATTTCCATATCACCTATAGAAAGAGCACCTTCATTATCAAAAATTGGATTCCATGTAGCCCCGGCGTCAGTAGTTTTAAAAATACCCCCTGAAGCAGCGCCTACATAATATGTTTGAGCCTGGTCTATAGGAATTTCAATATCTGTAATACGCCCTCCAATGTTTATTGGGCCTGTAAATTCCCAAATACCCGCTTGAGATCTATTTTGGTTTTGTTTACGCCAGGCCAATGCTTCCGCAAATGCGGCAGTATTTATTTCCCCAGTCGGATATGCTCGTTGCATGAACATATAATCATGTGGGGCTTTTTTCGCTTCAACTTCAGCAACTTCTAAATCCGATTTTTGTGCGCAGCCCACTAAAATAAGGCCCGTCATCACGAGGAAAGTAAATCTTTTCATACCATCTAATTTTTTATAAAGATAGTAAAAATAGCTTCGGTAAATTTTGAGTTTACCCTTCAAATTAAACCATCTCCCTATCGAAATTACCTATCTTTGCACCTCAGTATTTACCAGCCCAAATTGTTAAGAGGAATCATTTACATCTTGATTGCTACCTTCTCCTTCGCATGGATGAACCTCTTGGCACGTTACCTCTCCGAGATGCATCCCTTGCAAGTAGTATTCTTTCGAGCACTTGGCACTTTTGCCTTCATTTTTCCCTATATGCTCTACAAACGCATTCCAGTTATTGGCAAGGAAGTATTTTGGCTTAGCGTTCGTGGCATTATTGGCTTTGTATCCTTGGCGGCCTTCTTTATCGTGATTCAAAGAATCCCTTTAGGGTCTGCTATTTCCATTCGATATATCGGTCCTGCTTTTAGTGTGGTTCTTGCAGTTCTATTCCTAAAGGAAAAGGTAAAACCATTACAATGGCTCTGTCTTATTGTTGCATTAGGAGGAGTCTTTATTTTGAAGGGAGCAGACTTTAGAATAGATGAATTGAGCTTTCTATTGGCCATTTTATCTGCGGTACTAGTGGGTGCTGTTTTCACTTTAGTGCGTTACTTGGGCCCAAAGGAGCATGCCCTTACCATTATTAATTACTTTATGGTTACTTCAATTCTTGGAAGCTTATTCTTTGTAGAAAGCTGGCGAGTGCCTTTTGGCATTGAATGGCTCTGGGTGGTGCTTATTGGAATTTTCGGTCTTGTAGGACAGGTCTTTATGACACGTGCATTTCAGCTAGCGGACACGAATACCATTGCTCCTTTTAAGTATATGGAATTGGTGTATGCACTCGGTTTGGGACTTATCTTTTTAGATGAAGAACACAGCTACATGGCGCTATTGGGAATGTTGCTTATAATTATTGGAATGGTTCTGAATGTCTATGCTAAAAGTCGTGGTCAGAAACCTGAAAAGAAATCTAGTTTGAAAGAGTGAAATTATAAATAATCTTTCCTATTTGCTTGGCAGGCGCATTCGAATCTGAATTGAACTTCGTAGCTAAGGCAGCTCTCTTGGCAGGTTCTAAAAGGCATTTCGAATTATTGGTCGTTCCCCTTACCCCCGGGGTAGCACTTATAACCTTACCGCTTCTATCTACTTCGATACTCACCACTACTTTTCCTGCTTCGTTACAGTCCTGTGTCTTTTTGGCTTTATTAAGCGCCTTTCTTCCTCCCAACAAGTAATTACCATCGCCATCAAGCCCCATACCTGTTCCGTAGTAACTTTTGGCATTTGGATCACCATTTGGATCGCCCTTGTCGCCATCCCTGTTATCATCTCCCTCCCCACCTTGAGACTTTCCATCCTTTTTGGGACCATTGATTAAACTGGACAAGGCATCTGTAGTGGATTTATCAGGCTTAGGTTCCACCTTTTTTGGCTCCACTTTCTTTGGCTCTTCTTTTGGGGTTTCCTTTACTTCTTCTTTTTTCTTTTTCTCCTTTTTTATAACTGGGGCGTCTTCGCTGTCTTGAGTTACAACCTCCTCTTTTATCTCGGTCTTGGTCTCTGGAACAGGTTCGGGAGTGGTTTGTTTTGGAGCCGTTTTTATGGGTTCGGTAGGCTGCACATTTCCTTTTCCATAGTTGGTAGTTCCAAAGTTAACCGCTATACCATTTTCTGGTGGTGGATCTAAATATGTAAACCCGAAAAAGATCAGCAATAAGAGGATGATCACGTGTAAAATTACCGTGATTGTCATGCTTTTCTTTTTATGTTTCGTATCTACTAATCCCATCTGTTAATTAGGCCGAACGGCCAGTACCACTTTAAAGTTGTTCTTATTGGCTATATCCATCACGAATACGGCATCCTCGATTGGCACACCCTCTTCCGCCCTTAAAATAATGGTCGGTTCGTCTTGACCAGCCAATAAACTTCTTAGTTCTTTTTCGACCCCGTATTCGCTTACTCGTTCTTTATTTACATAGTACGCACCGTCTTTGGTGATACTTACCGAAGCCTTTTGTTTATTGGTAGACTTTCCTTTGGCCTTTGGTAAAATTAGGTCGAGCGCGTCGGGTGTTATAGCGGGTGAAGTCAATAGAAAAAACACCAATAATAGAAACACTATATCGGTCATGGAACTCATACTGAATTCTGGACTCACTTTATTTCTTCCGCGTAAATTCATTAAGCAGGCTCGTTTAATAGATCCAAAAAGTCTACTGCCGTGGCCTCCATCTGGTGTACCACTTTATCCGTTTTTACCACCAAATGATTGTAACCCATATAGGCTATAATACCTACGATAAGTCCTGCCACTGTGGTAGTCATAGCCGTATAAATCCCTTCGGCCAAACTTCCCATTTCGGCCTGACCACTGCTGGTTGCCAATTGGTGAAATGCCAATACCATTCCTATTACAGTTCCTAAAAAACCTATCATAGGTGCTGCCCCAGCAATGGTAGCAAGTATACTTACATTTTTTTCCAGCTTATACACTTCCAAGCGCCCCGCATTTTCAATCGCAGTATTTATGTCTTCCAAAGGGCTACCAATACGGGATATTCCTTTTTCAGTTAATCGGGAAACGGGACTGTTTTGCTGCATGCATAGCACTTTAGCTCCCTGAATGTTTCCTGTTGCCACATTGTCCTTAATCTGGCTCATAAAATTCGTATCCATTTTGGATGCTGCCTTTACAGCGAAAAGGCGCTCAAAGTAAATATAGACAGCTACAAATAACAATACGAAGAGTACAATGATGATAACCTGTCCGGCTATTCCTCCATTCATAAGGAGTTCCATTAAGGATAAGGTTTTCTCTACGGATTCATCATCAAGATTTTCCAGAGCCTGTTCGGCTCCATCTTGCATAAAAGAGTTTAGCATAAATAAGGCAATTTAAAGAATAACGGGTTAAGCGTATAGAAATTGTAGGGTCTTAAAAAACTAAGTATTTAAAAAGCAGGAATACGGCAGCTCCCGCTAAGAAACCAACGAGTGCCAACCAAGCCACTTTTCTTAAATACCAGATGAAATCTATTTTTTCCATACCCATGGCAGCTACACCAGCAGCAGAACCAATAATTAGCATGCTCCCACCTGTTCCAGCCGAGTAGGCGATAAAATGCCACAAGGGAGAATCAATTTCGGAAGAGTACATACCTATGGAGGCAGCCACCAATGGCACATTATCTATAATGGCAGAGAATACTCCCAACAACATGACAACAATATCCTGGTTCGGAATTGCACTTTGCAATACTTCGGCCAAATAGCGAAGGGTTCCCACAGGATCTCCATTCTCGGCCACACCATACACCAAACTCTCCAGACCGGCTACCGCCATTAAAATTCCTAAGAAGAACAGGATACTCGATATTTCAATTCTAGAAAGTGCTTTATGGGCAGAATACAAGTGCCTGCGCTCTTTACTAAAATCCTCTTCGGGATGAATATATTCGGAAACAAGCCATACCACTCCCAGGGCTAACATCATTCCCACATAAGGAGGAAGGTGCGTCAAGGTTTTAAAAATGGGCACCGAAACAATCATTCCCAAACCTAGGAATAGCATAGTACGGCTACTTAATAACTTCTCGGCCACTACATCATGTGTGGTATCAACCTCAATATTTCCTTTGAATGGTTTCAAGAAACTGGCGATCCAGAACGGTAGTATAAAGCATGCAATAGAAGGCAAAACTACCCATTTAATAAGGCCGCCTGCAGATACCTTCTTGGCAATCCACAGCATCGTTGTCGTTACATCCCCAATAGGAGACCATGCTCCCCCAGCATTGGCTGCAATCACTACCATGGCCGCAAACCAAAGTCTTTCATTTTTATTCTGAATTAATTTTCGAAGCAAGGTTACCAATACAATAGTAGCCGTAAGGTTATCAATAATCGCGGATAATATGAATGCCAAGATCCCGATAATCCATAATAATTTCTTTTTGCTCTTTGTCCGAACGACACTCTTAAGAACTTCGAAGCCGCGGTGCAGATCGATAATTTCTACAATGGTCATCGCTCCTATAAGGAATATGAGTATCTCCGCCGTTTTACCTAAATGATGCAACAAGGTATTCTCAAAGCCATGTTCGGCTGCTTCACTTCCTGAGCCGAAACTAAATACATTTTCATAGGTATCTATTACATTGAACCACCCTTTATGGAATCCCACTGCCAATAGTGCCCAAATTAAGGCCGCCATAATTAAGGCGGGTACTGTTTTATCGAGACGTAATGGGTGTTCTAGGGTTATGGATAGGTAGCCAATGGCAAAAACGAGAATAATAATTGATTCCATACAAGGGATATTTGGTAAGTCGATTTACGAAATCTAAAAATAGGTAATTAGATTTAATAACCATAAAAAAATCCTGTCATTGAACAGGATTTTTTTGACCTAGGTCGAATTATGTAAAAAAACATTTTTACGCCCTTACAATAACTGATTTAGAGCTATCTCGAAGGCCGTTTTACTGATATTCTTTTTAGTACTGTTGTGATCAAATGTATTCTTGATCGCATTTTTAATGGTCATGGACGTATCATTAAAGATAGCATCGTCCGTCATTTGTACCCTTCTCTCCATAAAATATGCAAACACCCTTGCCATTCCACAATTGGAAATAAAATCTGGAATAAGGCTTACGCGCTCATCGGTATACTCCATAATAGGACCAAAGAAAATCTCTTTATCGGCAAAAGGAACATTGGCACCACAACTAATCACCTCAAGTCCAGAATCGATCATTTGGGATATCTGTTCTTTTGTAATTAATCTCGACGCAGCACATGGTGCAAATATCTCGGTTGGAATCGACCAAATTTTTTGGTTGATCTCTTCGAATGGAATCATGTTCTTTGCCACCAGGGTATTCCCATCTTTCGTAAGAAAAAGCTCTTTGATCTCTTCAAAAGTGAACCCTTCTTCATTCAAAACACCTCCAACACGATCAATGATTCCAACGATTTTTGCCCCCATTTGGGACAAATAATAGGCTGCCGCTGCTCCTACATTACCAAAACCTTGTACGACTGCCCTTTTACCTTCAACCTCGCCACCATATATTTCATAATAATGACGTACGGCTTCAGCAACACCGTATCCAGTAATCATATCGGCTACTGTATATTTCTGTGAAATATCCGGAGAGTAACTCGTGTTCTCCAGCACCTTGATTACTCCATGACGCAATTGTCCAATCCGGTTTATTTTATCTGCTTCAGTAGGTGTAAAATGTCCATTAAAAACCCCTTCCTGGGGATGCCACACACCACTTTCTTCGGTAATGGGAATTACCTCATGAATCTCATCTACATTTAAATCCCCTCCTGTTCCATAGTATGCCTTCAACAAAGGAGAAACTGCTTTATACCAACGCTCCAACACTCCCTTTTTTCGGGGGTCCCTTGGGTCGAAATTAATTCCCGACTTCGCACCGCCAATCGCAGGCCCGGAAACGGTAAACTTTACTTCCATGGTTTTTGCCAAGGATAATACTTCGTTCATATCCAATCCTGGACGCATTCGGGTTCCTCCCCCTGCGGCGCCTCCGCGTAACGAATTTATTACCGTCCAGCCTTCGGCGTCGGTTTCTGGATCCTTCCAGTGAAACACAATTTCGGGATCCTTCTCTTCGTATTTTTTCAGTAGTTCTTTCATAGGTTGTTGTAAAGTGTCGCAAAGATAGGAAAGTGCGTCCTTATTTTTTGGCAAAAAGTAATTACCTTACACAGGAGAACCTATGGACGAAAATTACCTATATAGCGCAAGGAAGCAATTCGAATATTATAAAAGTCTGGGCGAAAGAACTTTTGAACAACTAAACGAAGAAGAATTGCTTTGGCAATACAACCCAGAAAGCAATTCCATAGCCATTATGGCAAATCATCTTTGGGGAAATATGCTATCCAGATGGACGCAATTTCTAAGTAGCGATGGTGAGAAAACATGGCGAAACAGGGATTTGGAATTCGAATCCGTTATTCAGAACAGGGAAGAACTGATGATCAAATGGAATGAGGGATGGCAATGTCTTTTTAATGCCCTTGACACCATTTCACCTGCCGATTACGACAAAAAGGTTCTCATTCGAAATCAGGAGCATACCATTGCCGAGGCATTGAATCGGCAAATGATGCACTACGCCTATCACATTGGACAGATAGTGTACGTAGGAAGAATGATAAAGGCAGGGGAATGGAATAGCCTATCCATTCCTAAAGGTTCATCCCAAAATTTTAATAAGGAGAAATTTTCCAGGGGGAAACACAGGGGGCATTTTTCGGATGATATAAAGTAGCATTCACAACACCTTGTTCAAATTCTTGATATTACCGCAACTCCTAAACCATTAAACCATTCCTATCTTCATTTGCTTCAAAATAGGAACAGAAAGGGAAATTTACCCATAAATGCGCTGGTCAGGGTAAATTGCAACATTTATTTTTTCTGTCGTCTTTATACAAAACAGCAGGACCACCATGAACAGACTTCTATTACTACTATTTGTATGTGCTCTAGGATGCAAGGAACCCAATGGCATAGACTATAGCGTTTCCAAAGCAAAAACCAACAACAAACCCTCCTTACAGGTAAAAATGAGTTTCGATGCCGACCCGAGCGGTGAAACGGTACTTTTATTTCAAGATAAGGCTTGGGGAGAGGAAAACCTACATGACGTCCTAACTGATATCGACTCCGAAGAAGCTTCTGAAATCATAATGGAAAAGGACAGTAACAGGATTAGACTAAAGCATCCAAAAGGACTAAAAACACTTCAGGTATCTTATAAAATCCATCAGGACACAGAGGGTGCATTGACCACTCGAAGTACCTATAGGCCCGTTATTCAAGAAGAATACTTCCATGTTTTTTCACATTCCTTTTTTATGCTACCTAGGCATTATGTCCCCGATTCGCAAGCTCATTTTAATGTGTCGATCACATGGGAAGGTTTTGATGAGGATTTCTCTTTGGTGAATAGTTTCGATACCAATAACAGACAACAAACCCTACAGCATACCACTGAGCAATATTTCCACAATGCTATCTTCACCGGGGGCGATTACAGAACCCACACAATGGATATAAACGGAAATAGGGCTGTTTTGGGAATACGCGGGGATTGGGAAGTATTCCAGGATTCTACCCTTGTCGATGTACTGAAAGAAACTTTGGAAGCCCAAAGGGATTTTTGGAAAGATCATAGTCAGGAGTACTTTGCAGTTACCATGACACCTACTGTTCAGGAAAGGGGAAGTAGTTTTCAGGGTACGGGTCTAACAGATTCCTTTTCAACTTCGGCATCGAATAATGAGTATTTGGATCCACAGGGAATTGTTTATCTCTTCAACCATGAATTACAGCACAATTGGATAGGCCACCTCATTAAAAATGACAACGAGGAGGAGCAGTATTGGTTTAGCGAAGGATTTACCGATTATTACACCATTAAAAACGTGGCAAAACACAAAATCTACGATTTGGATGAAGGTTATTTCATTAGGGAATTCAATGAAATGATAAAAGCATTGTTTGCTTCTCCGGTAAAGGATGCTCCCAACTCAGAAATTAACTATGATAATTTTTGGTCTAATCCTGATTATTCAAAACTGCCGTACCGAAGAGGAGCTGTTTTCGCTTTTTACTTGGACCAAAAAATTAGAAAAGACACTAATGGTGCTCAAAGCTTAGACGACCTTATGATCACTTTGAAGCAAGATGCTGAAAAAAATGATCAACTCATTACCCATTCCTACTTTATTGAAACAGCGAATGCATTTCTTGAGGATGATCTCACTCCCTTCTTCAACACGCATATTGAGGAAGGACAACTGTTCGACCTTAAAGGAATTTTTGAAAGTTTCGGTTATGAGTACAGTCCTACAGCTGAAGTTTTTGACCTAGGGTTTACTTTTTCTGAAGACGATTTATACGTGAGTGCAATTGATGAAGCCTCGAAGGCCTATGCCGCAGGTTTGCGCCAAGGAGATCGAATTACTTTGAGAAGCTATTACTACAACAGACCCGATAAGGAAGCTGAATTTAAAGTCATGCGTGGAAATGAAGAGATTCCCATTCGATACTTTCCCGCCAAGAAAATTCCTTTGCCCTTGCTTTCAGATACTCCGGACAATCGCAATAGGTTGGGATTTAGTGAAAATTCTAATTCCGATTAGATAGTAACCTAGCTATAGGTATAATTTTATATATTGACGAAAAACCGATATATATGAAATTAGGCGCATTCTCTATTAGCTTAACCGTTAAGGACCTTCTAGCTTCCAAAACTTTTTACGAAAATCTAGGTTTTGTAGTCACTGGTGGCTCTATGGAACAGAATTATTTAATCCTGAAAAACGAAAGCACTTTGATTGGGCTTTTTCATGGTATGTTCGATAAAAACATCCTTACTTTCAACCCCGGTTGGGACATTGATGCAGGCAAATTGGAAGATTTTGATGATGTACGTGAAATCCAGAAAAGCCTTAGAAATAAGGGTGTGGAATTTGCATCTCAAGCAAATGAATCTACCACAGGCCCCGGTAGTTTTGTTATTGTAGACCCTGATGGCAATCCTATTCTGGTGGATCAGCACATGTAAGCTTACTTTATTTTCATTACCCCGAAAGAAAAATAGGATTTCCCAGTTGCCTTCACATAGTTCGAATAAAGGCTAAAGATATGCCTTTTGGTACAACAAGTACCGACAGATCTTGAAATCATGGCATAAACACAATCCCACCACAATGATCCCTTAGTGCTCCTGTTACACTAGCCAGACAATTCACCTCATTCCTTAGTCGCAATACCCCAAGTAGACCAAATACCAATGCTTCTTTATACTCGATTATGATATTATCTGGAACTACCAGATCCAAATCCTTTTGTGTTCCAAGGCGCTCCAGCAAGTAGGTATTGTAAGCACCTCCTCCTGTAACCAGCACTTTTCTTTTTTCTTCAAATGCCTGGGCTAATTGAAAAGCTATGTGCTCTGTTACGGTGTGAAGTTTATCCTCAATTGAAATTTCAGAAGAATTCAACAATGGAAAAACATGCTGTTGTACCCATTCCAATCCAAGGGACTTAGGCGGGTCTTCCTTGTAGAAAGCAAGACGATTCAATTCATGAAACAGTGCGTCGTTCAAACTTCCGGACGCCGCCAACTTCCCGCCTTCATCAAAATCATGTCCCAATTGCTCTGCCAAGGGGTTCAAAACAATATTTGCGGGACAGATATCGTAGGCGATACGCTGGTTATTCAATTCGGAAGAAACATTGGCAAAACCTCCCAAGTTAAGACAATAGTCATATGCTGGGAACAAAAGCCGATCACCTATAGGAACCAAAGGTGCGCCTTGCCCACCCAAGGCAACGTCCTGAACCCTAAAGTCGCATACCACTTTGGTGTCAAGTTGTTCTGTGATGCTTTTTAAATTCCCTACCTGTAAGGTGATTCCCCTATCGGGTCTATGTAATACGGTATGGCCATGACTACAGACCGCATCGATATTCTGAAGTTGGTTTTCCGAAATAAAATCACCAATCAATCTACCCAAAAACTGGGTGTATTCTTTATTAAGGGAATGCAACCTTCCTTTCGAAAAATGAATTGCTTCCTTCAACTTGTCTTTCCAGATTTCGGAATAGGCAATGGTAGTGGCTTTCCCTATTTCAAAACTCCAAACCCCAGTCCCTGAAATTTCAAAATTACATTCTGCCAGATCGATCCCGTCTAGGGAGGTTCCGCTCATGACCCCAATTACTTTATAATGTGATTTATTCATCTAAGTAAAAGTAACAAACTTTAACAATAGGGATTTCACATTAATTCGGCTTTAAATTGACAATTTATCAATAAAACGGTATCTTTGCGGCACTTTTTTGAACATCATTTAATATTCCGACCATTATGGATTTTAGTCTTTCTGAAGAACACTTAATGATACGCGATGCAGCTCGCGATTTTGCAAAAACCGAATTACTTCCGGGAGTTATTGAAAGAGACAATAAGCAAGAATTTCCCGCCGAACAGGTGAAGAAAATGGGAGAGCTTGGTTTCTTGGGAATGATGGTAGATCCCCAGTACGGTGGAGGTGGTATGGACACCATTTCATATGTGTTGGCAATGGAAGAATTGAGCAAAGTAGATGCATCTTCTTCAGTAATTGTCTCTGTAAACAACTCCTTAGTATGTTATGGGATACAAGCCTATGGAACCGAAGAGCAAAAACAAAAATATTTAACCAAATTAGCCAGTGGTCAATCCATTGGGGCATTCTGCTTAAGTGAACCAGAAGCCGGGAGTGATGCTACATCGCAACGCACAACGGCCATTGATATGGGTGATCACTACTTACTGAATGGCACCAAGAACTGGATAACCAATGGAGGTACTGCAGATTATTATCTTGTCATTGCCCAAACCGATAGGGAAAAAGGACACAAAGGAATTAATGCATTTATTGTTGAAAAAACCTGGGAAGGTTTTGAAGTAGGACCCAAGGAAGATAAGCTTGGTATCCGTGGTAGTGACACACATACCTTGAACTTCAACGATGTCAAGGTACCAAAGGAAAACCGAATTGGTGAAGATGGCTTCGGGTTTAAATTTGCAATGAAAACACTCTCTGGCGGGCGAATAGGTATCGCTGCCCAAGCACTGGGTATTGCTTCTGGTGCTTACGAATTGGCCAGGGACTATTCCAAAATCCGTAAGGCTTTCGGAACCGAAATATGCAATCACCAAGCCATCGCTTTCAAATTGGCAGACATGCATACTAAAATTGAAGCCGCTCGTCACTTAATTATGAAAGCAGCCTGGGATAAAGACCAAGGGAACAACTACGATATGAGCAGCGCCTTAGCCAAGTTGTATGCGAGCCAGGTTGCCATGGAAGTAACCGTAGAAGCAGTTCAAATACATGGTGGTAATGGTTTCGTTAAAGAGTACCATGTAGAAAGAATGATGCGTGACGCAAAAATCACACAGATTTACGAAGGTACTTCCGAGGTTCAAAAGATTGTGATCTCTAGGGGGTTACTACGTGATTAATACAATTCCGATACGATAATAGAGCCCGGCACATGCCGGGTTTTTTTGTGCTCGGTCGTAACAAAGTATTCCTCTCAGCGACTCATTAAAGGCATTGTGAGCACAATCCTTCAAGATTTCAAGAATTCGGGTTTCCCAACTCGTTTTTTTTACCGAAATTGATACTCCAAAATTTTTGCCTATGCTCGCATAGGCGGTAAAGCAGTTAATAACCATAAAATAGCCATACCTATGTCTGATGATTTTGATTTATTAGAAACCGATTCCTCCTCCCAAAAAGAAGAAAAAGTTGAAGTGAATTGGGGTAAAGCCGTGGACCAAATGAAGTCCAAGCTTGCCCAAGAGGATGATCCCGAAATGCGTCAAAAAATACTGAACGCTACGTTGGATGATGTAGTGCACATGGCCGAAAAAGACCGAACTTCATTATTGGACGCCATTAAGGATTTAACAGATTATCAGGATGAAGTAGGAATTATATTTGAAAAGTTCTCCACCCTTAATGCCGCCGAGCAAAAAGTAATCGATGATGCCCAAAAAGCCTTGGAGCGGGCTCGTTTAGAACTCGAAGACGCAGAAAATGTTAAGGACAATTGGTGGAACAACCTCTGGGGCCGCAAATCACGCATTAAAAAGCGGCAACAGGAATTGGCTGCTGCAGAAAAAGTACGGGAAGGCGCTGACCTAAAGGCCAAGCAAATGTTCCAAGAACGTATTGAAAATGCCGATATACAAACGCTCTTAAGTGAACTTTCCTATAAGAGTCAGGCTGCCGTATCCCGCCTTAAGAATCGGGAAGTGGAGATTAAGGAAGTGGAAGATAAATTGCAGGATGCGATTGTCGAAGCCAGTAAGAACCATACCAAAGCGCTTGAAAAGAAAAAGGAAACAGAGGAGAAATTAGAAGAACAGTATGCCCTTTTAAAACAAGCACGTGCTGCCCTTGAAGAAATTGCCGACAAACAATCTACGGAATATAGTGAGGCCATTGGTAAAATCACCGAATTGGAACAAAAGGTAGAAGAATTGGAAGGCCTTAAAAACGCATATACCACATTGGCAGCCTCTAAAGACAGTTTCGTTCATAAGCACAACCTTACCATAAAAGTATTGACTTCATTACGGAGTAATTTACAAACGCACCGTGCTAAACTAAAGAGTGATACCGATGAGCGTTTGAAATATTATGATGGTTATGTAGTAGCCTTGAAAGCTAGAACGGATCAGGAGTTTGCGGCTATCCTAGAACATTTAGGTGTTAAAACCGATGAGCATATTGGTCAGACCCTAGCTTCCATGCACTCTGCAAGTGCCAGAGCCCGTCAAGAAATGATGGACAATATTCCTGTGCATGAAAAAGTAATGCAAGGTGTGTATAGTAGTTATGCCGAAGCCCTTCAGGAAATTAGAGAGAAAGATCAGGCCATTCAGAAGGATTTTGCCGATCGCTATGGTATTGACATGAAGGAAATTTTCGAAGAGTACTATGCAAGTGATGGTGATGCACCTTCGGGAGATGAGCCCTCTAATGAAACACCAGACAATCCTGCTCCATCTGGAGATGATGATCTGTTAGGGTAATCAAGGTACAATTTCATAAATCAAAATATTAGGTCTCGCCTCCACTCCATCGTTTGTGCTTTGGAGTAAGAGTGCTCGACCAGACTTAACTAATAAATTTTCAGGTTCAAACCATAAAACATGCTTTTACAATAAAAGTCCAATGTCATCCATTAACCAAATAGTCACACCATTAGATAGTGCTATCCTTGAAAATAAGGAACAGTACGACGCCTATTTTAAAATTGTGCAACATGCCTTTAGTGAATCGGTACGTGGTATGGTTGAGAATGAACTTTGCAATCCATTGGAGATTTCCTTTTTCAAACAATATGCAGAATTACTATTGTATTCGCTAGAGGCATTCCGGGTAAAGTATTTATACGATGAGGAGGAAAAAATGAAGGTGGATCTAACCGAATCTGGGTTCCCAAATTACTTAGAGTTTAGATATCTCGTTAACGACTTAGCGCTAAAACAGGAACATATAGCCAAGCTCCCGGATCCTGAGAGCTTAAAAGCCGAGTTTCTGGAAAGTTTATTGAAGTACAAAGAACCTGTCTCCAAAAGGAAACTAGAACAGGCAGCTTCTATAGTGTATTACACCTCGGTTGAAAAGAATTATATCTTTCGGAGGTTTGTACAGGGAAAAATAGTGAAAATCGAAAATAATCCTACGGCTCCCTATTTAACCAGTTGGGGATTTTACGATGTAACCCATAATCGCCCATTTATATGTTTCATGTACTTCGATTTGGATAAAACCTCAGTAACCGAGTATACCGAGAAGATTTATGAAGTACTGGAAAAAACTGCCGACCGTAATATGAGCCTGGATATGATGGCCTATGCGATTGACAAGAAATTGCCCAAACTCATGCCCAAAAAGTTCAGGAAGCTGGATGTTGGGCCATTACATAATGTGTTTGCCAAAGACCAATTGGAAATTACCCATGTCATATTGGAAGGGATTATTCAAAAGAACCTGTCGCTAGCTGCCCATGCCATGAGCTTTTCCATTGAAGAGATTGTGTCCACTGGACAATTTACCGAAGGAAACTTTTTCAGTAAACAAAAATTCCAAATGTGGGAACAGGAAAAACCAGAAGCTTACCTTTTTGCCCCTCACAGGGTAATGCAAACGCTATATGATAAGATTCCCGAAAGCATCAATCAACTAACAAAAGAACCCATAGAAATACCCGAATTAACACTGTAATATGGAGCACAACACTACATTTCCTATAAAACATTCCGAACTCGCCACTTTAAGGGATGAAGCCACGTCCTATTTAAAAGGGGTGCAATGGGACCAAGGAATGAAGGCCAAAAACCGCGATAAAAACGCAAAGGATGAGTCCATTTTATTATACTTATCCAAAGCAACTGGAAATGGAGCCTCGACCAGTGTGACCTCAGTATCCAAAAGTGTATTGGCACTGAAAAAACGGCTCTTACCAGATTCGGTGGCCATACCCTTACACCTTAACGAGGCACTGTTTGGGCTTCAAGAAGGATTAACATTGGGTATATGGCTTAAGGATAGTTATTCGGACGCATCAGGTTTGAGCAATTTGAACGAACGAAAGTCTTCCCTGGATAATATTCAACGTAGGGAATTCGACTCCAAACAACACACAGCCACAGCTTTCATGATTTTTGGTATTGCCTGTAGAGTTTTGTTCGAACTAAAACCCAAAGCGTCAGATGACCTTAGCGTATTGAAAAACAAATTTGCCGGTATTCCGGAGATTTCCCTACTATCGCCTTTAAAGGGGATTTCCTGTGTGCTTTTCTACTATGACAAGTACTTAAACCATCCCGAGATTATTACTAAGGATAAAGATGTAATCGATTTTACCGTGGTGTATTTTGAGGCGATCATAGCCGAAATCCAATTGCGATTGGGCTCTTTGGAATATACCGAAACCATTACCGATAGAACCTATAAACTGGAAAACAGCGAATTTGCCATTTCCGGTTGGGAAAACGTGTTCGAGGGAACTGCCGTAAGTGTAGAATTCAATAAAATACAATTCGAACAGATTGTTGGAAATCGGGATGCAAAACACTTTGCCCGTCGTCTAACGGAACGATTGATGAGCTATGATTTTACAGCCAAAATGAATCCGTTTCAGGAATTGGGAGGATTTATGCCTGTATTTATGGGGTACGGAATTCCAGGAACGGGAAAGAGTATGTTAATTGCTGCCATTGCCACCCGACTCAAAGAACATTGCGATAATTTGGACATACCATTTCTGTTTCATCCCATGCCGGATACTTTGATCTCGACTTTTCAAGGTGGATCTGCCGAGAAAATGGTTCAGTGGATGAAGCCTTTGCAAGATCCAACCAAGCTCATTTTCGCTCCTATTGACGATGCCGAGAACAACCTTCAAGAGCGAACCGCACAAGGGGTTTCTGCCGGGGTAAAGGAAGTGATAGGTGTTTTCCTTCGGTATACGGAAGGAGCTTATGCGGTGAATTATGGAAATAGTTCCATCGGGCTTTTTACCAACCTTCCTGAAATGTTAGACAAAGCAGTCATTTCCCGTGTACAAGGGCGATTTAAGATTGATGGAGCCAGAACCATTCCCGATTTTGTGGATCAGGATTATTTATGGTGGCGAAACCTCAATGAAACCATGCCAGGATTTGTAAACATGAGTGACCCGAATGACTATACCTATTTGAGCGAGCAGGGGTTGGCCAAAAATTTAGGCGAGATACTGCAACAGGCTGAAAAACCGACAGAAGAACGAGTATTGGAAATTTATGACTCGGTGGAAGGCAAGTTTAAAACGGACGAACACTTATTCTATGCAGAATTGTACAAGAACATTCAAAAAGCATTTCCGTTTTTCTCATCCCGGGATATCCGTAACATTCAAAGTGCAGTGTCCCTGAGATTAACCGATTTCGACTTGCCACAGGATTGGTTCGAAAATCCGGATGATTATTTCAGAAAAGACTATGACACCAAATATGGAATGCTTCAGGAACTAATGAAAAGCAATATGAAAGGCTTGAGCTTTTCAGACATTAGAAGACAAGAAGTAGTGCGCTATCTGGATAATGTGGCCACCATAGCCGATACGGACTTTAAACGCAAGGTAGATCAGCGGGTGAATGACTTGAACATACAGCAGGAAGCCAGAAGGCAATTTGAGGAAGGACAATAGAAATTATAACCTCCATGGTATCTATAGTACTCATACCAGTTGTAGCAGTAATTATACTGATTTATTTAACTAATGAAAAAATAAGATTTATAAACGAAAGAAAAGCATCTAAGAAACTCAATGCAAAAGTAGTTTCCTATATTTCGGAAAAGGGGCCGATGAGAAATGATCACACCATGCTGGAGTATCCTTATGTTAAGATTGGTAGTGATGAAGATTCCATTCCTAGAAAGCTAAAGTTTGCAAATAATATCACAAGATCTTTTGAGCTAGATGAAGAGATTAACGTTTTTTGGAGTGGAACAGACTTGCTTTATTGGAATGCTTATGACAAAGGGCTTTACAAATACCTCCCAGAAAAATGGAAATTTTGGGAATAGAATAACTAAAAAAAGCTTCGAAACGAGCTAATTATGGAAAAACTAAAACAAGCAGGATTATACGGGGACGCCTTGGTTAAGGTATCTGGATCGTTAGCGGAACGCTACAACGGTTGCCTGTCTATGTTAGGTCTTTCGCAAACCAAGTTGAAATCGTTCTCCATAGATGGGATGGGATGGAGTCCAGAAGTTGCCGAAGAGAAAGGAGATCATTTTTATCTCAATATTGGGGAAGCCAATAGCAATGCCATTATTATCTCCCCCAAACAAAAGGATAAAGCAGTACATATGCCCTTTCATAGTTTCGACAGGGACATTATGACCGCTATTTTTGCTGCCTATGACAAAGAGATTCGGGATATCACGAAAGATTCTGCCGTATGCGTGCATTTAGATCAGAATATAGACGCCTATTACGAACCTTTCGATCTGCTGCGCTACAAAAAGCTATCTGTGAGTTTTCGATTATTAAACCGTCTTCAGGAAAAACAAAAAGAACAATTGGAATTGGTGAGTCAATTCAATGAAGGCAACAACTTCATAGACAGAAATCTTCATAACAAGTTATTGGAATCGGCCAAGCAATATGGAGATTTACGTAGCCGAAACCTGCAACTGGAACCCATTAGCTTAGATATTGGGTCTTTCTACACCAGAGCCTTTGGCGGCATATTCGTCCTGAGGGATTTTGTAAACGACATTATAGTTTTCGAGGATTTGGAAATGTTCAATAAGGCGATTAAGAATACAGTGTATGAAGTCTCCTTGTTTCACACTTCACACAACGAACTTACCTCTGCCTTGGTAAATTATCGTATTACTGAATTCGATATCAAAAAGGCAGCTAAAACAAAACGTTACGAGCGCATTAAAAAACATAGGTTTGTAGCACATTTGGAAAATGTGGAACATCCCTTACATGAAGTTTTGGAAAGTCCATTCCTCTTCAAAAAGTACTTGAATGATATCGATTTAGAGACACGAAAACAATTGATGAGTGTAGAACTGTACAATCAGCGTAAAATTGTAGAACGTGACCTAAAAATAGACGAAGTCGTAGACCTTCAATACACCAAGGCCCTGTTAGAGCCACATTCTTCTTTAGAGGAAGAACAAGAAGAATTGGTGTGGATGCTGCTTACAAAAATAATTCCATTAGATCCCTTGCACCTTTACTGGTATGACAAGGAGACCTTCTACGAAACATTCCCTACGTGGAAAGACTCATACAAAGACTGGGTGATACAATGCATCCTAGATGAAAACAAAAAGTATAACGCATGACTATAGAAATAATCGTTTTTATTGCCGCCATCCTTTTCGGGATCGTTTGGTATGTTCGCGAATCGAAAAACAACAAACTGTATCGGTTTTTCAACAAACTAATGCACTCCAAGGACCTTCAAATGAAGGCAGATAACAAAAAGGGCTTTGTACACATACAACCTTTCCTGATGCGCTTGGTATGGGTAACCGTACTTTTCGTTGTAGCCGCTGTAATTGTAGCTTTTGTTACACCTATCAATGGCTTTTACATTCAATACTTCGCTTCTGCTATCGTAGGAACTTTGATCGGCACCTATGTCGCTTCCATGTTCTTCGTGGCTTCTGAAGAATTGACCAAAGAAAACATTAAGAAAAAAGCGGAGGAAGCTTATCAAAAAGGAAAGGAGTTTGTCGAAGACTTAAAAGGCGATGATGAGCCAGAAAGTGATTCAGATGTGACAAGTTCCGAAACCGTTACAAACGAACCTGCTTCGGATACGTCGGAACCCGAAACAAAGAAAAGCGCCCGTGACCGATTGAAAGACAAGGGAATGATAAAATAACTAACCTATGGAGGCCGAGTGGCAGTGCTTTAGGCACAGCTGTATCGAAGCCTCAGTAAACGATATACCATGTTAAAAAGATATTGGAATAAAGGACGCAAGCAAAAGATCATTACGATCCTGGGAAGTTTACTATTGCTTATCCTGTTATTTGTATTACGGGACGACTATCAACCCGCCTTACTTTTTCTTAGGAGATTTGTATTCATGATACTGGTTGGGCTGCTCTTTCTGTTTTTTACCATTTCCAAATTCCGAAAGGCGCCCTCGGCAGGTCGTCGTATTCTTATCTTTCTGGGAATCATTGCATTCTTTGCTACGGGTTGGTTTTTTGGACACAAACTAAAGCTCTACGAATTTATGCAGAGCTATAATATTTATAGCGACTTAAATAAGGTAGAAATACATGAACTCCCATTAACACAAAATGAACGCATTCAACCCCTCAACAACATCCTTACCATGGCTTACGAGAGTGTGGGAGAAACCCAAGAGGTGACCATTCCTCATTTAATTAGGGTAGATAGCACGAATCAATGGACCATGGCTGTACAGCCTTCGAAGGATTACACATGGCAGCGAATGAACGATAACACCGAAGAGCTTTTTGCTGTAGAAAGCACTTCCCCTTTTCCACGTTTTTCGGGAGACAATAGGGTACCCGTTACTTTTTCTATAGGACAGTCCTTGGCATTTAGCCGAAATACCTATAATGCCGTAATACAACGACTTAATTTCTTTCAACTCTTTACCCATCAGCCGAGTGATGTTTTTTATATGAAGAATGATACGGGAAAGTGGGTACAGGTGGTTAGTCTGGTAAAATACAAAGGCTTCTTTTTTCCATACCCTACTTATGGTGGTGTCATGGTCATTGAGCAGGGCGAACATGATTTTTCAGACTATATGGAGCGCATCCTTATAGGGAAAGGAACGTACATTCCTCCTTCGGAAATACAAAATTATCCCTTTCTAACAAGGCAGAATACCCTTTCCGAGAAAGTATCCCGATTGCAGGCCCAATCCCTACAGTTTTTAGGAGGGTTTACAGATCCATTACCCTGGAACAAACAAACCGCAGTAAAAATTCCGGATTTAAAGGATGATGAGAACCAACAACCCTTCGTAACCGATTTTAATTGGGACACTATGGAAAATGACGCCTATAGCGGCCTTTACCATTGGTTCGGATTGGAACCCATTGGGGAAGAACGAACCAGTCTTTCCTTTAGCGTTATGATCCCTGCTGATGGGACGGATAAATTATTCTATTACAATCACGCCGCCAAAAAGGAAGGAATGGCCGGTGTAAGCGCAATGCCACTTAAAGTGATTGAATCACGCAAGGAATATGACTGGAGTGTCAACAAACCTGTAGAGTTTAGGCCTTTCGTAAAGGAAATTGCAGGAAGAAAACGGTTGTTCGTTCTTAGTACCATTGCTGCCAAAAAAGACGACAGCAAAAAATTTGACGGTGCGGCTACGCCAGACTTGGCCTTGATCGATTGTGAATACCGTGATGTGGTTTGGATCGATGCCAAGCATCCTTCGCAATGGGAGATGAGCATTCTGGATCAGTTAGGGGAAACCTGGAAGACCAGTGAGGGACTAAAGGATGAAGATGTATGGCCAACCCGAACGGAGATGGACATTTCAAAAGTTCGGGATAGTTTAGTATTGGACACGGTTGTGGAAAGGATTTTCGATGTAATTCCCGATACTATTCAGTAATACGATACTCCAACAATACCACCTTATTCCCCCAACAATTTGAACTCACCATAGGATCATGGGGTGCCACAAAATGTTCGACCACCTCGAAGCCGAAGGTTTTATAATAATTGACCAAATCTGGGTTATCATCCCAAGTATCCATACGAACAAAAGGTCTGTTCTTACTTTTAGCCAAAGCTATAGCCCATTCTAAAACATGAGCAAACAATCGCTGTCCTTTGTATTTCTGTGCAGTGATAACCCGATGAAGAAAAATGGCATCATCTTTATCCTTCTCTCTCCAAATGGGCACATCATTGTACACGATATTGAATACACAAGCCAGGTCCCCTTCGATCAAAACCTTATAATGTAATTGCTTGGCGATGGCTTGTTTCACCCCTTCCCTATCATTACTGCGATACTCAGGATATCCTTTTTGCTTCTGATAGGCTATGGCATCATCAAATAATCGGCAGGCGGCATCAAGGTCTTTCAGTTGGGTATGTGTAATCTCCAATGACATGATTATAGGAAAAAGTTCCAAACGAAACCAAAACGTATGGACGCATCGCGATACGGATATCCCGGTGCCGAGAAATGATCGTTGGTACTGTTGAATAGTTGATTGACAAACTCGTACTTCACATAAATCCTTGTCTGTCGCACTTTGGCATTAAAGAAAATATCTACTAAAGGAAATCCACCAATTTCCTGCCCGTTCTGCACATAAAATTCAGCTAACACAGGATCATATCCATTGGCATTGTAGGCCGTAAAATATTTGAAATTGATCCCTGTTTGAAGGAACATGGCTTTCTTAAACCATTCGTCTTGATAGTAGATAGACTGTCGCGTAACGATTTCGGGCACATTGAATACCTCTTCACCGCTTAACGCCTGTTGAAACATAATGGTATTGTTCAATGCAAATTTCCCCAAACGGAACTCCCTTCCCACCTTTACCTTTACATAATCTACCCGATCCCCAAATTGCTGCGGTGTTGGAGTACTATCATTTGCTTTAATCGTAAAATACGTATAGTCGTCAATTCCAGTATAACTTATTTCGGCATCCAACAATTTTTTTGAAGCGATTTCCAATTTCAACTCTTGGGTTTTTATATTGTTGAAATTATTCTGCCAATTGTAATTTACGTAATCGCTCTGATAGAGCAGAAAATTAAAATTTGGAGCAGCACTGTGAATTTTCACTTGCGCTTTTACGGCGTTTTCCTCATCAAATTGATAGGATGCACCACCTATTATATAGTTTCCATCGAAATCACCTGAAATGTTTATGGCACCTTTCCCATAAATATCGAATCCCTTATACTGTTTGCGATAGCTCGCACCTGCCTGTACCAGGTTTCCCTTTAATCTATTGGTAATTCGGCCTTCATCCAATTCCAACACCGAATCGTATCCATAATTATAATCGGTATATCCAATAAACGCAGACAGCTCTCCCAATATAGAATTATTGAAAGTGGCATTACCTTCTACCCGAAAATCCTCCAACTTTGTTTGTGTAAGCAGATTTGAACTAACATAAGCCTCCCCCAAAAGATCGGAGGCAGCTGTTTGACCGTACTTAAAATCCTTTTCCTCAAAACTTATGGTATTGCCAAGGGTAAGTACAGAGTAATTAAGGCTATCCTTTTTGGAAACGAGCTCGTACTCATGGGATCCCCAAAAGCGAAGGCCCTCCAATTTGTTTTCGGCATCTTCAAAGTTTACATCCAATCTGCCACGATCATCAAATTCTGGATCGCCAGCCTCAAATAGATCTATAGATGTTTGGGTGAGCCCTCCATTTTCCTGATTCAAAATATCCTGTGCCGCTACATGAGCCCTAAGACGATATCTATTGTTCTCGGTTTGGTAATTCGTTGTAAAACGGAAATTCCCTGTACTCGTTAGCACATTTTGATATCTCCCCAAAGAACGTAAACCCTTGTAGGCAATAGAAAAGTTGAAACGTTCATTCGTATTCACGGTAAAAAAAGCATCCAACTGCTGCCCTTGAGCAAAGGCGGTTCTAAAATAGATCTCCGTAAGGGGCGTAGGGACATTGTAATAACTCATATCATCGGCATCCATATAATTGAAATGGTGCGATTGAGCCACAAATTTTGGCATCAGGTTAAGTGCGTCAAAGGTATATCCCAAGGAATTGTATGTCTGACCGATATTGGAAAAAGGAAGTAATTCGAAATCGTCCCTTCGCAAATAGTTGAATTTGTATTCCCTTTGCACAGAAAGTGTTGTGTCTACAAATGTGGTGTCCCTATCCGCAGAAATAATCTTGTACAACTCAATGGGTGGTTTTTCAGGTTTACCCTTAGCTCCCTTATTCTGAAATTGGCTCGGAATATTTTGTGAAAACACCATTGCCGAAGCACTGAAGAAGAAAAGTAGCAAAAGTGTCCTAATCATTTATAAAAGCTGTTAGTCAACAAAGGTAAATGTTTAAACGGAAATGTGTATTTTTAATTTTGAGTGTTGAAGTTAAAAATTCATAAAGATTTAATTGAATGTGGAACCGATGAGGCCGGTCGTGGATGTCTCGCAGGACCCGTTACGGCTGCTGCAGTCATATTACCCGATGATTTTTCCCATCCTTGGCTTACCGATTCCAAACAACTTTCCGAGAAGAAACGAATGGAACTAAAACCCATTATTGAGGAAAGCGCCATTTCATTTGGGGTCTCCCATGTAATGATGGAAGAAATTGATCAGATAAACATTCTCAACGCTTCCATTGCCGGAATGCACAGATCTATTGATCAGCTTAACAGCACACCACAATTCATTGCGATCGATGGAAATCGATTTAAACCCTATGCCAAAATCCCTTATGAATGTGTCATTAAAGGCGATGGCAAGTATCTGCATATTGCTGCTGCTTCCATTTTGGCCAAGACGTATAGGGATCTTTATATGAAGCAGTTGCATGAAGAATACCCCATGTACAATTGGCTCAAGAACAAAGGATACCCTACCCAAGAACATAGGGAAGCGATAAAGAAATACGGTCCGAGCCCGTTCCATCGTAAAAGCTTTCGATTGCTACCCGAACAACTTAAGTTGGATTTCAAATAATTCGATGTTGAAAACCCGTCGATAAACTGTTTCCCTAACCCCTTAATTACCTCCAAAAGCTTGTTATTTTTGTGTATGCGCCTATCATACACACTCCTGTTTTTGGTTATGCTAACCCTATTGTTTTCTGCTTGTGAAAAACAGGTGAAAAGAACAGAGAGTTTGGTCGATTATCTTCCACCCAATCCAGAAGTTGTGGTTAAGATTGCAAACTTGGAAACGGCCAAAAAGGATTTCGATAACAGTTCACTCTACAATGAACTTTCCAATCCACTTTTACACGATTTTCTTAAAGATCATCCTGAATTTATAGGCTCTTTCCATCCATCGCACCCTAGCGTCCTGTCTTTTGTAAAAAATTCGGATTCCCTTCAATACACCTTTGCCACTAAATACCATCCCGGGGTTTTTGCATTCGATTCCTTGGAAACACCAAATAACCGATCGTTTAAAAAACAAAATATACAGATTTTTGAAAGGGATGGCAGGCCCTATTTCAGTACTCTTTTGGACAGCGTATTCGTGGTTTCATCCTCGGATGAATTGATAGAATCCATAATTGAAGGCACATTATCCGATGAAGATCCCTTACGTAAAGCCTTTCAGCTTAAACAGAATGCAGACGTATCATCCATCTTTTCACCAGATCCGGTTACGATCGATTCTTCTCAAATAAGATTGGCTTTCCAGGCCGTAATGGCCATGGACATTTTACCAAAAAGTGTTTCAGCGACAGGTGTACTAACCAATAAGGATAGCCTTCCGAGCCTTATTTCTTTGTTCAATGGGTTGGTACCGCAAAGAAATGAGATCGCCAAGGTAACTCCAATGAATGCCTCACAGGTACGGACCATGACATTTCAGGATGTAGAATTGCTGTCGAACAACCTCATGCAATTTCATGGCGACAGTATTGCATTGCCACATTTTTTTGATGCCATATTGGAAATTAGCAGTATTGTTGCCAACGAAGGAACGAACCTTATCGCAAGGAGTATAGACCCTGATATTACCCGGGAAGAGTTAAATAGCAATCTCACAGAATTATCGGAGTTTAGGGAAATACAGTTATTTCAGTTTACGCCTGAAGAAACACCTCTATTTGAGAGGCTATATCCCATGTTACACACCGCTACCCCTACCATCCTTTTTCAATGGGAGGATTTTTTCGTTTTTGCAGAGAATGAGGAAAATGCCAAAAATATGATTACGGCCATAAAGAACGGATCTGTTTTGGAAAAATCAACAGCTTATGAAGATGCCGTTCCTAATCTGAGTCAAGCATCTTCATTTCTGGTCTACAATTTAAAAGGACAAGTAGATGCATGGATTGCGCCTTTTCTTGGCGCGGACGAAGGAATTGTGACTGGACACCCCCTAATTTCCCTTCAAATAAGTAATGATCGAGGTTTTGCACATCTTAATTTGGTGTGCAAAGAACTCAATGGATCCAAAAAACAAGTATCCGGAGTGGTAACCCAGTTGTTCTCCGAAACCCTTGAGGCTCCCGTATTGGCTGCTCCTCAATTCTTCACAAACCATCGTACAAGGGGCAAGGATATTGTAGTTCAGGATATAGAAAATCGCATCTATCTAATATCCACCAGTGGTAAAACCTTATGGAAAAAAAGATTGGATGGTCCCATTTTGGGAACCATTCAAGAAGTAGACCTATTACGAAATGGCAAGAAACAACTGGCTTTTGCCACCACAAACACTTTTTACATCTTGGACAGAAATGGAAATGCAGTGAGTCCATTCCCTAAGAAATTTCAAGATCCTATTACACAGCCATTGTCCATTTTCGATTATGACAACAAAAGAAACTACCGATTTGTGGTTACACAAGGAAAAGAGGTTCATATGTATGATAGCAAAGGAAAAACAGTGACAGGATTCACCTTCAAAAAAACGAAATCCAATATCGTTTTACCTCCGCAACACATTAGAATGCGAACCAAGGATTATCTGATCATCGCCGAAGAAAATGGAAAACTGAATATTCTAAGTCGTGTTGGGAAAGAACGCGTTCGTGTTTCCAATACATTCGATTTTTCGGATATGCCTATTGCTAAAGAAGGGGATAACTTTGTCGTAATAACCCAAAAAGGAACCAAAGAAACCATTTCCCAAAATGGCAAAGTCACATCGCAATCACTGCAAGTCTCCGATAATTATCAATTTAGGGTTCTTGGAAACACCAAGGTTACCTTAGACGACAACCTATTGCGGATTAACGGAAAATTAGTTGAACTTCCTTATGGCATTTATACGGCTCCACGGGTATTCAATTCTAATAGGGGTGTTTTCATTACGATTACGGAAACACAAGAGAAAAAATTATATGTCTTGGATAAATCTGGAAGTATAGTGGATGGATTTCCAATTTATGGTGGTACAACGGCGGATGTTTCAATTGTAAAAGGTAGATTACTAGTCACAACTGGAGTAGAAGAAAACGAAATTGCGGCATATTCCCTGTAAAAAAACAAGAAAAACCCTGTTGTAAATCAATTAGTTGGAGTATATTTTTGTGCAATAAGCTAAAAACCACTCCATGAAAACCTCGCTAAGAATTTCCGTTACCCTCGCCTTATTATTATTTGTAGGCTCCTCTATCCAAGCCCAAACCAAACGAATTAAGCGACCCAAAAGCAGTGTGGGCATCTATAGTGTAGATACCTTCGTTCGAAATTCGTTCGATATATACGATAAAGTGTATCGCTACGATGGTTATGCGAAGGCAGGGACACCGTTGGATGATGACGATATTGATGTGTTGGAAGATGCGTTGCTTGATGCAGAGCAGCTTCTTACTAGTGCTCCCAATATTCTATCCGACCTAGACGGACAAGGAGCTTTGAAACAGGCAAAGGCAACATTGCAGATTAATAAAGCAAAGAAAGCCTTAAAATACAGTGTAAAAACGGCTAAAGAACTTTTGGCTGGTAAACGGTCAGGCGATGAAGGGAATTCTGACACCACGGAGGAGGATAATGAAGGTAGCAATGGTAATAGCGGAGGATCTGGAACCAATTCTGGATCGGGGTCGGACTCAGGCAGTTCAAATGAGAGTACCTCTTCAGAAACCTTCAAAATAAACAGCAAATTCGATTTTGTCCCTGGGGACGAACTATTGTTTTTCGATGATTATTCCAATGATTACATCGGTGATTTCCCAAGTAAATGGAATACCAATGGTAGTGGGGAGGTCGTCACCTTTAACGATAGTTCGGATCGTTGGTTGGAAATTCTTTCGGGATATGGCATTTTTTATGCGCCATTAGACGTGACCCTACCCGAAGAATACACTATAGAATTTGATGTGTTTGGATATGGTTTGGACAGCAAGACCTCTTCTACGGCAAAATTGCACATCCTACTATCTGACGACACCAAATTGAAAAGAGGTGAAAATTGGTGTGCCGCTTGGATCCCATTTGGACAGTATGGTGCTTTTGGTATTCAGGTAAAAAGTTATACTCCAAGTGAAGGGTATATCATTAATAACAGTATTACGGCGGATATTAGGAATGCCACACAAAATAAACCTCACATTTCAATTGCCGTAAACAAGGAGCGCTTTCGTTTGTGGGTTAACGACAAAAAATACATCGACATTCCGAAAATGTTGACCCAAAGAGAACATATAAAAGCTTTAAAATTTAGCGCTGAGGGTTTCAAAGATGGCAAAGAGAAAATTTTCATTTCCAATCTAAAAATCGCTAAAGGTGGAGTCGATTTACGCAGAACTTTGCTTTCAGAGGGTAAGGTATCTACCAATGGCATCCTATTCAATTCTGGATCTGCCACCATACAACCACAATCCTACGGTATATTAAGGCAGATTTCCCAAGTACTTCAACAGGAATCTTCCATTAAATTATTGATCGTGGGACATACAGATAGTGACGGAAGTGATAGTGCTAATCTTTCCCTTTCAAAATCTAGGGCTGAGTCGGTGAGACAAGCGCTAATGACAACCTATGGGGTGGACGGAAGTCGTCTTACTACAGATGGTAAAGGGGAAGGTGAACCAGTTGCTGACAATAGTACGGTCGATGGAAAAGCTAAAAATCGTCGGGTTGTTTTTATAAAGCAGTAAATCAATTAAAGAAGAATTGAGTTACACTGTCTTTTTCTCTAGTAGCCTTGCTTCGAAGAGTTCGGAGAAGTGTTTCATTAATTTTTCCTGAACCTCTGTCATGGACACTTCTGTTTTACCCAATTCCACATTTAGGGAGGTAACGGCTTTGTCCTTTATACCACATGGAATCATATAATCGAAATACCCCAAGTCGGCGTTGACATTGAATGCAAATCCATGCATGGTTACCCATCTACTTGCGCGAACACCCATGGCACAAATTTTACGGGCAAAAGGCGTCCCTACATCTAGCCAAACACCTGTTTCGCCATCCGATCGTTCAGCTTTAATCCCATATTCCGCCAGCGTCCTTATAATCATTTCTTCTAAAAGACGTAAGTACTTGTGAATGTCGGTAAAGAAGTTTTCCAAATCGAGAATTGGATATCCCACTATTTGCCCAGGTCCATGATAGGTAATGTCACCTCCACGATTTATTTTATAAAAAGATGCATTTATCTCTTTTAATCGGGACTCGGATATCAATAAATTATCGAAGTCCCCACTTTTACCCAACGTAAATACATGAGGATGCTCCACAAAAAGGAAGTGATTGGGTGTAGGTAAATTAGCCGCCTCCCTCCTGTTCTTAATTTTCAAATCCAGGATTTCCTTGAACAATTCTTCTTGATAATCCCAGGTTTCTTTATAATCCTTAAGACCTAAATCTTGTATGTATATGTCTTTGTTCAAAAATGAAGTGATATTTCAACGAATTACAAAAATACTCCATAATTATGGGATAGTTTCAAAATCTAACCAAAACCTCATAAATCCAAGGGTGCGGGCATTATTTAGTATATTTGGAGTTATATCACAAAAAAAATTGCAATGAAAATTAGAATTATTAAATGGGCATTTGTTTGTGCTGCCTTTGTTTGTTCATCCGCCTCCTTTGGACAATCGGATAATTTCTGGACTTCGGTTCAGGAAACAAGGGTAAGCTCTTTAGATAAGGAGTTTAGAAACTCTATGCCCTCTCACTATGAGTTGTTTGAATTAGATGTAGATGCATTTGCTCAAATTGCGAGCATGGCACCCACCCGAAAAAGCAATCATACCTCGAACACTTTTCTTTCCTTGCCTTCGAACAATGGCAAGGCAATGACCTATCGTGTACTGGAAGCTTCTGTGTTAAGCGATGGATTGAAGGCTCAATTCCCGAACATTCAATCCTACGTGGCCCAAGGAATAGAAGATCCTTCCTCTGTGGCTCGTTTTAGCGTATCACCCATTGGGGTTCACGTTATGATTAGTTCGCCCAAACACAAAACCATTTACATAGATCCTTATACCAAGGACAAAAGGTTCTACATTCACTACTCCAAGGATGCCGTTCCGACGAACCCAGATTCTTTTGAGTGCCATGTAGAAAATACTGTATCCACTTATGTGGAAGACTCAGAAAATGGCAATAGAAATGCAGATGACGGAATGCTAAGAACCTTTAGGTTAGCATTGGCATGTACTGGTGAGTATGCTATTTTTCACTTAAACAACCAAGGAATAGACCCCGGCGAGCCAGATTCTGTTAAGAAAGCGGCTGTATTATCTGCGATGAATGTTTCCATGACTCGAGTAAATGGGGTTTTTGAGAGGGACGTAGCTTTAACTATGGAAATTATCCCAAATAATACGGATATTATTTTCCTGGATCCCGCTACCGATGGTTATACCAATAACGATCCATTTGCCCTCTTAGGTGAAAATCAATCCAAATGTGATGCAGTAATTGGAAATGCTAATTACGATATTGGCCACGTATTCAGCACACAAGGTGGTGGTGTAGCGCAATTAAATTCGCCCTGTGTAAGTGGTGCCAAAGCACAAGGAGTTACAGGGATAAACAATCCTATCGGTGATTTTTACGATATCGATTATGTTGCGCACGAAATGGGACACCAATACGGTGCCAATCATCCGCAGAATAACAACTGCCAACGTTCTTCAGTTTCCATAGAACCAGGTAGTGCCTCCACAATTATGGGCTATGCAGGAATTTGTGCTCCAAACGTACAAAGTAATAGCGATGATTACTTTAACGGAGTAAGTATTATTGAAATGTGGAATAATATCTCGGCCGGAAACTCTACTTGTGCTGAACAGACCGATACCAATAATGAGCCACCAGTAATAAACAATGGTGGTGGGTTCTTTATTCCATTATCTACTCCTTTTGTGCTTCGTGGGGATGCTACAGACCCAGACGCTGAAGATATATTGACCTATTGCTGGGAACAGATAGATGCGACACCAGCTCCAATGCCACCGGTATCTACATCGACTGTAGGGCCCTTGTTCAGATCATTGGATCCCTCGGAGTCACCAGACCGATATATGCCAAAATTGGAAACCGTATTATTGGGATCTACCAGTACCACTTGGGAGGTAGTACCTTCTGTACAACGTAGTATGGGATTCCGTTTGACCGTTCGTGATAATGTCGTTAATGGTGGGGCCAGTGCAAGCACTGTAACAGGCGTTACCACAATTGACGGGACGGGTCCGTTTGTTGTAACATCACAGACCTCGGCAGAAGATTGGGCACTCGGAAGTACCCAAACAGTAACTTGGGATGTAGCCAATACAGATGCTGCTCCAATTAGTACTACTGCTGTGGATATTTTATTATCGGTAGATGGTGGATTGAATTTCGAATATACCATTGCCGAAGATGTTTCGAATAATGGAAGCCATACCCTAACGGTACCCAATGTACCGAACACCTCTGAGGCTCGCTTAATGGTAGCTGCTAGGGATAACCTATTCTACAATGTGAATGCAGTAGAGTTCGTAATTTCCGGTACCGCTGCGACTGAAGATTTCACGTTGGAAAACCTAGCGGTTTGGCCTAACCCAACTTCAGGAAACCTTTCTGTTTCTTTTATCGCGGTGGATGAAAAAGTCGCCATCGACTTGTATGATATTAGAGGAAGAAAAGTGTCTTCGAATACGTTTAATTCAGGTTCTGGAGCTGTATTCAATGAAACTTTGAACTATAACAATCTTCAGACTGGAATGTATTTCGTAAGAATTACTAATGGAAGTGCAGTGGCAACACAGAAAATTATCCTTCAGTAGTGATCATTATCACATAAAAAAAAGGGAATCTAAACGATTCCCTTTTTTTATTTTCTGATGATTCTGTGTATGGTATGTGTAAGATTGTTCATTTTAAACTGCAAATCGAAATTGAGTGCGCCGTCCTTATCATGAAATAGCTTTAGGGCACCTTCGGTGACCTTATAATATCCTGCCTCACCTTTGCAGAAACAATGCTTGTTAAATACAAGATTTACATCTTGTAGGGCGTCTCCTGTATAGGATTTACCTTTCCCTATATCCTTCGGAATATTAAACTGGATTACTTCGGCATAGTCGCCATCTGCTGTTCCTTCCGGTCCTTTCTCCTTGTAGCTAAATTCTGCAACTGAACCATCGCCTTGTTCAAACTTTGGGTATAAGGCCCCTGTTCCATCAGTTTCAAAAGTAAAGGAAGTACCTTCCTTTATTTGGAAAGAGCATGTTCCTGCCTCTGGACAAGTCCCTTCATTAACGACCACTTTTGGATCGACCGATGTATTTTGTTCGTCGGACGCTTTCTTTGAACTATTGCAAGCAAACAAGGTTATGACGAGCAATAGGGATACGTATTTTTTCATAGCAAATATTAATTAATTTTCTAATTCTACTTCTAAGTCCAGTACATCTGGGTCCTTGAAATAGTCGATAAATGGGACTTCAAATTCTACCGTCTTGCCATCTAAAGAAAATCTGGCATTGTCTACAGATACGGTCTTAATACGCCTTGGGAAGGTATATTTTATTCTATACTTCATGCTGCTCATAAAAGCTTCGGCATTTTTTATACTATCCATTTGTACTCGATGCTTTTCCTTGTCTGTAATAAAGGCATCACGAACAAACTTGCCATTTTCGTAAGAAAAATTTACTGCCATCATTCCACCGGAATCAGGATCGCTATATATGTCACCTCCTCCAGGCCCAGCACTTGGAATGAAATCCCCACTGGATTCGAAGGCGCTCATTAAATCATTTGCTTCGTTCACATTCTTGAAATTTGCATAAAGATTGAAAAACATTTCTTGTTTTTCAGAATCCATTACCGTGTGAAAATTAAAGTTTTCCAATTTTTTCAGTTTTGCCTGTTGCTTAGCCGGCAACTGGGCAATACTATCTTTTTTGTCCTCAAGGACATCTTTCATCCGAATGAGTGTGTCCATTTTCTCTACTTTGGCCGAGTCGGACAGTTCTCCAGAAAATGCCATCATTTCCGACATATCCATTGAGATCGAAATCCTTCCACTGCCATCCTCATTTAAGGTGAGCGTTTCGTTAAACTGGCAACTTACTGTTAGCAAAGCAAGTGCCAAGAAATAGAATAGTTGTTTCTTCATAATTACATTGATTAGGTTGTCTAACCACACTATACAGTATGACCATAGCAACAAAGATACCGAAATGACCTTAATAAAAACTGCTGGGTTTCAAGTACCACCCAATACCCGAATTTAAAAGTTATTTATCCGGATTGTTCAAAATGATAAGTGCGGCAATAACGCCAGGAACCCAACCACAAATGGTTAGAATGATTACAATTAGGATAGAGCCGCAGCCTTTATCCAAAACGGCAAGGGGCGGAAACAAAATAGAAAGTAGGACTCTCCAAAAACTCATGGGCTAAAATTACTTAATGATTCATCTATATGTGTTATTCAAACTACTTTTGTTACAACAACGTTTCTTGTATATTAGCTTCGTGATTATGAAAACGAAAATTGTATGCATCATATGTTTCTTGACAGGTCCAGCGCTATGGGCTCAATATCAATTTTCGGGTAAGGTAAATTCAGAAAATCTCGATGGAAGAATTTATCTGTCGGTCGTTGAGGATTATCGAAAAATGTCGGGGGTGTATCCGGAGCAGATATTAAATGAAACCCAAGCAGATTCATTGGGTTACTTTCAATTTAATGGCAACAACCTTCCAGATGAAAATAGGATGTACCGAATTCATATTGACAATTGTAATGAGGAAGAAGAACGGGTGAACCATTTTACGGGTCACTGTCCCAATAGCAAGGAAATTGTTTTTGTTGCCAATAACCATACAGAGCTCATGCTTCCCTTTTCCTTTGAAAATGAAATGTTCTGTGAAGTGGTTTCTCCCAATGAACAATCGAAGGCACTTTTAAAAATTGATTCCTTGAAGAACGATATGCGCTTTGCCTTTAGTACGTATCGAAGTGAGGCGAACCGCAAACTTAACTCGAAGAAATGGTTTAGCATCCTTCAGCAGTATGGCGAGCAACTGCAAGAACCCTTAGCAGAATTGTATAGCTATGCGTTCCTAAGTGATCGTAGCAACGAACTTTATGGTTATTATTTGGAAGATTTAAAGAAGAATACCTACTACGACAATCTATTGGTTCGGCTTCAGGAAAAATACCCAGATAGCCCTTACACCCAACAATATGCTGCAGAATTACAATCGGATCGATACCTAATCGCACAGCATGCCAAAAGCGAACTACCCTGGTGGTTCTGGCTTTTAACCACCATATCGGCACTATCTTTATTGGGAAATTATTACTTCTTCAAAAAGAACAAAAAGCTGGTACGTAAAGATAGTTCCAAAAGTAATTTGACTCAACAGGAAAACAAAGTACTGGAATTAATCCTCCAGGATAAAAGCAACAAGGAAATTGCTTCCCAACTATTTGTAAGCGTTAGTACGGTGAAAACACATATAAATAATGTGTACAAAAAACTGAATGTCTCTTCCCGTGAAGAGGCTAAAAAGAAACTGGCCTAGGCCAGTTTTGAAAATTCCACCTAGGGTCTAGACCCCATTTCCAACGCTGTATTCTTTCCTCTTTTACCAATCGACTTCATCTTAGCGCTGTCAACTAAAAAACGAACAAAGATGAAATCGAAACTATTTTTCACAGCACTATTCCTATTATTCTCCACAGCCGGGTTTGCACAGGCATTCAATCAGGAAGTTACTTTGGAAGGAAAAAAGCCTTTTCTATTGGGCAAAATAAACAAAGAAGGATTTACCCAGGAGAATTACCCTTGGTTTAACGAAAACTACCAAGCATATCCAATTAATTCTACTGCAATAGATACATTAGAACGTCATTTAGACAAGTATACAATAACTGCATTTATGGGCACTTGGTGTGGGGATAGTAAAAGGGAGACCCCTCGTTTTTACAAGGTATTGGAACAGGCAAATTTCCCATTGGAAAGATTAACCATGGTGGCAGTAAGTAGGGATAGGGAAACCTATAAGCAGAGCCCAGGTGGCGAACACGAATCCTTGAACATACATAGGGTACCTACCTTCATTATTTATAAAAATGGAAAAGAGGTAAACCGAATTGTAGAATCCCCAGTCGAAACCCTTGAAGAAGACCTTGTGAAAATTATTCAGAAGGAGTATACACCAAATTATCATGGAGTGACCTTGGTAAACGATATGCTCACCGAAATGAACTTGAACAAATTCAACAAAAAGCAACGAAAACTCCTTCCGAAATTGAAGGAACTCGTCACCAACATGTACGAACTAAACACTTATGCCAACGTTTTGTTCTATGCGCATAAAAAAGAAGAAGCCATTATTGTGGCCAGATTGAACACACTGCTATATCCGGAAGAACCCAAGACCTATGTAAGCCTAGCCAACAAGCTATCGCAAAACGCAGATCCCGAAGGGGCAATGGAAAATTATAAAAAAGCACTCTCCTTAGACCCGGAAAACGAGGAATACAAAAAGACGTTTCTCGAACTGCAAGGCCTAAGAAATGGAACACAATAATCCGTTGGCAACAAAACAATACCTTGAATTGAAAAACACATAGTTTGTCTGTATCTTTGCCTCTTATTTTTTATAGACAGTTATGCAACTTTCAGAACAAGAGCTCGTACGACGCGAAAAATTGGCTCAATTGCGCCAAATGGGAATAGACCCTTATCCTCCCGAATTATATCCGGTAGACCACACGTCTGCCAAGATTAAACAGGATTTTTCGGAAGGTAAGAAGGTGACCATTGGTGGCCGTTTAATGTCGCGCCGTATTCAAGGAAAAGCTTCCTTTGCCGAGCTTCAGGATAGTGAAGGACGCATTCAGGTATATTTTAACCGCGACGAAATCTGTCCAGGGGAAGACAAAACCCTGTACAACGATGTGTACAAGAAACTTCTTGACATTGGGGATTTTATTGGTATTGTTGGGGAACTATTCACCACACAAGTGGGTGAAAAAACCGTAATGGTAAAAGAGTTTGTATTGCTTTCGAAAGCATTAAAGCCGCTACCCCTTCCCAAAACGGATAGTGAAGGGAATACCTTTGATGAATTTAACGATCCTGAGCTGCGGTACCGTCAGCGCTATGCCGATTTGGTTGTAAACCCAAAGGTTAAGGATACATTCGTGAAACGTACGAAGATTACCAATACCATTCGCGAATTCTATAATGAGATGGGATTTCTTGAAGTGGAAACCCCCATCCTACAGCCTATTCCGGGTGGAGCTGCGGCGCGACCGTTCGTAACCCATCATAACGCATTGAACATACCATTATACTTGCGAATCGCCAATGAATTATACCTAAAAAGATTGATTGTAGGTGGCTTTGATGGAGTATACGAATTTGCCAAGGATTTCCGTAATGAAGGAATGGACAGAACCCATAACCCTGAGTTTACGGTAATGGAAATGTATGCTGCTTACAAGGACTATCATTGGATGATGGATACTACCGAGAAATTGCTGGAAAAAGTGGCCATTGCTTTACATGGTACAACCAAAGTCCAATTTGGTGACAACGTAATCGACTATAAAGCACCTTATAAGCGCATCGGAATACTAGATGCCATAAAGGAACATACGGGTTATGATCTTTACCAGAAAAGCGAGGAAGAAGTAAGGGAAGCCTGTAAGGCCTTAGATCTGGAAGTGGACGAAACCTTCGGTATTGGTAAAATGATCGATGAAATATTTGGTGAAAGATGTGAGCACAATTATATCCAACCCACCTTTATCATGGATCATCCGGTAGAGATGAGCCCGTTGACCAAAAAACACAGAAGTAAGATAGGTCTTACCGAACGTTTTGAATTAATGGTAAATGGAAAGGAATTGGCCAATGCCTACACAGAGCTTAACGATCCCATTGAGCAACGTGAGCGTTTCGAAGATCAACTAGAGTTATCTGAAAAAGGGGATGACGAAGCCATGTTTATAGATCAGGATTTCCTAAGGGCATTGGAGTATGGTATGCCTCCTACTTCCGGAATTGGAATTGGGGTAGACAGGTTAACCATGTTTATGACCAACAATGAATCCATTCAAGAGGTATTGTTCTTCCCGCAAATGAAGCCCGAGGTAAAACAAGTAGCGATGACGGACGAGGAAAAAGCTGTATTCGCAATCTTGAAGGATAGTAGCCCTATAGATCTCAATGCGCTCAAAGCCCAATCTGGTTTAAGTAACAAGAAGTGGGATAAAACCATAAAGGGATTGACCAAAAACGGTCTTGCCAAAGTAAACAAGACAGATGACGGTCTTTTTGTGGAGGCAAACTAAGACGACGGCAAAATTTATAAAACTTAAAAGGAATCACAGTTCTGTGATTCCTTTTTTTTATGAGACCTAATTAGCCTTTTGGAAACTTAGGGAGGTCGCGCAAATTTCACCTGTTTGATTTTACGATTTATTATTATTTTAGGCCCATCAACGTAAAAAACAAATTATGATCATTGAAAAGCAAGAAGCGGATTACAATATGCTCGATTGGTGGAAAAAAGTTTTTATAAAGAATTACGCCAATTTTGAAGGTCGTGCACGTAGATCAGAATATTGGTACTATGTGCTCGTTAATATTCTTATCATGATAATTCCAATAGTTTTAATGTTTACTGGAATTGGAACTTATGATGGTGATTCTCCCCTTTACTACATAGGTCTTGCACTGGTAGTTTTATTTGGTCTGGCCTCCTTTATACCTAGTATTGCGGTGGCCGTTCGCAGATTGCACGATACGGGAAAATCAGGATGGTGGTACCTAATAGGTATCATACCTGTTGTTAGCTATATAGGAGGTATTGTCCTCTTTGTATTCTACTGTATCGATGGTGATAAAGGACCCAATCAATATGGCCCAGATCCCAAAGGCAATAATGATACAGAAATCGACCAGATTGGAATAGAGTAATAAACCAAGGCCCATTTTTAGGATACGAGTATCAAAAAGGTATCGGCAAAAGGGTCGGTCCCAACAACGGTATAATAAAAAATGGCTCCCAGCCATCCGTGAAATATTCCCAAGACATACACATTGCGTTCCTTTAAGAATACAAAGCCATAAAATAGGGCCAATAAAAAGGTCCCTAGCATAAGCCACAAAGAAGGATAATGCACCACCGAAAACAGGACGGCAGAACCCAAAATGATTTGCCAGTTCTTCAATCCGAACAAATTACTGTCCTTGCTGTTTCCTGTTACAAGTGAAATGAGCAGAAATTGCTGAATCGTGCCCCAAATAGGGTAGGTAATGAGGATAGGAAGAATATGCCAAGTCACATGAATACTCCCCTGCCAAAAACCAATGACGAAAAACACCATTATTGAAAATGCCCCAAAGGGCATGACCCATGTCAGTGCTTTTTTAAAATTATCTGTTCTAAAGCCCCAATACTTTAATATCCCGGGTGTTTGCCGCTTTCTGTACAAGATATAGACCAACCAAATTAGAACAGCAGTTGCGACATATGGAAACCTCCAATTCAGGAAATCCATAAAGATAAACTTACCCAAAGCTGTTAGTATAACTCCCAGAATTTCGTAATAGCGGATTCTATTTTCAATTTGTACGTTGGCCATCGTTAAAACATGGTATAATAGGAAAGCAATACACTGGAAATTACAGAGCCAAGAATAACCATTTGGGACGCCCCTATTTTTTGGTACGAATTGACCAACTTCAGAAAAACAACCGTTACTACAAACGAAAGGAACAACCATGGGAAAATGGTCAAAAGTTCCGATGAATATGCAATGCTGCCATCACCTATTCCTGTTAACATAGTTTCAGAACAGAGGAACATAGCGACAATGGATAGTGCTAACCCCAATAAGCTTCCCCATCTTTTATTGAAAAACAGTCCCATACTGGTAGTAATGGAAAGCAAGGTGATTAGTAGGGGAGCTTTTAACAACCATACAAATTCCAGTACTCCCATGTTCTTTCCGCTCCAGCCAATGCCAATGGCGGCTATCCAGGCAAAACTAAAAGTATATACTGCAGCCACTATGGACCATGCTAGGAATACCAAACCGAATACTACTCTTATTAAATACATTGAATCTAAGTTTAAAGTTTGAAAAACCCCGCCCATGGACGGGGTTAATGGGTTAGAACAACCCTTCATCAAAACAGGAACCTAACAGATAAGTCCCTGTTTTGGTTTACTTCGTCTCTTGTCTATCCAAAAAGTGAATATCCCTCGTGTTCTTTTGTACCGCGACTGCGGAAAATAGACTCAACAAAAATGACATTCCGTAGAAGCCCTTTTCACTTAGCTCTAAATCTGCATTCCAAAGTCCTATGATTAGAAGTAGGATGGAAGCAATGGTAACGAACCAACTTATGCCGTAGTAAATTTCGGTAACGGGAATTCCCTCCAATTTGTCCCGAACACTTTTTTGAACAGATACTACGGCAAAAAGTCCAAACAATAAAATGGTAAAATAGTAGCCTTTTTCATTCAATTCCATATAAGCATTCCAGAGTCCTACACAATAGGACACCATTCCTATAAAAAGTGCCGTCCATGATGCGGCAATAAAGGCAGGTGTAGGTCGACATTCAAATTCGTCCTTGGTCTTCTTAATTTTTTCAATCAATGGTGCATTAACTGGTTTCTTGTCTTTAAAAATTGGATTTTCCATAATCTAATGTTTTGATGATTTAATTTGATTACGGAGCAAATATGTAGGGAATCCTTCTTTGAAAAAATACCATTTTCAATAAAAACTTATGATTAAATATTTAAATAATATGATTTTAATTCAATATTTATAGTATTTTTATTATATAAATACTTATGATTTAAATGAATACTTTATTACAAATAACAAATATATTATCAGTAGAAGACAAGCGGGATTTTGTGGGGCTCCTTCGAAAAAGGAACAGAAGGGGGGACACAAAAAACATAGAATTGTTTCGGCTTATAGACCAAGGAAAGGTTACTGGTATTGATGAGGCGCTGTACGGAAAGCCATCCAGAAACGCATACCATGCCCTTAGCAAACGACTCCATGATAGCTTGATCGATTTTTTAGCCACCAAAAGCTTTCAAGGGGAAACAAGTGAAGAACTGGACATTTTGAAATTGCTCCTGGCCAGTAGAATATTTTTTGAGCACAAACAGCACAAACTAGGGCATAAAACCCTGTCAAAAGCAGAAAAAAAAGCAACTCAATTCGACCTGTATGCCATACTAACAGAAATCTATCATACCAAAATACAATATGCCCACACCCAAGTTGACCTCAACCTAAAAGAGTTGATAAAAATTTCCCAGAGGAATCTTTCCCTTTTTCACCGAGAACAACGACTTAACATGGCTTATGCCACCATTAAATCGAACCTTAAGTCGGAAAAGCCAAAATCTATAGATAGTATCATTACCCAAGCCTTCTCCGATTTTGAGATCGAACTGGATCAAAACCTTGGCTACAAATCACTTTTTCAATTAATGAGCATCGCCTTTTCGGCGGCTCAACTTCAGAGTGATTTTCACCAAATAGAGTCGTTCATGACCGAAATTCACGGAATTGTATTGCAAAAGACCAGCCCCGAAAAAAAGCACCTGTTCTATCTAATCGAAATAGAACACTTAATGGCGAATACCCATTTCCGAAATCGCAATTTCGATCGCTCCATACAGTTCTTGATGAAAATGGAAGAACGGATGCAAATGAACAACCGTTCCTATTTCAATCGTTTTCTGGAAAAGTTGGTTCTCCTAAAGGCATTAAACTATAATTATACCGGAAACCCCGAGAAAGCACTTTCCATACTATCGGATTACCCCAATCACTCCTTGGAAATTTCATTAACACAGATCATGTGCCTATTTCAACAAAATGAACACCACCAAGCATATCAAATTCTCAAAAAACTTTCGCATAGTGACCGATGGTATGAAAAAAAAGTCGGTTGGATCTGGGTGCTTAAGAAGAATATTATTGAACTATTATTATTAATAGAATTAAATAGATTGGACCTTGTGCTAAATCGAATGCAAAGTTTTGAAAGACGATTCTTTAAAAGATTGACTCAAGAGAATGAGCATCGAGTGGTACAATTCATGAAATTAATTGCTTTTGTATACGATCACCCAAAGGAAATCACCACTGCTGATTTTAGAAAAAAAGTAGAGGCTTCTTTTACCTGGAAGGAAGCATCGCAAGAGGATGTGTTCGTAATGAGTTTTTATGCTTGGCTAAAATCCAAAATGGAACAAAATGATTTGTATACCACTACCCTGCAATTGGTAGCCATGAAATAAAAAGGAAACACCGCCCAAGCGCTCCTCCTTTTGGCATAGGGGGCCAGTATCCCTACCGGCGGACTTGGGCGGTGTTTAACCAACCTAAACTATTTGTAGTCTAAAAGTAGCAGGTTGTCATAGAACATCAAAAAAAGTGGCCTCTGTTTTTATAAATCAAGACCTTTTATCCTACTCTTTACCTACTTTGCTTAAGAATTTTATGTCATTCTCTACAGTAAGCAACAACAGGCTTGTTGCCGTACAAAATACTGGACTTGTAATACAGTGATGCCCATTCCAACTTCCGTCTTGGTTTTGGATTTTTAGGATTCTTCCGCTCATATCATCATACCACTTCTTCCAATCCTTATCCTTGTTTACCACAAGGGATTCGCCCGTTTGTAAAAAACTAAGGAACTCTTCACCTCCATTGTTTCCAAATCCATTCATCACGTCTTCCTGCTGTGCTCTATTCTTAGCAGATTCATAAATTTCGTAGGAAGTACTATACTCCATTGCCTTGGCATTATCATATCCTATATCCTTTAAGGTCTCTACAGATATTTCAGCGTCCTTGTCAATTTTACCTTCCTTTTTGGCTTTGGCAAAGTCCTCTTTCGCTTTTCTGGCTTCTTTAGCACTTGCCCTTACACTATTACTTACAGCATACAACATAACCCCTGCGCCATCGGCAGTATTTACACTTCCGCTTTGGGAATCATAATTGCTTTTCTGGTAATTCTTGGAGCGTTCTATCACCTCTTCCTCTACATCGGCCCCCACAGCTTGGGCAGCTTCCAATGCGCTTGTAGCCAGGCCACTTTGTAGTACTCCAGCCCAACCTGCACCTTTTTGACGTCCTGAAGCATCTGTTCCCAATTGAATCTTGGACACACAAATATCCAGACACTTATTGATTCTCTTTTTATCGATTCCCTTAAGGTTTCTATCAAGCAAATTTGACAATACCTGAGCCGTAAGGACTGCATCAATATTCTCCCCCAGTTTTGACTGTATTTGAGTACCCCTAACGTCGGTGACATACGGACTATCTTTAGGGGTATTCTCAACGGTTTCCAACAAAAAGGATATCGCATTCTTCAAATTACCGGCATACTTGCCGCTTTTAAGGGTGGTTCCACTTCTTAGGAATGCTTGCACCACCATTGCCGTAGTCGCGGGATCTGCTTTGACCGCATGAGGATCCCGGATGTGCTGGGCATTATGGGTCCCAGCCCCATATCCGCCGTTGGGTAGTTGGGCGTCGTTTAACCACGCCAAACCATCATCTACAGAACCACTTAGGTTCTCATTGTTTTTAAAAATTCGATAATCGTCTGAAGGCTGTTCACCCATTACCGTCATAAATACACAGCCTTCCTCCGGCTGTAATGTGCGCTTGGTTTCTGCATAGTCCCCTTCCGAGAAAGTGGCCGAAACATAAAAAGCACCAAATAGTACTGGCAAGGCCAGCAAAAGCAACTTACTTTTCATCATTATTCTGTTTAAAAGTTCTTGGGTAAAACTAGGCCTGGGACTTCGGCCTGACAATACAGCTTGAGGGAAAGGGTCTTTTCAATTAGGAAAATGCAACGCAATGGAAGGGGAACCCATTTTTTGAATCGGATTTAACAAAACTTTATTGATTTACTGTTTAAACCCTCTATCCCTCAAGCAGTCATAAGAATGTTAAACTTAAAATTCTATAACAAATGAAAAACGCAGTATTAATCCTATGTTTATTGGCCGCTTTTGGTCAAACCCTGGCGCAAGGACATCCCCAAAGAAAAGGACAGGAACGTGGTGAACGACTTGAAATGATGAAGGATCTGTCGCCAGAGCAACGGGCAGAGTTAAAAACAAAACGAATGACATTGGATTTGGATTTATCTAGTACGCAGCAGCAGCAGGTAAAAGCACTATTGGTACAAGAAGAGAAGAACCGTCCTTCTTCGGAGGAAATGAAGGAAAGAAGGGAAAAAAGGAAGGAGTTAACTAGTGAAGAATTCTATCAAAAAAGCATTGAGCGATTAGATTCTCAAATAGCCATGAAGGCCAAATTCAAGGAAATTCTTTCTGAAGAGCAGTACGAAAAGTTCGAAAAATCCAATAAACGCAAGAGTCACGCAAGAAAGCGTCAGCATAAGCGACAAGGGCGTAGATAGTTTTTTGGCCCAGTTCTTGGTTCTTTGATGCTAAATTGGTTACTTTAGTGACCTCTAAATTAAAGACCATGAAAAACATTTTTAAAATTATCGCCCTATCCTTCGTGCTCTTTTTGGGAATGAACACGGTGAATGCCCAAACGCTTAAACAAGACCAAAATCGCCCTGAAGTTATAGCCAAACAACAAACGGCAGACTTAAGTGAGGCATTAGGACTTAATGGAGACCAACAACGCACTATTTTTAGAGCCTTGGTTCACCATAAGGCAGGAATAAAACGTGTAGAAGGAAAAAGTAGCAGTATTGTGGCTGCTGAAAAGAAGAAACTAGACGCATCGCTACAAGCCACTATGAAGAAAACGTTGACTAAAGAACAGTACGACAAGTGGCTAACGCTTAAGCAGTAGAAATTTTGAATACATAAAAAAAAGGCTCCGATATTCGGAGCCTTTTTTTTATGCAATTTCTTTGGAAGCCTTATCGCATGCTTCAATGGTTCTATCCAGATCCCCTTTAGTGAGGGCATCGCACAAAAACCATGTTTCGTAGGCACTGGGAGCAATATATATCCCTTGGCGAAGCATACTATGGAAGAATTTACCAAATGCATCACCCTTGGCAGCCACAGCCGCTGAATCAAAATCCAAAACCGGGGTTTCGGAAAAGTGAACCGAAATCATAGATCCAATTCTATTAATGGTATAAGGAACACCATTGGCTTTTAATACTTGATCCATCCCATCATGCAAATAGGCTGTCTTTTTTGCTAGTGAATCAAATATATTTGGGCTATCATTTAAGATGGTAAGCATGGTAAGGCCTGCTGCCATTGCCAAAGGATTTCCGCTTAATGTTCCCGCTTGGTACACTGGACCTTGGGGAGCTAGAAAATCCATAATCTCACTTCTAGCACCAAAAGCGCCTACTGGAAGGCCACCGCCGATCACCTTCCCGAAGGTTACAATATCCGCATTAACACCTAATAACTCCTGAATGCCACCCTTCGCTAAACGAAATCCGGTCATTACCTCATCGAACACCAACAATATCCCATGTGCATCGCATAGATTCCTTAATCCATCCAAAAAACCTTCAACAGGAGGAATACAGCCCATATTACCCGCTACGGGTTCCAGTATGATACAAGCGATTTCATCGGAATTCTGAGAAATGATCTCCTGCACATGCCCCAAATCATTGTATCGGGCAAGTAGCGTGTCCTTTGCAGTCCCCGATGTTACACCAGGACTATTTGGCGCGCCAAAAGTAACGGCACCACTCCCCGCCTGAATAAGGAATGCATCACTGTGTCCATGATAGCATCCAGCAAATTTTATGATCTTTTCTTTGCCTGTATATCCCCTTGCCAAACGCACTGCACTCATGCAAGCTTCAGTCCCACTGTTTACGAATCTAATTTTATCGATATTGGGCACCATTGAAACTGCCAGAGCAGCAATTTCAGTTTCAATTTCAGTAGGCATACCAAAAGAAGTGCCTTTTCTAGCTTTGTCAACCACAGCGTTCACTACATCGGGATGCGCATGCCCCAATATCATGGGCCCCCAAGAGTTGATATAATCTATAAGCGTATTTCCGTCTTCATCATACAAGTAGGCACCCTTAGCTTCTTTTACAAAAATAGGATCGCCCCCAACCGCTTTAAATGCCCGCACTGGGGAATTTACACCGCCGGGAATTACTTTTTGCGCTTCGGCAAACAAAGCGCTACTTCTTTTATATAGCATGGAAAAAAATTATCGTCCTTTTACAGGATGCAAATATAACACTTGCCCGACAGAAATTGAATTGGTAAGTAGGCCATTGTACTGTTTTAAGGTTTCAACAGTGACATTGAACCTTCGTGAGATACTATACAGGGTATCCCCTTTTACAACAGTATATGTTTTTATCTCAGGTTCTCCTTTACCACCCCTATCATCACTATTGCCCAATACCTCGTCATCATATTGCGTAAGATCATAGCGTTCAATAATGCTAATCAATTTGTCCGGATATTTGGGATCGGTGGCATAACCGGCTCGTTTTAGCCCTTTCGCCCATCCTTTGTAGTCATCTTTTCGCAATTTAAAGAGACCGCTATACCTACTCCTTTGTGTTAGGAACAATGAATGGTCGCGGAAGGAATATTTGGGATCCTTATACTTTCTGAAACACTCCCCTTTTTCGTCATCATCATGATACACCCTTTCACCTGTCCAAGTGGTATGGCATTTAATTCCAAAATGGTTGTTTGCGCGTTTGGTAAGATCTCCACGACCGGCACCACTTTCCAAAATCCCTTGGGCAAGGGTAATACTGGCAGGAATACCATACTGAGCCATCTCATCCTTTGCAATCTGGCTATAAGAATTAATATAATAGGCCACGACTTCGGCATATGGGGCATTGGCGCTTGGGGCTGTACTTTTATTTTTTTCGGTTTTGGGAGGAGGCGTCACTTTGGTACCCCGATCCTTTATAACTACCTTTTCCGTAGTTGTTTTACCTTTAGAAGTAATGGTCTTTTTCTTCGATTTACAGGAAGTGGCAAAAAGAAGCATGAGTGCCAATAAGGAAATCCATTTGAGGTTCATATTATTCAATTTGAGGTAAATTTTTCTTTACTAATTTTTCATTCATACCCTTTATCCCTTGTAATCCTCCAGTATGTATGGCCAATATTTTACTGTTTACTTCGAAAAAGCCTTTTCTCGCCAGATCAAATATTCCATACAACATCTTACCAGTGTAAATCGGATCTAGTGGAATTTGGGTATTCCGTTTGAAATCATTGATAAAACGAACCAAACCTACATCTATTTTACCATACCCTCCAAAACAATAGGTATCCAAAATTGTAAAATTAGCGTTATCTGTATATTTCTGCACTTCTGAAGTCTGAAAAGTCCCGTTCAAAGCCGAAAAGCCGATAACCCTCTGATAGGGTTGTGCTGCTTTTACAATTCCAGCTAGGGTGCCTCCCGTACCCACAGCAGTACATATATAATTATAATGCTTCGTTCGCTCTGAGAGTATTTCTTGACAACCCTTTACAGCCAGAGCGTTAGTGCCTCCTTCTGGCAATAGAAAAAAGTCACCAAAAAGCTTCCTCAATTCCGAAATATATGATGGCTTCTCCTTTTGGCGATAGATTTCCCTACTAACAAAATGCAAGTGCATCCCCTGTGATTGCGCAAATTGCAATGTGGCATTCCTTTTTTTGCGTATCAATTCTTCCCCACGTATGACGCCAATCGTCTTAAAACCCAAACGTTTGCCCGCGGCAGCCACAGCAGCAATATGGTTGGAGTAGGCACCCCCAAAAGTGAGTAGACATTCCTTCTGTTGCATCTTAGTCTCTTCCAGATTATAAATTAACTTCCTAAATTTATTCCCAGATACAAAGGCATCTAACGTGTCTTCCCTAAGCACATCCAAAGCTCCTAATTGAAATGGCAAATGGTCCGGATTAAGGGAATGTATTGGGGCGGTATTTTCGGATAAAAACAAATTATCGGATTAAAGAAAGTTCATATGTATAATTATTCCCGATTGCATAACATTTTAGGAGGGAAAAAACCTCATTATTTTGTCAATGTTAAACACATGGAGTACTTAATGGTTTCACAAAATTAGGTATCTTTTTCGTATGACACCGCTCAGATTTCATATTAGTCGGGACACAGCGATATTGATGAAAAGAGATCTTTAAACGACCCCTGTTTATGATCGTAAAATAGTAGGTCTTTAGCACTTTTTGGCTAAATCGATGGAAAGTTGAATTTTTCGACAGCAACGTATAAATTGCTGTTTTCTTGTAGTTTTTTGTAGTATTTTTCTTATTTAATTGGTTTTTAGTGCATTTCATCGATTTTTTTTGGTTTTTATGGAATATAAAATGTAAACTTGTTCTAACCAAATCACTAAAGACCCTTAAAATGCGATCCAAATTTACCATGGATTACTTATGCTGGATTGGAATTAACGTTCCAAATCTTACATTGAACGAGTTTATTAATAAGCTTGTTGTACCCCTTTTCGGAAACCTTGAAAATGAGAAGTGGGCCACTAATTGTAACGCCCCCTTCTTCAAAATCAAATTGTTTTCGAAACCCCCCCAACCGGTAAATTATTCAAGGATCACATCGAAAGTTTTGGTGATTTGACCGAAAACAATTTTTGAAAGGATTCTTAGAATCCATTAAATGTTGAATTTTAACGGATACTTTTCTAGGTGCGCAGCAATGTTACCTAGGGACCCCTAAAAGTCAAATCATGAAGAAAAACTACTTTTTCAATGGGATGCTATTGTGCCTTTCCTTTTTTGCTTTCATGACCTATGGTTATGGGCAAGTTGGGATTAACACAGACATGCCACAAGGAAGCTTAGAGGTAAGCAGCTCCAATATGGGAGTGGTACTACCTCGGGCCGCATTAACTTCATCTATAGTGCAAGCTCCGGTAACCAATCCGCAAACAGGTTCAATCCCTGTAGGAACTACCATTTACAACACTGCAACCACAATGACGGGAACTAATGACGTAGCTCCCGGGATATACTCTTGGGATGGCAGCAAGTGGATCCCTCAATTTCCGAAAAAACAATATTCTATTTACAAAAGTAGTACAGGATTTCGCCCATCTGCAGGATCGTCGCAAACGATCATAAGTACCACTGCATTTACAGCAGAGTTTACTGGGAAATATAGAATTAACCTGAGGGTAGATTTTGGAGCAGGGGGAGCATTAGTTCCTAATGTTAGCGGAGGTACTTCTCAAGGACACCTAAATATAGCCGGTGTAGATGGTACTTATACATTTAATTTCGACGGAACAGCCTATACGATCCCAGTATCGGCCTACTCTACATCCTATGATGGCTCTATCGGTGCTACCAATTATTTTGCCATTTGGGAAGAATCGCACAGAACTTTTTACACTACCATGGATGCCGGGGACACGGTTAATTTTAGCCTATCCTTTTTACATGGAGCAGGTTATGCAATGGTTAGTGGTGCAACATCAGGCACTGGACGTGGCTACGTGGCCTATGATATTCCATGTCATGTAGAAATAACCTATTTAGGCGAATAAAACTTAGCTTATGAAAAAACAGTACTTATTTATAGCATTATGTATTTCCTCTTTGTCCCTGATGGCGCAAGTAGGAATTAATACCACTTCCCCAGAGGGAGTACTAGACATTAGCGGAAGTAACATTGGTCTTATTTATCCAGTGGTAAGCCTTACCGATGTAACGGTAGAGACCATTACAAATCCGAACGGAGTTTCCATTATTGAAGGAACCACCGTTTTCAACACAAATACCTCCACAGCAGGATCGGACAGTGTGTATCCGGGAATCTATATCTGGACAGGTACCAAATGGATACCCCAGTTCAATAAAAATGACAGTATGATTGCCACACAAACTACTGTTGTTCTTAGAACGGATGGTAATATCGGTGTACAGACCATTAATATGGATACTTCGAGTTTTACCCCTAACTTTTCTGGGGAGTATCGCATTGTGGTAACGGTTCATTTTGGTGGTGGAAGACTGAACGTGGTTTCTAACCCACAATATGCCAATTTTGCACAGCAAAAGGGTGAATTCAATTTCAGTTTCAATAGTACACCCCATAGGTTTGATGTCCGCAGTTTTTCCGGGATTAACAACGACGATTACTCCGATGGTGGAACTAATAGAATATACGACAACAGATTTCATCAAGTTACTTATGTAGTAAATAAAACCCTGACAAGGGGAACCAACTACCCATTTGAATTGAGGTTCGACATGGATTCTAACGCTGCCTTCCAAAATAGCGGAAACAGTGGAAACGGTAGAGGGTATATTAATCAAAACAATGATATTCACTGTACCATTGAGTTCAATTATATGGGCGAATAAATCAGTATAATTATGAAAACAAATTACTTTTTTACAATAGTACTTTTTGCACTTTTCTTAGGTTCGTCTGGCATTAGTCTTGGACAAGTAGGAATTGGAACAACATCTCCGGAAGGTGCATTGGATGTTGCGGATGATAGCCATGGGATTGTATATCCTCGTCTCGCACTATCCAATTATAGTGTGCAGGCACCAGTTATTAACCCAAATGGAGGAAATGTGGCTGTTGGAACAGTAGTATACAACACAGCACTGACGACAAATGGGGCAAGTGATGTATCCCCAGGATTGTATGCTTGGAACGGTTCCCGTTGGGAAGCGCAATTTATCCGTGTGGATTACGAAAAATTTGAACAAACCAGTGCCCCTTTCAGAACAACCATTAGAGAGAGTTATTCGGATGCCCAACCAGGGGATTCCGATAATATCCCAGGTTTGACAAACCGAACCTTTACTCCTGAATATTCTGGCTTTTATAGAGTTGAAGTAAGAGCCAATTTTGCAGCTGGTGAAATATCGGACTTTACCAGTACCGATGCCATATCATTGGCTACTACCGAAGGAGCCATCTTCTTTACCATGAGTGGAACAGGTATAGATATTGATCCCTCTAGTGGATTCTACGATAATGACGAAGGTTGGCTATATATGCATTCCTATGGTTCGCATAGTGATGTAGGCTCTCCTGCGGTTGTTAGTCAAGGATTTGTTCATTACGCGACAAGTGTATATTATTTATATCTTCGTGGCGGCCATGACTACGACTTTAATCTAAGCAACTGTATTAATACAGGTCACAGCTACTTTGTCAATAATGGCGATAGTGGCACAGGCCAAGGATATATAGGACTGGAAATTCCATGTTCTGTAGAATTCACATTTATTGGTGACTAAAAACTAAACTCAATTAAAAATTGCACAGACCCCTATGAAACGACTCTTACTTACCTCTCTTACGTTATTTATTTATTCATTGAACGTATCTGCCCAGACACCCTGCTCTGGAGGAACTGCTGGAAGCTATCCTTGTGATGGATTAGATCTACAGGATTATATTTCTGCCTCGGACATGAATGCAGACGAAGCCCAAGATTCTTGGGGCTGGACAGATCCTTTAGATGGAAAAGAATATGCCATTGTTGCACTAGATAACGGTACCGCATTTGTAGATATTTCTACACCAACCAATATTCGCTATTTAGGAAGGATGAATTCTCATTCCGGAGGTAGTAATTTGTGGCGGGATGTAAAAACCTACAACAATCACGCCTTTGTGGTTAGTGAAGTAACCTCTGACGGAATGCAGGTTTTCGACCTCACACGACTAAGAGGACTTTCTACAAGCCCTACAGGTGGCGGAAGCAGAACATTTTCTGAAGACGCCTTCTTATTTATAGGAGATGGGGGGAGTAATGACGGACGTGCCCATAACATCGTAATCAATGAAGATTCGGGTTACGCTTATATTGTTGGTGTGAATAGGAGTTCTAATTCGTCGGACGGCCCATTATTTGTGGATATCTCGAACCCAACAAGCCCATCTATTGTAGGAGAGTATGGTCCTAGCGATTATTTCCACGATGCGCAAGTAGTTACCTATGACGGTCCAGACCCTGACTATCAGGGAAAGGAAATCATGATTGGTTGTAACGAAAACAATATGGTTATTGTAGATGTAACCAACAAATCCGCTCCAAGTAACATAGCGACTATTGCTTATAGTAATGTTGAATATACACACCAAGGATGGTTTACAGAAGACAAACGATTTTTCCTAGTGGGAGACGAATTGGATGAAGATAACTTAGGAATTCCTACAAGGACCCTTGTTTTTGATTTAGAGGATTTAGATAACCCATCTTTACATTATACCTACAGTGGACCAACGAGTGCAATAGACCATAATGGCTATGTAAGAGGCAATCGCTTCTATCTGGCTAACTACGCAGCTGGAATGCGAATCTTGAAAATTGATGGTTTATATGATGCCACGCCAAGTATGACCGAAATAAACTATTTCGACACCTACCCATTAAATAACAACGCTGCGTTTAATGGAGTTTGGAACGTGTATCCATATTTTGAAAGTGGAAACTTAGTGGTTTCCGGATTTGGTCGAGCGAGTATTAATGGAGATGGAGGATTATTCATTATTAAGGATCCTTTATACGACAACACAGACCCTACGGCAGTATGCCAAAACATAACGGTAACATTAGATCGTCTTACTGGAACGGCTTCCATTACAGCAGCCGATTTAGACGGCGGTTCTACTGATGACTTCGGTATTGTGGCGAGTAGTATAACCAATGGACAAACCACTTTTACTTGCGATGATGTTGGGGATACATTCAATGTGACCCTTACGGTTGAAGATGACTACGGAAACGAATCTTCTTGTGTAGCCCAGGTAACAGTAGCTGCCGAAACTACAGCCTTTACGGGTGCAACATGGTCCAATGGAACCCCATCTATAGGTTCCAATGCCAAAATAAGTTCAAATTACAATACAGCCTCTGATGGCGGAAGTATAGATGCCTGTACCTGCGAGGTAGATGCAAGTCGTACGCTGACCATTGAAGGAGGAGACTATTTAAATATTACTCAGGATATTACCGTAAACGGTACATTGGTTGTTGAACACCAAGGAAGTGTAGTTCAATCAGACGACAGTGCTGTTACTACCAACAACGGCACGATCAACGTGAACCTTACGACCCCAAACCTTGCCTCCCGTGACTTCATGGTCCTTGGTAGCCCTATGAGCACTGAGACGCGCGAGAGCGTTTGGAGCAGTGCCTTTTTGGTACTGGAGGCCAACACGATCGACTTCGTCCCCCACCCGGACGTAACGGCCCTGTTCCCCGGTGCGGAGAACTTCGCTGACGACAACAACGATTTCTGGACCGAGGTGGTGACCGGCACGGCCAACCCGGGCGAGGGTTACATCGTGCGCCCACAGGCGGGCTACGGCCAGCCCGGCGGTATCTTCAACTATACCTATGACGACGGCACCCTCAATACGGGCGACGTGGACTTCACCGTGATACAGAACACCCCCGGCCCCACGGCCGCGGACAACAAGAACGCCAGTCCCAACGTACTGGCCAACCCATACCCGTCCGCCATCTGGGCCGACGACCTTATCAACGCCAACGCCATGATAGACGAGGTGTACTTCTGGGAGCACCTTACGCCCCCTAGCCCTTCGTTGCCTGGTGCTGGCAGCATGAACTTTTCCATGGAGGACATCTCCATGTATAACCTTTCGGGGGGTACGGCGGCGGCCTCGGACCCCGGGACCTCGACGGAGCCCAACGGGTACATATCCACCGGGCAGGGGTTCGGCATAAAGGCCAGTGCGGCCGGTACGGCGACCTTCACCAATGCCATGAGGAGGACGGGCAACAACAACACCCTCCGCCTTCAGGGGCAGGACAGGGAACGCATCTGGCTTAGCGTGACCAACACTGAGTTCGGGATGCAGAAACAGGCCCTTGTGGCCTTCGACCCGGTGGCGACACTGGGGATGGACGCCGGTTACGACAGCAGGAGGCTGGCCACGGTGGTATCGCTCTACACGCACCTACAGGACGGTAGCGGGGAACTGGGGATACAGAACCTTGGGGCCTTCGACGAGTCGATGACCGTCCCGATGGGCTTCAGCACACTGATCGATACCGATACGGAGTACAAAATATCCATTTCCAATATTGAAGGGCCACAACTTACAGAATCTGAAGTATACCTCGTTGATAACCTTACTGGAGCCATGCACAATCTTAAGTCGGACTCTTATTCATTTACAAGTGACAACGGTACTTTCGACAATAGATTTACTATTTATTTCTCTGGACAAGTACTTGGTTCTGAAAACAACATAGAAGATAGTATTCTTCTATATCCAAACCCTGTAAACGACGAACTCTCTATATTCTCCATGAATTCCTATATAAATTCAATTGAAGTATTCGATATACGTGGTAGAAGAATGAAACAAGATATTGAAGAAGAAAAAAACTCTTGCACATTAAATGTTTCAAGTTTAGAAACAGCAGTTTATTTCGTTCGAGTAGTTACTGAATCTGGATCTGTTACCAAGAAGATCATAAAAAGATAACACCGAAGCGACTTGATAAAAAGGGCGGCATGAATAACGATTCTTGCCGCCCTTTTTTTGTTCTTTCATTAAAGGTTTACCAATAATGATACAGATCAAACTAAGGTGAAGCAGTTCCCTTACATACCTCTTATAAATTTAATTAGATTGTAATGCCCTCATTAGAAATTAACAAATAGTGCGTTTCATCGATTTTATTTGTTTTTTATCTGTTAATATAGTAATATTGAGTAAGAATTTTAATACGATTATTAGTAAATACATAAGATATGCCCCAAAATCACTTTTCACTACTTAAACGCATCACTTTGGTGGCCGGAATCCTTTTGGTATCAGTGGCCGGACATGCGCAAATGGACTATGAAACGGCCGAAACCGAAACTGGATTTGTGACCGTACACGAAACTTCAGAAGATGACATTATCACTATGGAATCGGGAGTCGGAAAATTAGAAAATGGAATTGCAAAGATTCAGATAAATCCAACAATTGCAGACCTCATTAATGGTGACCGTATTGAGGATATGGTAAAAATTTCCATTCAATTAGAAGGAGAAAGCAACGGAATTTATGTGTCCAAAAAAGGAAAACATTCGTTCGAAATCTTGGAATTGAACAATGGAAAATCCAACGCAAAGTTTACCTACGAACTTGTTGTAAAGGACTTATAGAATTTCTAAATATATTTTAAAAATAACCAAAAGGACCTCTTTTTTAAATAATGGAGGTCTTTTTCGTTTGCATACGCTTCTTTCTCAAAACTAATCCCGTAGTAAGCAGCCTTTCGACTTTTCAATTGAATCCACCTTACAAAAAATTCAATCACATACCATACGTAGAAGAACACGACGAGCATTTCCAATTGTTGCCGGAAGTGAATCCTTTCATGATTCATGAATACACCGTCCTGTTTCAGGCGTTTTTCCTTCAGAATTACAAACGGCCAAATTGTAATTCCCAAAAAACCTTTTCGTATTAAATTCGGATTCACCAATACAATCATCCACACAAGTTAATAAAATGGTATTTTTGTAGTATGTTCTTCAAGAAAAAAATAGAACTGGAAGAAGGAGATTATTACCTCACCCCTGAAGGGTACAAATGCTTCACAGAGCAATATCACTTAAAACGGGGATATTGTTGCGAGAGTGGATGCAGGCACTGCCCATATGGTTTCAATAAAAAAACCAACAGACAAACTTAATTCGTGGATACTCAACTAAGGAAATACAAAGTCCTAATAGCGATGCACTATCACCGTGCTGACATTAGATATCCATAGTTACTACTACTTGCCAAAAGAAAACGAAGTAGTAATTAAACAGATATTCAAATGACATTCAAAGAAGAAATAAAGCAAGGAATCCCTTCACAAATTCCAGCAGAAAGACCTTATGATTCAACTGCGAATCATGCACCTAAAAGAAAAAAAATACTTTCCCCAGCCGAAGAAAAATTAGCTTTAAGAAATGCCTTAAGGTATTTCGATTCTAAATTTCACGCCTCCCTCCTTCCTGAGTTCAAGGAAGAACTAGAAACCTATGGTCGAATCTATATGTATCGCTATCGCCCTCATTATGCTATGTATGCACGGCCCATATCGGATTACCCAGGAAAAAGTGAACAGGCCAAGGCCATTATGCTCATGATCCAGAATAACCTAGATCCTGCAGTGGCTCAGCATCCCCATGAATTGATTACCTATGGGGGCAATGGCGCTGTTTTTCAAAACTGGGCGCAATACCTTTTGGTCATGCAGTATTTGGCTGAAATGACAGACGAACAGACCTTGGTCATGTATTCCGGACATCCGTTGGGGCTTTTTCCATCCCATAAAGATGCTCCTAGGGTGGTGGTTACCAATGGAATGATGATTCCTAATTATTCACAACCAGATGACTGGGAGAAATTCAATGCCTTAGGCGTCACCCAATATGGCCAAATGACCGCAGGTAGTTATATGTACATTGGTCCCCAAGGGATCGTCCATGGAACTACCATTACCGTTTTAAATGGCTTCCGAAAAATAAAGAAATCCCCTTACGGCGGCCTATTTGTTACATCGGGACTGGGAGGAATGAGTGGAGCACAACCAAAAGCGGGAAATATTGCGGGTTGTGTTACTGTTTGTGCTGAAGTGAACCCAAAAGCAACGCATACAAGGCATAGTCAGGGTTGGGTAGACGAAGTTATTTCAGATCTTGACCAATTGGCCGATAGGGTATCAATGGCTTTAACCAATAAGGAAACGGTTTCTATTGCCTACGATGGAAATGTGGTAGAGGTATGGGAGCATTTCGACAAGAAAAACATTCATATTGATTTGGGAAGCGATCAAACCTCGCTTCACAATCCATGGGCAGGAGGGTATTATCCGGTGGGCATGAGTTACGAAGCTTCTAACGAAATGATGGCCAACAACCCTTCCCTTTTTAAGGAAAAAGTACAGGAAAGTCTAAGAAGGCATGCGGATGCTATCAATAAACATACTGCCAAAGGAACCTATTTCTTCGACTATGGCAATGCCTTTCTATTGGAGGCATCCAGGGCCGGTGCCGATGTAATGGATGCCAATCATCCTTTGAGGGAATTTAAGTACCCCTCGTACGTTCAAGATATTATGGGCCCCATGTGCTTCGATTATGGTTTTGGGCCTTTTAGATGGGTTTGTGCCTCTGGCGATCCTTCCGACTTGAAAAAAACGGATGATTTAGCATGTGAGGTATTGGAGGAAATGATGAAAAACGCCCCCAAGGAAATTCAACAGCAAATGGCCGATAACATTCAGTGGATCAAGGGAGCCCAAGAAAATAAATTGGTGGTGGGTTCACAAGCCCGAATACTATATGCAGATGCCGAAGGAAGGATGAAAATTGCATCCGCCTTCAACAAAGCGATTAACGAAGGAACTATCGGAATAGTGATTTTGGGTCGGGATCATCATGATGTATCGGGGACGGACTCTCCATTCCGGGAAACATCCAACATCTATGATGGCAGTCGATTTACTGCAGATATGGCCATGCACAATGTAATTGGGGATAGCTTTCGGGGTGCTACATGGGTGAGTATTCATAACGGCGGAGGCGTAGGATGGGGAGAAGTTATGAATGGAGGTTTCGGTATGGTTCTTGATGGTACTAATGAAGCGCAACGCCGCTTGGAATCCATGTTGTTCTGGGATGTGAACAACGGTATTGCCAGACGTAGTTGGGCTAGAAATGAGGAAGCAATCTTTGCTATAAAGCGAGAAATGGAGCGAACTCCTTCTCTAAAAGTAACCCTTCCAAATTTCGTAGACGACGAATTATTAAATTAAAAATTACTGCTATGAAAATTTTTAAAGGAATCGCTTCACTCTTCTTCTTACTTATTTTTCTTTCTTCATGTACTACGGTTCGCGTTGCGACCGATTACGATCGCGAGGCCAATTTTGGTGAATACAATACGTTCGCGTTTTTTAAGCCGGGTATTGACAAGGCTCAGATTAGTGATCTAGACAAAAAACGGATCTTACGGGCCATCGATGCCGAACTTTCCGCCAAAGGAATGGTAAAAAGTGAGAACCCAACCATTTTGGTGAGCATATTTACCAAGGAACGTGAACGGGTAGATGTGTACAATAACAACTTCGGATGGGGATGGGGATGGAATCCTTGGTGGTATGGAGGTGGTGCTTTTGGAAGCACCGTATCACGATCGACCGAAGGAAGTCTATACATTGACCTTATTGATGCCCAAACCAAAGAATTGGTATGGCAGGGTGTTGGAAGTGCTAGACTCATCACGAGTGGCAATATCGATAAAAAGGAAGAACGAATTCGAGAAATCGTTCGGGAAATTATGGCCGCGTATCCACCGGGCATTGCTTCCAACTAAAAACGAAATATCCCATTCATAAAAAAGCCGTTCCATAGAACGGCTTTTTTTAATAATTAATGAGTTCCTGAATTTTCTGTTTTACCTTTTCCACAGAAGGGATCATGGTTTGTTCCAGAGTAGAATTTAATGGAATGGCGGGCATGTTCTCACTTCCAATGACCATAACGGGACCATCCAGTTCCTGAAAGCACTCTTCCTGTATTCTCCCTTGCAGTGCCCTACTAAAGCTATTTTCGGAAGGTTCCTCGGTTACCACCAAACACTTTCCGCATTTCTTCACACTTTTAAAGACGGTGTCATAATCTAAAGGATGTAAGGTCCTGAGGTCTACAATCTCTATAGAATCTTGCAAGCCGAGCTCTTCGGACGCATTGATGGCCCAATGCACTCCCATTCCATAGGTAATGATGGACAAGGTTTCTTCTTCTTCCTGTTTCCAAATTTCCTGAAGCACCCAAGCCTTCCCAAAAGGCAAAACATAGTCATCGGCAGGTTCTACAGATGTGGCACCCTTGGTTCCGGGGACTTTGCTCCAATACAAGCCTTTGTGTTCGAAAATAACTACGGGATTGGGATCGTAGTAGGCTGCCTTCATCAGTCCTTTTAAATCGGCGCCATTACTAGGATAGGCTATTTTAAGCCCTCTAATATTCGCTACTACACTTTCTACTGAAGAGGAATGATAGGGCCCACCACTGCCATAAGCTCCGATAGGAACCCTTAAAATCATGGAAACGGGCCATTTACCATTGGAAAGGTAACAGCTTCGACTTACTTCAGTAAAAAGTTGATTGAGTCCCGGCCAAATATAATCGGCAAACTGTACCTCAACAATGGGCTTTAACCCCACTGCACTCATCCCTACGGTAGATCCTACAATAAATGCTTCCTGAATTGGGGTATTGAATACCCTATTGTCACCAAACTTCTGAGCCAGGGTGGCCGCTTCGCGGAAAACGCCTCCTAGCCTTCCTCCAACATCCTGTCCATAAAGCAGGCATTCGGGATGTTTGGCCATAAGCTCCTCTATGGCAAATAGGGCACAATCTACCATGACCACTTTATCTGCTCCTTTTGGGGAACGTTCCCCTATTTCCTCTGTGATGGGAGTTGGGGCAAAATCGTGCGTAAATAAATCTTCAGGGCTAGGGTCTTCTGCCTGTAAGGCTCGATCCAAGTCACCGCGAACTACAGCAATACATTCATTTTCTATCTCCTGTAATTCATCATCGGACAAACCACGGGATTTCAATAATTCTTTAAATTTCGGATATGGGTCACGACTCCTTGCTTCTTCCAAATCGTCGCGATACCATTCCATTCGAACTCCTGAGGTGTGGTGATTTAGCAAAGGGGCTTTGGCATGTACCAAAAACGGACGTCGTTCTTTCCGAATAGTTTCCAATACATACTGAATGGTAGAATAAGATTCCTCGAAATCGGTTCCATCTATGGATATTGCTTCCAGACCATGAAATCCCTGGGCATACTCATAGGCATCCTGAGCACGTGTCTCTTCTGCATTAGCACTAATGTCCCAACCATTATCCTGTACTAAATACAAAATAGGCAATTGCTTAAGAGCAGCCATTTGAAAGGCCTCCGCAATTTCCCCTTCCGTTACCGATGCATCTCCCAAAGAACACACTACTACAGGAGCTTCTCCATCAGAATAGGATGCCAGGCTCTCCGCTTCGGAGTACCAGAATCCCATAGCCACGCCCGTTGCTGGGATAGCTTGCATTCCAGTTGCCGAGCTCTGATGGGGAATCTTTGGCTTGTCATCATCCCGCAAACTAGGATGACAATAATAGGTTCTTCCACCAGAAAAAGGGTCCTCTTTTTTGGCCAATACCTGAAGCATTAGCTCGTAAGGCTCCATTCCAATCGCCAATAACATGCTATCATCCCGATAATACGGAAATGCATAATCTTTAGGTGTTAATTGCATGCCAACGGCTGTTTGAATCACTTCGTGCCCCCTAGATGTAGCGTGTACATATTTGGAGACTACTTTAAAATTCTCTTCGTACTGAAATGTCATCGCCTTGGCCGTAACCAAATTCCTGAAACCTTTTAGTAGTATTTCTGTATCTATTGCAGATGTGTTCAAATCGTGTGCTTGTTCTTTTATCATTCTATTGAACTTGGGTCATCCAATTAAATTTATCCTCTATTTTCCCAGTCTTGATAGCATTAAGCGTATTGTTAACATCCAAACCTACTGGACTATCATCGCTTACATGTATGGTTTCCTCTCCCCATCCAATTTCTTGAATATACGCAATTCCAACTGCGGTTCCGGTTCCGAAAGCTTCTTCCAAAGTACCATTTTCTGAAGCCTCCTTAATTTCATGAATAGTAATAGGTCGTTGCTCAATTTCGAATCCTTTTGCCTTTAGAACTTCCATAACGCTCATGCGGGTAATTCCATCTAAAATCGCTCCATCCAAATTGGGAGTTACGAACCTCCCATCTATTTTGAAGAAGATATTCATGGTACCCACTTCCTGTATATATTCATGCTTTAAAGCATCTAACCAAAGTACTTGATCGTATCCTTTAGATTTGGCAATCTCGGTAGGGCGAATAGCTGCGGCGTAATTTCCTGCAGCCTTGGCTTCACCGGTTCCACCTTCGGCAGCACGAATGTATTTTTTCTCCGCCCAAAGCCTAATTCTTTTACTGAAGAAAGGTCCGGCTGGAGAAGCTATGATCAAAAACTTGAAACTTGTAGCTGCGCGCATTCCAATAAAAGGTTCGTCCGCATACATGAACGGACGCAGGTATAATGCACTACCGTCTTGCGGTGGAATCCAGTTGCGCTCCACCTTGACCAAGGTTTTTAATCCTTCTACAAAAAGGTCTTCTGGAAATTCTGGCATTCCCATTCTTCGGGCGCTAAAATTGAGACGTGCCGCATTCTTTTCGGCCCGGAAAAGCATGGGCGTTCCGTCTAGTGACACCGTTGCTTTCATTCCTTCAAAAATAGCTTGCCCATAATGTAATGCCATGGCCGCCGGATGCGTTGGAATATAGGACAAAGGTTCTACCCTTGGATTATTCCATTGGCCATGTTGATAATCGCAAATGAACATATGGTCCGTAAAAGTTCTCCCCAACGGGATATTGCTAAAGTCTAATTCAGATACTTTAGAGTTCTCTACTGTGGTGATTTTTATGTTTTCTGTTGTTATCATTTCAATAACTTTTTATTCATTAGGTCATTTCTTGAACTCAGTCCCTGTCCATTCTGAACTCGATTCAGAATTCATTATTCGTACCATTCCTTTGCAAGATCCATCCCAACCATCTCTCTTCATTGGACGCTGAATCAAGTTCAGCGTGTCATGCGTTAAACTTTCCTACTTACATCAAACTGCTCCATCTCATCGGCAATCCTACGCAAGAATGATCCAGCCAAATAGCCGTCTACAATTCGATGATCGAACGAAAGGGATAGATACATCATATTCCTTATTTCGATGGAATCCCCTCCTGGGCGTTCCATTACTTCTGCTCTTTTCTTAATGATTCCCGTTGCAAGAATGGCAGCTTCGGGCTGATTGATAATAGGTGTTCCCATCAAACTTCCAAAGGTTCCCACATTGCTTATGGTGAAGGTGCTTCCCTTGGTATCGTCTCCTTTTAATTTACCTTCACGTGCCTTGGTTACCAACTCATTTGTGGCCGAAGCCAATTCTTTCAGATTTTTCTTGTCTGCATCTTTTACCACAGGCACAATAAGGTTACCACTGGGAAGTGCCGTAGCCATTCCTATATTAATATGCTCTTTTACAATAATGTTCTTTCCATCTAAAGAAGAATTTATCATTGGAAACGCCTCTATGGCCTTGGCTACACATTCCACAAATAAAGGGGTGAAAGTGAGCTTTTCACCATGTTTCTCTAGAAAAGCCACCTTGTTCGCATTTCGCCAGTTGACCATTTCGGTAAGATCGGCCTCTACGTATGCCGTAACGTGTGGAGACGTATGTTTGCTGAATACCATATGGTCTGCGATCATCTCTCGCATCCGGTCCATTTCAACAATTTTACCAGTACCTTTATCAAATTGAAGATCGGGTACCTGAAAACCAGATTTCTCCACAACTGGTTGTGCAAATTGGAAAGGCCTTCCCTCTTCCACATATTGAATGACATCACTTTTGCGTAACCGCCCATCCTTGCCAGTTCCAGGAATACGGGCAAGTTCCTCGTAGCTTATATGATGCTTTCTTGCCATGCTGTCCACCAATGGCGAGATGAATATATTTTCATTCACCTTAAAAGCAGTATGTGTCGCGTTTTTGGCCTTTGAAGCTTTCTTGGTCACTGACACTTTCTTAACTGGGCTTTCAGTAGTGGAAGGCTCTTGCTTTTTTTGAACTCCTTCTGCAGAAGCATCCAAAATGGCAATGGTGGCACCCACCGCAACGATATCTTTTACAGCAACTTCATGACGAATCATGGTGCCCGAAGACGGAGCCGGAACTTCATTATCGACTTTGTCGGTTCCCACTTCTACCAAAATATCCCCTTCTTCAAAAGATTCCCCTTCCTGAACCACCCAATTGAGAATGGTTCCTTCGGTTATGGACTCTCCCATTTTTGGGAGTTTAAATTCAACTTCTGGCATGTGTTGCGATTATTTTTCTTTTCTGAATTCTTCTAATGTTTTATAAAAATTTTCCTGAACGGGACGATCTCTCGGAATTTCACGCAAGGGATCTACCTCCCGTAGACTTTCGTGACAATCGGCAGGCAATTGCTGATACAACCTAGTCCCAGCCGTCTTCCATTCGATCATTTCGTCTGAAACTTCCTTTACAGACTTGGCAGGGTTACCCACAATTAGTTGTCTTTTTTCAAAAACGGTTTTCGCCTTCACAAAGCTCATGGCCCCTACAATACATTCATCTCCAATTTCGGCATCGTCCATAATGACGCTGTTCATCCCTATGAGGCAATTACGCCCTAGGTTAGCACCATGAATTACGGCCCCATGCCCTACATGTGCTCCTTCCTTTAGTACGATGCTTTTACCCGGAAACATGTGTACCGTGCAATTTTCCTGTACGTTTACCCCATCTTCCAAAATGATCTCTCCCCAGTCCCCGCGAATGGCAGCGCCAGGTCCTATATAACAATCCTTTCCAATGATCACATTACCCGTAACGGCAGCCAATGGATGCACGAAGCTGGATGCATGAACGACAGGAATATGTCCTTTGAAGGAATAGATCATTTATTTAAATCGTTTCAGTGTTTCTTTTGTGAAATCGGAAAGCACCAACCTTCCTGAAATGGCAGCTCTTTCTGCTAGTAAATTATCCCAATCTTCGGTTCCTTTCCAGAAGACTTTCTTCATTTCCTTCATGGCCTCTGTATTGTAGGTACATAAATTTCCCGCCAAACCTTGAACGGCTTCATCCAAAGCTTCGGTCGATTCATACACCTGGGCATACAATCCTTTTTGGCGAGCCCATTCTGCATCGTAAAAGGAATTGGCATCTATTGCAATTTGAGACATTCCACTTAGCCCTAATTTGCGTTCTACAGCAGGGCCTACCACAAAAGGTCCTATACCTACATTCAATTCACTCAGTTTAATAGCGGCAAACTTCGTAGCCATACAATAGTCGGTTGCGGAGGCAACGCCAACACCACCCCCTACTGTCTTACCTTGTATTCTCCCAATGATGAATTTTGGACATTTTCGCATTGCATTGATCACATTGGCAAAGCCACTGAAAAATACACGTCCCGTCTCGGCATCATTGATATTGATAAGTTCCTTAAAACTAGCCCCGGCACAGAAAGTACGATCCCCACCACTTTTAAGGACAATTACCTTTACCTCATCATTAGTTCCGGCATTGGTGATGGTTTGGGCCAACTTGGCCAATAAATCCCCTGGGAGGCTATTGTGGGCAGGATGGAAAAACTCAATAGTCGATATCCCGTTTTCTATATGTTCTTTTACGTATGGATCACTCATAGTTTGATTTTATGTTCATTCCTTTTGCTCGTCCAAAAGAAACGAACCAAAGAAAAAGACGCCTTTTCCTAGGAGTTTTTCAGCATAGCTGAAAACCGATTTCAAAACTCCGCGTTGCAAAGCTCCTGAATCTCGGAGCTTTTGTACATCTATTCTGCGGAAAAGGGGTTAAAAACTTCATTTTCTAATATTATATCAAGTTAAACTGTTCGAAATGGTGGTTTAGGTGCTTTCGCTCCAATAGATACCATTCGAATCTATTCAGTTCGCCAAAGACCACATTCTTGGTCTTAGCATCTGGGTTTTGTTTGAAATATTCTAAGTATTCCTCGCGCGCTTCCAACAACTTGGCTTTGGCTGTTTCCAAATCAGGATGCTTAGCTTTGGTTATTTCAGATCGCTCGGCCAATGGAAAATCATAACCCGATGGCATTTTTTGATAGTTATATAAGGTCGCATGTACCTTTTCCAAAATCTTTTCTGGGGTGGCAATTTCGAAATCCTGAATTTGGCCAGAAGCGATTCTATAGGTATACTCTAAATGCTCTATCATGGTTTGGGCCGTAAGATCGCCCCAATTCGGTTTGGCACCTTCGGTTAACTTTCCTAAACATTCATGGATCTTTTCTGAGGTCATTTCCACTAGGGTGGTCTGTTTCTTTTGCACCATAGTTAGGACGGTCACAATCGCTACCAATTCATCATCGGCATCAAATACTTCGCCATACCATTTTACGATTCCACTGGGTAATTCCGTTCCCCTTTGCTCACGATCGATCTTTTGCTTGCAAGTAAGGCGCACATAGATGGTATCGTTATGATAAATGGGACGCAGGAAACGACAGTCTTCCAATCCATAATTAGCTGCCACGGGGCCTTTGTTAGGATACACAAACAATCCAGCTGCTGCCCCTAGTAAGAAGTAACCATGGGCGGTTCTCTTTTCGAAGATACTGCCATCCAAGGAAGTGATATCGGTATGCGCATAGAAATGATCCCAAGTAAGGTTCGCAAAATTTACAATATCACTGTCCGTAATGGTTCGCTTGTGCGTTTTTAGGGACATACCAGGTTCTATGTCTTCCCAATGGTATTTAAATGGATGTTGCTCAGCTTCTTTATAAGCACCCTTAGGCTGATAGATTCCCGTAACCTCTGTTAAGGTAGTTGGGGTTCCCTGCACTGCACATCGCTGTAAATAATGCTTTACACCACGCATTCCGCCCATTTCTTCGCCTCCTCCGGCCCGACCCGGACCTCCATGTACCAATGCTGGTAATGGTGAACCGTGACCTGTACTTTGCTTCGCATTTTCACGATTCAGTATAAGAATTCGACCGTGATGGGAAGCCGCATTGATTGTATATTCTTTCGCAATGGTATCATCGTATGTAGCAATAGATGACACCAGGGATCCTTTACCCATATGCGCTAGTGTAATGGCTTCATCCAAATTTTTATAAGGCATAAGCGTACTTACAGGACCAAAGGCCTCAGTGATATGCGCGGCTTCATTTTTAAAAGGGTCATCTTCCCTGAGTAAAATTGGTCTTAGGAAAGCGCCCTTTTTCGCATCGGCACCAATAGTTTGCACCTCATCGAGATTTCCATACACCATCTTGGCAGTTTCAGAAATTTTGGCCACTTGCTCCCGAACCGAAGTGCGTTGTGCATCACTTACCAAGGCTCCCATTCGAACCTCTTTTAGTCTCGGGTCTCCGATAGTTACTTTATCCAATTGTTTTCCTAGCGCAATTTGAACATCTTCAAGCACGTTCTCAGGGACAATGATTCTTCGAATAGCCGTACATTTTTGACCCGCTTTTACCGTCATTTCCTTTCGAACTTCTTTAATGAACAAATCGAATTCTGGAGTTCCAGGAAGGGCATCTTCCCCTAAAATAGAAGCATTCAAACTATCGGCTTCCATGGTAAAGGGAACGGATTCTTCAATGAGCTGTGGATGGTTTTTTAGCTTTCTACCGGTATGGGCAGATCCAGTAAAGGTTACTACGTCCTGTGACTGTACCGTATCTAAAATATTTCGTGCAGTACCGCTAATTAATTGAATGGATCCTTCAGGCAATATACCTGAAGCAACAATTTCCCGTACCACGGCTTCCGCCAAATAGGCTGTTTGCGGTGCAGGAAGGACTACTGCCGGCATACCGGCCATCCAGTTCACCGCACATTTTTCCAACATACCCCAAACTGGAAAATTAAAGGCATTTATATGAACCGCAACCCCTCTTTTAGGCACCATAATGTGATGGGCCATAAACCGACCTCCACGCGATAAATCGATGGGTTCACCTTCTACATGATAGGGTTGATTCGGAAACAATTTGCGGAGGGAAGCATTGGCAAAAAGATTTCCAAAACCTCCTTCTATGTCGATCCAGCTATCTATTCGGGTAGCACCAGTGCGATAGCTAAGCTCATAAAATTGTTCTTTTCTTTTATTAAGGTACATGGCCAATTTTTTAAGCATGAGGCCGCGTTCCTGAAACGTCATTTTACGAAGGGTGTCGCCTTGTGCCCTTCCATACTGAAGAATATCCGGTATGTCCAATCCTTCAACGGTAACACTGGTAAAGTGTTCCCCTGTTACGGAATCTAGCACAGGAACACCTTCTCCAAGTCCGTCTCTCCATTGCCCTTGTACGTAATGTTGTGTTTTTGTCATGAGTTATGCGTTTACACGTATGATTTGCCCTTTAATTCTCCCTTCGGCACTTTTAGCATAGCCGTTTACCACTTTGTTCATGGCAACGGGATCGTGTCCCGGGAAATAGTCTTTGTATTTTTCGAAGGCATCTTCTACCAACCCAGCGGACACCGCATTTACCCGAACTCCTTCTAATTCTAATGCTACGGCTTTTACAAAACTGTGAATACCTCCATTTACCATGGCGGCACTTGTGGTCATGTCTACTGGGTCATCTGCTAAAATCCCAGTGGTTAGGGTGATAGACCCTCCTTTATTGATGTACTCTTTTCCAATTCGAACCAAATTGACCTGTCCCATCAATTTACTCTTGATGCCTATGTAAAAATCTTCTTCCGAAAGATTATCGAACTTATCCCATTTAGCCTCACCAGACACATTAATGACAGCATCTAACCGTCCGACTTTTTCAAACGCACTTTTAATGGATTGCGAATCGGAAATATCGACAGTAACATCACCGCTACTTCTTCCTCCCACAAGCACTTCATGAGTCTGTTTAAAGTAAGCAGTCACTTTCCTTCCTATGGTTCCATTTCCTCCTATGATTAATATCTTCATATTATACCCGAGATGACTTTTAAACGTTTACATTTTCGATAATAGCTGCATACCCTTGCCCTACCCCTACACACATAGTGATAAGAGCATAGCGCTTCCCTGTTTCATTCAATTCCAGCGCTGCGGAATAGGCAATTCGTGTTCCTGTAACTCCCAATGGATGTCCGATGGCAATAGATCCGCCATTCGGGTTGATTCTTGGATCGTCATCGGCCAGGCCCCATTCGCGAATACAAGCCAAGGCTTGTGATGCGAAGGCTTCATTCAGCTCAATGACATCTATATCTCCCATTTTCAATCCAGCCTTTTCCAAGGCTTTATTGCTTGCTTGCACTGGGCCAATTCCCATAATCCGGGGTTCTACACCCACTACAGCAGAACTCACAATGCGGGCTAAAGGCTTCAGATCATATTTCTTTACAGCTTCTTCGGAGGCAATTATGGTAGCGGCTGCTCCATCATTTAAGCCCGATGAATTTCCCGCAGTAACGCTTCCTCCTTCTTTTTTGAATGCGGGCCTAAGCTTCGCCAAAATATCCTTGGTTGTGGTTGGTTTTATAAATTCATCGTCAGAGAAAACAATCGGGTCTTTTTTGCGCTGTGGAATTTCAACTGGTACAATTTCTTTGGCCAATCGTCCATTGTCCTTTGCTTTGGCCGCCTTCATTTGGCTTCCGTAGGCAAACGCATCCTGATCTTCGCGGGATATCCCGTATTTCTCCACAAGGTTCTCTGCAGTATTCCCCATACCATCCGTTCCATACAATTCCTGCATTTTCTTATTCACAAATCGCCAACCAAAACTTGAATCGTACATTTTACTATCGTTACCAAATGCCGATGAAGGTTTAGCAATGACGTATGGCCCCCGCGTCATATTTTCTACACCACCGGAAATGAACAAGTCTCCGTCCCCTGCTTTGATTGCCCGATTGGCCTGAATGATAGCTGATAGTCCGCTGCTGCACAGTCTATTGACTGTTTCACCAGGCACGGTGAAAGGCAACCCTGCCAGCAGCAGCGCCATACGCGCCACATTTCTATTATCTTCTCCTGCCTGGTTGGCACATCCCATAATTACATCGTCATAAGCCTCTTTTGGTATACTTGGATTATTTGCTACCAATGCCTTAATAACATGGGCGCCTAAATCGTCCGTACGAACAGCACTTAGGGTTCCTTTATAGTTTCCGATTGGAGTACGTACTCCGTCAATGATATATGCTTCTTTCATATGTTATTCTTCCCAGTCCTTACTGGTTCTATATACTACTCCTTTAAATAGGGCTACAATTTCCTCTCCTCGTTTTACTTCAATTACATTAAAACCCACTTTCTTTTTCTGAATATCGATAACAGCTTCCGCAACTAAATAATCCCCAGCTTCAAGTGCTTCTATATGATTTACACTAGTCTCAATAGACACCGCGTACTTTCCATGGGTATTGGCGGCAAATCCAAATGCCGTATCGGCTAACGAATAGCTTATCCCTCCATGCGCATACCCCATACTATTCAACATTTCGGGTCGAACCGTCAGGGCAACCTTGCAACGTCCTATCTCACATTCCAATATTTCAATACCTAACCAAGTACTAAAAGCGTCGAGCGAAAGCATTTTATATGGTATCCTTTCCCCTTTCATTAGAAAAATGATTCATTTGCTTTATTCATCCTTCTCAGTAATGGGGAGCATCTGTAACGATCTTCATGGTACTCTTCATAAAGGGCATCCAATTTTTCCACGCACCAATCAATTCCTTTTTCGTCGGCCCATGCCAATAATCCTTTGGGGTAATTCACTCCTTTGGTCATAGCATTGTCAATATCCTCAGCAGAAGCAATATTTAAAAACAAGGCATCTACTGCCTCGTTAATAAGCATTACCAATACACGATCGAATATCTTTTGTGCCAAGGCAACATCTTCACGGGGTTGTGGCTTATCGACCCCTTCTTTATAGGTATAATACCCTTTTCCCGTTTTTCTTCCCAAATATCCTGCTTCACTCAATCGTTTCTGGGTAAATGAAGGTTTGTACCTTGGGTCGTAATAGAATTCCTTAAATACAGTCTCGGTAACCGTATAGTTTACGTCGTTGCCTATAAAATCCATTAATTCAAATGGGCCCATACGAAACCCTCCCAAACTTCTAAGTGACCAGTCTATCGTAGCAAAATCGGCAATCCCTTCTTCATAAATCCGTAGCGATTCACCATAGAATGGTCGAGCTACCCTATTAACAATAAATCCTGGGGTGTCTTTTGCCAATGCCACTGTTTTGTTCCAACCTTCAATAGTTTCCATCACAACTTTGGTCGCTTTCTTGGAGGTCTGAACAGCCGGAATCACCTCCACCAACCTCATCAAGGGAGCTGGGTTGAAAAAGTGAATCCCAATACAGCGTTTAGGACGCTTAAGGGATGCGGCAATTGAGGCTATTGACAGCGAAGAGGTATTGGAAGCGATGATGCACCTTCTCGATACATATCCTTCCAACTCTTGAAAGACCTTCTTTTTGATTTCAAGGTTTTCTATTATGGCCTCTATAGTCAGATCGGAATCGGATAGGTCTTCCAAAGAATGAACGTACTGAATATTTCCTTCAATTCTATTCTTCTCTACAGTATCGATACGTCCCTTTTCTACAAGTCGGTTCATTATTTTAACCAAACTAGCCTGTGCTTTTTCCAAGGCTTCTGGCTTTGTATCGAATATCTTTACTTGGCAACCAGCGGTAGCCGCCACTTGGGCAATTCCGCTACCCATGGTACCACTTCCAATAACTCCAACTTTCTTTATATCTGACATAGAAAAACCCCTTTATGCGATCGGGGGTAGTGTTTAGTTACTATTATTTTCCCTGAAAATTCGGTTTGCGCTTTTCAACAAAGGCAGCCACACCTTCACGATAATCATCGCTTTGTGCCGCCTCTATCTGATATTTTGATTCCATTTCCAATTGGGATTGTAAATCATTGGTCATGGAGGCATTCATCAATTCCTTTGTCATTCCTAAGGCTTTGGTAGGCATCTGTGCTAAACTTTGGGCAAGCTTTTCCACCTCATTTATAAATTCTTCTTGGGAAAACACCTTATATACCATTCCTAATCGTTCTGCTTCGGAAGCCCCTACTTTATCTCCCAACATCATAAGTGCAGATGCTTTTTGGAATCCAATTAATCTGGGAAGGAAAAATGTACCCGCACTATCTGGAATAAGGCCTATTTTACTGAACGCCTGAATAAAACTCGCTTTTTCTGAAGCCACGACAATATCGCAAGCCAATGCAATATTCGCTCCTGCTCCCGCTGCCACTCCATTCACGGCGGCTATCACTGGTTTTCGGATGCTTCGGATACGGGAAATTATAGGATTGTAATGCTCTTCCAGTATTTTTTTGAAACCTGGGTTCAAATCCGGTGTGGTTACCTCTTTTAAATCCTGTCCTGCACAAAATGCTTTCCCACTTCCAATAACCACAATAGCCCGCACGGCATCATCCTTTTCGGCCGAATCTAAGGCAGCTTGAAAAGCCAATGCCATTTCCCTATTGAAACTGTTGAAAACATCTGGGCGATTTAAGGTTAAAGTCGCCACGCCATTTTGAATATGGGTTTGTATACTACTCATTTATTTCAAACATTTAAAGTAATCGAAAGGTTCTTGACAGTGATCGCATTTAAATAATGCCTTGCACGCCGTTGAACCAAATTGACTTACAAGATGTGTATTTGTGCTACCGCAATTCGTACATTTTACGATCTTTTCATTTCCCAACAATGCTGCCTTATCGGCCGTTTCTTCTAACGGTGCAGCAATCCCGTATGCCTCCATTTTCGTTTTGCCTGCCTCGCTAATCCAATCGGTGCTCCAAGCAGGTGACAATACAAGTTCTACAGTGGTTTCCTTTCCTTTCTCGGCAAACGCACTTCTTAGATCATCGCCTATGACATCCATCGCAGGGCAACCAGAGTATGTTGGGGTAAGCTTTATGTATATGTGCCCATCTTTTTCTATTGCCTCACGAATTACCCCCAAATCCAATACAGTGAGCACAGGAATTTCCGGGTCGGAAACTGTTTCCAATACTTCCATTAAGTGGGAATCGATATTTGGATGCAGTGCAATTGTCATTGGCTATTGGATTAAACGGGTTACCATTGCATATTGGGATAGGCCCGCTGCATGTATTGTAGCTCTGCCAAAAGATATCCCATATGTTCTGTGTGCACCCCCTTTTTTCCTCCATAGGTAAAGTTAGTGCGCTCTGGAATTTCCAAAGTTGCTTCAGCTAGTAATTCGGATACTTCCTCATAGTACGTCTCCTTAAGCTTGGAAATATCGACTCCAATTCCCTTGGATATCATTTCCTGATCCGTTTCAACCATTTCAAACAATTCATCTGTATACCTCCAAAGACCATTGATTGCTTCTTGCATCTTCTCGTGACTCTCCTGAGTACCATCACCTAGTCGTTTCACCCAATCACCAGAAAAGCGCTTGTGGTAGCTTACTTCCTTTATGCATTTTTTGGCTATGGCAGCAAATGTTTCGTCCGAACTGTGTTGTAGTTCATTCAAAAACAGAAGATGGAAAACATCGAATAGATATTGTCTTGCAATGACAAATCCAAAATGTGTATTGGGTTGCTCTACCAAAAGTGCATTTTTGTATTCGTGCTCATATCGCAAGAATGCGACATCATCTTCGGTCTTGTCCTCTCCTGAAGTTTTAGCAGCATATTGGTAATAACTTCTAGCTTGCCCTATTAGATCCAAGGAAAGGTTTGTGCAAGCGATGTCCGTTTCCAAGCTAGGCCCGTGACCACACATTTCGCCCAAACGCTGTCCTAGTACCAGACTGTTGTCTGCAATTCCCAATATGTAATTATATAACATTTGGCTCTTCATACTACATATGTTTTAGCTCATCTGGAAGGGTATAGAACGTAGGATGTCTATACACCTTATCTTGAGCAGGCTCGAACATCTCGCCATTATTTTCAGGATTGGAAGCTGTTATATGCTTGCTTTCTACTACCCATATGCTTACTCCTTCATTACGCCGCGTATATACATCCCGTGCATTTTCTAATGCCATCTCGGCATCTGCAGCATGTAAACTTCCAAAATGCCTGTGCTCCAATCCGTTCTTACTGCGAACAAATATTTCCCATAAGGGCCAACTCTTCTTCATATCGTTGTTTTAACTTGCTTTTGATACTTTTTTACTTTCTTGCTTTTCCGCATAGGCCATGGCAGCATCCCTAACCCAAGTTCCTTTTTCCCAGGCTCCAACACGTGCTTCCATGCGCTCTTTATTACAGGGCCCATGCCCTTTAACCACCTGCCAGAACTCATCCCAATTAATTTTACCAAAATCATAGCGGCCTGTTTCCTCATTCCATTTTAGATCTGGATCTGGAATGGTTAACCCCAGAATTTCGGCTTGGGGCACCGTTTGATCTATAAATTGCTGGCGTAATTCGTCATTCGTTTTGCGTTTTAGCTTCCACTTCATGGATTGCTCAGTATGGGTAGATTCTGCATCGACAGGACCAAACATCATTAAGGAAGGCCACCACCAACGGTTTAATGCATCCTGTGCCATATTCTTTTGTACTTCCGTTCCCCTACAAAGGGTCAACATAATTTCGTACCCTTGTCGCTGATGAAAACTTTCTTCCTTACACACCCTTACCATGGCGCGTGCATACGGCCCGTAGGAGGTATTGCACAAAGGCACCTGATTAATAATGGCTGCGCCGTCTACCAACCATCCTATGGCCCCCATATCGGCCCAAGTAACTGTTGGGTAATTGAAAATGGAAGAATACTTTGCCTTGCCAGAATGCAACTGTTCGTATAGCTCCTCCCTGGATATACCCAATGTTTCACAGGCAGAATATAGATACAATCCATGTCCCGCTTCATCCTGAACTTTCGCCAGTAAGGCCGCTTTTCTTCTCAAAGAAGGTGCTCGAGTAATCCAATTACCTTCTGGGAGCATTCCCACAATTTCTGAATGCGCATGTTGAGAAATCTGTCGTATGTGCGTTTTACGATACTTCTCGGGCATCCAATCTTTTGGCTCAATCTTTTCGTCACGCGCTATGCGTTCTTCGAAAATTGCTTCTAAATTCTTTACTTCTTTTTCACTCATATTTTTATGTTTTAACCTAAGCTATAGCCATAGGTAATTAAACATCGAAATCTACTTTTACTTTTTCTGATGTGGGAACCGCTTGGCAACTCAATACAAAATCCTGAGCAACTTCGTCTTCCTCTAAAGCATAATTGATTTTCATTTCAACATCACCATCCAATATTTTACACTTACACGTACTACATACGCCACCCTTGCAGGCAAAAGGAAGGTCTGCACCGGCTCCTAGGGCCGCATCCAGAATGTTGTCGTATTCATCGGTCATGGTGAAATGAAACTCTTTTCCACCATCGACGATGGTAACCTCAACACCTTCCACATTTTGTTGTGCGAGTCGCTCAGCTCGTTTTTTGTCTTCTTCGGATAATCCTGTTACAAACAACTCGAAGTGAACTAATTCCTTCGGCAAACCAGCCTTCACCAAATAATCACCCACATAATTCACCATTTCCTCTGGGCCACACAAAAACACCTCGCTTGTATCGGGTATATCTATAAAAATACGGGTTAGCACCTCCATTTTCGCATCGTCGAAACGACCATTGAACAATTCAATATCACGGCGCTCCTTGGTGAGAAAATAATAAATCTCCAACCTTCCAAAATACTGATTACGAAGCTGTTCCAATTCTTCCTTAAAGATAATGGATTTTGATGTTCTATTTACATAAAAGAGCTTGCACGTAGATTGTGGTTCTTGGGCCAAATGCGTCTTAATCATGGATACTACAGGTGTAATTCCACTACCTGCAGCAAAGAATAAGTAATTCTTCGCTGTGCCGGAAACACAATCCACACCAAAAGTTCCACTGGGTGGCATTATTTCTAATGTGTCTCCCGCCTTTAATTCTTCATTTACATAGGTGGAAAACTTCCCTCCCGGAATTTGTTTTACCGCTACTTTCCAGGCACCTTCCAAAGGACTGGAACATAAACTATAGGAGCGCCGGGTATCTTCGCCATCAATTTCAGCCTTTAGGGTAAGGTGCTGTCCTTGACGAAATGCAAACTCCGTAGTAAGGGATTCTGGGATATCGAAGGTAATCACACTGCAATCAGCAGTTTCTTTATAAATGTCTTTAACCGATATTGTATGGAATGTAGCCACTAGTTCTGATTTCAGGAACACAAAACTAACGATTGTTAGTTAGATTTGCAAATGGTCTATTTCTTCCATTTATCCTTCCATGCTTTACGGTAGTATATATGGGTAACCAACAGCGCTATACTTCCGAAAAACCACAACCCTAAAGTAGCAGCCATAGTAGGCAATCCACATCGTATGTCGCCTTCATCATATTCTGGGTAGAACCATTCTGGAAACACATAAATGTAACCCACTACAATTAAAAGGACTGTGATAAACTTACCTCCCTCCCAGCTAAGCCGATGACTTAGAAAGTAGAAAAACAATTGTAAGATGGAAATAAGAACACAGAAAACCAGGATCATACGATACCTTCGATCAAAACGCATACCATATCCTTTTTCAGGACATTAACATCCAGTTTTCCGCGTTTTTGGTACCACAGGTACAGCGTTCTAAGTGTGGAAAGAATGGAAAAAAGAATAACTTCTGGATGACGTGGTTGGATCTGTCCCATCTCGATTCCATTTTTTATGATATTCCTGAAATTCTCTTCATAATCTTCCCGCATTTGCACAAAATCGATCAAATCCTGTCCTTGCAAATGCATCCAATCATTGTTAAGGGCAGCCAAGGCTTCAGAATGATTCACCGTGATATCGATATGCAATTCGATAAGGGCCTTTACCTTCTCCAAGGGTGAAGCGCCAACCTGTTGCACCTGCTCCATACCCTTGGTGAAATCCTGGGCCAACTTCAAGATCAAGGAAGAAAGGATCTCCTGTTTACTGCTAATATGATTGTATAGACTTGCAGCCTTTATTCCCATTTCTTGGGCAATATCCCTAACAGAGACGGCTGTAAAGCCCTTCTCTTCAAAGAGCCTTGAGGCTACCGTAATGATTTCTTCTTTGCGTGTGGTCCCTTTCATCATGTACAAGTTAACAAATATGAAAACATTTGTTTGAGGAATAAAATTGCAACAAGACATTGGAAACCGCAAGGATTTAAATGATATAATTTCTAAAAATGATTATGCGTTTTAAAAATTCGAATTCTTTAAGCAGAAAAATCGATGAAATGCACTAAAAGAAGATTATTTGAAAAAAATATCGATAAAAAGATTTTTGTTTTAACACAATATTAACAATCAAGACTTATATTTGTAGTGTTGTAATACGTTTACAAAAAAGAAGTCCGGTAACTGGAATTACCGAACTTCAAAGTAATATTACACTTTTTCAAGCCAATATTTGATAATATCCCACATCATTCGAGCCGCGGGATATATCCAACCAAAATTGAGCCATGTCCTCCTTGAGGATTTAGGCTCGCGCTTATTGAAACGCATACCATTAATTCACATGAGTCTTAGTGAATTAATTTTGTTAAGGTTGTAAAAGAACTGCTCTGCAGATAGTCCGTAAATTCCAGCGAACTATTATTCAAATTTAGTTAATATCTTACTCTATTTTATACTTTTTAGCTAAGTATTAGCCGAACGGAATAATTATATCGATTAAATAACGCTATTATACGGTTTTTCCATAATTTATTGTAGGAATACAAATTATCTAATTGTTCTATCAATATTAATTATTCATAATTACCTTACTAATTAATGAATACTTCCTACTTTTGATTGTCTATGGAACAGCAGATAGAAAGCAATGAGCTTATAGATCGGTTACCCCCTCATTTGAAGCAGTATATCAAGCCGCAAAATTATGAGGAATACACGCCTATAAATCAGGCAGTTTGGCGCTATGTAATGCGTAAGAATGTGGATTACTTGAGTAAAGTCGCACACGAAAGTTATGTGGAAGGACTCGACAAAACTGGAATTTCCATAGACTCCATTCCATCCATGTACGGCATGAACCGAATCCTAAAGGAAATTGGTTGGGCTGCTGTGGCGGTAGATGGATTTATCCCGCCAAATGCCTTTATGGAGTTTCAGGCTTATAAAGTATTGGTCATTGCCAGTGATATCCGCCAACTGGAAAATATAGAATACACCCCAGCACCAGACATTATTCATGAGGGAGCGGGACATGCCCCCATCATTGCAAGCCCAGATTATGCCGAATACTTACGTCGATTTGGAGAGGTGGGCGCTAAAGCCATTACCAGTGCTCATGATACAGAAATGTATGAGGCAGTTCGGGAATTGTCTATCTTAAAAGAAGCAGAAGGCACCCCGAATGAACAAATAGATGCGGCAGAAAAGAAGGTGGAAATGCTGCAAAATAAAGAGGTAGAACCTTCCGAGATTTCCCTTATCCGAAACCTACATTGGTGGACCGTTGAATACGGAATGGTAGGAACTGTCGAAAACCCGAAAATTTATGGGGCAGGGTTGCTTTCTTCCATTGGGGAAAGCGAATGGTGTATGAAGGAAGAGGTTAAAAAAATACCTTATTCCATAGATGCGGCATATCAGGATTTCGATATTACCAAACCCCAACCTCAACTCTACGTAACGCCTGACTTCGCGTATTTACAGGAGGTTCTTGAAGAATTTGCCAATACCATGGCTGTTCGTAAAGGAGGCTGGAGAGGCCTGAAGAAACTGATAGGATCCAAACAATTGGGTACCATAGAAATTAGCACGGGGCTTCAAGTTTCTGGGGTATTTACCCGAATGATTCAAAATGAAGATAATGAAGTAGTTTATTTTGAAACCGAAGGGCCTACAGCTTTGGCGTATCGGGAAAAAGAGGTTATTGGACACGGTGTTAGTCGACATAACCATGGATTCCGATCCCCCTTGGGAAAGCTGAAAGGCATTAATCTCGCCATTGAGAATATGGGACCCAGGGACTTACAGGCATATAATTTCTACGACGGGAAGCCCATTGCTTTCGAGTTTGAAAGTGGCATCACGGTAGAAGGAATGAACGTTACGGGAATGCGAAACCTCCGCGGGGAACTCATGCTCATACAGTTTACCGACTGCACCGTAACCTATAAGGGCGAGGTTCTCTTTTCTCCGGAGGATGGGGATTTCGATATGGCCGTAGGGACCGACATACTTTCTGCATTTGCAGGAGCCGCAGATTATTTGAGTTTCGATCTGGCCACCCATCAGATTAGTGAAACCGAAACGGTTCGCACTTCCTTGTCTGAAGAAGAGAAGCAATTGAACGAGCTCTATGGAAGGGTTCGGGAATTACGCGAAGCGAATACCCAAAGCCAAGACGAACTGGTAACAATTTTTAATGCGCTAAAAACGGATCATCCTTTAGATTGGTTATTACCACTAGAAATTTTTGAACTTACTGCGAGCACTCTAGTATTGGAGTATTTAAATACCTTGAAACAAAAGCGCCCAGAAGTGGCTCACTTAATTTCAGGTGGGCTAGATTTACTTCAAAAAGAGCCTCAGAACTTATAACATATAAATTCAATTGAAACGAAACGCTTTACTACTGATTTTTCTATGCCTGCCATTTTTCACCCTGGTAATTGCTCAGAATAATTATACTATCCAAAAGAATAAAAGAATAAAAATTGGTGTTTCGGAGCATTTCAAATATGCATATGATTTAAATTCTGGCGATAGCACCCTAGTGCATCATGTGAAATATCATAAAAATGGAGAGCCCATTAAGGATTATGTATACAATGAAATGGGGCAGCTCAAAGATTCTTCTGAGTATACATTCAATTCGAAAGGATTACGGGCCAAACGAACCAGATTCAAAGATGGCAAAGTCTTTCGTATAGACCTCTACAATCATGATGATCAGGGAAACATGATCGATCACTTTCAATATGATGGTGAAGGGACACTTCTTATTCATCAAAAAAGAAAGTATAACAGTAAGAATGAAAATACGGTTATTCACAATAAACATCGTAATGGTAAAGATTATTACCTAGCTGCAAAGTATAAGTACACCAAGAGTGGCAAATTCGAATCTAGAAAACGATTTAACCCTTTAGGCAAAATTCATAACACTTCGTTATACACTTACGACGAGAAGGATAATTGCACCTCAGTTGCCCAAGATAAAGGTTCAGGTTACCAAACCTATCTCCAACTAAAATATGACGAAAACAATAATTTAATTGAAAGAAACTTCGTCCTAGAAAAACTAACCAAACAATATGCTTACGATGGTGAAGGCGCCAATATTGAAGAAATCCATCGTGAGAACAATACACTGACTAAGAAATTTAGATATTTTTACAAGAAATTTGAATAATTGAAATTGCTATGGGACTATTCGGTCTATTTGGAAATAAGAAAAAGAAAATTGCCGACTTTCAAAATCGCGGGGCCATTATTATCGATGTGCGCACCAAAGGAGAATACAAAGGTGGAGCCATACCCGGTTCCAAAAACATTCCATTACAACAGGTTTCCGTTCGGTTGGCTGAAATAAAAAAATGGAACAAACCAGTGATTACATGCTGTGCTAGTGGTGTGAGAAGCGGAAGTGCTGCAGCCATATTGCGGTCTAACGGAGTGGAGGCCATGAATGGTGGCGGATGGTTTTCCTTGAGCAAGAAACTAGAGTTTTAACTCGGAGAAAGATTCTTCAGAATCAAGCGTTTCACCATTGTACTGTAAGGTCCAACCCATGGAATTGGTCAGAATATAGATTTTCTGCAATTCCGATATCAACCTATTTTGCGCATTATCGGTTAATTTGGAAGCTTCTATCTTTTTGCGAAGCGATTCATCCACCTTGGAAGATATGATATTCAGGTCTTCTGAAGTAAACTTATTGAAATAACCCTCCTCCATATCGTAATATTCAATCTTAGGATAAATTTTCAATTCTGGTTCTGGAATATGCGTAATGGTAACAGTCTTCATTTCTTCAGAAATTTCAGTTTCAATCCGACTTAGATCATATGAAATGGTAGCATCGGCATTTACGATCACCAATGCTTTTTTGGTAGAAAAGAAATCGAAATACAGTTCCTTGGAGTCTTCATAACTAAAGACCTCGGCAAAGGAACCTTCAGTCACGACAAGCTTCCCCACATTTTTAAGTTCTTTTTGAATAAGCGAACTATGCTGAATTACTCGTTCCTTTCCATCTTTACGATATTCACAATACTGAACCCCAAAGACCAGAAGCAACGTAATTACCACGCCAAATAGTATCTTGCGCATTCCTAAGTTTTTCAGAAAGATAGCAAAAAAAGCCTCTCAAATTTGAGAGGCCTAGTGTCATTTCTTCTTCACTTGTTCTGCCAATACCCCGCTTACAATCTTAAGGATATCGTCTAACAGTGATTCGTGGTTCTTAAAAAGCTCGAATAGCTTGGCTACCATAAGGGTGATTTCATCACCGGTATCGCAAAAACCCAAAGCCGAGGAAATTCGTTTCGGATTTTCCTTCACACTTTTTAGAAAGGTTTCGTTGGTAAGCATTACCCTGAAAAGCTCCAACCGTCTTTCTTTTAGTTCGGCTGCCATGATCTACTTTTTATTGGAAGTCCTATTGGATTTCTTCTCCTCCTTTTCTTCCTTTTCCTTCTTAGCCTTGGCGTCTGCCTGTTTTCGCACCTTGTACTTCTTTTCGAAATCAATCTTGTCTAAGATTTCCTTAAGTTGTTTTAGGTACACTTTAGCTTGCGAAAGCTGATCCTTAGCCTGTTCATCCTTATCATCGTTATGGTACTCGATGAACTTTCTAAAATGATCTTTAAACTTTTCCCATTGTTCCTGAGCTTCTTCAATGCGTTTCACTTCCTGTTCATCTGGTGGCAACTTCGCATTGTTCTTGTTCATTTCAAGGAGCATGTCGGTAATGTCCATGATCTTGTCATGAACTTTGTCCTTCTCCTGATTTCGCTTGTCTTTGGATTTTTTCTTATCCAGAAGTTTCAATAAATCATCAATAATACTGATGATACTCTCAATAGTGGTTGTCTCTGCCATGATTTTTGATTTTTAGATTCGACAATTATTAAACAACCTAGCTAACCTACCCCAATAGTATCACCATCAGGTTAGAAAAACAAAGGAAAAACCACGGTTTTCAAAGAATGAATTCCACCAAAAAAATAAGGCAAACAACTGTTAATGTGTCGTTTGCCTTTAAAAATTATAGGTTGAAATTTTATAAATTGTATTTCACTACCAGCATTACAATTCGAGGCAATACAAAGTATTGGTTGGTGGTATTGAATTGATCATTAAAACTATCACTATTCGTAAATTCAGTATTCAGTATGTTACTGGCCTGCACGGACAACTCCCAAGGACTTTCCCCTTTCTGAAAGTAGAGTTTGGCATTTACAAATGAGTACTCATTTTCTATGGTATCTGCGGCATCGGTATAATTGTAGAAATCCCATTCCGCATTCAAATAAAAATGCTTCAAAAAGCTTACATCTATATTCGCAAACGGCCTTTGTGTATAAAAGGTCTGCTCCAAACCACCATTATTGTAATTGTTCACTGTAATACCATAACCTACCTCAAAATTGGGCCATTCCCTAAATGAGCTCCTAACGGTAGCACGATAGCTCTGTGTGAAACTTTCACTTTTCTGAACCTCTTCATTGAATATGTTGTATGACGTGCTATAGTTTACATTTACATTTCCGTTAAACTGAAGTCGTTTGATTCGTTTACTGAAACGACCAAAGGCAGAAAACGTTTCATCCGGGAAATTACTGTCGATATTCTGAACGGTAGATGCCTGATTTATCCTATCTATACGTCCATTGCTCTTAATCCCTTCAATGCGCTTGGTATAGCTTATATTGGCATTTACATTGGTATAATTAAACATATTAAAGCTGAAATAGGTTAAATTATACGTGTGGGACAAGGAATTCTCCAAATCCCTATTACCACGGAACAAACTATTGTAGTTATTGAAAATATAAGCTTCCGCAAAATTATTTACATCAGTATATTCTGCGGCCATGGCATAATTAAATCGAAGACTTTCGCTTTTCTTAATATCGAATATGGCATTGAAATCCGGAAGTAATCGCCAATCATTCTGACTGGTTTTAGCACCCAACTGCTCATTGCTAATATTGTAATTGTGAAGAGTGGCTCCAGGGGTAAATGTGAATTTTCCGGTTTTCAATTTATAATGGAATCCCAAGAACAAATCGCTAAAATTAAAATTTACATCATTCGTCAATGGCTCCGTTTCACCATCCATTTCTTCCGTTTCCGGTAGATCCAATCTATTGCCATTATCCAATAGTTGAAAAATGTTGGAATTAAACTTCTGGTTGCTGTAAGTGCCACCCAAAGTTAAATTGATATTACTCGTATTATTCAAGACACGGTAGTAATCTATCTTCGCATCCGCCTTATGGCTTTCTACATTTCTATCCTGATTAAGGTTATATCTATCCTGGGGCGTATCTAAGGGTAAAATAGTTTGGAAAGGAATAGAATCCTGTACCACATTGTAAAATGGGTCTTCATCCTGCCACATATGCTGTGCATACCCTGCAAAAATATTGTTATCGTCCAAAGTATAGTAGGCATTAATATTCTGACTTATGGAGGCTGGTTTGTTTTCCATCGCCTCGTCGATATCGTTCACGGCAGTACCAAATTGGGATAGCGTGTTGGACTCTTCCGTTTGCTTCGACACCTTGATAAGGGCATCGTAATCGAACTGGAAGTTGGTATTGGGCTTGTATATACTACTCAATTTTAGCATTCCCAATTGATTCCGCTGATCTATATCATTACTCGTATTTTCAATGAACCCAGTAGAAATGTATTGTCGAATTGCATTGGTAACTATGTTGGTTTTATTGTCGCTTAAAATGGTAAAACCACTTACATCCCATTTTGGACTAGCTCTCCAGCTGAAGTTTCCAGCTACAAAATTGGACTCTATGGCATTGGCCCGATTGTTTTGGGTAAGGGCAAAACCTAAGCCACTGTCACTTATATTAAAGCTGGTCCCTCCACCACGGTTAAAATTTCGGAAACCTCCAGTAAAATTGAAGTAATCCCTCCAAGTAAAGGGTACTTCCCCAATGTCATTAAAATCGGTAATAAGGTTAATACTGTAATCTGGACTGTAATAGAACAATTTGGGATGCACCAAATATCGGGCTTCGGATTCATCATCCAATCCTCCTCCGGCTGTTATCTCTCCAAACCAAAACCTTTTTTTACCTTCCTTAAGCTTAATGTTAATGGCTACATTATCCTGATCATTTCCCAGTCCGCGCATCTGATCTACTTCATTGTAATTCCGAAGCACTTCTACTTTGTCTACTGCATCGGCCGGAATGTTCTTTGTGGCCAATTTAGAATCGCCATCGAAGAAATCCTTTCCTTCTACCATGACCTTTTGCACGGTTTTTCCCTCAACTTCTATTTCACCATCTTCATTTACCTCTACTCCCGGAAGGTTCTTCATGACATCTCCCAATTTTTTTTCATCCCCGCGATTAAAAGAGTCTGCATTGTATACGATGGTATCCCCCTTAACCGTAACCGGCATTTCATACACAATTTCTACTCCTTCCAATTGTGCCGCCGACTGCCTTAAGCTAAAATCCTGTGTCATATTTTCGGCATTCTCGGGAACTGTAATAGTGGTCTCAGCATTTTCATACCCCAAGAAGCTGGCTTTTAAAATGTAGCTATCTCCTTTTCCCAAATCCAATTGATACATCCCGTCGCTATTGGTAATGGCATAGGACTCTATAGCTCCCGATTCTGCTTTGGTTGCAATAACATTGGCCAATTCCAATGGATTGCCAATAGAGTCCTTAATGACCCCTCGTACTTTTATAGTTTGAGCGGAGAGCCCGGTAACTATTAAAAGCAACATACAAAGTAATAGGTTTTTCATGCTTAGTTTTATTTAGTTAATAACCAATAGTATCCTCCTCCCATATTGTATTGGGAGCATTCATGGTTGTTAAATAAAATGTGATTTTAACCTCCGAATCTGCGACCACCGCCTCTACGGCCTCCTCCCCCTCGCCAGTTATCGCGCATTTCTTCGGTTTTTTCTTTTACGATCTTATTATACTCTTCCCTGGTAACTTCTTTTCCCTTTTCAGGTTTCTTTATTTCCTCAGCCTCCTTTGGGTTCAGCACTATTTTAGAACATAAGATGGTGGTTCTATCTATATTCATTTCTAATATTAGACCAGGCAAACCTCCGTATTCCCCCGGACCCATTTGTACCGGAATCTGTGGTGTAAACCAAGCGGTAACAAGAACCTCTTTGGGCACCTCAATCTCATCCATCGGATCTTTTACTTCTGTACTATCCTTTACCTCTTCGGCCCCTTCTTTTCTTTCTCCGTTCCGATCCCTTCCCCTTCTTCTTCGGGCCATACTGAAGTCGTTAGGATCGACCTGTTTCATAGCCGTAGCCTTTATGGCTAAGTACTGTCCGATCTGTTTGGATTCCTTCCCAACCTGCCATTGCAAATTGGTTATGGTATCATTTATTAGGAATTGCTTTCCGAAGAACTCCCGTTCTTCTAAAATCTGATTTGTCCCAAGGTCCTTGTATTGTTTCCCAGCGGAAAAACTACTCATCATCATCCTAAATCCGCCCCCATTATCACCTGTTTCCAATCGCTCTTCTTCCTTGTAAACCGATTCGTTCCCGCTAAACGTAAGGATATAGGTTTTTTCCAGCATATTCTTCATTCTATCGGCCACCCGACGTTTCTGCTCCTCGCTCATTCGACCTCCTCCCCATTCGCTCATATCGACAGTGGTCTTAGATTCGTAATAAGCCTTTCCACTAATGTTTTGAGCTATACAAATGGACGAAACTAAAAGCAGTGCTGCTAAGAAAAAGGATTTCATGGTCTTATGGATTTTTTGAATACTTTCAAAGTTATTACAATATCCTTAGACTGTTGAAATTCCCAAAGGTTTAATTAGCCTCCAATTCTTATTTCTATTTCATTGCCATGGCCCCCTTTTCTGTTATCACTTTCATAACGTTCCCGCATTTCTTCCATTTTTTTCTCCATAATTCCATCATACTCTTCTTGGGAAACCTTTTTTCCTTGATTGGGCTCTTTTATCGCTACTCCTTTTTCAGGATTTAAAACTACCTTGCTGCACAAAATAGTAAGTTCGCCATCTCCAACCTCCAAGATAAGGCCCGGTAAACCATCGTAATTATCCGGTCCATTTTTTACCGGAATCTGTGGTGTGTACCATGCTGTCAAGGTAATGGTCTCCTTTTGTTCTTCTTCTTTAGAGTCCTTTTCGCCATTCTCATTAGAATTCACCATGCGCATCATGCTTCTTTCATAGGTACTAGTAGCTTTGAAGCAGGTATATTGACCAATGTTCTTGGTTTCCTTCTCCAATTTCCATTCACGCTCTTCCATAGCGTCCTTAATTAGGAACACTTTCGAAAATGATTCGGTCTGATTGGCGAATCGGTTTTCATCCAAGTTTTTATACAATACACCTTCTCCTCCGGACCCAATAACTTCTACCTGAACCCAACTTGCACCTGCTTGGGGACCGTCCAATTTTGGAACCTCCTTATATACAGATTCAGCATTGGTAAACTCTAACGTATATTCCTTTTCGAACTGCTTTTTGAGCATGGCCATCATTTGTTGCTGCATAGCATCGTCCATCTGGGTACTATCCAATTGAATGTCAACTTTTCGCTGCGTCTTATAGGTCGCTATTCCTTGAATGTCTTGACCCATGCTAAGTGTCGAGACAAAAAATGCTAAACAACAAACTATTCGTATTACTGATTTCATGATTACGGTTTTTAAAATTTCACCCCACAAATATGCAAAGGAGTAGTGTTTTTATGCGTTAAGCAGTGTTAACGAGTGTTAACCGTTTTGGCGAAGAGCTAATCATATTAGTACATTTGGCACATGAAAGCTTTGCAATACAAAGGAATACTCTATTTCATTACCACAGTAATTGTGGCTACTTTTTGTATTCAGGTGTATTGGAATTACAAGAACTACTCCGCTAGCAAACAACAACTCATGAATGACGTTCAAGCCAGTCTGGACAATGCAGTAGAGCAATACTTTACCGAATTGGCGGCCGATGATTCTTTCGAGTTTATAGGCAAGGAACCTACTTTTAAGGATTTCATGAAAACCGACAGTCTATTGAATGGTCATTTTAAGAGCGGCAAGGCTTTCATGTTATCCGACTCTCCCCACGTAAAAATCGACACCTTACACTATACAGACAGTTTGGGGTCATCTATCACTATCTTAAAAGCCAACAGGGGCGATAGCCTGAATATGGACATTGAATTTGGCACTTCACGGGATTCACTGAATTTAAATCGGGTGATGAAGGATAGTTTCACCGCAAATTTAGATGTAAGTTCTATTACAGCGTTATCCAGCAAAATCATGATTTCTTTTTCTGAAGATGAATTATCCCTTTCCACGGTAGATAGTTTGTTCTCGGAGGAACTCAACCGAAAAAGCCTTGATCTGGAATATGGCCTTACCTATAAAAACCATTTGGGTAAGTTGGACACCTTACGAAACAGGAATGTGCTAAAATCCAACCTCACAAGTAGCACCCATTCACCATACTCTTTTCACGAGGACGAATTGAAGGCCCATTTTGCTAATGTTACCCTTGCTGTGCTCAAAAGAAATACCATAGGGTTATTGCTTTCTTTCCTTTTAATGGTAGCTGTGATTGGGTGTTTGTTGTACCTGCTCAAAATCATTCAGCAGCAAAAACAATTGGCAGAGGTTAAGAATGACCTTATCGGGAATATTACCCATGAGTTCAAAACGCCAATCGCTACAATTGGCGTGGCCATGGAAGCCATTCAGAATTTCTCCTCCGAGGAGGATCGTGAAAAAAACCTGCGCTATGCGAAAATTTCCAGTGAACAAGTGGACAAACTAAATGTTATGGTCGAAAAACTTCTGGAAACTGCTACCTTGGATAGTGAGAAATTGGAATTGAACCAAGAACCTTTAAACCTAGTCGAGTTACTTAGGAAAGCGGCACAAAAAGAGCTATTCACGAATACGCATAAAGAGATTACCTTTCGAACCAATGATGAGTCTATTGTGCATTCGGTAGATTCCTTTCATTTCGAAAATGCGATGAACAATATTATTGATAACGCTATCAAATATGGTGGCGACACAATTGCAGTTGCCATTGAAAAGGGAAAAAACACTACCGAAATTACAATAAGCGATACTGGGAATTCCCTGCGTGAGGCGCACAAAAAACAGCTATTCGAAAAATTTTATCGTATTCCCAAAGGAAATACTCATGATGTAAAAGGGTTTGGTATTGGTTTATACTATACCAAAACCATCATTGAAAAACATGGCGGAACTATTAATTTGGACATAAAACCGAATACGGCTTTTAAAATATCCCTGCCTCATGGATAGCATTGCAAAAATATTGTTGGCAGAGGATGAACCAGCATTAGGACAAATTGTGAAGGAGAGTCTCGAAACTAAAGGGTTTCAAGTGCTCCTATGTAAAGATGGAAAAGAAGCATTAGAGGTATATTATCAGGAAAAACCACAACTTCTCGTGCTAGATGTCATGATGCCTAAAAAAGACGGCTTCACTTTGGCCAAGGAGATCCGCATGCAGGACGAGAATATCCCTATTATCTTTCTTACGGCCAAATCCCAAACCCAAGATGTTGTTGAGGGTTTTACACTTGGGGGCAACGACTACCTGAAGAAGCCATTTAGTATGGAAGAGCTCATTGTTAGAATAAAGAACTTACTGAATCATAGAAAGGAAACTTCACCTTCAGAAATGATTATTGGTGATTACACGTTCGGATTTCGCCAGCAGACACTTGCTTTTAAGAAAGAGGAACCTTTAAAACTGACCCATAGGGAAGCACATCTCCTTTACCATTTATACAATAATAAAAATCAGGTATTGGACCGTTCCATTATATTGAAAAAGCTATGGGGGGACGATGATTTCTTCAATGCGAGAAGTATGGATGTTTTTATTACCAAACTTCGAAAAAAACTGAAAAGGGATCAAAACATTCAAATCGTGAATGTTCGAGGGTTTGGGTACAAGCTTATTTGCTAATCTTGGCTGGGTTTTTGTATCTTGTCCATATATGAAATGGTTGCTCCTTCTACTTTTCGGATGTGCTACGTTACAAGCCCAACAATTTGAGTTAAAGACTTCTCAACCCCTTGAAGCGGACGAATTCATTGGTGTAGATTCATACAAGCACACCTACTACATTAAAGAAGGCGTACTCCATAAAAAGGGAAGCTTAGGCGAGTTTGTTTTTCAGGACTATCAATTAGGCCCGATTGCCCATGTGGATATTATCAATCCTTTGAATGTTGTTGTTTTCTACGCAGAGGTAAACACAGTGGTGTTTTTGGACAATAGGCTAAATGAAACGGAAAGGATAAATTTCAACACCATTTCAAACTTTATCAATGTAGGCGCTGCTAACAATGCAGGAAACAACCGTTTATGGCTTTTTAACAGTGACACCCAACAATTACAGCTATTCGATTATAGGACCTTAAGGGAAACGGTATTCTCCCAACCCTATGAAGGAGTACCAAAATCCATGGTCAGTAATTTCAATGACTGTTATTTATTGACCGAGGATCGTTTATGGCAGGTAAATATTTACGGAAGTTTACTCTCTGAAAAAGAATTGACCGGATATGAAAGATTAGTTCGCTATGGGGACAGTCTTATTGGACTCAAAGAAAATAAATTATATTGGATTGGTTCGGAGACTGTTGATCCTTTGGAATTTCAGTTGGCCGAAAACCAAATAAAAGACTTGCAGTTAACGCAAGAATTCCTTTATATTTATGACGGAAAACTCCTCTACAGCTTGACACTAACTCAACCAAAGAAGTAAGATTTATGCATGTTGCTATCGCAGGAAATATTGGCTCCGGCAAGACCACACTTACGCGTTTACTAGCCAAACACTACAAATGGAAAGCTCATTTTGAGGATGTAGAAGACAATCCTTATTTAGATGATTTTTACAATCAGATGGAGCGTTGGTCTTTCAACCTTCAGATCTATTTCCTGAACAGTCGTTTTCGCCAGATCATGGAAATTCGCAAAACGGGAAAAAAAGTAATTCAAGACAGGACTATTTACGAAGACGCTTATATTTTTGCTCCTAACTTGCACGCCATGGGCCTAATGACCAATAGGGATTATGAAAATTATCGTTCCCTATTCGACCTTATGGAAAGTGTTACCGAAGGGCCCGATCTTTTGATTTACCTAAGGAGCACCATTCCAAATTTGGTGAACCAAATACACAAACGCGGTAGGGATTACGAAAACTCTATAAGTATCGATTATCTAAGTCGTTTAAATGAGCGTTACGAAGCTTGGATACATACGTACGACAAGGGTAATCTTCTGGTGATTGATGTGGACAACCTCAACTTTGTGGATAACCCAGAAGATCTAGGAGAGGTTATTAATAAAATTGATGCCGAACTCCATGGACTCTTTTAAGTAAAAGAAAAGATAAAACATAAAAAGCCCGAACCAATGGTTCGGGCTTTTTACTATTTGTTAGGTGTTTTAATTATTGTGTCACCTCTTCTTCAACTTCTTTGATCACTTTCTCGCCTTCAACTTTCATTCCCGACTTCAATGCTTCGATCTGCTCTTTTACCTCTTCCTCAGTTCCTGTGAACGTTTTGGTCTCGGTAGATTCAACACCATCCTTAGTTGTGGTAATCGTTACATTACCTACAGTTTGTCCATCCGCCTCAGATAGTTCCACCTTGATTTCCTTCTGAACTTCAACTGTTTCTTTTACTCCATCTGTAGTGATTTCCAATTTGGTTCCATCTTCTGTAACCATAGAAACTTCATCGCTACCATGACCTCCAAGAATTGGAGCGATCACCAATCCAACCAAACACGTTAGTTTAATAAGAATGTTCATGGATGGCCCAGATGTATCCTTAAATGGATCTCCAACGGTATCTCCAGTTACTGCAGCTTTATGCGCATCACTTCCTTTATACGTCATTTCCCCATCGATCTCTACTCCAGCCTCAAAAGACTTCTTAGCGTTATCCCAAGCACCACCGGCGTTGTTCTGGAAGATCGCCCACATTACTCCACTCACACATACTCCTGCCATATATCCACCTAGGACTTCAGCCCCTAATAAATAATCTCCAGAAATAAGTGCTGTTCCAATTCCAATTAATAATGGGGTTACGATGGTAAGCAATCCAGGTAATAGCATTTCCCTTAAAGCTGCCTTTGTAGAAATATCTACACACTTTGCATATTCTGGAGTTCCTGTTCCTTCCATAATTCCAGGAATTTCCCTGAACTGTCTGCGAACTTCCTGTACCATTTCCATCGCAGCTTTACCTACACTCTTCATTGCCATTGCTGAGAACACAACAGGGATCATACCTCCAATAAATAGTGCAGCCAAAACTGGTGCTTTGTATATATTAATACCGTCGATCCCCGTAAAGGTTACGTAAGCTGCGAACAAAGCCAATGCTGTTAATGCTGCAGAGGCAATTGCAAATCCTTTTCCGACAGCTGCGGTTGTATTTCCAACAGAATCCAATATATCAGTACGTTCACGTACTTGTGGTTCTAATTCACTCATTTCAGCAACCCCTCCAGCATTATCTGCAATAGGCCCAAAAGCATCAATTGCCAACTGCATCGCAGTTGTCGCCATCATAGCAGACGCAGCCAAGGCTACCCCATAGAATCCTGCCAATGCATAAGATCCCCAGATAGCAGCAGCAAATAATAGCACAGACAGGAACGTAGATTTCATTCCAACTGCCAGACCTGCAATAATATTTGTTGCAGCCCCTGTAGATGAGTTCTGAACAATATCCATAACTGGTTTCTTACCTAAACTTGTATAGTAGGCTGTTACGGTAGAGATCAAAGCTCCAACCGCCAATCCGATCATACATGCATAGAACACATGTCGCGATGGGATTTCTTTGGCACCTTCCCCAAAGAAGTTCATCGTCATGGTTTCTGGCAACATCCAGTCGATTAGAAACCAACTCGCTATTAATGTTATAATGATAGCACCCCAGTTTCCTGTGTCTAGTGCTTTCTGAACTTGGGATTCCTTTGCTTCGTTATTCTTAATTCTTACCAGGAAGGTTCCAACAATAGATGCCAAAATTCCAACTCCCGCAATTACGATTGGAAGCAAGATAGGTCCCATATTATTAAAAGCATCCGTAAACGGGGCTTCCGTAGACATATCCCTAATTACATAGTTCCCCAATACCATAGCAGCCAAAACGGTTGCTACATAGGAACCAAAAAGGTCTGCACCCATTCCTGCCACATCTCCTACATTGTCTCCCACGTTATCTGCAATGGTTGCAGGGTTACGGGGATCGTCTTCTGGGATACCGGCCTCTACTTTTCCAACCAAATCGGCACCTACATCCGCCGCTTTAGTGTAGATACCACCTCCTACACGTGCAAACAAAGCTATACTTTCCGCTCCCAAGGAGAATCCAGCCAGCGCTTCAAGCACAATGGTCATATTGGCATAAAAACCTCCTTCGTTACCCATAAATTGGCCTACGAAGAACATAAAGAACAAACTTAATCCTAGTACCGCTAATCCTGCAACACCTAGTCCCATTACCGTTCCACCACCAAAAGATACTTTCAAGGCTTGTGGTAAACTGGTTTTGGCAGCCTCTGCCGTTCTAGCATTGGCTTCGGTTGCAATTCGCATCCCAATATTCCCTGCTAAAGCTGAGAAAATTGCACCAAAAATAAAGGCAGGTACGATCATCCAACTTGTGGACTCTACTATAGTGGATACCACATACAATAAAACTGCAGCAATTACTGAGAAAATTACTAGCAAACGGTATTCCGCATTCAAAAAGGCAAGTGCTCCTTCTTTAATGGCTTTGGAAATGCCTTGCATTTTTTCATTTCCTGCTGCTTGTTTCTTTACCCAGCTCATTTTCACCAACATGAACAATAAGCCCAGTATGGAAAGTGCGATAGGTACATAAATAATGTTTTGTTCCATTATAAGTTTTTTAGTTAAAGATCATTTTCAATTTAGCGGGGCAAAAGTATGAAAATAGCACAAAACAAAAAAGCAATAACTCCTAGGTTATTGCTTTACAAACTATTAGTTGTGCAATATTATCGAATACTAACGTCGGTTACTGGGACATTACTAGCCCTAAAACGATCGATGCATTTGGCAACAATTTCTTTAGCTTCTTCTACATCTCCCCATCCACCAACGTCTACTTTCTTCTCTTCTAGGTCTTTATACACTTGAAAGAAATGCTCAATTTCCTTGATTAAATGGGCATTTAATTCGGAAAGATCCTTCACACGACTTGCGATAGGATCGCTAACCGGAACACAAATTACTTTTTCATCCGGTCCTTTTTCGTCAGTCATATGAAATACACCTATAGGTGCTACTTCAATCACACATCCCGGAAATGTAGGCTCTGTTACCAGCACCAATACATCTAACGGATCTCCATCTAGGGCCAATGTTTCTGGCACAAAACCATAATCTGCTGGATACATCATAGAGGAGAATATCATACGATCGTAGCGAATCTTCTTTAACTTAAAGTCATATTCATATTTATTTCGGCTTCCCTTAGGAATTTCCACCAATACATCGAAAGTAGTTACTTGATCTGCGGTCATATATCTTTTCAATTAAAATTTTCAATAAAACACCCCTTTAAAAGGGGTGCAAAAATACGAAATTACTATGGGTTTAGCCATGAAATTCAGCTTTATTAAACTGTTAAGTTACCTCTTAATACTCCTGAAAATCAAAAAGTTATTCGACCACAAGTTGAAATACCGCCTTTTCCTGATCTATCTGAATTTCAACCAAATACATTCCTTGTGACAATGAACTAATATCAAATTCGGTAGCAATAGGGTCAACTATTTCATATACTCTTTGTCCTAAAACATTGACAAATGAGATTTTGCTAATTTCTGAGGATACCCTTAGCAATCCATTTGCGGGATTAGGTGCCAAGGCAAAATTGTTGAAAGCACTTTCGGAAATTGAAAGGATGGTTGGATTCTGAATGGCCGCCCACGCCATTTGCGTTCCAGATTCACTGGGAATAAGGTCACCCACCAAGGTGGTCATTCCTGTACCCAAATCTACCGTACGCACTTCTCCTTCTAACAAACCACTATTGAAACAAACCATATACATGGTTCCCGAAGCAGAATCCCATTCCAGGTCCTGTCCAAAATTGGCGTCAAAGCCTATGGGGCCAATCAGACTACCTACACCGGTCGTTGTGTTAATACTATAAAAGTTATCATCTACTACATCATATGCATACATTTCACCTGTATCGGTAATAGCAATTGCAATGGCTCCTAGCGAACCAATATTTCCGACAAGTGTATGACTCATAGCGCCAACATCTATTGTCGATATACTGGATACACTACTGAAATCCGACGACACACCATATAAGGTTCCGGTGGCCGGATCGAACTCAATTCCATTCCACTGTTGCCCAGCGGGCGGTGCAATGGTACCCATAGAGGTATAGGTGCCAGTAGTAACATCGATACTGTAAAACTCACCGCTTGACAAGGTAAGTACATACCCCATGGTTAAATTGTTCGGATCTATATCGCCAGAGGATTCGAAGTCGGTTGAAGTCAAGGAAGGTCCCAGTGTATTGAACGTAGTAAGGTCTCCTGGATCGAAGTTTCCGAATTCATTTTCACTGTTAATGGGGCCATGGATTAGTGTTCCTCCAGTTTGCCGGTCTACTGTTTGATTTAGACCAGATTGCAAATAATCCCTTAAAAGAAGTTGCTCCTCCGGTGTAAAATAATGGCTTGGGGAATTCCCATTGGAATCCAAGTTTTCATATCGGTTTAACAAATCGTCTGTAAGGTTTTGCGCATTTGTTAACGTGCAACTCAATACACAAACGGCTGTAAAAAGTAGTAATTGTTTCATATTGTGCTCATTTTTAGATACATAAATGTATCGAAAAAGAACCGAAATGTGAGCAAAAAAAATTAAAATGAAAATCCAAAGGCCCCAGTTATTCCAAATTTACGGGCGTCTGGGTTGTTGAGATAATTACCCCTGAAGTTAAAATCGATACGGAAAATCCTGAAAATATTGCCAACTCCCACACTATACTCCCAATATACTTCATCCGAAGGTGCTAGAGCGTTGGGCAACAAGGGACGACCATCGGCAATAGATTCAAAAGCCGGGCGGCTTAGATCTATGTTTTCCTGAGACAGCTCACCGTAGACTGCCCTAAATCCTACAATTTCACGTAGGTTTAATTTTCTTAGGAATGGTATACGGGAAAAAATGCGCCCTCCAAAATTGTGCTGTAAATGAAAGGATGCATACGTATCGCTCACAAATTCATAGAAATCCAGATTGGTGAATGTATTGTAAATACTAAACAGTGTTTGGTTCCCTGGGATTGGGCTCAACAGGCTTAACGGAACTGGGTCGAACGTTTTTCCTAACTCCAAAGTAGTGTACATTCTACCAAAACCACCAATATTCCAAGGTTGGGAATACAGTGCCTGCAAACGTGAATATTCGAAATCCCCACCCAAAATACCTTTTAAACCATAACTATATCCCAAATACATATTGGCAAAATCACCATCATTTATTATAGTTCGTTCTACTCCATAACCAGAAGTTTTTCGTTTTGGGGTAAAGAAGACACCAAGTTCTACTTCTGGCTGTTGCACTTCATTCTGAAGGTTACCATCCGAATCGAAATAATCTAGCTTAAAGGTATCCGTAGCCGATTGCAATGTGCGATACGACCCCGTAAGTCTTACATTGAAATTTTTGGCAGGCTCAAAGGAAAATCCAACCGTGCTTAGATTAATACGGGTCAGTCGATCATTGGCACCAACAGAAATTAATGAAGACGACGCTAAATTTCTTCCGAGAACATCATTACTTACTGTGAGACTGGCCCCCGTTTGTTCCACGTCCTTTCTATTGCCGGCATATACCGTAAGTCGGGATTTACGATCCAGCAGCCACTTTCCTGAAACCCCATATTTAAAGCGCTGGTCCCGGAATCCATAGGCCCCAAATACTTCCAAACGCCAAGGATCGTTTTGACTAAAATAGGTTCTTCCTCCCAGTCGGATACGTAATCCTTCGGCTTCATTGAACCCAAATACCGAAAACACAGGACCAAAGTCTAAATTACCCACCTGATAATATCCACTGGCCAACGTTGCCCCAATATTATATAAAGATTTGAAACGAGGCACTGTTTTAAGGGTATCTAACATCTTATAGACACCTACCTCGTCTTTGTTCAATTCTTCCATTCGATTGGACTCCCAAAACTCATCGGGCCTATTGTATATTTCTTCCCTATAAGGGTCTACCTGTTCTCCGTAAAACGATTTGGGCTTCTCTTCATCGAATGCATAATTATCATACAAAGTAGTCCGCTTCCCATAGATACCTTGAGCCTTTTCCTTTTTTCTAAGGGAAAAGTCACTCAAAAAATAATCCCTTTTAATCAGGAATATAGAATCGTTCAGCACATCGAATTCCTGTTCTATATACACTTCTCGCACCCAGTTTAGATTGGCACTTTTAGAAGCTTGAAGATTTATCTCCTTTATGGCCCAAGTAGTATCGTTAACCCAAAAGTCGCCCTTAAATGTTAACTCATTTTTTCTTCTTGGGTAATACACAATATTGTAGCACCATTTATTATCACGATAGGCACTGTCCAATAACACATAATTGTATACATCTACCCCAGTTTTGGAAAGTGGACTGGTAAAAGCTTTGTCGAAAAACTTAAGGTAATTGTCGTAGACATTATACTCTTTGTACATGTCTTTCACGAATGCAATTAAGGTCTGATTGTTTTCGAAGCCAGAATTTTTGTTTCCTTCAAGGATTTCCTTTTCTTCCTTTAAAAGGTTGTCCCCATATACTTTGGATATGGCTTCATTAATGAAAATGGGCAGATAAGAGTTTCCCGTAATATTGGAGGTATCTATCTGCTCCCAAACGAACTCCATCCCCCTAAATAATTTACTCTTAATTAGGGATGAGTCTATGGTGTTAAGGTCAAATTCGAGCTTCTCATACTTGTCGTACTGATATTGCTTGAACTTCTTTACGCCATTTTCGCGTCGATTTTCCCAAATCTTCTTTAATATGGTAATGGCCGGGTTGTCCTTTTTTGATGTCTTTCCACTAAACACAACTACTTCATCCAATGTGGCGGCTTCTTCCTTGAGGGTAATCTCTAACTGATAGGTTGTTCTTTTCTCTAAAGGAACCACCTTCAATTCATACCCTACAAAGGATACCCATAGTGCATCATGAATCTCCTCACTTTCCAAATAAAAGCGTCCATTTTCATTGGTGATAGTTCCTTCATTGGAGTCTTTGAATATAACATTTGCAAATGCCACGGGATCGCCATACTCATCTTTTACCTCTCCGCTCACCTTGGTTTGAGCGAACAATGCGGAAGTAAAAATTAGGAAAAAGAAGAGTAATGTTTGCTTCATAGCAAGTATAAAGGTGACAGATTTGGAAACGGAAATATCCTAAAAAAAGTGTGATTATTACCTATATAACACTTTTTTAACAGCCTTTACAACATCGTTGCTATTTGGCAACCACTCTGCCAATAAAGCGGGAGAATATGGAGCTGGAGTATCAGCCGTATTTATCTTTTCGATAGGTGCATCCAAATAATCGAACGCCTGATTTTGCACTTGGTACGTAATTTCTGTAGCCACATTTCCAAAGGGCCAGGCTTCTTCTAAAATTACAAGACGGTTGGTCTTCTTTACACTATCCAAGATCGCCTTATGGTCCATTGGACGTACCGTTCTAAGGTCTATGATTTCACATTCGATACCTTCCTTCGCCAATTCATCAGCAGCTTTATAGGCCTCCTTAATGATTTTACCAAATGAAACAATGGTTACATCCTTTCCTTCACGCTTAATATCGGCAACCCCAATTGGAATTAAGTATTCCCCTTCAGGAACTTCACCCTTATCCCCATACATTTGCTCACTTTCCATGAAGATTACCGGATCGTCATCCCGGATGGCACTTTTCAACAATCCTTTAGCATCTGCTGGGTTACTGGGCACTATCACTTTTAAACCAGGACAATTGGCATACCAGCTTTCGAAAGCTTGGGAATGCGTGGCTGCAAGTTGCCCTGCCGAAGCAGTTGGGCCACGGAAAACTATAGGGCAATTAAGCTGCCCGCCACTCATTTGACGGATCTTGGCCGCATTGTTTATTATCTGATCGATACCAACCAATGAGAAATTGAATGTCATGAATTCCACAATGGGACGGTTGCCATTCATGGCAGACCCCGTTGCGATTCCAGCAAAGCCCAATTCAGAAATGGGAGTGTCGATGACTCTCTTTTCACCAAATTCATCCAACATCCCTTTACTGGCCTTGTACGCACCATTATATTCGGCTACTTCTTCACCCATAAGGTAAATGGATTCGTCCCTTCTCATCTCCTCGCTCATGGCCTCGCAAACCGCTTCTCTAAATTGTATCGTTTTCATAGTTTTCTTGAAATCTAGTTTTTCAGGAAAACAAAAATAATACTATTTCTTATTACGCAGTAAATAAATTGTGAATTGAACCAATATTACGACCGCAAACGTTTTCAGAACAACTATCACCTGCTAATTCGATTTAAAATAATTTTAAATTTTTACTATGCATGCATAGTAAAATTCATATTATAGTTGTATCTTCGTGACCCGAAAAAATTCATTCAACATTACATAAAATCTTATATGAAAATATTAGTCTGTATTAGCCACGTACCGGATACGACTTCTAAGATCAACTTCACCGATGGGGATACAAAATTTGACACCAATGGCGTTCAATTTGTAATCAACCCCAATGATGAATTTGGCTTAACCCGTGCCATGTGGTTTAAGGAAAAACAAGGCGCTAGCGTTCATGTTGCTAACGTTGGCGGTGCCGAAACAGAACCAACGTTGCGAAAAGCACTCGCGATTGGTGCCGACGAGGCGATTCGCATTAACACTCCTGCCACCGATGGTTTTTCTGTGGCCAAGCAATTAGCCAATATCGTCAAAGAAGGAGGATACGATCTTGTCATCGCTGGACGTGAATCCATCGATTACAATGGAGGCATGGTTCCTGGGATGATTGCCAAATTGACGGGGGCAAACTTTGTAAACACCTGCATTAGTTTGGAGGTAGAAGGCACAAGTGCCACTGCAATTCGAGAGATTGACGGCGGAAAAGAAACCCTACAAACCACTCTTCCACTTGTTATTGGTGGTCAAAAAGGTTTGGTAGAGGAAAGTGATCTTCGCATTCCGAACATGCGTGGAATCATGCAGGCCAGATCCAAACCTTTACATGTGAAGGATCCTGTGCCCACCACTGCAGAAACACAAACTACTTCTTTTGAGAAACCTGCCCCAAAAGGAGCGGTTAAATTAGTAGACAATGTGGACGACCTAGTTAATTTATTGCATAACGAAGCTAAAGTGATTTAAGACATGTCAGTACTAGTATTTGCCGAATCGGATAACGGAAAATTTAAAAAAATTGCTCACGAAGCTGTTTCCTATGCGAAGGGAATCGCTGATATGATGGGAACAGATGTAACTGCCGTAACCATTAATGCTGGAGACACTTCAGAATTAGGAACGTATGGTGCATCTAAAGTTTTGGAAATAAATAATGACGATCTTGCTTCTTTCGATGCCGAAGGGTATGCAGATGTCGTTGCTCAAGCTACCAAGAACGAAGGAGCCCAAGTGGTTGTATTAACCTCCAGTGCCAATGGAAAATTCATGGCCCCTTTGGTAGCGGTAAACCTGGAAGCGGGGTATGTGCCCAATGCTACCGAGCTGCCTTCTAGCACTTCGCCATTTAAGGTGAAGCACAGTGTCTATACAAACAAAGCTTTTTCGCATACTGAAATTAACACAGAAACCAAGGTAATTGGGCTGGCTAAAAACGCCTATGGCGTGCATGAAAATTCAACCAGTGCGACTTCCGAAAGTTTTTCACCTGCAATTAATAAAGGGAATGTAGAAGTTGTGTCTGTAGACAAGGCAACGGACAAGGTTACCATTGCAGATGCCGAAATCGTGGTTTCTGGTGGTCGTGGATTGAAAGGCCCTGAAAATTGGGGATTAATTGAAGACCTTGCACAGACCTTGGGTGCCGCAACAGCATGTTCCAAACCTGTTAGTGATATGGGTTGGAGACCGCACAGCGAACACGTGGGACAAACAGGAAAACCGGTTGCCTCAACACTTTATATTGCCATAGGAATTAGTGGTGCTATCCAGCATTTGGCAGGTATCAATTCATCCAAAGTGAAAGTGGTGATTAACAACGATCCTGAGGCCCCATTCTTTAAAGCGGCAGACTACGGAATCGTTGGAGATGCCTTCGAAGTGGTTCCTCAGCTTACCGAAAAATTAAAAGAGTTTAAAGCTCAAAACGCATAATTTTTTAGTATTTTGTGCCTTGAAAAAGGGCTGTTTAAATAAGTAAAACCCTTGTTTAAACAGCCTTTTTGCTTGCCACTTGCAATCTTTAATGAATGAGCCTTATTAGACTTAACATAAAGGGAATTTCGTATAGCCAAACGCAAAATGGAGCTTACGCCCTGATTCTTAGCGAAGAAGATGGTGACCGAAAGTTGCCCATTGTAATCGGTGCTTTCGAAGCCCAATCCATTGCAATCGCACTTGAAAAAGAGATAAAACCACCTCGGCCACTAACACACGATCTTTTTAAGAATTTTTCCGATCGATTCGAGATTGTCATTAAGCAGGTAATCATCCATAAATTGGTGGATGGGGTTTTCTATTCCAGTATCATCTGTGAACGTGACGGCATCGAAGAAATTATTGATGCCAGAACCAGTGATGCCATTGCTTTGGCCTTGAGGTTTAAAGCTCCTATTTTCACCTACAAAGCCATATTGGATCAAGCAGGGATTTATTTAAAAACCCCTGCCAAGGATGAAAGCGAACTTACAGGTCAAGAAGAGCAAGTGATCGAGGATCTGTTGTCCGACGACGAAAAGGAAACGGTTCATGTGGTTTCGGAAGACTATAGCAAATTCTCACTTAAAGAACTCCATCAAATGCTTGATGAAGCAGTTACTCAGGAAAATTATGAGCGTGCTGCAGCTATTAGGGATGAGATCTCCAAACGCAACTAAAGCTTATGCGCAGTATTATTCTTCTTAGTCTGTTATTTGTATCCGTAAGTCTATTTTCCCAGAACCTTGAAAAAACATGGAATTTTTCAAATATTAGTGACTCCCAAGGGAATTCATTGTTTTCCATTAGCGAAGGAAATGATCAATTCGTATTAAACCAAGACGGAACTTTTGAGTATAGTTTAGAGGCCAAGAATAACCTTAAAGCTTCTGGAGACTATATGTTTCAGAACAATCTCTTGGTGCTTTTCTATAACCAACCCAAAGATACTATTAGAAGGTATCGCGTTGGAACCATTACGGATAGCACTTTGGTTTTTTCTGAAAATCAGGTACAATATGCCTTTACCGCAGCTGCACCTGTCATAGCCGAAGTGCAAGAAGAGAATTCTAATGATACTGCTCAAATTATTCCTTCTCAAGGCTTCTCATTAAGGAGTTTATGGCGGGGTGTTTTGGGAATGTTTACTTTGTTGCTTATAGCTTTTTTATTTAGTGCCAATAGAAAAGCCATTAACTGGAGAACTGTGGGTATTGGTTTGGCATTTCAACTGGTCATAGCAATTGGAGTTCTTAAAGTATCCTTTGTTCAATCTATATTTGATGGGGTTGGTAAAATATTCGTTAAAGTATTAGAGTTTACCCAAGCCGGAAGCAAGTTTTTATTTGAAGGCCTTGTTGTGGACATGGACACCTTTGGATTCATCTTTGCCTTTCAGGTATTGCCTACGATTATATTCTTCTCTGCACTAACTTCGGTGCTTTTTTACCTTGGCATCATCCAAAAAGTTGTAAAGGCATTCGGATGGCTATTGTCCAAATTATTGAAAATTTCAGGAGCCGAAAGCTTAAGCGTAGCGGGTAATATATTCTTGGGTCAAACAGAGGCTCCTTTACTTATTAAGGCCTATCTCGAAAAGATGAACAAATCGGAGATACTGCTTGTGATGATCGGCGGAATGGCTACGGTAGCTGGTGCCGTATTGGCTGCCTACATTGGATTCTTGGGAGGAGACGATCCTGCCATGAGACTCGTTTTCGCCAAACACCTTTTGGCAGCTTCTGTAATGGCTGCCCCTGGGGCCATTGTTATTTCAAAAATACTATATCCACAGACAGAAGAAATCAATACAGATGTCACTGTTTCTTCAGAAAAATTAGGTTCAAACATACTTGATGCGATTGCCAATGGAACTACTGAAGGTCTTAGGCTTGCCGTTAACGTAGGTGCAATGCTCCTTGTATTTGTCGCATTTATTGCAATGATCAACTGGTTAATTGGAGGCCTTGGAGAAATTACCAGTATTAATACCTGGATGGCCGAAAACACCGCTTACCCTAGACTATCATTGGAGGCTATTTTAGGAACTGTATTTGCACCACTCATGTGGCTAATCGGTGTAGAAAGAGCCGACATGATGATGATGGGACAGCTATTGGGAATTAAGCTTGCAGCCAGTGAATTTGTTGGATATATCCAACTGGCAGAGCTAAAAAACACGGCCAACGCAGCCCATCTTACCTATGAAAAATCCATTATTATGGCCACCTATATGCTCTGTGGTTTTGCCAATTTTGCCTCGATCGGAATTCAAATAGGGGGTATTGGTTCGTTGGCGCCTGGCCAGCGTAAGTTATTGTCAAAATTTGGTATGAGAGCACTTCTTGGAGGTTCTATCGCTTCGCTTATTTCTGCTACTATTGCTGGAATGATTATTGGGTAAGCGAAGTACCGTTCATCAAATAATACATTCAAGAATAAACCGTTAATAACTTATAATAAATCGACGGGTATAGGGTTCACAAACTACCGAGTGTTTTTTACATTTAACCTTCCAATTTATTGATTGAAGATGAAGCAATACCACGACCTTGTAAAGCATGTCTTAGCGCATGGAAACGAAAAAAGTGATCGCACCGGAACCGGAACCAAAAGTGTATTTGGTTACCAGATGCGATTCGATTTAAGTGAAGGCTTTCCTATGGTAACCACCAAGAAGCTACACCTAAAATCTATTGTACACGAATTACTTTGGTTTCTGAAAGGAGATACAAACATTCAATATCTTCAGGAAAATGGGGTCCGTATTTGGAATGAATGGGCCGATGAAAATGGGGATCTTGGACCCGTATATGGACACCAATGGAGAAACTGGAACAGTGAGGAAATTGACCAAATAAAAGAGGTAATTCAAACACTGAAAAGCAATCCAGACAGTCGTCGTATGTTGGTAAGTGCATGGAACCCAAGTGTTCTTCCAGACACCAGCAAACCTTTTTCCGAAAATGTTGCTAATGGAAAGGCTGCCCTTCCCCCATGTCATGCTTTCTTTCAGTTTTATGTGGCCAACGGCAAACTATCATGCCAATTGTACCAGAGGAGCGCCGATATTTTCTTGGGCGTACCGTTCAATATTGCATCCTATGCCCTATTCACCATGATGATGGCTCAAGTATGCGGTTATGAAGCGGGAGATTTTATTCACACTTTTGGTGACGCACACATTTACAGCAATCATATGGAACAATTAGAACTTCAATTGTCCCGTGATCCGCGCCCTTTACCGAAAATGTTGCTTAATCCAGATGTAAAAGATATATTTGGCTTCACTTTTGATGATTTTGAATTGGCAGACTACAATCCTCACCCACACATTAAAGGAGCCGTCGCCGTTTAATTTTAAAACCTACTTTATGAAAAAATTGCTTTTTATTGCTTGTATTCTCGTGTCCACTATCGGATTTTCTCAAGAATGGGGCTCTGTAAATAAAAATACTGTGACCATGAAAGAGATCGCGCCGGTTTGGCCCGGTTGCGAATCGAAAAGCGGTGCAGGGATCGATGCCTGTTTCAAGCAAAAATTAGGAGCTCACATCGGGAAGAACTTTAAATATCCAGCCGATGCTTACAAGTCAAACCAACAAGGAAGGGTCGTTGTTGAATTCTATATTACTGAGCAAGGAACCGTAGATATTAAAAATGTATCTGGAGGAACACTGCTACTTCAAGAAGAAGCAAGAAGGAATATAACTCTAATTCCAAAAATGGTGAAGCCAGGCATGCTTGCAGGTAAACCAAGAGCCATAAAATATACCGTTCCCATTACGTTTAAAACTGGGAAATAGAAAAGACCAAATGTAGAAGTGCCAATTTTAAATTGGCACTTTTTTTGTGCCCTATATTGAAACCATTTTGCGATGAAAACCAAACCATTTATCATCCTAGCCCTGTTCATGGGTTATTTAGGATTTGCCCAAACAAAAACGAAAGTTCCCTTTTCACAAGTAGAAATTAGCCCCATCTACCCGGGTTGTAATGACGCTGCAAATGCCGAGATAAAAAAATGCACCCAAGAAAGTATTGATGCCTTCCTAAAGGCTAACTTCAACACAAACCTGCTCAAGCCAAACCACAAAAAAGTTGGGATTCACTTCTTGATTACGGATACTGGAGCCATAGAAGAAATCTCCGCTGCGATCCGATATAAATACCTAGAAGAGGAAGTGGTTCGCATAGTCTCTCTTTTACCACCCATGGAGCCGGGAAAAAGAAGGGGACAAAAGATTGGGGTGCTGTATGGAACCATCTTGGATTATTCTGAAAGAAAGAAGTCTTAACATCCCTTAAACAGGTTCGGTCATAAGATTTTGTATCTTTAAAGTGTCGACTACAATGTGGACACTTTTTTATGATAACAACCCAAAATTTAGTCTCCTTGTTACTCGAAACAAGGCAACGTACGGAAGCACTTTGCAAGCCTTTGGAAATTGAAGATTATGTGGTGCAGCCTACTATGGATGTTTCACCTCCGAAATGGCACCTTGGGCATACCACCTGGTTTTTTGAAGAATTTATTTTAAGACGACATAAACCTAACTATAAGTTGTTCCATGAAGACTTTGCATTTGTCTTTAACAGCTATTACGAAACTTTAGGAAAAAGGGTAATTCGGAGTAATCGGGGAAACCTATCCCGTCCAGGCGTTGCCAAAGTATACGATTACCGGCATTATGTAACCAACGAATTGAAAGAATTCCTTGCTGGTGTAATTCCAGAAGATTTAGAAGAAGTACTACTAATTGGAATTCATCATGAAAAACAGCACCAGGAATTATTAATGACCGACATAAAGTACATTTTGGGCAACAACCCTCTTCTTCCTCAATACAATGACACCTTTGTGGAGCATCCAATTGTTCAGGAAAATCAGGAATGGATTCCTATGCAAGAAGGTATTTACGAAATTGGACATGCGGGTTCTGATTTTTGCTATGACAATGAACTGGGACGGCATAAAGTTTATGTGCAGAATTATGAAATCTCGAATCGGGAAGTGAGTAATGCCGAATATATAGAGTTTATTGAAACTGGTGGATACAAAGATTTCAATCACTGGCATGCCGATGGTTGGGAATGGGTAAAACAGGATCAGATTACCCAGCCTATGTATTGGCATAAAATTGATGGCGAATGGTACCATTATACGTTACAGGGACTGAAAAAATTAGATCCCAACACTGCAGTGTGCCACATATCCTACTATGAAGCATTTGCATATGCCCAATGGAAAGGATGCCGTCTTCCTACGGAATTTGAATGGGAGGTCGCACAAAATCATTTTAACTGGGGTAAGCGCTGGGAATGGACCGAAAGCTCATACCTGCCATATCCTGGCTATAAGAAGGCACCAGGAGCAATTGGGGAGTATAATGGTAAATTTATGGTAAACCAAAAAGTCCTTCGCGGGAGCTCCGTTGTAAGTCCACCACACCACATACGACCTACCTATAGAAACTTTTTTCAACCCAACCTACGGTGGCAATACACTGGAATAAGGTTAGCAAAATAATCGGGACTACTTTTTTATGAATCCAACCACCTCTACAATGCTCGACACTGCATTTAAGAAAGATGTGTTCGAAGGCTTAAGGGCTTTCCCAAAATTTTTATATTCAAAGTATATTTATGATGCTAAGGGTGACAAACTTTTTCAGGACATCATGGCTTTGCCAGAATATTACCTAACCAACTGCGAATTTGAAATATTCCATACGCATACCGCAGAAATTTCAAACTTATTTAAGGGTAACGGAAATGGTTTTGATCTCATAGAGCTTGGTGCTGGGGATGGAAAAAAAACCAAGGTTTTATTGCGTCATTTTTCAGAAAATGGACTGGATTTCGTTTATAAGCCAATCGACATCAGTCAGAATGCCATAGACGCCCTTTCGGCTTCTTTGGCCCAAGAGCTGCCCAAAGTACGGGTAGACCCAGAGAAAGGGATGTATTTTGACGTTTTAAAACGAATACAGCAATACAATGAGCGAAAAAAAGTGTTGATGGTCCTAGGCTCCAATATTGGAAACCTTCTACATGACAAAGCCATCGATTTCCTATCTCAGTTAAAGAATGCCATGAATCCCGGGGATCTTTTGTTCATGGGGTTCGATCAGAAAAAAAACCCGCAGACCATACTGGATGCCTACAATGATGCTACTGGTGTTACAGCCGAATTCAACAAAAACCTACTTCACAGGATAAATACGGAATTGGATGGCAATTTCGACGTAGATGCTTTTAAGCACTGGGAAATATATGACCCAGAAAGTGGAACAGCCAAAAGCTATTTGGTGGCTAAACGCGCCATGCAGGTAAGGATAGAGGCATTGGATTTGGCGATAGATTTCGATCCATGGGAGACCATTCACACCGAAATTTCGCAGAAATACGACGATAAGGTGGTCGCTTGGTTAGCAGATGAATCGGGCTTGAAAATTGAAACTTCTTTTTCTGATTCAAAAGAATATTACAAGAACTACGTATTCCGAAAAAAGGAATAGTAAACCATTAAAAAATGAAAGCAATTTGGAATGGCCAAGTATTGGCAGAAAGCGACAACACAGTGGTAGTGGAAAACAATCACTATTTTCCTGCAGAAAGTTTACAGAAGGAATATTTCAAAAACAGTGATACCCAAACATTTTGCCCTTGGAAAGGCAAAGCTTCGTACTACTCACTTGAAGTAGCTGGCAAAGCCAACCCTGACGCAGCTTGGTATTATCCTGAAACATCGCATGCAGCAAAGCCCATAGAAGGGTATGTAGCCTTTTGGCGTGGAGTGGAAGTCGTAGAGTAGCCTACCCTTTTAAAAGACTCAACAAACGATTTAAGTCCTCTTCCGTATTATAAATATGGAAGCTCACCCTAATGCCTTGTCCGCGTAACGAACCGACTATCTTTTCGGTCTTCATTTTTTCGAACAATTCCTTATCTCCCGAGATATTGAAAATGGTGGAGTGATTTTTCCTTTGGGATGCCATTTCAGACAACAGCCCCAGTTCTAAAAAGGAATTCTTTGCCTTGGTAGTTAGATTGTGAAGATGGGTTTCAATAGTTGATCTACCTAACGAATTTAAAAAACGAATGGACTCCCCCAGACTGCCATAATTTAAAGTATCCTGATGACCAGGCTCTAGATGTCCAACAAATTCAATATCATTTCTCTTGCTGAAATTGGCATCCGCCGAATTGAATCCAATGGTTTCCAGGAACACGTTTTCCTGAATCCCCTTCTTAATCATAAAAAGTCCGCAGCCATATCCAGACAATAACCATTTATAAGCGCTTGCCCCGACAATATCGAAAGGGCTTTTTTCAAAATTAAAATCTGTGGTACCCAAAAATTGAGTTCCGTCTCCTATAATGGTAAGCTGAGGGTAGGTACGTTTTAAATCACTCAAAAAATCCAGATCTATCTTTATTCCACTTATGTATTGCACTATACTTAACGCCAAGATATCGGGCCGATGTTTCTGGACCGCGGCTTCTATGTTTTTTTCCAGGTTCTCATTTAGCTCGGCATAGCATACATCGAAATCACGATTTTCGATGGGCCAATTCACAGAAGGGTAATCCCTTTTTAAAAGCAATACCTTTTTTCCTTTCGAAATTCCCCCGAGAAGCACATTCAATCCAAATGAAAAATTCGGAACCAATGCAACTTGATTAGGTGTGGTATAGAAAAATTGAGCAACTTCCTCCCTTATCTCGGCCACATGCTTCTTATGAAGATCCCGAAACATACTTCCTCCTTTCATTAGTTGAAGGTCATGCTCCCTTCTCCATGTTACAAGAGAAGAGGACAGAAGCCCACAGGAAGCGGTGTTGAGATAGGTATATTCTGTACTTACTGGAAAAAGGGAAGAAAGGTCATTCATAAAACAAGGATACAAAATGAAAAAATGGTATTTTTACGAAGGTTATAAAAATAACCCACAATGTTTTCAAAAACCAACAAATCTTCAAGAATAGATCCTGAGCAGAGGGAACAGTACGAATATGCCCGAAAAAGAGTGAAGCAAAAGAAACGCCTTATGCAGCACTTTGTGCTATTCCTTGCGGGTTCGGTGCTCCTTATCATCATTAATCCAATCTTGGGTATTGGCAAGGATTTCTTTATTAAAAACTGGTTTGTATGGGCTATTTTAATCTGGGTACTTTTCTTCTTAATTCATTTACTGAACGTACTGCTATTAAGTAAGTTTATGGGCAAGGAATGGGAAGATCGCCAAATTGAAAAATTGAAATCCAAACAGGAAGCCCGAATTGCAGAGCTGGAAAAAGAAGTTCGCAAAGAGGTTATTACCGCAGAAGTAAAAAAAAAGAAAGAGAACGACCTACCACCCCAAGAAGAACTATGATTACCATGATAGCCGCTGCTGGCGAAAACAACGAATTAGGCAAGGACAACGACCTAGTTTGGCATTTACCTGATGATTTTAAGCGTTTTAAACAACTTACTACAGGCCATAACATCATTATGGGACGCAAGACTTTTGAGTCCTTCCCCAAATTATTACCCAATAGAACCCACATAGTTATTACCAGAAATTCTGAATATAAAAAAGAAGGGGTCATTGTTGTTCATAGCTTAGAAGATGCCTTGAACCAGGCAGCAAATGACGAACAGCCTTTTATTATTGGTGGCGGTGAAATTTATTCGATCGGAATGGCATTTGCAGACAAAATTGAGCTTACCCGAGTGCATGGCACCTTTGAAGCAGATGCATTTTTCCCAGTTATTCCTGAAGACACATGGAAATTGGTTTCATCCGAATTCCATGATAAGGATGAACGGCATAACTATGCATTCACCTACGAAACATGGGAAAAACGATGAAATGAACACCTTCCTCGAACATATAGGTTCGGTCTTACAATCTACTGTTATTAATGCCACGCCACTCGCAGGCGGAGATATAAATACAGTGACTCTTCTAGAAACTTCCGACGGCCCCTTTGTACTAAAACAGAATGAAGGCGCCAATGTAGCCGACATGTTTGAAAAGGAAGCTTTAGGCCTGGAAGTATTATCCAAATCCAATTCGTTTCGTATACCAAAGGTGATATCGACTGGGACCTTTGCGAAAACCTCCTATTTACTACTTGAATACATCTCAAATAGTCCAAAAGCAATTGGGTTTTGGGAAGCTTTTGCTATGTCCCTGGTTAAACTACATAAAACAACACATTCAAAATTTGGTTTGAGACACGACAATTATATTGGTAGCCTAGTGCAAAAAAACAAGCAATGTGACTCCAGTGTAGATTTCTTTATTACTCAACGTTTGCAGCCACAATTTAAGAGTGCCCACAATAAAGGGTTCGTTTTTAAAAATCTGGATGGCTTGTACCAAAATACTTCAAAAATCATCCCTGACGAGCCTTCTTCATTAATTCATGGTGACCTATGGAATGGAAATTACCTTGTCTCAACAATGGGACAACCTACCCTAATAGATCCAGCGGTTTCCTTTGCATCCAGGGAAATGGATTTGGCAATGATGCAATTGTTTGGCGGTTTTCCAGATGTAGTGTTTTCCATGTACAATGAACAATTTCCAATATTGGCAGAATTTGAATCTAGAGTGGCCTTATGGCAATTATACTATATACTGGTTCATCTCAATATTTTTGGAGGTAGTTATCTGCAACAAGCGAAAGAAATCGTTTCTCGATATAGTTAAGAAAATGGACTTTAAGTAAATATTTAAAGTCGTATTTTTGCCATCAAAACCAATCGAAATCCAAGGATTATGAAAGCATATCTTTTCCCCGGACAAGGGGCACAATTCACGGGAATGGGTCAAGATCTTTACGATGCCTCCGAAAAAGCCAGAAGTTTATTTCACCATGCGAATGAGGTACTCGGATTCGACATTACCAAAATCATGTTCGAAGGAAGTGCAGATGAACTGAAACAGACCAAAGTGACTCAGCCTGCAATTTTTCTTCATTCAACCATCCTTGCTGAAGTAATGGGAGATCGCTTTACCCCAGATATGGTGGCTGGGCACTCCTTAGGAGAACTTTCTGCCCTTGTTGCCAATAGAACATTGGCCTTTACAGACGGATTGAAATTGGTATCCCAGAGAGCTCAAGCCATGCAAAAAGCTTGTGAACTTAAGCCTTCAACCATGGCTGCTGTATTGGGCTTGGATGACGAAGTGGTGGAAAAAGTGTGTATGGATACAGAAGGGATTGTCGTAGCTGCAAATTACAACTGCCCTGGACAGTTGGTTATTTCTGGAGAAATCGACGCAGTGAACCAGGCATGCGAAGCGCTAAAGGAGGCTGGAGCACGAAGAGCATTACTATTACCAGTAGGTGGCGCCTTTCATAGTCCCCTTATGGAACCCGCTAGGGAGGAGTTAGCAGCAGCAATAGAGAATACTCAATTTACAGATCCTGCATGCCCTATTTACCAAAATGTAAGCACAAAAGCCGTTACCGACCCTACAGAAATTAAGAAAAATTTAATATTTCAATTAACAGCTCCGGTGAAATGGACACAGAGTATCCAGAATATGATTGCCGACGGTGCCGACGAATTTATCGAAGTGGGACCAGGTAACGTTTTACAAGGGCTGGTAAAGAAAGTGGATCGAAGTTTGCATACCGAAAAAGCTTCCATTTCTTAGCTAAATTTTCACATTTCCTGATGATTGTTTACTCGAAAACCACAATTTGAGTAAGGTAAACCTTTATCGGATTTGCCCAAATTTTAACATTTTGCTCATAAGTTAGATTCAAATTTAACGCTATGGACAAACTGTCAATTACTTCCATCGAAAAAAGATCACTTCCATATGTAGAAGCAGGTAATGTTTCAGAAGTGGGTCAGATTTTTTCACCTAAAAGAATGTTCTTTACCATCATTGCGCAATTTTCATTAAAGCTGTACCACTTTCACGAAGCGCGACAAGAGCACTACAAAAAACTAAGTGAACGTCTTAAAAAGAAAATTGATCATGAACCTTCAAAGATAAATGAAGTGGATTACAATAGTCTTGGAATTTCGAAGGAAATATTGGAAACAGTTATTCTAAAAATCCATTCTTTCGAAAGTCAAAAGATGTTTCTTAGTCAGGAAGTAAACTTAAGTTCGCTTTCCAAGGAATTGGGTACGAACAGCAGTTATCTATCAAAAATCATTAATCACATTAAAGGTAAATCCTTTAAAAACTATGTGAATGATCTCAGAATAGAACATGCACACAAAGATCTTCTGGAAAACCCTCAAAAGAGAAAGTACACCATAGAAGCTATTGCCTATGACAATGGTTTTAGAAGTGCCGAAAGTTTTTCAAAAAAATTCCGGGAAAAGTACAACCTCTACCCATCTGTATTTCTGAAAAGTCTAGCTGTCTAGAAAGTGAATATTGTATTCCTTACGAAATAGTTGTAAGTCCTATAAATGTATGCAATTTAGGATAGGGTCGACAAAATCATATTTGTTAATTGATGATAAAGGCCCTATCTTCGTACTAAGGTAGACTGGATACAATTTCCGACCCTCCAACGTATCTGGAAACTGCTTTACTATTACATTTTTCTCCCTCCATTATTGCTTGTTCACGTGAATAACGGAATTCGGAATTTTCGTTTATTAAGTGGATTGCTACGAATTTGAAGTAATCGACAACGCTTATAAGTTTCCTATTTCTTTTTTCAAGAATAATGAGCAATTTGAACTGAAATCAAGCAACTATTGGTCTTCAGAAGGAGCCAATATGCGCACAAATTTATAGAAAGGGAAAAATTATGTCATTACACTTCAATTCAAATTATCCAGACGTCACGTCGACCACAAATGGGAAAAGCATTGGGACTCCCGCTACAAGAAATGGTTCGGAAGCAGGCAACTTATCCTTGTTGTCGGCTCAACTGAAGGCGACTTCATATTTGTACGAATACCACAAGAAAAAGCAAGCACAACTTAAGAAACGACTTAATTGGCTATCGGAACAATTAGGTGAAGATCTTTTAATACCAGAAAAAACCAAAATGAGTGTTCCAAGAAAAACTTCTGAAAGAATTATTGAAAAACTAACCGTTTTTGAAAATAACAAAGACTTCTTATCTCCAGATATTTCCTTGCAACAGCTTGCGAAAAGATTTGGTACCAATTACAACTACTTATCGAAAGTGATTAATTCTGAAAAAGGAAAGAACTTTTCGAATTACATCAATCAGCTAAGGGTAGACCATATTTACAATGAGCTTTCCAATAACTCATTGTACAGAAAATATACGGTTAAGGCTATCGGGCAAGAAATAGGATTCAAAAGCACCGAATGCTTTTCGAAGGCATTCTTCAAGAATTATGGTTTGTATCCCTCCGAATATCTAAGGCAACTAAGGGAGGGTTAATTTTTGTAAATAACGCCTTCTTTCATGACAAAGACTACATTTTCCATTGTTGAGATATTTTGGGTAGGATCATCATTAACGGCAACTATATCCGCTAGGTAGCCTTCTTTTAGAACACCAAGACTACCTTCCATATCCAAAAGTTGTGCATTGGTAATAGTAGCGGCTTGCAGTGTTTTCATAGCTGGCATCCCTGCTTCTACCATATATCCGAATTCCTTGCCATTCTCACCATGGGGAAATACCCCGGCATCGGTTCCAAAGGCGATATTTACGCCTTCCTTATAAGCCATGCTGTACATGTTTTGAATCTTAGAACCTATTTCCAATGCTTTTGGGACAATAATCTCTGGGTAATACCCTGGTATCCTAGCTTTTTCCGCTACGTACTTTCCTGCTGAAATAGTAGGAACCAAGTAAGTATTGTACTCTTTCATTAAAGCGGCTGTTTCTTTATCCATTAAAGATCCATGCTCTATGGTAGTCACTCCTGCTCTAATGGCCCGTTGCATGCCTTCAATGCCGTGGGCATGGGCTGCAACCTTCATTCCGTACTCTTTAGCGGTTTTCACGATTTCATTTACCTCTTCCTGCGTAAATTGGGGGTTCTGACCACTCTTGGCAACACTCAAAACACCACCAGTAGCTGTAATCTTGATCCAATCGGCACCGTTTTTATACCGTTGGCGCACCGCTTTACGGGCATCGGCAGGACTATTAATGACACCCTGGGCTGGTCCCGGGTCTCCCATCAACTCTTTTTTTCTTCCATTGGTTGGATCGGCATGGCCGCCCGTTGTTCCAATGGCTTTTTCTGCCGTAAATAACCTAGGGCCGGGAATTTTACCCTTTGCTATAGCATTTCGCAAGGAAACATTCACGCCCGAACCACCAAGGTCCCTAACTGTAGTAAAACCTGCCATTAAAGTTCTTTTGGCAATATTGGCCGCATCGAAGGCCACATCGGAATCATTCTTGGTAAACACATCCAAATAACGTGTTGGACTGGTTTCACCTTCAATATGAACATGCATATCGATAAGTCCGGGCAATACGGTCTTATCCTTCAAATCGATGACCATCGCATTTGTATTTGATGGTGCTACATACCCATTGTCTACTCTCATAATCTTATCTCCGGACACCACAATTGTTTTTTCCTGAAGTACTTTTCCGTTTTCGGTATCGACAATCTTTCCGCAATGCAAATAGATATCTTGTGCTTGCACAGTGAAACTCATGAACAGACCCAATAGTAATAACCCTAAAGATTTCATATGATTTATTTTAATTAATTCTAATTGCGAATCAGGAATGCAAGTTCAAGCATTTGAACTCTACAATGCCCTTACCTTCTTTTCCCATAGCCAAGCCGAGGCCAATGCTTCTTCCATGGTTTTCTTTGTCTTCCACCCGAGCACTTCATTTGCCTTTTTGGTATCCGCGTACACGGAGATAACGTCTCCCGGGCGCCTATTCACGATTTTATAATTCAGTTTTTCTCCTGTTACCGCTTCAAAAGCTTGTACCACTTCTAAAACTGAACTTCCACGTCCTGTCCCCAAATTGAAAATTTCGTAGTTAGCACTATTGTCTTTAGCCAGCAATCGTTGCAATGCAACTACATGGGCCTCGGCGAGATCAACTACATGAATATAATCGCGGATGCAGCTACCATCTGGAGTAGGATAATCGTTGCCAAATACCGATAATTCCTTCCGAAGTCCTGCAGCAGTCTGAGTGATAAAAGGAACCAAATTTTGTGGGGTTCCTTTGGGCAACTCCCCTATGGCAGCTGAATCATGTGCCCCAATAGGATTGAAATAACGAAGACTTATGGACTGTAGATTGCTATCTGCACTACAGGTATCTTTTAATATTTCCTCACAAATTTGCTTGGTATTGCCATAAGGTGAAATAGCTTCTTTTATGGGAGCGGCTTCCGTAATTGGCAGTGAATCCGGTTCCCCATAGACCGTACATGACGAACTAAAGATGAAATTAGCTATGTTTCGTTTTCTGCATTGTTGTAGCAGGTAAACCAAAGAATGTACATTGTTCTCATAATACAATAGTGGATTCTCCACACTTTCCCCTACAGCTTTACTAGCTGCAAAATGAATGATCCCATCAATAGGTGTTCTTTCAAAAAAAGCTTCAACTTCTTCCTTAATCCGTAAGTCTATTTGTTCAAAGACGGGCCGGTTTCCAGTAGTACTTTCGATTCCATCGAGTACAGAAACTTCAGAATTGGACAGGTTATCAATAACAACTACATCGAAACCCTCTTGTTGTAGGGCAACAACGGTATGGGAACCTATATACCCTAAACCTCCAGTAACAAGAATTCTATTCATAAAAATGGGTTGAAATTAGGATACAAATTCAATAACGGCTTGCGTGATATATTCAATCTGCTCATCATCCAGTTCGGTATGCATGGGTAAGGAAATCACTTCCTTTACCAATTGATTTGTAACGGTAAAGTCCTCTTCATTGTAACGTTCATCTTGGTATGCCTTTTGACTATGCAGTGGAATTGGATAATACACGCCACATGGAATTCCTTTTCCCTGTAAATGCTGCACCAATGCATCCCTGTCGGTATTCACCACTCGAAGTGTATATTGATGGAACACATGACAATCGCATTGATCGCATACAAAGCTTTCGTCACCACAGCTACCTTTTGGTATTACTATCGCGTCAATACCATTAAAAGCCTTGGAATATTTTCGTGCGGCATCGCGTCGTGCTGCATTGTATTGATCTAAGTTTGGCAGTTTGGCCCTAAGAACCGTAGCTTGTATTGAGTCCAAACGGGAATTTACCCCAACTACGTCATGATGATATCGTACATACATTCCATGATTCACAATACCTCGGATGGTATGAGCTAGGTCATCATCGTTTGTAAATATGGCCCCTCCATCACCATAGCATCCTAGGTTCTTCGATGGGAAAAATGAAGTGGAGGCTACATGCCCAATAGCTCCAGCCTTTTGCTTTGATCCATCCCTCCCTGTATAACTTGCTCCAATGGCCTGCGCATTATCCTCTATTACATATAGGTTATTTTCATTGGCCAGTTCCATGATCTCATCCATAGGAGCCACCAGTCCGAAAAGATGAACAGGTACAATAGCTTTGGTCTTAGGTGTTATTGCCCTTCTAATGGCATCTATATCAATATTAAAGGTTACGGGATCTACATCTACCAAAACCGGTGTTAGCCCCAATAAGGCGATAACTTCTACGGTAGCTGCAAAAGTGAAATCTGCCGTAATAACCTCATCACCAGGTTTTAGCCCTAAACCCATCATTGCAACCTGCAAGGCATCGGTCCCATTGGCACATGGAATCACGTGCTTAACGCCAAGGTATTCTTCAAGTTCTTTCTGAAATTGATGCACCTCTGGCCCATTTACAAAAGCTGTGGATTCTATTACATCCAAAACCGATTGATTCACACGTTCTTTTATGTGTTCATATTGACCCTTGAGGTCGACCATTTGTATTTTGCGCATGGATATCTTTGAATAAGTTCTTGGTAAAATTACGAAAATTGTCATCTGTATCAGGAAATCTTGCACAGAATTTACAACTCAAAATCCTAAGGGGTTCCTAAAGGTTAATTGGTAAATAACAACTATTTTAGCCTTATGAGGACGCTTTACAATCTCCTTTCCAAAATCACGTATGCACATTTACAGATTGCACAGGGTTTCAGCAAAAAACTGAAACTATTTGTTCAAGGTCGAAAAAATACTTTTCCCACCCTTTCTTCCCAAATTAAACCAAACGATAAAACCATTTGGCTTCATTGTGCTTCGCTTGGTGAGTTTGAACAGGGCGTACCGATTATTGAGGCCTTGAGGCTTTCATTCCCAGATTGTAAAATTTTGGTAACCTTTTTTTCGCCCTCTGGCTACGAAATAAAAAAGAACACGTCCTTGGCAGATACCGTGGTGTATCTTCCGTTCGATACCCAGAAAAACGCTCGGCAATTCTTATCCATTACGCAACCCGTGCTAGCCCTGTTCGTGAAATACGAAATTTGGCCTAACTACCTTTTTGAATTGAAGGAACGGCAAATCCCAACGCTCTTGGTTTCGGGTCTGTTTGCAAAAAAACAAGTGTTTTTTAAGTCTCATGGAGCATTCATGAGAAAGGCCTTACTGTCCTTTGATCATTTCTTTGTCCAGGATCGAAACTCTGAAGAACTTCTAAGGAGTTTGAATATAGATGCCGTGACATTAAGTGGCGATACTAGGTTTGATCGTGTTTCCCATCAGATTGAGCAGGACAATACATTAGATTTTATGGAAGCCTTTAAAGGTGATAGTCTCTGCGTGGTATGTGGAAGCACCTGGCCAGAGGACGAAGAAGCATTATTGTCCTCCATTAATTCAAAGGAGTCTTCCATCAAATTTGTCTTGGCTCCCCACAAAATCGAACCTTCCAAAATTGACGCCTTCAAAAAGAGGCTTACGAAGCCTTCCGTACTCTATTCTGAAAGGGAAGACAAGGAACTGAACTCGTATTCCGTGCTTATATTAGACACCATTGGATTGCTTTCCAAAACCTATAGCTATGCAGATATAGCCTATGTTGGTGGGGCTATGGGGACTACTGGACTGCATAATATTTTAGAACCTGCAACATTTGGAATTCCTATCATTATTGGAAAGAACTTCGATGATTTCCCTGAAGCCAAAAAGTTGCAACAATTGGCTGGCCTCTTCTCAATTTCAAGCGAAACTGAATGTAAAAGAGTTTTAGACAAGTTGATTGCCCATAAGGATTTTAGAAATACAACCGGAATGATCTGCGGACATTTCGTGAATAGCAATACAGGAGCCACACGAATTATAATGGCACATATATCTAAGTTATACGGTAACCGCCTCGTTTAGATATCTCCTAAAAGGCAATAGCTCTTTATATACTTCAATTACTTTTTTATCAAAATCGGGAGCCATCACCTCTTCATGTGTTACGTAACAACCGGCTGCAAAAGATTTCATTTTCAGTAAATCGATGTGTGGATGATCTTCTTGAAACCCTTTAGGCGCTTTCACCAAAGTATCAGCGGGCACCATGCCCCCAAACATTTTTCTAAAACCTCTTTTATTCAGTATATCTTTTAGTTCTTCTCCGTTATAATCGATCGCTTCGCGTATGCTCCTTAGCAATTTTGAGGAAGGGTGCCAATAACCTCCGCCCATAAAGCACTCGTCTACACCAAGCTCTATATAAAAATCCCCTTGTTTACTTACCTGATCCAGGCCTGCAGCAAAATGATCCTTGTACACAGGTTTATTGGGGAAAAACATGAGATTGTTATTTATTCGATTGATGGCTTTTTTCCCTGGGGTATCAAAATAAGCATCATCTACAGTTGCTAATTGAGCGTTCAGGTCATCTAACCATGAAATAAAAAAATCACGGACAGTGTGATATTCCTTTCGGTGTTCATCCATCCATTCTTTCGAATTATTCCCTTGAAGTCGTTTCAGGAAATCAAACAATTGTTTAAAGCCCATACTATGCTTGCAGATTGTTAACCTGTTTCTTCAATTCATCCATAGAGTGCTGTAACTGTTGAAGTAACAAGCTATCTGAAGGTTCTTCTATACCAAAGGATAGTTTGCTATTTACCTGCCAAAGTTCTTGGATATCCTTGACATCGACGTCTATCGGCAAATAAGCGGTATTAAGGGAGATCAATCTAACTTTTCCGGGTGTGGATGGAACTTTTTGCAATTTCTTCACCAACACCGAATCATGCAGGACTACTATATATATTCTACTGTCGTTAGCTTCTGAGATACTGGCAACTGCCTTGCCCAATACCCAATCGTTTGGGCGAATATTAGGCAACATACTATCCCCTTCCACCTGAAACCCACGATAGGTAGCATTGCGGTATTGAGGAAGTGGAATATCGAATGTAGGAAGTGTTTGAAACCAATCAACATCCTGCACATTATGGGGATATCCTGCAGCAGCCTTCTGGTTTACTAAAACGATGGAATCGTTTCCATCCTTATCTAGCGTTAAAACCTTTGGACTCACGTCCCCTCCGTCAATATCCACTGTTTTCTGATAGCTCTTACCGAACAACCACAAGGGATTAATTTGATACCTTCTAAGGAGTTCCATTACGATCTTACCGGATATTTTGGTTTTTCCCCTTTCAATATCCGCCGTTGTGGCGCCAATACCTAGAAGTTCGGCAAAGGATTGCTGTGTGAGATGCTGTTCTTCCCTGATTTTCTTAAAGCGTTGGGCTTCAATAGATATATCTTTGTCCATATTCAAATATATTACTTTATTGGAATTATTCCAACTAATAAAAAGGAATTATTCCAATGAAAATCAAAAAGATAGCCCATCGTTTACTCTGCGCAACAAAAAAACCGTGCCTTTTACAGACACGGTTTGGACAATTAAAATTTATTTAAATATGAAAAACTAATTTCTTACACTTACCAATTTAATTTTTAATAAATCCCTATTTAAAATTGGCAGGTATATTATTAACTAATACTATATAAATACACAACTTGAGTTTAATTCTGGTGACCAAGGTCAAAAAAAGTAAAAGATCCTGAGAAGATTTCCCCTAATCTTATGTTTCAGGATCTTTTTACTTTTAGTTAAAGTTTACATCTTAAGTTTAACCAATATCGCTAAAAACTTAGTTAACAGTTGCAACTTTTACTCCAGAATTTCAATAAACTTGCCTAAAATTATTCAGAATAAGAAACATATCCTTCTAGGTAGATCACAAAAAAAATACGGCTAAACCGTATTTTTGTATGCTTTTTAATCCTTAACACCTATAAACACTAGACAAAGCCTCTCTTCCGTGCTTCTTCAATTAATTGTTCATCATTAGCGGCTTTCATATCGAACAATTCCTTTATGTAATTCTTCCTTTTTTCAATGGCACTAAGGGATAGGTTGATATAATTGCCTAGGTTTTTGGTTCTTACCCCTCTAGAAATATGATAAAGAATCTGAAGATTTTTTTGATCTAAGGAGAAATTATTCGAAATCGTCTTTCGAAAATGATTATTTACCGTGGCGCTGTAATAGGTTTTCCCATCGACAACATCCTCGAATGCCCTTGCAAATTCCCTTGAAGACAAATCACTTTTAATAAGAAATCCTTCTGGATTAATGTTCTGAAGTATATTATGAATCCTATTGCCCTCATTGTGCATGGTAAGAATCATTACATATGCCTTAGGATGGTGTTGCTTTAGTAAAATGGCAACATCTACACCCGAAGTTATCGTTCCATCTTTTGATGCTGGCACTTTAATATCGATCATTGCCAGATCATATGGCTTCGTCTTGGCGCGCTTCTTAATTAGGTCCTGGGCCTCATCGCAGTCCGCGGCTATATCCACCGTAATGGAATAGACATCTTGGTATTTGGACAACAAGGTATTCCTATAGCCCTCTATGATCATAGGATGATCATCTACCATTAAAACATTCAACCTCCGTTTCATTGTAAAAAACTTTTAATGCGTCTAAGCGTTTAACAAACAATTATCTGCGGGGAAAAGCTGATGTATTAGGGGGTGTTCGTTGGTACTAATTTACGATTATATCTTAATTTTTACCAATATTGACGTTCCTTTTCTACTCTTGCTGGAAAAATTAACGGTTCCACCTATCTGTTTTACCCTTGAAGAAATGTTTTTCATCCCAATACCTTTTTTAACCCTATCAACGGCAGCAAGGCCCTGTCCATCATCAATAATTGAGAGTGCCAAATGACCTTCTTCCCTTTTAAAATCGATCCAAGCATTTTGTGCCTTTGCGTGTTTTCTAATATTTTGAAGTCCTTCCTGAATAATCCTATACAGATGAACCTTAATAGCATTCGGCATCTTTTCCCAGTTTATGACGGGGTCATTATTAAAGTGATAGGCGAGTCCATTTTGCATGCCCACTTTGGATTGGTCCTCGATCAAATTCTCAATAACTTCAATAAAGAAAATATCCCTTGCAAAAACGTTTGAGCTCAAGTTATGGGAAATACGCCGTATTTCATCCTCAATGTTTTTCAATTCATCTATGTACCCGGCCCTCATATCAATAACTCCCTGATCCTGACTTTCATTCAAACTATCTAAATTAAGTCTAGTACCGAAAAGACGACCCAGTACTCCGTCGTGCAATTCCTCCGAAATGCGATTCTTCTCCATTCGTTTTCCTTCCTCCAGTTTTTCTTGCTGATGCAACATGAGATTATATATGTCTTCATTTGCCTTTTGCTGGGCTTCCCTGAATTGAAGTTCTTTCCTATTGGATCTACGCTGAATAAATATATACACCAAGAAAAAGGCCGCAACCAGCCCTAGCAACAAAATGGTAAGTTGCCGCTTCTGACGGGTCACCCTAATGTTTTCACTTTCAATTTTATCTGTTTCATAACGGATTCTGGCAAATTGTTCACGATATCCCCTTTCGGCCGTTTGAAGGCTATCTATCAGACTCATCTGAACTTTGGCAAAGCCCAAAGCGTCTTCAGTATTCGCTGTTTCAACAAGCATATCCAGGGCTTCCAAAACACCCCTGTTGTACTTAAGTGGTTTCGATTTCTCCAAGGCAGTTAGTGCATAGCTATGAGCCTTGGATATAGTGTCTTTATTCAAATAATATTCTGCCAAATGGAGATTACTGGTCACCACACCAAAGTCATCTCCTTCCGCCTCTCTCATTCTTAATGCATCAAAAAAGAGGTCTGGCAATCCGTCCTCATCCCCTTTTAGGGATTTGGCCCTTGCTAAATTATCCCATAGACGGGCCTTGGTCCTTGGACGACTGACCAGCACCGTATCATACGCCAAAGCCATATTGTAGTAGTGAATAGCTTCGGCATAGTCCTTTTTCTTCGCATGCACCAGCCCAATATTGTTTAGGGAACCTATAACCAACCTATTATTTTTTAACTCTTCTCGATTATCTAGGGCAATGGTATGATAATCGATAGCTTCCTCGAATTTTCCCATTTCATTGGAAATAAGCCCTAAATTATTATTGGCAGAAGCTAGATACTGCTTATCACCTGCCTTCTCCAGGTGGTTAATTGCACGAATTGAGTTGGCTTCACTGCCAGCGTAGTCCCTAATATTTTTTTGAATAATGGCCATAGACAGGGCAGCCCTTCCTGCCCATTTGTAATCCTTGGTTCTTGCAAATAGCCGTTCTGCAAAGAAGTAATTCTGATAAGCGCTGTCTATTTGCTCTTTTCTGAAATGGTAACTACCGAAGTTATAATAGGCCCTTGCGATTCCCAATGAATCCCCAACATCCCTAGAAATCATGTCTAAATCCTGGGAAGTATCGTAAAAGGAATCTAGGTTTTTACCAAACCAAGCTATTCCTATATCGATGTATGCCCTAACCTTAAGGGAGTCATTTTCTATTTTGTTGGCATAGCCCTTGGCTTCGGATATTAAGCGAATTACATTGGCCTTGTCCAGCTCCTTGTCTGCCGATTTTCTTAAATAAGCATACGAGCTATCGGCATTGGCCTCGCCGTACTTAACTAATTCGGCGGATTTAGTCTGTTTTTGGGAATCGCACGATAGCAGCAATGCAAAAAGCAGTAGGCATATGCCAATACATTTGCTTTTCCCCAGAGGGTAATGAATATGGGTTGTATGACCGTTCATGCAGAGGAGTATTTTCACCATAAAGCTATTCATATTTAAGTTGTAAACAAAAACCCCCACACGGAAATTCCATGCAGGGGTTCTTTATAGGCCTAAATTTACAATTAGCCTTGTCCGGGCATATCGTCTTCACCATCGGTGAAATTACCTCCTTGACCAGGCATATCGTCCTCACCATCGGTAAAGTCGCCATCTTGACCGGGCATATCATCTTCACCGTCTGTTTCGTCCTCTTGATCCGAAGTTTGGTCATCCAGTATTAAATTACCGTCTTGACCGGGCATATCATCTTCACCATCTGTTGGGGTTGGGATGGGATCAGGGTTGGGGTTTTCGGGATTTTCTTGGTAGGTTACGTTTTGTGGGGTATCATCAGCGAGGTTTAGTTCTTCTGCTTCACAAGCTACCAATAAAAGAGTTGCGGCAATTATTGTAGATAGGAATTTGAAATTTTTCATGAGTTGTTATTTTTGGATTGAAAATAGTTTTCTACACCCCTTTAAGGGTGATTTAAGTTTGTCAATAGATTATTGGGATTCAGTTCAATATCCTCATGCGGCGCGTGCAGACTTATCCCTAGAAAGTCCTAATAATGCGCAAGGACATTGTTATTCAAAAAAGCTTTTTTTGATTTTAATTGGGCCTAATTTCGGTGCTAAAGTAACAGGGATAGGGGAACTTTTCGTACATAATTTGCACGATATTGTGAATGTCATTCAGACAAGGGCAATTGTACAACGTACAATAGTAAATGGATATATGAAGAAAATGGGCTAAACGATCATAAGACTCCTATTAGATAAAGAGTCTCGAATAATTTCAACGTTTCCTCGATACGATTTCGAAAATGGTACCCAGTCGGAAGTGTTTTTCACAGTACACTTTGACTTGCCAAAATGTATCCTGGAGATATGATCTATATTCACAATATAACTGTTGTGAATCCTCATGAAATTAGATGGAAGGGCATCCTGAAAACACTTAAGCGTTTTAAAAGCCCGCACTACCTTACCACCTGCAAGTACAATATCTGTAGTATTGTTGTCAGCCTTTAGATAAAGCACATCCTCAGCCTGTATAAACTTATAGTCCCCATAGGATTTGAAACACAGGGTACTTACTAAATGATCTGATGCTTTCTTTTGAAAACGCAACAAACACCTTCTTAGCGTTCTTAGATCCAATGGCTTCAAAATGTAGTCCAACACATTGTTCCGTATCCCGTCGATTGCATATTCCGAAGATTTGGCAAGTGCCACAAATTCGGGTATGGTTTCCAAGAAGTTTTTGGACTCATTCATTAAATTGAACAACATCTTACCAGATCTTTTGCCTTGCAATTCAATATTCAGGAAAACGATACTAGGTCTTCGTTCTAAAATTAAATCAAGCCCTGTTTCCTCATCGCTAGTAACACCAACACAGGCAAAGTTGTGCTGTTGTTCCATAGACAGTTGGATGGCTTCGATAGCTTGGGGATCATTGTCGATGATGATGTAGGGATATTCCATATCGGCAGGTTTTCAACCATTGGGCTAAATCCCAATAATTGGTTAGATGTGTTTAATAGTGAGCAAAATACGATTTCTTTGAAGGTTTTTCTTACGGTTTTACCGTATTTGAAATACGGAATGAAAACCCTTTTTAAAGAGAAGAAAGAATGTACCTTCACGCAGAATTTAAAAGAACGACCCATTGCATGTGAAATCCATCCAGTTTGCGGCATTGCTACCTTAAGACTATGAATAGACAAATCCATAAGGCTATTTAGACCGGTAACTGAAGGAATAGCCTGTAAAACATGCTTTTGTGCTGGGGATGTCTCTTTTAATTTCATTATAATTTTCTGTAGGAAATTGGGTTGTTTATCGAATTTAATTTACATTTGGACGAAAATAACCTACAAAATTAACGCTAAAATATAATAATCTAACTATTAGAAATTTACAAAGTTCACTATAGCTTTGCGGGGTGTTTAACAATTAAATCTTCATCCCCATGAAAAAATTATTATTTATTTTAGCTATTGCAGGATTAGTACTAACAGTTAGCTGTACCCCTGAATCCATTACAAGTGACGAACAACAAATCGACAAAGCCGAATACGACCTCGGAGCGGACGGATAGAAAAAAAGCCTTTACATCAGGGGTGTTGATATCAATTATATTGGTTGCAACACCCTTTTTGTTTTATTTGTATAAGTTCGCCCCATCGGATTCAAAGGAATGGGACACTATTTTTGGAACGATTCAATCTGGCAAATATCGTAGTGTTGCCATTTTTTTTCATGCCCTTTTTACCAAGGTGATTTTTGTGCTATTAACCGCCATGTGGTTTCTTACGTCTAGGAATTGGTGGAAATATGCCATACTGGTTCCCTTAACCATGTTCTTATTTCAACTATCTGCCGCTGTTAATCACAATATCGATTATATAGATGAATTTGACTTTTGGTATTCCTTACCAATAGTGTTGCCGATTTTGTTCTTCCTAATTTATATTTCTGTGCGCATACAGAAGCGTTCGGCAAAGGTAGATCCTCTTAAAAAAGATGTTGACGATGAAATTACCAAGATTTTTAGTGATAAGTTGTAACTAGAAATTAGTCTTCCCAGTCCTTTTTTCGAAAAATTCGCCGGGCCGAAACCCCAAAGATCTTTACCCCATCGGGAAATAAGTATCCCCATAGAACGAATGCAGCAAAAACCAGAATCAACAAAAGGATTTTCATACATAGTAGGTATGGAAGAAGAATTGAATGTTACATTCAATACCCTATAAACCAAAAAAAGCCGAATCGTGCGATTCGGCTTTTACCAATTTGTACTGAAGACGGGACTTGAACCCGTACGGGCTAATGCCCATTGGATTTTAAGTCCAACGTGTCTACCAATTCCACCACTTCAGCAAAGGACTTAGAGCGAAAAACGGGATTCGAACCCGCGACCTCCACCTTGGCAAGGTGGCGCTCTACCAACTGAGCTATTTTCGCGTATGTTTTAAGAACATGCTTCATCTAAGAAGCGGGAGGCAAATTTAAAACTTTTGCTACAATTGCAAAGTATTTTTAGGCAAAATTATTTCTTGAATTTAACCGAAGCATTCCGCTGTAACATTCGCTTTATTTCGTTCAATTTCATTAAAGCTTCTACGGGTGTTAGGGTATCTATATCGGTATCCAGAATTTCATCGCGGATTTCTTCCAACAATGGATCATCTAAATTAAAGAAACTCAACTGCATTTCATCCTTGGCAATGCCTTTCATCTTATCGCTTAACTCTTCCGAAGAATGACTCTTCTCTAAGCGTTTCAACACTTTATTGGCCCGTTGCAATACGGTCTTGGGCATTCCAGCCATTTTTGCCACGTGGATTCCAAAGCTATGGTGCGAACCTCCGGGCACCAACTTGCGCAGGAACAAAACATTGTCCTTCATTTCCTTTACCGATACATTGTAGTTTTTAATTCTGTCGAAGGTTTCGGTCATTTCATTTAATTCATGGTAATGGGTAGCAAAAAGGGTCTTTGCCCGAGACGGATGCTCGTGAAGGTATTCACTTATAGCCCAAGCAATGGAAATACCATCATACGTGCTTGTTCCCCTTCCAATTTCGTCTAATAACACCAAGCTCCTTTCGGATACATTATTAAGAATACTAGCTGTTTCGTTCATTTCTACCATAAATGTAGACTCACCCATGGAGATATTATCGCTAGCTCCTACCCTTGTAAATATCTTATCTACACAACCCATTCGCACAGCACCAGCAGGCACGAAACTTCCCATTTGCGCTAGCAAAACGATCAATGCAGTCTGCCTTAGTATGGCACTTTTACCACTCATGTTGGGACCTGTGATCATAATAATCTGCTGATTATCCCGATCCAAAAACACATCGTTGGCAATGAAGGGAGCGTCTGGGGGCAATTGCTGTTCTATCACCGGATGCCTTCCTTCTTTTATATCCAAATCGAAACTATCATCTAATAGCGGACGTGTATATGCGCGTGTTTTTGCCTGTGAGGCGAAAGACGCCAAACAGTCAACTTGAGCAATTAGTGTTGCCGTTTGCTGTATTCTCCCAATGAATTGAAGCAAGTATTCCAATAAATCCTGGAACAACTGCTGTTCTAGAATCAATATTTTCTCTTCCGCGCCCAGTATTTTAGCCTCATACTCCTTAAGTTCCTCCGTAATATAACGTTCTGCACTTACCAAGGTCTGCTTCCGTATCCATTCTTCGGGGACTTTGTCCTTATGGGTATTTCGAACCTCGATATAATAACCGAATACATTATTGGAAGCAATTTTCAAGGAAGTAATGCCGGTCCGTTCGCTTTCGCGTTGCAACATGGCATCCAAATAGTCCTTTCCTCCAGTTGCGATGGCCCGAAGCTCATCTAACTCCTCCGAAACCCCATTGGCTATGGCGTTTCCTTTTCCAATGGCCACAGGAGCCTCTTCATTTAGGGTTTCCTTGATCTTGCTTCGTAATTCTTCACAATCGTCCAATCTCCTGCCTATCTCCTGTAACGAACCATTATCGCTTTGTTGAGCCAACGATTTTATAGGCACTACTGCCTCTAGGGAGTTCTTTAAATGAACGACCTCCCTTGGGTTTATTTTGCCCGTTGCGGTTTTAGAAACCAACCGCTCCAAATCCCCCATTCGTTTTATATACTGCTGGGCCTTTTCCAGTACTTCCGGATGATCTAGAAGAAAACTAACCACCTCATGACGCTGGATAATCCTTTCGGAATTCTTTAACGGAAGAGCCATCCATCGTTTCAACATGCGACCACCCATGGGAGAGATGGTCTTATCGATGACATCTAACAGGGTTACTGCCCCCGGCTGATTGGAATGATATAACTCTAAATTCCGAATGGTAAACCTGTCCATCCACACATAGTCATTTTCTGCAATAGGGGCAATTTTGGTAATATGCTGAATCTTATTGTGCTGTGTTTCTGAAAGATAGTGCAATGCTGCACCCGCAGAAATAATCCCCTCTTCCAAATGAGCTACCCCAAACCCTTTTAAGCCACTGGTGTCAAAATGCTTCTGTAGTGTTTCCAGTGTATAATCCGATTGAAAAACCCAATCTTCCAAGTAGAATTTATGGTAGCGATCACCAAAGGTTTCATCTACCCATTTGCGCTTTTGTTTGTTGAACAACACTTCACTTGGGCTGAAGTTTTGAAGTAATTTTTCAATGTACTCCAAAGAACCTTCTGCAGTAAGGAATTCTCCAGTGGAAATATCTAAAAACGAAACTCCATATAACCTCTTGCCCACATGAACGGCCGCCAAGAAATTATTGGATTTACTCTGTAAAATATCATCATTAATTGCTACTCCAGGCGTGACTAGTTCGGTCACCCCTCGTTTGACAATTTTTTTGGTCTGCTTAGGATCTTCCAATTGATCACAAATAGCTACCCGGCAACCGGCTATGACCAATTTGGGCAGATATGTGTTCAGTGAATGATGGGGGAATCCTGCCAGCTCTGTTTGATCTCCTCCATTATTCCGAGCAGTTAAAGTAATATTGAGGATTTTAGCGGCCTTTACGGCATCTTGACCAAAGGTTTCATAGAAATCGCCCACGCGAAATAACAACAGGGCATCAGGATATTTTGCCTTGATGGTATTGTATTGCTGCATTAAAGGTGTGGTCTTCTTGGCCATATTCAATATTGAGCGTATAAAAATAAATAATGCCTCCTTTTTTTCCTTTGCTTAACCCTTCAAGTTATTGAATATTATTAACAAAACAAGAAAGTATTTCCGGCAATAATCAGTTCCGTTTACACAAGAATCATAATTTCAATATAAGCGTTATTTTTGCCGTATGAAGCATCGGAAAATTAAGAATAGCGAACTGGAGCGAATTTCTGTGGAAGAATTTCAAAGTCAAGAGAAAACCCCACTGATACTCATCTTAGATAATATTCGCAGCCTTAACAATATTGGATCGGTATTTCGTACCGCAGATGCCTTTCTGGTTCAAAAAATATATCTCTGTGGCATCACAGCCCAACCCCCACATAAGGACATTCAAAAAACAGCCTTAGGGGCCACGGAAAGCGTACTGTGGGAGTATCGAAAATCTACCTTGGACCTAGTTCTGGAGCTCCAGCAACAAGGGGTTTTCGTAACTTCTATTGAGCAAGCCGAAGATGCCGTTTCCCTTGAACAATTTGAACTAAATAGCGATACTACCTATGCCATTATTTTTGGCAATGAGGTGAAGGGTGTGCAGCAGGAAGTGGTTTCAAAAAGCGATGCGGTTATCGAGATTCCCCAATATGGGACAAAACATTCGCTTAATATAAGCGTAAGTTGTGGTGTCGTGGTTTGGGATCTATTTAAAAAGATGCGCTTTTCAGGAAACGATCTGCCTTAAAATAGAGAGGTAATCCTTTCTGTTTTTTACAAAATCCAATTCCGAAATATCAATTACCCGTACCCTTTCCTGAGGTAGTCCTTTGATGAATTCAAAATAACCCTCATTGATTTCCTGAAGGTAGGTTGCCGGAATGTCCTTTTCGTAACTCCGCCCCCTTTTTTTAATGTTTTCCAATAGGCGATCGGTGTTCTGGTATAAATAGACATACAGATCGGGATTGGGTAATTCTTTGTGCATGAGATGAAACAACTTCTTATAAAGTGCATATTCCTCCTCCGCCAAGGTGACTTTGGCAAAAATCAACGACTTATACGCATCGTAATCGGCCACCACCGAATCCTTGAAAAGATCGAATTGCTTAATATCTTCCAGTAATTGCTGGTATCGATCGGCCAAAAATGACATTTCCAGCGGAAAAGCGTACCGACTTTGATCCTTATAAAATTTGGGTAAAAAGGCATTGTCCTTAAACCGTTCCAAAATGAGCTTGGCATTGAAATCTTCGGCAATCATACCCGCCAAACTGGTTTTTCCCGCTCCAATATTCCCCTCAATCGCCAAGTAATTGAACTGAGAGACGGGAAAGTCCTTTTTAGGATTGCGCAGCCATTTAGACTGCTTGGACAATACACTTTCATCTTTGGTGTTGGCCAGCAACTTAATCACCTTGGTTTTGGTGACGGGATGCTCCCATTGACCATTTACTTCCGCCAATGGCTGTAATACAAATTTCCTATCTTGTATATGTGGATGCGGCAAAGTAAGTTTTTTCGTTTCTTTCACTTCATCTTCAATAGAAATAATGTCTATATCTATTGGTCGCGATGCATATCCTTCCTCAGTTTTTCGTTCCCTTCCTATCTTTTTCTCAATATCCAGGATCGTATCAAGAAGTTTTTTAGGACGCATTGAAGTTCGCACCCAAACCACACAGTTCAAGAAATCACTACCATCGAACCCCAGAGCTGGGGTTTCATATACCGAAGAAATCTTTACAATATGGCCTACCTCTTCAAAAATACCATCAACAGCTGCCTGCAGATGTTCGAAGCGGTTTCCCATATTGCTCCCAAGGGATAAATATGTATTTTGTGTTGGCTTGATAAAGTGCTAGTTTTAACATTTGTGACGAAATTAACGCAATCCGGGGAACGCCACATTAACTTTGTAATAATACCAAAAATTTTGACAACAGGGACACTTAAAAATAGGTTATTAGCGCAACGCATTTATCTAATTCTAGCAGCATTGTTTATTTGCTCCTTGGTGGTCTCGAACCTAATTTTCCAAAAGTTCTTTTACTGGGACTTTTTTGGTTTGTACACATTCGAGATATCCGTTGGCATACTTCCTTACCCAATTACCTTTCTTATAACGGACATTATTAGTGAAGTCTACGGTAAAAAGAAAGCCAACCAAGTGGTAACTGCTGGAATATTTGCCTCGTTCTTTTCGCTTATCATTGTGTACGTAGCCAATGCGGTACCTGCAACCGACTGGAGCCCAATTGGCGACACCCTTTTTACCAAAGTATTCGGTGCCACTGTTATTGCGGTTTTTGCTTCCATGATGGCCTATCTTTTAGCACAATATATTGATATCCAAATATTTCATTTTTGGAAGCGTTTAACCAAAGGAAAGCATTTATGGCTTCGCAACAATTTCTCAACGTTCACCTCACAGTTTGTAGATACGTTTACGGTATTGTTTTTGCTCTGCAGCTTTGGTGAAATTGATTGGGCCCTTTTTGGAAGTTTGTTGCTAAGTGGTTTCCTTTTTAAAGTATTGGTTGCCGCTTTTGACACGCCGTTTTTGTACGCATCTGTATTCGCCCTGCGCACCAAATTGGGATTGAAAGATGCGGAAGAATTCCAATTCGAAGAAATTGAGACAACAACACATACCTAACGAAATAAAAAATGAAAAAAATTGTAAAAATCATCGGTATTGTCCTCGGACTACTACTGATATTCCTCTTAACCGCCCCATTTCTTTTTAAAGGTTCCATTGAAAAATTACTGAAAAAGAACCTGAACGAAAACCTAACCGCACAAGTGGAATGGAAATCCTTGGACCTTAGCTTGTTCAGCAATTTCCCAAACGCCGCGGTAGTTATTGAAGACTTTAGTGTGGTGAACGCAGCACCTTTTGAAGGCGACACCTTAGCAAGTGGGAAACGATTGGCACTGGACATGGGTCTTACACAACTATTTAAAAGTTCTGATAAACCCATTCAGGTTAATGGCCTGGAATTGGAAGAGGCCCTCATAAACATTCAGGTAGACTCTTTGGGCAATGCCAATTACGATATTGGAAAGAAATCGGATACTACCCCGTCCGAAGGTTCCGAAGAAAGCTCCAATAGTGGGTTTTCATTCAACTTGGAACATTATGAAATAAACAACTCACGTATTAACTACCACGATGCCAAAGCAGGGACTTTCTTGACACTGGAAGAATTCACCCATGAAGGCAACGGAGACCTTTCGGCAGCCACCTCCACTTTGGTCACCAACACCAATACCTTGGCAAGTTTCGCACAAGGGGACACCCAATACTTAAGTAACCACACCCTTGCCTTGGATGCCACTTTTCAGTTGGATCTTGAGAATCAGAAATACAGTTTCTTGGAAAATGAGGCCAGGATCAATGAATTACCACTCACCTTCGAAGGATATGTTCAGATACTGGAGGATGGCAGCGATATAGATCTCTCCTTTAAGACGCCCTCTTCAGATTTTAAAAACTTTTTGGCGGTGATTCCGAAAAAATATGTGCAGAATCTCGATGGGGTTTCGACTACTGGAAATTTTAGTGTAAATGGTATGGTGAAGGGTATTGCAAATGACCAATATATTCCCAAAATGGATATTTTGGTCTCCAGCGATAATGCTTCTTTTAAATATCCAGATTTACCCAAAGCGGTCCGTAATATTTCGATTAATGCACAATTGAAAAATGAAACAGGTTTGGTGCCGGACACCTATCTTACCATAGGTAACCTAACTTTTAAAATAGATGATGAACTCTTTAGAGCCAGTGGCAGCATAAAAAACCTTACCGAAAATGCCCTCGTACAGTTGGCACTGAAAGGCACCTTGAATTTGGCAAACATAGAACAGGTGCTTCCCATGGAATTGGAACAAGATCTTACTGGTGTCTTTAAGGCAGATGTAAACACCCGATTTGATATGCGCTCCTTAGAAACGGAACAATACCAAAATATTAACACCACCGGAACAGCTTCGCTCACAGATTTCACCTATCAAGATCCCTATTTCACACACGATATTGAGATTAACGAAGCTAATGTAAAAATGACCCCAGGGAATATTACATTGAATAAGCTCAGTGCAAAAAGTGGGGAAACAGATATTGCGGCTACAGGAAACATACAAAACCTAATCCCTTGGATCATGGCCAAGCAGGATTTAAAAGGAGATTTCAATGTACAATCGAACACATTTAATGTAAGCGATTTCATGGGAACAGATTCTGAGGAAAACGAAACAGCTCAAAATGAGTCTGCGGGAGACGATACTGCGGCAAAAGCAAATATTGAATCCATTAAAATTCCAGACTTCTTGGATGCCACTCTCAATTTCAACGCAAAAAAAGTGAAGTACGATAATTTGGAGCTTCAGAATACCAGTGGTTCGGTAACCATTAGTGATGAAACGGCATCCCTAAAAAATGTAAGCTCCAATGCATTTGGTGGTGATGTAGCCTTATCAGGAGATGTAAATACCAAAGGTGAGGTACCATCCTTCAGTATGAATTTAGACCTTCAGAAAATAGACATTGACGAGTCTTTCGGCAAACTTGCTCTCTTAAAATATATTGCCCCTATTGCCCAAGCCCTAGATGGCAATATGAACACGACCATAAATTTAAAAGGACAGTTAAACAACGACCTAACACCCAATCTAAAGACTATAGCGGGTAGTGCCTTAGCTCAGGTGATTACCGCACAGGTGGATGCCCAAAAAACACCTTTGCTTTCAAAATTGGGAGAACAGGTTTCCTTCCTTAACCTAGATAAGTTGAGTTTGCAAAATATAAGCACAGCCCTAGACTTCAGTGAAGGAAGGATTATTGTAAAGCCCTTCGATTTTCAAGTCGAGGATGTCCAAATTACCGCAGGGGGCAATCATGGTCTGGACAAAAGCATGAACTATGATTTGACCATGGAGGTCCCGGCTAAATACCTTGGCGGTGAAGTAAACAATCTTTTGGCCAAATTAGACCCTTCTGAAGCACAGAACACCAAAGTTTCCCTTCCCATTGGTATTGGTGGATCCTTTACAAACCCTTCGGTGTCTGTTGATACAAAAGGTGCCGTAAGTACCTTAACCCAACGCTTAATTGAAAAGCAAAAGGAGGAACTCACGAACAAAGGAACCGACATTCTAAAGGACATTTTAGGTGGTGGTACGAAAGATGACGAGGATGCAAGTGGAAGCTCCAACGAAAACACTACACAAGAACAGACCACAGAGGTAGTTAAAGATATTCTTGGGGGTATCTTCGGAAAAAAGAAAAAAAAGAAAGATTCTACCAAACAGGGCAATTGACTTTGTAAGTTTCCATCATACATTCCCACTAAGCTTGCATGATTATTGGGTATAGCATCATTGGATTGATTATGGCAGCTCTTGGTGGAGCAGCACCGGGCGCCTCCAATCTCGCGGTTATAAAAACCACTACAAAGGACTCCTTCGAAAAAGGAATGCAGATAGCAATTGGAGCTGGACTCGGTGAAATGATGTTGGCCTTCATGGCATTGTGCTATAGTTCCTTCTTGTCTAATTTCTTTCAAATGAACACTTGGATTCAAGTGAGCTTTATGGTATTGTTCCTTATCGCCGGGATGGTGTTTTTAATGAATGGCAAAATTGCTTGGCCAAAGAAGCCGAAAAAACCCATTCAGGTATCCAATTCTAAACTTGCCACAGGTTTTGCCTTAAGTGTACTTAACCCTCCCGTATTACTGTTTTGGATATTGGGCATTTCGATCACCCAAAAGCACCTTATCCCCTTGAGCGATATGAGTCCCATTAGTGTACTCACCTTATTCTTTTTAGGAGTTTTCCTGGGTAAGATTGCCATTCTATACCTCTATGCAAAACTGGGAAAGGAATGGGGACGAAAAGAGAAATCCGATCCCACAAAACTCAATAGAATGATTGGCATTGTGCTTATTGTTTTAGCCTCCGTTCAAGGAATTCGTTTTCTTATTCAATAGGAATACAAATGTCCACAATACATTTGTTTTCGGGATGCTCTCGATAATCATTGTAATACAACTCGAAAGGCGGCATGTTCTTTACCTTATATCCCTGTTCATTTACCCAAACAAACATAGACACCCAAGCTTGCTCAAATTCATGCAATTGCAATTGAAAAGATCCAACGGCACATTTTTCAGGTTGGTGATGCAAGTAATGAATTCCCTGCTCTTCTTTCATGGGCTCAGGAACAAGGATTCCTATGTTTACCCTTATTTTTTGAGGTGCAGTAACCTTAGCGCTATCTAGGTACATACTTGTCATTACCAGATCTGGAGTATTCATGAGCCCTTTGGGGCCAGCCCACTTCATGATTTTTTGATATCCTTCACTTTGCGTCATTAGACCCACATGGGCAATATACATGATGTGTTTTGGGGGCATTCCTTTAATTTCAATCGTAGCATTCATTTTCAAGAATTTTAAAATGGTTTCAATGTTACGAAAGTAGGGTTCGAATGCTGTGAGGGGTGTACCATTCTTGCTTTCAAGTATACGGATCTTGCTATATTTTGAAGGCGCCTCTTTTCTGAATTCTGAAGGGGAAAGCCCGAAATGCTTCTTGAATGCCCTTGCAAATGCACTGGGCTGCGAATATCCAAACCTTTCAGACACCTCAACAATTGGAGTATTGGGCTCGTTCAACAAACGTGCAGCACAATGCTCTAAGCGTCTTCTGGAAATATAGGCGTTTAGGGGCTCCCCTGTCACCGCTCGAAAAACCCGGTGAAAGTGAAAAGGGGTATAATAAGCCGCTTTGGCCACCTGATTAAGGTGTAACGGTTCCCCTATGTGATCTTCAATAAATAAGAAGGCTTTGGAGATGCGATGCCACTGTTCTTCTCCTATAGAATTCATTTAATTTACGCTTACCTGCACTTTATACCCTTCGTTGGCTCGGACATTGAAAACCGTATCGTCTTCAAAAATGAGGTATTGGCCTTTTATGCCTTTTAGCGTTCCTGTATAATCGGGTGTTTTATCGAGGTTTAAACTTTTGGGCTTTTCCGGATACCCTTTTACAGGGAACTCTAAATGGGTTTCCCCATTACGATCCAGAAAGTAGTCTGAAGTTTCCTCAGGAATAAACCCTTTAAGCTTGGATCGCCATTCGATTAGATCTACATCTTCAATTTCATTTTTAAGCATTTTGCGCCAATTCGTCTTGTCGCTTACATGTTCCTTCAGGGCAACCTCTGTAATACCTGCCAAGTACCTATTGGGCACTTCCACTATTTCGATGGCCTCATGTGCTCCCTGATCTATCCATCTTGTGGGAACCTGACTCTTACGTGTAACACCTACCTTTACATTGCTGCTGTTGGCCAAATACACAATGTGGGGTTGTAATTGCACCTTCTTTTCATATTCCAGATCACGGTCTTCCTGCCCTAAATGTGCCTTGCTCAATTCTGGGCGCATGATCCAATCTGCAGCCTGCGGAATTTCATAAAAACAATCATAACAGAAGCCTTGCCTAAAAATCTTTTTATCCAATCTACAGTTTAGACACTCAAACCCGGTAAGGCGTATGGTCACCTTTTTATTGAGCAATTGATTCATATTTAGAAAATCATTCTCAAACACTAGATAATACTGAATAGGACTCCCAATCTCAGTCCGCATTTTAGTAAGGACACCTTCGTAGCTCATTCTTTTAAAATTGTTATTTTTACCTTGTAAAGATAGGTCAAAAACATGCCAATTCCGCTAGTAAATTCTATTGCCTCTTGGTTTCTGAAAAAGCGCTTTCATCAGATCGAACTTTTCTTAAAGTACCCTATCGAGGTACAGGAGGAATTGCTACAATCCTTATTGCAACAGGCGAAGACTACAGAATACGGCAAGAAATATGATTTCTCTTCGATACATTCCTACAGGGAATTTTCGGAACGCGTTCCTGTGAGTCAATACGAGGATATTGAGGCCGATATTGAGCGTTCCCGTCGCGGGGAAACCAATATCTTCTGGCCCAAAGCCATAAAATGGTTCGCCAAATCCAGCGGAACGACCAATGCCAAAAGTAAATTTATCCCCGTTAGCGAGGAATCCTTGGAAAATTGTCACTATGCTGCAAGTAAAGACCTTTTGTGCATGTACCTTAATAATAACCCAGACGCACAACTTTTCGTTGGAAAAGGACTGAGGTTGGGAGGAAGTAAAGAACTCTACAAGGAAAACGGAACTGCTTTTGGTGACCTTTCGGCCATACTAATCGACAATATGCCCTTTTGGGCAGAATTTAGCAGTACTCCCAGTAGCGAGATTTCCTTAATGGCAGATTGGGAAACCAAAATGCAAGCGATAGTCGATGAAACCATTCGGGAAAATGTAACCAGTTTGGCGGGGGTGCCTTCTTGGATGCTGGTATTATTAAACAATGTATTAGAAACTACGGGCAAGGATCACATTTTTGAGATTTGGCCCAATCTGGAAGTATATTTCCATGGAGGTGTGAGTTTCGACCCCTATATAGATCAATACAATAAGCTGTTCCCAAGGGAAGATTTTCGGTACTATGAAATCTACAATGCTTCCGAGGGTTTCTTTGCCATTCAGGATAGAAATGCCAACAAGGAATTACTGCTTATGCTTGATTATGGAATATTCTACGAATTCATTCCTATGGATTCCTACGGAACACCCAAGGAAAAGATCATTCCTTTATCCGAGGTGGAAGTTGGGAAGAACTATGCCATCGTTATTACGACCAATGCGGGATTGTGGCGTTATAAGATTGGGGATACCGTTCGTTTTACCTCGGTACATCCATATCGCATTAAGGTGACTGGAAGAACCAAACATCACATCAACGCATTTGGAGAGGAACTCATTATTGAAAATGCAGAATCCGCTTTAAAGAAAACCATGCAACTTACCCATTCCGAGATCGTGGATTATACGGCAGCACCCATTTTTATGCATGGCAAGGAAAAAGGTGCCCATGAATGGATTATAGAGTTTAAAACACCGCCTAAGGATGTTTCTGAATTCACGAGTTTATTGGATCGTTCCCTACAGGAGGTAAATAGTGATTACGAAGCGAAACGCTTTAATAATACAACACTTAATGCTCCTACCATTCATTGTGCCCGTGAACGCCTTTTTTATGATTGGCTTAAAGAGAAAGACAAATTGGGAGGGCAGCACAAAGTCCCACGACTCTCCAACACCCGTGACTATTTAGAAGAGCTTCTCCACCTAAATAAATAACGGCTCTCCATATTGCAATCGATTAAACGCAAATAATTTCGATCAAAATCCAGCTTTAAATCGATGATAATAAACACTTTATCGAGTTGCTGTTTTTTTTATGCACTTTAACGAATTTTCCTACGACTTCAACTAAAAGATTTGGTAGTATTTTTCTTACTCAATACGTTTGACATATCAAATTACAATTGGGGCTGTAATGAAAACAATAAGAAGTATCGTAATAATCTGTGTATTGATGGTAGTAGCTTCGAGCTCACTTACCTCTTGTGCCACTCAGATGAAAGTAAATAACGAAGAATCTGTAGCGGGTTATACGTTAAAAAATAAGAAGGAGTTAATGCAACAAAAGATTACCAACAGGAAATCGAAAACAGTATTGACTACTCCTTAATCACAATAATTATTTAGGTTAAGTTTAAGTGAAAAAAGCCTCTAGATCTTAAGATCGAAGAGGCTTTTTTTTATGCTTTAAATTCTTGAAAGCTTTTAGGAAACCGCTTTCAATTTCTTTATCGTGGATTTATTCAGTTTCTCTTCAGCATATTCTTGAGTCACGTGTAATTTCTTATCGGCTGTACTTGGCAATTCGTACATGGCATCGGTAAGGACTGCTTCACACAAAGATCGCAATCCTCTTGCTCCCAATTTATACTCAATGGCCTGAGTAACGATAAAGTCTAATGCTTCTTCGGTAATCACGAAATCTATCTCGTCCATCTCAAACAGTTTTTTATACTGTTTAATTATGGCATTCTTCGGCTCCGTAAGGATGGCTCGTAGTGTGCCTTTATCCAAAGGATTCATATAGGTAAGTACGGGAAGCCTTCCGATGATCTCAGGGATAAGTCCAAAATCCTTTAGGTCTTTCGGAATGATGTATTTCAATAAATTATCACGCTCACGGGTATCATCACTTTTGGAAGCACTAAAACCAACCGCCTGCATATTGAGACGCTTAGAAATATGTCGTTCTATTCCGTCGAAAGCACCACCTGCTATGAAGAGGATATTTTCGGTATTCACTTCAATAAACTTCTGGTCGGGATGTTTTCTACCCCCTTTTGGCGGAACATTAACCACGGTTCCTTCCAGTAATTTCAACAAGGCTTGTTGTACGCCCTCTCCACTTACATCACGTGTAATTGAAGGATTGTCGCTCTTACGTGCAATTTTATCGATCTCGTCAATAAACACTATCCCGTTCTGTGCCTTTTCTACATTGTAATCGGCAGCCTGTAGCAGCCTTGTAAGGATACTTTCTACATCTTCCCCTACATAACCCGCTTCTGTTAGTACAGTGGCATCTACAATGGCCAATGGCACGTTAAGCATACGCGCTACGGTTTTAGCCATTAACGTCTTTCCTGTACCTGTTTGCCCAACGATAATGATATTACTTTTTTGAATTTCGATATCGTCATCACTTTTCGGCTGCAACAATCGCTTATAGTGATTATAAACGGCAACAGACATCACTTTTTTCGTGTATTCCTGCCCAATGATGTAGTCATCCAAAAACTCCTTAATGGCTTTTGGTTTTTTCAGCATCATTTCCTTGGTAAGCTCGGTATTGGTAGAGTGCAATGCTTCTTCTACCACTATACCATGGGCTTGCTCTATACAACGATCGCAAATATGGGCGTCTAGCCCAGCTATCAATAAATTGGTTTCGGCTTTTTTACGACCACAAAACGAACATTCTAAATCTTCTTTTGCCATAACCTTACTTTTAGGGAGTCTATCCTCTAGTCAGTATTTCGTCTATCATTCCATATTCCAAGGCCTTGTCTGCCTTCATCCAATAATCACGGTCACTATCTTCGTATACTTTATCGAAGGTCTGACCACTGTGCTTCGCAATAATTTGGTACAATTCATCCTTGAGCGTCAGGATTTCGCGGGCTGTAATCTCTATATCACTGGCCTGACCTTGCGCCCCGCCCAATGGCTGGTGGATCATTACCCTAGAATGTGGCAAGCCACTACGCTTTCCTTTCTGTCCAGCACACAATAAAACAGCGCCCATAGATGCTGCCATTCCAGTACAAATGGTGGCTACATCGGGTTTTATAAATTGCATGGTATCATAAATTCCCAATCCCGCATAGACGCTTCCTCCTGGTGAATTGATATATATCTGAATGTCTTTGGAAGCATCTACACTCTCCAAAAACAACAATTGTGCTTGTACGATATTGGCGACCTGATCATTGATCCCCGTTCCCAAGAAGATGATCCTGTCCATCATTAACCTCGAGAATACATCGAAGATCGCAATATTCATCTGGCGTTCTTCAATAATATTTGGTGTTAAACCTACAGGATACATACTGCTTACGATCTGCTCGTAATAGGTACTGCTTATTCCTTGGTCCTTTATTGCAAAGTCTTTAAACTCTTTTTCGTAGTTCATATAATTCGTATCGATTTTTCTAAAACAAAAAGCGTTGAATGCACCCCATTCAACGCCCTAAAGATAACTATTTTATCGCTCATTTAAGCGTAGGCTTCTTTTATGAATTTGTCGTAGGTAACTTCCTTAGTCTTCAATTTTGCATTTTCCTTAAAAAATTGAAGCATTTTATTTGTATTCAATTGTTCGGACAAACGGCTAACCTCTTCCTGATTACCCATAATGCGCGCTACCACTCCGTCTACTTCTTCTTCCGTCGGATTCATCTGTCCATATTGCGCCATTTGTACCTTGATCATATTAGAAGTATACTCCTTCAACTCTTCGAAAGTAACCTGCAGATTATTCTCCGAACGCAGCTTCCCTTCAATTAATTGGTAACGAAGTCCTTTTTCACTTCTTTCGAATTCTGCCTTGGCTTCTTCTTCGCTCAATTCCTTTTCCCCTGAAACCTTGATCCATCGTGTCAGAAAATCGGCAGGTAGATCGAACTTTGTGTTCTCAATCAACGAGTCTACCACATCATTCAATAATTTCTGATCGCTTTGCTGAACGAATTGACGCTCTGCATCTTCCTTGATCTTTTCCTTAAGTTCCTCTTCGGAAGAGACCACGCCTTCACCAAATAATTTGTCGAACAACTCTTGGTTAAGCTCGGCCAATTCGCGCGTGTTCACCTCTTCGATCTTTAAGGTTACTTCAATATCCAAACCATGGGCATCATCGTGGGAAACCCCAAGGTATCTCTGGTTGTCGTGATCATCCTTAAACAATCCCTTTGTCTTCAATACGACTTCATCTCCTACTTTAGCACCCACCAAGGCATTCAGTTGTTTCTTTCCTTTGATGGCATCTGTATCTAAGGTTGTCTTTTGCTCGATTTCTTTCTCGGAAGAGGTAAACGTCCCGGTGATTTCGTCGTCCTTGGCAACTTCGGTTTTAGCGATTAACTTTCCGTATTGCTTGCGGATGGTTTTCACCTGATTTTCTATCATCTCGTCATCGGCTACCACCTTGTACTGTGTTACCGCCTTTTTCTTTACGTCCACATCGAACTGTGGGGCCAACCCCAATTCGAATTCGAACGAGAAGTCTCCCGCATCCCAATTGATATCGGCTTCATTTTTGGGAAGTGGATTCCCCAAAACATCCAATTTTTCTTCGGTCAAATACTTGTGAAGGTTTTCCTGAAGCAATTTATTCACTTCTTCTACCAATACTGCCTTTCCGTATTGTTTACGAACCATTCCCATGGGCACGTGCCCTTTTCTGAAACCTGGAATGTTGGCACTTTTCCGGTAGTTATTAAGAACGTCATCTACCTTTTTAGCGTAGTCGTCTTTCGAAATTTCCACGGTAACCACCGCGTTTAAGTTATCGATGTCTGTTTTTGTAATATTCATACGTCTTGAAAAATTTTGACCTCTTCTTTTTAGAGGGTGCAAAAGTACAATTTTTCCAAGAAGTCAACAAGCTTTTAAAAACTGAAATTCAAGGGTTTATTTTTCCTTTTCCAGCATGGAGTGAAGAATGGATTGTAGAAAGGAGAGCAATAAACTAAAGATCAGAGCCCAAAGGATACCATCTACAGAGAACCCAGAGATGAAATAATCGGCGAGCAGCACCACGATGGCATTAATTACCAATAAAAACAAGCCCAGGGTAACGATGGTGATGGGAAGGGTAAGTACTACCAATATGGGACGCACGATGGCGCGCAGTATTCCCAATACTACAGCCACAATCAAGGCAGATACATAACTGGCAACGCCCACACCGGGAAGAATATAGGCGAGGATCATCACGGCAACAGCCGTAAGCAATATTTTGAGCAGGGTTTTCATATTATTGAAATTCCCCTCAATATAAGCATTTATTCCTTTATTATTTTAAAAACACCGGAACCCCCTGCCGTAAAAATCTCCACGAACAGGATTCCAGAGGGTAAGGCCGCCATATTTATTCTATACACGGCATCGGCTATCGCTAGTAGCAGACGCCCGGACACATCGTACACCATTATACGCTCTATAGCATTCCCCTTGGTATCGAAATGCAAAAGGTCCCCCACGGGGTTTGGATAGACCGAGAATTCGTTAAAGGCCAGGTCGTCAAGGCCCGCTATGGTACTGTTCCGGTACCATACCACCTTATCCTCCCGCAGCAATGCTCCCAGCACATCGTTATCACTATCCCCATCCAGGTCCGCCGCAAATACCGAACGTATGCCGCCAGCCTCCTTGCCCTCAATCTGCTGTGGTGGGCCAAAGGAACCATTGCCATCCAGGTTTTCGTACCACGAAATATTTCCCTCAAAATCCGAACTACCGGAAACCACGTCCATGTCATTGTCGTTATCCAGGTCCGCTGCGTATAAGGTGCGAACAAAACCGGCACTATTGCTAATAATTTGCTCTGGACCAAAGTTACCCTGTCCATCCAAGTTTTCGTGCCAAGCTACCAAGTCTTGAGCAGGCGTCACAAATAATGCATCCAAGTCATCGTCCCCATCCAGATCTGCCAAAAACACCTCTTCCACACCCGAATCATTATTTGCGATGATGATTTCGCCACTAAATGTTCCCTGTCCGTCCACATTCTCAAACCAAGAAAGTGTCTTCCCAATCCCATTAGCAGAGGTCAAAATATCCATATCGTCATCCCCGTCTATATCACCTACAAATGAATCCCTCCCGGATACGCCTGTGGTTATGATGATTTTGGGCCCAAAGGTGCCCATGCCATCAGTATTCTCAAACCATGCAATGGTGTCATCCTCATCCGAGGTGCAGACAATATCGGCATCCAGATCACCATCGATATCCACGGCCATGGCGGTTTGGACGCCCAAAACCGAATTGGAAACAATAATGGCACTTCCATAGGTTCCTAAACCATCCTGGTTTTCAAGCCATATAAGCTGGTCATTACTGAAAGATGCTATTAGCACATCCATATCAATATCTCCATCCAAATCGATTAGTACCGCTGAAAAAGAACTGCCCAACCCTGTGATAATACTATTTTGAGGCCCAAAACTTCCTGCCCCATCCAAATTTTCGTACCAAACCACTTCATCAAATAAGGGCACCAAAACATCTAAATCAGTATCCCCATCAATATCCCCAGTTCTCACCATTTTTGGAGACTGGGCAAAATCGGCAACGGGCCATGGTCCACTAAATTGCGCCCAAGCCGCGTAGGGTAAAAGCAAAAAAGCCCAAAGGAACACTCGTTTATTCATCTTTATGGGATCTTACTGTTTTAGTACCTTAAAAACACCGGAACCCCCTATCGTAAAAATCTCCACGAACAGGATTCCAGAGGGCAAGGCCGTCATATCTATTCGATCCACGTCATCGGCTATCGCTAGGAGCAGACGGCCGGACACATCGTACACCAATATACGCTCTATAGCATTCCCCTTGGTATCGAAATGCAAAAGGTCCCTCACGGGGTTTGGATAGACCGAGAATTCGTTAAGGGCCAGATCGTCGAGGCCCGCTATGGTACCGTTCCGGTACCACACCACCCTGTCGTCAACCAAAAGCCCGGCCAGGACGTCCATGTCCGAATCCCCATCTATATCTGCCGCATATACCGAACGGGAACCATCGGTTTCGGTTTCGATGGCCTGTGGGGGACCAAAAGTTCCCGCACCATCCAAGTTCTCGTACCAGGCCAGTACCCCGTCATCGAAGTCGCTGCCAATGGACAGGACATCCATATCGTCGTCGTTGTCCAGGTCTGCCGCATAAACCGATCTTGGAAAACCCGCGCTGGTGGAAATGACCTGTTGAGGACCAAAATTCCCCAAACCATCTATGTTTTCAAACCACGAAACCCAACCGTTCACAGGAGTAGCTATTAAAATATCCTTGTCACTATCTCCATCCAAATCAGCACAGTATATCTCCTCAACCCCTGCATTTCCTGTAGTAGTTATCGCATGTTCAACACTAAAGTCACCCATACCATCTATATTTTCAAACCAATAAACAGTAGCATCTGGATTATTAGATGAAAATATAATGTCCATGTCATCGTCTCCATCCAAATCAGTCACAAAAATAGAGCGCCCCAGCGTATTTCCTAGAACCTCCTGTTCTGGTCCAAAATTTCCCAGTCCGTCCAAGTTCTCAAACCAGGCAACTATACTCTCAGTATCCCCAGTGACTACAACATCTAAATCCAAATCCCCATCAATATCCGCCGGGAATGCATCTTGAGCACCAATTAATGTGTTAGTTATAATGTTAGAGTTTCCAAATGTGCCTAAACCATCTTGATTTTCCAACCAGATCACAAGACTATTATCAAAGGAGGTCCCCAGAATATCTAGATCGGTATCACCATCTAAATCAACTAAACGCGCGCTAAGTGTTTGGATCAATCCTGTTGCAACTGAAATAGGAGAACCAAAATCACCGTTTCCATCTAGATTTTCATACCACACAATTTCATCAAACAAGGGTACCAAAACATCCAAATCATCATCCCCATCGATATCACCAGTTCGTACCATTTTTGGCGACTGGGCGAAATCGGCAACGGGCCATGGTCCACTAAATTGCGCCCAAGCCGCGTAGGGTAAAAGCAAAAAGGTTGGAAGGAACCACCGCTTATTCATCTTCATGGAATCTTACTGTTTTAGTACCTTAAAAACACCGGAACCCCCTGCCGTAAAAATCTCCACGAACAGGATTCCAGAGGGCAAGGCCGCCATGTCCACTCTATCCACGGCATCGGCTACCGTAAGGAGCAGACGCCCGGACACATCGTACACCATTATGCGCTCTAGGGTATTCCCTTTGGTATCGAAATGCAAAAGGTCCCTCACGGGGTTTGGATAGACCGAGAATTCGTTAAGGGCCAGGTCGTCGAGGCCGGCTATGGTACTGTTTCGGTACCACACCACCTTATCCTCCCGCAGCAATGCTCCCAGCACATCGTTATCACTATCCCCATCCAGGTCCGCCGCATATACCGAGCGTATGCCGCCAGCCTCAATGCCCTCAATCTGTTGTGCTGGGCCAAAGGAACCATTGCCATCCAGGTTTTCGTACCACGAAATATTCTCTCCAAAATCCGAACTACCGGAAACCACGTCCATGTCATTGTCATTATCCAGATCTGCTGCGTATAAGGTGCGAACAAAACCGGCACTATTGCTAATAATTTGCTCTGGACCAAAGTTACCCTGTCCATCCAAGTTTTCGTGCCAAGCTACCAAGTCTTGAGCAGGCGTCACAAATAATGCATCCAAGTCATCGTCACCATCCAGATCAGCCAAAAACACCTCCTCCACACCCGAATCATTATTTGCGATGATGATTTCGCCACTAAATGTTCCCTGTCCGTCCACATTCTCAAACCAAGAAAGTGTCTTCCCAATCCCATTCGCAGAAGTCAAAATATCCATATCGTCATCCCCGTCTATATCACCTACAAATGAATCCCTCCCGGATACGCCAGTCGTTATGATGGTTTTGGGCCCAAAGGTGCCCATGCCATCAGTATTCTCAAACCATGCAATGGTGTCATCCTCATCCGAGGTGCAGACAATATCGGCATCCAGATCACCATCGATATCCACGGCCATGGCGGTTTGGACGCCCAAAACCGAATTGGAAACAATAATGGCACTTCCATAGGTTCCTAAACCATCCAGATTTTCGAGCCATATAAGCTGGTCATTGTCAAATGAAGTTATAACTATATCAAGGTCGTCATCACCATCCAAATCTACAATCTCTAAAGAAAGGGCTTGTGCTAAACCTTCGACGATTGAGTTTTGAGACCCAAAACTTCCTGCCCCATCCAAATTTTCGTACCAAACCACTTCATCAAATAAGGATGCCAAAACATCCAGATCAGTATCCCCATCAATATCCCCAACACGAACCATGAATGCATTAATAGCCAAATCATCAATTAAGTTTTGTGTACCAAATTGGGCCCAACTTGAATAGGTGATTAGACATAGAAATATTATTGGGATTTGTTTTATCATATTCTTATTTTATAATAGCTCTGCATCACATTAAAAGTCATTCTGCTTTAAAATGACCGTTTCCTCCACGGCCCCACCCGAATGGTTTTTTTCAATTTTATACAGGCCGGGATTCAGGTCGTTTACCAGATTGGGATCGTTGATCTGGGTAGAGTCTTTGGGGATTATGGTCACATTGGTATTGAACACCCCATCCTCGAACTTTAAAACCGTCCCATCAGAAGCTGGCCCCGTGGTGGAAAAACAATTGCGGGGGCCGTTGTAATCCAATTGTTGGATACGGATGGCAAAATTATTCCGGTGAATAATATCATCGTACTGACCAGGCAAAGCATCTTTTGGAAAGGAATAATTGAACATTCCCCCATTGATATACCAAAAGGAGGTATCGTTATAATCTGGCGGGGGTGGATAATCCCCATAGGGACCACAGCTTACGAATTCGTAATCGAAACCCGGCTGAAAGGTGGGGGGCACCTGCGGGCCCAGATAGGCCCCATTGGCTGCATAATCCCCTTTATACGGCTCATACAAGGCCTGTACCGTGGTTTGAGCTCCTGCCAATTGGCCCAAGGGGTCATAAGCTATGGACTCGTGCATCCTAATTTTTTGCCCAGCCGTGAAGTTCCTGAAAAACAAATCGGTTCCTGCCGGTACGGCTGGTGAATAACTGACATAGTTTTTGACATCCTCTGCGTCAATGTTGTATTGAAACTCTAAGCAATCGGTACCTGGACCTGAATAAACAAATGTTTCCGAGTCAACATATTCATAGTAATGGGGATCTGGAAGATTTCTGCATTCATTTGGGGTATACCCATTGTAACGGCACCATTCAATACGAAAATTGGGCACCGCAGGGGTGTCCGTTACACGATCTCCAGCAAAAGTTGCGTTGTAGTTAGGATCCAATGGGTTGCGCGTTACGGTTTCCTCACAGTAATCTTCGTTCTCACAACTGCCACAATACTGGGGCACCACACGACCCGCCCAAAAGTCCTGAAAGGTATGATACAATCCCAGGCAGTGCGCAATTTCGTGCACCATAAGCCCTTCCCGGAAGTAGAATTCATGATGTACGTATAAATTGGGCACATAAAAATCCTCTGCGGCACCACCTGGCGCACCACCACTGGCTACATATATATTGAAAGCATCGGTCCTTTGATTGTCCAGGGTTTTTGCGTCATCGAAAAAATCATTGTCCCCGTTAGCTTCGAACATATCGTAATACTCGGTATTAAAGGTATCCATGCCCTTGTATTTAAAATAAATACCAAACTCATTGAACACCCGATTGAGGTGAGATACCGAAGTTAAACAATGTTCCTCCGAAAGTGCGATCCAACCTGGATCCCCATTTAAATCGTTCATCCCCCAGAAAAAGATATTAAAAACAATGGGGTCAAAATCTGTTAAGGAATTTTCGTCTACGTCATAAGAATACACGTCATTGGGATCGGGCCCAGTAGGAGCCACAAAAAAACATTCATCGGGTGTTTGTGCCGCAATGGGCACAATACACAATAAAAGTGAGAGCCAAAAGAAGAGAGGTTTACCTATTTCCCTCCCCAAGGAAATTAATGGTTTCATATTACTGGTTTTAGTTGTTTGCAGGATGAAGTTACGTATTTATTTCGAAACAAAAACGGCACAAAAAAAGCGCCCTCACTGAGGGCGCCTTGTATACTATATGGTAAGAACTATCTAGTTTCCTCCATTGTTATGTACCTGTACCGTAGGATAGTTTCCTATGTCTACCGTTGGGATACTTGCATTGTATTTTCTATTAATGGCATCGATCGCAAGATTGGCCACGTAGGCATATCCCCTAGCGGTTGGATGCACCCCATCTAATGAGAAGGCTCCTCCTGTTACAAAAGTATCGGTTAGGACACCTCCGTTATAAGGAATTCCGGAATTCGCTACCTGTGCCAATTCACCTTTGGCGTCAATTAGAATAAGGTTTCTAGATGCTGCTAAGGCTTCTATGGTAGCATTATATGCTGCCGCAGCATTAGCCACGCTAGTTTGCTCGCTGGCTGTTAACACATATTGGTCTTCCATAGGAAAGGTAATACCATTAACCGACAACTGTGCCGCATCGGCTTCGGGTAGCCCCAAGGCCATTAATTCGGCCATACGGTCGGTATTCAACTGTCCTATTTGGGAAGCACTTACCAATACCATGAGATCACCCTCATTTGCTTGCCTTGCCTGTCCGTACTGCAATCCGAAAATCGTCGCTGTGGGCAAATCCAATCCTCCTGCAGCCAATACCTGTGTTAATTCTGCACTTATGTTGGCCAACGACTCATCCATTACTACAACTTCACTTGCGGCAGTGGTAGAAAACTGAATGGACCTTTCCGGTACTCCCAAAAATGCAAATGCTTGGTTCAACAAAGCATAGGTGGCATTTAACGTTGGAATCTGTGATCCGAAATCAGGATTGGTAGGATCCAAAGCTGCTGTCGGAACCGTCGTAAAGTAAGGAATAGATGTTACGTCTGGAAGGTTGATTACGATACCTTCGGCTCCTCCTGCCATTAGGGCATCCAATACCGCGGTATACGAAGCTCCAAATACAAGCGGATCTGTAATATCGTTAGGACCATAGGTAGTAGGGTCTAGGTTTCCGGTCTGGTCTACACCAGCACCTCCAGCAGTAGCATAACCTAAAATATCATTGTTTCCAATCCACAAACTAAAGAAAGAAGGACTCAATGTCGCTGCATCCGCAGCTACTGTTGTACTGGCACTTGTAGCCATACGTGCAAAGTAAGGGTTTGCCGTTCCGGCAAGCACCCCTGAGGCATCTCCATAACCCGGAGCTACCAAATGGTAACTCTTGGCCCCTGGCACACCCATATTATTGTAGGGTCCAGCTGCGCTGGTAGTTACATCTGTAGTTGCGTTTCCTTCCAGCACTGCTGGGAATGGATTTCCATTGGCATCTGTAGACAACACAAACCTATTGGCTGCCACAGGCGTTCCTCCCAAGGACAAACCTCCTAAATCATCATCCATTAAAGGCTGGGTGAAAGACTCACCTGCACCTGCCTTTGCAAATTGGGAAGCCATAATATTTGGGTACGAATTATTTTGCCCTGAAATGTAAAGGGCACCATCTGCATACCCAGCTGTAAGTGAATTACCAACGGCTACATAATTAGTAAGGTTGGCACTTCCTGTATCATAGAAACCTTCGTCGGTTACCGTATTTTCAAATTCCGGCTCACAGCTTGCCAATGCCACAACTGCTGCCAGTGCTATATATTTAAATGTGTTTTTCATCGTCTTGGTAGTTTATTACATTTTATAGGTTAGCCCAAAACCAGGAATAAAGGCATTACTCTTGTACTTTCCTCCAAACGGAGCCGCTATACCATTTTCGGTGTAAGCATCGTAAGAAGCGTCTACTTCCTTAAAGTGTAGGTAAAGGAAAGAAGCATCGATCTGGAAACGATCGCTTAGGTTTACGGTAAGTCCGGCAGTATATCCGTTACTATCGTTACGTGGTGTTTCCGGTGCGAAGAAACCATCTTGCACAGGGGACTCATCGAAATAGTACCCAGCTCTTAGGGTAAACATTTTGGTTGCGTCGTATTGCAAACCGAAACGCACGGTAGATGCATTTTTATAGTTTCTGGCATTAAAGGAATCTGGAATGCCTTCATCGGCAAAATCGATATCCAAAGACTCATATACATCCCAGAAGGCACGGTTAAAGTCGAAAGCCGCGGTCCACTTGTCGCAGAATTTATAGGAAATCCCAACGGTCATTTCTGCTGGTAACGGTAAGCTTGCGCTAGCCGCAGTATCTGCAAAAGGGGTTAATGGGGAATTCGGAATATTTTCGAAATCGGCATCGGCTTCATCGGCTTCCAAAATGATCTCGGATCGGTAATTCGCCCCAATGGTAATATTTTCACTGGCACGAACCATGACACCAGCAGTCCAACCCCAACTATTTACACCGGAGGCATCGATAGTGACTTCACTACGATTTCCCTCTAAGTCGGTAAGGGTTCGGGAAAGGTTTCTATTGAAGTTTACAGATCCCGTTACATAAATGGGTCCACCACCCACACTCAACACATCGTTGATTTTAAAGGAAACTGTGGGTTGCACAAAAATCGCAGCCAGTTCAATATTATTTACAAGGTGAGAACCTGCCCAATCGTCTTCATATTCTACCCTACTTCCGTATGGTGTGTATACCCCTAGACCAAAAGCCAACCAATCGTTCACTTGATAGGAACCATATAAGTAAAATGGTGTCCCTACTGGGCTATCCGTTTCGGCGAATGCACCCGTCGTTTCATTTTGGTACACTACATTAGAGAACACTCCAAACCCTCCAGCGGATATATTCAATCGATTCTCCAAATGCACCAACCCAGCTGGGTTGAAAAATACCAATTCGCTACTGTCAATTAATGCCACTCCGGTATGCCCCATCGACAAGGACTTATTTCCTTGAAGACTCACGCGGTACCCTCCAGCATACACCATAGCGGATGCAAGCATACATACGGCAAGAAAGACTAATTTCTTCATAATAGTTAAGTTAAGATTTAAATTTTGTTAAGTGTTCGGTGGTAGAATGCAGTGCAACAATTCAAAATTTATTATGCATACATAATACTCTTGTTTTGCAATTTTATAAAAATTATATCTCTTTTTGTAAGAATTTCGTAATAATTTCAAGAAATACTGTAGGATTATCAGCATGTAGCCAATGCCCTGCTCCCTCAACGGTAGCGAACGTCGCCTTGGGAAAGTGTTTTTTGATGAGTATTTCGTCATAGGTTTCTATGTACCCAGAACGCTCACCTCCCAAAAACAAAGCTGCGCCATTAAATTGGGTTCCTTCGGCCAGGGCCTTTCCAATTTCTATATTCTTTTCGGTGAGTACTTCAAGATTCATTCGCAAACCCAATTGACCTTTTTCCTTCCAGTATACATTCTTCAATAAAAACTGACGAATACCCATTTCCGGAATGTAATGGGCAAGCTTCTCATCTGCCTTTCCCCTCGTGGATATTTCAGAAAAATCCAAAGTGGCCAGTGCTTTCAGAATCTCATTATGGTGCTGGGGATAACTTTTGGGAGCGATATCGGCCACTATGAGATGGGACACCCTATCTTCATAACCCGTGGCAAACTCCATCGCCGTTTTTCCACCCATGGAATGTCCCAAAAGTACAATTTCGCTAAGTTGATGGTGCTCGCAGTACTGAAGAAGGTCTTCGGACATGAATCGATATGAAAAATCATTGGAATGAAAACTGCGTCCATGATTGCGCTGATCTACCAAATGAACTTGATAGCCCATCTCAGCAAATTTGCGGCCTAGTGTTTTCCAATTGTCTCCCATGCCCAGGAAGCCATGCAAAATAACAAATGGGGTTCCTTCCCCTATAATTTGTGAATGCAATATCATTTAAGCGAGTTTTTGAAGGTATTGTTTCACAACAGATTCCAAACCTTGGTATAGTGCCTCACAAATTAAGGCATGGCCAATGGAAACTTCCAACAAATGTGGGACGTTTTGTTTAAAGAATTGAATGTTCTGCAAGGACAGATCGTGCCCAGCATTTATTCCCAAACCTAACTCATGGGCACGCTGAGCGCATTCCGCATAGGGCTGCACAGCGCCCTCATTGCCATTTGCAAACTCATGTGCAAACGCTTCGGTATACAACTCTATCCTATCGGTTCCGGTGGCAACTGCTCCTTCTATCATGGCAATTTCAGGATCGACAAAAATGGAAGTCCGTATGCCATTCCTTTTAAATTCTGAAATTATATCGGAAAGGTACTCCTTATGGGTAACGGTATCCCAACCGGCATTTGAGGTAATCGCATCTACTGCATCTGGGACCAATGTTACTTGGGTTGGTTTTATCTCCAACACCATGTTCATGAATTTCTCTATAGGATTCCCTTCAATATTGTACTCGGTAGATACTACGGGTTTAAGATCATAGGCATCTTGGTAACGGATGTGCCGCTCATCGGGTCTTGGATGCACGGTAATGCCCTGCCCTCCAAAACTTTCAATATCCTTAGCAGCCTGAATAACATTGGGAAGTGAACCGCCACGAGCATTTCGTAACGTGGCTATTTTGTTGATGTTTACACTTAGTTTTGTCATGGTATTGTGGAAAAAGGCAAAAATACGAAGATGCCCTTCCTATTTCCATCTTTATTTTAAGTAATTTGCATAAAATTTACAGTAGTGAATACCCAAGACTTCATCATTAACGATCTTAAGGCTTTCGATATAACAACGCACATATCTGAAGTGCAGACTGCATTTAACCAACTTACGTATTCTCACGTTCCAGTGGCAAAAGAGGGTGTCTTCGAAGGATGCTTGAGCGAAACCGACGCACATTGTTTCGAAAGTTCAAAAACCATAGAAGAATATCAATATGCCCTAGAACCCTTTCATGTGCTGAAAAAGACTCATTTCTTGGATATTCTAGAGGCCTTTGCCATTCACGGCAGTAATATCATGCCGGTTCTGGAAGATACCAAGTACTTGGGGTACTACGAACTTAGCGATATCATGGCGTTGTTTAATGACACTCCTTTTTTAAGTGAAACGGGAGGCATCATTGTGGTTGAAAAGGGACTTCAAGATTATTCTTTCAGCGAGATTTGTCAAATAGTGGAAAGTAACGACGGAAGACTCCTAGGGGTTTTTGTGTCCAAATTGGAAAACGACATCATACAGGCTACCATTAAAATAGGCCATTCGGGTATGAATGCCATTGTACAGACCTTTAGACGATACGGATACAATGTAGTGTCGGAGCATGAGGAAGACAAGATGCTAAAGGACCTGCAGGAGCGATCCGACTATCTTAATAAATACCTTAATATGTAATCATGAAAATTGGCATTTACGGACAATTTTATCACGAACATTCTGAGGCCTACATCCAGCTCATTTTGGATGCCCTTCAGAATTATGATGCTGAAGTTCTTATTAAGGCTAATTTCCTAAAAATCCTGAAAGCCCACAAAGGTATTTCAGACCATGTACTCTCCATGGGAACCTTTGAAGAACTTGACAGTTCGTACGATCTTTTTTTTAGTATCGGCGGAGATGGGACCATTTTACGTTCGGTTACTTATGTAAGGGACTTGGGTATTCCTATAGTTGGAATAAATAGTGGCAGGCTGGGTTTTTTGGCTACGATTCAGAAAGAAAATGTAACCGAAAGCATACAGCGAATCCTAAAGGGTGATTATACTATCTCGGAGAGAACACTATTAACGGTTAGCACCCAACCTGAACATCCAGAATTAGAGACATTGGATTTCGCATTGAATGAAATTGCGGTTAATAGAAAGAACACCACCTCCATGATTAAGGTAGAAACTCACTTAAACGATGAGTACCTTACGTCGTATTGGAGTGATGGCTTAATTGTAGCTACCCCAACTGGGTCTACTGGGTATTCCCTAAGTTGTGGTGGACCCGTAATTGATCCTAGCACAAATAGTATAGTCCTGACGCCCATTGCGCCTCACAATTTAAATGCGAGACCGTTTGTAATACCAGACGATTGCACGGTTACATTAAAGGTTTCGGGAAGGGAAGAAAGCTACCTCATGTCCTTGGACTCTAGGGTAGTCACCTTAAAAAACGACACAGTGGTAACGATACGAAAATCCCCATTTTCAATAAAGCTAGTACAGTTGCCAAATGAAAGCTTTGTGAAAACGCTTAGGAAAAAGTTGTTATGGGGCGAAGACAAAAGGAATTAAACAATAAAACACCTTAAAATTTGTTAATCAACTGAGACAAATTTGCTCAAAACATGTAGAAGCAAAGTTAATTAGTATATTTGCAAACTTTTAAGGAATATGAGGTATTTCGTAACGGCCGTTTTATTAATTCTTCTTGTTTTTCAAGGACATTCACAAACCTATGAAGTTGGTGGCTTTATTGGAGGCTCGAATTACATAGGGGATATAGGAAGCACCAGTTATATTGCCCCCAACAATTTTGCGTTTGGTGGTATTTTTAAATGGAACCGAAGCGCAAGGCACTCTTTTAGGGGTTCGTTGATAGTTTCAGGAATAAGTGGAGACGATGCAGATTCTGGTGAAAGCAGGAGAAAACAGAGAGGGTATGATTTTGAGAACACCGTTACCGAAATTTCCGTAGGTATAGAATATACCTTTTGGGAGTTCAACCTTTACAGTGGAAGACCGCAATCGACACCTTATTTGTATACAGGACTTACCTATTTCTTCTATGACGACTTATATAAGAGAAGGGGGACAAGCCAAATAGTAAAATATGAAGGTGCCGGAGCACCTGCAATCCCTATGGTTGTTGGATTTAAAACTTCAGTTCTCGGGAAGTTTATTTTAGGCATAGAAATTGGTGCAAGATATACGTTCACGGACAACCTGGACGGAAGCAATCCGGATCTGGAAGGCAGTGAGCTCTTAAGGTTTGGAAATATAAATAGTGACGATTGGTATGTGTTTACAGGAGTTACACTTACCTATACCTTTGGCAGGAAACCCTGTTACTGCAATTTTTAATAATGACACTTGAAGATAAAATAGATAAAAACAGACTTCCCCAGCACTTAGCAGTGATCATGGATGGCAACGGTAGGTGGGCTAAGAAAAAAGGACTGTTTAGATCTAAGGGTCATGAAAACGGATCTAAGGCCGTGAAGGAAATTGTAGAGGCCTGTGCAAAATTCCCCATTCCCTACCTAACTTTATACGCTTTCTCTACAGAGAACTGGAACCGCCCTAAACTGGAAGTAGAAACCCTTATGAGACTGTTGGTGTCTTCCTTAAAAAAGGAAATATCGACACTTATGGACAATGACATTAGACTCAATGCCATTGGTAGTTTGGATTCCCTTCCCAAAAAAGCACACAATGAGTTATTGGATGTGATGGATCGCACAAAATCCAACTCCCGAATGACACTGACACTAGCGTTGAGCTATGGTTCGCGTGAGGAAATCACAAAAACTATTAAAGAGATTAGCCTTAAAGTTAAAAATAACCTAATTTCGCCGTCGGATATTGACGAAAAGATGATAAATAATCATCTTTACACGCGTGACTTACCAGATGTAGATCTTTTAATAAGAACCAGTGGTGAGCAGCGAATCAGTAACTTTTTATTATGGCAAATCGCATATGCAGAGTTGTATTTTACAGAAACTCTTTGGCCCGATTATAGAAAGGATCACCTTTTTGAAGCCATTTTAAATTATCAAAACAGAGAACGAAGATTTGGAAAGACGAGTGAACAACTTTACCCATAACACCTCCACCCTATTTTACCGCACCCTTTATTGTACTTTATTAGTCACAATATTATCGGTATGGAGTACCTCCGCACAGCAGAAAGAACTCGACTCAGGTATTAGGTATACCATAAATAGTATTAAGGTAACGGGAGCACAAAGTTTTAATGAAAACACGGTAATCGCGTTTACCGGAATCAAGGTGGGCGACCGTATGTACATTCCCGGGGAAAAACTGAGTAATGTAACAAAGAAGCTTTGGGAACAAAACCTGTTTAGCGACATCGCTTTCTACGTGACCAATATAGATGGCAACAATGTAGATCTGGAGCTCTATATCGTGGAGCTTCCAAAACTGAATGAAATTAAGGTCGAAGGTGTTCGCAAGGGTAAAGCAAAGGAAATAATTGACGACAACGATCTTACCAAGGGTACTAAGATTACCAAGAACCTTATTACCACTACCAAAAATTACATTAAAAATAAATATAAGGACCAAGGGTTCTTAAATACGAACGTAATCTTCAGCACAACTCCGGCCCTGGATTCTACGGGAACGGAAATTGGTAAAGATGTTAGGATCTTAATTGACCGCGGTAATCGTGTTAAGATTTCTTCTATTGAGTTTGAAGGCAATGAAGACGTAAAGGACAAAAAGCTTCGTAGGTTCCTTAAAAACACGAAGAAAAAGAACCCGATACGTTTCTACAAAAAGTCGAAATATACCGAAGAAGGATTCCAAGAAGACAAAGAAAACTTAGTAAAAAAATATGCCGAAATAGGCTACAGGGATGCGCGTGTTATTAGCGACACCTTGATTGTGGAAGATGACAAAACAATTTCCCTTAAGCTTAATTTGGAAGAAGGTAGAAGGTATTATTTTGGGGATATTCGTTTCATTGGTAATAGTAGATATACCGATAACTTCCTTAGACAGTATGTAGGTATTCAGAAAGGGGAGGTGTACAACGGAACCTTGCTTAAGGAACGTATCCAGGACAATAGCGATCCCGATGCGGCAGACCTGACCAATCTTTATCAGAACAACGGATATCTTGCCGTGAACATTAATCCTGTAGAGGTTGCGGTTCGAAATGACACTATTGATTTTGAAATTCGAATCCTCGAAAACAAGGAGTTCTATTTCAATCATGTTACCGTTGTTGGAAATGACAAAACAAATGACCATGTTATCTATCGTGAACTTAGAACACGTCCTGGTCAGAAATACAGTAAAAGAAATGTAGTAAGAACCATTCGTGAATTAGGACAGCTCGGCTTCTTCGACGCTGAGCAGCTTACTCCTAATTTTAAGGATGTGGATCAAAACAATGGTTTGGTCGATCTAGAATATGCTGTGGTCGAAAAAGGATCGAGCCAGATTGAGCTTCAAGGAGGTTATGGTGGTGGTGGATTTGTAGGAACCTTAGGGCTTTCCTTCAACAACTTCTCCTTGCGTAATATGTTTAACAAGGACGCTTGGCGACCGGTGCCCATGGGAGATGGACAACGACTTTCCCTTAGGGCCCAAGCCAGTAGCTTCTATCAAACCTATAGTATTTCCCTAACCGAACCTTGGTTGGGCGGGAAAAAACCAGTTCAGTTAAGTACCTCTTTCTCTCATACCATTCAATATTTATTCGATTTTGTAGAGCGTGAAAGGGACCGTGACCGAAGATTCCTTATCACGGGTGGATCTATCGGAATTGCAAAAAGACTAAAGTGGCCTGATGACTATTTTCAATTATCACAGGCACTCAGTTTTCAGCATTACAACTTAAAAAACTACAATACAGGGCTCTTTACATTTGGAAATGGATTTTCGAACAACCTTGCCTATACCATTGGCCTGAGCAGGAACAGTACCTCTGCCAACCCAATTTACCCAAGAGGCGGATCCCAGTTTAATGTAAGTGCTAAATTAACCTTACCATATTCTGCCTTTGGAAGCACAGACTTCTCTGCATTGGCAGATGAAAGACAGACGAATCAGGATATCATAAATGACAATAATAGTGACGCAGGATCTATTGTAGATGCGCGTGAGCGTGTTTCAGAAATTGATCAGGAGCGCTTTAAATGGTTAGAATACTACAAGGTGAAATTTGACGCCACTTGGTATACAGCCATAGTTGGCGATTTGGTATTGCGTCCCAAAGCAGAATTCGGTTTCCTAGGCGCCTATAATAATGATAGAGGAGTCCCTCCATTTGAACGTTTCTTTGTAGGTGGTGACGGATTAGGTGCATTCAGTTTAGATGGAAGAGAAGTTATTCAACTTCGTGGATATCCAAATCAATCATTATCTACCAATGATGGAAATACCATTTACAATAAATTTTCGTTAGAATTAAGATATCCAGTTACATTGAAGCAATTGGCTTCGATTTACGTACTGGCTTTTGCAGAAGGAGGGGGCGCTTTCGACGGATTTAGGAACTATAATCCGTTCGATATTAATAGGTCGGCCGGAGCAGGAATTCGTATATTTATGCCTGCCTTTGGTTTACTGGGTATTGATTTTGGATATGGTTTCGACCCTATTTTAGGGGGAACACAGCGTAATGGATGGGAAACTCATTTCATTATTGGACAACAGTTTTAATTTTTGGCACGATATTTTCAAAGTAACAACCAGCAATCATGAAAACAACTAAATTCTTTTTAATCGCATTGGCACTACTGGGGAGTGTGTCACTTGTACAAGCCCAAAGAGGGGCGCGAATAGGATATATAGATATGGAATATATTCTGGAAAGCGTACCTGAATACCAAGAGGCCTCAACACAATTGGAGGGTAAAGTACAGCGATGGAAAAAAGATATTGAAAAACTTAATGCAGAAATTGAGCAAATGAAACTCAATCTAAGCAATGAGCGTGTTTTATTAACCATTGAATTGATCGAGGAACGTGAAGAGGAAATAAAGATATTGGAAGAAGAAATGCTTACCTACCAACAAGCTCGTTTCGGACCCAATGGAGACCTTGATATTCAAAGAAGGCAATTGGTACAGCCGGTTCAGGACCAAGTCTTCAACATTGTTCAGGAAATTGCCGAAGCTAAGAAATATGATTTTATCTTCGATAAATCTGCAGATATTGTGATGTTGTTTGCATCTAAACGTAATGACATTAGTGACCAAGTTCTAAGAAGAATTAATAGAGCAAACAAAAGGGAAGAAGCTCAAAGCCGCAAGGAGAAAAAGGAAATTGAAGCTCGTGATGGCCTTTCAGACGAACAAGATGTTGAGGTAACGGCAAGGGAACAGGCGGCTGAGGAAAAGAAGGATGAAAGATCCCGATTACTGGAGGAAAGAAAAAGACAAAGAGACTCTGTAAGAGCTGCTAAGAAAGCAGAATTCGATGCCAGAAGACAACGTCTACTAGACGAAAGACAAAGAAGAAAAGATTCAATTTTGGAAGCCCGTAAAAACCGGTCTGGAGACAATACCCCAGAAGGTGAAGGCGATGGCGGACAATAAGGAATAAAAATAATCTAATCTATTTACACTTAAATTTAATACAATTACAATGAAACAATTTAAATTACTATTTGTAGCTGCTGCGCTTTTTGTAGGATTTACAACTTCTGTAAATGCTCAGGACAAAATTGCACATATTGACACCCAGGCTTTGGTTGAGGCTATGCCGCAGATGAAGGCAGCTCAAAGTCAGTTAGAAAAACTTCAAAAAACATATGACACTGAAATCAAGTCTATGTTAAAGGAGTTAGACGCGAAAATGAAGCAATATGATAGCGAAGCTTCTACCAAGACAGATGCCGAAAACGAAAAGCGTGTGATCGAAGTACAGGGAATGCAAAAGAACATTAACGATTACAGACAGCAAGCGTTAAATGACCTTCAGACTAAGGAAGTAGATCTTTTGAAACCCGTTTTGGAAACAGCACGTACAGCTATTCAGAAAGTAGCTAGAGCACAAGGATTCCTATATGTATTGGACTCGTCCAATGGTAATGGGGTTATTTTGGCCGATGGAACGGATCTTCTAAGCTCTGTAAAGCAGGAACTAGGAATTTAATTGAAATTCATTGCCGATAAAACAAAGACCCTATAGAGTTTTCTATGGGGTCTTTTTATATTTAATCTCTTTTGACAGCTAATGCACCCATAGGAATTTTCGATTCGGGCGTTGGCGGAACTTCCATCTGGAAAGAAATCCACCAACTCTTGCCCTACGAGCACACCCTATATTTGGCCGATAGCAAAAATGCTCCATACGGTGTCCTTCCTCAAGAAGAGATACTTGCTCTTAGCAAGAAAAATACAGAGTATTTGATCGAACAAGGATGTAAGATCATTGTAGTCGCCTGCAATACGGCGACCACCAATGCCATATCGGAATTGCGATCCCAATACAGCATCCCCTTTATAGGAATAGAGCCAGCCATAAAGCCGGCTGCCTTAAAAACCAAAACGAAAAGCATTGGTATTCTAGCAACAAAAGGGACTTTGAGCAGCAAGCTTTTCCACGAGACCGCAGATTTGTTTACCAATGGAATTGAACTCATCGAAGTAGTTGGAGAAGGATTGGTTCCCCTGATAGAAAAAGGGGATTTGGACCATCCTGAGTTACGGTCCTTATTAAAAAAGCATCTTCAGCCCATGCTAGAGGCCCATATAGACCATTTAGTGCTAGGTTGCAGTCATTACCCCTATCTTGTTCCTTTGTTAAGGGAAATGCTCCCAGAGGACGTTAAAATCATAGATTCTGGGGAAGCAGTAGCGAGACAAGTAGAGGCCATTCTTCAGAAACATGATTTGCTCAACACAACAAATGAACTGCCCCGTTTAGATTTCTATACGAATGCTGAAGTAGAAACACTGCATATTTTATTGAAAGAGTACAATAAAAGCACCGTGATTGCGAAAAAGGAATTTTAATTTTTAAACCACCCCGAATACTTTACATAGTTTCCTGCGATACGGTGAATCTCGCCATGCAATAGTTCTTCACTCACGTCTTTTACCTTTTTGGCGGGAACCCCAGCATAAATACTGCCACTTTCCACGCGAGTGTTTTTTGTTACCACCGCACCAGCTGCAATAATACTATTGCTCTCTACGATACAATCATCCATTACAATGCTTCCCATTCCTATAAGTACATTATCCTTTATGGTACATCCGTGTACAATGGCATTGTGCCCAATGGAAACATTATTGCCGATGTTAGTGGGCGATTTCTGATAAGTAGCATGAATCACGGCACCATCCTGGACATTTACGCGATCACCCATTTTAATGTAATGCACATCGCCCCGTATCACTGCATTGAACCATACACTACATTCCTTACCCATAACAACATCCCCTACGATGGTGGCATTCTCCGCAACAAAACAATCTTCTGGAATGACAGGGTATTTTCCGTTTACTGGTTTAATGATCATAGCTTATCCGAAATAACTCAATAAATCTTTTTTCTTGGCTGGGCTTACCATTATCTCCTTACCATTTTTTAGAACAACACTTCCTCCTTTGCCTTTTCTGTATTCGGTAATGGCATTCACATTTACCAAATAGGATTTATGAACCCTGGCAAATCCATTATCCGTCAAAGTTTCTTCAAAATACTTCAGGGTTTTGCTTACTAGCTTTTTCTTCTCCCCAATATAAATCAAGGTATAATTATCATCAGCTTGGCAATACAAAATATCCTCAATTTGAAGGACCTCAAACCCGTGTTGCAACGGAATGGTAATTTTACCATTAACGGCAGCCTGTTTGGGCTTAAGTACCGTATTTTGTAAATCCTCTTCCTTCTCTTTTATCTCCACCACATAATCTACCGCCTCTATAAGTTTATCGATATTGATAGGTTTCAGCAAATAGTAGGAAGCATGTGCATTCAAGGCATCAATGGCATAATGATCATAGGCCGTAACAAATACGGTCTCGAAGGTTCGGTCACCAACTTTATCCAATAAATCGAACGCATTTCCATAGGGCATTTCTACATCCAAAAATACGAGATCCAAATCGTGATTTCGAATAAGCACTAGGGCTTCATCCACGTTAGCGGCCTCACCCATTAACTCAACCCTAGGGCAATACTTCGCCAAGTAATTCTTTAGGATATCCCTACTCGTTTGTTCATCTTCTACAATAATAGCCTTTAAATCCATTTAGTCTTTCTTTAAAATTAATTGCACCCGCGTACCCAATTCATCTTCAAAAGCATCTTCCACCAGCACATCCACCTTATCTTGGTACATTTCGTTTAGAATGGCAATCCGTTTCTTGATATTGCCCATTCCTTTCGATTTCTGTTTCTTCTGATTTTCAGTTTTCAAATCCTTTGAACGCCTCCTCCCAATACCATCGTCCGTAATTGTAATGATTACGGTGTCCTTATCCTTCTGACTAAAATCGATAACCAAATTGCCCTTTTCTTCCTTGTAACGCAGCCCATGCCAAACAGCATTTTCTACATACGGTTGCAATAACATGGGTGGAATTACGAAGTCATCCAGCACCAATTTCTCGTCAACATTTACTTCATAATCGAACTTATCCTTAAACCTAAAATGTTCAAGCTTTACATATAAGCGCAATAATTCTACTTCTTTAGACAACGGAATGAAGTCTTCATCGCTGTTTTCCAACACCGATCGCATGAGCTGTGAGAATTCGCTTAGGTATCGATTGGCAGCACGCTCATCATTACTAGCGATAAAGCTATTTACCGAATTAAGGGCATTGAAAATGAAGTGTGGGTTCATTTGGGTTCTTAGGGACTTTAAGGCCAAAAGACTATTCGCGTATTTCTGCTGCGTTACATTGCGTCGTTGGTTATATGCTGTAAACAAAAGCAACAATGCAATAGCAATAAGGGATCCTATAATCCATTTCTGAACCCTATTATTCTTTTCTATCAACTCCTGATTTTCAAAGGCCAGTTGGTATCTGCTTTCATTCAAAACGCGCTCACTTTCCAAACTGGTAATCCTATTTTGTTTCAAGGCTATTTCCTTACTGAATCGCGTTGCTTGCGATAATTCCTGTTCCTTTTGTATATAGAGTTCATCTACTACGGCAACATAGCGTTCATAACTCTCGGCAGCCTTATCGAAATCCCCAATATCCCTGTAAATTTCTGAAAGCTTACGGGTAGCGTCCTTTTGTACCACTAGATCCTCTTTGGCATCGGCCTCCGTAATACTGCGTTCCAAAAAGGGAATGGCCTCATCGTATCGATCCTGTGCCACATAGGCATTTGCGATTTTATAGTTTTGTCGTTGCGGTGTTAGTGCGCTGCTTAAACTGGTCACAGTATCCCCCAGACTTTCAAGACTATTTATTTCGGTCAATGCCTCTTGCCTTAACTCTATTTCCTTGTCAAAATCCTGTTTTTGGTTATAGAAATCGGCCACGGTATTCTTTTCTTCTACCGCCCTTCGTCTGTTTTCTTTTTTTGAAAGGTTTAATGAATTGTCAAAGTAAGCCTCTGCTTCTTCGATGGCACCTCCCAAAGCGTAGGCTTCTCCAATACTGGAATTGAGATCGGTAATTTTGGGGGCGATTTTATGCTCATTGGCAATATCTAGCGCCTTTTGATAATTGAATACACTTTTAACAGCGTCATTGGTAGCCTTATAATTATCCCCTAACCCTTCATACACTTCCACTTGTTGATAGTTGGAAAGTTTCAGGTTCAGTAATTTTCTATACTCCTCTATACTTTCTTGATAGTTCCCATTCTGCATAAATGCTTTGGCCAACTTAATACGTGTTTCCGGATTGGGTCGGGAACGGATACTTTCCTTGTAATTGGCTACGGCCAAGTCTGGTAATTGCCAATGCAAATTAATGTCACCCAGCATTTCGAAAGCAATAGCATTTTGCGATGAAGACGCCTTCCTTCCGGTCACAGACTGCAACGCCTGGGTAACATATTCAATACTTTTTTTAGCATCAATCCTCAGGGTGGCTTTTGCTGAATCTATATAAACTGAAAATAAATCCAACCTTTTCTTGGACTTAGACCTTGTAGGCAAGCTTGCCTCCATGGCCTTTTTAACTTCAAGGGTAATTCTTTGTTGATCCGCAATTCTGTAACGAACCGTCTCAAATTCATCACTCCGTATAACCAACTCATCCCCTACTTGGGCATTAATTTTAAAAAGGCCTTCATTGTTGGTAGTAGTATACCCTTTACCCGTAATCTCAACATTCACCTTACCGATAGGGCGATAAGTGTCCGACTCCAATACCTGTCCTTCCAGATCGAAACTGGCAGCTGCTTCGTCATCAAAAACATTCCCTTTCCTATCCAGCTCATTTTTTTCCTGGGCATACCCCAGACTGAAAACAAGCGAGAAAAAGCAAATTAGATATATGAGTGTTCTATTCATTATTTATTTAAAACGTAAACATACACACTTTAAGGCATTCCGAAAAACGGCTTCTGTCCAATATCGCCATAAAACCAGTTAAAATCTAAGGTTTAACTAAAGCAACAGACCCTTTCACTCAATCAAATCACCACTTTACTAAACGCTCTTTTTTTATGAATGAAGACCTCTTTAGGTTTACCCCAAATTTAAAATGTATTGAAAAATGAAAACACTACAAACGATAGCTTTACTCTTCTCATTCATTTCGGTGTATGCATGCAAGACCGAAACGGATAAAGAACTTGCTTTTCACAATGATGCAACCATTTCGGAAAATGTGTCGGAGCATTACATCCGCGTGGCCTTGCTTTTGGACACATCCAATAGTATGGATGGGCTTATAGACCAAGCCAAAGCACAATTGTGGGAAATAGTAAATGAATTATCATATGCCAAATGCCGTAGTAAGCAACCCAATCTAGAGATCGCCCTTTACGAATATGGGAATGATCGATTGAGTTCCAAAGAGGGATATCTCAGAAAGATTTTACCCTTCACCAACGATTTAGATGACGTATCTAAAGAACTGTTTTCCCTTACAACCGATGGTGGAAGCGAATATTGCGGAACCGTAATCAAAGCTTCTCTGGAAGAATTGGATTGGGGGAATGATGCCGATGATCTAAAAATGATATTTATTGCAGGAAATGAACCTTTTACCCAAGGCAATGTAGACTATAGGGATGCCGGTAGCAAAGCAAAAGAAAAAGACGTGGTAGTTAATACGATTTTTTGTGGGGACTTCGATCATGGCGTTGCTACTAAATGGCAGGATGGGGCTAAAGTAGCCTATGGTGATTATATGGCCATAAATCATGACCAGAAGACGGTTCATGTTGCCTCTCCATACGATGACCTCATTCTACAATTAAACATTCAATTAAATGGCACCTACGTACCCTATGGAAAAAGAGGCCGGTACAAAGTAGCCGAACAGACCGCACAGGACAGTAACGCAATGGGATATAGTAAGGAAAACGCAGTTAGTAGAACCGTTTCTAAAAGTTCCAAATTTTACAATAGCAGTTCATGGGATTTGGTCGATGCCGAAACTGAAGAAGACTTCAGCTATGACGATCTCAAAAAAGAAGAACTTCCTGATAACCTTAAGGACAAATCAAAATCCGAAATTAAGGCATACGTCAAAAACAAGAAGGAAGAACGTGAGCGCATAAATGGTGAAATTGCCAAACTCAATGAAAAGCGCAGAAAATATATTGCAGAAGAGAAAAAGAATTCTTCCAATGGTTTGGAAAGTGCCATGATAGAGGCCCTAAAAAAACAAGCCAAAAAGAAAAATTATACTTGGAATTAAAAAAAGCCCCTTTCGAGGGGCTTTTTAATATCTTTAATGTTACTACTAGTACCCTCTCGGACGTAGCATACCATTATACCTCATGTCCTGGGACCATCTCGAAATTTTACCCTCCAAGAAGTTATATCCCAATGTAATTTGATGGAATCCTCCAGAATCGAATCGTACACTCCCAGATTGGTGGGTATATGTGTAAGCAAACACAAATTTATTATAGTTCACACCTATAACCGGTGTTATAAACTGTAGTTTTTGATCCTTGATCTCAGTTCCATCCAAAAACTCGGAACCATCAAAACTTCTTCTATAAGATATTCCACCCCATAGTCTTCCGAACTCCATTTCCCTAAAAGCTTTGAAGTTTACATCGATAGATTGTTCACCCGTTCTTTCCTTCCATTGAAATAAGAAAGAAGGCTCATACGCCCATCTTCCATAAGATGTTGGAATAAAATAAGCAGAAGAAATCATATATGTTCTCTGATTATTGGGTTCTAATTCTTCAGTAAATAAATTTCTATTCTGGAAAATTACATTCTTAGCCGTAACATGTCCTGAAAAATTCAAGAAATAATAGGAAACCCCAACATCTGCGTTGAAATAAGAACTACTCTGAATAATTCCGGCTACAATCGGGTCGAAATCGTTAGGGTCGAATTGTGTTTCATCCAATCGAGATTGAATTAATCCTGCACTTATACCAAACGAAAGTTGATTTAGATCGGCATTCCCCCTACCAAACATAATGTGGTGGGCATATGTTAAATATCCCCCTACCTGTGAATGATATCCGTTTTTATCGTTAAAAAGAATGGCTCCAATACCCGATCTATCACTTAAACGAGCATTAAAGCTCAATGTTTGTAGATTAGGGGCTTCATCCTGATCGAACCATTGTTGCCTAGCACTTAAACGAAGCTTATAATAATTTGCAGCTCCAGCAGTTGCAGGATGCAACAAATAAATGTTGTCCGCAAAATAATCCGAATATGTAGGAATTCCATCCTGTGCAAATCCGATAGAAACGGAACAAAATAATAATAAGCTTAAGTAGGTTTTTCTAAAATTCATAGTCGTTATCTTATCGTTTTAGGGTAAAGTGCCCTGTGAACTCTTTCCTTGCCTCGTCCTCTGTGTACTCCACCCTGAACCAGTAATCGCTCGAGGGCAGCGGGTTCCCGTTGTAGGTACCGTCCCAGCCTGGCCCCAACGGGCTGATCTGCTTGAGAAGCTTACCGAAGCGGTCAAATATATAAATTTTTGCCGTAGGGTCGCCACTGGCGATCCCTATGATGTTCCATGTGTCGTGGAAGCCGTCCTGGTTCGGGGTCACGAACCTGGGGTAGTCTATCACCCCCACCTCGACCGTCACGCTACCGCAGCCGTTGGTGTCCCGTATGGTCACCGTGTGCGGCCCCGGCTCCACGCCGGTGAAGGTATGGGCCACCTCGCCCGCCCCCTCGAAGGGGCCGTCGTCGAGCTGGTACTCGTAGCTGCCCTCGCCCGTGGCGGTGGCCTCGATCATGTGCTCGCCGTCGAAGGCGTTGCTGGTCACGTCCACCGTGTACTCCTGTGGGGGGGAGGACAGTACCACCGTGGTGGCGGCCGTCGTGCTGCAGCCCGACTCCACCTCGGTGATGGTCACCTCGTAGCTGCCGCCCTCGGTGGCCAGCAGGAAGGGCTCAACGGCATTGGGGAGCACCTCCCCGTTGACCGTCCATGAGAATATGTAAAGTGCCGGGTCGAGGCCCGTGTCTATCAGCGGGGGGGACGGGTCGCCCGATTCCTCCGGGATGGCCACCCCGTTGTCAACGCAGAGCCTGTACTCCTCCTCGAGCTCCACGGTGGGGAGCCGCTCCACAGAGAGCAGTACCTCCACCACGGCGAAACAGGCGTCGGGGTCCTCAGGGTCCGCCTGGTTGGTCACCCGGGCGTAGATCACCTGGGGGTTGACCACGTTGGCGTACACGTCGGGAAGGGGATCGGTCCCCGCCTCGGCGTTCTCGAGCGTCTCGTGGTAGGTCAGTACGTAGACCGCCGGGTCCTGGCCCGCAAGTATCTCCGCCGCCAGCGCGTCGGCCTCGCCGTCGAGCTCCGTCGGGCTGGCGGGGTCGCTGTGCAGGGTAAAGGCGCCCACACCGTCGTTATCGCCGGTGTTGTCGCATATCTCGTAGGGCAGCGCGGGCTCCATGGCCGTGGCCGCCTCCTTGACCTCAAGGTCGAAGCTCAGGGACACCTCCCCGCTGTCGGGGTCCTCCTGGCTCGCGGCGAAACAGCCCGTGGCCGTGTCGGTCACCCTGATGTAGATCGTCTGTGGGTTGGACTCGTTGGCAAAGGCCGAGGGGTCCAGTATCGGCGAGGCGCCCGACTGGGCGTCCGCCAGGGAACGGTAGTAGGCCACCCCGAAAAGCAGCGGGTCCTGGCCGTTGAGCGCCTCCGCGTCCCGCTGGGTCAGGTCGAACACCGCAACGCCGTCGGCCGCGAACTCGCAGGCCACAAGGTCGCTGACATCACCGCTGCCGTCGGGCAGCGGGTTGACCACCAGCTCCAGTACCACCACCGTGTAGCAGGGGAGCTCCCCGGGGGGGACGTCCCTGGTCACGCGGGCGTAGACCGCCTGGCCGCCCGGCACCGTGTTCTGGTAGGCCGTGGGGTCCGCTATGGCATCCAATGGGTCGCCCACCTCGGCAAGGTCCGCGCCCTCGTAGTACAGTATGCCCACGTCGGGCTCACCGTTGATGATCTCGTCGTCCTTGGACGTCAGGTCGAACACCGAGAGGCCGTCGAAGGGCGATACGTCGATGTCCGGGTCCCCGTCGCCGTCGCACACCTCAAGGGGCTCGGGCTCGCTGGGGGTAGGGTTCGGGAGGACCCTAAGGGTCAGGTCCGTGCGGGCCTCGCAGCCGGGGCCCGTGAAGACGCTCACGAATATGTCCTGTGGGTTCACCGGCTGCCCGTCGGGGTCCACGTTGCGGTGGGACGTCGGGTCCGCGATGGCGATCCCCGCATCCTGGTCCGAGGCGCTCAGGTAGTACGATACGGAGTAGCTGCCGTTGCCCCCGGTGATCGCGTCGTTGTTCAGGGTAAGGTCGAAGGTCGATATGCCGTCGTCCAGCGTGCTGCCCCCCTGGTCGTCATCGCACTCGGCCATCTCGAAGGGGCCGGTGCCCAGCACGGGCAGCGGGTTCACAACCAGGTCGAAGGGCGTCGCAAGGTAGCAGCCCGTAAGGCCGTTCTCGGCACGGGCCCAGACCGTCTGTGGGCTAGAAAGGTTCGTGTAGGCGCCCGGGAGGGGGATCGCGTTGGTCCCAAGGTCCGCATCGAGGGCGCTCTCGTAATAGGTCACCTCCAGAAAGTCGGCAGGGCTGTCCTGGGTGGCCAGCACCGGGGCGCTGTTGAGCGTCAGGTCGAACACCGCAAAACCGTCCCCGTCGTCATCGCACACCTCCATCGGGGAGAGGAACGACCCGGGGTCCGGAGGGTTGGGCAACAGCTCCACGCGCAGCTCCATGGCCACGATCGTGAAACAGGGGTTCACCCCAGGGGGGGTGTCCCGCACCACCCGTGCGTACACCACCTGGCTGAAGGGCACTATGTTGGAGTAAGGGCTCACCAGCACATCCGCGGGGTCCGCCACCTGGGCGTCCACCAGTGTCTCGTAGTAGCTCACCGTGACGTCCGCCTCGCCGTTGGCGATCTCGGCGTCCTTGGAGGCAAGGTCGAAGGCGTTGAAGAACCCGTCGTTGTCGTCGTCGCAGGCGATCAGGGGCTCCGGCTCGATGGCGCCCGGGTTGGGCTCCACGTTGATGAAAAAGCTGCTGCTGGCAGTGCAGCCCTCGGTGCTGCGCACCGTGGCGAAGACCTCCTGCTGGGGGGAGGCCGTGTTCTGGTAGGCCGTGGGGTCCGCTATGGGGATGCCCGCGGCAAGGTCGGCAGCACTGGCGTAGTACTCCACCACAAGGGTGTCGTCGCCAAGGTCGATCAGAGGGCCGTTGGGCGTGAGGTCGAAGGTCGAAAGGCCGTCGTCAAGGGTACTGCCGCCCACCTCGTCGTCGCACTCGAAAAGGTCGGCCCCCGTGCCGATGGCAGGGAACCCACCAACGACCAGCTCGAAGGCCGTCACACGGACGCAGCCCGTGACAAGGCTCTCAAGGCGAACCCAGACCGTCTGGCCCGTGCTCGGGAAGGCGTCCGCAGGGTCGATCGCGTTCACCCCGGCCTGCGCGTCGCCCTCAAGGGTGTGATAGGTGATCGGGGCAAAGCCGGAGGCGTCCTGAACACCAAGGACCGAAGCGTCCTGGAGCGTAAGGTCGAAGACCGCCTGGCCGCTGCCGTCAGTGTCGCACGAAAGGAAAGGGTCCCGGAAATCCCCGTCAGGCACGTCCGGAAGGGCGATCACGTTAAGCGTAAGCTCAACGATATCAAAACAAGGTAATATACCGGGTGGAACATTTCGCGTTACACGGGCATATACTATTTGGCTTCCCGGGGTCGTATTTGTATAAGGACTTATTAGTTCGGTGCCAACAACTGCATCTATTGCCTCTTGTTCGGTGGCATAGTATAATACATTTACATCTGGTTCACCATTAATTATTTCTACATCCCTATCGGTAAGGATAAAACCATCAACGATGCCGTCATCGTCGTCATCACAAAGTTCTATTGGCGTTGGTGCTGGGTTAGGAGTCGGTACTGGAAGCACCGTAAGGGTCAATGTAACGGTGATGCTACAGTCCTGTTCCGTGGTCACACGGCCGATTACCGTCTGGGGAGTAGCAATATTTTGATACACATTCGGGCCCATGATCGGGTTGTCCGCTGCCTCATCTGCCAATGATTCAAACCACTGTACCGTTAGTGTCGCATCGCCACCGGTAACGAACGGGTCTTGGCTCGTTAGGTCGAACGTGGATATTTCATCGTCAATGGTACTGCCATTCACCTCATCGTCGCAGAGCATCATCTCGAAAGGGCCCAGGTCCTCAGGGAGCGGGTCAACGATAAGTTCCAGCTCAACGATATCGTAACATCCGGTCGCTCCATTATTGGGAGAGGTACTATTCGCATTCCCTACCACTAGAATATAGACTGTTTGTGGAGTGGATGTATTTATATAGTTGGCTGGGGTGGCTATTGCAGCCGAGAAATCAGGTGCTATAAGTGCTAGGTCTCCAGCGAGTATAGCATCTGCTTCATCTTCATACCAATATAGGTCGAATTCTGTTGGGCTCATACCTCCGAGCACTTCGGCGGACACCACGGTAAGATCGAAAAACGTGAACCCGTCCTGGGTACCGTCATCATCACACATGCGCAATGGTTCTGCGGGTGTAATTGCCACAGGACTGTCCCTTACTTCTAAAATAACCTCTACAATTTCGTAACAACTACTAGTCAAACTAAATACCCTCGCCCATACGTTATCATTGTATGGGTTATCATTTGTATATGGGCTTAGCAATGGCAATTGATCTAGATCTGCATCGGTAAAAGTACCATGATAACTCACGGCCAAGTCTGGATCTCCAATAGTTAACTCGGGATCTGCAGCTTCAAGATTAAATTCTGTTATACCATCATTATCCGAATCACATCGTATTAAAGGTGCCGGATTGGTATTTACTGTAATTGGCGGTGCAAATTCTATAAAGACGGTCCCTTCGGCCGAACAGACTCCTCCTAAATTAGCTACTAGCTGATAGGTTCCCGTAGTAGAAACTGTTAACGTAGGGCCTGTTTCAGCTGGCACAAATGGAACGAAGGTTCCTGATCCCGGTGGATCTTCAAAAAACCATTCAAAAGTAGTTCCTCCTGGAGCATCCAGATCGGGAACTATCGTATAAGGCTGACCTTCACATCTTGCATTTCCATCTGGAACTGTAAGATCTACACCCAAATCTACACTACCAATATCAAAACTTCCTGCTTCAATAAAAACGGCTGTATCGAAAGCACTATCAAGAAAATCAGCTACTACTAATTTAATCGTATAGGTTTGCCCCGGAATTACATCTTGTTCTGCTGTAAGTACCACAGTTCTTCCTCCAAAGGCCGTATCTCCCATTCCACTACCTGCACTATCATAAAACTCTGGAAAAGCAAATTCTCCCAAGGAACCTGGAGCACAGGGTCCTTCATCATGTATGTTGGTAATTGCTGCTGGAATATTGGTTCCCGGTAAAAGGGCAATATTTTTTCCACCTAAATCCAATGACAAATCTGGTGTTGCCGGATTGGCATCATGATCATAATCGTTCACATTAGGGATTCCAGGTCCCGTTAAAATAAATGCGAAAACATCGGCGAATGTGCATGGGAATTGGGATCCTGTTTCATATTCCTCAGACGCCAACATATAATTGAATGTTAGCGTTGGTACTATCGGTACAAAATCGAAGACAATCTCCGTAGCATTGTTGGTATTCCCTCCAGAGATGAGATTCAACTGGGGATCTCCATTCCAAGGTGGGTTAGATCCAGCAGAAATAAAAGGCCCATTTGGGACTTGCTGTACATCGCCACTCATCATTATCACACCTTCCTCGAATGGAAAGTTTGAGGTTCCTCTGTTAAAAAAGCCGAAGCTATTGAATCCTTCCCCAGAATCTTGACTATTATTTGGGGTGGTAATATCGGTCGCCTGGGTACAACTACCCGAAATAAGGACGTCATTTACTAATTGCTCCACATTAAAGGTGGTATCGTCTACGGTGATTTGGGAAAAGACAATACCATTGAAGAGCAAAACTAGCGGGAGTAATAGTTTCTTCATAAATAGGTCATTAAGTTGCCAAATATATTGAATACATTGGTTTTCTTTCCTAATTTTGCAAAAATTATATACCCAATGCCTCAATTTAACATTTCCATCCAGCCCACTAACAACGAAAATATTGTTAAATTTATTGTAAATTCTTTCTTAACTCAAGCAAATAGTTACGAATTTGGCAATATTGAGGAGGCTGCTCCCAGTCCGATCGCCCAACAGCTGTTCCACCTACCCTTTGTAAAAACGGTTTATATTTCCCAGAATTTTATTGCTATTGAAAAATACAATATCGTAAGTTGGGATGAGGTTCAAGATGCCGTATCCGAGAGTATTTTAGAGTACTTAAACTCTGGACAACCTGTGGTGCACGAAGCGGAAACACCTAAAAAAATACCTGTTACCGTATACGCCGAAAGCACACCTAACCCTTCGGCTATGAAATTTGTGGCTAATAAGCCATTGGCAGATGGCGTGTTCGAATTCAAAAGTATTGATGATACCAAGGAAGCACCCATCGCACAAGCATTGTTTGGCTTTCCTTTTGTAAAAGAAGTGTTCATAAGCACCAACTACATTTCTGTATTGAAATACGATATCGCTGAATGGCAGGAGATTTCGAATGAAATTAGGGAGTTCATACGCTCCTATATCGAGAGCGGAAAACCCATATTTACCGATGCTATTCTAAATGGATCGAAAGAAACAACCACTTCTTCTTCGGAATCGTCTTCAGAATCGAAGGAAAGGGGTCCTATCACCGATATAGAGAAGGAAATCGTATCTATATTGGATGAGTATGTAAGACCTGCCGTGGCTAGTGATGGAGGCCATATTGCTTTCGATTCTTTCAATGAGGAAACCAAAACAGTACGTGTCATTTTGCAAGGTGCTTGCAGTGGTTGTCCATCGTCTACAGTAACCTTAAAAAATGGTATAGAAACCATGCTGCGCGAAATGCTTCAAGGTAAGGTTACCACGGTGGAGGCTGTTAACGGATAATAATAGTCATTGAGTACGTATTTTCGATAATAATGCGTAACTTACTTTTATTAACCTAAAACCAGATTGACATGGCAGTACTAAAAGTGATAGAAGTTTTGGCTAATTCTGATGAAAGTTGGGAAGATGCCACTAGAAAGGCTGTTAAGCAGGCCGCCAAAAGCATTAAAAATATACGTTCCGTATATGTAAATGAGCAAAACGCTGTAGTAAATGGCGATGATATTGTCGAATTCAGGGTAAATGTTAAAATCACCTTTGAGGTGAAATAACCCTCCTTCATTATTTTTATTTGATACGTTTTTGAGGGTTCAAAAACGTATTTTTGTTTTTTAAGACTTTTTTCAATGGTAAAATACATTGCTATTTCACTTATTCTAGTACTCACTTCTTGTCAATCCTCAAAAAAAGAACACTTGGAAGAACATGCATATACCAACGCCCTGGTCAATGAAACCAGCCCTTATTTGTTGCAACATGCCCATAATCCCGTAAACTGGATGCCCTGGAATGATGCTACCCTTGCAAAGGCTAAGGCTGAAAATAAGCTAATGATTGTAAGTGTAGGTTATGCTGCATGCCATTGGTGTCATGTTATGGAGAGGGAAAGTTTTGAAGATTCGACGGTTGCGGCCGTAATGAATAAAAGTTTTATCTCGGTAAAGGTTGACAGGGAAGAACGACCCGATGTAGATCAGGTTTATATAAACGCCGTTCAGTTAATGACAGGTAGCGCAGGATGGCCCCTCAACGTAATTACACTTCCTGACGGCCGACCGGTATGGGGTGGTACCTATTTTCCTAAAGAGGATTGGGTACAAGCGATCGATCAAATTCAAACCATTTATGCAGATGATCCCGATAAATTACTCGCCTATGCTTCCAGATTGGAGGAAGGCATAAAAAGTATGGATCTCATTACCCTGAATACAGATGACCTCGATTTCTCCGAATATGACACCCAAGCTATCCTTGATTCTTGGAGTGTTCGTTTCGATACCATTAACGGAGGATTTAGGGGAGCCCCAAAATTTATGACACCCAGCAATTGGCAATACCTACTGAGGCAGGCTTCCCAGCAGCGAGATGGCCAACTAATGAGACAAGTTGAGTTGTCGTTATACAAAATGGCCTATGGAGGCATATACGACCATATAGGTGGAGGGTTTGCACGATACAGTGTCGACGAAAGATGGCATGTCCCGCACTTTGAAAAAATGCTCTATGACAATGCCCAATTGGTTAGTCTATACAGTCAGGCTTATTCCATTACCAAAAACCCGTTGTACAAGGAAGTCGTAGAGGAAACCTTGGATTTTGTAGAAAGGGAAATGACACAGAAAGAAGGTGCTTTTTACTCTTCATTGGATGCCGACAGCGAAACTGAATCCGGAGAATTGGAAGAGGGTGCATTTTATTATTACACAGAAGCTGAGCTGCGAACGATTTTGGCGGAAGACTTCTCACTTTTCGCCTCGTATTATAATATTAATGATTTTGGCAAATGGGAAGAGGAAGGGGTTTTCGTATTAATTCGCAATCAAAATGATTCGGACTTTACGGCCCAGCACTCCATTACTTTGGACTTGTTAAAGCAAAAAAAGAAGGAATGGAAAATCAAACTTTTTGAATACAGAAGCAACAGAATTAGACCCAGGCTGGACGACAAAACCCTTACTTCTTGGAATGGACTTATGATAAAAGGATATGTGGACGCCTATAAAGCTTTTCAGCATCCCTCCTACCTCGAGGCCGCACTTAGGAGTGGTTCATTCATAACAGAAAAGCAATTGCAAAAAAATGGAGCTCTTTTTCACAGTTATAAGGATGGCAAAAGCACGATTAATGGGTACCTTGAGGACTACGCTGCCGTTATCGACGCCTTTCTTGCCCTGTACGAAGTTACCATGGATGACCAATGGCTTCACACCTCTAAAAAACTAGTCGATTATACTTTTGAAAAGTTTTTTGACGACGCAAGTGGCATGTTCTATTTCACCTCAAGCGATGACCCTGAAATAGTAACACGCAATTTTGAATATAGGGATAATGTGATACCAGCCTCCAATTCAATTATGGCCAAAAATTTATTCGTTCTCTCTCATCATTTTGACGAGAAGTCATATGCAGAAACTGCGCAACAAATGCTAAAGAACGTGGCACATGAAATGACAAAATACCCAAGTGGTTTTTCTAACTGGCTGGATTTAATGGCACACCACCAAACCAAGTATTTTGAAATTGTAGTAGTTGGGCCAGAAGCGGAAAACAGGTTGATGGAAATCAATAAAAACTATCTACCTAATGCACTAGTTGCCGGAAGCACAACACAGGGTGATCTTCCCTTATTGAAAGGACGTTATCTAAGCGATAGAACCCTAATATATGTTTGTGTGAACAATACCTGCAAACTACCTGTAACTAAAACGGAAGATGCACTAAAACTGTTAAAATAGTAAACTCATTTCGGGAAAAGACATTTTAACTTCTCAAGTTCTCATTTTTTACTCATTTTTAACACCTTAGTATTGCAGATTTTATATATTCGCAGCTGCCTATGCGAAGGGTACGCGTTCCGGTGATTTTTATAAGTTTTCCCCCGCGTTTATAAACCATAGGTTTTAAAAGTTCGTAATACAACTTTACAAACCTATTTTTATCATCCTAAAAAATAAATTTTATGAAAAAAGTTTTAGCTGTTTTTGCTTTCGCCGTCGTTCTTGTCCCGAATATTGCTTTAGGGCAAATGGCTTCAGAAGAAACATCTTCCACTCAGTATGTATCGAATACTCCAATTAAGGCGTATCCAGTAATGGAGCGTATTTCAGGTTCTCCCTATGAAGTAAAGGAATTTGCCTTAGGAAATATTCTTAAGGACGGAAAGGTATTAGCTAGCAATGTAGCTATCCGCTACAATGCATTGCGTGATGAAATTGAAATTAAAAGAAAAATAGATGACCATAATCGTACAGCAAGGGTTATGGTGAAGTCTCCAGATATTTATGCTAAAATCCTGAATAAGGTTTTTGTATATGTACCGAACAAAGAAGGGCTTACCACTTCTGGGTACTTTATGGTATTGCATGAAGGTGAAAAATATGACCTGTACAAGAAGATTACCAAAGAATATTTAGAGGGTTCTGAATCCATGTCCGGTCTTACGAGGGATATTCCTGCCATGTATAAGGAAAAAGAATTCCATTACCTAGCAGATAAAGAAAGTGGAAAGGTAAAAGCTTTTCCAAAATCCAGAAATGGGAAATTCAATTTGCTAAGCGATAAAAAGAAAGAGCTTAAAAAATATGCCAATGACAATAATTTAAATGTAAACAAGGAATACGCATTGGTAAAATTACTTAGGTACTACGAAACACTTTAACAGCACCTTATTTACAAACTAAGACCGCTATTTTTATAGAAATAGCGGTTTTTTTTTACCTTAGGGGTCTTATAAAAAAAACTGCAATGAGATTACTCTTTTCTTTTTCCCTATTCTTAATGGCCGCTCAAATGGTTTGTGCTCAAAATATAAGCACAGCCGAGGTAACTTCTAACTCCAATTATACCAGGATGAACTCTGTGTATGTGGTTGGCGCACATGACGAAGATCCTTCGGAACTAGCCGATGTTAAAGGCTCTCCGTATCTATATGACAATTATAGGATTGGTGCTATTTTACAGGGGGATGAGGTTGTGGCACCCAATGTAGCTTTGCGATACAACGTGCACAAAGATGTATTTACCGGAAAGGTAAATCTGAATGCGGATGACAAAAAAGTACATAACGTTATAAAATCTACGGACTACAACATTAGGATTGGATCCGAATTATTTACGCTTGGTAATGGCAATACCTACTATCAGGTTGTTCATTCGGGGGAGAAGAGCAAATTGCTTAAAAAATACTCCAAGTCATTTCACGAGCGTATCCAAGCAACCACTTCTTTAACTCGTGCAGTACCCGCTATGTACAAAGACAAATTGGCTTACTATTTTGTGAATGCCCAAGGGGTATATATTGAAGCTCCTACTTCGAAAAAGAAGTTTTTAAAACTTTTTGGAGAACAACAGGACATGATGAAAAAATTCATGAAAGAGAATAAAACGGATCTTTCGAAAGATGCCGACTTAAAGGAGTTATTCGAGTACTACGAGAGCTTATAGTAGTTACTTTGTAATCATAAAATCTTTTAAATAATAAGGCTCGAAATAAGCCACATCTTCAAAATCGTTTTCATTGTATTTATGTTGCGCCATTTTCGCCATTTCTGCGGCCGAAGGTAAAGCATTACCATTGAAGTGCGCATTTGTATGTTCACAAATTGCTTGGAACTTATCGACTCCGCTACCCAAAAAGGCAACTGTTCCCTTTTCTAGGTACTGTTGAAATGAAGCGCTATCGAGTATTTGGGCTTCGGTATCGCGAATCTGATTTCTTTCACTATCAAATACTGCACTGTATACTTCCATTCTACGTGCATCTAACATTGGAACATAGAATTGAGCATTCTGATCCGACTGCATCATAAGCGACTCCATGGTCGCAATAGAAAGAAGTGGAATATCTAGGGCAAAACACAAGCCTTTTGCAGCTGAAACACCTATACGAAGGCCGGTATAAGAACCGGGTCCTTTGCTCACCGCAACAGCATTTAGATTTTTATGCTCCAAATCACTTTCATTTAGGACTTGCTCAATAAAGACATGAAGTTTTTCGGCATGAGAAAAGCCCTTACTGTTATCTTCCCTTAAAGAAAGAACGCTTCCGTTTGCCGAAAGCGCCACACTGCAATTTGTTGTTGCAGTTTCTATACAAAGTATGTTCGCCATTAGTCTTCTGTTTCTTCCTTGGATTCATTGTCGCCCATCTCCTCCACCTTATCGCCTGGTTTCAATCTTTTGGTCACCACATTATAGGGGCCAGTGATTACCACTTGGTCCTGGGCAAGCCCTGAGATGATTTCAATATTATTATCATCCTGGATACCCGTTTCAACCACCATGAGTTTAGCTTTTCCATTATCGTTAATGAAGACACCCTCGAACTTCTCTTCATCATTGGAAGTTACGCTTTTCGGTTCTTGGGTTTTAGAGGAAATAGTATCTGAAGGTAATTTTACCACGATGGAACTAATTGGAACACCAATTACATTCTCCTTTGTTTCTGTAATTATATCGACGGTAGCCGTCATTCCAGGGCGAAACGGAGAATAGTATTCTGGTTTATCTTTGGCAAGGTCCTTATAGGATTCTGCCAGAATTCTAACCTTGACCTTAAAATTCGTTACTTGATCTGCACTGAGTGCCGTTTCCGCGGAATTGGCAATTTCTGTTACAAGCCCTTTAAATTCCCTTTTTAAATAGGCATCTACTTCCACAATTGTAGAATCGCCAATAGCCACCTTTACAATATCGTTCTCGTTCACATCTACCTCTACCTCCATATCGCTTAGATTAGCTACCCGTACGATTTCTGTTCCCGCCATTTGAGCGGTTCCTACCACACGTTCCCCTAACTCTACAGAGAGTTTAGAGATAGTGCCATCCATTGGAGCAAAAATACTGGTTCTCGAAAGGTTGTCCCTTGATTGTTTCACGTTAGCGGCAGAGCTCTGCACACTATAATAAGCCGACTGTCTATTGGCCTGAGCCATTTCATAATCCGTAACAGATTGATCCCATTCAGCTTTTGAAATCACCCCTTTTTCAAAAAGGGATTTATTTCTATTGAAATTTAGCTCAGCATTCTTTAAGCTTGCCTCAGATTGCGCCAATTGCGCCCTTACATTCTGCAAGGTAGCCTGGGCTTGTGAAAGGGCACTTTGAATAAGGTCTGGGTTTATTTTAACCAATAAATCCCCCTTTTTTACTTGCTGACCTTCCTTAACAGGTAATTCTATAATCTCCCCTGAAACTTCTGAAGAAAGAGCCACTTCTACTTCTGGTTGAATTTTTCCTGTAGCAGCTACAGTTTCCACTATGGTTAAAGGCTCTATTTTGGAGATTTCCACTTCCCTTACATCCCTTTTTTTGTTTTTTCCAGTATATATGAGAGCTACACAGGCAACAAGGCCCAAAACTATACCAAGGATTATAAGGTTTCTTCTTTTCATGATTAGAACTTTAGGTCCGTAGCGGAGATTCCAAAGTACAATTCTAACACTTTTAATTTAAAAATATAGTCATATTTCGATCTATTCAATTCAATTTGAGCATTGTCATATCTCAATTTGGACTGACTAAAATCGAAAGCATTCGTAAGGCCCACATCATATCGATCCTTTGCATATTGATATGCCAACTCCTGGGACTCCACCGCTTTCTGAGCGGCCTCAAAAGCTTTTAAAGACCCCCTGGCATCAACATACGCTTGATAAACCGTAGACTCAAGATCCAATTTGGCTTGTTCCAACAGGAACTCTTGACGTCTCACATTTACTTGATTTCTCTTCACGTTGTTGCGTGTAGAAAAACCATTAAAAATGGGCACGTTGAGTTGGAAACCATAGGAAATACCATCATTTAGATATAGCTGTTCGGTAAATGGCAAAGGATCTAATTCTCTTGCGCCAATAATGTTTGGCTCTAATCCAAAAACGGATTCGCCAGAACCACCCACTACACCAATTGGACTTTCAGAAATCACAAATGGGTTGTCCCCATCCAAGATTGTTTCAATACCGCTAGGCAAATCAGACTCACGGGTATTGTAATTGAAGAATGCACTTAGCGTTGGGTAATAAGCCGAACGCGCAATTTGCAAATCCTTTTGAGCAATATCAAAATTAGCTTGAGCAATTTTTACCTCACTTCGATTTTCTTCAGCAGAAGCGATAATTTCTGCTATTCCCTTAGCAGATATCCCTTCATCAATAATATCGTATCCCTCATCTTCAATATCGAAATTCTCATAATCCTTCACTAAAAGTAATTGCGCCAAACTAACAAGCGAAATCTCAACCGAGTTTTCTGCTACTGCAATACTTTGCTTTTCAGTCGCATCGGCAGCTTGTATTTCGAGCAAATCTCCTTTTGGCAACACCCCAGCATCCACTAACTCTTTCGTTCGGGTAATCTGCTCTTGAGTTACATTATTTTGGGCAATGGCAACATCGAGATTGGCTTTATTGGTAAGCACTTGCAAATACGCATTAGCAACCAAAAGGGAGATGTCATCTTCCATCTTAGACAATCCATACTCCGAAGCAAGTTGCGAAATTCTAGCTCTTTGCATGGTTCTAAGGTTACTTAACCCATTAAATACATTTACTCCGGCAGTTATACTATAAGATGAGTTTCTGGAGGTTTGATTTTCCAAAACACCTGTAGTAATATTCTGTGTAAGACCCGTATTCCATGAATTCGAGGCAGAACCATTAATAGAAGGAAGGTAATTCCCCAGTGCATCGCTCTTAGCTATTTCTGCCAACTCCACATCCAATTCGCTTTGCTTTATGGATATATTATTTTCTAGGGCATGCTGCACGCACTCCCTAAGCGTCCACTTTTTCGTTTGGGACTGTACCGTTACACTTAAGCACAGTACTAGTAATATCAATACAATATTCCTCATGATAACATCTAGTTGTTGGATTTGTCTTTTGATTGTTGAATGTGTTACATTCTGGTTAAGAAAACCTAAGTTGGTTCGCTTTCTAGTTGGCTTCTGCTTCTTCGTTCTTAATAGGCTCGGTTTTATTCCACACCTTGATCTCATCATCCTCCGTAATTCCGGAGACTATTTCTACATTAATACCATCTGAGAGACCTATTTCAACATCTTTTCTTTCATATTCTTGTTCGCCTGTCAATACTTCAACGAAGGGTTTTTGATCTGCTTTATCGAATTGCAGCAACGCTTCCTTTATTGCAAAAACACTATCCTTTTTTTGAAGCACGATGGAAGCATTGGCACTGTAGCCAGCACGAATAAAATAACTATCATCTAAATATACCTCACCTTCAATCTTAAACTGAACGGCTCCTTGTTCCTCATTCCCCTTTGGGGCCACAAATTTAAGCTTGGCATCGAACTCCTTGTCCTGAATAGCTCCCAAGCTTACCTTTAGCGGCATGTCAATTTCCAATTTCCCAACTTCGGCTTCATCCACCTTCCCCTCAAAAATCATTTTGTTAAGATCGGCAATGGTAGCAATCGAGGTACCAGCATTAAAGTTGTTACTCTCAATTACCTGATCCCCTTCTTTCACCGGAATTTCAAGAATAGTTCCAGCTACGGTCGCCCTAATATTCGTGTTGGCTGCAGATGAACCTCCAGCTGACCCCACTCGGATAATCCGATAATCACTTTGAGCATTCGCAAGCTCTTGCTTCGACTGATTGTAGGATAGCTCAAAATTCTGAAATTCGTTGAGGGAAATAACTCCTTTTTCAAAAAGTGCTTTATTCCTATTGTATATAATTTCTGAATTGTTCAAAGCAATCTGTGCATTTTGAACACGTCCCCTAGAGCTATTTAGACTTTGCTCATTGGGCACCACTTTTACCTTGGCAATTAAATCGCCTGCTTTAATGGCGTCTCCTTCTTCCACAAATATCTCTTCAATAATTCCAGAAATTTGAGGTTTAATTTCTACCTCATCCTCGGGAATAACCTTCCCCGTGGCCACCGTTTTTTCTTCGATTGAAGTGTAAAAGGCCTTTTCGGTAGTATACGTAATAGGGGATCTACTGTTTGTTTTTCCAAAGTAGATTATGGCAAAAAGCCCCCCGAGTATTACAAAAGCTATAAAAAAGTATTTTAAGAATTTTTTCATTCGTAAATGATTTTGATTGATCGGTTATAGTTATTATTCTTCTCTTAATGCGTCTATGGGTTTAATACTTACAGCCCTCTGAGCCGGTATTAATCCTATTAATGTGCCCAGCAGTATCATTATAAATAAGGCTCCTACAACATAGGGTATGGGAACTGTTGGGTTGGAATACGGAAAGCCATCTTTGTCCGCAAATAGGGCATTGATAGTTGCTAAAAGCATGGCTCCACAGATGATTCCTACGATACCAGCAATGATCGTCAAGAACACGGATTCAAGTATGATTTGCCCTCTAACTTCCCGAGGCGTCGCCCCTAAAGCCCTTCGGACACCCAATTCCTTGGTTCGCTCCTTTACCGAAATAAGCAAGATATTTCCAATGGCAATAACCCCTGCAATGATCGTAGCAATTCCAACGATGAGGGAAAGGAAATTCATTCCCTTGGAGAACCCCATGATTTTCCCAAATGCTTCCCCTAAATTAAAGGACCCAAATGCGCGCTCATCGTCCGGATGCACTTGATGTATTCTTTTCAATGACTGCTTAATGTTTGTTTCCAATCCAATAATATCGGCATCATCGTACGCCGCAATAGCAAACCACGCCACATTATCGGCCATATTGTAAATTTTTTGATAAGTAGTGAATGGAATAAAGATCGCGCTGTCATCTTCAAAGCCTCCACCATCTTCATATTTGTGTATCCCCACTACTTGGAAATAAATATTGTCTATCCTAATAAACTGTCCTATGGGGTCTTCGTCTTTCTCGAAAAGTTCTTTTTGAACACGTTCGCCAATAACACAGACCTTGCGTGCCTCTTCAATATCTTCATCATTCAAGAAACGACCACCATCATATATCTTCTTTCTTGCAATCTTGTCTATTACCGGAAAATCCCCAAAGGTAGAGTAGTTACCGGATTTCAACCCTCGTATTACTTGCGCTGGAGGATCCCCGAAAATACCCTTTACATTTCTTGGGGCAATGAATTGAATTTCAGGATTTTGATTCTCCAAGGATTCGGCATCTCCCAATTTAAGCTGAATGGATCTTCCAATCTTGAATCCGTCGTGTGGAATACTGGTTCTTTGGGCCCAAACAAACATACTATTGGTGGCGATATCGCGAAACTCCTTTTCAAAACCATTATCCAGTCCTTTTGCAGCTCCGGATAGTCCTATGTAAACAAAAATCCCCCATAGTACTCCAATTACGGTAATCACCGTTCTTAGTTTGTTCTTACTTATGGAACCGTAAATCTCTTGCCAAGTATCTCTATCGAAAATAAACTTCATATCATTCGTCTCTTAGTGCTACAATGGGTTTTATTTTAGCTGCCCTTCGAGCGGGTATATACCCCGCAAGCGCACCAAAAAATATAAGCAATAGTGTTGCCTTGACCACAGTTCCTGTTCCCACGTATGGGTTTTTAATAAAAAAGTCCTCAAGGCTTACTCCGACCAGATTTAAGATTCCGATTCCGATTATTAATCCAGCCACTCCAGCTACAGTCGTAATAAATACTGATTCTTGCAACACCATTCCTACAATACTCCTTGGAGAAGCCCCCATGGCTTTGCGTATACCCAATTCCTTAGTACGTTCCTTTACGACAAAAACCATGATATTGCTAATTCCAATAATTCCGGCCAATAAAGTTCCAATACCTACGAAGGCTACCACTGTTTGAAGTATACTGGCAAACTGAAGTGTCTGCTTTACCCCTTCTGCCGCATTTCGTACAAACATTCCGTTCTGATCATCTGGTGCAATAATGTGCTTGTTGCGCATGTATTTATTCAAGCTGGATTCGAAGGCTTTAGAACCTGCGTACCCGATACTGAGCTTGAAACCAACGATAAGTTGATCTATTTTGTCTGTATTCTTTTCAATAAGCTGTCTTGTGGTGTAAGGCATGTAAATGTAACGCTCTTCATTATCGCCGCCATCATCCTGGAACACCCCAACCACTTTATAAACTATACCGTCTATGTCCATATACTTTCCAAGCGCAGTTTCCCCATTCTTGAAAAGATCTTTTTCCACCAACCTACCTATTACTATGTTCTTGGACTTGGTAAGAATATCATTTTCATTGATATAGCGCCCCTGCATTATGATCGTTTTCTCACTTAATTGATGAGCAGGCGCTACAGCGCGGGTCGTGTACGTATTGGATTCCCCTTTATATTTTGCAGTACCCCCTCTGGAAATCCTAGGAGTGATATATTCAACATACATGGCAAAATCCTTTCGTATGTCGTCTATATCATCATTTCTGAACTCAATTCTTCTGTTGGTCGCAAATCCTTTATAGGGTTTTGAAGTACGTCCAGGGAAAAGCCAAATCGTATTGGTCGCATCATCTACGAAGAATTCCTGAAAGGTGTTTTTTAAACCATTTCCAAAACCAAAGAGAATCGTAAAAATAAGTATCCCTAAGGTCACAGTAAATCCGGACAGAAATGTACGAAGTCTGTTCTTACCAATGGATTGGAAAATCTCTTGCCAACGGTCGCTACTAAACATACTGCTCTGCTCTTACCTGTTCAATTTTTTTGTCTTCAACGATCACCCCATCCTTAAGATGGACGATACGTTTGCACATATGCGCTATATCTTCTTCGTGAGTCACAACCAGTATGGTGTTTCCCGAATCATTTATCTTCTGAATTAGATCCATCACCTCATAGGAAGTCGTTGTATCTAATGCACCCGTGGGTTCATCTGCCAACAACACTTTAGGTTCTGCCGCCATAGCCCTCGCAATGGCCACACGCTGTTTTTGTCCTCCAGAAAGTTCACTGGGCAAGTGGGTGGCCCATTCTTTTAGCCCGACCTGTTCAAGATATTTTATAGATTTCTCATGACGCTCCTTTCTCTTAACTCCTTGGTAATATAGGGGAAGCGCCACATTCTCAGCGGCTGTTTTGTAATTGATAAGGTTAAAGGATTGAAACACAAAGCCCAAAAACTTATTGCGGTACTTGGCCGCTTTGGTTTCATTGAGGTTTTTAATCTCAACATTATCAAGGGTATATTCACCGCTATCTGATTCATCTAGCATTCCCAAAATATTTAGGAGTGTGGATTTACCAGATCCGGAAGAACCCATAATAGCAACAAGCTCCCCTTCTTTAACACTGAAATTTATTCCTTTTAACACATGAAGGGAATTACTCCCCATTCTATATGATTTGTGTAAGTCTTTAATTTCTATCATAATGAATCTATTCCTTAACAAAGGTAAAGCGGTAAAACCGCCATTTTGTAAAAATCATGTTAAGACTTACTAGGATTGGTTAGTGAAAGCCTTTACCATAAGACTTTTTCCAGCCGATTTAGTTACAAAAATTATGTGAAGGAAATGTTAATTTTCTTCCTGATGGGCTTTTTTTCTCATTCTGTAGATCATATAACCTACCGCACCCACCAGCAGATAAGGGAATAGCATCAAATATGCAATACCATCGTTGATACCCTTAGCGGTATTTCCACCTTCTTCAGATTCCAGTACCGCCCTGCACATAGCACACTGCGCCTCAGCCGGAATTGAGACCAGTAGAATTAGTGCGAGAGCAAGTAATACAGTTCGTTTCATTTTAGTAATAAGGTGAAATCATTAAGTAAACAATTACCCCAGTAACTGCCACATAAAGCCAAATGGGAAAAGTGATTTTTGCAATTTTTCGGTGCATCTTGAAATTACCCGTTAGTGCCCTAACATAGGTTATTAACACAAATGGAATGACACCAATGGAAAGCAGTATATGACTAATAAGTACAACGTAATACACATATTTAATAGCCCCTTCTCCGCCAAAGGCCGTTGATTCTGAGGTCATATGATAGGCAACGTACATTCCTAAAAATAAGACGGAAAGCAAAATACAGAACTTCATTATGCGTTCGTGAGCAATTCGGTTACCTTTTTTAATTTGAATGACCGCCAATATCAATAGCACAGCTGTAAGTCCATTGATACTAGCATAAATCGGCGGTAAAAACATGAGGGGTTCAACATTCGGGATTTTTATTCCGAACAATGCTGCCACCACCAACGGAATAGCAATGGACAGTATCCATATCCAGGTATTGTATTTCTTGGTCGATTCCTGTTTCTCTTCCATATTACTTTAATAGTAGTTTTATATCTTCAATGAGCATTTGAATTCCTTCAGCCTCCAGCCCATCATAGTAAATAATAGGGTTATTATTTTTATCGTAACGGGACCTGATATTACCTTCCTTATCTATAAGTGCAAAATAACCGCTGTGCTCAAATCCCCCGATATCCTCAGAACCTTCGCCTACATACAAATTGAATCCTTCGTTGGCAAGCTTAAAAATGGCTTCCTTATCACCCGTAAGCAAGTGCCAATTGGGATTGGTAATACCATAGCTTTCGGCGTACTTACTTAACACCTCTGGTGTATCATAGGCCGGATCAATGCTAAAAGAAGCTATCCCCAAATTGGGGTTCCCATAAAATTCATTTTGAATTTTCACCATATTCTGATTCATAATCGGACATATGGACGGACAGGTAGTGAAGAAAAATTCGGCCACATATACTTTCCCCTTGTAGTCCTCGTTGGAAACGGCCTCCCCCCTTTGATTGATGAAACTAAAATCTGCTGCTTTTCCTATGGTCGCCATTTCTGGACCCCCAGAAGCACGATCTACGATTTTAGGCACGGCCCAAATCCCGAAGATTAGTATAATAAACGAAATTCCTACATATGAGTAATTCTTCATAAAGGTGTTACTTTAGATGCGTATCGCGAAATTCATCTTTACGATCGGCCTTGTATTTCTTTAAGGCCAATCTGTATTCTGCCAAAACCACTTTCACGTCGTCGCTCATTTTATTATTAATCTCGGCATAGTCACTCGCATTGAATCCGAACAGCACTCCATAATCCTCATCATCTTCCCTACCCCTAAGGTTCCTTTCCTTATCAATAATAAAGACCGTATTGGTATTCAATTCGGTGGTAAGGGCAGAATTTGTTTTTAATGAAGTGAACACTTTCTCAATAGCTGCTTCGGAGCCAATTGCAAAACGCCAATTCTTAGGATCTTCGATCTCCCTAAGTTTATCCAGGAGTTGAGTCGCTTCTTCCCTTTGGCTTTCAGTAATCAGGGTCACGAACTGAAACTCGGCAAACTGGTAGTTCTTCTTATAAATCTTGTGTGCCAAATTGAAAGCATTTGCTTTCTTTTCTTCCACATCTTCACCAAAGAACATTAATACAGTAATTCTATCCTTAAGCGCTAATGGCTGTCCATCCAAGCTCTGGAATTCGGAGAGTTCATGAACACCATAGGTTATGGTTGGTAATTTTACAAAGTTGTTCTTTCCTGTTGCGAAGAACAGGTATACCGAAATGGGTAGTAGAAACAGAATTCCAAGTACAATGAACTTTTTGGCCTTCACGTTTATTTTTTTGCAAAAATACGACCCAAAGCTAGGTTGGGCAATTTTATATGGCTTTTTTAACTAGATATGGGCACAAAAAAACCCTGTCTGTGACAGGGTTCATATCTCGACAATTTCTACAATTAGAAATTGAATTTTACATAATTCTGTTTGTATACCTCATAAATATAATCTCCTTCAATAAGCAAGATTAGGATAAGGTAACAAATAAGGAACACGGCTGTCCAAACAACCGATCTTCTCAATCCTTTGGTCTCATCACGCATGTGCATGAAGTCCCAAGTGATATAATAGGCTTTTACTAAAGTAAGGATAATGAATATCCAGTTAAGGAGTTTCATTGCCAAGAAACGGGTTCCTGTTAAGGATTCTGGCTTTACGATACCTAAATACACTTCGACAGCAGTTACAAAACAAAGAAATCCGAAAACCCCCCAAATTTTGCTAACGTTCGACTTAAATTTCCAAAGTCCTCTAAATATCTCTAATTTATGTTCGTGTCCCATTGTTAATTTATTCAATAATTAAACTAGATAGAAGAAGGTAAATACGAATACCCATACCAAATCTACAAAGTGCCAATACAGTCCTACTTTTTCTACCATTTCATAACTCTTTCTCTTTTCGTATGTTCCAATAATCACATTAAAGAAAATGATGATATTGATCAATACCCCAGAGAATACGTGGAATCCGTGGAATCCGGTAATGAAGAAAAAGAAATTTGCAAATAAAGGGTGACCGTATTCGTTTCGTTTTAGGTTCGCTCCTTCTACAACCAGCCTTCCGTCATTAACGAGCTTTGCCACCGATTCTTCCCTCGATAGTACCGTGGGATGACCGTTTTCATCTAAATACTGCGTACGCACCAACAAATTATCGTTTGCCAGGAAACCAGCCTTTACCTCTTCAAATGAATAGGTTGTCACAGTTTCGGTCTCACTATCATACCAAACCCCATTTTTCTTTTCGTGTATTGCCCTCTCTGTAGGAAGTTCCTGTGCAAAACTAGCTATAGCCACGCGCTCTCCATCCGTATCCAAAAACTGCAGGATTTTCCCTCCTTTTGTTTCTACGGCACCATAATCCCCTTTAATGAAGGTAGCCCATTCCCAAGCTTGGGAACCTACGAAAATTGCACCTCCAATAATGGTGAAGAACATATACCATATAACTTTGTTCTTCTGCATTCTGTGCCCAGCATCAACAGCAAGTACCATGGTTACAGAAGAAAAAATAAGCACCAGGGTCATAAAAGCTACGTAGTACATAGGTGCTGGAACTCCATGCAAAAACGGAACGTGAGTAAATACTTCATCCGCAATGGGCCATGCATCTATAAATTTAAATCTGGAAAATCCATACGCGGCAATAAAGCCCGAAAAGGTCAATGCATCCGATACGATGAAAAACCACATCATCATCTTGCCATAGCTGGCATTGAGTGGACGGTTTCCTCCGCCCCAGGTTTTTCCTTCCGTACCTGTTTTATCAACAGTAGCTTCCATATAATGAATTTGGTTTATTTAGTGTGCAAAAATAAGTATAATTTTTATCTAACGAAATAGAAAAATAAAAAGAGATAGACCCATAAAAAATCAACGAAATGCCAAAAAGTAGCAGCTAGTTCTATACCAAGGGTTTTCCCGTTCTTATACTTCTGTTTATAATGATTATAAATTACGACTAACAGCGCCAAAAGACCTGCTACCACATGGGCAATGTGCACAATGGCGATTACATAAATAAAGCTTCCTTTTATGTTACTGGTTTTACCCGTGAAATAAATTCCCATACTCTCAATCATCTGAGAAAACCCTTGCACCTGAAACCAAATAAACAGCAAGCCCAACAAAAAAGTGAGGATTAACAATCCCATTCCCTCTTTCGATTTATTGCGCTGCACCATTATTTTGGCAACATGCATAGTCACGCTACTGATCAGAATAACAAGTAAGCTCCAAAAAAAGGCCTGGGGCAATTCCAGGTCTTGCAACCAATCCTTTCTGTTTTTACTCACAATATAGGAACTGGTAAATCCGGCAAAGCTCATTCCCAAACTGACCATCCCAAACCAGAGCATCATTTTTTTAGCTCTTCTATGCTTTAATTCTTCTGTTCCCTTTGAATAGTCTTCCATTAACGAATGAATTTATCTGCAACATAAATAATCTGCAGCAATGTGATATAACTTACGCTTACCAACATAAGTTGGCGTGCCGCTTTATCTGTTTTTTGCTTGTACAGGCGAAAGGCATAATAGATTAACCATACCCCCAACCCCAGAACAATAACTCCTGAAACCGGTGTAATGTATAATCTTCCCGTTACTCCTGCTACTGGAATCAAAGAAGCCAATACGGTCCAGATACAATATAAGATGACTTGAACAGCTGTTCCCTTGTCCCTTTTGCCATTGGGCAGCATAAAGAACCCTCCCTTTTTATAATCCTCAAAAAGAAACCAACCAATAGCCCAAAAATGAGGGAATTGCCAAAAAAACTGAATCATGAACAATGTCCCCGGTTCAATTCCAAAATCATTGGTCGCTGCTACCCACCCCAACATAAATGGAATGGCACCCGGAAAGGCCCCAACGAACACCGAAAGTGGTGTCTTGGTCTTTAGGGGTGTATAAAGACTCACGTACATAAAAATGGAAATGGCCCCAAACATGGCTGTTTTCGGGTTGATATAATAAAGAATGGCAATTCCGGCAAGAGTCAAGAAACTGGCCAGGACAAAAGCGGTATTTACCTTCATGCGCCCCGCAGGAATAGGCCTGTTCTTAGTCCTTTCCATTAATGCGTCAAGGTCTTTCTCTATAATTTGATTGTACACATTGGATGCCCCCACCATACAATATCCCCCTAAACACAGTAGCAGAAGTACATTGAAGTCGATACCGTTCTCTACCCCTAACAAATAACCCGCCACTGAAGAGAACACCACACTTATGGAAAGTCTCATTTTAGTGATCTCAGTAAAATTCTTGATCGCTAAAGCTGGAAAGGATGTAGTTTGTGCTGTGGACAAAAGTGCCTGTTTTTGAAAACGCTGCAAAGATACGTCACAACCCCATTTTTCACAATATATATCTTATATTGTTATCCTTGTATTAAAGCTATTTTATTAAATTCGCCTACACACAAAAAGTAATACCTCATGCGATTAGCAATTTTATGTACACTGGCTTTCATTTGTTCTTTTACAATGACCGCCCAGAATGTTTCGAAGATTAAAGTAAATGACAGCATCTATATGCTTAAAGGGAAAGGCGGGAACATTGCCGTTAATTTTGGGGAAGATGGTGTCCTGGTCATAGACAGTCAATTTGCAGAGGCCAGTCCACAAATACTTGCCAGCATCAGACAATTAAGCGATAAGCCCATCAAATTTTTGGTAAACACGCACCATCATGGGGATCATGTAGGTGGAAACGAAAACTTCAGTAAAGAAGGTGCAATATTGTATGCGCATGACAACGTGTTAAAGCGCATACAGCAAAAGGAACGTGCCGCTGCCTCGGAAGCCGTTGAAACTGCTTATCAAGAAGGATTGAAAAAGGCCAATCGCGAATCCATGAATGAAGGGGAAGCTGGTGCAAGTGCTAAACGCTACGCCCAGAAAGTAGAGGAATCTTTCGATTTCAATTATATCTCCCCGATGATTACTTTTTCGGAAAATTCTACATTCTATTATAATGGAGAACAAATTATGCTCATTCACGTGCACAAGGCACATACCGATGGCGATACGATGGTTTACTTTTCAGAAAGCAATGTAATTCATACAGGAGACGCTTACATTAAGGGGAAGTACCCTTTTGTTGATGTAAAAAATGGAGGTACACTAGAAGGTTATATTGAGGGGCTGCAAAAAATTCTGCTTTTGGCCGATGAGGATACGGTAATCATCCCTGGACATGGAGGATTAGCCTCCATTGCCGATGTTAAGGAAACCCACAGTATGATGAAGTATCTAAAGGACAGGGTTGGCTATTACTATCTTACAGGCAAAACATTAGAGGAAGTCTTACCATTAGAAGATGTGGCTAAAGCTTTTGATGATAAAGGATTCGGTGGTGGTTTCATCTCTACCGAGAGCTTCATTACGATGATTTATGACGCCGCAAAGAAGAAATACAAAAACAAAAGAGGCAAGCCTCAGAAATAAGCCTGTTTCCTTCTTTTTTTAAAAATCATTGTACCAATTAAACAGATCGGTACGAATACCAAAATTCACCCAAGTTGTACTGTTATTGAATACGGCATCCGTATCTAACTCAGGACTAAAATCCCTAACAATTAAGCTTCCGTAGATTTTAAGATTGGTTGCTGGGTTGATAAGGTATCCAGCTTGTATTTCGGCATGAAAGAAATCTGTGGTATTACCCTGTGCCAATTCATTCCCATTATCCGATATGCGATTGTCTTCGGTACCGTATATACTTCCGCCATAAAAAGATTCGTCCTCAGTAGTATTGAATTCGAAACCACGCTTGGCCACTATTACCTTGGCATCTCCAAAAATGCGGCCATTCTGATACCTCGCAATTCCAATGAATTCTGAAAAATTAGCCCCGAGGGTATGCGCCATAGACTGATTGTTATGCCCATAATTAAGCACTACGGTGTTGTGCGAATAGGTATACGGGCGCACCCTATTGTATTCGGCCTGCATTAAGAGTCCCTTTAGGCCGAAAGCATCGTAGTACTTGCCCCCAACCTGATATCCGATTTTGTTTTTATAACTTCCATCACCTCCAAAAATATCCGAAGAAGAAAATTCATCGATGATTAATTGACTGTAAAAGTTGAATCTGTTTGTAAACTTATACTTTGCACTTAAACCAATAATAGCATTACCTCCTCGGGATCCAGTTGAAAATTCAATGGCACGGTAAAAGATAACCGGGTTCAAATAATTGAAATCGAAGCCACGATCGTTGTCATTTTCCCATATTACCGATTCGAATAGGCCGATATTTAATCGCTTGGTCACATTGTAGCTTAAGTAATGGTTGGCCATAAACTTCGTCCTGAAAGATCCATCGGCCGTAACTTCGCTTCTCACATCCCGCAATGACATCCAGGTATTGGTATACTTTAGTTTCCAAAAGGTAGTATTCAACTTAAAGAATGGATACGGACTGGCATTATCACTTAAGAATAAAGAGCGATAGCCATCGCCGATAAAATTCTTACCATGCCCTAATTGAAGGTTAAAGTGCTCACTTGGACTATAGGAAACGTGACCCGTGGCTATGGGATAATCATAGGAATCTGTCCTAAAGTTCTTAGCAATTCCCCTTCCTGGGATGATAGCTGGATTCCCTCCATCTGGTGCCCTTGCTTCTGCAAAGCGATTGAAGTAATCTGCAAAACGGCCCTGACTTTCATACACTACAGCGAAAAAATTGACCTTCTTGCCCAGACCTCCTTGTGCATACACCAATCTGGTATTGTTATACGTATCAATATCCGAATCGGTATCCTTCCCCGCCTGAAGGTCCACGCCTGGATCTAGCGTAAGCCAAAAATCCTTTCCTTTAAGCGTTACCATATGTTCATTCCACCATTTTCTTCCTAACCATGTATTACGGGTTTTGGAAATAGACGCGTTCGCCTCGGCAAAATTGTAGTAGGTATTCACATCGGCGTACAAATAGGGTTTCTGTGCGGTATGTGCATTATTCCCTATCTGGTTCATAGCGGGATCGAAAAGCCCATAATTATGATGCGATAATGGAATATTGATGAAACTGGTATATTCGTCATTTTCATAGGGAAGTTTCTCTATGGCATCGTACTCCGGATGTTCTTCGTTACCAATCACTTCCTTTGTATTTCGCATGGTAAACGAGGACGTTTCCTTCTTTTCCACTTCTTCTTCCAAAAGGGCCTCTAAAGGAACAAAAAAGGTAAAGGTATACTGTGTGTTCAACGATTTGCCATTGTATGTTCCAGGGTCCACCTTAGGAAAGTCTCCGAACACCCTTTTCAATTCCTCTTTTAGTTCGTCATACGCAGCATCGATATACAAAATATCAATGTTACCCTTATCCGTTACTTCAAAAAGGACACTCACCTCTCCTTTATAATTTTCTTGGGAAACAATGGCAGGCAAGTTGTAGTTATCCGATATAAGCTGTCTGATTCTATTATTAAAACACACCTTCAATTCTCCTGCAGGGACTTCTTCACATGCAGGAAACACAGGGTATTTTTCGAAAGGATCTTGAGCCAAAATGGCGCTGCAAAAGAAGAAAGAAAAAACGAGAAGGGTTGGAAATTTCTTCATCGACAAAGGGCGTTTAGTTTGGCGAAAGATACGTTTTTTTACTATGCCCATAAAAACAAAACCCGTTTCGAAATGAAACGGGTTTGTTCTTTTAATATTCAGCCTTAAAGAGAATTGGCATTCGGTATATGACCGGAACATTTTCATTTAGGTCCTTTGCGGGTTTCATTTGAGGAAGCTTGGACATTACCTTGGCTGCCTCACCCTCTAAATCCTTTCCTGTGGATCGGGCCATAATATCAACGACATTCCCACTGGCGTCGATGGTAAATTGTACGTTTATCCGCAAAACCTGCCCAGCATATTTTTCTGAATACTTTTCGGTATCGAATTTTCTACCTACAAAGGCACTGATCTTAGACGATAAGCAATCCAATTTGGATTGATTGTCTTGTAACCCTTCGCATCCAGGAAAGGTAGGCACCATATCCACCTGATTTACATTTCGGGTCACCACAGGGGTAGTCTTCTTAACTACGGCGACCTTGGGTGCGACAGGTGCGTTCGTCAATTCTGAAGAACCCGTTTTGGTCTCAACCACAACCGTTTTATTAGTTACTGGCGTAAAAGTTGAAGCTAATGACACTTTCTGAATTACAGGTCTCTTCTCTACTACCGGTGCGGCTTTTTCAAGAACTTTTACAGGTTCAACAATAATATCCCCAAGAACAACTTCCTCAAATTTGAAATCATCCTTGGCATATCCAAATTCCCTTGGCTCTATATCCCAAGTCATTTCCATAGCTGCAATGGAAAGCAGCAAACTAACTATAAGACCTATTTGAAAAAATAGACCTGAGTTCCAACGAATGTTAATTCGCTTTTTTTCTTCTCTTTTTGAAAGTACCTTTGTTTCGGTACCGTCCGAATTTTTAATAGATGGTAACATAGTGTTTATATTTAAGAGTTATAAAAACTAGTTACACAAGGGTTGTGCCAAAAAGAACCGCCTCCCAATGGGAGGCGGTTTACTTTATCGTATATCTTAAAAAAGATTTGTTTAGTTCTCTACTTGGAAAAGAATTGGCAACGCATATAATACACCTACGGCTTTTCCACGTTGTCTCCCTGGAGTCATTTTAGGTAAGGCCTTAACTACTTTAATAGCTTCTTGCTCTAATCTTGGATGTGGAGCACGCGCTCGTACGTTAACAATATTTCCGTTTCTGTCAATCTTGAACTGCACAGAAATACGCTGTCTTCCTTCTAGCCCTAGATCGTTTGCCAACTCAGTATCGAATTTCTTCTGTACAAACTTCTGTACTTTATCCGACATACATTTCTTCTTGGCCTCATTGTTTCCGGCATTCTCACATCCCGGATAGACTGGCACGTTTTCAATAACAGCAAAAGGTACGTCTGCAATCTCTTCTTCTTCTACTTCTTCGATTTCTTCGATCTCAACAATCTCTTCTTCCTGATCAGATTCAGTAGACTCTATAATGGTTTCTTCCACTTCTTCCTCATCTTCTACAACCTCAATCACTTCCGGAGCTGGTGGTGGCGGAGGCGGTGGTGGTGGTGGAGTGATTGTCTGGGTAATCGGGATTTCTTCTTCAAGATCATCACCAACATCCAATACATCTCCTGCCAGATTATCTTTATCATACGTTTTCCATTCCAACGCAGTAACGGAGATTAATAACATTAATACCAATCCTCCTAGCAGAAAGATAGTACTCCATCTGTTCAGGTCAGCTTTTGGATTTTTCTTAGGTTCCATAATAGAGATTTTATATAATTGCTAAAATATGTAAAAGGATTTGTTTTTTAAAATGAAAATTTAAGTTTTAAGACTTATTCTTTTTTTCATCATCAGAAAAACGAAACAACCGATAAGAATACCTATTGCATCGGCAACAATATCCCAAATATCCGCACTTCGAGTTTCAAAAAACCCTCCCTGCAATACCTCAATTATTATGCCATAGACCAAGGCCCAAAATGAGACCCATATAATCCTTCCTGTGCCCAGCCACTCATTAAGCCAGGCAGCAAGCAACCAAACCAGTGAAAGCAAAAGGAACACCAAGATGTGGGCCCATTTGTCTCCAAAGCGAATTGCCATACCCGGTATGTCCTTGGCGGGCAATAAAAATAATACGGTAATTATTAGGGTATAAAGTACTCCTGAATAAAAAAGGGGCCTAGGCCCCAATAACTTCTTTATAAGCTTCATCATCCAAAAGGTCTTCGAGTTCTTCTGGGTTCGAAATCTTTATTTTAATCATCCAACCCGCTCCATAAGGGTCTGAGTTCACTTGCTCAGGTTCTGCTTCTAGGTCTTCATTGAATTCGATCACCTCGCCACTAAGCGGCATGAAAAGGTCCGATACTGTTTTAACGGCTTCTACCGTTCCAAAAACTTCTTCCCTATCCAATGTTTCATCCAGTGTTTCAACTTCAACATACACAATATCTCCCAATTCACCCTGGGCAAAATCGGTGATACCAATGGTAGCTGTATCCCCCTCTATTTTTACCCACTCATGGTCCTTGGTATACTTTAAATCTGAAGGTAAGTTCATGTGTTCTTAAATTATCTTAGTTGTTATTTAGTTACCAAAATTATATCGAAGTGTCAATCCACTTCTTATGGTTGTCTGCGGGAATGCTGTTGAAATAGCATACTCGGAGAACGTATGATCATAATAGAACAATGCCGTAAGGTTCTTACTCAATGCATAATCTGCAGAGAATTGAAGCCCATAAATGGTTTGTCCCGCAGTTACCTGATTGTTATTTATATCTAGGTAACGTATAATCGTTTTATTATCACGCACAGACATATCCAACTTAAAGTTTAGATCACTAGTAATAATCTTCTTTTTACCTCCAAAGTTGGTTCCAATCTTCAAGTCTTTTACCCTATATCCCAATCCTAATATCAGCTCATTCCCAATGATTTCGGTAAGTAGATTATTCGCAAAACTCAATGATAAAGCTCTATCTTTCCTGTACTCCGCCAATATTTTAACGGAATTCTGCATTTCGAAATCTACCCGCACCAGTGGAGAGAACTGCTCTGTAAGGTTCACATTGCTCAAGAAGGTTTCACTTTTAAAGTTACCCGCTTGATCTAAAGCAGTCGGATCATTTCTATCGTAATCTAAGTTGGTCTGAAATTGGTTCACTGTGTACGATGAACGATATCCATGCTGTATGGAGAATCGCTTAAAGTTTTTCTTAAACCACTTAATGTTCATTAACCCTGTATACTTAAGGTCCCAGTTTGGCAAGGGCATATCCCTAAACAAACCTGTCTTTTCCTTAGAGGCATCGCTTCCTTTGTAAGCGGACAAGAAAGAGGTTAGTAGTACATTTTGACTGGTAGGTCCGAAACCAACTGGGAAGCCAGTTTCTTCATCTATAGCGTACTGGTATTCTCCAGGGTTCTCTGCTGCAAAATTTCTTGCTAAACGGTCTGCAACTGTAAATCGATTGTTTCTAAAATCGGTAAAGGCATCACTTCCGTTTTCATCACTTTTTCCGAAGGCTGTTTTAATAAGTACCGTCGAAATATTAAAGTTTCCAAAAGTAGTTGGTGTTAAAGAACGGTACAATCCGTCCTCCACTATATAGTTTTCCGCATAGTTTTCCGAATAGGCGCGATTACCATTCACGTCTATCTTTAGATCTGGAATGAGTTCGATGTTAGCTTGATAATCCAATTGCCTACTTTCTACCTCCGTGTACTGTTCATTGAATTCTGGATATAAGGTAAGCCATCCCTTCCTTGCTGCTAAATCCCTCACTTCTGCCTGACTACCAAATACGAATCCAGAGGTTGGTTTCAGTGTTCCGGCAAAACCGATAGAAGGTGTATATCCCGGCAAGAAAATACCATTGTTCTCCTGATAGTTAATCCCCACCTTCTTAACCATAGTTACCAAACCTATAAGGGTATTGGCAGCCTTTGCCCCAGCACTTAAAGAACTTGAAGATCCGGCGGCATTCTGTGTTGCATTTCTATTACTTTGTACAATTCTCGTTCTTTTGTCACTACCCGAAGCTTTGCTTTCCTCATTTTTCGAGTCGCCCTTTCCTCCGTCTTTACCACCGCCGCCTCCGGCATCTCCACCACCACGTTCGTTTCCACTACCGCCACTATTACGAGCATCACGACCTCTACGCGTGCTCTTCTTGATTTTGGTAAGACCTATATAACGATAGAAATTCTTCATATCGAAAGTGGAGTTAATCCTATGAGTGCTCGCATTCTGAATAGAATTTCCGAGATCATATACAATTGGATCGCCCGTTTCTTGCGGAATAACTACATTACTGAAAAGATCACTTCCATCTTGCCACTGATAATCCCCTTGATAGCTATAGGTAGCCCGTATCCATTTCAGGAATGGGAATTTTTGGGTAGGAAGATCATAATTTATCTGTAAAGACTGGAAATGCTGGTTTGGATCACCAATATCGAAGAAACCATCCCATACTCCCACCGAATTATCCGTTATATAATTTATGCTTCCATCATCCTGTTGTTCAGGATTAATATAATTGGTAACTATTCTATTATTGGATGCATTGAAATTGAATCGCAAGGATTTAGTCAAATTATAATTGACCGCATACTGCCAATCGAACAGGAAGTTCCGTTGGTACAATGTTGGAATACCAATGTTCCCAGGCAATAAATTCAATTCACGGAATTTTTGCTCGTTGTACTGTCTTATAATATTGGAGCTAACAGATATATTGGAAGGCAATGGATTGAAGTTCAAATCCTTCAAGAATTGCCAGTATTTACTCCTGAATATTGAATCGTTTTTCTTGAAGGGTTCAATGGATTTCTGTGGGAAACTATAATCGTATGTTCCTCCTACACGTACATTTTGATCCAAGGATTCTTCAATTTCAAAATCGTTATGATCCACTTGGTTATAGGAATACGAGAAGGTGAAATTCTCAATATCATACGGCATCGGTTTCTTGTCACCGGTTCGTTCCTTACGAACACCAATAAAATTAATGCTCTGGCGCTTCGTATAGTCTACAGCCTGATCCTTATAGGCATCCTTTAGGTTTTCATCTGTTTCATTATCTATACGCGTATCCAGTTCTATATCCTGTAACTCGGGATCGAACTTAGGCGTGATAAACTCCTCTCCAATTCCGTAATTGAATGGTAGGTTTATTCCCCATTTCTTAGGCAATAATTGCCCTAAATTGAAATTGGTTACTACATCGTACAAACGGGTATCTTCAAGACTACGTTGGTTTGGACCTTGATCTATGGAACCGAATCCGATAGTACTAATACTACCCGTGGCACTTACATTGGCAAAATCGGCTAAATTCGCATCTATATTTGCTACAGCAGCCCAACCTCCTGTATTATCCAATTCTGAAAGTCGCATTTCATTGAACCATGCTTCCCCACAAATATTGGAGTTGGTCTTGTTTCGCAAACCTATCATGATGACACGCACATTTCCAAAACTGGGATTTCCTTTAATACCAAATCGGAACTTAGGGTCTGCATTTATTTCCCCCTCGGCAGCATACCTAACTCCTGCAGCATCTTCCGGCAACAATCCGTCCTGACCAGAGCTAACGGCTATACTCTTCAATTCCTGAAGGGCCTCTAACGGGAATTCCAATCTGTTTTCACTTGGCCATACCGTTTCAGCATCGGCATCGGTTGCATTTTCAATATTAGGAGAAACCTTTAATGGCATTTCAATTTCATAGAAACTTGTATTTAAATCGGTTCCCAATCGAATGAAAGCATGCATTTCGTCATCTGCCAATCCTATTCCGGCATCTTCATTAGCCTCGGCGTGCACAAATAATTCAAGGTTCTTATACTGACGCATATCTACATTGAAATTCTTGTAAACAGCTCGAGCATCACCTGGCTCTAATTCGCACACACGTAGCGCCAAGGATTGCTCATCCTGACGAATAATATTGTTATTCTGGTTTAACTCCTCACGGAATACTCCCGGTGGAATTACATAATTACTGTTCTGAATAATACCTACCGCTTCGTTTTCGAAAGTTGTATTGTCATTTTCATTAGGTTCAAGATCATTGGCCACATCTAGAGAACCAGCATATCTTCTATAGTCTCCCCTAAATAATTCTACGGTTCCTAATCGAAGTACCGTAGGCTGCTCAAATTCGGTTACGAACATTCGCATGAAACGGATGGATCGGAAATCGGATATTCCGTTCACCGCTTCTGTGGGTTCGTTTAATGGAATCCTAAATTGAATCCAACGAACGGGAATCTCTTCATTAGTCTGGGTTGTTATCTGAATCTCCTTTACATCGGTTACAAACTGGCTATTATCTGCATTCATGCCCGGCACTACATCTATTTCATACTGAAAATAGCTGTCTACCGTATTCATGGTATTATCACGGTTTACATCCTCTACATCGGGCTGTGCATTATTACCACGGTCTGTATTGCTTACGGCTTCTGGCGAGTTTCCATCGGTACCATTAAATAGACGGTATCTATCTAAAATTCCACCTTCTGCCTGAAGGAAATACTGATAGTTATCGCGAGCAGGATCTTCTGGTCCAAATCGCGCTACAATGGAATTCTCTGGTTCCACCGGCGCCCCATTAATATCTAATACTGATCCTTCTTCTAAATCTGATTTTCCATCCAGACCCACATCCTGGTTCGTACGTTCCTGTCCCGTGGTACTAAATGTGTAGATAAGGGATTGATTTAAAGGAACCTTCGCCAAATTGGTAGGCAACACATTAGAGGTCCCTCCATCTTCCGGAAGTCCATTTTCATATTGCTTACGACCATCCTTAAGGATATCTTCAGATATGTTCCCAAGATCAAATACTAATTTACCTCCTTGATTGGTGGAGTTTTCATCATAAATGAACGGATCCATTAACCAAAATTGAATGTATTCCACATTCGATCGCTCAAAATCGGTAGTGGTTAACTGTCGCATAATCCCTCCAAAATTTCGATCTGGATTAGGCAACTCATTTTGATCATTCCCTAAACTTTGCTCTGTGGACCTAAAGTTATAAGGGCCCCTTTCATCTGGATAATAGGATAAATCTAAGGTAAACAGTGCTTGGGTTTGCCCTTGCACAATATCTTGGTCAGGGAAAATCTCATCCCTGAATACCCTTCTGGTAAATGGTGATGAAAGATCTTCATCAGAAATACCATCTGGACGTTGCGAGCTGTAGAAAACTGGATCAATAGTATACCAGTTAAGTAATGCACGACGGTCATTAGATCCAATATCGTCTGCAGGAACTTCCTCTTGTCCGTTATGACTAACCCTACCAAACCCATTAGGCACACTGGAGAGTGTCCATGTAAGTGGTGCACTAATATCGATAGCCGTTTGAGCGGCTTCAAAATCATCGATATAAGAAGTAGTTTTTCCGTCGAAATCGGAAACCTTTGGTGCTCCTGGCAACAGGTAGGCTGCTTCGGCACGAATGGCCACATTGGAAGGCACATCCGTGTCTATGTTCGGTAATTTGTTTACCAATCTAGTTAAGAAAGGAACCTCTGTAGAATACTGAAGGTTCATTCCAAACATGGTGTTGTTTATGGGTTCATTGTCGAAGGCCGATTTTTGCGTCAATGGACGTTCGTTCAGGTTAAGGAATGTTCCTCCTAATTGGAAGTTGTTATTGAACTTATGCTGAACATCGAAACCTGTAAACCTTCTTGTTTGCTGTCCGAATAGTGTATTATTCTCTGTAGAAATATTAATGGGAGTATTCGAGTTTTGAAGTGCCGGATCCAAAATCTGCACTCGTCCCAATTGATAGTTTACCGTATAGTCCACCCCTTCAACAAGGGTTCTTCCACCCGCAGTAACCGTTACCGATCCTGGAGGAATATTGAAGGCACCAATCGGGATTCCATCCGATCCTGTGGATTTATAAGTTCCGCGCAATTGAAATTTATTCTTATCACTATCTTCTTGCTCGGCCACAATTTTTGTAGATCGATACATAGATCGGTATACATACTTCGCTTGGTTGGCATTATAACTGGCAGGTATATCGTAATCTTGACCTCCTCCAGGTGCATCTAGCCTATCGAAAAGGAATTCCCCGAAAGGCTCAACACTTGTAAAAATAATTCGCCCGTTTTGCTGATCGACCGTAATCCCTGGAAAGAAATCGAAAAAACCATCACCGCCATCCTGCGGGTCATTATTGAAGTTCAATCTATCCATATTGAATAAGCGCAATAGCACTTCATCGGTCAACACTTCATCATCTATATCATCTGGTAAGGCTTCCACGGGGAAATCACCACCTTCGGCTGGGGTAATATAATTCAAAGGGGAAGGATCCGTATAAAGGATGTTCATACGAAAATCCTCTTGTTCCAGTTGAAATGCACCAATAGGATAGATGTTCTTCATCATGATGTCCCATACAGGTTCTTCAACTATGGTGATATTACTTTTAAGAAGTTTTACTACTAAATTCTGAGGGATTCCTACTTCATTTTGGTCTGGATCTGGGTCCGGATCTACACCTCCTTGACCTCCAAGTGGACCTCCTGTAGCATCGACACCATCTGTTGAGAATTCACCTACTTGAAATACCTTTCCATTTACTGTAAATTGGAATGACACCCCAAGCACTTCGTCGTTATTCAAACGTTGATTCAAGGAAATATATCCCAGTTGAGAATTCAATTGGTATTCATTGGTTTGTAATCTTCTAGCATTCTCAAGGGTTACATAATCAATTCCGTCGGCAACCGAAACACCACTGAAACCATTGGAAACCTGAGCGATATCCCGAATATTACTATTTAATATACTTTGCTCACTAGCGTTATCTATACCAAAGGGGTTAAAGTCGTTATTTCCGTTATCTGGAAATGCATTTCTGGAGGTATTAATAAATCCTCCTGGTACGTTATCCAAACCAATATTTGAAATATCCGATTCTCCAATATCCTGAAGGGCCACAATGTTACGTACATCGTTGGTCGTATTGTTACGATTAGTAATCCAAACTTCTATTCGGGTTACCTGTACATTCGAATTAATGAATGGATATTGCTCTAAAACCCTATCGTAGTTATCCCTAAAGTAATGTGAAAGGAAGAAGTGCCTGTTCTCGTCATAATCCAAGGCAAACAACTCATATTCTGTCACTGTTGCCCCGCCTTCGGCCACAACAGAACGAGTTTCTGAACGTTGTTCTGAGAACACACCTGTAATGGTGGTCTTTCCAAATTGCAGTTCGGTTCGTACCCCAAAAAGACTCTGTGCCCCTTGAATTAAAGAGCTATTTAGCGGCATACTTACGTTACCCACTTCTATTTTTTGAATGATATCGTCCTCTGTAGGCGTATATTCCAATTTTATGATATTCTGAAAATCGAACGTAGATTGGGTATCATAATTGGCCGTTACCTGAAGTCGTTCCCCTACTTTACCCAATAAGCTCAAACTAATCCTTTGATCGAAATCGAACGAAAGGTTACTACGGTTTCTCGGTGAGAAAGCTGGATTGTCTTGTTTGGTATACAAGATTCCCAAATCCATTTCCACTGTACCCTGAGGAATTACTTCGATGGTATTTCCCCCAAAAACACTTTCAAAAAAGCTAGAATTCACATAAAAAGTGGGAAGTAAGTTCTTCTGTGCTTCTTCGGCACCATCTTTACGCCCATCAGCCGCATCGATCTTTTCTTTGAAATAGGCCTTCATTTCCTCTTTCATAACCAACTCCTGATATTCCTCTGGTGTCAGAATTACCGGATAGGATATGTCTATATTACCCAATGTACGTGTTAAAATGTACCGTTCGGTAATGGGGTCGTATGTATATAAGTTTTGGATACTCGTAGGATCTGGAAGATCTAAACGGCCCATAGTCGAGCCTGTGGCAGTAGTATCATCTTGGGAGAATAATTGATTCGTAGTTAGAAGCAATATCCCCACAATTATAATTTTCGCTAAACTATATCTTGAATCGTAATTTTTTGTACTCAATTCCTACAAATTTTTTAAGGCTTGTTTAATGATCGTTTCCACTGATGCATTTGGGTCTTCTTTGATGACCAAATCACAAGCTTTTTCGGCTTGTTTTCTTGCAAAACCTAAGGTCTCCAAAGCTGATAACGCTTCATTCTTATTCGTATTGCTCGAAATAGCAGAAACATCTTCTAAGCCATATACTTTTAAAATCTTATCCTTAATATCCAAAACTACCCGTTGGGCCGTTTTGGCACCAATTCCCTTTACAGATTGGATGGTGGTTACATCGCCACTTGCAATTGCCTCTTTTACTTGATCCGGACTAAGGGAAGACAGCATGGTTCTAGCGGTACTTGCCCCAACACCCGAAACGGAAATCAACAATCTAAAAATCTCACGTTCCACCTGACTTGAAAACCCATACAATGTGTGGGAATCTTCTCTAACAAGTAAATGCGTGAAAAGTTTCACATTTTCAGAATCGGGGAGGTGCGAAAATGTGTGTAGCGAAATATTCAAAAAATAACCCACACCATTGCAATCAACAACAACATTGGTCGGGCTTTTCTCAACAAGTCTTCCCTGCAAATGGGTAATCATTTGTTAACATAAGTTAATTGCCCAAATATAGTATAATTATTTGCAAGTGCTAACAAAGCAAATACGAAAATAGAACGGTTACTTTTTGCCTTTTTTCTTGGCTTCCTTAGCCCTTTTTTCTTTCTGCTGCGCATCTACAACTGCAATAGCAGTCATATTTACAATTTCCTCTACGCTAGCGCCCAACTGCAATATGTGCACTGGCTTTTTCATTCCGAGCATAATTGGTCCGATAGACTCAACCCCTTTTTGCTCTTTGAGCGTTTTGTAGTTACTGTTGGCAGAGTCCAGATTAGGGAATATTAGTGCGTTTACTTTCTTTCCAGCGAGTTTTGAAAAGGGGAATTTACTCTTCATCATTTCCATATTCAAGGCAAAGTCTGTTTGTACTTCCCCGTCCACAAGCATATCTGGATTGGATTTATGGAGCATGGACACTGCCTGTCGTACTTTGGCCGCATGTGGATCTTTAGAAGACCCGAAGTTGGCATAAGAGATCATTGCAATTACCGGAGTAAGACCAAACATTTTCACCGTATAATTGGTCATTTGCGCAATATTGGCAATTTCCTTTGCCGTAGGATCAATGTTTATGGATGTATCAGAAATAAAAACTGGGCCTTTACCGGTTAGCATTAGGTTTGTTGTCGCCACTTTGTCCACCCCTTCAAATTTACCAATGGTTTCAAGTACAGGCCTTAGTACTGTTGGATAAGCGCGGGCATAACCCGAAATCATACCGTCGACATCCCCTTCGTTTACCATCATGGCAGCAAAATAATTACGCTCCCTAAGCAATCGTTTGGCATCGTAATGGGTTACTCCATTTCGCTTTCGCTGTTGCCAATACTTTTCGGCATATTCATTCAGTTTATCCAACTGTTCGTCACTCTTAGGATCTATGATCTCCATTTCTTCTTCGAAATCGAGTTCCTTCATCAATTCCTCTATAACGGCCTTTCTTCCCAATAACACGGGTATAGCAATCCCTTCCTCATGCACTATTTGAGCCGCCTTAAGAACATCTAAATGATCTGCCTCGGCAAAAACAATCTTCTTAGGATTGGATTTTGCACGATCCATGAGTAATCGCGTAATTTTATTATCACTTCCCATCCTTTCCCGAAGCTCATCTTCATAACGCTCCCAATCCTTAATGGGCTCTGTCGCCACTCCACTTTCCATGGCTGCCTTGGCAACAGCCGGTGGAATTTTTTCAATCAACCTTGGATCGAAGGGTTTGGGTATGATATAGTCTTTTCCAAAGCCTAGTTTCGTTTCACCATAGGCAATATTAACCTGTTCGGGTACGGGTTCTTTTGCCAATTCTGCCAAAGCATTCACCGCAGCCATCTTCATTTCTTCGTTAATCTTGGTCGATCTCACATCTAGTGCTCCCCTGAAAATAAAAGGGAACCCCAATACATTATTCACTTGATTAGGATGATCACTTCGTCCAGTGGCCATAATGATATCATCCCTTGTCTTGCATGCTAGATTATAGGCAATTTCAGGATTTGGATTAGCCATAGCAAAAACAATGGGCCTTTTGGCCATAGTTTTCAACATATCTGGTGTTACTATGTCCGCAATGGAAAGACCTACAAATACATCGGCGTCTTTCATAGCATCCTCGAGGGTATCAATTTTTCTGGAGGTAGCAAATTCGGCTTTCTCCTCTGAAAGCTGTTCACGATCTTTTCGAATTACCCCTTTACTGTCCAGCATGACAATATTCTTTGATGAGGCGCCAAAAGCCTTGTACAAGCGTGTACAGGAAACGGCCGCTGCACCTGCACCGCTAATCACAATTTTAACTTTGCTAATATCCTTTTCAGCCAATTCCAGTGCATTCAAAAGGGCAGCTGCAGAAATGATCGCAGTACCGTGTTGGTCATCGTGCATAACAGGAATATCCAATTCCTCTTTCAACCGCCGCTCTATTTCGAAAGCTTCAGGGGCCTTAATGTCTTCTAAATTGATCCCTCCAAAAGTTGGGGCGATATTCTTGACCGTTGCAATAAACTCATCTATATTTTCCGTGCTCACTTCAATATCGAATACATCGATATCTGCAAAAATCTTGAAAAGCAATCCTTTCCCCTCCATAACGGGTTTGGAAGCTTCTGGACCAATATTACCCAATCCCAAAACTGCTGTTCCATTAGAAATAACAGCCACCAGGTTTCCCTTATTGGTATATCTATAAGCATTGTTAACATCCTTTTCTATTTCCAAACAGGGTTCTGCCACCCCGGGTGAATAAGCCAAAGCCAGATCCCGTTGGGTAGCATATTTCTTAGTTGGAACTACCTGAATTTTCCCAGGCCTAGGTTTCGCGTGATATAATAGGGCTTCCCGTCGTTTACTTTGCTTACTCATAAAAATGAATGTTAAGACTTACAAAGGTAACCGACCCTAAGGAATAGGGAAAGTTATTTCAGAAAATTTATGTTGCGCTGCAATCCCGAAAACTTGGTGCGTTTCACAGGACTTTTCTTGAATAGCTCACGAAATACTTCCTCTGTAATCTCCTCCCAGTCCGCTTTGGTCTTGGAAAGTAATTGTGGATTTGGATCGAATAGAGGTTCATTATGGCTTTGGCTAAATCGATTCCAAGGGCATACGTCTTGGCACACATCGCAGCCAAACATCCAATCATCGAACATTCCTGAAAATTCATGGGGAATTTCGTTCTTAAGCTCAATAGTGAAATAGGAAATGCATTTGCTTCCATCGACAACATAGGGAGCTACAATGGCTTGGGTGGGGCAGGCATCTATGCAGGCCGTACAGCTTCCGCAATGATCTGTAACCGGGGTATCGTATTCCAATTCCAAGTCGACAATGAGCTCAGCAATAAAATAAAAAGACCCCACTTGCTTTGTGAGCAGGTTGGTGTGCTTGCCCATCCAACCCAGTCCGCTTTTAGCTGCCCAAGCTTTGTCCAGCACGGGGGCAGAATCTACAAAAGCCCGACCATGTACTCCACCAATTTCTGTCTGAATGCTATGCAGGAGTTCTTTCAATTTGTCTTTGATCACAAAATGATAATCGGTACCATAGGCATATTTTGAAATCTTATAGGAGTCTACTTCCTGAGAATCGGAAGGGAAATAATTTAACAGTAAGGAAATTACACTTTTGGAGCCTTCCACCAGTTTCGTGGGATCCAGACGCTTGTCGAAATGGTTTTCCATATATGCCATCTCTCCTTGCATGCCATCCTTTAGCCATTTTTCCAGTCTTGGGGCTTCCTCTTCCAAAAACCCAGCCCGACTAATACCACAGGAAAGAAACCCAAGCCGTTTGGCCTCGGATTTAATAAACTGGGTATTTTTATGATGCGATGTTTTCATTGGGCCAAAGTTGCACCACAAGATACTATCTTTAGTAACATCTGGATATAAAAAAAGCGTCCTTTGATGGACGCCTTTCCCAATAAAGAAGCTCTTAAGCGTTTATTGAATCACCAATCTTTGTAGACTTCTATTTCCCTCGGTTGTGGTAACCTGCACTAAATAAATTCCCTGCGAGAGACTGGAAACATCTAATGACTTATTTTCTTGGATAGTCACATTGTCTATGACCACTGCTCCATTTATGGTTAGCACATCCACCATAGCCGAATTAAATCTTTCAGATACAACTTGCACTTCATTTTGTGCTGGATTAGGAAATAAATGAAATGAAATTACATCCTGATCAACAACATTCAAAATACTACAGGTACTGTCTGTAAAAGGGGTATAGGTTCCGAAATCCCAAAATTGATTGAATTGAAGGCAATAGAAAAACACTTTATCGAAATCCTGAATGTCATTGCCAGCCGGTAGGTCGATGGTAAAAGATTTGGCCCCATTTTGTGGCACACTACTACTTCCTACCAAACCAAACTGTACGTTTTGTAGGCTTGCGATAGGAGTAGTGGTAAGTTGGGCATCACTAAGTCCACCCGAATTCACCAAATAAGCCCTAATATCCGGACCGGCTGCCGTCATAAAATCATCCCCTAGATCTAGGGTCACCGAACCATCGGGGTTAAGAGTCACCTCCACTGTACCCTCCACATTATACATAGGAATGCTACTGTTATTTCCGAAACCGGTTACATCTTCAAGGCACTGCGCACTTATAGAGAAGGCTGAAAACAAGGATAAACCAAAGAATATTAATTTTTTCATAGTCGTTTTTTTGAATTGTTTGAGGTTTTAAGTCGTAGTAAAACCAAAACATTTCACGTCTATGAGAAATTTATGATGTTTCTTTTACTTTTTCGAACGTTTTTCGAAGGTCAAAAATGTATCTACGGGCTTGAGGGTGATGAGCGGATTCATCCTGATGGATTTGGTTTGGGTGGTGATCGCATAATTTTGGACCAAATGGGACACCGCCAAAACCATTTCATATACTGCAAAGCCCAAACCTATACAAAGTCTCGGGCCAGCTCCAAAAGGATAATAAATCCCCGAGGCCTTCTTTTTGTTTTCTCCAAGAAAACGATCTGGTTTAAAAAGATTAGGGTCTTCCCAATAGTCTGGATGGCGATGAAGCTCGTAGAACGAAATGCCAACCAAGGTATCTTCCTTAATGTGGTAACCTGCCAGGGAATCATCTTCAAGGTTCTCCCTGTCCGTAATCCAAGCTGGTGGATACAACCGCATGGATTCGTCGATCACTGCTTTGGTGTATTCCAATTGTCGGATTTGCTCAATAGGATCTGATGTTCGATTGGACACTTCCAATACTTCCTGAAACACCTTCTGCTGCACCTCGGGATGTTTAGCCAATAGCCATGAAGTAAAGGACAGGGCATTGGCCGCAGTCTCATGTCCCGCTACAAACAAAATGGTAATTTCATCTATAAGTTGCTTGATCGTCATGGGTTCTCCAGTATCCTCATAACGCGTTGCCAAAAGCATGTCGAGCAGATCGTCATGATTTTCCTTGGATTCTTTGCGTTCTTCAATAATTGCACGAAGAATTTGCCTGCTTTCCTCAGCTAGAATTAAATGCTTATTTACCTGCCCCGTTAATTTAAACCACCATCCTTTGTGAGGCAGTCGCACTTCCTTCACCAAAAATTCCTGAACTTCCTGAATAATGAATTGGAGCCGCTCTAACATTTCTTCAGAAGCGGATACATGGAACAATGATTTTCCCACCACTTGAAACGCTAATCGGTTCATAATAGGAAACACATCGACTTCTTCCTTTTGAGGAAGTTTCTCTAATTCTAATTCAATGGTTTTTTGCATAAGCCCAACCAACTGCTCCATTTTTTGTTTGTGAAATGCAGGTTGAATCAATCTTCGTTGTTGCAACCAGTATTCTCCATTAATGGTTAGCAGCCCATTCCCCAAATACTTAGACAAATAATTGGTTTGTATTTTGGACTTGTAATAATTCTTATGGTTTTTCCGAAGGATATATTCTACCACCTCCTTATCCCGGGAAAGCATCAGGTATTTCTTTCGGCCTAAACGTACCGAAAAGGTATCTCCATATTTTTCAAAAAAGCGGTTGTGAAAAGGAATGGGGTTTTTCCGAATGGCCTCTGCATTCCAAAAAAATTTGAGTAAGGGTAACGATTTGGGGTAGGTATACTTTTTCTTTGTTGGCATTAAGCTCACGGATCGTGCGCAGATCTGATCCCTTCTTTAAAATTGCATTCTTCTACAATCATACCCCAACTGCGCTCGGGGAGACATCATCTAATTAAAACAACCCGCCCTGAGAAGGCCCTTTTAGCTTACCCAAGTGTTTATAGGCATGTTCTGTGACTTCCCTACCTCGGGGTGTTCTTAAAATGAACCCTTGTTGAATTAAAAAAGGTTCGTATACTTCCTCAATAGTTTCCGCACTTTCGGAAACAGCCGTTGCCAAGGTGGTAATCCCTACTGGACCTCCCTTAAATTTATCGATAATAGTGGTCAATATTTTGTTATCCATCTCATCCAATCCGTGTGCATCTACATTCAATTGTTGCAGGGCGTATTTGGCAATGGTAATATCTATGGTTCCATCTCCTTTAATCTGGGCAAAATCACGCACTCTCCTTAAAAGTGCATTTGCTATACGTGGTGTTCCCCGACTTCTTCCAGCTACCTCAATAGCGGCCTCCATGGTAATGGGGACATTTAAAATTGTAGCACTCCGTTGCACAATGGTTGTAAGGAGTTCTGTTGTATAATATTGCAATCGGGAAGCAATACCAAAACGGGCCCGCATAGGTGCCGTAAGCAATCCAGATCTTGTCGTTGCTCCGACCAAGGTAAAGGGGGCCAAATTGATTTGAACCGTCCTAGCATTGGGGCCACTTTCGATCATGATATCGATTTTATAGTCCTCCATGGCAGAATACAAGTATTCCTCGACAATAGGGCTCAATCTATGTATTTCATCAATAAACAATACATCCCTTTCATCTAAATTGGTAAGTAAGCCGGCCAAGTCGCCTGGCTTGTCCAGTACAGGACCCGAAGTAACACGTATGTTTACTTCCAGTTCATTGGCCAAAATATGGGCTAAAGTAGTTTTTCCTAACCCGGGAGGGCCATGAAATAAGGTGTGATCGAGTGCCTCGTCTCGCATGTTTGCAGCTTGCACAAACACTTGAAGGTTTTCTAATGCCTGATCCTGACCCGTAAAATCATCGAAAGATAATGGCCTCAACTTCTTTTCGATATCCAGTTCTTGAGGTGATAGATGATCTCCGGTGGGATCTAGGTTGTCATTCATAAAACAAATATACGAAAGGCTATTTGGGTCTCCAAGACTTCCAATTGATATCACATCCCGAAGATTAGTGTATATTTATTTTTTTAAGTAACGCATGAACGAATTCTCTGAAAAATACCAAAGTCTCAGCGACTATGAAATTCTCCGTATCCTCGAAGAAAAAGAGAAATACCAACTAATGGCCCTAGAAGCAGCCAGGGAAGAATTGAAACAGCGTAATCTTTCGGAAGACAAAATTGCTTTGATGCAGGAAGACATCAGGAAAGCTGCATTTCGAAAAGAGGAGCAGGAAGCGATACATAAAGAGGAAATGCGAATGCATAGGGAAAAGTTCTTCAAATTACTATCGGCGTTAAATCCTTTTCAGGTCGGCATTCAGACTCCGGAAAAGATCATCCGGTTTCTCACCCTAATTTTCGGAGCCGCATCTATTTATAGCTTTTATAGTCAATTTTGGACCTTCCGATACCTATTCCAAAGCGAAGATGCTCGGTGGGATTTAAGTATAATCTTGAGCCTAATAATTCTTTTCCTACTCCCTATTGCAGTTTACTTATTCTATAGACGGAAGAAGATTGGATGGATTCTATTCAGTTTTTACTTGGGATATAATACCATAAGCTCTTTTTTGATGCTTATATATGCCATAAGGACTCGGGATATGTATTTTGAAGTTTTTGAATCCTTGATTCCCTCCCTACCTGTAGCATTGGCATCCGTAGCATTTTATGCCGGAGCGCTATTGGCGTTATGTAAAAGAGAGATCCTTAATATTTTCAAGGTTTCCACTAATACTATTGTATGGACCGTCGTACTGGTCATGATCCTTTTTAGTATTCACATTTACTACTTCTATTTCTATTGAAAATAAAAACCCTGCACCGCATTGATACAGGGTTAAAAAACAGCAGTTCTCCTCTTACCGCTGTAGTCGGTTTGCGTCAAAAATAGTGATCATCCAATACGATGAAAATCCCCATTGGAGGGTATTTAGCAAAAAGCCGCAGGGTCGCTGCGGCTCCTTACACCAAAAGGCTCCCCAGCCTATGATGTTCTAGTATTATGATATAAAACTAAACTGAAAACAAGGGGTTGGCAATACGTAAAAACACGTATTTAGAAGTATTAAAATGGTTATACCTTAACTTCCTTCCACTTTCCTTTCCTAAACCAAATTATACCAATAACCGCAATTAATGCTTCAGCTATGGTGATGGCTAAAAGCACACCAAGGACCCCTAAATCAAAGTAGATAGCAGCAGCGTAAGCAAATGGTAACTGAAACAACCAAAAACAAAAGAAGTTAATAATGGTTGGAGTTTTAGTATCGCCTGCTCCATTAAAAGCTTGGACAATGACCATTCCATAGGCATAGAAAACGTACCCTGCCGCAATAATTCGTAAACTTAATGCTCCGTATTTTATCACTTCCGGTTCATCGCTAAAGATCTTTATTATGAAGTCTGCAAAAAAGAGGTAAAACAAGGACACAAAAATCATAAACCAAGCATTATACTTCCCGGTTTTCCATACTGAAGATTCCGCGCGGTCTGGCTTCCCTGCCCCTAGGTTTTGCCCTACCAATGTGGCAGCGGCATTACTCATTCCCCATGATGGCATTAAGGTAAACATGAGTACGCGAATGGCAATGGTATACCCCGCCACAACTTCACTACCAAATTCGGCCATAATTCGCATCAAGAAAACCCAACTGGAGGTTCCAATTATAAATTGACCTATTCCCCCTAAACTTACCTTGATGAGATTCATCATGATCTTTGCCCTAAACACGATATCCTTTATCCCGACCTTAATTCGGCTCCATCCAAAAAACAAAATCAATAGTTGCAATAACACTCCCGTTCCCCTACCAATCGTGGTAGCGATAGCCGCCCCCTGGACACCGTACTCCGGAATTGGGCCCCACCCGAAAATAAACATCGGGTCCAATATGATATTTAGCAAGTTGGAAACGATAAGAACCCGCATGGCTACAGATGCATCTCCTGCCCCACGAAAAATAGCATTAATTAGGAATAACAACATGATAGTAACATTCCCTCCTAAAAGAATTTGTGTAAACCTATAACCCTCGGCTATTAAGTCCGGTTCACCTCCCATGAGTGCAAGGATATCTTTTGGGTAAATGATGCCTATCACACTAATAACCATAGCCACAATTACCCCTAAGAAAATAGCCTGGACTGCAGATTGCGTGGCTCCGGGAATATCTTTTTCCCCAGTTCTTCTAGCTACAAGGGCCGTTACTCCCATGCTTAATCCAATCGCAATGGCATATACTAGGGTGAGCACGGACTCAGTTAGACCGACAGTAGCAATGGCATTAGCACCTAGGCTCGAAACGAAATAGGCATCTACCAAAAAGAAAATGGACTCCATCATCATTTCCAAGATCATTGGGACAGAGAGCATGAACACAGCTTTGCGAATACTACCAGTGGTAAATTCTTGCTCTTTGCCTGCAACGGCATTGGGAAAATTACGGACGATTTTTTCGAGAATGGTCACAACGGGTTCATTTAGTGGGGCTAAAGATAACAAAAAACCCTTCCGAGAAATTCGGAAGGGTTCCTTTATAAAATATTATTTTCAGCTTAGTGATTCATCTCTTCTTCATTATCCTGAAGCGGGGTTGTCTGCGGAATAAAATCCTGTCCCGGAATCACGTAATCGGATTCGTCTTTATTCAATTTACTGTAGTCATACGCCCAACGGTGTACGTGCGGAATGGGTCCATCCCAGTTTCCATGAATATGTTTTACTTCTGCAGTCCACTCCAACGTATTCGAATTCCAAGGGTTCTTACTTCCCTTTTTTCCAAAGAACATAGATGAAATAAAGTTATACAAGAATACAATTTGCGCAGCGGCTGAGATAAACGCGAATATGGTAATTACTACGTTCACATCGGTCAAATCATCGAAATATGGAAAAGCCGTATTCGTGTAATAACGTCTTGGAAGACCCGCCATACCGATAAAGTGCATAGGGAAGAATACCCCATAGGCTCCAACAGCGGTTACCCAGAAGTGAATATACCCAAGGTTCTTATTCATCATCTTACCTTCGAACATTTTTGGGAACCAATGGTATACCCCGGCAAATAATCCGTATAAGGCACTAATACCCATTACCAAGTGGAAGTGAGCTACCACAAAATAGGTGTCGTGTACATTAATATCTAATGCACTATCCCCTAAAAGGATTCCTGTTAGACCTCCAGTAATGAAGGTAGAAACCAACCCAATGGAGAACAACATAGCAGGGTTCATTTGAAGATTCCCCTTCCAGAGTGTTGTGATATAGTTAAAAGCTTTTACAGCAGATGGAATTGCAATCAATAATGTTGTAAATGTAAATACCGATCCTAGGAATGGGTTCATCCCTGAGATAAACATATGGTGACCCCATACAATCGTTGAAAGGAATGCAATTGCCAAAATAGATGCTACCATGGCACGGTATCCAAAAATAGGCTTACGTGAGTTGGTTGCAATGATTTCTGAAGTGATTCCTAACGCGGGTAATAATACGATATATACCTCTGGGTGCCCAAGGAACCAGAACAAGTGCTCGAAAAGCACAGGAGATCCTCCTTGATTATGCAACACCTCTCCAGCAATATAAATATCGGACAGGAAAAAGGACGTTCCAAAACCTCTATCCATAATAAGCAACAAAGCTGCCGATAATAGAACTGGGAACGAAACCACACCAATTACCGCTGTGATAAAGAAGGCCCAAATAGTTAACGGAAGTCTAGTCATAGACATCCCTTTGGTCCTAAGATTAATTACGGTTACAATATAGTTTAGCGACCCCAATAAGGAAGAAGCAATAAATATAGCCATAGAAACCAACCATAGCGTCATACCCGTTCCTGAGCCAGGTATTGCTTGTGGAAGCGCACTTAATGGTGGATATATAGTCCATCCTGCAGATGCCGGTCCGGCTTCTACGAAAAGGGAAAGAACCATGATTACACTGGAAAGGAAGAACAACCAATACGAGATCATGTTCAAGAATCCAGATGCCATATCCCGTGCACCAATCTGCAATGGAATTAATAAGTTACTAAACGTACCACTTAACCCAGCAGTAAGCACAAAGAATACCATGATGGTTCCATGGATGGTAACCAAAGCAAGGTATACACTTGGATCCATAACTCCTCCTTCACCCCATTTTCCAAGCAGTACTTCATAGATGGTGAACTCCTTATCTGGCCAAGCCAACTGCATTCTAAATAGAAGCGACATGGCAATACCAATGATTCCCATAAACAATCCCGTAATAAGGTATTGCTTGGAGATCATCTTATGATCCTGACTAAATATATACTTAGTCACAAAAGTCTCCTTGTGATGATGTCCGTGATCGTCGTGGTGATCTACTGCTAAATCGTGTGCGTGTGCTGACATATCTTTCTAAGCTATTTTTTTGTTATTGTTTAAGAGTTTGCGCTAAAGTTGCCTGTTCTGCCATCCAAGCATTGTATTCGTCTTCAGTTTCTACTATGATCTTCATTTGCATGTTGTAGTGATTGTTACCACAGATCTTGTTACATAGTAGCATATAATCGAAGGTATAAGGCTCTAACGCCTCATCTCCGTTAGCAACTAACGCTTTACTATTCTCTTTTCTAATATTATTAATCTTGGCCACCTTTGCAATGATCTCTTCATTTTCACGCATATCCAAAGTAGTTTTGGTCGGTGTGAATGCAAATTGAGTAATCATACCAGGAACACAGTTCATTTGTGCTCTAAAGTGAGGCATATAAGCTGAGTGCAATACATCTTGAGAACGCATCTTGAACAGCACCTTTCTACCTACGGGCAGGTGCAGTTCGTTCACAATAATATCATCTTGTGCATTAGGGTCCCCTACATCAACACCCAATTGGTTGGCTCCTTCAATTAAGCGAACATTGGCTTCACCCAATGTATTATCTTCTCCTCCATAACGTGCTCTCCAATCGAATTGGTAGGCATATAACTCTACTACTAATGGATCGTCTTCTGTATCGATATTCATAATATCGGTCCAAGTAAAAAGACCGTAGATGATCAATCCGGCTAGCACGATAACAGGGATTATGGTCCAAATAAATTCAAGCTTATCATTATCGGCAAAGAAAACGGCTCTTTGTCCTTGTCTTCCTCTATATTTGAAGGCGAAGTAATGCAACAACCATTGCGTTACGATTCCGACCACAAAGATTAAAATCATGGAAATTAACCAGAGTTGATCAATTCCAACACCATGCTCGGATGCTGATTCCGGTAGCATTACATCTCCCCATTTCCAGAAAGAAACTATACTGATTCCGTATATAAAGAGAACAAACATCAACATGAGCCATCCGTTCATGTTGTTGTCTTTGTCGTTAGCTACTTCAGAATCTTCTTGTTGGTTTTTGGACAGTTGGAATATCTTACCCATTTGCCAAACAGCAACTCCAAAAAGTATGATTACTAGTACAACTAAAAATGCGGTCATCGTTATCTGTCTTCTTTAATTTAATTAATAATGAAAATGCTTACTCTCCTTCACGAATGGGCTTCCTTTAGCCAATAGCGGTGCTTTGGTCAATGCAGTAAAGACTACAAATACAAACAGTCCGAAGAAGAATAGTAATGATCCAATTTCCGGTAATCCAATGAACCATGAGGTTCCTACCGTACCAGGCATTACCATGTTAAACACATCGATATAATGTCCGGCCAAGATTACAACCCCAGCCATTATCACAAACCAGTTTACACGCTTGTAATCACTATTCATAAGGATTAATAGCGGGAATATGAAGTTCATCGCAAGCATTCCGAAGAACGGTAATTTATAATCTTCAATACGGGTTACAAAGTAAGTTACCTCTTCTGGAATGTTCGCATACCAAATAAGCATGAACTGAGAAAACCATAGGTAGGTCCAGAAAATACTGAAAGCAAACATGAACTTCGCCAAATCATGAATGTGGCTGTCGTTCACAAAATCCAGATATCCTTGCGATTTCAAGAAAATTGTAATCATTGCGATTACCGTAATGGCACTTACCATCATACCTGCAAAGACATACCATCCGTATAGGGTAGAAAACCAATGTGGATCGAAACTCATAAGCCAATCCCAAGACATCATAGATTCTGTATAGATAAAGAATACCAAGAACCCAGCTGCCAATTTAAAGTTTTTCTTAAACCATCGGTTATCGGATGCATTGTCCTGATTCAATGTCCATTTTCTTGATAAATAACGGTATGCATTGAATCCTAATAAATAAATTACTGCACGAATCAAGAATCCAGATGTATTCAGCCATCCACTTTTCCCATCTATCAATTTATCATAGTGGTCGCTTTCCGGGTTAACCAAATCGGGATCCATCCAATGGAAAATATGATTTACGTGAAATACGGAAAGTGCCAATAGTATCAAAATAATAACCGAAGCCCATGGTAAGTAGGCAGTAATTCCTTCCATTACCCTGAACAATACAGGTGACCATCCCGCTTGGGATGCATGTTGAATGGCATAGAACGCCAGGGTTCCCAATGCAATCATGAAGAAAAAGAACGAAGCGATGTACAAAGCAGACCAAGGCCTATTTTGCATTTGGTGCAATACGTGTTCATAGTGCGCGTCGCCTCCGTGAGCATCGTCTGCATGATCCCCACCGTGTGCGGCTTCCCCATGACTATCGGCAGTGGCGTGATCACCACCATGTCCGTCGCCATGATGACTTGCCTCAATTGCCTTCACCTCTTCAATAGTTTTTGGTGTTAAGGCAAACCCAGCTATCATGCCAAGTGCACCTATCACCATAAAGCTGATTGCAAATAACTTTAATTTATTAGGTAGCTTATACGTATCCATATTCTTAGCTATTCTCTTTGTTCTTCAGTTAGTGTTGTTCTTCGTCGTTTTCGTGATCGTCCCCTTCATGGCCTTCTTCTCCTTCATGAGACTCTGTCTCAACAATCATAGTAGCAATACCTTCGGCAACGTCTTCCATTGGAGTTTCAATTTCCAATAGTGGTTTCCCCTCCAGGGTATTCTTAAGGTTCATTACGTGCATAGTGATTTGCCAGCGTTCTTCTTCATTCGTCTGAGAGGCATACGATCCCATTGAGTTTAATCCATACATCTGAACGTGGTACGTTCCTCCTTCAGTAATCACCCTTCCTGGATCGGCATAACTTGGAATTCCCAATATTTTTTCATTCTGAACCAATATTCCCTGTCCATCTCCCTTTTCGCCATGGCATACAGCACAATAAATGTCGTAAAGTGCTTTTCCTTTGTCCAGGTTATCCTGTGTTACACTTAATGGGTTTGTCAATTCAACTTTTGCCAATTCGAGCCCTTCGTTGGTATTTGGATAATCATAAGGTTGCCATCCACGAGGGATAGAACCTTCAGCTGGCAACATAGCCTCAGAACCTCCAGTCACATTTTCGAAAATGCCGTACTCTCCATAGGTTTCATAACCTACTGGCTCATACATATTGGGCATGTACTGATAGTTTGGTTTTGCGCTATCGAAACACGATACCATCGTGATGGATGCAGCAAACAGAAGTGTTATCGTTAAAATACGTTTCATATTAGTGATCGTCTTCTTTATCGTGTAAACTAATTTCTATGGCACCTGTATCGCTGAGGAATTTAGATACCTCATCCACATTATGGTGACTCGCATCGATTGCCATAAGGAAATGGTCATCGGTGGTACGAACATCAGGGTTCTCTGCTTTTTTGAATGGCCACAATTTACTGCGCATGTAAAATGTAATCACCATAAGGTGGGCAGCAAAGAAAACCGTCATCTCAAACATAATAGGAACAAAGGCTGGCATATTCTCTAGGTAGCTAAAGCTTGGCTTACCTCCAATATCCTGTGGCCAGTCCGCAATCATTATATAGTTCATCATTGTGATAGCTACAGCCAACCCAACAATACCATACATAAAAGAACAGATGGCTATTCTTGTGTCCTCCAGTCCCATAGCCTTATCGAGGCCGTGAACTGGAAACGGTGTATATACTTCATCAATATGATAATGCTCCTTGCGAACTGCTTTTACAGCATTCATTAGGATATCATCGTCGTTATAGATAGCGTGAATTACTTTCGAAGCCATACCTTAACTATTTTTAAGTTTAGCAGCCTGTCCTGCCCAATCGTCGCGTTTTGCACGACCTGGGAACTCTCCAGTGATGCTGTCTAATAAATCGTATTCCCTGTCGGTCATTTTGCTTACCTGTTCAAAGGTGAAAATGCCCAATTGATGTAGTTTTTCCTCCATTTTGGGTCCTACACCACTTATTCTCTTAAGATCGTCTGCTGTTTGCGTATTTGGATCGAAAGTTCCAATGCTACTCAACAACGAATCTGTTTTAGCGGAATGATCTTCTTCTGAAGATTCAGCTCCTCCTGTGGCTTCTGAGCCTTCAGATCCAGATGATACCATTGCTTCGGCTCCAGACGGCATCTCATAATGCTTTGCGTCGTCTCCTTGTTCTGCCCTTAATTTTTTATACTTGCTTCCCGATGATTTTAGGATAGATTTTACCTCTGCCTGCGCAATTACAGGGAAGGTTCTTGAGTACAATAGGAAAAGTACAAAGAAGAATCCTATGGTTCCGATAAAAATCCCAATATCCACAAAAGTTGGGGAGAACATCGTCCAAGAAGATGGAAGGTAATCCCTATGCAGTGAGGTTACGATAATTACGAAACGCTCAAACCACATTCCGATGTTTACCACAATCGAAATAAAGAAGGAGAACATGATACTTCTTCTCAATTTTGGGAACCACATAAACTGAGGAGAGAATACGTTACAGGTCATCATGGCCCAATAGGCCCACCAATAAGGTCCTGTTGCCCTATTCAAGAAAGCATATTGCTCATATTCCACTCCAGAATACCAAGCGATAAACAACTCGGTTATATAAGCCACACCCACAATAGAACCAGTAATCATTATTACTATGTTCATTAATTCGATGTGTTGTATGGTAATATAATCTTCTAGGTTAGATACCTTTCTCATAATAATAAGAAGGGTATTTACCATCGCGAATCCTGAGAAAATCGCCCCAGCAACGAAATACGGTGGGAAAATGGTAGTGTGCCATCCCGGAATTACCGAAGTTGCGAAGTCAAAGGATACTATGGTATGTACCGAAAGTACCAGTGGTGTTGCCAATCCGGCCAAAACCAAAGATACTTCTTCAAAACGTTGCCAATCCTTGGCACGTCCACTCCATCCGAATGATAGAATGCTGTATACTTTCTTTGTAAATGGTGTAACCGCTCGGTCACGAATCATGGCAAAATCAGGAAGTAAACCTGTCCACCAGAATACCAATGATACCGATAGATATGTGGATATCGCAAATACATCCCAAAGAAGTGGTGAGTTAAAGTTTACCCATAAAGATCCAAATTGGTTTGGAATGGGTAATACCCAATAAGCCAACCAAGGACGTCCCATGTGAATAATTGGGAACAATCCTGCCTGAATTACCGAGAAGATTGTCATCGCCTCTGCAGAACGGTTAATCGCCATTCTCCATTTTTGACGGAATAACAAAAGTACCGCCGAAATAAGTGTTCCTGCGTGACCAATACCTACCCACCAAACGAAGTTGGTAATATCCCAAGCCCAGTTTACTGTTCGGTTAAGTCCCCAAACCCCAATACCAGTTGAGATGGTGTAAATGATACAACCCAATCCCCATAAAAAGGCAACCAAGGCAATAGAAAATACTATCCACCATTGTTTGTTGGCTTTGCCTTCTACGGGAGCCGCTACATCCACGGTAACATCGTGGTAGTTCTTATCTCCAGTAACTAAGGGTCTTCTAATAGGTGCTTCGTAATGCGACGCCATATCTATATATTCAATTACTTAGTTAGATTATTATGCTTCGTTTGTATTTCTCACCTTGGTCTGGTAGAACACATTTGGTTCTGTTCCTACCGCTTCCAATAGGTGATACATACGTTTGTCTTCTTTCAATTCAGCAATCTCACTGTCGTGATCATTTATATCGCCAAACTTAATTGCTCCTGTCTCACATGCTGCCGAACAAGCCGTTTTAAACTCACCACTTTTAACAGGTCTCCCATCACGCTTGGCATCCAAAATGGTCTTTTGGGTCATCTGGATACACATCGAACATTTCTCCATTACCCCACGAGAGCGTACCACTACATCTGGATTCAATACCATGCGGCCTAAATCGTTGTTCATGTGGTAATCGAACTCATCGTTTTCTGCATACAAGAACCAGTTGAAACGACGTACTTTGTAAGGACAGTTGTTTGCACAGTAACGCGTACCCACACATCGGTTATACGCCATATGGTTTTGACCTTGACGACCGTGGGATGTTGCAGCCACCGGACAAACCGTCTCACATGGAGCATGGTTACAGTGCTGACACATAACTGGCTGAAATGCAACCTGCGGATTCGCCGCAGCGTTTTCCATTTCACCGTACTCAGAAAGGGAACTTCCCAATCCGGAAATATTGTCTTTCTTCTCTGAATCTGCCGCAAAGGAATCTTCAGAAGAATAATATCTATCAATTCGAAGCCAGTGCATATCACGGCTACGACGCATTTCAGTTTTACCAACAACCGGCACATTATTCTCGGCGTGACATGCAATAACACATGCCCCACAACCTGTACAGGCATTCAGATCAATAGAAAGATTGAAGTGATGTCCAATAGAACGATCGAACGAATCCCATAAGTCGGCATCTGGAGAAGTAACAGGGATTTCCTGATGATCCTTAGATACTTCTGGAACTGCGTTCCAATCGTGAACGTCTTTAGTGTTGAAAATTTCCAAGGTGGTCTCACGAATAATATCGCGTCCCATCATGGTATTGTGCAACTGAACACATGCAAATTCATGCTCTCCAGACACCTTTTCTAAGGATACTGATCCTGGAGTAGCAGAGAACCCACTATAAAGAGGATAGGCATTTACACCTGTCTGCATTTCTGATTGTACGGAAGAAGTTCGTCCGTATCCCAAAGCAAGTCCTACAGACCCTTTGGCCTGACCTGGTTGGATTAATACCGGCACCCTTTCTAGGGTAACATCTCCCATTTTTACATTTACGTAACTCCCGTTAAGACCTCCATTGGCCACATTCCAGTTTTTCAAGCCAAGGCCTGAAGCATCGGAAGCAGAAATAGTAATATAATTATCCCAAGAAGTTCTTGTAATTGGGTCTGGCAGCTCTTGCAACCAAGGGTTATTGGCTTGCTGGCCATCTCCAAGTCCAGTTTTGGTGTATAACGTAAGTTCTAAACCTCCATTTTGAAGGGAGCTTAATGCTCCATTGGATGTTGAAGAATCGGTAGTTTCAGCGGTGTCTGCATCTGTAGTAATTGCAACAGCGCTTTCGTATACACCATCGTGCAATGCTTGGGTCCAAGAACCTCCATCGGCAAGGATGGTCGCATTCCACATGTCTTTTATATAATTGTAGTAAGAATCGCCATTATCGGTCCACTGTACCAAACAATCTTGAAATTGTTGGGTATTGAATAATGGACGGATGGTAGGTTGCATCAAACCAAATACTCCTTTTTTCAATTGTGCATCTCCCCAAGACTCAAGATAATGAGGGGTAGCTGCAACTAACTTGGCTTTTGAAGCCGTTTCGTCTTCTTTCATCGCAAAGGCAAGAGAGAAGTCAAGATTTTCATACGCAGCGGCGAATTCTGAATGCGGGAAGGTATACACAGGGTTCACACCTACTGTAATCAATCCTTTCACACTTCCACTTACCACTCCGTTCATTACATTGGCCACATCTGAAGCACTTCCCATGGAAGTCATTCGTGGACGATCTGTATCCATTACTTCACTACCTATGCCCTTATTGTATTGCAGCGCAGCAGTTTGAGCAGCTACGGTTTGAACTCCCGTAATAACCACTCCTTTACTACCAGCTTTGCCCAATTGCGCCTTAGCCTTATTAATAGCATCCACAATGTTTTCTGGAAGCCCCGAAGTACTACCCCCTGTAATAGCAGCAATAATCTGTGCTTGTTGTGAAGGGGTCGCTGGCACACGTACATCTGCATTGGCACCAGAAAGGGTCATATTCGCTTCGAACTGATAGTGCTTGGACATCTTTCCATTCTTTGGAATTCGTCCTTGGGCATATCCCGCCTCATAACCACCACCTTGCCAGTCACCTATAAAATCTGCACCTACCGAAACAATAACCTCAGCTTTAGAGAAATCATAATCGGCCAAGGCACGGGTTCCATATTCAGCTTGGAATGCATCCAACGCTTCACTGGAGGATACGGCATCATATATTACGTGACGTACGTTCGGGTATTTTGTTTTAAAATCGGCAATCAATTTGGAAGTCGAAGGACTTGCAAAGGTTTGGGTCAACAAAACCACATCTTGGCCAGCTGTTTCATTCAACTTGCCTGCCACAGCGGTATGCAACTCATCCCAAGAAGCATCTGCTCCATTCACTTTGGGTCCTTGCAGACGATTTTGATCGTACATGGAAAGTACAGAGGCATGCACACGTGCATTTACACTACCGCCATGCTTTGCCAGATCATTTCGCTCAATTTTTATGGGACGTCCTTCACGTGTTTTTACCAATACATTGGCAAAATCGTATCCATCTGCGATCGTAGTTGCATAATAGTTTGCTACTCCAGGCACAATCTCGTCCGGAGCCACTACATAAGGAATGGATTTAATAACAGGACCTTCACAGGCAGCCAAAGAAGCAGCTGCAGTGGTGAATCCAACATATTTTAAGAAATCGCGACGTGTGGTCGAAGAGGCTTCCAACGTGTCTTTGTCACCCAAGAAATCATCCGTAGGAATGGGCTCTACAAATTCGTTTTGTCGTAGCGTCTCAACAATAGAGCTGTTATCGTTTAGCTCTTCAACACTTTTCCAGTATTTCTTGTTTGATGCCATATTATAATTATAAAATAATATTCAAGTTTACATTAGTAGTGACACTTTCCACATTCCAAACCACCCATCTCGGCAGCAGTAAAGCTTTCTTTGCCATACTTCTTGGAAAGTTCTGCATGAATCTTTTCGTAATATTCGTTGTCGGCTACATTTACATTGGTTTCCCTGTGACAGTTAATACACCATCCCATGGTAAGTGGAGAATGCTGTTCCAATATCTCCATTTCTTCAACCGGTCCGTGACAGGTCTGACACTCAACCCCAGCCACGGTAACGTGCTGTGAGTGATTAAAGTAAGCGAAATCCGGTAGGTTATGAATACGCACCCACTTTACAGGTTTCTCTTCACCCGTATAAGCTTGGGTAGCTTCGTCCCATCCTACTGCTGCATACAGTTTTTGGATTTCGGCATTGTAATCTACTCCATATTCGTTTTGTCCTTCCGCCTGTGTATTCGCAGCTACTTCAGAAATGCTTTTATGACAGTTCATACACACATTCAAAGAAGGAATTCCAGAATGCTTACTCTTACGGGCAGAACTGTGGCAATAGTTACAATCTATTTCATTAACCCCTGCATGTATTCTATGGGAGTAATGAATAGGTTGCACTGGTGCATACCCTTGATCAACCCCTACCTGCATCATCCATCCGTAAGCAAAATATCCAGCGGCAAGTAGTAAGAAAATTGAGGTTGTTAACACCAAGAATTGATTCTCGGCAAAAGCTTTCCAAATAGGTGTGCTTTTTTCCTTTTCTTTTATCTCTACCCCTTGTGCTTTTGCAAACTGACGTAAGGTCTTGTTCACTAACACCAAAACCAGGATAAGCATCCCAAACATAAGAGCCAGGATAGCCAAAATCACTTCTGTGGAAACTCCTCCAGTACTGCCATCATCTTTACAAGATTCAGGATTTAAAATACATGGATCTTCCGGCGGTGGCGGCGTATAGTAAGTGTACGCAATTATATTGTCAATATCCTCATTGGTTAAAGCTGGGAAAGGGGTCATAACCGACTGGTTATACTCATTAAAAATCTTTACGGCCTGAGCATCACCTGCTTTTACAAGTTCTTGACTGTTACGAATCCACTTGTACAACCACTCTCGATCATACTTGTCACCAACTCCATATAACGCTGGCCCAGTAGCTTTCTTTCTAAGTTTGTGACAAGCTGCACAATTGGCCTTGAACAGTTTTTCACCAGCAGCCGTATCTACGGCCTGTGTAGGCAGAAAACTTGTAGAAGCGTACGCATTTTGGGAGAAAGAAAGGGTTAGTAATAAAACTAACGCAATAAATGACCATTTTTTGGGTAGATTTCGGTAAGGTACCTTTTCCATACGATCGGTTATATTATTATCCATAAGTTTGGCACGCAATTGGTTATAAATGGTTGTGTTTTCGAACAATTTTTACGTGCCACAAATAACTGTGCAAAAGTACGCCATAAAGTCGATTTTCGAAATCCAAATGAACTGTTAAACCTAATTTATATAGATTCTAAATAATAAATGGCAGCCTAAAAAAGTTATTTAGATTTACATTTGCAAAAAAGAACGAATATGATCGTATTACGAAACCTAAATAAGCTCTTGTTTTTAATCATTTTATCAATGACTTTTTCGTTGCCCTCAATGGCACAAACTGCTACGGTCACTGTAAACCAAGACGAAAAAATACCCCAGCTTCTCGAGCTGAAAAAGGAAATGGAAAAGGACAATGAGTTCACCGATGGATATACCATCCAACTCTATTCCGGCTCCTTGAGAACGGCTAATACGGTCATATCCAACTACCGGAATAAGTATGCCCAATGGCCTGCTTCCATTGAGTATGAAACCCCCAATTACAAGGTATGGGTCGGCAACTATTCCAACCGATTGGAGGTAGATAGGGCATTATTGGAAATACACCGAAATTTCCCGAATGCATTACCTGTCCCTAGAAAGCAACAAAAACAAAATTAAGAGGCATAAAAAAAGCGACCCTAGGGTCGCTTTTCTTTTATCATTGCTGGGTTTGATTACAGCTTCTTCTTCACCGCAACTTCCTGGAAGGCCTCTATAATATCACCTTCTTTAATGTCGTTGTAGTTTTTCACCTGCATACCACAGTCATATCCTTTGGACACTTCTTTCACATCGTCCTTAAATCGCTTCAAGGAAGCCAATTCACCCGTAAACACCACTACTCCTTCGCGGATTAAACGTATACCGGAATTTCTAAAGATTTTACCATTGGTTACCATACATCCAGCAATCGTTCCAATCTTCGAGATTTTAAACGTTTCACGGATTTCGGCGGTACCGGTGATTTCCTCCTTCATTTCTGGAGACAACATTCCTTCCATCGCATCTTTCAGGTCATTGATCGCATCATAGATAATGGAGTACATTCTGATGTCAATTTCTTCCTTATCAGCCAACTGACGTGCATTACCCATTGGGCGTACATTAAATCCAATCACTACGGCATCGGAAGCAGATGCTAACAAGACATCACTTTCGGTAATGGCACCCACTCCTTTATGAATGATATTCACTTGGATTTCCTCGGTAGACAGTTTCAGGAATGAATCTGTCAATGCTTCTACAGATCCGTCCACGTCTCCCTTCAGAATGATATTCAATTCCTTGAAATCACCCAAAGCAATTCGACGTCCGATCTCATCCAGTGTAATATGACGCTGCGTTCTCACACTCTGCTCACGTTGCAATTGTGTACGCTTGGTCGCAATATCCTTCGCCTCGCGCTCATCTTCGAAGACATTAAACTTATCCCCTGCCTGAGGCGCTCCGTCTAATCCTAAAATTGAAACGGGTGTAGAAGGCCCTGCTTCTTTTATTTTCTTTCCACGCTCATCGTGCATGGCTTTTACTTTTCCACTGTGTTGCCCAGCCAATACGTAATCCCCTATTTTAAGGGTTCCCCCTTGTACCAAAATAGTTGAAACGTATCCACGTCCTTTATCCAAGAACGCCTCTACAACAGTACCATTGGCTACTTTATCCGGATTAGCTTTCAGTTCCAGAAGCTCCGCTTCCAATAATACTTTCTCCAACAGTTCGTTTACCCCTTGACCTGTTTTGGCTGAAATATCATGGGATTGGATTTTTCCTCCCCAATCTTCTACCAACAGGTTCATGGCTGCCAAACCTTCTTTAATCTTATCTGGATTTGCCGTAGGCTTATCAATCTTATTTATGGCAAATACGATAGGAACCCCAGCAGCTTGCGCATGGGAAATTGCTTCCTTCGTTTGTGGCATGATATCATCATCTGCCGCTACCACAATAATGGCTAAATCGGTCACCTGTGCTCCACGTGCACGCATCGCCGTAAAGGCTTCGTGACCTGGAGTATCTAAAAAGGCTATTTTTTGCCCACTTTCAAGGGTTACCCCATAGGCTCCGATATGCTGGGTAATTCCTCCGGACTCACCAGCAATTACATTTTCTTCACGTATATAATCCAGTAAAGAAGTCTTACCGTGGTCTACGTGACCCATTACGGTTACAATAGGCGCCCTAGTTTCAAGATCTTCTGGATTGTCTTCCACATCTTGAATGGCTTCTTCAATATCCGCAGTTACGAATTCTACTGTGAAACCAAATTCGTCCGCTACAATACTAAGGGTTTCGGCGTCCAAACGTTGATTCATAGTTACCATCATCCCCAAAGACATACAAGCAGAGATTACTTGCGTAACAGGAACATTCATCATCGTAGCTACCTCACTAACCGTAACAAACTCGGTTACTTTCAGGATTTTGCTTTCAGCATCTAATTGAGCTAGTTCGTCTTCTGTCTTTTGCCTGTGAATATCACGCTTTTCCCTACGATATTTAGCTCCTTTACCTTTAGAAGTCTTTCCTTGTAGCTTCTCTAAGGTTTCCCTTACTTGCTTTTGTACTTCTTCTTCACTCGGCTCTTCCTTAGGTACGTGCGTTCTTCCTTTACCTTTTCCTCTGTTATCCCTATAGTTATTACCTCCTTGAGAAGGTCCTTTGCTAATTCTACGACGCTTGGTTTTCTTCTCTGCCTTTTGTTTATCGTCCTTCTTAGGATCTTTTTTCTTCTCGGGCTTTTTGAATTTAGAAAGATCAATTTTATTCCCCGTAAACTTGGGCCCATCCAGTTTCTGATACTGGGTTTTCACCTTATCCGGTCCTTTAGACACTTCAGCTTCGACCTCCTGTTTTTCCTCCTTCTTTTCTTCTACTTTAGCCTTAGGAGCTTCCTCCTTTTTGGCTACTACCTCTTTCTTAACCTCCTCTTTTTTAGCCTCTTCTTTTTTCTTAGGGGCTTCTTCTTTTTTAGGGGTAGGTTTAGGGGTTTCCTTGACTTCTTCCTTGGGAGCTTCTTCCTTGACTTCTTCCTTCTTTGGCTTGGCTCCTTCTAGATCAATCTTACCAACTTGCTTCGGCCCTTCCAGTTTAGCTTCGGCTTTAATAACGCGAGACTCGGATTGTTTTTCCTCCAACTCCTTTTCACGTGCCAAGCGCAACTCTTCCTTCTCCTTTCGCTTTTCCTCTCCTACTTCCTTGGAGGCAACTTTTTTGCTCTTGTCGGTTTGAAATTCATCGAAAAGCACTTGGTATTCAGTATCACTAATTTTGGTAGTAGGACGTGCCTCTATATCGTAACCATGAGAAGCCAAATGCTCCACAGCACGATCCAGTGAGATGTTGAATTCCCTTAGTACTTTACTAAGTCTCATTGTTTTTACTTCAGCCATAAACTGCTTTCCTGTTATTCTATTTTATTATTGGAATCGTAAATGTAGTCAAACTTTCGACTACTCTTCAAATTCTTCTTTCAATATGTTGACCACTTCCTGAATGGTCTCTTCTTCCAGATCAGTTCCATTGATCAAGAAAGAAATATCTTTTTCTAATACGCTCTTGGCGGTATCCAATCCAATCTTCTTGAATTCATTGATAATCCAATCTTCTATTTCATCGCTAAACTCAGTTAACTCTACATCTTCCTCTGCTCCTTCCCTCAACACGTCTATCTCATACCCGGTTAATTGACCTGCCAAACGAATGTTATGCCCACCACGACCAATGGCCTTGGACACTTCTTCCGGTTTCAAAATCACTTCGGCACGCTTGTTCTCCTCATCAATATTAATGGATGTTACCCTAGCTGGGCTCAACGCACGTGTAATGAAAAGGTTAAGATTATTGGTATAATTGATTACATCAATATTCTCATTCCCCAACTCGCGCACAATTCCGTGAATTCTGGAACCTTTCATTCCAACACAAGCACCTACTGGATCTATACGATCATCGTATGAATCTACAGCTACTTTTGCTTTTTCGCCTGGAATTCGCACCACCTTCTTCACATTAATTAGGCCGTCGAATACTTCAGGAATTTCCTGCTCGAACAATTTCTCCAAGAATATGGGACTTGCCCTTGACATTATGATGGCGGGTTTATTCCCTTTTAATTCCACGCTTTCAATAATACCTCTCACATTATCCCCTTTTCTGAAGAAATCGGATGGTATTTGCTTTTCCTTTGGAAGGATGATCTCATTTCCTTCGTCATCCAATAAAATTACAGCTCTGTGACGAATGTGATGTACTTCTGCTGTATAAATATCACCTTCCAGTTCCTTGAATTGTTTATAAATATTGGTGTTATCGTGTTCATGGATCTTCGATATCAAGTTTTGGCGTAATGCCAAAATAGAACGACGTCCCAAATCGATCAGTTTTACTTCCTCTGACACATCTTCACCAACCTCAAAGTCATCCTCAATCTTGCGCGCTTCAGTTAGGGAGATCTCTTCATTAGGATCTTCTACCTCTCCATCTGCAACTACGATACGGTTTCTCCAAATCTCCAAATCCCCTTTATCGGGGTTAATAATGATATCGAAGTTATCATCACTTCCATACTTCTTCTTCAATGCATTTCTAAACACATCCTCCAGGATCGCCATAAGCGTAACCCTGTCTATCATCTTGTCATCCTTGAACTCTGAAAAAGATTCGATCAACGCTAAATTTTCCATATCATTCTAAATTAAAATGTTATCATAACTTTTGCTTCTACAATATTTTCATAAGGCACTATTGCCTCTTTTTGAACAGTTACTTTTCCTTTTCCAACTGGTTTCGGTTCCCTTGCCTTCCATTGAAGGGTAATGTTTTCTTCTCCTGCATTCACCAATTCACCTTCTATGGTTTCGCCTCCAGTTTTCACCTTTAACTTTCGGCCTACATTTTTTCGGTATTGCCGTACCTCTGACAACGGTTCGGAAACTCCCGCTGATAGTACTTCCAATGAGAAATCCTCTTCATCCCGATCCAGATTATGCTCTATGGCACGACTCACGGCAATGCAATCTTCCACCTTAACACCTTGATCCCCATCTATAATAACACGGATCTGATTTCCGGGTCTGATTTCCAGATCAATTAAAAACAAGGAAGGGTTTTCCTCCAATGCTTTTCCCAACAATTCCTTTACTTTCTCCTGCATCAATTTTGGCTATAAAAAGAGGGGACTTCCCGTCCCCTCGCCTTGTTGCTCTTAAATTCGGTGCAAATATACTATATTTTTCGAGATAATAAAAGTCGAAGAGGTCAATATTATTTTGTAATTTAATTGGGCTAAATCCTTCCAATTTATACACTTATGAAACGTATTTTAGTCCCCACCGATTTTTCCTCGCAAGCCGAAAATGCATTAAAAGTTGCAGCTCAAATTGCCAAAAAGAATAATAGTGCAATTTATTTGGAACACTCCCTTAATTTGCCTTCGCACATAAACGACATGGGCTCAGCAGGAGCGTTACCTGAATCCCTCTATTTTATTAGGCTTGCTGAAAAGGAATTTGAAAAAATCTTGGAGAAACCGTATTTGGCAGATTTAGAAATTCATGAAGCCATAGGACATGGGGAAATCTACGACGATGTGCAGCAGACGGTGAAGGAAAAGGAAATCGACCTCATCGTCATGGGATCGCATGGACTTAGTGGCTTTAAGGAAATGTTTATTGGGAGTAATACCGAGAAGGTAGTGCGTACTTCCCAGATTCCTGTGTTGGTTATTAAGAATGAACATGAAAACTTCGCCATAAACGATTTTGTGTTTGCGACCGATTTTTCGGATGAATGCAGGATTCCTTTTGGCAAAGCACAAAAATTTGCTAAGGATGTGGGTGCTAAAATGCATCTTTTGTACGTAAACACCCCAAGTGGTTTCAAGACATCGGCAGAGGCAAATGCCATGATGAACAACTTTATGAATGGAATTGCCAAAGAGAACTATACCCTTAATATTTATAATGAAACCTCCGTGGAAAAAGGCATTTTAGGTTTTGCCCGCGATCATAATGCCCAGCTTGTAGGTATGAGTACCCATGGACGAAAAGGTATCTCCCATTTTTTTAATGGTAGTATTAGTGAGGATTTAGTGAACCATGCAAACATGCCTGTTATCACCTTTAAAATTTAAGTTTTATAAGCTTGATTTTTAAATGTTTACAATTGCTTGATCCCTCAAGCATTTAGTTTGGCACGCAACTTGATTTCTCCTTAACGAACCCATACCAAATGCGTTATGAGAAGCCAACTAAATGACAATCCGTTCAAAATGCAGCTTCAATTGGAAGACCAATTCAAGCTTGCCCAAGAAATGAAAAATGAAGGCGCTTACAGTTTCGATGAGTACCACAGATTGGTAGGATACTTAACCCGTGATTTCGTAACGCTGCAACATATAGAACCAAATGTTTCCATGAGGTGGGATTTCAGTAATGATCCATTTGGCAAGGCAATGATGGAACTCACCTTGGCCACTATGCAAGGTCAAGAAATCGAGAATTCATAATAGATCACAATTAATTATTAGTAGTAATAAGGCTCCTTCGGGAGCCTTATCTGTATGCAAACTATTCACTTGCCAACAAACCTCCAGCTCGCCTAATCCAAAGAAATTCAATCGGTTTTTACCATTAAAAGGTCGCTCATAAAACATGACTAAAGTCATAGAATGAGAACGCCTAGGGGTCTAATTTTGAAAGAACTTCCAACATGAACACTATGAATAACTTATTGAAAACCATAATACTACTCATATCAGTCATACTAATGAGCTGTGGGGGAAACGGAGATAAAAACCCTGAAAAAGAACAGGTGAAAATAGGCACCCCAAAGAAAGAATCCGTCAAGGAAACCCCAAAGGACAATGCCGAAAGCGCATTGGCGATCGACCTCAACAACAAAGGCGTTGGTCCCATTAAGAACTTAGATTTACCCACTGAGATCGATAACGCAATGGCGGCAACAGGTGCCGAGGTTTTTAAACTAAAATGTACGGCTTGCCATAAACCCACTAAAAGATTTATTGGGCCTGCCCCTGCTGGAATAATGGAGCGCCGTTCCCCAGAATGGATCATGAATATGATTCTAGATCCCGAGGGCATGGTAAAGAATGACCCAATCGCCAAACAGCTTCTTATAGACTATAATGGATCGCCAATGGCTAACCAGAGTTTAACAGAGGAAGAAGCCAGAAGCATACTGGAATATTTTAGGACGCTAAAAATGTAATGAGCATGTAACAGAATAAACGATCGCGCACTATAAAACTTAATTAACCATAAAAACGAATTCCATGAAAGCACTTATCAATTTGCTGCTTGTACTAGGAATCCTACTTACCACTAGTTGCAAAGACCAATCCCAAAATGACCCAAAGACGGCTTCAGCATCCCCAGAGACGGAAGCTTCAACAACCAAGAAACAAGGTCAGGCATTCTTAAAGGATGACGAAGCCAAGCCCACGGTTCTGCACATCGCAATAGGTTCGCCGGACCATACTACCCTTGTGGCTGCTGTACAGGCAGCAGAACTTGAAAATGCATTGGTAAACACAGGACCGCTAATGGTTTTTGCACCTACTAACGAAGCATTTGCTGCGTTACCAGAAGGTACAGTAGAAAACCTCCTTAAACCTGAAAACAAGGAACAATTAGCATACATCCTGAAACACCATGTTACTCCTGGTAATTACAGCAAAGAGTTTCTAAAGAAATTCAAATCATTAGGCCAAGCCAGTAATGAAAACATCCCCGTAGAAGTCAAAGGCGAAGATGTATACGTGGGTGGCGCCAAGATAATAGGTAGTGTTCCTGCCGGTAATGGTATTGTACATGTTGTTGACAAAGTGATTTTACCTGCAAACTAACCCTAACCAAGAAAACCCATACGATTATGAAAAAAATAATAAAACTAACAGTTGTAGTTGCAACCCTTTTGCTATTCATTGGTTGTAACCAATCCACTTCTACAAAAACAAACGGAGCCTTGGGTTCCAACGCCGCAGAAAAGGTTTATGTGGCTCCCGGAGAGTACGATGAGTATTACGCTTTCATCTCTGGTGGATTTAGTGGACAGCTCTCTGTATACGGATTGCCTTCGGGTAGACTTTTCAAGGTAATCCCTGTTTTTTCCCAAGATGCAGAAAAAGCTTGGGGATATAGCGAAGAGACCAAACCCATGCTCAATACTTCTCACGGATTCGTTCCTTGGGATGATTCCCACCATCCAGACATTTCACAGACAAACGGAGTTGTGGATGGACGATGGGTATTCATAAATGGAAACAACACTCCTCGAATCGCAAAAATAGATCTCACCACTTTCGAGACGACCGAGATTCTGGAAATCCCAAACAGTGCGGGAAATCATAGTTCGGCATTCGTAACGGAAAACACGGAATATGTTGTTGCCGGAACGCGCTTTTCTGTTCCTATCCCACAAAGGGACATGCCCATTAAGGAGTATAAAGGGAACTTTAAAGGTTCGCTTACATTTATAAGTGTAGATCCAGATGATGGAGGCATGGACCTTAGCTTTCAAATTCTCATGCCAGGGTTCGATTATGACCTAGCACACCCTGGACGAGGAGCTTCCCATGGTTGGATGTTCTTTTCCACATACAACTCGGAAGAGTCAAGCACGCTAATGGAAGTAAATGCTTCGCAAAATGATAAGGACTTTATTGCCGCCGTAAATTGGAAAAAAGCCGAAGAATACATCGCGCAAGGCAAAGGCAAAAAAATGCCGGCCAATTATGCCCATAACGTTTATGACCATAAAACCCAGATGGCAACCTCAACCATGAAAGACGAAGTTCTTATGCTCGATGCCTCAGAACTTCCTGGATTGGTGTACCTATTGCCTACCCCTAAATCACCTCACGGATGCGATGTGGATCCAACTGGGGAATACATTGTAGGTAACGGTAAACTATCTGCCAATTTAACGGTCCATTCATTCACCAAAATGAAAGCAGCAATCGAAGCTGAGAGTTTCGATGGAGATGCTTATGGAATACCCATTCTTAAGTTTGAAGATGTGCTCGCTGGTGTAGTGGAACAAGCTGGACTTGGCCCATTGCATACAGAGTTCGATGCTGATGGAAATGGATATACGACTTTCTTTATTTCTTCGGAAGTGGTGAAATGGAAAGTGGGAACCTGGGAAGTATTGGATAGACAACCCTGTTACTACTCGGTAGGACACCTTATGATTCCCGGGGGAAATTCACGTGAGCCATTTGGGGACTACGTATTGGCCATGAACAAAATTACCAAAGATCGTTACCTACCTACGGGACCGGAGGTAACTCAATCTGCACAACTTTATGACATACGTGGGGATAAAATGGAATTGTTATTGGACTTTCCTACCGTTGGGGAACCGCATTATGCAGCTGGTATTCGTGCCGATATCGTGATGAAAAACTCTAAGAAGATTTATAAACTCGAAGAAAACGAACACCCTCACGCTATCACTTCGGAAGCGGAAGCGCGTGTGGAAAGGGATGGAAAAACAGTCCGTATTTATATGTCGACCATAAGAAGTCACTTCAACCCTGATAATATTGAAGGAATTAAGGTGGGTGATAAGGTATATTTCCATGTTACCAATCTGGAACAGGATTACGATGTTCCCCATGGAATAAGTATGATCGGTGCGAATACGTCCGAACTGCTCATAATGCCCGGGCAGACCGAAACCTTTGTCTGGGAACCTAAACAGGTAGGCGTATGGCCATTTTATTGCACCGACTTCTGTTCTGCCCTGCACCAAGAAATGCAAGGTTATGTTCGGGTTTCGCCGAGCACATCAGACCTACCATTGTCTTGGTCATTGGGTGAAGATTAGTTTTTTAGTTAGGGAAATTATGCGATCGGTTTCCCGTTCAGGCTAGGGCCTTTGTGTCCTAGCCTGTTTTAAAAGCTTACAAATGATCGAAATGCATTCCAAAAATTTTAATGTCATGAAGAAATCACGCTTGCTCATGTTGTTGAGTTCAGCACTCATTTTGGGTCTATTTTTATTTCCGCTCTGGAACATTAAACTGGAAGCCCCACAATATCCCATCCCATTGGGAATGGATATTTACATTAATGACTTCGCAGATGAAAATCCCCACGATATCAAGAACATCAATCTCATGAATCATTATGTGGGCATGAAATATATTCCAGAGACCATTCCAGAATTCAAAATATTTCCGGCAGTAATAATTGTGATGTTTATTTTGGGAATAATCATTGGACTTAAGGCAAATTATAAATGGTTTTTAGCCTGGTTCATTGTAATGGTACTATTGGCTGCTGCAGGAATCTACGATTTTTACCTCTGGGAGCATGATTATGGGCACGATTTAGACCCAAAAGCGATCATGAAATTCACAAATCCCGATGGGTCCGTAATGGGATTTCAACCTCCCTTATTTGGGTCCAAAGATATCTTAAACTTTACTGCACACTCCTACCCCCAAATGGGCGCTTACATGCTCGGTCTTGGAATTGCACTCTCACTAGTATCATTCTTTGTGGGAAAAAGGGAAAAATCCAACTCTAATTAATATGAAAAGTTTCTACTACATATTGTCCCTATTTTTTTTGGCAGCCTGCCAAACAGGGCCAAGGGAAATCCATTTTGGCGAAGACAGCTGCCACTATTGTAGTATGACTATCGTAGATAGGCAGCATGCGGCTCAAGTAGTGACCCAAAAAGGAAAAGCGTATAAATTCGATGCTGCCGAATGTATGATCCATTCCTTGCAGGACTTAGGCATTGCTTCTATTTCACATTTCCTGGTCACAGATTATAGTACGCCAGACCAGCTAATCGATGCTCAATCTGCCACCTTTCTCGTCTCTCCAAACATAACAAGCCCTATGAGAGCGAACCTTTGCGCCTTGTCTTCTCAAGGAATGGCAATCGACCTTCGGGAGGAAAAAACCGGAGAGCTATATACCTGGGAAGAGATTCAAAAATACATTCTTGAGCACATGGAGTTTCAGTAGTAAAACAGTTATAACCAACTTATGAGAATTAGTTGAGCATGAAATTTATACGATCGCATATCACCTTTGCACTTCTTCTGTGCTGCAATTACTTGCATGCCCAGACCATTACTGTATGCGAAACGTGCAATTACACTTCCATTGCTAAGGCCATTCATGATGCCAGTCCCGGAACAACACTAATCCTAAAACCTGGAACCTACAAAGAGCATGGCATCATTATAGACAAGTCCATCTCACTCATGGGAGAGGGCCTCCCAACCATCGATGGCGGGGAAAAAGGCGAAATCATTAAAATTGTTTCAGATGGTGTAATCATTGATGGTATTCGAGTAATCAATGTAGGAACAAGCTATACCGAAGACCATGCCGCCATAAGGGTAGCAAGATCGGACCATTTCACGATTCAGAATGTAACCTTGGAAAATCTCTTCTTTGGGATATATCTTGAAAAAGCGAACAATGGTATGGTTCGGAATAACACAATTGCAGGCAATGCCAAGGAGGAGTTTAATTCTGGTAATGGTATACAATTATGGTATAGTGAAAACATACAAGTGCACAACAATGAAATATCCGGCGTGCGCGATGGTATCTATTTAGAATTTGCCAATAATTGCAATTTATCCGGCAACTACAGCCACAATAACATTAGGTACGGACTGCACTTCATGTTCTCCAACCATGACAGTTACAGCAATAATACTTTTGAAAATAATGGAGCAGGTGTCGCCGTCATGTTCTCTAAGGAAATCCAAATGTTTGACAATTCCTTTATCAACAATTGGGGGCCTGCATCCTATGGTTTATTGTTGAAGGAAATAAACGATGCCGAAATTATCGGGAACCGCTTCGAGAGTAATACCATTGGAATCAGTATTGAAGGATCTAATAGGGTAAACTACCAAAAAAACGACTTCAGAAACAATGGATGGGCTATTAAATCGAGAGGGGCTTGTTATGCCAATCGTTTCGAAAGGAATAATTTTCTATACAACTCCTTCGACCTTGCTTACAACAGTAAGTTGAACGACAATGTTTTCCAACAAAACTATTGGTCCAATTATACAGGATATGATTTGGATAACAACAATATAGGAGATATCCCCTATCGTCCCGTTAAGCTTTTTTCCTATGTGGTAAACCGTACCCCAGAAGCCATCATTTTAATGCGAAGCCTTTTTACGGACATCATTAATTTTTCTGAAAAGGTATCGCCCGTTTTTACCCCGGACAACTTGTTAGATACCCAACCATTAATGAAACCAATACCACATGATAAAGATTGAGGGATTACATAAGAAATTCGGAAAGAACCCTGTACTAAATGGTATTGACTTGGAAGTAATGGAAGGGGAAACCTTTGCCATTCTTGGGCCTAACGGATCAGGTAAAACCACCCTTATAAAAAGTATTCTGGGCATGGTACTTCCTACCTCCGGAAGCATCTCTGTGCAAGGGAATCCACTTCAAAAAAGCTTCAAGTACCGAAGGCAAATAGATTACCTACCTCAAATTGCAAATTTCCCGAACAACCTTTCGGTCAAAGAATTGATTGACATGATCAAGGACTTGCGAGGCAATACAGAATCTCAAGAAGAGTATCTCATCCAACTATTTGGATTGGGTTCTTTCCTACATAAAAAAATGAATACGCTTTCGGGAGGAACGAGGCAAAAAGTAAATATCGTACTTGCCTTAATGTTCGACACCCCCATATTAGTCCTAGATGAACCCACCACCGGATTGGACCCAGCCTCACTGATTCAATTGAAAGATCTCATTGCTACCGAAAAGAAAAAGGGCAAAACCATTCTGATCACGTCACACATAATGAGTTTCGTAGAAGAAGTAACTAACAACCTGGTGTTTTTACTTGAAGGAAAGATCTATTTTAAAGGAACTATTGAAGCACTAAAAGCTCAAACAGGAGAAACGAATTTTGAACATGCTATTGCAGCGCTATTTTCAAAGGAACATGCTTAAAATCTTAAAATATAGCTTTTTCGATTTAACACGTAGCCGCTGGAGCTACGTTTACTTACTGTTCTATTTACTTTTGGGGGTGGTACTCCTATTTCTTAACAATGATCTTTCCAAAGCAGTAATTACATTAATGAACGTCATTATTATTCTGGTTCCTCTTATCAGTACTGTTTTTGGAACTATGTATTATTACAACTCCAAAGAATTCACGGAATTGCTCCTTGCACAACCTGTAAAGCGATCCTCAATATTTATTGGACAATATTTGGGAGTCGCAGTTTCACTATCGCTTAGTTTAATTATTGGTCTGGGCATACCCTTTGTGGTGTATGGCATCTTTATGTCTTCTGCTATTTGGAATTTTACCCTATTGCTTGTAACAGGTACTTTTCTTACCCTCATATTTACCGCATTGGCCTTCAACATTGGCCTCGCAAACGAAAACAAAATTAAGGGCTTTGGTTATGCCATACTACTTTGGTTGTTCATGGCTATCATTTACGATGGCCTATTTCTTGTTTCACTTTTGGTTTTTGAAGAATATCCACTAGACACTTTTTCCATTGGAGCAACCATTTTCAATCCTATCGACCTTTCCCGAGTACTCATATTACTTAAGCTGGACATTTCGGCCTTGATGGGATATACGGGAGCGCTATTTCAGAAGTTTTTCGGTACGGGTTGGGGTATGCTCATATCGTTTACTGCACTTTGCTCGTGGATACTTATTCCCGTTGCCTTCATTCATAGGCAATCCAACCGAAAGGACTTTTAGGATGAGCTGCTGATCAAAACATCCGTAAGTAATTGAATTTCTTATTTATACAAGAATGATCAAGGCCATTCTCCAGTACGTCCGAAGAAAACCAAAAGTGTGAATCCATACCTAATTTCGCACCTGTTATGGCACATACCGAGGTTTTAATTACTTTTAGGGAACCAAAAAAATAACCCTCCATCATGAAACGAAGGAATTTCATAAAGAAAGCTGCATTAACCTCACTCAGCAGTTTGGTGGGTGTCGAAATAGTTTTTGGAAACTTGATACCCCGTGGTTATTCCCCTTTGTTTTTGCAAGACCCAGATCCATTCAAAATGTTCGACAAGGACACAAGGATGGTAGTCTTAAACAATAAACCTTGGAATATGGAAGCCAAGGCTCATCTTTTGGATGAAAAAGTGACCTCGAACAAGTATATGTTTATTCGCAATAACGGTATTATCCCGAAAGAAATCGATAGCTCTACTTGGTCAATAACTTTTAAAGGGGAGGCTGTTACGCAAGAAAAAACATATACCTTAAAAGAACTACAAGAAAAATTTAAACACTATACCTATCAGCTAACGTTGGAATGTGGTGGCAATGGAAGGAGTGAATTCGATCCACCCGCCAAGGGGAACCAATGGACAGTAGGTGCAGTAGCCTGCGCCTCATGGACCGGGGTTCGATTGCGGGATGTTTTGGAAGACGTTGGCATTAGCGACAATGCGGTTTATATTGGGTATCATGCGGCAGACACACATCTAAGTGGCGACCCTGACAAAGAACCTATTTCCAGAGGAGTCCCGATAGAAAAAGCCTTTCAAGAGGAAACATTACTTGCCTTTAAAATGAATGGAAAGGATATTCCTTTGGCACATGGCTATCCATTGCGGTTAGTCGCCGGGGGTTGGCCTGCTTCTGCTTCCGGAAAATGGATTAATGGCATTAGTGTTCGCAACAAAGTGCATGATGGCACCAAGATGACGGGCACAGCCTACCGTGTTCCATGCGACCCAGTTGAGCCCGGTGCTAAAGTAAAGGACGAAGACATGTGCATTATAGAATCCATGCCCGTGAAATCCCTTATCACCTACCCTCGGACAGGAGCTGTCTTAAAATCGACTACTGAAGTAGACATTAGGGGACATGCCTGGGCTGGCGAACTGGAAGTGGCTAAAGTGGAATACTCCATAGACTTCGGATCGACTTGGAACGGTTGTTCCTTAGAAAAACCAGCCAATCGCTTGGCATGGCAACACTTTGCTGCAACTGTTCGTTTGCCAAAGCAAGGCTATTACGAAATATGGGCCAGAGCGACTGACGCATCGGGAAAAAGTCAACCTATGCTATTGCCGGGCTGGAACCCCAAGGGTTACCTCAACAATGCGTGTCATCGAATTGCTGTGAAAGTTGCATAAATGGACAAGAAAGAGGAATTTAAAAAGACCGTTAAGATTATTTACAAAGGATTTATAGTCTTTTTGGCCTTTTTCGGTATCATTATTTGTTTTCTGGTTTACTTGATCATAGATCCTAACCTCACTTCACTTACTGCGGAAACTTCCTCGGCATATATGGATGTTGAAAGTGTGGATGACGACCGTATAGAAAATGGCATTCATGTGCGAACAGGACTCATAGAGGCCGAAGGTCTTATGGAAGTGGTAAACAATTGCACGAATTGCCATTCGGCATTGTTGGTGACCCAAAATAGAATGAATAAAGAGCGATGGGAAGCCACCATAGATTGGATGCAGGAAACTCAGAACCTATGGGACCTGGGAAAGAATGAAGAAATTATTATCAACTATCTAGTGGCCAATTACCCCATTCAGGAAAAAGGACGTAGGCAACAGCTGGAAAATATAGAATGGTATGATTTGGAAGACTAATGCAATTATCCTAGCGTGCATTCTATCTATTTCCTGTAATCAAAAGGCAGAAAAAGAGCAAAAAACAGCTGTTATTCCCGAATCTAGGTCATCGTATTTTAGCAGCGATCATATTATTGAAAGTCTTGAACTGATGCCAATTCTTGATCAACCTAATATGAAAGTAATCGATTTCAGGAAAAAAAAGGAGTACGACTTAGGTCATATAGACGGCGCCATACATATGTGGAGAAGCGATATCGAAGATGACTCCTTCCCCTTTAGTGGAATGATGGCAACGAAAGAAACTATTGAGATCCTTTTTAGCAAACTAGGAATTAACAACAAAGACACACTCGTCGTCTATGATGATCGAGGATCTTGCGATGCCGCCAGATTGTGGTGGGTTCTGGAAAACTATGGTTTCCAAAATGTAAAGATTCTGAACGGAGGCTTGGAAAGCTGGAAAGCAATGGGTGGTATCACGACCTTGGAAACACATGAAACTCATCCAACTACCTTTATTTTACCTGAAGATGGTTCTATGAAGCTGTTTATTGGTAAAGACTCCCTAATACTAGAAAGAACTGCAGCTCCATTGCTACTTCTAGATACAAGATCACAAGATGAGTATTCAGGAAAACGTCACAAAAAAGGAGCCGCAAAAGCCGGAAGGATCCCAGAGAGCATTCTTATAGATTGGTCCGAAGCCGTAGATTATGATAACAATGGCAGGTTTAAATCCTATGAGGATCTAGAACGTCTTTACTCCAAACTCGATATTAAGAAATCCCACCCTATAGTAACCTATTGTCATACTGGAGTTCGCTCCGCACACACTACCTTTGTACTAACCGAACTATTAGGGTATAAAAATGTAAGGAATTATGATGGTTCATGGACTGAATGGAGTCATACAGAACAATTGCCCATTGAAATCGATAGTACAACCACTATATTGCAATAAACTATGGAAAAGTATATAGATGCTATTGTAAACGCGATCATCGGAACAGCCGATTGGACCTGGAGTTCTATTATTTTCGATGTCCCGTGGTATCAAAATTATTTTTGGGGGCTTATCCTTATTTCATTACTTGTTTGGACTTTGGAAATTCTCTTTCCTTGGCGGAAAGAACAGTCGATTTTTAGAAAAGATTTTTGGCTGGATGGTTTTTATATGTTCTTCAATTTCTTCATCTTTTCCATAGCCGTAAGTGGCATATATAAACTAATTGAATTGGGGTTTGGCGAATTAAACATTACCATGACCTCTTTAGCCCTTATTGATATCGCCACTTGGCCTTCGTGGCTGCAGTTATTGATCTTCTTTATCATTTTGGATTTCGTGCAATGGTTCACACATATTCTACTGCACAAGTATCCACTCCTTTGGCAATTTCACAAAGTACACCACAGCGTAAAGGAAATGGGATTTGCGGCCCATTTGCGCTATCACTGGATGGAAAACATTCTTTACAAGCCGTTGAAAACCTTTGGGGTAATGATTTTAGGTGGTTTTGAACCAGAACAAGCTTTTATTGTTCATTTTCTTGCTATTGCCATTGGTCATTTTAATCACTCCAATATTAAAATTACCTGGGGACCACTTAAATACCTACTCAATAATCCTGTAATGCATTTGTATCATCACTCTTATGTATTGCCTGAAGGAACGTATGGGGTAAACTTCGGTATTAGCCTGAGCCTCTGGGATTACCTGTTTGGCACAAACTACATTCCAGAAGATAGCGGCACTATTGAATTGGGGTTTGAAGGGGATGACCGCTTTCCCAAAGGATTTTGGGGACAACTTTTTTACGGGTTTAGAAAGCCATCCAAATAAAAACCCCGAACCTTTTGGAAGAACGGGGTTTCAATATATTCAACTGGAACATTATTCCACGTTGATGGTACTAATTACAAGCTTATTTTAGATCGAAACGGTCTAAGTCCATTACTTTGGCCCATGCGGACACAAAATCATTTACAAATTTTTCCTGACCATCATTTGCACCATACACTTCGGCAATTGCCCTTAGTTCCGTATTAGAACCAAAAATTAAATCGGCGCGTGTTCCTTTAAATTTCACATTTCCAGTTATACGGTTGCTCCCTTCAAAGTATCTATCATCGTCAGAAGTGGCTTTCCATGTATATGTGAAATCCAATAAATTGATAAAGAAATCATTGCTTAAATGACCTACGTTATCTGTAAAAACCCCATTGCTGGAACCGTCATAGTTGGCACCCAGTACGCGAAGTCCCCCTACCAAAACGGTCATTTCCGGAACCGTAAGGGTTAATAGGTTGGCACGATCCACGAGTAAATCTTCCGCCGCAATCTGCAAATCAGTTTTGATATAATTCCTAAATCCATCAGCGATAGGTTCTAAATAACTGAAAGATTCTAAATCTGTTTGTTCTTGCGTGGCATCCCCTCTCCCTTGGGAAAACGGCACCTTCACATCATGCCCAGCATTTTTTGCCGCTTCTTCAACACCGGCATTACCTGCTAAAACAATAAGGTCTGCCATAGATACCTCTCCATTGAATGCATTCTGAATACCTTCCAACACCTTCAATACCTTATCTAACTCTGCAGGGTTATTTACGTTCCAGCTGCGTTGAGGCTCCAATCGTATACGTGCTCCATTTGCACCACCACGCTTATCAGATCCCCTAAATGTTGAGGCAGACGCCCAAGCCGTTGTTACCATTTGGGAAACCGTTAGACCAGATGCCAAAATCATATTCTTTAAGGACGCTATGTCGGCGTCGCTCAAAGTGTAATCCACCTTGGGTATCGGATCTTGCCACAACAATTCCTCTTGTGGAACTTCGGGTCCTAGATAACGATCTACTGGCCCCATATCCCTGTGGGTTAGTTTATACCAAGCTCTTGCGAAAGCATCTTCGAAAGCCTTATGGTCCGTGTGAAATTTTTTGGAAATTTCAAGATATGCAGGATCGGTTTTTAAAGCAATATCGGCAGTGGTCATCATTAAAGCCTGCTTTCCGTTTGGATCCCCAGCGGTTGGTGCCATTCTTGCGTTCGACGCTGCTGTTGGGGTCCATTGATGTGCCCCTGCAGGACTTTTAGTCAATTCCCAATCATAGTTGAGCAATACATCAAAATAATCGTGATCCCACTGTGTTGGGTTCGGTGTCCAAGCTCCTTCAATTCCACTGGTAATCGTATCCTCTAGAACACCCGTTCCGAAAGAATTTTTCCATCCTGTGCTCATTTCTTCAATCGATGCCCCATGCGGTTCAGGTCCTACATATTTATTGGGATCTGCTGCTCCGTGAGCTTTTCCGAAAGTATGTCCTCCGGCAACTAATGCTACTGTCTCTTCATCGTTCATGGCCATACGCCCAAATGTTTCCCTTACATCTTTTGCAGAACCCATTGGATCCGGATTGCCATTAGGACCTTCTGGATTCACATAAATCCATCCCATCATTACAGCCGCTAAAGGGTTTTCCAATTCTCCGTCCTCATAACGATCCTCATTGGCTCCCCATTGTGTCTCACTTCCCCAGTATACATCTTGTTCTGGCTCCCAGATATCTTCACGTCCTCCTGCAAAGCCGAAGGTTTTAAAGCCCATGGATTCCAGGGCACAGTTTCCGGCCAATATCATTAAATCGGCCCATGAAATATTTCGTCCGTATTTCTTTTTAATCGGCCAAAGCAATAATCTTGCCTTGTCCAAATTTCCATTGTCAGGCCAGCTGTTTATGGGTGCAAATCTCTGATTTCCACCTCCTGCTCCACCACGACCGTCGCCCACTCTGTAGGTTCCTGCACTGTGCCAAGCCATACGAATCATGAGTCCACCATAATGTCCGTAGTCGGCGGGCCACCAATCTTGTGATTCGGTCATTAAGTCGGTTACCTCTTGTTTAAGTTGGGCATAATCCAGGCTATTAAACGCCTTTGCATAATCGAAATCGCCTCCCATAGGATTCGACTCCGATGCGTGTTGACGCAGAATATTCAGTTTTAATTCGTTTGGCCACCAGTCGCGATTTTTCACACCACCGCCAGCAGTATTTTTATTAGTCCCATTAAGAAAAGGACACATACTTGCTGCAGCCTCGTTCATGTCCGATAAATTATCATTAGCATGCGGGTTGTTTTCCATTTTATGTAAGATTAAGTGATTGTGTTTTCCCTCAAATTTAGAATAATCTTATCTTATTCTACCTATACCTTCGATCAATAAAAACTATCAATTCATTAGAGGGGTTTATACCCAGTATGAGCACGTTGTAGGCATGAGTCCCCTAAGTCGTTTAATGGAAGACAGAAGTTGTGAAACCTCAGATTTTTCTGAGTTGTTCCATAAAGGCCTCGGTATGTTTTGGGTCAATTAATATGATTGGTTCGGAATATACCAATGGCATACGATCGCCATATTTTTCGCACATCATATTATTGATAAGACCAAACAATAAGGATTTGGAAATACCTTTTAAAAGAAAGATGGGACGCGAAACTACTTGATCTCCATCAAGAGTATTCGATACATGTTCGTGACTTATAATGGCGTTTACGATCAAATTTTCCTTAAGCAAAAATCCTGCAACATCATTGAGCAACTCTTTGTCCTGGGAGACTACCTGAAGCGACATCATATGGGTACGGTTTAGATTTCAATCAAAAATAACCACCCGAAAGCTTAACATTCATAAAAAATAGTTAAATAATTAGCAATTGATAGTATTACTATTAATTTTGAGCATAATTTAATTGATATGGATAAATTAGGTGTTCAAATAACCATTAACCCAGAGCTGTATACCAAAAACCCAGAATCTTCAGAATTGGGTCAGAGAATTGTTTCCAAAAGCATCGAAATGCTTGTGGAACTGGGTTTTGAATCTTTCACTTTCAAGAAATTAGGGGTCGAAATCGGGTCTAACGAAAGTTCCATTTACCGTTATTTCGACAGTAAGCACTCGTTGCTCATCTATTTGGTAAACTGGTATTGGAGTTGGATGGAGTATCGTCTTGTGTTCACGACACATAGTATGCCTGACCCAACGGACAAACTGAGGATTGCCCTTCAATTATTAACGCAACGCGTAACAGAAGACAACAGCTTTTCCTATATAAATGAAGTCTTACTTCACAAAATAATAATAGCCGAATCCAGTAAAGCATATCTTATAAAGGACGTGGACAAGGAAAACAAAAAAGGGTTTTACAAGACCTACAAGCGTGTAGTGCAGCGGGTAAGTGACATGGTCTTGGCCATTAATCCCGATTTCGAGTTTCCGCATATGCTCATTTCCACAGTAATTGAAGGGGCGCACCACCAGCGCTTTTTCTCCAAACATTTGCCCTCACTTACAGACTTCGAAGAAGGCAAAAACAACATTGTTCGATTTTACACAGACCTTGTATTTAAAACAATTGCTTAAAAACTTGCTATGAAAAAAGAAACTATGACGCCTTGGCAGCGTTTTGTAGGACTATTAAAGCTGGATTATAAGGACATTCGTCAAATCATCTTTTATGCGATTTTCGCCGGATTGGTTGCATTGTCCCTACCCTTGGGAATTCAGGCCATTATTAACCTCATTCAAGGTGCTCAAATAAGCACTTCGTGGATCGTCCTTGTGATACTGGTTACTTTAGGGGTTGGTTTTCAGGGAGGTTTACAGCTCATGCAAATTCGAATATTGGAGAACATTCAGCAGAAAATATTCATGCGTAGTTCGTTCGAATTTGCCTACCGATTCCCCAAAATAAAAATGAATGAGCTCCGCAATTTTTATCCCCCAGAGTTGGCCAATCGCTTCTTTGATACTCTCACGGTTCAAAAAGGACTGTCTAAGGTACTCATCGACTTTCCCGCTGCCGCACTTCAGATCGTATTTGGATTGCTCTTGCTTTCCTTTTACCACCCATTTTTCATTATTTACGGAATTCTTTTGGTTGCCCTTATTTATGTGGTCTTTAAATATACCGCTAGAAAAGGTTTGGACACCAGCCTTCAGGAAAGCCAGGCCAAATACCGCGTGGCCCATTGGATTCAAGAAATTGCACGGTCCCTTATTAGTTTTAAACTCTCGGGCAAAACAAACTTGGCCATGCAGCGCAATGACGAATTCACCTCTTCATACCTAGAAGCGCGCGAAGGTCACTTTAAGGTATTGTTGCTTCAGTTTACGCAATTAATAGGATTTAAGGTCCTGGTTACTGCAGGACTACTAATTATTGGAGGATTCCTCGTGCTGAACCAGCAAATGAATATTGGACAATTCGTCGCCGCCGAAATCATAATCCTTTTGGTGATTAGCTCTGTTGAAAAGTTAATCACGGGACTGGAAACCTTCTATGACGTTATTACCTCCTTGGAAAAAATAGGCCAGGTAGTAGACAAAGACCTAGAGCTCCAGGAAGGACTTAGTCCTTTCGACAATACGGATTCATTGACCATTGAATTGGATAGACTGGAATATAAAACCCCAGATGGCAACATTATTTTAAGGGACATTAGCACAAGGTTTAAACCCGGGGAGCGCGTGATGCTCCAAGGTGGGAACAGTTCTGGAAAAACCACCCTTTTAAAGTTACTTTCCGGATTAATCTCTCCCACAAGTGGTAATTTTTACATAAATGATGTTTCATTAGAAGGTATTCGCACCAATGCTTTCAGAAGTATGGTGGGCCAGGTGTTACCAGAGCAATTGCCTTTTGAAGGAAGCATTACCGAAAACATCACTTTTGGGGATCCTTCCATTAAAACATCACGATTAAATGAAGTGGTGAAAGCGGTTGGTCTCGTAGATTTTGTAAAAGAGCAGCCCCAAGGGCTCAACACCGTCATTTATTCCGAAGGAAAACAGATACCACATACCATATCGAAACGAATCGTTTTGGCACGAGCCATTATTAACGAGCCAAAAATCCTACTCCTAAAGGATCCATTAGAACATTTCGAAGCGAAAGAAGTAGGTAGAATTATAGAATACCTCATTTCGCCAGAAAGACCTTGGATTTTAATCGTTTCCAGTAGGAATTCCCAATGGGAAACCCAATGCGGACGTAGTATCATACTTAAGGACAGAACCCTTTTAAACGCATAAATCATGTTGAACATCACACATAATAATGTAAATAAAAAGGTAAAACTGGAGCAGTTCTCTGCTTACCAAAAAGCCAATAGAACGAACCATTACCGGTACTTTAATCGGTTTCTAATCGCTTTTTCCATCATTGCCCTTATCATTTTGTTTCTACCATGGACGCAGAATGTAACAGGCAATGGATACGTGACCACCCTAACACCAGATCAAAGACCCCAGACAATACAATCGCCTATTCCCGGTCGTATTGAAAGGTGGTATGTAAGGGAAGGCGATTTTGTAAAAAAGGGAGATACCATCTTACATATTTCTGAGATTAAGACCGAATATCAGGATCCCCAATTGGTAAATCGTACCGTTCAGCAGCGCGAAGCTAAAACACGCTCGGTTGGCTCTTATAAGGATAAAATAGTGGCATTAGATAATCAGATTGCTGCTTTGCAGCGGGAGCGTTCCCTTAAACTGGAGCAGACCAAAAATAAATTGCAGCAATCACGGCTAAAGGTGGTTTCGGACAGCATCGATTTAGAAGCCATTCGAAATAACTATCAAATCGCCGAACGTCAGTACGATCGAACAGTAACGCTTCAAGGTGAGGGTCTAAAAGCCGTTACCGATGTAGAAGAAAAACGTTTGAAACAACAGGAAATGTTGGCCAAACTTGTTTCTCAAGAAAATAAATTACTGGCCAGCAGAAATCAGCTCATCAACGCCAGCGTAGAAGTGAGTAGAATTGCCGCAGAGTATGCCGATAAGGTAGCCAAGGCTCAAAGTGAAAGGGCCACGGCCGCTTCGTCGCAATTTGAAGCGGAGGCGGATGTTGCAAAATTGGAGAATCAAACCTCCAATTACCGCATTAGAAGTGCGATGTACTACGTTACGGCTCCTCAAAATGGATTCATCAATAAAGCCCTACGGGCAGGTCTAGGAGAAACATTTAAGGAGGGAGAGCGCTTGGTAAGCATTATGCCATCTCAATATGACCTGGCAGTAGAAACCTATGTGGCCCCATTGGATCTACCACTTATTCATGTGGGTGAAAAAGTACGCATTCAGTTTGACGGGTGGCCCGCTATTTTCTTTAGTGGATGGCCCAATGCCAGTTACGGAACTTTCGGAGGGGAAGTTGTGGCTGTAGAAACCTTTATAAGCGAAAATGGAAAGTTTCGTGTCCTGATCGCACCCGATGAGCTTCAAGGCACCTGGCCTGAGAATGTTCGTGTGGGATCGGGAGCTTATACCATTGCCTTATTGGACAACGTGCCAATTTGGTACGAGGTTTGGCGCCGATTAAACGGGTTTCCCCCCAACTACTACACCCCTGAAAACGACGAATCGAATTCGAAATCGAAAAAGAGCAAATGAGATCGATAATTACATATAGTCTTCTTGCCATACTTTGCTTATTGGGTATCCCCACGAAAGCACAGGAAGTCACAGATTCAACTTCGCTGAATATGTTGTCCTATGAAGAATTTATAGGCTATGTAAAAGCCCACCATCCCTTAATGAAACAAGCAGACTTGCGCTTAACAGAAGGAGAAGCCACTTTGCTCAGGGCTCGTGGAGGATTTGATCCGAAAATTGAGGTGGATTACGATCGTAAACAGTTTAAGGGAACAGAATATTGGGACCAGTTAAATGCCACCTTTAAAATCCCTACTTGGTATGGATTCGAATTCAAAGCCAATTTTGAGCAAAATTCAGGTGATTTTCTAAATCGGGAATTCTTTGTGCCGGAAGATGGATTGTATAGCGCAGGTGTCTCGTTAGACATTGCAAGAGGATTTCTAATCAATGACCGAATGGCAAGTTTGCGTAAGGCCAAGTTTTTTATGGAACAAACCAAAGCCGAACGTGACCTCATATTGAACGATTTAATTTTTGAAGCTACCAAGTCCTACCTCGATTGGTTGGAAGCGTATAATGAAGAACTTATTTTCAGTAATTTCCTTAGCAATGCACAACAGCGTTTTCAGGGGGTAAAACAAAGTGTGGAAGCCGGTGATAAGGCAGCCATAGATAGCACAGAAGCCCGTATCACCCTAGAAACACGTTTGTTAAATCTTGAGGCAGCAAAACTGAAGCGCTTGAAAGCCGCCCTAAAAGCAAGTAATTTCCTTTGGTTAAATGAGGTACCCCTTGAAATACAGGAAGGAGTATTTCCTAATGCCCCCACCGTTGAAATCGTCAGGGCCTCACTAACCCTCGATGGCATAACGGATACAAGCGTACTGATGGAGAATCACCCCAAGCTGCGTAGTTTGGATGCCAAAATTGATGGCCTTCGGGTAGATCGATCCTTAAAACGGAATAAATTACTTCCAAAGGTAAATTTGGAATACAATTTTCTAACACCCGACGTGAATGAACTGTCTGGCTTGAACACGGCGGACTATAAAGGTGGAATTACATTTCAAATGCCCTTATTCCTGCGAAAGGAAAGAGGGGATGCCCGTTTGGCAAATTTAAAATTGAAAGACGCCAATTTGGACCGGATGAACACCTCCCTGAAATTGCAAAACACCATTGCCGCAACAAACCAGGAAATCAGCTCTTTAGAAAAACAACAGAATCTCATCGTTTCAATTGTAAGTGACTATGAAAAGCTGGTAAGGGCAGAGGAGCGAAAATTCGAACTGGGAGAGAGTTCCCTGTTCCTAATAAATGCCCGTGAACAAAAACTTATAGAATCCAGATTAAAGAAGAATTCACTTGAGATAAAATCGCTGAAAGCAACTGTGGGATTGTACAATGCCCTTGGATTAACCCTATAAAAAAGCCCCGCATTTAGCGGGGCTCCTTTTAGATTCCCAATGGAACCATCCTTAGGCGTTTTTCAATTTTTCTTTTCTTAGTGGTAAGACGTTTCATTAAATCCATAAGTTCCCCTTCCCGGGTCTTCTTATAAATTTCATTGATGGCTAATATAAGTCGTTTGGCTTCCCTTGAAGCTTTTACCCGATCGCTGGTAGACATATGACTCATTTTGGCTTTTTCAAATACTAATGCTTCATTTATTAAATCCATAGCGTTTATTTTTTGTTTAATCTTAAATAAATTTAATTAAACAAAATGAATTTTAAAAACTGATTAGCAATTCTTTAACGATTGGGGCTCAGGCCCAAAATCATTTAAACTTCGTAAAAAGTTGGTACCTTAGTGGCAAATGCTGTAACATTCTCAGCATCAGACTAACCAATACAATAAAAACATGAATCTCACTCTCATCGTTCTTCCCATTCTTTTAGGCCTTATCGTTTTAATTGCCATTGTAATCTTTAACAAATTCGTAAAGAATAGAAATTTGGTAAAAGATGCCTGGAGCAATATTGATGTCGCTTTGAAACGCCGCTACGATCTCATCCCCAATTTGGTAGAAACCGTAAAAGGGTATGCAGCACATGAAAAGGAAACCTTGGAACGTGCAATACAAGCACGCAACAGTGCCATAGCCGTGCCGGCTGGAGATATCAATGGTCAAATAAAAGCGGAAAATGCCTTGCAACAAACCTTGAGAAGCATCTTCGCTTTAAGTGAATCCTACCCAGATTTAAAAGCCAACACCAACTTTATCCAACTTCAAGAAAAACTCAACGAGATCGAGGAAAACCTAGAACGCAGTAGACGTTATTACAATGGAACCGTCCGCGAGAACAATACCTATGGCGAGAGCTTCCCTGGCGTGATCTTTTCGGGGATGTTTGGTTACCAGCATTTCGACTATTTCGAAACAACGAAGGCGGAGCGTGAAAACATAAAAGTTGACTTTTCATCTTAGGTCTATGAAGTTCTTTTCTAAATTAATACTGTGGAGTTGTTTTGGTCTAATTCCCTTCACTGTATGGGCACAGGGGTTTACCGTAGAGGCCTACGAGGTAGATGTTTATTTGAATAAAGAAGGGTATTTCGAGGTGGTTGAAAAATACGATGTGTTCTTTACCATGGATAAACATGGTATCTTACGGAATATTCAAACCAAATACGATCTGCTCACTGAGGACGGTACAGAGGAAAAACGGCAGATAGAAATTAGCGAGATAGAAGTACCGGGGCATCGATTCAGTGTTTCTTCCAAATTCGAGCAGCGATTCAACAACTACATTCAAATAAAAATTGGGGATCCCAATAAAACTATTGATGGAGATGTCTTTTATGAAATTCGGTATCGGGTAGATTATGCCTATTTATATGAAAATGATGCCACACGATTTTATTGGAACTTAAAACCCACCCAATGGTATGCTCCGTTTCAGGACATGACCCTTCGTGTGCATATGCCCGAAGGCGTAAGCATTGATGACTCCGACACCTTTTTGTATGCAGGCCCTGAAGGATTTACCGAACCTACAGATGATTTTAACACCTCGGTACAAAATGGAGTCTTTACAGCGGTATCCAAACCGGGATTCGTTTCGCATTATGGGAATGCAGTAACTGTATTGGTAAACTTGCCTACCAATAGCATTGCCGAGATAAAACCTGCGTGGCCCTTCTGGAGCCAGTACGGCTGGACCTTATTTTTGGGCCTTATAGGCATGGTCTTTTTCGTTGTTTTCCAAAGGCATGGCAAGGATGACCCCGCTCCTGCCATTACCAGCTATTACCCTCCCGAAAATATGGATCCTGCCATGGCCGGATTTCTAATAAATGATAGAAGCGATACCAAAGATTTAATTGCACTCATTCCCTATTGGGGCTCCCAAGGTCTTATTCGTGTTGAGCATATAGAAAACGAAGGGCTTTTCGCTAAAGACGATACCAAACTCATTAAACTAAAGGAACTTCCCATGGGACGTCCTCATTACGAACGTAAAATCTTCAATGGCCTATTTAGTGGTCGCAAAGAAGTGCTAGTGAATAGCCTGCGTAATAAATTTCACAGTAAGATGAGCAGTGCCAAAAGCTTATTAAAGAAAGCGGCCCAAAGGTATTATGTGCCTCAATCGAAGCAAGTGTTAGGCTGGATGGCCTTTGGCCTTGTCCTGAGTATTTTTGTAATTGTGCCCTTGTTCTTTTACTTCTGGGGATTCTTGGCTGCCATTGTTGGCTTTTTTAGCTGTGTTACCCTATTAATCTTCAATTCCTTTATGATCAAGAAAAACAGGCATGGCACCCGAGTGCTCTCCGAACTAAAAGGGTTCAAACAATTTATTAGGACGGCCGAAGAAGGAAAACTGAAAATGCTCATTAAGGAAAGCCCGCTATATTTTGAATCTACCATGGCTTATGCATTAAGCTTTGGTTCCTTTAAGCAATGGTCCAAGAAATTCGATGACTTAAATATTCCACCTCCGGACTGGTACCACCACTCGGGAAGTCATCATAGCTTTCATAGTTTTTCAAATTCCTTTAACAGTAGCATGAGTTCCGCAGGCAATGTCATGGTAAGCTCTCCATCCAGTAGTGGTTCTGGAAGTAGTGGCGGCGGATCTTCCGGCGGTGGCTTCGGCGGCGGCGGCGGAGGAAGCTGGTAGCCAAGCTCCCATCGTACATATCCTAATTCTGTGGTACGTAGAACAAGGTTGGGTTATCCAGGTTAAGACGTATTGCGGTCGATGGCTTCTTTTCGTTCCGTATGCGGTACACCACCCGGGTAGTGGTATCTAAGGTTGTTGGGATACCCGGAAAAAACGAATAATCCCGCTCCCGGTCCTTGGTAATGCTAAAATCCTCCCTAGTGTAATTCTTCGGGGCATTGGGCAGTTCAAAAAACTTATCCAACCACAAGGGATCCAGCACCGTATTAAAACGCAACTCGATACTGTCCATCTTGGCCCCGGCAAACATTTCTGCCTTGGGCAGGTAGGCCCCTTCGAAATCGCAGCCTTCGAGGTTCGCCTTCTTTAAATTGGCATAGGATAAATTGGTGTATCGCATCATGCTGTTTTCCAGATCGGCCCACGCCAAATTGGTAGAGACAAACCGGGCGCCATAAAAATTACCGCCTCGTAGGTTGGCATGGTTTAAATTCATTTGGGATAGGTTTACATAAGAGGCATTCTGTTTAAACAAATCGATCCCTTCCAGATCGGCATAGGAAAAGTTCATTTTAGACTGCATATAATCGGTGAACAGGTAGGAGTTTACGATGGAAATTAACAACTGGCCCCGTTCCGGACTCAAAGGCCGGGTCAATTCGCCGTTTTCGTCCAAGTACTTGTAGGGTTTTAACGAATTGCTCAGGGCGATGATACGCCCATTTAAGCGAGAGGACAATTGCCGGTTTGGGGCATGGATGAGCTCGGGATTGGCGACCTCCTGTAAATCCAACTCCTCGTCTATTTTATCAAGTATACTACTCAGCTCGAAGGTAAGGGCCGACCTACGTGTGGACTCTTCCAGAAAGGTCTGGTTCTCGGTAAAGGTATTCTGGTCGTCTATAAGGGCGTTTTGCCGATCCAAGATCTCATTGGCTCGATTGGCGATAATAATTCCCATCACGGCCGTAATGGTAATGCCGATAGCGGTGGCGGTACCGGAGGAAAACAACACAAAAGCCAAGGCCCGTACGGTAGCAATGCGCTCTTTTTTGTTGTTCCACTTTTTAAAGAGGTTAAGGAAGGCAGGGATGATCCTGTGTTCCTGCTCCAGTATTTTTAATTCCAGTTTTTCCAGACGGGTTTCGGTATCGTCTGTGGTTTTTTCTTTTTCGTCTTGCATGGGGCAAACGTTTATGGTTACCCGAATAATTCGGTTTTCTTTATTTTGAGTTAGGGCTATAGCAATACCCTAAAGCTACTGCAATAGTTTAGCTTACTGAAATTAAAAGGGGAGATTTTAAAGGTACAAAATAATCTATCTTTGGTATCGTAATATGATAGTCAATGGAATTTTCTAGTGAATTGGATAAAATAATTTTTGATGACTACTTTACTCGATATTAGCGTTAACCTTTGTATTCATTTGATACCGAACTGGCCGCGTCTTTTTTAACAATAACTTATCCTTTACTGCAATCTTTAACCAATCATCTATCTGCTTCGGAGTCAATTCAAAAAGCTCAATAAGTTCTTCTTTACCTAACTCATCATCTTTAAGGTAAATTGACAACTTATGAATAAAAAGGTCATAAAATGAAATATCCCGAATCTTGGTTTTAATTTTGTAAGATCCTGAATTATAATTATTTGCGTATAATGAAGTAGTTCTTTTGACTTGAACCTTTTTTATCCCATCTTCATTGTTCTCATTAGAAATGCTGAATAAAGTGCCTTGAAAATCAGTTGACTTACTTTTAGCATTAATAATATCTGAAACATTAAATTGACTCTGTAAAAATCGAGCTCCCTTTTTTACCAATTCATAGTTCCCTTTTGTAGTTTTATCATCATTATTGGGGCTAACAACCCATAATGGAACCCAATCATTCTTTAGATTCTCATTTGCCCCTTCCCAAGTACCCCCTTTAGTTTCAGATTTTACAACAATTGTTGCCTGGGAGAGAACATAAATTAGTTTATTTCTACCCATCGCATTTCCAACATTAAAACCAGCATCAGGATTAAATGGTGAAATCAAAGTCAATCGTCTTTCTAGAATATGATTGCGATAATTAGATGAAGTAGATTTTTTTATTAAACCATCAGCAACAACGCCTAATGCATAACCTTTTAGTTTCAAAATACCCGTCATAGAAAATTCATCTACACCCCTTGCAGCTCCAGATACCACACCGAACCCTTGCGAATGTAATTTCCCTGCAATATCTATAGTATTTCTAATATCGTTTTCAGAGCAATTTCGGGAACCTACAATTCCAACATAATTATAATTCAACAAATTTTTATCACCAATGCCGAATAAAATTGGAGGCACTTTATCCTTAAGCTTACCTTTTAAACTTTCAGGGTATTCCGAATCACTCCTATTTATAATCCATACTCCAGCTTTAAACCATTTCTCCAATTTAATCGCCAGAGCCATTTTACGGTCTAAAAGGGTAACAATTCTATTCTTAGGTATTGACTTATCATTCCAATTATTTAAAAAAGAGTGTAAGTCTTTCGATAACAAATCTTCGGGTTTCAAATGCTTCGACTGCAACCATCTGACCATTCTATTCCATTCTAACAAGGACAAAGGCTTATCATTTTTACTGGTGGAGCCCTTAGTAAAATAAGAAGTTAAAAGTAATATGGCTTTTGTTCTCTCAGAAATCAATTTATTCTAATCGCTTACAGATGTTGATGTCAGAGCTATAGGATACACAGGCCCTGATCCTGACTTTTTTAATAATATCGTGGCAATGGTAAATGTCCATCTCGAATCTACTGCATCATCAACCAAAAATAAGGGTTTATTTTCAACTTCACCATCAATACGAAAAACACCATCCAAATTATGGCATTGATGAAAACTATTCTCTTGCTCTTTTTGGGGTGCAGTTTCAATAACTTTAATAATTATCGGCCTAAATGGGATTCCCAATTTTCTTGCCAATCGATTGGCAAAATCAGGCACCAATTCAGGATGACGTTTAGAAGGAATGCATGTCAACCACTCGGGAAAAGGCTCAGGCTCCCACCTTTTAGTTATCATCTCGTACACGGCTTCTACCAATTCATCTCTAAAATGACCTGAACGCTTATCTTGAACTACTATTTGTCCCCAACCAGCATCTCCCCATCTTGACAGAACTTTACCTGTTTCTGCCTGTAATTCTTCAACCAAATTACCTTTCCAATTATATTCGGGCAATGCATTATAGGCAATTTTTTTTCTTGGCAAAATATCAAACTCTGAATGCTTTAAGAAAATGGAAGCGTCCACAGTATTTTCAAGGGACACTTCACTTGGAAAAATATATCGTCCAAGGCAATTGGCGCATTTACCACATTTGGTCAAATTTGTATCATCTAGTTCTCGCTTTAAAAATACCATCAAGCAATCATCTGTCCGAATATAATCTTGAATTGTGTTCCACTCCATTAGTCTTTGAGAACTCAAACGTTCAATTTTTTCAGTGTTCATTGTAAATGCAGTAGCAGAACGTTTCCATTTAGAACCTTCCTTAACGATTGGCGACGGTTGTTCTACTCTTAAATACTTAAGAGTTTTATCTATTTGACCATATTTTATATTTAAATGTTCTTGTATTTTTGGAACAGATAAACCGTCATTTTCCTCAAGAGCCTCCAATATAATCATGACAATTTCTTCAGGAGGGAAAGCCGAATCTCTGAAATGTTCGTGAACATCTGCATCCTCGTTGCCTGATAATAATATCCCATAAGCACTTTCTATAGCCCTACCTGCTCGCCCAACTTGTTGATAATAACTAATTATTGAATCTGGTGCTTGAAAATGAATTACAAATTTTAGATCTGGCTTATCATAGCCCATTGCTAGAGCAGTGGTTGCAACCAAAACCTTTAATTCATTATTGTATAAAGAATCCTCCAGAAATGACCTGTATAAAGCAGAATCTTCAAAATGATCGTCTACAATTCCAGAGTAATAGGGCGCAGCATCTATCTCACAATCATTTAACCATTGAGCAACATTCCTTGCATCTCTCTTGGTTAGGACATATACAATTCCACTACCATCTAATTTGGGAATATTCTCTTTAAGCCATGCAAGGCGAGTGGCTTGATCTTTTAAATATAAATTTTGAAGACTTAAACTATCTCTCGTTAATGCTCCACGAAGTACATCAATCCCCCCTAATTGATCTCTGATATCACTAATTACCCTATCATTTGCAGTAGCAGTCGTACCAAGAATTGGCATTCCTTTAGGCATAACATTTAATAAACCAACTATTCTTCTGTAATCTGGCCTAAAGTCATGTCCCCAATCTGAAATACAATGAGCTTCGTCAACCACAAACATTCCAATTCTATTTGCAATGGGGTACAATATGTTTTCAACAAAATTATCATTTGCGAGGCGTTCAGGAGATATTAAGATTGCATCAACCTGATCATTCAAAACCTCAGCCTGAATTTGCTGCCAATCCTCGAAATTGTTTGAGTTAATCGTTACAGCCTTTATACCCAATCTCTCTGCGGCCTCAATTTGATTGCGCATTAGAGCAAGTAAAGGGGAAATAATTATGGCAGGGCCTTTTCCTAAATCTCTCAGGATTCTACAGCTTATAAAATATACCGAACTTTTCCCCCAACCAGTCCGCTGTACAACTAATAACCTTTCTTTTATTACAGTCAATTTCTCAATAGCTTCCCACTGACCATCTCGAAAATTAGCATTTGGGATATTAACTGCTTTACGTAATAAAGTGATTGCTTCTTTCTTATCCATATTACATTTACACTGTAGATTATAAACTTTATCCTAATATAGAACTGACAGTAGAGATATTTTAATGGGGAAAGATTATGAAAAAATAATACTTCTGGGTCAATATAAATATACAAAATATTTTGTTCCCGGCTGTGACAAATTCCCCGTCCCACCCTCAAATCTATTTGTATATTTACTATATGAATGTACACTTAAGCAAACGCAGTCATTGCCGTGCGCTGTTACCATTAAAATTTTCTTCTCCGCATTTATAAATTAGAAGAAGAAGGTTTTCTGGCTTCCTTATATTTGGTATATCAAACATTCAATCATGAAACACACTTATACCTTATTTATCTTAATCGCCTCTTTCACACTGCATAGCCAAACCTATACCAATGCAGAGAGCGCAGAATACGATCCAGTCAACAATCAATGGCTTGTTTCTAACGGAAACAATATTATCGCAGACGACGGTAATGGAAACCTCAGCTTTTTCGGCACCGCTTCGGCCAACACGGGCATGGAGGTGCTCAACGGAATTTTATTTGCCGTAGATGGTATGGACATTGCCGGCTATGATCTTGCCACCACCAATGAGGTAATGCGATTAACCATTACCGGTTCGCCGTTCTTAAACGGATTGACCAATGATGGCTCCAATACTTTATATGTTACAGACTTCACCACCCGGGTAATTTATGCGGTGGATGTTTCGGATATTGCAAATCCTAGCTATACCGAATTTGTTGCAGACACCATTAATGCGCCCAACGGAATCATTTACGACGCAGCCAACAATAGACTTATCTATGTATGTTGGGGGACAAATGCGGCCATTCGGGCAGTGGACATCACTACACAAGACGTTTCCCTAATTATAAATTCCGGCATTACCAATTTAGATGGGATAGACGATGATGCCGAAGGTAATTATTACGTTTCTTCATGGAACCCCGATCAAATCATAAAATACAACAGTGACTTTTCCGTGAGTGAAGTCCTCCCCACTCCTAGCTTGAATTCTCCGGCAGACATAGGTTACAATCAGGCAACGGACATTATAGCCATACCCATGTTTTCTGATGTAATATTTTATGATAATTCTACATTGGGTATTGGCCCAAAAAAAAATAAAGGGTTCTCCATTGTCCCCAATCCTATGGGCCCATCTAATAGGTTTACCATAGAGCTAGGTACATCCCTAATGGAAAAACTGGAAGTTTATGATATTACCGGAAAGAAGATAACGACACTCATGGATGGAGTCGCTGTCACGGGAAGTGCGTCGTTTTCCCTTAGTGGCAATGAACTTAAAAGCGGAATCTATTTGATTAAAATAACAACAGAAGAGGGAATTTTCTTTGAGAAGTTGATGGTTCGATAATGTAGGGTATCCAATAAGGGCATGCCTCTATTCACCCCTATATAACTGTGGTGCATGCCATTACGATTAATTAAAAAAAGGCCCCGTTGGTGACGTCTTACCTGTCAATCAACAAATAAGTCTTATATTTAGTAAGACGTATGGATTCCTGCAACTAGTAGTCCTAGACCTTTTTCCGAAAGGAATACAGTATGTAGTGGCCAATTTATCCATTAAAATATAATGGATAATAACATCTGTATACGTCTTAATTACCCCAACCTCACCGTAACAAAACCTAATAAAATTATGCACTCATGCTACGGAACTATCTTACCCCACTCTTTTTTTTACTTGCCCATGTATTTGTTTTTGCCACCGACTATCATATAGGCCCAGGGCAACCACTGGCAACTATTTCTGAAGCACCGTGGGATGCCTTACAAGCCGGTGATAGGATTTATATTCACTGGCGCGACACCCCCTACTATGAAAAATGGGTCATAAATGCGCAAGGAACCGAATCTAATAGAATTGAGATTATAGGTGTAAGTGGTCCTGCAGGTCAAAAGCCCATCATTGACGGAGATGGGGCGATAACCCCTTTATATTTGGACTATTGGAATGAATCCAGGGGACTCATTAAAATTGGTGGCTCCAGTGTCCCGTCCGATGGTCTGCCAAGCTATATTACCATTAAAAATCTAGAGTTAAGATCTGTAAGACCCGCCTATAACTTTACCGGGGACAATGGGCAGACAGACACGTATTCCAGCAATGCCGCATCCATATATATAGAAAAGGGAGAACATATTATCATAGAGGACTGTATCATTCATGATTCAGGAAATGGGATTTTTATTGGAGCAAATGGCGGGGATACACAGGACATTCTCATCACCAACAATTATATCTATGACAATGGTATTGTGGGAAGCATATTTGAGCACAACACCTATACCGAAGCCCTGGGAATTACCTACGAGTACAATAGGTTTGGCCCTTTAAGGGCGGGTGCCCTTGGCAATAACCTTAAAGATAGATCTGCAGGGCTTGTGGTACGATACAATTGGATTGAAAGCGGGAACCGACAACTTGACCTTGTTGATTCCGGGTCATCTGCTTTGTACAATCACCCTTCCTATTCGACCACCTATACTTACGGAAACATCCTTATAGAACCCGATGGGGCCGGAAATTCGCAAATCGTACATTATGGAGGCGATAGCGGAACAACATCCCAATACAGAAAGGGCAACTTTTATTTTTATAATAATACGGTTATTTCCACTAGAGATTCGAATACCACCTTGGTGCGCCTCTCCAGCCAAGACGAAACCATGGATGCGTTCAATAATGTAATGTATACGACTAACAGCGGTAATACCTGGGCCATGATTAATGACACGGGAACATTAAACTTGTATCATAATTGGATAAAAGTGAATTGGGTACATTCACATAATGGCTCACCATCCGGTACCGTTACCGACCAAGGCAATAATCTTGAAGGCTCCGACCCATTATTTAGGGATCTGGGAAATCAGGATTTTGGCTTACAGGAAAGTTCGCCATTAATTGATGCTGGTACCGATATCCCTGCCATCCATTTACCCGATCACGATTTGCTCTATGAATATCTTGAGCACGGTGATGGTATGGCAAAAAACATTATCGGCAACATTGATATTGGAGCGTTTGAGTATCAAGATCCATTATCCTCCAATGATATAGCGCTAGAAGACATTAAAATCTACCCCAACCCCGTGACAGATGTTTTATTTATAAACATAGGGGAATCTAGAATTAAAGAAGCTAGTTTGTTTACCATGTCAGGAATGAAAGTGCGTACCCTACCATATAAAAATGAACTAAACACAGCCAACCTCGCAAGCGGTGTCTATATTCTGAAAATAGAAACCATCGGCGGAACCATCATTACTAAAAAGATTATGAAAGTGTAATTTGTTTTCAATGAAAATATCGAATATGTGTTCTTATTGCAAATCTATTTGTCTGATTATTAGATATTTTCGGACAAAAATCAAAACAAAAAAGTCTTTTTACCTTTTTAGATTTGCTTGAAGTCGTTTTGGAAATTACTATGAGCAAAAGAGAAGCGCACAGCGTGCATGATTTTGAGTACCTACTGGATCATTGCCGTAAACGGTCTGGTATAACCCAGTTACGGTTTTCTATGCGTTAATATTCGGTTTAGTACTGACTTTAGCAATTCCGAGTAGATTCGGACGTAGTCGAATCCGCCATAATTGCGGTTATACATTGTTGGCAACTGGCTTTTATTATTTTCATAATGTATTTCAAACTAAAAATTGACAAGTTTTTCATCAAAATATAGCTTGCCGTTTATCCAAACCTCAGCCCATTGATTTTTTGATAATATGAGATTTTTAGTGGAATTAGTTATAACTTGATAGTAAGGAACATATGTGTTTTTTTCGTGTACTCTAAAAGTTACATTTCTTTTACTAGTAACAATAATATTGTCACCTTGTTTTTTAACGGTATATCTTCCACTTAGTGGTTGTGGTGATGGTATTGTTATGTCTTTTCTTACTCTTTCGTAATGTACTTCAATAGACTTTCCGACTGCCATTATTTTGCGCATTACACGATTATTTAATTTTATTCGTTCACTCACATTTCTGTGTTCTGTCCTACCATCTAAATCCTCACCATTTATTGCATATGGCGGTGAGAATATTTCGGCAATATTTTTTCCTTGTTCATCTTTAATTATTGCTTTAATTCGGGAATGAAAACCAGTTTTACGTTTGTTATATAATGTCCCGCTTAAATATAAATATCCATTACCATTAACAGAGACATTCACTCTTTTCCAGCCTCTATCATTGCCTAATTCATAGATTTCTTTTCTGGGCATCTTTATTTCCGAAAAATTTAATTCTCTTATTCTTTTATGTTCTTCTAAATGCCCTTGCATAGATGCCCAAACAGGTATGTTTTCATCGCCCCAACCATAAATTACCAAGTTACCATCGTTTTGAAATTGTAGTCTAGTATGAGGGAAATTATGCGTGCTAGTACTGAAAAGAACATTGTTGTTGCTGCCATATAGAACTAGGTTTCCGTCTTCTTGGTTTTTTAAAATAGAGGCTGTTTTATCATGGGTGTTGGTACTCCAAATAGGTTCACTAAATTGATTTCCTACTTTTTTATAAATAACTAGGTTTCCATCTGTCTGTAGTTGCAATCTATATTGACCGTTTGGACTATTTATCCCTTGACCAACTCTCAATTCTCCTTTCTCCCCGATCAATTGTCCAAACCCCAATGCGCTGTAAAATAAAGCGATAAATAAAGTAATCGTGATTTTAGTTTTCATTTGATTTGGTGGATTTAATTTAATCTGGTATAACTAATTCCAATGTTTCTAATCCGATAGTTAAACTGGTCATATTAAAAGTTCTGGTAGCATTGGATGTCACCTCTAAATCACAATCTAACTGACATTGAATTTTATTTGATGGGGAGTTTTATAAGGTTAATCAAAATTGACAACTAACACTTGTATTTCCAATGAAAAAGAGAAACAAAATCGCTATAATTTGAATAGATCATAACCTAATCCAATTCCAAGCCATGGTCGATCATCATATACCCAATTCTTTGAGACTCTTCCCACTCCTTTGTCAATCCCATAAAAAACTCCCAAACTTATCTTATTCCAGCTTTTTACGTAACCAATACCAAAACTAATCGTGCCAATTGTCCCTTCACGGTCACTTTGAACTTGATTAATTCTGATGTTGGTATTTGAACCTTTCAATTCTACAGCACTTGAACCTAGAAAAGCTCCTATAGTATTCTTGTTGTTTTTAATTCTATTACCTATTTTTTTCCGATGAGTAAATTTGGTTTTACCCCAGCTGTAACCCCCAAACAAAGCTATATTTATCGAGGTGCTAAATTCCTCACTACTAATACTTATTTGTTCGACCATTTCATTTTCATTAGTGTTAATGGCATCTCTATTAGTTCTAAATCTATATTTTAAGGGAATTGTAATGGCATTCATGGTAAATTCCGTAAATCTGAATATAGCCATGTGATCATCAGGTATTTCATAGAAAAGCACCTCTCTTGTTTCTCTACTTTTATTTAGATTAGTATCTGCTTTCAAATCGACCTCACCTGAATCGTCACTCGCATTTACTGAAATACCCGATTCCCCTTGTTTATCATTATTACGACTATTTTCCTTGAAGGGCCACAAATTCACGTAAAGTCTATTTTTTTCCATTAACAACCCTGCCCTATAAAAATTACTGTTATCCTTATCACTACCAAAGGTTTTGGCTCTTACTGTTACTTTAACACCTATCAGATTTTTGGTTTTTACTTTATCGAAATTGGATTTATCAATGAGCAAGATATTTCCAGAACAGTCTTTCAATTCTATTTTGGGTAAAACTCCATCTTCAATGAGTTTTAATAGATCATTAATTTTATCCTTCTCATCTGAGGGCAAGTCATTGTAAATAATGCATTTTTCGCGCGATAGAAACTTAATTTTAGCTTTCTGGTTATTTAATAAATTATCATAATCGTAAGTCTGCTTACCATCATTTAAAAAATCAATGAAATTCCTGATTTTGTAGTTCTTATAAAATGTCTCTTGGCCAAAGCAATTTATGGCGAGAAGGCTGAATAGAATAAGGTATAAGTTTTTCATAATCTGATCGTTTGACGATGAAATTTATGAATACCTTTTCCAGTTACAAATACGTAGAAATACCTATTTGTAGGTAACTATATATTTTAATCGTATTGGCACAATATATCTAATTCTCCGCCAATGAAATTAGGATTTCAATAAAGTCTTCTTTCATCAATTTTCCACGTTGTCTTTTTATTATGCTGATTTAAGAAAGTTGTTGAGCCTAGCACTGAAACCTATAAACCACTAATCTTTATACTTATGTTGAACCCGCCTAAATCAAAAAACCCACAGAGTTTGTAAACCCTAAGGGTTTCGTAGTTCTCCTGTAGACTTAGAAGCTATATAGTGATTATAGGTTCATATTGGTAGAAGTAATGTTTTCTTTAAAAGGTGTTTTTGCCCTATTCCCACCTATTTTAATATACTATTTACATTCAGCAAAACCACGCATTCTAAAAAATTGCAGCCAAAAAACTTGTCTGTTAAACTAATATCTATATATTTGGTAAACCAATCTGGTTAACCAATTTATGAAAGACCAAACCAAACAAACCTCCCTTCTCAAAAAACTAATCCTTTTAGTGCTAAGTTTTGGCCCAGGTATTTTTGCCATAGGCTATACCATTGGCACAGGTAGTGTTACTTCTATGATCGTAGCTGGAAGCACCTACGGAATGCAGTTAATGTGGGTGTTGTTGTTGAGTTGTGTCTTCTCAGGGATCTTGATGTATGTTTATGGGAATTACGCACTTATATCTGGTGAAACCGCACTCTACGGATTTAAAAAACATCTTAAAGGCGGAAAGATTCTGGCCATATTGATCATAGTAGGCATTTCTTTTGGTCAATGGAATTCCCTAATGGGCATATTAGGTATATCTTCTAATATTATTTTTGAAATTCTAGCGATTAAGTTTGATGGCCTACGAGCATATGAATACGAAACCGTCCTTATCACTGCCATTATCATAGTGGCTATTTTCTATGCCATCATGCTAGTGGGAAAATATAGTTTTTTCGAAAAGCTATTGATCATTTTCGTATCATTTATGGGCCTATCTTTTATCATCTCCCTATTTTTTGTGTACCCTCTTCCTTCAGATGTTGCCAAAGGGTTAATACCAACCATTCCCGATGTCCCCGGAGGTAAAATGATGGTGGCAGCTTTCGTGGGAACCACCATGGCAGCAGCGACATTTTTATCGCGGCCCCTATTCGTAAAAGGTAAGGGATGGACCATTGCAAACCTAAAACAACAAAAGAAAGATGCCATCATAGCCGCTGTTCTGGTATTCATCATTAGTGGTTCGGTAATGGCGGTCGCCAGCGGTGCTCTCTTTCAACAAGGTGAACCGGTAACAAAAGTGTTGGATATGGCCAATACACTTGAACCAGTGGCTGGTAGCCTAGCAGTTGCCATTTTCTTTTTCGGAACCTTAAGTGCTGGATTATCTTCCATTTTTCCGTGCTTGTTAATAGCGCCATTGTTGCTGGCAGATTATCAATCGGGCACCCTAGACACAAATTCTCGACAATTTCGGATTATCACTTTTATTGCATGTTTAGTAGCACTCACGGTTCCAATTTTTGGAGCAAATCCAATAGAAATGCAAATCCTAACCCAGGTATTCAATGTATTTGTGCTTCCCTTGGTAATCCTAGGAATTATTTTAATGATACGTAAAAAGAAGGTCATGAAAGGTCATAAAACTGGACTTACCGTTCATCTTGGCTTATACGGAGCCCTGTTCTTTTCACTGGTCATTTCGTATAATGGAATTTTAGCATTATTGGAATATCTATAACCCTTAAAGTATTTCCAGCATATCTATTAATTAAATATCGAATGAAACGGACAAATAGGTTTTTAAAAATTATAACACACATAAGACCAAAACAAGTATTACTTATGAAAAATATAGCCTTAATCGTATGCTCGCTGCTATTACTTTCGGCATGCGAGAATAAAAACGCCAAAAGCAAAACTGAAAATGTAGAAATAGGTAGTAACGCCAACGACATTATACCTTTTTTCGAACACTGGAATTTAATTTTAGGGGATGGCTCTAACGTAGGTCAGGCAACCAATTATGAGAATAAGGATTTCTTTTACACGGCAAAAGATGACAAAGGGGACTGGGTTGTGTTTAAAACACCAAATGCAGGAAACACCCATGGTACTTCCAACAATACCAGGACCGAACTTGCACAACTAAAGAAATGGTCGCCCATGACCGAAGCCAAAATGAACGCCACCCTTAAGGTCATGAATGTAGCCACCACAGGAGATGCCAGCGTCGCGGCCACCTATTCTGTCGTTGTTGGCCAGATTCATAGTGCCGACGGACATGAGAACGAACCGCTTAAAATATTTTACAAAAAATTTCCAGATCATACCAAAGGATCTGTCTTTTGGAACTATGAAATTAATACCTCGGGCGATGATAACTCAGGAAGATGGGATTATTCCTATCCTATTTGGGGATATGACTTTTCTGTAGTTGGACCCGATGAAAAGACTTATCCGCCAGAACCTGAAGATGGCATTGCCTTGGGAGAAGAGTTCAGTTACGAAGTCGAAATCAAAGAAGGAGTCATGCATCTAACATTCACTAGTGAAGGACATGAAACCAAAACATTTACAAAAAACCTTATCGCGTCAGAATATACCGAACGCGCAAACATCCCAGAACAAGTCAATCAATTATTTGTCCCCATAGGCCAAGATGGCCTGGAGCGTGAAAAGGCATATACGGACGAGGGGCTCTTTTTTAAGTTGGGGTGCTACAACCAAACTAACGGCAAAGACCCCAAAGTAAATAAAGTTTGGTGTTCTGGTGCCGAAACGCATGATGGTGATATTCAAAAACAATATGAGGACGGAAACTACGCCGAAGTATGGTTTAAATCGGCAAACATTAGTATTAGTGATGACGCCATATCTAATGCAGGATATTTTCAGGCAAACGATGGCTTAAGTGCAAAAACGGTGTACCCCCATGAGGTAATTCCCTTTATGGACAAGTTTAAAATTTTAATGGGCAATGGAACCAGTGTCGAGGATATTACCGAGTTCGAGCATAAAGATTTTTTCTACACGGTAATAGATGGAACAAGGCGTTGGGTGGTCTATAAAACACCGAATTCGGGAGTCACCTCACCAAATTCCAGCAATACAAGGACAGAGTTACACGAAAAAAGGGAATGGACGCCCGAACAAGGAGGTAAACTAACAGGTACCTGCAAGGTAATGCAAGTTTCCACTTCGGGAGATGCTAGGGTTGCGGCCTCTTACTCAACAGTGGTAGGCCAAATTCATAGTGGTGAAGGACACGAAAATGAGCCCTTGAAAATATTCTATAAAAAATTCCCCGGTCAAAGTAAGGGATCAGTCTTTTGGAATTATGAAATTAATACAGCTGGTGACGACAACTCCGGCAGGTGGGATTACTCATCGGCCGTTTGGGGTTACGATATGTCTGTTATTGGAGAAAGTAAGGATGACTATCCATCGGAGCCTGTTGATGGTATTGAATTAGGTGAAGAGTTCAGTTACGAGGTAAATGTATACGAAGGCATCATGTATCTCACATTTAAGAGTGAAGGGCACGAAACGAAAACATTTACAAAGAATCTAATCTCTTCAGAGTACGTAAATCGATCGGACTTGCCAGCTCAGGTAGAGAAATTATTTGTGCCTATAGGGCAAGACGGAACAGAACGGCCTATTGCCTATAGTGGAGAATTAAATTATTTTAAACAAGGCGCATACAACCAAACCAATGGAAAAGATCCTGAAACGAATAAGGTTTGGTGTGCAGGTGCCGAAACTTATGGCGGTGATATTGCCAAGCAATATGAAAATGGCTGCTACACCGAAGTTTGGTTTAGGGAAGCAACTGTAGGTCCAGGTACGCCGCCCGAAAAATAGAATTAAAAGAAATTAAGGACCATATTTTAAAACTTATAAAAAGCATTAGTATATGAAAACATTTGGAGCAAGCAAAGAATTCTTATTTGGTGATGACATTGAATGGGAAGTTGTAGGGGAAGGTCTCAAACGTAAAATTATGGGGTATGACGATAAGATCATGCTCGTAAAAGTCGAGTTCGATGTGGGCGGGGTTGGTGTCATGCACCAGCACTATCATTCACAAGTTACCTATGTAGAAAGTGGTGAGTTCGAGTTGACCATTGGCAATGAAACGAAAACGGTTAAAGGAGGCGATGCGTTCTATATTCCTCCCAATGTAATGCATGGTGCAATTTGTACTAAATCCGGCATTTTAATAGATGTGTTCAGTCCTATCCGTGAAGATTTTATGGAATAACAGGAAATAATGCACAAATTATTTGTGAGTTAACAAAAAGTTAATATATTTGGTAAACCAATTTGGTTTACCAGTTTGGTTTACCAAATTAAATTGTACAAAAAAAGGACAGGTGTACGCCTATCCTTTTAAACAATTACTTCTTTAGAGGGAAGTAACAACACATGTAGTAGCTTAACAAAACATGTATCGTAAAGATAATAAATTTAATTATTACTTGGCGCGTACTGGTCGTTTTAGGCTCCTATCATTTGCTAACCTAAAATATTTCAATTATGAGCTTAAAATCCAAGCTAGCCTTAATTATTTTGCTTTTCAGTAGCATTATTGTTGCGCAAGACAACTATAATCTGGAAGGTACAGTAGTTTCGGCTACAGATCAAATTGGTATTCCCGGTGCCAATATTGTAATTCAGGGGTCCTCAACCGGTGCTTCCACAGATTTTGAAGGGAACTTTCAAATTCAAGTAAGCAATGGTGATGTACTGGAAATTTCCTATTTAGGATACGTCACCCAAACAGTCTCAATAACCGGTCAAACTTCAGTTTCCGTAGCCTTAGTCGAAGACGCTGACACTTTGGAAGAAGTTGTAGTCATTGGGTATGGTAGCCGGAAAAAGAGTCATGTAACCGGTGCCGTCGCGAAAGTACAAGGAAGCGAGGTTGCTGCTATTCAGGCCAATCGAGTGGACGATGCATTAGCGGGTAAATTGGCCGGTGTCCTGATTCAAAATCAAAGTGGAGAACCCGGAGCCGATCCCAAAATTCAAATAAGGGCAGCTTCATCCATTTCAGGGGATTCAAGCCCACTTATAGTTGTAGATGGTTATCCTATTTCAGGAAATTTAGCAACTGTTAACCCAAACGATATTGAAAGTGTGGAGGTGTTAAAAGATGCCGCCTCAGCTGCAATCTATGGTTCTCGAGGAGCTAATGGTGTTATTCTGATTACCACTAAAAAAGGAAAACAAGGTGCAGCAAGTTTTAGTTATAACAATTTCACAAGTATCTCAAATAAGTATCAAAAGGATAACCTCCTTATGAACTCCAGTGAATGGGCAAATACTATTGAGACCAATATAGCCAATGGTTCCTGGGATGTTTCTGAAGTGGATCCAGCTTTATTGAATTATAGAATTAACGCTTATAGAAATTCACCTGGTGCCATAAGTCCAGAAGAGTGGCTTTTTGGTTCAGGTTATACAACCAGTCATGATTTCAGTATGAGTGGTGGTACCGACGACGTAAATTATTTTGCTTCGGCTGGTTACCTAAACACAGAGGGTATCGCAATTACCCAAAGTTTTGAAAGAGTCAATGCTCGTGCAAGCGTCGATGCCAAGCTGGGCGACAAGTTTAAGACAGGGATTAGTATTAACGGATTTACGTCTGATAGAGCAATTTTAGCACATGACCAGAGAGATCTCTTAAGAGCCTATGGTGTTCATCCCGTTTACCATACGGCAGAGTCCATTGCTTTTGTTCAGCAATTGGACCAGCAAGCCCAAGCACTCGGACTAGCTCCGTTTGATGAGGGTTATAGAGGAGGCGAAGGTGGTACCGCAGCAGGTTTCAACAACAGTATATATACGTTAGAACCGGGCGATACGGCCCAAGACTGGCATTATGGACGATCCGGAAATGGTATTGGAGGTTCAGGGGACGCAGGTCCAGCAACAAAGCTTGATAATGCAGAGCGAACACAAAGGACCTATTTCGTCAATGCCAATGCATATTTACAGTACAGTATCCTTGAAGGATTAAATATAAAGACTGTTCTCGGTGGGGACCTAAATGACACTAAAGACTTTTATTATCAAGGTCTTGAGGCAGATTCTAGGGCGCGTACCAATCAAACCGACTTGGACGAAACGGATGTAAAGAGAACTTCAGTGTTAAGTGTCACTACCCTAGATTACACCAAACAGATCGGCAAGCACGATATTTCTGCGGTAGTTGGAGTGGAATTTCAAAATTTCTACACTACTGGACTTTCGCTACAGGGTACCAATGTGCCATTTAGCGACATTAGAAATTATAACTTATTAGATCCCGCAGATATCACCACAACAGAAAGGGACGAAACGATTAATAGACAGAGTATTTTTGGAAGAATTAACTATGCCTATGACAATCGTTATTTGATATCGGCATCCGTAAGACGGGACGGAGATTCCCGCTTTGGTGAAAATAAAAAATACGCCACCTTCCCAGCATTTTCTTTAGGATGGAACGTTCACAATGAATCCTTTTTTAACTCGAACCTTCTATCTCAATTAAAACCAAGGTTTAGTTATGGATCTTTAGGAACTACGGCCTTTTTAGGACCATACGACGCGTTGAGCCTTTTAAACTCTCAAGCTACAGTTCTAGGGAATGGATTTATAATCCCAGATAATATTGCCAACCCAAACTTGACTTGGCAAACCAATACAGAGACCAACTACGGGATTGATTTAGGGTTCCTAAACAACCGTATTAGATTAGGCGTAGACTACTATACTTCGGATATTGAGGACATTTTAATTCGACAGAGTGTTTCCGAAGTATTGGGTACTACATCTATTGTACTTAATTCTGGTGATGTTACAAGTTCTGGTTTGGAGTTTGAGTTATCCGCAAACATTATTCAGACACAAGATTTCTCATGGAATATAGGTGGAAATTTATCCACAGTTGAAACAGAAATTACAGACCTCGGTGGTCTAGATGAATTACCTCCTACCATTTACGGTCAGAGTGGTCGAGGTCCTGAATTCAGGAATTATATAGGTGGAGAAATTGGAGAAATGTGGGGATTGGAAACCATTAGGGAAGTTGAAATGATTCACGTAGCTGATCCTACAAGAACCCTAGGGGCTACCAGTGGAGAATATTATGTAGTAGATCAAAATGGTGATGGTGAAATTGACACTGACGATTATGTTAAAATAGGACAGAACACACCGGATTTTTACTGGGGTATGAACAGTTCTATGACTTATAAGGCTTTCGATATGTCCTTCCAATTTCAAGGATCCCAAGGCGGGGAAGTTTTCAACGTAGACCCACTTTATTGGCAATCGCAATTTGGAGGAAGACTACGTGATAGTTTTGACGCTGATGATAATGGTATTGCAGATGCCAATGGACTCCATTATACGAGGGCAAGAGATCAAACAGACGCTACAATACAAGATGCATCCTATGTAGCTTTAAGAAACCTTACCATTGGGTATACAATTGATCCAAATTTGGTTAGCAAAGTAGGTATAGATTCGGCGAGAGTATATCTGGCAGGTACTAATTTGTTATATCTATGGGCAGATAATTATACCTCTTTTAATCCAGAGGGTGTAGAGACTACTAATGGAGGTTACCTAGGACCCACTACATATGGGGTACAAGTAGGTGCAAGTCCCATCGTTAGAAGCTTTACGTTTGGTTTAAATGTTAATTTTTAAAATAAGGAAATCATGAAAAAAGCTTATATATTATTACTAGGATCATTGCTGTTAACGGCAGGATGTAGTACCGATTTAGATCAATTCCCTCCAAATATAGCTAGTGCAGGGTCTTTGACAGACTTTAGCGGAGTTTTGAACGCCGCGTATTTCTATCAGCACGCCTCCGTTACGCCAATGGCAGTAATGGGAGATTTTAGAGCTGACAATGCTTTAATGGAGGAAGAACCCTATCCAGCATTTGATAGATTTAACCGAGACCTGCTGGATATGAATGATCAATTTTTCAGACCATTCTACGCAGCTTTATACAAGTCAATTTTAAGTGCTAATAATGTAATTGAAAATTCTTCGGATGGCACTCAAATAGGTGAAGCCAAATTTTTAAGGGCTTTGTCTTATTTTAAACTTGTACAAATGTTTGGTGACACGACCGTTAACCTCTCTGCTGAACCAAGTACAACAGACACCTCTATTTTAGTAAGGCGCCCTGTGGCAGAAGTGTACAATAACGTGATCATCCCCGATTTGCAAGATGCGATATCCATGTTAGGCAATAACATTGTAAATGGAAGAGCCTCCAGAATCGCAGCCCAAGGATTATTGGGTAAAGTATATGTACATATGGGGAATTTTGGCAATGCAGAATCACATCTAGCGGCCGTTGTAAATACTGCTCCTGGTGCTGGTATTAGTTTGCAAGAGAACTTCGCTGATATTTTTGGATTTGCAAATGATCTGAATTCAGAAGTCATATTTGCAACTCAAATATCTAGTTCGGTAGTCGATGAATACGGTTTTTCCGAATTTTGGGAATGGTCTTTCGGGCTTGACACAAAAGCATTGGATCCATTAGATGCTTCTTTAGTTGCGGCTTTTGATGCTAGCCCTGGAGATTTAAGAAGAGCAGTAACTATTGATGAGGAGACTTTAGCCTCTCCAAAATTTCAGCAAACAGATGGTCCTGATCACGACTGGATAGAGCTCAGATTAGCAGATGTCATATTATTGTATGCAGAAGCACTAAATGAAAACGGAAGTACCTCGGCTGCGTTGACAGAATTGAATAAGGTTAGAACTAGAGCAGGTTTGGCCAATTCAACTTCAACCACACAAGCCGAAGTCCGAACGGCCATTGCCGATGAAAGAAGATTGGAGTTGGCCTTTGAAGGACATAGGTGGTTTGACCTTGTTAGAACCGGTACTGCACAATCTGTTTTAGGGTTCGGAGATGCGAACTATTTATTGGCTCCCATCCCAGTTTCAGAAATATCGTCTAGTTTCGGGGTAATAACCCAGAATCCTGGATACTAATAAAACAAAACAGGCAATAAAGTTTAGTTTGATGAGAATCATACCATTAGCACATATTTGATTAGCCTGTTCTCAGATAGTGTTTTAGTTCTTACTGGTCTAATTCGGGCCAGTAAGAATTCTTTAAACCTTGAAAAATTGACAACCAAAAATGTTTTGAGCAACTAATATTGTTATACGAGTTTTAGTTAACTTTATAGTGTTCTATTTGGTTAACCAATTGTTTTGAAAAGAAAAATGTATGAAAATTGAAGTCCTTAATTCAACTGAAAAACACTCAATTCAGAAAGAGGTCATTGAAAAGGTAAGAGACCTGATCAATCAGAAAAATCTGGAACCTGGAGATAAATTGCCTTCGGAACGAATGCTTTCAGAAAAATTTGAAGTAACCCGGAGTACGATACGTGAAGCGATTCAGAAATTAGAGTTTTATGGATTGCTGAAATCAATTCCACAAAGTGGAACTTTCGTAGCAAATATTGGAGTAATTGCTATGAACGGAATGATTGAGGATATCCTGAGGTTGGAGGATCCAGATTTTAAATCATTGGTTGAAACTCGCATATTATTGGAGTTAAAAACTGCCCGTTTGGCAGCATTGAGAAGAACTGAAGAAGATCTGATCAAAATGAAAGAAGCCTTGGATGCCTATGCAGAAAAGGTCTTAAACGATGAAGATGCTGTACAAGAGGATTTGCTTTTCCATCTCGCCATTGCGAAGGCAAGCGGCAACAGTACAATGAATACTTTTATGCTAATTATCACACCAGGGATAATTACAAATTTCCAAAAGTATCATGTATGTGATGATAAGTTAGCTCATTCTGGAATTAAGGAGCATCAGCGAATTTATGAAGCTATCAAAGCCCAGAACCCATCATTGGCAAAGCAAAGAATGAAGGAACATTTTAGAGTACTTTATCAATACTGTTACAATATTTAATGACACGAATTCAACGGTTGGAAATTAAATGTACGATTAATCTCTAACTGACTAAATATACTTTGGAGGGGATAAAACAATGCAGTAGTAGATCACATTTCCTGATACTACCTTAATGATATTTTCCCTTATTTGAAATTATGTTGATTCAAGAATATGGCTTTCTGGCTTTGTTCCTTGATCCTAATGGAGAACGTATCCAGAAAAAACCGATAGAACATGAAAATAAAAGGCCTCAGATGGTGGATTATTGGGCTTGTTTGCCTTGCAACCATCATCAACTACATAGACAGATCTGCATTGGGCATTATGTGGCCCGAAATGAGCAAGGATTTAGGGCTTTCGAAAGAAGATTATGCCTGGATCATAAATATCTTCACGATAACCTATGCAGCCGGTAAATTCATTTCTGGAAAATTATATGATAAAGTTGGGACCAAAATTGGCTTCGTGCTTTCCATATTCTTCTGGTCGCTTGCATCCGCACTTCATTTCTTTGCAAAAGGCGCAGCGTCGCTTGGAATTTTCAGAGGACTATTAGGTGTTGCCGAAGCGGGAAATTGGCCAGGAGCCGTTAAGAATAACGCCGAATGGTTTCCAATTCAAGAACGCGCTCTGGCACAAGGTATCTTTAACGCAGGTGCTGGTATCGGCTCGATTGTGGCCGCCCCGACCATTGCAGAATTATTTGGTGCCTATGGATGGAAACTAACGTTTGTAATTATTGGTGTCATTGGGTTCCTCTGGATCATTCCCTGGCTGATTATGAATAAGAAAAAACCAAAATTACACCCCTGGATTACGGAAGAGGAAAAAACACATATTATTTCGGGAAGGCATAAAAGCAGGCAGAACAATGATGACGTCAAAGGCCTAAGTGTGATGGAAATTCTATCAAAAAAAGAGTCATGGGGTGTCATAGCAGCACGTTTCTTTATCGAACCCATTTGGTGGCTATTTGTTTTTTGGATGCCTATCTATTTAGCCGACGTATTCAATTTTAATGTGAAGGAAATCGGATACTATGCTTGGTTCCCTTATGTGGGCGCTATGATAGGAAGTTTGATAGGCGGTTGGTACGCGCAAAGACTTATTAAGCGTGTTACTGTAGATTTTAGTAGAAAAAGAACCGTCAGTATTGGAGCGGTCATAATAGTAATCTCAATAATAGGAGCTATTCTTTTTGCGGATACACCCCTAAAATTTGTTTGCTTTGTTTTTGTAGTCCTTTTCGGTTTTCAATTTGCTATAAGCAATATCCAAACCATTCCGAGTGATCTGTTAAGCGGTAAGTCAGTAGGAACACTTGCAGGTTTGGGTGGCAGCATAGGGGCCGTATCCGTGATCATAATGAATTGGCTAATCCCCATTATTACAAAAGAGTCGTATACGCCGGCATTTATAATACTAGCTGTATTGGCGCCATTGGCTGTACTCTCAATATATGTACTAATTAAAGAGATTAAACCGATAGACGTCTAAAAAAAATAACCTTTAATAAATTATCTAAGATGAGCAAATTAAAAGAAAAAGTTGCGGTAATTACAGGAGCTACGGGTGGTATTGGATTCGAGGTAGCAAGAAGGTTGGGCCATGATGGCTATACTGTTGTCCTAAACGGTATAGAAGATGAAGCTGGAGCCGAAAGAATTAAACAACTCACCGATGAAGGAATTACTGCAGAATACTATGGCTTTGATGTTACGAATGAAGAACAAGTAACCGTCAATATTACCAAAATTGGAGAGAAATACGGTAAAATAGATGTGCTGGTAAACAATGCCGGAGGATTAGGTGGTAGAGCTAGATTTGAAGAAATGACTACTGATTTTTACAGATTTGTAATGGCGCTTAATCTCGACTCCGTGTTTTTCGCATCAAGAGCAGCCATACCATTCCTTAAGAACGGAGAGCATCCGTCTATAATTAACTATACATCGAATGCAGGATGGACTGCCGGAGGACCTGGAGCAGGAATCTATGGCACATCTAAAGCAGGTGTACATGCAATAACCAGAGCTCTGGCTAAGGATTTAGCCGAATATGGGATTCGAGCAAATGCCGTATCACCCGGTACCATCGATACTCCTTTTCATGCTCAAATTAAAGCAACCAAACCAGAAGTTTTTGCTTCTTGGAAAAACAATATAATGTTAGGAAGATTGGGACAACCAGAAGATGTTGCTTCCGTTGTTTCCTTTCTAGCAAGTAAAGATGCATCATTTATAACTGCCGAAACCATACAGATTGGTGGCGGGCAGGCATTAGGAATTTAAACTTTAATAGAACAATGAGCAAATTAATAGGGAAAGTCGCAGTGGTAACTGGAGGCTCGAGGGACATAGGGAGAGCAATATCCGTCAAACTTGCAAAAGAAGGTGCCAAGGTTGTTGTGAACTATTACAATTCTGAATCTAAGGCCCAGGCAACCGTGGACAAAATAGAATCTATGGGAGGCCAAGCTATTGCTGTAAAAGCCGATGTATCCAAGCTAGCGGATATCGCGTATTTAAAGACAAAAACAATGGAAGCCTTTGGCAATAATGTAGATATTTTGGTAAATAATGCCGGTGGCCTATTCGCTCGGAAGACATTGACAGAATTTGATGAAGCATTTTATAATTTGGTCATGGACGTCAACTTTAAATCCGTGGTATTTATGATGCAAGCTTTCGAGACCCTAATGAGTAAAGGAGGCGCAATCGTCAATCTTTCTTCCCAAGCGGCAAGAGATGGTGGTGGTGGCGGATCTTCATTATATGCCTCCTCAAAAGGGGCAGTAAGCACATTTACCAAGGCTATGGCAAAAGAATTAGGACCCAAAGGAATTAGGGTAAATGCATTATGCCCTGGTTTAATTGGAACTAAATTTCATGATGACTTCACCAAAGATGAGATAAGGGAAAAAGTTGCAGGTGCAACTCCACTGAGAAGGGAAGGTCAAGCGAAGGAAGTAGCAGATTTGGTAGCTTATTTGGCTTCCGATGAAGCTTCATTCATAACAGGAAATAATGTAGATATTAATGGAGGCCTTGCCTTCAGTTAGATAAAAAATAAAAGAACTTATGAGTAGAGTAGTCACTTTTGGAGAAATCATGCTTCGATTGTCTCCGCCCGGTTTTTTACGATTTTCACAAACAAACTCCTTTGACGTTGTGTATGGAGGGGGTGAATCAAATGTTGCTGTTTCCTTAGCCAATTATGGCGTTTCAGTAGACTTTGTCACTCGATTGCCGCAAAATGATATTGGGCAATGTGCATTAATGGAAATGCGCAAGAGAGGTGTAGGTACCGATAAAATAATCTACGGAGGCGACCGTCTGGGAATCTATTTTCTTGAAACAGGCGCCGTTAGCCGGGGTAGTAAGGTTGTATATGATAGGGCTCATTCGGCTATTTCACAAATAGAACCCGGAATGATTGACTGGGAAAAAGTATTCGAAGGAGTTGAATGGTTTCACTGGACAGGAATTACCCCTGCCATTTCGCAAGGGGCAGCAGATGCCTGTTTAGAGGCCGTAAAAATTGCCAGTAAACTTGGGGTTACTATTTCTACCGACCTCAACTATCGGGCAAAATTATGGAAGTACGGGGTTGAACCCGAAGCAATTATGACCGAACTTACCTCCTACTGCGATATCATACTTGGTAATGAAGAAGACGCCGAAAAACATTTTGGTATAAAACCAGAAGGCTTGGATATTACCACTCAAGGAGAACATGTAAAAGCGGAAGCCTTTTTATCCGTCTGTCAGCAAATGATGCAAAAATTCCCACGAGCCAAAAAGGTAATTACCACTTTAAGAGGGTCGATCTCTGCATCCCATAACACTTGGGCCGGAGTCATGTACGATGGCAAGAAAATGTATAAATCAAGAGAGTATCAAATAACCGATATTGTAGATAGAGTAGGTGGAGGAGATTCATTTATGGGTGGACTTATTTACGGCCTGTTGAAATATCCCGATGACGATCAAAATGCATTGGATTTCGCGGTTGCTGCCTCATGTTTAAAACACACAATTAAAGGAGATGCAAATTTGGCAACAATTGCAGAAGTAGAAAAATTAATGGGTGGGGATTCGTCTGGTCGAGTGGCCAGATAATTGGATAAAACAAATGCTATGGCACAATATTCTAGAATAGAAGTAGCGCAAACCATGGAACAAACAGGCTTGGTTCCTCTTTTCTATCATCCCGATATAGAAATTGGCAAGCAAGTACTTAAAGCCTGTTACGATGGAGGTGCACGCTTAATGGAGTTTACAAGTCGAGGGGATTTCGCATTTGAAATATTCTCTGTCCTTAATAAATATGCTATCAATAACCTACCTGGAATGATCATGGGTGTTGGTTCTGTGACCGACGCTTCTGCGGCATCCCTTTATATGCAATTAGGGGCAAATTTTGTAGTTACCCCCGTTTTACGGGAAGATATTGCCCTGGTATGCAATAGAAGAAAAGTGCTATGGTCCCCGGGTTGTGGTTCACTGAGTGAAATTGCGAAAGCCGAAGAATTGGGCTGCGAAATTGTAAAGCTTTTCCCAGGCGGAATCTATGGACCCGACTTCGTTAAAGCTATTAAGGGGCCCTGTCAATGGACCAGTATCATGCCTACAGGTGGCGTTTCCCCGACCAAAGAGAACTTGACCAGCTGGTTTAAGGCTGGAGTAACCTGCGTAGGGATGGGATCTAAATTAATGGTTAAAGATGGACAAGGCAATTTCGATTTTGCCAAGATTCAGGAGCTTACAAGAACCTCCCTACAGATCATTTCAGAATTAAAAAAATGAGTGTTCATCCAACATCCATAAATCTAAAGGAATTGTCTTCTTTAACTGGTTTTTCTATCTCAACGGTATCGAAGGCCCTGAATAACAAATTGGATGTAAGCGCCCGAACCCGCCGATATATAAGATCCATTGCAGATCAACACAATTATATTCCGAATGGCCTGGCAGCAAGTTTACGACTTAAAAAGAGCCGTACAATAGCCATAATTATACCTCAAATTAACATTGATTTTTATAGTAATCTCCTATTCAATTTTCAGAAAATAGCGGATCGTCATGACTATCGAATTGTCGTTTTTCAATCCTTTGAACGTGAAGTTAAAGAAATAGAATATTTAGAAAGTATTTGCGATGGAAGTATTGATGGGGCCATTGTAATTACCAATTTAAGGAACAAGTATTATTCAAGGGATTATACCATTCCCGTTTTAAGCCTATCCATTATGGAGACATTATCCAAAAAAGATTTAAAAGGGTTTTGTTCCCATACTTTTGAAAAACTTCTGACCAAAAGAAAAGAGCCTGAGCTTTGTTAATCATTCGATCAAAACTATGTTGATAGTATTACACAAGTCTTGATCGAACCGCTCTTGTTTTGTTTTGTGATTGCCCCATTCATATTGAGTGGGGTTTTTTGTGATTCAAATACTACAATGTTGTGCTAGCCAGAATAAAAACAAAAGAATTTTTTCTACCAGAAATCGAATACAAAAGGGCAAATTCTGTTGTTAAGTTGCAACGGTAGAAAACAAAAACCCTCCTCAGCATAAAGCCTTAGAGGGAAACTAATTAACCAATAATAAATCTAAAAATTACTCTTTAATAAGTCGTTTGTTCAATTGTTTACCGTTGCCTTGTATGACCATCGTGTAACTGGCCGAAGCAAGGTTGGAAATATCTATAGCGCTTTCTTGTCCTCCATTTCTAAGATCGTAAGTAGCCACTTTCCTTCCGGTAAGATCAAATAGGGTAACTTCATCTAATGGAATGTGCTGTGGGTTACTTATGAACACCACGTTGGTCGCTGGGTTCGGATACACAACAATCGTGGATAGATCTGCCTGTAAATCCTCTAACCCCAGTGTGCTTTCCACTGTCAATTCGAAGGTACATGTACCTGTATTGCCACTATCATCCGTTCCCGAAATGGTAATGGTATAGGTGCCATCGGGGACCAAAGTACCCGGGGCAGGATCCTGGATAGTAATTGTAACAGGATCTGTACAATTATCGATAGCAGTTGCCTCCCCTATTGTAATATAGTCTGGGATTTCATAAAACAGATTTCCAGGTCCCGGATCTACGGTTTGGTCCGCAGGGCAAGTTATTACAGGAGCCAAGTCATCGACAACCGTTACTACAGCTGTACAACTGGCAATATTTCCACTTGTGTCCTCGACAAATACCTGCACGGTAATCGGAGTCCCTATATCATCACAGGTAAATTCGAAAATATCTATGGCAGTAGTATTAACTCCACAATTGTCATCGAATGTTGCAACATCGTCTGGCGTTATTGTAGCCAATCCATTCTCATCTAAAGACACCGTGATGTCCGTACATGTAATCACTGGGTCTACTATATCTACCACTGTTACAGTTGCAGTACAAGTAGCCTCATTACCAGATGTATCGGAAACCGTTACCGTAACCACATTGTCACCAATATGGGAACAATCGAAGGTATCTATATCCAAAACAGCGGAATCGATTCCACAAATGTCATTTACATTGGCAATAACATCGATTGGGGATATGGTCACGACCCCGCTGTCATCTAATTCAACAATTATATCTTGACATATCACTTCGGGTGGGGTTACATCTTCTACCGTCACCACTGCAATACAGGTAGCCGAATTACCCGCCGCATCTGTAACAGTGAGGGTAACATCGTTAGGTCCTATATTGGAACAATCGAAGGTGTCTATATCTATGGATGAGACGGCTACACCACAGTTGTCTGCACTGACCCCTGTAACATCTACTGCGGTAATTGTAGCCGTACCATTATCATCCAATTGTATCGTTATATCTTGACATACCACCACTGGAGGCTCATTGTCCATAACGGTTATCGTAAAGGAACATACAGTCGTATTTCCACTGGCATCTGTAGCCGTAAACTCTACTGTGTTTATACCAACAGGGAATGCAGATCCAGATGGCAGTCCATCCGTTTGTGTCACCGTAACTGTTCCACAGTTATCTGAAGCAATAGCGTCAGAGAATACCACTATGGCACTGCATTCGCCAGGATCGTTATCCGTTGTAACATCAGTCGGACAGGAAATAGCTGGGGCAATAGTATCTACTACTGTTATTATTACTTCGCAACTAGATGTTTGACCATTGCCATCATCCACCGTCCAAATTACCGTGGTGTCTCCTACTGGAAGTACTTCTCCCGCAATAGTATCGGTTCCATTCAGGTTATTGGTAATGAATGAAGAAGTACAGTTATCACCAAAGCCTACTGGATCAAATTCATTGCCTTGAATGGTATACTCACAAGTACCCGCATCGGTATCCCTTGTATCGTCTGCAGCACAGGTGATCGTCGGGGCCTCATTGTCCTCGACCGTGATCGTAACCTGACAGGTAGCCGTCTGGCCGTTGCCGTCATCTACTGTCCAAGTCACCACGGTGTCTCCCAACGGAAGCACCGCTCCGTCTAGGGTATCTGCGTTGTTGTAATCGTTAGTTACCGTAGCCGTGGTACAGTTATCGCTGAAGCTCGGATCGAACTCATTGCCCTGAACCGTGTATTCACACACCCCAGCATCGGTATCTCGTGTACCATCTGCTGCGCAGGTAATCGTCGGAGCCTCGTTGTCCTCGACCGTGATCGTTACCTGGCAGGTTAATGTTTGCCCATTGCCATCGTCTACTGTCCAAGTTACTACGGTATCTCCCAACGGAAGCACCGCTCCGTCTAGGGTATCTGCGTTGTTGTAGTCGTTCGTTACTGTGGCCGTGGTACAGTTATCGCTAAACGTAGCATCAAATTCAGTTCCCTGTACGGTGTATTCACACACCCCAGCATCGGTGTCCCGTGTACCGTCTGCGGCACAGGTGATTGTCGGGGCCTCGTTGTCCTCAACGGTGATCGTTACCTGGCAGGTAGCCGTCTGGCCGTTGCCGTCGTCCACTGTCCAAGTCACTACTGTGTCTCCCAATGGAAGTACTGCGCCATTCAACGTGTCCGTATTGTTATAATCATTAATAATGGTTGCTGTTGTACAGTTGTCACTAAACGTGGCATCGAACTCGGTTCCTTGTACGGTGTATTCACACACCCCAGCATCGGTGTCCCGTGTACCGTCTGCGGCACAGGTGATTGTCGGGGCCTCGTTGTCCTCAACGGTGATCGTTACCTGGCAGGTAGCCGTCTGGCCGTTGCCGTCGTCCACTGTCCAAGTCACTACTGAGTCTCCCAATGGAAGTACTGCGCCATCTAAGGTATCCGTATTGGTATAATCATTAGTAATCGTTGCTGTTGTACAGTTGTCGCTGAACGTGGCATCGAATTCGGTTCCCTGTACGGTATATTCACAAACCCCAGCATCGGTATCTCGTGTACCGTCGGCAGCACAGGTGATCGTTGGCGCCTCGTTGTCCTCGACCGTGATCGTTACCTGGCAGGTAGCCGTCTGGCCGTTGCCATCGTCAACCGTCCAAGTCACTACGGTGTCTCCCAATGGAAGTACTGCGCCATCTAAGGTATCCGTATTGGTATAATCGTTAATAATGGTTGCTGTTGTACAGTTGTCACTGAACGTGGCATCGAACTCGGTTCCCTGTACGGTGTATTCGCATACACCTGCATCGGTATCACGTGTACCATCTGCAGCACAAGTGATTGTTGGAGCCTCGTTGTCCTCGACAGTGATCGTCACCTGGCAGGTAGCCGTCTGGCCATTGCCATCGTCCACTGTCCAAATCACTACGGTGTCTCCCAATGGAAGCACTGCACCATCAAGGGTGTCTGTGTTGTTGTAGTCGTTCGTTACTGTGGCCGTGGTACAGTTATCGCTAAACGTAGCATCAAATTCGGTTCCCTGTACGGTATATTCACAAACTCCAGGATCGGTATCTCGTGTACCATCTGCTGCGCAGGTAATCGTTGGGGCTTCGTTGTCTTCAACCGTGATGGTTACTTGACAGGTCGCTGTCTGACCGTTACCATCGTCTACCGTCCAAGTTACTACTGTATCTCCCAATGGCAGTACTGCACCATTTAACGTGTCCGTATTGTTATAATCATTAGTAATCGTTGCTGTTGTACAGTTGTCGCTGAACGTGGCATCGAATTCGGTTCCCTGTACAGTGTATTCACATACACCTGCATCGGTATCTCGTGTACCATCTGCTGCACAGGTAATCGTTGGGGCTTCATTGTCTTCAACCGTGATCGTTACCTGACAGGTGGCCGTCTGGCCGTTGCCATCATCTACCGTCCAAGTTACTACTGTATCTCCCAAAGGAAGTACTGCACCATCAAGGGTGTCTGCGTTGTTGTAGTCGTTCGTTACCGTGGCCGTGGTACAGTTATCGCTGAACGTGGCATCGAATTCGGTTCCCTGTACGGTGTATTCGCATACCCCGGCATCGGTATCTCGTGTACCGTCGGCAGCACAGGTAATCGTTGGGGCTTCGTTGTCTTCTACCGTAATGGTTACCTGACAAGTTACCGCCTGTCCATTACCATCATCCACCGTCCAGGTAACTGTTGTATCTCCCAATGGAAGTAATGCACCGTCTAAACTAGCTTCATTGTTAAAGTCGTTTGTAACTGTATTGATACCACAATTATCAGTCGCTGAAACAGGATCAAATTCATCACCGATCACTCTGTATTCGCAGATCCCTGGATCCGTATCACGAGTTGCATCTGAAGCGCAAGTAACTATAGGATCTTCATTATCCTCTACCGTAATGGTTACAATACAAGAGACGATATTTCCACTACTATCGGTAGCTGTCCAAGTAACTTGGGTCTCTCCAGGTGAAAGAATTGCTCCGGCTAAGGTATTTGAGTTGTTAAAATCGTTTGTTAATGTAGTCGACGCGCCACAGTTATCCCCAAAGGTAGCATCGAACTCAGTTCCTTGTACCGTGTACTGGCAAAGACCAGGATCGGTGTCGCGTGTTCCATCAGGAGCGCAAGTGATGGTAGGGAAAGTAATATCGATTACCGTAACTACTGCCGTGCAGGTAGCAACATTTCCGTTTACATCGGTTACTGTTAAAACTACATCATTGTCCCCAAGATCGTCACAGTCGAAAGTATCGATATCAATACTTAGGGTATCGATCCCGCAGTTATCGGTAGAACCTCCATCTACGTCAGCAGCCACAATGGATATCTGACCTGTACTGTCTAAAGCAATCGTTATGTCTTGGCAAACTGCCACCGGAGGTGTGTCGTCTAAGTTAAGAACGAAGTCATTTCCATCACCCCCTACATAGGATACTTTACCCGTAATATTTCCAAAAGAAACAGAAGCTCCTTCTGGCACACCATTGAAAGTTCCAATAATAGCATCGGCCCCGTCATTGTCAATTAGAATGATGGTCTCACAGCTATCTTCAGCTGCGCCTGTTTGGTCATCAATTGTGAAGGTTGCATCCGTTATATCTACGGTACCTGTAATCACCCACTGGTCATAATCGGTTCCTGCTGTGGTAAATCCTGAAATTCCAAAGACCACATTATCACCACTGGAAAGTGCTGTGTTCGCAGCAATTGGGAACACACCGATGTTGTCGAAACCAGCTCTGGTTTCCCCATTGATTTCAAGATTTACTGCATTTATTAAATCGGCAGTAGGAACTCCTGCAGGTGTTGTTATGGGTCCCGTAGTCGTATTTAAGGTTACATTGCCGCCTGTAGTAATATCGGCATTATTATTACTGAATGCGATTCCTGCACTGGTAGCCAGTCCGGCAGTTCCATTCAAAATTACTTCTCCTGTACCCATGGCACCAATTTGGGACGTCAAGGAAATTCCATTTTGATCGTCGCCAGCAGTATCTGTTGCCGTTCCAGTGATGGTAAGATTTCCATTCACGGTGGCTACCTGACTAGCATTATTGAGAATTTGGACCCCAATATTACTGTCGCTACCGCCACCTCCAGTACCTGTAATGGTAACGACACCCGTATCTAATGTTCCTACGTTAGCTCCGGTATTAATAGTGGTTCCTGTATTGTTCTCACCTGTGGTATTGGCATTAGCTGTACCCATTAGTTGGATATCACCTCCAGCACTGGTCACGAGTGTCCCCGATCCAAGAATATTTAGGCCACGGTTATTATCAACGCCTCCTCCGCCTTGTCCTGTTAGGGAAACGGCTCCTGTTGCGTTGTCCTGTACTATAGAAGAGTCATTAAATTCAATTCCCATGTTTTGCCCCCCCGTAGCTGCCGAGTTAGCAGATCCAGTCATCGTAATACCTCCTCCATTGGTGATTACCGAAGACCTATCGAATATAAAAATACCGTCATTAGAACTATCCCCGGTTCCGCCAGTTCCGATAATGGAGACCGCTCCGGTTCCTGTACTTGAAATTTGGCTTTCATTGGCAATAAATACTCCAATATTCGCATTACCGCCTCCTGTACCGGCCTGTCCGTTAATGGAAATATTTCCATCGTTGGTGGTTACCACACAACTAGGTGTATTACCAAACACTACTCCTCTGGAATCACTAGTTCCACTACCAGCAGTTCCATTGATAGTAATATCGCCATCATCTGAATCGATGGCTGTACCACCTTGTAAGAATACAGTTCCACTTTGGAAAGTAGTACCGGCTCCACCATTACCCGTCATAGTTATGCCACCACCAGCGGTTAATACTTGTCCTGACTGATTTAAAATACCGTAGTTGGCATCGGTTCCCGAGGTTCCATTTCCTGTTAAAGTTACGCTTCCTGCTCCCGTGGACTGCACTGTACCATCATTAAGAAGTACAATACCAATATTCAAGTTACCTGTTCCTGGAGCCCCCGTTCCTTCGATATCTATATTACCATCGCCAGTTGTTACTGCAGACGGCCCATCGATACGGATTCCCATATTTAGGTTGTTACCATCTAATAGGGATTCTCCTATCAACTCTATGTCACCAGCACCATTGCGGATACTTCCGCCACCAACAAGGTAAATCCCATTGTTATTATTTCCTGATGTATTGCTGGTTAACCCGTTTACATTAATAGTTCTTGATCCGAAAGATTCGATAATAGAGTTGCTCTCAACACGAACACCATTGTTATTATTGGTTCCATCCCCGCCAGTACCAAAAATTAATATTTGACCTAAGCCTGTAACCTGCGCATTGTTCTGTAAAACAATACCATTGTTTCCAGCTGTTGTTCCAGTACCTCGACCGACTCCAGATAAGACAACCGATCCAATCCCAGTAGCCTGGACAGTGGCATTGTCAATAACCAAGCCATCCAAATCGATTGCACCACCCGTAATCCCTGAGGTGTTCCCTCTAAGTTGAATACCAAAATCTTCGCTCGAAACCACAGCATTATTCGTTACGGTTAATTGTGTCGCAGCCCTCATGGTGATGCGTCCCAAACCAATCACAGAAACGTCTTCTGTGATGGAAATATATTCGGCAGTCGCAGTGATATTAGAGCCTCCTCCAATATTCGTGGCATTGGTTTGAAAATTAATAGTATCCTCGGCATCATTATCGATGATAATTAGATCTGCTTCAAAATCAGCATCCACTCCTTCGACATTGATAATATCACTACCGCTACCAGGACTTATGAAAACAAATTCTATAGGATTATTAAATTCCACTAACTCTCCCAAAGTAGAATCAATTCGGTTGTCAAGACTGCCTCCCGCATCTATGGTAATAGTCTCAGCACCCCCGTTAAAGTTGAAGTTTCGGGTGGAAGCATCAAGGTTATCGATTATGGGTTCCAACCCTGTATAGTTAAATAGACTGTTACCAGTAACTGAAACACTACCCGAGGTGGCATCTGTAAAATTATGTGTTGTATTGGTTACTGTATTCGTACCCGATAGGATCATAAAATCCCCTGGGGTTGAATTCTGGTTTCCTCCGTCGTAATTGATGATATCATCAAAATCCCCACCATCTAAATCAATATTCAGACTATCGTCGCCTTCAAGGGTGTTGATATTGATGTCTCCTATTACCGAAGCAATAGGCACTAAGGCGTCATTACCGTCCTGTGTAGCTCCATTACCTGCTACTACTGCTTTATTTGGATCGCTAACTCTATAGTTACCTCCGTCAATAATAATGGTTAATTCGTCATCTTCACCCGTAGTGTCTTCAAACACCATGTTATCACTGCCATCAACGTATACATTGACTGCACCTGAGCGAAGGACTACATCATTTCCATCTCCTCCATCGTAGTAAATAAACCAATTACCAATGGCAGTTCCTTGTGGCAAACCAGCAAAGGTGCCTACAATGGGATCGGTTCCATCATTTTCAATGATGGTTAAAGCCTCAAACGGATTGGTAATCACGGTAGCATCAGTAATACCAAGAACAGCATCTGTAATGTCTACAGTTCCTGTAACGGACAACTGATCGTATTCTGTCCCTGGATTTAACCCATTAATATTCAAAAGATATTGTTCTCCACTGGTAAGTACCAGATCCCCTGCAACTGGGAAGTATCCCGCTGAAGTTAGACCCGGACTTAAGTCTCCATTTATAACCACATTGGCGGCATCTAGCAAGTCTCCTGTAATGGTTCCTGTTGTCGAAGCCAAGGGACCCGTTACCGAATTGATTGTGATGTCATCGGTTGTCGTAATAACATTGCTCGTATTGAATAGATATACCCCTGCATTTGACGTAGAAGCTGCCGTTCCAGTAACAATTACTTCTCCAGAAGTTGAACTCGCTGTGGCACCTTCAAATCGAATACCATCGTTTCCTGCACTTGCTGTGGATTGAGCAGTACCGTTTAATGTGAGTATTCCACTATTGGTAGTTATAGCAGCATCCGAATCCATTAATAATCCGAAATTACTCGCATTTCCAGTTCCTCCATTTCCAGTAATGGTAACACTCCCGGTTCCTGTTGTTTGAATTACGGCATTAGAAAAGATTCGTGTTCCCATATTCGCACTACCCGAAGCAGTACCTCCTGTACCTGTAATAGTAATGTCTCCATCTACAGATTCAATAATAGAAGCATTTCCATTTATGGTGATCCCAAAGTTTTGATCGACCGTGGCATCTGAAGATCCCGTTCCGGTAATTGAAATGGATCCTGATTGCGTAGAAATACCTGTATTGGCGATAACAATTCCTTGCCCAAAATTCCCGGATCCATTATTCGAACCAATTCCGGCCAATATGATGCTTCCAGTTCCTGTAGCAATAATATTGGAAGAGGTCATGAAAAACCCTACCGTATTTGTTGTAGGATCGGTTGGCGCAGCATTGGCATTAATATTTATTGTTCCATCTGTAATTTGAAGGGTACTACCCGAAAGGAACACCTCATCTTCACAAACGGCAAAAATACTACCCGTTGTTATCAGGTCTGCACCCACGGCTACAAAACCATCGGTTTGAATATTGAAGGTTCCGCTACCAATGTTCGTGTCGTTTGTATTGAAATCGGAGATGTCTTCTCCCATACCTCCCACAATAGTGAGGTTGGCATCGAAATTGGCATCTACTCCTTGTATATTGATTCGATCATCTTCAGATCCTGCGTCAATGGTAAGATTGTTAGTTGGGTTGGTAAACTCTACCAATTCCCCTAGGGTAGAATCGATACGGTTGTCTAAGCTACCTCCTGCATCCAAGGTAATGGTTTCTGCTCCTCCATTAAATGTAAAGTTTCGGTTGGTGGCATCCAGATTATCGGTAATAGGTTCTAGCCCTACATAGTCGATATTACTGTTTCCTGTGATCGACACACTACCGTCATTTTCATTGGTAAACGTGTGACTTACCGTAGTAAATAACGATGTCCCAGATAGTATCATCACATCACCCGGTGTACTATTCTGATTGCCTCCATCGTAAGCAATCACATCACCGAAATCACCTCCATCCAAATCGACATTCAGACTATCATCTCCTTCTAAGGTATTGATGTCGATAGTTCCTGTAACCGAAACAATGGGTACTAGGGCGTCATCACCATCTTGTGTAGCTCCAATCCCGGCAATAACAGGTTTGTTGGGGTCACTAATTCTATAGTTGGTTCCATCGATTACGAGTGTTAATTCATCATCATCACCTAGGTTATCTGTAAAGATCATATTGCCGCTGGTATCGACATACACATTTATTGGGCTTGACCTTAAGACTACGTCATTCCCATCCCCTTGATCGTAATACACATACCAAGGACCTACTTGAGATCCGTTTGGTATCCCATTGAATGTGCCTACTATGGCATCCGTTCCATCGTTATCGATAATGGTTAAGACTTCAAAAGCGGTTGCTCCCGTTGAGTTATCAAGAATTCCCAGATTGGTATCGGTTAGGGTAAGCGTTCCTGTTAAGGATAATTGATCGTAATCCGTACCCGGGGTCGTAAAATCATCTATTCTGATTTGGACTTGTCCATTATTGAGCAATTCACTATTACCTGCGATTGGGAATACCCCAATATTCGCTCCACCGGCATTAATGTCACCATTCAGATTAAAGTTGGCTCCTGTAATTAGATCATTCGTCGGAACTCCAACTAGGGAAGTTAATGCACCATTAAAAGTGCTTATGGTAACGTCATTTGCTGAGTTAACAAGTGAATTATTGGTATTGAGACTTACTGCCGCATAGCTGTTGCTGGGGGTTAATCCTGTAATAACAATATTACCCGATCCTGTAGTTTGTAGGCCCGCTGCGTCGAAATAAATAGCATCATTTACGGATCCATCTGAATCTACCGACTCTCCTATCATTATCAGATCCCCATCGGTACTTTGTACCATATTGCTTGCGCCCAATAGGTAAACCCCGCCGTTAAAGTCAGTTCCACGACCTCCTAAACCATCGATTCGCACATTTCCACTGGTGTTGTCGAGTAGGGTTGTATTCACCAATTGAATACCATCGTTAGCACTCCCAGTAGCCGTTCCACCGGTTCCCGAAACGGTAATTCCGCCACCATTGGATCGTACCTGAGTACTTCCGAACAATGCGACTCCAGCGTTATTATTTACACCCGGACCTCCTGTACCATTAAGGGTAACAGATCCAGTTCCGGTACTTGTGATCGACATAGAGGTGCCCAGACTTATTCCTAAATTATTATTTCCAGTTGCCGTGGTGCTTCCTTGTCCTGTTAAAATAATGTTTCCATTGTTGCTCGTAATACTGGATGCTGGGGTAAGGTTAGAAATAATTCCACTATTCCCATTACCTCCTTGACCGCCGGTACCAGTGATCTGAATATTCCCATTTTGGGTGTCGGCTACTTGAGATCCTTCGAAAAAGACAACTCCTACATCGTTGGCAGTACCATCTCCTCCAATACCATTGATAATCGAACCTCCGCCAGCAGTAAACACTAGCCCTTCTTGGAATAATACCCCGTAAGAAGAATTTGTGCTTGCATTGCTTCCACCTGTCCCGGTCATGGTTACCGAGCCTGTTCCTGTAGCTTGCAGTGTTCCATCAAAAGCAAGGGCAATACCGGCATTTAGTAATCCCGTTCCATCAGAACCGTTTCCAATGGCATTAATGGTTCCATTGGTAGTTTGAGCTACTGCAGGCCCATCAATTCGGAATCCAATATTGAAATTTCCACCTGCGGCTGGTCCATTCCCTGTAATATTTAGGGCTCCCGAAGTCGTGGAAACTGTTGAATTACCCTGGATATATACTCCATTGAGGCTATTTGCAGTTCCCGCATTATTACCCGTTCCATTGAGCGTTACACTTCCGGTACCTGTCGCCTGTACATCGGCATTATTGATATCCAAGCCATGGTAGTTAAGCCCAGAAGTTGGAGCGGAACCACTCGTAATAGAGATGGCTCCATCTGTAGTAGTTACATTAGCCCCGGAAATCAAAGTATCATCGGTAGAATTGGTAGTGATATTTCCCGTCGTTGTTATATCAGCTGTAATATTGATAAACTCAATTTGGTTATTAGCGGTTAAATCTCCGCTAGCCAAGTTAGTAGCCGTTGTTTGGAAATTAACGGTGTCTACATCCGAAGTTGACCCTCCTTCAATGATAAGGTCTGCGTCGAAGTTGGCGTCCAGTCCTTCAATATTGATGATATCGTCTCCGTTTCCAGCATTTATATCAAGAGAGCCTGTTGGGTTGGTAAACTCGACCATTTCCCCGAAGTCTGAATCTATTCGAAGATCAAGATTACCTCCTGCATCCAGGGTAATAGTTTCATCGCTAGCAGAAAACACAAACTCACGATCTACGATATCGAGATTGTCTACAACAGGTTCTAAGTTTAGATAGGTAGTAGTAAAAGCGAGAAAAGCGCCAGTATCCAATAAAACCCAACCATCGGATTCGTTGAAGAATGTGTGTGTTATTCTATCATAGGTTCCACCTCCAGTAAATTGCAAGATATCTCCTGCTGCAGTGGTCTGACCACCTCCGTCGTACTCCACATTGTTGTCGAAATCGCCCCCGTCAAAATCTAGCGTGAGACTATCGTCACCGTCCTGTGTATTAACATTGATGTTACCAGTCACCGATGCGATGGGCACCAATACATCGTCTCCATCCTGGGTGGCTCCTGCACCTGCTATTAAAGCTCGGTTGGCATCACTAATGCGGTAATCTGTTCCATCTACTATGATGGTTAAGTCATCATCTTCGCCATCGGGATCATTAAATACTAAATTTCCTCCAGCATCTACCTCAACATTGGTTACAATGCGTGTAGTTTGAAGCACTACATCGTTGCCATCTCCTCCATTATAGTAGAGATACCAAGTTTCGCCATTAAATGCTATCGCCGAATCATTGGGTAAACCGTTAAAAGTTCCTGTAACTGGGTTGCTACCACCATTATCGATTAAAGTTAGAACTTCAGATCCATCGGCTACTTCGGAAGTATTATCCACTAAATCAAGTGTGGCACCTCCCAAATTTACATCACCACTTTGAACTGTAATGTTATCATAATCGGTTCCTGAATTTGTAAAAGCATCAATTTCTATTTCTAAGGTTGCACTAGCTGGGAAAATAAGGTTCCCCGTAAGCAGGATTCGACCTGGGGATTGCCCAGGGGCCAATCTTCCAAAAAAGTTGACGTTTGTGGCTGTATACAATGCTGCAGCATTGCCATCTGGAGTTTGGATTTCTCCAACAACTCCAGTTATGGTTATATCGCCACCTGCCGTATTTACACGATCGCGACTAATTTGATCTACACCTGGAATGCTTGCATCCAGAGAAGCACCGCGTATGGTGGCATTACCTGTTCCGGTGGTTTCAAAATTAGGGTTAATCATGTAGACGCCCGCATTTTCGGTTCCAGAATTGTCCTCACAATCACCTACAACATTAATATTCCCATCTTCGGAACGTATAACGGTTTCTTCCCAGTAAACTCCTTCGGTCTTTGTACCTGTAGAGGTTCCTGAAATACCATCTACCAGAATGTTCCCCGTACCACTAGCAATCACATTTCCATTTTGTAGAATAACCCCGTCCGAAAAGTTTCCGGCAGTCGATGTTCCTCCTTGTCCACCCATGGTAATGTCACCCCCATTAGCCCGTATAGTAGGTTCAGTTGCATCTGAAGCAATAACAATTCCAGCTGTTACATTGGTTCCACTACCAGCAGTTCCAATAATATCTATATCTCCAGAACCTAACTCTTCTACAAGCCCACCAAGGATGTAAACACCAGCACTAAAAGCTCCAGCACTTGTTTGTCCTACGCCAGTCATGGAGATACCACCACCGTTGGCTGTTACTAGCGTTGTTTGCGTATTCTGGGTGATAAATATCCCATCACTGCTTTCATCACAATCTCCTGCTGTTCCGTTGAGTTGAACTAAACCTGAGCCCTGATCGCGCAGGGTCCCGGAGGCTACGTAAATACCTGTGTTAAAAATACCATCCGTGCTGTCCCCACCGGTACCCGTGAGACTGAGTCCTCCACCATTGGTACTAATGAGTGTATTTTCATCTTGGATATAAATACCATCGTTAATATCGCCTTCGTCACCTCCATTACCTGTCATGGTAATAGATCCTGAAGTAGTATCATTAAAAATTTGAATATCGCTAAAGACAATAACCCCTGCATTGGAACCATTAGGTCCTATCCCACCGGTTCCTTCAAATGTCATGTTTCCGCCGTCATTGCTTCGAATATTGGAAGGTCCTTGCAACCAAATTCCAATATTCTGATTTCCATTAGCGGTGTTATTGGAAGTACCATCCATGGAAAGGTTTCCAGTAGTCACGGTCACATCGGTTTCCAGTAATCGGACACCGATATTGAATTCTCCTGTACTAGAACCAGAGTCTCCTGTCATGGTGATATCCCCTCCACCGAGTGCGAACACACGGGCATCGGAAAGCGCGGTACCATAATTACGGTTCACCCCGTCTCCACCGGTTCCATCAAGGGAAATATTACCCGTTCCTGTTGTGGTAATAAGCCCATTATTATTTACAAAAATTCCTGATTGGTTGGAGCTAGTTCCGTTACTTTTTCCTGTGGCCGTAATATCAATATTTCCATCGGCCGTTCGCACCGTACAATTATTACATCGAAAACCAACATGGTTAAGTGTAGTCACAGTAGAAGTTCCTGCGTCTATATCAATGCTGCTCGCTGTTGATTCCAACACAATCCCAGAATTAATGGTCGTTTGTCTTTCACTGATAAATGTGATTGCATCTGCAGAGGTCAAGTCTGCATTCATAGTAATTTGATCGGCACTTATGGAAACAAAACCATTAATGCTAGTAGGGTTGGTCTGAAAGTTCACTACATCCAGTGTAGCATCTCCTGCATTGCCTCCCAACACAAAAAGACCAAAATCCTCTGTGGCCGTAAATCCTTCGAGATTGATGGTGTCGTCTCCATCTCCGGAAAAAATGGAAAGAGAACCCGTAGGTTCATTGAAATCAACCATTTCACCTAAAGTGGAATCGATGCGAAGGTCCAAAGTACCTCCGTCATCCAAAGTTATGGTCTCAGCTCCACCGTTAAAGACAAAAGTACGGTCTGCAGCATCCAAGTTATCAATAACAGGTTCCAGTCCCGTATAGGATATCATCGAGTTTCCAGAAACTTCTATGGAACCATCATTTTCATTCGTAAAATTATGAGCAATGCTAGCATAGGAACTTGCTGTACCATTAAGTTGCAAAACATCTCCTGGCGTTCCATTTTGATCACCTCCATTAAAGATAATAGGATGCGGAAAATCGCCTCCATCCATATCAACTGTAAGCACATCATCTCCTCCTAGTGCATTTATGGTAAGTGAGCTCAATCCTGCACTGAGTACTCGAGAAATCTCCGTACCATTTGCAGTAACCACTGTTTCATTTCCATCACGGACAACTACAAAGTCTTCATCGAAATCAGATCCAAAGACAGCCAAGTCAACCGTTGTGAAGGTTACTCGAATATAGGGTACCGTAAAATTCCCATCATCATCACCCGAAGCTACATCGGCAACATTCACTTGCCATGTACCATTCGCGCTTAGACCATTGTTATTAATATTGGCTATCAATCCGGCAAAGGCTGTACCGGACTGAAAAGCACGATAGTCGCAAATACCATCGTCCCGACATACCACTTCCGAGGTGCCTAGGGTATTTCCCATTTCCTCGGGATTCGCTGTGAAGGAATCTGAAAAAGTGATAGGCGAAGTCCTAAAAAGATCGCTTCCATCTCCGTTAGTACCACCTGTAGTTCCAGGTCGATCTACCAAAGTGATCGTTTCCCCATTGGGATCGGTAACTTCCATAATTAAATCACCTATAAAGCGATGGAATACGGCTAAGCGTACTTCTACATTGGTAATTGCCGCACCCGGAGGAATACCAGATATGGTAACATTTCTATTTGCCCCAGCGGTATCATTGCCAGGTATAAAAACAAAACCTGAGGTATTGCTGCCTTGGGCTGTTGCGGTTTGAGCTTGAATTTGAAAACCAAATAGGAGGGCCAAGAGTAGCACTAAAATGCTACCGTAATATTTAGTAGTGGATTTCATAATAAAAAGAGTTGGATGAAACTGAAATGAGAATACCTGCAATAGGTTACAAGAGACTATTGCTTTTTGTTGGTTGACTTCACGGCTCTCCTCGCCATACGCTTTCTTACAGCCTCCGAAATTTGGTCACGCTCTGCTCTAGCTGCTTTGCTCTTTGCAGCATTCTCTGCAAGCCTTTTTTGTGCTTCGGCTTCCTCCAATTGTTGATCGGCGGTTTTTTCTTCTAATGCTACAGAAGGCGCAATGCTCTTTTCACTGCGCACCGTTACGGGCACTTTCCTCTCAGAAACCGTTACGGGCACTTTCTTTTCAGAAGTTGAGATCTGATTTTTTTCTTGGGCCATTAAAGTAGAAACTGCAAAGATGGCTACAATCGTTAGGGTCATTTTGTACTTCATGATTCTGATGTTTTATTTGATTGCAAGGTAGATTCATCAGTAATCCTATGAAATAAGTATCGACTCTTAAATACTACGTACTAGTACGTATATAGGTAAAGATTTAGGTAGTTATTATTGCGAGAGAATGATATTTTTATTCACTAGCGCCCAATTGGTTAAGGAATTATTGGTCTTCTTTAATCCCAATTTTACAATGATATTACTTCGGTGTTTTTCAATGGTTCGTTTAGATAATGATAATGACTCTGCAATTTCCTGACTGGAAATTTCTTGGGCAATTAGTTTTAGAATCTTGGTTTCGGATAATGTAAGGAAACTTAATCTTCTAAGTTCATCACTAGCTATCTCCAGAGGTGTTTCGTCAATGGACTTACTGAAATATACTTCATCATTCAATACGCTTTCAATGCACCGTTCGAATTCAAAGAAGGAATCTTCTTTTAACAAATACCCATTAATCTGAAGGGTTTTAGCCTGAACTATATAAAACGCTTCCTTATGGAAGGAAAGAATGATAAATTTTGTTTTAGATCCTTTTTCCCTAGCCATTTTTATGACTTCGAATCCATTTAGCATGGGCATATCTATATCTAAAAAAGCTAAAGTGGGGCGACTTTTTATAATGAGTTCTAAAGCTTGTATCCCATTGTTAGCCTGACCAATGATGTGATAGCCATTGGCTTCCAATTCATCATGCAAGCCTCTCAACAACATGGGATGGTCATCGGCAACTACAATGGAGATATCTACTTTATTCATATGACAGGGGAATTTTCAGGGACATCACGGTACCATTATTTATTTCACTATTTAATTTCAACTGAGCACCCAAAATCTTGGCGCGTTCGAACAGCGTTTTTATTCCTAAACTTACTGTTTTATTTTTAGAAGTTACATCGAACCCCATGCCATTATCACTTACCAAAACATCAATATGCTTTGGTCCCTTGCTCACTTCTATTTCTACCGCTTTTGCCTTGGCATGTTTTACAATATTGCTCAGCGTTTCCTGCAAAATTCTGTATAGATGTAATTCCGATTCCTTTTTCAAAGTATTATCAACATTTTCAATGCTCTCAGTAAAAAACAGGTCGGTATTTGCGTTGATGTTGTAAATAAGAGAGTTAATAGATGCCGTTAATCCCAAGCGCTCCAGATTGGAAGGGTGCAATCCCCGGGAGATGTTCCTAATCTCCTCCAAGGTGGTATCAGCTAATTCTTGTGTATTCTCATCCCCAATTTTCTTTGTTTGTTTGGAAAGCAGCATGAGCTTTTGCCCTACGCTATCGTGCAATTCCCTAGCCAAATGGGTCCGTTCACGCTCCTGTTCATTAATGAGGTCTCTAGAAAATTGTTCCTGAAGTTCCTTACTTTGGCTAGCAAATTGTTTGGTTTTAAGGAGATATATAATCGCAAATAAAAATAGCAATCCCAATCCCCCAAATACGATCCAAAAGGTTTTTACCCTATTTTTTGTAGCTAATACTTCTACTTGTGCTTCGGCAAATTTTCGCTCACCAACCAATGTTAGGCTGTCCTTCAGTTTTTCCTTTCTAAAATTAAAGGTTAATTCTAATGCTTGAATTTTTTTTACATTTTCTTTGTTGAATATAGAATCCGAGTATAGCTTGTGCAGTTTAGCACTTTCGTATGCTGTTTCGTAGTTTTTAAAATGCTCGTATAGTTTACTTTTTTGCAGATATCCCTCGGATATCCATTGTTTATAATCCTCCTGCAAAGCTATATTCAGGGAATTCTCATTGTAAGTGAGTGCTTTTTTATAGTCTCCCATTAGCATATAGATGGAGGCTATTTTTAAAGTGTGGATAGCTTGAAAACCTTTAACGTCTATACGCGTAAAAAAGTCCAGGCATTCTTTGAAAATTTCAAGACTTTTTTGGTATTCGCCTTGTTCAAAATAAAAGTCTGCCACGATCCCTTTCAAGCTATATAAGCCAAACTCATCATGTATTCGGTTAAAGTTGTCTTCGGATTTCTTAAAATAAAACATTGCAGAGTCGACTACGCCTCGTTTACTGAAGTAGTTTCCCAAAGCTTTATAATTATGTCCTAAACCTTCCGCATAGTCCAGCTGTTCATCAATTGCTATGGCAGCCTTCAAATTGCGCTTTTGTTCTTCCGGATTTTCTTGATACCTATGAAGCACTGCCATATTGTGATAAATATTCGATATTCCTTTGGGGTTTTCAGAAATTTCCAACTGCTCTTTTGCTTTATTATAGTACACCATGGCCTCAGTATACCTACCCTTATCTGTAAGCAATGCTGCTAGATATCTATATGAATCGCCCAATAAGGAAGAATTTTTAGTAGTTGACCCCAAGAGAGTTGTAATGGCCGAATTAAAATAGCGCTCGGATTCAGAAAAATCTATCTCCCATAGATGAACCCCAAGATCGAACATAACTCGGGCTCTTGTAGTATCTACAGTTGTTCGAGTTAGTTTTTCCTCTAGATTGGCGCGGGTGGTATCCTGCTCAATTGTATACCTTGTTTCCATGTTTAGTTTTAGCATCCCTTTACTAGAAAAGGTTTTGGCCTCTGCATACACATGGTTTACTAAGGAAGCCGAAAAAAGTAAGACGGTTATAGCAAAGAATTTTTTCAAGATAACGTGTGTGTTTTTGATTTAACAGGTAAATAGTAAGGACATAAAATCTGAACTAGGTGACATTCAGTGTGTTTTTAAATGGAATAACCATTTTAATTACAGTTCCTTGCCCAAGGTTACTTTCAATATTCAATTTAGTATTTATGATTTTTGCCCTTTCCAACAGGGTTTTCATTCCCAAACTTCGGCTTGCATTCTTTTTTTCTTCAACATTGAAACCTTTTCCATTATCACTAATCAATACCTTAATTTCCTTTTCTGCCTTACGAATATTGACTTTAACTGCTTTTGCCTCGGCATGTTTTACAATATTGCTCAACGTTTCCTGTAAAATTCTGTATAGATGTAATTCCGATTCCTTTTCTAGAATACCATCAACATTCTCAATGCTTTCAGTAAAAAATAGATCTGAATTCGCATTAATGTTGTAGATCAAGGAGTTAATGGATGCAGTTAATCCCAAACGTTCCAGATTGGAAGGGTGCAATCCGCGGGAAATGCTCCTAATCTCCTCTAAGGTGGTGTCTGCTAACTCTTGTGTATTCTCGTCCCCAATCTTCTTGGTTTGTTTGGAAAGCAACATGAGCTTTTGCCCTACGCTATCGTGCAACTCTCTGGCTAGATGGGTCCGTTCCCGTTCTTGTTCATTAATCAAATCCCTGGAAAATTGTTCTTGCATGATTTGTTCGGAAACCGCAAATTTTCGAGAACGCATCAAAAATAAAATGAGATATAAAGCCAGTAATCCCATTCCGCCCAAGAGCATCCATTGTTTGCTCAGTTTGTTTTTTGCATCCAACAAGGCTATTTCCGACTCTTGGCTTTCGATAGTAGCATCCCGCTTTTTGGTTTCATAGAGGGTTTGATAGTAAGTAAGTGATTGTACATTTTGAATGGCATTAATACTATCCCTAATGGATGAATAGGCTTTGTAATGCTCATACGATTTCGCAGTATTCCCGAGATTTTCATAAGCCTTAGTTAAGATGTTATGAATGTTCATACCATTGGCAAAGTCATTCTTAGAATCCAATTGAAACAATCGGTTACTCAAGTTGATCGCTTGCATATTATTTCCCAGCGCCAATTGATAATTGGCTTGCGCCTCCACATAACTGAAATCGTCCAATCCCCCATCTTTGGGCACCATAGCGTGATTCTGTATAAGGTTTAACGTTTTTGAAGCTTCTTCTACGTTACCTGCCACGGAATAGGTTCTTAGTAAATTAATTAAGATCCTCATCTGATAACTTTCGTAATTACCCAATTGGGCATACTTCATTGCTTCCTTCAGGTTTACAATGGCACTTTGCAGTTCATTGGACTGCCTTTTATCGATGGCCATATTGTAATAAGTGGATTGCAGCATTCTGTAGTCTTTACGGGAAATTGCGAGTTGTATCAACTCTTTCCGAACTTCCTCGGCTTCTCTAAAAAAGCCAATTCTACTGTATAAATTTGCCCTCGAATTACGAGTGGTCATTAAGTTAAGGGTATCACTAAAGGTGATAAAGATTTCCTCCGCATCGCTCAAAACAGAACCCGCTTCGGCAAATTGACCTCCATCGGCATAGGCGTCGGACATGTAGATCTTAGACTTCCCCCATAATATTGAATCCTGTGCTTCCCTTGCATAGGAACCCGCCTGTCGGTAAAACGGGATTGATTCTGCAGTTTGGCCGGAAAAGAAGTACCCGTCTGCCCCATTCAAATAGATTCTAGCCTTTATACTAGGATCCGAGAGGAGCAATTCCCTTTCCCGAAATGCATCGAAAACCTGAACTGCTTCCTTTGGTTTACCAGCTCGATTCGCTAAATAGAATATATAATCTGCGGTATGCTCACCTCCCATATCTAGGTCATTCAACTCCAGTGCAACAGCTACTAACTCCTTTACAGTAGTTTCGTAGTCATAATCGGAATTGAACCGAGTCAATTGGCATAAGCTATCTAGAAGGGATAATTTTCTTACATCGTTGGCTTGGCTAATCTGTAACCGAAGGCCATCTACTTTTATCTGAAGTGAATCCTGCTGAGAAAAAGCTTCAGGGAAGCAGAACAAAAATGGAAAACATACCAAAAGGCTTTTAATTCTGTTCATATTCAGGGGTTTAAACAAAGCTATAAAACTAATCTATTTCAATTTGGAATTCAACTGACATATCTTAGCAAAGATTTCCCTGTACTGCATATTTAACAATCCAAGTATCACCTTATCCATGGCGCAGCCTTATAAATTCGATGCGATTCATTAATTACCGTAAACCATATAATGAATGGGATAATAAAAGCGACTTCAAAATTGAAGCCGCTTTTGCAAGTTCACTGAGGTTAAAATTAACCTGAATCAACCTATCATGAAAAATCTAAACTTCTATTAGTAAGCCATTCCTATCTATGGCACGTTCCAAAGTCTCCAATCGATCCAATTGCTGAGGAGATCCGTATGCCCATTCATAGGTATAATCGATTATGCGGTTTCGGTCTATTTGCCATACTTCAGAATTCATCATTCCTTTCTTTGGTTTGTCCTTGCACTCCGGATTTCTTACTTTCAAAGAAGAGGAGAATAACTAAATGGCTTGCTACAAGGAACATTCTATTGCATATCTCTTTCATGGTTTACTCTTTTATAACTCTTTTAGTAACTGTTCCATTCTCTGTGTGAATCTTAACCAAGTAAACTGCAGAAGACATATTCTCCAGGTTCACTTCTAAATTTTCCAACCCATTTCCTGCTGCTTCCAATACGATACGACCCTGAAGGTCATATACTTTTACGTCCTGAATACCCATTGGGGACTGAATATTGAGCAATCCATGGGTTGGATTAGGGGTTACTGAAATTTTCTGTAAAGCAGCATCATTTGTAGAAAGCACTATCGGTTCCTCGAACGACAGGGTGAATCGACCCTCCAGGTTCCCCGCTTCACTCTCAAAATAGTAGTCCCCATCGGAGAGTATAACGGTTTCATTCAGGTAATTATCGGTTAAGTATACGGTAGCTTGGGTAATGCTAGTGCCCTCCATATTGGCAATAGAAATACTGTAAGTAACCCTCTCCTTAACAACACTGCTAAAGCCCATTGGTATTTTGGCTTCGGACGAGAAGGCTCCTAGGGTTTGAATCCCTAGTTGTTCGCTACCATCTTCTAAATGTGAATACAAGGAAATCGCAGTCGCCAGTCTGTTACTATCGTAACCTGAATCTAAAGATTCTGAGGCCAAAGGATTAAAGGCAACTAAAGTATTTGAACCCAAATCATATTCTAAGTTCGTAAGCTGCAGCCAAATCTTATCGATGTTATCCGTTAACCGCAGAGTGGTATTTCCCGTAGTTCTTCGCATGTTGTTGCTGAAGGTTATATTCCCACCAGCAAAGGCTTTCACACCAAACCCTTGTGAGGTTGCTATCATTCCATTAGGTGCCGTATCGATCCCTGTAGGATCGTTCGCGGCAGCAACTCCTCCAGAAAGGTTATACATAGAGATATCGTCCATACTAAAGTTCGTTCCATTGGCTCCAGGAATGGATGCGCTAGGCGGCGTAAGATGTTCCCAGAAGTAAAGCTCGGTCACCAATGGATTGGCGGTTATAAAGTCGTCTGCCGATATGGCTGAGGCGTAGGGGTTTGCATAGACATTCGGCGTACCGTCTGGATTGCTTGTACCATTATAAACACTGGTTTTGGTAGTTATCCCATTATTTAAGGTTCCCAGCGCATGTGTGAAAAAGTAGGGCTCATCGGCTGGATCTGTATATGAATCTTGTGGTCGAACGATATATCCTCTACCTGAATCTATACTACCCGAAGCCATTTGTGTCCAGAAATCACCATCGTCATCTGCAAAGTTCGTTCCCCCTGGATCTACATCGGGATGCGGAATAAAATTCTCTGGAACATGATCCAATACCAAAAAGGCCGTTCCGTATACATCAGTGCGCGTTTCTGCACTCATTGGACTTCCCAACACCATAAAATCTCTGGTTTGTAATACAGGCGTAGTGACGTTTACATTGATGGTTCCGCTATTGGTAACTGTAGCGGTATCATCCACTTGGACCACGCTACCTTGATGCGCTACGATCAAACTACCATTTACCGTAATATTACCTTGCACCTCGATAAACTCATTGGCACCAATGGATAACACAAATCCTGAATTAACCACCAATTCGCATGCCTGTATATCTGCTGTGCTCGTGCTGTAATCTGCTGCAATGATAGCCTCGATGGTGCTGTCGGGAACACCATTGTCCCAGCTCGTTCCGTTCCAGATGGTGCTCCCACCGGCACAGTTTGAACAATTTAGATCACCATCTGTAAAACTCCAATTATGATTGGTAATGATGTTTTGCTTGGCGGTTTCACCCAAGCAGAAGCTAGCATCCGTTCCAAAACTTACATTATTTTTTAGTGTGAGCATATCCCACTGAATTAATAAATCATCATAATTCTCAGTCGAAAAGGCTGTTCCTATAAGCATTTCGGTAGCAACTCCTACGTTAGAGACATCCCAGTTGCCAATAGGCTGGTTATATAGGGTAGCGCCGTTGAACATCCAACCCATGTCAGTCACCTGACCTACATTCCATCCCGAAATATTCTGATTGAAGTTTACTGCATTTTGGAACATCCCGTACATCGTGGTTACCTGTGCCGGATTCCAATTGGAAATGTTACCGTTGAAATTAGTTGCAGCCAAGAACATGAAGAACATATCTTGAACCTGACTCACATTCCAGCTATTAAGATCTTGATTAAAATCTTCGGCATTGTTAAACATCCACCCCATATCTGTCACATTGCTCACATTCCAATTTCCGATAGCACCATTAAAATCGAGTGCTCCTGTGAACATAAATCGCATGGTTTCTACCTGAGAAGTATTCCAACTATTGAGATCCTGATTGAAGGTTTCGGCTCCATTAAACATACTTTCCATGTTAGTAACATTACCAACGTTCCAGTTGTCTAAAGGTTGATTGAAATTGTTGGCAGCAATAAACAAAAGTTGCATGTTTTCAACATTGCTCACATCCCAATTATTGATAGTTGCATTTCCCGTAAGGGCATGACAATTTCCAAACATGCTAAACATACTTGTTACGTTGGACAAATCTGGAATATCGGTTGCAAGCACATCCATATTTTCACACTCATAAAAGGCATCGGCAAAGGAAGTCCATGAGTTGGTTCCCCATTGGTCGATACTTATTAGTTTTTCTGCATCACCAAAAAAGGAGCCATTAGAAATAAATCTCGGAAAGGTTCCTGCAATTCTGATGGTATAGGTACCAGCGCCACTACTATAGGTATGGGTTACATCTCCAGTGATACCTGATTGAATGGTTCCGTCCCCCCAGTCAACAACATAGTCATAAGTTAAAGTGTTATCTGTGTAAATGGCGATCTGATCGTCGTTGCTATTTCCATTATTATCCGTTTTCCACGTGGTCACAAAGGCATCGGTGCCCGTTAAAATCGCTTTCGGATTAATGGCACCAAACGTACCACTAGAAGTAGGTGTTATATCGAAGATAGCGGCATTGACCAAAGTCCCTGTATTGTCATAAATATTACCATTACTGGCTAGTATTTGATAAAAATCTCCGGTACTACCTTCTCTAAATATGGCTCCTGGAATACCTCCTATACCTGGTAAGTTGATACCTCCAAAATCTGTTCCATAAAGGAAGTCTAGTGGACAACAAGCTCCGCCATCTCCTACGCCTATCGCATCAAGTATTAGACCGAAGGCAGACAGATCATCTGCGGTACCATCATCATCGGCATCAATATCGGTCACATTAGCAGTACCGCTAAAAGCAGTGGTTAGCACTACTGTATGGGTTGGGTTATTTATGTTGGGGATTGAAGCCACTAACAAACCATTTCCATCAAATGTACCTGAGAAACTATCGGCGCTTTTTATCACACCAATATCACTGGTGTCTGTATCTCCTTCTATGACGACAAAAAACCCTGTAAAGCCTTCCCCAGGTTCTCCAATGATCTCAATAGATTGTGGATCATTGGTAGTGTCTGGTTGGTATTCACTTATAAGAACAGGTAAGGTTGCACCCGAAGTGAGCGTTACAGTCGCTGTACATTCGTCGGTATTGCCGCTGGTATCAACAACCGTGAGTGTCACATCGTTACTACCTAAATCGGTGTAAGCAAAGTCTACTTGAGATTGCCCATTGATTAGAAGATTGGCAATGGCAACATTATCTGAAGAACCATTGTCTATCATATCTGGAGTAACCGTAACACCACCCAAATCTATGCTCAGTGAAATATCTTGACAAACTGCGACAGGATCTACCGTATCAGGTAATAATACTACATCGTTACCATCGCCTCCAACGTAGGAAATAAATCCAGCATAGTCACCAAAAGTCACAATACTTCCTTCACTAAGACCATTAAATGTACCTGAAACAAGATCTGTACCGTCGTTGTTAATCAATACCATTTCAAGATCACTAGCTTGAGGTGTAAATCCTCCTGTTGGATTAAAGTCGGCATTGGTTAGCGTAACGCTTCCAACAACATTTAACTGATCGTAAGCACTGTTGCTCTCAATAAAAGGAGCATAAGTACCTTCATCAAATTCTACACTTGTTATTGCTAATGTCGCTGGGGATGTCCCGTTTCCTGGGGCAATGGTTCCGTCTAATTCAACCGAGGTTGAACCACCAGTAAATGTACCGGTACCAGACAAAACAGCTTCAAATCTATTTACTTTAAGCTCATCTAATATATTAATAGTAAAGCCTGTGGACCCGATATCCAATGGCGCTTGAAGTTCCAGTGTTCCGAATTCTGCAAAGAAGTCGATGGGGTTAAAAACCGTGCTACCTAATAGCCTTGTTTTTGTTCCTGGAGCGGCATCATACCATAATTTTTCAAAGGTGATAGCATTTCCACCAAATTCGATAGTGCCACCATTGTGGGTTATGTAGGCTAGTGAACTGGTAGCATTGGTAATATTTAAATTATTAGTAGCCAATATAGACAACGTTCCATCGCTGTTTTTGAAAATATCGGTGTTATTGGTAAGATTGATGTTAGGTGCAAGAACGGTGGTCGCATCTATAGTCAACAACCCGATCTCCAAATCACTAATATTATTGAATACAATCAGTTCCATAGAGCGTCCTGTCGCCACCTCGATCACATTAATGTCGTTATCGCCAAAGAGTATTGCCGTGGTTTCACCGGTGTTTCTCCCATCAAATATCAAGTTATCAGTGGTAATGGTTCCTCCCGATTGATTAATAGTGGTTTGTGCACGCAGGTAAAGGTCTGAGCTTCCCCCCGTCACAATATCTCCCGTTAAATTCAGACTTCCAGGACCAATTCGAATATCATTTCTGAAAAAATCGTCAGTGGCTGTTGTAGTCACAGCACCTAGGTTCACTGGACCAATGGCATGAAAAGACACCCTTCCCGATTCCAGATTTACGGTTCCCGCAAAGGTATGTGTCGCCGTTTCAAGAATATCAATTCTATTGGAAGCCTGTAAATCTGTTTGTCCTGAAATATTGATAGGCGAAGGATCGACGCGATCCCGAATATTTTCGACACCAGAAATAGACAAATTCACTGCCGTAAGCTCTCCAAGCAAAACAAAAGCACTGCTACTGTTTGAGATTGTAAGGTCCGCCCCAATATTTATATGCCCGTTATTTTCGAATGCAGCAACACCACTAGCATTAAGTCCACTAATGTTGATATCATTATCACTTCCCGGCAATGTCACATCTCCCTCAAAGAAGATGGTATTGGTTCCACTACCGCCAATAAATTCTATTCCGTTAGTAATATCGGCCTTAGAAACACTTAATAAAGTAGATGTAATTCGACTGATACCCGTTGAAATTTGAGCCGCTGGTAAATTATTTAAAAACAGTGCATTTCCTGTGGCATTTTCTTCTATGACTAGATTCATGTCGCTGGTATTGCCAATATCCGTGATACGCAACGTCCCACTATCAAGTTCTACCAATACTTCGTATGGATTTTGAATGACCTCCACAGTAAAGGAACAGGTTCCGGTATTACCACTTCCATCGGTAGCTTCAAACTCATTGGTGGTGATACCCACTGGGAAATTACTTCCCGAAGCCAGACCCGAAGTTTGGGTAATCGTGGGTGTTGGATCTGCTACTTGTAAGATATATTGAAGTGTAGCAGCCCCGCCCATTACAAACCAGGTACCCGAGCTACCAAACAACACATAATCGGCATCTTCCGAATTAAAAGGACCACCGCCGCCCCAGTTTGTATAACTTGTACTGGGACCGTGCCATTCAAAAGTACCTTCTATCGCAGCATCAGAAATACCAATCCATTGTGCAGTTGTAGTTATGCCAGCTTGATCTCTGGCTATTAGCAATTCCTGATTTAAATCCGAATCACTAATCGTCGCAACAAAACCACCTTGTGCCTCTGCATCGGCCCTAGCCGCTGGACCTGTAAATGAATTGTCTGAAATATAGTAGCTATTTCCGTTACTTGCCATTAAAAAAGTAAATCCATCAATAGCGACAGTACAGTCGTCGTAGCCAATAGGATCATAATTGATCACTGGATCTGTTTCAAAAGGTTCAATGGTCACCGTTATGTCTGCTGGACAAGTAAGTTCTGGTGCATTATTATCTACCACGGTTACCATAGAGATACAACTGTTATTTTGCCCACCAGTATCTTGAATGCCCAACCTTACTTTATTGGGTCCCACATCGTCACAATCGAAGTTGGATTGGGAAATGGTCCTGAATACGACACCTAAATCATCCCCACTACCTGTAGTTAACGCATTAAAGGTAGTACTGGCTTCATTATTGCCATCTAAGGTTAGGGTAATGTCCCTACAAGAAATGGTAGGGTAATCGTCCTTTACCCGAATATCAAAATCCATATCCCTCGAAGGTTGTTGCGACCAAGGATCTCCGATGTCACGGAAACGGCTGTAATTACCTCCATCGTAAGGATCTGTGTTGGTATACTGAAATCGAATATTCTCAGCGGTTTGAATAATTACAAAGGAATATTCCTGACTGGCCGCTACATTAAGCAAACCCGGAATTGCAATGGAGTGATTTTGTCCAAATACTTCGTTATCGACAAAATCATAGTTAAAATTTTTAAGTATGCTACCAGGAGCACCGGTGTTTCCTTCAATGATTAAAATTTGTGCCGTAGTCGTACCTCCATCGGTTATAAACCCAGCGGTACGTAACTCAATAGATTCAATTTGACCCGTACAAGTGGCTGTCCAAGATTGCGCAGCCCCAATCCAGAAAGAGCTAGTTGAATTGTTATCGGCTGTTTGCGATATATCGTTGAGTCGTGTACAGCTTTGTCCTAAAAGATTCGTAGTTCCTAAAAACAGCAAAAGAACCACTACAAAGTGTAGGGTGATTTTACAATTTGATGTACCTGACTTAGCTATATTCGACCCAGTATTTTGAGCGAAAAAGAGTGAGGAAAAGCAATAATTTGCTTTTGTGAATGGGATCAGTTTTTTCATTTTGCTAGATTTTCAGCAAAGAACCGATGTGCGAAAGAAATACACCATTCGAGCCAACACGTAAATACTACGTACCACCACGTATACTTTTGAATATAATGACTTTAAGCAAGGATCATTTAGATAAACCCAAAATTTTCGAGCACCCAAATTCGTTAAAATGAAAAAGTCTTCAAAGGGTTTATCAAATTTATAGTCTGATTATTGTACAGGTGTAAATCAAAAAAACCCTCAGAGCCTATAAACTCTAAGGGTTTCGTTGTTGGCCCACTACCGGGCCGAAATACATTTCCTGTTTTAGAGTTATTTGTTCAATGACAAATAACTTTAATTTATTCGCTTAATAAAGGGGATAACTACATTTTACTCTTTTGTATTTTACTATTTTTGATTTACATCCAAAACACTCTTTCAAACTAGTTGGATTATGAAAAAATGACAGTGCATTAAGCAATTACAAATCATTTTCACCACGGGCATGAATTTGAAATGGTTAAATATAGAATACCCCTTTGAACAAACGTTTATAGAAAAGCGAAATGTTATTCTATTTGTTTCAATTTTTGCAGGCCTAATTGTTCTTTTTCTTAAACCATTTGGATTTTCCATATTAGAACAGTCCCTAACTTTTTTCAGCATCCAAATAATTGCAACAATAACCCTTAGCATTAACTATTTTGGTTTCCCATATTTTTTTCCTCAAGTTTTTGAAGAACATAAATGGTCTATTTCGAAAGCGTTTTTATTTTTTCTGTACAATTTCATCATTATTGGTCTTTGGAATCATATACTCTATGCTGTAATCGCCAAAAAAGGCATTCTATTTATCGGTTATTCAACAGACCTTTTTCCAATGTTACTTAGGACAATTACTATTGGGATATTTAGCGCGTTCTTTTTGGTGCTGCTGAAGTATAATTTTTTAACCAGAAGACACTTACAAATAGCTCAAGCTTTGAATGAAGAGTTTAAAGTTCAGTTTGAAAAAAAAGTAAATTATAAAAATGAAGGCGATATTGAGTTGCAAATTGGGAGCAGTACTATTTCTTTTGAAAGAGAGCACTTAAAATTTATAAAGGCCGAAGGTAATTATATAGCGATGCACTTTATTGGGGACGAAAAAGCAGTACCCATATTACATAGAGCAACTATTACCGAACTTAACTTAAATCTAATTGAATATCCCGAATTCTTTAAATGCCATAGATCCTACATTATTAATCTTAATGCAGTGGAGTATTCTATAGGAAATTCTCAAGGACTACACTTGAAGATGATTAACGATCATATCAAAATTCCAGTGTCCCGTCCTAAAATAAAATTGCTAAAACAATATCTTGAAAAAACAGATGATGCACAATTCTAAACCATCCATTACAAAAAATAGCATAGAGTGCCATAAAAACATAATTTTCAAACTAAGTGTCTAAAACTAATAAACACATCGGTAGCTTACTATTTGTGTTATTTACTATTTTTCAAGTAACACCGCTATTGATTATATGTTGGCATACGTTCAATAGGACAGTACTTACGGGAAATCCAGGTTGGATACTAGACAAAGATGGGGATTGCAAATTTTTTACAACTTCTAATTATGAAAACCGCATCTTTACATGGAGTGGAGATTGTATTGATGGTTTCACCGATGGCTTTGGAGAATTGCGAATATTTGAGAATGGAATGGAGCATTACATTTATGAGGGTTTCATTTCTAAAGGCATCATTCAAGGACATGGTAAACTAATTGTTCTCTCCGATGGAGATACCTATGAAGGTAATTACCAAAATGGAAAGCCCCATGGCTCTGGCCATTTCTACAATGATGATGGAGACCACTACTTAGGCAACTATGCAAATGGTATGCGATCGGGTAATGGCACCTACTGGTTTCCTCCTGAGAGTGAGTTATTCAAATATGTTGGGGAATGGAAAGAAGGCAAGGAAAATGGTAAAGGCACCTTATTTTACCGAAATGGGGAAAAAATATCTGGGATTTTTACCGACGGGATTCTAACGAAAACCTTCCGTAAGGATTCGATATAAGCAATCTTACCCAATTGAAAATACGCAATAATTTTGATGGAACATATGGTGAGTAGCATGAAACCAATTGAGGTAATAAATAGACTAAAATAAAACTCTATCTTACTTTAAATAATAAATACCCACTCTCCTCATCCCTGTTTATACCATAACAAAACTCTCCGGCTTCGTAGAGAGTACTTACACTTGCGGCAGCTGGGCTTATTCTTAAACAAAGCCGCTTGAAAACTTGGAAAATAGTCAATTCGTCACAATCCTAAGCCATTCATAACAAAAAGTGTTTTTAGGCGCTTTAAAAGATTATTTTGAGCATATAAGTTAAAAAAAGCCCTAGGTATTTATTAACAGGACCATTTCAAATATTGGACGCTAAGGACAAAAATTATTAATTATACACAATGAAACAAAGAAAAAAAACAAACCCCTTGACCTTTCTTATTTTTGCGATCTTTTTGGTCAATTGTAATTCATCGGGTATCGAATTTTCGCCTGGAGAAATTGTAGACACCCCGACACCTAATTATATATCGGAACCCCCAAAGAATATTATCCTTTTTATGGCAGATGGAATGGGTTTTGGTCACCTCTCATTGGCGCAACTTTCTCAACAGTCTAAAAACACTCCTTCCGTTTGGAGTCAGTTCGAAATTAAGACATGGCATGACCCCAGATCTCATTTTGGACCCCTTACAGATTCTGAGGCATCTGCCACGGCCATTGCCACCGGGACATCTACAAATTTTGGACATATTGGTATTGACATTGATGGCAACCATCTGAAGAATATCTTTGAAATGGCCTCCCAGCAAAATTACAGTACTGGAATAGTAACAGATTCTTATGTTTGGGATGGCACCCCTTCAGCATTCGTGGCTCATATAAGAAATGAAGATGATGCCCGAAATATTTTAACACAAATGGCAGAGAGTGAACTTGATCTGTTATTTGGAGAACTTGAAGACCTTGGGGAGGGCGATATTCCGGAAAAAGAAGAGTCTCTGGAGATTTTAAGAAAAAGGTTTCTACTCTTGGATTCCTCTTTAGAACTTCCCGATAAAGCAAAAAATGGAGCTCCAGTAGCAGCCATTTTTCAAGAAGATGAAGTACAAGATATGGACTCTTCTCCTAACCTTTTGCAATTGACTAAAACAGCATTGGATTACATGTCCGCTCATGAAAAACCGTTTATGTTATTGGTAGAATGTGAAGAAATAGATTCTGCTTCCCATGAGAATGACACAAAGAGAGTGATAAGGGGTTTAAAATCCATTCAGGAAACACTTTCTTTTTTGCTCCATTTTTCTAAAGAAGATGGAGAAACCCTATTAATTTTCACCTCAGATCATGAGACTGGAGGGTTTGCCGCTTTGGGAGATTATAATAACTATCCAAAAATGCGTGTTCGGTGGACAACAAAAGAGCATTCCGCAGAAGTAGTACCTTTCTTTGCAACAGGCCCTGGGGCAAATTATTTTGGCGATATCGAGAGAAATATAGATATTGGAAATAGGCTTAAAAAAATTATCTCTCGCGACACCTTAGAAGCATACATAGAGCAATAATGCCTGAAAAAATACCCGATAACCAAACTATGATAGCAATTTACGACTTCGGATTTCTTATTGGCAATTGGCATGTTTTAAATAGAAGACTAAAAGAACGTCTTAATAACTGTAATGACTGGATCGAATTTGAAGCGACCATGGAAACAAAGAGTATCTTAAATGGATTGGGCATCATGGATGAAATGAAGACCTCCTATTTTGGAGATGAATTTATTGGTCTTAGTATAAGAATGTTAGACCCAAAATCTAACGTATGGACCATTTATTGGGCTGATACTTTTAATCCTAAAATTGGACTTAAACAACAAGTGGTTGGTAAATTTGAAAATGGGGTTGGAACATTCTTCGGGAAAGAGATTTTCAAGGGGCAAAAAGTCGAATTACGATTTATATGGACAAAACCCTCCGCGAACACGGCACAATGGGAACAGGCCTATTACGATAAAAACAACGACCAATGGGAAACCAACTGGACCATGTTATTCACCTCAACCCTAAAGTAAAAGCCAATTTAAAAATATGCCCATTGGTGTATTCCTGATTTTGAGCTCAAACCATTGGGGACAAAACCGATCTCTTTAATCTGTTCTTGCAGTTATTACTCAGATCCATTTTGAGAATTGTATCTCACACACAAGAAAAAGTTGTTTATCACTAAAAGCGTATCAGAAATGAAAAGACGTATCATACCAATAGTTTGATTGTTGTACTGGTATAAATCAAAAAACCCTCAGAGCTTGTAAACTCTAAGGGTTTTGTAGTTGGCCCACTAGGGCTCGAACCTAGACTCTTCTGGACCAAAACCAGACGTGTTGCCAGTTACACCATGGGCCAATACCATAATGTGGGCGCAAATTTAAAACATTCTTTGGTACACGCAAACAAATTTTCAGAAAAATGACATCCCCTTTCCACTGTGAGGCCTTAAAAATTCGATTTTTTGGTACTAGAACCAAAATCCACCCTATTTTAAGGCAAAATACACATGGGCACCTAGCCGTTAGTAATTTTTTATCACTCCGCTAGCTATATAATTAGTAAATTCGCCACAACCAAAACAGGAAACCTTCATGAGCGATTTCAATTATAAAAAATGGAACCAAATCATTGGATGGACCGTTTTTGCCATTGCACTACTCACCTATTGGCTTACCGTAGAACCTACCGTAAGTTTTTGGGATGCTGGCGAATACATAACCACCGCTAGTAATCTTGAAGTAGGTCACCCTCCCGGAGCACCGCTCTATCAACTTTTGGGGGCTTTCTTTTCCATTTTTGCCATGGACGCATCTAGCATCGCACTTACCATTAACCTAATGTCGGTCTTTGCCAGTGCTTTTACCATCCTGTTCATGTTTTGGTCACTTACCATGCTCCTTACCAATATTGTTTCTAAGAACAGCGAACTGAACAAAAATAATAGCATCGCTATCCTTGGAAGCGCAGCTGTGGGATCTTTAGCCTTTACTTTTAGTGATAGTTTCTGGTTCAGTGCAGTTGAAGCAGAGGTATACGCCGCTGCCGCATGTCTTCTGGCCATTATGTTCTATTGTGGATTGCGCTGGGAACGTGAAATGTTTACCCCGCGAGGTGATCGCTGGTTGGTGCTTATCGCATTTATTGTAGGCCTATCCTTTGGGGTTCATTTTATGGCATTGCTTACCATACCCGCCATAGGATTCCTCTATTTTTTCAAGAAATACAAGAAAATTACTGTCAAAAATTTCATTATTGCCAATATAGTAACGGTAGCCATTCTTCTGTTTATTTTCAAATTGCTCTTACCCATGACCATGAAGTTCTTTAGTGCTTCCGAAGTATTCTTCGTGAATACAGTGGGGATGCCATTTAATTCTGGAACTATCATAGCTGGCTTATTGTTTATCGCCCTTTTCTATTTCGGATTGAAATACACCCGAAAGTATGGTTATACCATGTACAACACCCTATTGCTTTGTGTACTCTTTATTTTTATCGGGTTCTCCAGTTGGCTTATGCTTCCCATAAGGGCCAATGCAGGTACGGTGATCAACGAAAACAACCCCAACAATGCGAGGGAGCTACTTGCCTATTACAACCGTGAACAATACCCAGAAACACACCTGTTTTATGGTCCGCAATTTACGGAGGCCTATGTGGGACTGGACGCAAGAAACCCTTACAAAGATGACAAACCCAAATATGAAAAAGACCTAAAATCGGGTAAATATGTCATCGTTAATGAATGGAAAAATGCAGGTCAAAATACAGACGATGCACAAAAAGCTTTCCTCCCTAGAATGTGGAGCCTGGAGCACAATGCAAACTATCTGGAACATACCAATGGTCTTGAATTTGGCATTAAATACCAATACCGAGGGGAACAGCGATTGGTAGAAGAAGTCAATAAATTTAAACAGGCCCATGCTGAGGGCTTGGTAGATGGAAAAGACTACAATGACTTCCTTACTCAATTTGGGCCCTTCTTAGACATAAAAAAGCCTTCTGGTTGGGACAACATCACCTTTATGTTTCAACACCAGTTTAGCTATATGTATTGGCGTTATTTTATGTGGAATTTCGTTGGACGACAAAATGATGTACAGGGAGAAGGAGGCAGACTCAATGGGAATTGGCTAAGCGGCATAAAACCTTTGGACGAACTTCGGCTGGGCTCACAGGATAACCTCCCGAGTGACATGGCCGACAACAAAGCCAGGAACACTTATTTCTTTTTACCCTTAATCTTGGGAATTCTTGGGCTGGTCTTTCACGCTAAAAATGACAACAAAAGTTTTTGGGTATTGCTCGTCTTATTTCTCTTTACAGGATTGGCCTTAAAGGTCTACTTAAACGAACGCCCTTACGAACCTAGGGAAAGGGACTATGCCTTGGTGGGATCGTTCTATGTGTTCGCTATATGGATTGGGTACGGTGTCTATGCCCTCTACGAAATTCTGAAGGAGTATATTAAACCCAAAACAGCTATACCGGTCGTCCTAGGGGTTACCCTGCTGGCAGCTCCTATTTTAATGGCCACGCAAAATTGGGATGATCACGATCGTTCTGGTAGGCGTACGGCTAACGCCATGGGTAAAATGTATTTGGATTCCTGTGCCGAAAACAGCATACTATTTACCATTGGGGATAACGACACTTTTGCCCTTTGGTACCAGCAAAATATTGAAAAATACCGTCAAGATGTTCGTATCGTAAATACCAGCTTGTTTCAAACAGATTGGTATATAGATGATATGAAGAAAAAAGCCTTTACCAGTGATCCCATTCCGTCCCAACTTTCACATGATAAATATCGATACGGAACAAGGGACGTAATTGCCTTTATGGAAACCAAAGAGGATACCATAGACATAAAAACCTGGATGAATTGGGTAGAAAGTGAAAACCCTGCCACAAAAGTGGAATTGAATAGTGGTCAATTGATAAGCTCATTCCCTACTAAGGTAATTCGCATCCCAGTGGACAAGGATGCCGTATTAAGAAATGGGGTTGTTGCCCAAAAAGATGCAGACAAAATAGTACCCTATATAGATATTACCTTGAAAGGCGACTTTGTGTATAAAAATCGTCTTCTTATGCTAGACATTATAGCAAATAACAACTGGGAGCGTCCCATTTACTTTAGTGGTGGTGCCTTTGGGGATGATGATTACCTATGGATGAAGGATTATCTTCAATTAGACGGAGTGGCATACAAGCTGGTTCCCATACGAACGCCTGTAGACCCACGAAATCCTTTTGACATGGGTAGAATTGATGCTGAAAAAATGCACGGCATCGTTATGAGTTGGGATTGGGGCAACAGCGGCAATCCAGATATTTATCACGATACGGAAACTCGCAGGAACGGTATTACCTACAGAAGCCATATTGCCCGTCTAGCCGAAGCTTTAATCAAGGAAGGAAAATCGGATAAAGCAGAAGAAGTACTGGACCTAGCCATGGAAAAAATGCCCGTGGCTTACTTCGAATACTATTCGCTTCTAGAGCCATTCGTGCAACAATATTACGAAGTTGATGCAGTAGATAAAGCGAGAAAGGTGTATGAAGAAACAGCGAAAAAACATCAAGAATTCCTGACGTATTATGGTGGAATGACGGTTGGGGACCAAGGGGATATGATTGAAGAAATCTACACCAAGATGAATCAATATGAAAGTTTGGTAGAATTGGTGTATACCTATGACGATCAAAGCTATTACCAACAGGAAAAAGAGAAATTCCTCAACTATTTGAACCCATACAAAGGTTTCTTTGCAAGGTTAGGAATTGATATAGACGAAGAATTCCTTCGGAAGGAAAAACTAACGGAACAATTCTTGGATTCCTTATTAAGGGATAGCTTAGATGTAGATACCACCGAATAATATGCGACCATATCGGGTAAAGACTCCATCCTTTTTGCAACGGTTATTTCCGAAGCGGGTATGGAATTTGCCCAATAAGGATCGAGTGGTATACCTTACCTTCGACGACGGCCCTATTACAAGGGTCACACCTTGGGTATTGGATCTCCTAAAGCAGCACAATGCCAAAGCTACTTTCTTTTGTATTGGTGACAATATAGCAAAGCACCCCGAGGTATTCGCTAGAATACAAGCCGAGGGACACAGTATTGGCAATCATACTTTCAATCATCTTAATGGCTGGAAAACAACGACCGAAAACTATGTTGAGAATACCCTACGGGCAGAAGAAACATTGATGAAGGAAGGATGCCAATCCAAGCTTTTTAGACCTCCCTATGGCAAAATACGTTTCGAACAAGCCAAAGCCCTACGGAAATTGGGGTATAAAATCATCATGTGGGATGTGTTGAGCGCAGATTTCGACCCAGCTGTATCGAAAGAGCAATGTGCAGAAAATGTTTTGAAACACATAAAACCAGGAAGCATAGTGGTATTCCACGATAGTATAAAGGCAGAGGACAGACTTACCTACGCATTACCAAAGGTCTTGGATTTTATAAGGGAAAAAGGTTGGAAGTCCGACGGGATAAGCTACACATATTCCTGAACCAACCCTATAAGGGTATTGGCATCTTGCTCACCGCTTTGCCTCCATTTCATCTCCCCATTTTTGTAGATCATTAGGGTAGGTAAACCCTTAACCCTTAGGGCATCGGCAAGTTCAGAATTTTTTTCGATATCTATTTTGATGACACGAGCTTTGTCACCCAGTGCAGCAGCAACATCCCTTAATACAGGATGCATATCCTTGCAGGCTTGATCCCATTCTGCGTAAAAATCCAACAGGACAGGAACGTGCGCTTCTATTAATTCACCAAATTTGGACATAGGTTTGAACAATTCGTTATTACAAATATAACATTTCCCGCCAATTATGCGGTATTGCGACGTTTTTTAAGGGTTATGACAGATATTTCTGGCCAAATTCCTACCCGACCTGGATAACCTATAAATCCGAAGCCTCTATTTACATTTATGTAGCGGCCAAGTTCTTCGTACATACCTGCCCAATTTTCATAACGGTATTTTACCGGACTCCATTTTATCCAACCCGGAATTTCAATGCCAAACTGCATGCCATGCGTATGGCCGCTCAATGTTAAGTGAAAATTCCTATCGTCCCCTTTTACTTGTTCCTTCCAATGAGAAGGATCATGACTTAGTAGAACTTTGAAATCCTCCTTTTCAATTCCATTGCAAGCCTTCTCCAAATCTCCAGCCTTCTTAAACCCTCCGGCACCCCAATTCTCCACACCAATCAACTTAATGGCCTGTCCATTTCTTTCAAGGGAAGTATGTTCGTTCAATAATAAATTCCATCCCATATCCCTTTGTAAATTCTTCAGGTCCTCAAGGTTCCTTTTCTTAGCTTCGGGTGTGTCCCAAGAGACATAATCGCCATAATCGTGATTACCCAAAACTGAATACACCCCATCGGACGCAGTAAGCTTCGAAAACAGTTTTTTCCAAGGAGCCATTTCCTCAGCTACATTATTTACCAAGTCCCCAGTAAATACAATTATATCACTTCGCTGTTCATTGATGAGATCTATACCATAGCTAATTTTTTCTTCATTGTCGAAGCTCCCACTATGTACATCACTTATTTGCGTAATGGTGTATCCGTCAAAAGCCTCAGGCAAATCATCGAACTCAACGGCATAATTCAACACCTTGTAATTGTATTTACCCCTGTACATACCATAAAGCAATGAGCTGAAAGGGATAGCCGCCAAGCCCAATGCAATTGTGCTTACAAATTTCCTTCGTGACGGCATATAAAATCCTTGGTCATTCCCATTAATTTTTGAAAAAACACCTATCAAAAAACGGATGCTATCTTCACCAAACATTATAATTATCAGAAATAATTTCGGAACGAAAAAAGCCAAGAATACGCCAAATGTGTACATACGCACCGGAGTCATGGTTCTATTCGAAGATCCATACTCAATTTGGTATATAAAAGCACCTAGTAAAAGAACCGAAATGGCAATGTAAAAACCATATATCCAATAGTTTTTAGTTAAGGTTTTAACTGCTTGAAAAGCATATACATCTATGAGGATATAGATGATGATAAAAATAATCCAACGCAACTTTACTGTATTTAGGGTTTAAAGATAACCTCCTTTTAAGTAGGCCTTCCCCGAATTCACTTTTTTTTAACTTGTTTTCGTATCTTTTCGATCCAAAAACCTAACATGTTCAGAAGCATTTTTATTTTCTCCTTTTGGGTCGTTTTTATCGGCTGCAATGAAAAGGGAAACATACCACCACCCGCAAAAAAAGATAAGGCGTTAACTTCATATGTGAACACATTTATTGGTACGGGAGGACATGGCCATACCTATCCCGGGGCTACCTTGCCATTTGGAATGATGCAACTAAGTCCAGATACGCGACTGGATGGATGGGATGGTTGTAGCGGATATCATTATAGTGATGAATACATCTATGGATTTTCGCATACACATCTTAGCGGTACGGGCGTAAGTGATTATGGGGATGTGCTCCTAATGCCCACCAATGAGCTCAATTTCAACAACGGGGCCGATGGAACAAAAGGATATAAAGCGCATTTCAAGCACGAAGAAGAATTTGCCTCCCCCGGTTTTTACAAAGTCCATTTAGACTCCACCAATATTCATGTGGAGCTTACGGTAACCCAAAGAGCTGGAATGCATCGATATGAATACCCATCTTCGAGCAACCAATATTTGATTTTAGACCTTGAACATAGGGACAAATTATTGGATAGCAAGATTGAAACCAACTCGGACACTGAAATTAGCGGGTATCGCTTTTCCGATGCTTGGGCCAAAGAACAAAAACTCTTTTATTATATAAAAACATCTCATCCCTTTTCGACCAAGCCGAATGAAAGTGACATTCGATTTGGCAAGAACTTAGAAGGAACCAAGGCCTTTTTGAAGTTTAACAATCCAAACAATGATCCAGTATACATTTCTGTTGGGATTTCGGCTGTGGATGAAGAAGGCGCCAAAAAGAATCATGATGAAGAAATTGGCTCAAGGTCTTTTGAGCAATTGAAGCAAGAGGCCAACACCATTTGGGAAAACCATCTTGAAAAAATGGTGATCGAATCGGATAATGAAGATTATAAATCCAATTTCTATACTGCCTTGTATCATACCATGATCGCACCCAATTTATACCAAGATGTGGATGGCAGGTATAGGGGAATGGACCTGGAGATTCATCAAACCAATTCGTTCGATTATTATACCGTTTTTTCACTCTGGGATACCTATAGGGCCGCGCATCCTTTATATACCATTATAGAACAGGAACGCACCAATGATTTTATAAATACGTTTTTGGCCAAGTACGATGAAGGTGGCATACTTCCTATTTGGGATTTATCTGCCAACTATACGGGCTGCATGATTGGTTACCATGGGGTTCCGGTGATTGCCGACGCTTATGTAAAGGGCATTAGGGGATATGATGCTCAAAAGGCATTGGAGGCCATGAAACATAGTGCTACACGTGATCATTTGGGACTGGAATCATACAAAACAACTGGTTTTATTCCTGTGGAAGAAGAAAGTGAAAGTGTATCAAAAACATTGGAATATGCCTATGACGACTGGACTATTTCTAAAATGGCCGAAGCTATGGAAGATGCCGAAACAGCTTCGGAATATGGGCAGCGTGCACAGTACTACAAAAACCTGTATAATCCCGAATCCGGTTTCTTGCAGGGTCGATTCCGAAATACTTGGTTCGGGCCTTTCGATCCTTTCGAAGTAAATTTCAACTATACGGAGGCGAACGCATGGCAATATAGTTTGTATGCTCCCCAGGATATAACAGGACTTATGAATCTCATGGGTGGTAAAGATGAATTTGAAGCGCACCTAGATGAGCTCTTTTCAGCAAAAAGTGAGACCTCTGGCAGGGATCAGGCGGACATTACTGGCCTTATTGGGCAATATGCCCACGGCAACGAGCCGAGCCATCATATGGCCTATCTCTACAATTTTGTAAACAAACCGCACAAAACACAGGAAAAAGTCCATCAGATCCTCACAGAACTATATTCTAATGCGCCGGATGGCATAAGCGGGAATGAAGACTGTGGACAAATGAGTGCCTGGTACATTTTCAGCAGCTTAGGGTTCTACCCTGTCACCCCAGGAAGTAACGAATATATTATAGGAACTCCGTTATTCCCGAAAAGTACTATTTCGCTTGAAAATGGCAAGAACTTTACCATTATCGCAAAAGATATTTCGGAAGGGAACAAATATATTGGCTCCGTTCAACTAAATGGAACACCACTTAACCGCTCCTATTTGTATCATCATGAAATCATGGGTGGGGGATATTTGGAATTTGAAATGTCCAGTGAGCCTTCCAATTGGGGAACATCGGAGGAGGCCATACCTTCTACTGAAATCGCGGAAAACCCATTAACGCTTGCTCCATTTATTGCCAGTGGCGATGTCGCTTTCAAAAACAGTACAGAAATCACTTTACAATCCTTAACACCAGGGGCTACTATTTTCTATACTATGAATGATGGGGAATTTCAGAAATACGAAAAGCCAATTGTTATTTCAGAACCATGTGTATTGAAAACCTATGCAGATAAGGATGGAAAACCCAGTAGCATCCTTAATACTGAATTTTATAAAATTGATCCCAATGTAAGTATCACATTGGAAACCGAATATGCCAATCAGTATAGTGCTGGGGGCAATGATGCCCTTATTGATGGAATTAAAGGAGCTAGGGATTTTAGAACGGGCGCGTGGCAAGGGTATTCGGACACCGATGTTATAGCTACCGTGGATCTTGGTAGTATAAAACCTATAGAAACCATCGAGGTGAGTTTTCTACAGGACCAAAGGAGTTGGATCTTTTATCCTACAGAGATAGAATGTTTTGTGGCACCCGGAAAGACATTTTACAAGAACTTGCCCATGCAGAAGATCGATGCTGAAACACCTTCAGAAAATAGTGAAATAAAGACCGTTCAGTTCAACATGAATGGTTACAGTGCCAGATATATAAAAATTGTGGCAAAGAATCTGGGAGATCTTCCAGAGTGGCATTTAGGCCATCCCTATAATGGCAAAGCATGGATCTTTGTCGATGAAATAACCGTTAAATAACCAACCATGAAGCGCAGAAAATTTATTCAAAATACTTCCTTGGGGAGCTTAGGTGTGGTTGCTGGAGCTGCCGCCCTAGCATGCAAACCAAACACCAAAAAAGAGGCGATAGCTAGTATTGACAACCCTATGGAAAACCAAGTTCCCGTGGTCATTTCCACATGGGACGTTCCACAGGCCACAACAAAAGCCTGGGAGGTTCTACAGGAGGGGAAAAGTGCGATTGATGCCATAGAAGCGGGTTGCCGTGTAGAAGAAGCTAATGAACAAGGACAAAGTGTTGGTATTGGAGGTCTTCCCGATCGTGATGGACACGTAACATTAGACGCCTGTATTATGAATAAAGAGGGTGACTATGGTGCTGTGGTATACCTGAAAAACATCAAACATCCCATTTCTGTAGCTAGAAAGGTTATGGAAGACACCCCTCATGTATTAATGGCGGGTGAAGGAGCGCAACAATTTGCATTGGAGCAGGGGTTTGAAAAAGAAAACCTATTAACCGAGCAGTCTAAAAAAGCATGGGAAGAATGGAAAAAAACCTCCAAATACGAACCGATCATTAATATAGAAAACCATGATACCATAGGCATGTTGGCTATTGATAAAAATGGAGACATTTCTGGTGGATGTACCACAAGTGGATTGGCCTATAAAATGGCTGGCCGTGTCGGGGATTCACCCATTATTGGAGCGGGTCTTTTTGTTGATAATGAAATAGGTGGTGCTACTGCCACAGGTCTGGGTGAAGAAGTACTTAAAACCGTAGGGAGCTTCCTCATTGTCGAGTTAATGCGTCAAGGCATGTCACCTCAAGCTGCATGCGAAGAAGCCATTGCAAGGATCGTAAAGAAAAATCCCAATCATAAGGATTTTCAAGTGGGATATATCGCAATAAACAAAAAGGGAGAGACGGGAGCTTACTCCATTCACCAAGGGTTCGTTACTACGGTTTACCAAAATGATAAGATGGATACTTCTTCACCTGGGCATTACCTTAAAGGTGAGGAATAACCCGAGAAACGCACTGTTGTAAGGTTATTCTGATTAAATTGTGTTAATATATTGATTATTAACTTGTTAATATATACGTAATAACACGTATTTTACATAATCTTTCTGTTTTTTGTCCAATAAAACCATAATTTTTTTATAGTTTTGATGTACATAAGTAGGTTGCCCTGCCTATGGCGGGTCAATCAAATTTGGGGCGAAAAGTCATCACACCTGTGGTGGCTTTTCTATTTTCAAAAATGCAACCCAATTCAATTTTCTTATGACCCATCGCTCCAACTTCCTTATAATCAAAATACTACTTTGATAAATGAGAAAAAGCCCACTAAAAAGCGTGGTCCTTTTCGTACTACACTATAACATTTACTTAATATATCCGTTGTTCAGAAGTTGTATTTTTATGATGTAATTGGATGATCGGAGTCGTCCTTGCATCTTTTTTATGGAAAGCCGCTAATGAGGAGAAGCGGCTTTTCTTTTTCTATTAAATACATTCCTATTAATTGGCAAAAACCTTCTCGCCCTTGGCCTCCATTTCCTTAAATTCTTGAACCAACTTTAAAGCATCGGGAATAACATCGCTACACAATACAATGAGCGATCCTTTTTTGGCATTGTTCACGGCATAAGTTATGGCCTCTTTCTCGGATGGTATGATGGTGGTCTTTTTGTTAGGATCTTTGGCGATGATTCCATCATTCAACATCTTAATGAGTTCTTCTTCCGTTTTTCCGCGAAGCCTTTTATCCTGACGTATAATAATCTCATCGAACATATCCGCAGCGATAGCTCCCATTTCATTATTATCCTCTACTCGCCTATCGCCTATTCCTGCAATGATGCCAACTTTTACCGTACATTCCAAATTATCCGTAAACTTTTGAAGTGCTCTCATTCCAGCAGGATTATGGGCATAATCCAACAGGATTGTAAAGTTTTCGAACTTGAAAAGATTTAGCCTTCCGGGCGTTTGGGAGGCAGAAGGTATAAAGGTCTCTAAACCTGCTTTCATATCTTCAATACTTATGCCCCTAACATGTGCAGCCAAAACGGCGGCCAACACATTTTGTATCATAAAAGTGGCTTTTCCACCATAGGTGAGAGGTATCTTTTCCACCTTCATGATTCGCATTTTCCAAGAGCCCCTGCAAATGGTCACAAATCCATTTTCATATACAGCAGTTATACCTCCTTTGCGCTGTAAGGCCTGTACCCTGGGGTTGTCTTCGTCCATAGAGAACAAAGCCAAATTACAGTTGATCCCCCTTCTCATTTCATACACCAAATCATCATCTGCATTAAGAATAGCATATCCATCGGGCAGTACCGTTTCAGGGACCACACCTTTTACCTTTGCCAACTGTTCTACCGTATTTATCCCTTTGAGTCCTAAATGATCTGCGGCCACATTGGTCACTACGGCCACATCGCAATTTCCAAATCCAAGTCCAGCCCTAAGTAATCCGCCGCGAGCACATTCCAATACGGCAAAATTGACCGTCGGGTCCTTCAGCACAAACTCTGCGCTAGCCGGCCCAGTACAATCGCCCTCCATTAAAAGGCGGTTTTGTATATATACTCCATCGCTGGTGGTATATCCTACCCTATATCCCTTCATTTTGGCGATATGGGCTATCAACCTACTCGTGGTGGTCTTCCCATTGGTTCCTGTTATCGCAACAATTGGGATTCTACCTGTGTCCCCTTGGGTCGGGAACAACTTATCAACAACTGGCGCTGCCACATTTCTGGGTAATCCCGAAGTAGGTGATAAATGCATTCTAAACCCAGGACCTGCGTTAACCTCTAATACGGCACCTCCCGTTTCGGAAAGTGGTTTGGTAATATCACTAGTCATAACATCGATACCACATATATCTAAGTCTATGATTTTCGAAATACGCTCTGCCATGGACACATTGGCCGGATGCACAATATCGGTAACATCTTCTGCCGTACCACCCGTACTTAAATTTGCTGTGTCCTTCAATACCAACATTTCACCCTTAGGGAGTACGGAATCTTCCGTATAACCGGCATCTTCCATAATGGTTTTGGTCAGGTCATTAATGGTAATCATCGTGAGTACCTTTTCGTGACCGTACCCACGCCTAGGGTCTTCATTCACCTTATCCACCAATTCCCTGACGGTAGATGTTCCATCACCAATCACATGTGCAGGCGTGCGAAGTGCTGCAGCAACCAATACATTATTAATAACCAATAAGCGATAGTCCTTCCCGGTAATGTATTTTTCTACAATGACCCTTCTGGATACTTCTTTTGCAGCGTGGAATGCCACCAACGCTTCGTCATAATTCTGAATGTCTACTGTAATTCCCCTACCATGATTTCCGTCAATAGGTTTAATGACCAAGGGATATCCCACATAATCGCATGCATCCTTTAAGCTTCGTTCCTTACTAATAATATCCCCTTTAGGAACTTCCACTTCCGCTTGTTCCAAAAGGTATTTTGTGTCTTCTTTATCGCATGCAAGTTCTACACCAATGCTACTTGTTTCTGAAGTCACTGTTGCTTGTATACGTTTTTGGTTGGCTCCATACCCCAACTGGCAAAGTGAATATTTGTTCAATCGAATCCAAGGAATACCCCTACTGGCCGCTTCTTCCACAATAGACCCTGTACTGGGACCCAATCGCTGTGCTTCCCTTAGCTCACGCATTTCCTGGATATCTTCGGTTAAATCGTATGGTTCACCCGCAATAAGGGCTTCACAAATACGAACCGCCGCCTTTGCAGCATAACGCCCTGCATCTTCCTCGATATAAGAGAACACTACATTATATACCCCTTCCTCACCATAGCCCCGGGTTCTACCAAAACCTGTATCCATACCCGCCAAAGTCTGTATCTCCAATGCGATGTGCTCAATAATATGCCCCATCCAGGTTCCTTCTTCCACACGTTGAAAAAACCCTCCAGGTGTTCCGATAGAACAGCGATGCTCATACATAGTAGGAAACATTTCCTCAAGTCGTTCCTTAAATCCAGGAATCTTATTGGACGGTAGCTCCTCCATCTCTTCAAGATCCAAGACCATTACGATTAATTTGTGTCTTCTTACGGACCAATAGTTTGGACCTCGCATCGCATTTATTTCTCTTATCTTCATGTGGTTTTGGTTTTTCGGTTAGTTATAAGGTAAGAACATAAATATATGATTTTTTCAGAACAAAAAATGTATTTTTGTGCCTTATAAAAAGTGATATGAGCAGCAAAGGAATTCTAATTCCGATTGGAGGAAATGAGGATAAGGGAATAGAAGAACATGAACAGTATACTCTAGAGTTTATTAGCGAAGGTATACTGTACCATGTAGTGAAAGAGGCCGGCGGGAAAGATATGAATTTCGTTATCGTGCCAACGGCATCCAGCATTCCAGAAGAAGTGGGCCGCAACTACTTGGAGGCTTTCGATAAATTGGGATGTGAAAATGTACAGGTATTAGACATCCGTCATAGGGAGGAATCTGAAGACCCCAAGAACATTGCGCTTATTGAGAATGCGCAATGCGTTATGTTTTCTGGTGGAAATCAATCGAATATAACCAGGAAGATAAAGGGTACTACACTCCACAAAGTGCTGTTGAAAAAATACAAAGAAGAGCCATTTGTAATTGCTGGGACCAGTGCAGGAGCTATGTGCATGTCTAAAGAAATGATTACTGGCGGAAGTGCCCAAGAATCTTTCGTAAAGGGTGCAGTAGGTATGGCCGAAGGAATGAACTTTATTCCTAAACTCATTATCGATTCCCATTTTATTCGCCGCGGAAGATTTGGTAGATTGGCAGAAGCCGTTGCTCAGTTTCCGAAATTGGTCGGAATTGGTTTAGCAGAAGATACCGGATTGATTATTAAGGATGGTTCTTTCGAAGTTATCGGATCTGGAATGGTCATTATTTTTGATGCTAGAAAAACGAAACACAATAATCATAAAATACTGCCCGAGGGAACCCCGATGACACTTACAAACCTTAAAACCCATGTGTTGGCCAATGGTGATGTGTTTAACATTAAAGATCGTAAAATTAAGGTGTTACCTATAGACGCTCCATTTGTCTAACCACCATAGATTGAAATAGCACCTTCTCCGGTAGATTTCTTGAATCCCCTATACATCCCTTCCGTATTGAAAGGCATGGCAATATTTCCTTGTCCATCGACAGCAATCAAACCGCCATCCCCGCCAATTTCCAGAACTCTTTTTTGAATGACCTCCGAAGCTGCTTGTTCAAGGGACCAACCTTTGTACTCCATTAAACAGGAAACATCGTAGGCAACCACCCCGCGAATAAAAAACTCGCCACTCCCGGTGCAACTTACCGCACAGGTCTTATTGTTTGCATAGTTACCAGCCCCAATCATAGGACTATCCCCTACACGACCCCATTTTTTATTGGTCATTCCTCCGGTAGATGTTGCCGCTGCTACGTTTCCGTTTACATCCAAAGCTACCGCTCCTACCGTTCCAAACTTGCTGTCTTTTTTTATACTATGGTCCAGCTGGAAACTATCGGTATTCTTTATATCCTGCCATTGTTGGTACCTAAGTTCATCGTAAAAATATTGGGGATCCTCATTGCGATACCCAAGGTCATGCGCAAAACGCATTGCGCCATCTCCAGCCAAAAAAACATGATAACTCTTTTCCATGACGTCCCGGGCCAACGAAACTGGATTCTTAATTCCCGTAACCAAAGATATAGCTCCAGCTTCCAACGTCTTTCCATCCATGATGGCGGCATCCATTTCGTGGGTTCCAACTGCTGTAAAAACAGAACCCTTCCCTGCATTGAAAAGGGGTGAATCTTCCAATAACTTTACAGCAATTTCCACTGCATCCAAAGCGCTATTCCCTTTTTGCAGTTCACTATATCCAGCCTCAAGTGCTTCCCCTAAGGAAGCTTTGTACCTTGCTTCTAATTCTTCGGTCATTAGCCCTTTTACCAAGGTACCCGCTCCACCGTGAATTGCTATTGAATATTTACCCATTCTTAAGAGGTTTGCTTCTCATTTCAAATAAAAGTGAAAAATACAAATTGCCCATTAAATGATAGTGAAGTATATCAAATTTCTTTATGGGCGAAAATCCCTTTTTCTTCAAGGTAATTTTTACATTTGGAAAGGGTAAACACATTCCCTTTCAAATTTTTACGAACATGTTCAATATCTGGGAAATTATTTTCTTGTTTTTTTCATTTCAGGCATTGATCATGGCTCTTTTTTTCTTTTTTAAAAAAAAGGGGGATAAAACTGCCAATCGCATTTTAGGTGTCTACCTATTTCTATTTTCATTTAACATTTTCTACAATGTTTTGTACTGGTCGAAGCTATTATTTGAAGTGGGAACCATTCACTTATTCGGCATTTTGGCCCTATTGTGGATATCCTACCCGCCTTTGATCTACTTGTACACAAGAAGGGTGGTTGAAAACAAACGTTTTGGTTTAAAGGATATCATTCATGCGATTCCCACCACGGCATTGATTTGCTTCCACTTGCCCTTTTACATTTTAAGCGCAAAGGAAAAACAGCTTATTCTATATAATGGGGAATTGGGATCCTACGTTATCAATTTGAAGTACAATTTCGACATCACTATTGTATTGATGATTTTCTATACTGTTCTCACTTACCTATCCTTCAAAAAGAAGGAATTAGGACGCAATAAGAACCGCTGGATCACTTGGTTACTTGGTTCATTTGCCAGTTATGTGCTAGCCATGACCTCCTATTACCTATTATCCCGACTTGGGTTAATTACCACAGCACATGACTATTTTATAACCTACACGCTAATCTTATTCGTGGGAATGGTCACTTATTTTGGACTTGTACAACCCGATGTATTTAATGGTCTTTCTATGGATAAGGTGCTTCCTTTTAAGAAATACAAGAATACCGGGCTTACCAGAGGGCATTCCTTAGACCTTAAAAAAAGCTTGATGGCCTACATGAAGACAGATAAACCCTATTTAGACAGTAATTTGCGACTGGACGACTTAGCCGAAATGCTGAATTTATCCAGGCATCATACGTCACAGGTGATCAATGAACATTTTGACACGAACTTTTTCGATTTCATAAATGGATATAGAATTGAAGAAGCCAAGGCCATGCTGCTGAATGAGCAAAACTTGAACATAACCGACATTATCTACTCTAGTGGATTTAACAATAGGGTATCTTTTTACAAGACGTTCAAAAAACATACGGGAATGACCCCAGGGGAATTCAAATCATGTCAAACTATTGGTTAACAACAAACAATCTTTCTTCCCCGACAGAAATTTCCCTGTGTGCTCTGTAAATCTATATAAGGAATAACAACCTGTACTACTCATTAGATTTTCTTAGGGGTATAAAATTATATCACTATGAAAAAATTATACGTTTTTATTTTTTGCCTTTTTAGCGCAAACCTTATTGCCCAAGTAGAAGTAATTACCCTTACATCCGAACTCAACGGTAGTGGAGGACTGTCATTGGATGATGACGGGAATCTTTACATTGGAGATTTCGGAGATATGCTTAGTGGCCCCGACACAGATGGAATGGCCAATCATATACTAAAACTGGATACCGATTTAAATCTCACGCAATATGCGACAGGGTTTGTAGGCGCCTCAGGGAATGGCTTTGACAATAATGGCACTCTGCATCAATCGGATATACGCGATAATGCCATTTATAAAATAATTGATGGCGTAAGAACCTTTGTTACATCTGATGGAATTTCCTCTCCGGTCGGAATTGTTTTTGACAGTGCCGATAATTTCTATGTATGCAATTGTGGGAATGGAACCATTCAGAAGGTGACCCCTTCAGGCACCTCAACCGTGTTTGCTTCAGGATCTGTTTTTGCTTGTCCCAATGGTATCACCATAGACGAAAATGACAACCTTTATGTATCCAATTTCTCGAATACAAATATTGTTAAAATAACTCCAGGTGGAACTACATCCATTATTGGAAACACCGAATTCGGTAACGGTCATCTGGATTATGACATTAACTCCAGAAACTTATATATAGCGAGTTATTCAGGACATCAAGTATTTCACTTAAATATTGACACACAGGTTATGGGGGTTCTGGCAGGAACGGGAGTTCGAGGTAACACCGATGGATTAGCCGCCTCTGCCACATTTTCCACTCCCAATGGTGTTGCTGTAACACAAACCGGGGATTCCATCTACATAAACTGTGCGGTACCACTGAGCGGCCCAACCATAAACCCACAAATAATTCGACTCATAAAAGGTGTTTCATTGTCGGTAGAAGAAAACACTTTGGCGTCTTACCGGATTAAGGCCTACCCAAATCCTTCCCATGATTATGTGATCATTGAAGCTCATCTCCCTCCTATGTATACCGATATAACAATTAGAACCTATAATCTGCAAGGAAAACAGATGGATCTTCTTAAGGTAACCGAAAGCACCCATGAAATAATGAAACAGCGCTTAGACCTTTCCAATTATGCCACCGGACACTATTTTTACACCGTAAGTAATGGATCTAAGCAATTGTTCAATGGGAAGTTCATAAAGAAATAAAGTCCGCAATTTCATTGAATAATATACCTATTAAAAACCGCCTAAAAAGGCGGTTTTTTTCATGATTCTGTTCCCGTGGAATTAGCCCTCTGATCTATTCTCCTTATTCATAAAATTCAAATAATACACCGATATTAGCAGAACCAGGAACACCAATGGACGGATAACCTGTCCGATGGGATCCATTAAGACATGGGTTAGCATGGCACCTACCATTATAATCGCCAATCCAAACAAGGCGATCTTCAGTGTTTTAGGAATCAAAATAAGAATAGCCAAAACCAATTCGAGCCCACCAATGACGAAGTGCAATCCATCTGGAAAACCCCAATTGGTAAACATTTGCACGACACCTTCATTAGCAGTTAATTTCCCAGAACTGGCTAGTAAAAATGCTAGGGAAAGAAGAATCCTAAGACCCCAGCTGAGTATTTTTTGTCCTTTTTTCATTATCTTGTTTTTGGTTAAACGAAACTGTAAAAAACACACTGAAAAGAGTGGAAAAACATTGGAAAAATGACTGAAACTAAATTGAAAGTCGCAACCAACTCTCCCTTAGACTTTCTATCGTACACTTTCTACCCAAGAAAAGGAAGTATAGTTTCAGATAATGGTACCGAGTTGTTCATGGAACCTAGACTAAGGGATTTCTTCCATGTGTTATTATTACACAAAGACGATGTGGTTACGCGCGAAGAATTGATGGGTTTTGTTTGGAAAGATACCGTGGTTACTGAGGATTCCATATCGAAAGCCGCTTCCGACCTTCGAAAGTTTTTAGACACACACGATATAGGTGGAGTAATGATCGCAACCATACCAAAATTGGGATATTCCATCCGGCTGTTGAATCCTGTGGAAAATGGAAATCAATTCCTTTCAAGAAAAAACATCCTGAAATTTGCGATATACAGTCTTGTGGTATTTACTGTTTTAATACTCCTTATTCGGGCCCTACGATATGAACAATAGACCATTTCTGCCCTGCCAAAAAGTTAGAATTGCCCTTCAATAAATTTCTACGCAACAAGGAAGTTTTGTAGCTTTAGACTTTACAATCAAAACAACCTATGTCCGACCAAAAACGACTCTTTTTAGTTGATGCTTATGCACTGATTTTTCGCGGCTACTATGCCTTCATAAAAAATCCAAGAATTAATTCGAAGGGTACCGACACCTCAGCTATTCTCGGCTTTATGAATTCCTTATTGGATGTTATTAAAAGAGAACGACCGGACCATTTGGCCGTCTGTTTCGATAAGGGTGGCAGTGAATCACGAAATGAACTCTTCCCAGAATACAAGGCCAATAGGGACGAAACCCCTGAAGCTATTAAAATAGCGGTTCCTTACATAGAAAAGATCTTAAGAGCCATGAATATTCCTATCATGGTAAAGGAGGGTTTTGAAGCGGATGACGTTATAGGCACCCTTGCCAAAAAAGCTGAAAAACAAGGATATAAAACCTTTATGGTAACTCCAGACAAGGATTTTGCCCAATTGGTGTCAGAAAATATATTCATGTACCGCCCTGTATTCGGGGGTGGTTACGAAACCTGGGGAATTCCTGAAGTACAGGCGAAATTTGAAGTAGAGGACCCTTTACAGGTGATAGACTTTTTAGGAATGATGGGAGACAGCGCCGATAACATCCCAGGGCTTCCCGGTGTTGGTGAAAAAACTGCCAAAAAGTTCTTGGCTCAGTTCGGTTCTATGGAAGGTCTGTTGGAAAATACCGATCAGTTAAAAGGAAAGATGAAAGAAAAGGTAGAAGCCTCTAAGGAACTGGGGTTGCTTTCCAAGGAATTGGCCCGTATAATATTGGATGTCCCTGTTGAGTTTGACGAGAAAGATTTCGAAATGTGCGACCCTGATATTAAGGGTGTCACCGAGGTTTTTGAAGAACTGGAATTCCGTAGACTCACAGATAATTTCCTAAAAACATTTTCTACCGAAAGTCAAGCGGCACCTACCGCAAAAGACGAATCCCCAAAAAAGGAAACTAAAAAGACAGCTGCCGGAGCAGGGCAGTTTTCCCTATTTGGGGGCGACACAGAAGTTCCTCAAGAAAACGAAGCCTTCAGTTCGAGAAATACGATAAAGGATGTTTCTCATTTTTACCAGACCGTTCAACCTGGATTAGGCACACAATTGTTTTTGGATCAATTAATGAAACAGCCTTCCGTATGTTTCGATACAGAAACAACAGGGCTTAATCCGATTACGGCAGAGCTGGTCGGTATTGCATTTTCATGGGAAGTTGGAAAAGGCTTTTACCTGCCCATTCCTGAAGAAAGGGATGCGGCACAAACCGCTGTAGACCTTCTGAGACCTTTCTTTGAAGATGAAGGGATCGAAAAGATTGGTCAAAACTTAAAGTATGATATTAAGGTGCTATCCAAATATGGAATCACTGTGAAAGGGAAACTGTTCGATACTATGTTGGCACATTATCTCATTAATCCAGACATGCGTCACAATATGGATGTACTGGCCGAGACCTATCTCAATTACACCCCTGTTTCTATTACAGAACTCATAGGCAAAAAAGGAAAGAACCAACTTTCCATGAGACAAGTTCCCATTGAACAACAAACGGAATATGCAGTAGAGGATGCAGATATTACCCTTCAATTGAAAGAGCATTTCGAAAAAGAATTGAGTGAAGCAAATACCCGAAAATTATTTGACGAAATAGAAGTGCCCCTGCTCCGTGTCCTAGGTGATATGGAATTGGAAGGCATCAATTTGGATAAGGGATTTCTGGAAAACCTTTCTTCGGAGTTAGATAGTGATATCAAAAAATTGGAGGCCGACATTTATGAATCGGCCGGAGAGGAGTTTAATATTGCCTCACCAAGGCAACTGGGAGAGATCCTATTTGGTAAAATGAAACTGGTCGATAAGCCCAAAAAGACAAAAACAGGACAATATTCTACCGCAGAAGATGTACTTTCTTATCTAGCCAAAGATCATAAGATCATTTCCGATGTATTAGCGTATCGTGGATTGGCAAAGTTAAAATCCACGTACGTAGATGCGCTTCCAGGACAGGTAGAAGAAAGCACCAAAAGGGTACATACGGATTATATGCAAACAGTAGCTGCGACAGGACGGCTTAGCAGTAATAACCCAAATCTTCAAAACATTCCAATTCGAACGGAGCGTGGACGTCAGGTTCGGAAGGCCTTTATACCAAGGGACAAAGACCATGTTCTATTGGCCGCAGATTACAGTCAAATAGAACTCCGGATCATCGCTGCCTTAAGTGAGGAAGAAACCATGATTAACGCTTTTAAGAATGGGGAAGACATTCATGCCTCCACTGCTGCGAAGGTATTCAATGTGCCCATAGGAGAAGTAACTCGTGAACAGCGTGGCAATGCGAAAACGGTAAACTTCGGAATCATTTATGGGGTTTCCGCTTTCGGGTTGAGCAATCAGACCGATCTTTCCAGGAGTGAAGCCAAGGAATTGATAGATACCTATTACAAAACCTACCCTAAGCTCAGGGATTATATGAGCGAGCAAGTTGACTTTGCCCGGGACAATGGTTATGTACAGACCGTTTTGGGCAGGCGTCGTTATTTAAAGGATATTAATTCTAGAAATGCGGTAGTACGAGGTGCGGCAGAACGAAATGCTGTAAATGCACCCATTCAGGGAAGTGCCGCGGACATTATCAAAATTGCCATGATTCATATTCACAAGAAATTGGAAGAGGGCAATTACAAAAGCAAGATGTTATTGCAAGTGCATGATGAATTGGTTTTCGATGCTTACAGACCCGAACTGGAAAAGCTAGAACGAATGATCAAGGAGGAAATGGAAAACGCGTACAAAATGAGCGTTCCCTTGGATGTGGAAGTCGGATTGGGGGAAAACTGGCTAGAAGCACATTAAGGGATTGCTTTAACAAATCTCCAAATACCAATCGATGATGAATTTGACTCCGCATTGTGGCTGATCAGATCATTAAAAAACCTTATTAGAAAATAACACATGAAATAATCAACTTCTTTCTTTTTGATTCTGAAACCTTCATAAAAACTAGCTGGCGAATCGAAGCAAGATGAATCTAAATACTCTGGTGTTACCGGAGCAAAATCAATAATCATCTTTCTTATAATCCGAAATCTAATTAGATCATTATTTGCCACTTTCCATTGCCTTTGAATACTTAAAAATTTTTCATTTCTTCCATTGGCCTGAACCATTATTTTGATCGCATTTCTATTATTCGATAGACCCGACGCATCAATACCTGGAGTTTTGCTGAATGATGATTCATAGTTGGTTAAGCGTAAGGAGTTGTTGCTGAAATCCTCTAATATCATAGGATAAAATTCTTTCAAAACAACAAAATATATCGTGATCAGTAAATCTAAAAGGCTACAATTTTCATCATTTAAGATATTTGGTGCTATCTTTTTTAGTTTATGATTCCCTGAAAGATTTTTGGTAATATTCTGGACAATCACAAACCGATTCAAAACCTTTTTGATTTTTCGGATATTATTGAACCTTAATTCATTAAAAAGGAAATTGACAATCTCCGCAATTGACATTGATTGGCCTGCCAATTCGTATTTTTTATCATTAGAAAAGTAAAGACCAAAAAGCTTTATGCTGTTTTCTGCTTTTGGCATTGAAAATGAAATATCAAAAATCTTTTCTAAATATTCTGTCGATTTAATGTAATCGAAGTATTTTGTTTTTATGGCTATTTCTACAGCTTTCTTATCAATCCCACAAAAGAATATCGTTTTCTTTCCATAGGTAAAGAATAATTTCAACGCAGAAAGGAGGTTCAAGACGTTTTCCGGCTCGCATCTGTCGAGATCATCAATGAAAACAATATTATGTTTGGTTTTCTTATCTTTTGTCACCATGTCTTCCCAACCCCTGAACTGGAACTTAAAATCTTCTTTTATTTGATAGAATGTCTTCTCATCCGCATCAAACTCTTCGACAAAAGATGATGGATCGATTTCCAATTCAGGTCCGCCTGGAGCCAATGGCACCTTCAATTTTAGAGAACGTCCTAATCCTCTAAAAAGCTTGCCGCCTAGTTTTAAGATATCGCCAATTACTTGTTCAGAAGCACCTTCAGATTTAAGTGTTAAAAACTCTAAAAGACTAAAACACAGATTAGTGTCATTTTCAAACTCCCATGCTTCAAAAAAGAAAGTGTTAAATACCCCTTTTAGCTCTTTCTCAAGATATTTCATCAAGGTACTTTTTCCGCTACCCCATTCTCCATAAAGCACGAACATTTTGATCTGTTCAAACTCATCGGTATTACTTTCTAGAAAAGTTTTGATTAAATCCGCTTTTTCAATGATACCCAGGTAATCATTTTCTTCAGTAAGATCTTCGATAGGAAGATTTGGCAGTAATTTGGACATATCCCCATGTTTTTAATAAAGTTATGAAAAAAGCCGAAAGCAATATGCTTCCGGCTTACACTTAGTAAATACAACCTAACACCAGTAGAACCCATAAAAATATAGGTGCAAAAGGTGCAGCTTGTCCTATTCTCGCTGAAGGTCCTTCCCTCTTCAGCTAAACAAAGAAAGGTGAATTCCCTCTGGAATAAAACAAGTAACTATCTGCATTCATGAATGTTGACTACTACTATTCAGGTATACAATCTGTGTAACAAAAAAAGGCCGAAGACAAAAATGTCTCCGGCCGCTTTACTATTTGTAAGATGTTATCTTAGTTGCGAGTCCAAACCCAAGTGGCAGTTCCAAAATCTGGATCCGTTGCCTCGAAGGTCAAAGTGTTTCCATTCAATTCTACTGGCTGGGTGTCTGTTTCACCTTCCGCAGTGATAGACAACTGATCACCATTCAATTCCCAAGTTCCAGTTAAGGAAACAGGATCGATACAAATCACCGTTGCCGTTCCATTAATGATGTCTATGTCTACATCGATCTCACTGGTCGAAGAAGCAAACGATCCATCATTGGAAAAAGTAGCTGTAGAAGTATAACATGGTAACTCATCTAGAAAATCTGTAGAAGCAGTTCCATCTAGATTTACGTCTACTGGTTGATCCAATATGTAACTAGTCAACGTCCAAGAACCAACCAAGGAAGCAGAGTTATCTCCACCATCATCGTCATTAGAACATGACCCAAGAATAAGGGCAATTGCCAAAAGGTTCATTAATTTTTTCATTTTTTGAGGTTTTAATTGAGCCCGCAAAGAACGAACAATAATTCGAATTGAAAAACAGGATTATTCCTGTTTTCGTCCTAAATCATGAAAAGCACACGTAAATTCTGGATCTTGCTTTATTTGATAAAGAATATTTATCTTGAGCCCAATGAAATCTTTTCCCTTACAAAAGCAGATAGCCTTCTTTACTGGTCCTTTGCTGTTCCTCGCACTCTATTTTTTTCCTGCCACGCTAATTTCACCAGAAATTGATGCCGTTGCTGCAGTGGCTGTTTGGATGATCGTATGGTGGATTAGTGAAGCAGTTTCCATTTCGGTAACTGCATTACTTCCTTTGGCACTTTTCCCCTTATTGGGCATAATGGATATAAAGGCTGTATCCGGAAACTATGCGAATCCTATTGTCTACTTGTTCTTTGGGGGTTTTGTGATTGCGCTTGCTTTGGAGAAAGTAAAATTACACAAACGCATTGCGCTTTCTATACTGAGGATAACAGGGACCAAAGCCAACGGGATTATTCTGGGATTTATGCTCGCTACGGCTCTTATGAGCATGTGGATTTCGAATACGGCCAGTACCGTGGTAATGTTACCTATTGCCGTATCGGTGATTACATTGTTGATGAATGATCGCGACGGATTCACAAAAAACGACCAGAACTTCGCATTGGCCATCATGCTGGGAATCGCATTTTCTGCCAATATTGGAGGCATGGCCACTCTAATTGGAACTCCTCCCAACAGTGTCATGTTAGCCTTTCTGAATGAAGAATATCAAATCGACATCGGTTTCTTTCAATGGATGAAAATGGGGGTCCCATTTTCGGCCCTTATGTTACTGATTGCTTATGGCTGTATAGTACATGTCTTTTTTCCAAATAGGCTGGGTAAAATCCAATCCTCTGAGGATATCATTACCAATGAACTGAAAAAACTTGGCCCCATTTCAAAGGATGAAAAGATCGTACTTGCCATATTTCTTTTAACCGCCTCGGCATGGATGCTCCGAGGAAGCCTCAACCAATGGTTCCCAAACTTGGGTCTCACCGATACAACCATTAGTATGATTGCCGCTGTTGCCATGTTTGTCGTTCCTCTCAATATTAAAAAAGGGGAATTCCCATTACAATGGAAAGACACGCAAAAGTTACCTTGGGGGATTCTAGTTCTATTTGGCGGTGGACTGGCATTGGCATCGGGACTCACCCAAGCAGGATTCATAGACCTCATTGGGGATTATATCTCCACAAAATCACACTGGAGTGTTTTTGTAGTTACGGCTGTCCTTATAGCCCTTATGCTATTTATGACCGAACTTATGAGCAATGTAGCATTGGTCACAATTTTGGTTCCTTTGGTGGTTGGAATCGCCTTAGGACTTGAGGCACCTATTTTGGAAATGGTAATTCCGGTTACCTTGGCATCCAGCTGCGCTTTCATGCTTCCCATGGCTACCCCGCCTAATGCAATTGTATTTGCGAGCGGACACATTAAAGTACATCAGATGGCAAGGGTAGGTGTGGTACTAAACCTAATCTCCATTGGGCTTCTTATTGCCCTTACATACTTTATCATACCCGGTTTGTTCGATATTGGTTAGGCCATAAAAAAAGCCCCCACTAGGAGGGCTTTCCAAAATTAACCGATATATGAATACACCGTTCGGTATCGATCTATCACAAAACGAACCGATAGGTAGCTTTAATCAAAAAGGTGTTTTGTGGGCGGGCACCCAACAATTGGTTGTCGATAATCTGACCAAAGTCATTATCAACATCTCCGAGTCCAGTAATCCCCTGTGACCAGACCAAGAATATCTCGGATCCTGGAATATACTCCCAACGCACAACTAGATTACTTCTAAACTGAACAAAGGCAAAATCTGGATCGCCAAAGGAATAATCGGTTGCACTGTCGCCATCTTCATCCACCAAATAGGCACCGTCTTCCTCACTGAAACTTATTTGGTTATCAGCAAACCATGTTACCCTATTATTTAAATCACTGGCAACGGGATCATTCACATAATTGAAATTGGAGAATTTTGCCTTAAAAATAAAAGGTTGTCCGTAATACTGAATTGTAAGGTTAGGATTAATATTATAGTTAACCCTAAGGGTAGTACTTAATGATTCATTGTCTATCTCACCCAAAATATATCTTGGCGTTCCATTGAAATCTGTTTCGGTTACATATTGGGTTTTATTAGGGTTTACCTCAAACTCGTTAATCAGCGATAGACTCAAAGTGTTCAAAGGCTGATAGAAGAATCGTAGGACATAGCGTTGAAAAGAAAAATTATCCTGGGTAGCGGCTGAGTACACATACCCCGCATGCATTCGGAATTTCTTTCTCCCATCGGTTCCTGAAAACAGAAACACAAAGTTCTCATCATTCCATAGCCATCTAGGCCCTCCCCTAAGAACTGTATTACTATAAATTCTTGGCTTATGACCGAACCCAGCTTCACTCCACCAGTTGTTTTTCCAATTTACATATCCATTTATTTCGTATTGAATACGGTTATAATTGCCATCGAAATCGTACTGTGAAAATTGATTTACACCAACATTGGCCTGTCGAAACCAACTGGTCGGCTTGTTCCACAACCTTCTCACGTTTGCATACTGTGTAATTTGATCGGCCTGGCGTAAGAACCCAATGTCATTAAGTTCCAATTCGGGGGAGCGGAAGTTACCCCCGACATTATAACGCCAATTTCCACCGCCACCTTTACCTACTTCAAAACTACCTCCGGTTCCTGTCAAGGATGTTTTGGTAGGATCCACCTCCACATGGCCAGCATCGGTTCGCTGAAACAAATGAGTTAATGAGCGTTGGGTGGCCTCGATAGACTCCTCGCTCCCATTAACATTACTAAAGGTGAATTTCCCTGTTGCATAATATTTTCTCTCTTTCCAGTTATGTCGAAAATCGACTCCACCGGTAAAGGCGCTTTCCCGAAGGAAATCAAGATTCCCCTCTATATTTCGTTTCGTATAGGTAGCAATCCCTCCAACGAAGCTATTGTTGTTATTAAAATCCTGCTGCAAACGCATTACCGAGTAACTTGTAAGGGGTTCTACCAATTCTTCCCTTTCCTCTCCAACTTCTTCTAAATTATCCAACACATCCTGACGGGTGTCCAGTTCAATTTTGGCGTATTCTTTATCGGTAATACTTTGTAATGCTCCTATAGAAAGGCCTTTCTTAGTTTTTCCACTGAACTTTGCAGCCCCTAAAATGGTCGTATTATTCGGAAAGTCGGTGAATTCACCTTTACTTCCATCTGTGGTCGTAAAACCTTGGGGAGTACGCCCAATCCGACGCGAGAAGAATAGATTATCCGCTCCTCCTCCTACACGGAAGTCGAATACGTTTTTATTTTCAACAAAAAATGGCCGCCTTTCCTGAAAGAAGATTTCGAAACCATCCAGGGCTATAGCTCCGGGATCTGCATCTACCTGTCCAAAATCAGGGTTTACGGTAAGGTCTAAGGTTAAGTCGTTCGTTATTCCAATTTTTGCATCGAGTCCACCTGTAAATTTGGCGTCGCTTCCATCACGGAACGGATTTCCAACTTCTTCTTCGTAGGTGTCCAATTGAGCTACGGTGTAGGGCTGAATTTCCAGCTGTTTCTGTGGCTTAATTCCTTTAATTCCCCTTAAAATACCAAATTCGCTCACCCATCCAGGGGGGTTCGCGGGTAGTGGTTGCCAAAGGGAACGCTCTTCATTTCTGAAATAACGACGTGTGGACTGTATTCCCCATTCTTGCTCTTCGTCATTTCCAAATCGCAACTGACTTAGTGGTATTCTAATCTCTGCGGTCCAGCCATCATCATCAATTTGGGTGCTCAAATACCAGATGGGGTTCCAACTACTATCAAAATTCCCATTGTTGGAAATAAACTCATCTCCTTTTACTCCCGAAGCCGAAGCGGTAAATGAGAAACCGGAACGGTCATCGTTATAACTATCAATATTAATCTCAACCCAATCTCCCGGGAAATCATCACGACGACCCATTCGTTTCTCTATAGTGGAAGGATCTGCCTGATAACATTTAAAAGCCACATATAGATTCTTATCGTCATAGGCGATTTTCATTTTTGTCTGCTCTGTAGGCGCGGTTCCAACATCTGGCTCAAATTCCACATAGTCAGATGTCCATTCCACTACATCCCAAGCAGCTTCGTCCAGAACCCCGTCAATGGTGATTCCGTCGGTACCAGCAATGGAAGCTGTGGTATATATTCTTTTTTCGTAGGAAACTTGAGCGGTAGAGTCTTGTGTTGCACTGTTGTCATCTTGCGAAAAAGCAAAAAAAGGCAACAGAAAGAGCAACACCAGTGGTGAATGGCTGTTAGTCATGGTTGCTGGTCGTTTTGTGATTGATGTTTTATAGACTTTAATAACGGAAGCATGTGGCACTTTTATTTGTTAATTGGGAGAATTTTAACTTTTAATAGGGCTTCCGAGGGCCTATCAAAAAAAGGGAGCGACCTATTGTTATTCAAATAAATAACATTACCTTTGCACCCCTTTTTGAAGGGAAAAAAACAATGTTTAATACAACTATTGACAAAAAACTTATGGATACATTAAGTTACAAAACGGTATCTGCCAACAAGGCCACTGTAAACAAAGAGTGGGTTTTGGTAGATGCGGACGGGCAAGCATTGGGTCGTCTAGCTAGCGAGGTTGCTAAATTACTTCGCGGTAAACACAAACCAAACTTTACTCCTCACGTTGACTGTGGTGATAATGTGGTGGTTACTAATGCTGCAAAAATCAAATTAACAGGTAAAAAATGGGATGACAAAGAGTACATTCGTCACACGGGATATCCGGGTGGACAACGTTCTTTGACTGCCCAAGAACTGTATGACAAAGACCCTACTAGATTGGTAGAAAAAGCAGTTAAAGGAATGTTGCCTAAGAACAAATTGGGAGCGGCTCTTTTCAGAAACCTACGTGTATATGTAGGTGCAGAGCACGACCAAGAGGCACAAAACCCAAAAGTAATTAACCTTAACAACAGCAAGTAATGGAGACCATACACAAAATCGGAAGAAGAAAAACCGCTGTTGCCCGTATTTATGTTTCTGAAGGAAAAGGAAACATCACGGTAAACAACCGCAAATTAGATGATTATTTCACCACTGGAACACTTCGTTATAAAGTGAACCAGCCATTGGCCCTAACGGATAATGAAGGTGCATATGACATCAAGGTTAATGTATACGGTGGAGGAATCACAGGACAAGCCGAAGCGGTTCGCTTGGCAATTTCCCGTGCAATGTGCGAAATAAACGAAGAAAACAGAACGGTATTGAAGCCAGAAGGATTACTAACAAGGGATCCAAGAATGGTAGAGCGTAAGAAATTCGGTCAGAAGAAAGCTCGTAAGAAATTCCAGTTCTCTAAACGTTAATATTTTTCAGCCCTATCGATTGGGTGCTTCTTTGAAGTGCCCAATTGAAAAAGGCCAAGTTCATACTTTATTATTAATTCAGCTGTTAGTTCCTTCCTTTGCCGGTAGGGACGTTAGTTTAGCATCTAAATTACGTGAATTCGTGATTGCTATCTAAACAGAACGTAAACTAAAACAAAATGGCAAACAACAAAGAAGTCAAGGAACTCCTTGACGCTGGTGTTCACTTTGGGCACCTTACCCGTAAATGGAACCCAAACATGGCTCCCTACATCTACATGGAGCGAAATGGGATTCACATTATTAACCTTTACAAAACTTCTGCAAAGCTTGAAGAGGCAAATGCTGCCCTTAAGAAGATTGCTGCTAGTGGTCGTAAAGTTCTATTCGTAGCTACCAAGAAACAAGCGAAAGATATCGTTGCTGAAAAAGCAAAAGGAGCAAACATGCCATACATCACAGAAAGATGGCCAGGTGGTATGTTAACCAACTTCGTAACGATCCGTAAGGCCGTTAAGAAAATGACTTCCATCGATAGAATGAAGCAAGATGGTACTTTTAACACCCTTTCAAAGAAAGAGCGTTTAGCAGTAGACCGTACACGTGCGAAATTGGAAAAGAACTTAGGTTCTATTACAGACATGAGCCGTCTTCCAGGTGCCTTGTTCATCGTAGATACGACTCGTGAGCACATCGCCGTTAAAGAAGCCCAGAAGCTGAATATTCCAATCTTTGCTATGGTAGATACCAATAGTGATCCAAGACAGATCGACTATGTGATCCCATCAAATGACGATGCGTCCAAGTCTATTGAAAAGATTGTTAGCAGTGTTGCCAATGCAATTTCTGAAGGTCTTACCGAAAGAAAAGCAGGTAAAGAAGGTGGCAAAGAAGGAGGTAATGATGCTCCTGTTGAGGCTAAAGCCCCAAGAAAAAGAGCTGCTGCCGTTGCTACCAAAGAAGCATCTAGCGAAGAAGAATAAATAACAATTCAATAATACTTAAAAGTCGTTTGGATCTATTCTTCAAGAGTACTTTTGAACGACTTTTTACAATTTACACACACTAAAACACTTACAACGATGGTAAAAGTAACCGCCGCACAAGTAAATGAATTAAGAAAGAAAACCGGAGCCGGAATGATGGACTGTAAAAAGGCATTAGTTGAGGCAGAAGGTGACTTCGATAAAGCAATTGAAATCCTTCGAAAAAAAGGTCAGAAAATCGCTGAAAAAAGAGCCGATAGGGATTCTAGCGAAGGAGCTGTAATAGCTAAAGTGAACGAGGCAGCCAATAAAGGTGTAATCGTTTCCCTTAACTGTGAAACAGATTTCGTTGCAAAAAATGATTCTTATGTAGCCATGGCCAGACAAATGGCAGATGTAGCTCTTAATACTGGAAGTAAAGAAGAATTTCTTGCTGCAGAGTTTGAAGCTGGAATGACCGTTCAGGAAAAATTGACTGAGCAAACGGGTGTTATTGGAGAGAAGATCGAAATCGGTGGTTTCGAAGTATTGGAAGCCCCTTTCGTTGGGTCTTACATTCATGGAAATAAAATTGGTGCATTGGTAGGTCTATCAAATGCTATCGATAATGCTGCCGAAGTTGCAAAGAATATCTCTATGCAAGTAGCTTCCATGGGAGCCACTACACTTTCCTATAAAGATTTTGATCCTGCATATATCGCTAGCGAAACCGAAGCTCGTATTGCTGTTATTGAAAAAGACAATATCGAATTGGGTCGTTTGGGTAAAACCCTAAAGAATGTTCCTCAGTACATTTCCAGAGCACAATTAACGGATGAGGTATTGGCAGAGGCTAAAGCCAACATCGAAGCTCAATTGAAGTCAGAAGGAAAGCCTGAGCAAATCTGGGACAAAATTGTTCCTGGTAAGTTAGAGCGTTTTGTAAGCGACAATACTACTTTGGACCAAGAGCAGTGTCTGTTGGACCAGAACTATATTATGGATGAGAAACTTAGCGTTGCAGATTACGTTGCCAGTAAAGGTGATGTGAGCGTGACCGGATTTAAAAGGGTTTCTCTCGCTTCCTAATAGCAGAAAAGCACACTAATTTGAAAAACCGCTCAGGAAACTGGGCGGTTTTTTTTATTTCCATAATTCAGAATTTAAGATTCTCAATAAAAGATTTCGTTCTTTAAAACGATGCAGACCTTAGTAAGGGATAGACTTTAAAAAAGGCTAATCGCACCAAATTATTCAGCCATGAAATTATCCTTAATATTTTCAGTAAGTTTTAGAGCATTTTCATAATAGTCGTTATCCGGATTTTGAGTAATCATTGTTAATTGTTCCAAAGCTTCGTTAATTCTTTCGTTCTTTAAACAAATTAAAGCTTTATACCAATAAGCAATAGAAGCATCTTGGCTATTATGGACGATTAAATCGTTAAAAGTCTTTTCAGATTCTTCATACAAGCCTAATTCAGTTTGTGCTAAACCTACATAAGTATACAGCAAACTATTTGTTTCATTGTCTTCTAAAACAGTTTTCAAAAGATTTAAAGCCTCATAATAATTGCCTTTTTTGAATTGTTGTTCACCCATAACCAGTTTAAGTTGAACTTCACTATGAGAATCTCTTGTAACAAAGGAAGGTAACTTATCTAAACTTACATTTGCATAATATAAATCCTCATTTGATGCATTTTGATTAAAAAACAACTGAATTCCCAGAAATATTACTATCGATGCTGCAGTAAGGTAATATAGTATTCTGTTGTTGTTTTTTGATTTTGAATTAAACTCCGAACTAACTTCGGATAAGGTTTCTCTCAATTTTTTTAAATGCTCTTGCACTAAAGCTTCTTTATATTCAGCAACTTCTGAAGCTTCTTTATCTACAAAACTCCAACTATTCTCTTTTAGGGTAGAATTTAACTCCTTCTCTAATTTGTATTCTTTATAAAATTCAAGATCTGTCATTAAACGCTCTTCAAAAGACTTTCTTTCTTTATCAGAAAGCAAGCCTTTTAAATAATTTTCAATCAAAATATTATCTTCTGACATCATAGTTTGCTTAACAAATTAAATCGTTTGTCTTTTTTAACTAGTTTCTTTAATCTTGTTTTACACTTAAAAACACTTTGTCTTGCAACGGTTTCAGAACTGTAATTAAACTTCTTTACAATATCAGCATAAGACATTTTAGAAAAATATGATTTTAGTAGTTCTTTACACCTTCCAGAAATTTCTTCTAGCTTTTCTGTAAACAATTCCCAACGCTCTTGTTCTAAAACTGAGGCAGCTATATCTTCATGTTTGGCTTCCGGTTGCTGATTTTCATATTTTGTTACCCTAATTTTTGTTTTATTTAACTCCCTTCTCCATAAATTTTTGCATACCGTAAATAAATATGCTTCAAAACTAGATGTGACAACAAATTTCTCTTTGTCATATCTTACGGCAAGTTGCATCAACGCATTTTGAAAAATATCTTCAGCATCTTGCTGTTGACCCTTATTATTTAATATAAAAGATTTTACTTTAAAGAAATTATTTTTATAAATAGCTTTTATAACTTCAACATCATTATTCAATAAAGCTTCTAAGTAAAAAGAATCATCTATCATTAAAATATTTTCTTGATTTTTTTCGTAAAATAATTAATTCTAAAGCTAGAATAATATTATGAAGTCACATTTTATTACCATAATTTTATTTTCCACACATTAATAAATATGTTATACTCTAACTATCAAATTATTTATAAATTATCCATACTATTAGTCTTTTTGAATAGTTTTTTGATAAACGCCCAACAAAACGATAGCCTAGCAACTAATAATTTAAAAAAGGGGAAAGATCAATTGTTTTATGGTAAGTACAATGAATCTATTAACCTCTTTCAAGATTGTTTGGATCATTATAAGGCTACTAACGATCTTCATAGGATTACCTCAACTTTCAATTTACTATCTAAAGCATACCATTCAAACTCAAGAATAAGAGAAGCCATGTCTTATGGAGAACTTGCATTAAAAAGTAGTCGCCAAAAAGGATTTGAAAATAAGTTAGAAGAAGCAAATGCTCTTGATAATATAGGTATTGCTAAATCATTTATGAGAAGGCTTGAAGAGGCACAAGAAAATCATGAATCAGCATTAAAAATTAGATTAGAGCATTTTAAAGAAGACTATTACAATCTGGCGAGTACATATTTCAATTTAGGGCTAGTTTATCAACGCAAAGGAGATTTTAAAAACGCATTAAAATATCTAGACAAGGTACTTGATACGCCATTAGAGGATACACCCGAAAACAAAATATTAGAAGCAAATACTTACGAAGTAATAGGTTTTTTAAACTACGATAAAAGCGATTTTACTACTGCTTTAGAATTCTTCGAAAAAACATTTAATCTGGCCAAAGAAGTCTATCCAAAAGATAATCCTTACTTCATTAAAGTTTACAATGATTTGGGTCTTATATACTCTATAAAAGAATATTACAACAAAAGTTTAAAATATTATCAAAAAGCACTTAGTGTTAGTATTAGTAACTATGGAATGGATGGTCATCCTGATCAAATGAAAGTTCATTATAATATTGGTACTATTTATAGACTACAAAATCAAAAAGAGAAGGCAATATATCATACCCAAAAAAGCCTTGATATGGGATTAAGAGTCCTGGGGGAAAATCATGAAAATTTGTTTTTTACCTATAGCCAATTTGGGCAGATTTATGGTAGCGAAGAAGGTGTTGCCTATATTATGAAGGCTTTGGATGTTACTAAAAATCCGGTGCGGATTTCTTATTTATATGGTTATCTCTCGGTAATCTATACCAACGTTGGCAATCACAAAAAAGCCTTGGAATTTGCAAAAAAAGCTTTATCGCTTAGGCTTACACTATTCAAGGAGAAAAACATTAGTATAGTACGTTCTAACCTTACTGTTTCTAAAGCTTATTTAGATTTAAATAATTATGATAATGCGCTACTATATAATCATCAAGCTATGAACTACAATTATCTAGGCAATGAAGATCATAGCATGCTCGCAGAAAAATTCAAATCGACAAACTATTTAGATGATGACTTACTTCTGGAGTCAATTAAAGTAGAAGCGGATATTAAATTTGCTATGTTTAAGACAAATGGTAACGTTTCAGATTTAAAGGAAAGTAATTCGTTTTACTTAAAAGCCCATTCATTAGTTAATTCTGTACGAAATAAAAGAAGGGATTATGAAGATAAGATCCGGTTGTCTGAGTTGGTGAAATCCGTTTATGCCAAAATCATTGAAACGTCACTTTTACTTAATAAGAAGAGAGAAAATGAAGTGCTTATAGAGGATCTATTTTATTATTCTGAAAAAAGCAGAGCTACTATTTTAAGAGAACTAGCAAAAAATTCCGACTTAAAAAAAATCTTAAATATTGATTCAAGTATTCTTGATTTAGAGCAATCAATAAACTTTAATATTTCAAAACTAACAACAGACCTAATTTCAGAAATCACTCAATCAACAATAGACACATCAAAGGTATATGAAATTGAGGGTGATATTTTGGATGCAACAATAAGAAAAGATTCTTTAGAAAAAAGAATTGAGGCGGATTTTCCAAAATATTATAATTTAAAATATGAAAAGAGCATTATTACAATAGAAGAGATACAGCGGCGCATTGATGAAAATACCACCCTGCTAGAATTCTTTCGGTCCAACGATGTGATCTATGCTTTTGTAATAACTAAAAACTCCTACAATATTCAGGAACTTGCTGTTCCGGAATTAGACGAAAAAATTCGAGCGTTTAATAAGACTATTACAAGTAAAAACCAATCTAACTTCTTAGATATGAGTTATAACTTGTATCAATTATTAATTAAACCTATAGAAAAACACTTTGTTGGCAGTAAACTTATTGTTTTACCCGATGAAGCCTTATGGTATTTACAATTTGATTTACTTGTCAATTCCAAAAGCTCCAAAACAAAACATCACTATTTACTTTACGATTATGCCATCAGTTATGCCAATTCGGCTAGTATGTTGTTCGAATCGACACACCCTCAAGGCAACCATGATTTGCTGGATCAATGCATTGCTTTTTCATATACAAGTAAAGGTTCGATATCTACCAATAACAACATAGACTTGCCCGGCTCTAGAAAAGAAGTCGAAGAATTGTCGGCTATTTTTAAAGGTGATTATTTTTATGACGACAGTGCTAATGAAGCAACTTTCAAAAGTACTGTTAGTAATTATAAATTAGTACATCTCGCATTACATGCAGATATTGATAGTTTAAACCCTAAACTCCTGAAGATACAGTTTTCGGATAAAGAGCAGAACGGAAAAGAAGATAATATACTCTACGGACATGAATTATATGGCTTGAATATTCCCGCAGATCTCGTTGTTTTAAGCGCATGTAATACAGGCATAGGAAAGGTAAATAAGGGAGAAGGAATATTGAGCTTGGGTAATGCCTTTCAATATGCAGGTGCAGAAAGCCTGCTTTTAAGCAGATGGGAAATCTCCGATGATGCCACTCCAGAAGTTATGAGGCTTTTTTACACCAATATAAAGAAGGGAATGAATAAAAGTAAAGCATTACAACAAGCGAAGATTACTTTTCTGAATTCCTCAGATGCTTTTACTTCAAAACCTTTCTATTGGGGCAGCTTTTATATTCTGGGCACCACTGATCCTATAGAACTTAATAGCACAGGGTCTAACATATACTATTATTTGGGGATTTTACTTTTTCTTCTACTTATTATTTACTTCTATAGAAGGCTTAAGAGTTAAAAAAGTACAGTTACAATAAAATCTTCAATTATTCTTCACTGCAAATTTATTGGTTAAGTCCATTGTCTATTCGGCTAGTCATTAAATTCGGCTAGCTCAAGCCTATATTTTCATTCATTTTACCAAAAGGAGTTGATGAAAAAAAATAAAAAGGGTAACAAAAATTGAATTTAGGAACAGGAACCCAGAAAATGAATATAAATATTAAAATCTGTTCTATGAAAACAAATTCTTTCGCATATGTTGTACTTCTGTTATTAGGAATAAGTACGGGTATATTTGGACAACAAGAAAACTCCAATTGGCATTTCGGCCATCGAGCCGGCCTAAGTTTCAACGGAGGCCCCACGGCCTTGTCTAGTGGTGAAACGACCAATGTTCACAATCATACAGCATCAATAAGTGACCAAAATGGAGAATTGCTCTTTTATACAGATGGCACCTCTGTTTGGAATTCCAATCATGAAGTTATAAGTAACGGTCTTAATGGTGGAGGTAGAACCGTAGCAATTGTACCTAGGCCAGGAGGGTGTGATGAGTACTACATCTTCACGGTTAATAACGATTATTTCTACTCTCTAGTAGATTTTAGCACAAACCCCTTAGGAGAGATTACGACAACCAATCAACCCTTAAACATTCTGCCATATACAGACTCTAGTGGTATCGTAAAGGATATTAATGAAAGGCCCAACCATATGGCAGTTGCGCAACATGCAAACGGGGATTCGTATTGGTTAATTCTAAATCCTTTTGACCACTTATTCACCGTATTAATAGACGGTGGAATTGGTGCTCCCAATGTAATCCAAGAATTTGAAACTTTAAACAGATATGGAATAGGTATTACAGGCACCTCTGGCATGAGCGTTTCACCAAATATGCAAAGTGTAGTTTATAGTACGCGCAGGCTGATGGAATTTCCTGGTGGTCAGACACAAGAATCATCAATGTTCTATTTACTAAATTTTGATAATAGTACGGGTAACTTTCTTGGGTTTCAAGCAAACATTGTTACCAGTGAGCTTCTAGGAACGCTGACATTATTTGAAGATTTTGAGTTTTCATCCAATAGCAATAATATATTTGCTCTCATCAATAATCGGGACAGAACTTACCGAATCGACCAAATTGACGCGGTAAACAGCATGAATCTTAATGTGATTGCATCTCCTATTGGATCGTTCAGTGGCCTCCAGGGAGCAAATCATCCAACAATTACTAGAGGTGTAGACGGAAGCATTTATGTGCCAAACGGCGATAGAATGCTACATTCAATAAACAATGCAGATATTAACTTTCCCAATGCCTCTTTAACAGAAAATGAGATAGATCTAGGCTCAGGGAACTATACAAATAAATTGCCTCAACAAGTTCAAATACAGCAAAATACTACTAGTAATTGTTGTCCATTAATTAGTGAAGCAGAACTGTCTTTTAATACTAGTACTGGATATATTCTATCGTGGGAGAATATACCTAATGCGACATATACCCTCGAATTTATTGTAGATTATAGTTGTTTCAGTTCGCCATTTCCACCATTAGACGGGAATACAGGAACTTTTACAACAACAAATAACTTTATAAGTCTTTCACACGATGTAACACCAGTAACAGGAGGTAGATCATGGAGATATCGAATAAAAACAGGAGATGATTGCGAATGGACAGAGTGGTGTTGTGTAGCTTACGGCCGAATAGATACTAGCTGCGATTCTACTAGTGATAGGGTAAATCATATAGCTAACCATGAAAATATTTTGGTGTATCCCAACCCAGCTAGTAATGAAGTTTCTATAGCTACAGATAAGACAAATATCACTTCAATTGAAATCTATAATATTCACGGAACCCCTGTAAAATCTGTTAATGAAATAAAAGCTTTACAGCATACTATAGATGTCACGAGATTAAAAATAGGTTATTACATTTTAAAAATCACGCTTCTTGATGGCACCACCCAATACAAGAATCTGATCTTGAAATAATTCCTGTTGAATCATTAGTTGAAAAGCTGATTATACAATAAATAGTCAGCTTTTTTACTCCTCAACTTAAAGCCGTCATGGCTCATACAGAAATCCACTATAAATTCTAAATTCTTATTATGAGACACTCAAAACAACTATGTTTAATTCTTAGCTTGTTTATATGTTCAATATTTAATTTATTCGGACAAAACCATTTACAGCTATTGGTAAAACAGCATATTGAACAAAACGCAACTAAATTCAATCTTAATAAAAATGATGTAAAAGAGTGGCGAATTTCAAGTCATCACGTGAGTAAACAAAGTGGTGTACATCATATTTACGGCATTCAACAATACAATGGTTTAGATATTTATCAAGCCACATTCAGCCTGCACCTGGCCAATAACGATAGTCAGGTAGTAGTCTACCATAACAATTTTCATCCGGGCTTGAAAAATAAAATAAAGAACACTTCCCTGATCCCTGGCATTTCAGCTACTGAGGCATTGCAACTTGCAATACAGAACCTCAATTTAAAGACAGATGCTACTATATCTGTAGTAAAAACAGTGTCAAATTCGGAGTTAGTGCTTGAGGCCAATGAGGTTTCGTCTTTGCCAATACAAGCAAAACTTGTATACTATCCCAACATTAAAAATGACTATGAACTGGTGTGGGATTTAACCATAGACGATTTCAAGGGCAACCACTTATGGAATGCTAAAATTGATGCTGTAACAGGAAAGTTGGTTGATAAAAAGGACATAATACTAAGCTGTTCATTTCATGACCATGCGCTAAAAGAAACGATAGTTTATGGCCCTAGAGAAGAAGTTAAAAATACATTTACTTCAATCACAGCGGACAATGTATATCAAGTTTACGCAATGCCTATAGAAAGTCCACATTTCGGAGATAGAACTATCGTAATTGGTCCCGAGGATGAAAATGCTTCTCAACAAGGTTGGACAACATTAAATAACGTACCTACAAACCAAACAAAAGGAAACAATGTTCATGCATATGAAGATCGTTTAGGAGAGAATATGGGCTCATCGGCGCAGTGTACAAGCGAAGGTTTCATATTTCCTCTGGATACAAATTACGAAAATGGAGGCAACTCAACTCCTGCAGCAATTACGAATTTATTTTATTGGACGAATCTCTGTCATGATGTTTGGTACCACTATGGTTTCGATGAAGCTAGCGGGAACTTTCAACATGTCAATTTTACACAACAAGGTGATGGGAATGATAGTTTATTGGCCGAAGCTCAAGATGCAATAGATGCTCCACCAATTTATTCTGGGGGAAATATTAATAGGTGTACAGCAAGTTATTTGCCAACAAATGATGGACTAAGTCCGAGAATTCAAATGAATATCTGTGGAGAAAGGGATAGCTCGCTGGACAATCTTGTTATTGCGCATGAATATGGGCATGGTATTTCTACCAGATTAGTGGGCGGAAGTGATGACTATAGTGCGTTTAACAGTAGTCTTGAACAAATGGGTGAAGGTTGGAGTGATTGGTTTGGATTAATGATGACTATGAAAACGGCAGACTTGGGCACCGACAATAGAACCGTAGGAACTTGGTTTAATGGTGATGCTCCTAATGGTAATGGCGAAAGAAACTATCCATATAGTACCGATATGACAGAAAGCCCCTATACGTATAATTATATTTCTCAAGCTCCTTTTCCCGGATATCAGCATCATGTTGGCTCGGTTTGGGCATCTATGCTCTGGGAACTTACATGGGAATTAATTGATGCTTATGGCTTCGACCCAGATTTGTACAATGGCACAGGTGGAAACAATATTGCTATGAAACTTGTAATAGAGGGGCTAAAATACACGAACACAAGTCTAGGGTTTGTAGATGCCAGAAATGGAATCTTAACCGCTGCAGAACTTCTTGAAGGTGGTAAATATGTATGTAATGTTTGGAGAGCGTTTGCCAAAAGAGGATTAGGCTATTCTGCATCACAAGGAAGCCACAATAGTTTAACCGATGGTAACGAAGCGTTTGACGTTCCCGAATGTATGAGTGCTTGTGACGGAGTTAATATTTCCATAATCAATGAAACAGAATTCCCGCTGTGTGAAGACGTTGATTATTATGGTTTTTTTCCATGGTTTGAAGTAGAAGTTGAAATTAATGTTCCACCTAGCTATACTTTTGACGATTTGGCCAACGACTATGCGAATAACAATATGACTCTTGATATAATTGACAAGACCAATGAAAACACAATAAGAACCATTAATTCTTACGAAATGAATTATGAGTCTTTCGAAAATGGTATATTTAAATTTAGTTTTCCCATAAGAACCTCACATTTCCTTTCTTCCGGATTTGAAGGAAATTATGACTTCCGAGCCAATGTAAATCTTACTACAGAAGACGGTACTATTTGTAGTGATATGGATCGTGAGTTCGGCATTTCTTTAGACAACTGCCCTGTATATACTTGTACATCAAATTATATCACTATAGAATCGGAAATTCCGGATTGCAGCGATTTGGATTCTCCTCTGAGTTTTGATGTTTGTGGCACATTTGTAGTGAGAGGAAACTACGAAGCAAATCATATTGATTTAGTCTTACAAGATGTTGCAGATCCTTCTAACAACTTTACAATAACAGACAACAATCCCCAACTTACAGGTGACATAGTTTTTGGTTTTCCAGGTGGTTTCGTTGGAGAATTTTGTTTTACGGTTAATGAAGAAGATTTTTCCATACTTGAAGGAAACTACGAAATTACAGCAATGCTTTTTACAACAATAGAAAATGAATTTTGTCGAGAAGTAAAAAGTCAAACCCTTAATTTCTCTTTTGATGGCTGTAGTAGAAAAAGGTCCAGAAATAGTACCGATGTATGGATTGAAGGCGATAAAATTTTATCTTGGAAAGGAACAGCATGGAAGTTGCAAAATGACGACGGTTTAGAATTGGATAAATCAAGGGTCGATTTAGTAACTGTTTTTCCAAATCCTGCAACAAGCCAAATAACAGTTTCCGCCAGTAATTCTAAATTAAGAGCAATAGAAATTTACGATGTGTACGGCAAACACATCGAAACTGTTGAAAGACTAGGCAATTATACCCAAAGCATACGTATTAACGAATATGCCACCGGACTCTATATCTTTAAAATTATCTTGGAAGACAATTCCACGGTAATGAAAAATGTAGTTCTAAAATAACCCTTGATAATTATCTCACAATGCTGATCAGGTTTAATTAGCTTCTTGTGAATAATATTCCAAACTAGGGTATAGACTTGAAAATAATTTTAAATATTTAGAAACCAGTAGTTGTCGAAATGATTAACTGCTGGTTTTTATTGTTCTTTGAAAAACAATATGACATTTTAAAAAACCAAAAAAGTCCTAAAAAAAGAGGGTGTAATAATACAATTTCAGGAGGAAACAGTTTAAAAATGAGTGTTTGAAATTGAGTATGGAATTGAAAGAAGTCCCATAGATGGAAAGGAAAGCGATTAATCCAATTTTTCCATTTCAGCTGGATATTCCTTTCTCTAATTATGGAATTCAACGTTCACGACACTTATTTTGTGAATAGTTGGTTCCATGTACTCCTAATTCCTGTTATTTTAATAGTCAGTATCTATCTTGGCATCCTTCTCTTATAGCGTTCGTTTCGTTAATTGAAAGAGGTCGTATCTAGATTTCAACTCCCAAATCGCCAGTTGGATGTCAAATTTTCGCTATTTTTGCGCCAGCAAAACACCAGCAACCAGCATGCAATACAAAAGAATCTTACTAAAACTTTCTGGGGAAGCCCTTATGGGAAACCGACAATATGGAATTGACCCCGAAAGACTCAAGGAATATGCCCAAGAAATAAAGGAAATTACCAACAAAGGGGTCGAAGTTGCGATCGTGATCGGTGGTGGAAATATTTTTAGGGGTGTGGCAGGAGCCAGTAAAGGAATGGACCGTGTACAAGGAGATCATATGGGCATGTTGGCAACGGTTATTAATGGTTTGGCATTACAAAGTGCCATGGAAGACGAGGGTATCCCAACCCGTTTGCAGAGTGCCATTAAAATAAATGAAGTAGCAGAGCCCTTCATTCGTCGTAAAGCCATTCGCCATCTGGAAAAAGGCCGTGTGGTGATTTTTGGAGGTGGTACTGGTAATCCGTATTTCACAACCGATAGTGCCGCAGTGCTAAGAGCCATAGAAATTGAAGCTGATGTTATTTTGAAAGGAACCCGTGTAGATGGTATTTACACCAGTGACCCAGAAAAAGACGACAAGGCAACAAAATTCGATTTTATCAGTTTTGATGAAGTATTGAAAAAGGGCTTGAAGGTTATGGATACAACTGCTTTTACTTTGAGTCAAGAAAACGAACTCCCCATAATTGTATTCGATATGAATACCAAAGGGAATTTGATGAAAGTGGTATCCGGGGAAAAAGTAGGGACCAAAGTGAACCTATAAGCAAGGACTTTTTTGGAACAATTGTTGCATTTCCGAAGAAAAATTTAACTTTGAGTATGGAAGAAGAAATTAAATTTATTATCGACAGCACCAAGGAATCAATGGGGAATGCCCTACTGCGCTTGGAAAAGAAGTTGGCAAATATTAGAGCCGGCAAGGCAAGTCCAGCGATGTTAAATGGTGTCATGGTAGATTATTATGGCAGTCAAACTCCTTTGGGCCAGGTCGCCAATGTAAACACCCCAGACGGAATGACGATCACTATTCAGCCTTGGGAAAAAGCCATGATTCCAGAAATAGAAAAGGGAATTCATGCTGCTAACCTTGGTTTCAATCCAATGAATAATGGGGAAAGCGTTATTATTAATGTTCCTCCATTAACCGAAGAACGGCGACGAGAACTGGCCAAGCAGGCAAAGGCCGAATCTGAAGAATCTAAAATTGGGGTTCGGAACGATAGGAAAAGTGCAAATAATGAAATTAAGGGACTGGATGTTAGCGATGACATGAAAAAGAACCTTGAAATCGATATTCAGGAAATGACAGATGCGCACATCAAAAAGATAGATGATATGTATGCGACGAAGGAGTCTGAAATCATGACGGTCTAATCTTTATGTCGTTAAACAAAATACAATAAAGCGGCCCCATTGCCGCTTTATTTATACCTTTATCCCAAATACCTCACATTGCGAATAGGCCTCCTTTTTTTATTACTTGTGTTAGGTTTGCCCCAGTTTTCCTATGGACAAACTGTTACCAATGCAAGCAATGATAGTATTCCAAAAACAAAGAAGGAAAGCCCATTTTCCAGTGGCTACTATCCACTTGGTTTTTTCGATGTAGATCTTCGATACTTCATAAAATACAACAATTACGAATCTTTCCGTTTGGGATTTGGTGGAATCACCAATGAACGACTATTCGAAAATTTCAAGGTAGGCGGATATGCTGCTTACGGTTTCAAGGATAAAAATTACAAGTACAGTTTGGGAGGCAACTTACGCCTACACCCGGAAACCAATACGTGGTGGGATCTCTATTACATTAACGATATCAGTGAAATTGGCAGTTTTGCCTATTTAACAGATGCCCGTGTCTATTCCGTTTTCGAACCGCGACGCATCAATGTTATTCAATTCTACAAATACCGTACTTGGCAAAGTAGCTTACAGCACGAATTTTCACCCAAAATCCTTTCTGAAATAAAGGTCTCCCGAACTAAAATAGATCAGATAGAGGATTATCAATTCTTTAAAGACGGTGAAACCTATAGAAATTATCACACCACAGAAGCGACACTTTCCTTTAGGATTAGCCCCAAGACTAAGTTTGTTACAGCAGATGATGGCAGGATCGAATATTTTGACGGATTCCCAAAAATTAGTGCACAGGTAACGCAGGGAATTAAAAACATTGCCAAGAGTGATTTCAATTATACCAAACTGGGATTGAAGTTAGACTACTACATAAAACGGACAGATTTGTCATCCAGCAATTTTTTATTGGAAGGCATGGCAGCTTTTGGGGACGTACCACTTACCCATTTGTTCCATTCCTATCCCAATGCCCCAACCAAGGATGAGATCTTGCAACGGTTTTCGGTAGCAGGGACACGTAGTTTTGAGACCATGTACTTTGGTGAGTTCTTCTCGGACCAACTCATCTTCTTTCAAGGAAAGCATAGCTTGCGTAGGTTTTATATTTCGGACACCTTTAAACCCGAGTTGGTATTCATTACGCGACATGCGATTGGGAATTTAAAAAATCCTGAAGAACATTTAGGAATTGCTTTTAACACCCTAAATGAACTCTATTCCGAATCAGGATTCGAGCTCAATAGAATCTTATTTGGTTTTGGATTGAGTTTCGCATACCGTTATGGATTTTATCACTTGCCTGATTTTGAGGACAACATTTCTTTCAAATTCACCTTCAACCTAAAAATATAACACCCTTTTAGCCCTTCAATCCTAGGTATTTTAATACCTTTGCGCGACTTTCAACTTTAGGGGTTTGAACAAGCTTTTTAGTATCGGATTTTGGAGTGCGGTAGCTCGGTTTATCCTTCGCAATAGGACCCTAATCATTATTGGCATAATTGGAGTAACGGTTTTCATGGCAATGCAATGGAAACACATGCGTTTTACCTACACCGAAGCCAACCTACTTCCCGACGATCACGAATTCAATAAAGAATATGTTCAGTTCCTGGACACCTTTGGGGAAGAAGGAAACTTAATCATACTGGGTGTAAAGGACTCCACCTTATTTCAACCAGAGGTATTCAAGGCCTGGTCCGACTTAGCCATGGAAATTTCCGGCTATGATGAAGTTGATGTCACTCTTTCCATTGGGGATCTTAAAAAATTGGAAAAACGGAATGATTCGGCAATTTTCGATTTAGTTCCTTTTATTCAGGACTCCGTATTGGATCAAGAAAAACTGGATCGATATAAGTACGAACTCTTCAACAAACTACCTTTTTACAGTGGTTTGGTGTACAGTCCAAACAAAAAATCGGTACGCACTGCGGTCTACCTAAAAAAGGACATTGTAAACACCCCCGCGAGAAAAGATTTTATTACCCTAGACCTCATTCCACTCATACAAGAATTTGAGGCCAAAACGAAGGTAAACGTGTATACCAGTGGAATGCCGTATATCCGCACCCTAAACTCACAAAACATTATTGATGAAATAGGGATGTTTATTGGTGCTGCCCTTCTAGTGACCTCACTGATCTTCTTTTTCTTCTTCAGATCCTTTAGGGCAACTTTCATTTCTATGGTTACGGTAATCATTGGGGTGATGTGGGCATTTGGGGTTCTTGGCCTTCTTAAATACGAGATCACAGTACTTACGGCACTCATTCCACCACTCATTATTGTAATTGGGATTCCCAATTGTATATTCCTTATCAATAAGTATCAGCAGGAAATAAAATTGCACGGTAATCAGGCCAAATCCCTGCAACGTGTCATTACCAAGGTGGGGAATGCCACCCTTATGACCAATGTGACAACGGCTTCCGGATTTGCCACATTTATCCTTACCAATAGTAAGTTGCTTAAGGAATTCGGTACCGTGGCTTCCATTAATATCATTGCCATTTTCTTATTGAGCCTGTTCATCATTCCTATTGTGTACAGCTATATGGCCGTTCCAAAATACAAGCATTTAAAACACCTTAACAAACGTTGGATAGGTCGATTTGTAAATTGGATGGAGCGCATGGTTCGTGAGCATCGCATAGCCATTTTTATAGTCACCATAGGTATGCTATGCGCGAGTATTATTGGAATAAACCAAATAAAGCTTTCCGGAAGTCTTATAGAAGATATGCCGAAAGGGAAAGAGTTTTACAGTGACATCAAATTCTTTGAAAAGGAATATGAAGGGATCATGCCCCTAGAAATACTTATCGACACCAAGCGCAAAAAAGGGGTGATGAAATTGGCCACCTTAAAGCGTATGGACGAACTGGAATCGTATATTGAAGAAATACCGGAACTTTCCAAAACCATTTCAGTGGTGGATTTAGTGAAGTATTCGAAACAGGCCTATTACAATAACAACCCAGAGTATTATCAGCTACCAAATAGCCAAGAAAGAACTTTTATTTTGTCGTACGCAAAGAATAGTGCCAACAGTACAAATTTGCTTTCCAGCTATGTAGATACTACTGGTCAGTACGCCAGGATAACCACGTTTATGAAGGATACGCAAACTCAGCGTTTTGACAGGATTGAAGAGGATTTGCGTGCTAAAATTGAAAAGATATTCCCGGCCGACAGGTACAATGTTTCCATTACCGGTAAGGCTTTCATTTTTGAGAAAGGAACCAAATACTTGGTAAATAACCTAGTTCTTTCACTTTCACTTGCTATTCTTTTGATTGCTGTATTCATGGCCTGGATGTTCCGAAATGTGAAGATGATATTGGTTTCCCTCATCCCAAATTTACTGCCCTTGCTTATCACGGCTGGATTAATGGGCTTCCTGGGTGTCCCCATCAAACCGTCGACTATATTGGTATTTAGTATTGCCTTTGGAATCTCGGTAGATGACACTATTCATTTTCTTGCCAAGTACAGACAAGAATTATTGGTGAACAACTGGAAAATTAAACGTTCGGTGTATGCGGCCCTCAAAGAAACCGGGGTTAGTATGTTCTATACGTCCATCGTATTGTTCTTTGGCTTCTCGGTATTTACCATTTCAAGTTTTGGAGGCACGGTAGCATTAGGCGCCCTTGTTTCTGCCACCCTGTTGTTTGCTATGTTAGCCAATTTATTACTTCTTCCGTCGCTATTGCTTTCTTTGGAACGAAATATTGCCAATCAGCAAACCCTCAAAAAACCGGCTCTTGAAATCCTTCCCCCTTCGACAGAAGATCCAGACGAATTTCAGAATTAAAAAAGTATCTTTACGGCCTATTTTTAGCTAAAAACTATCAACCATTTTTTCAGCACAAAAATGAAACGAGCGCAACAAAAAGAGATTATAGAACTTATTCAAAGCACACCATCTGCGGCCCAAATATCTGTTTCGGGATGGGTAAAGGCATTTCGCAGCAACCGCTTTATTGCATTAAATGATGGCTCTACCATCAAGAACATTCAATGTGTAGTCGATTTTGAAAATTTTGAAGAAGAGCTACTGAAAAAGGTAACTGTGGGCGCCGCCGTTCAGGTGGAAGGAACTTTGGTAGAAAGCCAAGGACAGGGACAGAATGTTGAAATTCAAGTTTCTAATATTGAAATTCTTGGGGAAGCTAATCCAGAAGATGTAAAGCTCACTATTTTATCCCCTAAGCGCCATACATTGGAGAAACTGAGGGAACAAGCGCATTTGCGGGTTCGTACCAATACCTTTGGTGCAGTGATGAGACTTCGTTCCAAATTGGCCTTTGCGGTACATGAATACTTCCAGAAAAATGGATTCTATTATATGCACTCCCCATTAATTACGGGTAGTGATGCCGAAGGTGCTGGGGAAATGTTTCGCGTAACAACCTTGGATGCCAAAAACCCTCCGCTTGCGGAAGATGGCTCGGTAGATTACAAACAGGATTTTTTCGGAAAGGAAACCAACCTAACCGTAAGTGGTCAATTGGAAGGTGAAACCTATGCCATGGGATGAGGAAAAATCTATACATTCGGCCCAACTTTTAGGGCAGAAAACTCCAATACTTCACGTCATTTAGCAGAATTCTGGATGATAGAACCCGAGATGGCGTTCTACGATCTTGATGACAATATGGATCTTGCAGAAGATTTCATTAAGTACGTTATTCAGTATGCATTGGATCACTGCCAGGACGATTTGGAGTTTTTGGAAAACCGTTTGATACAGGAAGACAAAAGCAAGCCGCAAGCAGAGCGCAGCGAAATGTCCTTGAGGGAAAAACTGCATTTTGTGGTAGACAATCAATTTAAAAGGGTTACTTATACAGAGGCCATAGATATTTTAAGAAATTCTAAGCCCAACAAAAAGAAGAAATTCAAATTCCCAATAGACCAATGGGGAGCAGACCTACAAAGTGAGCACGAGCGATTCTTGGTAGAAAAGCACTTTAAGTGCCCTGTGATCCTTTTTGACTATCCTGCCGATATAAAATCTTTCTATATGCGCCTGAATGATGATGAGAAGACCGTTCGTGCTATGGATGTCCTGTTTCCAGGAATTGGTGAAATTGTGGGAGGTTCCCAGCGTGAAGAGCGTTACGATGTCCTAAGGCAAAAGATGGAAGCCATGGACATTCCGGAAGATGAATTGTATTGGTATTTGGACTTGAGAAAGTACGGAACCTGTGTCCATAGTGGATTTGGACTTGGATTTGAGCGCTTGGTTCTATTCGTTACTGGAATGGGGAATATCCGGGATGTCATTCCATATCCCCGAACCCCAGGCAATGCAGAGTTCTAAATGCAATAAAAACCTCATAATATCCTATTAAATCCGTCTATCTTGTACCCTAAGTAGGCGGATTTTTTTAATTTTAACAACAAGTAGTCATTCTATGTTAAAACAACAATTAAATTTTAAACTATCCCAGAAACTTTCACCTCAGCAAATCCAGCTGATGAAGTTGATTCAATTGCCCACACAGGCATTCGAACAGCGGATTTCGCAAGAGCTTGAAGAAAACCCAGCTCTTGAAGGTGGGAAGGACGAAAAGGATACTTTAGATGATGAATTCAGTAATGATGAATTCGATGATTTTAACGACTCGGAATCCATTGAGACCGAAATAAATGTGGATGACTATTTAAGTGATGACGAAATTCCCAGCTATAAGCTCTCTGCCAATAACTATAGTGCAGACGACGAAGAAAAGCAAACCCCTTATGCCTCAGGAACCTCTTTCAACCAATACCTACTGCAACAACTAAATACCTATCGATTAAACGAAGAAGAAAAGGAAATTGCACAGTTTTTAGTGGGCAGTGTTGATGAAAGCGGTTACATACGCCGTGATCTACAGGATATAGTGGACGACTTGGCGTTTACGCAAAATGTCTATACTTCGGAAGGGAAAATTGAAGGAGTTCTTGCCATCGTACAAGAATTGGATCCTGCTGGAGTTGCTGCCAGAAACCTTCAAGAATGCCTTCTCCTTCAGTTGGATCGAAAAACGGATTCCCCTTCCGTAGAATTGGCTACCGAAATTATTAAGGAGGCGTTCGATCATTTTACGAAGAAGCATTACAAAAAACTACTTTCTAAGTTCGACATTAGTGAAGATGAATTGCGCGATGCGATTTCCGAAATTGAAGGATTGAACCCCAAACCTGGAGGAACGTATTCTGGCAATACCCGAATTATAGAGCATGTGGTACCCGATTTTGCCATTAAGATTATGGATGGGGAGTTGGAGCTTACACTTAACGGCAGAAATGCGCCAGAGCTACACGTTTCCAGAGAGTATACCAATATGCTAAAGGGGTACAAGGATGCTAAGGACAAATCGAAATCGCAAAAGGACGCCGTTCTTTTTATAAAACAAAAACTGGATGCTGCCAAATGGTTTATAGATGCCATTAAGCAGCGTCAGCAGACTCTATTTGTTACGATGAATGCTATTATGCATCATCAGGAAGAATATTTTCTTTCTGGTGATGAGCGTAAACTCAAGCCCATGATCTTAAAGGATATTGCCGATAAGATCGATATGGATGTTTCTACGGTATCCCGGGTGGCAAACAGTAAATATGTAGATACACCTTATGGTACTAAACTTATAAAGGACTTCTTCAGTGAATCCATGAAAAACGATCAAGGAGAAGACGTTTCCACTAAGGAAATAAAGAAAATCCTGGAGATTACCATAGGGGAAGAGGACAAGAAAAAACCATTAACGGACGACAAACTGGCGAAAATCCTGAAAGAGAAAGGGTACCCTATTGCGCGACGAACCGTTGCAAAATACAGGGAGCAATTGGACTTGCCTGTTGCCAGACTCCGAAAAGAAATTTGATGGATAGCTTCCTTCGCTTGGGCGCCTATGTCCTCCATCCTTTATTGATGCCTATACTGGGCACCGGGATTTATTTTTATGTAACACCAAGGTACATTGACCAACAGGTCATTCAAACAAAATTACTTGCAGTTTTTATCATCACCTTCCTAATTCCTATTGTATTCTACTTTTTACTAAAGAATTTAGGGTTAATTCAAACATCTCAGCTATCCGATGTAAAGGAGCGCAAGATTCCGCTGATGATTCAGTGCTTGCTTATGCTCTTGGTGGTGAAAATGGTCTTTGATCCTTATGATGCCCCAGAAATGTATTATTTCTATGTAGGCATTCTATTTTCAAGTATCTCGGCACTCATATTGGTTATGTTCAAAATCAAGGTGAGTTTACACCAAATTGGAATTGCAGGAACTACCATGTTTGTGATTGCCTTGAGCGTACATTTTCAGATTAATATGCTTTTGCTTATTGGCCTCTTATTATTCGGTAATGGTTGGGTAGCCTCTTCCCGTTTGGCCACTCATTCCCATACGCCCCCAGAATTGGTCCTGGGCCTTGTAATAGGGATCGTTCCCCAATTACTAATGCTACAATTCTGGTTATAGGATATAGAAAATAATCCCAAGTTTAAGGGTTCTGAAATCGATGCTTTCCCCAGTATCGACCGTTTTGGCATCTTTAAAATAAGGATTTATACTGTAGGAGGTATAGAAATTAAAAGTCCCATACCCAAAACTGAGATGAGCAGATAAGCGCATTCTATCGAACTCTGGAATATCCGTTTGACTCACTTGATTTCCTGCCTGTTTAAACCGCGCCCTATACCAATAGGTGTATCCTACCCGAAGTCCCGTGTAAATCCTCCAAAAGCGGAATTCTTCTGCAGTAGAAGTTCGCCACCTGAACTCGAAAGGAACTTCTATGGTGGCCGTGCTAAATCTATTACTATCGTAATCTATGGTATTATCGAGCACCCTGAAAATAGTCGATTCGTCCGGCTCTTCGCCAATGAAAAGGGTTTGGCCCATCTGATCAAAATTAAGGCCCAACCCAAGGGCCACAGCCATATTTCTTCGTTCATTAATGGGCATGTCCCGAAGGTATCCAAATTCGATACCACCCGACACTCCTTGAAGGTTTACTCCACTGGGCACGCTTGTTAAGAGGTTATAGGTGACACCAATATACAATTGATCCTCACGGTATGTATCGTCTATAAAGACACTGGCACCCTCCTCCTCTTCTTGCGCCCAACAAAAAGGGGTGTTTATAAATAAGAGAAGAAGGAAAAAGAATCTTTTATTCAAGGCCATAGGATAAAGATAGGAATTCTGTAAAACAAAAATCGCCTTGAGTTATCAAGGCGATTTTATATGGAAAGATATATAGAAATTAATTATCTACTTGGTTTCCTGGAGATGTAATGTAAATTACTTTATACATCTGCAATTCTCTCAATTCCTGTTTGATATCGGATATCAAACCAGTATTGGTCTCTTCATCTACTTTTAAAGCGACATTCACAGAACCCCTTAGCTCTTCCCTAAGCTTTTCCCTTGCTTCGGTAAGTGCTGCTGGTAATGCATCTATGCTTGTGTATTTATCCCCGATCTGTATTTTACCTTCGGTACCGTACTGTTTCTGGTAACGCGGACTTGGTTTTCCTGCGTAAATGAAAACAGAACGATCTTTCTGAAGCTTCTCTACCTGATCTCCTTTAGGCAATGTCTGCTGAACCAAAAGGTTTGTATCCCTTAGTACAGTTACTACCATAAAGAAGAATAAAAGCATAAATACAATATCTGGAAGTGACGCTGTGTTCACCGCTGGGATTTCTCCGCCTTTTTTCTTTTTAAACTTTGACATATATATTATACTTTTTTAAGATCCAGCCTTCTTAGGCTCCGCTTCAGATAATTTCAGAGGAATCATTGCTTGAATGTTCTTGATTTTCTCTTGAATATCATCTTTTCTCGATCCGGTGATTTGACCTTCGTCAATGGATTTTTTCATCTCCGTAAAGTCCCAGCCGTACAAACGTTGTGACTCTCTATTACGCAAGAAATTATATGCTGCTACCAATTCGTTCTGAACGGCGATATACATTCCATAGGAAGTCAATCGGTCATTCTGAACGGAGATTACAGCCTTGTCTGGATTATCCGATGAATCTGGAAGGCGATCTCCCTGACAATAATTACAATGCTCTGGAGAACCTGCTGGTGCCCCACCATTATCTATGAAGTCGATAGCGGCTTGACGCAGATCTTTAAGTTCCATCAGCTCTTCTTCCACCAACAATTGATCACTTCTGTTAACATTAACCACAAACAAGTTCTTTTGTTTTATGATTACGTCATCAGGAATATCTTCTTGTTTCGGTGGTAATTGTCTAGCAATCCCCTTGTCTTTTTCGATGGTTGTCGTAACCAGGAAAAAGATAAGCAGAAGGAATGCTATGTCTGCCATAGACCCCGCATTAACTTCGGGTGTTGATCTTCTAGCCATTTACTTACTTGTTAATTTTTTCATGCCACCCCATAACATAGCACCTATAGCTACGATAGCCAAGAAATAGAAGGCATAGAGCCCAGCTCCAACCCATCTTGAACCACTAGCCGACAGTACCTCATCGTCTTTCATTGGAGTCTCAACTCCTTGCGCCAATCCATATGCAATGGCTACAACAACCAAAAAGGCTCCAATAGATATTAGTGTCTTCTTTATGTTCCCTTGGGCAAGACCCTTGAGAACAAAGATCAATACGAATGCGAGTATGAGTGCAAAAACCACATACGCCACGTATAAGTATCCGTCTACTCCTTCTCCGGTGGCTTTTACCACTTCATCGCCTTTGGAAATGATCATTCCAAAGAATACGATACCTACCAGGCAGAGAATTATAGCGACAATCTTTATTATTTTATGTAATCCCATTGTATCTCTGTTGTTAGATTATTTTTTGTTTTTGTAGTCTACCAACATATCGATCAATGTGATAGAAGCATCCTCCATACTGTTTACGATGCTATCGATTTTAGCAATGATATAGTTATAGAAAATCTGAAGGATAATAGCTACAATAAGACCAAATACCGTAGTAAGAAGGGCTACTTTAATACCCCCTGCTACAAGTGATGGGTTCATATCTCCAGCTGCTTCAATTTTATCGAAAGCCTGAATCATCCCGATTACCGTACCCATGAAACCAAGCATTGGTGCCAAGGCGATAAATAAAGATACCCAAGATACATTCTTTTCTAACTGTCCCATTTGAACACCTCCATAAGATACTACTGCTTTCTCAGCTGCATCGATGCTCTCGTTGGCACGGTCTAGACCTTGATAGTATATGGAAGCAACAGGACCTTTTGTATTTCTACATACTTCCTTAGCAGCTTCGATTCCTCCACTGTTTAACGCATCCTCTACATTGTTGGCCAATTTCTGAGTGTTTGTAGTAGATAGGTTTAGATAAATAATTCTTTCAATAGCAATGGCTAGACCAAGAATTAAACACAATAATACAATTCCCATAAATCCAGGACCACCCTCGATAAAACGCTTTTTAAGCTCTTGGTGGAAACCTTCAGACTCTCCATCGGCATCCGAGGAAGCTCCGTCTTCTTGAACTATGGTAACTGTAGATGCCGTCACTAATGATTGTACGTTAGTTGGCACGGTTTGAGCAGCGTTTGCACTTGCGTTGTTGGTTCCCGCAAAAATCATGGCTGCAATTGCTAGAATAGAAAATAATTTTTTCATTGCTATCGACTTAAAGTTTGTTTTTAGTTAAAGGTTTAAAGATATAAAAATAATTAGTTATTGTACAATAATAATAAGATTCTACGGGGTTTCCCACAATATCCTTTCCAAAAATATATTTTAACACGATATCCTCCAATACATTACCTATAATTTATAAATGAAGAGGTTTCTACCCCATAGAATCGCGAATTCTTTGAAAACTACAATAAATAGAAAAAGCGGTATGGGTATTCCGTATATATTAAGGTATAGCTTATGGCCACTAAAAGCCATTTGAAGACAGAACGAAATATTCGTTTTTAAGCTATTTGGGCATTTCCTCCTTGATCACTTTCAAGGAATTCTGGTAGACCTCTTTCTCGAACCAAAAGCGATAGGTTTTGTTTTTCAATAGCTCCGTGTGGTTATCGGTCACAAAATCGGCAATATCCTCTAAGCCATTTTCATCGAAAATCACATAGTCGGCCGTGGGTTCGTTAACCTGCTGCGCAGTATTGGGCTTTAACTTGAAGTTCTTTTCCCTTAAATCGACCAATACCAAGGTTTCTACCGAAATGCAAAAATAACGGGCAATCTCGATTAGCTTCACAACCCGTGGTTCGCTGGCACCTTCGTAGGAGTTTATTTTTCCCCTGGTAAGATTGAACAGGGCACCAAACTCGGTTTGGCTTTTACCTGTAAGTTCCCGTAAATAGAATAGATTGGGTGCTATGTATGTCTTGATGTCGATTATTTATTCAATTAATTAGGATATGTATATAATTTTTTCAAACTTTGTTATTATGTACAATCCTTAAACAAAACTTACACAAATATAACACTAAAATACCTACCCCCGCAATAGCTGAATACCTATGATTACGGAACAAGAAAAGGAACTTATAAAGCAAGTTATCGGGAACAGGGCGCTTTCTGCCATCCATCAATTTTTCATACAAAAGAAGATCTTCCGAAAGGATGGCAGTCCTTACTCAAAAAGCCACATATCGAATGTGCTCAATGGGGGCATACCCCATCAAACCATCGAAGACGGCATTGCACAAGCCGCGTTGCATTACCAAGCACTTGCAGACAAGAAGGCGAAAGCCAAGGAAAGACTTATGGACCAACTGCAAAAAGGGTGCGATGGACGATCCTCTTGAACAGATACGAAAACGGCTGGATCGTACCGCCGTGTACTCGGGCATACTCCTTATTTGCCTTATTGTATTGTTACTGAGCGTTATTCTACTAGGGCTCCTTTTTTTGGGGATGGGATAATGTAGCTGTAAAGGGAATGGGAATCTTGCACAACCCAAAACCCAGTTCGCTTTGCGAACCCTTTTTTTCGTTTCCCATCTGAAACAGAAACAGAATTCGTTCCTTCCGGAAACGAAAAAACCCGCAACAGAGTTGCGGGTTTTGGGTTGCAGAGAGGAAGGGATTCGAACCCTCGATACGCTTTTGGCGTATACACACTTTCCAGGCGTGCGCCTTCGACCACTCGGCCACCTCTCTAATTGTTTTGCCATTACAGGCAAAAAGGGTCGCAAAAATAACAAAAAAATTGGGCTTCAATATAAAAATCGACCCTATTTATTGCATCATCTCGCCCCGTAATGGTGTTTCGAAAAATATCTTGAAGTTTTCCTTGGGAATTCCCTGCCCCAATAAATACATCATTTTAGCCACCGCAGCCTCCGTAGTCATATCCTTCCCGGAAATTACACCCAGTTTCTTAAGCCCAACACTGGTTTCATAAAGTCCCATAGAAACACTTCCCCCAGAACATTGGGTCACATTCACAATGGGAATGTTCCGCTGGCCCACCGTTTTTAGTTGTTTCAAAAACCAGTCTTCACTGGTTACATTACCACTGCCATACGTTTCCAGGATAAGCCCTTTCATTTGCTCGAAAGAAAAAATGTGAGCCACTGTATCCTCATCCAAACCAGGGAATATCTTTAACAATACGATATGGGAATCCAAGTCCTTCTGCACCTTCAGTTTCTTCCTTCTGTTTGGCTGCAACAAGGCAGCATCATTAATGGATAAGTGCACCCCACTTTCTGCCAATGCCGGATAATTTAATGAAGCAAAGGCTTCAAAATGTTCTGCATTTATTTTGGTGGTGCGGTTTGCGCGGTACAGTTTATATTCGAAATAGAGGCCAACCTCTGCGATCTTAGGTTTCCCCTTCTCCTGTAAAGCAGCAATCTGAATGGAAGTAATTAAATTCTCCTTGGCATCGGTTCGCAAATCCCCAATAGGTAATTGAGATCCTGTAAAAATAATGGGCTTTGCGAGGTTTTGAAACATAAAGCTCAAGGCAGAAGCCGTATACGACATGGTATCGCTTCCGTGAAGGACCACAAAACCATCGAAGTCATCGTACGCCTCCTCTATCATTGAAGCCAAGTGCGCCCAATACGTAGGATTCATATTCGAGCTATCGATCGGGTTTGGAAAACTTTGGGTGGCGATAGAACAATCCAACAACTTGAGTTCGGGAATGTGTTTCAGAAGGTCATCGAAATTGAAATTTTTCAGGGCCCCTGTTTCAAATTCCTTGATCATCCCAATGGTTCCACCAGTGTAAATAAGTAATATGTTCGGGGTATAGCTCATTTATATGCCAAATACTTTTTTCGAATTATCGGTTGTAATCCTTGCAATCTCATCTTCACTTACACCATACACTTCAGACATTTTCCTACACACCAAAGACAGGTAACTGCTCTCATTGCGCTTGCCGCGATACGGAACAGGTGAAAGATAAGGGGAATCCGTTTCCAAAACAATATGCTCTAAGGGAATTTGATCCAAGAAGGTATCGATCTTGCCGTTTTTAAAGGTAACTACACCACCAATACCAAGTTTCATATTGAACCCTATGGCCCTTTTGGCCTGTTCCAAAGTTCCTGTAAAACAGTGAAAAATTCCGAAGAGGTCCTCGCCCCTTTCAGTCTCCAGGACTTCGAAAATCTCATCGAAAGCATCCCTGCAATGAATCACTATGGGTAGCCCTAGTTTCTTTGCTAATTGAATCTGCCTTTTGAAGGCAATCTTCTGAATCCCCAACGTAGAAGTGTCCCAGTACAAATCGATCCCAATTTCGCCAACCGCAAAGAACTTGCGTTTTTCGAACTCAGACTCCACATGCGCCAGTTCTTCCTCATAGTTTTCCTTTACAGAGGTGGGATGCAGTCCCATCATTAAGAATACATGCTCAGGATAAGCCGCCTCCAAACGATACATGGCATTCGTATAACTGGAATCTATGGCAGGTATAAAAAATCGTTTTATACCCACCTCGAAAGCCCGCTTCATCATGGCTTCCCGATCTTCGTCGAATGCTTCGCTGTATAAATGGGTATGCGTATCTGTTAACATAGCGCAAATCTAGTATTTTGTTGTCTATCTTTGTAAAAAAACATTGACAAGCCTACGAAACTTTCTCGAAGACCAAAACTTCGAACGGATTCCTCTTAAAAAGCTGAGTACCGGACATTATAAAACCACACTGTACGTTAATGGGGTGAAAGGGGATTTTATAGTCGATACTGGTGCTTCGACCAGTTGCATTGGGCTGCAAAGCGCCTCCGAATTTCTCCTAAAAAGCGAAAAAAGTGACATAAAAGCAGCAGGTGCAGGCGCCACAAATATGGAAACAGAGCTAGCCAAAGGGAACGAGCTTAAGCTTGGGGAGACCTTATTGAAAAAGCAGGAGTTCATCCTTTTCAATCTAACGCATGTAAATGAAGCCCTGAACCAGGTAGAGGAAGCAGCAGTAGACGGCATTTTGGGAGCAGATCTTTTAAAGAAACTAAGGGCAATTATTGACTACGGAAGAAATTGCATGTACATTAAATAATATGCGGCACAAGTCTTTATTTTATTATATTTATATTGTTCCAAAATTTCAAGTTTTGACCCGCCTCAAGATACTTATAGTATCGGCTCTATTTCTGATTTGCCCAATAGTGCAAGCACAGGATATTGAAGCCTATAAAAAACGAATACATAGCAGTAGCGATCCCACAGAAAAGCTAACTGCCATGGATTCTATTATTTCTTGGACCCGTAGGACCGATGTCGATACTTTTTCCAAATACAGCCTCGACTATATTGACTTGGCCAAAGAACTCGACAGCATTGAGGCAGCAGCCCGAAAATTAATCAATGTTAGCTACACCCTTACCAACATAAAGAATGAGCCCCACAAGGTTCTAACCTTAATTGATGGGATCCTAGCAAGAAAATACAAGATTAAAGATTCTTACATTCTTGGGAGTTTGTACCTAAAAAGAGGTGCCGCTAACTACAGATTGGATTTGGAACAGGCCATTTTGGACTATCAGGATGCCATTGAGAATTACAGTGCCAAAGATTCTATTTATATCGCGGATGCACACCTATTTAGTGGGCAAGCGTATTCCAATCTAGGGAAATTCGTACCTGCCGGCGAGAGCTACAAAAAGTCATACGAATATTTTGAATCCCTGAAGGATTATGAATATATGTATTATGCACGCCAAGGGGTAACTGCCATGTTCAGCATGAATGGTTTTTACCAAAAAGCGGCAGAAGAACGTGAAAAGAATATTGAGAAGATTAAAGAACTCAATCTGGAACACCATCTGGTTACGACCTATTATAACCAAGCCCTGGATTATGAAAAACAGGGGAACAAAAAACGATACCTGGAATACCTCCTTAAAGCAGAGGAAGCTATCTACGCTGTCCCCGAAGGAAAAGTAAACAACACCAACAAAATATACGTATACGCCAATTTGGTAGAATACTATGCCGATCAAGGGCAATTGGAAAAATCTAAAGGTTATTTGGACTTGCTTGAAAAGAGCATTGATCCAGGAACCGGTGATTTGGTGAATATTAGCATGCATAATTTTGCAAAGGCGAACTATCATTACGCCTTAGGGGAATACAATATTGCATTACAACATGCCGGTAAAAAACTGGAAGCTGCAGAAACACTGAAGTTTGAAGAGGACATCATGAGTTCCCATAAACTTCTTGCGAAGATTTATGCCGCAAAACAGGACTACAGGAATGCTTTCACTAGCAAGAAAAAGTACAATGAAATAAAAGACTCTATTTTCAATAAGACCACCTCCAATACGCTGGCTTACTACCAGACACTTTACGAAACCGAGAAAAAGGAAAATGAGTTGATCGAAAAAAATACCAGTATTCAATTATTGGAAAAGGACAATCAATCTGCGAAAAGAAAATCTTTGTACATAAGTATTTTGTTGGTGTCCATATTCGGAATGATTATACTGTATAGAAATAGAATGCGCATCAACAACAAGAAGTTGCTTCAAGAAAAATTTAGCCAAGAGCTATTGGTTTCACAGGAGGAAGAGCGGAAGCGTATCTCTAAAGATTTGCATGATGGCTTGGGGCAACGATTGTTGCTCATAAAAAATAAGGTGATAAAAAATGAAGACCCAGAAACCAAGGTGTTGGTTGAAACAGCCATTGAAGAGGTACGGGCAATATCGAGAAACCTTCATCCGTTTCAACTTCAGGAACTAGGTATTACCAAAGCCATAGAGACGACTATAGATCAGGTAGACGAGAACACCACCTTGTTCATTTCTTCGGAAATTGATAATATTGACAATATCTTCAATAAAAAACAAGAGGTTAACCTTTACAGGATTGTGCAGGAATCATTGAGCAATATCCTAAAACATGCGAAAGCGGAAGCTGGTAAAGTAGTTATTACCCGCGAACCCCAGACCGTGAAACTAGTGATAAGGGACAATGGAATTGGTTTCGATTTTTCCGAGAAATTCCAAAATCGCAGGTCTTTAGGACTGAAAACTCTTTTGGAACGAACCAAGTTCTTGAAAGGTCACATGAAAATTAATTCTAAAAAGAACCATGGCACTGTTCTTGAATTTCAATTTCCGATTGCATGAAGAATAAGTCTATTATCATAGCAGATGACCACCCCCTTCTTTTGAAAGGTCTTAGCGACTTTTTGTTGGAGAAAGGGTACAATGTTATTGGTAGTGGTGAAAACGGCCGTGAAGCCTTTAACCTCATTAATAGATTAAACCCGGATATTGCCATTTTGGATATACAAATGCCATTTATGTCTGGGATAGAGATTGCCAAGAAGTGTCATAGCAATAGAATTGACACCAAGATTGTACTTATCACTTTTCACAAGGAAAAGGAGTTATACAAGGAGGCCAAGGACCTAAAGATTTTTGGTTATATCCTAAAGGAGTTTGCTCTCGAGGAAATTGAAAATTGTATTCAAACGGTTTCGGAGGGCAACGCGTATTTTAGCCCTAAGATAAAGGAATTGTTAGCGGAAGATTTAGGTGAAAATGAGGAATTGCAAATGCTTACCCCTTCCGAAAAAAAGATCCTGAAACTCATTGCCAAGGACAAAACCAATAAGGAGATTGCCAATCTTCTCTTCATTTCGTACCGAACGGTCGAAAAACACCGTAGTAATATCATTACAAAACTAAAACTGGAACCCAAAACCAATAGTCTACTTATTTGGGCCAAGGAGCATCAGGAAAAGCTCCAATAAATTTACGTGTTTGTACGTATTTACTTTCACGATTTATTTACCCATTTTTACAAAGTGAAAAAGGAAGATGGAGTGCATCCTGGAGATGCAAAAAAAGGAACGGAAAACAGATGGGTTTTCTATTCGATCATATTATTTGTCATTGGAATAATTGTATTGAATGTTTTCAATTACATTTCTTCATAAACGCAAGTTAATTTTATCAACTTCTAACCAAGTTAAATAGAAAAACCAGCCGATTTTGGCTGGTTTTTTTACTTTATAAGAAGTGGTCGCCAAGGCTTACAGCTCCAGTGCACGTTTTATGTCATTGTTCATGAGTAGCTCTACTGGATTTTCCAGTGCTTCCTTAACCGCTACCAAGAATCCAACAGATTCACGACCATCAATAATTCGGTGATCGTAACTCAATGCTACAAACATGATAGGGGCAATAACGATCTCACCATCGCGTACGATAGGGCGTTCCACAATATTGTGCATACCCAAGATTCCAGATTGTGGCGGATTGATTATTGGGGTAGACAGCATACTGCCGAACACTCCTCCATTGGAAATAGTAAAGGTTCCTCCAGTCATTTCATCAACTGTTATCTGTCCGTCCCTAGCTCGTATCGCCAAACGCTTAACTTCGGCTTCTACACCTCTGAACGTAAGGTTTTCGGCATTTCGAATTACTGGAACCATTAATCCCTTTGGGCCTGAAACCGCAATAGATATATCCTTAAAATCATAGGTTATCTTGTAATCCCCATCTATCATAGAGTTCACGTCCGGATAAAGCTCAAGTGCCCTAACAACCGCCAAGGTAAAGAAGGACATAAAACCAAGACTAACCCCATGTTTCGCTTTGAACGTTTCCTTGTATTCTTTGCGCAGTGCAAAAATAGGACTCATATCCACTTCGTTAAATGTGGTGAGCATCGCAGTTTCATTTTTGGCAGACACCAATCGCTCTGCAACCTTTCTACGAAGCATGGATAATTTTTTACGCTCACTGCCTCTGCTTCCGCTTCCTGGTGTCCCCATGGAAGGTGCAGCATTAACGGCGTCTTCTTTTGTGATTCTTCCGTCACGACCCGTACCTGTTACACTTGCAGCATCAATGCCTTTTTCATCCAATATTTTCTTTGCAGCGGGAGATGGAGTCCCAGTGGCATATGATTTTTTCTCTGGGGCCTTCGCTACTTCCTTTTTAGGCGCCTCTTCTTTTTTGGCTTCAGCTGGTTTATCCGATCCCGCTCCTTCTGGTTTGGGAGCGTCTGTATCGATAAGGCAAACTACTTCACCCACAGTAACAGCATCTCCTTCTTCGGCTTTTAAAGTGATAATCCCACTTGCTTCGGCAGGAAGCTCTAAGGTGGCCTTGTCGCTATCTACTTCAGCAATTGCCTGGTCCTTTTCTACATAATCACCATCTTCCACAAGCCATTGTGCGATCTCTACTTCGGTAATGGATTCTCCCGGTGAGGGAACTTTCATTTCTAACATAGTCTCTGTTTTTTCCTAGTTAGGATTAATTTTTTGGTGTTTCAAAAACACGGTCTATAACTTCTTTATGTCTTGCCTTAGAGCGGGTACTACTACCTGCTGCCGGTGCACTATATACATTCCTTGATGCCACGCGTAACTTCACCTGATCAAAATTCATAAGCATGAATCCCCAAGCACCCATATTCTTGGGTTCTTCTTGGGCCCAAACATAGTCGGTGGCATTAGGGTACCCTTTTATTATTTCTTCGAGTTTCTTCTCTGGCAAGGGGAACAATTGTTCCATTCTAACAAGAGCTACATCTTCCCTTCCTTCCTGTTCCCTTCTTTCTAGAAGGTCATAGTAGAACTTACCTGTACAGAACACCAACGAAGTGACCTTCTTCTTATCAACTTGTCCGTCATCTATTACCTCTTGAAAAGCACCCTGAGCCAATTCTTCTTTAGTAGAAACTACCTTAGGGTGGCGCAATAAACTTTTTGGTGTGAATACGATAAGGGGTTTTCTGAAATTCCACTTCATTTGTCTCCTTAACAAGTGAAAGAAATTTGCAGGAGTCGTTACATCGGCTATTATCATGTTATCCCTAGAACACAATTGAAGATAACGCTCCATTCGTGCACTGGAGTGCTCAGAACCTTGGCCTTCATAACCATGGGGAAGGAGCATCACCAATCCATTCTGGGTTTTCCACTTGGCCTCTGCAGCTGAAATGTATTGATCTAACATGATCTGGGCACCGTTGGAGAAATCCCCAAACTGTGCTTCCCAGATGGTAAGTGTTTCAGGAGCAGCCATTGCATACCCATAATCGAAACCAACTACCCCATATTCGCTCAATAAAGAATTGTAGATGTACATTTTTCCATCTACACCTAAATCATTGTGAAGGTTTATTTCCTCGGCATCATCTTCCGTCTTAATTATCGCATGTCTATGTGAGAACGTTCCTCTCTCTACATCCTGACCCGTCATTCTAACATTGAAACCTTCCTCCATAAGTGAAGCATACGCCAACAATTCTCCCATGGCCCAATCCAGTTCATTGGTGTCATGGTAACGCTTATAGCGGTCTGCAACGATGCGCTCAATTTTTCTTATGAATTTTTTATCGGATGGGAGTTGGGTAATCCCCGAAGCCAGCTTATCCAATTTCTTAAGGTCGAAGGAAGTATCGGCTTTAGCTAGTATATCTTCTTTGTTCCCCAGTGTATAGGCATTCCAATCGTCTGCCAATATCTCGGTAATAACCGTTTTGTCTTTTTTTCGGGAGGCTTCTAAATCTTCTTCCAGTTCCCCTTTGTAATTTGCTTCCAGCTGCTTTACGAAGGCATCGTCTATAACCCCTTCGGCTTTCAATCTTTCCGCATATATATCGCGGGGGTTTTTGTGCTTAGAAATGGCCTTATACAGTTTTGGCTGTGTAAAGCGGGGTTCGTCCCCTTCGTTATGACCATATTTTCTATATCCGAGAACATCGATAAACACATCGCGTCCAAACTCCATTCTAAATTCCAATGCAAAAGTAAATGCATGGCATACGGCTTCAACATCATCTGCATTTACGTGAAGTACCGGCGAAAGTGTCACTTTACCCACATCGGTACAATAGGTAGAAGAGCGGGCATCCAAATAATTGGTTGTAAAACCTACTTGATTATTGGCAACCACATGTATGGTACCTCCAGTTCGGTATCCGTCCAATTGCGCCATCTGCACAACCTCGTATACTACTCCCTGGCCTGCCACAGCAGCATCTCCATGTATTAAAATGGGAAGGATCTTCTTCTCATCCCCCTCTAATTTATTATCTAATTTAGCTCTTGCAATACCTTCCACCACAGCATTTACTGTTTCAAGGTGCGAAGGGTTTGGGGCTAAATCCATTCGGACTTTTTTACCCTTACCTGTTTCACGGAAACTCGTCCAGCCCATATGGTACTTTACATCACCATCAAAAAGTTCGGCTTCATCATACTCCTTACTATCGAACTCACTAAAAATTGCTTCCGGTGATTTACCGAATATATTTGCCAGCACATTCAATCGGCCACGGTGGGCCATCCCAACCACAAACTGTTCGATTCCCTTTTCGGCACCCATTTCAATAAGGGTATCCAATCCAGGAATAATAGCATCTACACCTTCTACCGAAAAACGTTTCTGTCCAACATACTTCGAATGCAAAAATGTCTCGAAAGACAAGGCTTCATTTAATTTCTTTAGAAGGTATTTCTTCTCATCCGAAGAATAGCTTGGATGGTTATCATTTTTGTTCAACCAATTTTGGATCCATGTACGTTCTTCAGGATTCCTGATGTACATATATTCTATCCCGATGGCATCGCAATAAATAGCTTCCAAATGCCTAACAATTTGACGAAGGCTGGTTTTACCCAATCCTAAAATAGAACCTGCTTCAAATTGTGAATCTAAATCGCTTTCTGAAAGTTGAAAATTTGTCAATTCCAGTGTAGGAGCATATTTTCTCCTTGCACGAACTGGGTTGGTCTTTGTAAACAGATGACCTCGGGTTCTATACCCGTCTATCAGTTTGATAACCTGAAACTCTTTCAGTACATTCTCGGGAATAACCCCACCACCCTCAATACCGAGTGCTTCCAGCGATCCGTTTTCGATACCAAAATCAAATCCCTGAAAGAAAGAACGCCAGCTGGGTTCTATACTATCCGGAAATTGAAGGTACTTATCGTAGAGATCTGCTAAATATTCTGGGTGAACCGCATTTAGAAAAGAAAATCTATCCATAATAGGAATAAAAAGGGCCGCTTTTAGTAAAACGTTACAAAAATACAACAAATCCAGAAATCCACTTCTCATATTTGTATATTTATAAGGTATTCTTTTTTTAGCTCTAATTTCATGAAAAAGTCTTCGTTTTTAACCGGTTACTTTTGTCTGGCATTAGGACTGTTTACAGTCTTTTCTGTCTCAGCGCAAGAGTCTCAATCTACTCGTTCAGCATTTTGGTCCAACGTTCGTTTTGGGGGAGGAATTGGAATGAGTTTGGGCAATGGGTTCTTCAGCGGAACGCTAGCCCCCAGTGCCATTTATGAAGTAAACGATCAATTTGCGGTCGGAATGGGCCTAAACGGCACCTACACGAGTGAAAAGAATTTTTATAGATCGGTTATTGTGGGTGGAAGCATCCTTACATTGTTCAACGTCATTCCCGAAATTCAATTATCTGCCGAATTCGAAGAACTCAATGTGAGCAGAAATTACGAGGATGATCTAAATTTTGAAGATGAGAATTATTGGTATCCTGCACTTTTCGTGGGTGCTGGCTTTAGAAGCAATAACATCACTTTTGGAATTCGCTTTGATGTATTATACGATGACGAACGAAGTATTTATGCAGATCCCTGGGCTCCTTTTGTAAGGGTCTATTTCTAAACGGAGCGATTCATTAACCAAGCACCAAACAACCTTAGTCTTTCTTTCTTCTCATCGGAAAGATCAATTCCATCCAATACCGTATTGGCTTTTTGGGTATAGCGTTCAATTTCATCCTCCGTAGCTTTTGCCGCTCCAGAGCCTACGTATATATTCTTAACCGTTTCAATCTTGTCGCTAGGGTCTTTTGGGGTTATACTGAATAGATTTCTTAAGGCATTGCCATCGGAAGTGCCTTCCAATGCTTTAAGGTATAGGAATGTCTTTTTGTTGGCTATGATATCCCCACCTACTTGCTTCCCAAAATTCTTTGGGTCCCCAAAAGCATCCAGGTAATCGTCCTGCAACTGAAAGGCTATACCGAGATTTCTTCCAAACTCGTAAATACCTTCTTGGCAACTTGGAGAAGCGTTGGCAACAATAGCCCCCATTTTCATAGCTGCGCCAACAAGGACAGCTGTTTTATAATCGATCATTCGAATATATTCGGCAATGGTTACATCGTCTCGTTCCTCAAAATCTACATCATATTGTTGACCCTCGCACACCTCTATAGCCGTTTTGCTGAAAAGCTTTGCCAATTCCTGAAACATGGGCGGCTCATATCCCTCGAAAAGACGATATGCCAAAATGAGCATGGCGTCACCACTTAGTATTCCCGTATTTACATCCCATTTTTCATGAACGGTCTCATGGCCCCTTCTCAGTGGGGCATTGTCCATAATATCGTCATGTATTAAAGAGAAATTATGAAACAGCTCTACGGCCAATGCAGCATCCATGGCCTTATCCATACTTCCACCAAAAAAATCTGCAGTTAAAAGGGTCAAAGTAGGTCGGAGGCGCTTACCTCCCAGCTTAAGTATGTATTTAATAGGATCATATAATTGAGCTGGTTCTCCCTGATTTACAACATTTTGAAGGCGTTCAGTAAGGGATTCTTGGTAGGATTTCAATAATTCCATGCACAAAATTTCCCGCTAAAATACGGCATGAAAAAGAAACGATCGCCAAAGAAATGATAAAATGGACAAATGGTAACTCAATGAAAACTAATTGTTAAATAATTGTAAAAACCTTGGAAACTTTTTTTGTTTCTAAAGTTTCCAAACTACTTTTGTCCCACTTTTATGAAAAATCAAATAGTACAAACCTCCACGGATCTATTTTTAAATCAAGGATTTAAAAGTATTACAATGGATGATATTGCCCAGTCCATGGCAATATCCAAAAAGACCATATACAGTCATTTTGCGAATAAGGAAGCTATAGTTGCAGTAGTTGTAGACAATCTTTTTGAAGAGGTCTCACACGGTATCGATTGTATTTGTGATTTGAAATTGAATCCCATAGAGGAAATCTACGAGATCAAGAAATTGGTAATGCACCACATGAGAAATGAAAAATCCTCTCCATGGTATCAGTTACGAAAGTACTACCCCAAGATTCATGATTCCGTAAAAAAGCGCCAGTTCAACTATATGCAGGAATGTGTGGTAGACAATCTGAATCGTGGATTGGACCAAGGGCTTTTCAGGGAAAACATTGACGTTCAGTTTGTCTCACGTATTTATTTCGTAGGTGTTTCAGGCATTAAGGACGACGACTTATTCCCTACATCCATGTTCGATCCTTCCGAACTCTATGGCATGTTCCTAGAATACCATTTACGAGGGATCGTAACTCCGAAAGGAAGGGAAATATTAAACAAAATTATACACTCAAACCAACAATAATGATCAAGAAGTTCAGCCTAATACTCATAGTCCTCATAGGATTTCAGTTGCAAGCTCAAAACGATTATCGTTTTTCCTTGGAAGAAGCCATTTCATTTGCTTTAGACAGTAACTACACAGCTATAAACGCGCGTAAGGATATTGCTAAAGCCATTAAGCAGAAATGGGAAACAACAGCAACTGGACTACCTCAAATAAGTGCCGAGGTTAGTTATCAAAATCAACTAAAACAACCGGTAACCTTGATTCCTGCCGAAATTACAGGCGGTGAAGCTGGTACATTTACCCCAGTTATTTTTGGTACTCAACACAATGCAAGCGCCACGGCCACATTAAACCAACTCATTTTTGACGGAAGTTACTTGGTAGGCCTTCAGGCGGCTCGAGCCTTTCTCGATTTTTCGGAAAATGCCAACGAGAAGACCCGTTTGGAGGTAAGAAAAGGGGTTATCAATGCCTATGGAAGTGTCCTATTGGCAGAAGAACTCCTTGAAATTTTTGAAAAAAACAAAGTTGCGGTAGAGAAGAATCTTTTTGAAACCCGCAAGATCTATGAAAATGGATTAGCGGAAGAAGAAGATGTAGAGCAATTGGAAATTACCTTATTGGATCTTGAAATTAATATTCAAAATACAGAACGCACCTTAGCAATTGCGAAGCAAATGTTCAATGTAGCCTTAGGAATAGACATTGCTACCCCAACTTTCCTCACAGAGGATTTGGATATGTTGGCCCAACAGAATATCCAACTTAGTTTTATGCAGCAAGCGCTCAGTATGGAGGAGAATGTGGACTATAAGATCGCATTCAATCTAACAGAGCAACGCTCGCTGGAAATGAAACTGGAAAAAAGTCGGGCGCTTCCAAGCTTGAACGCTTTTGTTAACTATGGCACACAAGCCTTTAGTAACGAATTCGATTTACTGAATAGCAGCCAGCCTTGGTTTCAATCCTCGGTTCTAGGTGTCAATATGAGTATTCCAATATTTAGTAGCGGCATGAGAAGTGCGAAAACGCAGAGAGCCAAAATAGCCCTGGAACAAGCCGAAACGGATCTTGAAGAAACCATGCAGACCATAAAGCTTGAGCATGACACCGCTAAAAACAATTATCAGTTTAGTATCGACAAGTACAACAACGCCAAGAAAAACCTGAATTTGGCAGAACGGATCGAAACAAAAAACCAGATAAAGTTCACAGAAGGAATTGCCACTAGTTTTGAGCTACGGCAAGCACAGCTTCAATTATACACAGCACAACAACAATATTTTCAGTCCATGCTCGACCTCATCAACAGCAAAGCAGAACTGGAAACCGTATTAAACACCCCACAACTAAGAAACTAATCCGAATGATAAAAGTCACTAACATGAAAAAACTCGTCCTTTTACTAATCGCAGCTATTACCTTGGCCTCGTGTGGAGGAAATCAAGGTAAAAAATCTATAGAAAGCCTTATTGACGAAGGGAATTTGGAAGCCATTCAAGCCCGTCGTGCAGAGGTAAAAGAAAAACAAACGGAAATCCAAGAGCAGTTGAAGCAATTGGATGCCGAAATTAAAAAACTGGACAAAAGCAACAATGCAGCTTTGGTAACCACACATACGGTTTCGGATACCCTATTTAAGCACTTTATTGAAATACAGGGAAATGTGGAAACCAAGCAAAATGTAATTGTGTATCCCGAATACCAAGGAACGCTTACTAGGGTTTTCGTAAAGGAAGGAGATCGGGTTAGCAAGGGACAGACCTTGGCTAGGATTGACGATGGCGGATTAGGCAGTCAAGTGAGTCAATTAGAGGTACAAGCACAATTGGCGAAGACCACTTTTGATCGACAAGAACGTCTTTGGCAACAGAAAATTGGAAGTGAAATACAATACCTTCAGGCCAAGACCAATTATGAATCAGCGCAAAATGCAGTAGATCAATTGAAAAGTCAATTGGCCAAAACAGCCATACGTGCGCCATTCTCTGGAGTAATAGATGATGTTATAACAGATCAAGGTACAGTGGTGGCCCCAGGGCAGGGTGTTTTCAGGATTGTGAACCTAAAGGACATGTATGTGAAAGCTAGTGTACCCGAGCGATATCTTTCCACAGTTTCAGAAGGAAAGGATGTAACAGTAGAAATCCCTATGATTGGTGAGCGCATCGATTCTAAGGTGAGACAAACTGGAAATTATATCAATCCAAATAACCGCTCATTCTCTATTGAGGTTGATGTTCCTAACAAAGGGGGAAGCGTAAAACCCAACCTAACTGCTAAGGTTAGAATTAACGACTACACCAATGAAAATGCCATTTTGGTTCCACTAAATGTGATTTCCGAAAATGCCGAGGGACAACAATATGTGTATACCGTTGCCAAAGATTCCACTGGCACTTCGGGTAATTCATTGGCTCTGCGAAAATTTATTACCACTGGCAAAACCCAAGGGGACGAAATTGAAGTACTATCGGGATTAGATAATGGCGACCACATTATTATTGAAGGAGCCCGAAGTGTAAAAGACGGTCAGGAAGTACAAATTTTAAAGCTATAACCTATGAGTGCGAAGAAGAAAAAGCAAGTAGACAAGGAATTTAAGCTTTCCAGTTGGGCCATAGATAACTCAACAGTAATTTGGGTGATGGTTACCATCTTTTTTGTACTGGGATTGGTAGCATATTTTACCATGCCTAGGGAAAACTTCCCCGAAATAAACGAAACTAAAATCTATATTTCGGTTCCTTATCCAGGAAACACGGCCGAAGATGTAGAACGACTTATTATAGATCCTTTAGAGGATAAATTGAGAAGTGTCTCTAATGTGGTAGAGATCCTATCCACTTCGCAGGAAGATTACGGTATCATCACGGTAGAGTTTAATGAAGACATTACCGTAGAGCAAGCCAAGCAGAAAGTGAAGGATGAAGTAGATAGTGAAACGGCAAATGAAGACTGGCCTACTTTTAATGGAGCCAAGGTAGAACCCAATGTATTCGACCTGAGTCTTTCTGAAGAAATGCCCATCCTTAACATTAATATATCTGGTGATTATCCGGTAGACAAGCTAAAGGAATATGCAGAATATCTCCAGGATGAAATTGAAGATCTAGGGGAAATAAAGGCGGCCGACATTCGAGGTGCGCAAGAAAAAGAAGTAGAAGTCGCTGTAGACATCTATAAAATGATGGCAGCCAAAGTGAGTTTCGATGATGTCATCAACTCCATTCGCAATGAAAACATGACTATGTCTGCAGGAAATTTAATTTCCAGTGGACAAAGACGTACCATTCGTATTCTAGGGGAAATAGATGAACCTACAGAGCTTAGGAGTTTTGTGGTAAAAAGTGAGAAAGGGGATGCGGTATACCTTAAGGATATCGCTCAAGTACGTTTCGAAGAAGAAGATAAAACCACCTATGCCCGTGAAAAAGGGGAAAGTGTTGTGATGCTCGATGTGAAGAAGCGGTCTGGTGAAAATATGATTGAGGCTGTCGAAAAGATTGATAATATTTTGGAAGAAGCTGCTACTGTACTCCCTCCAGACCTTACCATTACCAAAGCAAATGACCAATCTGCAAAGACTAATAACCAGGTAAGCGATTTGGTAAACAATATCATCTTTGGAATCATTTTGGTTGTCGGGGTTCTTATGTTCTTCTTAGGGTTTAGAAATGCACTTTTTGTTGGTTTCGCGATTCCTATGTCCATGTTCATGAGTTTTATGATTCTTAGCGCCATGGGATACACCATGAACACTATGATCCTATTCGCCTTGATTATGGGACTGGGAATGCTTGTAGATAATGGTATTGTGGTGGTCGAAAATGTGTATCGATTAATGGATGAAGAAGGTATGTCCCGCATTCAAGCTGCCAAAAAAGGTATTGGGGAAATTGCCTTTCCTATTATTATATCTACCCTTACTACGGTAGCTGCCTTTGTACCACTTGGAATGTGGCCCGGGGTTATGGGAGAATTTATGATTTACTTCCCGATCACATTATCGGTCGTATTGGGATCCTCACTCTTTGTCGCCATCTTCATAAACTCGATGCTTGTATCGCGTTTTATGGATGTTAGTGAAAAAGTGTTAACGCGAAAGCAACTTATTCGTTTATCATTAATAATGGTTCCCATTGGGATCTTTATGATGATCATTGGTGGCGCTGTTAAAGGGCTAGGGACTTTGGTAATTTTCGTGGCGATCATGTTTTGGATCTACCGTTACGGCCTTAAGAAAGCGGCCACTTTTTTCCAAACACGAATTTTGTCAAGGGTAGAGAGCTCCTATCAGCGATTCCTGACTTGGGCATTAGGCGGGCCTAGACCTGTGCTTTTTGTGATTGGAATTTTCACATTGTTGATCCTAACATTTGTAGGTTTTGGAGCTTCGGTTGGTGCCAAGAGAACTGGGATAGAATTCTTCCCAGATAACACCCCTAACCAGATTATCGTATATATAGAATATCCCGAGGGTACGGATATAGATAAGACCAATGCTATTACCAAGGAAATTGAACAGCGGGTTTATCAAGAAGTGAACAATAATGAATACCTAGAGGATGCGGAGTATAACTTTTTGGTAGAGTCGGCAGTATCTCAGGTAGGTGAAGGAGCTGGAAACCCACAAACTGACGGTGGAAGTAGTGCAGAAATGCCTCACAGAGCCAAAATTACGGCTACCATGCGTGAATATAAGTTCCGTAAAGGAAAAGATAGTGAAGTGTTGCGGAAACGTGTTCAGGAAGCATTAAAAGGAATTTATCCAGGGGTCGCAATTTCGGTTGAAAAGGATGCAGTAGGACCTCCAGCGGGGTATCCAATTAATATTGAATTGGAAGGCGACAATTACGAGGAACTTATTGCCACTGCTGAAAAGATGAGAAACTTCATCAACTCCAAAAACATTGCGGGAATTGATGAATTGAAAATTGATGTAAACAAAGGAAAGCCCTCGATGCAAGTAGCTATAGATCGTGAAAAGTCTGGAGAGCTTGGTGTGCCAGCCGGCATGGTAGGGAACCAATTGCGTCGTTCCTTATTTGGTGAAAAAGCTGGGGTTTACAAGAAAGATGGAGAGGATTATGATATCTATGTTCGTTTTGATGAAAATGAACGCTACGATGCTTCTGCTTTATTCAATCAGAACATTACCTTCCGTGATCAGGCAAGTGGACAGATTAAGGAGGTGCCTATTTCGGCTGTAGCCTCACAAAAGAACACCTCTTCCTTTAGCGCCATTAAGCACAGGGACAACAAACGGGTTGTAACGGTATATTCGGCTCTAGCTCCGGGATATACAGATGCCGCTGCTATTGTAAGCCAGATTCAGAATGAAATGCTCAGCTTTGACGGTAAACCGAATAGCGTGGAGATTGATTATACAGGGCAAATTGAAGAGCAAACCAAACAAATGGAATTTTTAATGGGTGCCTTCTTTGCAGGACTAGGGCTCATCTTTTTGATTTTAATTTTCCAATTTAGTTCCATTTCCAAACCAACCATTATAATGATTGCTATTTTCTTGAGCTTCATTGGGGTATTTGGTGGAATTTTAGCGACCGGTGCGTCCTTCGTTATCATGATGACCATGATGGGGATCATATCCCTTGCTGGAATTGTGGTAAACAATGGGGTGGTATTATTAGACTACACCCAATTGCTCATTGACCGAAAGATTGTGGAGCTTGATTTACCGGATAATGCCTTGTTAACAAAGGATCAGGTAAAAGATATCATCATAAAAGGTGGTAGGGCACGTTTACGTCCTGTTATCCTAACAGCAATTACCACAGTTCTTGGATTGATTCCGTTGGCTATTGGGGTGAATATCGATTTCTTCAGTTTGTTCTCCTCATTCGACCCTAAATTCTACTTAGGAGGTGATAATGTTATTTTCTGGGGACCTTTGGCATGGGCAGTAATCTATGGACTGATCATCGCCACCTTCCTAACACTTATCATTGTGCCTACCTTATTCTTTATTATTTATAGAATTAAGATCTGGATACGAGGCCTTCGGTCTAAACCAGAAGAAAAGGAAATAGATTATAAGGCAGCTGCCTAAAAGAAAAGCCCTTCCGAAATGGAAGGGCTTTTTTTATATAAGAAACAATGATTAGTTGTTTTCTGCTAATGGTACTGGTAATTGATTAAATACCTGATCTCCCGCTCTATCTATTGGCAATGTGCTAGATAGACCATAACGACGTAAATCATACATTCTGTGGTTTTCACACCATAAAGAATAACGTCTCTGGTTCAACATCTCAGTTGTTAAAGCTGCTGCAGAATTAGCTCCACTGTAATTAGCAAGACCTGCAGAATTACGGATCACATTGATTCCATTTTCCGCATTTCCTAGGTTTCCAGCCAAGATACTTGCTTCTACGTAAAGAAGGATCAACTCCTCATTTCTTAGGAAGTCGATGAAATCTGTACTGGAAGCATACAAACGAGTTTCGTGAGTACCTGTTAGATCATCCAAAGAAGCTGAAGGATCTGGTCTTGGAGCCGCTTTAGTAGCTACACGAGTATCTCCTGCCTCCGCATCGTTAATCCAACTATCATGAACGATAATCTGATCACCATTGTTTTGATCTTCTACAGAAGTAGACGGCAACTTGAACAATCCGTTCAACGCATCATTTCCTCCTGGAGCAAATAGGTGCTTCGGTCCGTTAGACAAATCTCCGTTAAGGTTGAAGTGAGAATTTCCTAACGCACTTAGTGCACCAGGACCGTCACCCGCATATACTGCAGCCATTGCAGCTACCCCACGGTTAAACTGACCGAAAGAACCTGCTGTATCGAAGCCAGCAAAACCAGCACTTAAAGAGAACAAGAAAGTTCCACTGTTAAGTTCACTATTTGCTTCGTTCAACATAGCGCGAGCTGCAGCCAAAACTTCAGCCTCACCAACGATAGGACCAAGGTTTTCCTCATCAGCCACATCTACCCTAGCCTGTCCATAAGACTTAGCCATCTGGATCAATTCATAGGCGATAATGGTTTTAGCAAAACCTATATATCCGTTTCTCTCTCCATTAGTAATGGCACTTGTATTAGTAGCCGCACTAATTAGAAGGTTTGCATTCTTAATACAACGGTAACTACCATTCCACTGCGCTGTGCTATAGAAGGAGTTATTGTCTAATCCAATTCCATTCTTTCCAAGCAGGTCTCCCGTATTACGAGGATCCGCATCGAAAAGATACAGCTCTCTTGCCATGGTTCCACTTGCAGTGGTTTCGATAGCAACACCGTTTCTAGCAGAGGATTCAACACCCACCACCAATTCATTTAACTGACCGATAGATGCTTCAGATTGTACACCGTCCGCACTTGGCCCATTGGGATCTACTACCTCGTCAAAGGTACAAGACGTTACAAGCATTGTCGCAGCCGCCATCCCAAATAATGTTATATTTCTAACTATATTTTTCATATTCAATTTTATTAAAAGTTAACATTTAAGTGGAAGTACACTTGTCGCGAACTTGGGAAAGGAGTTACCTCGATTCCACTCGATAGTCCCGCTCCACCATTTACAGATGTTTCAGGATCGTAGCTGCTGTAGTCTGTAATGGTAAAGATATTTCTACCAGATACACCTAATTTAACTCCTTCTACATTACCTCCAAATACGTTATCGATGAATTTAGTTGGAATACTATAGTATAAAGCTGCTTCACGTAATCTTATATAACCAGCATCTTCCACAAAACGAAGTGCATTGGTTGGCGATACTAAACGATCTTGCCCAGCTTGAGTTTCTAAGTCTTCAGAAGTCTGACCTAAGTCAGTTAAGAATCTAGAAAGGTTAAGGTTTTCCCCTCCTTGTTTCATTTGGAATAAGAAAGAAAGGTCCCAATCCTTAAATAAGGTAATATTGTTACTCCAAGCCATTTGGAAATCAGGCTCTACATCACCTACTTGAGTTAGCTCACCGTCGATATTACCTACCAACTGAGTTACTGGCTGACCTTCTTCGATGAAGAATGTACCTAAACCTGTACCGAATCCAGCACCTGGCTGAGCAAATGCAGGAACGTCTAAACGAGTTACCTCAGAAACGTTCTTGTACCACTGTACTCTTGTATTCCAAGCGAAATCCTCGGCTTCAAAAATATCTGCAGTTACCGCTAATTCAACCCCTGTGTTCTTAAGGTCGGCAAGGTTTGTTCTTTCCTGAGTAAATCCAGATGAACCTGGCAATGCTCTAGTCAAGATAAGATCATCTACTTGTTTGTTATAGTAAGTAGCTTCTAAGTTAATTCTACTGTCAAGGATTCCAAGGTCTAAACCAAATTCAAGCTCTCGTGCTGTTTCTGGTTGTACATCTGGATCTCCTTTTAGTCCTCCTAATGTCTGACCTGCAGGTCCTCCAATAGTAGTACTCACATAACTTGTGAATGTAGAACCAAACTGAGCAGGGTTACCCGTTTCACCATAGGCAGCACGTAGCTTAACTTGGTTAAGGGCATCTACACTCCAGAAGTCCATATTAGCAAGGTTAACTGCCAAAGATGCTTTTGGGAAGCCATAGAACTCATTAGGGTCTCCATTACGTGTTGACTTATCTAAACGATATCCAACAGTTGCGATGAATTGATCCTTATAGTTAGCTTCTACCTGTCCAAACATACCGAAATCTTGTTCTCTTTGCTTGGTCTGGAAGATTGTCTGTACAGCAGAGTTATCTACACTTGTCTGTCCAGCAAGTAGTCCAGCTCCTGTAGTCAGTACATTATCAAAATCTTGATATAAATACGTCATACCCGCTTGGGTGGTCAATGCTAAGTCTTCATTAGCATCGTGATTCCATACCGCAATTGCTTGTGAGTTGAACTGTGTAAAGTTGTTGTTACCAACAGCTATAAATCCAGGATTGTCTGGGTCAGGGTGCGATTGGTGCGTTTCTGGTACATATACATAGGTCTCATTAGAAAGGTAATCTACACCACCACTGAAGATCATTTTCACACGGTTCTTATCCGTGTTCAAAACGTTTGTGTTCAAAGTTAAACCTTGAATGAAACGGTTGTTTGAGTCTTCATTGATTGCTTTGTCCCTTACAAAAACTGGGTTACCAGCAAAAGTTGGGTTATTTGGGTAATTACCTTGCGCATCCGGGAAAAGGTTATTCCAAGGACGCGTAAAGGCCAAGTTATATCCATAACTCAAACCACCTTCATTTTCATTACCCGTGAAACTACGACTTGCACCACTTCTAACATAGTTACTTGTAGATACAATATCGAAAGTATTAGAGATTTTATGATCTATGTTTGCTCTTAAGGACAAACGATCGAACCCAGTATTTTTAATAATACCTTGTTCGTCACGGAAACTACCACCTACATAGAACTTGGTTTTCTCATCACCACCGGAAGCACTTAAACGTGTTTCAGTAATGAATCCTGTTTCTCCGTAAATGATATCCTCATAGTCATAGAGCTCTCCTCTAGCGGCAATTACCGCATCGTACTTAGCTCTTTCTTCAGGTCCAAATACATCTTCTACAGACTGTGCTGTCCAAGGACGTAGACCTAGAGGGTTAGCAATTTTGTTGATCCCAACATCTTGGGCAAAGTTAATTCTGGTTTTACCTCTACTACCTCTTTTTGTAGTAATGATAATAACCCCGGCATTACCACGCTGACCATAAATGGCAGCTGCAGACGAACCTTTTAGGATTTCGATATCCGCAATATCGTTCGGATCTAAATCTGCTAAACGGTTACCGGCATTCTCCTCATTTGCTCGGTTTGCACCAGAAGCAAAACGAAGACCTGAAGGAATCTCCACATTGTTTACGTATACCCCATCCACAATAATAAGTGGCTGGTTATTTCCATTAATAGAGGAAATACCACGTAAACGTAATGCAAAACCACCCCCTGGTGCTCCAGAAGAAGAGGTAATATTAACCCCGGTTACTTTACCATAAAGTGCTCCATCAACAGTGGATTGGCCAGTAGTTCCTACCAATTCCTCGGAAGAAACACTAGAAACCGCATTTGCTGCATTGGCCCTTTTTATCGAAGTACCCAGACCCGTTATAACTACTTCCTCTAATGCTTGAGCAGATTCGGCCAGGGTAACATCTACGGCACCCGCAGAGCTAACCTGCTGCTCAACAGTAGTAAATCCTAAAGACGAAAATTCTAACGTTACCGGAAGATTGGAAACATCAATAGAATAGCTACCGTCAAAATCTGTTGTGGTACCATTGGTAGTCCCCTTTTCTATTACGTTCGCAAAAGGAACGGGGTCACCATTTTCTGCACTCACTTTTCCTGTGATCGTATTCTGAGCAAACACGAAACAAGGAAAAAGCAATAAAAACAGGAGTATCCTGTAATTAAAGTTGGTTTGTTTCATAATTATTAAGTTTTTGTTAATCGTTCGAAAATAGTAGTAATTCTTCACTTAAACCAAAGAATATTCTATTTTTTTCAATAGAATCATTCAAAATTACAGATTCTTTTGCAAGAGTCTCAATTTGAGATAGCTTCTTTTAAGAATTCAAGGTTATCCCCGATAATCTTTATAAATTTGCACCTCCTTTTTCTGAAACAATAGAAATGTATAGAACACACAACAACGGAGAACTCCGTTTCGAGCATATAAATAAGACCGTTACGATATCCGGATGGGTACAAAAAATTCGTAACAAAGGGTTTATGATCTGGGTAGATTTAAGGGACCGTTACGGCCTTACCCAATTAATATTCGATGAAGAACGAACCTCCAAAGAAGTGATGGATATGGCTTCCCAACTGGGAAGGGAGTTTGTGATTCAGGCTACGGGAACTGTCATAGAACGCGAGTCTAAAAATCCAAATATACCCACAGGGGATATAGAGGTATTGGTATCGGAGTTCACTTTATTGAACGAATCCCTTACCCCTCCCTTTACTATAGAAGACCAGACCGATGGTGGGGAAGATGTACGAATGAAGTACCGATACCTGGATATAAGACGCAAGCCAGTGCGTGACAACCTTATATTTAGGCACAAGGTATCTATGGCTGTCCGTAATTACCTATCGAATAAAAACTTTATCGATGTAGAAACACCCTACCTTATTAAGTCAACACCAGAAGGCGCAAGGGATTTTGTAGTGCCCAGCCGCATGAATGAAGGTCAGTTCTACGCCCTTCCCCAATCGCCGCAGACCTTTAAGCAACTGTTGATGGTTGGTGGAATAGATCGTTATTTTCAAATAGTGAAATGCTTTCGAGATGAAGACCTAAGAGCCGATAGGCAACCGGAATTCACGCAAATTGATTGCGAGATGACTTTTGTGGAACAAGAAGACATCCTCAATACCTTCGAAGGCCTTACCAGGCATTTATTGAAAGAAATTAATGGGGTCGAAACAGGTGAGTTCCCAAGAATGACCTACGACGACGCCATGCGCACTTATGGGAATGACAAGCCAGATATTCGCTTTGGAATGAAATTCGGTGAGCTTAATGAAGTAGCGCAGCACAAGGAATTCAATGTATTCAATTCTGCCGAACTGGTGGTAGGCATCGCTGTGCCTGGTGGAAATAGCTACACTAGAAAAGAAATTGATAAACTAATCGATTGGGTAAAACGCCCACAAGTAGGTGCCATGGGTATGGTTTACTGCCGCTGTAATGATGATGGGAGCTACAAATCTTCGGTCGATAAATTCTATGACCAAGAAGATCTTGCTAAATGGGCTCAAGTTACCAATGCCCAACCTGGGGACCTTATTTGTGTCCTTTCCGGCGATACCCATAAAGTAAGAACACAATTAAGTGCCTTACGAATGGAATTGGCCGAACGCTTGGGCTTACGAAAAGCCGATGAGTTTGCACCACTATGGGTCATAGATTTTCCGTTGTTGGAGTGGGATGAAGAAACGGAGCGCTACCATGCAATGCACCATCCATTTACTTCCCCAAAACCGGGACAAATGGAGTTATTGAAAACAAATCCGGGTGAGGTTAAGGCAAATGCCTACGACCTTGTGCTCAATGGAAACGAAATTGGAGGAGGCTCCATTCGTATCCACGATAAAGAAATACAGAGCAAAATGTTCGATTACTTAGGGTTTAGCCCCGAAGAAGCCAAAGCACAATTTGGCTTCCTTATGGATGCCTTTCAATATGGTGCCCCTCCTCATGGTGGGATTGCCTTCGGACTGGACAGATTGGTAGCTATCTTGGGTGGACAAGAAACGATTCGTGACTTCATCGCCTTTCCTAAGAATAACGCTGGAAGGGATGTCATGATCGACGCTCCAGCTCCTATTGATGAAACCCAACTGGAAGAACTCAATTTGAAACTGAACCTATAAGAGCATCCTATGCGAACATTCTTGATCTTAATCTTTCTGGGAATAGTCGCAACTTTAAGCTACGGGCTTTACATAAAACCTACCGACTATAAAACAGGTGAGTTTTGTATTGGAATTTCCGTAGCCGCGGTGTTTTTTGTTTGGATGCCGCTATTTATTTACCATAGATGGAAGGGTAAAAGTGTTAAGGATTATATGCTTACAAAAGAAAACATCGAAAAGATGAGGGAAGAAAGTGATCAGAAAAATCTGTAAATCAGCTACTTTTTCCAAAATAGTCATATTTTCTTAACATTTGAAAATATAATTAATGTACCTTTACCCATTATTATTAATTATTATTTATTACAATGGAAGGAACAGTAAAGTTTTTTAACGAGTCCAAAGGTTATGGCTTCATTACCAACAGTGAAACAGGAAAAGATATCTTCGTTCACGTAACAGGTTTAAACGGAGAAGCTATCAACGAAGGCGACAAAGTGGAGTATGAGGAAACTGAAGGAAGAAAAGGAATGGTCGCAACGAAAATCAGGGTAGTATACGAATAAGATATAATACGCTTGCCAGACTCAAAACCCGCTAAAGAAGCGGGTTTTTTAGTTTAAGTTCCTTTTCTCTACAAAAAAACGCTTCAATAAGATTGAACATTCCTCTGCAAGGACGCCCCCTATCATTTTGGTCTTAGGATGCAATTGTGTTCCCATAACCGTACAACCTCTTTGATCGTCCCTTGCACCGTACACAATTTTGGAAACCTGACTCCAATACAATGCTCCGGCACACATTTGGCAAGGCTCCAAGGTAACATATAGGGTACAATCTGTTAGGTATTTACCACCTATATAATTGGCTGCGGCCGTAATGGCCTGCATTTCGGCATGTGCCGTAACATCATTCAGGGTTTCCGTTAGATTATGTGCCCTGGCAATAATTTGATTGTTCACAACAACTAAAGCACCCACAGGAACTTCTCCCTTTTCAAAAGCCGCCTCGGCTTCCTGTATGGCTCGCTTCATAAAGTAGGTGTCATCGTATGGTTGTATCATGATTTCAAAGTTACAAATTATGCGCCCCCATAAAACTCCTTGGGCACAAAAATTGATAGATTGAAAGAAAGTAACCCTATGCACAAACAGCTACTCATACTATTCTGTCTTTTCATCATTAAAGCACCAACCCTTTGTGCACAGGAAGATTCACCACCTAACACCACCCATAATGAATCGATCACCATTGGCTGCGGTTTTGGTACTGAACCACAGGTAGCGAAAGAACCATACACCATATTTCAGACAGATACCCTTCCTTATTTTTTGGGCAAACCGTTAGAAAGAAATGAACCGAAATATTTTCAAGAACAGATAAAGGAGTATATCGTGGCAAACTTTGATGCCCCTATTCTTAATGACCCTTATTGGTCAGGGGTGCAAAGTATTGCGGTTCAGTTCATAATTGAAAATACCGGCGAAGTATCACATATTGAAGTTAGGGCAAGGAATAAAGAAATGGAAGCTTACACTTTGGAAATTATCAATTGTCTTCCAAAATTTGAGCCCGGGGTTCGCGATTCCAAAAAGGTGGCTGTTACATATAGCTTACCCATCAGATATTATCCCGAAGACAAATAAGGGAACAAATTTTCAATAACCGTATCTTTGATGTGTGAAAGACAACCTACTTTCAGAAATCAATCTACCTGAGGATCTTCGAAATCTTGACCGAAAGGATCTTCCCCAGCTTGCTAGTGAGCTCAGGGACTTCATTATAAATATTGTTGCGGTAAAAGAGGGACATCTTGGGGCCAGTTTAGGTGTGGTAGAATTAACGATTGCCTTGCACTATATTTTCGACACTCCAAACGATTTATTGGTTTGGGATGTAGGGCATCAGGCGTACGGCCATAAAATCCTTACGGGCAGAAAGGACATTTTCCACACCAACCGGCAATTGGACGGCATTAGTGGTTTTCCCAAACGAAGTGAAAGCCCTTACGACACCTTTGGGGTAGGCCATAGTAGCACCTCTATATCTGCAGCTCTTGGTATGGCAATAGGATCGCAGCTCAATGGAAATAGGGACCGTCAACATATAGCAGTAGTGGGTGACGCTTCCATTGCCAGCGGAATGGCTTTCGAAGCATTAAACCATGCTGGAGTTACAAATACAAATGTACTAGTCATACTAAATGACAATGCCATAGGAATTGATCCAAGTGTTGGCGCACTAAAAGACTACCTCACCAAAGTAACATTGGACAATGCTCCAGATAGCGACAATATTTTTGAAGCTTTGAACTTCAACTATTCTGGGCCAGTCGATGGACATAACCTAGACGATTTGCTCACAGAACTAGAGCGTCTAAAGCAAATAAATGGACCCAAGCTCCTCCATGTTATCACAAAAAAGGGAAAAGGTTTGCGTCAGGCCGAAGAAGATCAAGTAAAATATCACTCTCCCGGAAAGTTCGATGCGAAAACGGGCGACTTGTTACCCAAGAACAGTAATGGTTTACCCCCAAAGTTTCAAGATGTGTTCGGAAAGACCCTTTTAGAGTTGGCTTCACAAAACGAGCGCATTATGGGAATTACTCCTGCAATGCCTACTGGTAGTTCCCTTAAATATATGATGGAGCAGTTTCCCGAAAGGGCTTTCGACGTGGGAATTGCCGAACAACATGCTGTTACCTTGGCCGCTGGATTAGCCACCCAAGGAATGATCGTGTACTGCAATATTTATTCTACATTTTTACAGCGCGCTTACGATCAAGTTATTCATGATGTTTGTTTGCAAAAGCTTCCCGTAATCTTTTGTTTGGATCGCGCTGGATTGGTAGGTGAAGACGGGGCAACGCATCATGGTATTTTCGACTTAGCCTATCTAAGATGCATTCCCAACCTCACCATTTGTGCTCCAAGAAATGCTATTGAATTAAGAAACATATTGTATACCGCACAATTGGGCCTTACCGAACCTTTGGCAATTAGGTATCCCAGGGGACGAGGTAATATTAGGGATTGGCAAAAAGAATTCAGCCCTATTGAATGGGGAAAAGGCGTTTGTCTTAAACAAGAAGGTACAATGGCCATGCTATCCGTTGGCTTCATTTCGCAGAATGTGACCGATGCTATCGAAGAAATTGAAAAATCCTCCAACAACAGTATTGGCCATTATGATATGAGGTTTGTTAAGCCTTTAGATAAAGACTTACTTCACACCTTATTCAATTCTTATGACGCCATAGTTACAGTTGAAGATGGAGTCATTGCGGGTGGATTTGGATCTGCAATCTTGGAATTTGCTGCTAGGCACAACTACAAGAACCCCATTGAAGTTTTGGGTATTCCCGACCAGTTCCCGGAACACGGTAGCATTGCCCAACTTCAAGACATCTCCGGAATTTCTTCAGCAAAGATAATTTCAGTACTTAAAAAACATTTGTAAAAAAAAGGGCCTCTCGAATGAGAGGCCCTTTTGGTTTATCTAATTTCTAATGATTACTGAATAATCAATTTAGAAGTGTGCTCGTAGTTACCACCATCAATCTTGATAATGTATACACCAGTTGTTAAACTAGTAGCATTGATTGAAGCTCTGTTTCCAATCTCAACATCTTGAGAGAATACTTGTCTTCCGTTCATGTCGAAGATAGAAACTTTAGTAGTTCCTAAGCTAATAACAGAACTGATGTTAATCTCACCGTTTGATGGGTTAGGATAAATCTGGAAGTTATTGTCGAAGTTGTTATCTCCTAGACCTGCAGAACACTCAGCTGGTAAGTCGAAAGCTTCTGTACCATCTACCACAGAAGCAGAACTTCCTTGGTCGGCACTAGATCCTAGACCACGACCTGCAAAAGCTTCCCAGATAAGACACTGGTTAGCACCTGCGTTCGCTAGCATGTCAGCTTCAAGGATCGCATCACGTCCGTCAACAAATCCTGGGCTACATGGCTGTAACTTCATTCCATCCATTACTAATTGAAGGGCGATGTTATTACCACCTGTACCATTGTAAAGATCGTCATCGAATCCGTACTGGTCAATCAATAACCAAGTCATATCCCAAAGAGCAGTTGCCCATACGTATCCTACTCCGTGAGGAATAGACAATCCACCTATGTCTCCATACGTAGCTCCGTTAATAGACATATCTGTACTGTAAGCAGTTGGTCTAATTCCAGCAGGGTTTTGAGATGCATAAGATGCCAATCCTCTGATATCTGCACCAGTGTCACCAGTTTGCATAGTCATTACTAAGCCTAGGTAATCACTCCATCCTTCTCCCATTTGCTCTGTGTTATTCAAACAGCTTACGTTTACTGGTCCACCAGTAAGACGGTTAGAAACTCCATGTCCATATTCGTGAACAACGATTTCGTTATCTAAGTCTCCATCTACGAAACCACCAGTGTTAGTTCCATCGATCGTTCCATTTAATGGTCCATTAGAGTTGATGTCTGCAATAATTGCATCTCCAACAGCTTCCGGAACTAGGAATGCAGGAATTGTTACAGATCCTCCATCAGCACCAGCACCCATTTCGAAAGGATATACAGCTCCACCATCGGTAGGGATGTACTTAACGATTACGGCGATTGCACCGGCATTTTGAGCATTAAGTGCTTTAGTTCCGAACTCACAGGATCCTCTATTTAGGATAGCGATCTTACCGTTTAGGTCTGCTCCGTTTGTGATAACGTCACAAGCATCATTCGGGTCAGTAGAAGCTCCACTGTCATCATCGATAACAACAACGATGTCTTCAGTTAATGGTGGCACAGGAATTGGCGCACCAAAAGCAGCAGGTACTCCTTCATGGAATCCAGCCAATGGACCTTCGTTGATTAAAAGAATATCTCCTACAACAAGCGTAGTCCATAAGAACATTTGCATTCTTGGGTTACCTCCATCTGGTGGAGTTCCAAAGTTTGCATTGTTGGTACCAGATCCATCTTGTGCATCTGCCAATACAGAGTCACTTCCGTTTCCTGGGTTTCCGTAGTTGTTCTCTTGGAAGTTACCACTCTCTTCATCGAAACCGTAGTGGTACGTAAGATCATGGATAATGTTGTTCCAGTAGAATAAGTTTGTAATTGCTGCAGATTGGAAATCTACAGGTTGAGCTGGAAGGTTGTAATCGAAATCGAATACTAAAGAAGCGCCACCATCAGGTGAGAACCCAGTACCGTTATTTCCATTAGCATCTTCTTGAGACCATACATTGTTTCCACGTGTGATAGTAAATTCCGCACCAGCGGCACCATCAGTATCATGCCATCCGAAAGGAGAAGCCGTAGCATCTTCTGGATCTGCTACCAATTCACCGTTGCTGGTTCCATGGTCAACTGGATTTCTGAATGGAATTGGGAATACTCTATAAGATCCTTCTGTAAGTGCTGCTGAAGGAGCTGCAGGAGCTGCTTCATTTTTAAACAACATGTTTCCAGCAGTAGCCTCTCCAGAATGAGAGTGCTCTCCTGGACCAAAGTCACAGCTAACAACCCAATCTGTAGTATCCAACAATGCTCCACTTAGAGCATCGATACGAACACTGTACCAGTGGCTTCCATCTAAAAGATAGATACTTAGGTCCCAAGCCAAACGAACTGTATTGTTCTCAAGAGGTTGATACACCAAAGAAACAGGAATTTCTTCAGTTGAAATTCCACCATTTGAATATAGATAGGTATTACCTTCTACGTTCAATAATTCCAAAGCCGTAGGAGCGTTCAACGAAAGAGAAGAAGCCGCTCTATTAATGGCTGCAGCTGCATCCAATGAAGGATTGGTTGTATTAATCTTGCTTGCTAAGTTAGCAGTAAAAGAAGGAGTAGCAGCGTATACTACTTGACCATTCTTAATTGCGAAACTAGAAGTTGAATTGAATACATCGATTCCATTGTATTGCTGGTTAGCATATACATTCGTCACTTCCATACTTCTTGAAGTACTCTGTGACAACACCGAAATAGATTCTACATCTTGTGTAGTTAACCCATAAGCATCACGGTTGCTGCTCATGTAAGACTGAACTGCTTGCGCATAGTCTTGGGCTCCTGCCACACCTACCGTAAGGAAGGCAAACAGGTAAAGTAATTTTTTCATAGTCTTTAGTTTATGATGAACAATTAATTAAGATTAACTTTTTGCACTATAAATAGGTATAGGCAAAAAGTTCATAAATATACTATCTTATTTTTATAATAAGCTCGTATCAGTTGAAAATATCACAATTTACCGCTCATTTTATTGAATATTTGCAAGGATTTCCCGTCGGTTAACTGGGAGATGAAAGAACAAACTTTCATCGCAAATACATAGGTGTCCTCAATAGCATGTGTATCCATCCCAGTACTTTTCAGCAAAAGATCATCGTAATGCCTGAAATTCCCTTCTTTCTTATTTTCGAAGGCGGTGGTGAGTGCATCCAACAATGTTGAAAGGATATGATAGCCCGTAATTTCTTTGTCTATCACTTCGGAGCTCCTATAGATTTTCTCCACTGAAATTTTAAGGATGTCGCTAATCTGTGCTTGATACTGACTTCTATCTAGCAGTGCTTCTGAGAATTCCCCTTTTAGAATGGCCTCTTCATTCTTCAAAAAAATGGAAACCGCTTCTCCAATCAATGTACTAATAGCCAAGGAACGCAAATACGCCAAACGATCACTGGCCTTCTCCAGCTTGTTATACTTGTCGCGGTTAATTGTATCCTTTACAAGGTTAATGAGGTATTCTAACGCAAATTCCTCCTCGATAAGACCTAAATTGATCCCATCTTCAAAGTCTATGATGGTGTAGCAAATGTCATCTGCCGCTTCCACTAAAAATGCCAAAGGATGGCGGGCATGACGATCTTCACCATGTGAGATAAGACCAAGTTCTTTTGCCACTTCCTTAAAAAAAGCGACGTCCCCTTGAAAAACACCATACTTTTTATCGGCAATATGATTCGTTGGTTTCTTAGGTAAGGACTCCTTGGGATATTTGGTAAATGCTCCCAGGGTAGCATAACTTAACCGCAAGCCACCATCTACTCCATCTTTGGATTCCGAAAGGATCTTAAAGCCGTTGGCATTCCCTTCGAAATCAACAAGATCTTGGTATTGCTTGTCCGTGAGTTGTCCTTTAAATCTTTGGCCCCTTCCATTCAAAAAATAATCCCCAATGGCCTTTTCTCCGCTATGGCCAAAAGGAGGGTTTCCTATATCATGTGCCAATGCTGCTGCTGCCACAATGGCCCCAAAATCGTTAAAACGGTAGCCATGGGTTTCCCGGAGATGGGGATGTCTTTCCAGTAGCTTTTTCCCAACGGCCCGGCCCAACGATCGCCCCACTACAGAAACTTCCAAGCTATGAGTGAGACGGGTATGTACAAAAGAGGTTTTAGACATAGGTATGACCTGCGTTTTGTCTTGTAAGCTTCGAAAGGCGGAAGAGAAAATTACCCGATCATAGTCTACTTCGAAACCCAAACGGGTCTCATCTTGCTCAATTCTAAGGCGTTTATTGGTATCTCCTTGTCTGCGCAAAGAAAGGAGTTGTTCCCATTGCATCATACTATACAGATTATGGGTAGCCAAGATACGAGTTTTACCTTCTTTAAGAGGAGAAAAATTGAATGTTACGCCCTTAACAATTATCTAACCTTGAAATGACCTAAGGATAATTTGTGGATAACACAGTCTTTACACTCCTAAAGTTTCTTTGCAGCGAGAAATTTAAATATCAGCATGAAAAATTTATTGTTACTTTTTATTTTATGTTTCAGTGTTTCGGTAACAGCACAACAAACCGGATCCATTGTGGGTAAATTAACCGACAAAGACTACAACAATGAGCCCCTATCCTTTGCAAATGTGATCATTAAAGGAACCAATACGGGTACCACTTCAGATTTTGACGGGCTATATGCCTTGGAGAATGTAGCGGTTGGCACCTACACAATTCAATACAGTTTTGTGGGGTATGAAACTGTCGAAATCCCCAATGTAATAGTAGAGGCAAACAAAGTTACTACAGTGAATGTACCTATGGGAGCCAGTGCTGCCCAATTAGATCAGGTAGTCATTACCACTACTACAAAACGTGAAAGTGAGGTTGCGCTCCTGTTAGAGCAGAAAAAAGCGACTACCATAAAACAAAGTATTGGAGCTGACGAGCTTGCCCGTAAAGGTGTAAGCGATGCGGCAGGCGCAGTAACCCAAATCTCCGGTATCTCCAGACAAGAGGGCGGAAGCAATGTTTATGTTCGTGGGCTTGGGGATCGCTACCTAAATACCACCTACAATGGTTTGTCACTTCCCTCTAACGATATAGAAAAGAAGAACATGGATCTCAACCTATTTTCTTCGGATGTTATCCAAAATGTTTCCGTTAGTAAAGCATATAGCGCTGATTTCTATGGAGACTTTTCTGCTGGTAATGTGAATATTCTTGCCAAGGACTATTCCGGAAAAGGATTTATCGATATCGAATTAGGGTCGGGATTCAATTCAAGATCCATTGGTGAAAATTTTGTAAAAAGTGAAGGAACGGGGAAATTCGGTTTCTATAATCGATACGATAACAATCCATTTGCGGTGATTCTTTCGCATGGTGTAGACCCAGAAGATGCTGGCACTCCAGTACGCTTTACAGGCAGCTTTGCAGGTGGAACATCCTTCAAATTTAAAAACGATTCCAAACTTAGTTTGTTCGCAATGGCCTCTTTCGACAATGATTTTGAATTTAGGGACGGGCCAGCGGTCGATTTTACAACTGTAGAAAAGAAGCGATTCCACGCTTCCGAAACCTACGAGTATGCTACCACTACTACCGCTATGGCCAATATCATTTACAAATTTGATAGTGATCATAAGTTCAGCTATAATTCCCTATTCATTAATAGCTCCAGTGACGAAGTATCCTATTTTGGTGTGGATGGCCAAGGAAGAAACAGGGATGCCATATTGGATACCGACAGGGGATTCTATCAGATGAACGTACAGTTTGACCAAGACATGATCTATGTTAATCAGTTATTGGGAACCCATAAATTAGATGAGAAGTTAACATTCGACTGGGGCGTAGGTTACAATGTTGTAGACTCGAGACAGCCGGATCGTAAGCGTATTAGTTTAGAGCGTTTCGACTTGGCCTTTGATAACGACCCTAGCACGAATCCTTCCTTTTTCAACAATATCCCATTCGATAACCAACGTTATTTCCAAGATATTGATGATACCGAAATTAACGGCCGAATGGACTTTACGCACAAAGCTTCCGAAAAACTGACCCTAAAAGCCGGTTACAACGGAAGAACCAAGGAGCGTGAATTCGAGAACGTGCGTTATGGATATGACCTCATCGAGGCCAATACCCCTGCGGAAGACGTAAACAACTTTAACTCGGTATTTTCATTAGAAAACCTAGGCGTAGTCTACAACACTTTCGTGTTCAACCCTCTCGATCCGGGTAATGGAATAGGCAGTAACAATTTTCCTGGAAATCCTGAGAACACGTACAAGGGAACCTTGGGAATTCATGCGGCCTATCTAAGTGCCGAGATTAAGCCCGACACCACTTGGACTATTGTCCCAGGGGTTCGTGTAGAATCACTACAACAGGATATTGTTTATGACGTAATCAACTTATTACCTACAGACCCAGGATTTAGATCAACAGAGGAAAACTACATTCTTCCATTCTTGAATATCAAATATGGATTGAATGAGGATCAAAACTTACGTTTCTCCTTCAGCAAAACAGTTTCCTTTCCAGAATTTAAAGAGGTTACACCATTCGTTTATGAAGACGTAACACAGCGTGTGGGTGGTAACCCAGATTTATTGAATGACCCTTCCTTTTCTGAAATCTACAACATAGATCTTAAATACGAATGGTTCTTTGGTAAAGGGGAGATCTTCTCTGCGGCGGCCTTCGCCAAGCAAATCAATGACCCAATCAATAAGGTAATCGCCAATGATGCAACAGGAACTCAGCGATTCTTTAGAACAGGTGACAAAGCAGAAGTACTCGGTGCAGAAATAGAACTGCGAAAGAACCTATTGCTAAATGAAGATGAAAAATCCGAATTAAGCGTGGGCCTAAACGCTACCTATATGTACACCAATCAGGACTTAAAAAGCTCCCAGGGATTGTTTACTACCACGTTTGAAGAAGGTAGAAGTGAAGAACTACAAGGAGCTTCCCCATTTATTGTAAATGCCGACATTAATTACAGTCCTATTTTCGGTAAGTATGAACCTACCGCGAATTTGGTGTTCTCCTACTTTAGCGACCGTATCGATGCCATTGGATCTGGACAACTTGGAAACATTATAGAGAAAGCAGTACCCACCCTTGATTTGGTTTGGAAAAACAAAATTGGCGAAAACTTTGAGGTAAATGCCAGTGCTAAAAACCTATTAGATCCTACCATTGAAAGAATTCGTGAAACAGAAGCCTTTGGCGATATCGCCTTGTCTAGTTATAAGCGAGGGATAAACCTTGCACTACAATTGAAATACAAATTTTAAATAAAACTAATAACAATGAAACCTATGAAAACAAGAATTTTATTAGCCAGTTTAGCGATCGCTGGACTCGTATTTACAGGATGCGAGAGCGATGACACCGCTCCAGTAATTATTGAAAACAATCAAGGTGGTGGTAACGGAGATGAAACCCCAGAGGATAACAATATTGGTGGTACCATGACAAGCAACCTAACCCTAGAGCTTGGAACGGAGTACAACCTAACAGAAGCCTTGATCATGACCGACGGAACTACTTTGACTATCCCTGCGGGAGTTGTAATTAAGGCCAACCCTGGTGCCGGTGTTTATATAGCCATTGCACAAGGTGCTACTATTAACGCCGAAGGAACTTCAAGCAGTCCTATTGTTATGACTTCATCTATCGCTACGCCAAGTGCTGGTGACTGGGGAGGGCTTATCATTCTAGGTAAAGCACCTATTAATTCTGTAGCTGGTGGAGATGCAACTTCTACAAGTGAAATTGGAGGTCTTCCTTATGGAGGAAGTAGTGCCAGCGACAATTCGGGAACCATTCGCTACGTTCGCGTTGAATATTCTGGTGGTGCTGCCGATGCATCTTCAGAGAACAATGGGTTCTCTTTTTACGGAGTTGGAAACGGAACCACTGTTGAGTACATCCAAGCTTTCGAAGGAAAGGATGATGGAATTGAATTCTTTGGCGGAACTGTAAATGCCTCTTTTATTTCCGTAGTTGGATCCCAAGATGACTCTGTAGATTGGACAGAAGGTTTCTCAGGAAACTTAACCAATGTATATGTAGAACACCGAGTGGAGCATGATAAAGCTTTCGAATGTGATGGATTTAACACCGATATCGGAAACAACTCCAACCCTACTTTCTGGTCCAATCCTACGGTAACCAACGTAACCGTTGTTGGAAGGGGTTCTGCTACCGGAAATGAAGCTATTCGTTTAAGAGCTGGGACTCAAGGTATATTCAACAATGTTTGGATTCAGGGATATGAAGAAGGTTTCGATTTAGATGGAAATACTGGGGAAAGCCCAACTGGACAAGGCGTCCTTGATGGCAATCTTGCGGCTAACAATGTGAGCTTTGAAGATGTTGCCCTGAAAATGAAAAACGACACGGAGTATGTTTTCGAAGAATCAGATTTCATTTCTGGTGACGGAAACGGTACTGGTGCCGATTACGATAGTTGGAATACGGGTTGGACTCGTAACTAACTTTAAATTTCTCGAAATGAAAAGGCCTCCATCTGGAGGCCTTTTCTATTTCTTAGCATTGGTTGTCTTTAATTAACGACCACCTTGGTGTCTGTAACGGTCCATGTTTTAACTTCCGCAATCCTTGAGTCTTGGTAGTTGACCTCCTTAATGGTCTCTCCCTGGTAAAACTTCCAAGTACCCACCTTGTTTCCATTGTCATAATTTGCCACGGCGGTTTTAGTTCCTTGAGAATCGTAGCTTACCCATTCTCCGTGTAATTTATTATCCAATGTATAGAAACCCGTTTGGGCCACCATACCATTATCATGATATAAAGTTGCTTCTATTAAATCCCCACTCTGCACATAGCTGTCTTTCTTTAAACAGGTTTTTTTACAATCTTGGGCCATTGTCAAATTCATACAGAATAATGCCACAGCCAGTAATACTATCTTTTTCATCTTATCAATTTCATTTGGGTTAATAGATAATCAAAGTTAAAAAATTGATAACTATTTTGAAAGCTTTTCATAACATTAAATTTACATTAACTTTATATTTATTTGATTATCAATTCTTTACATATAGTAATTTAACATTGAAAAGTTGTTGCAGCATACCATTCTTAATCATTTATTAATAATAGCGTTACGCAAAGGCTACATTCATTCTATTTCTTTGTAAATGTCGAAAGACAAAAAAATCACTATGAAATCGTTAAGTTTTTGTCGACTGGATTTTGCTAGTGTACGGGCTGCCTTCTCCAAGGCAGCCCATTGTTTTTAAAACGGATTGAAAGGTGTTAAATCACGCCCAGAAAGTTAAACTTGACATAACATTAAATTAACATTGATTTAGGTTCTTTGCAGCGACAAAAACTTAAAACGATTTTAATGAAATTACGTTACCTTCTAGCAGTAGCACTGATCTTTTTTATTCATACTGTCCAATCCCAAGAAATTAGCGATACCAAATTCGGAAAGGGGCTAGTAAATTTTACCGCAAAGGATAGTTCCTTCAGCGTAAAATTTGCCCCAAGATTTCAGGCCCGTTATATGGTGAATTGGGATCATAATGGCGATAACTACGGAAATGGCGAACAAAACTTCCTTATTCGTCGTGCGCGATTAAAGTTTGACGGTTTTGCTTATTCCCCGAAATTGAGATATAAAATAGAGTTAGGGCTTTCTAACAGGGATATTTCTGGCGCCAACCAATTTAACCGAAACACTCCGAGGTATATTCTTGACGCAGTAATTATGTGGAACTTTGCGGAAAACTTCGAATTATGGGCTGGACAGACCAAGCTGCCGGGTAATGTAGAACGTGTGGTCTCTTCAGGTAACCTACAGTTAATAGACCGCTCCTTGTTGAACAGTCGTTTTAATATAGATCGTGATGTAGGAGTGCAAGTACGCCACCACACCCAACTGGGGGAAAAATTCCTGATGCGCGAAAAAATTGCCATTTCTCAAGGTGAAGGTAGGAATGTAACCGAAGGCAATGAAGGTGGACTTCAATATACCGGACGCTTAGAGTTTCTACCATTTGGGAAATTTATATCAAAAGGGGATTACTCGCAATCGGACCTTAAGCGTGAGCAAGCCCCAAAGCTTATGTTGGCTGTAACCTATGATTATAACCAAGATGCCGTAAAGACCCGAAGCAATCTCGGATCTTATATGTTCCTTGAAGATGGTTCTTTATATGAAACCGATATTACAACCCTATTTGTTGACACCATGTTTAAATACAAGGGTTTTGCTTTTATGGGAGAATATGCGTTAAGGGATGCTGACAATCCTGTGGCAGTGGAAACCGATGGTACTGCAACTGGGGATATTGTTACTACAGGAAGTGCCTTTAATGGACAAGTGAGTTACTTGTTTAACTCCAATTATGAAGTTGCAGGTCGATTTACCACTTTAAGTTTTGAAGATATCACAGGAAGAGCCCCAGAGGAGCAATTCACCCTCGGGTTTTCGAAATATGTGGTTGGGCATAAATTAAAAATACAAGCCGATATAAGCTATAGCACTCTGGACGGAAATGAGGACAACATTATGTTCCGCACTGGGTTTGACTTACATTTTTAGGCTAAGAGATAACAATTTGGTAACAGATGGACTCAGGGAAAATGAGACATTTGCACCATGAAATTTGAATTAATAATGGAAAATATTTATTTATTAATGCTTGTCGCACTAGTTATTCTTGCCGTTGCCGATATCGTGGTAGGGGTAAGTAACGATGCGATCAACTTTTTGAATTCAGCTATCGGTTCCAAAGCTCTTTCCATGCGAACCATTATGATAGTTGCCAGTTTGGGAATCTTTATAGGAGCCGTATTTTCTAGTGGTCTCATGGAAGTAGCCAGAAAAGGGATTTTTGTTCCAGGACAGTTCTATTTCGATGAAATCATGGTCATATTTATGGCCGTAATGATTACCGATATATTACTGCTCGATTTCTTTAATACCCTCGGACTTCCAACCTCTACGACTGTGTCCATTGTATTTAATTTGCTTGGGGCGGCTGTGGTAATGTCCCTTATAAAAATTAGTGGTTCCGACTCCCAGACCATTGCAGATTTAGGAAGTTACATCAACACCAAAAAAGCTATTGAAATTATTAGTGGAATCCTGTTATCTGTAGTAATTGCCTTCAGTGTGGGAGCTTTTGTTCAATGGATATCACGACTAATATTCACATTTCAATACGAAAAGAAAATAAAGAACTTTGGAGCTCTTTTTGGAGGAGTAGCCCTTACTGCGATTTTGTACTTCATCTTTATGAAAGGACTGAAAGGAACTCCGTATTACAAAGACTTAAAAGGACTGATTGAAGGGAATGAGATCTACATCATTCTAATAGGTTTCGCATTGTTTACATTGGTATCCTTCGTGTTTCAAAAAGTCGCTAAAAAAAGTATTCTTTTGGTAGTGATTGCAGTAGGCACCTTTGGATTGGCATTGGCCTTTTCAGGTAATGACCTCGTAAACTTCATTGGTGTACCTATGGCTGCCTATCATTCATACGAAGCATGGTCGGTTTCTGGAGTGGATGCTTCTAAGTTTGCCATGGACGTCTTGGATAAGAAAATGCCAGCAGAGCCTTTCTTATTGTTCATTGCCGGAGGTATTATGGTGGTAACACTATGGTTTTCTAAAAAAGCCAAAACAGTAGCCGAGACAGAAATTAGCTTATCCCGTCAAACAGATACGCATGAGAAATTTCAACCAAACATGCTCTCCAGGGGTGTGGTAAAAGGTTCCAGATTATTAGGGAAGTACTTTGGGATACTCATTCCAGCTTCGACAAAGGAGAAAATTGCAATTAGTTTTGCCAAACCAGAAGTAGTACTAACAAAAGATCAAAGTATCGACGCACCTGCGTTCGATATGATTCGTGCATCGGTAAACCTCATGGTTGCCGGAGTGTTGATTTCCATTGCCACAGCAATGAAATTGCCATTGTCTACCACCTATGTAACTTTTATGGTCGCCATGGGAACTTCATTGGCAGATAAGGCATGGGGGCGTGAAAGTGCCGTTTATCGTGTAGCGGGAGTATTAAACGTAATTGGTGGTTGGTTCTTTACTGCTATCGGAGCCTTTATCGCCGCAGGGATTGTTGCATTCCTTATCCATTGGAACAAGCAAGTAATGATTCCTATCCTACTCCTAATTACTGTACTCCTATTGGTTCGCAATTACCTTTCCCACAGGAAAAAGAGTATGACTACTATAGATCCTAAGAGCCTTAAGAAGTCAGAAAGCAGTACCGTACAAGGTATCATTTCTGAAAGTGCCGATAATATTTCAAACGTTATTTCCCGCACTAATAAAATCTACACCGCTGTTCTTAAAGGATTATCCTATGAGGACAATAAAGTGCTTAAAAAGAGTAGAACAGGAGTCGAAAAATTGGATGCCGAGATAGAAGATCTTAGGGATAATATCTTCTATTTGATCAAAAATCTGGATGAAACAAGTGTTCGCGGAAGCAACTTCTATATAACCGTCCTGGCCTACCTAACGGATATTGCCCAATCCCTTGAGTTTATATCCAAGAAGAGTTTTAAACACGTAAACAATAATCATAAAAAACTAAAATACAAGCAAATCACAGAACTTCAAAATATTGATGAAACACTGGAAGGTTTGTTGAATGAGATTGTTGAAGTGTTCGATAGCCGTAAGTTTGAAAGAATTAGCTATGTTATTGCTCAGAAGGAACAAATCCTTAATAATATATCCGAAAAGATTCAAACCCAGATAGACAGAACCCGCGCCGAAGAATCAAGTCCGAAAAACACGACCTTGTATTTCAATATTCTATTGGAAACGAAGGATCTTGTTAATGGAATCATGAACCTTATGGAAGAGTACTACACCAGCTACAAGCGAGAATAGTGCTTCCCTTCAATATGAAAAGCTCCGTTCCATAAAAGAACGGAGCTTTTTTTGTTTTTATTTCTGGCTATCTTTAGCCAAATAGTCACCCTATGAATAAATTTCTTTTAGCCATTTGTCTTTTACCACTGTCTTACACAAGCATTGGGCAAGAACTAACCGGTTCTCAATTACTTGAAAGAACGATCGCCTATCATGACCCCAATGGAGCTTGGGAAACTTTCGATGGGACTTTTCTGGTTACCATGGAAACGCCCAAGAGCGCCAATCGGGATAGCGAAATACATATCAACTTAAAGGAGGAGTATTTTCAGGTAACTGCTACCCGAGATACTGTAACCACTTCCTATACGCTATCTAAAGACGACTGTACGATTCGATTGAATGGAAAAACGGATCTTTCAGAATCCACCCTCAAAGAGCATAACCTAAGTTGCGAGAGAGGTCGCCTCTACAAAGATTATTATACTTATCTCTATGGATTGCCCATGAAGTTAAAAGACCCTGGCACGAACATAAACCCTATAGTGGAGTTAATAAACTTTAAGGGAAAAGACTATTTGGTACTTGAGGCGACCTACGATGAAGGCGTAGGAAAGGATGTTTGGTATTTCTATTTTGACCCAAACACCTATGCTATGGAAATATACCAATTCTTTAAAGGGGACCCCGAAGGAGAAGGAAAGGACACAGGCGAATATATCTTACTTTCTGAAGAAGCCATTGTACAGGGCATAAAAATGCCAAAAATAAGGGCTTGGTATTACAATAAGGATCATGAGTATCTGGGCACGGATATACTAAAATGAGCATAAAAAAGGGAAGCCAATGGCCTCCCTTTTTTTCATTTTAACACTTAAAAGTTGACTCTTTTTAAGAGTCTAATTAAGAACCACACATGAGGCAATCCTCGTCGTCTTCGGCATCACGGGACTTTTCTAATAGGTCTCGCAATTCCTTAGCGGTTAAAGGTTTGTCATTTGCTGCAGAAGTAGCTTCCACTTTGGCTTCAGCCATCATTGCAGGTGCTGCAACTGCTGCTTCGGGCTCTTTCTTGGCATCGTTCTTTAGGGTGAACTTAATGGCATCTACGGCACTTTTGGTACGTAGATAATACATTCCCGTTTTCAATCCGCTTTTCCAGGCGTAGAAATGCATCGATGTTAGCTTAGCCATATTGGCATTCTCCATAAAGAGGTTTAAGGATTGGGATTGGTCTATAAAGTACCCTCTGTGACGAGACATATCGATAATATCTTTCATGCTCAATTCCCAAACCGTTTTATATAGGTCTTTCAACTCCTGTGGAATAACGTCCACTTGCTGAATAGATCCATTGGCGCGCATGATCTCTTCTTTTAGATCATCGTTCCATAATCCTAAATTCACCAAGTCTTCCAATAGGTGTTTGTTCACTACAATGAACTCACCCGAAAGTACCCGGCGTGTGTATATATTTGAAGTATAAGGCTCGAATGCCTCATTATTACCTAGTATTTGAGAGGTAGAAGCAGTTGGCATAGGCGCTACCAATAGGGAGTTTCGCACCCCATGTTTTTTGACATCCTTGCGCAACTTGCCCCAATCCCAGCGTCCACTCAACTCTTCATCCTTAATATTCCACAGGTTATGCTGGAACAAGCCTTCGGATATTGGCGATCCCTTGTAAGACTCATACGCTCCATCTACTTTGGCCTCTTCCATGGAAGCGGTTACCGCAGCAAAATAAAGTGTCTCAAATATCTCTTGGTTCAGTTTCTTCGCCTCGTCACTTGTAAAAGGTAAACGTAGCATAATGAACGTATCTGCCAATCCCTGAACACCCAATCCTACCGGACGGTGACGGAAATTGGAATTCTCCGCTTCTTTTACCGGATAATAGTTACGATCGATCACTCGGTTCAAGTTCTTGGTCACTCGCTTGGTTACCTTGAACAGTTCCTTGTGATCGAACTGCCCATTTTTCACAAACATGGGCAAAGCAATAGAAGCCAAGTTACAAACAGCTACCTCGTCTGGAGAAGTGTACTCCAAAATCTCGGTACAAAGGTTCGAAGAACGAATGGTTCCCAAGTTCTTCTGGTTACTCTTGCGGTTTGCCGCATCCTTATATAACATATAAGGCGTTCCCGTTTCTATCTGGGATTCTAAAATCTTCTCCCAAAGTTCACGAGCTTTTATTGTTTTTCGACCTTTATCTTCGGCTTCATACTTTAGATACATTTCTTCAAATTCCTCACTGTGCGCATCGAATAGCCCTGGGCATTCATTAGGGCACATCAAGGTCCAATCTCCATCTTCCTGTACTCGTTTCATGAACAAATCCGGTATCCACATGGCATAGAATAAGTCACGGGCGCGCATTTCTTCCTTTCCATGGTTTTTCTTCAAATCCAAGAAATCGAAAATATCTGCATGCCACGGCTCTACGTAAATGGCAAAACTTCCTTTGCGCTTTCCACCACCTTGGTCTACATAACGTGCTGTGTCATTAAACACACGTAACATGGGAACAATTCCATTGGATGTTCCGTTGGTTCCTGCAATATAGGATCCCGTCGCTCTAATATTATGTATAGATAACCCAATTCCTCCTGCCGACTGGGAAATTTTGGCAGTTTGTTTTAGGGTATCATAAATTCCATCAATACTATCATCCTTCATGGTAAGAAGGAAACAGGAAGACATTTGTGGTTTTGGTGTTCCACTATTGAAAAGGGTCGGTGTCGCATGAGTAAAGAACTTCTTCGACATTAACTCATACGTCTCCTTGGCCGCAGCCAAATCATTTAAGTGGATCCCGATAGACACCCTCATGAGCATGTGCTGAGGCCGCTCAGCAATTTGCCCATTCAATTTTAACAAGTAGGAACGTTCCAATGTTTTGAATCCGAAGTAATCGTACCCAAAATCACGATTATAGATAATGGTAGAGTCCAATTCGTCGGCATTCTCTTCAATAATTTTATACACCTCATCACTTAAAAGTGGGGCCGGTTTTCCGGTACGTGGATTTACATACTCGTATAAATCCTTCATTACTTCCGAAAAGGTCTTTTTGGTGTTTTTGTGCAGGTTGGATACGGAAATCCTTGCTGCTAATTTTGCATAATCTGGATGCGTAACGGTCATGGTGGCTGCTATTTCTGCCGCCAAAGTATCCAACTCACTTGTGGTTACCCCATCGTACAACCCTTCAATAACGCGCATGGCTACTTTTACGGGATCCACTAGTGGATTTAATCCGTAACATAATTTTCGAACCCTGGAGGTGATCTTGTCGAACATCACTGGTTCTTTGCGGCCGTCTCTTTTAACTACGTTCATACTTCTTAAGGTGTGTGTTAGTGTTTTTCAAAAAAAATCCTGTTTGCACGGTTTTAGGCCGTACATTCTTGAATATTTTAAAATAAAATCCGCCGTTTGGGGAGCCAGCGGAAGTATATTTAAAAGTCTGCGTCGAAACTTATTTTGTTCGACTCTTTGTCCTTGTTGGTTACACCGGCTTTTTGGTATTCTGAAACTCGCTTTTCAAAGAAGTTGGTCTTTCCTTGAAGTGAGATCATATCCATAAAGTCAAATGGATTGCTGGTGTTATACTCTTTGTCACAACCCAATTCAACGAGTAGGCGGTCGGTAACAAATTCCAAGTATTGCGTCATTAGGTTTGCATTCATCCCTATTAAACTTACAGGCAATGATTCTGTAATGAATTCCCTTTCAATGTTCAAGGCATCTACTATGATCCCACGGATACGTTCCTTGGGTACTTTGTTCACCAAATGGTGATTGTGCAAATGCACAGCAAAGTCACAGTGTACTCCTTCATCTCTGGAAATTAGTTCGTTAGAGAATGTTAATCCAGGCATTAAACCACGTTTTTTCAACCAGAAGATAGAACAGAATGCTCCAGAGAAGAAAATCCCTTCTACTGCTGCAAAAGCGATTAATCGTTCTGCAAAACTTGGGCTATCTATCCACTTTAGTGCCCAATCTGCCTTTTTCTTAATGGCAGGAAAATTTTCAATAGCGTTAAACAACTGGTCTTTTTCCTTATCATCTTTCACATAGGTGTCAATAAGTAGCGAATAGGTCTCGCTATGAATATTCTCCATCATGATCTGGAAACCATAAAAGAACTTTGCTTCCGAATATTGAACTTCGTTTACAAAATTCTCTGCAAGGTTTTCATTCACGATACCATCACTGGCTGCAAAAAATGCCAAAATGTGTTTAATGAAATAGCGCTCGTCATCATTTAGCTTGTTGGTCCAATCGGTTAAATCCTGGTGCAGATCTATTTCTTCTGCGGTCCAGAAACTTGCTTCCGATTTTTTGTACCAATCCCAAATATCGTGATGTTGAATTGGGAAAATTACAAATCGGTCTTTGTTTTCTGCTAAAATGGGTTCTACTGCGCTCATGTCCTTCGTTTAAATTTTTCTGGATTAATTTCTCATTACTAGGGACTAACAAATATGAAAAAAATAGGAAGGAATTTTAAAAAAATCCGTGTTGGGTTTTCAACAAAGTTTTCAACACGACAACATATTGATTGTTATTATAATTATGTTAATTTTTGTATTTAAAATATTGATTTTCAGTTATTTAAAGTGTTTTGTTGAAGGTTATGAACAATGAAGAATTTTCCCGTTGATAACCCCAGCGGATGTCCATTCCACAGGTGCTGAACCACTTTTTCATAACGTTTTGGTAACACCAATTTTCAACAAAAATCTCACGAAAAAAAATTGAAAATTCTTCTAAAAAAGAATATTGAAACAAAAAAACCGAAGGGTTTTCCTTCGGTTATCTATTTCTTCCGGGCAAATTTCTATCCAAGCTTCCCCGGATCCAAATCTTTAATGGCATCCCAAGTAGCATCCACATCCATATTCATGCCCGTAACATTAAAGTAGAACCTTTCATCCTGCATAAATTGAATGACACTACGATTGTTGTTTTTGTGGTATTCCTCGACCGCTTTAACACCTTTTCGTTTTATGGTTCTTCTCGTCTTGTATTCTGTTTCCTCCTCGAAATCCTGAGAAAACATAATTCGCATAGCAGCCGTCGCATTGGCACCCATTTCGCCAGCACCGTCAATAATCTGAATCTTAAATTGTTGCGATTTATCCTCTGAGGCATAGGTTGCCTCCACACTTGCCAGGTTCATATAAGAGCCCTGTCCTGCCTTATACTTGATTCGCTTCATCCCCTTTATTTCATCGGGCAACCAATCCTTGAATTCCTCATTGGTGAGCGGAGTTAACTCCCTGAGCTTTTGGATATCCTCCTGCATTTCATTAATCTCCTTAAAGGCTTCTTGGGTATTGGATACATTTTGACGGGTTTCCTTTATTTTTTCGGAAACGGGATTGTCCTTGCAGGCTACAAAAAGCACCAGTACAAAGATGGCGTGTACTACTTTTTTCATTTTAATTTAAGTTTGATTGAAATTCGTAGCCGTAAGGTAATGATATTCAATAAGATAAAAACAGGGAAAAGACGGTATTTTTAAGGGGAATTTTACTACAGGTCTTTTGCGATCTTCTCGAGCTCACCGTACCAATGCACTCCAAATTTTCGGATTAGGGCATCCTTTACGAATTTATAAACGGGCACTTTTAATTCTTTACCCAAGGTACACGCATCATTGCAAATGGGCCACTTATGGTAATTCACGGCGGCAAACTCACTATATTCCTGTACGCGAACGGGGTACAAATGGCATGAAATGGGTTTTCTAAAATCAATTTCCCCTGCATTATAAGCATCTTCTATACCGCAGCCCGCTATTCCCTCGTCGGAAAAAGTGACGTATGCACATTCTTTTCCATTTACCAAAGGGGTTTCCAACTCACCAAGATCGGAAACGATATGTGTCCCTTGCTTTTCAATAGCTTCAATTCCTTCCTTTCTGAGGAACGGTTTAACCTTAGGGTAAATCTCACTAAGTATGGCCACCTCGTCTTTTGAAACTGGAGCTCCTGCCTCACCAGCAATACAACATTCTCCTTTACAGGCCCCAAGATTGCATACAAACTCCTTTTCGAGCAGATCCTCAGATACGATGGTTTTCCCCAATTGAAACATGCCGCAAATATACTTCCTTTATAAAGAAATCCAGACCAAGCATTACGATAAAAGTTTAGTATTAATAGGTCACTTTGGAGTTTTTATTGATTAATTTTGCACCCTAAACAACCTAGGTTATGAATTTTAATTTCAAAGAAATAGCCACAGCCACCATGGTCCTATTCGCGGTAATAGATATCGTGGGCAGCATTCCAATTATTATATCCCTACGCGAAAAATCGGGTAAAATTAAAAGCGGGCGTGCCAGTATCATTGCTGCGGTCGTACTCACCATGTTTCTTTTCGTGGGAGAGGAGATCTTAAATTTGATTGGTATTAATGTGAATGAATTTGCAGTAGCAGGTGCTTTTATCCTCTTTTTCATTGCCATTGAGATGATCCTCGGAATTGCTCTTTTCAAACAGAGTGAAGAAAGCCTTTCAACAGCCACAGTGTTCCCAATTGCGTTCCCCATAGTAGCCGGCCCGGGAAGCTTAACCACTTTACTATCCCTTAAAGCGGAATATACTACCGAAAATATCATCTTGGCGATCATCATCAATATTATAATCGTGTACATCGTACTTAAGACATCGGCCAAACTTCAAAAGTTTTTGGGGAAAAACGGGATTGGTATTATTGAAAAGGTATTTGGGGTAATTCTCCTTGCCATTGCCGTAAAACTATTCACTTCCAATATTCAAGAATTATTCACATAACCCTAATATGTCATCCTCATGAAAATATTCACCTATATATTGATACTCATCGGAGTTGGGTTAATCGTTCTAAACATCACCAAACTAGAATTCTCCAATCTTTTGGAAGGTGATAGCGGAACAGCGGTTATTGGAATTTTGGCTGCCTCTTGCGCCATCTTGCTTGCCCTTATCCTAAGGACTTCGCTAAAAATAAAAAACAGGAAAAGGTAATTGCTAGAGCTCTGAAGGATTTGCTTCTAGTTCCAATATTTTCGTAATCATAGGGTCGTCTAGGTTCAAAAAGTATTCGTACGCATTGGGGCCAAACAATTGTTGCGCAATATTTGCTTTTAGGGACTGCCTAAGTTCTTTCTCGTAGCCACTTATATCTATCTGAGCCTCTTCCAAACGTGCATAGGCAATAAAATCCTCTGCCAGGGCTTCATCGACCTCATAGGAATCTGCAAACTCCTTAAGGGAAATTCCTTCGAAGTCATCACGATTGGCTTCTAAATATTCGAAAATGAAATAGCTCATGAAACCGTTGCGGGTTACATATTCTAAGGTTTCATTCTCTACGCTGGTATCTTTAGGCACGAATATGTCGGGGATAATTCCTCCACCTCCATAGACAACCTTTCCTTTTGGGGTAACAAATTTCAGTGAATCTGCTACTTTAATACTGTCGGAACTTCGCATTTCCCCGTTTCTATACCTATTTTCATAATCGCGATAGTAATCGCCGTTTCCATTTCCGTAGGGACGCTGAATAGATCGTCCCGTAGGCGTATAATAACGTGCAATGGTAAGTCTAACCGCGCTACCATCGCCCAGAGCCATTTCACGTTGCACCAACCCTTTTCCAAAAGAGCGCCGTCCCACAATGAGCCCCTTGTCGTTATCCTGCAATGCCCCTGCCACAATTTCACTAGCGGAAGCAGAATTTTCATTGATTAACACATACAATTTGCCTTCTTCGAAGTCACCTTTACGGGTTGCATACGTTCTATTTTCATCCCCGTTTTTGTTACGGGTAATCAACACGAGTTTATCATCTTCCAGGAATTCATCCAACATACGTTCTGCAGCTGAAATATATCCTCCAGGGTTGTCCCTTAAATCTAAAACCAATGTCGACATGCCTTCATCTTCTAAATCATCTAACGCAGTCTTGAACTCGTTGAAAGTAGTTTCGGAAAAGCGGTTTACCTTTATATAGCCCACATCATCAGACAATTTATAAGATGCATCCACACTAACAATAGGTACACGTCGTCGCTTCAGCGTAAAATCCAATAGCTCCTCTTCCCCTTTTCTATATACCTTGAGCTTTACCTTGCTATTAATGGCCCCTTTTAGATATTTCGAGATACTATCGCGATTCATGTCTTCCCCAAAAAGCTGTTTGTCATCGGCATAAAGGATTCGATCGCCTCCTTTTATCCCTGATCTAGCCGCCGGACCTCCTTCAATGGCTCTAATAACCGCAATAGAGTCGTTATAGGGATAAAAGCTTACGCCAATTCCCACAAAGTTTCCTCGCATATCATCGGCATTATCCTCATATTGATCTACGGGAATATAAACAGAATGGGGATCCAGGTTTTCCAATATACCATTAACCGTAACATCTACGATACTATCTGTATTAACCTCATCCACATACTCATAGTCTATATAATCTATAAGACGGTTCAGCTTGTCCTTTTTGGAATTCGTGGCAAATATCTTCTCGTTGCTATCGTTGAAGTTTAATTTAGACCCAAGAAAGACTCCAAATATTAGAGCTATCCCAAGAAATAAAGGCATGTATTTTTTCACGTTCCCCATTTAATCCAATTCCGGTATGTGTGTTATTTCAACGCCGGCTTTCCTTAAAAATTTCAATCCACTATCGTCTTTGTATTCCTGCAAATACACCAAACGGGATATCCCGGCCTGATGAATTAGCTTACTGCATTGCTGGCAAGGTGACATGGTGATATACAACGTTGCGCCCCTGCATGATTGTGTTGAAGAGGCTACTTTAGAAATGGCATTCGCCTCGGCATGCAATACATACCATTTAGTATATCCTTCTTCATCTTCGCAGATGTTCTCGAAACCCGTGGGAGTTCCGTTATAACCATCGCTGATTATCATTTTATCCTTTACGATAAGAGCTCCTACTTGTTTGCGTTTGCAATAGGAAAGCTTACTCCATTCGGCTGCCATTCGCAGGTAAGCCACATCGTATTGTCTTTGTTTATTACTTGTCATATAGTAAGTAAGCGAATTTAGCAGTTAGTTACAGCCCAGCAAAGTGACTGGGTGTTAAATGTTTCAGAAATATTCCAGACAGCGTTCTACCGTCATATAGCCGCTTACCAAGACAATGATCGCAGATACAACTACCACCACAATTGATTTTCTAACCTTCAATAGCGAAAAGAAGGCACCTACTAAAAGTACGCCGATTACAATGAGTATTTGTGCGAGCTCAATTCCTAGGGCAAAGGAGAGCAAAGGGGTAAATCCCCCTTCATCGTTTATTTGATTGTAATAACGGCCAAAACCAAAACCATGGATGAGCCCGAACAGCAAGGTAGATCCCCAAAGAACCCAATTATTGCCATGGGCAGACACATTCTTCCAGGAAGTATAAAGCACATAGGCTGCGGTTGCGAAAATGGTGGCCGGGATTAATATTTCTATGATGCCAGCGCTTATGGGCAATATCCCTTTGCTTGCAAGATACAGCGACAGGGTATGTCCTAGGGTAAAGAAGGTAACCAAACCTAAAAGCCGTTTCCAATCCTTAATCTGAAATGTAATCGCCAGTGCAATAAGGAACAGTGCATGGTCATACCCCTGGAGATCGAGCACATGCTCCAGTCCCAATTTGAAATATAAACTAAAATCGTTCATAATGAATAAATGATAAGATTGATGAAATACGAGGCCCCAAAATAGCCAAACTGGAAGGAATTTCATAACTTTAAGAGAGAGTTTCATAAACTCCCCCCTAAATTGGAAGAGAACTTAACACTCCAATAAATCAAAGGAGGTCAAGTAGGATGAAAAACCGTTCGTTTTCAAGATTTCTTTAGAATTCAAGGTTAGATTATATGGCATTAAAAAACTGATCCCTATAGGTATTTCCTATTGTTAGTTGTTTATCGCCCACCTCCACGTAGTCCGATCCGTATGCTTTAATATTTGGGAGGGATACGATAAAGGATTTATGAATTCTAACAAAATCATTATTGGGAAGGGACTTCTCCAAATCCATGAGCCTATGGTACACCACATATTGAGAACCTATGGTATGAATAATTACATAATTGCTTAATCCTTCTATGTACAAAATGTCCTTGTAATATAGCTTTACATTTTTCCTGTCAACCTTAAAATACTCATATTCGGCTGAATCATTTTTCTTGTTTTTTAAAGAGATCTTATTGACCGCTTTTAAAAACCTTTCAAAAGAAAACGGTTTAAGAAGATAATCCACGGCATTCATGTCATAGCTCTCTAAGGCAAACTCCCGGTAAGCGGTAGTAAATATCACATTAGGGGCTTCATCCAGTGTTTTCAAGAAACTAATCCCAGTTATTTTGGGCATTTCGATATCCAAAAACATGATATCTATACGTTGCTCTTTGAGCACAATCACGGCTTCCATGGCATTGTCGCAAACACCAACTAAAACTAATCCCGGAGCATCATTTATATAACCCTTTAGGATATTCTGAGCGATAGGCTCATCGTCAACTATTAAACAGTTAATACTCATTCTCTAACCTATTTATTTGCAGTTTTACCAAAAAAGTATCACCCAAGTCCTTAGCTTCAAATTCTTTATTATCTGAATATATAAGATCCAATCTTCTGGAAACATTTGTTAACCCTAGCCCCCCCATGTTTTTAACCAAGTGATTTTTTGGAATTGTATTCTGAATCGTAAAAAGAAGTTTAGACCCTTCTACCTGTATTTCAATATGTATCCAACCCTTTCCAACTTCATCCTTTACACCATGCTTGAAAGCATTTTCCACCAACGGGATTAGGATTAGTGGCGGAATTTTAAGACCCTCAACATCTCCTTTTTTATCAAAAAGAATATCAACCCGTTTGCCAAAACGCTCCTTCTCTAAATCGATTATATTTTCTATCAATTCTATTTCTTTCTCCAAATCGACCCATTTGGTATTGACATCGTACAAAGTGTAACTCAGAATATTTGAGAGTTTAAGGATTAAGCTCGGTGTTTTATTGGACTTGCCCAATGCTAAGCCATAAATACTATTCAAGCTGTTGAACAAGAAGTGAGGATTTGTTTGGGCTTTTAGGAATTTTAATTCGGCTTCCTTTTTTTCCTGTCTCAAGGCTTCGGCTTCTTTTTTACTGTTAAACCAATTTACAAACAGTTTAAACCCTGTGGTGAAGGCTACTGGGGAAACAATGATTAACATCGCCTGAAATAATCTTGAAATATTAAAAGGTTCAATTCTACCACTCATCCATTGCGGGAAAAATTCCGGATAGCCCCAGTACAGCACGAAGAACCTATGAAAGACACCTACTATAATTAAGAGTCCAAATAGGGTTAAAAAATATATTACCAGCTTATTCTTGTATAAATAACGAGGGATTAAAACAAACCAATTGAAATACACAGCCATCAATCTGGATGGAAGAAAAAGGAGTTCGAAAATAATAGCTTCCATTAAATTCTCCCGGTAACTCCACTCAGATATTGCGAATGATGCCATTATAATAATCCAAAATAGCACATGATAGGTTATGTGTTTGATATTGTAAGCCATATTTTCAAAAGTATTACATTTTGACGAAGCCCCTCAATCATATTATCCCTACTCACTATTATCTTATGTGTACAACAACTTCCTATGAATTAACGCCAAAAATACTCGAAGACCCCTATAGTATTTACATAACCAAAATCAGGTTATACATAGCTTTATTTCTAGTATAGATAAAAAAAATCGGGCGGTACTATTCAATAATATCTTTATTCAAAATAGTTGACAATGTCTAAGTTTTTGAGTTTACTTATTTCGTTTCTAATGTGCCATTCCCTTGTTTTTTCCCAAAATGAAAAACAAAAAATCAACAACAGTTTCATTGCCTTTGCAATTGCGGAAAAAGATTTACTTCCCGAAAGCATTGCCTACGACCCCGTACATCGTGATTTTTTTATGGGCAGTACTAGGAAGGGGAAGGTCATCAAAATTTCCGAAGATGGAACAAGTTCCGAATATATAACTCCAAAATCAAATGGCCTCTGGATGACCGTTGGCTTGAAAATAGATGCGCAACGCAGGGTCCTCTGGGTGTGCAGTTCTGGTGGGGAAAACTTAGAAGGCTACAATCTAAAAGATGATTCGGAAGGCAGACCCGCTGGAGTGTTTAAGTACGACCTGGATTCTGGTAAACTCATTAATAAGTTTACACTCGAAGATAAGGGAGGTATACATTTTTTCAATGACCTGGTCATCGCGAAGAATGGCGACGTCTATATCACCCATATGTTTAAGGAGCACGCCATTTATAAAATTTCAAGTTCCAATAACACGCTTCAGAAGTACAATACCTCCAGTATTGTTAAATACCCCAATGGAATTACGCTATCCAATGATGAATCTAAGTTATATATAGCCCACGCCGAGGGCATTGCTTATATAGAATTAAAGAATGGCATAGCAAAGGAAGTGAAAGTCCCTTCAAACTTGAAAATCAAACACCGAGAGAGCATCGATGGCCTATACTTCTACAAGAACTCCTTAATAGGCGTGCAGTCGGACATAGGGACAATACAACAATTTCATTTAAATGAAGCCAAGGATGAAATTGTTTCAACAGAATTATTGGAAGTTAATCACCCTATGATGGATCACCCTACTACGGGTGAAATTATTAACGATCATTTCTATTATATAGCTAATGCTCAATTTGGCAGCTTCAGTGAGGATGGTAGTTTATATCCTATGGAACAGTTATATGAGCCCATAATATTAAAAGTAAAATTAAAGTGACAAAAATCCCAACTTTAAATGTAACATGGCTCATTCGTTATTGGCTCGGAATAATGATGATTTCGCATAGTTACGCCCCCTTACTCTTTGATGGAGTAAGTGATTTTTCGAGTTATCTGGAATCATTGGGTATTCCCTATCCCATCGTAATGGCTTATGTGGCAAAACTAGCAGAATTGGTCGGTGGTTTTATGCTTTTGGTAAATTATAAGTCTCGATTCTTTGCCAGCATTATAATGGCTGTCATGCTAGTTGCCACATTTGTAGCTCACAAAGGGCTAATTCTAACTGAAGGAGAACTTGCTTTTAATTATCTACTATTGGCAACGATCCTATTCTTTAACCCACATATACCTTTTAGAATTTTTAAGAAGTGAAAAATAAAAAGCCTTTCATATCTGTCGTGGTATCCATACTATTTCTTTGTCTTGTTCCGGGGATTTCGCTCGGTCAATCAAAAATAGCTATCGTTAATACAACGGTTATCCCAATGGATTCCAGTACTGTTCTAGAAAATCAAACCATCCTCATAGAAAATAATGAGATTGTAGCTCTAGACGCGTCTTCCAATATCACTTTACCAGCAACTGCAAAAATTATAGATGGTACAGGTAAATTCTTATTGCCTGGCTTCATCAATATGTACACCCATGTTAATGAAAGCAACCTAATGCTGTATCTGGCAACAGGGCAAACTACCGTTAGGGATTTACCCAGTCATATTAACGTTCTTGGTTTAAGGGAAGATATCAAAAAAGGGGAAATTGTTGGGCCGAACATACTGGCATACGGGCTTCGGGCTACTGGTGCTCCAGCCCCTTACCATACACAACAGCCCATATTTACAGTCGAACAAGGCAAGGAGCAGGTTAGGGAGGCCAAAAGATTGGGCTATGACGGTATGTTTATTTATGCCACTTGCAAACCTGAAACTTACAATGTCATTTTGGATGAGGCCGAAAAACTGAATTTTCCCATAAGCGGGCATTTCCCAATTTTTATTGATGAAGATGAAGTAATGAACAGCAAACAAATGGAGTTTGACAACTTAACTGGGTTGACTAGAAGAGGAGAATTAACCGTCGACAAGAGTAGGCTAATCCAAGCTTTAAAAAAGCATAACAAAGCCATTACCCCATCATTGGCAGTACATCATAGCTGGTCCATAGCACACAAGGAAGATAGCCTATACAACAGCCCAAACATGGACTATGTCCCCAACAAACTAAGGATAAATTGGAGGCCAGACGAAACCCCTTCAAGCGCTTCATCAAACTACAACTACAAGAACGTAGAAAAGCTTATTAAGGAGTTAAGTGATAACAACATTCAATTGTTCTTGGGAAGTGATGGTGGATACCCATTAATAATTCCGGGTTTTGCCTATTTAGATGAAATGGAATTATTCTCTAAGGCGGGTATAGACAATTTTAAAATTTTAAAATATGCCACTGTCGATGCGGCAAAATTTTTAAAACTGGAAAACCGTGGAACCATTGAAATTGGAAATATGGCCGACATTGTTTTATTGGATAACAATCCTCTGAAGGATATGGAGAATGTGAAAGGTATTTTCGGTGTAATGGTGGGTGGCAAATGGCTGGACAGGGAATATTTAAACGAACAATTGAAGTTGTTGAGAGCAGAAAATAATTCAACAAAAAACCGTTTCGAAAGCTGGAAAGAATACTTGGCGAAAAAGGAAACTTCGAGTGAGCTGGAATACACTTTTTATAACAAGGATACTGAAGTTGGCGGTCAGAAGATCATTATAGACACCCTAGGGAATAGACGTTTGGGGATAACATCGGTTATGATTTCCGATGCTCCAGATTATCGCGAAACCTACAGCTACCAATCGGTAAATAGAAAGAGGATAGACTCTTTATACATTCTAAACAAGGGTAGTGAAGGTATTACGGAGGCTACATTGGTGAGAGAGGGCGATTCCATTTTTATCGATGGAAAATCCCCGTTTCATGGTAGCTTTAATTACGCAAAATTTGCGCCGCCCGGCACTCAATTATGGAGTCCATTTACATCTCGATACTTTGAGCTAGAAAACATGCTCAGCTATTATTCGGCGGTTGGATTTTCACGGCGGTTGGAAACGAATGAATCCGAACAGTTCAATGTTTATCAAATTGAGCTCAACTCCGAAGAATTTGGAGATTCATATATATTGGATGAAGCCGTAACCACATTGTTCAAGATAGGTGAAAATGATTATAGGTTAATCTATCCTGGTTTCTCAGGGTTTTCCAATCGGACAAGCCTGCCCTTTTCAATAAGCATAACAACAAATGAAGATAATATTCCAATAGAGGTATCTAACGGGGATTTGTCGATTAAACAAAAAAAGCAATAGCATTATGGATAGAAGAACAATTATCAAGAACTCTGCCCTTGGCATATTAGGGTTATCACTACCTAACATGCTCAAAGCAGCCAATGTAAACCCACCAAGTCTGTTCGTTACAAGCAAAAACAATGATATCCCAAAGCACTGGCCTAACATTGACCCAGAGATTGTTTCGGAAGTTGTGGGAAAATCCCATTTCAACTTAGAAAGAGTCAAAGAACTAGTAGATGCTAGACCGGAATTGGCAAGGTCCGTTTGGGAATGGCGATTCGGTGATTTTGAGTCTGCCATAGGTGCAGCATCCCATGTAGGTAGAAGGGACATAGCACTTTACCTTATGAGCAAAGGGGCTAGGCCTTCCATTTTTACTTTTGCTATGCTGGGAGCATATGAGGCCGTCACGTCAATGATTGAATTCTCCCCAGGTATCCAAACAACAATGGGTCCGCATGGCATTAGTCTTCTTGATCATGCCCATTATGGAAAGCGCATGAAAGACAAAATGACCTCAAAAGAATTGGACAATGTAAAAAGAACCATTGACTACTTGGAATCTTTAGGAAACGCAGGAGGAGAAAAATATATCGAAGAAACCAAAGAAGAACAGGCAAAATTCCTAGGGGATTATAAATACGGTGATGGGGAAAAGGACGGGTTTACAATCGCCCTGAACATGAGGGAAATAATGGCTCTTGGCCCCATTGGTGGTTTCGGTGGTGCCCTACGTAAAATTCGGGATAACTATTATACCTATAACGGCGCTCCCTCGGTTCATGTGACATTCGATATGGATAAGGACAAAGTAAGGTCCTTAACACTATCAGATCCCGATATTACTATAACCGCAAAGAAAATGCACTAATGACGTCATGAATACAAAAGCTATTTTCACAATAGTATTGGCAATAATTGGAGGAGAAATCGCTCTTATTTTATTCGCCACGCTAGCTCAAGAGGTCCTGTTTAATGGAATAAGGTATACTACTGCTACGAATTTAGAGCTCTTATTTGGAGGGATGGCAACATTTGTTGCGGCAATGTTAGCAGGAATGGTTGCAAGGTTAATCAGTAAAAAATACAATTTTGCAGTGCCTTTGGGCATATCTCTTCTCATAACTGCAGAAACCAGTTACCTTATTTCTGTAAACTTCACAAATGACCCAATTTGGTTTGATATTATGGGCGGTTTCTCCCTCATTCTAGGTGTTTGGTTGGGGTACTCGCTTAAAGAATTTCTGTTTAGGAATAAACCAAATTTAATCTGAACCAACCGAAATTAACAATCTTAAATCGAATATAAAGTGAATAAAACAATAATGACTTTTGTGACCGTGCTATTTTCAATTTGTGCTTTCACACAAGAAAATGACCTTCAACATTTTGTAAATGAATTTGAAAATGAAGTGGGTGTTTGGATTACGGATAATTCTGAATACCAAAATGAAAATGAACCCTACGAACAATACGCTGTAGAATGGAAATGGGGTTTGGGGAAAAAGAGTTTGATCGGTAGATTGTATGGCATTAAAGGTGGCAAGGACATTGGAAATTTCTGGCAATTCAGAAAATATTTCGATCCATCCATTACCAAAGTTATAGTACTTCAATTTGGATCAGACGGTAGCTTTGGAAAAGGAGAACTGACACATCTTAGCGACAATGAAATAAAGCTAGAGCAAACTTTTACCAATCCCGATGGCTCCACTTACAAGATTGGGCATAAAACAACATATTTAGATCAAAATAAACACATAGGGAAATCTTTTATTATCGATGAGGAAAATAATTGGGTTGCCAACAGAACCTATACCTGGATTAGACAGCAGGAATAATTTGGTAGTACTTAATCGATAGGGATTTGCATTATTGATAGTGCATTACACATAAATAAGTCTACAATTAGCCTAAAAGTTTAAATCGGTTCAGTTAAAGGAGTTAATTTGGAGTGTAATCAAAAAAGAAATTTGACATGAAAAAAGTATTAATTGTAGCATTACTGGTATTTTCATTTTCAGCCAGTCTAAGTTGTTCTCCAGAACCTTTAGATTCTAATGAAGAGTTATATGGCCCTGGGATTGAACCTATGGGTGCAGACAAAGGCCCCGTGGTCGATCCGTATGGTTAATTATAAAAGCACGTTTCACATTCGTTCATAGTTTTGATGAACACGATCATTAAAGGGCATGAATCATTAAAACCAATATGCTAGTTTTAGCACCAATCCTCTGTTCTTACTATTCAAGGTTTCGGGATAATAATTATCCGAATACACAATGAATAAATCGGACATTGGGGCATAACGCCACTGAAATCTACTGTTGATATTTACATTATCATTCTGGGTATTATACTGTACAAATGTTGTCCAAAACATCTTATTCGAGAATGAAATTTCTGATGTAAGTCCAGCCAAATGAAAATCTTGGCTGTCTAAATTCTCAGGAAGATTCACATCATTGTAGTTGTAATTCAAGCTAAAATTGCCCCATGGTTGAATCCTATAATTAGCTTCGGCCTCAAAAAAGGTTCTTTTGCCATTGAAAAACTCCCCATGGGTTGCGCCCATTCTTCCAGAGAACTTTTTCCTAGGGTTGAATCTATACCAAAACCCATACCTGTTGTACGTGTAGTCGTCTTTTGGAAAAGGGATGTCTCCAACTATAAACGAGTCGAAGGGTAAATTGTCCCTATCTTGGGTAAACTTTACTTCGAGTGCACTTTGATTCTTAAAATTCACAAAGTAAAACAGACCCGCAAACATGGCGTTTAATGAACCGTCGATATTTAAAATGGATGTGGTCGATATCCTTGGGCCATGAAGATTTATAGGGGATGATTCTTTTTGAGGAAAAAAATCGTAAACCAACAAATACGCTAATTGATAAAAACCTTTCCTTACAATGGTATCACTTGCAGCATCATAGTTCTCAAGCCTTGGGACAAAACCAACATCGGTCAGGTAATTTTGCCCCACCCTATGACCCGACACCCGGGTTAATAGCCTTTTTGTCTGAAACCTTAATGTAGATGTAAAATAGGCTTCTTCATCCAAATCACCCGGATTAAAAGATTTATGCCCCCCTACATTAGCGCTCCACTTACCCTTGCTATCTACGAAGTTATATTCCATAGCAAATACCCTATTGTAGGCATTTTCAGATGGATTCTCTTTAGACGATGTTGCCTGTCTATTCACAAGCATAGCATCCAAAGTGGATCGATTTCCAATTCTCTGCGACAGGGATGAAACAAAGTAATTTTGCGGATTTATCCCATCCTCACTACCTGTTTGAATATCCATTACTCCAATACGTAGTTTTTTATTCAGGTTTCCAGATAATCTTGCTCCAAAATTAATGGGCACGTTTAGCCCGATACGTCTCGAGAAAAATGGGTTGATCGATCCTATGCCAAACGAATTGAATAGGTCACTGTTCTCCAGAAAAAAACCTCTTCTTTCAGGAAAGAATAAAGGGAACCTAGTTAGGTTTATTTGTTGTTGGTCAACATCTACCGTCGAGAAATCCGGATTCACGGTCAAGTCAAGGTTCAAAGCAGGACCAAGCCCAACCTTGGCATCCACCCCAAAGTCCAACCCATAATCCGCTTTTTCGCTGTTTTCAAAATCCCTATTTGCCGAACCCAATACATAGGGCAGAACATTGATTTTGCCTTTCTTTACTTTGGGTGGATTCTCAGGCCATGTCATTTCACCTGTGTAGCCTAGGTTTATGGTATTGAAGTTCAAAGGCACTCTATTCCAGGAAGAAAAGTAATTGTTCTTCATATCATTACGAACAAAATTCAACCCCCAAGTGGTATTACTGGAATCATATCGCAGAGTCCTGAAGGGAATGGCCATTTCTACGTACCACATATTTTGACCATAAGTGATTTCTGAAAACCATTTATTATCCCAATTTTCGTTAATGAAGGATTCGTTACCGCTTACACTTATTAATCCTTCGAATTGAGCACCGCCGGCATTTACACCAAAAAAGAAACCATTCGTTTTTTGATTAAATGGGTCCAAAACGATGGCTATTCCATCACTTCCGAAATGTTCGTCATCTTTATCCCTTTTTAGGGTTTGAATTATATGATCATTAGAAATGTCGAAACATATAATACCTACGTATAGGAAATCTTCATCAAATGCTAGCTTTACTTCCGTCTGAACTTGGGCCACACCCTCATCATTAGGCCACTGGTTCAGAAACTCATCAGTCGCTTCAACCTGCGACCAAGTTACTTCGTTCAGTACGCCATCAATAACTATTCTTTCTTGTGTTTTGCCAACCGTTATACTTTTTTGAGAAAATGCAATGAAGGAAGTAAATACGAATGCGATAGTAAAAAGTTGTTGTAACATGTTTTTACTATAAAAATGGAAGGAATATCAAATGCGCTTCTACTTTTTACACTAAGTATCTGAATATTGATGCCATCAAATAGTTCCCATATGTATAAACTTCAATGAAAGTTATATCTGAGCATAAAAAAAGCCCATACTTTCGTATGAGCTTTTATGTTTGTACTCAAGGTGGGAATCGAACCCACACTCCCGAAGGAACTGGATTTTGAATCCAGCGCGTCTACCAATTCCGCCACTTGAGCATTACGGGACGGCAAAAATACATAAATATTTATAAATTCGACATAATTCCTTTCAGCATTTTTTTGGAGAACACTCCCTACTATTTTTTACATTTGCAACCAACGCAACTAAATAAAATAACACCATGTCGCCATCCGTACCCGCACCCAAAATCTTTGCCTGCAAACAGAGTCAAGTGCTCGCCAAACAAATTGCCAATACCTTTGGCGCTCCCTTAGGAAATGTTATTACGTCCACCTATAGCGACGGAGAATTTCAACCCTCATTCGAAGAATCTGTAAGGGGAAGTCGGGTATTTATCATTGGCTCCACTTTTCCCAACAGCGACCACCTTATGGAAATGCTTTTAATGTTGGACGCCGCCAAAAGGGCTTCGGCAAGGCATATTACTGCAGTGCTCCCTTATTTTGGATGGGCACGACAAGACAGGAAAGACAAACCCAGGGTTCCCATTGCAGCCAAATTGGTGGCCAAAATGCTGGAAACAGCTGGGGCGACCCGAATTATTACGATGGACCTTCACGCTGACCAGATTCAGGGGTTTTTCGAAAAACCTGTGGATCATTTGTTTGCCTCCACTATTTTCCTTCCTTACCTAAAAAAATTGAACTTGGACAACCTGACCATTGCCTCACCAGACATGGGAGGATCCAAAAGGGCCTATGCCTATTCCAAAGCATTGGAAAGCGACGTGGTTATTTGCTATAAACAGCGTGCTAAAGCAAATGTGATATCGCATATGGAGCTTATAGGTGATGTAAGCGGAAAGAACGTAGTATTGGCAGATGATATGGTGGATACCGCTGGAACCTTAACTAAAGCAGCAGATCTAATGATGGAGCGTGGCGCTAAAAGCGTACGGGCAATATGCACACACCCAATACTTTCTGGCAATGCCTATGAACGATTGGAAAATTCGCAATTGCAGGAATTAATTGTGACCGACTCCATTCCCTTAAAACAGCAGAGCCCAAAAATAAAAGTCTTGAGTTGTGCCAAGTTGTTCGCCGATGTTATGCTGAGCGTACAACACAACGAGAGTATAGCCTCTAAATTCTTAATGTAGAAACGAAAGAATTTACTTTCGGTTTTAGTATAAAAAATGTACATTTGCAGCCGCTTTCAAAGGAAGCGGCTTTTTTAATTTAAATCATTAAGATGAAATCAATTACGATTAACGGATCTCAAAGAGAAAGCGTGGGCAAGGTATCGACCAAAGCCTTACGTAATGCTGGAAAGGTTCCCTGCGTTGTTTACGGAGGAGAAACACCTATACACTTTTCGGCAGATGAAATTGCATTTAAGAACTTGGTGTACACTCCAAACGTTCACACAGTTGTAATTTCATTAGAAGATGGAACAAAGGTAGAATGCATCCTTCAGGACATTCAATTTCACCCAGTTAACGATCGCATCCTTCACATAGATTTTTACCAAATCTTTGACGAAAAGGAAGTAACCATGAATATCCCTGTGAAAATCACTGGAAACTCCAGAGGAGTTAGAAATGGTGGGGTATTGCGTATTGTAAACCGTAAACTGCGGGTAAAGGCATTGCCTAAGGATTTACCAGACTTTATCGAAGCGGACATTACTGAAATGCGTATTGGTGCGAAAATGTATGTAACTGCCATTGAGCAGGAAAAATTCAGCATCCAGCATACAGACAACACAGTTATATGTCAAGTAAGAACTTCGCGTACTGCTGTTGATGATACTGATGAGGATGAAGAAGATGAAGGAGAAGAAGGAACGGAGGCAGCAGCAGAAGCTCCAGCCGCAGAAGCTCCAGCAGAAGAATAAATTCTATTCCCTAATAATAAAAAAAGCATCCCATGTTCGGGATGCTTTTTTTATTTTTACCAAAAATAACGGAAGGAATGCTGTCCTTTTTTAGATCACTCTTTGTTTCAGAAAAAAACAAACCGTTTACCACAGGCGATCCTATGAAAAAATTCCTCATTGCAGGTCTGGGAAATATCGGCCCCAAATATGAAAATACCCGTCACAATATTGGCTTTAGGGTGTTGGATCATATGGCAAAAGAAAATGAACTCACTTGGGAAACCGTTAAACTTGGAGATGTTACTACCTTTAAGAAAAAAGGGCGAACTTTTTTATTCTTAAAGCCTAGCACCTATATGAATTTGAGTGGAAAAGCCGTTAAATATTGGCTGGAAAAGGAAAAGATCCCTCTGGAAAACCTTTTGGTGGTGACCGATGACCTCAACCTCCCCTTTGGCACCCTTAGGGTTAAGGCCAAAGGAAGTGATGGCGGACACAATGGTTTGAAGGATATTCAAAATGTCCTGCAAACGACCAAATACAGCCGTTTTCGTTTTGGCATTAGTGATGCATTTAACAAGGGAAGGCAAGTAGATTATGTGCTTGGTGAATGGAACGAAGAGGAAGAAGAAAAAATAAACGAACGATTGGACACAGCCGCCAAAATCATAGAATCGTTCGGTTTGGCAGGATTACAAATAACCATGAACTCCTATAACGGAAAATAATTTGGAGGAATACACTTCGGCATTGGCTTACCATAACGAAAAAGGATGCGTCGTGACCATCGGCACTTTCGATGGCGTACACTTGGGACATACCGCTATTATTGAACGCCTTGTAAAGTTAGCCAAGCAAGAAGGATTAGATGCGGTCCTTCTCACCTTCTTTCCGCATCCACGAATGGTACTGCAAAAAGACACGAACCTTAAGCTCATTAACACACTAAACGAAAAAAAGGAGCTTCTGGAATCTTTGGGGATCGATCATATGGTGGTTGAACCTTTTACCAAGGAATTCTCTCGGCTTACAGCCCTTGAATATGTTCGGGATATATTGGTAAATCAGTTGAATGCCAAACACATTATCATTGGCTACGATCATAGATTTGGAAGGAATAGAACTGCCAACATCGACAACCTAAAGGAATACGGCGAGACCTATGGTTTTCAGGTAGAGGATATCACAGCTCAGGAATTGAACGATGTAGCTATTAGTTCGACCAAAATCAGGAATGCCCTAAGCGAAGGGGATATCACCACCGCCAATGAATATCTTGGGTACGCTTACCCACTATCAGGCCTTGTTGCCAATGGAAGAAAGATTGGAAAAACCCTAGGGTACCCAACTGCCAATTTAAAAGTAGATCAAGATTACAAGCTTATTCCCAAAAAAGGGGTTTACTTGGTGCGATCTTTCATTAATGGAACCCCTCACTATGGCCTAACCAGTATTGGAACCAACCCAACAGTGGGTGGAAAGGAAACTACAATCGAAACTTTTTTCATGGATTTTGAAGGTGACTTATATGGCCAATTCATTACCTTAGAGTTCATTACGCACATACGTGAGGAAGCACATTTCGAATCGCTGGACGAACTGGTAAGTGCCATTAAGGATGATGAACAATTCGCTAGGAATTTTTTGAAGGATCATGAATAGTTTCCTTTTTAAGCATATTGATAATACCGGATTAGTCCTCTGGCGCATTGCCTTTGGCCTACTCATCGCTCTTGAAGGTTTCGGCGCGATTGCCACAGGTTGGGTGCGCAGAACACTTGTTGAGCCCGACTTTACTTTTAATTTTATTGGTTTCGACTTCCTACAACCTTTACCCGGAATGGGCATGTATTTCTACTTCGCTGTACTTGGGGTTTTGGGTGTTTGCGTAATGCTGGGATATCGATATCGTTATGCTATGTTCTGCTATGCACTTATGTGGACCAGCGTATATCTCATGCAAAAAACCTCGTACAACAATCATTACTATTTAATGATGCTGCTCTGTTGGATCATGGTGTTTTTACCGGCTAACCGCTGGCTTTCGTTGGATGTAAAAAGAAAGCCTTCGTTACGATCGCTATCCATGCCCCAATGGGTGAAAATCATATTGATTCTTCAAGTCTTTATTGTATTCACCTATGCCTCAATTGCCAAAATGTATCCGGATTGGTTTAACTTAAAAGCACCTGCATTGCTCATGCTTGGAAAGCAAAAGTATTGGCTCATTGGTAATTTGCTCCAGGAAACATGGGTACATTACAGTATTGCTTATTTTGGACTGCTTTTCGACCTTTTAATCATCCCATTGTTTATATGGAAAAGGACCCGTGTTTTGGCATTTGGCCTTTCCTTGTTCTTTCATCTTTTTAATTCTATCGTATTCCAAATAGGGATTTTTCCTTATATGTCTATTGCTTTTGCTTTCTTTTTCTTTTCTTCTGAAACCCTTATAAAAAGATGTAAGCTAAAACGCGAAGTCTATCAAGGGAATGATATAAAAGTCTCTTCAATTGCAAAACCAGCCATTTTGGTGTTCAGTATTTATTTTCTTTTTCAGATCGGACTTCCCCTTCGGCATTGGTTCTTTACAGATGACGTGCTTTGGACCGAAGAAGGACATCGGCTTAGCTGGCGCATGATGCTTCGCTCACGTTCAGGCTTATTGAGTGTTTGGGTAGAAGACAAGGAAACTGGAGAGCGCACCAAATATCCGTACAAGGAAATGCTTTCTAAAAAACAGAAACGAAACGTGCAGACCAAGCCCGATCTTATTTGGCAACTGGCACAACGAATCCATGCTATTGAACTGGAAAAAGGTAATGATGTAGCCGTGTTTGCCAATTGTAAAGTGAAAATTAATGGTGGTGTGTACCATCCTCTTATCGACCCAAAAGTAGATTTGGCACAGGAAGAATGGCATCCCTTTCAACATCATGAATGGATTTTACCTTCCCCTGCAGATTACCACAGCAAGGCAGAAAAAGAATAAACCAAAACTTCGCTCACACCCTCTTTTTCCCTAACTTTGCGCTCTTAAAATCCTTACGAAAATGTTACACGTACAGAACATTCGCGACCATAAAGAAGCATATGTAACGGCACTAACCAAAAGAGGTTTACACGCCAATGAAGCACTGGACGAAGTATTGTCCCTTGATGAATTAAGACGTGCCACTCAAGCTAAACTGGATGAAACCCTATCGCAGTCCAATACATTTTCTAAGGAAATTGGTATACTTTTTAAGAATGGGGAAACTCAAAAAGCCAACCTGCTTAAGGAGAAAACCTCTCAATTAAAAGAGCAAAGCAAAGAACTGCAACAGCAATTAAATGAGGCTGCGTCCAAACTTAAGGAGGCATTGTACGCGCTTCCCAATATTCCTAATGAATTGGTGCCGGCAGGTACAGATGAAAACGATAATGAAGAGGTGTACCTAGAGGGAGATATTCCTGTATTGGAAAACGATGCCTTACCACATTGGGAGCTAGCCAAAAAATACGACCTGATCGATTTCGAATTAGGTGTTAAAATAACAGGTGCCGGATTTCCCGTATACAAAGGGAAGGGTGCTCGATTGCAGCGAGCATTAATTGCCTATTTTTTAGATAAGAACACGTCTGCAGGATATACGGAATACCAAGTTCCCCATTTGGTAAACGAAGCTAGTGGTTATGGCACTGGGCAGTTACCCGATAAAGAAGGGCAAATGTACCATGTGGGTATGGACGACCTGTACCTTATTCCAACTGCCGAAGTTCCCGTTACCAACCTTTTTCGTGGTGATCTGTTAATGCACAATCAATTGCCCATTACCTGCACCGGCTACACCCCATGTTTCCGTCGCGAGGCTGGTAGTTATGGAGCACATGTTAGAGGGCTTAATAGACTGCATCAGTTCGACAAAGTTGAAATTGTGCGTATTGAACATCCAGATACTAGTTACGCGGCCTTAGATGGAATGGTAGATCACATAAAGGAAATCCTTCGCGAATTGAAATTGCCTTACCGCATTCTTCGCTTGTGTGGTGGGGACTTAGGGTTTACCGCTGCCTTGACGTATGATTTCGAAGTATTCTCAACTGCTCAAGATCGTTGGCTGGAGATTTCGTCTGTTTCCAATTTTGAAACCTTCCAAGCGAATCGTTTGAAACTTCGTTTCAAGGATACGGATGGGAAAAACAAATTGGTACACACCCTCAACGGCAGTGCCTTGGCTTTACCCAGGGTTCTCGCAGGTATTTTAGAAAACTACCAAACCCCCAATGGAATTAAAGTGCCTGAAGTTTTGGTCCCTTATTGCGGATTCGATATCATTGACTAGGTACAAGATTTCCTGCGTTGGGAAAACGGCTCAATATTTGAGATATTTTTAAGAACTCTATTGCGTATATTTATCCCATGCGAATTGTACTTATAGCCTTATTATTTCTATTTACCCATATTTCCTTTGGCCAAAGCCAAGGATTGGCCAAGAATTATTTTGAACAAGGGGAATACGAAAAGGCTTTGAGTATATTCAAGAAGTTGGTAAAGCAAAACCCTGGAAACAATAGTCAGTTTCAATACTTGGTAAAAACATACCAGCAGCTTGAGCGATATGATGAAGCTCAGGAAGTCCTACTCGAAAAATTGAGCGGACGACGACAGAATCCGCAGTACATGGTAGAATTGGGGCATAATTATACCCTACAGGGTAAGGATAGCCTTGCCTCCATTCAATATGAAAAAGCCATTAGGTCTATTGATGAAAATCCAATATATGCATATGTGGTGGGTAGGACTTTTGGCAACTACAGCCTTTTAGACGAAGCTGCAGCGGTATACGAAAGAGCCATGGAGATTGATCCCACTAGGGATTACAATGGCCAACTCGCTAAGATTTATGGGGAACAGGGGAAGTTAGAGCAAATGTTCGAAAAGTACATAGATCTTATTCAGACCAATGTGGCCTATCGCCCCTCGGCTCAGCGTAATTTCAGTTTTTACATAACCGAAGATCCAAATAATGAAGCCAATATCATACTCAGGAAAACATTGCTGAAACGATTGCAAGGCACTCCAGATATCCTATACAATGAGTTGCTGAGTTGGTTATTCATTCAACAAAAGGATTTCAGAAAAGCATTTACCCAGGAGAAGGCCATTTATAAAAGAACGGGGGAAGATTTGCGTGGCATTATCGATCTATTACAAATATCCATGGATGAAGAAAGCTACGAAGATGCCCGTGAGGTTGCCAACTTCCTCATAGAAAAAGCAACCACACCGAACGCTGAAATCTCTGGCTATAAATACCTTATGCACATTGAGCTAAAATTGGCTCAAGAGGGTGATTACGAAAACATTCAAAAAGAATTTCTGGATCTCTTCGATCGATTTGGTTATGGGCCCGACACCTATGCCCTACAGTTGGATTACAATGAATTTTTGGCTTTCAAATTTGGAAAAAAGGAAGAGGCAATCAATAACTTAAAAAAACTTTCGAAAGAGAGCCTTTCGGTATACAAAGAGTCCCGAATTAAGTTGAAATTGGCCGATATCCTGGTGTTCGATGAAAAATTCAATCAGGCACTTATTTATTATTCCCAAGTTCAGAAAAAGGTAAAAAATGACCGTCTGGCGCAGGAAGCCAGGTTTAAAGTGGCGCGAACAAGTTATTACAAAGGGGATTTCGACTGGTCTTTGGTACAATTGGATGTATTGAAAAAGTCCGCTTCCCAGCTTATTGCAAATGATGCCATGGAGCTTGCCTTAATGATTAGGGATAACTCGCTGGAAGACTCAACACAAATTGCCCTAAAGAAATTTGCGCAAGCGGATTTGTTAATGCTTCAGAACCGAAACTTGGAAGCGATCACTTTGTTCGATGATATCCTTGAAAACCATAAAGGTGAAAAGATCGAAGATGAAGCATTATTAAAACAAGGTGCCGTATTCGAACTATTGGGTGACTTTGCAAAGGCCGAAATCAACTACGGTAAAATAATCGAATTTTACAATGAGGATATCTTAGCCGATGATGCGCATTTCCGCTTGGCAAAATTGTATGAAGATAAATTAGACCTTCCACAAAAAGCCAAGGATCTTTACGAACAGATTATCTTTAATTTTGCAGATAGTATTTATTTTGTCGAAGCACGCAAGCGTTACAGAATGCTCCGCGGTGATGAAATAAACTAAAGAACCTTCCAACTGAAAACCTAAAATAATAATTCTACTTCCATTGTATATCTACAGCGTTACCATTAATATAGAGGAAAGCATTCATGATACTTGGCTAGAATGGATGCAGAAAGAGCACATTCCAGCCATGTTGAACACCGGTAAATTTTCGAAAGCCCTCATGACCAAGGTTCAGGTGGAAGAGGAAATGGGCGGTATTACCTATTCTGTTCAATACACAACCGATAGTAAGGTAACTTTGGACAGGTACTATAAAGAGGATGCTCCTAACTTGCGCGCACAGAGCAAACCTTTTGAAGGAAAATTTGTGGCTTTCCGAACAGAATTGGAGGTCATTGCAGAATTCCAAAAAAAATAACCCGACAGGGGTTCCTATCGGGTTCTTGCGGGGATTCTGGAATTTATAACTTGGTTAGTTAGTTTTCCATTATTATAAACTCAATCCTACGATTGGTTTCATGTTCTTCTTCTGTACAGGGGTTACAATCAATAACAGGTTCCGATTCTCCGTAACCTTTCCAAGTTAGGCGATCTTCGGTTATTCCTTTAGATACTAGGTACTTCACTGCAGAGGCTGCACGTCTTCCAGAAAGGCTCATGTTGTAAGCATCATTCCCTCTAAAATCGGTATGGGCTCCCAATGCCACTGAAATCTCGGGGTTCTCATTTAATGTAGCGACCACTTTATTAAGCGTGATCTTGGAAATTTCCTTAATCTTGGCGCTATCGTAATCGAATAAAATATTATCAATTTTAATATAGCTTTTCTCTTCCTCTACCACGATCGGTGCAGGAATTACCTTCAACGTGACATCGGCTTCGTATTCGGGTGTTTTGTTATCCGTATTGAAGATTGTAGATCCTTTATAAAATCCTTCCTTCCCAGAAACTATGGTGTAGTACTCAAATGATGACAATGGAAAACTAAACTCTCCTTTTTCGTTGGTAATCATATTCCCAACTTCGGTCCCATCGGTATCGATCAGTTTCACCTCAGCATCTGCCAAGGGAATCCCTGTTTCGAAATCCACTGCTTTTCCGCGTACTGTTTGTTTTAGGACATATTCGGTAATCCTATAAATATCGTAATTGCCATAACCCCCTTCTTTGTTGGAAGTGATATAACCAATTCTTTCTGTAGCGGGCACAAAAGCAACCTCATCCTTCTGTGTATTTATAGTATTTCCGAGGTTCAAGATCGTTACATATCCCTTTTTTGTTCGACGGGACTTAAACACATCGAATCCTCCAATATTATCATGGCCTTTAGAAGAAAAGAACATGAACTTCTCATCATAGGATAGGTGTGGAAATTTTTCGTCGTTCTCTGTGTTAATCAAGCCTTCAATAGGTTGTACCTCACCATAGCTGTTTGGTCCCTTCACATCAACCTTGAAAATATCGTAGCCTCCTTTAGAGCTTGGCATGTCCGATGCAAAATATAACGTCTTCCCGTCCTTACTTAGATGTGGGTTTTCCACAGAATAATCATCACTGTTAAATGGAAGTGCAGTAATATTATACCACTCTCCCTGTCTCTCCGGATTAAGTTCGGCACGATATAATTGGAAATGCTGGGTATTACCTTCTATATTCTTAGTAAAGAACATTACTGTTCCCTCTTTTGAAAAAGAAACGGTCCCTAGATTCTCATTTTTATTCAAAATACTGGAAAAAAGCAATGGCCTGGTAAGGTCATAATTCTCTAGAATATCACTACAGTACAATTTGGTAAAGGGTTCATTCGTAGCACGATCTTTTGGAGCCAAGGCGCCAATCTTTCGAGCAGAGAAAGAAATGAACTTATCCATGAACAATCCCGAACCATAATCGGCATATTTGGAATTGATCCCTGTCGTAAGGGTTTCGAATTTAAAACCATTATCTCCAATATCATTAAGATTGAACTCGGAGGAGGCATCGGCTATTTCAGATGAAGTGTTTGTGTTAGCAGAACTTTGCGCATTCAATGGGTTTGTTAAACTAAAAAGCGCAATGAAGAAGAGGATAAAATTTCTCATGGTGAGATGAGGTTGACAATGTTAGATTCAAGCAAATCTAATCCATAAAAGGAATTTTCCTACATATTTTAGTTGAAGTGTATGTTTATTCGTTGAAGTGTAAATTTCAACGATTTTGAAATTTCAAATTAGAAAAGCTATTTTTATGCAAGCATAATACTTCCCTTGTTAACACCAATAAAAACAAGTAATTCCGCTACCTTTGAAAATATATGCAAAATTCAGTTAGAGCAAAAAAACACCTTGGGCAACACTTCCTACATGATGAGCGGATTGCTGAAAAAATTGGCGACACCCTCAATTTGAAAGGGTATACTCATGTTCTTGAAATTGGACCAGGTATGGGAATACTTACCAAGTATCTAATAAAGAAACCGTTAGAGGTCATTGCTATGGATTTAGATACGGAGTCTATCGCGTACTTAAATGAGCATTACCCGGAAGAGAATCTTTCAATTCTCGAAGCGGATTTTTTGAAGTTCGATCTCGCTCAATTATTTGATGAAGCTCCTTTTGCCATTACAGGCAACTTCCCATATAATATTTCATCCCAAATAGTCTTCAGGACATTAGAATGGCGTCATCGCATTCCAGAATTTACCGGTATGTTTCAGAAAGAGGTAGCACAACGTATTTGCGAAAAAGAGGGAAGCAAGACCTATGGCATATTGTCAGTACTAACCCAAGCATTCTATGATGCCGAATATCTTTTTACGGTGAAACCAGGGGTTTTTAATCCGCCACCCAAGGTAGATAGTGGTGTTCTTAGGCTAACAAGGAAAGAAAATTACAGCCTGTCATGCGACGAATCCTTATTCTTCAAAGTAGTGAAAACAGCTTTCCAACAGCGGCGAAAGACACTTCGAAATAGCTTAAAAAGTTTTAATCTGTCCGATAAACTAAAAGAAGATACTATATTTGCCCAGCGTCCCGAGCAACTTTCGGTTACAGAGTTTATAAATCTCACCCAAAAAATACAGGACGATGGCATTTCAACTCACAGATGAATTCGTTCAGCACATTGAGCATCTCATTGCCCAAAGGGATGGTCTTGGGTTAAAAGAAATGCTCCGTGAATTTCATTTTGCTGACATTGCGGAAATCATCGAAGAGCTTAAGTCAGATGACGCCACCTTCCTTATACAATCCCTAGAAAGTGAAATTACATCGGAAGCCCTTATGGAAGTGGACGAAGATGTTAGGGAAAAAATATTGGATCGTCTCTCGCCCAAGGAAATTGCAAAGGAGCTGGAAGAAATGGACACGGATGATGCGGCCGATGTTATTGCCGAATTAGATGAGGACATCCAATTAGAGGTAATCGATAAAATTGAAGATGAGGAGCATGCTGCAGATATTGTCGAACTTCTTACATACGATGATAATACCGCTGGAGCACTCATGGCAAAGGAACTAATTCAGGTAAAAGAAACCTGGACAGTAGCAGGCTGTGTGAGGGAAATGCGCAGACAAGCCAAAAATGTGACACGGGTACATTCCATTTATGTAACGGATAAGAACGGATTATTAAAAGGTCGATTATCATTAAAGGACTTGCTCACCGCCTCCGAAAAAGCCCATATTAGCGACATCTACATCCCGCGTGTAGATTATGTGACCGTTCATACGGAAAATGAAGAAGTGGCCCGAATCATGCAAAAGTATGATCTGGAAGCGATCCCTGTGGTAGATGAAAAGGGAATCTTAATGGGGCGTATTACCATTGACGATATTGTAGATTTCATAAAGGACGAAGCCGAAAAGGATTATCAGTTAGCCGCGGGTATTTCGCAGGACGTAGAGGCCGACGACAATGTATGGCTACTCACCCGCGCCCGTCTCCCATGGTTGGTACTAGGCTTGTTTGGTGGATTGGGCAGTGTGTATATCATGCAAGGATTCGATGAAGCGTTGAGCAAATTCCCTATCCTTTTCTTTTTCACTCCCTTAATTGCTGCCATGGCAGGTAATGTAGGAGTACAATCCAGTGCAATCATCGTACAGGGTTTGGCAAACGACATCATAAAAGGAAGTTTACTAAATCGGTTAGTTAAAGAGGTAGGACTGGCACTTATAAATGGTGCTGCCCTAGGGCTACTGGTCATTTTATTTGGTTTCATAGCGGGACTTAACCAATTGGTGAGTTTAACCATTGCGATTTCCATGCTTTGTGTCATTATTGTAGCGGCCTTGGTTGGCACGTTTGTCCCTATCATCCTTGATAAAAGAGGGGTGGACCCGGCTATTGCCACGGGACCCTTTATCACCACCAGTAATGATATATTCGGAATCTTTCTCTTCTTTTATATTTCAAAACTAATACTCGGTTTTTAATGGATCACAAAGTTTTCAAACATCGATTTACCGTTCCATCTTCGGCTATCGATGTGAGAAAGCACGTCAATAACATTGCCTATCTACAATGGTGTTTGGATGCTGCGGAATCCCATTGGGAGCAAAACGCCTCCAAAGAAATTCGTTCGAAATACATTTGGTACGTACTTAGTCATACAATCGATTATAAAGCATCTGCCTTCGAAGGTGATGTGCTGGAGATTCGAACCTGGGTCTCTTTTTCTGAAGGGGTCAAAAGTGAACGCCGTTACGAAATAAAAAATGTAGATTCGGGGAAAGTCATGGTCGAAGCCAAAACCCTATGGTGCTTTCTGGACGCAAGCAGTTTAAAACCCACAAAAATTCCCGAAGAAATTTGTAATTTGTTCTGAAAATTAGAAAGCTATGAATCCTATTAACGTTAAAGAGAAATTCGGGAAGTTCTCGAAGCAATGGCACCCTCATCAAATTGCCACTGTGGATGACATGCAGGTGATTCTTGCCAAAATTAAAGGCGAATTTGTCTGGCATAAACATGAGGAGGAAGATGAACTGTTTTATGTTCAGAAAGGTACTTTAGAAATGCATTTTAGGGACAAAGTGGAAATCGTTAACGAAGGAGAAATTATTGTGGTTCCGAAAGGTGTGGAACACTGTCCTAAAAGCATAGGTGATGAAGAAGTACATTTGCTTCTATTCGAAAAATTAGCTACAAAGCACACCGGCGACGTAAGTCATGAACGCACCCAAACCGAATACCCTAAAATCTGACAAAGTGAAAGTTCTTCACCTAGATCAAAACCATCCCCTACTTATTGAGCAGTTAAAAGACGCTGGTTTTCAAAATACCGAAGAATACATAGCTCCCAAAGAAGCTGTTGAAAAAATTATAGCCGACTACCACGGTATTGTGATACGTAGCAGGTTCAATGTAGACGCTACATTTCTGGATGCCGCTAAAAACCTGAAGTTCATTGCTAGGGTTGGAGCGGGATTGGAGAGTATCGATATTCCGCATGCCGAAAAAAAGGGCATCCGACTCATTTCAGCACCAGAAGGAAATAAAAATGCTGTGGGCGAACATGCACTGGGAATGTTGCTTTCACTATTCAATAAACTCAATTCCGCAGATCGAAGTATCAAATCGGGTACCTGGGAACGGGAGGCACATCGGGGCGTAGAATTGGATGGTAAAACCATTGGAATAATTGGCTACGGCAATATGGGTAAAGCCTTTGCCAAAAAGCTCAAGGGATTTAATTGTACCGTTTTCTGTTATGATATTTTAAACGATGTTGGCAACAAAAATGCAACTCAGGTTTCCCTAAAAACCCTTCAGGAAATGTCCGATGTAGTCAGTCTGCATACTCCTTGGACGCCTTTAACCAATAGGATGGTAAACGAAGAATTCATCGATCAATTTAAAAAACCATTTTGGCTCATTAACACAGCCCGGGGAAAAAGCGTGGTGACCAAAGATTTGGTAAAAGCCTTGCAAGAAGGTAAAATCCTAGGAGCAGGATTAGATGTGCTAGAATATGAGAAATTGTCCTTTGAGTCTCTTTTCTCTTCAGAAATGCCGGTTGAATTTCAAGAACTGCTTCAAATGGACAATGTTATTTTAAGTCCGCACGTGGCTGGATGGACCGTTGAAAGCAAAATAAAACTGGCTCAAACCATTGTTGAAAAGATTCTGAAGCATTTTTCGTAACTTATCTGATTAGTAGGGATTTCGCAGTTTAAATTGTTCTATTATTAGAAATCACCACTATGACCAACATGAAAACATTAGGCACAGTATTCCTCGCGCTACTATTTTTTACATGTAGTTTTGGGCAACAATTGTATATCGTTAATAATGTAAACGATATAAAAATCATTGATGTAAGTGATCTTTCGGTCACAGACCTATTTACCATACCCATTTCCGAGGCAGGGTTTATTACCGACTTGGCTTTCTCGCCAGATGGTCGCTTGTACGGGGTTACAAATAATTGGACGATCATAGAAATTGATTTGGTGGGCGAAACTTTTATTCCAGTGGCCGATCTCCCGGAAGGGGACTCCTACACCTCCTTGGTATGCAACGCTAACAACGAGCTCCTCACAAGCAGATGGTTAGCACAGGAGTTGTATTCTTATAACCTAGATACTGGTGTGACCACTTTCGTAGATAATAATATCTCTTCTCCCGGAGATTACACGTTTTATAAAGGGAATTTGGTCTATCCAGGGTTCTTGAATGACTTTATAAAGGCCTATGACGGCAACGAACGGATCAATATTGGTTGTTCGGTTCCATTACTATGGACTTTCGTCAATGATTTCGAGGATTGCCAAACCAATACAATTTATGCGTTAGATCAATTTGCAAAGCTATATCGCTACGACCTGGAATCGGAAGATTATGAACTATTAGCGGATTTGGTCGCACAAACGGGGCAGGTATATGGCGGTGCTACCATGACAGAGTACATGGCTTCCAGCTGCCCTCAAGAATCACTGGGTACCGTTGTATGTAGCCTGAATACTGAAGAATTTAACCCGTATGGCATTGACCTAATCGAAAATCCAGTACGCTCCACATTGCATTTTCAGATCCTAAATGAAGCGCCCCTTACCTATTCCATTTTCACTTTGGAAGGGAAGTTGGCACTTCGGGGAAAAGTACAAAACCAACGCATTCCTATTTCAGAAATTAACACTGGCATTTATTTTCTTGAACTAAAGGATGAAAATAGCCTAACAGCATTTACCGAAAGATTTCTTAAAGAATAAATAGCGAATTTTTTCTACTTTTAGGTGTGAAAAAAACCGTTTTTGTTTTTGGCGCACTTATTATTGTTTTGCTCTCTTTGTTTCAATTGAGCAAATACTCTATTGCCTCAGGTAACATGCGAATAGAAATAGTCATCGCTGTTTTTGCTATTTTATTTTTCGTCATTGGGGTTTTTATAAATCGAAAGGCTCAGAATAAATCTTCGGAAGATATTGTCCAAAATAAGCTGGACGATCAAAAAATATTGGAGTTGGGACTTAGTAAGAGGGAATATGAAATTCTGTCTAAAATTTCAGAAGGTCTATCCAATAAAGAAATTGCGGACCAACTTTTCGTTTCCGAAAGTACCATAAAGACCCATGTTTCCAACCTATTTACCAAATTGGATGTAAAACGACGCACCCAGGCCGTTCAAAAAGCCAAATCCCTAAATATCATCGTATAATGGCGATTCCTACTAAAGTATGAGGGAATTTGGTACTTTAGTATGAGTGCATTTCTAAGTGCCCTCTTTACTTTTGACCAAACCAAAATATAAATCATGAAAAAAACAATCTTAAAGTACGGAACGTATTCCCTTCTTATGGCCTCAGGCATTTTCCTGTTGGCCTTGCTAGTAGGTAAAAACCTGGATTATTCGGTACAGGAAGTTATTGGTTATGTATCTATGGGGCTTTCGCTCATTTTCGTCTTTTTTGGCATTCGTCATTATAGGGATCATGAGAACGAAGGTAAAATTTCCTTTGGCAAGGCATTGCTCATAGGTTTGCTTATTTCACTTTTCGCTGGTTTGGGATTCGGTATTATCGATTACATCTATACCACACTTATTAACCCAGATTTCGCCATTGAATACGAAACCAAAATGTTGGCCGATATGAAAGTGAACCTATCACCTTCAGAATACGAAGCCCAAAGCAAAATGCTGAAGGAACAGATGGCTCAATATGGTGGTTCCGGGTTTATGGCATTTATCATGTTTTCGACCGTAGTTATGATGGGATTGGTCATTTCCTTAATTTCAGGACTTATTTTACAACGTAAATAATCAACATATGCAATACGACGCAAATACAGTAGCGGAATACATTGAACAGCTACCCGAAGATCGCAAAGGCCCAGTAGAAAAGCTGCGCCAAATAGTAAAACAAAACCTTCCAGAAGGTTACGAAGAGGGAATCACCTATAAAATGATTGGGTTCTATGTACCCCATTCTATCTACCCGGACGGGTACCATTGCAATCCAAAGGACCCTCTTCCATTCATAAACATTGCTTCCCAAAAGAATTTTGTCGCTCTATATCATAGTGGTATTTATGCAAAAAAAGAACTACTGGATTGGTTTGTTTCCGAATTTCCGAAGCATTCTAAATATAAATTGGACATGGGAAAAAGCTGTGTTCGATTCAAAAAAGTGGATGCCATACCCTACGATCTCATTGCAGAGCTCTGTACAAAAATGAGTGTGAAAGAATGGATAGGCACATACGAAAGCGCCCGTCAGAAATAATGCAATGTATACCCTAAAAACACAACCGAACGATGATGATGTACTCTCCTTTCTAGAGTCCTTTAAAGAAGAGGAGCGTTTTCCGGATTTTCTCGAGTTGCTGGATATTATGACCACAGTTTCTGGGGAGCCACCGAAAATCTGGGGAAACAGCATTATTGGATTTGGAAAGTACGCTTACAAAAACACAGGCACTCAAGGTGAATGGTACAAAATTGGGTTCTCACCCAGAAAACAAAATATCACCATATATGCCACGAGTGGTTTTGAAGGGGAAAAAGAACTCATGGAACGATTGGGCAGCTACAAAACAGGTAAGTCCTGTCTATATATAAAGCGATTGAAAGATATTGATGGTAAGGTACTTCGCCAATTCTTGCGAAGTTCTATGGACAAAATGAACACTTGGTAAAAGAATATACACATGAAAAATAGAGTAACAGGATTAGGAGGGTTCTTCTTTAAAACAGAGGATCCGGACGGAATTAAAAATTGGTATAAAACACATCTGGGTATCCCAACAGATCAATACGGTTGGACGTTTTGGTGGAGGGACGCAAATGGTGAAAAGTGTTCTACCCAATGGAGCCCCTTCGCCCAGGACACCAAATATTTTAGCCCAAGTGAGAAACAATTCATGATGAACTTTCGGGTAGAGAACCTCAAAGAACTGCTAAAAGTACTGAAAGAAGAAGGGGTAACGGTAGTTGGTGAAATGGAAGAATACGACTACGGGAAATTTGGTTGGATCATGGATCCCGAGGGAAATAAAATTGAACTTTGGGAGCCAGTGGATAGTGCGTTTTTATAAAATAATTTTTTACTTTTATAACTCACTAATTATCAAACCAACATAATATGTCAGAAGACGAGAACAAAAACTTTGGCGACGACCTAAAAGACAAAGCCAACGAAGCTGCTAAAGAGGCGAAAGAATTTGCCGAAGAGGCCAAGGAAACGGTTGAAGAAGCAGCCAAAGAGATAAAAGAAACCTGGAACGAAGCAACCAGTAGTGGTGAAAACAAAAAAATCCTTGCAGGTATCTTGGCCATCGTAATAGGTGGTTTGGGTATCCACAAATTTATCCTAGGTTATAATAAAGAAGGTATCATTCAAATTCTACTTTCATTCTTATGCGGAATTGGGGGTATCATTGGTATTATTGAAGGTATCATATATCTTACCAAGAGCGATGATGAATTCTACCAAACGTATCAAGTAGGTAAAAAGCCTTGGTTCTAAAACGTTAAAGTCCTTGAAAAAAAGATCAAGGGCTTTTTTATTTCATTTTATAATCGTAATATTGCGATATATAAATTATAACTATGGGAATTTCAAAACGTTTTTTACATTCAGTTCAGGTCAATCAACTTGCCGATTTGGCAAAAGTTCTTTCGCATCCAGCACGTATCTCAATTCTCAATTATATAGGCGATTGTGAGGGGTGCTCCTGCATGCAGATCGCAGGGAACATACGATTATCACAACCTACTACCTCGCAGCACCTTCAAGTAATCAAGAAATCTGGATTGTTGAAGAGCAAGTTTGTTGGTAAAAGTCAGCTGTATACCATTAACAAGGACAAACTCTCTGCCCTAAAAGAACTGTTTCAGGACTTTTTTGAAACGACCGAAGAAAAATGTTGTTAATCAAATCTTTATATTATGAAGACACAAGAGTTATTCGAGCTGTTAAAAGCCCATCAAGATAAATCACTACTATTTGAATACGCACCCAATCAATTGGTGGGTGCAAATTACCACATCACCGAGGTAAAACATATAAAAATAGACTCGGTAGACTGTGGTGCCAATTCCGATGCTTGGAACGAAACTGTCGTCCAGCTTTGGGAAAGTCCGTCAGAACTCGGAAAGACCGAGTATATGTCTACCTACAAAGCACTTGGTATACTGAATAAGGTCGGGAGGATGAAGTCTTATGATTTGTCATCCGAGGTTAAGTTCGAATATGGCAATTCCTTATTTCATACTGCCCAACTATTTGTTAACGATTATGAAATACACGGAACGAACTTAGTGTTTAAATTAGCCGTCGAAAAAACCGATTGTAAGGCAAAGGAAACTTGTGGAGTGCCGGAAACTGTTAGCGAAGAAAGTGCAGAAGCGTGTTGCGCTCCCGGAGGTGGTTGTTGCTAAAACATGATCGTACGTTCCTTACATAAAGAGCATTTCCCTGCGGTAGCCCGCATTTATGCCGAGGGCCTCGCCACAGGGATTGCTACATTTGAAACTGAAGTTCCAGATTGGAACACCTGGAACCAAAAGTTCTTATCTAGTTGTAGGTATGTCTTTATTGAGGAAAATGAAATATTGGCTTGGTGCGCATTGAGTGCCGTTTCCAAAAGGGAAGTATACAAAGGGGTCGCAGAGGATACTATTTATGTCTCTCAGAAAGCAAGGGGCAAAGGAATAGGCCACAAACTTTTGCAACACCTTGTTGAAGCAAGTGAAAAAGAGGGGTTTTGGACGTTGCAAGCAGCCATATTTCCCCAAAATGAAGCGAGCATAGAGGTGCATAAGAAATGTGGATTCCGAATAATTGGCAGTAGGGAAAAAGTGGCTCAAAGGAATGGCATTTGGTACGACAATATTATAATGGAAAGAAGAAGTAAAAAAATCAATTATATGAAAAATATTCTTGTCCTCTGTACAGGAAACAGTTGTAGGAGTCAAATGGCCCATGGGTATTTAAACCTCTTGGCAAACGATAAGGCTCACATTTATTCTGCAGGTATAGAAACCCATGGACTCAATCCAGGTGCAGTAGCTATTATGAAAGAGGATCATATCGATATAACGGGTCATACCTCAAATCATGTTGACGAATACCAAGGAATCGCCTGGGATTTCATAATTACCGTTTGTGATCATGCAAACGAAAACTGTCCGTTCATTGCAGCACCAAATGCAGTTAGACTACACCATAATTTTTTCGATCCTTCAAAAGTAGAAGGTTCCGATGATGAAAAACATGCGGCTTTCGAAAAAGCAAGGGATGAAATAAAGGCATACTGCGAGACATTTGTTTCCAACAATTTATAGTTTGTCTGGTACGGCGGTATTCAAATGCTGAACTAAATTAGCTTAGGGAGTTGTTCTAAGATAGGGATACGTATTTTCCTTCACATGTCATCTATTTAATTTCCATACCTTTATAACAACTAACTAATCAATGCTTAATCATTATTACCATACACAAGGCAGCAATTCCGGTCTTGTTCCTCCTCTAATTTTATGTGATTGATAGGGTTCTATTATTGAAATCTAATGGCATTGCTAAAAATGTGCTGAATGAATTTGCGTAAATCGTTTATTCTAGCCTTGGCTTTGGGTCTTCTCTCAGTTGTGGCATGGGAAATGTACTGGCGGTCCCAAGGACGAATTCCCAATATTGATGACAATAAGGATCTTTGGGCCATTCAAAGAGCCAAACTAAAAAACCCTACTGAAGATCAGGTTGTATTTATAGGTTCTTCCCGAATTTTGTTCGACATTCAGAATGATCTATGGAGGAAGCATACGGGAACGGATCCTGTAATGCTTGCTGTTCAAGGTTCGTCCCCACTACCTATTTTGCGGGACATCGTAGATAATACCGACTATACGGGAACCATTATAGTTGGGGTCACTTCCGGCCTGTTCTTTTCAACTACTTTCCCTAAGGCTCCACCATGGGAAAGGGCTCAAAGCAAAGTAGATTATTTCAGGGATCGCACTTATGCGCAACGCCTAAATCACCAATTATCCATTCCCTTGCAACATAACCTAGCCTTCATTATGGCTGCGGATGAAAGCTGGGATTCGGACGTCGATCTGAAAACCCTTTTGATACATCAACGCAAAGGAGAGCGCGCTGGCCCAGTCCCTGCACCCTTTTATCAGTTTGAAGATGTATCGCTTGATAGAAATGTACAAATGCTCGAAAGGGCCACAAACGACACAGCTTATGCCAATACCATTAAACTAGCTTGGCAAGACATGCTGTCCGGAGACAGGCCGCCTCCTGATAAAGCCTCCACCATGGCATTTTTTCTAGATTATGCTCAGAAATTTCAGCAAAAAGGAGGGCAAATCATATTGGTTCGCTGCCCCTCAAGTGGATGGTTTAAAGAAATAGAAGCTATAGGCTCTGCAAGAACCGAATTCTGGGATTCCTTGGTGCTTAGATCACGGCTCAAATCCTATCACTATGATGACTACCCTCAATTTAGGGATTTAAACCTACCGGAGTGGTCGCATTTATCGAAAGAGGATGCCGATTTTTTCACGGTTGAGTTTATTTCTATTTTGAAAAAAGACGGAGTATTAACCCATTCTAAAACTGAATAGTTATGCTCTTTAATTCATTAAGTTTCGTTGTTTTTCTGGTAATTGTATTGGCATTGTATTATTCCAAATTATTGGGTTGGACGCATAAAAAAAGAATGTTATTGCTATCCAGTTATGTATTCTATGGGCTTTGGAACCCCCCATTGGTAGTTCTCCTCTGGATTTCGACCGTTGTTGACTGGACCGCTGGTAAAAAACTGGCAGTACTGGAAAATAAAAGAAAAAGAAAGCTTTGGCTCTTGTTAAGTATGACTGTGAACCTAGGCTTTTTGGCCTTCTTCAAATATGGAGACTTTCTATTGCAAAACTTCACCTCATTCTTACATGTCATCGGAATTGAATATACCGCAAGGCCTATGGACATTATCCTACCGATGGGTATTTCTTTTTACACCTTTCAAACCATGTCCTATACCATAGACATGTATCATAAAAGAATAGAACCCGCCAGAACCTTTCTGGATTTTGCCCTTTACGTTACTTTTTTCCCGCAACTGGTCGCTGGACCCATTGTGAGGGCAAAAGACCTAATTACACAGTTTTATCATGAAAAGAAGGCCTCAACCCAACAGTTCTTATGGGGCCTATTCCTTTTAACAATTGGGCTATTTCAGAAAGTGGTACTAGCCGACACCCTATTGTCTGGTACAGCAGACGAAGTGTTTGGATCAAAAGATATTTTGAATGGTTTGGATGCTTGGACGGGAACATTGGCATTTTCTGGGCAAATCTTCTTCGACTTTGCCGGGTACTCAACCTGTGCCATCGGGATTGCCTTACTTTTGGGTATTCACTTACCCGACAATTTTCGATATCCCTACGCCGCAATCGGATTTTCAGATCTATGGCGTCGTTGGCATATTTCGCTATCCACCTGGTTAAGGGATTACTTGTATATCCCACTTGGAGGAAATAGACACGGCATTACACGAATGTACGTTGCCCTTATGCTCACCATGTTGCTAGGTGGTTTATGGCATGGTGCAGCCTGGACCTTTGTAGCTTGGGGAGCACTTCACGGAATATACTTGGTCGTTGAACGCCTTCTTCGGGGTTCTGTTAACATAAAGATCAACGCTTGGAATGGTATCATTCTGGCATTACTCACCTATACTTGTGTTAATATTACCTGGGTGTTCTTTAGGGCTAGGGAATTTGGCACCGCCAAAAACCTACTTGCTTCCATGTTCTTCCTTAATGAGGACGGGAAAAAGGTACTGTACACCTTCGACATAGCTAAGGTTTTTGTAGTAATTATTGGGCTTTTTCTTTGCCATTGGGTAATGAGAAACACTTCCATGAAAAAGGTTTCCGAAAAAACAAACCCATGGGTTTTTGGGTTCTTTTGGGCGCTTTTGTTCTTTTTAATAGTCATTTCCCAGGGCAGTGGTGAGCAGTTTATTTACTTTCAATTTTAAAGGATCTGCCTATCTATGGATATTATAGTATCTTTATAGGAGACATTACTTTATGAAGTACGCCATTCAAATTTTAATTGGTATTGTTGCGGCATTACATCTTTATTTTATGTATTTCGAGATGTTTGCCTGGACTACCTTGGGAAGGAAAATATTTCGGGGGTTCCCCAAAGAACTATTCGAACCTACAAAACCCCTTGCAGCCAATCAAGGGCTTTACAATGGATTCCTGGCCGCTGGATTGATTTGGACTTTCTTCATTGATGATCCCATCTGGAAGGTAAATATTTCACTATTCTTTCTTGGGTGTGTTGCCGTTGCCGGTATCTATGGTGCACTTACGGCACATAAAAAAATATTCTTTTTTCAAGCGTTGCCAGCACTTATTGCTATTGCACTTTTATTATTCTCGTAACACCTGATCTGCTTTCCATACAAATAGGGCAAGCCGCTAATTTTTATATATTTAGTCCAATCATTTGTCATGATCCACTTTTTTCGTCGAATTAGACAAAACCACTTGAAAGAAAACAAAATTTCAAAATACCTTTTATATGCATTAGGGGAAATAGCCCTAGTTATGATAGGTATTCTTTTGGCTTTGCAAGTAAACAATTGGAACGCCCAGAGAATACAGAACAAGGAGATCGCCTCTAAATACAGCGGCATATTGGAAGAATTGAGAACAACCAGTGAGCTAGTTCATGGTAAGGCTCACTTTATAGACTCCATTATCGTGGGCAGGAACCAACGATCCCTACAATTATTGCAACTTAAAAACGAGGATTCCATTCAAACACTCTATGAATCCTTGAGGGGCATCTCCAACGTCATCACCGTCGCTTATGAGATGCCAGCAACAAGCGAATTTCTTGAAGAAGGGTATGCCTCTAAAATTAAAAATTTGACGCTCAAGGATTTCCTTTTAAAACTAAAACGTTCCCTTAGTTTCGGGAACAAGGTGGATGATTATGCCCAAACCCAGCTTAACACCCTTATTGAACCCTATATGGTTAGGCATTTAAATTATGCCCAAATGTTGAAAGGCCGTAAAATGATAGCCATTAATGAAACCAAGGACTTTTCTCAATTTTTTGATGATATGCAACTGGAAAACCTCATCAACCTGAAAATTGAGACAGATATAACCAAGGTAGATTACCTGTTGACTCTTGGAAACCTTCTTGACGCAACTAAAGAAGAAATAGAAAAAGAACTACAAGGTGTTTCAGAAGTAGAAGAATAAAAAATGAATACAGTAGCATCCCATAGAATTCAATCCATAGATATCCTACGCGGAGTAGTGATGGTATTAATGGCATTGGATCATGTTCGGGATTTCTACCATCTTGGCGGCATGACGAGCGATCCTGCTAATATGGACACCACCACCCCTCTACTTTTTTTCACTCGTTTCATTACTCATTTTTGTGCTCCAGTTTTTATTTTTTTAGCCGGCACCTCTGCCTATTTGTACGGACAGAAGAGAACCAAAAAAGAACTCTCCTATTTTCTATGGACTCGAGGTCTTTGGCTCATCATTATAGAAATTACCATTAACACCTTCCTTTGGTGGTTCGATCCGTCTTTTGGCTTTATTAATCTTCAAGTATTGTGGGCCATAGGAATATGTATGATCTTATTGGCAGGACTCATTCATTTACCGAAAAAAGCCATTATTGTGTTTGGCCTTTTATTGGTTTTTGGGCACAATGCACTCGATTCTATTACTTCCGAAAATAGCGGATTAGGTGTTTTTTGGGCCTTCTTACATGAACTTTCCTTTACTTCCCTCGGATCGAGATGGGTCAGCATTTCCTACCCAATTATTCCCTGGGTGGGTGTTATGTCCCTGGGATACGTCTTTGGTGAGCTTTATAAAAAAGGGAGCAACCCAAAGTTTAGACAAAAATGGTTAATGGGATTGGGACTAACATCTATTGCATTGTTCTTTGTGCTACGTGGCCTCAATATATATGGTGACTTGGTTCCTTGGTCCATCCAGAAAAATACAACGTATACAATTCTATCCTTTTTTAATGTGGCCAAATACCCACCATCCTTGGCATTTCTCCTCATTACCTTAGGTCCTGCCTTCCTTTTCCTAAAAGGTATTGAAAAAGTCCAAAACCGAATTTCCAACTTTTTTATTGTTTTCGGAAGGGTGCCATTCTTTTACTATTTGCTCCATATGCTGGTTTTACACCTTGCAGCCTTATTAGCTTTGGTGGCAATGGGCAAGGATTGGACCTTAATGGTTTTTACCCAGGAAAATTTTACCAATCCGGACTTGGCCAACTATGGATATTCGCTCGGAGTGGTTTATTTGGTTTGGATTGGAGTAGTGATCATCTGTTATCCAATTTGTAAAAAATACATGAAGTACAAGGCAGACAACAAACACAAAAAATGGCTTAGTTACTTATAGAAGAAATGTTATACCCTATCTTTGGGATATGCCAAAAACCTCTTTCCCATATTGCTTTGCATTCGTCGTTCTTATGCTATCGAGTTGTGGCATTAAAAACGACCTCCCCGATCCTTTAGAGGCAGGATGGGAAGGAGAGTCGGTTTGCAAAAAACTTGTGGACAACAAAGAAATTCGGGTGCTGAAATGCACCTTTCCCCCAGGAGTGGGCCATGAAAAACATTGGCATGCGAGACATTTCGGATATACCTTGGCTGGGAGTAAATTCAGGATTGAAGACACTACGGGCATAAGAGAAGTAAATGTTCCTACGGGTACCGATTTTTACAATGATGGGATCGAATGGCATAAAGTCCTTAACATTGGTGACAGCACTGCTGTTTTTTTAATTGTTGAACCAAAATAATCCCTATGAAATACAATCTAGAGGAAGCCATTTCCATATTGCAACGCACTCCATTAGCCCTTAGATCTATGCTTTCTGGACTATCCGATTCTTGGACCCATTCCAATGAAGGCGGTCGCAGCTGGAGCCCATACGATGTCATAGGTCATTTAGTTCATGGTGAGAGAACGGATTGGATGCCAAGATTGGAAATTGTCTTAAGTGAAGGGCCGAATAAAACATTCGAACCCTACGATCGATTTGCCCAATTTAGAATGAGCGAGGGCAAAAGTCTGGCGGATTTATTGGATGAGTTTGAAAATCTAAGGAAATCAAACTTAATTACGTTGCGATCTAAAGACCTGAGTGAAAAAGACCTTTCCAAAGAAGCGAATCATCCAGAATTAGGTCCCGTTGCCCTTCGTGAAATGTTAGCCGCATGGGTAGTACATGATTTAGGGCATATTGCCCAAATAGCACGTGTCATGGCAAAACAATACAAAGATGAAGTGGGCCCTTGGCCCAAATACCTTACCATCCTTAATTATACTCCTGCCGAATGAGAATACTACTCCTCATAACGCTCTTATTCATTTTAAGCTGTCAGCAAAAGGAAGAAAAAGAGGGTTCCCAAAAGGTAACTGCTGAGAAAGAAATTGTACCTAATTCCCCTTTTCTTACCGTACTTGGTACTATTCAAGATGCTGGATCACCCCATATAGCATGTAAAAAGGAATGTTGTAGTGAGTTATTCAAAAACCCAGATCCCTTGAGACAGGTAACTTCCCTTGGATTGGTAGATCCCATAAATAATACCTCATACCTTTTTGAGGCCACCCCAGACATTTCACGACAATTAAAAAAGCTGACGAAGATTGCCAAATCCGAAGGAGAATTCCCAGAGGGCATTTTCCTTACCCATGCCCATATTGGGCACTACTCTGGCCTCATGTATCTGGGTAAAGAGGCAACGAATGCCAATAACATTCCAGTATATGCCATGCCACGAATGAAGGCGTTTTTGGAAACCAACGGCCCTTGGGATCAATTAGTACATACGGGTAACATCTCCATAGAAGAAATGGCCGCTAAAAAAGAAATCCTCCTTACCGATCAGGTTTCTGTCACCCCTTTCCTGGTGCCGCACAGGGATGAATATTCCGAAACGGTAGGGTATACCATAGAAGGCCCTTCTAAAAAAGCCCTTTTCATTCCCGATATAGATAAGTGGGAGAAATGGGGAACTTCTATTATGGAGATTATCTCGGAGGTAGACTATGCCTTCGTAGACGCCACATTCTATCATGGAGAGGAGATTAATACGAGGGACATCTCACAAATACCACATCCATTTATAATTGAAAGCATGGCACTTTTCAGCTCGCTTACATTAGAAGAAAAACAGAAAATTCATTTCATCCACTTTAACCACACCAATCCTGTTCTCAATACAGAAAGTCAAGCTTATAAAACTGTTGTTGAAAGCGGATTTAATGTTGCGAGTATAGACGGTATTTTCCCTCTTTAAAGTAATGACCCATATGAGATATGGCGGTCTTTCTTGGAAAGCAAGAACTTCTTGCTTTCGTCTCTGCAAGCAATCTTCACGATATTTTTTGTTCGCCTATACACTTCGGTATAACTATCTACAGTCATCTCAATGGATTTCCAATTGGAAATTGGATCTAGATTAAATTTCAAAAAAGCATCGTGTGCATTGAGCGATGCATTATCTAGCTGAAATTGAATGCTTTTGTTATTTATTTGAAGTTGTATTTCGGAATTAAAATAGGTCGTGATATCTTGGTAATAATCCGAAAATTGAAAAGTCGTATTTCCCTTAACTCCCGGGCAGATATGCTCTACTAAATCCAAAGCCGATCGCAATGTAAATTGAATCGTTAAGGATTGATCTTCTTCATTTAAATTATATCCAATCTGATTGGGATTATGCCCACATACTGTGGACACCATCCCAATACAAACAACCAACCAAACTAATCTTATTTTTTGCATAATCGCATATCTTAAAAGAAACTGAAGTCATCGCTAGGAGTCCCGGAAAAACATAAGGGAGACGAAGGAAAGTTATCCGTAATCACATAATAATATTCATCACTGCTATCGGGAGTTAGCCCAAAGCGACCATTGCATTCATCAAGTGGAGAAATCCCACTTACATATTCATAATCCTGAAAATATGTGCCATCATAACATCCATCCGGAGCGGTATCACCATCCCCAGGTCGTGCCCCCTCTTTTAACTGATAACCACTTTCCAAGGCGATAATATCATTGCCTGCGTCGTCATACCCATATTTGTAGTAGATGGGAAATCCGTCTGCTGCATATCCCACTTTCACCATTTCACTTCCATCAATCCCCAGATCCGAGGCATAGGCTGTCGGTGTTCCATGGTAGTGATATTTGCCCGTAGGTTGCACATGAGCATTATTACAGTCTAAACCCAAATCTACGGTAGAGGTGAGCGTTGTGATATTCCACTCCATGTTCATTCCGTTGGTTCCTATGAAAAATTCCGCGGTATAAGGGTCCATAGAAACCCCACTGAACAAGACCCCAAATTCATACCCTTGCGAAGTTCTGGTAGTACTAGCTATAGAAGGGGTTAAATCTACATCGTAGGTTTCGCCTTGTTCACTTATGGTATTTGGGTTTCCAGCATTGGGAAATGTTCCCACTAAATGGCTTGGAATTCCATTAAATGTAATTGTACGAATATCCGATGTTGCGTCGGTCACCTCTGTGTACACACTCGTAGTGCTTAGATTCGTTGTACAGGTTGATTCCTCTAAATTAATGCTAAAGGTACTGGTAACCCCTGTGCACTCGGTGGTCCCTTGATCATCATCGCTTGAAGATGTAGTTTCCCCATCGTCATTGGTAGTACAGTTGAGGAGTGTCGGCAATAAAAGAAGGACTAAAAGAAGCTTATTCATAATTTGTGGTTTTGGTATGTCTTGTTACTTGTGACTGAAGAATCACCTCAAGGTTTTATTTGTTGGGAATAGTTTAACATTGTGATGATTATTTTGAATATCTTCGATGTACAGTCAACTCCCCTCCTTAAACCACGCATTATGAAACTTTTAGAATCTGTAATTGAGGTATTGATAAACCCAAAAAATGTCATTAACAAGGAGTATTTAATCGAAAACAAAGTCTCCGAACGCACCATTTCGCAAATTGAACATATACAGAGCATTATGGCACAATCATCCCATGAACAAGGAGAACAGGTGGATGCAACCGGAGAGGATACGCTTCGATTAATCAACAAACTAAAACTCTCCTTAGAAGCGTCCCTAAAGGAAAGTCAAAACGTTCAGAATATCATTAAGGTAATGTTTTCAATGACCTTCCTAATTGGGTTTATCCTCATAGGGGTTGCTATTTATTTTGGTTGGAAGGGCGAAACATTCTTAGCTACTGCTTTTGGTGGGTTTGGTATGCTTAGCATCGTCACTCTATTATTAAAGGATCCTCCATTAAAAATGCAGGATAGCAGGTCCAACTATGCCCAATTATCCGTTGGTATTTTGGCATGGCTAAATGACCTCATGGACAAAGCGGCCATGGCTAAACAAAATCAGTTGTTTTCCTTGGAAATCTTGACGGACAAAGAGAAGGGAACGGAAGAAAAACTAAAGGCACATAAGGAATGTATAGACCATTATCTTTCTATTTCGAATACGCAAATTGGGAACACCATTAAACTCCTGAATCTCATTGACGAAGTGGCAGAACCTTCCAAAAAACAAAAATACAGTCTGGAGGACATTATAAAAGCGGAAAGAGTCGAAAAGAAATAAGGAATGTTTACTCTTCCTCACTTCTATTGAGGTATTTCTTTTCCAATTCGGCTTGAAACTCTTCCATAACTGGTTTTACTGTACTTTCAGGAAGATCTGCAATTCGAATATACATGAGTCCATCTACTGCATTGTTGAACATCGGATCCACATTAAAGGCCACTACCTTGGCATTTTGTTTAATATACTTCTTAATAAGTACCGGTAGCCTTAAACTTCCAGGCTCCACCTCATCGATTAGTTTATCGAATTTATTGAGGTCGGCAGCACTAGCGTCGAAGATGAAATCCTTATCCGCATCCTTTAGTTTTACCTTATATTCCTTTTTGGGGTTAATATATTGTGCCACGTACGGATCGTAATAATTGGATTTCATGAACTCAATCATCAACGACTTCGAAAACTCTGAAAATTGATTACTTATACTTACACCACCAATTAAAAATTTATGCCGCGGAAAACGCAAGGTGGTATGAACGATTCCCTTCCAAAGCAAAAATAACGGCATTGGACGCTGCTGATATTCCTTTATGATAAAAGCACGGCCCATCTCAATGGATTTACTCATCATATCATGCAACTCTTCATCGAATCGGAAAAGGCTTTGCAAATAGAAACCATCTATACCATGCTTCTCGAATATTTTTTGTCCCAATCCCATGCGATATGCACCAGCCAATTTCTTTGCATCGTCATCCCATAAAAACATATGATGGTAATAGGCATCATAATGATCCAAATCGGTCGCATTATTGGTTCCTTCGCCCACTTCCCTAAAAGTGATTTCCCTTAATCTGCCTATCTCCTGAAGAATATTTGGAATGGCTACAGCCGGTGCCAGATAAACTTCATAGTTCTTGCTTTTAAGCAATCGTTTTCCATCTTCTTCTAAGGCCTTAATCTCTACTTCCATATTCTCAATGGACACGGGACCTGCAATTTGTTTGGGAGGTTTATTTATTTTGATAGTTTTCGGAATGGTTTCCAATAGTTTTTTCTTCTCAAAAGGATTGGAAAGCACATAGGTTTTCTTTCTTAAAAACTCTGTAAAATCCTCAAGGCTTTCATGCTCAGCTTGGTCCTTGGCAGAGATTGGATTCCCTATCCGAACTTTAATTACTCGCTCTTTCTGGGTTAACAATTCAGAAGGTAATTTGGCTGTTCTTAGGGTATCACTAAGTTTGGCCAAACGATAGAATAATTTACTGTTCTTGGCGTGAAAGTAAATAGGAACCACAGGCACCTCGGCTTTCTTTACCAACTTCATCGCGGCTACTTCCCAAGGTTTGTCCACCACTAGTTTCCCATCGCGATAGGTTGACACCTCCCCTGCCGGGAAAATACCAAGCGGATGCCCTTCCCTAATATGGGTAATTGCACTTTTAAATCCCATGACACTGCTCTTGGCATCCTTATGACCTTCGAAAGGATTCACAGGCATTACGTAGGGCTTTAATGGCTCTATACGATGCAATAAAAAATTTGCAATGATTTTGAAATCAGTGCGGTGTTCCAGTAATAACTTGAGGAGCAATATACCGTCTATTCCTCCCAATGGGTGATTAGATATGGTAATGAAGGATCCATTTTTAGGGATTCTTTTTAGGTCTTCCTCAGGGATTTCGAATTTTATCTCGAATTCATTCAACAAAGCATTCATGAACTCTAAATCGCTAAGGTGTTTGTGCTTGTTGTAGATCTTGTTCATGGTAGAAATTTTCAAGATCTTCATGAGTAACCACCCCATAGAAGTACCAATAAAGCCGAATTTATCAACTTTTATGGCCTTAGCAACTTCTTTGGCATTAACAAGTCCCATATAGGTGGTTAGGATTAGTAGTTCCTTCACAGCGAAGGAGAACAAATATAGGGAAACCCCCCGAAATTAAATAACTCACTCGTTTACTACCAATTGTACCGTTTCAGCACTTTCTTGCTTGAGTAAAACTTCCTTTTCTTCCGTCAGGGATTTAATCTCAACAGATTTAGAATGGCGAATTGTGTAAAGTGTTACCCCGTAGTAACATGTAACCTTAAATTTCTCCCGAAGCTTAGTTAGAAGCGCTTCTAGGTTGTTGTATTTATTATCGATACACACAGAAAAACTAATCGCAGAATTTTGAATAAGCTCTACTTTCATTTTGTACTGATGCAACAAATCGAAAACTTCACTAAAATTATCCTCCATCATAAAACTGAAATCCAGGGAGGATAGTGAAATCAAGACTTGATTCTTCTTAAGTATGAAACACGAAGTCATTGGGTCCAGGGTAACTCCTTTTCCCACACAGGTGCCTTCGTTCTGAGGGTTTTCAAACGATTTTACATATAGTGGAATCTCCTTACGCTGCAGTGGTTGTAATGTCTTCGGATGAATGACTGAAGCCCCGTAAAAGGCCAACTCAATCGCTTCGCGATACGAAATGTGTTTGAGTAATTGGGTATTGTTGAAATATCTCGGATCTGCATTGAGCACTCCTGGCACATCTTTCCAAATGGTTACACTTTCAGCATTTAAACAATAGGCAAATATGGCAGCAGTGTAATCGCTTCCCTCTCTCCCTAGTGTTGTTGTAAAGTTATTCTCCGATTCAGCACCCAAAAATCCCTGGGTAATGGCAATTCCTTTTCTGCTTACGTTTTTTGTGATTTGCTCTTGGGTCCGTTTCCAATCTACCCTTGCATCCCTGTAATAATCATTGGTCCGTATGCATGTGCGAACATCCAGCCAAGAATTCTTTAGTCCAATTTCATTGAGGTATGCGGAGATAATTGTAGTAGAAATCAATTCGCCGTAGGATACTACTTGGTCGTAGACGAAAGCGTGATAGGTAGACTTATTACCTTCCAAGAAAGAACCCAAATCTGTGAACAGTTCGTTTATTCTGTGAAAAACGGGATGTGATTCGTTGGAGAACAAATCTTTCAAAATAGTCTGATGGTATTGGTAGATTTCACTCTTCGCTGCTTTATACGCATCCGAATCCGAAAAATAATCTTTGACCATGGCTTCGAAGGCATTAGTCATTTTACCCATAGCAGAAACCACTACTACCAAATTATGCTCGTTCATGGTCTGTAACACAGAAACCATATTTTTAACTCCATTGGCATCCTTTACTGACGCTCCTCCGAATTTGAAAACTTTCATTTGTTACTTAAGGATCCTAATTAATTATTTTCAACAAAGTTCTTTATTCCGTCCTCGTCCATCCCTACTTGCCACCAATCTTCTAACACTTCGGCTCCTGTTCTTTCGTAAAACCGTATGGCTCCCTTGTTCCAACCCAGCACCATCCAGTTCACTCGTTTTACCCCTGCATCCAGTGCAAATTTCATCACTTCTTTATAGAGTAGGTTCCCTATACCATGCCCTCTCATTTTCTCCTTCACTACAAGATCTTCCAAATGCACCGTTTTCCCAACCCAGGTTGAAAAGCGAAAATAAATCAGGGCCATTCCCACAATTTCACTATTGTGTTCGGCTACGAAACAAGTATACATGGGATCCTCGCCGAAACCAGCTTCTTCCAAATCCTTTACACTTATCTTTACCGCATCGGGTTCTTTTTCAAAAATAGCCAGTTCAGTTATAAGCCCGAGAACTGCCTTCATATCGTTTGGAGTGGCTTTCCGAATTATAATGTCCATTTTTACAAGATTTTCCAAAGCAAATATCGGTTCAATTTTCCTAAAAATCCCGATATTTGGCCCAAATTCATACCAACCTACACCACAATGCCACAAAAAAACCAGACCCTCGGAGAATTCATCATTGAAAACCAAGGCGAATTCAAATATTCATCCGGGGAACTATCCAGACTAATCAATTCGATTCGTCTCGCTGCCAAGGTGGTAAACCACGAAGTAAACAAAGCTGGGTTGGTCGATATTCTTGGTGCTGCAGGCGATACCAATGTGCAGGGGGAAGATCAACAAAAACTGGATGTTTTTGCCAATGAGGCCTTCATTAAGACATTGACAAATCGTGAAATTGTATGTGGCATCGCAAGTGAAGAAGAAGATGATTTCATTACCATTAAGGGACGTAACGAGAAAAACGACAACAAGTACGTCGTTTTAATCGACCCTTTGGATGGTTCTTCGAATATAGATGTAAACGTTTCGGTAGGAACGATTTTTTCCATCTACAGAAGGGTCACACCAGAAGGAACTCCGGTAACCCTTGAGGATTTCCTTCAACCAGGAAAAAACCAAGTGGCCGCAGGGTATATTATTTATGGAACATCTACCATGATCGTATACACAACGGGGCATGGTGTAAATGGATTTACCCTAAACCCAGCCATTGGAACGTATTATCTCTCGCATCCCAATATGAAATTTCCCGAGACTGGAAAAATCTATTCGGTGAATGAAGGGAACTACGTGCATTTCCCACAAGGAGTAAAGGATTATATTAAATACTGTCAGGCCGAAGAAGGAGATCGCCCGTACACTTCCCGATACATTGGTTCCTTGGTTAGCGATTTTCATCGAAATATGATTAAGGGAGGTATTTATATTTATCCAAACACTGCCAAGGACCCCAATGGTAAGCTGCGATTGTTATATGAATGCAATCCTATGGCTTTTATTGCAGAGCAAGCTGGGGCAAAAGCAAGCAACGGCTCTAGACGTATAATGGATATACAACCCACTGAGCTTCACCAGCGTGTTCCTTTTTTCTGTGGAAGCAAAAAAATGGTAGAGAAAGCTGAGTCCTTTATGCAATAGCTATTATTGTTCGAACCGAGCAATAGATTATTCTTTTTTTAGTACATTTATATATGTTATAACTAACTACACCTAATCAATGGCTAAGAAAAGTACACCTCAAGATTCGCAAGCACCAATTGACCCCTCTTCCAAAATTGAGGCCATTAAAAATCTCATCTTTGGTGAGAATATAGAACAGTACGACAGTCAATTCGATACCCTAAAAAAGGAAATTGACAAGCGCAAAGCTGAACTGGAAAGCTATATAGATGAAGTTCGGAACGAACTTATGCAGTCTATTGACTCCTTAAGTACCGATGTGAATATTAGAATCACCGATCTAGAAGACAATTTGCAGGCAAAAACCAATGCGCTGGACGAAGAGAAATTGGATCGAAAAACCCTAGGAAAACTTCTTATCAATTTGGGTGAAAAAATAAGCTCTTAAATCACATTCTACCATGGTAGAGGAGGAAGAAGACAGGCTTAGATTGCTTCGTGAAATCCTGTTAATGGATGACAGGGAGGTTGCGAATGCAGTAAGCAAACGCTTAGACAAGGTCTCCGAAACCATTGAAAAACGGGATAAGCTTTCGAAAAAAATCGATCCAATCCTAGAAGATCGATTACAGGAATTTGTAGAGAGTATTCCTTCCAAGCTTGGGCCTATTATAACGGAAACCCTTCAGAAACAAATTCAGGACTCAAAAGATGAAGTTGTGGAGGCGTTATACCCAATTATGGGCCAAATGATAAAGCGGTATGTCCAAAACGAAATTTCACGTCTCTCAGAGACTATCAACAAGAAGGTAAACAATACCTTTTCAATTCAGTCGATAAAACGGAAACTAAGGGCTCGATTTACGGGCGTAAAAGAAAGCGACCTTATTTTAAGCGAGGCCAATCCACCTGTTTTAAATGAGATCTTTATCATTGAAAAAGGATCGGGTATATTACTGGGTAATTTCAGTAAAACGGAAACTTTGGACAAGGATATGGTATCTGGTATGCTTACAGCCATTAAAAGTTTTGTAGAGGATGCGTTTTCGGCTGGAGCGCAAAACCTGGAAGCCGTAGAATATGAATTATACACGATCCACATCCAGAATTTTTTCAGTTATTATATTGCTGCAGTGGTTTCTGGAAACTACACCCGCTCATTCGAAAGTAAAATAGAAAACAAGTTACTCACATTATCCAAAAAACTATCCCCTAAGGTTTCTACCCTCACCAGGGAGGAAATTGACTCTTTTTTGCGTGATTTTTTCAAGAAATGGAAATAACGAAAAAAATCGTTTTGTTAGGGCAATTTGGTGTCGGCAAAACATCGATTGCCAGACGCTATTTGTTGGACATTTTCGATAAGGACTACGTGCCTACATTGGGCGTACAGATTCTGAAAAAGGTGATCGAATTGCCTTCGGGAAGAAAACTATCTATGATTATTTGGGACTTGGAGGGATTTTCTTCCGTTTCCAGCACACGTGCTTCCTATTTATTAGGGTCCCATGCATTTGTGTATGTGTTCGATGTTACCCGGCCATATACGTATCAGGGATTAAAAAAGGACATTTCCTTTATGAAGGATGCATACCCCAAGGTACAATTGGAAATTATTGGCAACAAAATAGATCTTGGGGAAAAAGAGAGCATTGCCTTATTAATGAGGGAGAAAAAAATAGACGTTACAGGCTATGTAAGCGCAAAAACAGGAGATGGCATTAAGGAGCTTTTTACACGTCTTTCACAAAAACTAGAATCATGAACAAACAAAGTACATTCTTTTCGAAGAAGATTCAGGAAATTCATGCCAAGCCGTCCGGTGAACTATTTTTCAGCAGCAATACGATTTTTACCATTAATGAGGGTGAAAACCTATACCAGCTCCATCCTTTTTTTGAAAGTCTACAGCATGAATTGGAAAAAGACGGCATATTAGAAAATAGTTTGGCATTTCCATGTGTACAACTCAATGTTTACGGAAAAGAAGTTGTTTGCGACATTACCATTAAAAAAGAAAGGGATTTCCTAGCCATTCTGCTTTTCGATTATTCCCAACATTACGAGCATCTTCACGAAGCAGCCCAAGAAAAGAAAAGTGCCATGTTACAAGAGCGGGAACACGAGCTTAAATTAAAGTATACTTCCGAAAAAGCCGCTTATTTGGACTTTATTCGAGAAAGAATCGACACCAAACTCATTGCAGAAATGGAAAAGGTAGTTCACAAGGTCGAGCAACTGAAACGCACATCCCTAGAGCCTGAACAAAGAGCTCATCTTCAAGAAATTGAAGAAATTATAGGAAACTTCCACCTTCGGTCCATACAGATTAAGGAGGGCTTGGATTTTGACTTCGATTCGTAAGAAAATTAGTCCTTCATTTTCTAACTCTAAGGAAAAAGATATCTTTACCATTCATATTACTACAATTATCAATGGCCCAAACCAAAAAAATTGTACTCCTCGGGCACTTTGGTGTTGGTAAAACCAGTTTGCTAAGGCGCTATGTAGATGATGCCTTTAGCGAAGATTACCTAGTGACGGTGGGAGTACACGTAAAGAAAAAAGACATCTCCATAGGGGACGAGACCATCACGCTCATTATTTGGGATGTGGAAGGTAATACTTCTATAGATAAAGCCCGAAAATCGTACTTGTTGGGCACACATGGTTTTGTGTACGTATTCGATATAACACGCCCAGAAACCTATGAGCAATTAGAAAATGAGTTTTCTTATTTAAAAGAGCACTTTCCGAATGTTCCGGTAAGTCTGGCTGGGAATAAAGCCGATCTTTTTGATGACGATTTTACCGAATCCTTTTTTAAAGATCCCATCTTTGAAAATTGCTTTTTTACCAGTGCCAGAACTGGCGATACCGTAGAAACCCTTTTTCAGGATATAGGGGTTAAAACCACTTAAGATGAGTCTAAGCGATTTAAAATCTGAAATTGCGCACAAGCGCATTCAGGAAATAGAAATTGAAAAAGACGGCACTGTTATTAATAGCGACGAATCCTTTTTCAAATTCCCAAAGGGTAAAAATATAGCAACGCTTCATCCCTTTTTTGAGGGGTTACAAACTTTATTCCCTGTACTCAATGAAAAGACAACACTCCCCTGTGTAAATCTGGAAATAGGCGGTACTTCGAAAATTGTGGATATAGAGATTTTACCCAAGGACCAAAGTGTCATCATGCTCTTTTTCGATTTTACTGAGCACTATGAAGCTTCGCATCCACTGGTACAGGAAAAGAATGAGGCGTCCATTGCCAAAAACAAATTGGAATTCGACAAAAGGTTACTGGAAGCCAAGGAAAACTTTAAAAATGGATTTCTGTCCAATCTAAATCACGAGATAAGAAACCCTCTTAATAGCATGCTCGGTTTCTTAGAGTTACTGGGTGAAACCAAATTGGATTACGAACAGTATGAAACCTTAAAAGTTATTCGCAAAGCGGGCACACATGTAAAAACTTTACTGGAGGACATGTTGGATATTTCGAAAATAGAACGGGGTATCATTACGAAAAAACATGTCAATTTTCATTTAGGATATATACTGGCTAACATTCAGAATCACTACGATTTAAAATACGAAAAGCAAAAGGTCGACTTCACAATTTCCACAGAAGAGCAAATGCCCAAGACTTTTATTGGGGATCCAATTAGATTGAACCAGATTCTTTTCAATTTGCTTGAAAATGCTTTTAGGAATACCCAAGAAGGCTCCATACGTTTAAAGGTATCCCGGGAAAGCATCGACAAAAAAGTGGCCAATGTCATTTTTGAGGTAAGTGATACGGGCAAGGGGATTCCTGAAAAAGAGCTTACAAAGGTTTTCGATTCCTATTTTCAATTGAAACTTCAAAAGGAGAAGCCATTGGGTGAAGGATTGGGCCTTAAGATTGTGAAGGATTTGGTTGGACTCCTTGGAGGCTCCATTCGCGTAAATAGTAAAGTAGGTCAAGGCACGACATTTATATGTGAGATTCCTTTCGAAAAAAGGGCTTCAAAACGTGAAAAGAAAACCGTAAAGAAAGGGACGGGGATTTTTCATAGCAAGCGTATCCTAATTGTGGAGGACGATCCAACAGCTCAAATGCTGTTTATGAAGACCTTTCTAAACAATGAGAAAGGATATGTAATTGAAATGGCCAATAGTGCAGAACATTTGTTCTCCATTTTAGTGAAGAAAAAATACGACCTCATCATTTTGAAAAAAGCCCTTCCAGATGCTACTGCAGCCGAGTTATTGAAAGTGCTGAAGGAGGACGATCACGTACTGCGGCACCAAATCCCACTTCTCATGGCAAGTGGCAGCACACTAGTGAATGAACAAGAGGATATGATAAAAGCTGGCGCCGATGCTTTTTTGGCCAAGCCCTATACAAAAAAAGAGCTTTTCAAAACCATTGAAAAGCTCCTTGAAAAATAATAGCTAACAGCCTTTTATTTCTTGTTCAATAAGTATCGGTAGTCTTCTAAATCCAGACCTCCGCTAAATATATCGATGGATCGTTTAATCAATTTGGCCGCCAAATCCTCGGTATACCCCAAGCCTATGGCATAGCGTTCTAGAAGAGCTCTTTCTTCATCGTCAAATTCATTATCCGCAAATATCATTTTGAACAAATCCAACATTCTTTCCAATCTCTTATCTGCAGAATTTGGTGGATGAATTGGATATTTAGACGGGTTCTTTACAATCTCTGTATAATCGGAATCGCTAATATTCAACTTAGTAGCAAAACGCTTTAGCAACTGTTCTTCTGCTTCATTTAAGGCCCCATCTATTGCCGCCATATTGGCTATGGAAGCAAAGTGGCCCAAATTTCTCTTACGTTCTCCGCTTTGGAATAAATCTGTGAATGACATAGTACTAATTTAGAATGCAAATATAAAATTATTGCATGGTATTTAATTGAAAAATACAGGGAAAAAAGTAGTAATTTAAGCTCACTATGAATAAGGGACAAAAATTACTGTCTAATGGTATCCTTTCGCAAAAAATAAGGAATTTGGCAATTACAGATTGGCAAACTTTAACCACTTATGTTCAATCACTTCCTTATGGCAGAAATTCCAACCGGGAAGACTTTTCGTTAGTGCTCTCTGAAGGTAAAGGCACCTGTAGTAGTAAGCATGCGTTCCTAAAAAGCGTGGCTTCGGAAAACCACCTGGAGGAAGTGCAGCTTTTTTTGGGCATGTATAAGATGAACCCATACAACACCCCTGGGATAGGCGCTGTTCTGAAGGCATCCATTTTAGATTTTATCCCCGAAGCCCATTGTTATCTAAAAGTTCACGGAATTAGAAAAGATCTTACCTCACCGCGTTCCAATATCAATATAATTGAAAATGCACTTATGGAAGAATTGGAAATCTCCCCAGGGCAGGTTGTAGGGTTTAAAGTTGACTATCATAAAGATTATATAAAAAACTGGATTAAAGAAGAACAGATCGCGTTGTCCTTTGCCGAAGTATGGAATCTACGGGAGCTTTGCATAGAGCACCTGTCCAACCCCCAAAACCTATGAAAAAAACGCTGCAAATTGCCAATGGGCTTGCCTTTGGAAGCACCATTTTCATTAATTATTTATCGAATACAGGAGTAATGAACGGAGAAACCATTGGTTCAATTTCTGATGGATTGAATTCCCTTTTTACACCGGCAGGGTATGCCTTTGCCATTTGGGGCCTCATTTATTTATTATTATTAGGCTTTGCCATATATCAGGGAAGAAGTCTTTTTATCCGTGTTGAAAACGACGATTTTGTATTAAAAATCGGTTTCTGGTTCCTCATTTCCTGTGTCGCCAATTGCTGTTGGGTATTCACTTGGATGTATGGCTATACGGGGTTATCTATCATTGCCATGTTCCTTTTGTTGGTATCCCTACTCAAGATAATCCTCCATAATGATATGGAGTTATGGGATGCTCCGTTAAGGACCATCCTATTCCTTTGGTGGCCATTTGTAATATATGCAGGATGGATCACAGTAGCTAGTATCGCCAATGTCTCTGCTTACCTCGTAAAAATAAATTGGTCCGGTTGGGGAATCTCACCTACATTATGGACGGTATTTATGATAGGAATTGCAACCTCGGTGAACACTATTCTGATCTGGAAAAGGAATTTAAGGGAATTTGCGGCAGTAGGTGTTTGGGCACTTTTCGCTATTGCTGTTGCCAATTGGGATGCGGAACAAGCAGTGAAAACCACGGCCCTTATTGCAGCCGTATTCTTGAGTGTGAACATTGTAATACATGCAGCCAAAAATTATAAAACGAACCCTATTGTAAAACTCGTCCGAAATAATAAAAAATAATGCTCACAAACCAAAGACATTTATTCAATCTACCCGACTCTCCCATCTACCTTAACCATGCGTATATGGGACCTCAGCTAAAATCTGTTGAACATATTGGTATAGAGAACCTAAAACGTAAATCCAGGCCTTTTGAGATTACCGCAGAAGATTTCTTTACCGAAAAGGAAGTCCTTCGAAAAAGCTTTGCTGAATTAATCGATTGTCCGGATCCAACATGTGTTGCCATAATCCCTTCCGTTTCCTATGGTATTGCCAATGCTATGGCTAATATTCCATTTGAACAAGGGGATGGCATTGTTGTACTCGAAGAACAATTTCCGAGTAATTTCTATGCTTGGAAACACCTTGAAAATACCAAAAATGTCCAAATACATTCTATCTCCGCGCCACCCATTATGAAAGGCCGAGGGGAAAAATGGAATCAGCTCATTTTGGAAGCTATCCAACCCAATACCAAGGTAATCGCCCTTCCCCATGTGCATTGGACGGATGGAACTAGATTTGATCTGGAAGGGATTCGAAAGAAAGCCGATGAAGTAGGTGCTTATCTCATTATTGACGGCACCCAAAGTGTGGGTGCCCTGCCTTTTTCGGTTGATAAAATACGTCCCGACGCACTTATTTGCGGAGGGTACAAATGGTTATTGGGGCCTTATTCCCTTGGAGTCGCTTATTATGGAGAACGTTTTCACGAAGGTATTCCAATTGAAGACAATTGGATGAACCATGTAGGAAGTGAGGATTTCAGAAATTTGGTAAACTATAGTTATGACTTCAAACCGAAAGCCCTAAGATATGATGTGGGTGAATCCAGCAATTTCATCCTAACCCCAATGCTCAATGAAAGTATCCAACAATTATTAAGGTGGAAACCCGAACATATTCAGGCCTACTGTAAATCCATTAGCGAGGCACCTTTAAAAACCTTGGAAGATGCAGGGTTTTTCGTTGAAGATGCAACGTATCGGACCCATCACCTTTTCGGTATCTATTTAGAGGATATATCAAAAATGGAAAGCATTCAAAAGAGATTGAAGGAGCATAAAATTTTTGTGTCCTACCGGGGAAATGCAATAAGGGTCGCCTGCCATGTGTACAATACACATTTGGAACTAGAAAAATTGGTTTCCTGTTTCATATAATTGAAGACTCCATTATCTTTGCCGGGCTATGAGCAAAGCCCTTGTTCGATCGCTTTTTGAACAGTCTTCGGAAATCCGAAAACTGGGGGAAGCTATTGTCCAAAAAGAAAGCACTACGGTCGCAGGTTTGGTTGGTTCCTCCCTTTCGTTGTGTATTGCAGAAACCTACAAGCGAACTGAACTTCCTTTGTTATTCATCCTTAATGACAAGGAAGAAGCTGCTTACCATTTAAATGATTTGGAAAACCTTTTGGGGGACCAAAACGTATTGTTCTACCCAGGGAGTTACCGCAGGCCCTATCAAATTGAAGAAACAGACAATGCCAATGTCCTACTTCGATCGGAAGTGCTTAACCGAATCAATTCCAGAAAGAAACCCGCCCTCATTGTAACCTACCCAGAAGCTCTGTTCGAAAAAGTGGTCACTAGAAAAGAACTAGAGCGAAACACATTAAAGATTACCGTGGAAGACGAACTTTCCATCGATTTTGTGAATGAAGTCATGTTCGAGTACCAATTCAAACGGGTCGATTTTGTCACAGAACCAGGTGAGTTCTCAGTGCGAGGTGGAATTTTGGATGTGTTTAGTTTCAGTAATGATGAGCCCTACAGAATAGAATTCTTTGGTGACGAGGTGGAAAGCATTCGTACTTTCGATGTGGAAACGCAGTTATCCCTTGAAACATTGAAGAAAATTTCCATCATCCCAAATGTTGAAAACAAATTTTTGGATGAAAAAAGGGCTAGTTTCCTAAAGTACATTGCTGCCAAGACAGTGGTGGTACTAAAAAATGAGGAGTTACTAAGCGGAAGTATCGATACACTTTTCCGAAAAGCCTTAAATGCATACGAAGAAAACCAAGGAGAAGTAAAGGTAAGTCCACCAGAGGATCTGTTTTGTACCTCAACACTACTGAAAGAACAGCTTTTAGATTTTACATCTGTAGTTCTTACCAATAAAAAAGAATCATCGTTACATAGCAATATTACATTTAATATTGTTCCGCAGCCATCTTTCAATAAACAATTCAACCTATTAATAGAAGACCTTAATTCTAATTCGGAAAAAGGGTACACAAATTATATTTTCTGCAGCAGTGATGCACAAGCCAAACGCTTCCATGATATATTCGAAGATGCCGAACAACACGTAGAGGCATTCGAAACAGTCGTGTTCCCTTTATATCAGGGATTTATTGATCACGATCAAAAAAATGCTTGCTATACAGACCATCAAATCTTTGAACGTTATCATAAGTTTCAACTCAAAAACGGATACGCTAAGAAGCAGGCCATTACCTTAAAAGAGCTTACCAATCTTGAAGTGGGAGATTATGTTACGCATATTGATCATGGTATCGGGAAATTTGGAGGCTTGCAAAAAATTGAGGTGGAAGGAAAGACTCAGGAGGCCATTAAATTGATTTACGGCGAACGTGATATTTTATACCTGAGTATTCACTCACTTCATAAAATATCCAAATACAACGGCAAGGATGGTACCACTCCCAAAATATATAAGTTAGGGAGTGCCGCCTGGAAAAAACTTAAGCAGAAAACCAAGAAAAGGGTCAAGGAAATTGCCTTTAACCTGATCGAATTATATGCGAAAAGGCGACTACAGAAAGGGTTTCAATATGCTCCGGACAGCTATTTGCAACATGAGTTGGAGTCTTCTTTCATCTATGAAGACACACCAGATCAGGTTTCCTCTACAGCCGATGTAAAAAGGGATATGGAAAGTGAGCGCCCTATGGACCGCTTAGTCTGTGGGGATGTTGGTTTTGGAAAAACAGAAGTGGCTATTCGTGCTGCCTTTAAAGCGGTAGACAATGGCAAACAGGTGGCGGTTTTGGTACCCACCACAATTTTGGCCTTTCAGCATTTTAAAACCTTTACGGAACGACTCGAGGAAATGCCTGTAAATGTGGACTACCTGAATCGCTTTAGATCGACCAAACAGCGTCGCGATGTGCTGGAAAAACTGAAAAATGGAAGGCTCGATATTGTCATTGGAACACATCAATTAGTGAATAAGTCGGTAGAATTTAAAGACCTTGGGCTTCTCATTATTGATGAGGAACAGAAGTTTGGGGTAGCAGTGAAGGATAAGTTAAAAACCATTAAGGAAAATGTAGACACCCTTACCCTTACGGCGACACCGATTCCAAGAACACTACAGTTCAGTTTAATGGCGGCAAGGGATCTAAGTGTTATTACCACGCCCCCTCCCAATAGATATCCCGTAGAAACCCAGGTCGTTCGGTTTGGGGAAGAAATTATTCGTGACGCCATACGCTATGAAATTTCCCGTGGAGGGCAAGTCTATTTTGTCCATAACAGAATTGAAAACATTAAAGAGGTCGCTGGAATGATTCAACGGTTGCTTCCCGATGCAAAAATTGGTATCGGGCATGGGCAAATGGAAGGAAAGAAACTGGAGTCTTTAATGTTGGGCTTCATGAACAATGAGTTCGATGTTCTGGTATCTACCACTATTATAGAAAGTGGTCTCGACGTTCCCAATGCGAACACCATTTTCATTAATAATGCCAATAATTTTGGCTTGAGCGATCTGCATCAAATGCGTGGTCGTGTAGGTAGGAGCAATAAAAAAGCATTCTGTTTTTTCATTACCCCACCTTATTCTGCAATGACCGATGATGCCCGCAAGCGAATCACTGCCTTAGAGCAGTTTACGGAATTGGGCAGTGGGTTTAATATTGCCATGAAGGATTTGGAAATACGCGGTGCTGGAGACCTCCTTGGAGGCGAACAAAGCGGATTCATCAATGAAATTGGTTTCGAAACCTACCAGAAAATACTTTCAGAAGCTATAGAAGAGCTTAAAGAAAAGGAGTTCAAAGAGCTATATGCAGGAACGGAGCATGAGAAGAAAAGTTTCCTGAAAGAAACCACATTGGATACGGATTTCGAGTTATTATTCCCAGATGATTATGTGAACAATATCACGGAACGACTCAACCTTTACAATCGCTTGGGCGAACTACGAGAGGAAGCAGAACTTCAGAAATTTCAACAAGACCTTATAGATAGGTTTGGTGCATTGCCGGAACCGGTTATTGATCTCTTGAACAGTGTCCGAATTAAATGGATTGCTATACAAATGGGACTGGAAAGAGTAGTAATGAAAAAGGGTCGATTTGTGGGCTATTTTATTAGTGATCAACAAAGTGATTTCTATCAGACCGACACTTTTGGCAGGATACTACAGATGGTTCAAAACCAACCCAGAACCATTAAAATGAAGGAGAAACAAACTAGAAATGGACTTCGGTTATTGCTTACCATAGAGAATGCAACTAACGTAGAGGATATATTACAACGCCTAAGACGATTTTTGGCATAACCATTGTTTATTGTTTGCTATATTTACGAATATGATGAAGAAAATTTTACTAGCCCTCCTATTTATTCCCATGTTGAGTGTAGCACAACACACGATTTCTGGAAGCTTTACCCCAGCGGATCAATTTACTTGGTGTATACTGTATAAAGTAAACTCCGATAATTACAAATATGTAACCGATGGGAAAGTAACTGATGGGAAATTCAGCCTAACACTGGATTCCACTGTCACCAAAGGAGTGTATAAACTGGTGTACGGGATACCCCAAGAGGAGCAAAACTTCGATATTATTTATAATGGTATGGAGGATATTGAGTTGGCATTTTCAAAAACAGACGGCCTCTCTTTTATCGAATCGAAAGACAACAGCGTATATCACGATTACGTTAAAAGCAATTTCCTTATTGACCAAAATATCGCCAATGCTTATACTTCTGAAATTCCAGATAAGGAACGCATACAGCAACTTTACAAAGAGAAAGAGCAATTGCAAAAAGCGGCGGAAGACTCCCTTCAAGGAGCCTATGCCGAAAGCTTCGTAATAGCCTCTAGACAATATATCCCCTCTGCATTTGAACCTTTCGAGGCATATCATGAAAATAGACGCCTTGAGTTTTTTAAATATATGGATCCCAATAATCCCGTACTACAAAATTCAGGATTCTTATTGAATCGCTTCATGAAGTACATTGGTACTTTTTCATTGGATTCGGAAATCGCTTCCTATCGTGAATTGGATGCCATTGTTAATTTGGTCCAGAACAGTGAATTGCCTTTTCAAAAAAACCTCCTATATCAGCTTTGGGGTAAGTTGGTGATTCAGGAAATGCCCAAAAGCGCTAATTACCTGACCGAGAAGTACCTACTTCAACTTTGTAAAACTTTGGGAGATACCGAAGTTGCCATGAAGTTGGAAAACTTCAAGAATACTTCTATCGGTTCCTTAGTTCCCAATTTTAAGTGGGAAATGGATAAAGGCGGCACCATAGAAATGCAAGAACTTTACAATTACGATGTTGCAGAGAACTATATATTGGTTTTTTGGAGTAGTAGTTGTTCTCATTGTCTTCAGGAGTTGCCAAAATTACAACGGTTCGTACAGACCTTAGATGAGAAGGAATACAAGGTTGTTGCCGTAGGAATGGAAGACACCAAATACGATTGGAAAAACGAAACACTTCGCTATCCCGAGTTTCAACATATCTTGGGCTTGGGCAAGTGGGATAATGATATCGCTAAAGCCTACAGTATTACACAGACACCTACTTTCTTTGTTTTGAATAATGATAAAATCCTGACAGCAAAGCCATCAGGATTACCAGAATTAATCGAAATAATCGCACCGGAAAAGACCGAAAAATAACGCTATGTAGGGTCTGGATTCCGCGCCATGAAAATGCAACTATTTTTTGATCACCCTTTTGGTTATGGAACTATTTCCATCCGAAATCTTGACAAAATAAATTCCAGCATTGAGATTGGAAATGTTCAATGATTCAGAAATACTATTCCCAATGGCACTAATAGACAGTTGTGACAACAGTTGTCCAGTGGTGTTATAAATATCTACTGTATAGGTTCCTTGTATGAGAGTCCCTTCCAAAAATAACTGATCTAAAGCTGGGTTCGGACTAAGCTGTATGGCACTTTCCTGCAATGCAACCTCATCTGTACCCAATGTTATGCCACTAATAATCCTGAGGTTCTTTGGGCCAAAATCTGTTACATACATCGTGTCCTGGGCATCATTGAATACAATCCCGTTGGGATTAGAAAAAGTAGCGATAGATATATCTCCATCTGTACTTCCTTGAGTACTTCCTGCAAAAACGGTATACACATCTGTATTATCTGGATCGATACAATAGATCTTATGATTTCCCAATATGGTTCCCCATATCTTGCCTTGGGCATAGGTAATGAAGCCAAGGTTAGGAAAGGCACCCTCTGCTGGAAGCTGTGCTATATACTCCAAATCACCAGTACCCAATATCCTGAATATTTTTCGATCGGTGTAATTTCCAACATATAGGGTGCCATTTTCATCCTTAGCCAAACCTACCGGACCATTTAAATCTGCTGCATCGGAAATCACGGTAATCGTGCCGTCGGTTTCCAATTTATTCACCGTATTACCTACATATCTTGTAAAATACATCGATTCATCATCTGGAGATTTCAAAATCCCCGACGGATGACCGGATATGGGATAGGCATCGATTTCGGTACCGCTAGTATCGTACCTATAAATCGTATTTCCTTGTCCGTCGCACACGTAGAGCTCGTCGTTGGAGTTAAATTCCAATCCGTTGGGCGTGTTAAGGCCGGTAACAAATGATTCAACATCACCAGAAGGTGTGAATTTAAAAACAGCATCCCCAACATAGTTAGATGCATAAATATTACCATTACTATCTAGGGCAATAGCATCATCTGGAGTGCCTCCACTAAAGGTTGTAACGGTCTGTGCTGTGACCCAAAAGGAGGTCATGAGCAAAAAGCAAAGTGTAATTGTTTGTAATTTCATAATCCTGAAAGTTTAATGTTGCCACAAACCTACTTTCAGAAAGTATAAGAATCGACCGACTGGTCACAGAAGGACGTAAAGCTTAAGCCGCCCGATGTTTCTTTATGTAATTGCTAGGTGTATCGTTCATGGTAAGCTTAAAAGCTTTGTTGAACGTTGACTTGGATTTAAATCCCACATCCAGTGAAAGCGCCAATATCGTATGTTGTAAATGTTCCTGATTCTCTACTTTTTTCAGGAACTCCTTTACCCTGTGCCTGTTTATGAAGTCATAAAAGGTCGTTTTGTACACATTATTGAGAAGCCAAGAGAGATTGTTGCTCGAGGTATTGAGTTTTTTTGAAACATCTACCAAAGTGAGATCGCTTTCCAAATAAATCTTTTCCTCTGTCATAAGGCTATCCAACTTGTCCTTTAAATAGTTAGATTCCATTTCGTTGAGCCTCTTCTTTTGAACCTTGGTTTCCTTTTCGCGTACAATCCTGAATAAGTCAGGTTGTTTTAAACTATAATAGCCAATCACAAAAATAAAAACGGGAATCATGGCCCAAACCAAATCGTAGGTGATCCAACTGAAAAAACGATCGAATATTGAATTATTCAAAAAACTGAGGGCCCACATGATAATAATTACGGTAATAGCCGAGAGAAAATACGTGAGGTAGCTTACTGGGCTTTGGTCGAAAGAAAAAGAATTTTTAGAATCTTTCCGAAATTCTCGCAGCACTCCGAAGGAACGTATTAAATAATAAAGATTGGAACCAATGGCCGATACGAATATTAGATTGAACATTACTTTGAAAGTACCTTTAAGATAAGTCTCGTAATAGGTATCCGGATTGTATACCACAAATAAGGTTAGGGTCAACAATAAAAAGATGAGTCCAGGGAGAAAATGCCATAATGGAAAACGCTTCTTACCCTTGTTCTGAAACAATAAACGCTTGGTATACAGAAAAAACAAAGGACCAAAGAGATATAATGGCAGATCGAATATCCAAGAATAAAAGAAGGTCGCTTTGGTAAGTAGACGAACCATTAAAAATCGACCTATGAGCATATAGGCGGCAATACCAATAAGAACTGCCAATACGGAATTTGCCCGTTTATTAGCTTGGGGAATTCGTAAAATCGTTAGCATAAGGAAGATTCCTTGGCTAATTCCTATTAGGATAATGACATCGATCAACTCAAACATGGGAGGTAATTGCCTGTTTTATGTAAAAGTACCCGTTTCATTGAAATCGGGCGTACGAATGGGTACAAACGTACGCTATAAAGATAAATGAAGGGCTATTTTAACACTCCTACTAAAAATGATAAAAGGCGTTCGGGTAGTGTTCCACTTTTTCGGAGGTTTTATTCTTGAGCACCGAAATGATATCAAACCTGACTTCATGAACAAGGTTATTCGACACCATATACTCATTGGCTGCCTTTACCAACAACTTAATTTTTGAAGGTGTGACGAATTCTTGTGGATTCCCAAATGCTGCACTATTCCGGGTTTTAACCTCTACAATAACGATCAAATCCTCTATCTGTGCTATGACATCTATTTCTGCTTTATCGTATCTAAAATTCCTTTCAAGAATGGTATATCCTTCTTGTAGCAAAAACGCAACAGCCATGTCCTCTCCAATTTTCCCCAGTTCATTGTGATACGCCATTGGAACAAGATATTTTAAAACTGTATTGAGACCTGTAGTTCCTTCACTTCTAACACAACCGTCCTTCCAAGAATAAGTGGACGATTATCTGCAATATGTCCTGCAGGAAAGCCGAAACAAACGGGGAATTCATACTCCTGTACCGCTTCCCAAATAATTTCTTCCGCCGTTTTGCCGAAAGGAATGGTATTATCCTTCATATCGTTCATCCCTCCAACAATAAGACCTTTCAAATTTTTCAACCGGCCGTTCCTTTTTAGATTCTGCATCATCCTATCAATGTGATACAGCATTTCGTCCAAGTCTTCAATAAATAGAATCTTATCCTCAGTGTCCAAATCGGAAGGACTACCTATCAAAGAATAAAGTAAGGAAAGATTGCCTCCCACCAATTCGCCCTTGGCCATGCCATTTCGGTTCAGGCCATGCTCAGGTTTGTATTGAATTCTATAATTTTTACCAAAAAGAATCTTTCGAATTCCCGTTCTTGTCTCCTCAGTTTTAGTATCGATATCTATGGCCATATTAGCATGCAAAGTTTCTATGCCAAAGCCGTGTACATGATTATGAAGAACCGTTACGTCACTGTATCCAATGATCCATTTTGGTTGTTTTTTGAAATTGGAAAAATCTAGGGAATCAATAATTCGTACTGTACCATACCCGCCCCGGGCACACCAAATTGCCCTAATAGAAGGATCGTCCAGCATAGCTTGAAAATCTGAAATCCTCAAGGCATCGTTTCCAGCATATTGATGGTCCTCTGCATCTATGGTACGGCCCAATGTATAGGTTAGCCCCCATTGTGAAAGGAGGTTCAACAATGGTTCAAGTTCGTTCCTGGAAATCTTCCTTGCCGTAGATAAGATCCCAATCGTATTTCCATTCTGAAGAATTGCAGGTGTAATCATAAAAACCGAACGCTACATGATTAGATAAAAATAGTTGTTTTGTTTCTATCCATTGTTCCCGTTTATTCACGATATGCCCCGTTTATTACATATAGGTTTGGCTTTTAGCCTTTTAGAAGTTGATTTGCCCTCAAATTTAATAGGATCAAATCATGAAAATTCAATCTTTAGTTACACTTTCGGCTGTATTCCTTATACTTCTTAGTTCTTGTTCGAAAGAAGATATGGCACCTGTAGAGACCACTAGAAATTTAATAAACCTGCATATTGTTAATGAGACCGATTGGGAAATGGCCCATACAATTCATCTACTTATGAACCAGCATAGAGCGAGCCAAGGGCTTGAGGAAGTTGAAATGGACCGAGGGCTTGTTTCAGCATTGGCCACTGCCCATACCAAATATATGATCAACCTTAAAAGAATTTGCCATGATCGCATTGGGGAAAGGCGCAGGGAACTAATTGATAAGGGAGCACATATGGTAGGGGAAAATGTGGCATTTGGGTATGAAAATGCCGAATCGGTTGTAAGGGCATGGATTAATAGCCCAAGGCATAGGGAGAACTTAGAAGGCAATTATACACATTGTGGTTATGGTATTGTGAAGGACGCTTCGGGAACGTACTATTTCACACAGCTCTTTTACAGAAAATAAAAACCCAAATACATTACGGATACATTGTACAAGTAAAATTCTCCAGTCCAAAAAAGCAGTTAATCCCATATACGTTACCCTTATACCGAAATGGGTCCGCTTATTACATTTCATGAGGATACCAGTGATAGGCCCCTTATTTTTGTATATATAAATGGCATTGATTATGAAGTTATGTGTTCGTCTTTTTATTATGTTCGCTACCTGGGGAGTGATGCATGCACAGGTTGGGATTGGAAACACGAACCCTAAAACCACTCTAGATATAGATGGGGGCCTTTCTTTAAGGGAAGGTCCAACTTTGGCTTTAAACAATGGTTTCAACAACGATGTTCCATTGGGAACTGAGGCCTATTCTTTTTACAGAATAACAGGTCCAACAGGTCCCTTTGGGATCTCAGGAATTATCCCAGAATCTGGCTCGGATGGCCAGATTCTTACCCTTCAGAACACGACCGATCACCAAATGTTCTTATATCATGATTTTTTCATTTCCAGTGCAGATAATAGAATTTATTGCCCCGACGAGGAAACCCTGTCCCTTGTAGGGAAATACGCCACTGTTACCCTTCAATACAATGCCACCTATTCTCGTTGGATAGTGCTGAACTATCAACACCAAAGAATGGGTGATAATATCAAAGCTGTTAAAGGAACCACAGACGTCTCCATTAATACAACAACATATACAGATATGCCTGATATGACAATAACTTTTGTCCCTAAACATGAGACTGTGTTCGTTTCGTTTAGCGCATCCGGTTCCATGGATTTAACAGGCTCTTTACCTGTAGGGAGTTACGGCTTGTTTCGCTTGGTTAATGTAACGGCATCCAATTCTGTAGAGGCCGGGACAACTTCCTTGGCAACAGATTATGATTATGACGACACGGTGGGAGAAGTTGTTGGTTCCGCTTGGAATGCACAATTTGTTATGCTACCCGTACAAGTTACGCCAGGTATATTTAACACACTTAAAATTCAATGGGCTAGGGATGGTATTTCCCCTACTGCTTTAGAGAATTTTGTGGTAGCGAATGTGAACTTTTCGCATCGAAACTTCACCATAATGGACTAGTATCCAATTATTTGATACGCAGAAACTTACTGAATGCATCATGCCTTCTCTTTGCGATTGGCAGGGACACATTATTACTCATTTCACAATAACTGCCATCCACCTTATTAATATTGGCAACATGACTTAAATTAACCATATAGCTTTTGTGGATCCGAAAAAAGACATTTTTATCAACAATGCTTTCGAACTCCCCTAAATTTTTGGAGGACATTATCTTAACACCTGTACTTAGGTAAAACTCTGTATACCTTCCTTCCGATTTAAGGTATATGATATCCTTTATTTTGAGAAACTCGATCTTATCCATTGAAGGTACGGCAATAAAGTCGAGTGCAGAGGAATCGTTTATGGAAGAAGTAAGCTGTTCTATTTGATCTGAAGAAGTATACCATTCTCTCTCAATATCACTGTATGCTTTATTTACTGCAAGTATAAGATCTTCTATAGACAGGGGCTTGAGCAAATAATCTACTGCACAGTACTTAAAAGCTTTCACTGCATATTCCGCATAAGAAGTAACAAAAATAATCTTGGCTTTTTTGTGCTGTACTTCCTCCAGAACGTCAAATCCCGTGCCCTCATCCAATAATATATCCAGAAATATTAATTCGGGTTGTTCCCTATCAATAATATCCTTGGCATCACTTTTCGTTTGAGCTTGACCTACTACTGCTACTTGTGGGCAATAGGTACTTAAAAAGTGCTCAAGAATTTTGAGATTTTTACCTTCATCATCAATTAAGACCGTTTTTATTCTTTTCATATTTCGGAGGTCAGAACGAATAAATGTAATAAAATCAGTTCATTAGAAGAAATGAGGAATATGTGTTTTCTTTCAAAATATCCCTTTATCCGACAATCTGTAAAGCGGGAGAGGTATCTATTTGCATTACAGGAATTTCTAAACGCACCCTTGTTCCCGCAGGCATTTCCCCTTTATAAATATCTTCAATCTTAAAACTGAGTTGTTGCTCATGCAAACTGTTCCTAATTTTTATGCGCTCTGCCATGATTCGGGTCGCCCAGGATTTATGACTTACTTTGCGCGATGCTTTTCTTTTGGCAGCAGCCTCCCGACCTATTCCATTATCCCTAACCTCGCCTGTTAAATAACTCCCATCACCGTAAAAAGAGATATGAAGAACCCTATCCTCCTTTTTTGGTATCAAGCCATGAATAATGGCATTTTCTATTATGGGTTGAAACAACATACGGGGAATCTTAATCCCCTGTAAATCGAGGTCTTCGTCCACATTGAATATGACCTCTAGGTTTCCGTCCAATCGCATCTCTTCCAACTGCAAATACGATTTGAGATATGCTATCTCGTCTTTCAAAGTAATGTAAGAAGAACTACTCACTTCTAAGGTAAGCCTCAGTAACTTGGAAAAGGAATCCAGATACCTGTTGGCTTCCCGTTCCCCTTCCAATATCATAACACTTTGAATTCCGTTCAAGGCATTGAATATAAAATGCGGGTTCATCTGTGCGATGAGGGCTTTGGCTTCCAGATCCTTAATCCTAATTTGAAATGCCTCTTCCTTTTTAAGCGATTTTCTAAGCAGGGATATTCTGAGCTTTACCAAGGCAAGTACCACTCCCAAAACGGCCAAGAAAGCCAACAATTTTGCCCACCAGGTTAACCACCACGGCGGAAAAATAGTAAAGGGATATTGAAAGGTATCACCTGCGCGACCAATCTCATCGAATGCTTTTACCTTAAATACATAGTCTCCCGGGGGAATGTTTCTATAGTCCACTTCAGAAGCTATACTAGGTGTGCTCCAACTGGTGCTTAACCCTTCTATTATATGACTGTAACGCACATGGGAATTTGAACTCCAATCGACTGCTGAAAATTTAAAGTTAAGATGGTTTAAAGTATACGGAAGGTGTAAGAATTCTGGATAGTCATAAAATGGAACTTTTGGACCAATGGCTTCAGAGAGTTCATCCATACTGGAAAAGTACTCCAAGAAGGGGGAATCTTGCCCATTATTGTAAGGAATAGATTGTTCGTTGATTTCCAAACCCTGCAACTGGGTAAGTAGCGAATGATGGGTTTCCTCATTTAAATCGAGGTCCTTTTTAATGATATAGTCCGTAGTACCCAACCAAAGTGAATTTTGGTCCTCGTGGGTAATATTGGAAATACTGGTAACCACACCGCCGTAATAACCGGTTTCAGAATTCATAATCGTATTTTCATAATCCTTTCCGTTTGATACTATCCTATTGATCCCCGTATCACTGATTACCCAAATATCCCCAGAGGTGTCCTCGTGTATTTTGGTTAGATAGTTGCTGCTTAGACCATCGGATTTCCTAAACGGTACATAGGTAAGCTCTGTTAGGTCTTCAAGGTTACTACTCGTATCGAACCTAAATAGTCCTTGATTTGTAGCTACAAGAAGATTTCGGTCGGCATCGAAAACAGCATCATTACATATAAGATTGGAAGATGCATTAATATGGGTCATTTGGTCTGGAGCTTCCATATCGTACATAAATAAACCAGCACTTGTGGAAATCCATAACCTACCCGCATCATCAACCTCGATATCGTTTACATTTGCATTGTTAAACTCTTCGGAATTGGTTTCTAACCACTTTAATGTATCCCCACTAAATGTATACAAACCCATGTGTGTTCCCACCCACATAGTACCATTCCTGTCCTCGGCCAACTCCATGAAGCCTTTTGCCATTTCGTAAAAATGCAGCTTGTCCCCTTGGCGTACGTAAAATCCACCGTCGTATCCAATCCAGAGTGTTCCCAAGGAATCTTCAAAAAGTGACATAACCTCATAGGGGTTGTTTTTAAAATAGCTGTGGTATACCCCATCCCGAAATTTTAGCAGGCCTCCATTCCATTTGGCCATCCAAACATTCCCTTGGGTATCCTGAAAAATCTCACCTATGGGTTGTTCACCAAATTCCGAATTAACAGGAAGCAAGCTGAACGAGTCGTAATGCAATCTACTAATCCCCACACCTTGCGATCCAAACCAAAAACTCCCTTGCGAATCTTCAAAAAAGCCATTCACAGTGTTTGTACTCAATCCATTTGAGGTGTTGAGATTGGTCACAAATTCGTTCTCTATAACACTCAACCCCATTCCTATTTGTGTAATCCAAATGCGGTTCTTAGAATCCAAATAAAGACTTTTCAATTCTCCATCCTTGAAACTTTGCTCATTCATGTACAGCAAATTGGTACTTGGGTCGTATTTATATAGGTTATTCGATGTGGCGACCCATATAAACCCATCCTTGTCTTTGGCGATTCCTTCAAGCCAAGACAGGTCTATAGCATCATTGAATGCCAAAGGGTTGTAAAATGAGGATCCGTCGAAAAAGACGAGTCCAGCCCCGCAGCCCAACAATAGCGAATCGTCTTCTAAAACGTGAATGGTTCGAATGCCGTAAAGCTTGAAACTCTCTAGGTTCACTTTGTAATGTGTAAAAGCAGTTTGGTCTTCACCGTTTACTACACTCGATTCTACTTTGATCAATCCGTTAGTGATTGTGCCGACCCAAACATTGTTTTTGCTATCCACTTGTATGTCCCTAATGTCCCTTCGAAACATCTTGGAGTCATAGATGGTAAATTGGTTCCCATCAAATTTAACCAAGCCCGCATAGCTCCGTATCCATATAGTATCATCATGATCTATGGCCATATCATAGAAGGACAGAAAAGCAGACTCTAAATTGGCTGCATAATCTACAACGGAGACCCCGTCGTATTTAAAAAGTGACCCTGTACTCGATATAAACCACAAATTCCCTTTAGAATCCTCGGTACCCATATCGGTGTTTGGCGATAGCCATCCCTGATCCACTCCCAAGTGCGCAAGATCGAATGTTGTTTTACCAGTAGTTACGAAAGGCCGTACATCATGAAATTCGGACTGGGAGACGCTTAGGGTTTTGGGTGCGTGTATACTGTCTTTTCCTACTATAATATATCCTGTCTTCGGTACCGTATATGAAATGGGCAAGGGTACGCTGTCCTTTCCTAGGGTTCCCTTCCAAAACCTGTTAGTGTCTAGGGAAATGGTTTTCTCAAATCGTATGGGTACCTTGTTCTTATTTGCCGCAAATACACTGTCCGGGATAAACGGTACTATTTGTGGCGTAATATCAACAATTTGCTGTGCGCTTGTATCTACTGCTAGGGTGCTTAATTCAATTTCTTTGGGTGCTTCCCTGCTAATTAAAACATTATGTAGTGTACCACCGGAAGGGGGTACCTGTTCCATTCTGTTAGAACAGGATTGTACAAACAATCCTCCCAGTAGGAAAAAAGCAAAGTAGTGAAGTTTTTTCATCAGATCATCTTTCATTGTAAACCCGTAAGACAAGTAGGTTGAGTATTATATTCATAGGATCATAAAGTGATGAAATATACAATTATTCTGTGTGTCCCATAACCGTTACAGATTAAAATTGCCCTTGATGTCCAAGGATTTACGTTCGTTTATTCATACAGACACTTATTACTTCAAGAACACTTTTCACCACCGCATGCATCACTTGATTTTGCTTCAACAAAAAAAGAAGGCATGGCAAATTATCCCATCGCATACCTAAAAAACCTTATGGAAAAGTTGGACACAATAAATCAGTTAATCTAATTTATGGAACACTTATTCATGAAAACGTTCGGTTATTACTTTTCAATTTGATCGCAACGTATAAATCTTGATCTTTCTAAATTATTTAGAATTCGGTTGTGGTCACGAAGTCGCGAATGGACCTTCAAAATCCTTCCAAATTAGTAAAAGTAGAATAGATTGAAAACATATAATGTATTAGTCATCTATAAGCTCCTGAAGGATGAAAGGTTGATCGTTGAAAGTATACGGATGTATGAATCGATACTCCAAATTTCGGCCACCACCAATTCCATAGCTGATGGAAGAAAGTATCTAAAAAAATCGAAAACGCACATTTTAATTATTCAACAAAGAAAGAATGATGAAAAAACCCTAGCCTTTATAAAAGAGGCTATTGCCAAGAATATAGCGGTCATTATGATAAGCCCATTCGAAAAGCTCGCCCTTTGGGCCATAAAAATTAGGGTAGCGGGCTATGTCATTGAGCCCCTTAAGGCTGACAAAATATTAAATGCCATTAGTAAGGTCTTGCAGGATCTCATCTCTAAATCCAGAATTACCGATCCCGAATTCAACGCCACTTTTAAGTATCCAAAAAATGTATTGCCCATATCCACCCTGTCAAGTGTTAGAATGGTGCCTTTCGAAAAAATCGTCTACTGCGAAGCTAAAGGCAAATACACTATCTTCCACTTTAATGATATGGAACAGCAACTTACCAGCAAGAATTTGGGGATCTATGAAATTGAAATGGGAAGTAGTGTTTTTTTCCGCATTCATTATAAGTATTTGGTCAATTTAAACTTTGTAAAAAGGATTCAACACGATAATGGCATTACTTGCACCTTAATGGACAATACCGTCCTTCCCATCGCTACAAGACGATACAATTTGTTGCTGAAACACCTGAAGATAAAGTGATTACATCTTACTCCACTTCCTTCATAGGCCCGTTTTATCCTTGCAGAACCCAAGTCGCTTTTAAAGACCCCATTTTAACGACTACTCCCTATATCGCCCGTTCATAAACCTATGTACTCGGTTATTACTTTTCACTTACACCGTTGCAAAAAGCAACCTTTCTTTGTTCCCAGAATTAGGGCTAGCGCCCCCTTTTAATAAACTAATAATATTTAATTAATTGTTCATTATGAAAAAACTAATTACGCTACTGTTCCTTATGTCTATAGGAACAATCTACGCTCAGGTTGGAATCGGCACACCGCTTCCAGACAATTCGGCACAATTAGATGTAGTAGCCAGCGACAAAGGGATATTAATACCTCGCATTCCACTTACCAGTAGTACGGATGTGACAACTATCGCTAACGGGAATGTAGTAAGCCTTATGGTCTATAACACCAATACGGTGGCAAACGACATTACTCCTGGATATCACTATTGGGATGGTGCCAAATGGCAACGCATTACCAATGCAGACGATGTTATTGAGCTTATTGAGTTAAATGAAACCTTAACCTTAATCTCACAGGACACCGCGGCTGGCACCATTACCTATATCGATGAGGACGGGAACAGCACGGTACTGGACATCGCCGCCATCATCGCGCAGCACGAGACCCTGACCTCTGCCACATTCGACCCTACCACGGGGATACTTACCTACAACGATGAGGACGGTACGGCAAACGCACTTGATCTTGGGGCCATGATCCCCAACTTCGAGACGCTCACCAGTATCTCACAGGATACTGCGGCCGGGACCATTACCTATGTAGACGAGGACGGGAACAGCACGGTACTGGACATCGCCGCCATCATCGCGCAGCACGAGACCCTGACCTCTGCCACATTCGACCCTACCACGGGGATACTTACCTACAACGATGAGGACGGTACGGCAAACGCGCTTGACCTTGGGGCCATGATCCCCAACTTCGAGACGCTCACCAGTATCTCACAGGACACTGCGGCAGGTACTATTACCTATGTAGACGAGGACGGGAACAGCACGGTGCTGGACATCGCGGCCATCATCGCGCAGCACGAGACCCTGACCTCTGCCACATTCGACCCTACCACGGGGATACTTACCTACAACGATGAGGACGGTACGGCAAACGCACTTGACCTTGGGGCCATGATCCCTAACTTCGAGACGCTCACCAGTATCTCACAGGATACTGCGGCAGGTACCATTACCTATATCGACGAGGACGGGAACAGCACGGTGCTGGACATCGCGGCCATCATCGCGCAGCACGAGACCCTGACCTCTGCCACATTCGACCCTACCACGGGGATACTTACCTACAACGATGAGGACGGTACGGCAAATGCACTTGATCTTGGGGCCATGATCCCCAACTTCGAGACGCTAACGAGCATCTCACAGGACACCGCGGCAGGTACCATTACCTATATCGACGAGGACGGGAACAGCACGGTACTGGACATCGCCTCCATCATCGCGCAGCACGAGACCCTTACCTCTGCCACATTCGATCCTACCACGGGGATACTTACTTACAACGATGAGGACGGTACGGCAAACGCACTTGATCTTGGGGCCATGATCCCCAACTTCGAGACGCTAACGAGCATCTCACAGGACACCGCGGCAGGTACCATTACCTATATCGACGAGGACGGGAACAGCACCGTACTGGACATCGCGGCCATCATCGCGCAGCACGAGACCCTGACCTCTGCCACATTCGACCCTACCACGGGGATACTTACCTACAACGATGAGGACGGGACGGCAAACGCACTTGATCTTGGGGCCATGATCCCCAACTTCGAGACGCTAACGAGCATCTCACAAGACACCGCGGCAGGTACCATTACCTATATCGACGAGGACGGGAACAGCACCGTACTGGACATAGCGGCCATCATCGCGCAGCATGAGACCTTAACTTCCATGGTACAAGACAATTCAACAGGTGTCATTACATATACAGATGAGGATGCTGGCACAAGTACAGCAAATGTAGTGAGTACAGATGCTAACAATGCAGTAGGCGTAGGAAGTGATGGTGGTGCTTTTATAGATGCTACCCTTGCAGATCCTACCGAGCCATGGAGAAACCCTGATGGTACTGCAGCAGCAGACCCTACCTCCACCGACATTAATTATATGAATGGTAATGTGGGTGTCGGTACTGTATTACCTACCGAAAGACTGGAGGTAGCTGGTAATGCCATCATAGATGGCGTAACCATTAGTGGAGAGAATACGTCAATATCTGTAGGGCGTCCTGTAGATACGCATACAGGTTTTGAAACGACTTTTGGTGTTAATGCAGGTTTAAACAATACCGCTACTGGAACTACAGCTGTTGGTAATAGTGCAGCATCTAATAATACTGGAGCTCGAGTAGTTGCTATGGGTGTTAACGCTGGTTTGAGTAATGCAGGATCAAGTACTACAGCAATTGGTTGGGGTGCAGCAAACTCTAATAGTGCAAGTAATGTTACAGTAGTTGGTTCAGATTCTGGAGCAAACAATACAGGATTGGACTTAACAGTATTAGGAGCAAATGCCGCAGCTAATAACAGTGCCGTTGGAGCAACCATTATTGGTGCTAGAGCTGGTTCGAATAACTCTGGGGCAAATTTGACAACAATAGGGTTTCAATCCGGAATTGATAATACCGGAACTAACGTAAATGCCCTTGGATACAGAGCTGCGAGGTTTAATACAGGATCAAATGTGACGGCGCTAGGTGTTAATGCTGCTGAAAGTAATACTGCAGATAATGTAGTAACAATAGGACATCAAGCAGGTATGGGTAATACTACCGCCAATCAGTTTATCGTAGAGCAACGAAACATTAACGCTACCCCATTAATGCAAGGAGATTTTGCTACAGGTAATCTTGGTATAGGCACCACAACCCCTAACGAAAAGTTAGAAGTCAACGGTAAAGTACGTGTCAGCGACCTTACAGGCGCAGACTTGGCTACAGATGTTATTGTAACAGCAGATGCCACCACAGGTGAGCTTAAAGAAGGTGGTACTGTAGGAAATTTATTAAATGGAGCAGACCTTACCGACGACGAATGGATAAACAACCCTACAGATGCACGCATTGAATTAGGTGCCTTAAGTGATGGTACTACGGCACGACCTGTGGATACCGAATTTGTAGCGCTGGATAATGGAAACGTGGGTATAAAAACCGCCAATCCTACAAAAGACTTACATATTCTTCGAAGCAATGGGTATGGAAATATGGCCATAGGGGAAGACTATAACCTTACGACCGTTATTGGTTCCGGCAATTCAGGAAACGGCCCTTTTAAAATTCGATCAGGACAAACCATTGGAGGAATAAGGGCCGAATACTATGGTTCCCAAAACGGTGGTGTAACGAATAACAGATCCATCATAACAGGAAACTCCGGGATTCATTATTCTGGTTTTACGGCTGAAGTCTCGGATGGAACCTCAAGAATGGAAGATAATAGATTCCTATTTGTTCGTTACCCGAACCTTGCTCATAGTAACAATACCTTTAGAAATACCGTAAAACTCTGGAATATCGTAGACGGAAATACGTCTTCCGTATTATCGATGGAAAACAACGGGGATTTCAATTTCATTAATGGAGAGTGGAGTGATCCAGCAACCCTAACCTTAGCCAGTGGTAATGTCGGGGTAGGCGTTCCAGTACCAACCGAAAAACTGGAAGTAAACGGTACCATAAAAGCTACCGATATCAACTTTACTGGTTTACCGGTATTTGCAGATGAAGCTGCTGCAATTGTAGGCGGATTAACCACCGGAGACTGTTACCGCACGGCTACAGGAGAACTGCGTATTAAGCTATAAATAAATTGGTTAGCTGAATTTATATTGAGATTCGGCTTATAAGGATGGTCCTGTGTTTGGGTCAATGAGTATTTTTTTCAGGACCGTCCTTTCCCAATTACAAAACATAATAGTATGAAACTATATAACACAATGAACAAACAATTGCTGTTTGTACTGCTGTGCCTGCCAATTGCATCTTTCGCACAAACCGTGAATACCGGAGTAGTAAGCATTAGTGCAGACACCCAGTTCTCCACGGTGAGTGATTTGGACAACAAACCCGGAGCCAGTTTTGTGAATGATGGAGAGGCATTTATCTATGCCCATTTTAACAACGATGGCCTGGTAGATTTCAGCAATGGAGAGGAAGGGCTTACCCGTTTCGAAGGAAGCGCGGTACAGCAACTTACCGGTGGGAACATCAGTTATTTCTATAATGTCCTGTTCGACAATAGTTCGAGCGATACATCATCCTTCGAATTAAGTAGTGAAATAAGCATCGCCAACGAGGCAGATTTTAACGAAGGCATTGTAAAGAATGATGATTTTGGTGGTCTGGTCATTTTCGAAGACGATGCCTATCATCGAGGGGTCTATGACGGAAGTCATGTAGATGGTCATGTAGAGAAAGATGGGGATGACGATTTCGTATATCCCATAGGAGACAAACAACTGTTTAGGTTCGCGGCCATAAGTGCCCCGGACAATCTGGGAGATGCCTTTACCGCCAAATACTATTTCGAAAACCCAGTGGGACTAACCATCAACGGGGAAACCCCAACTGCCTCGGTAGCTGGGGTAATTACCCTCCTCGACAATGCCGAGTTTTGGACCGTAACACGGGATGCAGGTACTAGCGATATCCTACTCACCCTGTCTTGGGAAGAAGGAAGCACCACACCCAATGAGGTAGTAATGAATCCACAATCGTCCATTCATATTGCACGTTGGGATGAAGCCCAACAACTATGGGTAGATGAAGGCGGAGTCGTAGATGTGGACAACAAAACAGTAACAACGCCATTGCGCTTGGAAGATTACGGAATTTTCACCCTTGCAAGGGTGAACGAAGGAATCATCCTAGACGGTGATGTGGTCATCTATAACGGGGTAACCCCCAATGGGGATGGAAGAAACGACTTCTTCTTTATAGATGGTATAGAGAACTTGGCCAATAACCGTGTAGAAATATTCAACCGATGGGGAGTGGAGGTTTATGCCACCGATGACTACGGCACGAACGCAGGAGGAAATGTTTTCGAAGGTTATTCCGACGGCCGACTAACCATTGCAGGAGACAACCAACTGCCCACAGGAACCTACTACTACGTGTTGAGCTACGATTATAGCAACAACGGTTCAACGAATCGCGTGAAGAAGGCTGGATTCCTTTATTTAACTACCGAAGATTAAAACGGAACACATGAAACATTATATAACATATAAGAAAGGAATTCTCCTCCGTGCCTTTTGGGCTTGGGTCGTCATTATGACCTTCCAAATCGATGTACAGGCACAGCAGGATTCCCAGTACACTCAGTACATGTACAACACACAGACGATAAACCCTGCCTATGCAGGATCCCGAGGAGTGTTTGGCATTACAGGATTGTATCGAAACCAATGGGTAGGACTGGACGGTGCCCCCGAAACATTTAATGTAGGATTAAGCACCCCTCTTGGCGATGACGAACGGGTTGGACTGGGACTAAGCGCCTACAAAGATAAAGCGGGCCCTGCCGATGAAAGCTTAATTGCAGCAGACTTTTCCTATACCATACCCTTAAATGACAAAGTGAAGCTAGGATTTGGATTAAAAGGAGGTATCAACCTGCTTAATGTAGACTACTCCTTACTTAACATTTACCATCCCGACGATGCATTGCAACAATTCAATATCGACAACAGGCTCACGCCAGTCGTAGGGGCAGGACTTTTCTTGCACGATGATGAAACTTGGTACGTTGGGGCCTCTGTACCTAATATACTAGAGACCACACATTATGATGATAATACGGTTTCTAACGCATCCGAGCGGGCAAGTTTGTACACCATCGCAGGATATGTATTTCAACTTAGCGATCATACAAAATTTAAACCTGCAGTTCTAGGAAAGTTCGTTTCCGGTGCTCCGGCGGCGATCGATCTATCGGCTAATTTCATGTTCTATGACAAGCTAACACTGGGTGCGGCCTATAGGCTTGATGCAGCCATAAGTGGACTGGCAGGGTTTCAGGTAACCGAGGGAATGTTTATAGGGTATGCCTATGATTATGGTATTCAGGAACTGGCAAACTTCAATTCGGGTTCGCATGAAGTCTTTCTGCGCTTTGAATTGGGTGGACGTGGACGAACACAACGATTTCTATCACCAAGATTCTTTTAAAAATTATTTAAAATGAAAAAACGATTATTTATATGGATATGTAGTTCGTTGTTTGTGTTAAGTTCTGTAACCGCACAAAAAGCGACACTGAAAAAGGCAGATCGAAAATTCGATGACCTTGCTTATATCGATGCATTGGATATATACGAGAAAGTGGCGGATAAGGGATTTGAAGATGCCGATCTCTTCAAAAAACTTGGGGATGGCTATTATTTCAATGCAGACTACACCGAGGCTGCCAAATGGTACGGGAAATTAGCTGGTACAACAGCAAATCTGAGCCCAGAATACCAATTTAGGTACGGTCAATCCCTCAAAGCCAACGGAAACTATAAGGATGCGGATGTTTTATTGAAACAATTTTATAGCAGTCAGGGATTGTCGTATGCGAATTCCGACGATTATTTGAGTACCATAGAAAAAAACTCGAACAGATACATTAGCAATAGCGTAGGTTTCAATACCAAAAACTCAGACTATCCCGCATTCCTTAAGGGTGATGAATTATATGTAATTTCGGGATCCGATGACACAAAAAGAACCCCTTGGAATGACGAACCCACCTCCGATATTTTTAAACTCGACGGTGGTAGTCTGGACAACCTTGGGAATACATTAAATACCCGATTCAACGAGGGATCTTTGGCCATTACAAAAGATGGTAAAACCATGTTCTTTACACGTAATGACTACGATGGAAAGAAAAGGGGAAAAGACCAAAATAAAACCACTCGCCTTAAGCTATATATAGCGCAAAATATAGATGGGAATTGGGACAATGTGATCGAACTACCCTTCAATAATAGCGACTATTCTATAGGACACCCAGCCTTAAGTGCCGATGACAGCATGCTATACTTTGTGAGTGACATGCCGGGAAATGGCAGTAAGGGAGGAACGGATATTTACCAAGTAACCTTGATGGCAGATGGTAGTTTTGGCGCGCCACTTAATATGTCTGGTTTCAACACTCCAGGAGATGAAATGTTTCCATTTGTTGCAGAAGACGGCACCTTTTACTTTGCATCGAACGGGCACGTAGCAAACCTGGGCGGTTTGGATATTTACAGTTCCAAGGCCAATGATAACGGAGATTACGGGAAGGTAAGCAATATGGGAAAACCCATAAACAGCCCCATGGACGACTTCGCTCTCATGATACATACTGACACCAAAAAAGGTTATTTTGCCTCGAACAGAATAGGTTCACAAAGTGATGATATTTATTCATTCGCAGAAAACGAAAACTACGAAGTCCCCTGCTCCGTGGCCTATCGTGGGGTTGTTAGGGACAAAAAAACAGGGGATATCCTTGACAATGTTTTGGTTTCCCTGATCAATGCCAATAATGAGGTCATTACACAAAAAGTAGTAAGCGCGGGGCTCTATGAATTTGATGAAATGGATTGTCAGAATGCAAAATTCGTCCGTGCGGAGAAAAATGGATATCAAACAGCCGAAGATCTTACGAAAGAACCTTTACATGGCATATCAAGTACAGATGTACTTCTGGATAGAAGAACCATAGATCTTGTTGAAGGTAACGATATAGGGTTAATCTTAAATCCAATCTTCTTTGATCTGGACAAAGACTACATCCGCCCCGATGCCGAGGTAGAACTGCAAAAGGTAATTGCCATCATGAGGAACAATCCATCCCTCAAGATTGATGTGAGATCGCATACGGATAGTCGGGCTTCGGACAGTTACAACATGAATTTATCGAATCGCCGTGCTCAATCGACCATCAATTACATAGCGAGAGCTGGTATTGACCGTTCCAGGTTGACCGGAAGGGGCTACGGTGAAACACAGCTAAAAAATGGCTGCAGCAATGGTGTTGGTTGCTCAGATATCGAACACCAGCGAAATAGAAGAAGTGAATTCATAATTGTTAAATAAACGATTGACCACTTTTTGGTTAATTCTAACTGCAAGGGGAGTTCAAAAGAACTCCCCTTTCCTTTATACAGACCAGAAGTTGTTTTAGGAATATGAGTAGACTTGCATCCAAAAAACATGAAAAAACGAAACTTGCGAAATTGCACTTATTAACTGAAATCGAATCACCATAACGTATATGGCTCACTTATTACATTACGCTATGTAAATCCAAAATTTAAGCAGAAATTTAGGAGACAATCTAAATTGAACGCATGGAAGATAGTATACACAAGTTGAACAATAAAGAGCTCCTTTACCTCAAGTTACTGGCATTTGGATTCTCCAGGGTACGCATTTGCTTCATCATGGATACTTCTAGTTACAAACTAGAATTAATCCGATCAACGATCGAACTAAAATTAGATTGTAGCAATTGGCAGGACATTATAGCCATGGCTTTTAGAAATAAGTTGCTACATCCGAAAGATTATGTGATAGACGAGGTAAAAGCCTTAGCGAACCGAACGGTATCTAGAATGTTCATGGAAAATTCAGAATCATTATCACAAAGGAAAAGAACGATTCCATCAAAGTTCGCCATACAAAATGAGCTCACCAAGTATTTGGCAATGTGCTTTTCAGGAAAAAGAGGAGCCTCTATATAAAGGCATTTCCCAAATTCAACAATTGGAGCATGAATAAGAGCAAGTTTACCACACAGGAGCTTTCATACCTGAAACTCTTTACCTATGGTTATGGCGAAACTCAGTTTTTGGAATACTTTAACCTAGACTCTCAAATGATCGACACGATCACCAAAGATATTCAACTAAAATTCCGCGTTAAGAACTGGAGTTCCTTGATTAAAAAAGGATTTACCGCCGAGATACTCTCCCCAAAGGATTTTGTCGAAGATTCCATCATAGAAATAGCATCGAATTTCTCGATTCGCATATATGACGAACATTTCAAAAAACACCTTCCAAATAAAAAGAAGCTAAACCCTATTCTATATGAGTTTATGGAAAATTGCAGCCATGAGCTCGAATTCAATAGGGCTATTGAACAATTTAAATCCAAGAACATGAAATTATCCGTAAAAGAAAGAAAGCTAGTCGAACTTATGTATATCGGGATTTGCGAAGAACGAAAGGTTTGCAAAATCTTAGAGATCTCTAGAAACGATATGTTGAGGATGAAAAAAAATGTGTTCCGAACCCTTGGAACAAATTCTTGGTATAATACTATTCGACGCGCATTTCAATTGAATATTTTGGACAAAAAGAAGTACACTACACTTAATTTTGAAGATGAGATTGAAAAGAAATCTGAAGAAATAAGACAACTTAGCTTACGCACCAAAAAAGCAGAGAACCAGTTAGAGCTTAAACTGCACATCTATCATAAACTCATAGAATTGTACAATACTTTTGAGTACAATTGCCTGCTTCGTAAGGACTTTGAGGAACACAAAATACCCTATCTACAAAATCAGAATGAAATGACCTAGAGTGTAACCCTCTTCAGAAATCCTTCGTCTTAATTTATAATTAGTATTAAACCATTGCGTTTTGTTGCCCATTTGGAAAGTGATAAATATACATGTTAAACCTCCGAAACCTAATAGATGTCCGGAAACGATCAAGACTCTTGCCAATGTTATTAAACAAAAGCGAATGGATCATGTAAGGACCCTGAAACAACTAGTCGAAAAACGTAATGTTTCGCTTGTAGGGGCATGGGCTTGGAAAGAAAAGGAAAAATCCCCTAATTCTAGAATAATGGGGAAAATAGATGTAGTACACAAACAACTTTGTCTTTGCAAAAAATACCAACAGGTTCAAAGCATCTATTAAAGATATGCACCAAGAATTGTATATTTCAGTTATATTTGAACTCCTAAAAAACGCTCTTTAATTCAAAAGAAATACCATGTATAAGAAGCAGCTTTTCACACTACTCTTACTAATACTTTTAAGGACCATAGCCATAGGCCAAAATACCGCCGAATCATTAAACAGTTCTCTTTATGATATTGGAATATGGGATGAAAACCATGTCACTGCAGTTGGCGGAAAATCAATACTTAGCTCCGGCGACCAAGGAGATTCTTGGACGTTAACTTCAGTAAATATTTTGGAGGGTTTTAATACTGTCAAATCCATACAAATAGTCAATGACCAAATAGGGGTTGCGATAGGAGCCAAGGGATCCATTTGGAGAACTACGGACAAAGGGCTTAGCTGGACCCAAATTCCCTCAATTACAGGTAACGAGGATTTTTTAAGGCTACAGTTTATAGACGGGGTGGGCTATTTGGCAGGAAGAAATCGTGTGGGCACTTCCACAACTTTTACCACTTTTCTCTATAAATCTACCGACCTAGGGGCAAGCTGGCAAGAGGTACCCTCCAACATTGTGGATTTTGGCGGGTTCAACCCTTGGATCAGGATGCATTTTGTCAGTCCTACTGAGGGCTTTCTACAGGCTGGTAACGGTGGTGGTAACCGCTATACAATAGATGGTGGAATTACTTGGGATCCCATTACGACCCTGCCAAATCAGGCCAATGTAAATTCGATGCAGTTTGTGGATGAAAACATCGGTTATATGTATGCTGAAAATGCTTCAGGTATTTATACAGTGCACAGCACAAATGACGCTGGAAACACATGGTCTTCCCTAGATTTTACGCAGGGCTCCGAGCGCTTTAAGGTTCAAGGATCGAAAATATATTATGGCTCCTTTGCTGGTTGGGATGATAGTATTAGAATGGCAAATGTAGACGGTTCCAATCAGGAAAGCAGGGCTATCTACCAGCAGGGATACATTAACAACATCGAGTTCCTTAATGACAATATAGGGTTTATAGTTGGACGAAGGAGACAAGCTTCATCATCAATGGGGCGTTTTATATTCAAGACACTTGACGCTGGGAATACTTGGCTTCCCGTTGACGATGCCAGTCATCTGGAGGGAACCGGTAATGGTTCAATGAGATACCTGAACAAGGTAGCACCCAATACCTATGTTAGGTCAGATGTTATCGCAGAAGCTGGGAACACAAAATTCCATATCGTTCATTCATATGATAATGGCACAAGCTGGCAGGTTACAAACACCTATGATTCCGGAGGGGAAGTAACTTATGCCGATGGGAATTTTATTTGCCACGTCCGTTATTTTGATCCTATTAATTCAGGTAATGGCATAATAATTTCTGAATCCAATGATGGAGGTCAAACTTTTACAGAAAGCCCCGTAATTACGGACCATCCCTTCGCTCCGTTTATTCTATGGCAACAGGTTTCTGAAGATGTCATCTTTGTAGAATCGGGAGCATTCGTTCTTCGTAGTATTGATCAGGGAGTTACATGGGAGGAATTACCTATCCCAAGTGGGATCTCTTCTTACCGTAGCCAGTTCATTTCAGATTCCGTTGGGTATCTATATGGTGAAAACGAAGTCACTGAAACCCCAGAAATCTATAAGACAGAGGATGGTGGGGAAAACTGGACATTTTTATTCAATATACCCACCCACTTTTTTGATTATTTTGATGATGCTTTTGATTTTTCCGATGAAAACCGTCTTATAGTGATCCCAAGGTTCCCGGTTACAGGATCGGCTTTTTTGTATGATCTCAATACATCCATATTAACCGAAGTAAATGCTCCCGAACACGTAAAGACGGTAAAAAGTGTCAACAGTTCAAGCTATGTTGCAATGGTTGGAGAATTTAACACCCATTATACAAATGACAATGGGGCAAATTACACCAACCTTATGTTCAGGGTAGACGAAGCAAGCACATCTGTCCCCCCTTTCTTTGTGGAACCTGATGGGAGTTTTACCCTTTATGACTATGCCTTTATCAAAAGGATAAAACCCACAACCCCTTTTGCTCCTGCATTTTTGGAAGGACCAGAGGTGGTCGATGTCGGAACCGAAGCTGAATATTTCCTTTCACAGGATGAATTTGCGGATACCGAATGGGATCTTCTATCAGGCGGAGGGCTTGTTCTCGATCCTGATTTCCAAAATTACAAAGCTTCTGTGCTTTGGACGGACCCAGGAACCCATACACTTCGTGCCAGAAGGACATCAGATTTGGGGAACTCAGAATATGTGGAAATCCAGGTTACAGTAAACGGTGACCCAGATACAGACCCACCCACAGTTCTTACACAAGATATTACCGTCTTTTTGGACGGAAACGGTGCGGTTGTGATCGAACCGCTTGATATCGATAACGGTTCCTCAGACAACCTTACCCCTTTTGACCTTTTGGTTTTTGAACTCGATACCTATTCATTTTTCTGTAATGATATAGGGGATAACGAGGTTACCCTTACCGTTACCGATCTCTCAGGTAATTCAGCTTCAGCAACTGCAATCGTTACAGTTATTGATGATATGACACCAACCATGATTACCCAAAACATCACTGTTGGATTAAACGGTAATCCCTCTGTGTCCATAGTCCCTGAAGATGTAGATAATGGAAGTAGTGACAACTGTTCGATCCTAAGCCTAGAGTTGGATATTGACACCTTTACAACCATAGGTGATCAAGTTGTGACATTAACTGCTACGGATGGAAGCAACAATACCAATAGCGAAACGGCTATAGTAACAGTAGTAGATATCTTGGGAGTTTCAGAAAATACCAATTTTGAACTAACTGTTTTTCCCAACCCAATACAAGAGAGCCTTTCGGTAGTTTCATCTCTGCCCTATGAGAGAGTGCAGGTCTTTGACCTATCAGGAAGATTGGTGACCAACTTCAACTATCAGGACACCTACGATTTGTCGAAACTTAATCCTGGTATTTATATTATGGTTTTCAATTCAAAAACGGATGGTTCTATTCAAAAATCGATAATTAAAGAATAATCGTAGTACGTGATGTAAATATGCAATAGATGAATTGAAATTAACACTAAAAAAGAGCCCTCGAAATTAAAAATAACACTAGTTAAGATATTAGTATCAGTGAGCAGAATCCACATATAATTTAATGAATTTCAGGACCTTAGTAATTCTTTGTTCTATAGTGACTTTACAAAAATACACTCAATTCGAAAGATTCGAAACGTTCACGTTCCCACTCAGCATGTTTTTCTTTAAATTCAGGTACTTGCCGTTCATATCATAAATTTCAAATTCCGATATCGCGCTGTTAGTCTCACTAACTATGGCCAAATAATCCTTAGCTGGATTGGGGTATAACTTTAGATTCAAGCCATCGTTTTCAGTTAAAGAGAGGACAGGATCTGTTTGACTGGTTCCAACAGAATTGTATAAAACAAAGGTATTATCCCCGTTGTTGAGCCAAACATTATTAGCGTTTATAGGTCCCAATCCTGAAAAAAGGTTGAAAGTGTGCACAAAATCGATATCCCCATCGCAGTCCAAGTCACCGAATGCGGCCAATGTGGGAAACGTACTTGCTATATGGGGACCTTCTTCAGAAATCCTTCGTCTTAATTTATAATTAGTATTAAACCATTGCGTTAAAACAGAGTCCTATTTGCAATAAAAGGCTACTATTCAGTATATTTAACCACAAGTACCCCAAAAAACATTGTCAATGGAAATTGCTACAAACCCCTCATGCAATACATCTACGCTATCGCCATTTGTTCCCGATGCAGGAAATCCATGGAACTTATCTAAAGTAAAACACGTTTTTAGAAGATTGGGATATGGAGCTTCAACAACGCGGGTTGATGACGCCTTAACCCTTACTCCGGGTGAATTCATAGACAATTTGGTGGATACCGCATTCAACCTACCCCCTGCTGCTGCTCCCATATGGGGCAATTGGGCACTGGATGATTTTACCGATTTCGAAACCGAGAACGAACAGTACATTTTCGACTGGCGCGTTGCCACTGGAAATCATATCATTTCTGAAGACCTTCGCGGAAGACTCACCCTATTCTGGATGAGTCACTTCGTTACCGAATTGGAAACTGTTTTCTATGCTCCTTATATGTTTCAATACTATAACCTAATGCAGACCTTTGCATTAGGAAACTTTAAGGAATTTGTACGGCAGGTAGGTATAGATAATAATATGTTACTGTACCTGAACGGTTTCGAAAACACCAACTTTAACCCCAATGAAAACTATGCCCGGGAACTGTTCGAGCTCTTTACTATGGGGGAAGGAATTGGATACGACCAAGATGATATCCTAAATGCTTCCCGTGCCTTGACGGGCTATAACCATTGGGATGATTTTGGGGGTGACATCTATTTTGACGCAATCACCTTCGATGATGGAGTAAAGACTATTTTCGGACAAGAGGGAAATTGGGGGTATGATGATTTAATCAATATTCTTTTTGAACAGCGCCCTAATGAGATTGCCACCTTCATTTGCACAAAACTTTACAAATTTTTCGTGAGCCCTTCGGTAGATGAAGTAATTGAACTGGAAATTATCCAGCCACTGGCCCAAGAATTAATAGATAATGATTTCGAATTGGTCCCCATGCTCAAATTGCTTTTTAAAAGTGAACACTTTTTTGATGATAGAGCTGTGGGTGTAATTATTAAAAGCCCGATCGATGTCATTTTTACATATGCTAACGAAACCACCTTCTTCTACAACGATGAAGTTATGGAAGCCTTCCTATATTATGCAGGACTCATGGGGCAAGAAATTTATGATCCCCCAGATGTTTCAGGATGGCAACGGGACGAAGCTTGGATTAACGGGTCTACCCTCGGAGGCCGTTGGCAACTCATGGAATTCTACCTATTTTACCTTTACAATAGCGGTTATGAGTTCACACTGGTTGACTTGGCCAGGAACCTTTCCAATGACAGCAATGATCCTGAGTTCATTACGCAGGTAATGGTAGATCATTTTGTACCAAAGACCTTATATACGGAAAGTGATTATGTAATCGCTACCGATATTTTTAAGTGGGATATCCCACAGAACTATTATGATGATGGAACATGGAATCTAAGTTGGTCCACTGCCCCATATCAATGCTTCCTATTGCTGGTACATATTGCCCAAATGCCCGAATTTCAACTCAAATAGCCTACGATTATGTGTAACTCTCACGATATACCCAAAAAGAAGACTTCTGAAGCAGAAGAGAAGTTTGTGCATGACCAAGAACACAGTAAGTGGAATAGAAGAACTTTTATACAGGCCCTGGGACTGGCCGGAGCTGGAAGTATGACTTTAGGCGCTGCCAATATTTCTGCAGCCAAACCCTCGCCGTTATCCGTAGCCCTTGCCGAGAATGAAAATGACCGCATTTTGGTCATCGTACGATTAAAAGGAGGTAATGATGGCCTCAATACCATTGTACCAGTGTATGATTACGATGTATACGCCAATCTACGTCCTACGATTCGGCATCAACAAAATGATTTGACTATGTTGAATGCCGACTTTGGCATCCCGAATTATATGAACTCCCTGGAGTCCATGTGGGGAGATGGCAAAATGAAAGTTGTGCATGGTGTGGGGTATCCTGAGCAAAACCTATCCCATTTCCGAAGTTCGGATATTTGGGCTTCTACCGATGAAATTAATTTTGAACCCACAGGTTGGTGGGGACGTTATTTCGAGGATTTGTACCCAGATTACATTATTAATCCACCTGAAATTCCTCCTGCTATGCAAATTGGTAGTATAGGGAATCTCATTTTTGAAGGGAATGAAACCAATTATGCCTTTACCGTTGCCAATCCAGATCAGCTGGCCAATATAGCCGAAAATGGAACCGTCCATGATGTCATGGATATTCCCGATTGTGTGTATGGAGATAAACTCCTGTTCATGCGGGCTACCACCAATACCACTTTCTTTTACGCAGACATCATAAACCAAGCTTATATGGCTTCTACCAATGATGTGGATTACGGAGAGGAAGATTTGGCGAGTCAATTGGCCATTGTCGCAAGGATGATCAAGGGCAACCTAGGTACCAAAGTATATATGGTAACATTGAATGGTTTCGATACGCACGCCAACCAATTGGAAGAACACCAAACCTTGCTCGAGGACCTTTCCAACTCCATGGATCTTTTCTTTCAGGACTTGGCCGCCTCTGGGCTAGATGATAAAGTCTTGGGCATGACCATTTCAGAATTTGGAAGGCGCCCTTATGAAAATGGAAGTAACGGGACGGATCATGGCGCTGCCTCTCCGGTTCTTTTATTTGGTCCCGCTTTGGAAGGAAATGGCTTTATAAACCAACATCCCGATTTAAGTACGTGGGATCAAGACGATAACCTACTTCCGTCTACAGATTTTAGGGATGTATATAGCAGTGTACTCACCCATTGGTTTTGTTTAGACCCGTCCGTATTGGACCTAATTTTACTTGGGGAAACATATCAAAACCTTGATCTTGGATTTAATTGCGAAATACTAGGGGGCAATGATTTTGCCAATGTAACCCGAATGGCACATCGTCCCACATACCAGAACAACACCACCTATATAGAATTGCAAATGCCGGTAACAGCAAATGTGGATATTCGCCTTTTTGATATAACCGGACGCGAAGTCGCCAAGTTGAAGAACGAGATGTTATTTGCTGGGCGTCATAAAATAGACGTCAAAGCCAGTGTAAACACCCGACTTAGTTTTGGACAATATATCTATAGAATTCAAACAGGTGGTCAGAATTACAGCAAGTCGATTTTGATTCAATAAATACATTCGAAACCAACGAAAAAGCTCCTAAACACAAGGAGCTTTTCTTTTTTCGAATAGTCTCCCTGAGTTATAAAATCCTTACTTTTGCTTTTTCAAAATTGGAACGATGAGTCAAGATCCGAAACGGTACACCATCACAGCGGCATTGCCCTATACCAATGGCCCTGTTCATATAGGTCATTTGGCAGGGGTATACATTCCCGCAGATATCTATGCGCGTTACCAACGAATTCAAGGTAAGGATGTAGCATTTGTGTGTGGAAGCGATGAGCATGGCGTACCCATTACCTTGAAGGCAAAAAAGGAGGGTATTACACCCCAGGAAGTGGTAGATAAATACCATGAAATCATAAAGAAATCGTTTCAGGAATTCGGAATTTCGTTTGATAATTACTCTAGGACCTCAGCCAAAATACATCATGAAACTGCATCCGAATTCTTCAAAAAACTCTACGATGACGGTAAATTTATTGAAGAGGTTACCGAGCAATTGTACGACGAAGAGGCACACCAGTTTCTGGCAGATCGTTTTGTGATCGGAACTTGTCCTAAATGCGGCAACGAAGAAAGCTATGGAGACCAGTGCGAGAATTGTGGAACATCCCACAATGCAGTAGACCTCATTAATCCAAAAAGTGCCATTTCGGGTAGTAAGCCTGTTCTTAAGGAAACCAAACACTGGTTTTTGCCCTTGAACGATTACCAAGATTGGCTCAATGATTGGATACTGAAAGGTCATAAAAAAGATTGGAAAACAAATGTATATGGACAGTGCAAGTCTTGGATAGATGATGGCCTGCACCCCCGTGCGGTAACCCGGGATTTAGACTGGGGGATTCCCGTACCCGTGGATGGCGCAGAAGGTAAAGTGCTTTACGTTTGGTTCGATGCTCCCATTGGATATATCTCCGCCACCAAAGAATGGGCAGCAGAACAAGGAAAAAATTGGGAGCTCTATTGGAAAGATGAAGGCACCAAATTGCTTCACTTTATTGGTAAGGACAATATCGTTTTTCACTGTATCATCTTCCCTAGTATGCTGAAAGGAGAGGGAAGCTATATTCTTCCGGAGAACGTACCTGCGAATGAATTCCTAAACCTTGAAAGCAATAAAATATCCACCAGTAAGAACTGGGCGGTTTGGTTACATGAGTACTTGGAGGAATTCCCGGGACAACAAGATGTCCTTAGATATGTGCTTACGGCAAACGCACCGGAAACCAAGGACAATGATTTTACATGGTCCGATTTTCAACAGCGCAACAACAGTGAATTGGTCGCTATCTTCGGTAACTTCATAAACCGCGTTGCGGTACTTACCCACAAGTACTATGAGGGGAGCATCCCGACACCTAATGACTTTTCTGAAGTTGACCTTCAAACGTTAACCGAACTCAGGGCATACCCTGCCATCATTTCAAGTTCATTGGAAAGATATCGCTTCCGTGAAGCACAGCAGGAATTGATGAATGTAGCCCGGCTAGGTAATAAGTACTTAGCAGATGAAGAACCCTGGAAAAGCATAAAAACCGATCCTGAACGAACCAAAACGGTCATGTTCGTCGCATTGCAAATTGCCAGTGCACTTGCCGTTTTGAGCGAGCCATTCTTGCCACATACTTCAGGGAAACTAAAGCGTATTTTGCAGCATTCGGAGGTGGGGCATCCTATTGCTTGGGTTAATGTAACACAAGAAGAACCACTATTACCCTCTGGTCATACCATTGGCAAGAGCGAGTTGCTTTTCAGTAAAATTGAGGACACACAAATTCAACAACAATTGGACAAATTAGAAGCTAGCAAGGCTGCCAATGAAGCAGAAGCTAAGGAGGTGATTCCACAGAAAGATACCATTCAATTTGATGATTTTACCAAACTTGATATGCGTGTAGGAACTATTATCGAAGCCGAAAAAATGCCGAAGACCAAAAAGTTATTGGTACTAAAAGTAGATACGGGTATCGATGTACGCACCATAGTTTCGGGTATTGCCGAAAGCTTCACTCCTGAGGAAATAGTAGGCAAAAAAGTGACCGTCTTGGTCAATTTAGCACCAAGGCCACTTCGTGGGGTAGAAAGCCAAGGAATGATCTTAATGACCGAAACACCAGAAGGGAAATTGGTTTTTGTGAATCCAGATGATGCTGGTGTGGATAATGGGGCTACTATAAATTAAAACGTGCTTAAGATAGCCTACCATCCTATCTTTAAACACAATCTCCCATTGGGACATCGATTTCCCATGTCTAAATACGAGTTATTGCACCAGCAATTATTGTTGGAAGGAACGTGTACGGAAGAAAATTTCTTTGTCCCCGAACCTTTAGAAGAGGAGTACGTTTTAGCGGTCCATACGGCCGAATATGTGTCTTCCCTCAGGAATCTTTCACTTGACAAAAAGGCCATCCGTAAAATCGGGTTCCCGCTTTCCCAAAAATTGGTGGAGCGCGAGGAGTGTATCACTCAGGGAACCATCGAAGGATGCGAGTATGCCTTGCAAAATGGTATCGCCATGAATATTGCTGGAGGTACGCACCATGCCTATACGGATCGTGGGGAAGCCTTTTGCCTGTTCAATGATCAGGCAGTGGGAGCCCAATATCTTTTAAGCCACCATAAAGCCAAGAAGGTTTTAATAGTAGATTTAGATGTGCACCAAGGCAATGGTACAGCACAAATATTTCAAAATGAACCTCGTGTTTTCACTTTTTCCATGCACGGGGGTAAGAATTATCCTTTTAAAAAAGAGGCAAGTGATTTGGATATTGGCCTGGAAGATGGTACTCGAGATGATCATTACCTGACCACTTTAAAAGAAACCCTTCCGAGGTTAATTCAATCACAACAACCCGATTTCATTTTCTATTTAAGTGGTGTAGACATTCTAGGGACCGACAAACTAGGTAGGCTGGCCTGTACCATAGAAGGTTGCAAGGAAAGGGATCGATTCGTACTACAAACCTGTAAAGACCTACGCATTCCCGTTCAAGTAAGTATGGGAGGTGGGTACTCCCCAGATATAAAAACTATTATTGAAGCACATGCGAACACCTATCGTGTGGCTCAGGAGATATTCTTTTAATTACAAATTCTGAATAAAGGATTTGAGTGATTTCCCCTTTGGAATCTCCATTTTCTTTCGAAGGTTATAGCGATAGTTATCCACACTGGCAGGACTAATATTAAGCTGAACACCTATTTGCTTTGAGGTTTGCCCCAAACGAAGCATAATCGCCACTTTCTTTTCCTTGGAAGATAAATTGGGATAGAGCTGTTCAATTTTTGCCCCAAAAGAATCTGTGGTTTCGTCGATATGCTGGTACAATTGCACTTTTTCTTTATTCTGCTCAATATCACTATTAATAAAGTGCAGTGCATCGTTCACCATTTCACGATATGTTTCATTGGTTACTTTAATACCGCGTAGCCTAGACTTTATCTTCTCGAGCAATTCATTTTTTTCCGAAATATGGATGGCAAATTCGGTAATCTGCTTATTCTTGAAGCGCATTTCGGTATCCAATGCGGCCTTCTTCAGTTTAAGGACTTCCTGGTTGGAACGCAACGCATCGCGTCTTGTAGCATTTAGCTTTCGCTCCCTGAAGAAAAGGAATACTGCAAATAATATGAGCATGATGGCAATGCCTATGATAAAGTATTGACGGGTTTTAAATCCCTTCTTCTCAATATTGGCCAGTTGCAAACGGGTCTCTGTATTTTCCAGCTCCGCTACCACCTGATTGTAGTTTTGCTCTACCCTAAGCACATTAAGTCTATCATTCTGTATCTTCTGCTGTAATGTATCTTTTAAGGCAGTGTACTTCTCGAAATACCGTAACCCATTCTCATAGTCTCCCCGTTTCTTGTGTAGACGGGACAATTCTTCATATACATCCAATTCGGATTGCTTGAAGGTTTTTAGCTCCTCGCCTTTCAAAGCTTCCGTCAAAATTTCAATCCCTCCGTTTATATTATTTTCCTTTTCCAGGATCTTGGATTGCAGCAGGGCAATATTCGTGTCGAAATTGGGGATTACCCATTCGGAAGTATACATTCTTGCCGAATCCAAATAGGCTTTTGCTTTTTGTAATTCGAAGGTGGAGTTGTATACGTCCACTAGATCCGTATATGCAGTTACGCGTGAATATACATCCTCCAATTCCTTACTTAATTCTAAGGCTTTTAGGTATTCCACTTTTGCTTTCTGGTACATGCCTTGGCTGCGGTATAGAAAACCACGGTTACTTGCAGCGCTCATTTTACCTTCTTCATTACCAGCAACCTCGAAGCCTACATTGGCACTATCCAGATGCATTTCGGCCAATTCGTATTCTTTCTGAGCATTATAAATGAGACCCAACATATTGTGGTTCTCGGCTATGTAATAATCATTCTCTGCCTCCTTGGCCTTATCCAATGCCGTCCTCGCATATTTCGCAGCGGTTTCGTAGGATTCTATATTATAGTAAACAATGGATAGGTCGTTGTAGTTCTCCAGCATATACTCCTCGGTATCTTCATCTTTTTCAGCCTTGTCCAAAAAACTATTGGCCAAAAGAATATTTTCCAAGGCCAAGGCCATTTTCTCATAATTGTTATATACAATACCCTCTATACTATATGCCCACCCTACACTACCAAAGTATCTAGGATCGGTTTTATCGGCATACATGAATGTGCTATCTATATATGAAAGAGCTGCATCATAGTCATCAATGTAAATTCCGACCAAACTTAATTTGACATAGGAGCTCGTAATTTTCAAAGTATCGTTTCGCAGCTTGGAAAGGTTGAGAGCACTTTCTAGATAGTAATAAGCACTGTCATTTTCTTCTCCATAATACAATTCCCCCAATTCATGCAATAAATCTATCTTGTCGGAATCTTTTACTTCGTTAGTGTTTAGTTGAAACTGAAGATTTTTTTTAGACTGAGCAATCTCTAGGCTATCTGCATCCTGTGCATACCCTAATGAAAAACAAAGACACCCTATGAGGCAGAAAATCAAATTTCTCATAACTTCTAATAAAATCACTCAAAAGTAACCCGTAATCTCATAAAAGCGTGCTTATTTATATCATATTTTTCTCATAAGCCACTAGTAATGCTATAATAAGGTATACTTTTACATCGTTGATTAGTAGAAAGATTTTTTATAGTACACTTGACCTACAACCTGCCTACTTAATTAATTGCTATGAAATGGACCGCTGAAAGTTATTACAACTTTTGGCGGTTTTTTATTTAAAAAAGGCGCAATCAATAATTGCGCCTTTTGGTCTTTATTTACTTGTGGTAAATATTTCTTTCAACTGCTTTACCATACCGCCATTTCCATTAACGGTAATCTCACCGATCTTTTCGGCGATCTTTTCTACATATTCCATCTCCTTCAATTTGTAAAGCATTTCATTGTCCTCCATTAATTTGGCCGTATTCAACAAGCTTCGGGTAGAGGCAGTTTCTTCACGACGTGAAATAACATTGGCTTGTGCTTGTTTTTGCGCCACCAATACACGGTTCATGATCTCCTTCATTTCCCCTGTTAAAATCACATCACGGATACCGCAGTCAATTATAGTAACCCCTAACTTCGTTGCGGCTGTTTTTGTGTCCTCAAACACAGCTTTCGCAATGACCTCCTTGTTTTCCAACAATTCGTCCAAAGTATAGGTTCCAATATAAGCCCGCAAGGCCAACTGCATGATTACATACAATTGTTTTGCGTAGTCCTTATTTTTAAGGACTGCCCTTTCCACATCCGTTACCTTGTACTGCGTATTAAAATTAATACGGATAGCGGCCTTGTCCTTCGTTAACAATTCCTGTCCGGCCACTTCCATTTGCAATTGTCTCAAATCTACTTTTGCAATTTTAATGGAAGTGTCATTTCTCCAGAATCGATAGGTACCACCAATCAAGGTTTTTACATAATTATCGTCTACCAACAAAACAGCTTTTTCATAAGCCGCTACCTCGAAGGTACGGACGTATGGTGCTAAATCGTATTTGGCAAACAAGGCCTTGTCAATTGCCTCAGTAATGTAAAGCTTACCCAAATCGGCACTGGTAAAGGTGTAATCTACCAACCCTTTCCAGAACACATAACGTCCTGCTTTAAGGGTTTGCATGTACTTGCCATTTTTGAACACAATGACCAACTCATTATCCAATACGTCAATCACGTGTAACATGCCCGCCAATTTCTCATCACGTAGCAAAACCTCTAATGCTACGGTACTGTTCTGAAAAGCAACGGCAAGATTGTACTTAATTACGGTTTCACCAAGGTTTAACCAGTACACTCCCTCTGTCAATACTCGTTTGTAATCTCCATTTTTGAAGACCAAACCTGCTTGTCCAGCATTCATTCGAACTCGTTTCATTGTTCTCAATTTTATGTTCGCCATAAGGCAAACGGTTACACATATTTAGATCGATCGTATTCGTAACGGGAATACTATCTTTTCTACTAGTTAAAAGGCAAAGTAGGGACCATCATCCTTCGTGTACGGAACCGAAATCCTTGCCGTATAACCTGCAATGGGGTTTTCAGGGACTTGAACAGGAACTGATATCCCTGGGGATACTTGTTGCGGCTCCAGTTGCCGTTGAAAAAGCTATGGCTTTGCATACGTCAATAAATCACGGTTCAAAGAACAATCGGGACTTGTATTTTATTTCCTGGGAAATAGAATACGGATCATCCCTAGTTTCGCCTTTGTGCCATTTAAACCCCGGCAGGGTGATGGTCTTTTTTACAAGTTGACCTTCTTGGTGAATGGTAATCTTTAAAGGATTACATCCTGCATCCTAAGTGCAGTGCTCTACCACTGAGCTACGAGCCCATATTTTTTATTCTAGCGGGCTCGACAGGATTCGAACCTGCGCATTTGGATCAATTGTTCTTGCCTAACTGAACTATCTCAAAAAATGGTTTGAGAGCGGGAGTCGAACCCGCGACCTATTGATTGGCAGCTATTTTTGGCAATAGCCTAAACCTCCAAGTAAAGTTGAACATAACACGGTCATACCCTTGGCAACCGGTCATACAATAGTGCCATACAGAGACACACAACTAGACTCGCTTGGTGAGGAACAGACAGGAATCGAACCTGTATCTCTGGAACTTCAATCCAGCGCATAGACCTGCTTTGCTACTATTCCGTTGTTGAGGCACAGGGAGTCGAACCCCGATCACCCAGGTTAAAAGCCCGGTGCTTTAGCCAGTTAAGCTATACCTCATTATGCCCCTTTCCAGATTCGAACCGAAACTCCCGTTATGGCAGGCAGACACGCTTCCTTTTATGCAAAAGGGTTTTGCAGTATCGATGGGACTCCCTTCGACCTCGCTCAGGATAAACTTCTCGTCCCAAGACTTCTTTGCAGTATCGATGGGACTCGAACCCATACCCGCCCGGGAGACAACCGGGTGCTCTAGCCTTTGAGCTACGATACTTTAGGTTTGGGAAAGGCAGGATGAACATCCTGCCAGGTCGGCTTGCCGAACTGCACCCGTCCCTCCCACGGGTGCTTTCCCTTAGCCCATCCATTATTTTTTCTTTCTGGATGTACTTTTCTTCTCCTTTCTTTTTTTGTTCTTCTTCTTTTTGTCCTTTTTCGAGGAACGCTTATTCTTAACTCGTGCAATTTCACCTTCCACAAAATGTATGAACTGCGAATTACCGCACTCTTCCTTAGCCAACTCAAAGGCAGCCATGGCAGCCTTGAGCACTTTTTGGCTTTCTAAGAGTTGACCTTGCAACAATCGCAAAAGTGCTTTATCCGTTCCTTTTACCGTAAGGGCGAATTCCAATAACCGTTGCGCCTGTGGATAATCTTCATTTCGAATCAATACGCAGATATAATCTGGGTACATTTTCGTCATGTGAATATCTATGCCCATTAGCTTTTCGAAATACCCTTTGGAGGTTTCATAGTCCTTTAACTGAAATCCATATACTTGAGCCATGAGGTATAAGGCCTCTGTATTTTGAGGATCATAGGAAAGCGCATAATTCAATGCTTCCATGGTTTCCTCAATACTATATGAATAGGCATCTAATGCCTTGAACAAATAAATGTTATGTGTATTTGCTTCCATTACGTCTGTTTTAAATTTGATATCAGAAGTTGACTTCTGAATTCTCTTTGTAAACCGTAACGGAACGATAGGTGTCCTAAATGGACATAAAAAAATCCGAAACGGTATCTACTGCTTCGGATTCTTTCATAGAAGTATGATCTGTTCTAATTAAAATCTCGAAGCCATTCCCTAAGGGTAAAATCTTGCCCATTCGCTGGGTGTGTAAAGCCTTTTAATAGCATGGCATTCTGTATATAGTTAAACTCACTTTTTGACATTTGTGTTTGTTTCAAATGCGGTGCAAAGATGAAATCATTTTTTTAATTTCCAAACAAAATTTTGAATTTATTTTACTGATTATCAATTACTTATGTTTAACTAAAAACATAGGCCTCCTGGTCCGAAACTTTCGGATAATGCTCATTTTTTGTAATTGACTTACGATCAATTTTTTACTGTTCAATGAGACTTGCCTTTATGTAATTACAACACGTTTATTTTCATTCAAAAAAATTCATAAAAAAAGCGCCCATTTTAGTGGACGCTCTGTAACATATATCTATTTTAAGTAATTTCTAACTTGAAAAATATGTACATAACGCCCCTTCCCGTAACCAGATATCTTCTGTATAACGAATTTTCGACAGATTCATCTGTCCTATCGGTGCACTATGTACTATTCTGTTCATTGCGGTGCAAATATGCATGGAAGTATTTAATTTTACAAATGAAATGTAACCATACTGTAAGTTTCACATAAGAATCCGACCCATTTCCTATGCAAAAAAGGTTTACTGAATTTTCTACTGGAGCGTTCCTAAATATTGGGAACGAATCGCTACTATATGACTTTTCATCCTCCAAAGAACTAGGGTCTTTTTCCTTTATATGGACCCAGGACCAAGAGGCCGTATTCGCCATAGATGGTATTCCAACGGTGGTCCCCCCTCATAGTATACTTTCGCTTACCCCTATTCAGCATATCCAATATATTCGTGGGGAACATCTCAGAATATATCAGTTCAATCGTGAATTCTACTGCATTAAGGATCACGACAAGGAGGTAAGTTGCGTTGGGTTACTATTCTTCGGAAATGAGCACATTCCCGTCATCTCCTTGATTCCGGAAGATCAGCAAAAATTTGAATTGCTCCATGAGATCTTTCTGGATGAATTGGAAACCAGCGATACCATTCAGGCAGAAATGCTCCGTATGCTCATGGCGCGTTTTATTATTAAAACGACCCGATTACTAAAGCGAAGTGGCGCCACCCAAAACCTGTACGAAACCAAAATTGAATTACTAAGACAATTCAACCTATTGGTAGAAACCCATTTTAAAAAGGAACATAGCGTCACTTTTTATGCAGATTTACTGCACAAATCGCCCAAGACTTTGTCGAATTCCTTCGGAAAATTGGATAAAAGCCCGTTAAAGATCATTCACGATCGAATCATCCTGGAAACAAAGCGTTTGTTGCGCTATACCGACAAATCCGCAAAGGAAATAGCCTATGAGGTAGGCTTCGATGACGCCTCCCACTTAAGCCGTCTCTTCAAAAAGCAAACTGGCGTCTCCCCTTCACAATTTAAGAAAGAAGCTGCTTTGGTAGCTTAGGGAATTTTTGACAATTCATCGGGAATTTCTACTATTCTTCTCCATTACTTTTGACCGCATCTTTGTACTGTAATTAAAAAAACACAGAACAATGATCAAAACACATAAATCCCTATTCAATTTAATAGAAATATTCCGAAACGGGAAAAAAGAGGCATTCAATAGACTCCTCCCAAAAACACATTGTGAGCATAAATCCCTGCACGATTATTATTGTGACGCAGAAAAACCATTTGTTCCTTCAAAGGAATAATTGACAATCTATCGGGAAAAACCTCCATGGTTTAGCTATTCCTTCGGATAGATCTTTGTACGAGATAAAATTTAAAGTTTAATACCATCGATTGGAAACGATCGACCTAAAAATCAAAATAAAAAATGAGCACATTTAATGTACCCACCAGAGAAGACGTAAGTGAAAACAATCAAGTAATTTTCGATTCCCTAAAAGGAAAATTAGGATTCGTCCCTAATCTTTATGCCACCTATGCCTATAGTGATACGGCCCTAGAAAACTACCTCAACTTTTCAGGCTCAAAAACGTCATTAACGGCTAAGGAACGTGAAGTTGTGAACCTAGCTGTAAGTCAGGAAAACAACTGTCTTTATTGTTTAAGCGCACATACCGCTATTGGTAAAATGAACGGTTTCACAGATGAACAGATCCTTGAATTAAGAACCGGACGCGCTTCCTTTGACAACAAATTGGATGCTTTGGCAAGACTATCCCAAAACCTAACGGAGAACCGTGGTCACGCGGACCAAGTAGTAGTCGATAACTTCCTAAATGCAGGATACAGCAAAGGGAACCTAATAGACGCCATTGTTCAGGTAGGTGAAAAAACCATCTCAAACTATATTCATAGTACTACCCAGATCCCAGTAGATTTTCCAGTAGCACAGCCATTGGAAGTAGCTGCAGAATAAAAAATAATCAAAACACTAATTATTAAAACAAAACAAATGAAAAAAGTAATTGCCATTTTAGTACTCGTTCTTACCGCTAGCGTAAGCACCTATGCCCAAGACAAAATGTCTAAGGAAGTGAAAACAGTTTCTTTGGAACAGACACCAGGTGAATTCACCCAAAAGAGTGTGACCCTTAATGAAGGAACTTATGTATTCGAAATCTCGAACCGTCAAGCTGGTACAGATGTAGGGTTTGTATTGGTACCACAGGGAAAAGATGCATCCAAACCCGAAAATCATATTAAGGAAGCTTATGTAACTCAAGTAGTAAAGGAAGGTGAGATCCAAACCTCTAACCAGGTTACTCTGGCTAAAGGTACCTACACCTACTTCTGCCCCTTGAATAAGACACCGCAATATACTTTGACGGTGAAGTAAATAGATGATTCAGATTGAAAAACCCGGCCCAATGGTCGGGTTTTTTTATTTTAATTCTGCTGCAACCATCATACAGTCCTTTGCGGTTTTATAGCAACTGTTGAAATCGTCATGCCCGTTTCATCATCTATAACTGTCCTGTTCGTGGCCGCAACCATTCCATCTCACACCATTTCGTTTGCACTAAATAAATAGTGCCCAAAACCCCTTCTTACGGTTACCCCGTAAAAGGTATAAGCTGCACCCTCAAGCCAATACCTATTCTTAGTTATATCTTTATGTTACAGTATTTTAGATTACGTATTAATACGTATTGAGGGTACAAACCTCTGTTAATACCTTTCAGGCTCCCTAGCATTTGATTTTTTTTGAATATATGAACCCCAGGGTCATATCACTAACCAAATTTTTAAAATCGAAATCATGGAATTTCCAACCAAACAATTGTCCAATTTTATCAGGTTAACTATTGTCCTGTTTTTTATTACAATAGGAACGACACTACAGGCCCAAGTACAAGACACGGTATATGTAGACATGGCGGCGATAAACCAGCCATTTATGTACAACCGAATGGGAGCTGCCCAGCCCACTGGGATGATCTTTGCCCTTACGCGGGATCTTGACACAAAAATACCAGCAACTGTTCCTCAAAACCTCTTGGGGAATGTGCGTCTTAGGGCAGACAAAAGGCCAAGACCCATAATGCTACGAGCCAACAAGGGGAATGTTTTGAAAATTAGATTTACGAATCTATTGGCCCCTTATGATGCTTCGGCTACAGTAGATGCTTACAATACCGAAAAACCGGCTACAGTAAACCAGGGTCAGGCCAATGGCATCTATCCGAAGACACGTGCCGCAGGAGTCCATATTTTAGGAACTGAAATGATAGGCAGCATTGCTTCCGACGGAAGTTGGTCCGGAGCCAATGATTCTAGCCTTGCCAATCCTGGGGAAACCGTAGAGTATATTCTCCGGGTTCCTGAAGAAGGGGCATTCATGCTATACAGCACAGGTGCCACCAATGCCAATGGCGGACAGCCTGGCGGGCAATTAACCAATGGTTTATTCGGATCCCTAACCGTTCAACCCGAAGGGGCTGAATGGTATCGAAGTCAGGTAACGGAAGACGATCTTCAACAAGCCATTACCTATTACAGCCGTAGGGCTCCTGATGGATCCATTGTTAAAGTTGCCAAAGGGGAAATAACAGATATTTATTCTGAAGATGACCTATTCCCCAACATAGATTACGACGCCACGTACCCAGATGGTAGCCCCATATTAAAAATGTATAAACAAGTGCGTCCCAATTTAAGGGAGATTATCCATACGGATTTAACCGCCATTATAACAGGTCCAAATAGAGGCAACTTTGTTGGGGACAGTCCTTCTTTTGCTGAAGTTCCAGCTTCTCCAAATAGAAGGCAACCATATAGGGAATTCGGAATTCACTATCATGAATCGCCCTGGACCGTACAGGCATTCCCTGTGTTTTTTGACAAATCGACCAATCAAGACGGACTATCCATTTCCAATACCCTAAAAACCGGTGTCGATGGTTTTTCCATTAACTACGGAAGTGGCGGTATTGGTGCCGAAATCTATGCAAATAGAATTGGGGTTGGCCCCATGGCCGACTGTTCCGATTGTGCTTACGAAGAATTCTTCTTGAGTTCTTGGGCGGTAGGTGATCCATCTACAGTTGTAGATGTTCCAGCCAATGCAGCGTCAATTGCAAATGAAAACCAAACCCAACAAAATCAATTTTTGTTCAATGCCAATAACTCCGCTGCAGATAAAACCATGACCCCATTAATTGCACCCAAAGCAACAAAAGTGCTCTATGCGGACGACCCATCCAATGTATACCATAGTTATATGAATGATCATGTGAAGTTCCGTGTAACACATGCCGGAGCAGGTCTTACCCACGTACATCACCAGCATGCAGCTCAATGGTTACATTCACCTAATAGTGATGAAGGACATTATCTAGACAGCCAAGCCATTAATCCTGGCTCTTCATACACCTTGGAAATGGTGTACGACGGAAGTGGTAACTTAAATAAAACTGTGGGAGACCAAATATTCCACTGTCATTTCTACCCCCATTTCGCTGCAGGAATGTGGAGTATGTGGCGTGTACATGATGTATTGGAACTTGGTACCGAGCTAAAAGGGGATGGCTCCGTCGCTCCTGGTGCCCGTGCCTTACCCGATGGTGAAATCACCACTGGAACACCCATTCCCGGTTTGGTTCCCATACCAACATTGGCTATGGCGCCTGTTCCTTCAAAGACTACTATTTCTGACGGACAAGTCGTTGTGGAAGATACTTCTAAAAATCCCGGATACCCATTTTATATTCCCGGTATAGCAGGAAGTAGACCTCCGCACCCACCGCTGGATTTTGCTCAGGGCCCTATCTATAATACTGTGGGAGATTCAATAGCCTATGGATCGCTAAATGGTGGGCTTCCAAGAAATGTAATATATAAAGCAAGAGTCCCTTTCGAAAATCATACGACCTACGATTGGACTAAAATAATGGATGAAATCCAGGTAATCGAATTACCTGAAGGGGGAACGGCTGTAGAAAAGGTAGCCATGGACACTCACGCTAAGCGCAACCATCCTACCCTTACACCAGAAGGGTCCTTAGGCAACTTTGTGCTTAATGGTCTCCCTCCGGCGCCAGGTGCTCCATACGCAGATCCAAGGGTAAACCTAAAAGGGGATTCCGTGGGAACTAAAAGAACATACAAAGCCGCAAACATTCAGTTAGATGTGGTCTTGAATAAAAAAGGATGGCATTTTCCGCAACAACGAATTATTTCCCTTTGGGGAGATGTTGCCGCAAATATAGACGGCAAAAAGGCTCCCGAACCCTTTTATTTTAGGGCTAACAGTAAGGAATATATTGAATACTGGCACACAAATTTAGTACCCGAATACTATGAACTGGATGATTATCAGGTACGTACTCCAACAGACATTATAGGACAGCATATTCATTTGGTGAAATTCGACGTAACCTCTTCAGATGGTGCAGCCAATGGCTGGAACTATGAGGATGGAACACTGGCACCCGATATGGTACGTCACCGAATTGAAGGCATCAATGATGGTGGAGTTCGTTATGACTACAAATTCGAAGCTGGCAAACCCATAACCAATATTTCTGGTTACACTGTAAATTCCGATAAACTAGAGCCTCATGCACCCAACCCTATTTGGGGTAAGGCCCCAGAAGGACAGGATTGGACAGGGGCACAAACTACCATTCAACGCTGGTATGCCGATCCTCTTCTAAACAATAGAGGAGAAGACAGAACATTGAGAACAGTCTTTACACATGATCATTTTGGTCCTTCTACCCATCAACAAGTAGGACTATATGCAGGTCTTCTGGTAGAACCCAGTGAAACCAACTGGTTCGATCCAATTACCGGAACACAATTGAGCACCGCTTCAGATGGTAAAACAAGACCCGTTACCATAAACGGACAATCCATGAACGTAAGTGACGGAGGACCTACGAGCTGGCAGGCCAATGTAGTTTATACAGATCCAAAGAAAGTAGATGAAAGCTATCGCGAATTCATGTTAGAGTTCCAAGATACCCAACAGGCATACTTGCCAGACAGTCGGGAAACACCCGATACCTATCCAACACTACCCGAACCTTATACTGGATCCGCAAAAATACAGTTCTTGGATTCGGTGAGTAAGTATCGAGGATGGATGGATCCGACCAAAGTTATTAAAAACCAAGGCTATCCTGAGTTAGTATCATTTGGTTTCCGTGGTACCTATTCAATGAATTATCGAAATGAGCCATTGCCTTTGAGGGCATCCTATCCAAATACGGATTCAACGTACATTCAGGCCTCGGGTGCAGCTGGTAATTTAGCATCCATATATAACTCACAAATTACGCGACAAGATCCAACTTGGAATACGCAACCCGTTGGAGGGTCATTGATTCCAGGTAGTACCACCTTTAGGTTCCCTGAAGATCCATTAGGAGCAGGGATGGAGCCCGGAGATCCGTATACGCCTTTGTTTAGGGCCTATGCCAATGATAAAATTCAAATTAGAACACTCGTTGGAGCGCATGTAACCAGTCACTTCTTTAATGTACACGGAGTGAACTGGCTATTCGAACCTTCTAACGAAAATTCTGGATATCGATCCACGCAAAACATGGGCCTATCCGAACATTTCGAAATGAACTTTCAATTGCCCGTGACAGGTCAAAATGATGGCGCGACGGATTACCTGTATGAAACCAGTGCCGATGTGAGTGGTAGAACTGCAGGAATGTGGGGACTAATGCGAGCATTTAATGAACCACAATCAGATCTGGTCCCGCTTCCAAATAACGATGTGACCAAGAATCCTATAAGTGAATTAGAAAAAAATTGTGGGTGTCCAAATGGTGCACCACAAAAAAGCTTCGATGTCACGGCTGTATCCATTGATAAGCTGGGTGGAAGCCTGGTTTATAATGAAACCTTTGGATACGAAGAAGACGATGCCTTGGTATTTGTTAAAACCGAGGACTACAAAGCAGGGACATGGCAAGGTGAACCACTGGTTCTAAGGGCCAATGCAGGAGACTGTATTTCGGTTAAACTTACCAACGATATTACACCTGGATTCTCAATTAATTCTACTAATTATTCTTATACCAACAAACAAGGTGTTGGGATTAGTACGAATGTAACCGCCTCTTCCGACGTTGGATTGCATGCAGAATTGCTTTCTTATGATGTTTCGCAAAACGATGGAACGGATATTGGTTTCAATACCTCGCAAACTGTTGCCATTGGTGATTCGCGTACCTACGAATGGTATGCTGGTAGATGGGAAGGTAACAAAGCCATTCCTGTAGAGTTTGGTTCCGTGGTATTAACAGCTCCCGATCCATTAGAGCAGTACGCCAAAGGATTATTTGGCGCTTTGGTCATTGAGCCACAAGGAGCAACCTGGAAAGAAGACGAAGACTCCCCTAGTTCTGCCAACGTATATGATGCCAATGGTACATTAATGTTCCGTGAGTTTGTAATGCAATTTCAGGACAATATTTCGGTAAGTAATAGTAACAGCCAGAGTATTACCTATGCAATGAATTATAAATCGGAACCATTCGCCAATAGGCTTCCAGATCCGTCAGCAAACCTTAATGGAAATGATCTTTCCGGAATTACTTCCAACAGTGCTACTGGCGGTGGAAATTATCCGGCGACCCCAAGGTTTGTGGCAAAAGCTGGCGATCCGCTTCGCCTTCGTTTATTGCATCCAGGAGGAAGTGGTAATACAGAAACTTTTAACCTTCACGGTCATGTTTGGCAAGAAGAACCTTATACCGATGCGTCTACCAAATTAGGATACAATGACAAATCTCAATGGTTCGGATTTAGGGATCAAGTAGGTCCATTAAACAGTTTCGATCTTTTAATTGACAGTGCGGGTGGTGCCGATAAAATTCCCGGCGATTATCTCTATGGAAGTATGTTAAACCTTAGTTTTCAAGGAGGTATATGGGGATTGATGACTGTGACCGATGGTCAGGATTATCTATCCTTGGAAGATGTAGAGGTTTCGACCAAAAAAACGTCCATATCCGGCGATGTTTCAGTAGATCCTGAAACCGGGGAATTACCAGAATTCGTCTCCTTAACCTACAATGGTGGAAAGACAGTAAAGTCTGATGTGAATCCTGACGGGACTTGGGCATTTTCTAACCTGAACAATAAGAGATTGAACAAAGGATATGTGATCTCTTCACCAGAAGGAGCCAGAATTCAGGGTACTGCAGTGCTTTTGGAGGGCGTACAACGAGCAAAAGCCCTTATGTCCGAGAATGCTAAGAAGCCCTATGCAGAAACCCCTAAAGTGGATGATGTAAAAGCGCCTTACAGAAATGAAGGTGAGAAGAAACCTATAGGAGGTTCTAAGAATGACTAAACATAAAATGAAGAATATGCTAATCCATATCCGAAGCCTAATCGTACTATTTCTAGTATTGGCTGTTTCCTCAGTATCCGCGCAGGAAGCTTATACCAAGTCTGTGGTGAAGGAAGGGATACAAGTAGATTTTACAATGACAAACCTCAACCCGGAACGCTCATTAGGGGAGTTCCGGGAAGGGGATAACGTTCGTTTTGTTTTCAAGGTGTTCGATACCCTTTCGGGAAAACCCCAAACCGGTGCATTCCCTGCAGCTTGGATGGATAAAACAAATCCAAATAATCCCGAAGATTGTGCAAGAAAGATCATTTCTTTTATTGAAGGAGGCTTATTATCCCGACCGGAATTAGACCTCAATGTGTACTATGTACTCACCTTAAATGATGATAATTCTATAAATGTGGTAGACCCATTGTTCAGTTTTGGCGGCTCACAATTGTTAACCCAAATTCAATTAGCAAGTAGTGGTTATGATTGGGTAGTTAAGGAAGATCAAACAGAATTCTATGTCTCACTTCCCGATGCCAATCAAGTGGCCTTTGTGAATACCACCACCATGGAAAACTATCACAATATTGCAATTCCCGGGCAACCTAAGGAAATTGCATTGCAACCGGACGAACATTACCTGTGGATGGGCTATGACCTGCCTGGAAATTTTGAAAGTGTTTCTGGAGTAGCAATAGTGGATACACAGGAAAAGACATTGGCAAAAGTGATCAAAACAGGAGTGGGACCACACGAAGTGATCCACGCATCTGGAAATGATCGCGCTTTTGTTACCAACCAAGGAAGCGGAACTGTTTCCATTATTGATATTCAATCCCTTGAAAAAATAGAGGATATTCAAGTAGCAGACACACCCGTTTCTGTAGCCTTTTCAAAAAAGGCAGATGCTATCTATGTTGTTAACGGCTTAAGTGGAATCATTACCGTAATAGATGCCAAGAGTGGTGTTGTTATGACTGAAATACAAGGTGAAAAAGGAATTGACAAGATCGTTTTTTCTCCTGATGGCCGACTGGGATTCCTCCTCAATCCCAGGACGCATAAAATTCATATCCTAGATGCCGCGACCAATAGAATAGTGCAATCTGCCGACGTAGATGCACAACCAGATGAAGTTAGTTTCTCGGATGAATTGGCCTACGTTCGCCATTTAGGAAGTGAAATCATTTGGATGATCCCATTAGATGTTATTGGACAGGAAGGAAATGAAGTTCCTTTGATCGATTTCACGGGCGGTCAAAATCCGCCAGGCTTGGATTCACCAGAAAATGGAGCTCCCGGTATTGTACAAGCACCTGGTGCCAATGCGGTTTTGGTTTCCAATTATTTAGATCGCTCCATCTATTACTATCGCGAAGGAATGGCAGCTCCCAGTGGTCATTTCAGTACGTATGGAAAACGTCCAAAAGCAGTTCAGGTTGTTGATAAAAGCATTGAAGAAACCTCTTTGGGGACTTATGAGACCACGGTCCAAATGCGAACACCTGGCGATTATGAGGTAAGTCTTTTTATGGATGTTCCTTCGTTTCTGGAGTGCTTTCCGGTAACCATACTTCCAGACGAACAAAAAGAACTGGAAAAACTTCGAAACAGCCTAGGGCCCTTGTCTATAAAGTACATAACAGAAACCAACAGACCCAAAGTTGGCCAAGAATTGGCATTGCGCTTTCAACTTCTGGATTTAAAAACCCAAAAACCTGTCTCGCAGCTAAAAGATGTACGGCTTATGACCATGAACAGTGGAGGGCGAGGTCAACTCGCTGTCGAAGCCAAGGAATCTGGCACCCAAGGGATCTATGAAACACAAATCACCTTTGATGAGAAAGGACTTCATTACGTCTATGTTTCCTGTCCTTCAAGGGGACTGAGCTACAATAACCCTCAATTTTTAACCCTATACGCTTCAGAATAAGAAATCAACTAACCAAATTTCATTATCATGAAAAAAAATCAACTCACTATAATTATTTGGCTGTTACTGGTTCCCATTTCAATGGTTGCACAGGAAACTAAGCACAAAGGTGGCGCTTGCTGTGCCACTGCAGATGCTACAGCAGATACAAAGGAACATTTTTCGTTGGGAGATATGAAGGATATTCCCAATGCCTCGCTAGTAAATCAGTACGGGGAAGAAGTACGCTTTTTCGATCTAATTGAAGGAAAAGTTGTGGCACTTAATTTCATATTTACCAGTTGCAAAACAATCTGTCCACCAATGGGGGCGAATTTTGCACACCTTAAAAAACTAATGAAGGACCGTGTTGAAAGTTCCGAATTGGTAATGCTTACCCTTAGTATTGATCCAATAACTGATACTCCAGAACACTTATTGGCCTGGAGTGAAAAATTTGAGGCCGGAGATAACTGGACACTACTAACTGGTGACAAAAACGATATAAACAACTTACTCAAAAAACTTGAAGTATATACAGCCCTTAAAGAAGAACATGCGCCCATCATTCTTCTCGGAAAAGAGGGTGGAGAAAACTGGGTACGAACCAATGGACTGGCCCAGCCAGAAGAATTGGCCAAAACCCTGAATGGATTTTTCGAAAGTCCTTCGCCAAATGACGCAAGAACTGGAGCCACTGCCGATCCTGACGAAGCTTATTTCACCAATGTCTCTCTTATGAATCAGCATGGGGAAACCATGCAGTTGTATTCAGATTTAATGAAGGACAAAGTCGTGATCATTAATCCTTTTTTTACGGAATGTACCGGAGTATGTCCTCTTATGAGTGCTACGCTGGAGAAGATTCAGGAGCATTTGGGTGATAAAATGGGGGAAGAGGTCCATATCATTTCCCTCACGGTAGATTATGAAACGGATCAACAGGAAGCACTAGAGGCCTATGCCAAAACGTATCACGCTAGAAAAGGCTGGTATTTCATTACCGGTGAAAAGGAAAATATTGAACTGGCCCTTCAGAAGCTTGGAAAGAAAGTGACCAACCGAGAAGGACATGATTCTGTATTCCTTGTGGGCAATGTGAAAACCAAACTTTGGAAAAAAGTAAATGGCTTGGCCAATGTTGATGAAATCATCGCCCAAGTGGATAGTGTTATAGCTGATTCTGTGGAATAAAAGCCATTTCATGAAAAACAAACAAAGCATAATACTATTGCTAGTATTGCTTTTTGTTTTAGTTGGTGCCTCGGGACCTATGCTCCTTACCCAGCTCACAAAACAGCAACTAGCAGGCAAGGATGTATACTCCAAGGGCATGGGCATGACCGATGTGAAAATCACGGCACAAATGTCTGGAGTCTCTGTTCCTGCTACAGTTATGGCCTGTGTAAATTGTCATAATGCAGATGGTTCAGGCAATCCTGAAGGCGGTATTACCCCTTCCAATATAACTTGGAAAGAACTTACCAAAAACTATGGCGGAAATCTTCAAAACCAAAGAAAACGACCCGCCTACACCGAACGCTCCCTAAGAAACGCCATAAGTTCAGGCATAGATCCTGCTGGTAATGAATTGCACAATGCAATGCCGAGGTATGTGATGAGTCGTGAAGATATGGATAACCTCATCTCATATCTAAAAGTAATTGGTGATGAAAACGATGTTGGAATCTCAAATAGTACCATAAAAATAGGAGTCTCCCTGCCGCAAAACAACAAGGCTCCTCAGGGCAAGAATGAAGCCTTAATTAAATTGGTAAATGCCTATGTATCCAACCTCAACGAGTCAGGAGGTCTATACCATAGAAAAATAGAGCCCTATTTTTTTACAAATGCTTCAGAAATGGAAGCCGAAGAATATTTCATGGTTCTCGGGGAAGGATATGATTATGTAGAAAGGAAAATAAACCAATCTCAAACTCCAGGGCTACTATCTCATTCCTCTGCACTTACAAAACAAGGACTACAGAATCCCTATGGTTTTTATATGTACCCCAGTTTAATAATACAAAGTACGGCATTGATCGATTACGCAAAAAGTGAGGGGTTCCTTACCAAGGATACTTCGATTTTTATCGCCCATGAGGAAAGCAGCTTGGTTCAGGGCATAGTCGAATATTGCAAAGAACAATACAGCATTGAGCCGACGGTAATCCAACTTCAAAAAAATAACATAGCCGCAATTGGGGCTCATCCAAAAATTGGGAATAACGATCTCATCCTGTATCTAGGGGGTCAGCAGTTGGGAAATCCCCTACTTCAGCACTTTCAAGAAAATGAAAAATCCCCCTATATATTGGTGCCGGGCACTATTGCAAGCATCAATCTATTCGAAACCCCTGCCAATATTAGAAACAACGTTTTCTTCGGATATCCAACATGGCCCTCAGAACGAACCTCTAAAGGAAAGGAAATGTATCAGACCCTAAAAAGTAACTATGCGCTGTCCGAAAACTGGAAGGGAAGTCAATGGGAAATGCTTGCGCAATTAACTACTGTGGAGGAAATCTTAAAAAGAGGAGGGAAAAAACTATACAAGGATAAAATCAAAGAAGGGTTCGAAGGACTTTTTCGGTATTACAATGGTCTTTCACCCGCACTTTCTTATGACCTAAATAGAAGGGTAGGAAGCTCACTCATGTACATAATTGGATTAAATGAAAAAGGTAATGGCATCCAAATGATCACTGCTTTCAATACTTCAGAAAGATAATATGGATAAACGTATACATATAGTAACCACATTGTCCCATATATCGCAGAGGGATGAATTGATAGAACAGGCTCCTTATATCGATCTAATAGAAGTACGGGCCGATCTAATGAAGAATGCATTCGAGGTAAAGGAATTTACCTCCATCCCAACCATATATGTTCTGAAAAGCACAAAATATGGAGGTCATTTTGAGGGTTCCCTAAAAGCACGTCATGAATTACTTCTGAAAGCAGTAGAACATTTCGATTTCATTGAATTGGAAGTAGAACATGATCTCACCAGAAGGCTTTTAAGACACATTCCCAAGCAAAAAAGGAGAATTGCTTGGTACGGCTCCCAGCCCTATTATGAAACCTTGTTGGATCGCTTCGAAAAAATGGTGCAAACCCCTGCAAGCATCTACAAACTAGTCTTGCAAAATCTGGATGCCTACAGCATTGCTCCATTAATTCGTTTATTGAATAATTATAAAAACAATGACCTTGTGGCATACGCTACGGGACCATCGACAGAATGGTCGCAGGTCCTCTCCCCCTTCTTAGGTGCTCCAGAGGCTCATACCGTACTGACCCAAGGATCTGAAACGGATACTCACTTTACACCTAGGCGTTTGACTGAGGATTATGGGTTACCCCACAGGAACAATGTGGAACAACTTTTTGGAATTGTGGGTACTCCTGTATTGGGGTCCATTTCGCCCAAACTGCATAACGTGGCGTATCGCTCGCTTAACCTTCCCTATCTCTACCTTCCATTCGAGGTTCCGGATTTTGTATCCTTTAAAAAGGAGTTTATGGACAACCCCAATAAACTTCCCATTCCTTTAAAAGGGTTAACGGTTGTTGCCCCCTTTAAAGAAGCCGCCTACTCCAATTCGAAATACAAGGAGATAACGAATAACATATACGCAATGGCATGCAACGGAGTAGTAAAAAGTGGAAATGGTTGGCGCGGCTTTAGCACAGATGCATTTGGTGCCTTGGCAGCACTGGAAAGGCTCAATCCAATTTGGCAACATCAAAAGATTGCTATCGTTGGCTGCGGCGGGGCAGGGCGAAGTATTGCGGTTTCCTTACAACGGAAAAATCAGTACATAACCTTGGTTAATAGAACCGAGGCAAAGGGAAAGGAAATTGCTGACTCCCTCAACCTTTCTTTCGTTCCCCTGGAAAAATTCAATGCCAGTCATTTCGATATCATAATTCACGCCACGCCCTTGGGCAAAAAGAATGGAGAAACCCCATTCGACATAACCCTATTGCAACCTCATGCTACCGTAATAGACCATGTGTATGCATTAGAAAATGACACAACACTCATTAAACACTGTTTGGACACGGGAATTAAATGTACGGATGGGAAAGAAATTGCCCGATTACAAATTGGCCAACAATTTAAATACATGACTGGTTTGGAAATGCCGGTATATGAAAATAAAACACAAAAAGTAAAAGTATATTAAATGCAAAAAGACAAGCTAACACACACCAAAACAGATGATTTGGTTTCAGAATTCTACCACGAATGGGGTTCGGAAATGGACATGTTATTTGGCACCTGGGATAATGTAAATCCAAATACAGGTCAGATTTCCCGTATTGTAGTGAGCACGGAAAATGAACAACTGCTATTGCATGCTTATGGTAAACTAGAAAATGGGGAATTGGATTGGGGCACCACGATATGCGAGGTTTTTAGCTCCAATGTTACCTCTCCCTCCATAGAAGGTTTCATCTGTCATTTCAATTTCGATTTTATGCGAATTGAACTTGCTGGTAACATGAAATACGGTGTTATGGTTATTCAATCCTATAACACATTTACCGATGGAACCCATCGAAATAATTATTTCTCACGTGAATTCTTTTGCAAAATAAACTCCTAAACCCATCATGAAAGGAACCGAAAGCACCTATAGAAACAAATTAGCCGAATATCTCGGCACTTGGCGAAACTCCTACGAAAAGGCTCGACTGATCGAGGAATTTACCTTTTTTGAAGAAGATGGCGTCATGAAAATATCCATTAAAAACTCTGCAGATAGCTTCTATAAAAACCCATGGACCCCTGGAATCGTCAAGGCACATGGCTATACTCCAGATAGCAATGATATCGTAGCATTTAAAGGAGAGGTTAAAATGGATGATATGGAAGCCTTTTTAGCCATTAACGAAAATAAAGGCCTGCTTATCATAGCTGGTTATCTCACTTTTCAGGACGAGGATCCAAGGTCGGATTGCTTTGTTCGCGAATTCTTCTATAAAGTTTAAAAACAATGGAACAAGAAATAAAAACACTCGTTACAGACGAACTCCAAGTACTTCGGAAACTGACAAAGGAAGAGTTTGCACAAAGAGCTTCTCACTACGATGCTACCTATACCTTTCCAAAAGAGAATTTCCATTCACTTTTTAAAGAAGGGCTCATTGCCCCTACTGCATCAAAAGAGTTTGGAGGCCTGGGCCTGGGAAACAATCGCAATAACATTCGCAGGCTTTGGCAAATGACCACAGAAATAGCTAAAGCCGACATGGCCTTTGCCCGTTGTTGGGAGGGGCATAACAATGCGCTTATGCTAATTGACAACTTGGGTAGCTATATTCAAAAAGAAATGTGGTTTTCAGGAGTTGTAAATGAAGGTGAAATATGGACGGTGTGGAGCGGTGAACCTTTGTTGCGAACCCCGGGTCAAAAAAGTACAATTGGCACTTTTCTTACCAAAACCCCCAGTGGTTATATTCTAAATGGGTCTAAAGTGTTTTGCTCAAGTGCCCCTGGCGCGACTTGGGCTAATTTATTGGTAAACACCGAAGGATCTGGTGGTGCCCGTCATGCCGAAGGTAATGCAGAATCTGTCATTATGCTTGGTTGCAAACTGGACGATCCCTCCATCACTTTCGATGATTCCTGGTGGAAACCTATTGGTATGCGAGGCTCGGTGAGTTACAAGGTAAACTTCGACAACACCTTTATTCCCTTGGAAAATCAGATAGGTGGCCCTGGCGACTTCCTTTTGGAAGATTGGCAAACAAGATGGGTTCCTCAATATGCTGCTACATTTTTAGGAGGAGCAGAAGCAGCTTACGACTACACTTTGAAACACATAAAAGTTCAGGGAAGGGAAGATGATCCCTTTATTCAACAAAGAATTGCCAAAATGACCCTCAATATCAAGTCCGCGAACATGTGGCTTGATCATGTGGCCGAATTATGGAATGAAGGACGAATTGATGAAGCTAAATCCGTTGGAAATATGGTTCGCTATCAAGTGGAGCAATTGGCCACGCAAACTGTAGATCATGCCGTTCATATCTGTGGCGCACGGTCGCTGATTAAACCAAGTCCTTTAGAACAGATCGTCAGGGATATTACACTTTATGTACGTCATGACAATGATGATCAGTTACTTGCCACAATAGGCAAATCGGTTTTGGGGAAAGACCATGATCGATCCTTTTATAACAGCAAAAAACAAGGTAACCATGAAAAGTAAAAATGTTAGCATTTGGTATTTGGCATTGGGATATTTTGCCTTTTATGTTCCTTATAGCGGCATGACCAAACTACTGTCTAAGGGAATGTTTTCGGAAACGGGAAATTCTATTTCTGGAGCCGAATTGCTTCCTGCCGTACTTATGGGAACGGTCTTAGGGTTTATTCTTATCCTTTTGTTTACTGGATGGTGGAAATATGCCGGGAAAATTAATATCCTAGGACTAAAAGTTCCATTTGCCACACATAGGTTCACCTTTTTCTCGGGGATTGCAACTGCCGTTATTATTGCAACAACAACCTTGGCATATAGCTTTACAGGAATCTCTATCGTGTTCGCTGCATTGCTTATGCGCGGTGGGGTATTGCTTATGGCTCCATTTATAGACAAGGTATACAAAAGAAAAATACAATGGTATTCCTGGTTGGCCTTTGGCCTTACCCTATTTTCCTTGCTGATTGTTTTTTCGGAAAAAGCAGCATACAACCTTAGTATGGCAGCTGGGGTTAATATCATAGCCTATTTGTCCGGGTATTTCTTCCGACTTCAATTCATGACCTATTCCGCCAAAACAAAGGACAAAAATTCGAACTATAAATTCTTTGTAGAAGAAATGCTTTCTGCTGCACTGGTAATCTTAATACTACCCGCAATACTCGCGCTTATGGCAACTGGTGGGTTTTTACTCCAGATTAGGGATGGATATACGCTCTTTTTGAAAACAGGATTACTTCCAGTAGCGATGGGCATAGGATTGTTATATGCCGGACTCTACATTTTCGGGTCACGAATTTACTTGGACAAACGCGAAAATACCTTTTGTATTCCCATAAATCGCGCTATGAGCCTCCAAGCAGGTGTGGTAGCTGCCCTCATACTTACAATGGTTTTCGAAACGCCATTTTATTCGCCAATGCAAATCACTGGAGCGATCTTTTTAATGCTTGCCATTTTCGCACTTAGTACCCCTAAAATAATCGAGATCATACGCGGGCAACCGTATTCGCAACGCACCTATATGTTCGTTTGCCCCGGTAATACAGGACGCTCGCCCATGGCTCAGGCTATTTGTATAGATAAAATGGTTTCCTTTTTACAAACGGACTCCAAAAAAAACAAATCCCCCAAGGTAACCGTATTAAGTGCGGGCATTAATACCGAGGGAGGCAGGCCTATTCATGAAAATGCACAACAAGCACTACAGCATTTAGGTGTTAGTGTTCTACCGCATCATTCAAAAAGGATAAGTAATGATGACCTTGACAAAGTAGATAAGGTTTGGTGCATGACACAGGATCATAAAGACCTTATCCTTCAAAAATTCCCAGGAATGGAATCCAAAATACATTATCTCGATCTAGATGGTTCCCTCCCCGTCCCTCACGGAAAAGGTATAAGGGCATACATTGAGTGTGCGGAAAAATTGGAGCAGATTATCGATAACCTAATAAGGAAGGAAGAAATTCAATTTACATGATTCCACCTGTACAACATATAACCAAAACGATTCCCGATCTTATCGATTCGGGCAAGAGCTTTGGAAAAAAAGTCTGTATCGTCGCACCGGGTCCAAACGGAGCAGATCATTACCATCGTATTCCAGAAGATTTTAGCATTGTCGCTGTAAACAAGGCTGTACTTATTGAAAATTTAAAACCAGATTGGTGGGTCCTCGCCCATAATGATACCTATTGGTTTCCTGAAGCAGACGAATATTTTACGGGTAACCGGGTGTATCGCGATGTACTCGTTCCTGAGATCACCAAAACAGCGTTTACAAGATCCCCGGAACGCATTTATCAATTCGAAACCGCGGAAGATTCCCTGCAACCTGATAAGGTATTGCCGCTTAAGGGATTCATTAGAAAGGGAGCTTCGGTAAGTAGTTTGTCGGTTCAATTGGCCTATAATTTGGGGGCAACCGAAATACTTCTATGCGGGGTAGATATGTCCGGAAACAAGTATTGGGATAATAGCGAGAACAAAGATCCTAGTGTATTGCATTTGCACGGTACAACTTGGCATAGTGTGTCCAGGTTTAATCCTTTGTTGGATCATATGAGAAACGAACTAGGGGTTACAATTTCTACCCTTAGCAAAACACAATTAAACGTCCCCTTATACGAAAGATCATGAAAAACATTCCTTTACGATTTCATTGGACCCTTTCTCAGGCAGGCGATAACCTTCGGGCTTCTGGAGAATTTAAAAATCTCACCGGACTGCTAAGTTTCGGGGAACAGTTGAAATTGTGTAAAACAGCTGAAGAAAATGGAATCGATTCGGTACTAATGGCTATCGGCTTTACGCGCCCTGACCCATTACTGTTGGCTGTGGCTTTGGGGCAGGAAACCAAGCGTATTAAATTCTTGGTAGCGGTTCGTTCTGGATTAATTACACCTGCCTATTTTGTGCAGCAAATGAACACTGCATCCCATCTCATTGGGGATAGACTGTACATAAATGTGGTAAGCGGGCATACACCCAGCGAACTGAAATACTATGGGGATTTCAAAAATAAGGAAGAGCGAAATGAGCGCACCAAAGAATTTTTGGAAGTATGCCATACTTTTTGGAAAAACGGGAATGGAATAGATTACGACGGCGCATATTATCAAGTAGAGAATGGAGCCATTCACACACCTTTCAATTCTGAAAAAAGAAGACCTACCATTTACATTAGTGGTAATTCTGAAAGGGCTGCCCATTTAGTGGCAGAACATGGGGATTGCTTGTGGCGATTTCCAGACACCCCCGAAATACTTTCAGAAAAAATAAGCCCTGCCATCGAGGGAGGAAAAGAAGCTGGCTTGCTTACTTCAATTATTGCTCGACCTACACAGGAAGAGGCAGAGAAAGCAGCACAGGAATTGCTCCTGAATTTTGTTGGCAATACAAAAGAGGTACACCAAGGTTTTAATGAACGTTATGATTCTGAAGGCTTCCGGGAAATTTTGAATAATGCGTTCAAAAATGATTCGCACTGGCTAACCCCTTATCTCTGGAATGGCGCAGTACCCTATTTAGGTGCTCCCGCTATTGCCATCGTGGGTTCTTACGAGAACGTTGCAAATGCCCTGATGGAATACAAAAGCATTGGAATTACCCAATTCCTTTTTATTGGCTGGCCCGATATTGAGGAAATAGTGCATTTTGGCAAGGGAGTATTGCCTTTGGTTCGTGAAAAAGAAGTGGAACAAATGGTATCGATATCATGAAAAATAAAGACAGTTCAATACATTTTCATTGGAGACTCATCCAATCTGGGGAAGAAAACATGATCACTGCTACCTCTCAAAACGACGGTGCAAAAGCAGCCCTACCCGATATAGAACAGCAGGGCGAATTTTGTAAAATTGCCCAAGAATTAGGAATCGAATCGGTGCTCATAGATATAAATTATGGCAAACCGGACCCAATGCTGCTCCCTTTGGCCTTGGCTAAATATGCCCCCAACATGGGTTATATTATTGCCATACGATCGGGGCTGCTTTCGCCTACTCTTTTTGCCCAGCAGATTAATACCCTTTCTACACTTATAAAAGGGAAAATATTCATCAATATCGTAGCCGGTTACAATCCAGCAGAATTAAAAACGTATGGAGATTTTCTAGATCACAATGAACGATATGCCCGCACTGGGGAATTCCTTGATATCTGCACAAGATTTTGGGCAAAAAAGACACCGGTGAATGTAGATGGAAACTACTTTAAAATTGAAGAAGGCTTACTCAATACGCCATTTGTCTCCGAACATGGGGAAAGACCCTTTCTGTTCATTTCTGGCGGTTCCCAACCAGCCATAGATCTCTCGGAAGCCTATGGCGACTGCTGGATGCAATTGGGAGAGCCTCCAGAGAAATTGCATGCCAAATTAAGTCCTTTATTGGAAATGGGGAAATCGGCAGGATTACGATTTGGGGTAATCTGTCGGGAGACTGCAGAAGAGGCTTTAGCGGCGGCATTTCAGTTAAAAGAAAGCACGGAACAAGACGAACAGCGACAAACATCGCTTGTATTAAAAAGTGATTCGTATTCCCTGCGTGAGAACCTGTTGTTGGCAGACCAGGATTGGCCCAGTAGTCGTGTTTGGACTGGACTAATTAAAAGTGTGGGACCAACGGGAATCGCTTTAGTGGGCAGCTATGAAGAAATCGCCTTGAAGATTATGGAATTCAAGAAGGCTGGGGTATCCCATTTCATTCTTTCGGGGTGGCCCAAATTGGAGGAGATGAAACGATTCGGGACACACGTATTACCCCTCGTAAGAAAAATGGAAGCCCAAGAGGAACCTGCAGATTACCTAGCTTAAAACAGCTCCTTGCTCATTGATGAAGATTTATGTCTCCACGAATCAGAATTACCCAGCTTTAATGAACGGAGCCGGTTCTGAACGAATAATGGACAATATCGTAAAAGGACTTTCCGAATTGGGTCATGAGGTATTCCATCATATAAAAAAGAAGATAAATGGACCCGCATTTAAAGGAGTGACCTTTGTCTCGCAAATGCCCAAAGAAATAGATATCGCGGTAATACAGGATCTTCCTAGCCTAAGAGAGCCTTTTTATCCAAAAATCCCTTGGCTAAAAACACATCACGGCCCCGGTGGCGCACATTTTATTCATCCCAAACTAATGGACCATATCATTTTTGTTTCCCGTGCGCAGGCTCAATTTCATCAAAGCGAGCGATATGTGTACAATGGAATTGATCCATCCGAATTCATGTACTCAGAGACCAAAGAGGATTATTTGCTTTTTATGGTTTCCCATCTGGAAAGGGCGGTCGATAAAGGGATTGAAATCGCACTACAGTTGGCAAAAAGAACAGGCATTCGTTTGTTGGTGGCTGGAGGTGTTCGCAAGGCAGAAACATTAACTCGTTTTTTACCCATTTTCAATACCCACAATGCCGATTATATAGGGCCGATTTCCGGTACCCAAAAAGGGGAACTTCTTGCGGGTGCCAAGGCCGTCTTATTTCCTACACAATTGAACGAAGCTTTTGGCTTGGTAATTACTGAAGCTTTGATTTCTGGGACCCCAGTTATTTGTAGTGATTTTGGCGCGTGTCCAGAGATTGTAACTTCAGATGTTGGATTCGTATGCGAATCGAAACAGGACTATGAAAAAGCAATTGATAACCTAAATACCATTCAATCGGCGCGTTGCCGTAGTAAGGTCATGACTCAATTCCATTACCTAGAAATGGCCAAAAATTATGTGAGGGAATACGAAAAGCAAATTGCGAATTATGCCTAAAATGCTCAACCCTTTCCTCTTCAAAAATTTTGTTTCTTTGGTATGTTTTAAAACCTATGACTTGTTATGAAAAAAATCACCATTGTATCCGCATCCATTCGAGAAGGCAGAAAAAGTCATTGGGTAGCTCAGAGTTTGCTTGAAGCTTTTGGCATTCATGAAGAAGTGAATGTACAGTTATTAGATCTGAAGAAGTATACCTTTCCCGTGATGGAAATTAGGATGAATCAATTGGATTCATTACCCGAAGGGCTCCAAGAATTCAGTGATGCCCTTTCAACTGCCGATGGGATTATTTTTGTAAGCCCAGAGTATAAAAATGGAATTCCGGGCACTTTAAAAAACGCTTTGGATTTCCTAAATCCTCAAATTATAAAGCGAATTCCCTTTGGGGTTGCATCGGTTACCTCTGGAGGGTTCGGAGGGCTCCTTTGTTTATCCCAACTTAGAACCGTTGGGCTTGCCTTGGGAGGAATTGCCATACCCGAGAAGTTATGTGTGTCCAAAGTGAATGATTTGTATTCGGAGGACGGAACGTTACTGGACGAGAGTCTGCAGGAAAAAATAAATGCTTTCGCCGAGAGTGTTTTGTGGTATGTACAACGCTTTTAATAATTAAAACCCCAGAGCATCGTACAATACCCTGGGTTATTCTACCTTTTTTTAGGTGTTATTTACTCAGCATCAATAATTCATTGCATAGTATTTCCGTAACATATCTTTTATTTCCGTCCTTATCGTCATAAGAGCGGTTAAAAATTTAACCACATCCTAAATTTATCCCAGAATCCCTTTCGGTCATTTTCGCAATTAGTCAGTTCATGCTTTTTAGATTTATGCTTCTCTTCAACGGATTTTTCTGTAGAGCCGTAGTACTTCGACTTTATTCTTTTATCAAAAGTGCGATTGCGTTTGATTCGGCTTTCAGACCAGGTTTTTGCCCATACTACCTCACTATCCTCAATCCAATAATGAGAACGGCATTTGAAACTCCAGTTCCCTATAGAAGGGAATAAACTTATATTCTTTCCGTCATAGGCAAGCTTCCAATCTGTTGGTGAAAGAGGGGTGTTTACTTCCTCTCCACAACCACAAGCGCATAAATGTATTACGGCGCCATATTCTAAAGAAATGTAAACAGTTCCTTCCTCGATTTGGTCTGGCATAAAACCGACAAACTTATACTGCATTTTCATTGTTGAAAATTGTATTGACGTTAATTGAATAAGTGCTATGGAGCTCAAGCCGTTGGTCATTAAAAAACCCATAGTACTTTTTCCATTTCATAACAGCGAACAAAGCATTTAGGTCATTTAGGTCGGCAATTTGAATATTGGACCTGTACTCATCCTCATCATCATTGGCGAAACTGATGATGCCTTTATACATATGTTGCCTATGATCTGGTGTGCTGAGGGTCGTCCGCACAATTCCTAGTAGTTCATCCCCAACTCTCTCGACCCCCAATCCACAATCAATGAATGGTAAGTCTAAGGACTCCAGCTTTTTGAATATAACAGGTTTTAACTCTCCTTTATCAATAGCAATAAAAACGAAATCCAATTTATTTAGCAGGCCTAAGTTTTTCTCGTTGATATAGGTAGGGTGAGGGTAAATATGTTTATGCATTTTACCATACTCTTCAGCCCAATGATCAGCCTTGTTATACCCCATATCAATTACCTCTTTTGTAGTTGGGCTTGGCGCCCTAAATGCATTGTTCTGCTTATAAGTATCTCCATCGAAAAGATGAATTTCAGCAACCAAAGTTTTGGCAACCTTATCCAAAATATAAGACCCAGTACCTCCTAAGCCAATGATTCCTATCTTCAATCCAGATAACTTCTCATTTACAGCTTCAATTTCAGCCTTTGATGAATTGGTATCCGTATAGTGTAGAACCGATTTCTTCTCTTTGGGTTCAATAATCCTACCGGTTCTTGCAGTTGCTTTTGGATAAAAGTGTTGAGCCTGAGCAGACAAAATTTTAATATAGGTCACCATTTTTTCATAATAGGTCGGATACATAGGATTAGGCTTATGCGAAAACATATGGTCTGCCACAATTCCATTCCCAAGGTTCCTGCTATTACTGTTATTTATTAATTTCTTCATTGGAGACCCATTCAGGTCGCAAGGGGTTTCGCCAATAAAATAAACAACATGGTCTTTAGGTTTTGGTGATGGCACGTTAGAAACTAACGTGCCATAAACCAATTCCTTTTTCGAGTTCAAATATGGAACATCGTGTATCAAGAGATAACTACCGGTTATCTCTACCACGTAATCATCATTACGCAGTTCTTTGACCCCTTGGCTATGATTTATCTGTTTTGGTGACATTGAATATCATTTTATTGTTAACAGAAACCACATCGCCTGGAAGCATACTGCCCTCAGGCTTGCTAGGAACACCATTTACATAATTCACAGTGTAAATTATATCAGGATTATTCGATATCTCTCCATAAGCAAGAATCACCACTTCCTCGAAGGATATCTCACCTTTAGACCATTCCTTTGGCTTTGCATTCACTATTACACATTCAATTTCAACAGGAATCTCACAAGTTATAAAGCACGAATTCCTTGTAATGGATATCTTATGCTCAACATCATCTTTGTAGGTAACCTCAACACCACCATTTCTGATTTCAATTAAAGAATACCTATCAGAATTGATGCCAGCGGCTTCCATTATTTCCAAGGGTGTCATAATGCACTCTTCAACTTCGACCTCTTTATCATCAACTTTAATGATGAGTTTTTTGTAGGGCCTAGCTCTGAAACCTTCGATTCCAGCTTTTTTGAGGTCTACTTCCTCACCAAGTTGAATCGGGGTAAACCCCTTTTCATTGATTTTATATAGAAGTTCGAAGTCTTCAACAGGCATCAAGCCTGCTATTTCAAGTATTTGTTGTCCAGTAATTTTAGATTCGCTGGATTCGAATCTTCTATTGTTTACCTTGAATTTATACATGGTATATCTATTTAAAGTTTAAAAAAAATATTACCCCAAGGCTCTTTAAAACCTCAGCGTTGAGGGAAGGTTAAGGATCAAAGCTCTGCTTTACCTTAATTAAATGAGGAGAGAATCTTAAAAAATAGACGTACCTAAAATGTGTTTATATTAATACCATTACAGACGGAAATACCAGATTTGGTAGTTTATAGAAGAATATATACCTTTGTAATAATCACAGAAAAAGGATTTCTGGGCTTACGAAACCCAGATTATTCTTACAATAATACCAAAATCAGGTAGTCATTCTGCCTGATTTTTTGTTTTCAGGTGTTATTTGAAAACAATATGAAACAAAGATAAGCAATTAAATTATACCAGCAAAAAATATAAAAAATTCTTTTATTTTGCTTGGTTTACAAGCAAAATTGTTTATCTTTGTAGTATCCAATATATATATGGTAAGCAACAAACAAGCATTCTACAAGCTTATAGGGAGTAATATTAAAAAGCTCCGTAAGAAAAATAAGATTGGGCAAGAAGATCTAGCTGCTAGGATATATCTAAGTAGATCTTCTCTTTCTAATATAGAAATTGGAAACCAACAACCGTCCCTTCACGCAATTTTTGAGATTGCAATTGCGTTAAATTGTGATGTAAACGACATCCTACCTACAATACTGGAATATAAGACTGGTTTTAGCGAGATAGATGCAAATTATATTGATTTATTGAACAAAAGTACCAATTCCGGTAACGTAAAGACAATAAACGTATTGAAAGAAATTCTTCGAAAAGATGACATCGACAACAATTAGGAACATTGAAAACAAAACAGAAGAGCTTTTGTCTGATTTTGACATGTTACAAGCTCCTGTTAAGGTTGACAAATTGGCGAAATTTCTTGGCGCCACTATTGAGTATCAAGACTTAGATGATGAAGTTTCAGGTTTTTTGGTACGTAAGCACAATAAAAATATTATTGGGGTTAACCAGAATCATCCACCTGTCAGAAAACGGTTCACAATTTCACATGAAATTGGGCATTTAATTTTGCATCTGCATAAGCAGGCGCTATTCGTTGATTACTATAAAGATAAAGGAGCTAAGTTTTATCGTAGTACAAATAAGGAATACGACTATAGAATGGAAAAAGAGGCCAATCAATTTGCCGCTTCATTGCTGATGCCTGAGCCACTAATAGAGGTTGAAATACAAAATTTGCCTGAAAACCTTAATTACTCAATGATGATGATGATGTTAAGCAGAAAATTTAAAGTGAGTACTCAAGCTATGGATTTTAGGTTAAAGGCATTGGGTTACTATGATTATGGTTTTTAGCGTAGTGAAAAGCTAACATTTTCCTCATTATAAGCTTATTGAAGACCTCCCTGTTTAATAAAAAATTATTCTGGAGTTGATGGGTGGTACAACCCCAGAATAATACATGAATTATCATTTTAAAAGTCCTACTTACTAAGCATTAATAGCTCGTTGCATAGTATTTCCGTAACGTATCTTTTATTTCCGTCCTTATCGTCATAAGAGCGATTGGTGAGTTTTCCTTCTATGGCAATCTCCTGTCCCTTTACCACATAATTCTCTACCACATTTACGAGCCCGTTTCGTACTACTACATTGTGCCAATAGGTGCGTTCCACTTTTTGACCATCTTTGTCCTTGTAACTATCATCTGTAGCCAAGGAGAATTTTGCCATTTTGTTCCCATCGTTAAAGGTCACGATTTCTGGTTCTTGTCCTAATCTTCCAATCAACTGTACTTTGTTTCTAAGTGCGTTCATAATTTCTTGTTTTAATAATTAAACAGTTAATACTATCTCACCGTCTTTCGGTTCGACAGTGCAAATATGGAACGTCGACCAATTAACAGTCGGTTGCTACGCACTTACTTTCGTTTATAAGCGTTTGTAAGCGTTTAAAAGTGAATAACCCTGATCGTGCCCCCAACATCCAAGACCGCAAAGAAGGCCCTACTACTGGCGTTTTAATCATATTTAGAATAACTAGTCCCTTTCGTTTCTAAAATTTGCCAAATATTTTCAGTTATTACATGGATTTTGATAGCTTTACACTAACGAAAACTTTCGACCCTTCTTCGTTATCCCCAAATCAATTAACTTTTTGATTATGAATTCGTCAATACCCCTTATGTACAAATTACAGCGATTCAATTTTTTACCCTGCATCCTTCTCCTGCTATGTTTATATAGCCCAAACAACTATGCGCAGGAAAGTGAACCCTCTGTAATTGCAGCACAATTAAAGCAGGATATAGAAGCCGCTACCGAAGGTCCCGAAAAATTGAAGTTATTAGACAGCCTTACCCATTGGATCGAGGATCATGAGTTACCTGGATACGAAACGCAACTGCAGGAAACGATCGACTATGCAATACAAATAGATTCCTCTAAGCGGGCCATACAATACGCAACCAAATTTTTGGATTATCTCGCTCCCGAAACCGCTCAATTTCCGAAGGCCATCGCAACCTTCCAACATTACATCCCAATATTTGAACCGTATCAAAACTGGCCAGAACTCTGTGAGTTTTATATGGAAGGCGGCCGCACCTATGCCATGAGTTCACTCTTTGTGGAGAGTCAAGAATATTTGGATCAGGCATATGCATTAGGCGTCAAGGCACAGGACAGTATATTAATCGGGACGGTAAAAGAACTCAATGGGCATAATTTTGCGATGATGGGTGACTTTGAAAAATCGACCGCTACCCTTCAGGAATCCATCGACATTTTTAGCAATGTGAGTCCATCCGATGCTAATTCCGTTAAAACAAGTTTGTCCATTTTATATTCTCAGAATGGCTTACAACAAGAAGCCAAGTCCATACGGGAAGAGGTGGTTGCTTCTGCCAAATCCCAAGGAGATATCAATTTGGTATACACTACTTTTTACAACCAAGCATTCGATGAAATGCTTCATGGCACCAACGAGGAAAGAATTAGGTATCTCGATTCTGCTGCGATATATGTAAACAATATCGAAGACGACTATCCGCATATCGAATTATCCATTTCCCAACTCAGTGCCTATTCACAAATGGGGGACCTTGAAAAAGCCGAAGGAGCCCGGCGCAAACTAATGGCCCGATTGGACAATGCGGAAGAGACCAATTTCCCGGAATTCTTCCTATCTATGGCGCATTATGAATATGCCAAAGGCAATTACAATCAGGCGGCCAATTGGGCAGAAAGAGAACTCGAGGCACTCCAAGAGACCAATTTCTATGAGGGCATCTACACGGTGAATCGATTTTTGTCAAAAACCTATAATAAGCTTGGACAACACAAAAAGGCATATGACTATTTTGAGACTTACAGAGCAATTAAGGACTCTATAGAAAGTGTGCAAAAAGCCAATGGATTTTCTTACTATCAAACCAAGCTCGAGACAGAGAAGAAGGAAGCCAAGATAGCTGTTCAAAATTCAGAAATACAAGTCTTAGACGCGCAAAATAAGACCAAAAACCAATGGATCATTATTGGTAGTATATTGGCTCTATCTCTCATAGTGATCATAATTTTAGGCTACTATGCGCGCTACAATAGAAAGAAGAAGACCTTGCAAACCGAATTCTCCCAGAATCTAATCAAGGATCGTGAAAGTCAATACGCACATATTGCAAGAGAGCTTCATGACAGTATTGGACAAAAACTGATGTTGCTGGTTAAGAAGACAAACCTAGACAAACGGGAAGAGCTTAAATTCTTGGCAAAAGATTCCCTAGAAGAGGTAAGAACTATTTCCCGAGGATTGCATCCGGACAGCCTAAGGAGTACGGGTATAACCGATGCAATTTCCGCACTCGTAGACAGTATAGACCAGACTACGGATATCATATTTATGCTTGAAGTTGAAAACATTGATGGAACCTTAGGGGACGAACGTGAGTTACATCTCTACAGAATATTACAAGAGTCGCTAAATAATCTTGTGAAGCATTCGGGAGCCAAAGCAGCTTTCGTGGATATTGAAAAATTGGATGGGGAAATAAAAGCGACCGTATCCGATAACGGTAAGGGGTTTTCATTTCAAAAAAGCATCAATAAAGGCTCCCTGGGTATGAAAACCCTTTTGGAACGTGCTGAAATTATAGGCTCCAAGTTGCATATCAATTCACAGGAAAACAAAGGCACTAAAATCACACTTACGATTCCTATTTAATTCAATGGGTAATTAAATTGTTTTCCTTCGGCCTAAAGCGTTTGTGTAGACGACGGGAAAAAGGAACCCTCTCAAAACACGCAAATGAGAGGGTTACTCAACTTAAATCAATTATGAAAGAAATAAACACTACCAGCGTAGTTCGTTATGTTATGACTGCCTACTTCGTACACCCCAAGTTCCAAACCTTCCAGATACACTGTGAAACCAAGGCAGTAGTTCTTACTAACCTAAATGTTCTGGGGGTATGCAAAACCGAAGGTGATGTCCTAGGCACAACAACTGCTTACTACTAGCAATGCAACTAAGTTCATTAGTTTTCCTTCTTCTAAATATGTATTCAATTACTTAAAAATTGAAGAATACTGCAATAAGCAGAAATACCCAATAACTAAGTAGCATTACGTAGGTTCGGAAACCATTAATTTGAATCCTACACCAAACCTTCATTGAGGCGGAATTGAAAAGAAATTACAAGATAATTCTGCAGCAAATAAAGAACCCTCAAAGCATATTGCTCCGAGGGTTGCATTACAGGTCCGCACTTTGACAAGCTTCAAACAAGGTTTGGACCAGAATCAAATTTAATTATGAAAAAAATCTATACAACCATCTGTAGTTCGTTATTGCCTATTACCTGATTTACCCACAGTTCCAACTGGTCCAAGTGCGCCTCGGAACCGTAAGCTATTTCGTAATGGCAATCCGTGATAAGATTGGGATTAATTATTTTCCTAACCTTAGTATTCATATCGACTGTTTTCTGACTGTTTTTCATTCTTGTCTCCCCATTTCTGAAAGAAAAAGGAAATAACCAGAATGCTAAAAGCAATGAACAGCTTGTTACATAATATCCTCATACACTATTGCTTTACGATCCTTTTGGTTACCGAACCATAATCGGTATGTACCTTCAGGAAGTATACGGCCCCTGCCATATCTTCCAAGTTCACTTCCAGAAAATCCAACCCATTTCCTGCTTTTTCAACTACGGTACGTCCTTGCATGTCGTACACTTGTACTAGTTGAATACCAGTTGGGGATTGGATGTATAACATTCCATGGGTTGGGTTGGGGACTATCGCTATATTTCCCAGTAAATTATCTGTCGTTTCAAGTACTGAGGAGTAGAACGACAAGGTAAATCGACCCTTAAATTCACCTTCATTACTGCTGAAATAATAGTCCCCTTCTGAAAGATTAAAGGTTAAATTCAAAAGGTTATCGGTTAAGAATACCGTTGCATCGGAAATAGCATCTCCTTCCATATCTGAGATGGAAATACTATAAGTGGCTTCCTCTTCTACTACTGAGTTGAAGCCCATGAGCACTTTGGCATCTGTGGTAAAGGCCCCTAAGGTCTGTATCCCAAGTTCTTCAGGCCTGTCCTCTAGCTGCGAATACAATGAGATGACTGTAGCCAAACGGTTGCTATCATATCCTGGATCGAAGCCTTCTGTTGCTGTTGGATTGAAGGCCACTAGGGTATTACTACCTAGGCCGTACTCTAAGTTGTTTACTTGGAGCCATATCTTATCTACGTTTTCTTCTGCAAGGCGTAAGGTCGTATTCCCGGTAGCACGACGCATGCCGTTGTTAAAGACAACTTCTCCAGCGCCAAAGGCTTTTACCCCAAACCCTTGAGAAGTCGCGATCATGCCATTAGGTGCCGTGTCCGTACCCGTGGGGTCATTGGCTGCTGCCACACCCCCAGATAGGTTGTACATAGAGATGTCGTCCATGCTAAAGTTGATACCGTTGGCTCCAGGGAAAGAGGCGCTTGGTGGCGTTAAGTGCTCCCAGAAATAAAGCTCGCTTACCAATGCATTGGCATTGATAAAATCGTCGGCAGAAATTGGCGAAGCATAAGGGTTGGCGTAAATGTTGGGCGTTCCATCTGGGTTGCTCGATCCATTGTAAATCGCATCCTGTCGAATCGCACCATTATTAAGCGTCCCCAGATCATAGTTGAAATAGTACGCCTCATTGGCAGGATCGGTATACGAATCCTGTGGACGCACAATATAACCCCTTCCGGGCTCGATGGCTCCCCCAACCATCTGCACCCAGAAGTCGCCGTCTTCGTCGGCAAAATTAGTTCCCCCTTGACTTACGTCTGGGTGAGGAATGAAATTGGCCGGGAGGTGATCCAATACCAAAAAAGCAGTATTGTAAACATCCGTCCGGATTTCTTCTGTCATGGGGCTACCCATGACCATAAAGTCTCTTGTTTGTAGCACAGGAGTAGTAACATTGACACTAATGGACCCATTGTTGGTCACCGTAGCCGTATCATATACCTGCACTAAACTTCCCTGATGCTCTACGATTAAGGTTCCATTTACTACAATATCACCTTGAACTTCTACATACTCATCAGTACCGCCAATGGTTAAGGTAACACCCGAATTAACTATGAGTTTACAAGCCTGAATGTCTCCTGCATTCGTGTTGTAATCGGCAGCAATGACCACTTCCATCGTACTATCTGGGGTACCATTGTCCCAACCAACTCCATCCCAGGTGTTGGTAACTCCAGAACAAACAATAGGTATAGCGGCTCCTGTGCAGTCAAAAGTATCACTCGTAATTTGTACTCCTGGGAAATTGAAACAATCCGCACCAAAACTTCCTCCACAAGCGGTGAAGTTAAGATCGGTAAAGCCTGCTCCCGTTTCGAAACAAATCTCAGGATCTGAAGTCGTTTGTCCTGGCAGGTATTGTAACTTTAAATGCGTAAACAATTTGGGAGTAGTATTAATGATCTGGGCCGAACCGTAAGCAGATTCTGGAGCCAACTGTACATAAGCATAGGAAACCCTGGAATCGGTATTATCTGTGTATATCAAATTCCAATAGTTAGTACCTAATATAGACCCCGTATTATTAAATACCCCCGTACCATTGGAAGCTACCGAAGTGCCAAAGACTGCAGTACTATAATTGATATAGAATTGTCCCGTACCCAAGTATAAGGTTGCCGAACTGGAGACCATGACATCTACCTCATAGTAATCATTGGTTCCATCGTTGGTAACTTGGGCATTTTCCAAGGAAAATGTAACGTCTTGCGCCCAGACACCTCCTGCCATTAGGAATGCAAGTATGTATATTAGTTTTTTCATTTTTCTATGTTTTAAAGGGTTGAGTAAGTAGGTTATTATTAATAGGATTGTCCTTTCCCAAGGTTGGGAATTAGCATTAGATTGATGTCCGTGGTCTGTACTTGGCCATTCATATCAAGATCCGCCTCGCTGTAACCAGCTTCCCCCAACAGAGGTATTACCGAATTGAGGTCTATACTTTGTATCTGGCCGTTACCGTCATAATCGCCTGTAATCATGGCATAGATCCCGTTGCCCATGTCCACTACCGAATTGCTGCCTCCGTCTATCACTGTAGTATCCGAGCTAAAATCGAGCGTAGTAGGGCTAAGATCTGTAATGCTCTGGGTTGAAGCGGAGAGGAGTCCTAAATGACTGCGATGGTTCACCACAATGAAGTAGTCTCCCGGTGCGATGTCTTCCATCAAAAATGTAGTGGTAACTCCATCCACATCTACAATATCCCCATCGCGTTGGATAAGCCCGGACCGAGAATTTAAAACAATACTATTGTCAACTACATCACGTAATTCTACCAACACCCAATCAACAATAGCATCATCGCCCGTAACGTCAAAAACCGTAGCATCGCAGGTTAAGGCATCGCTATAGGGAGAGGTGGTCGGGATATCCCCAGACACCCGTAGATCATCACGCATTAGGGATTCTTCCCCTGAGAATGGATCTGATGTGGGTCCCTGCAAAAAGGCCTTTAGGTTAAGCTGAAGGTCTACTTGTAATTCTACTGCTCCGATATCGTCAGCTCCATAAGCCCCTCTCTCATTACCTATCTGATCATTCGGTTCAAGAATATCTCCATCATATAAAGTGCTAAAGTAGTCAGGACCATTTCCTGCATTGTAAGCAGGACTCGCTGTATTGGATATAGGGTGATGGTACGGAGTAGTTCCGCCATTGTTGGTTAAGGCATCCAATCCCGGATCGGTTACACCCACAATATTGCCATCGACCCCATCGGTCAAACCGCCGCCGATTCCGATAAGATTGTAACTACTGGTACTCTCCAAAGTCCCATTATCGATATCCGGTGAGGTTCCACCGGTATTCCCAGATATGATGGAGTTTTGGGCTTCAATCACCGCAAGGCCATCAAATCTAACAGCTGAAGCGTTTGAGGTGTTTTCGGTGATGGTACTATTGTTGATGTAGGCATAGGATGTATTAGCACCTTGTCCTGTGGCCAATATTGCCGAGGTATTCTGATTCGAGACATTACCACTCATAGTGCAGTTATTCATGTTTAAGGTCACATCAAGACCTACAAAATTGGATGCAAACAGCTTTATAGCATCTCTACCTGTGTTATTAATAAAAGAACAGTTGTTCATGTCAATAAGACCCCCCTCGCTTTCAAAGGCAGCTCCCCATTGGTCAGCAAAGTTGCCCTCAAAGGTGACATTTTCGAACAGCCAATGCGAACGTAATGCAGACATAGCACCTCCCCACCGGGTTTCACTGTTTTTAATGGTCACGTTGGTCATTTTAATATCGTAGTCGGTACTATTCACTCCTAGATTCAGGATAGCACCTCCCCAGTTTGGATAGGGTTCACTGCTTTCAGAATCTCCATTGGCCAAGGTCATATCAGAAAGTTCCAATAGCATATGGGCAAACCCCATATAGAATATCCGACTGCTTTTCTGCGCATCTATGGTTAATAGATCTTCACCAGGCCCAATAACCACGTGATTTCCACCGGTACCTCCAGGGCCACCAAATTCGATTTGCCCAAGCGAAAGAACTATGGTTTGCGGATTATCGAATAAAGAAGAGAATCTAATCGTATCGCGCCCGCTCGTTGTGTTCGATGCATGCACCGCCTCGCGTAGCGAGCAATCCCCGTCGCAGACTCCATCGTCGGTATCCTCTATTTTGGTAACCACAAAGGAGGTGGAGCGAAATCGGTTTTCATTTCTTTCTCTTAGAATAGCTTCTAAGTCAACCTTCTCGGCATAACGCTGTCCTGGTCTTGCCACCTGTCTGTTTGAAGAATCATCTTTGTAAAAGTCGTACGTTCCGTCACTGGTGATCTGGACATTCTCAATATTAGAATTAATGTCCTGGGCCCATATACCACTCACCATTAGTAGTGCTAGTATACATATCAGTTTTTTCATAATATTTTTTTAAGGGTTTATTGAATAGTTTAAAATGATTGTCCTTCCCCGAAAGTTGCTATTCATACTAATTCATTATATAGGGTTCGTATTTATTGTTATCATAGTTGCTTCTGCGCAGTAGTAAGATGCCATCGCCCATTTCCACAACAGCGTTGTTGCCACCATCAATTGGGGAAATATTTGAGCTAAAATGGATGGTCATGTAGGCATTGGATAAGGCAATGGCTTTGGTGTTCTTCGGCTCCAGCTGGTCGGTGATAATGCATTTGCCAATATTTTGGATGAAGCCTAATGGAATACTCCTATGGGCAATTCCCTCCAATAAAATAGAAGAGGTCACCTTGGATTTGTTTTCATTTAATACTGTGCATTTCATTTCTTTGGTCAGGTTTATCGGGGTAAAACTATACACCTCTAGTCATGGCATCTAAAAAAAGTGGGTTACAAAAAGGTTACGGTTATCCTACAAAAGGGTTACGGTTTTTGCGCAAATGGCTTAAGGTGTACATGTTCGATATGGTTTTATTAGAAGCTGCTTAAAAAATTATCTAAGTGTATTGTGGTATCTAGGCTGAGTTTTTTCCATAGCCTATTTCCAATCTTCTTCAAAGTCGATAGTTGGATATTTTGAAGCATCGCAAGTTGATTGGAATCAAAATTCATTCGAAAGAAAACAGAATGCTTACCAAGCACTCCTTCAGCAAAAAAGAAGGCGAATGCCAGAGGGATTGTATAACTCAAAGTTCTCTTTTTCATGTTAACTAATTTCTTTGTAAAGAACTTAAAACAGGAAAGACTGCACCATAAGTATTACTACCTTTTAAATAAGTAGTACTACTTACAAATAGACGTTTCACGCCAGAATTCACCTACAAATAAATGCCAAGACCATCATTTGTGCAGCAAGGAATGGAATTCCCTTCCAGTCCCTTCAACAACCAAAAAACCCTCAATGGGTAGATCCATGAGGGTTTCATTGTTGGCTATTAAGGCCAGAATCAATACATCTAATTCAATAAAAAAATCTAAACTTCAATTATATGGTTTGTCATTAAAAAGATTGTCCTTTCCCAAGGTTAGGGATTAATAATAAGTTGATATCGGTAGTTTGTACCTGGCCGTTCATATCCAGATCGGCCTCACTATAGCCCGAACTTCCAATAAGGGGAATCACCGAATTGAGGTCCGTACTCTGTACCTGGCCATTGCCGTCATAATCGCCCGTATACATCGCATAGATGCCGTTCCCCATATCCACTACCGAGTTGCTGCCTCCATTGATCAAACTGGTGTCACTACTTAAATCTATGGTTGTTATTGATAGAGATAAAGTAAAAGCATTGGCACTCATAAGTCCTAAGTGGTTGGTATGGTTTACCGTAACAAAGTAATTACCATCGGTTTGTAAAAAGGTCAAAGGAGAGGTACCATCGGTAGTCACCACATCACCGTCCCTTTGCAATAAAGCAGACTGGCCATCAATGATGATTGTGGTATCTGTTTCATCACGCAATTCTACCCAGACCCAGTCCACAATGGCATCACTGCCGGTGGTGGTGAGTATGGAAGCGTCTATTGTGGCACCGTCAGAATAGGGAGTGTCTGTTGGAATGACCCCGTCTACCCGTAAATCATCGCGCATCAGCGTTTCCTCACCAGAATTGGGATTGGTGAAGGCTCCCTGGAGGTAGACCTTGGGCGAGACTACAAGACCACAAATAAATCCCCCATCTGTAATCGTCCAATTGGGTCCCAAGGGGTCGGTTATGGTATTTCTTGCGGTTATGCCTGCACAGTAGTTGGAATCGGTATCAAAGATGACATTGGGTTGCAAATTAAGCTGGCTCCAGCTAATAAGCAGATTGTCATAGTTTTCCATGGAAAAAGCCGATCCTGTTAGCATCTCACTTGCATCTGTTAGATTGGAGACGTCCCAGGCATCTAAGGCTTGGTTGAAATTACTAGCGTTTTTAAACATTTCTTCCATACTGGTCACGTTGCTTACATCCCAGTTGTCTAAAGGTTGGTTGAAGTTACTAGCGTTTTTAAACATCAAGCGCATATTGACCAAATTGTCTACTTCCCAGTCATTCAAGGGTTGGTTGAAATTCGTGTTATTGTCAAAAATTCCTCGCATATCTTCCACCGAGCTCACATCCCAGTCATTTAGGGGTTGATTGAAAACAAAAGCATCCCTAAACAAAAAGTGCATATTAATGACATTACTTACATCCCAATTATTAATGGATGAATTTGCCACCATAGATTCGCAATCGTCGAACATTCTACTCATGTCCGTAACATTTGAAAGGTCGGGTGCATCTGTAGCGAGCATATCCATTTCTTTACAGTTGGCAAAGGCACCTTCAAAGTTGGTCCAAGCGTTTGTACCCCATTGTTCTATGGTAAGTAATTGATTTGCATTCTCTGGAGTTGATCCTTCAAAATAAATTCTAGGAAAGGTCCCAAAAACAGTCACGGTTTTGGTGCCGTTTGTGGTATAGGTGTGTGTGATATCTCCCGTAACACCATAATCAATATTTCCATCTCCCCAATCCACACTATAATCGTAGGTTTCTCCAGGAAACGTTGGAATGGTAATGGTTCTAGCACCGGTTCTTGATTCCCATGTGGTTATAAATGCATTTTCATCGTTTCTTACTAATGAAAAATCATTTCCGTCGCCCCCCACATAGCTAAGGGTAAACGGAATTCCGTCAATATCAATACTACTCCCTTCCGGCAAGTTTAAAAATGTACCCACGATGGCATCTGTATCATTATTAGCTATTAAGATCAACTCATCCGTATCACTTGGAAGCAAAATAGAGCTGTCTACAGGTGTAAATGTAGCATTGTTGAGTGTGACAGTTCCCTGAACGCTCACAAATGAATAGTTAGTTCCACTATTTATGTCAGAAGCAAAAGTACCGCCGTCAATTGCTATATTATTTGTTGTAAGGGAAGAAGTGGTTGTATATAGTCCTGGTTGAAAAGTTGCATCATTTTCAATGGTAATCAGACCTCCTGTCATGGATGAAGTAATTCCTTGAAAGACCGTGGTTGACCCTGTAAACGAAGCTTCATTCAGAATGGTTATTGAAGTTTGAGGAACAGTGAAAAATAAGCCCCCCGTAACATTGAGGTATCCAAATGTCAAGTCTGATGCGGATCCACCAATATTGATATTTGAAGAGGAAAAATCTGTAGCAGTACTTTGTAACTCCGTAGTGGTACCAGCCAGACCATCATAGGTAATATTTTCATATAAATCTATGGTTTCTGCTGTATATATAATGCTACCAGCATCATGATTAATAGTTGCATTTGTGGAATTACTATCCACTTCGATATCTCCTCCTGTCAAATAGCTGATGTCTGTTCCTGTTTTAGTGATTGCGGTTTCTTCCGTCAGGAAGATCGTACCCGTAGCGGTAATATCGAACTCAGTGGCTGTTAGTGTTCCAATAATCACATCATTAATGTCATTATATGCAACCTCTCTCATGGAAACAGTGCCAAAGGTCTGTAACAATCTAATATTGTTATCGCCGACACCAAGAGTAGCTCTAGTAGAGCCATTAGCCCTTCCACTTAAAGTAAGTACATCTGCACTAATTACCCCACTAATTTGGTTAATAGATGTAAAAGCGCTAAGATGTAACTCTGATACCCCAGCTGTTTGAACATTTCCAGATAATCTTACTGATCCTTGATCAATTCGAATATAATTTTCCCCCAATGTAGGGTCCGTAGCTGTGATATTCTGGAAGGTGGTATTAATCCCATCACCCACAAAGGTAATTCGAGATGCTTCTAAGGACACATCACCTATAAACGTTACATTACGGTCACTGGCATCATCCATGACAATGGTGTTCGTTGCCTGTAGGGTGGTTGTTCCTGTAATTCTAAAGACAGAGGATCCGAGAATTACATTATCTCCTATACTGTTGACATCGGTGATAGATAATCCCGTAGCGGTGAGTGCATCGAGTACTATGTCGGCATTGGGGCTATCAGCAATGGTAAATACCCCTCCAATATCTATAGCATCCGTTTGTGTGTAATCGGTAATGTCATTTAAGGTGATGTCATTATCAACTCCTGATAACGCCAGGGCATTGGCAAAGTTGATACCATTGGTACCCCCTTCCGCATCAAAAACAATCGCTGCTGTAATGTCTGCCAATAGAACACTCACGGTGGTTGCATCCACTAAGGTAAGACCACTTCCGGAAAGCTCTACGGGATCTTCAAGATTACTAATGGTTAAAGTGGTACCGTCATTAGACAAGGTAATATCGTCATCTGAAGTTCCGCCATTTATATCGGTAATGGTAATCGCTCCATTGGTTAAATCAACTTGTGTTTCCATATTTAACACCGTTATGCTAAACGAACACTCGCTGGTATTTCCATCTTCATCTTCAACCTCAAATGTGTTTACGGTGGTTCCTGTGGGGAAGGTACTGCCACTCGATAAGCCTTCCGTTTGTGTTATTGTGATATCTGCTGTAGCAGAACAATTATCGGTAAACGTAGGGGCAGCATAATTGACTACCGCAGAATTTGCGGCAACAGTGTCTTCTATCACCGTAATATCACCAGGGCAAACAATCGTAGGGGATTCATCATCTGTCACGGTGATTGTAAAGGAACTGGTTGCAACATTTCCCTCATCATCTGTGGCGGTATGAGTAATGACGGTATCTCCCAATGGAAATTGCGATCCAGAAGGCAACCCAGCTGTTTGTTGTATCGTTAAGTTAGCATCACAGTTATCTGAAAAAAATGTGGATCTATCGTAAGTATACGTATAGCCGCAGGTCCCAGTATTTGCAGAGAAACTTATATCTCCCGGATCACTCACGGTCGGGGCTTCGTTGTCCTCCACCGTGATTGTTACCTGGCAGGTAGCCGTCTGGCCGTTGCCGTCGTCCACGGTCCATGTGATGGTGTTATCCCCCACTGGAAGTATAGCACCGTTTAGGGTGTTGTTGTTGTTGAAGTTGTTGGTTACTGTAGCCGTGGTACAATTGTCACTGAAGGTAGGATCGAACTCTGTTCCCTGAATTATGTACTCACATTCCCCGGCATCGGTATCCTTCGTGGCATTCGCTACGCAGGTGATCGTCGGGGCCACGTTGTCCTCCACTGTGACCGTTATCTGACAGGTGGCCGTCTGGCCGTTACCATCGTTCACGGTCCATGTGATGGTGTTGTCTCCTACTAGAAGTGTGGCACCGTTCAAGGTGTTGCTGTTGTTGAAGTTGTTGGTTACTGTAGCCGTGGTACAGTTCTCACTAAAGGTAGGATTAAACTCGGTACCCTGAACCGTGTACCCGCATGTGCCGGTATCGACATCTTTCGTGGCATCCGCTACGCAGGTGATCGTCGGGGCTGCGTTGTCCCCAACCGTGACCGTTATCTGGCAGGTAGCCGTCTGGCCGTTGCCGTCGTCCACGGTCCATGTGATGGTGTTATCCCCTACTGGAAGTGCGGCACCGTTCAAGGTGTTGCTGTTGTTAAAGTTGTTGGTTATTGTAGCCGTGGTACAGTTGTCACTAAAGGTAGGATCGAACTCCGTTCCCTGAACCGTGTACTCGCATTCCCCGGTATCGGTATCCTTCGAGGCGTTTGCTACGCAGGTAATCGTCGGGGCCTCGTCGTCCTCCACCGTGACCGTTACCTGACAAGTGGCCGTCTGGCCGTTGCCGTCGTCCACAGTCCATGTGATAGTGTTATTGCCCAATGGAAGTGCGGCACCGTTCAAGGTGTTGCTGTTGTTGAAGTTGTTGGTTACTGTAGCCGTGGTACAGTTGTCACTGAAGGTAGGATCGAACTCTGTTCCCTGAACCGTGTACACGCATGTCCCGGTATCGACGTCTTTGGTTCCACCAGAAGCACAACTAATTGTTGGATCAGTAGTATCTTCAATAGTCACTGTGGTTTGACAAGAAGCGGATTGATTACCCGTATCTACAATGGTTAAAGTGACCTCATTATCTCCTATATCATCGCAGGTAAAGGTATCTTGTAAAAGAATCCGAGAAAGCACACCTATATCATCACTGCTTCCATTGGTTAATGCATTAAAGGTTGTAGTGACTTCTCCGTTTGCATCTAAGGTCAAGGTAACATTATTAATACAATTTATGGTAGGGGGATCATCTTTAACAATAATATCAAAATCCATATCCACACCGGCTCTGTTTTGCCAGGAACCAAGCAGACTTGTTAATCGGCTGAAATTACCACCGTCATACGGATCTGAGGTAGAAATTTGGAATTCAATATCAAGCGATAATTGTTCAAATGTTATGGAATATTCCTGTCCAGCGGTCACATTTATTGGAGATGGAAACGTAATAATGTCTTCCTGTCCCACTTGGTCTTCGTCCGTGAACTCATATCTATAATTCGACAACAAGGTACTACCTGGACTATGTACCGTGCCTTCAATAAATCCAACAAAAACTTCTGGACTAGGATCTGTAATAAGTTCCGTTCGTACCACAACAGCTTCAATTTGACCGGTACAAGGAGCTACCCAAGATTGAGCAGCAGCGACATGTGTCCTTTCGGTATTGCTATTATTTTGAGTTTGAAAAAAGTCATAAAGCCTTGTACATTCTTGAGCAAAAAGATATTGCGAAAAACACAAGGCGACTACTAGGATACTAATTCTTTTCATGATTGTAAGGTTTGCGGACTTGTTGATTTAAAAAATTGATTGTTAATGTCACATTAAAAGGAGCTTAAGAAGTTATCCAGATGTATTCCGGTATCTAGGTTGAGCTTTTTCCGCAACCGGTTTCTGCTCATCTTTACGGAAGAAGGATTGATATTTTGAAGCATCGCGATTTGCTTGGTATCCAAATTCATTCGAATAAGCGCACAAAGCCTGATGTCTGTTTTGGTCAAATTGGGATGTTTCTCCCGTAAGTTTCCATAGAAGGAACTTCCGAGCGACTCTACCTTTTCATAAAACAGCTCACTACTTTCATCAATCTTAATTCTATATTGAATTTCATTCCGCAGATGGTCCAGTGCTTCTTGTTGTTTTTTTCCAGTCGTATTTTGTAGGGCCTTAATCTTATCTAAAAGTTCTATGGCCCATTCTCTCTTTTGTGAAATTTCTAAGGCAAAGTTTTTAAGGTCTTTATTTTTATTTGCCACCTCTTTTTCCAGCAAGTTATTTTTACACTTATCCAGTTTTATACGTCCCAACAATTTTTGGAATACTATAAAGAATAGGATTATAATCAAGGCTGCAATTCCTATTACAACCATTAGAGTTTTCGAATATCCTGTCGATGCTTTTTCCAGTGCAACTGCAGGCTGTTCATTTCCCTGCGATAAAGACAAACTATCTTGGAGCTTCTCATTTTTAAATTCAATACTTCGCTCCAGTTCTTGAGTTTTGCCAGTATTCGGAGTGTTAACTACAGAATCATTTTTATATGACCGCTTGTCATGGGCGTGTAATAAGCTGCTTCCAATAAGTAAGGTTACAATCAAAATTATGTTTGGGGTTTTCAAAACGTTTCTTTTTTAGGGTTATGAATTTTGTCATAGTCATCACACTTGTCCACTTCTGCTTTTCGTCTTTTAAGCGTAAGGCAAAAACAGTATGAAATACGAAATCCAGAATGGGTAAACTGGAACGGTTCATTACTTTCAAAAAATTAGTTATAAGAAATTAGCGCTCCCTCAGATTGGGGGAGCGTTGATATGTTTTAAGATTACAAATACGTAATGGGGATAAAGGAGGGGATAATTTTTTCATCTCAAGGGTCTTAATTGTTTTACCCCTAAACTATAGTGGATAACCCTTCAGAAAAATAACTACTAGTGCTTATTATGTAAGCAATAGTAGGTAAGTATTATACTTAATACCACCTACCATATAAGTAGCGCTACTTATATACCGTGAAAATTGATGCTTATAAACCAGCAATGATATCCTTATTCATCACTGCCCAAATGGACAAGGAATTTGTGCCTTTTGCGAGCCCCAATTTATTGATAATGTTGGCACGGTGCTTATCAATGGTTCTTACCGAAACCCCAATTTCTGCAGCGATGGCTTTTGAGGATTGATTTTGGGAAATGCGCTTCAAAATTGAAAATTCTGATGCAGTCAAACGATTCAATAACTTAAGACCGTGTTCACTGTGATCCAGTAATTCGCTTGAAAGCGATGGGCTGTAAAAAGTCTTATTCTCCATGACTGCCTTTATACAGGCTTCGATAGTAAAAAAAGAATCCTCCTTCAGAAGGTAAGCAGGTATTTTTAAAGCCTTGGCACGCTGTACAATCTCCTTCTCCTTATGATAGGATAAAAGGATAAACTTAGTGTCCGAACGTTTTCCCTGAACTATTTTGAATATCTCGAAAGCATTCAGCATAGGCATTTCGATATCCAACAAGGCCAATTTGGGCTTATGCGTAAGAATGAGTTCAATGGCCTTCACGCCATCACTGGCTTGCCCAATGACATTGTAATTATGCTCCGTTAACTCTTCATATAAACCTTTCAATAACAGCGGGTGGTCGTCTGCTAATACGATTGATATATCTTCCTTTTTATATCCCATTTTCGAAGGGGGTTGTATTGCTTACCGTTATAACTTTACTATATTCTGCTTAGGCGAACACTTCATTCGATGATTTGAAAAGCACTGTAAAATGAAGCTTGGCTTCTAAATCAATTCATTAAAGGTATCATTTTAATCAAGAACCTTACAACTTTTTAAAAGTAGCTTATTTCTTTCATTTACCCAACTTGAGCACCCCTATCTTTAAAACGGCAAAGTTGCATCAGAGCAGAAGGGCTTTTACAACATAAATATGTAGGGCCGAACCACAAAAAAAATGAATTCGAGTTGCTACAATTGGTAGCTTTCACAACCTCCTAATACCGCATCGCCTCAAATCGAGTTTCAATAACAAGATAGTTCTGCAAATATTCTAGTCTGTAACCTTTTTGTATAACAGCTGTAACCCTTTTGTTAACTCTCATTTTTAGATGGCATAAAGGGGTATTTATAGTTTTACCGCAAATAACCTACAAACCCATTTCAATCATGAAAAAAATACTTATTCTCTTTGTATTTGTTACGGCTTACTCCTACGCCCAAGTGGGTATTGGCACGACGGATCCTCAATCCGATTTGCACATAGCCGGAGATAATTCTGAAGTACGTATTGATGGACTAAATGCAACCAATAATGCCAATAACAATGGAACAGACTTGCAACCCGTTTTTGTCGACGCCGATGGTGTACTTTCTTTGGTCACGTCCCCATCCTCAGCAGAATTTAAAATCAATGTGGAGGATGTAATAGACGAAGAAGTAGATACAGGACCTTTGGGACAAGCGAACGAAGAGGAAATTTACACCTCTTCTTCCTTTACCCTAACAAGGCCTGCTATTGTCACGGTTACCTACGGAACAGGAATTACCATCGAAGAGTACCAAGGAGGTCCCTCGACCGTAGTGCACGATGGCAAACCGAAACTATATCGACTATTTTTCAAACTCGGTAACGGTACGACCGCTTCTGGTAACTCCTACGCTAAAGTGGGACATACCTATACGAATAACGTAGATCCTCTGGCCACTGGAGAATCCGTGATTACAGGTTTTATCTATGTTACTGCCAGTGAACATCTGTACCTACCTGCAGGCACCTATAGTGTACACCTTTTTGCAAGGGTAATAGCAAGTACGGGTAGTGGTGGCGGAACCCCCATTGCTTCCGATAGTTTCACAGCCTATTTTGGTGGAGACTCTTATGTAAGGGTCCTTGTACATTATTAGCCCGGAAAGCCCATCCAATAGCATTCATACAAAACAGTATACTGCCTCATCCAAAACCTCCCTTTATGTGTATGTATAGGAAACAAACACATGAATTGGAGGTTTATCTTCTTTCTTTCTCCCATTGGCCTTCTTATGGGAGCTTTGTTAATGCAAGGGATCGGAAACCCGTGGATCCCGATTTTATGGATCCTTTTTTGCCTTCTGGCTGCCTATATGATGGTTCGCTATGATGTACAAAAAAGAGTTCCCTCGGCACTGGCAATCGGAACCCTTTGGGGTATCCTGTACGGTATTCTATGGTTCATTTTCTTTACTGCTTCCCCCGCCAATAACGTAATCTATAAAGCCACCTTTGGCAATCCAGATTGGATTTCACTTCCTTATTGGGTGCTCTTAACAGCCCTCACAACAGGCTTGGCAGCAGGCATTTTAATTGCTATCTTTACATGGATGCTTAAAAAAGTTGTTCCTGTAAAGACGCCTTAATATGACCTTCGAAGAATGTTTAAAACAGTATGACGCCATTATAGACACCCTTCCCGAAATTGATCGTTTGGGAAAGACCATGCCTTACACCTCATCTAATACGTATATGTATTCCTTGGTGAATAAAGCAGGCGAAATGGGGATTCGAATGAGCAAAGAGGATCAAGCTGCATTTTCTGAAAAATATCCAGGCACCGAAGTATACAAATCCTACGGTGCGGTAATGAAGGATTATGTCCATATACCCGAGGAACTCCTTTCAGATACCCAATTGGTAGGCAGTTATCTTAGAAAAGGCCTTGCCTATGTAAATTCACTAAAACCCAACCCAAGAAAAAAGAAGTGAATACTACCACACGAACCCACAGTGCGCATCCCAATTTCGTAAAACTAGTGACAGAACTGGATGCCTTCCTAACTATAGAAGATGGGGACATGCACGAATATTACGATCAGTTTAACGGTATAGAAAACCTGCCCTATGTCGTCCTCATAGATGAGAATGATGTTACAGTGGCCTGTGGTGCGATGAAGCCATTCGATGACCATTCGGTAGAGATAAAACGCATGTTCACCCAGCCTGATCATCGAGGTAAGGGACTGGGCCGAAAAGTGCTGGAAGAATTGGAGAATTGGGCAAAGGAACTTGGGTTTAATACCCTTGTCCTGGAAACCGGCGCCAGTTTCGATGCTGCCATTGCATTGTACAAAAAGTATGGCTTTACACAGATTCCCAATTATGGACAATATATTGGGGTAGAGAGTAGCCGCTGTTTTCAAAAACCCATCTAGCTTTCAGAAGGTATTTTTCGTACCTTGAAACTTCATTATAATCCGTACGTTTTCATATGCACAACGAAGATACATTGCATTCCAGCAAAGGTTTTCTGAACAAATACGAAGCCTACCTAGGTGAGTTCGTCTATGGAGGTATCGATGGTTGTGTAACTACCTTCGCAGTAGTTGCCGGTGCCGTGGGGGCAGGTCTGGACAGTGACATTATCATTATTTTGGGGTTTGCCAACTTACTGGCAGATGGTTTTGCCATGAGTGTAGGTGCCTATTTGTCTTCCAAATCGGAAAAGGACAATTACCAAAAACACAAGCAAGTGGAATATTGGGAGGTAGACAACCTACCAGACGTAGAACGGGAGGAAATCCGTGAAATCTATGCCGCTAAGGGATTCGAAGGCGAGCTTTTGGAACAAGTGGTCGAAGTCATTACTGCAGACAAAGACCGCTGGGTAGATGTAATGATGAAAGAAGAATTGGGCATGATGGAAGAAACCAAATCCCCATTTAAAATGGGACTGGTTACGTATCTAGCCTTTATCTCCATTGGCTTAATCCCCTTGTTAACCTACGTATGGGATTATTTTAAGCCTATTTCTGGCGATCGGTTTTTAATCACTTCTATACTCACCGCCATTGGATTCATCTGTGTCGGTTTTCTAAAAACCTATGTGACCGAAACCAAAATATTGAAAGGTGTTCTGGAAACCCTAGCCTTAGGAGCCATAGCAGCCCTCGTTTCTTACTTTGTGGGAGATCTACTTGAACAATTAATAGTAGGGTCTTAACTTCTTCTAGGTACAACAACTATGCATATCACGATATCAAAAGCTTTGGAAAACGAACTTTCGGAACTCCGGGAACTTGCCATTGTTACCTTTCAAAATACCTATGAGGCTTACAATACCCCGGAAAATATGAAGTCTTATATAGAAACACACTTCAATAAAAATCGTTTGCACGATGAACTTTTTAATGATGATATTCATTATTATTTACTTCGCGCAGACCATGATTTAGCAGGGTATATACGGTTAAATACAGGTCCCGAACAAACAGAATCCCGCTTTCCCAACAGCCTGGAAATAGAGCGTATATATGTAGCCAAAGCACATCATGGCAAAGGCCTAGGGCATGCGCTCCTTAAAAAAGCCATTGAAATAGGCAAAGAACTTGGGCTTGCATATATCTGGTTAGGGGTTTGGGATCAAAATACCAAGGCCATCCAATTCTATGAGCGCAATGGGTTTTACACAGACGGCATACATCCCTTTATGCTGGGAGACGAACCGCAACGTGACTATGTCATGAAATTGGATTTGAATTCAAACTATTAACGGACCATGCCCATAGATAAATGGATAATCTTGCATAAATTAGTTCTCTCATACTTTCAGAAATTACCAAGCAATGAGCCAATACCACATTAAAAACCTAGAAGAATACTTTCAAGTATACCGTAAAAGTGTGCGTGACCCGGAAATATTCTGGGAAGAAATTGCCGAGGAGCATTTTCAATGGAAACGAAAGTGGAACAACGTACTTTCTTGGGATTTCTCCAAGCCTGAAGTTTCATGGTTCGAAGGGGCACAGCTCAATATTACTGAAAATTGCATCGATCGGCATTTAGCTCATAGAGGCGACAAAACTGCCATTCTTTTTGAGCCCAACGATCCTAATGAACCTGCACAGCATATCACCTACAGGCAATTGCACAAAAGGGTATGTCAGTTCGCTAATGTTCTAAAGGATATGGGTATAGAAAAAGGTGACCGTGTATGCATCTATTTGCCCATGATTCCTGAACTGGCAATTTCCGTTCTCGCCTGCGCCCGTATCGGAGCTATTCATTCGGTAGTCTTTGCAGGGTTCTCTGCTACGGCATTGGCCACACGCATTAATGACAGTGAATGTAAAATGGTCATTACGGCCGATGGTTCTTTCCGTGGGGCAAAGACCATCGATCTAAAGGCAATTGTTGATGAAGCGCTCGAGTCCTGTGCCTGTGTGGAAAATGTATTGGTCGCCAAACGAATCCAATCGGATGTGCCAATGAAAGAAGGACGCGACCATTGGTTACAGCCTTTGCTGGATAATGCGTACAAAGATTGTGTGCCAGAAGTAATGGACGCCGAAGATCCATTGTTTATTCTGTATACCTCGGGATCTACGGGAAAGCCTAAGGGAATGGTTCATACCACAGCGGGATATATGGTATATGCTGCCTATACCTTCAAAAATGTATTTCAGTACGAAGAGGACGATGTGTATTGGTGCACAGCAGATATCGGATGGATTACGGGACACAGTTATATCGTTTACGGCCCCTTGGCAAATGGCGCTACTTCGGTGATGTTTGAAGGAGTTCCCAACTATCCGGATTGGGGGCGTTTTTGGGAAATCGTCCAGAAACATAAAATCAATCAGTTTTATACAGCACCCACAGCGATAAGGGCCTTGGCAAAGGAGAATCTAAGCCATGTCGAAAAATATGATCTATCCTCCCTAAAGGTATTGGGAACCGTGGGGGAACCCATTAACGAAGAAGCTTGGCATTGGTACAACGACAATATTGGAAAGAAAAATAGCCCCATTGTAGATACCTGGTGGCAAACAGAGACTGGCGGCATTATGATATCGCCCATACCATTTGCCACACCCACCATTCCTACCTTTGCCACTTTACCCCTGCCTGGGATTCAACCCTGCCTTATGGATGAAAACGGAAATGAGATCAAGCATCATCCGGCAAGTGGTCGTTTGTGCGTTAAATTTCCTTGGCCCAGCATGGCAAGAACCATTTGGGGCGATCACAAACGATACAAAGACACTTATTTCTCGGCCTTTCCCAACAAATATTTTACAGGTGATGGTTCCCTAAGGGACCAGACGGGATATTACAGAATTACGGGACGTGTGGACGATGTCATCATCGTTTCTGGCCATAATCTTGGGACCGCCCCGATTGAGGATGCCATTAATGAACACCCAGCTGTGGCAGAAAGCGCTATAGTAGGCTTTCCACATGATATAAAAGGAAATGCGCTCTACGGATATGTAATACTGAAAGAAGTGGGAGAAGGTCGTAATAATGAAAACCTGCGCAAGGAGATCAATCAATTAATCACCGAACGGATTGGCCCCATTGCCAAGTTGGATAAGATTCAATTTACACCGGGATTGCCCAAAACGCGCAGTGGAAAAATAATGCGTCGTATCCTTAGGAAGATTGCCCATAAGGAAACGGATAACCTAGGCGATACTTCAACATTGCTCAATCCAGAAGTGGTAGAGGCTATTATGAAGGAAGCATTGTAAGCGGGGCAATGCACCTCTCTATACATCGGTTTAGTATATGAAGTGCAGCATCCGGTGGGGTGCTATGATTTTATATACAATGTTATGCCACATTATATCACGCTTACATTATCAAATGACCATTTGTCTATCGCAAATTCATCTAATATTTTTTTGTGCCTCATATCGATTGAAACTTTAGTCCATTTTTCTTCATCAACATAATTTTTGATTTCTGCCTGTTGGTTAAGTAATGGATTGTTTTTATAGGATTTTAGTTTTTTCGAGAAGGCAATATTTCCGATTGATTTGTTATGAGAGCCTGAAATGAGCATTAAGTTTCCTAAACAGTTCAAATAGTCCTCTAAAAACTCTTGGTCATATTTGTTTTCTTTAGTTACTTGATAACCATTTGCTAAAGGGTCCTCGCCATCGGTAGGTGTTTGCGGTGAAATATGTTCTATTTGTTCATCCTCAATATTTCCGTTATTTATATCATATCCCTTATTTTGAATATGGTTTTCATATTTCCAAAGCAAATAGTTCAAAACACTATTCTTGTACATATACCCATTCAAATAATCGTACATTCTATCATCTCCCCAATAATAAGCATCATTGAATTTGTCTTTAAAACGAGTTCTTAATTTTTCTAAATTGCCATCGAAAGATGTCAATATCTCGTTTAATCGACTAATTAAGTCAGCACGACTGTTAATAAGCTTATATCGGAAAACCGCTATTTCGAGTATGTGATATAATATGTTTAGTTTTTTCTTATCCTCTCCGAAAAATTTATAACCCTTTATTACAAAGGGATAAACAAAAACAGGAATTGAAAGATTTCTTAAATCTTTTAGGTATTTGTCCGCAGAATTGTCCATTTTCTTGATGTTTGAAAATGATGTATGAAGTTCATCTGCAAAATCTTTAACCCACTTTACCTTGTTTTTGGAAGAGATAAGTTTTTCTTTAATATCTTCTAATGTCCTATAATTAAAGCCCTTGACATAAGCGTTACAATGATAAATTAAAACACTATCTTCATTTAGTTCCTTTAAATCATTAATTATCAGATAGATAAGCTTGAATATATTAGAGACATAAGCAACATTTGATTCCGTTTCTTCTTCTGGACTATAAACGTACATTTGATACATAAAATAGGATTTGAGTTTTTCCATATTGGTCAAATCCTTGCCTCGATTGTTCTGTAGTTCAAACATTAATGCAGAGTCCTTCTTTCCTGCAAGTTCTATACTTGTCAATTCAGTTTCCTCAACTTTGCTTAGAATTTTAAGTAATACTGAAGTTTCGAGTTTTTTCAGCTCTTTTTTGAAATGATTTTTCGCTTTCAAAATCCTTACTTGTGATGGTGTTGCTGTTGAAAATTTGTCTTTACCGTCAATAATTATACTCTCAAAGCAAGATTGGTCATATTCGACAATTCGAAGCTTTACATTTCCACCATTTTTTAGGTATATACTCTCTTTAATTTCGGGCTCAAATTCAAATTCGTCTTTCGCTTGTCTTGATTTAAGAACGTCAATAATTGATCTAAAAAATATGGAAAGGGTTGTAAGTCTTTGTTGTCCGTCAATTACTTCATAAGTGATATCTTTCTTTATTGTTTCAAAAAGTAAATTACCATAGAAATAATTATTGTCCCCATCTACTTGTTCTTTCAGGTCAGTTAAAAAAGTATTCCAATTATCTAAATCCCAAGAATACGCTCTTTGGTAGACAGGTATTATAAAATGTTTTTGTGAACTGTCAAAAAGCCCTAAGATAGTAGTTTGTTTAAATTGCATTTATGGTGTTAGTTTTAATGTGGTATAACTGAATATTACTGAATGACACTATCTTTCCTAATTAGGTGACAACACCTTATCCAACTGTGCCTGCACTTCGGGATCTGCCAGTCGGGCCTCCATGCTGCGAACGGCCGCCTCCGATAAATAACGACCCAAGGGGATAATAGGCTCAATATCCTCCCCATTCTCTTCGGCAAGACTCTTAAAAAGATTCGTCATTGCCCCCGGTTCCTGCGGAATTGGGGTTCGCTTAGATTGTATGTTATGTATATTCTCTAAGGTTCTTTCCGTTTGTTTAGGGTGTGCAAAGGTAGCACTGGCAATCATGGATAATGGCGCCAATAACTGACTGCTAAAGGTAACCTCGGCCGAAGGCTGCTCAAAATTGGTAATGAACAACTGCCTGATTTCATATTTACCCGTTAGGGTCGTATCCCTCGCCAAAGCCTCCTGCAAACTTCTCGTTAAGGTCACCGTAATATTACCCCCAATATTATTGTAATACCCAGCATCGCCAAACTGCCCTACCCCTTCAACCCTAGCCACTGGACTTAGATAAGGGAACCGTGCATTCATAGACATGGCCGTAGATCGTTTTATCATTCGATTGGGATCTGGATATTCCGCCAACAAGTCGGTAAAAACCCCCAATCCATGTGGGTTCCCTTTAGGGCTCACGGGCGAAATAACTGCCCGTTGTCCCGATTGCAATTCGGTGGCATTGGTAATGATTATAGGCCTTATATAGTCGTGCTGACCCTTTCTGGGCAGTAAATCCAGATAGGCCTGTCCCAATGCATTGTCATCGCGCTCAAAAGCCTCTTTAAACTCCTCTTCCCATTGCATTTCCAATAGGGCCCCACGGTCCAAGAAACTTCCAATATTCGTAATGCTTTTAAACAGGTCCCTTCCCATAAGGCTTGCCACGGAAGCGGACAGATAATCCGAATTATAGATCGAACTGGCCCTATACGTAAAAGGAGCATCGGGCTCACTGTATTTTAAGGGCTTGGCACTTGTATTCTGTAACAATTCGTAAGCTTGGGCGTAGAACATATTATTCCCGCCACCACCTCCAGAAGCACCGGTCATAGAGAATAAGTGTGTCCTGAAGTAATCGGGATTCTTATCGAACAAATAACTCTGCACCAAGAAGGACCAAAGCCCTGCTCGGGAACCCCCTCCCTCGGCCGAGACCAATACAATGGGAAATCGCTCACCTGGGGCTTGACCCTGAATCAATTCCCTACGGTCATCAATCCAAGCATCGATATAATCGTTTACACTTAATCGCTCCTGGGGCGTATGTTCCACCTTATCGGTAGAGCTAGCATCGTAATGCTTAAAGTTATTGCGATTGGCCTGATAGATCCCCAAGATGGCACTAACAATCAATACCATGCTCAATAAGGGAACATCCAATCGCCTTCCAAAAATCCTGAATAAATTAAATATGGTGTAGATCCCAATAAGACAGATCATAATAATGGACAAAGGCGTATATATCTCCAATCCCGTTGGGTTGAAAAACAAAATGGTATACGATAACAGTATGACCGCTATGAACAGGATCGTGAGTCGGCCCACCACATTTTTCTTGAACCAAAGCACATATTTGTTATACGAGAGCGTAAGCAACAGGAACAATACGGCAAGCAGTACCAACGCCCAAAACAATCGTTCGGCATCATTTTCGGTTCCCCCTTGGTTCAGGAAGCCCAGAAATACAATCACCACCACACAGATCCCCATAAGGATCACGGGGCCAAACGTATTGAGCCATACCCAACGTGCCACCCGGGATAATATGGACTCGGTAATTCTGGGGTTCAATGTTAAGAGCATAAAACCAATGGCGATTAACAATCCCCAGTTGCCCACAAAAACAATATTGTGGCCATAAACATCCTGAAAGGTATTGTTTACGGCAAAAGCAGCACAGAGTATCAATACCGCTCCCAGCATCTTGGGGAACACCCTTTTTATATATTGTGGCTGGGTTTCTACATACGTACTGGAGGCACTTACCTCACCTTTGGCCTTTTTTTCCAAATAGATTTCCTTGGCATCCTTGGGGATGCTGAATAGCTTCCGCTTTTCGGGTACGGCATTTACGGCCGAATTCCATACCGAAGGTTTTGGCGGATCGAAATAATCGCCCACCACACTTATAAAGAAAGCAAAAACCGTGAGCGCCATAAAAAACATAGGGACCGCGATCCAGTGGTTACTGGTTTGGTTTACTACAATGATAAGGTCGTTCACTTGGGGAACAAACCACAACATAACATAGATAATGAATACAAAAATGACGGACATTAAATGCTTCTGAATCTCCTTAAGGACATCCAATAACCAGAAGGTAACCTTCTGTACGGGTTTGGAAATGTATTTCATGGTTTCTATTTAAAAATGGGTTGGGTCGTTTAGCTTTTTGGTTTTTTGGCCTTAGCCGTGTCCGTTTTCTTCTCAGTCGCCTTTTTGTCTTTAGCAGGCTTTGCCTGCGTGGTGCTCACTTTGGGTGTCACAGCCCCGCGATAGGTATAATGGTGCAGTTTATTACTAAGCTGATAGGCTACATGCACACTGTCCATGGTCATCTTAAAATTTTCCAATACATAATTGGCCATAAAGCTTCCATCCTCCTTAGGGATGACAGCCGTAGTGTGCCCAGGCACAATACTATCTTTTTTCAACGTACTCTTACCATATAGCGTGACACTTATGTTTTCCGCTTTGGGGAGCAACCCATGTACCTGTACCACTTTGTTTACATTCTGCACGCTCACGTACTGGGCCGGAGGTGTAACCTGCGACAATCTGTTCTGAAAAAATACGGCAAATGGTAAACACACCAAAGTAAATGCCGTTGCAATAGCAACCCAAATGGTCGCATCCTTCGTTTGGGCCGATAGGGTCTTCAGTAATTCACCATAGTCCTGATTAATTTCGGAAGGGCTTCGCATATTGGTATCCGTAATGGCAGGCTCAGAGCCTTTTACCCCTACCCGGTACTTGGCAATAGCAATAAAAATAAATGGGATCACTGCCAGTAGATACACCTCTAGGTGAGGGGACTGGGTATAAGTGGTAAATGTGATACCGCCCAAGAAGGTTCCCGCTGCCAAATAGTTCAGGAATTTATTAAGGGTGGTTAACCGTCTTGTAAATAGGGCCACGCTGTCATCAATTAGTGTGCGTGCCTTTTGCAACCAATACTCATCGTAGCGCACGAAAGGGGTCTCGGCTGCAGCAGTTTCGTTCTTTTTTACTTCACTCATGAGTGTTGGTTTTAGTTGTCTTTTTTCTTTGGATTGTAAAAGGGGATATAATTCTTATGGTCCGTTTCGCAATACACCACCATATAATCGTTGTAGTCTTCCTCGCCGGGGTCGCTCTTCAACTCTTCAATTTCGGTCTTTCCAGAAGAAGTGCTTTCTGGCTGAATGGCCTTGCACCATTCCTTTAGGACTTCCTTGTCCTCATCGGTAAACCCATCGGTTCCAGAATCTGTTTCCGCTTTTTGAATCACCGACTTCATCCGTCGCACCGTATCCATGGAAAAGGTAATCTTCCCGTCGTCGGTTCCACCAATAAGTGGGATTCTTCCGCCTTTGGGATCTACAATAAAATGTGGGGTGGGGCAATCTTTAAAGTAACAGGTAATACGTAACATAGTTAGCTGATTTACAGCTAATTTATGAAAACATAGTAGTAATGAATATACCCAACACAGGGGATTTTTCCTGAATTTGGCTTCAATTATGGTATTACCCTAATATTAGTATGCTTTTAAAGTAATTATTTTGAAAGGATAGCCGAAACCACATAGATCGTCATGACAAAATAGTTGTCATGTGTAAAAATTATTGTCATTTGCTTTTGTATTCCTATTGTACCTTTCAGTTGCGGGAGATCAAACGGCATAGGTTGATGGAGTGGTCAAGCCTATTCCAAGGGGCTCTGTACACTCCTGTCCTATTCCACCACCTTAAACTCCTGGATGGCAGCATTGGGTTCCATAATGGTGTGACCCTGCCAAAAACTTGGATCGTATTGCGAAAGATAGGTAGCCTTCACCTCTGGATTCTCGGGAGCCGAGTCGTAGCGCTCCTTAGAAATGTATTCCGAATCAAATACCACCAATTCGTATTTCACCACGTTAGAGGTCTCCACATTCAGCTCTAAGGAAAGTTCGTTCTGCTTGCGTCTTCCCTTCACATGCTTGTTCTTTTCAATCACCTTTAGCGGACGGTCTACCCCAAAGAAACTACCATCTTCCAACTCGATATAACGGGGCCCATAGGTGCCATCCAATTCCTTGGAAAAAAGCATTTTCCCCCGGAAGACATTCTGTCTAAACTTAATCCCCAGCAGTCCGAAACGCTTTAGGGGACGTACATTATCGAACTCCAATCGCACCACTGCAAAGTCGCTGGTGTTCACATAGAGGGTTCCCTTAAAGTCTTTCTTGCCCTTAGGTTCAAAATCTATAATGTATACGGGTTCGCCGTTAATAAAGGTATAGTCACGCTTGGTAAAACGATAGCGGTTGGACTTATCGAACATATCCAGATTGGAGTCTTCATGAAAGAACAACTGCTCGTACAGTTCAGAAATACGGTCAATGATCCCCTGCTGAAAACGGGAAGGCCGTTGCTGCTTCTCTACCTCTTCCTTCATAGCTTCCCCATCTTCGTTGGCTTCCACGATGGAATCCAGTTCTACCTTGGTACCAAAGATCCCCGATTTAATCTTTAGGTAAGAATCGGGCTTCACGTTCTCCTTAAAGATACGTTCCAGCTTTTCCGAAAGCCCATCGAAAGAAACGTCCTTGCTCTTGTCGTATAACTCTGCCGCCTTATCAATATGCAGCTTGTGGTTTTGGTAGTCGCCATAAAACTCGCCAGCCACTTCCTTATAGTAGTTAGACTGTCGGGGTACCAATTGGGCAATGCTGTCTATAAGTTGTTTGTTCAGTTCGGCAATGGTAGATTTCTGAAAACCGAAATCTACGGTATGCATCTGGTTCTTCTCGCTCTGCCTGAAGAAGATTTTCTTTTTCGAGAGGTCCATTTTGTAGTTGTGATACATATGGTGCTTCACACTGTCTATGATATCCTCTACCCCTAAATTGGTATTGCTAAGAAACACCTGCTTTAACTCGAAGGTCTTGGGGGCAAGGGTAATGGTGGTGTCGGCGGGTTGCCGTACGATCCAACCCACCTTTTCGTAGCCCATGGAAGAAACGTATACAGAATCCTGCGGATGGCGTAGGTCGCCCAATTGCACGGTAAACACCCCTTCTTCGTTGGTAATAAGTCCTTGATTGGCCCCTGTTTGCACGGTAGCAAAGGGAACGGGGGTACCCGTTTTGGCATCGACCACCTTGGCGGAGAAGGATTGTGCCAATGCGCTACCTGTGGCCAATAATATACAGACTAGTAAGGGGACATACTTTTTCATACGATGGTTTTCTTCTAAAGACGTAAGCTTGTTAAAAATGGTTGCTTATAGGATAGACGAGGGAAAGGAAATGTTGTTACGCCGGTTCAAAAATTTCAAGAATTTAGGGCTGCCCATGTCATGAACGAGGTTTTTGCATTCAGATTTTTGTATCTTAAAGGCTCATCATTAACTAATCAACCTATGAAAGCAACGTACTTTTTGGCGATGGTACTGCTTGTGTACCATTTTAGTGTCCATGCTCAATCCAATTATTCAGATGATATGGAAGGCTATGCCGATGGCGCAACTGTCTGCAGTAACTGGTGGACCGACTTTAACAATGACTGTTCTACACCTATACTGGTCTCTTCGGCAGAGTCGTATTCAGGAAATCATTCTGGGGTTATCACGGGGGACGGAACTACCAGTGTCATCCTCGATTTTGGAAGCCATATTTTTAGCGCATGGAATGCCGATATGTGGCTCTATATCCCTTCCAATAAAGAAGCTAGCATGAATCTGCAAGGGCAAGTTCCCGTAGGTTCTGGTAATTCCATTGTAGGAAACATTCACTTTAACCAAAACCTTTCCGCCCCTGGGGAGGGCTATATAGAAGATACTGCATTGGGGCAGGTTAACTTTACCTTTCCGCACGACCAATGGTTTAAAATGGAATTCTTCTTCGATATTTGGAGCGGCATTAGCCTTGCTGCTTGGAGCCTACATATTGATGGGGTAGAAGTGATCCCGGTGGACACTCCATTTACCGATGAGGCTGGCAGCATTCCGTCATCATTAGGGGGTCTTAACTTCACCTCCTTAAATTCGGACCATTTGTTATATATAGATGATATCTGCTTTAGGCATACGGGTGATACCAATTTCTGCCCAACATTGGGTACCGAGAATTTCCAGACGGTATTATTCTCTGTAAGCCCCAACCCGGTGACCGAAACCCTGTACATACAATCCGATCGTTCCCCTTGGCAAACCGCCACCATCTATTCGCTATCGGGCAGTAAGGTAGTACAGACCACTTCCTTGGAAAGCCCTGCGATTGATGTGAGTGCTCTTTCCAGTGGCCTTTATTTTGTGGAGATCACCTCGGAAGAGGGAAGTGAGGTGATTCGGTTTGTGAAAAAATAAAACAGATATATTGAATTTACTACTTCATCATTAAACAACCGCTATATGAAAACAATGTACTTTTTGGCGATGGTACTGTTTGTATGCCATGCTCAAATCTATGCTCAATTCTCGGAAGATATGGAAGGCTATACCGCTGGCGATCCTGTTTGTATCAATTGGTGGTCCGACTGGGATGGCGACTGCTCGGCCCCTATTATTTCTAGTACGGAACAAGTTCGCTCTGGGGCGCATTCTGGAAAGATTCCGGGAGACGGAACCACCCATGCGGTATTGGATCTAGGGAATAAAATTTTTGGGGAATGGTGTTTCAAATTCTGGATGTATGTTCCTTCCAACAAGGAGGCGACCTTGTCTTTGCAAGGAACCGTACCCATTGATGGTAGTGGTGAATCCGTGGTGGGAGATTTCCGATTTAATCCAGACCTGGGTACCCCAGGACAGGGGTATATAGAGGATACGGCCCTAGGGCAGGTTAACTTTACCTTCCCGCACGACCAATGGTTCGATATCTATATCGTTTTTGATATTAATTTTGGGATTGAAATGGCCATTTGGAGAGTGGAAATAGATGATAGTCTCGTTATTCCTCTGAGCACTCCGTATACCAATGAAATTGGGGAATATCCTACCTCCTTGGGGGGTATGGCCTTAAGATCGAGCAATACAGATCATTTATTTTATGTAGATGATTTAACATATTCAAAACCCATTCATGGATGCTTCGGTCTAAGCACAGAAGACTTTCGGGTATCCTTATTTACCCTAAGCCCCAACCCGGTGACCGAAACCCTGTATATACAATCGGAACGTTCGCCTTGGCAAACCGCCACTATCTATTCGCTATCGGGCAGTAAGGTGGTACAGACCACTTCCTTACAAAGCCCTGCGATTGATGTTAGTGCACTGTCCAGTGGCCTCTATTTTATGGAGATCACCTCGGAAGAGGGAAGTGAAGTGATTCGGTTTGTGAAAGAATAAAAACAGATATATTTAACTTACTACTTCATCATTAAACAACCACTATATGAAAACAATGTACTTTTTGGCGATGGTACTGTTTGCATGCCATGCCCAGATCTATGCTCAATTCTCGGAAGATATGGAAGACTATACCGATGGCGATCCCATCTGTATCAATTGGTGGACCGATTGGGAAGGCGACTGCTCGGCCCCTATTATTTCATCTTCTACACAAGTATATGCCGGGGATCTGTCTGGGGTTGTTCCGGGCGATGGCACCACCCATGCGGTATTGGACCTAGGGAATAAAATTTTTGGGGAATGGTATTTAGAATTCCGGATGTATGTTCCTTCCAACAAGGAAGTCACCTTTTCCATGCAAGGAACCGTGCCCATTGATGGCAGTGGTGAGTCCGTGGTGGGAGATTTCCGGTTTAATCCAGACCTAGGCACCCCCGGACAGGGATATATAGAGGATACGGCCCTGGGGCAAGTTGGCTTTGCCTTTCCCCATGACCAGTGGTTTCGCGTGTATATGGGCTTCGATATTACTACTGGGATTTCACTATCCACTTGGTTTCTCGAAATAGATGGAACAGAGGTGATCCCGCCAGGCACACAATTTGAAAATGGCGCCGGAACCGACCCTACGTCCCTAGGTGGAATCAACTTTAGGTCTACGAGCCTAGATCATTTGTATTATGTGGATAACATCTGTTATGTAGATCAAGGAAATTCCTGTAGCCTAGACACGGAAGACTTTCAGGTGTCCTTATTTACCCTAAGTCCCAACCCGGTGACCGAAACTCTGTATATACAATCGGAACGCTCGCCTTGGCAAACCGCCACTATCTATTCGCTATCGGGCAGTAAGGTAGTACAGACCACTTCCTTACAAAGCCCTACCATAGATGTAAGTGCACTTGCGAGTGGCCTCTATTTTGTGGAGATTACAACAGACTATGGGCAAGAGGTGCATCGGTTTGTGAAAGAATAAAAAACAGATATATTTAACTTACTACTTCATCATTAAACAACCACAATATGAAAACAATGTACTTTTTGGCGACGGTACTGTTTGTATCAATTGGTGGGCCGATTGGGAAGGCGACTGCTCGGCCCCTATTTTTTCATCATCCGCACAAGTCCATGCCGGGGATCTGTCTGGGTTTTGTATAACTCAGCAATGCGCGCGCTGTATGGGGTCATTATATTTGACCTCCAACACCTTTAAACTTGTCCACAAACGAAGAGATTTTTTGAAATACGCTTTGTTTTTTTGTCAAATACTGAGGGTTTAATGGACTCATCTTTGGCAATAATGCATTAAGTTCTGTGCCATTTTCACTAGCATATTCCCGTTTTAAAGAAGCAACGATATATCGTTTTGCAGCTTCCTCATTTAGATTTTCATCTGTTATTAATTCTGTGGCTTCTTCCTTCTGTTTGCTTTGTGCATAGGAGAAGAAAGAATCGATAATGCTCGCTTTATCCTGAATGGAATCAAGTTCGGTTTCATTAATGAAATCTACTACTAAACTTTCCTTAGCTCTGTTTCCGATACTCGCACGAATAACTCTACGGATTTCCTCAATTAATGAGGCTTTGTCCTTAGCTTTCTTGTTGTGTTCAAAGATTAGCTCAAGGATGTAATCAAGATTTATTTCTTGTGATTTTAAAAGGTCAACTTCAAAGACAACATCATCCCAATCTATTGTTGATTCTTCGGCTTCTTTACCGCTTCTTTCTCTTCTTAGCCAATCACGAATATCATTATAAGTCGAACGATAATCTTGAATTGTCCGATCAGCAGGCAATTCAATCTTTTGCATTGCTGCTATGTCTTCATCTGTTACAAAGTGCGTTTCTTTGAAATCTTCAACAGATTTTGGATCGTTCAAATCTATTGATTGCAGGGCTTTAAGGTTTGTGAACTCATCATAGTTCTGGAGTATATTTTCTACTCGTAAGTATTCGCCAAAGAGCTTAGCAAAGTCCTTTTTGTCTTTCTCCGTAGCTATTTCATCTGGGTTAGGAAACTTTTCGTTTAGCTCGTTTACTACTTCAATGTATCCTTTTCTTGCTTCTCCTGTTGCAATGTCTGTGAAGCCTTCTAAATATTCCTTATAGCTTTTCTCTAATACTACATTTTTGGTGCTGCTGTCTCCAAACAGCGTAATGGCATCAACAGTCGCTTTTTCTAAATCACGGAAGGTGATTATGTTTCCAAAAGTCTTTGTAGCGTCATAGATTCGATTGGTACGAGAAAAGGCTTGCATTAAACCATGATAGCGAAGGTTCTTATCAACGAACAATGTGTTCAAAGTTGGTGCATCAAAACCCGTTAAGAACATACCTACAACAATGATTAGGTCAATCTCCTTGCTTTTTACTCTTTTAGCAAGGTCACGGTAATAGTTTTGAAATTCTTTGCTTTCAACGCCATAACTGGTTTTGAACATGGAGTTATAATCATTAATGGCTTTGGTCAAAAACTCTTTTGCACTTTGCTCCATTGCAGAAGGCTCAAAAGTTTCATCTACTATCTCGCCAATGGCATTCTGTTCTTCGTTGGCTGCATATGAAAAGATTGTGGCTATTTTTAAAGGCTTTTCACTGTCATTTTGCAGGTTGTTCAGTTCGTCATAATAGCACTTTGCTGCGTCAACACTACTAACAGCAAACATGGCATTGAATCCAGTATTTCCTCCTCTTGTTCTATGTGTTTTTTGTCTGAAATTCTGTAAGATGTATTGTGATATTTCTTTGATACGAACAGGATGGAGTAGAGCTTTATTGTTTTCTGCGGCATTTAATTTCTTTTCGTCAATTTCCGTTTCAATGCCCTTGAACTGCGGACGGACATCATTATAGTCTACTTTGAATTTGAGAACTTTCTCGTCTCTAATCGCATCTGTAATTACATAGGAATGTAATTCACGTCCAAAAACGCTTGCCGTGGTTTCAGAACCCAAAGCATTTTGAGGGAAAATTGGTGTTCCAGTAAAGCCAAATTGAAAATACTTTTTGAACTTCTTTTGAAGATTCTTTTGAGCCTCTCCAAATTGTGAACGGTGTGCTTCATCAAAGATGAATACTACTTGTTTTTGATAGATAGCCAAATCACTTTCACTTTTCATCAGATTGTTTAATTTCTGAATTGTTGTGACTATAATTTTATTATCCTCTTTATCAATATTCCGTTTTAAACCTGCTGTACTCTCTGAACCGTTTACACTATCAGGGGAGAACCGCTGATATTCTTTCATGGTTTGAAAGTCCAAATCCTTACGGTCAACAACAAAGAATACTTTATCAATAAAGTCAAGTTGGGTAGCAAGTCTTGCTGCTTTAAAACTGGTAAGGGTTTTACCCGAACCCGTGGTATGCCAAATGAAACCACCACTTTCATTTGTTGACCATTTCTTAGCATGATACGAGCTTTCTATTTTCCATAAAATTCTTTCTGTAGCTGCTATTTGATATGGTCTCATGATAAGAAGCGTATCACTTATATCAAATACGGAATAATTGATTAATACATTTAGTAGCGTACGCTTTTCAAAGAATGTAAGGGTAAAGTCCTTTAAATCCTTTATCAAGGAATTATCAGCTTTAGCCCAGTTCATGGTAAAGTCAAAGCTGTTTTTATCCCGTTTTACCGTATTGGCAAAATATCGGCTGTCCGTGCCGTTGGAAATTACAAATACCTGTAAGTACTTAAAAAGAGAGTTTTCACTATTGAAGCTTTCTTTGCTGTAGCGATGCACTTGATTAAAAGCCTCACGAATAGCAACTCCACGCTTTTTTAATTCGACTTGCACCATAGGTAAACCGTTTACCAAAATTGTCACGTCATATCGATTGGCATGTGTTCCTTTCTGCTCGAATTGTGAGATTACCTGAATCTTATTGCGAACAATGTTTTTCTTATCTAGTAAATAGATGTTTTGGATATGTCCATCATCAAATACAAAATCATAGATATAGTTATCGTGAATTTTTCTAGTCTTATCTACAATGTTGTCTCCAGGCTTATCTAAATACTCCTCAACAAAACGTGCCCATTCGCCATCTTTAAACTCCATGTCATTAAGAGCTTGTAACTGCACTCTTGCATTAGCCAACATGGCCTCAAGGGTGTTTAGATTCATTGGGTTATCATATCCTTGATTGACTAAGTCTTGGATAAATTCTTTCTCAAGTGCTGATTCTGTTTGATAGCTTGCTTGAGCTTCATTCACCTCAGAGTACTTCGTGTATTTGTCTAATACGATGAAGTTATTTGATTCCGCTATGGTTTTATACTGTGACATTCTCTTGATTTTCAACTTCCATAATTGTTGGTTTAAAGCGGTATAGCTTTATGATTATTTCTTTAACCAAGAAACCCAAAACTCTTTTGTCATTGGCTTCCAGTATTGAAACCTCTTCTCCGTGGTGTTTTGAATGGCTCGACAAATTGATTATGCGATTATAATATGATTCACGGGCATCACTTGGTAGGAGCTCCTCCCATTTATTGAAGCCAAGAAAAGTAGAGGCCTTCTCGAAAATGTTTCGGAGAAAGTTAAAATGGTATTTCTGAATTTCGCCCGATTCAATTGCTTTTTCAAGTTCTGCTAAAAGAAACAAGTGATAAGAAAATGGCGAATCTTTTGGTTGATCAATAAGGTCAAAAGTGCCATCAATTAATTTTTCTAAACGCCATTTTCTTGTTCTACTTACTCTATTAAATTCATTAAAGATTACATTGTAAAATAGTGGGTTGTGCGTGGTGATAATGAACTTTAATTCAGATGTGCTGGATTTAATCAACTTAGCAATGTCAACTGCTAATTCAATTAAATGTGTATCATCTAATGAACTGACGGGGTCGTCAATGAAAACATACTGCAAATCATTAAATTGATTCGTTTCGCGTTCAGCTACTTCAGCTACATTCAAAACATTAATTGTTTGCTCTAATAAACTGTAGAAAACGCTCCATACAAAGCAACTCTCTTCTCCCTTTGAAATTTTCACATCTCTTGAACCTGATTCGTCACCGGTTTCAAATGAGAAATGCACCTCAGAATATTGAGGAACAACAACATCCTTCTTGTCCTTATCCTTGATGGTATACTGTTCGTTAAAGCGGGGTGTTAACTTATCGTTGGTATAGCGTTGAAAATGGCTTGTGATATTAGGTTCTTGGCCTTGTTCGAGAAGAATCCATTTGGTATAACTATTTGGTTGAATCTTTAGCTTTCTATCGGTATCATATTCCAAATCGTTGTCCCAATAGAATAAATCTTCGGTGAATGCATTGTAGTAAAGCACTTTGATACCAGATTCATCTTCGGCATCAGGGTCTTTTGGTGCAATTAAATCCTTAAACTCACGAGATAGCCGTGTTTTTCCAGAACCATTAAATGCATAAATCAGTTGCATTTTTTTATCTGCGTCTCTGAGAGTTTGCGCTATTTCTGGTAAAGATTGTCCCATGTTACACTTCTATATTTTCTTCGGGGAAGGTTAATAACATACTTCGATAATATTCATACTGCCTTTGTCTAAGCTCTATCTCCTTTGGGAGTCCTACACTTATAGAGCTGGTGAGCACGTCAAATTTGTCGAGGATTGAAACAATGCGTTCTTGTTCCTCTTTTGACGGAACTGGAATAACGACTTTACTTAAGCCTTTTGAATTAATCGCAGAAATTTTACCCGAAGAAATATGTTTTCTTATTTGGTCGTGATATTGTCTTGTGCGGGTAAAATATGCTACATATTTTGGGTGTAAAGGACTTCTATATGAAAAACAAGCATCATGAATAACAACACCTTCATCACCTAACCAAGCCGTCCCTTTACCAAGGTCTTCAATTGTTTCACCCGCAGCAACGATGACAACATCTCCATTTTCTGCTACTCTTAGGTTTTTGTTTTCAACAAGCTCTTCGCTAACAAATGATTTAGTTTCATCTGCCCATGTACCATAATGCGTGTACATTTCACCATAATGAATAGTGGGTACTCCTTCGGAGATTAAATCGGTTCTTACAAAACGTTTGCCTCTTTGAAATATACCAATTTCATTTAGCGATTTCATATCTGCTTCTCCATTTTCAAAACAGAACAATTGCTCACGATAGTAACTGTACTGTTTGTTACGTGCTGTAAGCTCTGCTGTAAGCTCTGCTGTAAGCTCTGTGAAAGTATCTAGAATACGTGTGATTTCTTTTTGGACTTCAAGCGATTTTTCAGAATTATCAGGACACGGAATTGGGACTAAAAGTCTTTCTTTAAGTTTGTTGGAACTCAAATTTGGTTGAGCACCACCTCCTGCTAACACATAAAGGAATTCAGCTTTTGTAAGAAGGAAATGGTACAAATATCTGTTATTGAGAATCTCTTCCTTCGGTTCGAATTTTCCCACCCGTTGATTTAGATAAGCTGTTTCATTGGAATTGTAATACCCGATTTTTCCTGTTGTTGCCCCTGACATGGCGATTAGTACATCACCGTTTTCAATTGAATAGTTTAAAGGGTTTCCACTTGAATAGTCTTCAGGATTAAAAAATTTGACATTAGATAAGTCAACATTTTTTCCATCAACATTTGTAATTCGAATAATTGGTAGTCCTGACTCCTTAAATAAACTACTCTTAAAAGCAAAGCCATTTTGAAAACCACATACCTCTCCCAAGGCCTTCCACTCAACTTTAATACCATTTAATAGCTTTTCTAAATAACTCATGCTTCAATTTCTTTTACTATCAAATCAATATCTGCACGAAGCTTGTTTATTCTCTCCACCGTTTCTGAAACATCTTTGTTCAGCTTAACGATATCAACTTTCTCTCGATTATCTTGAACTTCCACATAAGAACTAACAGATAAATTATAGTCGTTTTCAGCAATCTTTGCATTATCAATTGATGCTGCTACATGAGCAATTTCTTCTTTGTTATCGAACATTTCCATAACCTTAGAAATGTGTTTATCAGTCATCACATTGTTGTTGGTTACTTTCTTGAAGAAATCTTCACCGCTTGCATCGATGAACTGTGTTTTTGTATCAGTTTTATGTTTGGAAAGTACCAGAAGGTTTACCGCTATTGATGTTCCATAGAAAAGGTTAGAAGCTAAGGAGATAACACTTTCTACATAGTTATTGTCAACCAAGTATTTTCGAATTTTCTGTTCTGCACCACCACGGTAAAATATACCAGGGAAGCACACTAGAGCAGCGCGACCTTTACTGGATAGATAACTCAAACAATGAAGCACAAAGGCAAAATCGGCTTTTGACTTAGGAGCAAGAACACCAGCAGGAGCAAAACGGTCATCGTTAATCATGGTTGGGTCGGCATCACCAATCCATTTTACAGAATAAGGAGGATTTGATACAATGGCGTCAAAGGGCTTTTCATCAGCTAGTTGTGGGTTCCTTAAAGTGTCTCCTAATACAATGTGAAACTTGTCGTAATTGATGTTGTGCAAAAACATATTCATACGAGCAAGATTGTAGGTCGTATGGTTTACTTCTTGCCCAAAGAATCCTTCTTCAATGATGTGATCATCAAAATGCTTTTTAGCTTGTAGAAGCAAGGATCCTGAACCTGCTGCTGGGTCATAAATTTTGTTCACGGTCTTTTGCCCATGCATTGCCAATTGAGCAATGAGTTTGGAAACGTGTACTGGTGTGAAGAATTCACCACCGGATTTCCCCGCATTGGCTGCATAATTGCCAATTAAAAACTCATAGGCGTCACCAAAGAGTTCTATTTCGCTCTCTTCAAATTTTCCGAAATTCAGCTCTTCAACACCTTTAATAACAGATGCTAATCGGCTGTTTTTGTTTTCAACGGTATTACCAAGTCGTGAACTGGTAGTGTCAAAATCAGCAAACAACCCTTTTATGTCTTGCTCAGATGGATAGCCATTAGCCGAACTTTCAATTGAGTCAAAAATTGCTTTTAAGTCCGTATTGAGATTTGAATTTGTATTTGCGGTTTTGGCAACATTGACAAAAAGTTGACTTGGATAGATAAAGTAGCCTTTTGTCTTAACCGCATCATCTTTTATTTCGGGTGTAATTACATCATCCGAAAGGCTTGGGTAATTCACGTTTTCATCACCGCCTTCAATATAGTTGGTGAAATTCTCGCTGATAAAACGATAGAACAGCGTTCCGAGCACAAACTGTTTAAAATCCCATCCATCTACTGAGCCACGAACGTCATTGGCTATTTTCCAGATTTTAGCTTGTAATTCAGCTCTTTGGTTTATGCTTGTCATTATTTGTCTTTTATTAAGTCTTGTGGTTTAACTTCTAGTATTTCGGCAATCTCGAAAAGCACTTCAAGTCTTGGTTGCTGTCTGTTCTGCACATACGAGTTAACCATGTTATAACTCTTCCCAAGTTTTTCAGCCAACCAGGTTTGTTTGATTCCTTTTTCCTCAAGCACTTCTTTGATTCGATTCATTGCCGTCTAAATTACAATTATATCTCAATTAATAAGATATAAAACGATAATTATCATGTGTAGTAGAGGGTGGGTGATTTGGTTCTTTTGCAAAGCTTGGGTTTTGGGGTGGATTGAGCGGCTTTGCAAATGTGCCAAATGTGGGTTGGCAAAGAAATTTTAAAAAATGTGAAGCTGGGGAAATAAAAATCTTTTCATTCTCAGTTGAATGGTAAAAGCGCAGTTCAGTCGGTTTGTCTGTCCAATTGTTCCATATGTTTCCTATTTCAGTTTCACTTCTTATCAAGGTTCAGGTTCTCTTTTTTTTTGCATGGCGCGCAACTATTCGCTATCGGGCAGTAAGATAGTACAGATCCTCCTTGTAAACCGCTGCAATTGATGTAAGCGCACTTTCCAGCGGCCTCTATTTTGCAGAGATCACCTCAGAAGATGGAAGTGAGGTGATTCAGGTTGTGAGGGAGTATAAATATAATCAATTTATTTATGGCCCCATTCGAATAAGAGCATTGGAGTGGGTTTAGCACTATCAAGTGGTTGTTATTTACACATATAATCGAACAGTGTTTGCGCCAACTCAAATGAAATAGTAAAACCATTATTATAATGACTTTGCACTCTTTCTATCTCTCCTTCAAAAAATAATTTTCACTGCGCTTCTTCTCATCAGCTGCCAAAAACCAAGTCAACCTATTTCTCTACCTCAGCCCATTAGGTTCCTAACTAAGTCCACTTACTTCTAAAGTAAGCCAGCTTACGTACCTAACGTATCCAGATACGTCCCCCAACGTACCCAGCCTAGTCCGATAACCTAGTCAGCTTACTTCCACAACCTAGTCGGCTTACTTATACAACGTATACAACTTAGTATCACAACGTAGTCAGCTTACTTACCTACCGTATCCAGCTTACTTCAAGACTAAGCCAGCTTACTATGACAACGTATCCACCTCCTTTTAACAGGGCATAAAAAAAGACCCGCCGAAGCGGGTCTCTCTTAAAACCATTAATCGGCTACTACTAGAAATCCGTGGGAGGGGTCTCCTCCTCGGTTTCGGTAGTACCACGATTCCCTCGGCTGGCGAAAAACTGCCCGAGATCGTTCAGTTTGTTCTCATAGCCCGGCGTAGCCGTCGCATTCTTGTACTTTACATAATCGTACTCTACCAAACTCGCGCGGTAGTTGTCCCAATCATGCAAGATCTTGGCGTTGTTCAATCCCATTTGCAAATTGGCCAAACGGCGCATCAGGGTTTCTAAAAAAGTACGCGACCGGAAATCCCTGCGAAATTCTTCCCAGTCCACATCGGGACTGCTCAATTCGGGTTCGGTGTCGCTGTACTCCTTTACCTTGTTTACAATAAGCTTGTTCTGCTCGTTGATGCTTCCAAACTGCTGTCGCTCCTCGGGCGATAGATTGGCCAGTTTGTTGGCCAGGGCTTCTTCCATTTCGGTCAAGATCTCGTTTATCTTGTTCTCTTCCTCCGGCATAAAGTGCCGGTTCTCAAAATTGTTAAATGGCATGCTTTCTTATTTTTAAATGATGGGGAGCCCTACGAAGGTACCACAGCCCGCCCTACCCCAAAAGCGAAAAGTAATAAGTGCGTTGTATGCCGTATAAGTGTCCGTTTTGTGTAATAAATGTTTTTTTGGTGTATGCAGGATTCCGTGAATCGGACACCGAGTGGCCTAAACATGGACACCGAGTGTCACGCCGGTACCCTGAGTGTTTTTCGAAGAAAAACGTATCGAAGGGAGGCGTGATGTATCGAGGTGTCCAGTAGAAGGTGGCATAATGTCCCTTCGATACAACTCAGCAAGCTGAATCACTCAGGGACCCAAGATTGGACATCGAGTGGCCTCACCAATCCCAGAGGGGCCCAAACATGGACGCCGAGTGATTGCATCGCAATCGTATCGAGGTGTCCCAGGGTAGTGCAATCATACCGAGGTGTCCAATTGAAAGGTGGCGTGATGCGTGAAAATCACCCCAAACCTAGGACCCTTCGGCACTATTTTTCTCCAAAAAATCACTCAGGGTCCGAAATAGAGGACCGCATGAGGTGTCCAAGAACCAAACGACTAAAACGATTTCGCAGCCAAAAACACCCAAAAACCATAAAAACGGGAGCTATGCAATCCCTTTTTCGGTACCTTTATATAGGTAAAAACACAGGCCATGCGATACACCAAAGAGGAGCGCTTTAACCAATACGTGCTCTCCAAATACCAGATATATAACAGCATCTTTATGACGCTGCCCTTCGATGAGATTACCCAAACCGGGGCCTTACTTCCCCTGTTTCAGGAGGTATGCCAGGATGGGTTTCAAAAACAAAAGAACCCCACCGAGATCGTAACCCACTTTTTTAGTCGGTATGCCGATGCTCCCACCGAAGAAGAAAAGGTAAACCTGCTGTTTCGGTTCATTCAATATATAGAACGGCAGGTCGTTCTGTTCGATGCCATAGAGGATGCCACCTTTACCATCATTAACAATATGGATGGTCGGGGTACCCTGCGAAATGTTCGCGAGGAGGCCGAAGACAAGAATAAAAAAGAAGCCTTAAAAAACTATCTGGAACGGTTTAAGGTGCGCCCTGTGCTTACGGCACACCCCACCCAATTCTATCCCGGGCCGGTATTGGGCATTATTACCGATCTGGCCATTGCCATAGAAGACAATAACCTGGATGCCATTAAGATGCTCTTGGCACAGCTGGGAAAAACACCGTTCTTTAAAAAACAGAAACCCACCCCATACGACGAGGCCGTAAGCCTTATCTGGTATCTGGAAAATGTGTTTTACCATAGTGTAAGTGCCATTTACAATTATATACAGAACAATATCTTTGAAGGAGAAATCCTTACCAATCAAGTCATCAACTTAGGGTTCTGGCCTGGAGGGGACAGGGATGGGAACCCCTTTGTGACCACCGAAATTACCTTAAAAGTAGCAGAAAGGCTCCGCCGAACCCTCCTAAAGAATTATCATAAAGACCTACGGAAACTTCGTCGAAGACTCACTTTTAAAGGGGTAGAACCCCTAATCATTGCCCTGGAAACCGAGGTGTTTGCCCACCTCAACCTTCCGGCAGAAGCGGCTACCATTACCCCAGAGGGGATGTTGTTTCAACTACAGGAGATTAAAACCCGACTCGATGGGGAACATCAGTCGCTATTCGTAAGTGAGGTAGAAGACCTTATCTACAAGGTGCAGCTCTTTGGAATGCACTTTGCTTCCTTGGATATCCGTCAGGATTCACGGGTACATACCCGGGTTATGACCCATATCGCAGCACAGCATCCCAACCTGTTTACCAAGGCCTATGAGGATTTATCGGATACCGAAAAGATTACTGAATTGGCTGCCCTTACAGGGCAGATAGACCCTACCTCCCTAACCGATGAAATGGCCGAGAAGACTTTGGCCTCCATGTATGCCATGAAGCAGATACAGGAGTACAATGGCGAACAGGGATGCAACCGATACATTATTAGTAACAATGGGAGTGTGGTAAATGTATTAGAGGCCTTTGCCATGATCCGTCTGTCCGATTGGGAAGATCCCACGGTAGACATTATCCCTCTTTTTGAAACGGTAGACGATCTTCAGGTAGCCAATGAAGTAATGGAAACCCTTTACACCAATCCGCATTATGCTGCCCACCTAAAGCGCCGTGGCAATAGGCAATCTATTATGCTGGGCTTTAGCGATGGTACCAAGGATGGAGGGTACCTTATGGCCAATTGGAGTATTTTCACCGCCAAGGAACGTCTTACCGAAGTATCCCGAAAGTATGGGATTACGGCCCTATTTTTCGATGGACGTGGGGGCCCGCCAGCCCGCGGGGGTGGAAAAACACATCAGTTTTACGCTTCCCTTGGCGATACCATAGAACACGAGGAAGTACAGCTTACGGTACAGGGACAGACCATCTCCTCTAATTTTGGAACCATAGAATCCTGTCAATACAATATGGAGCAGCTAATCAGTTCCGGAATTACCAATGAGGTGTTTAATGATGAGGATACCTCCCTTTCGGATGCCGACCGCACTACCATGAACCAGTTGGCTGCCATGAGTTATGAAGCATACAAGGATTTTAAAAGCCATCCTAAGTTCCTGTCCTATCTGGAGCAGATGAGCACATTGAAATACTACGCCAAAACCAACATTGGAAGCCGTCCCTCCAAGCGGGGCAAGGGTTCGGAGTTGGTATTTAGCGATCTAAGGGCCATTCCGTTTGTGGGGAGTTGGAGTCAGTTAAAACAAAATGTCCCCGGTTTTTATGGGGTAGGATTGGCATTGGAGTCTTATGAAAAACAAGGGGAGTTCGATAAGGTGGTTTCCCTATATAAACATTCGCCCTTTTTTAGAACACTCCTTGAAAACAGTATGATGAGCCTGACCAAGTCTTTCTTCCCGCTTACTGCCTATATGAAGGATGATCCCGAATACGGTGCCTTTTGGTCCCTTATTCATGAGGAATACGAGCGTAGCAAGCGTATGTTGCTGAAGGTAACGGGCTATTCGGTGCTCATGGAAGATTCTAAGGCCATGCGGGCTTCCATTAGGGTGCGCGAACAGATTGTATTGCCTTTATTGACGATACAGCAATATGCATTGCGGGAAATTCAGAAGTTACGTGCCCAAGGTGCCACTGAAAATGAGCTCGAGGTATATGAAAAGATGGTGACAAGGTCATTGTTTGGGAACATTAATGCAAGTAGGAATTCGGCATAGTGTCCCTAAATTGGACGCCGAGTGATTGCCGAAGTGTCCATCTGAAAGTGCAGAAGGGCGGTGCAATGTCCCTTCGATACAATTCAGCAAGCTGAATCACTCAGGGACCCAAACATGGACGCCGAGTGATTGCATCGCAATCGTATCGAGATGTCCATATAATAGGTGTCCAGCGAAATGTACGGTAATTAGAAATCCCCTTAAAAAGAGTAGCTAGCCGCGACAATCAGGTTACGGCCGGGAGCGGCAATTCCAGAGGAATAAGGTCGATACCGTTGATCTGTCAGGTTTTCTAGGGTAGCTGTTAACTGCAAGGCCTCCGTAATTTGATATTGCCCAGCAAAGTTTACAGTGTACCAAGACGGGGCATATGGATTTCCATTGTCATCTAATGCATATAAAAACGCATTGTTTTGTTGACTGGGCGCCAAGTCTTCGAAATCGAATTGACCATTGTATTCCACAAAGCCATCCAATTTCCACTTTTCCTTCTTGAAAAGCAGATGGCTATTTCCAAACATAGGGGCTATATGGCGCACCGGCACCCTGCTGCCATCTTCCTCTTCGGTATAGCCTTCGGTAATATTAAGTTGGGAAGTAAGCTGTAACGCCTCCGAAAAGTTGACTTCCATGCCTGCTTCAAAACCGTATACCCGAGATCGTCCTGCATTCTGAATGGCCTGCACATTGCTCAATTCGCCCTGATATTCAATTTGGGTTTCCCCATTCAAACTGAAATCACGACGTACCAAGGCATCTTTTAAACTGGTATAATAGGTGGCCAAATCGAACGTAACCACATCTTTAAAATTAAGGTTGGCACCGACTTCAAAATTATAGGAATACTCTGCTTCTACCTCTGGATTGGGAACCACTACACTTCCTGGTTCACTATCAAAAATCTTTCCTATATCGTCTATATTGGGTGCCCTAAATGCGGTTCCGAAGTTGAAACGCCACCCCAGCGTACTGCTTGCTTGCCAAGTTACACCTGCGCTTCCAGTAAGGGCTCCGGTATTTACCTTTTTTCCCGTAAATGGAAAATCGAAGAATTGATTGTTCTCCGTAAAATCGGCATCGATCAGGATATGATTGTAACGCAGTCCTCCTTGAAAGGATGTTTTAGAAGATAGCTTGGCCTGCAAACTGGCATAGGCAGCCATGGACTGCCAAGTAGATCCATCTGGATAACGGGAAGCGTCCTTACTACTTGTACCAGTGGTAATATCGGTTTGGGAGGCGTTACTATTTACCGTATTGTGCACGTATTCCACCCCATAAAAAATGGTGCTTTTGGGTGCTACTTTCTTGGTAAAATCCAACCCTCCAGTTAGGGCGGTTACCGTTTCATCGCCTTCGAATAGAATGGTATCCCCAAAATCACGATCATGCCTACTTTCCTTAAATCGCTGATAGCTTAGGGTTAGCTTACTATCATCGAACAAAGCCACGCCATCCTGTTGGTGGGACACCTGAAAGTTACCGCTTATCCATTCCTGCGGACCATAATACCATTCGGCCGAACGGAGCTGTCCATCGCTTTTACGAATGAGCCGATCGTATCTTGGGTAATCGCTGGTGGTTGTATAGAAAAGGCCCACATTTAAGTCCCATTGTTCTGACGGCATGTACCGTATCTTTTGCATGAAGTTAACCTGATCGTAACCCGTAAATCGTTGTACTTCGGGATCGTCATTTTCTACTACGGTATCTACCCCATTACTGGTTTCTACATATTCGTTGCGCAAGTAATCGTCCGGGCCATTACTTCCCATTTTAAGGTCTTCGAAATCGCTGTAGGATACACTGGTAAGGAATGCCCATTGTTTTCCCCCTATATTAAGATCGAAATGGCCTGTCTTTTCTTCGTTGGCCGTAGCATATCGACCTGTTACATTTCCAGAGAGGTCGAACCCTTTCTCGAAAGAAAAACTGGGGTTCTTGGTATAGAAATTCATAACACCCCCAACAGCATCACTACCATACACCACAGAACCCGGACCCAAAATAACTTCGGTACGTTCTACGGCAAATGGGTCTATGGATATAACATTCTGTACATTTCCCCCACGGAAAATGGCCGTATTAAATCGGGTACCATCTACGGTAATCAATAACCTGTTGGTCGAAAAACCACGAATTAATGGGCTTCCGCCACCCAACTGGCTTTTCTGTACATATACTTGCCCACTACTTTCTAAAAGATCGGCTGCGGTTTGGGGGTTTCTGAAGAGTACATCTTCGGAAGTTACGGCTGTTATTTGCTGTGGAATATCACGCTTGCTCTGTCCAAACTTTGAAATGGAGATGACGATTTCGTCCAAGTTGCTTCTTGATACGGCCAATACCACCTTATTCCCTGCTGCGACAACCTCATTCTTTGTAAGCGCAAGGGTGGCATATCCGATATATTGAAAGAAAATGGTTTCGTCTTCCGAAAACCGGGTAATATCCGCACGGCCTTCGAAGTCCGTTAAAGCAGTCTTTGTGCGGTCCTCATTGTAGAGCGCAACAGAAGGAAGAGGCACCTCATTTTCCTCGCTCACCACCTGAATGTTCTGGGCAAAAGTAGATATAGAAAATCCTATGAAACATAGGATATAGAGTACAACACGCATCTTCAATTAAATAGTTGGTTCAGCACCAAAAGTGACTTCGGTTTTTTATAGCCCTGCAAATGTAATTGATAATACCGCAATAGCAAATTAAGGGTTTCAAAACGTTGTTTTTTGGTGGTTTTTGTTCCTCCTAAGTCATCAAAATTTATGCCGAAAAAGCGTTTTAAGGTATCTACAGTCTCCCCTGTTTCGGAATAGTCCCCAAGGGGTTCTTTTTCGAAATTTCCTTCTAGCATATTAAAGTAGGGATGGGCCTCCTCTGATGTGTCTGGATAAAAGCCCAAATAGGCGGTTAGATTCAATAAAAACAGGATGTGGAAATTGGCTATACTGTCATGCGCGTCCAACCATTGCAGGGAAGTGGAAATGTAATGAAACAACTCTGGGTTTGCTTCTTCTTCCTGAATACAATTCTTAAGCATTTCTGCTAAAAAAAGCACTACTGAAGATTTTACCACTTGGGTATGCAATGTTTTATAGGGAACGGACACCTTGGCTTCCCTGATGCGTTCCAGGGTTCCTTTGTCCTTGTGAACGGCTTCCAAATGTAATTGTGTGAGTGGTTGAAAAAGAGAGGCACGAAGCTTCCCTTTTTTAGACTTCATGATGCCTCGCAGCAAATAGGACTTCAACCCGAATTCTTCAGTAAAACAGGTAACGATAAGGTCTGCCTCGGCATATTTAACGGAAGAAAACACCAATGCCTGGGTAGAGACCTGCATACGGCTAACGAACTATCATTATCTTGGAAACCTTGGTCTCTAGAGCATCGTCTGTAGTGATCATTACCAGGTATACTCCCGAAGCCACCCTGTATTGACCAAATGCGGTGGTATCCCAAAGTACGCTTCCTCCTTCGCTCGTGGTTTCAAAAACCAAATTACCTTCTATGTCGGTAATTTTCACATTTGCTTGTGCCGTTAGCCCGTCGATGGTAACATTCCCTGTGAACCCAGGGCGAACCGGATTGGGGTAGGCATATACGTTCTCTAAATCATCCCTTGGAGCCGTGGACGTTCCCTCGAAAGCCACCAAGCCATTTACAGTGGCAAAGTAGACCCGTCCCGTAGAATCATCTATGGTGATATCCTGCACATTGTTGGAGGGCAATGGGGAATTCGACTTCGTAAAACGAAGCAGGGTCTCTTGACCATTAGAGGATACCAAGAACACCCCCGATGTGGCTGTAGATATCCATTTGTTATTAGATCCATCAACCTCTATGTCGGTAATTGCCTGTTCGAACAATAGCTCCTGGGGTACACCGTCTTCCACAATAATAATTTCTTGAGCATCTGTATTGGCCTCTTCATCGAAAAACCCACCTACATTAAACAAAACCCTTAGACCACGGGAGGTTCCTATCCATAGTCGATTTTGTCTATCGAAAGCAATAGCACGGGCATTGGATTTTGGCAGGTTTCCATTTCCGGGTCCTTCAAGTATTCTATTCAGACTCCCATTGGTTGGGTTATAGCCTATAAGTCCATTTTCTGCAGATCCCATAAATACAAATCCCTCACGGCTTACCTCCACATCGAGCAGGGCCTGCTCACATACATTGTCCATGATATTTGACAAGTCAATTTTTTCGAATTGATTTCCAGTACCACCGTTTAGTTTCAACAACCCTTCTTCTAATTTAGATTGTAATACCCATAAATTTCCTTGACGATCATAGGTAGATCCATATAGTCTTATTCCGGCATTCTCGGCACTTGTTATTCCCGGACATCTTCCAGCTTCAATAATGGCTTCGCTTAAATTACTATTGCCTTGATCCAAGAAAATTTCGGGTGTCTGATCATTAATTTTAAGCATCCCACCAATAAAGGAGCTCATATAAACATCGTTAGGGTTATTTGGATTAATAGTGACATTTACAAAGTCTGTGGGCTCCCTATTGCCAGCCAAACCTGCCAAGTTATCGTATGGGATATTGGTCCATGTATCTTCCCTTAAATTACTAATTCCGAATCTACTTAACGGAAAGGGGTTACTAGTTGCGGTAAGATCGCCAAAAGAAACCCATAATTGTCCTGGGGAGGCATCTATTGCAAATGGCTTGTTAAGGATTGGGCCATCTGGCAATGCTTGGACTACATCCTGGCTTCCGAAGGGCACAATGAGCAATCCATCATTAGTAGTTCCCAGGAAAAAGGTATTGTTGAAACCCATCCCGGATTGCAATTCGAAATTGAAATTGGGCAGGGTATTATTTACAACGGCCTCTAGGTTATAGCCCACACCATAGGCACGAATAGACTGCGCCGTAGTGATGGCAAGGATATCGCCTTCGGTTTCAAAATCGAGAATAGGTGTTCCTAAATTCTCTACCTGGGTAAATCCGGTGCCCTCGTCAAAACGCTGTATAATATTGTTATTCCTTGCAATAAAAACATCTTCCCCTAAGGTTTGCACTCCACGGATGTTCCCAGTTGTAAGGGTGGTCCATCTCGCAAAGTCGATAAGGTCCTCATCATCTACCATAGCACGGCGGACGCCTCCTTCACTGGAGGAAGCATAAATATAAGGGTCTGAAACCGTGGTTTGGGTTATTTCTATCTGTGCACCGAAATCACCAATAAAATAAGTGTCTCCAAACTCCAGTCGGGATAGGTCGTAAACCGAAATTCCAAATTGGGTTGAGATAAATACTTTTCCGTCGTATTCGAAAAAATCATTGATTTGTTTCCTATCTGGTGGGATGGTAGGCTTGTCGAAAATATCTACTACATTTAAAATATCCTCTTCTCCATCGATCACAACATCCATGAGACCATTTTCATATCCCACAATCAGTACCCCAAAGTTTTCACTGTAATAGATACTCGAGATCACTTCTCCCGACAATCCATTAATGGTAGAAATGGTGGTGATTTCACCCGATAGCAGGTCATAGCTAAATACCGAATTCTCGGCCGCTACATATACCCTTCCATTTCCTTGAGAAATATCCTTGACAGATACATAGGAGAAAAATCCCTTCCAACTATCCTCAAAATTCTGGGCGGAAGCAAATGCACTAAGAAAACACAGTGCCAAAACAATGATCTTCTTCATAAAGGAGGTCCCTTGGTTTTCTATTTTCATAAACACGCTAAAATAGGAATTATTGCGGTAGCAAAAAGAAAAGGTTGCCCAAAGGACAACCTTTTTATCATACTATAAAAGTGTTTTAAACCACTCCTTGAGCTAACATGGCATCTGCGACTTTCACAAATCCTGCTACATTGGCTCCTTTTACATAGTCTACATATCCGTCGCCATCTTTTCCAAATTGTACACAGGCGGCATGAATATCGTTCATGATTCCGTGAAGCTTTGCATCTACTTCTTCCCTCGTCCAGTTATAACGCAATGAGTTTTGCGACATTTCCAATCCTGAAGTAGCTACACCACCTGCGTTGGATGCTTTCCCGGGAGAGAACAATATTTTCGCATCATGGAATACAGCAATTGCTTCTGGCGTACATGGCATATTTGCCCCTTCACCGACGCAAATACATCCGTTAGCTACTAAGGTTTTGGCCTCTTCTTCGTTCAATTCGTTCTGGGTAGCACATGGCAAGGCTATATCGCAAGCAACGCTCCATGGTCGTTGTCCTTCGGTATAACTAGCTGATGGAAATTTGTCCACATATTCCTTTATACGTCCACGTTTCACATTCTTTAGTTCCATAACGAAGGCAAGCTTCTCCTCATTCATTCCTTCGGCATCATAAATGAATCCTGAAGAATCAGAAAAAGTTACCACTTTACCTCCAAGCTGCATTGCTTTTTCGGCTGCAAACTGGGCTACATTTCCAGACCCCGAGATCACTACTGTTTTCCCCTTAAAGGATTCTCCTTTGGTCTGTAACATGTTCTGCGCAAAATACACGTTTCCGTATCCTGTTGCTTCAGGTCGGATCAGGGATCCTCCATAGCTCATTCCCTTACCGGTCAATACTCCTGTAAATTCGTTGCGAAGGCGCTTGTATTGTCCAAACATATATCCTATTTCACGTCCTCCTACACCAATGTCCCCAGCAGGCACATCTGTGTTAGGGCCAATATGCCTAGAGAGCTCCGTCATAAAGCTTTGGCAGAATCGCATAACCTCTGCATCACTTTTCCCTTTTGGGTTGAAATTGGATCCTCCCTTTCCACCTCCCATAGGAAGTGTAGTTAAGCTATTTTTGAATACTTGTTCGAAGCCTAAAAACTTCAGGATACTCAAATTTACACTAGGGTGGAATCGAAGACCTCCTTTATAAGGTCCGATGGAAGAATTGAACTCTATACGGTATCCTTTGTTTACTTGTATGTTTCCATTATCATCGGTCCATGGTACCCTAAACATTATGGTTCTTTCAGGTTCTACCATTCGTTCCAAAAGCATCTTTCCTTGATACTTTTCGTTTTCCTCTATAAAGGGGATCACTGTTTCGGCAACTTCTGTTACTGCCTGGATAAATTCTGGTTCATTGGGATTTAAATTCTCCGCGTAGGAGATGAAATCTTTAATGCTTTGTTTCACAATAAAAATCTTTGAATTAATAAAAAAAGGTCAATAAATTGATAATCCTTTAAAAAGTTCGAGAAATAACATTTTCACATTGCAAATTCAATAAATTGAAAACGTTTTCGTTATTGTTGGCAAATATAAGTTATCTGCAAAAAAGAAAGTCTTTATTTGTATGAAATAACCTAATTACGTGCATATTATTTTCGTGTTAGATATGTTTTTATATATTTGTTACGTCTCAATCTAAACCACATATATAATGAATGCCAGAATATTGCTAATGGTATTTCTTCTCCTCGCTGTTGCTAAACAGGAGGTTTTTGCCCAACTAGGCTTCTCGCATGAGATCGGTATTATTACGGGTCCTGTTGCGTTCTATTCTGATTATGGACAGCGATATGATTTTGAGACCAACATAGGAAATGTAGGTTTCGGGGTGGGTATTATACACTACCTTAACTTTGCATATAGTGCAGACTGTAATTGCTATACTAGAGATACTTATTTTAATGATCACTTTAAGATTAGAAGTGAGATAGATTATCATGTGACCAACTTGGAACACTTAGGTGAATGGGTTGATCCCGATAGAACTTCGTTAGGTGCCGAACAATTAAGGGCTATGAAAGGTTCTACAAAGGTGTTCGATATTGGTGCGCAATTGGAATTTTTCCCACTAAGTATTCGTGATTTTGCAGCTGGAGCCTACAAGTTTGCTCCTTTTGGAAGTTTTGGGGTGCATTGGGTAAGTTTCGACCCTGAAGTTACCAGCGAACTGGGTCCTTTAAATACTACCATTACTACACCTATAAAATACTTTAATGCCTTTCAACAAGAGGGGGATTCTACTTGGTCTATTGTAATGAGTGCAGGAACACGTTACAAACTAAGCCCGCTTAGTGATCTTATGATCGATGCGCGTTGGCAATACTATTTCTCCAATTGGGTAGACGGACTGAACCCCGGTATAGACCAAAATGGGGTAGTTGAAGTACCTGAAAATAAAGCAAATGACTGGATTTTCTGGTTGAATATTGGGTATATCTATTACCTAGACTAGACTTAATCAAACATAAAAAAAAGGGCGGTGCAAAACACCGCCCTTTTTTAATTCTATGGTATCTAATCTTATCCTATAGCTTGTTCTAAGTCGGCAATGAGATCGTCGGCATCTTCGATCCCAACACTCAATCGTATCAAGGCATCGACCACCCCCGTTTTTTCGCGTTCTTCTTTTGGGATGCTGGCATGGGTCATACTTGCCGGATGTCCGCTTAAACTTTCTACTCCTCCCAAGCTTTCGGCAAGGGTAAATAGTTTCATATTCTCCACTATGCGAATGGCTTCGTCATAATCGTTCCCTTTGGTTACGAATGAAATCATCCCTCCAAAGTCCCTCATTTGTGCTTTCGCTATGTCATGATTTGGATGACTTTCAAATCCTGGCCAGTATACTTTTTCGATCTTAGGATGATTCTCCAAGTACTCTGCTACCTTTCTCCCGTTCTCACAATGACGCTGCATGCGCACATGTAAGGTCTTTATACCCCTTAGCACCAAAAAGCTGTCCTGTGGGCCACAAACGGCTCCACTCGCATTCTGAATGAAATATAAGCGCTCGGCCAAAGCTTCGTCTTTCACCACCAATGCACCCATAACTACATCGCTATGTCCACCCAAATACTTGGTGGCACTGTGCATGACGATATCTGCCCCCAAATCTAAGGGTTGTTGTAAATAGGGTGTTGCAAAAGTATTGTCCACACCTAAAAGGATATTGTGCTTTCTAGCCACAACTGCCAAGGCTTTTATATCAATGATATTCATCATGGGATTGGTGGGGGTTTCTGCCCATATCAATTTGGTGTTTTCATTGACATAGCTTTCGACCTTATCGGCATTTTCCATACCGATAAAATGGAATTTTACCCCAAAGCCTTCAAATATCTTGGTGAACAGGCGGTAGGTTCCACCATACAGATCATTGGTAGAAATCACCTCATCACCAGGTTTCAGCAATTTGATTACGGCATCGATAGCAGCCAATCCACTACCAAAGGCCAATCCGTAGGTGCCATTTTCGATACTGGCAAAGGCGTTTTCCAAAGCCTTTCTAGTAGGATTATGAGTTCTGGAATATTCGAAGCCCTTGTGCCCTCCTGGAGTGGATTGGGCATAAGTGGACGTTTGATAAATGGGTGGCATTACGGCACCGTAGGCGGGGTCATGTTCCTGACCTCCATGTATGGTCTTGGTGTTGAATTTCATCTGTTTTCAAATTTCGTACGGCAAAAGTACATCTTTCCCTACGCAATCTAAAATGACGAAATGGTCCCTTGCTCCTTACAACTGAACGAAGATTTTTTCTTCTTTGGTGAACTCTATCTTAATGGCATTCAGGAAATCTTCCATAGCAATACTTTTCTTTCCTTTTTCGGCGACTTGAAGACAGCAGTAGGCTAGGGCATTGTTAATTTGAGCTCCAGTAAGTTCATAGGTTTCCGAGATTCGAATCAGGACTTCTTTTTGTACACGGATTTTCTTCGGAATGGCCATCTCCCAAAGCAATAGTCGTTCTTCCGCATTGGGCTTGGAGAAATTAATGATGGCGTTAAACCTTCTAATAAAGGCTTGATCGATATTGTTTTTATAATTACTTGCCAAAATCACTACCCCATTGAAATATTCAATGCGCTGCAATAGGTAGCTCACGCTTTGGTTGGCAAAACGATCTTGGGCACTTCGTGTAGCCGACCGTTTACCGAAGAGGGCATCGGCCTCATCAAAAAACAGGATCCAATCCTTGTTCTCAGCACGGATAAACACTTTCTCGAGATTCTTTTCTGTTTCCCCTATATATTTTGAAATCACTTGGGAGAGATCGATCCTATAAACGGGGCGATTAAATTCTTTCCCCAACAAGGAAGCCGTAAGGGTTTTTCCGGTTCCCGAATGACCACAGAACAGGGCTTTATACCCAGGGGGCATTCGTTTCGACATTCCCCATTCTTCACGCAAAAGCTCCTTGTGCTTTATCCATAATCGAATTTGATTGATCTGCTCTAGGGTTTTTTCATTTAGCACTAGGTCTTCCCACTCCATTTCGGTGGCAATTTCCTTTGCTGGGAAATCGGGACCAAAACTGGGCTTCAATTCCTCGCCGTACATGAGCAAATGAAGACTTTCCGAAGGGACCACTACTTTTCCGCTCATAAATGGCATCCCTTCTTTAACGGAGTCCAGATACAATATCTGCTCCCTAAAGAACCAATGGTCTTCCCTGAAGTAATCGAGCAACCTCAACCTTTTCTGCATATCCTCGCCCGCCAACACATGCTGTATGGTTTCGCCCGTGGGCTGCATACTGCGATACGCTTCCTCCTTTACACCACCCCATTCTGGGAATTCCCCTCCGTCGGGATAGAGCTCCTTTAAAATGCCGTCGTAAAAGCCGGGCATGATATGGGGTGCCAAGGCCATGAGTATGATAAGGCCTTCTTCATGGCTGGTTTCCCGTCCTAATACTTCGGAAAATGTATTCTGAAAGGAAACGACCGCTTGATCTTTCTTTCCATCGAAGCGCTGTAGTATATATTTTTTAAGGTTTTTAAAAGGCATAATCAAAGTTAACTTAAAATCTTTTCTTCCAATAACGTCCCCTAAGGGTATCGTAAACTTTCCCCATGGTAGTCAGTTTTCCGTCAAACCAAACGTATGAGTGTCTCCATGAAATATATGCGGGATCGTCTGAATTGGGGTGCACATGCAAATCGTCCAAACTTCCTTGGTGAAAAGGAGCACTTTGCTCTTCCAGTTTAAAGAAATTTTGCTTCAAATGATGTAATTCTACAGGATCTCCATTAGACAAATATGGCGCCCGACCTGATTTGGCCAGTTCTCGATTTGTTTTATTATCTACATTATCAACCAGTTTATTTCCCGATGTTCGAATTTTTGGAGGTATGAAGTCGGGGTTTAGCGATCTTGTCGGAAATGCCGAGGTTACATTTAATGGCATTCCGCTTATATCCAAAATTTCCATGCCAGAACTATTCCTTACAAATAATGCATCGGCGTCTGGATTACCCGTAGGCCTATGAATATCATAAGTATGGCCATCTATCGTTTCTTGTCGGACGAATGCAGGCATTTCGGTAGGGGCGTCAGGAGAAAGTCGAGCGGATTCGGCATCCCTCACTTCCAAACCTAGGTAATCCATATCCTCATCATCCAAACAATATCTTGTAGAAAAACGGCACCATTTACCATCCTGTTTTTTCCTCCATGTATGTTTATTGGGCAATACTATTTCCTCCACATAATGTACGCCATCTATTTCTTTAGCTACTGCTTTTACCTGTGCTACATTTGCGCTTATATAATCGTACTCTTCCTTAAGATCTTGTCTACTTGGAATGTCGGCATCACCTCGCACCCTTGGTGAATCAACAGCTTCATCAGCTCCTTTGGTAGATTTTCTAGAAGATTTCCTAGCATTGTCCAGCATCTCCATCCCTTCATCAGTACTTTCAATAGCACGAGCCAATGCTTCGGCTGTACTAATATCTGTGGCTTCTCCCTTTATCTTACTAAAGGACTTGCTTATAGCCTTCCCGGCCAAGAATCCAGCCAATTCTAATATGATCTGCAATCCATCATTAACAATAACAAGTGCCAACTTTCCACTTTCTTTTTGAAGCGACTCTAATGAATTGGCATTCCCTGCAGCCTTAACCCTTCTAACCAATTCATCTAGGGCAATGATTAGGTCAATCCCACCCAATACAATAAGTATGGCATCTAATGCCACGCCAAGCGGAGGAAATACATGACCTGCAATAAGTGCTACAATCATGGCCATTACAGCTGCAAGAATGAGCCAGCCATGCTGAGTTATCTGCTGCCATATTTGTTCACCCGCTTTTCCATAATACCCATTATAATAGGCCCACTTAATAGCAGCAATTGCTTTATCCTCGGAAGCCAGTCCATTAAAAGTGGTGTTCGCGATGGCCCTCTTATCCTCGAATATTTTATCTGCCTCTCCCACAAAGAAAAGAACCCCCAATAAAGTACCAAAAGTAGCCGCGAAACCTGCAATTAAAAGTGATTCCTGAAGGGAAACAAGATCATCGCTGAATTGTTCGAAAGCTCCTTCACTAAACAGTTCCTTTGCTTTTTCAGGAAGTTCTTGTAAGAGTTCATCATGGTTGTTATCCATAAATTTTTGATAGTGATCAATTTCTACCGCATATTCACCCTTCCTTATGGCTTCAGTCATACTCTCTACACCCAAATTCCATGAATTGATGTACACATCTCGCCATTTAGAACGCCCATATTTTAACATGGCGATGGTAAATTCCTTGATCGGGTGTTCAATACCAATGCTAGCGTGTGCTGTGTTAAATTTGAATCTTTTCAGGGTATTTAAGTCATCGTAGTAGACTGGAAAGCCCCGTTCAATAATCGCATCGGGTATTGTCTCCGATTCCTTTTCTGCAACCTCATAAAATCCTTCGTATACTCCCCTTAAAGACGCTAAGTCCGGATCATTTATATAAAGCAAGTCATAAATTTTATCGGCCCATATTTCGGGGAAGGCCCTAGTATCTATATATATAGCATCCTCACCCATATGATCCAAGGTATCATATTCACTAGAGGCATTCATTTCAGCAATGGATTTGTAATGATAAAAATCATCAATATTGTTTATGTTGGCCTCATCAAATTCTAAGGATATCGCAACCCTAATGAAGAAATTGCGACCATCATAATCCTTGGCGGCATCTGCATCTTCAATTATTTCATAAAGCTCATCGAGCTCATCGAAATAGGCCTCCTCGGTTTCGGCATCCATTTTCTTAATCTCGGCACCTCCTTGCTGGATGGTATGGGTAAGTTCATGCGCCAATAAATGCTTCCCCGAAGTTGTATTGGGATTGTATTTCCCTTCATTGAAATAAATATCATTACCGACAGTAAAGGCCTGTGCGTTCAATGATTTACTTAGTTGAATCGCATTGTTGTCGGTATGAATGTTAACTTCGGAAAAATCCGTTCCGAAGCCATTCTCCATAAAATTCCGGGTTCCTTTATCCATTGAACTTCCTTGGCCACGACTTGATTCAATCTGGCTGGAAATACCTTCGGACGCCACCGCATTACCGCCATCGGATAAGGACCGTTTCTGAACCAAGGGGGTAATGGATTCCACCAGCGGTTTTTTCTGTAGTTCTTCCTCCTCACAACTACTGCATTTTTTTTGCACTAAGGGCCCTTTATTAGGAGTTGGCGGCGTTGCCATTTCTTTTTGTTGAACCACCTGGTCTGCCATGGCATCTGCCTCCGCTTCCATGGGATCGTCTGAAGGTCCTATTTTCAGCTTTTTCTGTATTACAGGAGCAGGAGGCACAAACGCTTTAGTTTGTGCCTTTAATTGGGTAGTATTTTCATTAACAATCGCTTGCTCCATTTATGCTTTATAGTCTTAATCCAGCACCGAGAGTAGGTCCTCCACCTACCTGCTGAGACGACGAACCAGAACTGTCAAGTGGTCTATCCGATATCATTACAAAACCACCTAAACGCCAAAAAAAGCGAGGTCCTTCCTGGCCATATTCTTGGCCTATCCCTGCTGACCCAAATCCCATTACAGCATCACTTAACCTGTCTGTTTCAGTAGGTAAAATTTCCCGTAAAATACCTGCTTCTATATCGAAGAATAAAGGATTGCTATCATCACGATATCTTCTATAACCCAATGTGCCTCCTGCAAATAAGCGATCTGGGGTAAGATAAACACCTCTCGCTCCAATCCTCAAAGAATCTAGTTGACTTAATGCAAGTGTAAGATCCATTCCCAATATTCCGGTTCCTACCCCATCTTCAACCCATCCTCCACCTGCACGAAAGGAAAATTCCCCACCTACAATAGAAGGCTCATTGGTTTCTGGTTCTTCCGAGGGTCTATGATTTGGACTCGGAATATCATCTAGGTTTGGAGTTGTTGGATTTTGTTGAGTTCTATTTTGGATACTTTCTAATTCGTCCAAAGCACCATGCATTGCTCTCATCCTTCTCATAAAAGCTGGGTCAATCTCACCTTGAAGAACATCTCCATGCCCAGTTGGGTATTGTCTCTGAGTGGTATCGTTAATAAAAAGAACATGTGTAGCTTCATGGTGTAAAGTAGAAGCCATTGCAGATTCTACATCGTTATGATAAAATCGAATCTCATGAATCTCTGGTCCAGAATAATCTGGTGGCAAACCTGGCCAAGTTCCAAAGAGCCTCCTAGAGCTAGAGTTGCTAGGAAAGACATTCTTAATGTATAATTGATATTGATTTGCCCCTGATGTACTTGGAGTAAAATATCCTGCTGCACTATCCACTCCGGATGGAATATTATCTTTAAAAATCACTTCTAAATGCGATGTACAGCGCGTACTATTACAAAATTTGGCGTACAACTCATCAACTAGGTTTTGCCCTGGTTGTGTTTCCAAAAATCTAGTTATGGTTCTATCACCAAGACTTCTTCGATCATCAGTATCTGGGACATGGCTAACACTAGTTACCAATTGGTTCCAACGGTTTCTGGACTCGGCAGGAGTCATTTGTATCATTTTTTGCTGGATCGAAGCAGATTGCTGCAATGTATGTGTTAGCTCATGCGCCAATAAATGTTTCCCCGAAGTTGTGCTAGGATTGTATTTCCCTTCGTTGAAATAAATATCATTGCCTACCGTAAAGGCCTGTGCATTCAATGATTTGCTTAGTTGAATGGCATTGCTATCAGTATGAATGTTAACTTCGGAAAAATCCGTTCCGAAGCTGTTCTCCATAAAATTCTGGGTTCCTTTATCCATTGAACTTCCTTGGCCACGACTTGCCGCAATCTGGTTGGAAATACCTTCGGACGCCACCGTGTTACCGCCATCGGATAAGGACCGTTTCTGAACCAAGGGGGTAATGGATTCTGCCAAGGGTTTTTTCTGCAATTCTTCCTCTTCACAACTACTACATTTCTTTTGAACCAAAGCTCCTTTATTGGGTGCAGGAGGTATCGCCACTTCTTTTTGTTGAATTACCTGATCGGCCATAGCGTCCGCCTCCGCTTCCATAGGATCGTCTACGGCTCCGATTTTCAACTTTTTCTGAATGACAGGAACAGGAGGCACAAAGGCCTTGGCCTTCAGCTGCGCATTTGATGGGTCGCTATGTTCTCTTGTCACATTCAGCATAACATAAATCTTTTCCTTTCTTTACTTATGGCACATCATTTTGGTCCTCTTTTGGCTTAATACACCTTAATTATTTTTTCGGTAGCACCATCGGTGAGAAATAAGTAAGCACTATAATATTTTTTGGTGCTGAGTTTCCCTCCACCACTGCTATCAATTGCATCAGCGCTCAAATTGTGAGTTGATATAGCATTGGTTTCATACAATAAGAAGGCACCCTTCGGCATTTCTATTAATACCACCCCTTTTCCTGAACTGGCCGTCCTTGCCACTTTATAGGAGTCCTTTACCGTATGTGCTACTCCCAAAAAGGCACCTGAATATACCTTATCCCCAAAACGCCAACTACTGTAATCAATCTCCGCTAGGTAGGTTCCGTTAGGAAGAAGTTCACCTTGTTTCGTTTGGGGTCCTTGTTGGGTGTTCAGCAATTTTGCTCCTAACCATACTCCAACTGGAGAAATTCTCGGCTGGTTAAACATTAACCAATAGGTGTTGGCTTTAACTGCTTTCTTTACTTGGGCTTCCAATCCAGATTTCGTAGTATCTGCAAATGCCTTTGCTGGGGAATAACCTTGATCGTGAAGGAACCAGTCGCCAGTTGCAGTACGTCCTATTAAAAATGCATGATACCCATAACTATAGGTGCCATCGGTATAGGTATTTGTCTTAACGAACCAACCTACCTGTGCTGTTTGGCCTGCACTGAGGCCGTTAATCACGGAATTATTAAAAATATCACTGCCATTTTGCAAACCAGCTGATGGACCACCGCCTATTCCAAACCGTCTCCTTACATTATCCATTTCTGCACCACTAAGCCCAATATCTAAACTTCCCGAACTGGAATAATACAAATGCAGAACCGTAGCCAGCTCTTGATAGTTATCTTGGCTCATAGCGGTTCCGGCCAATAACTTATCCCTAATGGCATAACAAGCAGTTAAGGCATCCTTTTGAATGTCCTTGGCGTTGGCAAATCCCTTACCCTTTAGATTCTTTACATACCTAGATTTGGATTGAATTAACCAAGTAATGACATTCTCTATGGCAGCAATAATGGAACTATTATTCCCACTATTCTTACCTTCAATTAACAATGCGGAAATTTGTGAAGCAGTAGCGCAAGTCTGTTTCAGTTGTGTGAAGGTAGGTAATGTACTTGTTGAGGCAGGGGTTCTCCTAATGGTGTTTTGAGGTGCATAGCCCTGTTGTACGACATGGGTTAATTCGTGAGCCAGTAAATGCTTTCCTTCATTAGAACCTGGATTGTATTTCCCTTCGTTGAAATATACATCGTTCCCCACCGTAAAAGCTTTTGCATTAAGATCTTGGCTCATTTGTTGGGCTTTTTGATCTGTATGGATTCGTACCTCCGAAAAATCGGACCCAAAACTACTTTCCATGAAATCCTGAGTCCCTTCATCCATAGATTGACCCCCGCCTTTACTGGAATTTATTTGTTGAGTTAGTGCTTCCGAAGCATTTCCACTTTCACCTACATTGCTTTTTCTTTGGATCATCGGCGTAATTTCTCCCGCTATGGATTTCTTTTGAATCTCTTCCTCTTGACTACATCCATCACATTTTCGCTGTACTAAAGACCCCGAGTGCTGTAAAGTGGTCGAATTTTTATCATTCGAACTCGTAACCTTATCGGCCACCTTATCGGCTTCCGCTTCCAGCGGGTCATCGGTATCCCCAATAGCCAGTTTTTTCTGAATAACGGGAGCAGGAGCTACAAATGAAGTAGTCTTTCCAAGGTGTTGTTTATTATGTTGATGCCCTAGATCTTGCACGCTTATGGATTTAGTTCATTTGAGACAGTTCCTGAATGGTATTTCTGAAGGCTTCAGAAATGTGGTATTGATTCCCTTCCAAATAGATAATAGGGTCATATTGAGATTTTCCCATGTTGTAAATGGTTTCTATTTCAATAGTCTTTCCATTTGAATACTGAAGGGTTAGATTCCCCATTGAAGTGGCAGCGAAAGGGGTTTCATTCTGTACAATGGATTCCATTTCTGCTGATATTATCTCTACATGCGATTTTGGAATATCGGACTTGGGCGTGTATTGTATTTCGTTGATGAAAACCTTTCGCACCAGATAATAGGTCCCACTCACAATGTCGTTCTTTGCTTTAGTTTCCTCTTTCGAAAACTGTATCGCCTCAGTTACCTTAATTTCAGGGTTTTCCGCTATTGGTTTCTTCTTTTTTCTCCATGTGAGAAGAAAAACCCCTGTGATAACTGCCAATGCAATAAAGGCTATGAGTGCAATTAATTTCATTACTTCACTTTAATGGTTCCTCCTTCTGGTGTTATGACTTTTACCTTGCTCGCCGATTTCAATTTAGACTGTCCAGTGGCTCCAGTAATATCCTTGCCCGATATTGTATATTCCTTACCATCTATGGTTAGGTGCCAATTAACATAAGGTGAACTCATAAAGTCCTTACTCTTACTTGTATCTTTGACCTTGAAATCGGAAGTTACTTCGTCTCCTTCTCCAACAACTTTCACACCTCCCAGTCCTGTACCATGGGTATAGTGCTGCGCTCCTCCTATAAGTATCCCTGGCAATATGTTAGACACCTTCTTCAAAAGATCCTTCCCTTTGCCCCTTCCTGTATGGCAACCCGTTAGTAATAGCATTCCAGAATTACAGAATTTTATTTTTTTCAATTTCTCAAGATGCGATTGCTTAGAATCGTGTACCAATGCCTTGTCATCATTTACATATTTTGTCCCATTACCTACACTCTGGTATCCATCTGTCCCATGACCCCTTACCTCAAGTCTTGAGACACATTTACAGCTGTTGTCCTTAGATTCTATATAATTGTTCACTTTGGTCACCATATTATCAACACTGGAAACACCTATTTGATAGGGAAAAGAACCCGATTTTTGTGGAATAACCGCCTTGTCCGTGCCGCTTGAGTTGTCATAAGCGTGCACAGCACATTTCTTATCTTTTGTCTTTCTCTGAATTTTTCTCTGAATGCCTTTTTGCTGTATCGTATGCGTAAGCTCGTGGGCCAATAAATGTTTGCCCGAGGTACTATTGGGGCTATACATTCCTTCATTGAAGAAAATGTCGTTCTCTACCGTAAAAGCTTGGGCATTTAACTCACTGCTCATAGCAGCGGCTTTGGGTCCTGTGTGTATTTTAACTCCAGAAAAGTCAGCTCCAAACCTACTCTCCATAAAACTTTGGGTGCCCTTATCCATAGATTGCCCACCTCCTTTACTCGAACCGATCTGTTGGGTCAATGCCGATGAAGCCTGTCCTTCGCCCCCTTGTTCTCCTTTTTTCTGTACCAATGGCGTAATGGATTCTGATAGCGATTTTTTCTGAACCAAAGACTCTTGGTGCTTGGCGCCATCTGTTGAAACCCCATTACCCTGTACCACCTTATCTGCAATACGATCGGCCTCTACTTCATACCCGTCATTGGACGAACCAATTGACAACTTTTTCTGAAAAAAAGAAGTGTCACCCACAAATGGCTTTTTCTGAATTTTCGATGTGATATTATATGTTATTTCGGCTTGCATATTCAATCTGTCAATAAAATTAATAGCTCACTTTTACTTTAGTCAATCCAATTACCGAATGATAATTAATCCATTGCATGGTATCCGCTCCCCAATCTACATGGACGCAACCATGGGATGCCATATCTAATGGTCCCTCATGCAGGGCCTCGCCTTTATTATAAAAGACAGCAAAAGACATATTGGATTTTAAGTTCTTTGAATAGCGATTCAATGGCCCTTCCCGATCATTTTTGTCAAAACTTCCTGAATATTTACCACTATTGTACCCTACACCTTCAATCCTATGCACGGTAAATGTTCCTGCATCTGTCCTCCCTAATCCGGCCGCTCCCGATCCTCCCGTCACTGTTACTTCAAGGGGAGCCACAGTATCATTATAGAATTTAATGACCGCCTTACCAGTAGAATATTCCCAAGAGCTGTTTCTAGAGTCTTTTTTCAAAGCATCAAATTTCACATCTACTAATTCTATCCAAGGCTTTGTTTCCTTATCTTTTTTCGGATCGAAAGTATCTTCTACAAGGGTAGGGGAATCCTTTGTGCCGAAATTAAAGGCATTCTTATCACGGTAAGCCTGAATGGAATGTGATTTACCTCCTTGCTGTATGGTATGGGTCAACTCATGAGCCAACAAATGTCGCCCGGATGGGGTGGAAGGATTGTACTTCCCTTCATTAAAATATATGTCATTTCCCACTGCAAAAGCTTGGGCATTTAACTCACTGTTCATAGCAGCGGCTTTGGGGCCTGTATGTATTTTAACTCCAGAAAAATCAGCCCCAAACCTGCTCTCCATAAAACCTTGAGTCCCTTTGTCCATAGATTGCCCACCTCCTTTACTCGAACCGATCTGTTGGGTCAATGCCGATGAAGCCTGTCCTTCGCCCCCTTGTTCTCCTTTTTTCTGTACCAATGGCGTAATGGATTCTGATAGCGATTTTTTCTGAACCAAAGACCCGTGGTGCCTGGTGCCATCTGTTGAAACCCCATTACCCTGTACCACCTTATCTGCAATACGATCGGCCTCTACTTCATACCTATCATTGGACGAACCAATCGACAACTTTTTTTGTATCGTTGGTTTGAAAAAAGGGGCCTCTCTTTGCGCGTTGATCGGTGCTTTGGTCGGCCTATGTATTGATCCTATTCTCGAATCCATAATCTTCTTATTTATGTCTGTAATAGCCAACACTATTCCTCATACGTCGATACTTATGCTTGGTGGCAGCCAACGTAGCACTGGTTTTTAATGCTTCGCGCCCATTTTTGGTGGAAACAATAGTAGTAGCATCATCTAAAACACCGCCGTTATGGGTCGGATCTTCAATAATACAGGAATGACCATAAGAAGGTGTCCAAACAGCTATGTCACCGGATCTCACATCGGCTTCGGCAACCGTATTGTATTCGTCGGTAACCGCTTGCTGCATTGGGGATCCTGAATACACCGAATAATACCAGTTTCTGTAGGTTTTTAGTGTGTGCCCGTGACACCAGAAACGTAAATCATCTGAAGAATAATTAATTGCTGTCCAGGCAACAACACCGGTTCCCGCATCGGTATATGCCCAATGCTTGTCCCCTGTAGGATCTGTGTATCCCTGTTTTTTCCAAGGCGCCACATTACCGCTAATATGATCTACACCCCCAGACTGGTTTCGCGGTTGCATTCTCTGGATTTGAGGTCCGATGGACTTCATACGTATCTCCTCTTCATTTAATATCGCTCCATTCCCTTCTGTTGGAGAGACCGTACTTCTCTTTATGCTCTTTCCATGCCCTTGTTGAATGGTATGCGTTAACTCGTGTGCCAGTAAATGTTTTCCCGATTGGGTCGACGGATTGTATTTGCCTTCATTAAAATAAATGTCATTCCCTACAGTAAACGCATGGGCATTCAATTCGCGATTCATTTGAATGGCTTGGCTACCCGTATGAATGGAAACATTTGAAAAATCAGTTCCAAAACGACTTTCCATAAAATGTTGGGTTGTATGGTCCATATTACTACCACTACCCCTGGAGTTATTTATTTGTTGTGTCAACGCCATAGAGGCAGTCCCCCCTTCGGAGCCAACCCCTTTTTTCTGTAAGGTTTCCTCTTCGCAGTCACTACATTTGCGTTGTACCAAAGCTCCCTTCTGCGGTGTTGTACCTTTTGGGATTGCCTTCATATTTACCACCTTGTCCGCCACATGATCCGCTTCCTTCTCGAAAGCATCATCGGATGACCCAATGGCCAGTTTTCTTTGCACAGTAGCACCACCAAAAAAAGGGCTTCCCTTTTTTGAAGTGATTTTTGAAACCTGCTTGGCTTCATTCTTCTGTGCCTGAACTTCCATATTTATATATTTTTAATTCCAATAACACGATAGGTAGTGTTCCATCCAAGGGGTTTTAATGGTCCCGATTCCCCAAGGCAAATGATCTAATAGTATATCCAGACCTTTTTGCTCTACTGTTAGCTCGTAGGTGTCTTCCTTATATTCTAAAAGCTTTCCATTTCGCACTAAAAATGTTTCCTGAAACGTTGCTACCGAAGTATCCTTTAAAATCGCCCAGTGCTCTATGACAGATTGCAATAGCCCATCGCACTGGTTTCTTTCTTCCTGGGTAATTTCCCATGCAACTGCGACGGTATCCGATGGCTTAACCCCACATAAAATCTTATTCAACAATAATTGACTTTCGAAGATCTTGGGATCATAATTGACCATATATTGAGATAACAGTACTGCGCGATGTTGAAGTTTCACACTTTTCCATTTAGAATCATCCAAATAATTCAATTTCTGGAATAGCGGTTTTAAGAATGGATGTAACAATACCAGCCCTGCATTTTCAATATAATTTGCTCTTTCTTTTAAATCTTTTGAAGGAGCACTTTCCCTGTTTCCTTGCAATGCTTCAAGAATGGCCTCAATCTCATCCTTTTGTTCCTTTTCTTCTTTCTCTTCCTGCTTACTGAATAGTATATCATCATTTTCAACGATATACTTTTTAAGAGGAATGATGACTTTCGATAACACGGGTAGCTCCAATGGTTCCCTAGACGCTGTCCATACATCAATTATTTGAATTAGGTGCTCAGGGGATAACTGAAAATAAGACGTCGCATGCCTCAGTATTTCATCGTAAGTTGATTCTTCTTTCAACCATAGTTCATCTCGCTGAAACAAGACTAACCAGTACAGGAATTCCAAAAAACCATAGTACTCTTTGTCCGTGCTTGCTGTTTTTTGTACCCCGGAAGTCCTTAGATTATTATCGATTATTGTCCTGACTTCATTCCAAGTCTTCACTGGACTAATTACCCCGTACAGTTGCTCTTTCAAACTCTCTGGCAAGTTTAGTGTCCATCGCAAAATTGCAGTGGTATCCTTATGGATTTGTGACTGCATTTGTTCCCAAAATGAACCATCCAATTCCACTTCTTGAAATAGTTCATCGAGCCGTTCCATAAGTGCATTGGTAGGGAGAAACCCTTTCTTCAGATAATGCAGCAATAGCTCTTGTAAGGAATCCTGCTTACTTATTCCTGGTTGACTTTCGATGCCAACGGACCCTTCCGTAGATGCTGGCGAGACCTGTTTTTTCAGGAATTCTTCTATTTGGAATAGCGTATTGGCAATCAATTCTTCTTTCCAGTTTTTTTGGGAAATTGTTGGGATATCGACGGAAAGATGTTCAATACTCCATACCCTATCGGCCACATCATATCGATCCAAGAGCTGCTCCAGCTTCGGATACAATTCATGCTCAAAAACCCCACTCAATTCATCTTTTAGAATATGAGCAAAGGGTTTTTCAGAACACTGAATTTCTATATGGTGCTTTTCGATAAGGTGCATACTTATTCCTTTCTAGAAAAACTCGGGCGCATGGAACTGGATCGAGGTAAACACCTCATGATCTACAACTACTCCCTCTGGACTTTCTATGATGGTTCCTAAGATATTTTGGCGAGAAAGGTCCAATCGCAAGGTCACGATCATAGGAAAATCGAACTGAGGATGCCTCATTGAAACGGCAAAAGTCAACTCCCTGCCTGTTTGAACGATTTGCCTTAGGAGATCATACAATTCTGGTTCTATCGCAAATGAAGGATCGTTTACATTGCTTTCCAAAATACGCAACCGAAGGGTAAGGTTTGCCATTTCCCCTCTTCTAGCTCCACTTCGTATTCCTTTACACGAGTACCACAAACGGGCGCCCCTTCTATCTTCGGAGAAATTTCCATTATTGAAAAAATGGAAAAAATCTACCGTAGGCGATGGAATTGTGATATCCTCATTCTCGGTATAATCCAACATCTTCGTGAGTACATCGCGTACTTCTACTGCCGTGTTGTTTCCGTTGTCCTCTATGGCAGCAATGGCTGCTTCTACTATAGGTCTTGTTGACATGACATTTTATGTTTTAAAGGTTATTGATCGTTTGTAAAAAAGTCGTTTTCATCGAAATCCACTCCCTCAAAATCGGCTATGATGGGCTCGGGTTCGTTCGATTCTAACACTAGATTGATATTATTGCCACTTGAGCAACAGATGTAAGGCAGATAGAAATCTGCAATAATCACACGCTCCGGAATGGTTCTTCTTGGGTTTCTGGTTGCTGTTACGATAATCTCCTCGCCAACCACCCTTGTCGGTATCCTACTTCCCGTGATTCTAGCATCGAATGCTCGGGACATACGGTCTTCCACTAATCTTCGGGTGGCCAATGGAAGTCCTTGCAAGTCCTTCTTCGCGGCTTCCATTACCCTAGATTTCATGGTGACCTCCTTTTGTTTACACTCATCGGTAGTTTCTTCCAAAGGCTGACGACCACTTTTTAAGGCACGTTTACGTACTACATTCTTACTCGTTATTTCACGTTCTTCTGCTTCGGAGAAACGGAACAAACGCTTATAGCTCTGAATTCGCTCTACCAATGCTACCGCCCTAAAAGGCGCTCTGTCGGTTTCGAATACACTACTATCTGCATATACCATAATAAAGGTTCCTCCTTTGGGTACTCCTGCTTCATGTTCTATACCGGGATGTTTATCCAGGAAGGAGGATAAAAAGGTTTCCTTAAATGAGTTTTCCCATCTTCTATTGGCCTCTTCGTGTATAATGGTAAACGGGTCCTCCAGAAATAAATAGTTGATCTCATCTAAGTGATCTACCAAATCTTCAATAATGGCATGCTCATCAATATCTCCGCTTATCTTGATACACCTTCTGTGGAACAGGAATAGATCGTTCAGGTTCTCGAACACCTCATAAAAAGCTTCGTAATTCGGTAAGAAATCAGCCAAATCTTCCGGTAGAAGGTCACGGGTTTCTACCAAAATACCTTCCAAATTGGTTATGGTCTGGTCTGTCATAGCGGGATAATGCTCTTGGATTTCATCCTTGTTGTCATTAATCCATCCAATCACATATTCCGTAACATTATAGGTCTTCTCCTTTGCTAGATCGTAATCCAACTCCATATCATCCCAAATTTCCCTCTGGTTAGATATATCTATGGTATTATTGGCATAATCCACAGCATTCAACCCTATTACCTTAAATGGCAATCGATATTCTTCCTGTTGGCCGACAATCTCTGTTAAAGCTTCAGAAAAATTCATCCCAATATGACCCTCGACCCTGAAGAAATTATACGGCTCAACATCATACGCTAATGGTTCGCTCACCGATGGGTTAGTGGTATTGTATTCGTTAGAATGATAGCTTAAGATAGAGCTATTGAGCCCTCTTTGTGTCAATTCTGGCGACCATTTGGTATTTAATTCCTGTATTTCCGAATAATAATAGGGTATGGCCCTTTCCGAAAGTGGGGTCCGTCCTATATGGGAAGGGATAATTTTAATTCCTTGTGTCTGGACAATTTCCAGATTCAAGTCGAAGGTTGAAACCAAACGAATCAACTTTTCCAAAAGCCCTTGCAGGTGTTCCTTCTTATCTTTTTCCTCGGCTGCTAATATGCCCGTTTTAATAAATGGGGTTCTAAACTTGAAAAGTTCATTTCCCGCAGCTATGGCTTCGGTAGCAAATTCTGCTGACCCTAACAGCACGTGAAATGGAAATTTACCTTTATCTGGACAGCACACACTGGGATTGCATCCATGGAACTGCGCAATTTCGTTGTACGTAGCCGCCAAATCTGCCATCCAATCCCACACATATTGCAAGTGAATCCCGTTTTGGGTTTGATTGTGTACCGTATTCACCCTTCCTTCTATATTGTTCAGGAAAATGTAGTTATCTAAAGAGCTAAAAGCGTCCGAATAATGATCGTGTATTTCCTGAACAGCATCATTTAATTGTCCCTTCGATGATATAATTAATGAGTTGTATGCGTCTAGTACATTCTCTGTGGTGGTTAATGTTGCTTTGGGAACGCTATACCTCTGTAATCTCAGCTGCTCGAAGTACATTCGATTACAGATTTCTAGGTCGAATTCGGATTCTTCCAAAAGATCTGCATCTATAAGCAATGGCCTAATTTTGAATTCCAAACGCTTGCCTTTATCGGCACAATCCAGAGCTACACAGTTCTTTTCATCAATTAGCAAAGCTTCTACCAAAAGCATGACCACTTTGTTATCGAGTACTTCTTCGGTCAGCACCTGCTTGTCCTCATCTTCGGCATCGGCTTCTAAAAGCTCTAAGCAATTTTCGAACGGCTGGTACATCTGGGTGTATTGATACAGGTTTTCCAAATACGGATGTTCCTCGATATCCGGGCTCAGGAAATTTTCTGAAATCGTTGTTATCTTAAAGTGGGTGAAGTTAGAATCTTCCAAGGGCACTAAATACCCCAGAGAGGTAATCCCCGTCCCACAACTTATGGCTACCGTAGTAGCGTTGGGTTTGCTTATTTCTAATCCGCAAACCACGCCCATACCCAATAATTGGGTGCGGGATACCCTGTCCTGCTCCTCGAGGTAGCTTATCAATCGATTCAGGTGTTTCTGACTTAGTACCTGATCTGCTTCAAAAACGGGATAACTATCATTTATTAGTATCATGGCTCAATATTTTGAAGGGTTCCTAAAGAACTGTTATTTAATATAATGGGGTTGTCCAACTCACTTTCCTGACAATCGTACAGTGTACCTTCATCGTAAATGGTATTAAGCTCTTTTAATTGAGCAATGAGATCGGACAACGCTTTGTTGTATTGTTTCTTAGCGGTTTCACTTAAATTGCCCCCGCAGTATTTCGATTTGAATTTCTGATAGGCCAGTATCCATTTTCTGTAGGATTCCTGAAAGGCAATCATATCTTCCCTGCCTACCCAGCACACCTTAATCATGGTATGGGCCGGTGCTTCCTGTCGTATAATTCGTTCGGCATAATCCCTGAAATATCTATTTCGGAACCGGGCCAACCATCCTGGCATGACCATAGTTGCCTTAAAGGAATAAGGGTCGTTATGGTCTTCGGAAAAGCAATCGTCGTTAAGGCATACGGTTAGTAAATCCTCATCGGTAAGGTCTTCCGTTACCATAGGGCGTAACAAAATATGCTCTAGGCAATAAAAGTTTTCCAAATGCGAATTGAGAGCCTGATATAACTTTGGAATAAATTCCTGAGCCTCTTTTTCGCTATCGAATTCCTGCTTGAACTTGGCAATCTTTTTGTGGTCTTTATTTACGAAATAGATATAGCTCTTGGAAAAGGTATCTATACGGTAGGCACTTATGGTATGCATAAGTTGATGTGCCAATTCCCAGCGCTCCTGTTGTGTAAGTGGAACTGTATTCAATAATTGAAATCCAAGTGTGCCTATATCTGTTTCATAGCTCCAATTGTTTTTAGGATCATCATCCACGATATCTTGCATGATAATGGAATTGATTCCCAAAAGGGATGCTACCCTTTTTTCGTATCCACCCCTTCTAGCAAACTCCCAAGGATGTTCTGGATCTGTTGAAAGCTCTTGGCAATAGTTTATCCCTAATCCCCTTGCATAACTTAGCTTAGGATATTGAGAGAGGAACCGTTGCTTATCTTCGATCAATTCCTGATCCTGGAAGGTCAATTCTGCAATCCCATTGGCATTTTCCTGCATGGCATAACTCATAAAGACGTAATCATTAAAGGATTCGCCAAAACGGGCCAATAGGTGATCCAGCATACGGTTTCTGCGGTCGTAAAACGTGGGTTCGGTCTCATATAGGGATCGATCAGAATCTTCTTCCCCATTCATTAAAGTAGTTTGAAAGAGTGCTCCATACGCCTCGTCTGCAAAAAGGGTTTCATCTATTCCACTAATGGAATCAATGTATTTAGGGAAATAGGTTTTATGGATGGTCTTTAGGTCTAAAAGCTCTTTGGCGTGGTACAATTGACTGAAAAAATCACCCAATAACTGATCGAAATGTTGCAAATAGGCTTTTAGTTGTTTAGCCTGTGCTTTCCGCATCTCGGGAGTGGTGTCCAATAATTGTCCTACCCCAATTCCATAAGTAACTGGAAAATCGTTCTGTACACTGTGGTATTCATCTAATTGATAAAAACGTCCTTTGGGTATGGCAAAATCATTTTCTGGATCCTGTAGTTTTAGGGTATTGTTCTGGGTTTTTAGATAATAAACCCCTTGACTTAGTTCTAGTGCCCCTTTTTCAGGGATAAGGAAAGGAATGCCATCCCTGAACAACAATATTTTAGATTTATCGAAAGCAAAAACGGGCTTTTTCTGTCCATCCAAATTGAGGCACCATGGCTGATTTTTGGCTGAATCGATCGGATTCCCATTTTTATCATAGGCAGTAAGCAATAGATTGTTAACAGCCTTTATTCCGGGAAGATCCATTATGGCTGCTATAATATCTGAAGCATGTATGCATTCCGGTAGTTGTGCTTTTTGAACCTCTTCATCTAATAAGAATCCGTGCTTCAAAGAAGGTCCACTAAAAATTTCCCGGGGGTTCTTACCCATATCCAGCATCTGGTTAAGGGTATAGAATGGTATGGGTGGTGTCAGGATTTCATCTATGGTTTGCTGTACCAGGGCCAAAATTTCCTCGGCATCCACTTCGTTATTCAATTCAATATCCGCACATACCCCAATTTCAATTTCACAGATAGTCTCTACACACAACCAATCCTCTGTTAGGTTTCGGTTTTCGTAAAGTACATCGTTCACCTTCTTGAAGATTTCATCGACTTTTTTCTTCTTCTCAGCTAAAAGATTAATGGCATAGCAAATGGTTTTTTCTACATCGAAATAGTCTTTTACCTGCTGTAGTTCTTTGGGATCCCTTGGTGTAAAATACAGTGTAAGGGTCTCTGATGGCTTAATCTGCCTTTGAACCGTGATTTTTATGGCGCCATCCAGTTCTTCTATATCCTTAAACTTGATTTTTGTAGGCTTGTTCATCAACTTCAACCAGTCGGCTTTCGGATGATTCCATGAATCGAATTCCAATGTAATATGTACTTCCACAAAACGGTCTCCATCAAACCATGAATGGTCCAATGCTACTTCATTGAGTTCCCCAAGGGTAAGATCTTCGCTCAATTCGATCATGATCTGATTGAGGCCCCGTAAGGCTAATCTATTCAAGTCATTACCAAACTTATCTAAGTTGCTAAAACTGAGTTTATCTTCCTTAGGGTTAATATAAAGTGGAATTTCGTTCTCCAATGGTTGTTCGTAGCCCAAGGCATCTTTTTCCCCATTGCTATATACCAGCCAAGCATTGTTTATGCCTTCAATATCCATTAGAACTTTTCGGTAATCCAAAACGGTTAATGGGGCGTTCGTAAGGATTTCACGGGCCGTGAAGAACGATTCATTGTCTATAATCCCTTCCTCATTGGTTAGTATATCCTCTATCGAGAAATTTGTTCGATAGCCTAATTCGGTTATGACATAGCAAAGGGCTTCCAGTATGGTAATTCCCGGATCGTGGGCATTAAAATCTGTCCAGAGTTTATGTGCCAGTGACTCTATATATTGCTGTCCTTCCTTTCTCAAGAATTCGTAATCCTGAGCGGGTTTTAAGCTGCGGGTCTTATCTATGTAATATTCCGTTTTCATGAGCAGCATTCTACTGTTAGGGTGTTTATCTTATGGGTATGCGGCACAAAAAGGCTGTAGGCCGTTTTGGGGATGATTTTATCCACATCATTCATTCGTTGCTTAATGGCATCGCTAGTTTCTTCCAGAATTAGGTGATTCACCTTAAAATCTGAGATATAATCCACGTAACTTTGGTGTTCTATTAATTGAATTAGCCTGGACTTTTCGATCTCTTCTTGAAAGTCGGCAACCACATCGTCGCTATAAGCCCAAGGACTTAAAAAGGAATTAATGACTTCCTGAAGTTGCTGCGCATATAAACGCGTATCTGCCCCAGGGATTTCTATATATTTTACTTTAAAATCTAACTCCAGTTTTTCGAGCGTAGGTGGTTTAACAGCTATTCTCGCATGCGGTGTGGTTCTTTCCTTTAAAAAGGTTTTTATGCGCTTCATCGTTCCTAGATCCACAATGGGTTTCCAATAGTCGGGCACTTCTAAGGTGCTGCCTTTAGCCACTGGAATGAGCGTTACATAACCGGCACTGGTATTGGATAGCTCTGCGGTATCGTATCTATGATGGTTCAAGCACTTTACCTGAAACACTTCTGGGAAATTATCGAGCACCAACTTTTCATAATCCCAGATGCTAATGGCCTTGCCTTTATGGCGTAGGCGTTCACTGGTTCTTTGATAGAAAACCGTATCGCTTTCCTTCAATTTTCCACCAAAAGAAGGATAAGGTTGCTCTATTTTCTTTATTTCATTTTTAGTTTTGAATAACTTTGAGATGGACTTAGCTGCAGTGCTTTCAATAAATTCGGTTCCAATTCCTTCAAAATCGGTCAACACTGCCTTTACGGCTTGCGCATGAATGCCCACCAAATCGCAAATAGCATCAATGCGCTCTGCCGCTTCAATCTTAATCCACCAATAACCAGATGGTAATTCGGTTTGCTCATCCCAGTTCATGTCCTCTGGGCTGTTCAATTTTACGATCCCGGATTGGGTAAGGCCGTTAGTGTCATCTCCTAGGTCTTCTGGTTCGAACTCTTTCCATTGCGTTCCATTAAGGTACTTCCACTTTAGTTCGATAGGTGTCTGACGAGGATTGGCACTACCTTCGGCTACCTGGAACAAAAGGCTAACACTGTTTCCTCCATCTATATCCCCGATCCCGACGAACAATTCCCCATCGTTATTGATACTGGGCAGTAAGGACAATTTCGACCCTTTCAATACCTGATATCCCTTGGGATACAAATGCATTAAAGTATAATCTGACGTGGTTCGGCTTCTGCTTAGATTAAAGGTTGCCGAAGCTTCATAGTCGAAGAGCACTTCGGTGACCGTGGGTATATAAGGCAGTATGGTATCCTCGGTATCTTTCGCCGCATCTATGAAGAACTGGAGATAGCTTTCACCTGCATAGAGTGGAAAATTAAGGATCATTCTTGCATATCCTTCTACATCGCTAGGTGTTCGCTCTTCATTTTCCGAAAAATCATACGGAATGGGGCTTTGGTTAGTAAAGACATATCCTGCGTCCCACTCCCAATTGTTGCCTTCTATCCATTTTCCGTTCTTAAGGAATGTAAAGCGCGAAATGAGTCCCATGATATAAGGACCCCAGCCTTCAATATCCGTATTAATGTGAAGGGTTCCCTTTGCATTTTTCTTCTGAAAGAACTCCTTGCATGCAAACGTGAGGCTATTCCCGTTTTTTGGTATCGGGCCATAAGGTTGAAATGTTTTGGTGTGGTCCGCTTCACCCGTATCACTGAATAGTTTAAACTGTGAATAATCTGTCACCACAACTTTAACCGTCACATTGGCGAAAGAAACGCGGGTGAGTGTTCCGTCCTTCGCCACAATCTTGAGTGCCGGAAAGGGCGTTTCCAGATCCACGCCTTCATGAATATCCGAACTAAAAGGAACGATGGCTTTCTCATCCGGATTAAGGGTAAGTGTTACCTCATTCCTAGTCTTACCCACCAAAGGTTGCACCCAGCCTTCTTCGCCACTTAAGTAGAATTCGAATTTATCTGTGGCCACATCGACCGTCGCATTGGCTGCATCCTTGAATGTTAGATGCACCACACGGTTCCCTCCACGAAGGAAAAGCATGGGACTGGCAACAACAAATCCTATTTCATCTAATAATGTCTCCTGCGGGAATGCTTTCCAGCTATCGCCTGCTGCATTTAGTTCTGTCCTATCTTGAAAGTAATATTTACTGTCCTTTTTGGAACTTCCATAGATCGTGGAAACTTTTGATTGATTGATGGCTACATCGGAAGTCGCGGAATAATATTTTTCGTTTCCTTCACTGTCCTTTCCAGCCTTAAATATGCTTCCCTCTTCCAATAGAAATGGCCCCTCGTTTTTATGGGGTTCTATATACATATGCACATGGTCGGGTTGCGCTCCTTCCGGGCTTAGCCTGAGAATTTGGCGATAGTAAAAGTCGAGGTGCCTTTGCGTAAACTCATTGAGGTTTTCTTGGGCAAAGCCAAACAACTTCAGAAAAGCCAGATACAGTGCATACTGAGGTGAATGCTCTGGATAGTTCTCGAGATTATCATATAATTTGGTCTCGCATTTACTTTTCCATTGGGTTAACAGTCCGAAAAAGTTCTGAATGTTCTTATTGAACAAATGGTGCTGCAGGGTATATAACAAGTCGGTCGAAGCAGCCAATTCACTCTCTATAGTTGCAAGGAATATTTCTAATCGGGTTTTGGTCCCAACCAGGTATTCCTTAATGTCAAAATCCTTTGGGAGATGTTCTACCTTCTTAAAAAGATCTTGAATTTTATCACCAATTCCTTCGAAAAAGGGTAGGATAATTTCCTGTTGATCTGCAAGTACTGGAACAAATAATAGTTCCCTTCTTTTTAGCTGGAAGTCCGACAGGTACTTGGAAATATCCAAGCTTGCTATTTGCGCCAAAATGGCCGTGGTTTCCCACTGAAAAAATGTATCCCAAGTGTCTAAAAGCACATTATCCTTATTGTAATAGTTAATGTGCTGGGATAACTTATTGGTACTCACTATGAGATCCGCTATCGTTCGCTCATCGACTGCTACAAAATCGGTTTGGAGTGCTTTGGGCATCCTACCAATTTGGCTACTGGCCGTTCTTTTATGGGTTGCTATGTCTATTTCGCAATTGGACATGATTGTTTTTTATGTTTTGATATAAGTCCCTTCTTTTATGTAGAAAGGATATACAAAGTTGAGCCTGGAATTCGTTGCCCGTACGCTATACTGCAACTGAATGTTTACGATTCCTTCTTCCGATTTCGGACTTGTAAAGAAAATCTCCTCTAGGTCTATCCTAGGCTCATAAAGCAGTATCGCTTTTTTTATGATGGCCTTCATTTTGGTCAAGAAGGTCACTGTTATATTCTCGAAAGGCATAGTGTTTATTCCGCATCCATATTCCGAAAGCAATACACGCTCTCCCAATCTAGTGGAAAGAAGAATTTCAAGACTCTGACGAATATCTTCTTCGTTGCTCACCATAACCACCTTCTTTTCACTAAGGTTGAATGTGGGTGGGAAACTCCATCCCGTTCCTAAAAAATCATCTTGTTCCATACGGTCTTAATTTATCCTCCGATTAATACGGTAGGGCATCCGATCACTATTTTTCCTCCATGTGCGGTCGAGTCTCCCATTCTGGCTGCGGGCTTTCCACCAATCATCACGCTCGATGATCCCTGTGCTATGGTATCTGGTGGTCCCGTGCACGTACAGGAATCTCCGACTACGGCAGCAAATTGTCCTCCAATCTGCACCGACGTATTACCCCCTGGCAATACAGGTCCGCCCACATGAGGCTTGGGCCCATCGGACATTGGGCATACGTGCATATCGTTCATTCTAGCGGCCATTGACATATTAGTTCAGTGTTATAAGTTGTCCGGACAATTCCATTTTAGACTGTGCTTTTAGCGAACTCTGCGCGCCTTCCACATTGATGTTCTTTGCAGCTTTGAGCACGATATCTTTTGCACTTTCTATGGTTATTCCGTCACTATTCATTTTTATTGAATTGCCATTTTCGTCTTCCAAAACAAATCCCTTTTCCTCATCACTAATGAGCAACTTGTTCCCATTGGTGGTGCTTATTTCGACAGATTTGTCCTTGTCGTTAATGACAATTTGTGTTCCTTCCCTGGAGACAATTCCCTGAATGTTATTATCTGCTTCAATTGGGAAAGGCATTGGATTGGAGCTGCTATAAAGCTTGCCCAGAATCACAGGGGTATCGGGATTATTGTTTAGGCATCCTAGGATGACCTCATCGTCTACTTCGGGAATAAAGAACGCCCCTCGCTCGGCACCAGCCTGAAATGAGGACAAACGCGCCCAAACCCCTTCTGCCGAATCCGAAATGGATGGTATCCTTACCCGAACCCTAAATTCGTTTTTGGGATCATCTTCAATTTGGGTAACGATGCCAATTTGTAATCCCTGAACGTTATTATTCTGTCCCGTTCTATTCGTATTATCTGCTGTATCCGCATTGATTTTCTCAACAAACGATTTGTTATCATCCAGTCCAAAACTATATTCTGTGGTCCACAAACCATTGTCTATCGTATGATGCTCTTCCCTTATTAACAGTGGGGTTTCATCTATCTTCGGGTTTACCTTTTCGAACGAAATGTTTTCCCCATATTTGGCTTGTAAATTCCCAAAGGTTTTCACCTTCCCTTTCACTGTAGCCAGTCTGTTTTTGGCCGCAACGGCATTGGCAATCTGACTCAATGTTTCGGGAGTGAAACTAGACTGACTCATGTCGATCACTTCCTTTCCCGATGCATTCTCTACATTGGTACTGCTCTCCTGGGTTTCTACGCTTTGTGTTTCGGGATTCCAATAACGCACCTCCACATCTGCCACACTTTCTTCTTCCCTGCCTTCGAACTCGAAGACATTTACCCCATTTTTGGCCAAATAAGTGGCTTCTTCGGGATCTGCCGTGCTATCGTAAATGGTAAAAATTCCTTCGCGTATATTGGACATATAGCCCAATCCATCCAAATAACTAATAATGTAATCCCATGGGGATACATTTTGGGTTTTGGTTACCGTTTCCTCTCCAAAAGCTGCCAAATCTACTTCATTGGTCATCTCAACCTCTTGCACGAAACGCTCCATTTTTTCCCCAAAGGTTTCATCTGCTACCACCTCTAATTGACTGGTAAGATTTATAGCGATATCCTTACAATCTACCTTGGTTTCAAATCCCGCACTGGGGTCCGCATTCTTAGCCACCTTGTATACAATTCCCTTGAAAAGGGTTTCCGAATCTTCCCCAGAATTCACTTTCAATTCTATCTCATCGGTAACCGCCAATACATCGCTTTGCAAAGGGTTATCCTCTGGATCGATATCTGGATTGGAAGAAATGAAATGCAACTTGGCATAGGGTATCTTGTTCAATTCGTAGTGAACCTCGGCCTTTTTCAACACCGTATGCAACCCGTCGTTGGTTCCATTGACCAAAATCTCCAGTTGAAGGGTATTATAATCGGGTGTATAAGGAGTCACCGCCATAGTGCATTATTTTAAAGGTGGAAACAAAAGGGTTTGCCCTGTATCTAGCTTTCTGAAACTCAATAAGCCATTGGCTTCGGCAACATCTATGTAATATTTGTTCTGGTTATAGGTTTGCTCTGCCAGCAATGTAAACTTGTCCTGCAGTTTCACCACTTTTTTGTGGGTAACATCGGGAGATTGTTGGTTTTGCTCAGCCTGCATTTCTTTATAGGATTGGCTCCCCAGAAACGTACATTTCGCATTCGCCCTAATGGGCCGTCCGTCGCGTCTAAAGATCTTGTACTCAATATTCATGCTCTTAAGCCTACACTTAAGCTCGAAACCTCCCCAAAGCAATTGTAAATACCGTGTCTCATGGGTATCCCCATTGTATCCCAACAACAAATCCTTGAACTCTTTTAGCTCTTCTTCTATGGTTGCCGCTTCTTCGAATGGGTTAGCGATGGCAGGTTTGAGCACATCGATCAAACTATCTAACAGGGGCAGTTTTTCAACTTTCCCCGATTCAATTTTGGCCGGTGGTAATACGCCAGAGCTATCGAAAATGAAATCGAAACTCACTTCCTGGCCTGAAATCTTATTGAATTTCAGGTTATTATTGGAAGCTCCCATGACTTGTCCCTCGGCAAACTCTACCTCGTGATTTATGGTATAACTTTCCGGATTTACCTGCACGAAAATGGTGCTTATAGCTTCGGCTTCGTTATACTCGTCGTTGGGATAGACTTCTATCCGCATTTTATCGATTATTCCTAAGGCACCTTCAATCATCGTTCTTGTCTTTCTTTAAGGATTTCCAATACGTTTCTTGTACATTTCCTAACAATTTCTGCTGTCATCACCTCCTGATTCAAAACGGTTTGATGATGGTTATTCACCACTGTTTTGTTGGCATCATCATCTACTTTTACTTTGATATGGAGTTCTTTAATTTCTATAGCCATTGTAAAAGTTTTATGGAATTGGAATCTCTTTATAGTGTTGGTACTTGAGTGTAAAGGTTTCTATCACCAATTTATTCTCTTCGGCGTTAAAACCAGAAGTTTCCAACCCGATGGGAATGGCCTGTGACACATACCAAACCTTAACGGGGTTGTGGTTTTCGTTGAGCAATGAAATCACCAGATTTGCCGGATGGTACACAAAGTCGTTCAAGGCTTTCGTGGTCCACATACGCAGACCCGAAAGTTCCTTGGTCAATCCTCGTTTTAGCACCAGATTTTCATGGGTAGGTTTTTTCGGAAGGGTGATCTTGTACATATTCTGTCCCCCTTCAGAAATGGTCTCGGTCTCCATAGTGGTCTTCAGACCCGTTACACTCTGAAATTTAGTATCTATACTAAACTGAGGTAAAAGCTCGAAGATGATCGAGAAATGGTACCCGCTTAATGGCATTCCGTCTGGCATGGCTTACGCATGTTCCATGGTAAATCCATGATTGGCAATCTCTACGGTGTCTATCGCATTGGCGTTCTCGTCTGCTTTTAGATCTGTACACTTCAACGATACGATAAAGCAATCTTTCACTTTCCAAACAATAGCGGGCTCGTGGTTTTCATTCAATAAAGAAATAGTAATATCCCTTTTTTCCACGGTGTTCAACGCTACGGTATTATACCAGTCGTAGAACTCATTATCGTTATGGAACACCCCTCTTTTAAGGGTAATGTTGCTCAATTTGTGCATTCCAGGCATTTTATGTTTGAAATACTCTGGACTGGATCCTTCTCTGTATTCAAGTACTTCCAGTTCCTTATTAAGGCCTGAAACCTCTTGAAATCCTATGCGTGTACCGCCCCATTCTACTCTAAAATGGAACTTTGGTAATGGAAAATCTGCCATGACTATTTTATTTTATGTTTTTATGTTAAGATTTTTGTTGTGTCTGTGTGAATTCAAGAATGATGAATTCTGCCGGACGTGAAGGTGCATACCCAATCTTTACAATGAGTCTTCCATTATTGATGTCGTCTGCGGTCATGGTTTCATTCAATCCCACACTAACGAAGAAGGCATCTTCGGCTTTGGCTCCTGCCAAGGCTCCGTCGCTCCAAAGGGTCGTAAGATAATTTTCGATCATCCCTTTCACGTTCACCCAAGTTTGTTTCACATTTGGTTCGAATACGAAGTTCATACAGGCTTTCTTGGCCGATTCTTCGATCATATTGGCCAAACGACGTACATTAATATAGCGCCAGTCGTTGCTGTTGCCGTCCAGGGTTCTTACCCCCCAAACCAACAATCCCTTTCCTGTAAATTTTCGGATGGCATTGATGGATTTTCCGGATTCGTGGATGTTCATATTCTCTTGTTCCTTGTCGGTAATATCATCGGCCAATCCTATGATTCCGTTTACACTCACATTACCTGGTGCCTTCCAAACACCGCGCGTGGCATCTACATTGGCGTAGATTCCAACCATAGCTCCACTAGGAGGTACATGGTTCATGCTTTTATTGAGTTCGGCGATAATCGAAGGATATACGGGCAACATTGCGGTAAGGTCGTTTTCTACCTTCAGCTCATATTCTTGTACAGCACTTATCACTGCATTCATGGCTGTTGTTACCTGACTGAATAATTTATCCAATTGAGCACCTGTCTTAGCAAGATCGGCAGTACCCGGAGCTCCGCTGTCCTCAAGAAGGGCAGTATAAGGATTGGTTCCCGTTACTGGATAATCCCCACTAGCACCGTTAGAGGTAAAGTCCCCCCATTGGGCGTTTACAAAATTGGCTCCAACACCACCACCAGAAACATCTAAATCGGTTCCACCCAGACCATCATAAGCCAAGTTTAGTTGTACCAATTTTAGCACCAAGGGTCGTAAGGAAGTTGTAATCATATCGGTCGCCAAGGTTTCCAATCCCGTATGCGTAATATCCGCCACAGGATCTCCAAGGGTTGCCAATAAACCGAAGATATTCGTTAAATAACTGGCTACATCTCCATCGGCTGCCACGGTTACTTTAGGATTGGCGGTTTGTGCGGCATCCCAGTCTTCCAAGATTCCATTCGCACCGTCATTTATATCGGTATTTAGGATGGCAAAGTCACTTAATGCTGCCGTAATGGTCGCGTCTGATGCGTACAAAGTGGCAAAATCCACTCTTCCTGCAGCAGTTCCATTAATGTCATTAAATCTAAAGTTATACCCAAAGCTTGTTTGCAAATAGGGATAGTAAGCGGCACCGTATTTCAGGTTTTGGTTTCCTACTTGATCACGGAAATCTGCAGAATCTTGCTCCAGTCCGTTCGCAGGGCTCGAAGTTTGTACTACATCCATTACCGTAAAGCGATCCATAAGGTCTGCACACTGCATTAAAGCATGCTTTTGAACCAAACCAAGGTTGGTCGCCCCTAGGTTCACGCCATCGGGAAATAACAAGAGTGTTACCTCATCTACCTTGTTTAATAGATCCAATCCGTCATTGAATGGATCGGCAGAAGAAAATGGAGTAGCGGTTTCATAGTCCCCAATGGAAACGATATAGCATTCACCTCCGCCATTGGCAAAGAACAAACGCAAACTGTTGTACATCTTGAACTGGCTTTCGGTAACCGTGTATTCCACATTCAAGGTAATGTTCACCCCTGCAGGTTCAGGAGCTCCACCGAAGTTCTCCTCATATTCCAACAGGGAAGTCACTTTGGTCGGCTCTGTAGGGCCCTTCTCTGTATACCCGACAAAAGCAGGTATGGCAGTTGCCACTTGGGCGATACTTGGGGGAAATCCGTTGATCTCATGGATGTACACCCCAGGTGTTTTAATTGAACTTATCATAATATCTGATTTTTAAGGATTGTTTAGAATTATTTCGTCACTTTCTTCCAATTGCCCAGCAATGTCGTTGGGATTGTTGTTCCACAGTTTCAAGCGGAGTCGTTCTACGGTGCTACCACCATCTTCCTCATCATGTTGTATGGTAATCATTCTCATTTTGAAGAGCACCGAAGGCATGTATTTATTGCCTAACATAGACCACAACTGATTGAGTTCACTTAGTTTGAGGCTTTCCAAATCGAGAATGATCTTTATATGATCCTGAGTAGACGGGTCTACTTCCACGGCTCCGTCCAAGTAGAATACATGCTGTTCCTGAAAACAACGGATTACATGTTCCAATTTCAACAACCCATCTTGGTACTTATCTGCTTTTTGTTCCTTATTATATGCTGTGAACAAAATGGATAGAACCAAATTCTGAGCAGGGTTCTTGTACTTTTCGACGCTTGAGGATTGGGTGGTATTGGGTAGGTACACATTGGGTACTCTGGCCACTGTATCTTCTTGGATATTAACTACCGAAAGGGTGATCGGGGAGGTTGAGTCCAAAAACTCGTCCCCATCATTGAGCGTAGCAATATTGGTGATTTCTATAATAGGATTTACATTACCATTATAGGTATCCACTTTTGCTTTTAAAAACTGCAATGTTTTACTAATGACATCTGAAGCCATATGTCCCTTGATTTTAGAGACATCTAAGCTCCTCATTTACAGAGAGAAATGTAGCAGTCGTTCCACCCATAATGCCAAGGGAGATTCAATGTTTTATTTAGGGGAAAAATCCTGTGCACATTTTAGGCAATCCCATTTGGCAGTTTAAAAATATTTCTTATTTTATATATGTCACATTATCAGTGTGTTACGTGTCTTCTGTTGAATTTATATTTGTTGGAGCGCAAATAGCCTCAATGGCCAACCTTCTATTATTTTATTTATGATGTGGTATTCCTATAAATAATTTACGTTTTAATAACATAAATGTATATGGCTGAATATCAATTAACTTCAGCATAACGGTAGTCTAAATTCATGAATTTCGTGTATATAGTATGACCATAAGCTCCATTTTGCCATAATTTTTCCATAGTTTTAATCGTTCTTTTATTAGAATACATTTTATCTCCCCTCCAGAATTTATTACCATAAATTAATGTAAAGGCAATTTGCCTATGCACTAGGTTGCCCTGTTTTCATGTTTTATAATTAAAGTCAGTTTTTATGAAGAAACCGTTGGTTCTATTAATTTCGATTCTATTCCTTTTTACAGGAATTTCTTATTCCCAGAACATTAGTCTGGAAGTTCCAAATCCATTTCCTGTTTCACCTGAAGCCGCTTCACTGGGATCATATGGAGATCTCCCTTTGGACCTTAGTACAGGACAAATGGCACATTCTATCCCTCTTTACAATATACAGGTAGGGGATTATAGCTTCCCGGTTACACTGGGGTATAGCTATAATGGCTTTGTATTAGAAGGAAAACCTTCCTTAAGTGGATTGGGATGGACACTAAATAATACCGGGGTTGTTACAAGGGAAGTCCGCGGGTTGCCCGATGAACATCCCTATGGGTATTACGGTGTTAGCAGCATTCGTAGCGAACTGGAGACTTATGAAAGTAACCAGACCATGAATATGCAAACGGCCTTGGATATTATAGAGGGTACATACGATGCCGAACCGGATAAATATGTGGTAGGAGTGAATGGAATAAATTTTTCTTTCAAGATTGATGTAAATAAGGATGCCGTGTTTCTTTCGGAGCATAATTACCAAGTGGACTTGCATTGGGATCTTCTTAAACCTACTTTCCTAGAATCCATAGATGTTATCGATGATCAAGGAAATAAATACATATTTGGAAAAGCACTATTAGGGGATGATAATTGGGAACTGAACAGCTCTTGTAGCGTTTGCAATGACGATGCCGGGAATGGTCCAATGTTTGAAAACTACCGTTCCAGCTGGATGCTTTCAAAGATAATCCTGAACAATGGGAGGGAAATCAACTTTAGCTATACCGATAATTATTACCATACGGTGGATTTCTCGGCAACTGCCTCCTTTCAGGATAAAGATTGTCAAGGTCGTGTGGGGTATTCATATAGCGAGCGTTGGATTAAAACAGACATAGATCGAAAAATTCTAACGGAAATCACTTACGATCTTGGAAAAGTGATTTTCAATGTAGTTACCAACGAAACGGGAACTACACAGGAAAGGGAAGTCTATGATCGTATGGAGGTGTTAGATTTCGACAACAATTCTATCTTAAAATACGATTTCTCCTATTCCGGTAACCGCGATTTGTTAGATGAGATCGAAAAGAATGATGAACCCTACTATACGTTCGACTATCTAGGGTCCCCTGGACCTTTTTACATGACCAATAACGCTGACTCTCCCCAACCCCTGCGACAGGACTTATGGGGGTTTTTTAATGGAGCAAACAACCAGTATGCCATTAATATCCCAGGGTTTGGATCTGAATATACGGCCAATAAAAAACCAAGTTTCCACCATGCCAAAATTGGGGCACTAGAAAAAATAAACTACCCCACTGGTGGATATACCAAGGTAGTATACGAACCCAATAGGGTTAAAAATGAAGAAGGATATGTAGCGGACATTAATGAAATTCCTGGTTTTAACAGAATGATACAAATTAGGACAAATGGTACAGAAAACTACTTCGAATACACCTTTGAAAGGGATGTAGTCGCGCTAATTTCCTACAGTGTGACTCGTGGATCAAGCATGTTTAGCCCCCAGGCTAGAATTACCCGAAATACCCAATCTAGTGGTAACTGCCCCGTACCATCTATTTCTGAAGCTCCACAGTTTCCAGAGGCAGCACAATATTACCGAAACAACAATGAGGAACCCAGGTTTTGCCCTTATCTTCAAAAGGGGTTTCATGATGGAATTACAGGATCTTCAGGCGATATTATTGATGGAAATAGTGGAGGTTATATCATTATACCTGCAGGCACTTATGAGTTCGGTTTCCATAATGTGCACAGTCCAAGTACCGGAAGTGGAGAGATTATTGTGCAATTCTATGATCCCCCTTCCGAAATCGACACTCAATTTTCCAATAAGATTACAGGAGGGATACGGGTTAAAAAACTACAGAATTATGACAAGGGCGGTGTACTAACCCAGACCATGTACAACTATAATGACGAAGATGGCTACTCAACAGGAGTGGAGTTTCAGAAACCCTTGATCCAGTATTCCTATGATGGCCAAGTGTGCTGTGATTTTGGCAGCGAACTTTCTTTTAGGTCATTTCATAGGACTATGTACGCTCAGGGCTCATTTAATCCATTAAACCTTAATCGTGGAGTTCCGGTATTTTATACCTCAGTAAGGAAATACAATCAGGTGATCGAAAACCCGATACAAGTGGATAGTGGTTTTGATTCAACGGATTATCAGAACCAATTGGGGTTATCTACAAATTCAGATGGCACCTTTATAGTTACACAGCCAAATTGCACAGAATGTTATACAAAAATAGAGGAAAGTTATCCCAGTGGATACACTCAAACCGATATAGAAACACCCCGTTTTTATTTGGATACTACCTATCCATATGTGCCCTACGGAGTGGATAAGGATATGGGGCGCGTTTTAGAAGAGCGGATGTATAAGACCGTAGGAAGCCAAAACTACGAACATATTGCAACTTCGGCTAGCACATATGAGGAGATTACCAAGCTAACCGTTGGGCAAACTTATGATAGTGATGCTTTGCATCCTGTTGGAATTAAAATGGGTTACATTCTCAAGGTTGAAGACAACTATGGTTGTGAAGTTTGGGGGATACCCGACCCCCATGATTATTTCGATTTCAAACTCTATAAGGAAGTAGATAGAAATTACTATCCCTCCCTTAAAACTACCACTACTTATTATCCCAATCCCATGGTTGCACAGGAGAGCTTTGTATACGATCCCAACACAAATAAGTTGAAGGAGAAGACCTCCACAGGAAGTGATGATGAAGATGTACAGAACAAATTTTATTATGCGGAAAACTTCCCAGCAGAATACGATGATCTTATACAACAAAATAAGATCGGAAGTCCTGTTTTAGTAGAGACCTATAAAAATGGTGAATTGCTATCCACGACTAAAACACTTTACAAGGACTGGGGGGTATCCCAGCCCGATCCACCTATTTACAACACCCATTTAATTTTCCCGGAATATGTGAAGACTGCTAAAGGAAGTCCTGTGAGTTTAGAAAACCGATTGGTCTATGTGGACTACGATGACAAAGGAAATGTCATCGAAGCCAAACTTGAGGATGGTAGCCCCGTAAGTTATGTTTGGGGTTATAACGGCCAGTTACCCGTTGCGAAGGTAGAAGGAAAAACCTATAGCCAGTTACCGAGTATTGTTAACCAGATTATGACCGAAACAAATGAAGCAACCTTGCTAACTCACCTAGGGCAATTGCGGGATAACTTGGGGACAGGTGCTATGGTGACCACCTATACGTACAAACCCCTTATTGGAATTAGTACAACAACGGATCCTAAAGGGCTTACCAGTTATTTTAAATACGACAGCCAAAACCGATTAGAATATATATTGGATAAGGATGGGAAAGTACTAAAAAAATATTCTTATAACTACCGAAAGGATCGTACCCTGGGAGATGGAGGGCCCATAGAGGCCACGCTATCCATGTCCCACACCTTAAGCAATGGAGAAGTGACTTTCGATCTTAACACGACTATTCTAGGAGGTTCTAATAACCCTGCCAATTGGACTTACACTTGGTACTATAAAATTGGCAATGGCCCATTTGAGAGCATTACGCATACACAACCCAATTTGTTGAACTATACTATTCCAGGCGGGGCCGGGGCCGTATGTTCTCAAGAAGTGACTTTTAAGGTAGAGATTAACTGTATGACGGATAACGGCTATGAATACGAGCAAGTGGATCTTATTCAAGACAATATCGTGGACTGTCCTTTTTCAACAGGCGACCTTATCGTAAACCTGATGGGGCAAAATGGAAGCACAATGTCATATCAAGGATACGTCGATAATCTAATAGGGGGCGGTAATAATCTACAATTTCATTGGTCGTATAAATTGATTTCCAATGACCACTACATCCCTATTGCTACGACAAGCACCAACTTATTTAATTTTGATGCCGTGGGGATGTGCTGTAACGAAATTAGGTTTCGGTGCCACATAACCAATATCCCAGGGGAGCCTAATTCATATGTTTTGGACACGGATTACGAAACAGTATCCTGCCAGTTCGAACCCATTACCGGAGGAAATTTAATAGAGACCCATACGGTCGACAACAATGTATATACCTTTAATCTTTATCTGCTGGATCTCCAAGGAGGGGATCAAGGACTGATTTTCTATAAATTCTATTACCAATTGAACAATGATGGTGTCTGGCATCTTATTGGGAATATGGGTAACTACAATTCGACCCAATATATTGAAGATGGTTGTTGCAATACGATCAAGTTTAAATGTGATATTTTCGATTTTTGCGTGGATCCAGACCTTTCTATCCCTGAAATAACACGCTATACGGGCAGTACAGCTATTGAATGTAATGGAGTTCCCTGTAATTAATAATTCTTAAAACGAAACCGATGAAAAGATTCATATATATCACTTTTTTGTTTACTGGGTTTGTCTTTGGGCAGACTACACCCAATGTCGATGAGAATTACATCTTGGGTACCACCTACCTCAGCCCATTCAATATGGGATTTGAGCATAATGCACTCAATGAAGAAAAAATAGAGAATATCGCTTACGTAGATGGGTTGGGAAGGCCCTTACAAAATGTGGCCATTAGAGCTGGAGGAAATGGTGAGGATTTGGTGACCCCAATGCAATACGATCCTTTGGGTAGAACCGAGAAAGAATACCTCCCACTACCCGTAGCTTCCAATAACGGAAGCTATTACAGCGGAACCTTAGGGACAGGAATTATAAACGAATTGAAAACCTATTATAAGACAAAATTCCCCGAAGACTTCTATCAAGGAAGTAATCACATACCCGATTGGGATAATCCATATAGCCAAAAGTCGTTCGAAAAGTCCCCTTTGAGTCGCGTTTTAGAGCAAGGTGCTCCCGGGTACGATTGGCGCGTCGGTTTTAGTGGGGAACATACTATTAGGATGGATTACCAAACCAATACAGCCAATGAAGTCCGCATATTTAGGGTTTCTTTAGCTGGAGGGAGCTCAAACCCACAATTCAGCTATATAGGAGGAAGCCATTACCTGGCAGGAAAACTGGCAAAGAACATTACCAAAGACGAAAATTGGCAAACTACCGATGGCGACAATAATACCTCACAAGCGTTTACCAACCTAGCGGGACAGGTTATCCTAAAACGGACCTTTACTAATAATTTGGCTCACGACACTTATTATGTGTACGATGACTTTGGCAACCTTACCTATGTGCTATCTCCGGAAGCATCTGAGAAAATCGTGGATAGCAATGGTAATTTGGTAGGCAATTACCAAACTATCCTTAATGAGTTGGGTTACCAGTACAGGTATGACTCCCGCAACAGATTGATTGAGAAAAAAGTCCCTGGAAAAGACTGGGAGTTCATTGTCTACAATAAATTGAACCAGCCAGTGCTTACTCAAGATGCCAACCAACGCATCAACAACGAATGGTCGTTTACCAAGTATGATGCCTATGGACGGGTCATTATCACAGGAATCCATACCGTCGCAGGGAGCCGGAGCTCATTGCAGGCAATCATGAACGGCTATACACAGCCTTATGAGGCCCGACGTAGCAGTCCCCTTACAATAGATGGGGTCGATGTATACTACGACAACAACAAATACCCAACGGCAAATGTTACCTTACATACCCTAAACTATTATGATGATTATACAGTAGACTACAGTCCTACAACAAAACCTACAAGTGTATTGGGGCAATCTGTGGTTTCGCAAGTAAATGGACTCCCTACTGTGAGTAAGATACGTGCACTGGGAACCACCCAATGGACCACCACGCTTACCGCCTACGATGAGAAGGACCGTGCCATATATATAGATAGCTATAGCGACTTTTTACAGAGCAGGGATATCGCCCAAAGTTTGTTGGATTTTTCTGGCAGGGCGTTGGAGAGCGAAACCCAACATCTAAAAACGGGCAAGCCGGCTATAGTGACCAAGGACTATTTTACCTACGATCTTATGGGCCGTCTGTTAACCCATCACCAGCAAATAGACAATGAGAAAGTACAGCTTATCGCCAGTAATGGTTACGACGATATCGGACAGTTGGTAGACAAAGGCGTGGGGGGCATCTCCATATTGAACGGCTATACAGATCTTGAACAGGTAGATGTAACTGCCGATGGCACCATTACCCATTCCGGAGGGAGCGGAATCTGGCCTGCCAAGGCGAAGACCCAAGGAACCATACCGAGTGATTTCGATGGTGGTATGGACCTTGTAATAAACCAAACCAACCGTCATGTCCGTTTCGGTTTGGTAGAATCGGCCAATGGTGCACAAAGTAATAGCTACTACGATTATGGTTTTGAGGCGGACAACAATGTGCTATCCCCCAAAGTAAGGGTTATTATACAAGGTTCCCTAGAACCGGGAAGCTGGACTTATGCCACCGGCGATTTGTTCCGAGTAGAACGGGAAGGGAACCAGATGAAGTTTTATCAAGGAAATACCGTATTGCACACCGAACCCCTTTCGCAAGCCCAGGAAGAATCTGCATTGTTTGGAAAAGTATCCTTTAACGGAGCTTCTGGGGGGAGCGTATCGCACCTGCACATGTTTGGCCCCTTATTGGACAACAAACTTCAACGAGTGGATTATGCCTACAACGTGCGGGGTTGGCTCACCGATATTAACGATGTCGAAGCTAGTACCAGCTTTGGCAAAGGCTTAGACCAATACAGCGACCTCTTTAACTTTAAGATTAACTACAACAATATAGATGGGGCTACGGGAGCGACTCCCTTGTATAATGGGAACATTGCCCAGACACTCTGGAAAACCGAAAATGACGACAAAAATGTTAGGGGATATGCCTATCTTTATGATGATCTTAACCGCATACAAGGGGCTACGGGTTATAAAGGGGCTACCATAAATACGATGACAACCTACAATTACCATGACGTACACAATATAAGTTACGATCGTAACGGGAATTTGTTGTCCTTAACCCGAAAAGGGGCCAACGATACCGATACCGCTTCAGGTAATTGGGATATTCTCTCTTATGCATATGACGGATCGAGCAACAAGTTGCTCAATGTGCTGGACAATAGCACCGACACCAATTATAAGGGCCATGGTTTCTTAGATGGCAATATAGAGGGCGTCACGGGCTACGACGATTATGAATACGATGCCAATGGCAACATGGAGGTAGACCGCAACAAGGGTATAAATACCATTACGTATAACCACCTTAATCTTCCTGAAACCGTGACCATAAACAATGGTCTCGAATCGGGGACCATTACTTATGTGTACGATGCGGCTGGCACCAAACTCAAAAAAACTGTAGCCATAACTGGCCTAACAGCTAAGAACATCCTGTATGTGGGCGGTTATGTGTATGAAGACAACGAATTGCAGTTCTTCCCCCACCCAGAGGGGTACGTGGAACCCGTAGCGGGGACCAGCAAGAGCATTGGTATTAGCATTGGCGGTACTACCAGCTACACGGCCTACAATTATGTGTTCCAATATAAAGATCACTTGGGCAATGTACGGTTGAGCTATACCGATAGCGATGGCAATGGCAGTGTGGGCACCGGTGAAATTATCGAGGAATCTAATTACTATCCCTTCGGGCTGGAGCAATCAGGCTATAATGTCAATGTATCTGGAGGAAATAGCCTTGCTCAAAACTATAAGTACAATGGGAAGGAACTGAATTCGGAATTGGGACTCGAATGGTACGATTATGGGGCAAGGAATTATGATGCATCCCTAGGTCGATGGATGAATATTGATCCACTTGCTGAGAAGTATGCACACTTTACTCCTTATCATTACGTTTATAATAATCCAATTAACTTTATTGACCCGGATGGTGAAGAGGGAATTGTAGTTTCTGGACAACCCGGAGACCATAAAAACAAAGAACATTTTCTAGCTAATGGTCTTGACAGGGCTAGAGCAGCTCAAGGAAGAGTGCAAGACAAAAATGAAAAGGTGACCTGGATTGTGTTTAATGATGGCTCAAAAGAGCATGGACATAGCCCTGCTCAATTAAAGGAATATAGAAAGAAAGCGGAAGAAGCCGGCATTAATTTTAAGGTGGTTGATAATGTAGATTCAATTGTTGATTATATTAACGATAAAGATGGTGGTGACACAAGAAAAAATGATCGTATTTCTAGTTTCTATTATGTAGGTCATGCCACGCCTGGAGATTTAGATGTGGGTTATCCAGATTCAGGAAATTTTGAACCTGATGACTTAGATCCAGATGCTTTTAGAAGTGCTGCCTGGGTTAATTGTACAGGCGGTTGTAGAACATCTGTGCCAGGAGTTTTTGAAGATAGTGTAGTTACTCAATTTGCGGAGATATTAGATGAGTTATCTACAGTTTATGGAGTGGATGTAAGAGTATATTATGGAGGTGGTGTTCAAAGTGATGAAGAGCTTATGAAAAAGAACGACGGGAAGCATGTTAAAAAGAAAGGTGAAAGATCTGTTAAAGAAGAAGACAAAAAGAAAAATTAATTATTTATGAAAAAGATACTGTTATCATTAATCGGTTTAGTTGTTATAGGTTTTGCATTTACATTACTTTCTGGTTATTCTCTTGTCATTGGACCAAATGATAGTTTGACAATGGAAGATATAGAATGCGTAAATGGAAAAATTAATCCACTGGGTTCTTTTGATTTTTCAAAGGATTCTTGGAAGATGTATGTTCAAATAAGTTCATCCGACATGAATGAGTTGCCGGACAATATGAGGAAAGTGAATTTTATCAAAACTTCAGATTTAGTTACGATCAAAAACATCCAAGAAAAATGGAGTTTCTCGTGTAATGAAGGAGAGGATATTTCTACTGCGGAAAGTAAACTTTTCCTTTTTAAAGACGGGGATTTAGTTTTTGAATCAGCGATAGTGATTAGTGATTCAATTGAAGGTCTACAAAGTCACAGTTTTGGATGGATTCATTCTAAAGAGGGAATAATTTCTAGCGAACTTGAAAACTTCGAAAGACAATATTTCCCGATAGTTTTTCTATAAAACCAGATAAGATTTAAAGTCTTATATTGATGAAAAGCAATTGCCATGGGCAGTTGCTTTTTTGTTTACCTTAATCCTATGGAAAGTTATGAACGACCTTTTTACGAAGATGAACAATTACTCAATAGTTTTTTGAGTAAATGGTCAATTACAAATATTGAAAATATGACATTGGAGGAGTATACCGATGTCAAAAACCAACACACGTTCACAAGATGGGTTGAAGGAAAAACGCGGTCTCTTGGAAGCATAAACGGACCTATAGGAAGTGCTAAGTTCGGAATCTACAAACGTTTAAATTCAAGGAAACCAGAAAGAGTGTTTTCTAATGAAGTGTATTCTTGGATTCGATACTATGGTGAATGCGAGTTAGATGAACAAGTAGTTTTTAAAAAAGTTAAAGAAGAACTAATCCAACTAATCCAATTCTCTCAGCAGTTGGATTTTGATGCAGTTGAAAAAGTTAAGGGTTTTTACGAACTCTACAAATGGAAGGTGGCGTTTCTATATTCAAACCAAAGCATGATCCCTATATTCAATCAAAGACTACTCATAAAATTTACACAAGAATATGGAATGAAACATTCTAAGAGGGTAGAGTATGCAAAAATGCACCGTTTCCTGTATAACCAGAAACCTCCAAATCAAAGTGTATTCAACTTCATGCGGGGGTTATTCCATGAAGACGAGACGAGAGAGAGAAAGAAAAGGGATCGAAAAGGGAGAAAAACCCGTAGGGGTACTAAAACTCTGAACTCTGACGACCAAGTTCGAAAGGGAACCAAAGAAACTATTGTAACGCAACATCATAAAAAACTTCAAAAGAGATTAAAGAAATTTTTAGAAACGAAACATCCGAACGCTGAAATAACATTCGAAAAGAATTTCATTGACCTTCTGCTTATTTCGGACACCGAGGTTCACTATTATGAAGTCAAAACGGCTTTAACCCCTGAAAACTGCATAAAAAAGGGTTTGGGACAACTTTTGAGTTATTCATATCACGAAGAACAGATTCTAAAGAAATATAAAGGGCTTGCAAAAAGAATTATCATTTTTGGTCTCTTAAAAGCCAATGAAAAAGACTTACAATTCATAGATTATATCAACCGAAAGTTAAATGTCAATTTTGAATATCTTTCGTTAGAAGAAATTAATTCCAGCCCCGCTAGCGCCCGTCTCCAGACGGGTGCTTCCATACGAGTGGAAAATTAATACGCGGGACGTTAAACTAAAAATGCTATCTTTATACAACTACCACAACCCCCTAGAGGGTTGTGGTTTTTTGTTTGTGTAGTACACCCGTCGGGAGACGGGCGTCAGCAGAGGAAGAAGATATAAGAGCATTTACAATTAAACGAGAATATATAGAAAGACCACTGTCAAATGAAAAAGTTAGGAAAAGTCAGTAATATTAGATTGAGAGTTAAAAGGAATAATCCTTTTCTTATTTTTTTGATTACCATTATAATAGTAGGTTGTAAAGAAAAACAAACAGATGAAACTATTAAGAATATTGAATCCGACAATTTAAAAACAGAATCCATCTATTCAGATTTATATGAACAGATTGATGTTGTTTTTTCCTTCGAGGAGGCACAACTAAAAGCTCAAGAGAGTAACAAACCCTTCTTGACATTTTTTAATAGCCTCGCTTGTGTAAATTGTAGGGAATTTGAACAAAGGGTGTTTTTTGCACCAGAATTAAATTCTTTATTATCTGAAACCTTTGTCATTGCCATATTATTTGTAGATGATACTAAATTGTTGAACAAAGCAGAAAAACTGTATTCTGAAATAACACAACAAGAAATAAAGACAATCGGGCAATACAATTCAGAGTTACAGGTTTTACTTACCCAAACAGGCGATCAACCTAAAGTAAATGCTTTTGATTGTACTAGTAATTTCTTAGGTTCTTATAATGGTAAGATTGATTCCATTGAAGCCTTTAAAGAATGGATAATAGAGATTAGAAAGACCATTGATGATTGATTTAAAATAGAACTTTATTAGTAGTGTTCTCCTTAATGGTCTTCTCCAAACCTACGCTAGCGCCCGACTCTGTCGGGTGCTTCCACGAGAGTAAGTAGAGTGTAATCAATTTGAACCAAGTAAATTCTATATCAATCGCAGCCTAGAAGGCTGCGGTTTTTCTTTGGTCCTTTCTTTTGTTAAGAGAAAGGACTCTCATTGTGGCCAATACCCTTTGAAATAAGATTCAGACAGGTTCAGATAATGGTCTTGCCACGTTGATGTACTCATCCAGATACGTCCTCTAACTCATCCAGACACGTTCCATAAGTAGGCTGTACACGTTGCTATACTATACTGGATACGTTATGATACTAGGTCAAACACGTTGTTCGACGTGTTTCGACACGTTCATTAAGTAGGCACGATAGGTTGGGTAACCGGAATGGACCACTACAACAACCTGTCTGGACCTGTTCAGGTAGTAGGCTGGCCTACTACCACAACCCCTTTGGCTCATTCCAGAACGCCACGGACTTACTTATTTTAGCATAACATGAGGATGTTGACCCAAAATCACTATCTTTATTGTAAACCACGACCCCTAGAAGTAAGGGTTGTGGTTTTTTGTTTGTGCAGTACACCCGTCGGGAGACGGGCGTCAGCAAGAGCAAGAACACAGTAGATAATATCTTGTCATTAAGGGCTGCTAGAATAATTGATTTGTTAATAAGCAGGAGTTAGAAGCGATCAATTAATTCGTGGCATAGGAACTATATCGCGTGATGGCCCAAGAGTTAATTTTAAAGTAATTAATGAGTGATGAACATTGTAAAGGTTATATTATTAAGCACTATACTTTTAATCTTTAATCCTGAAAAGAAGGTATGGGATGAAAGTAATAAGTTGGAATGGTCAGATTTTAAAGGAGAAGTGCCCCAAGAACGAGGCTTGAAAATTGCAAATAGTTATATCAACATTGAAATAGAAGGGGAAGTTTATAAAGGAGAAATCCCGAATTTAAAAATCGTCCCGTACTTTCTCAAAAATGAATCTTGGACTACCGTTTCGGATAAAATAACTTTGAATCATGAACAATTACATTTTGACATTTCGGAGTTATATGCTCGGCGAATGCGAAAGAGTTTCGATAGTCTAGTTTATTCTAAAACTGTAGACTTTGAAATATATGAAAGTTGTTATGTGAATTTATATTCCCAATATTTAGAATCGCAAAGATTATATGACAGCGAAACATATTTCAATGAGGAAATACAGATGATGTGGAAAGATTCAATTCTTAAAGAGCTTAATAAATTGAATGATTTTAAGATGGGGGAATAATTCTAAATACCCAAGTAATAAAAATGTCCCATTTTGCATCAGGCTCCCATAGAAAGATTCAACAAAAAAACACCCGGTTTCCCGGGTGCTTTCCATCTGAAATTAGGTTTGTTATCAGATCGCTATTCCAAGACCAAAATCTTGTTCACATTAATTTCGGCAGTGGAAACGCGCACAAAGTAGATTCCGGATTTCCTATTGGATAGATTCAGGGAAATTTGCTTCTTGCCATCGGTTTTTCCACCAGCAATGACATTTCCATAGAAATCGTACACTTCGTAAGTACCCTTTCCTACCTTATCCAATTGCAGGTCGAATACCCCATTACTCGGGTTCGGTACTATACTAAAGGAGGCCTGAGAGGCCTGTGATTGCTCCCTCAATCCACGCTGTTCTGGGTCATTAATAATCAAGAATCGTTCACCGCCTTCATATTCCCGTTTCAGGTAATTTTCCTGCACCACATCGAACAATACTTGCTCTCCCCTTTCCAATTCGCGGAAAAGCTCGAATTCGAATGTCAATGAAAACGTCTCCCTATATTCCAGCGGGAATCGGGTAAAGGCCGCTTCGGCATCGGTGAGGCGAACCACACCATCGTCAACTATTTCAATACCACGCCCTTCTAGAGACCCGTGTTCCAACAACCGCTCGAATAATTCTTGGTCCATTTTCACCAATACAGTTCCCATTTCAAAGTATCGCTTTCGAATTTCATCGTTGAAACCTCGATCCACAAATCGGATATTGATCAGTGGCAGCTCTTCATTGATTCCACGAATAAAGACACTCTGTGGTGGTGGGAGATCATTAGGATCGGCATTGTACACACTCACATTTTTCCAAGCGATATTGTTATTGTTTCTCGCATTGGGACTCACACTGCCCACAGCTTCATTAAACATAGGGTCGTTGGGTGAAATAATACGTGACACCAAACAGAAATGGTGCTTGTCATTAATATAATCGTCCGGATCTGGTGGATACCAAGGAATTTCCATGGTTATATCTGCTCCAGGTGCAATAGATGGAATAATAGCCGTTCCAATTATATCCCCATGCAATACACTGTTGGATCCCACATTTTGATAGAAATTATCGAAATGTACTGGCCATTGCAGTCCTGTGGAAGCCTTACTGAAATATACTTTCAGCACAGCACAATCGGAAGTCGTGGTACCACGGTTCCTAATCTTTACATAGACTCCGTTGGGCTCGAACATTTTAAATTCAGGATTTTCTGGCGTAGTACCATTATCTAACGATTTACGCACCCAAATGTCCTCGCTTATCCACATAGGACCCGTATCTGGGTTAGGTTCCAAACCAACATCGAACGGACGGTCTTTGGTGTATAGATCGAAAGATCCCGATACAATAGGACAGGGTGAACAATTACCCAAACAAGAACCATTGGCCACATTATCCCTCAGCACATTTCCGGGTTGTAATCCGAATCCTAAGGTGAAATTGATCCCCACTGGCTGAATATGACAGTAACTCATAATGGTTCCACCATTGGCGGGAACCGGAGGTTGTGTACACCAATTACACCCAGGAATACTGGGATTGGCATTCTCCTGACAGCTACTACAGCCATCGATAGCTGTATTATTGCCATTCCAAATACAAGCGTGGGTATGACGCGAACCAAAGAGGTGCCCAAATTCGTGGGTCACCACCATGACATTCCAACTATAGGTCGGAACATTGGTAACTGTTGAAGTTAGATTGGCTGAAACCGATAAACTTAAATCGCTATTGGCATTACATATCCCATCGAAACCAGCAGCACGTCCCCCACCTGCATTCCTAAAAGTTAACAGTTGCCCGAGATCCCCTGTAAAGGCTCCAGTATTGTTCTGAAATTGAGTTAACAACGAAGCCGTATTGGTAGCCGTATAAGGATCGGCGGTATCCCAAACATTGATCATGGAAATGGTCGTATCTATCCCTTCATTGTAGTAAATAACGGCCACTTGGTTATAGAGTGCAGTCACATAGTTTTCTACACCCACAACGGTTCCAAAGGATTGATAAATATCGAATTCCGTTTCAAAATAAAGACCCACACAATTGGTTTCGAAGGCTCTGGTCTGACCTTGTTTATCATAAGGTTCCAACAACATTTTTGGATCGTACTCCATAAAGCCCTCATCATCTGGCATGTCACATTCAAAATCGAATGGGATACGAAGGTTGTTGTCATTGTAAATGATAAATTCGTTACCATCCTTCAGTTTTCCAAGATTGTAGTTTCCTTCCGCATTCGAAATGAAACCCATCACATCTTTATCAAAAAAGCTTAAGGCTACAAGACTATTTTCCTGTCCGCGAATGACACCGCGATAATGCTTTGCCTTTCTGTTTGGCTCTACCTGTTGACCACTACTGGTAACCAGCTGATAGTCGTAAAAACTATCGGGTACAGCCACTAGGTCGATGGTTGCCGTAGACTTTCCCAATGGAATATCGAATGAGATCGCACGGCCATTCCATTGATCTGAGTTTTGCTGGTATGTTAACAGATGAACTTCATCTGCATTGTAAAAATCTGCAGGTTGGGCATATCGACTATCAGATACTTGAAACGGCTCTACCATTTCAAAATCTATGTTATTGGATTTGGCCTCCTGTACTTGGTCGTGAATTCGGTTCTGAGCAAATAACGCTCCTGAAATAAAGAAAAGTGCCATAAATGCTATGGCATGAAACCGACGGAAATTTCTAAACGGAATGGGGATTTTCCTAGAATGAACATAAGTCATTTTCATAATGATGGTTTTTAAAGGTTACTACTAAATTTTTAAGTAAGGTTTGCTGTTATAACATGCAATAATTGTTAAGCTAAGTTATTACTATTCAAGATCTTAGGTTGGGGGTAAACACCCCGTTTTAAAAAGGAAAAACCCTCCATGAGATTCATAATATTTGTTATATTATAGATACGGCTTATCCGTACCTCTTGATCTAATTCTACATAATAGTGGTTAGGATAAATTGAATCTTTCATATATCAATCGATTGTTAAAATCGTCGTATTTTTAGTGCATGCTAAAAAAGTCATTGTCCCTACTCATCCCGTTTTTCATACTAAGTTGTACAAACGAACCCCCTTTTGCACTAATCCAGGAAAGCTTTACCGAGAAAGACTTGGCCATTTGTGCGAACGACCCTTGCTCTTCGGTGGTGATCGATTACCCAAAAGCTAATGGCAATCCAGCTGTTGCGTCCAAAGTGAATGCACAAATAGAAGCGTGGGTAGCCCATGTGCTTTTTTTGGGTGAGGATGGTGTTTCGTCTAACAAAACGATCGAAAATGCGGCAAAAGACTTTATCCTTGCCTATCGAGACCATCAGGCAGATCTTCCTTCCAGTATTGACACAGGTGGATACGAAGCCGAAATCAATATAGAAGTAAGCCATGAATCGCCTGAGCTCACGTCATTGGTCATGGATCATTTTATTTATACGGGAGGAGCCCACGGCAATGGTGCCATCACTTTTCTTAACATAGACAGGAACACGGGTGATGCACTAACGATAGATCAGTTATTTTCAAACCGGAAAGCTGTAACCGCGATTGTAGAAGCAGAATTTCGCAAGCAGCATGATATCTCCAAAGGGAGCAGTATCAATGAACCCGGATTCTGGTTTGAAAATGATACGTTCTCCCTTTCCGAAACGGTCGGCTTCGCAGAAGGATATTTATTTCTGACCTACAATCCTTATGAAATTGCACCGTACTCCGAAGGTATTATCTCATTGAAAGTTCCACTGGAACAAATCGACGAATATCTGAATTTCGAATTATGAAAAAAATATACCATCTCGCCACCTGCGATACTTGCAAACGAATTATCAACGAAATTAACCTACCTACCTCTTTTGAAAAAAGGGAAATAAAGCAACAGGAAATCACTGTGAAGGAATTGGAATCCCTTGCAGCCCTCTCTGGTAGTTATGAAGCCTTATTTAGCAAGCGCGCCAAATTGTACAAGGAAAGGGGATTAAAGGACGAAGTACTTTCTGAAGATGACTATAAGCGATTTATTTTGGAACATTACACCTTTTTGAAACGCCCTGTTATTGTAAATGGTAATGAAATATTTATAGGCAATAGTAAAAAAACAGTAGAGGCCGCGAAGGTCAGCATTCAAAGCAATTCATGAATCCAAGAGCCCTAGCCTTACTCGCTGCCACAGGTGCCAGTGCCATTTATGGAGCCAATCATACCTTGGCCAAAGGTCTTATGCCCGATGTTATTGGACCCTTCGGTTTCATTGTACTAAGGGTTGTGGGCGCAGCCATTCTATTTTGGATCACAAGTTTCTTCCTCCCCAAAGAAAAAATTGACAAAAAAGACTGGCTCCGAATTTTAGGCTGTGCCTTGTTTGGTATGGTGCTCAATATGAATGCCTTTTTTAAGGGATTGGAACTTAGTACACCCATTAATAGTTCGGTGGTCATTACCCTAACACCTGTTTTGTTGCTAATCCTTTCCGCATTCTTTCTTAGGGAACGAATTACTTGGCTTAAATCGGTAGGGATTGGACTTGGTTTAATAGGAGCCCTGTTACTTATCCTTTTTGGTGAAAAAACCCAACCCAATGCTCCCAACATCCCGCTAGGGAATATGTTCTTTATTGTAAATGCTACCTCTTATGCTTTCTATCTTATTATGGTGAAGCCTTTGGTGGCAAAGTATAGTTCTATCACCTTAATGAAATTTTTCTTCCTTATTGCCGTCTTTCTTAACATCCCAATAGGCGGAAGTGAATTTATGGCCGTGAACTGGGGTAGCCTCGACTTTGGCGTATGGTGGAAATTGGCATTTGTAGTGGTAGGTACAACCTATCTCACTTACCTTTTCAATATTTATGCATTAAAGCAATTGAGCCCCTCTACCATAGGTGCCTTTATCTATCTACAGCCAGTATTGGCGACACTCATAGCGGTGTTGGCAGGCGCAGACACCATTACCTCTTTAAGGTTAGGTGCTGCCGCACTTATATTTTTGGGAGTTTTTCTTTCCACGCGAACGCGAAAAGCGACACAACCCAAGGGTTAAGTCGCTTTCAATTAAGATATCACTTTGTTACTTTAATTTCTACCCGCAATAACACCGCCATCCGTGTCCCATATGGCACCGGTAACCCAAGATGTTTTATCCGATAACAGAAATAAAATGCTATTGGCAACATCATCTGGACTTCCATTGCGACCAATAGGATGAAAGTCGTGGAAGCCTTCCAAAGCCTTTTCAGCCTCTTCCTTGCCGCCAAATACCCCGTGATATACCGGAGTGGAAACGACAGCCGGAGAAACGGCGTTCACCCGAATATTGTGATCAGCCAGTTCCATCGCCAAATGCTGCGTTAAGGTATGCAACCCAGATTTTTGCATAGAGTATGCAGAGGAAGGGGTTGCTTTCACGGCCTGTTTGGCCCACATAGAACCCACGTTTACAATGGCTCCACCACCTAAGTCTTTCATTTTACGGGCCGTTGCCTGTGTAAGAAAGAAAAAACCACGGTTTAGATCCAGGTAAGAGTCATAGTCGGAGACCGTATGCTCGAGAAAAGGCTTGGGCCCAAAAATTCCGGATGCATTTACCAGATAGTCTACACGATCTAAGGAATCAATTTTTACAATGAGCTCCTGCAGATCATTGGCATTGGTTATATCTGACTTTATTTTGATTAAATTAGGTTGATCCTGCACTTTGTCTGGATTTCTTCCCACAATAATCACCGTGGTACCTTGATCTAATAATTGTGTTGCTGTGGCATTTCCGATACCACTTGTGCCACCTACAATGACAGCTACTTTGTTTTTGAATTCTTTCATATTATGAATTTTTAAAGATTGAATTAGACAGACAGGTCTGTCTTTTTTTAATTAAAATTTTTTACTTCAATAATTGCATGGCCATATCGCGCGCCATGCGGATGGGCCAATCCTTTTTATGCAAATGACTTTCGGCCACGGCACCTTCGTACAATAAATACAATTGCTTGGAAAGGCTAACCACATCCTTTTGCTGTACATCACTTCTATTAGTTGCCACCAACTTTTCAATAAACCTCATGAACTCACCTTTCTCCTTTTGAATCTCCACCAAGATCTTCTTATTATCACTGGGAATTTCGGAAACCGTGTTCAAGCACCAGCAACCATAAAAACCGTCACTGCGAAAAAATTGCAGTAGAAAGTCGAAAATGGCCAATAGTTGTTTATCCCCTTTCGGTTTTGCGTAACAGTATACCCCTATTTCATGTAAAAACACCTGATTTTTATACTGGATATACGCCACACAAATATCTTCCTTAGACGAAAAGTGATTATATAGTGTCGCCTTGGCAATACCTGCCTCTGCAATAATCTCATTAATTCCTGTAAGATTATATCCCTTTTCGTAGAATAATGAGGAAGCCGTCCTTACAATGGTATTTCTAACCTCTGAGTGTTTCACAGGGCAAATATAAAGGCTTTTTTTAAAAACAGACAGACTTGTCTACTTTTTAATATAGGATTAACACTCCGCTAATGTATATCCCTTCAAATATCCCTAACTTTAGGAAACTAATTAAAACCTTTCACAATGAATACAGAAGAAATTGCAAGCAAGCTTGTAGCGTGGTGTAACAGCGGCCAAGAAGAGAAGTGTTATCATGAACTTTACAGTCCGGAAATTGTAAGTATAGAACCCGAAGGCAGTTCCGAAAATCCAGTTGCGCGAGGAATGGAAGAAGTGGCAAAAAAAGGGGAATGGTGGCGTGAAACTTTTGAAATGCACAGTAGTCACATGAGCGATCCCATTATTGCAGACAATTGGTTTAGTGTTAGACATGAGATCGATGTAACCCACAAGCCCAGTGGGCAGCGTAACAAAATGTCCGAAATTAGTGTGTATACCGTAGGTGACGGTAAAATTGTACGGGAACAGTTTTTCTACGATGTTCCTAAAGAAGGATAATAAGTGACCTCCCAGTAGGGAGGTTTTTTTTATGTTAGGTCCTTGGGCATACGACCCGATTGCCGCATATCCATTTTTGTTAAAACCTTGAAATCATCTGTTTTTGGTGCCTTTTCCAATAACGGAAGCATATCTCCTGGAAGTGGTGTTAATTTTCGCGCTTTAAGATCCATCCACCCTCCTAGCATATCGCAAAAAGCCAAATTACGACCTTTTGGATCGTAGAAATTGTGAACAAACCTGAAGAACATTCCGTCTTCGCTCATACCTCCCAATTGAAAACTTACTTTTATGGGTTGGCCCTGGAAGATCTCTTTAAAATAGTACACATTTTCATTGAATACCACTGGCCCCATATCATATTTGGCCATGACCTTTTGACTAATCCCATGTTCGATCAAAAAGCCCATACGTGTGTGGCTCATAAAATTGATGTAGGCACTATTGGCCAAATGACGATTGGCATCTAAGTCGGACCAACGAATATCGAATTCTTTAAAATACATTTTAGTTCTTTATAAACGTTATTACTTTTTCAATGACATCTGGGGTCTTCAAATTATGATCATTCCCCTCGGTAAAATAAGTCTTTACTCTTTTGTTACCGTTAATTGCCTGTTCTATGGATTTGAAAGGTGTTATCCTATCGGTTCTCTCATGAACAATTAATAGCGGGTTCTCTATTTCATTGAAGAAATGCTTCATAGAGACTTTATTATGGGGCAATTTCAATATTTCATTGATTTTCCCCTCTAAATTTTCCATGGCTTTTTTGGATAAACCCAGCAAATCTTCAAAGTATACAAAGATAGCATCCATGCCTGACGGCGCGCCTGTGATGACATACTTTCTTACGGGCAGTTCTGGGTCTTCCAGCCTAGCATAGGCGGTAGCTAAACTACCTAACGAATGGCACACCAGGGTATCTATAGCACCCGTATGGTGTATCGCCTCCTGAAGGGATTTACGATAAACCTCCAAATTAAGGTATTCCCCTTTGGCCAATCCATGGCCAGGGGCATCGACTGCAAACACCGTGTAGTCGTTTAAATCAATATGTTCCACAAAGTTTCGCCAACGCTGGGAGTTGCTTAACCATCCATGTAAAAAAAGTACCTTTTTAGGACCATTACCCCATCTATGTAGCACCGAAGAATGACCATCTACATTCAAATAGGTTTGCTCGGCTTCTTCAAAAAATTCCTTTCCTTTTTCAGAAATACCCACACGCTTAACTTTACACAATAAATTGAAAGAAAAATCGGCATTCCATCTAGGGAATAATACTGCAGTTACATTAATAAACGTACCTACGGATTGAGTGATTAGCTTTTTCATTATCATAAGATACCAATCGGTATCAAATTGGTTAAAAAATTTTACAAGGACATATCCCTTACCAATTTTCTTAAATGGGAAATGGTTTGTAGAATGGCCTTTTTATTTCGCTCTAACTTGCTCATCATTATTCCACCTTCCAAGGTAGCAATGATGATAGTACTGTAGAGTGCAGTATCGATTTCGGGATGAACCTGTTTGTTCTTTACCCCATTTACCAACAATCGTTCCACCGAAGCTTTAAGTTGAGCCAACATATTATAAGCTTGCTGTCGCAAAGCAGTGTTGGTATCATCTGCCTCTACTGCTGCATTCATAAGCGGACAGCCTCCTTCATATAGCGGTGTTTCCATATACTTTTCAAAGAACCCGAAAATGGCTTCCATTTTTAACTGAAAGGTTCCAGCTTCACGAATGGATTGCCCTAATTCGTTAAACATGAGCTTACCTAAGCTTCTTAATGCTTCCTGCTCCAGGTCACTTTTACTATCGAAATGCCGATAGATTGCACCTTTGGTCAACCCCGTAGCCTTGGTGATATCACTTATGGAAGTAGCTTTGTAACCCTGTGTATTAAAAAGGTTAGCGCTTTCTTTAAGTATGGTATTTTTTGTAGTTTCAGGATTTCTCACGTTTCAAAGATACCGATCGGTATCTAATTAAACAAAAAAATCTCCCCAAATTGGGAAGATTTTATAATTAAAGGAAAAATTGATACTAAATCTGGCTCATTCCGCCATCAATTTCCAATTCGATTCCGTTTACATAACTAGCCTCATCGCTGGCCAAAAACAAAACGCCTTCGGCTACTTCGTTAGATTCCCCAAAGCGCTTTAAGGGTACGTTTGCGGCAAAGGCAGTTCCCATTTCCTGCACTTGTTCCTGTGTCATCCCATCCATTTTATTATATATAGGTGTCCCTATTGGGCCTGGTGCAATGGAATTGACGCGAATATTCCTTGGTGCAAGTTCGCTGGTCAATACCCGTGCATAGGCGCGCAAAGCTCCTTTTGTGGCACTATAAACCCCAGCGCCTTCGAAGCCTTTTTGATGAACAATGGAAGTATTAAAAATAATATTCCCTCCTTCATTAATGTTTGGAATGGCCTCTTTTACCAAAAAAGCGGGCCCTTTAATATTAATGTTGAATTGGTTATCGAAAAAGTCTTCATCGATCTGATCCGCCGGTGCAAATTGGGCAACGCCCGCATTGGCAAATATCACATCGATTTTCCCAAAGGTATTTACGGCCGTTTCCACTAATCTTTTATTGTCATTTGGATTGGCCTGATCTGCCAATACTGCCTTAAAATTGCCCTCCAGCTCCTTGGATACTTCATCCAAAGCTTCCTGTCTTCTTCCAGAAAAGACCACATTGGCCCCTTCCCTAAGAAATCCTTTTACCGCTGCTAATCCTATACCAGAATTGCCACCCGTTACTACTACTGTTTTGTTTTCAAATTTTCTCATGTGTGTTCAATTATATTTTGAAATGATCGTTTCAAAAAAGGTTAAAAAAATATTAAGCTATTGTCTTTAGTATGTTTTGAATAATTCCCTTTAAAATTTTAGGGTCACGCACATTCAAGCCGGTAATTCTGAATCCCTGAAAGGCACTTACCAAATAATGGGCTAGGGCATCGCTACTTTCATCCTTGCGTATAGACCCATCTTCCTGCCCCTGTCCAACCAAGTCTACAAAGGTGTCATGCAATCGCGACTGATTGGCTTCGAGCATAGTTCGCAATTGCTCGTCTTGATTACCCATTTCGGTATAGCAATTAATTAGCATACAGCCCTTATCCTGTTTATCGTGTATCATTTCATCCAGGAGATACAAAAATGCCAACCCTACAGATTCCAACGCATTGCGGTTTTTCTCTTTTACCTTATCAAAAAGACATCCGCTTTCTTCTTGGTATTTCTTAAGGCTTTGTTGGTACAACTCCATCTTATTACCAAACGAATTATAGATACTGCTACGATTCAACCCCATGGCATCCACAAGATCCTGCATAGAAGTGCCATTGTATCCCTTCATCCAGAATACATCCTTGGCCTTGTCCAATACTTCGTCCCTATTAAAATCCTCGCTTCTTGGCATGATGCTTATTAATTGCAGTACAAATATAATGAAACGAACGTTTCAGAAAAGCGTTTTAATAAAATTTTAGGTTTTAGGTTACTTCAGAGGGCATCTCAGCTAAAAATTGGTGCACCTGACTTACCGCCATAGAGCCTTCTCCCACAGCGGACGCAACTCTCTTCACCGAACCTTTTCGTACATCACCTACGGCAAAGAATCCAGGAATGCTTGTTTCTAGGGATTGAGGTTTTCGTTGCTCATAAATGGCACATTTAGATAAATGTTCTTCTTGTATTGCAGGACCGGTATAAATAAATCCTTTCTCATCCGTTGCTACCAAATCGCCCAGCCAATCGGTACAAGGCCTTGCTCCTATAAAAGTGAATAGATTGGTAATACCCACCTCTTTTTTTCCTTCTGGAGTCGATAGTCTTATAGACTCCAAATGACCTTCTCCGTGCAACTCACTTACCTCCGTATACAATTGCACATGAATATTAGGTGCGGCCTCAATTCTCTGAACGAGGTAGTCGCTCATTTTAGCCCCTAAATTTCCTCCCCTCAAGATCACATGAACTTCTTTAGCGTGATCTGCCAAAAACAGTGCAGCCTGACCTGCGCTATTTCCTCCTCCTACAACACCTACCAATTCATTCTTACAGGCCGAGGCGTTCATTCCTGTTGCAGAATAAAATACCCCGCTACCTTCATATTGTGCTATATTCTCTATGGGTAGCCTTTGATAATTGGCCCCCGTAGCAGCCATAATCGCCCTTGTTTTAATCTGTTTTCCATTGGTTACCCCAATAATAAAATGATTCCCCGTATGCCCAATGCATTCAGCCTTTTGGGGAATAGAAATATTACATCCGAATTTCTGTGCTTGAACATAGGCCCTGTTGGCCAAATCGTTTCCAGAAATTCCAGTCGGAAACCCAAGATAATTTTCAATTTTTGAGCTTTTCCCTGCCTGTCCTCCAGGTGCATTGCTGTCTATCGTAACTACACTAAGGCCTTCTGAAGCAGCATAAACGCTGGCCGCCAATCCTGCCGGACCCGCACCAATGACAAGTAGGTCAAACACCTTGTCCTCAAAATCCATAAGAACGCCGCTATATCTTGCGAGTTCATCTATAGACGGGTTTTGGCAAATTTTGGCCTCACTATTAATAAGAATTGGTAGGTCTTCCTTTTTGATATTGAAATTTTCCAATAAGTCTACAGCTTCTTGAGAAGTGTCTATATCCAAAAAGTTGTGCCAAATGTGATTCTTTTCCATAAAGTCCCTAATGACGTATGTCGAACTAGAATTGCTAGAGCCAACGAGCTTGATTCCTCCGGTAAATTCTGTCAAGACTGTTTCTTGACGGAGCAAAAAAGCGTGCAGTAACATATCGCTTATATCGCTGTGCTTAGCTATGGCCTCTTTGAGCATAGCGGGTGTAATGCGCAAGACCCTGGTATTTGCTTCGGCTATTGCATGAAATTGGGCTCCCCGATTGGAAAGCATCCCGCTATCGCCCGTGAATTCATTTTCTCCATGATCTACAATACTCTTGTTATTATTGTAAGGATCTATGATAGATACTTGGCCTTTAAGAACCACAAAAAAGTCATAGGTTTGGTCCCCTAAGGAAAACAACCTGGATCCTTCTTCACAATCTTCTATGATTCCATAAGGTTTAAGAAAATTGATTTGCCTTGCATTTAATTCTGGGAATCTTGGGTCCTTCATATTTAATATTTTACAATCTTTTTATCGACGTAGCACCACATCCAATATTCCTTGGGTTCTGCCGAAGCAATTACGGGATGACTATGCGACACGGCATGTTGGCTGGCATGTTTATTAGGAGAACTATCACAACAAAGTGTGGTACCACACTCCTGACACGTACGTAAATGAACCCACGTATCTCCCAATACCACGCACTCGTCGCATTGAAATACTTTAGGTTTTCTTATTTCCGAAATTGCCTTAAGATGCTCGCATTTTTTCCCCTTTAGTTCCATACCCTAAATTTACAACAATTAGAATAGCCATTTACAAACGGCTGACTATTTTACAAAAGCTTAACGAAAAGGAAGTTGTATCTTTATGAAAACACTTGATACTTGAAACTAGGAGGCTTCTTTTCTGCGAAAATATTTCCCATTCTACTGGTTAATTTTATTGGAATTTTAGGATACAGCATCGTAGTACCAATTCTTATTTTTATCGTAACCGATTTGGGAGGCAATGGCTTTATCTATGGTCTTTTGGGTGCTACGTATCCCTTTTTTCAGTTTATTGGCGCGCCCATTTTAGGTCGACTTTCGGATAAAATCGGTCGAAAAAAAGTGTTGGTTATTTCCCAAGCAGGAACCTTTGCGGCCTGGTTACTTTTTTTACTTGCCTTTATGCTACCCGAAGTTACATTCTGGGAACAAAATACCGAAGTGACCGGGAACTATGTAATGACTCTACCCCTAGCTGTTATTTTTATCGCTCGTGTTTTTGACGGATTTACCGGTGGAAATGTTTCGGTGGCAAATGCCTATTTAAGTGATATTTCCACTGACGAGGATCGTAAAAAAAACTTTGGAAAAATGGGTGCTTCTACCAGTTTGGGATTCGTGTTGGGACCTGCCGTCGCCGGTCTGTTAGCTTCAACTATTTTTGGTGAGTCATTACCCGTACTTTTGGCGGCCATCATCTCTTTAATTGCCATCATTGTAATTAGCACTCAACTAAAGGAAAGTAACCCATGTGTAGTTGACACAGGGGGTGTTTCCCTAAAATCAATACGGAGAATGTTCCAAGTCGAACATAAAGAGTGTTATGAAGAAGGAAGGGAAGATTTTCCGGACAACAACGCTTCTCGATTTAAAAACCTTCTTAAAATCGACGGCATTCCTTTACTGTACAGTATCTATTTCCTGACCTTCTTGGCCTTTAGCCTCTTTTATGCTGGCCTACCAATTTATGCTAGTACTGGATTGAATTGGACCGCTGTAGATCTCGGTATTTTCCTTGCCTATTCGAGTCTGATCATGATTCTAGTTCAGGGACCCTTACTTTCTAAACTTTCAGGCACATATAGCAGCAACCAACTTATTTTAATCGGTTCCCTTTTGCTGGCAATTGGCTTTACATTACTTATGAATAAACAGTTAATTTTCATTTATACCGGGAACACATTGCTTTCTATTGGCAATGGTTTAATGTGGCCTAGCTTTTTGGCAATCCTAAGCAGTACTGGAACCAAAAGATTGCAAGGTGCGATTCAGGGTTATGGAAATAGTATGGGTAGTGTGGCAAGTATGATAGGACTAATTCTAGGTGGGCTTTTATTCGAAACTATTACCACCGCTGTTTTTGTTATTGGAGGTGGCATATTTGCAATTATCGCCCTGCTAATGATTATTCATTCAATGAAACATCGAAAAGTACATTCATCATCACCCGTGATTAATTGACCAAATGGGCTCTTCATTTTAAAAGATTCGGTATTTTTAAGCATCGGTTCAATTTCTAAATTAAACTACCAAAAATGTACATAAAACGCAATATAGGCTGGGGACTCATTCTTCGTTATGCTTGGAAAAATGCCCTTTTTTTCTTGTTCTATGCTGGTGCTATCTTTTGTATTTATTACTTTCTAGGATGGGACTTTATAGATATTCCTTTCCAGCCATTAAGTGTCATTGGTATTGCAGTTTCTTTTTATGTTGGATTTAAAAACAGCCAGAGTTATGATCGTTTCTGGGAAGGAAGGAAGATTTGGGGTGGTATTGTTAACTACAGTCGCACTTGGGGTATTCAAGTACTGAGTTTTGTAAATGGTGATTCCCCAGAAGAGGACAAAAAAACGCAGCAACAACTTATTCATCGCCATATCGCTTGGCTCAATGCGCTTCGTGTGCAACTGCGGCAGCCTAAAAGTTGGGCCATAAAGGAAAACAGAATGGTCGAGAAAGTATTCGACAAACATGCCGAGAGAAATATTTCCTGCAATGAGGCATACCAATATGTGAGTATGCGTGAATTTTCCGATCTCAAAAAACGGGTTAATCCTGCAACACATTTGATAAAAAATCAGGCGCTGGAAGTGAAAATGTTGCGTGAAAAAAATATAATAGATGGGTTTCAGGAAGATCAGTTACAAAGTATTCTAGAAGAATTCTACAACCTACAGGGAAAATGTGAGCGCATAAAAAACACTCCTTTTCCTAGACAGTATGGGTATTTTTCAAAATTGTTCACTTGGATTTTTGTACTCCTTTTACCCTTTGGCATGTTGGATGTTTTTGAAAAGGATATTCTTGAAATAGGATCTTCCCTAAAAGGGTGGTATTTATTCCTCATGATCCCTTTTTCCATACTTATTTCATGGATTTTCACCACAATGGAAGCGATTGGAGATAATAGCGAAGACCCCTTCGAAGGGCGGATAAATGATGTTCCAATGACCGCTCTATGCAGAACGATTGAAATTGATTTAAGGGATATGTTGGATGAAGAAGAATTACCTCCTCCAATACAACCCAAAGACAATATATTGTACTAAATGCCACACCTATCTTCTCCCTATAAGGCAAATGGTCTTTTTAGGAATACGCACTTTTCTACCATATACTCGGCAAAGCTTCGTCCTTCTCCAAGGATCGTTCAGCAACGTGAGCGTCTGGAATTGTCCGATGGTGATTTTGTAGACATAGATTGGTCCTTTAGTAATGAGCCTGCAAACAAGGTCACCATTCTATTACATGGCCTGGAGGGAAATGCACAGAGGGTCTATATAAAAGGACACGCCAAGGAGCTCATCATAAATGGTTGGGATGTAGCCGCAATGAATCATAGGGGGTGCAGCGGCGAAGAAAACAGGTTATATATTTCTTATAATTCTGGAAGAACGGACGACCTCAAGTCGTTAATAGATCATATTCTTGCCCTAGATCGCTATAATGAGATTGCATTGGTGGGTTTTAGTCTAGGCGGCAACCTATTATTGAAATATCTCGGTGAAGAAACAACGATCCCAAAAATTGTTACCAAAGGTGTCGCAGTTTCAGCTCCATTAAATTTAGCAGGGTCTTTACAAGCTCTGGAAACTAAGGAGAATTGGGTGTACAGGACCTCATTCTTACAGGACTTGCGCGCGAAATACAAACGAAAAATGATGAGTTTTCCGCAAGAAATGACCATGGACAAGCTGAAACAAGTACGATCCCTTCTCGATTTCGATACCATTTACACGGCTCCCGCACATGGCTTTAAAGATGCGTGGGATTACTATGAGAAATGCAGCAGTCTTCCTTTTCTACCCGATATAAAGGTGCCTGTACTTATTTTAAATGCCTTAAACGATAGTTTTCTTTCAAAAGATTGCTATCCTTTTTCACTTTCAGAAAAGCAAAAAAACATCTATCTTGAAACCCCAAAACACGGGGGGCACGTAGGATTTCATGTAACCAATTCTACGTATTACAGTGAGAAGCGAACTCTCGGTTTTTTAAACAAAATCTAAAACGAAACACATGAAGCGATTTCAGTTTATCTATCTATTAGCACTATCCTTAGCAATTGTAAGTTGTGGAGGGGATAAAAAGAAAGAAGAAGAATCTGTAAAAATAGGAACGAAAAAAGAGACGAAAAAGTCCGATTCCAACAGTGTAACCATTGCTTTAAGCGGAAACGACTTGATGCAGTTCGACAAGAATGAAATCAAAGTGAAGGCGGGACAAAAAGTAACACTTAATTTTCGTCATAGTGGAAAAATGGACCTAAAGGTAATGGGACATAATTTTGTGCTTTTAAAACCAGGTATTGAAATTCCTGTTTTTGCCTTGGAAGCTGCCAATGCCGGAGAACCCAAAGACTGGATTCCAAATGATGGCCAAGATGTCATTGCCCACACAAAAATGGTAGGCGGTGGCCAATCTACTTCTATTACTTTCGATGCGCCAGCAGCTGGCACTTATGACTTTGTCTGTAGTTTCCCAGGACATTCGGGGTTAATGAAAGGAAAGTTTATTGTAGAGTAAATAAAATTTAAACTTTAGTTATTTCGTATAAGGTCGATGGTTTTTACAGAAAATCATCGGCTTTTTTATACGCATCAATCACCTTTAATTCCCCTTCTTTTCCTTCCACCGAGTTTCCGTGTTCCATTCCCATTATCCCCTTAAACCCACGATCGTGGATATACTTGAAGACATTTAGATAATTGATCTCACCTGTAGTCGGCTCTTTCCGCCCTGGATTATCCCCAATTTGGAAATAGGCAATCTCGTCCCAACAGGCCTCTATGTTCGGCAATAGATTCCCCTCTTGAATTTGCTGATGATAGATATCGAAAAGGATTTTACAGGAAGGACTGTTTACTGCCTTACAGATTTGATAAGCATGTGGTGACTCGGCCAAAAACATGCCTGGATGATTTCTAAAATTGAGGGGTTCCAAGACCATAACCAATCCATGTGGCTCTAAAATAGCGCTGGCTTGTTTCAAGGTTTCAATTACATTGGCGGTTTGGTAATCGGGATGCAAGTGTAAATCTACATGTCCAGGAACAACCGTCATCCAAGTTGCATGTACCCTTTTTGCTACCTCAACAGAGTTTCGGATATCCTGCAAAAATTCTTCCCGCCATGATTCTTTACCACTTGCCAAATTGGGTTCTTTCCAATAAATTTTATGAGCTACGAAGACACCCATATGTAAGCCTCTTTTCTCCATCAACTTGGCAATTGCCTTCTGTTGTTCTACTGAGCGGTTGCGCATTTCATTATCCTCGAATGCAGTAAAACCTTGGTCGGCCATAAAGTTTAGCTGACTTAAGATATCAGATCCGGCATGTGCTTGGAACATTCCATCATGAGGGGCGTATTTCAAATTAAAGCTATGCTTTTGCTGGGAAGCGGCTACATTCATACCCGAAACAAGTGAAGTGCCCCCTAATGATAAAAGGGAACCCGTTAAGGCTCCCTTTTGTATAAAATCTCGTCTTTTCATTTCGTATAATTATAATGCCATCGCTTTACCATTTCCAGCTTCACTTAAAGGAATACATCCTTTTTGTTGTCCTGGAACCGGGTCATACCATAGCACATTTTTACCTATCTCCTCACTGCTTTTCCAAGCCCACATAGACATTCCACGTAAGTTGGCCAACAGTGAAAACATGGCCGCATCGGTATCTGGCACCACGCTTTTATCGGTATCATATGCCTGATAGAATTCGCCCATTTTCCGGTTATAGCCTTCTTGGGTCTCCTTGTCTGTTTTAAGGTATTTGGCCAATAGCTGGTCAAGTTCCTCTGGCTTTGCTTGCTCCAATTCCTTCGTAAACATACCTCTATAAGTGTCGGCCAATGTTTTGAACCCTAATCGAACCATTTCATGATCTTCGGGTTCCAGCACATCGTTATAAAAAGCGTCTATAAAGGTATGCACGCCTACTTCACGAGCACCCGGTACCGTATCTCCATTAGGAATGATGAGCGTAACAATTTCGCGTAAAGCATGTCCTTCACCCTTGCTCAGAAAAACAGGGATAAATTCTGGTTCGTTATTACAGCTCTGCAATAAACTCATTACGGTTGGTGTAACCACTAAAGCCCCTGCACCGTATCCTAAATTCTTTATTAACTGTCTTCTATTCATTACGCTTCGTTTTTAATTTGATTGGCAGCATGGTTTGCCGCTCTTGCAGAAAAGGCCATATAAGTAAGTGACGGATTCACACAACTTGCTGAAGTCATGAAGGCTCCATCGGTAACATATACATTTGGAACGGTATGAACCTGATTATTTCCGTTCAGTACCGAAGTCTTTGGATCGCGACCCATTCGGGCAGTTCCCATTTCATGGATTCCTAGTCCAGGTGCACCAGGATCATCCCAAGGCTCTATATCGGTATATCCAGCTTTCTCAAGCATATCTATGGCTTGTTGCACCATATCCTTTCGCATTTCATATTCGTTTTCCTTCCACTCAGCATCGAATGTTACCGTGGGCAAGCCCCATTCATCAAGCTTGTCATAATCCAAGGTCATTTTATTTTCGTGATAGGGAAGACATTCCCCAAAACCTAAAAGTAACATTCTCCAGGCTCCTGGTTCTGTTATAGCTTCTTTGAATTTCTCTCCATAGGCAAGTTCTGCCACGATTTCGTTATAGCGACTTCTACTGGCACCACCTTGATACCCGTAACCTCGTTTAAATGTTTTCTGATCTGTTTCCCCTCCAATATTCCTAAAGCGAGGAATGTAAATTCCATTGGGTCGGCGTCCTTTATAATGTTTGTCTTCAAAACCTGGCACATTTGCCCAAGCACCCGCCTTAAAATGGTGGTCCATAATATTGTGACCCAGTTCGCCAGAGTCATTCCCCATTCCATTAGGGAAACGCTCACTTTTGGATTGCATTAAAATACTCGCTGAGGCAATAGCAGAAGCACATAGGAAAACCACTTTAGATTTAAAAACAATTTTCTCCTTGGTTTCTGCATCTATAATTTCGACACCATCCGCCTTTCCTGTTTCGGCATTATAGATAACTTGACTTACCACAGAATTAGGACGAAGGGTAAGGTTGCCCGTTTCGTGTGCCGTTGGCAAGGTAGATGAGTTACTGCTGAAATAACCTCCAAAAGGACATCCCCGCATACAGCGATTTCGGAATTGGCAGGCAGAACGTCCTTGGCCTTTATAGGTTCCTGTTCCTGTAATATGTGCAGCGCGTCCAATAGTTAGTAGGCGGCCATCTTCATAGTTATCGGCGATTTTCCCTTTTAAGTCTTCCTCGGCGCAATTTAATTCCATAGGTGGACAAAACTTTCCATCAGGCAATTGTTCCAACCCTAAGTTTTCACCACTTACACCTATGAATTCTTCCACTTTATCATACCAAGGGGAAATATCTTCATAGCGCACAGGCCAATCTACCGCAATTCCTTCCTTTTTATTCGCTTCAAAATCGATATCGCTTAAACGATAACTCTGGCGTCCCCACATAATGGAACGTCCTCCCACATGATAACCACGCATCCAATCGAATCGCTTGGTTTCATTGTAGGGATGCTTTAAATCATTCACAAAGAAATGACGGTGGGCTTCATCGGTAGTATATCCCGTACGACCTTGTTTCAATTGTTTTTGCTGTTCCTTAAGGGGTAAATTTCCTTTGTACGGAAAATCCCAAGGATCCATGTTCATGGTATGGTAGTCCTTTACATGCTCGACCATTCGTCCTCGTTCCAGCACTAGGGTTTTCAATCCATTTTCACAAAGTTCTTTAGCGGCCCAGCCACCACTAATTCCAGAACCTACGACAATTGCATCGTAAAGCTCATCGGGGTTTGCTTTTGTATTCAAAATTGTTAGTTTTTATAATTAGTTTGCTACCAAATAGTTACCCTATCCAATGCACCTAACATTGTCTTGGGTAATTGATGTAGATGTTCGTCTAATTTCCTTTATTTTTTCGGATTATACAAAAAACAAGCGCCAAAAGAATAATATCCGCAACCGAAAACGTTTTCGGGTACGAATCCAGCAATACAATCCCCGATCCTTTATATAACTTTCAAAAAAAAGTTACCTTAGAAGTCTCTATTAATGCAAACCAAAATCAAAAGATAAATTTCACAACATGAAGCGCCTTTTAGTAGTATCCCTAGTAACCATACTTGCTTTTTCCTGTAAGAATACGAATGAAGAAAAAACAGATACCCCAGACACTGCTGTAGAAACAGAGGAAGTGGTAAAAACAGCTGTAGAAACCCCAAAATTTTCGTTGGCACAATGGTCCTTGCACAAAAAGTATGAGGCCGAAGGAGCTGATCCTTTTACTTTTGCTGCCGATGCTAAAGCATTGGGATTCGATGCCATTGAATTGGTTACGCAATTGTATGAGGATGAAATAGAAACATTGGGTTTTGACACTGTTATCGACTCTTTAAAATCAATGAATGAAGCTCACGGAATTAAAACCGTTTTAATAATGGTGGACCATGAAGGAGACTTAGCTGACCCAGACCTTGCAAAAAGAAATGAAGCTGTTGAAAAGCACAAGAAATGGATTGATGCTACTGTCAAATTGGGTGGCCATGCCATTCGTGTAAATACATTTGGTACTAACGATCCAGATGTATGGATTAATACAGTGCAGGATGGTTTAAGAAAAATTTCGGAATATGCGGCGACCAAAAACATAAATGTATTATGTGAAAACCATGGCTGGCTGTCCTCCGATGCGCCTTTGCTCATGGCAGCAATTAAAGGTGTTAATATGGAAAATTGTGGCACCCTCCCAGATTTTGGTAATTGGTGTGTAAAACGTGCTAATGGGGAACGCTGGGGAGAATGTGTTGAGGAGTTCCCAGATTATTACAAAGGAATTGAATTACTTATGCCTGCAGCCAAAGCGGTAAGTGCCAAAGCCTATAGTTTTGATGCCGACGGAAACGAGGAAAAGATCGATTATTACCGAATGATTAGCATCGTAAAGGCTGCTGGTTATGATGGATACATTGGAGTGGAGTTTGAAGGCGACAAGATGAGTGAAGAAGAGGGAATCCTTGCTACAATGGCCTTAATAGAAAAAGCATTCGCTAACCAAAAATAATACTCACATGAAAGGAAAAACATTCGCCCAGTTATCTGTTATGATGTTCCTCGAATTTTTTATTTGGGGAGCTTGGTTTGTGACCATGGGAACATTCCTAGCCAAGTCCTTTAGTGCTACCGGTAGCCAAATGGCTATGGCTTATGAGACCCAATCCATCGGTGCCATTGTAGCCCCTTTTATTATTGGGCTCATTGCAGACAGGTATTTCGCAGCACAAAAAATATTAGGTGTATTGCATTTACTAGGTGCCGGGCTGTTGTATATGGCAGGCACCTCTTCAGAATTTGAAGCGTTTTATCCCTACATTCTTATATACATGATTTTATACATGCCGACTTTGGCATTGGTAAATTCGGTGGCATTTAGGCAACTTACCGATAATAAAGTTTTTGCCTGGATTCGAGTATTTGGAACATTGGGTTGGATTCTTGCTGGTCTTGTAATCGCCTATCTCTCTTGGGAGTCAGAAAACACACTTCAATATACCTTCTTAATGGCAGCAGGTGCTGCGGCCTTATTAGGGGTATTCAGTTTTACACTGCCAGACACCCCTCCTGTCGTAGAAAAAAGCGAAAAAGTAAGCATTAGGGATATTCTTGGGCTGGATGCCATTGCCATGTTAAAAGACAAGCGGTATTTGGTGTTTTTTATTGCCTCGATTTTAATTTGTATTCCACTGGCATTCTATTACCAACACGCCAACCAGTTTTTAAACGAAATTGGCATGGAGAAAGCAGCGGGTAAAATGACTTTTGGACAAATGTCTGAAGTATTATTCATGGTATTGCTCCCCTTGTTCTTGAAAAGGTATGGAATTAAAATGACCCTTTTGGTCGGAATGCTGGCATGGGTGGTACGCTATCTGTTGTTTGCATATGGAGATGCTGGAGAAGGCGCTTGGATGTTGATTTTTGGCATCATCCTTCATGGGGTTTGTTATGACTTCTTCTTCGTATCAGGCCAGATTTATACTGATTATAAGGCAGGAGAGAAATTCAAGAGTTCTGCTCAAGGGCTCATTACCCTGGCCACCTATGGTTTGGGTATGCTAATTGGGTTCCGCTTGGCTGGATATATTACCGATTTAAATGCTACGACCGATGGAGGACATATATGGCAATCCATTTGGACATTCCCAGCAATTTTTGCCGGAGTGGTATTTATAATTTTCTTGCTGGCCTTTAAAAATGAAAAAATAGAAGTAACAGAATAAAATGAGTCAAAAAATTAGATGGGGTGTACTTGGCGGCGGCGGCGATAGCCTAATTGGCGTATTGCACAGGGTTGCCGCAAGCATGTTCGATGCCTATGCCCTTACGGGTGCCGTTTTTAACCCAGAACATTCGAAAAGTATTGCATTCGCAGAGGAATTAGGAATCCCTACGAATCGTATATATAGGGATATTGATCATATGGTGGAGGAAGAATTGAAATTACCAGAGTCGGAACGCATTCAAGTGGTATCCGTGCTCACTCCTAATTTCCTTCATTTCCCTATGGCCAAACAACTGCTCAAAGCAGGGTTTCATGTCATTTGTGAAAAACCGATGACGATGACCCATGCTGAAGCTGTTGAATTATCTGAAATTCAGAGCGAAAGTAATTCCCATTTTGCCTTAACCCACACCTATACTGGTTATCCCATGGTCCGCCAAATGAAACAAATGATTGCGGATGGCGCAATTGGGGAAATCCAGAAAGTGGACGCCCAATATTATCAGGGATGGATTAATCCGATCATTCATGACAAGGAAAAACGGAGCAGCACTTGGCGACTCAATCCAGAAAAATCTGGAATAAGTTGTTGCATGGGTGATATTGGTGTACATGCCTATCAAATGCTCGAATTCGTAACGGGAATGGAAGTGTCTTCCATCTTAGCGGACCTCAACCATTTGTATGATGACAACCAAATGGATATAGATGGCACAGTGTTATTACGATTCAACAATTATACAAAAGGGGTGCTATGTGCAAGTCAGATAGCCACTGGGGAAGAGAACAATTTTACCGTAGCCGTATATGGAAAAAAAGCGGGGCTTCGCTGGGAACAGGAAAACCCCAATTACCTCTATCTCCTTGAAGATGGGCAGCCCTTGCGTATTTTAAAACCAGGACATGCCTACAATAGTGATCTCTCTTTAGATGGCACCAAACTACCACCGGGTCATCCAGAAGGAATTTTCGATGCCATGGGTAATATTTACAAAGGCATGGCCAAAGCCGTTAGAGGCGACACATACAATCCTGCCGAATTTCCTGGGATGAAAGATGGAGTACGTGGCATGAATTTTATTGAGACTGCCGTGGCAAGTCATGCCGAAGGAAATGTATGGAAAGAACTATAACTGAAGAAGCATGAAGACTATTAAAGGACCCGCCGTTTTCTTGGCGCAATTCATGGACGACAAGGCACCATTCAATTCTTTGGATGGATTGTGTCAATGGGCAAGCGATTTAGGATATAAAGGAATACAAATCCCAACTTGGGAAACCCGACTTATCGATTTGGAAACTGCTGGGGAAAGCAAGACCTATTGTGACGAACTGAAGGGTAAGATAAACGACTACGGATTGGAAATCACCGAACTATCTACCCATTTGCAAGGACAATTGGTTGCAGTGCATCCTGCCTATGACCTAATGTTCGATAACTTTGCCCCGGACGATTGTAAAAACAATCCAAAAAAGAGAACTGAATGGGCTAGAAAACAAATGCTCAGTGCTGCTAAAGCCAGTAATTATTTAGGATTAAATGCCCATGCTACCTTTAGCGGAGCCTTATTGTGGCATACATGGCATCCATGGCCACAGCGCCCAGATGGATTGGTTGAAATGGGGTTCGAAGAATTGGCCAAAAGATGGCTTCCTTTGTTAAATGAATTTGAAGACAATGGAGTCGCGGTTTGCTACGAAATCCATCCCGGGGAAGATCTACATGATGGCATTACCTTCGAGCGATTTCTGAAAGCCACCAATAACCATAAAGCCGTTAATATCCTTTACGATCCAAGCCATTTTGTGTTGCAGCAATTGGACTATATTGAATATATTGATCATTATCACGAATTCATTAAAGCCTTCCATGTAAAGGATAGCGAGTTTTTACCCGATGGTAAACGCGGGGCTTTTGGAGGTTATAGTGATTGGCGTGATCGTGCGGGTAGGTATCGTTCTCCGGGCGATGGCCAAATCGACTTCAAGACCATATTCAGTAAGTTAACTGAGTACGGTTGCGATGTTTGGGCCGTAATGGAATGGGAATGCTGCATTAAAAGCCCAGAGCAAGGTGCTCGGGAAGGGGCTCCATTTATTACCGGCCATATTATAGAAGCTACGCAGAAGCGATTCGATGATTTTGCCGGAGCAGAGATTGATAAAGCATATTTGAAAAAACTACTAGGATTATAAATTACAGAAGCATTATGAAAAAACTAATATTGTTATTAACTCTTTTTGTTTGGGTTGTAGGATGTAAAGAAACACCTAACAAACAAGAAGCTCAGGAAACAGAAACAACAGAGACCGTGGCAGAAACAACACCTCAAGAAGAAGAATGGACCGTTTTATTCGACGGAAGCTCCTTTGATAATTGGCGTGGTTATTTATCGGAAGAAATGCATCCCGAATGGAGCATACAAGACGATGGTTCCATGCTGTTTACGCCTGGTGAAGAAGGGGGTAAGAACATAATCTCCAAGGAAACATATACTAATTTTGTATTGTCGCTGGAATGGAAAATCTCTGAAGGCGGTAACAGCGGTATATTCTGGGGAGTGCATGAAGATGAAAAATTTAAAGAAGCATACGAAACGGCTCCCGAAATTCAAGTGCTGGATGATGAAAAGCACCCCGACTCCTTTGTGGGTGAAGGAACTCATAAAGCTGGTGCTTTATACGATCTTATTGCACCAAAAGAAGGTGCCGTTAAGCCTGCTGGTGAGTGGAACCTTTGTGAAATTGAAATTAACCACGCTACCAACCAAGGGAAGGCCAGCTTAAATGGAGTAGAACTTTTTACTTTTCCTGTTCATGGTCCCGATTGGGATGCCATGATTGCTGATTCTAAATTTGCCGATTGGGAAGGATTTGGAAAATACCAAACAGGACATATAGGGCTGCAGGATCACAGTGACAAAGTTTGGTACAGAAACATAAAAATCAAAGAGTTAAAATAATCCATGACCCAATTTTTATTGGCTTTGGGGTATTGCGCCTTTATGCTTATTGTCTTCTTAATTTTTAAAAGGTTTCCGCCTAAAAAAATCAATTGGTACTATGGCTATCGGACCACTCGCTCTATGCGCAATGAGACCATTTGGAAAGCAGCAAATGAACACGCAACACATGTATCCATAAAATATATGTTGTACAGCTTTCTCATTCCCGCTATACTCTATTTTCTATATCCAAAATACAATTTAATAGGGACCATCATCGGCAATACCATTTTGGTAATTCTATCATTTCTTACCACGGAACGTTACTTGGATAAACATTTTGATTCTATGGGGAATCCCAAGAACGATTGAGTCCCTTCCAGAAATAGGAATTGCGTACCTTTGCCAAAGTTAAAATTGAAGTATGATCCAATCTATGACGGGCTATGGAAAAAACGTCATCCAACTAGCCAGCAAAAAAATTACGGTTGAAATAAAATCCCTTAACAGCAAAAATCTGGACATGAACGCCCGTGTTCCAGGTGCTTATCGGGAAAAAGAATTAGAAATTCGAAATAGAATTGCCAAGTCACTGGTTAGGGGTAAAGTAGATTTTAACCTATTCGTTGAAATTACTGGTGAAGAAACCAATACCAAAGTAAATCAGGCCGTTATTAACGAATATATCTCTCAATTGGCCCATGTTGTAGATGGAGACAAAACCGAGTTACTTAAAATGGCTGTTAGAATGCCAGATGCCCTTAAAACACAGCGTGAAGAGATCGATGCCGATGAGTTCAATCAAATTTTGAATGCCGTAGATACGGCTTTGGTAGAAATAAATAGTTATCGAAGTTCTGAAGGAGCAGCCCTGAAAAAGGAATTCGAAAAGAGGATCGAAAACATTACTTCCCTTCTGGACCAGGTAATTGAAATTGATCCACAAAGAGTAGATGCCGTAAAAGAACGTCTTAGAAAGGCAGTTTCCGAATTGAAAGAAAGCGTAGATGAAAACCGTTTCGAACAGGAACTCATTTATTACCTTGAAAAATACGATATCACCGAAGAAAAGGTGAGGTTAAAAAATCACTTAGAATACTTTATCGAATCCCTATCCTCCAAAGACTCCAATGGGAAAAAGCTGGGCTTTATTTCCCAGGAAATTGGAAGGGAAATCAACACCATAGGCTCCAAGGCTAATTTTGCGCCCATGCAACAAATTGTCGTGCAAATGAAGGATGAGCTTGAGAAAATAAAAGAACAAGCCTTAAACGTCTTGTAATGAAGGGAGGGAAACTAATTGTATTTTCGGCTCCTTCTGGCAGTGGCAAGACCACCATTGTGCGTCACTTGCTCGCACAGGAAAACCTAAACCTAGAATTTTCCATTTCGGCAACTTCCCGAGCTCCCAGAGGAGATGAGAAAGATGGAATGGATTATTATTTCATAAGCTTGGAACAATTCAAAAAGCATATGAAAAATGGTGATTTCCTGGAATGGGAAGAGGTATACCGCGACAATTTTTATGGCACTTTAAAAACCGAAGTGGAACGCATTTGGGCCATGGGTAAAAATGTGATTTTTGATATCGACGTGGTTGGTGGACTTAGGATTAAGCGAAAATTCCCAAAAGAAACATTGGCTGTTTTTGTGCGTCCCCCAAGTGTGGAAGAACTGAAAATACGGTTGAAAAAGCGGAAGACGGAAAGTGATGAAAAGATCAATATGCGCATCGCCAAAGCTTCCGTAGAAATGGCAACAGCGCCTCAATTCGATTTTATCATCGAAAATGACGTTTTGGAAGATGCACTGGCAGAAGCCGAAAAGCTGGTAGAAAAGCACATTTCCAAGAAAATTCATTCGGAAGAAGAGTAATGGCAACTTCAAAAAAAATTGGCCTTTATTTTGGCACCTTCAACCCTATTCATGTGGGGCATTTAACCATTGCTAACCATATGGTAGAATTTGGCGATTTGGATGAAGTCTGGATGGTCGTCACCCCACACAATCCGCACAAAAAAAAGAAGACCCTTTTAGATAACCATCATAGACTGGTTATGGTAGAAATTGCGTTGGAGGACTATCCCAAAATTAAAGCGAGTAAGGTAGAATTCGATCTGCCCCAACCCAATTATACCGTGAATACTTTGGCGGTTTTGGATGAAAAATATCCAGACCATAATTTTTGCCTTATCATGGGAGAGGATAACCTAAAGAGTTTTCACAAGTGGAAAAACTACGAAGTCATATTGGATCACTACTCTATTTATATCTATCCCCGAATTTCAGATGGCGCAGTGGACCATCAGTTTATAGGTCATGAAAAAATCAAAAAAATAGATGCGCCTATCATGGAAATTTCTTCCACATTCATTCGAAATAGCATTAGAATAGGCAAGAACATTCGTCCTTTACTTCCCCATAACGTTTGGACCTATTTGGATGAAATGAATTTTTACAAACAATAGATTCCTTTTAAAATCCGTTAGTTTTCAAAACACGGTCATTTGAAACTTTTTGCCATTTTATGTTTTCTGTCGTGTGCAAGTTTTGCACAAGTAACTAAGATGAAGACTTTTGATCATGCCGGAAAGAAATTGGACATCCTACAAAAAGGGGAAATTCTAATAGACGGAAAATCCCTTATAGACTACAACCCTCCTAAGAAAAGGGAAGAATTGGGTTTCCAACATTTAAATGCACCTTATTTTGAGGAGATTCCCGATTTCAACGGGGGCGAATACAATACCCTTTATCGCAACGATGCTGGCGATGTTTTTTGTGCAAATGAGACAAGGTACCTGGATACACTCATATGCTGGATACCAGATTGTATTTCCGAATTTGAAATTGTGAGTCGAAAGTACGCAGTTACCATAGGAACGGGTCGCCCCATTAAGGTGGGTCAATCCATAAATAGAATACTTAGGAAATATCAGAATTCTGCCAAGGCTCACAAGGAAGACAGAGTGGTACGGATTATAACGGAACAACCCATTCTATTTTTGCCGAAATCCTACTTTTTCCCTTCCCTATCCATTTTTTATGATACAAATGGAAGTATCACACACTTTGTATTCGAAGAGGTGTACGCTTACTTCCCCTAAACCCATCTGCTATTAAATTAAGAAGAAAGAACAGGGAACGGGTCTATCTCAAAAAGAAACCGCCCAACTCGAAGTTATGAGTTAGGCGGTTTCAACTAAATAACCAACCAAAAGTCTTTATATCTTAGAAAATGCTGATCTTCTTGGTTTGCTTGGCAATATCCTTTTTAGATACGCGCATCTTCTTTTTCTCATTGTCTTTGTATTGAATATATCCTTTTCCTCGGAAGCGGTACAGCGTACCAGAAGGCTCATGGAACAATTCAACCGTTCTGTCATCAATAACGTCCAGAATAAAATATTCATTGCCCAGATAATCATAATCTAGTGTTAAATATTTCGAGTAGAAATCCCCATCGACATCATCGATATTGAAAATTCCTGTGTAATCCCAATAGATATTGTTGATATTGGTTCCGTTGGGATCTTGAGAACTTTGGAAATTTCCATCTCCACCACCTGGCAGAAACTGAAGAAAATTCTCGTAGTCGAACTCATTCGGCTCCCCATAAGGACTCGTATAAATCTTTTCCCAAGCCACATACTCCTGAACGAAATAATGGATGTTATCATAAAACAAAAGATCGTAGTCGAATGTACTCCTTTGGTACCCTACCAAGATATAACTGAGGTTAAACCCTGGGTGGTACAGCTCAATTTCCCTGTTGTTCAATTGGGTTACCTGAAAGGAATGAAATCCGTCCAAATCATGGGAGATATCCAATTCGTCCGCAAATGTATCGTAGTAACCTATGTCGATACCAAAACCATAGCCTTGGTCCCCGATTCCCACCAGGTTGTTGTTTGCCTTCATATTACCATTTCTGAATGAAAGCGTAAATGCGATTTGCATGAACGGTATTTGACCACCTGCATTGGAGCGATTAATATCCACATACCATAACTCATAGGAATCCAGTACTTCCGCCAAGGTAATTGTTGGAACAGGATCTATGGTAGTGTCCTCTACCACCACCTCGGTGTAACAAGACGTAAACAAAGTTGCCAATAACGTAAACCCGAAAAGTAATTTAAGTGCTTTCATATCATCTGATTTTTAAGGTTCGATTAAGGGAAATCCAAAAGCATGCCAAATTATTAAATATCTGTTTTTTAATACTTTACGCTTACTAAATTGGATAATAAGAATTATGTATTTTTACATTTCAGAAAAACGTACATGGGGCAAAACACTAAGTTTGCAGTCTTTGGTGGAGGCAGTTGGGCCACTGCCATTGTTAAAATGCTTTCGGAAAATCTTGATGAAATCGGGTGGTATATGCGCAACGAACAAGCATTGGAACACCTGCGGACCCAATTTCATAACCCCAATTACCTGAGTTCGGTTGAATTCGACATTGAAAAGCTAAAATTGAGCAATGACATCAATGAATTGGTGGCTTATGCAGACTATCTTATTTTCGTCATCCCCTCGGCTTTCGTTGAAAAAGAACTTGAAAAGCTTACGGTTTCTTTAGAAGGTAAAATCATTTTTTCTGCCATCAAGGGTATTGTTCCCGAGAGCAGTCTTATTGTAGGCGATCATTTTTATACCCATTACAACATTCCTTTCAAGGACATTGGTGTCATTACGGGCCCTTGTCATGCCGAAGAAGTCGCATTAGAGCGTTTGTCCTATCTCACCATTGCCTGTGCAGATAAGGAAAAAGCCACCACCATGGCAGATAATTTATCCTGCGATTATATAAAGTGCACTACAAGCGATGATATTATTGGTACCGAATATGCCGCCATGCTGAAGAACATCTATGCTTTAGCAGCCGGAATTGCACATGGATTGGGCTACGGGGACAACTTTCAGAGTGTGCTTATGAGCAATGCCATTAGGGAGATGAAGCGCTACGTAAAGAAGGTTCACAAAATGAAGCGGGACATTAATGGTTCGGCCTACCTTGGAGACCTTTTGGTAACAGGTTATTCTACCTTTAGTCGAAACAGGATGTTTGGCAACATGATCGGTAAAGGGTATACGGTAAAAAGTGCCCAGATGGAAATGAACATGGTAGCAGAAGGGTACTACGCCACAAAAAGTGCTTACGAATTAAACCAAGCCAAAGGCAAGAAAAAGGCCAAAACTCCCATCATAAATGCGGTTTATGCCGTATTATATGAAAATAAAAACCCTAAAAAAGTCTTCAAAAAGCTAACTGAAAAGCTCAACTAAACGGGATTCTTTATTCCTCAGAAAAACTCTTTTTACTTTCTCTAAAATAATCGGATTCTTCACATTAATTTAATCCGAAAAGACTTCCTATCCCTTGGGTAATCCAGTATATTTGTAGGATACTATTTTTAACAAAAATTACATGAAAAAATTTACTTTAACCTTTTTATTGCTATTTGCGGGTTGCCTTGCCTTCGGTCAATCTGTTTTTATTAATGAAATTCATTACGACAACGCTGGTGGAGACATAGGCGAATTTGTCGAAGTAGCTGGTCCGGCAGGAACGGATCTTTCTACTTACAGTATTGTCCTTTACAATGGAAACGGGGGAGCTACTTATAATACAGTTGCCCTTAGTGGAACTATTGATGATGAAGGTGCTGGTTTTGGAGCTGTAAGTCAGTCCATCTCTGGTATTCAGAATGGAGCTCCAGATGGAATTGCGCTAGTAGATGGCGTTGCGTTAGTACAATTTCTAAGTTATGAAGGAAGCTTCACGGCTACCAATGGCCCTGCCAACGGTATAACTTCTACAGATATTGGTGTTAATGAAACTAGCTCAACACCTGTTGGCGAATCCCTTCAACTAACGGGAACTGGTAATGTATATGCCGATTTTACTTGGAATGCGCCTGCTGCAGAGTCTCCAGGTAGTATTAACGTTGGACAGACTTTTTCAGCTGGTTCTGGCAACCCTCCAATGATTACCTGTCCTAGTGATGTGGTAACACCAGCATCTGCTGGTCTTTGTGAGGCTGTTGTTACGTTCCCAGATGCTATTGCAACCGACCCAGATGGTGACTTAGATACCGTTCTACAAACGGGTGGTCTTGCTAGTGGAAGTGCTTTCCCTGTGGGTATAAATACGATTACATATACGGCTACGGACTTAGCTGGAAACAGTGTTTCCTGTTCTTTTACGATTACTGTGGAAGACACACAAGATCCTATTGCTGTATGTCAGGATATCACGGTACAATTAGATGCAAACGGACAGTATATACTCGATCCATCTGAAGTGGATGGAGGAAGTACCGACAACTGTGGAAATGTAGCTTTATCGTTAGATGTTACTAATCTAGACTGTTCCTTTGTGGGTAGCAATACACTTGTCTTAACCGCTACTGATGATAGTGGAAACACTGCTTCCTGTAACGTAAATGTAACTGTGGAAGACGTTACTGCACCAGAAGTATTCTGCTTAGGCGAAATAAATGGAGAACCTGTATTTATTAATGAATTGCATTATGATAATGGCGGCACAGATCAGGACGAAGCCATTGAGATTGCCGGACCTGCAGGAACCGATCTAAGCGTATATACCATAGTCCTATACAATGGAAATGGTGGAGCACAATACAACGAAGTACCCCTTTCTGGAACTATAGACGACGAAGGAAATGGGTACGGAGCCGTTAACTTCCCTATTGCTGGAATCCAAAATGGATCGCCTGACGGGATTGTTTTGGCACAAGGAGGCAATGTGCTTCAATTCATAAGTTATGAAGGAAGCTTTACAGCTATAGATGGAATTGCCAACGGAATGACTTCTACCGATATTGGTGTGGAAGAAAATAGCGGAACGGCCATTGGGGAATCCCTTCAATTAACGGGAACAGGATCCAGTAGTGGAGATTTCACTTGGAATGCTCCATCGGCTTCCTCGCCAGGAAGTATAAATGCAGGACAAACGTTTGTGGCTCCTACATCTTCTGTACTACAAGTTGAATTGGATGCTAACGGAATGGCCAGTATAGATGCCAGCGCCTTAATTTCAAGTGTAAATGAAGCCTGTGGATTTACAGTTACCGGTGGTACGGAAACTACCGAATTAATGACTAATGGAAGTTTTGAAACCGCCGATTTATCAGGTTGGACAGCTATTGACAATCCGAATCCATTTCTTCCTTGGGGAGCTTATGAAAGTAATGACGGAGCTGGATTCTTCGACCCTGCTTTCCCAACAGATGGAGGTTGGTTAGCCGGAAATGGTTTCGATGGTGAAGCTGGTGAAGCTGTTATTTTCCAAGACGTTACCGTTCCCGCAGGAATAGCTTCGGCTACCCTAACGTGGGACGAAAATATAGATTACGATTTGGCAAGTTTCTGTACAGGATGTCAAGACAGAATTTACGAAGTACAAGTTCGCGACTTAAGCGACAATGTGTTGGAAGTATTGGTACAAATTACGGCAACTGCTGGTGATTTGGATAGCGATAACGTATGGGAAAGCCAGACGGCAGACCTTTCTGCTTATGCAGGTCAGGATATTCGTATTGCGTATTGGCAAAATATCCCTGATGATTTCTCAGGACCTGCAAAGTTTGCTTTAGATAATGTAAGTCTGAGTGCAGCATCACCATCTACTACTATAGATTTTGATTGCTCCAACCTTGGATTGAATGCTATTGAAGTTACCGTTACAGATGACAGTGGAAACACTGCCACTTGTACCGCAACGGTAGAGGTACTTGACGTAACGGACCCTGTCCTTATCTGTCAGGACGTAACGATCGAGATCGGCCCCGACGGTACGACCGAGATCGACCCAGAGGACCTGTTGGCGACTGCGCCGAGCACCTTCGACGCGATGGTGATCGGTAGCGACAACCAATCGGGCACCGAGGGCTTCACGGACTTCACCGTGGACGTTACCGCTGACGTTACCGTTAACTTCGACTGGGACTACACCCTTAACGACGTGCCCGGCTTCGACAGCTTCGGTTACATAGTCAACGGTGCCTACACCCAGCTTACGGACCCAGCCCAGGGCAACCAGTCGGGCAGCGCCTCCGTTAGCCTTGTGGCCGGCGACGTGTTCGGTTTCCGTTCCCAGACGGACGACAACGGTTTCGGCAACAACGAGACGATGGTGACCAACTTCGACCCAGGCTTCGAGGGCCAGTTCGCCCCCGACAACTGGGAGCTTACCCTGACCAACAGTGACGGGGACGCGTTCTTCATCGAGATACCGGGCGGCCCACTGTCGTTCGATGCCTGTGGCATCACGGTACTGGCGGTGGACGTGACCGAGGTTACCTGTGCGGACGTTGGTACGGTGATCACCGCTACGGTGTTCGCATCCGACGCCAGCGGTAACATCGCATCCTGTACCTCTCAGATCACCGTGGTGGACGCGCTCGCCCCCGAGCTCACCTGCCCGGCGGACCAGAGCGTGGACCCAGGACCGGGTAACCTGTTCTACGAGATCCCCGACTACTTCGCCACTGGCGAGGCCACGGCGGAGGACAACTGTACGGACCCCGTTACCATCACCACGCAGGACCCTGCGGCGGGGACACTGGTACCGGACGGCGTGTACACGATCACCCTTACGGCGGAGGACGAGTACGGCAACGTATCGACCTGTAGCTTCGAGCTGACCGTGGAGAGCGTACTGGGCCTTGAGGACACGGTGCTGGACAACGCGATCAGCCTGTACCCGAACCCTGCAAGCTCTGTGGTGACACTGGCCAACACGGCCAACATCCTACTGGAGCAGGCAGCGATCTACGACACCAACGGACGACTCATCAGGACCATCGACCTTGCGGACATGCAGCAGGAGATGGCCATAGACGTGTCCGACCTGGCAACAGGGGTGTACATGGTCATGATCACCAGCGACAACGCATCGACGGTGAAAAGACTGGTCAAGAGATAAAACACTCGAACATACCATAATGGAAAACCCTCCAAGCCAAAAGCTTCGGAGGGTTTTTTTGTTAAGCGTGTCTGGAAACGCATATTAAAAAGTGCACCACGGAAATGAACTTTATGTATGCACTTATTCATTTAACATTGTTTGCTGTTGGGACTTATTGGATTTTAGATCTATAAATCGCTAAATACAGAAACAATGAAAAAAATTACATTTTTAATACTCGTCATGGGGCTTTCATTTTCGATGGTGGCCCAAAACCAATCCTTAAATTTCGACGGAATCGATGATTACGTAGACTTGGGAGATAATTACGCCTTCGAAATAACCGACACGTTCTCGGTAGAAGCATGGGTGAAATTTGACACCCCAGGATTGAAACAAATCGTATCCAAATTAGGAATCGAGGAAGGTACTTTTAGAGGTTGGGGACTACAGATTACCTCGGCAGGTCGTTTAAGTGGTTATATTTCAACCGAATTCTTCAATGACTACATTTTTATAACAGGTAATTCCGATTTTCTTTTCGACAACAATTGGCACCATGTCGCCATGACTTTTGATGGAGCAGGTTCGTTATTGTTATATGTAGACGGTTTGCCGGAGTCTTTCACCTCTTCAGGCGGAGGTACTGTCACGAATATTCAAACAACTTCGAACACACATATTGGAAACTATGCAGGTAATGGAACTCCTGGAGAATTTTTCTTCGGAAATATAGATGATGTTCGCATATGGGACAGCGCCAGATCTGCTACTGAGATTGAAGACAACTATCTAACCGAACTTTCGGGAAATGAAGCCAATCTTATTGGATATTACAAATTTGACAACAGTGATACAACATGTGATGTTCAGGACTGTAGCCCAAGTGGATTTCACGGAACGCGGGATGGTTCGATCGGCGCAAATGACAAGCCACAATTTTCGGAGGATATCCCTGTACTTGTTGATGTAGATTGTGGTGTTGAAACCGGTTGCCAACTTTCATTGGAAGATTTCGATCAAAATCTAATCGCACTATTTCCAAATCCTACCCATGGAACGATTACCCTTTCAGGATTAACGTCTGAAATCAGTTCCATACAGGTAGTAAACGCTTTGGGACAGACTATAACAGAATTCAGTTCTCAAGGCATGGATACATTGGACATTTCGGAGCTAGCCACTGGTATGTACTTCCTTCTAATTGAATTGGAAAGCAACCAAGTAGTTACGAAGAAGGTGATCAAAAAGTAAGAATACTCCCTTCAATTAAAGGCTCCAGCTGAAAGGTTGGAGCTTTTATTTTTTCAAAACATTTTCATTAAGGAAGGACTATCGGGCCAACACGCCTTTTTCTTGCATCACGGGTAATGCTACAGCATTATCCTCCATAATCGAGTTTGCAGGAAGTTCATAGCGCTTGTCATATAGGGTATCACCTATAAAAAAAGTGATAGTGAAGAAGTTGTCCAACTTAAAAATGCTCTCTTCCAAAAACTCAATTTTCGCATAACTCTTCACGGGAAGCAATTTTAGCGAATGCCTCATGGGAGCTGTCATGTGCTCCTTATTATATCCTTGGGACACAATTAAAACCGTTTCCAAGGGCTCGTTACCATCATTGATAATATATGCGTTCCAATCGTAGGTGTTGAAATCCTTATTGAATTCCTTTACCGCAGCCACATATACATCCTTTACGACAGGAATCTTAATGTCTTTTCTCATAAATAGACGAACTCTTTAGAAAGGTTTAAAGGGAGCTTTTGAATTGTTCCAGAAAACGAATGTCATTTTCACTGAGCATTCTAATATCAGGAATTTGATGCAGTAACAAAGCAATCCGATCTATTCCCATTCCGAAGGCAAAACCTGAATACTCATTGGAATCTATGCCACAGTTTTCCAATACATTGGGATCTACCATTCCACAGCCCATGATCTCCAACCATCCGGTTCCCTTGGTCATCTTGTAATCTGTTTCGGTTTCCAATCCCCAATACACATCTACTTCTGCACTTGGTTCGGTAAATGGGAAGTAACTTGGACGCAGTCTAATCTTGGATTTTCCGAACATTTCGGTCGTAAAATACTGAAGTGTTTGTTTCAAATCGGCAAAACTAACTCCCTTGTCTACATACAATCCTTCCACCTGATGAAAGAAACAGTGGGATCGCGCAGAAATGGCCTCATTCCTATATACCCTACCCGGGGAAATGGTTCGAATAGGGGGTTTGTTATTTTCCATATAACGCACCTGTACTGAAGACGTATGCGTTCGCAATAGAATGTCAGGATCTGTTTGAATGAAAAATGTATCCTGCATATCGCGAGCTGGATGATACTCTGGTAAATTAAGGGCTGAAAAGTTATGCCAATCATCTTCTATTTCTGGTCCTTCAGAAACATTGAACCCAATACGCGAAAAAATTTCGGTAATCTTATTTTTTACTATTGAAATAGGATGTCTAGAACCCAGCGCAATGGGCTCCCCTGGTCGGGAAAGATCCCCATAAACACCGTCGCTTTCTTCTTTCCCTTCAAATTCTTCTTTCAGGGAATTTACCTTTTCTTCTGCAGCTTTCTTAAGTGCGTTTACGGTTTGGCCAAACTCTTTCTTCTGTTCGTTGGCCACATTTTTAAACTCGGCAAAGAAATCATTCAGCAATCCTTTCTTCCCCAAATACTTTATTCGGAAAGATTCAATTTCATCTTTGGTCTTTGCAGAAAAAACCTCAACTTCTTGCAGATGTTCTTTAATCTTATCTATCATAACTACACGCTCAAGTGGTTGGCAAAATTACTGAAATTCTATCGAATTAGGTAATCACTTTCTTCTCTAAAAAGTACTGAACAATAGCATCTTTCATCAACACGCTCTGTTCCCCTGATTTTAATGGTGGTAACTGTTCCAATACCTTGTAATGAGGCCATCCGTCGTCGTCAAAAAAATCGAACTCATAATACCCAAAGGGCTCCAACAATCTACAAATGGCGATATGCATTAAGTTGATCTTTTCATCCTTCTTGAACTTACGGTGTAATTGCCCTAACTCCTGTAATCCCACCAAATAAATTATGGCATCTAACTCGAGCGGTTCCCCATCTGCAAAGCGACTACTTAAAAAGGTCACTACAGACTCCCATCGTTCTTTTAATTGTGGATCTCTAGACATGCATAAAATTCTCTTGCAAAGGTAGCGGTATTCCCGTTTATAATTTAAATATAACAGAAATCTTATCTTTACGTTATACCTAAAAAGATATCATGAATATCATAGACATTGTTCTCGGCATTATTTTACTGCTCGCATTCATTTCAGGATTTAAAAAAGGACTCTTTGTAGCACTTGCTTCGCTTATTGGTCTAATAGCTGGTGCTTTTGGTGCTATCTACTTTTCGGATTTTGCAGGTGCGTATATTTCAAGATGGTTCGATTGGAGCGATCAAATAACAAAATTGGCATCGTTTGCGGTTACATTTCTAATTATTGTGATCGTAATAAATATGGCAGGAAAGTTCTTGACGAAAATAGCAGATTTCGCCGCCCTTGGGTTGTTGAACAAGTTATTGGGGGGGCTATTTGCATTGCTTCAATACGCCTTTATCCTAAGTGTTGTTTTCATGTTTTTCAACAATTCAAATCTTACCGGATATGTTATTTCCGAAGAGAAAAAGGAAAACTCTGTTTTATATGCCCCAGTAGCAGCACTAGCACCCCTGGTGATCCCAAAAGTGCTAGCGCATTACAAGAGCGAAACGGACGAATCGGAACCTTCCGAAACCCCTGATTCTGAATAAATTATTTGTCCCTACTTACATGTTCGCGGATGTATATCATTGCATCCTTAAAATTATCGAATAGGCACTCATTTGGCACCAAATCTGGAATAATATCGATGCTGGTCATGATCGCATTAGGCTGCTCTTGCAGCCCTTCGAACATTGGATGAATGTCCTTTTGATTTAATTCCAATAAGATTTCTTCCATGGTATACGTCCCCGATTGATCCATATAGGGCACTTCACCCATCCTAATAATAACATGCGACGCAGACTCAGGTATTTCTTTGGCGAGTTCTTGAATTTCACTTGTTGAGCCAAAAAAGATGGGTCCTTTTAATCGTTTTACAAAAACCTTCGTTTTCAAATCTGCTGGAAAATTAATTTCATCTTTCCAAGGATGATCCAATTCGTCAGCATTATCAAGAACAACCACTTTCGATTTACGAGCGGTTAAGTCTCCAATTTTCTTCATAAAGATTAAAGAGGCCAATACCAATCCAATTCCAACGGCATAAATAAGATCCCAGAAAACAGATAGGAAAAGCACCAATAACATGATTACAATTTCCGAAATTGGCATTTTTGGGATAGCTCTTAATCCTTTGTAGTCCATAACTCCTATTCCGACCGTAATAAGAATCCCGGCAAGTACCGCTGCAGGAATCTGCGAGGCCACATCTCCTAGAGCCAATAGAATAACCAGTAAGAGCAAGGAGGCAATCATTCCCGAAAGTTTTGTAGTTCCTCCAGAGTTGATATTTACCACTGTCCTAATGGTGGCCCCAGCACCTGGAATACCCCCGAACAATGCTGCAATACTATTTCCAATACCTTGTCCTACCAATTCTTGGTTAGGCTTGTGCTTTGTTTTCGTCATGTTATCTGCCACTACCGAGGTCAATAGTGAATCAATAGCACCAAGGAACGCGAGGGTTAAGGCCGTAAGCACATATGGACTTATTTGGCCGATATTAAAATTGGCAAATATTCCCATATTTATGATCGGGAATCCGCCAGGGATTTCTTTAATGGGAAGATAGTTCAATTTCAGAAAGTAGGCCCCTCCCGATACCACAAAGAGCGCTACTAGAGTGCTAGGAACCTTGGTGGTGATTTTTTTGAAACCAAAGATGATTAAAATGGTTATGGCAGCCAGAATAAGTTCTAGCCAGTTAATGTTAGAAAGTGCTCGTGGTAAAGTTCGAAGCGTTCCAATAACACCAGATCCTTCGCTCTTGGCAAGGGTCATGGCTTCTACTTGAATCTCATTTTCCGTAATTTTTTCGGCTCGCGTTATAGTCTCCCTGAAATCTTCAAGAACCAATATTCCCTCGCCGGCTTCATCTTTCAGGATTTTATCCAGGAGAACCTCTTCTGCCTGCGGTTTAAATTCCTGAATAAAGGCTTCGTCCCTTTCTACACTATATCCAAGCAAAGGAGAAATTTGTGTGATGAGAATAATGACCCCAATAGCCGTCATGAAGCCAGATACCACAGGATAAGGAATGTATTTAATATACTTCCCTATACCTACCAGACCCATGACAACCTGCATGAGTCCTGCCAACAAAAATACCAGTAGAATGTAAGGTAATGCCTTTTCAACATTTCCTTCATTGGCGGCAATTATACCCGCAATAATGACCATAGATACTGCAGTCATTGGTGCGGTTGGGCCGGAAATTTGGGTGTTCGTTCCTCCAAAAAGAGAGGCAAAGAAACCAATAAATATGGCCCCATAAAGTCCTGCACTGGGCCCTAGACCAGATTGTACACCAAAGGCCAGTGCTAATGGTAAAGCCACGATTCCTGCGGTAACTCCACCAAAAACATTCCCTCTAATATTAGTGAATATATTCTTGAACATAAGTTGTTTGGTTTTAAAGGTTGTTTAGAAATTTCACAAAACCCTTTTTGGGTTTTGCTGAAAGTACAGAAAGTTCTTCTGCTGCATTAAAGTACAGAAAATTCTGGTGGAGGGGAAAAGGTATCAGGATACCAGGTATCCCAAAATGGATGAGAGGACCTCTCTGGTGTGATTTTTTGAGTCATTGAAGAAGCATTTTCTTGATCTCTCAGGCTAATTAACACATAGTGTTCAGAATCTGCCAAAGAGGTATCAGTTTTTTCTTCTTCACCTATAGAAAACTCAACGATATCTGCCTCATTATCACACAGGTTAATTACTGCTGGTGTAACAATAAAAACAGAGAAAAGAAGTAAAAAGAATAATGCGTTGGTCTTCATGAATCCTTGATCGTTCATTCAAAAATAACATTTTACGCCAACTATGCTGTTAATCTATTACTAAACTAAAGGATTTTAAAATCTGAATTGAGTACCCAGCCGTCTTTACCGTCGGCAATTTGAATGCGACTCCAGTCGCCATCTTCAACAATTATCTGAACCTTGGTGCCTTCATGCAAAAGGAATGAGGTTTCGCTATTCATTTTTGGGTCCGACTTAACTTCGGTACTTTCGGCAAATATGATGGCAGGTGTATCCTTTAACTGCCTCCCAAATGTTCGAAAACTCATGGTTACACCCGTTATGAGCACAAAAAGAGCCACTAAGGAACCCACAAATAATACACGTTTTCTTTGGCTATATACTGAAAAATAATAGCCAATAAAAAACAACGCGAAGATAATGGAGCAAATTACCGAAACCCCTGCCCATCCTTCGAAGGTTAGTAAATTAGAAACCTTTTTATCCCACTTGGCAAAAACTGTTTGGGGTAATGGCTCGATAGCATCGACGGTAGCATTTTGGGCATAGGCCAAATTGTTAAGGATTTCCCCGTCATTTGGAGCAAGCTGTAGTGCTTTTTCATAATAATAGATACTGGGCCCTATTTGATTGAGACGATAATGTGCATTCCCAATGTTATAGTACAAGGCTGCAGAATGCTGACCCGATTTCAATATCTTATCCCAAGTGGTGATGGCGTCTTGAAACTTATCTGCCTTGTATTGTTGTTTTCCCTGTTCAAAAAGGGCTTCATTTTGAGCTATTCCCAGAGAAGAGACAAAAAGCGCTAGTATGTAAATAACCTTTTTCATTTCTGGGTCGTTATTGAATTTGTTTATCAATGTTGGAAATAGTCCCTACTGCAGTTTCGTAATCCTTTTGAATAGTCACATTAGAAGTAGGTGTATACCTAGCAAATTCACAGCTTTTGAGAAGGTCTGTAAAATTGCCTACAACACCCAAGTCTACTTTTCTTTCCAACAATACATTAGAAATATGCGCTTTGGACATTTCACTTGTTTCAATATTCAGTTTGGCTTTCAAATAATTGTGCAGTGCGCGCTCCAAAGATTCATAAAAGGCAGTCTGGCTGCCAAGATTCTTCTTGGCCTCACTTAAATACTTTTTAGCTAATTGATTAGCTCTTCTAAGTCGGTTTCCGTCTACATCTGCCAAACGCTGCTTTCTTTTTCTCCCTACAAAAATGGCAAGCGGTATAAAAAGAAATGGCGCTCCCAATAATACCCAAAATGTCTTCGATTTAAAGAAGTGTACCTTTTCCATCGCTTCCAAATTGGCATTCAGCTTTATGTATTTAAACTGGTTCTTATCTAAAGTCACTACCTGCTTGGTAGCAGTAGTCGAATTTTCTGTGCTTTCATTGGTCAACGGGCCATTTTCCACTTCAATTAAGATCTCTTTAGAAGAAAGCGTTTCATAGGTTGCAGTACTTGGATTGAAAAAGGAAAAAGTAATGGGTCGTATTGGGTAGTTCCCCTTGAATTGCGGAACGACCGTATAATTTTCTACCATCGCTCCAGACATTCCTTTCGCTAGGGTTTTAATATTATCCGCTCGAGAGGGTTCATAGACCTCGAGGGTACTAGGGAGTTTTAATTTCGGAAGATCGAATAATTTCAAATTTCCATTTCCCGAAACTTTAACGGACAATTCCAGTGCTTCATTAGCATCCAGTTGAGTTTTATTGGTTGAAATGGCAAAATCGAAATCACCCACAGCTCCCGTAAAATTAATGGGACGGCCCTCCTCTGGAAGCGGCTTTACATCGATGGTCCTTTTCCCAGCAGAAATAGTTTTGTTCACCCGTGTCATGAGACTACGGCCAAAAATATCACGTCGATTGCTTTTTACATCGATAGGGATATCGAGGCTTAATGGTTCAATTTCCAGTTTTCCTGTCTTCTGGGGATATAGCACTGTTCTTCTAAGGACTACATATCGATAATCTTCCCCCTGGTATGTACCATCATATATCTTGTAATTACCCCGACTGTCAATATTCTGGCTCCAAAAATCGGCATACTTTGGCGTATCTACTTCGCGCCAATTACTGGTTATACTCACCTCATTGGACACATATAATTTGTAGGTAACCGTAATTGCCTCATTCAAATAAGGATTGGTCTTGGAAACCTCTGCTACCAAGTGAACATTCTCACTGGCCAAATAATCGGCATTATTGCCATCCTTGGGCTTGCTAACAGCGGCAGTTACCTGCACTACGATAGGTGTGGTCTTATAGGTTTCCCCTTCAATATTAATAGTCGCCTGACCTATCGTAAACTTCCCTTTTGCTTTAGGAGCAAGGGTATATGAATACGTTTTGGAGTAACTTCTTTTCCCGTTAATCCATGAATTACTAATTGCTTGGTGAGGTCCTCCCACAATACGGAAACCAGCAAAATCCGGAGGGTTAAAATCGTCGCCATCTTGATTCATTTCGAAATCGATTCGCAGACGCTCATTAACCCCTAATTTCTTTTTGCTCACCTTAGACTGAAACGTGACCTGAGCTTGCAAAAAACTGCAGCTCAGAAGAAACATACATATGTAGAGAAACTTACCCCCCTTCATAACTACCAATCTTTATCACTTTTAACTTTGGTTCCTTTTAATTTTTTTGCATTGATCTTATCCTGGACTTTCTTCTCCTGATCATTCATTGCTTTCAGCAGGTTTTTAATCTGCTGTGGAGACAACTTTCCAGGAACGGGCTGTTGTTTTTGTTCTTTGGGTTGATCTCCCTGTCCGTCCTTTTGATCTTTAGGATCTTGCTGTTCTTGTTTTTCGTTCTCGCCTTCCTTATCTCCTTCGTTCTTATCCTTTTCATCACCTTGATCGCTTTCATCCTCCTTTTGCTCTCCATCGTCTCCTTCTTTTTCTTTCCCTTCGTCGTCCTTGTTATCCTGATTCTGATCTTGCTGATCTTTATTATCCTGTTGATCTTCATTGTCATTCTCGCCATCTCCTCCTTGCGGTGGATTCTTCTCGAGCATTTCTTTTGCCAACGCTAGGTTATAACGTGTTTCTTCGTCGGTAGGATTATTTCGAAGTGCACTTTTATAAGCTTCGACGGCCTCCTGATACTTCTCAGCATTCATGAAAGTATTACCGAGGTTATGATATGCTTTATGTTTCTCGGGCTTGTTCTTAGCGACCTCAGCGGCTTGGGCAAAACGACGCATTGCTTCATCGTTCTTGGCTTCATTGTAGTAGGCATTTCCCAAATTGTATTTCCCAGTCTCTACAGAAGGGCTCGTAGCTATGGCTTTCCTATAATTCACTTCGGCATCCACAAAATTGTCATCGAACAATTCAGAATTTGCTTCACTTAAAAATTCTTGGGTTTCCTTTTGCTGTTGTCTTTGCTCCTTGCTTTCTTTCTGCCCAAAAGAAACCGATGTAAACAACAATAGAATGAGCGTTATGTATGAAGTCCTTTTCATTTTATTCTCCTTCATTAAATAAATTCAACTTTTTCAACCATTGGGTCTTACGTTCCAAAAGCAAGACATCTAATATCAACAAAAATAATGCCCCAGCCAGAAACCATTGAAACTGGTCTTTAAAATCCGTAAACTGTTTGGCTTCAAATTCCTTTTTATCCATACCATTTAATATGGCTGTAACTGTCTCTACGACTTCCTTGGTATTACTTCCATCTATAAACTCTCCATTGGCCCCTTCGGCAATTTCTTGAAGTGTAGGCGTATGCAATCTGGTGATCACCACTTCATTATTCTGATCCCTTTTATAGTATTGTAGGATGCCATTTCTCTTAATTGGAATCTGGGCTCCTTTTTCGGTTCCTACGCCAATCGTGAAAATCTTAATCCCCATTTGGGCAGCTTCTTCAACAATGGCAGACACATTTCCTTCATGATCTTCCCCATCGCTTACAATGAAAAGCACCCGATTACTTTGTTCGTCATCGTCATAGTATGTTTGAGCCAACGAAATAGCTTCTGTAATGGCAGTTCCCTGAGAGGAAACCATCTCGGTATTCATCCCGGCAAGGAATAACTTTGCAGATGCAAAATCGGTCGTAATTGGAACTTGCGGAAATGCGCTACTGGCATATCCAATAATACCAACCCTATCTCCCGCCAAACTATTAATGATCTGTGCCACCAATTGTTTGGACTTCTCCATTCTATTTGGTGCGATATCTTCGGCAAGCATACTTTTGGATACATCAAGGGCGAATACCACATCTACCCCTTCCCTTTTTACAGTTTCCAATTTGGTACCGATTTTGGGATTTACCAATGCAAAGCTGAGGCATGCCACTGCCAAACAAAGTACCAATAGTTTCAGGATCGGTTTGAAGAGTGATCGGTTAGGGCTCAATTTTCTCAACAAGTAATTTGAGGCAAAATTATTCTGAGCTCTTTTCCTCCAAAGTTGTAACAATAGAAATAGGAAGACCAGTGCCGGAATTCCGATCATGATATAAAAATATATGGGTTCTTCTAATTGATACATCTTTCTAAATAAAGCTTCTAAACAAAGTATAACGCAGTAACCACTCCAGTGCTAAAAGACCTAATGCCAGTAGCACAAGAGGACGAAATTTCTCATCGTAACTCTTAAACTTAAATTCTTCTATTTCTGTTTTCTCCAGTTTATTAATTTCTTCATAAATTTCACTTAACCGTGTGTTGCTGGTGGCCCTAAAATATTTACCATCTGTAGTCTCCGCTATTTCCTGAAGCAATTCTTCATCTATTTCTACGGGAACATTGCCGTACTGAAATTCTCCATTACGAAGTAACCCAATAGGAGAGACCGCCATACCATTGGTCCCTAAACCAATCGTATATACTTTGATGCCAAATTCCACAGCCAATTCACTCGCGATTTTTGGATCGATAAACCCAGTATTATTCACCCCGTCCGTTAAAAGAATGATCACCTTACTTTTTGCGCGGCTTTCTTTTAATCTGTTTACTGCAGTAGCCAATCCCATTCCTATCGCCGTCCCTCCTTCTATCACATTATTATACTTAATACTTTTTAGTGAAGAAAAAGCAATGCTTTTGTCACTGGTAAGGGGTGTTTTCGTGAAGCTTTCGCCTGCATATTCTACCAATCCTATCCTATCATTGGGCCTAGCATTTATAAATCGCCCGGCCACCTTTTTCAAGGCTTCCAAACGGTTAGGTTTTAAATCACGTGCCAACATACTGGCCGAAACATCGATGGCCATAACGATATCGATCCCACTTGTGGTCTTAATCTTAGTGCTTTCGTTTACATTTCTGGGGCGGGCTAAAGCCACAATGATAGCTCCCAATGCAACAAGCCTTAGGGCAAAAAGGACAGGGCGAAGTTTTGCCAGCCAATTCTTTCCTGTTTTGAATCCTTTAATGCTCGAAATTTTAAGGGCCGCTGTCTGCTGCTTTCGCTTCCAAATGTACCATACCACGAGCAGAGGTAGCAACAAAAGCAACCAAAAAAACTGTGGATGTACATATTCGAAATTCTGCATCATTCTTCTTCTTTAACTTCTTCCTTTTTTTGAAAAGGATCTATTTCCAGTTCTACCGAATTCACTATTCGAGCTACCAATTCTTCGGCATAATCATCATCAGCTTTTGAAACCACTATGATTTGCTGCAATGCGCCCTGCTGACCAAATACTATGATTTCATAATTCTGCTCAGGTCCAAGTTTTCCGTTGGCTAACTCAGATTTAAAGCTTCCGTAGGCTTTTCGTCCCTTTAGTCCTTCGGGTGTTTCGAAAGCCTCTTGCTTCACGATGATATTTTGGGCTCCTTGCTGTTCCATAGATTGGAGTGACCCTTCAAGGGATCTTTCTAAATTCACTTCAATCTCACCGGTATACTTCACCGAGCTTACCGCCACATAAAACATGTCGAGCAAACTTCCATAGCCAAACATATCCATGGATTGAACCTGCTCCCTTGCTTCTTCAGGAATTGGAATAGGGGTACGTTTCAAAACAACAGGGGTTTCCACAATAATTGCAGGAATTCCATACTCGCTACGGTACCATTTACCCTCCAATAATTCTTTGGTGGGGTGGCCAATGACATTATCCTTTAGGTAGGACCAACCCAAGGTAGTTCCTAACACCACCGTGGTTATCAAAATTGCAAAAAGTCCTGCAAGGGATCCGATAAGAACACGCCTTTTCCTGCGTTTCTTCTTCATGGCTTCCAAATACAGTTCGTTTTGCAAGAGTTCTTCTTCAGAAGGTTCTGGAATGGCTTCTTGGGTTTCGTTGATGATTTCTTCTATGGAAGATCGATCCGCTCTTGCTTGTCCTATTTCCTCCTTCATTTTTGCAAATTTGACCAAATCCGCTCTTTTGAAGATCCCATCCAATTTTCTGATGGTTTCTTGGTCAAATTCAAAGTGTCCGGAATCCTTCAGTAGCATTAAGCGTTCAATCAATTCGTCACTTGTACTTTCCAGTGCCCTACTGTCGACCTCTCGGTCTAAATAACGCTTCACGATTTCAGTAAGTGAAGAATAATAGGCCTTTGATTTGTTCTCTTTCAACAGTTCCAAACTATCCAACTCTTCCAGGGCTACCATCGCTTCTTCGTATGGAGGCAACTGTTTTTCCCGCTCTTCTTTTCTTTTTTTCCTTCTAAAAAGCAGATACCCTATAGCCCCTATAATCAATAAAGGAAGCAGTATATACAATAATGTAATAAAATTGAAGGGAGGCCCTTTCACTTCGATCACTGGTTTAATGTCGAACATTTTCTGCTTGGTCGTATCCACTGGAACATTCCGCACCTCAACCAAGGCAGAGTCGGTCGTAAATACACGATCATCTATCATAATACGCTGAGCAGGAAGTTTATACGTTCCCGAATCGAACTGGGTAATTCCGTATTTCTTAATCAATACGTACTTATCTTCCAGTTTCGTCGTATCGGTCTTATAGGATTCTATGGTTTCGAGCGGAGCGAAACTTTGGCCTTCAGGAAAAAGAACCAAGGAGGTTGTATCGGCTTCTACCTGTATGGTATACTTAATCTCTTCACCGATTCGGATCAAGGTCGTATCAACAGAAGAGGTAACCTGGGCAGCTATATCTTGACATAAGAAAATAGTGAATAGGGCCGCTAAAACCATTCGTAACGAATGGCCTTTTTCACAAATAAAAGACCCATATTTACTTTTGTATTCCATTCCCGCTATCCTCTTCTTTTGAAATATCCCAACAATTTCTTCACGTAACTTTCATCTACCCTACAACTTAATACTCCTGCTCCGCTTTTAAGAAAGGCATCGTTGAACTCATCCACTCTTTCATTATAGTATTTGCTATATCCCCTGCGCACGCTCTTAGAACTTGTATTTACCAACATTAACTCTCCGGTTTCTTCGTCTTCCATTTGCACCATCCCCAGATTTGGCATATTTTCTTCCCTACGGTCATAAATTCGGATCCCTGTTACATCGTGTTTTTTGGAAACGATTTTCAAGGTGTCTTTATACCCCTCTGTAATGAAATCGGAAAGCACAAAAACAATGGCCTTCTTTTTCATTACATTGGTGAGGTATTTCAAAGCTTGTGCAATATCCGTTTGCTTGCTTTTGGGTTGAAATTCCAGTAACTCCCTTATGATTCGCAGTACATGGGATTTTCCTTTTTTGGGTGGGATGAATAACTCTATCTCATCCGAAAAAAGGATCAATCCAATTTTATCGTTATTCTGCATTGCAGAAAATGCAAGGGTTGCTGCTATTTCGGTAATAATTTCATTTTTGAACTGAGTACCTGTTCCAAAGAGTTCGGAACCACTTATATCTACCATGAGCATCATGGTAAGTTCGCGTTCTTCTTCGAAGACCTTTACAAAAGGTTCGTTGTAACGGGCGGTAACATTCCAGTCTATATTTCTTACATCGTCACCAAATTGGTACTGCCTAACTTCAGAAAAAGTCATTCCACGCCCCTTAAAGGTGCTATGGTACTCTCCACCAAAAACATGGTCGCTTAGGCGACGGGTTTTGATTTCGATCTTACGTACTTTCTTAAGAAGTTCTTTAGTGTCCATAGTGTTCAGCAAACAGTTGGCAGTTAGTTAACAGCAGAAAGATTCAACACACAATAGCTCATTTGTAGTTGCATACTGAATACTGCATACTGATTTACGGTACTTCGATTACGTTTACGATCTTGTTTATGATATCTTCTGAAGTAATATTTTCGGCTTCCGCTTCATAAGTAACCCCAATACGGTGACGGAGTACATCATGAACTACGGCGCGGACATCTTCAGGTATGACATATCCTCTTCGTTTGATAAAAGCGTAGCATTTGGCCGCCGAAGCCAAATTGATACTTCCCCTTGGAGATGCTCCAAAACCAATGAGCCCTTTTAAATCATTAAGACCATAGTTCTCGGGAGTACGTGTAGCGAAAATGATGTCGAGAATATACTTCTCGATTTTCTCATCCATATACACCTCCCTAACTGCTTCTTGGGCTCTTTTAATCTGATCAATGGTTACCACAGGATTTACCTGTTCGAAACCTCCTTTCAGGTTTTGACGTATAATGAGTTGTTCCTCTTCCAATTTTGGATACTTAATAACCGTTTTTAGCATAAAACGGTCTACTTGTGCTTCTGGAAGTGGATAGGTCCCTTCTTGTTCAATTGGGTTCTGGGTAGCCATTACCAAAAATGGTTTTTCCAGTATGAAGGTGTCGTCCCCTATGGTGACTTGTTTTTCCTGCATGGCTTCCAGCAATGCAGATTGCACCTTGGCCGGAGCCCTGTTAATCTCATCTGCCAAAACAAAATTGGCAAAAATGGGTCCTTTCTTAATACTGAAATCATTGGCCTTCATGTTGTAGATCAATGTTCCCACCACATCGGCTGGCAAAAGGTCTGGAGTAAACTGAATACGGCTAAAAGATCCATGTACCGCTTTGGACAAGGTGTTGATTGCCAAAGTTTTTGCCAATCCGGGCACCCCTTCCAATAGGATGTGTCCTTGACCCAACAGACCGATGAGGAGTCGTTCTACCATGTGTTTCTGTCCAACAATCACTTTGTTCATTTCCAAAGTGAGGATATCCACAAAAGCACTTTCCTTTTCTATTTTCTCATTCAATGCACCTATATCTAGGGCAGTAGCTGCTTGTTCCATACGTATTTTAGTTCAATAATAGCATTCAAAAATTGAATGGGATGCAAATTCAAAATTTATGCTGAGAGTTGCTGTTAACAATTGGTTAAAACTTCTAGTAAATAAAAGGGCTAACGCACTTTTTACTAATTTCAAATTTTTAACTTTAAGACGCACTAAAAATAGACAATGGAACCAAAATTTTCAAGGATAATTCAAGGCTGTATGACCTGGGGTGTTTGGGGGAAGCAACTCTCTAAAAACGAGATGGTTTCGCTTTTGAAACATAGTGTAGAAGCTGGAATTACCACTTTCGATCACGCAGATATTTACGGCGATTATACCACTGAGGGCGAATTTGGAGCTGCTTTTGCAGAAAGTGGTGTTGCAAGGGATACTATAGAAATCATTTCAAAATGTGGGATTCAATATGTAGGCGACACCCGCGATAACGAAATCAAGCATTATCAGTACGATGCAGATTATATTATTTGGAGTGCAGAAAAATCCATCAATGACCTACAATGTGATTATCTGGACCTATTGCTATTACACCGCCCAAGCCCACTTATGGATAGGGATGAAATAAAGAAAGGGGTAGCTCATTTAATGGAAAAGGAACTAATACGCAGTTTTGGGGTCTCCAATTTTACGGTTTCCCAAATGCGCCTTATAGATAGTAGGGAGTTCATTTATGCCAATCAGATTGAATTCAGCCTTACTTCTAACCAAGCTATGTTCGATGGTACTTTAGACTTTATGCAATTAAATGCCATTACGCCCATGTGCTGGAGCCCCTTGGGTAAGCTCTTTAAGGAAGAAGATGACCAAACCAAGCGAATCCATTCCCTATTAGATGAATTAACAGAGAAGTACAGCGTCTCTAAGGACCAGTTATTATTAGCCTGGATTTTAAAACACCCTGCTGGCATTCATCCCGTAGTTGGAACCACTAGCAAGGAGCGCATCGTATTGGCAGCCGAAGCTTCCAAAATTGAATTAACCCAAGTGGATTGGTTTAAAATGTTAGTGGCCAGTCAAGGCCATAAAGTTCCTTAAATGTATCATTGATGAAAGAAAACAATCGCACTGCACTCATAACAGGCGCTACTTCCGGTATTGGAAAATCCACGGCAGAATTATTTGCAACACACGGAATACGGCTCATTCTATGTGGAAGGAGGCAAGACCGTTTGGAAGAATTGCAGAAGGAGCTTTCTAATAACACTGAGGTATGTACTTTGCAATTTGATGTGCGGAATCGGGAACATGTATTTGATGCACTAGCAAGCGTGCCTTCTGCTTTTTCGGAAATAGATATTCTCATAAATAACGCAGGTAACGCCCATGGTCTGGAGACTATACAAGATGGAAGTATGGACGACTGGGATGCTATGATGGATATTAATGTGAAAGGCCTTTTATATGTTTCCAAAGCCATATTACCCGGAATGCTACAGCGAGAAAAAGGGCATATTATCAACATAGGTTCTACAGCTGGGAAAGAAGTATACCCCAAGGGAAATGTCTACTGTGCTAGTAAACATGCCGTCGATGCCATTACCCAAGGAATGCGGTTGGATTTGAATGGAAAAGGCATAAAAGTTAGTGGAATCAACCCTGGATTGGTACAAACGGAATTTAGTGAAGTGCGATTTAAGGGAGATTCTGAGCGTGCAGAAAAAGTGTATCAAAATTACGATCCTCTTCTTCCAGAGGACATCGCAGACATAATTTGGTTCGCCATTACCAGACCTCCTCATGTAAACATTGCCGATCTAACGGTAATGTGTTTGGATCAGGCCAGCAGTACCATTGTAAACAAAAGACAGTAGCTTTCCCCCCAAAGAATGATCAACAAACGCTTACTTATTAAACAATTACTTGCTCATAATGATGAGAGTAGTTTTTATGACAAGAAGCGAAAGATCGATCTAGGCAGCAAGGAAGGAAAAGCTAAATTCCTAAAACACATTTGTGCTCTTAGCAATAGCAACCCTGCCAACAACAGCTATATTGTTATTGGTGTAGAAGATGAGGGCAATGAAATTAGGGGTGTAGACTTTTTTGACGATAGTAAAATACAGAATCTTGTAAATGCCTATTTGAATAACCCTCCCCTTATTTCATACGAAAATGTCATGTTCCCGCATTTACCCGATGACAAAGTAGTGGGATTGGTTACCATAAGGCCTACGGGAGAAATCACCTCCCTAAGAAAGAACATCTGGAAGTATTGGGGAGGCTCTATTTTCTTAAGGGATGGCAGTATCTCCATGCCTAAGGATTTCGATATCGAGATAAAGGATGTAAACTCACAGATTGTTAAATCCATAGAAAACCGAGCCAAGAACAACATTGAGCATACCTTAGACGGCGTCATCGATTTCATAAATGTTCGACATAGCGAACTTGAGTCCCACTACAAGGTTTTTAAGGAACAATTCGTGGTTTGCTGGGCTGGAAACATCAAACAGGTTAGGGGTGAGACGTACTACTCGCGGGTGGATATTGAATTGATCAATGAACAAGTGCGATTATTCTATTCTGCATTGGACGAAGTTAGCATTGCCTATAATGAAGGCTCCTTTTCAATTGTAGAATACGTTCACTTAGGCCTGAACGAAAACAATAAATACTATCCCTTGGAAGAAGTTACCATAACCTTCCATGAAAATGGCTTTTATAACATAGCGTCCGAGCTTATTTTTGAACCCCCACAATTTAATAAACGCACGTTATATCATATATACAATACCAATAATGCGCTTCTGGAAAAGTTGAAAAAAGGGGTTAGCCTACGTCCACAGGACAAAAAGGATCTTACACATCTTCCTGCTACCTACCTCATATGTTACCTAAACGATTTTCAGGATGCCAAAGAAAAATTGCTTGACGCCAAACCTTTTTTGAAACAAATGGGAGGAAATCTATACCAATCGTATAAGGAATCTGTGCGAATTCTTCGGAAAGTAAAGTATAGTTAACAATAGATTTCCATTTATTCCTTAATTTTAAGATTCAACTATTCATAAATACCAACATCTATGGGACTTTTTGACAAAATAAAAGAAAAACTAAGTCATGAATTTATCGATATCATTGAGTGGCTTGACTACACAGACGATACCATTTGCCACCGATTTGAACGCTATCAAAACGAAATAAAGAATGGGGCAAAACTAATTGTGCGGGAAGGACAAACCGCCGTTTTTGTGAATGAAGGGCAGTTGGCCGATGTGTTTACACCGGGAACGTATACTCTGGATACGCAAAACCTTCCCATCCTCGCCACACTTAAAGGATGGAAATATGGCTTCAATAGCCCATTCAAAGCCGAAGTTTACTTTGTAAACACCCACCTTTTCACTGATGAAAAATGGGGTACCAAAAACCCGATCACACTAAATGATGAACGTTTCGGATTGGTAGAAATTCGGGCTTTTGGAACCTACGCTTTCAAAATTAGTGATGCGGGTAAGTTCATTGTCGATATCGTAGGGACAGATAACAATTTCACGAATTTCGAAATCAATGAACACTTAAAAAGCCTCATTGCCACTCGATTCACCGATACCGTAGGAGAGGCCAACTTACCTATCGAATTATATGCAGCCAACACTTCTGAACTCAGTGAAACCTGCAAGGAAGTAATGCAGCCCGAATTCATGAGTGTGGGTATTTCCCTGGAGAAATTCTACATTGAGAATGTTTCCATGCCCGAAGACCTTAAAAAGGAAATCTTCGAATACAGTCGTATCGATAAATTGGATCTCGATAAATTGACCAAATTCAAAACCGCTAAGGCTATTGAAGCTGCTGCTGCCAATGAAGGAGGAACGGCAGGTGCTGGAATGGGAATGGGAATGGGCTTTGTGTTGGCCCAACAAATGGGAGGCATGATGAGTCCACAAATGGGAGGCGCTCAACCAGTGACAGCCACCCAACAAGCGGTACCCCCACCAATGCCAGTAGCCGTACAATATTTTTATGCCCACAACGGGCAACAAGCCGGTCCCGTCGGTTTTGAGCAACTTAGAACCCTATTTGCCAATCGCACCGTAAACAAGGATACCTTGGTTTGGAAACAGGGAATGACTGGATGGGCGGCATTAAAAGATGTGGAGGAACTCAAAGCCTTTTTGGGAGGAAGTACGCCTCCTCCATTACCTGGAGCATAAAAACCCCTTTTAGAGGAAAGGAATGACAGAATGATTTAGCACTAAGATTTGTCCTCCTTTCTTCCTATTGTTTTTCGTACGGTCTAAATAAAAAATGCAAGACGCACCCATTCAAAAATCAGAACTCAAGAAATCCTGCATCAATTGCGGGGCAGAATTGGTATATGCCCCTGGAACTACACAATTGGAGTGCGATTATTGTGGTCATACCCAAGAAATCGCCCCATCGGAAAGCGGTTTTGAGGAGTTGGAGCTAAAACCCTATTTGGAGGCTCTAGGCTCTCTATCGCATAGTGAGGCTATTTCCATGCTTGCATGCAAAAACTGTGGCGCCAATCAGCATGTGGAGGAGAATTATAAATCACTTCATTGTGTGTATTGTAGTTCTCCGCTCATTGTAGAGGATATGAAGAAGGAAGAATGGATATTACCAGGCGCTGTCTTACCTTTTCAGATAAACCAAGAACGTGCCCATCTTATTTTTAAACAATGGGTCAAAAAGTTATGGTGGGCTCCCAATAAACTGAAAAAAGCCTCACTCGATCCACAAAATACCAAAGGCCTATATGTTCCTTACTGGACCTTCGATGCCCAATTATTTGCCACTTACACAGGTCAACGGGGAGATTATTACTATGTAACGGTTCCCTATACCACCACTGTGAATGGCAAAACGGTAACGCGAACCCGACAGGAACGCAGAACACGATGGACTCCCGCAAGTGGAAATATTTCTGGTTTTATTGATGATACCTTAATTAAAGCCTCAAAGCAACGTTCGGGGGTTATCCCAATTAAAGTAGCACATTGGAATCTCAAGGCGTTGCTGCCTTTTGACAGTAGTTATCTCGCAGGTTTTGTGACCGAGAAATATACGATTCCACTTAAAGAAGGCCATCTAGAATCTAATAAGGAAGCCAATCGCATTGCAGATCGTTGGGTGCGAAGGGATATTGGTGGAGATACCCAACGCGTACATTCCATAAACATGAAATTAAGCGAGGAAACCTTTAAACATATTCTATTACCTGTGTTCGTTAGTGCCTATGTGTTTAAAGGAAAACGTTACAACTTCTTTGTAAATGGACAAACAGGTACACTTTCGGGTAAAAGACCATATTCCTTCTGGAAAATATTTTTATTCGTTCTTCTCATTGTCTCGATTCTTGCGATCTTAATTTTTGTGCTAAACGAACAACAGGGATGAGAACACTTGTAGTTGGGGACATACATGGTGGCCTTAGGGCATTGATCCAAGTTTTGGAAAAAATAAAGCCCAGTCCGGAGGATCAGTTTATTTTCCTGGGGGATTATGTGGATGGCTGGAGCGAAGCCGCAGAAACCGTTTCATTTCTCATTGAATTTTCAGAAAGGCACCCATGTGTTTTCATTAGGGGCAATCATGATTATCTCATGCATCGTTATCTAAGGCATGGCGACGAAAATCCCATGTGGTTAGCTAGTGGCGGCGCTGTTAGCAAGGAAAGTTATGATTCTCTTACTCAGAGTCAGAAAGCCGTTCATATGGACTTTTATGAGGGCTTGGTGAATTATCATTTAGATACTTCCGACCGTCTATTTGTACATGCCGGATTCACCAATGTGAACGGAATTAATCATGAATTCTTCAAGAACATGGTGTTTTGGGATCGGACCCTCTGGGAAATGGTTCGTGCGTTAGATACTCTAATTCCAAAAGATGATGTTCGCTACCCTAAACGACTCTCATTATATTCTGAAATTTATTTGGGTCATACCCCTACTACCAAAATGGGTGAAACGATTCCCTTAAACTTTGCCAATGTCTGGAATGTCGATACGGGAATAGCTTTCACTGGCCCCCTCACCATAATGGATGTGGATAGCAAGGAATACTGGCAAAGTGATCCTGCTTATACTTTATATCCCAATGAAAAAGGAAGGAATTAGGGAGTAAATGGTGAAACCAACACTTGACGTTCTTCTGTAATAACGTGGCAATCATCCGCTGTTTTTCCAACAACAATATCATTAAGTGTGGCCGGAGTATACGATTGTGAGGTAACTGAAATATCATAGGTTCCTTCACGCTCCGCAGCACCTAACCAAGCTCCTCCCTGAAAAACAAGATCCTCGGAGTAGCTACCATCGGTTGCCGTTACTGTAATATCACTACTAACAGGATTACCATTGGTATTATTCAATACTTCAATTCGCAAACCGAACACCAATACTTCGGTACATGCTTGAGTATCCCCACCATCATCACTATTACAGGACAAAATGGTTAGCATCAGAAAAAAAGACAGGAAACGCTTCATAGGTTTTTTTTGGCAAGTTACAAAAATGGGAATTGCCTATCAACCCTGTAGGTATTCTTTATAAACCGAAATTGGGATTGAGGCCATCCACCCACAAAAATCTTTCTTGGTTGGCGCTCCGTACGAAACTAAATCGGGTGCATCATTCCCCTAAAATGAAAAACCCGTTGAAAAGATTTCAACGGGTTTTATGATAAACTCAAATGAATTTTTATTAAAGATCGAACTTAATTCCCTGTGCTAGGGGTAATTCAGTAGTGTAATTAATAGTATTTGTTTGTCTGCGCATGTATACTTTCCATGCATCACTTCCAGACTCACGCCCTCCACCTGTTTCTTTTTCACCTCCAAAGGCACCTCCAATCTCCGCACCAGATGTTCCTATGTTTACATTGGCGATTCCACAGTCACTTCCTGCATGACTCAAAAAGCGTTCTGCTTCACGAAGGTTATTTGTCATTATAGCACTAGACAACCCTTGAGCCACTCCATTCTGAACATCGATAGCATTTACTACATCTCCTGAGTATTTCAACAAGTATAACACAGGGGCAAATGTTTCGTGCTGTACGATTTCAAAACTATTGTTAGCCTCGGCAATAGCAGGTTTTACATAACAACCGCTCTCATAGCCTTCCCCTTCCAATACACCACCTTCTACAATAATATTTCCGCCTTCGGCAACTACTTTTTCCAAAGCCTTATTGTACATGGCAACAGCATCGGTATCAATTAATGGCCCCACATGGTTATTTTCATCCAATGGATTTCCAATACGAAGCTGACCATAGGCATCTACCAAAGCTTTCTTCACCTGATCGTAGATACTTTCATGAATAATTAATCTTCGGGTTGAAGTACAGCGCTGACCAGCCGTTCCCACAGCACCAAATACAGCGCCAATAATGGTCATTTTTATATCCGCATCTGGGGTTACGATAATGGCGTTGTTTCCTCCTAATTCTAAAAGGGATTTTCCCAAACGCTCCCCTACTGTTTTGGCTACTATTTTACCCATTCGTGTAGATCCTGTAGCAGAAACCAAAGGAACCCGTTTGTCTTGGGTCATGAATTCCCCTACTTGGTAGTCCCCATTAATTAGACAGGAGATACCTTCTGGAAGGTTATTATCTGCAAACACCTTTGCCGCAATTTTCTGACAGGCAATTCCACAAAGAGGTGCTTTTTCACTTGGTTTCCAAACACACACATCGCCGCATATCCATGCCAAGGCCGTATTCCAAGACCAAACAGCAACTGGAAAGTTAAAGGCAGAAATAATTCCTACAATTCCAAGAGGATGGTACTGCTCATACATACGATGTCCTGGACGCTCACTGTGCATAGTAAGTCCGTGCAACTGACGGGAAAGCCCAACCGCAAAATCACAGATATCGATCATTTCCTGTACCTCTCCCAATCCTTCTTGGTAGGATTTCCCCATTTCATAAGAAACCAATTTCCCTAAAGGTTCTTTCAGGCGTCGCAATTCCTCTCCAAACTGTCGGACAATTTCCCCGCGTTGCGGAGCTGGCATTACCCTCCAGGTTTTGAATGCTTCGGAAGCACTTTTAATTACCTGTTCATATTCTTCTTTGGTGGTAGTCGTTACCTTACCTATTAGCGCTCCATCTACCGGAGAGTAGGAAGCAATTTCGTTCGTGCCTGGCATCCAGTTAGATCCAGTGGAAGTACCATGATTTGTTTCATTGATTCCCAATTCTTGAAGGGCTTCTTCAATACCGAAGGAAGTGGCTACGTTTGACATAGTTATCTCGATTTTTTTAATTCAAATTTGTGGATGCGAATGTACGGAATACAGCTTATAATTGGAAGTAATTACCTATGTTCTTAAGGTTGTAGTTTTAACGCCTTCCATCCGGTTTCATTTCGGGTAAAGCAAACGCGATTGTGAAAGCGGCTTTCTTTCAATTCTAAAAACTCGATGGAGTTTGGCAGTACTTGGAAGCCGCCCCAATAAGAAGGTCGCGGAATAGGATTGTCTTTATACTCATTTAGTTTTTCCGAATGCGCCTTTCTCAAGGTATCCTCATCATTCATAGGTTTACTCTGCCTGCTCACCAAACACAGCGCTTGTGCAGACTTATTCCGCTTACCAAACTGCTTGTCGCACTCTTCTTTGGATAACGCTGTGGCTGTACCACGAATTCGAATTTGCCGCTGTGAATGATCCCACCAAAAGGTAAGGGCCACCTGATTGTTTTCCAGAATTTCCAATCCTTTACTGGAATCGAAATATGTAGTAAAAATAAGGTGGGGAGCTTTTAATCCTTTTATTGAAACCGTCCGGGCATTTGGAAAACCATCCAAGCCAATGGTCGAAACCACACAAGCAGCAGCATACTTTAAAGGAGCTGATGCCATCTCATCATTATACCATGCCTCCAACACTTCAAAAGGATCGGAAACTTCTGTAGAGATATTGTTCATGTATTAACCCACAAAACGTTCATCTGCTTCCATTACAGTACCGCAATTGTTGCAGGTACGCAAGGCTTCACTTCCATAGAATTCCTTAAAGTGTCCAAGAAAATCCTTTTCAATATCGGTTAAGGGAAAATAAACATCATGCAGTTTGTGATTGCAATGGTCGCAAAACCATAACAAGCCGTCCATTCCCTCTAGGTCATCCCTTTTTCGCTCGATCACTAAACCAATGGACCCCGCACTTCTAACTGGGGAATGAGGTATTTTGGCAGGATGAAGGTACATATCGCCTGGACCCAATTCCATTTCCTTGCGCTCACCATCTTCTTGGATAATAACTTTGATGGTGCCTTCCAATTGATAAAACAGCTCTTCGGTCTCATTATAATGATAGTCTTTACGGGCATTGGGCCCAGCAACGATCATGACAATGTAATCATCGGCATCTACGTAGAGGTTTTTATTGCCAACGGGTGGTTTTAAAAGTTCACGATTTTCCTCTACCCATTGGGTGAGATTGAAAGGTTTTGCAATAGCCATAGCCGTATCTTTATGTGTTGCATAAAAATACGGCAAATGCTTTAAAAACTAAAAAACAACAAGAATTACTTTCTATAAAAAAGTTGGGTAAAGTAGTATTTACCGCGAGCGTTCTGCATGATGCCGAAGCCCGAATGTGTATAATTTCCTTCTAGGACGCTTTTATGGGATGGGCTATTGAGCCATGCAGTTACCAATGCTTCTGCAGAGTCATAGCCTGCGGCTACGTTTTCTCCTACAGAGACGGCACCTCTATCCTTTAAGGCCCTTGAACGATCGCCAAAATTGTCATGGTTGATTTGGGACGTCTCAATCATGTATTTGGTATGTTCCACAGCGTATGCCGAAGCATATTGTTGATCTCTAGCGATCGTTGAAAGACCCATAGATATTCTATGTTCATTAACAAGTGACAACACTTCGTTTGCCAATGTCCAATCGGTTTCCTGGGCTAGGTTAAGATCAATGCTGTAGTTGGCCTCTTGGACCTCTACATCTTCTTCTTTTGAGCATGAGGTAACCGTTAAAAACAGTACCGTAGCTAGTAGGCTAGTCTTTAGTAGATTCATTTTACGGGGGACATCAAATTTGGGGCTTGATGTGATTCAAATGTAGGAAAAAAATCGAAACAAAATGCATTTAAACGTTTTTTATGTGCATTTCATCGATGTTTTTAATAATATTTGCTTTAATTTCTTACAATAAAATTAACGCTCGCCCTCGGAAAACAGGGCGTTTTGCAGTATATTCGTATTCAAACGAAAAAAAATGAAAAAAATTAAAATTTTAACACTTTTAATCGGATTTTTTGTGCTTTTCAGCTGTAAAAATGCTGAAAATGATATAGTGAAGTCAGAAATTTCTGAAAATACTACTTCGGAAAATGTGGAAACTTATGGAATTGTGATACACGGTGGAGCGGGAACCATTCTTAAAAAGAACATGACGGATTCCTTGGAACAAGCCTATAAAGATAAATTGGAAGAAGCCATTAGGGCGGGTCATGAAATCCTGGAAAATGGAGGTGATGCCATGCAAGCCGTCACCAAAACCATTAATATAATGGAAGACTCCCCCTTATTCAATGCTGGTAAGGGTGCCGTATTCACCCATGAAGAAACCAACGAACTAGATGCTTCTGTTATGGATGGCAAAACTTTAAATGCGGGTGCAGTAGCAGGAGTTACCCATATTAAAAACCCTATCGACCTTGCCGTTGAGGTAATGAAAAATAGTGATCACGTAATGTTGGCGGGAAAAGGCGCAGAGGTTTTTGCGGAATCAAGGGGAATCGAATTGGTAGATCCCTCCTATTTCTATACGGAACGAAGGTTTAGATCCCTTCAGCGCATAAAAGATCGTGAGAAAACCGAACTGGACCACGACACGAAAGTCTCGTTCTCAGACCCTTTCATTAAGGATAGCAAGTTCGGAACCGTGGGTTGTGCGGCATTGGATAAAAACGGAAACCTGGCTGCCGGCACTTCTACAGGTGGAATGACGAATAAACGCTGGAACCGAATTGGAGATGCTCCAATCATTGGTGCTGGAACCTATGCAAACAATGCTACTTGCGCAGTTTCCTCAACAGGTTGGGGCGAATACTTCATTCGTGCCATGGTAGCTCATGATATTTCTGCCATGATGGAATACAAAGGGATTAGTCTTCAGGAAGCAGCTTCAGAAGTAATTCAGAAAAAAGTGCCTGCATTAGGTGGCGATGGTGGTATTGTTGCGATAGACAAGGATGGTAACGTCGCCATGGAATTCAATACCGCAGGAATGTACAGGGCACACATGAATGCAGCTGGAGAATTGATTGTTAAAATTTACAAGGACCAATAATGCCTAAACCACCATATTACGCCGTCATATTTACCAATGAACAAACCCAAGATACTGAAGGTTATTCGGAAATGGCAAATGCCATGGAGGAATTGGCAAAACAGCAACCGGGTTACATCGGCATTGAACACGCCAGGGACGGTATTGCCATTACCATAAGTTATTGGGAAACCCTTGAGGATATAAGTCGATGGAAACAAAACCTTGACCATCTTCACGCCCAGCATCTCGGCAGGGAACGTTGGTACCAATGGTATAAAACCAGGATTTGTAAGGTAGAAAGGGAATACGAATTCAGTAGGTAGTCCCTACTTGTTAAATAACTCACAAATCTAATTGGCCAGTATACCAAAGTTGTATTACTGTCCGTTATCCGACCAAATTCCCTCCTTACTTTAGATGAAAAATGAACTCGGACACCGAGACGATCCTTTTTAAGGTTCGGTTCCCTTTTCATATACCAAAGCGAAATCCCTCCTTCGCAAAAAGATTTATTGTATTTTTAATTTCGACGCCTTTATTGAAACCATTGTAGGCGTTTATCAAAGCCATCAATTATGAAGAAGTTCTTCCGCCTAATCGCCATTGTTGCCTTCGTATCCCTTTATGGATGTGGGGACAAAACCAAACCTTCCGAAACAGACAACTTGTTCAAGTTTAAAGAGTATATCGTTTCCAATACGTACGGAAATCGAAGCATTGGCGATGCCATTTCCATACAATTGCGACAACCTTTGGAGCAATTTGAAATGGACACGGAACTTTCTTCGGATTACTTAAAAATTAGTCCCAGCACTAAAGGAAAATTGTTAATCGAAAACGGGAGAACCCTTATTTTTCAACCCGATGGGTATTTAACCCCCGACACGGAATATTCGGTTTCGGTCCTACTTCATAAATTATATGAAGATATCCCGAAAGAGTTTCGCACGTATACTTTTGCTTTTAAAACCATAGCGCCAAATTTCAAGGTAGATCTAGGCAATCTACAATCGTACTCCAAGCAATGGCAATATCTCGACGGTCATATCGAGACCAGTGACCTTGTAACCATAGAGTCGGCAAAACAGCTGTTAACCGTCACACAAAACGATAAGGAACTTTCGATAAAATGGGAACAGGAAGAAGGTGCATCGAAGTTTTTCAATTTTACAATAGATAGTATCCAGCGTCAGATCGATGATTCGAACATTGAAATCAGTTGGAACGGTAAACCCATAAAGAGCGATTTCAAGGGAAACAATACGTTTGCCATTCCCGGACAGAATAATTTCAAGGTAGTAGACGTAAAAAGCGTAGCTGCTCCTAGTGCCTCCCTATCCATCAATTTCTCCGACCCTATACAACCTTCCCAAGATTTTTCTGGCTTGGTCATGGTAGAAAAAGCCGAAACCCTAAGATTCGAAGTAGATGGCAACACCTTGCATGTGTATCCTTCAAACAGTATTCGTGGAAATGTTCGGGTTACCCTTTTCAATGGTATAAAAAACACTGATAATTTTGGGTTGAAAAACGAATTTTCGGAATTGATCTCATTTGAGCAATTAAAGCCACAGATTCAGCTCATTTCCAAAGGGACCATCCTACCCAATGCCGAAAGCACTCCCATATATTTCAAAGCGGTAAACCTCTCAAAAGTAGACGTGCGAGTTGTGAAGGTGTTCGAAGATAATATGCTTCAATTCCTCCAATCAACCAATCTTAACAATTCCAGCATCTACAATATGAAAGCTGTAGGGCGGCGCATTGCCAAAAAAACCATTGATCTAGAAGATAAGAGTATTGGTAATGATGGCCTCTGGAAAGCTTATGGCATCAATCTTTCGGATTACTTTTCTGCCGATCCCGGCTCCTTATATCGTGTTGAATTGAGCTTCAAAAAAGAATATACCAGCTATAATTGCTCCGATGCCGGTCAAATGGAAAGTGAAGATAGCGACTATGAAGAAGACTATTATTATGAAGAGGAAGAGTCATATACAGCTGCAGATCCTGCTGAAGAAGATGAAATGGAAGAACGGTATTGGGATAACGAAACCTATTACTACCGCAGATATCCATACAACTGGAGACAGCGTGACAATCCATGTAATGAAGCCTATTACCATGAGGACCGCGTAGTAAGTACGAACGTGTTGGGTAGTGATCTTGGTATGATCGTAAAAAAGGGAAAGAACAAATCCTATCACTTCGCAGTGACTAACTTGCTCACCACGCAGCCGCAGCCAAATACCAAAATAAATCTCTACAACTATCAGCAGCAACTGTTGGGCACCGCTACTACGGACAATGAAGGGTTGGCCATTTTCGATAGCGACAAGAATATATCCTTTGCAGTGGCGAATAAAGGAGGAAATTATGCGTATGCAAAACTAGAAGATGGCAATGCGCTTTCTTTAAGTAAGTTCGATGTTTCAGGAAAGACCCTCCAAAAAGGATTGAAAGGATTTCTATACACTGAACGAGGGGTGCATCGCCCAGGGGATAGCATTCACCTAACTTTTGTCCTAAATGACAATGCCAATCCATTACCACAAGGACATCCGATAACTCTGGATGTTAAGGATGCTCGGGGAAAACTGGTGCATAGGGAAGTACAAAACCACGACGGGCGCAACGGTTTTTATTATTTCCCAATAGCCACAGAGGCTAATGCTCCTACCGGCAATTGGAATGCTCATGTAAAGGTAGGTGGCGCTAATTTTGCCAAGGGCCTCAAAGTAGCCACAATAAAACCAAATCGATTAAAACTGAAAATCGATTTCGAAGATGAAATTCTAGATGCCAGTAAAGAGGTGAAAGGTTCGGCACAAGCACTTTGGTTACATGGTGCTCCTGCACGGAATCTCAAAATTGAAATGGAAGCCACTTTGCGCACACAAAACTCGGCTTTCAAGCAATACGATCGTTATAATTTTAATGACCCCATTCGGACATTTGATGAAATTGAATTTCCCGTAATGACAACAACCTTGTCTGATGACGGAACCACTTCCTTTTCCGAAAAATTTGAAATTAGTGACAACGCTCCCGGAATGTTACAAGCTACCTTTCTAACAAAGGTATACGAAGGCGGCGGAGATTTTTCATTGGATGTGTTTACCAAAACCTTAGCTCCCTATTCACATTTTGTAGGGCTTCGCACTCCAGAACCAAAAAGATATGGTTCCTTCTATACGGATGAGGATAACGAATTCGATCTGGTAACCGTAAACGCCCAAGGTGATCCCATTGGAGGGCGGTCGTTAGAAGTCCAAGTATTCAAAATTGAATGGCGATGGTGGTGGAGCCGAGGATATGATAACCTCTCCCGTTACGAAAATGCACAGGTGCATCGCCCGGTTCAAAACTTTACGGTTACTACCAAGGGAGATGGTAAAACCTCTTTTAATGTTAACATTCCCGAAAAGGATGGAGGCCGTTACCTCATTCGTATTAAGGATAAAGTTTCGGGGCACGCAACTGGAAAGGTCGCATATTTTTATCGCAATTGGTGGAAACGCCCAAGCGATAGTGACTCCGAAAGCTCTAAAATGCTTGTTTTCTCTGCCGACAAGGAATCATATGAAGTCGGGGACAACGCAACTGTTACCTTCCCTTCTGGTGGTGAAGGAAGGGCATTGGTGAGCGTCGAAAATGGTACAGAGGTACTCTCCACAGAATGGGTAACCACCAAAAAAGGGGAAACTGAGGTAAAGGTTCCCATTACAAAAGAAATGGCGCCTAATGTCTTTATAAATATCTCCTTGTTGCAACCTCATGCACAAACACAAAATGACTTACCCATTCGTCTTTACGGGGTGGTTCCCGTCGAGGTGACGGATCCCAAGACCCTATTGGAACCCGAACTGGACATGCCCGATGTCCTGAAGCCAGAAGAAGATTATATCGTCAGGGTTTCTGAAAAAAACAATCAGGACATGACCTATACATTAGCGGTTGTAGATGAAGGCCTTCTGGATTTGACCCGATTCCCTACGCCCAAAATTCACGAAGCTTTTTATACTCGTGAAGCACTTGGAGTAAAGACTTTTGATGTTTTTGATGATATAATAGGTGCCTATTCCGGAAGCGTAAATAATATTTATGCTATTGGTGGTGGCGGAGATGCCGCAGGTGCAAAAAACCGGAAAGCAGATCGTTTTAAACCAGTGGTCCGATATATCGGTCCGTTTAGATTAAAATCGGGAGGCACTGCCGAACACACCTTAACAATGCCAAATTATATTGGATCGGTGCGTACCATGGTAATTGCTGGAGATAACAAAAATGGAGCTTATGGAAAAGTAGATAAAACCACCCCTGTGCGGAAGCCATTAATGGTATTAGCTTCATTACCTCGAAAGTTATCACCTGGGGAAAAGGTAACCCTCCCCGTAACGGTTTTTGCAATGGAGAAAAAGGTGAAAAACGCTCAAATTTCAGTGAAGACAGGTGACGCCCTAAAGCCCATAGGGGCCTCTTCCAAACAAATCTCATTCCAGGGCATTGGTGAGCAAATTGTGAATTTCGATTTCGAAGTTTTACCCGCAACCGAATTCCAGACTATAGAAATAGTGGCTTCAGGAAGTGGCGAAACAGCCAGTTATAAAGTGGAAATAGATGTGGAAAACCCGAATCCTATTTCGCACAAAACAACCCAACAAGAAATTGAGGCTAATGCCACCTCAACAATATCGTTCAAGACCTATGGAGTGCCAGGATCTAATGGTGCCTCCATTGAATTCTCCACCCTCCCTCCTATGAATTTCGATAGACGAATGGAGTATTTAATCCAATACCCACACGGTTGTATAGAGCAGACAACCTCGGGCGCATTGCCCCAGTTGCTATTGGATGAAGTGTTCGATATCACCTTCGATAAGAAAAAGGAGATAGAAGAGAATGTGAAGGCTGCCATCCGTAGGCTTTCCAACTTCCAAGTGGCAGGAGGTGGACTTTCCTATTGGCCAGGGGAACGGGAAGCGGATGATTGGGGAACCAGTTATGCAGGACATTTTATGTTAGAAGCCAAGCAAAAAGGATACGTATTGCCCATTACTTTTTTAAGTAATTGGTTGTCCTATCAAAAAAGTGCTGCACGGCAGTGGCGAAGTTCTTCAACACGATACAATTCGAGCCTCTCACAAGCATACCGTTTATATACCTTAGCACTAGCCGGGCAACCCGAGTTGGCCGCAATGAACAGATTACGGGAGTCCGGTAATTTAAGCAACGATGCGAAATGGCGATTGGCAGCCGCCTATGCATTGGCAGGTAAAAAGAATGTAGCCGAAGAGCTTTCAAAAACGGCCAACATTAGTTTTGTGCCAAACCGATACGATTATCATACCTATGGCTCTCCTTTCAGGAATAAGGCCATGGCGCTGGAAACATTGGTTCTTCTTGGAGATGCAAAACAACGGGACATGGCTGTTTCGGTGGCAAAAGAGCTATCCTCGAGCAAGTGGTACAGTACACAATCTACTGCCTATGCGTTAGTAGCCATGGCGAAAATGGTTCAGAAAAATGGAGGAAAAGCACTGGAGGTTTCCTTTACGCAGAATGGCAAAACTGTGGAAGTTCAAAGTGATCGTGCCATAGCCCAGCGGGATTTAGACATAAGCATGGGGGACAATACCATTACAGTAAGCAATAAAAAAGGTAACGTGATTTATGCAACCATTACCCAAAAAGGGAAATTACCATTAGGGGACGAATTGGCGGAACGCAAGAATTTCTCCATTAATGCATCGTACAAAGACAAAGAAGGAAACCCCTTAAACATAAAAACCCTTAGACAGGGAACCGAGATCATGGCCAAGGTAGCGATTACCAATACTTCGAATGACTTTGTCGACAATATTGCTTTGACCAAGATTTTCCCAAGTGGATGGGAAATCGTAAACACTAGTTTTACCGAATTGGGTGGTGGAGCTTCAGGATCGGCTCGTTATACAGATATTAGGGATGATCGTGTGAATTTCTATTTTGACCTGGGATCTGGAAAGACCAAAACATTTACTGTAAAGTTAAATGCTTCCTATTTAGGAACTTATTATTTGCCCGGAACACAGGTTGAAGCCATGTATGACAACAATTATTACGCACGAAACCAAGGTATTTGGGTAACCGTGGAAAAATAAACTTATGAAAGTTATAGGCACATATATCGTTCATAAAATGAAACGGCATAAAATCAAGATCGGTTTTATGGGTGTGCTTATGATTATTTGGTTGTTCTGTTTGCCAAAGCCGTTATTCAAAAATCCCACCTCTACTGTTATAGAAAGCAGGGAAGGTGCCTTGTTGGGTGCACGAATTGCGGATGATGGACAATGGCGATTTCCAGCTATGGATAGTATCCCCTTCCGGTTTGAGCAATGTATTCTTCACTTTGAAGATGAGTATTTCTATAAACATCCCGGGTTCAATCCGGTCTCCATGGCCAAAGCACTATGGCAAAATATGACCACAGAAACCCGCAGGGGTGGCAGCACCCTAACCCAACAGGTCATTCGGTTGGCCCGTAAAAACAAGAAAAGGAGTTATTTCGAAAAAGGTATAGAGTTATTTATGGCAACTCGACTGGAAGCGGGATACTCGAAGGAAGAAATACTGAATTTCTATGCTTCATACGCTCCCTTTGGGGGCAATGTAGTTGGACTTGAAACGGCTTCATGGCGTTATTTCGGAATTCCCTCCAGTGAATTGAGTTGGGGGCAAAGTGCGTCACTAGCGGTACTGCCCAATGCCCCCTCGCTCATCTTCCCCGGAAAGAACGAGCAACTCCTCCTTAACAAAAGAAATCGGTTATTGTTGAAACTTCATGAAAAAGGTATTATCGATGCGACCACCTATGAACTGGCATTAGAAGAGGCATTACCAGGAAAGCCCATGCCGTTACCTCAATTGGCCCCGCACCTATCTGAAAAAATTAGAAGTGACTTCCCTGGAGAACGAATTAGTACAACTGTCCTATTAGATGTTCAACAAAAGGTCAATAGAATAAGTGCCGCACACCATTACGGGTTGAAACAAAACGAAATCCACAATCTCGCCATACTCATTTTAGATGTGAATACCCGTGAGGTCTTGGCGTATGTGGGCAACGCTCCCACAACCGAAGACAACAACAACTTTGTAGATATTATTGACAAGCCAAGAAGTACAGGAAGCATCCTAAAGCCATTCCTTTATGCTGCAGCATTAGAAGGAGGGGAACTACTCCCAAAAACCCTGGTTACGGACGTGCCAACGACTGTTAATGGATACAGCCCAAAGAATTTCAACGGACGATTCGATGGTGCAGTTCCGGCAGACGAAGCCTTGTCCCGCTCCCTTAATATCCCTGCGGTTAGAACCCTTCAACAATATGGGCTAGAACGTTTTTACCAACGGCTTCAGGAACTGAATTTCAAACAGATTAACAAACCAGCACACTACTATGGACTTTCATTGATACTGGGAGGTGCCGAAAGTTCCCTCTGGGAGATAACCCAAGCTTATGCCGGGATGGCTTCAAGCCTTAACCATTTCAACAACTCTTCCAGCGAGTATCGCACCCATGAGTTTATGGCTCCCAACTTGGTAAAGGATACACCTGTATATTTTGGGGAAGTACAGTTTGACCACTCTGTTTTTGATGCCGGTAGTATTTATAAAACCTTCGAAGCCTTGCAGGGTGTAAATCGTCCTGAAGGGGAGGAAAACTGGCAGCATTTTACCAATTCCCAATCTATTGCGTGGAAAACAGGAACAAGTTTCGGATATAAGGATGCCTGGGCCGTAGGTGTTACTCCAAAGTATGCTGTTGGAGTATGGGTTGGTAATGCTGATGGGGAAGGAAGACCAGGCCTTACAGGAATTCAGGCAGCGGCTCCTTTGTTATTCGATGTATTCGATGTGTTGCCGAAAAGCGAGTCCTTTGCGATCCCATACGATGCATTGCAAGAAGCAAAAATCTGTCGGAAGAGCGGTCATTTGGCTGGCGTATTTTGCGATGAAACCCATATAGAATTCGTTCCTGAAAAAGGGCTAAGGACCAATCCATGTGCCTATCACAAACAGATATTTGTAGATACTTCTGAGCACTATCAGGTGAATTCTTCCTGCTATGATTTAACCGAAATGAAGCAAAAGCAATGGTTTAGTCTCGATCCTGTTCAAGAGTACTATTATGCCAATGCACATCCAGATTATCGTCCGCTACCACCTTTTAAATCAGATTGTCTTCGGGATGGGCAAAAAGTGATGGAATTCATTTTTCCCAAGCCTAACGAAACGATTTTACTGGCTAAGGATTTCGACACTCAACTAAATGAGATTGTACTGCAATTGGCGCACCGCTCTCCAGAAACACAGGTATACTGGTATTTGGACGACACCTTTTTAGGAACCACGCAGACCTTTCACGAATGGGCCTTTACCCCATTACCGGGAGAATATATATTGACCGCTGTAGATGCAGAAGGCAATGAAGTAAAACAACGGATTGTGATCGCTAGGGCTTCTTAAGGTCATGTATTCTGACTAGCTTGAAGATACGCCAAAGTAGCCTCCTTCCCAGAATTGAAAAGTTTGGTTTTTTGGGCATCGTCTATACTAAAGTTCGTAGCAGAAATACCGAAGTCATCGATTAAAATTGAAACTTTCATTTCTTCTTCGCTGGCCTCAAAATCTATCTCTTGGGCTTTCAGCAAGGTTTGGAAAAGGGACTCCACATACTTTAGGAGGTGGTCATACTCCAAATCGGAACCACTCAAATTATGCTTGTCGTGCAGGAAAAAACCCAACGTAGTATCCAATTCGAAAGCATTGATAGGATAATTGTACAACACCCCGCCATCTACATAAATGTGACTATTCGGTGCCCCTCCGGGAAATTGCCAAGCAGCAAAGAATAATGGAATAGACATAGAGGCCCGTACACTTTCAGTTAACTTTACTTCTGGAGTTATTTCGGCCGAAAATTCTTGGGCAAGTTGTGTGTTGAGATTGGTTGCGAATACTTTCAATTCTTTAAAACCTTGAGACTTCATCTCGCCGTACGTAATGTCCTTATTTGCTTTTTGGGCTACGATTCCTTCAATCCAATTCAATAAAAAATCCCCTTTGTACAATCCATACTTGGTAGACACGCGAAGTGGATTCCAGTGGTCTTCAAAATCTTTGAAATTGGTATCGTTTACCACTTTTTTTATCTCTGCAGAAGTATACCCAAGTGCTACCATTAAGGCCACCACCGAACCAGCAGAAGTCCCTGCCGACCGCTGTACATTTTGCAGAATATTTTGCTCTTCCAACACTTCAACGGCACCAGCATAGGCCATCCCCAATACGCCTCCTCCTTTAAAAACTACACTTTCTATGGGTCTCATTTGTCTTTTATTATAAAGTGGTTAAATAGTTGATCACCGAAATGGAGGGAAAGAAAAAATACTCTCCTCCTTTTATGGTAACAAATCGCTTCCAGTGATCTATATATTGATTTACGGGTTCGGCTTGTATGGTAAACCCGCTGTGCCCTGCTTTCGGATTCTTTTCATTGGGAACCCCAATAATAACGTCTATATCGTTATGCAAATGCCGCATTTGGTTATTGTTGGCCCAGGCATGTTGAATGAATTCGAATTGCAATTCAATATTTGCGTTAAAGCATATAAAGTGCAATCCTATTTCCCCTTTATCCGAACCATTTTCCGGTGGTAGTTCATACGTCCTTCCCCTTCTTATAATCCTATGGCGACGTGTCACTTTTAAGGATTGCTTCTTATCATACCAACGAAATGCGTCTCTAGGGTTGTTCCTTCGTAGATGAGAGCCGTAGGGGCAACGAAGTCCATCTGGGTCTTTGTCTGCATACCCGAAATCATCGTTCTCTAAGTCCCCTCCAGGATCCTTATCTGGGAAATTGACCAAAGATGCCCCACTCGGCCAACGGCCAACGCATTTAGCTGCCAATTTAATTTTGGCTTCCTCATTGGGTGATCCATCTGGATTTCGGGAGTTTTCTTCCATATATTTCCAGAATTCATCCACATGTTGTTCCATTTGACGGAATACCATAAAGGTTCCGTTATGACCTAAGTCTTTTTTGCCGGTTCCAGCGGCATCGTCTTTCAGCAAAGAGGTATTCCCTTCTTCTTTCTTTAGTAATGGGGAAAAAGGAAATTGATTATGCTCATTTTTATACCCCAATAGAAATTCCCCAGTTTCAATAATGTCGTTTTCTGGACCGGGCCTGCCCGACCCCTTAATAACAGGTTGTGATATTCCGTCATGAAACCCAAAGGCTTCTTTATTATCTGGACGCAAATACCCTTTCATTCCCCTTATAATGCTGAGACCACCATTCTTTTGGAGACGCTCCTTTTCCTCACTTAGAAAAGCCTCCATGTCTTCTTTGTCCTTGGCGTGGAATATTACCAAGATATCAAAGCCTTTTTGGTTTGCTCCCCAGCGCCAATTTTTAGGGTCATTTTCACCCCAATCCCCCAATATCCTATTACGGTCTTCAGTAGAGATCCCTTCGCGAAAAGGAACCGGGAAAGCCTCCACGTTTTCCTGACTCATTCCCAAGGCTGCCAACCCTTCGGCGGTAAAGGCAAGATGTATGGTTTTTTCTGAATGATCGGAAATATCGGCAGAATCTATTAAAGGAAGTACTTCCTTTATCCAATCCTTTGCTTTGCTTGCATCATCTACTTTTAGCAAATAATAAGCCGTTTCGTATAACTTACCATAACCCCGGGTAACCATCCCCTGAACGTCTTTTAAATCTATTGTCTTTGGATTGTCAATAATTGCCATTTCTAAGTGTCTTTAAATTCTACGAAGCATTTGTTTGATTTGGGTGTCGGATAATTCTCCGGAATTGAACAGTTCCGTCCTAAGTTTGGAACGATCTACAATCTGCTGCAATCCGTACCAAGGATATGCAGAATACCATATGGGTGTAGGTACTTGTGTTAATCGGCCCCAGCCCATGAATTCGGCTATTCTGTATGATCCCCTGCCAAGGGTAAAAAAGGTTCTTGGATATCCCTTAGCGGCTCCATAAATAGTATTCAGGCCCCAGCCATTATTATCCACAAAGTCTCCTAGGTATTCGTCGAAACTCCCATCGAAATTACTGAAGAACACAAAACGTTTCCCCTTGTCAATGATTACCCAACGGGCAAAGTGTATCGTAGGCGTTCCCATAAGTTGTCCGTTGATAAATATGTGTCTTGCACCAAAGCTTGTGGCCCATAAAAAGAACTTAAGTCCTAGTTTTCGAAGACCCCCTTTCAGTTCAAATACCTGAGACAGTTGATTTTGATAAATAATATCCTCTTGTTTCCTTAATTCCGATAAATGTTCCAGTGGAATTTCACTTTGGGTTTTCCCGAAAGGCTTTGCACGTAATTCATAGAAAAAATGAATCAAAATCATGTATAGTAGTAATATCGGGAGGAGCAGTAATAATAACAGTACCAAAAACACCAAGGCCGGAATATTAACCTTGGGCAAGTGATAACGTTCCCGAGCCCAATCCCATTGGGAATCGTTTGCTAGAAATCCTTTAATGGCCGAATATGCTTCTTTAGAAGATTTCCAGCCTTTGCCCTTCTCTTTTACAAACCCCCTAACGGCATCATACAACGCAGCTTCCCAATGTATTTGCTGTACACTTCGGTTCGGGGCTCCTGTATAAAAACCCTGTGTAGGAATAGTATGTTTTTTTAGATACGCCAAACGATTCTCCGAACTGGAATCGCCGGAATCAGGGTAGCCCTGACAATGCATAAGTATCTTATCCAGGTCTTCCCCCAAATGGTCCGTCAAATCTTTTAGGTGTTGCTGCTGGTCGCCATCTATATTGGAAGCATATACCAAACTAGCTTCAATCCGTTTCGTTGCAGGAACCACAATCCACCGTGCAAAATGAACAGTAGGTATCTTTTTGAAAGAAAAAAACGTTTGTTCCATGGCCGGGTTTCCGCCGCTATTCAATAGTTGGGTCACCGCTTCTACCTTATCCGGTTTTAAGGGAATCTGAAGTGAAACCGCATTTTGCTTTGTCATCCTATATTTGGTTAGTTATTAGTGTCTTTTTTTGTAAAGGTTACCACATAGTTGTTCGGGAAAGGCCCCATGGTCAACCCTGAGCCCCTACCCAAGGCTCCCTTGGACAATGCCACATTTTCTAGGCGCAATACAGCAGCAACCAATTCGGGAATTGTCACACTATTAATGTACTTTCCATAGCATTCGTGCAATGCAAATCCCCAATTCATATATCGGGCATCACGTTTAGGGTTGAATTTTTTAGGCTCAGGAAAAGTGACAGGATCGAACATAGCCCCAGAGGTTAGCGCCATAACTTTTCGGTTCCCTTTAATGGTGTACGTCTTCTTACCAGCCCCCTTTAAAATTTGTTTGGTCTCACTAAATCGTAGTACCCCAGGTTGCACTGGATTAAAACGCAAAGCCTCATATACATACCCCTTTACCGTATCCATGTCGTACGCCTTTGCTGCTTCAATTGCACCCTTTAGTTCATTAGGCCTTTTAAACAATTCCTGCAACGCATAGATTACTGCTTTGCTAGTGGTTTCCTGTATACCTGTTAGCAATCCCCCAATATTTCGGCGAATCGTATCATCGTCCACCCAATTATATTCTAGTTGTTGCTGCATTTTTATGAGGCGACTTAATAAGTTATCTTCGATTTCCTCTCCCTTGGCCAACGCCAGTTTTCTTTCTGAAATAAGCGCTCTCACCCAAGCTGTTCTCTCCTTTCCAGACTGTACGGCAGCATGATGTTTTTCAGGGTTATTGGTAAAATTGAGGAACAAGTCGAAAAACATGGTTCGCTGCCAGCGTTTCATCTGCGAATTAACTGGGGCAGGCACCCCAAAATAATATCCCAAAAGTCCCAAAAGCACATTATAGTTTAGCGTTTGCACCACATCAAGTTTTCCATACGGTTGCATGCGTTCGCAAATGGCATCTGCGTGTTCCCGAACATATTTTCGAATCATGTCCAGATCATCCTTATGTGTCGCAGCCCGAACATAATTTCGTTCCCGATCAAATTGAGGATTGTTACGGTCCATTCCCAAAAAGAAGGTTCCTTTTTGATCCGCCATTTTCTTGGCATTGATTTCCTTGATGGTAAAATCCAAATCACGTTTCAAAACCTCAACAACCAAATCGTGCCGACTTACGGCAGCAATTTTAGCGATTCCGATTCTCAATACCGGAAAACGCTTTTGAAGAAAATAAAACACCTTGCCCTGATTGCTTGTGAGTTTTATGAGTAATTTTTTCAATCCTCGCTTAAAAGCACTGGGATAGGCTGGGGGTGTTCCCAAATCTAGATTAATAGGCCGATCTTCCTGATACAAATGCAATACAAATTGTCCCGCTGAAGTAGCCCTAAGCTTCATGATTTCTTCTCGTAGTTCTTCAGATATCTCATTAAATTTGGGTAAGGTCCCACCAAACTCCACTGGAAGGAGCACTGGGGCGGCTACCGAGGCAAAAGCAATATCTGCCGCAGTGATAGTATCGCCTGTTAAATATCTTCTGCCGTCTTTAAGAAGGCCCTCGACTTGGGTAAATATTTTTTGAATTTCAACAAGATAAACCACCGAGTCATCCGCTCCCAATTCAAATTGCTGGAATAGTTTTTTCTTCAGGGAGCCATACTCCATTTTCCACTTCGAACTTTCCTTGGCAGATACGTTTTTGGTCATTAAACTAAGCGCATTCTTCTTTGAAGGAAATAATTCGGAATAGAAATATTGTAAAACAACTTTCTGAAGGGTTCCCGTGAACAACGCAAATAATTCCTCTACTTTCTCTTGACGCTCACCTCCTTGTGTGGGAAACAATTTTTGCACCTCGTCCGTTTCCAAATCGTAATGCCTTATGATACTTTCGGCTGTGTAAAGAGTGACGTCGGTCATTGAAAGTACCGGACGGTCCAACATAGCTGTATCCTTTGTAATCTTGCTTAAAGCTTCCACCGAAAGTTGCGGACTTACATTCTTTTCATTCCTTAGGATTTGGTGCATGTCCATCACCCATCGAGTTATTTCCCCTTCACCGTTTAGGCTGTTGCAAGCCAAGGTGGGTACTCTTCGATCATAATAATAGTTGGTCACAAATTTTGGTTGGGATCGATTTTTCATGCTGCACTAGTTTGGAAGTTTTGTTGCTTGATAGGTATTGAAGTCACCGCCTTCTTCCCTAAACACTTCTAATTTTGTTAGAACATCCTTGGGATCCTTGAAAAGAAAATAAACACCAAGGGATTTCCCGCGTACATCTTTTATCTTTTCTACCCGGGCAACAGGCTCAAGCGAATTTCGCGTCATAAAAGCATTGAAGTCATCTGGGTTCCCCTGAACCCCCACCATTAGAATCTCTTGGATGTTAGGAAACTCGGGTGTATTTGATGGATTGCAATAGGTCCAACTGGTTTTTAAGGTGGCTTTTGCCCTCATGTACGCCTGGCCATGAAACAATAAACCATTCATTACCTGCATATATGCTTTGGTGGACGCATAATGGGTAATGTAAATAAAAATGCGATCATCTGTTAAAAAGGGTCCTAAGGATAATGGAGTATCATATTTTAGACTTAAGGTAAGACTCCGTCGTAGGAACTCTTTGAAAAGTTCGACCTTGCCTTCTTTTACCTCCATGATATTGAACATGGGTTGATACGGTTTCCATTTTCTTTGCACAAAAGTGCGATAGGAAACCACCCGCATAATACCGAGTGTATCCTTGAGGAGATTCGTGAATGTACTCATGGTAAATAGGTTAGCTCTTAGTAGAATGACCATTTGGAAAAAGGTGCAAGCAAACAATCATCCGATTCCTAAATGTACAAACTTTGGCGGTGTTACGCAGAAAAAATCGATGAAATGACAGGTTTCAACTCAATTTTACGTATTAATACGTAGTAGCAAAAGAGCTTCTTTTTAAATTCATTAATTTCGTGAAAACCACTTACCATGCGAAGTTTTTATTGGATGTTTCTTCTTATTCTTACGACTTTCTCCTGTTCGTCGCCCGATACTGAAGAGATTACGGGACGTCCACTAATTCCTAAACCGCAGCAGGTCCAGTACCACAAAGGAATATTCGTTTTCGGTGGAAACACTACCATCTTTGCTGAGGCGGAATTCGAACTGGCAAAGGATTTTCTTCAAAATTACTTTGAAGTTAATGTAGGTTGGTCACCACAGGATGATTCAAGGGGTCATGCTACAATTGTAATTGAAAAAGGCAATGAACTTCCTGCAGAGGGATACGAAATGGAAATCTCTGGGGACAAGATACAGATTAGGGCCAGCGATCCTAGTGGTGCTTTTTATGCCATGCAAACGTTGCGCCAACTACTCCCCGATGATTTGGATAGTGCTACAAAAAGCGATCTCCTATTTTTTAAGATTCCCTCCCTTACCATTAAGGATGCTCCGGCATTCCGCTATCGCGGTATGCACTTGGATGTGGGGCGCCACTTTTTTGATAAGGAATTTATTAAGGAATACATCTCCTACCTATCGATGCTAAAAATGAACTATTTTCATTGGCATCTAACCGAAGATCAAGGTTGGAGAATTGAAATATTGCAATATCCCAATCTTACCAAGCACGGAGCTTATAGAGAAGAAACCTTGGTTGGTCATTACAACGATACTCCACAGCAATTTGATAACAAACGCTATGGAGGATATTACACACAAGAAGACATTAAGGAGGTAGTTGCTTTTGCCCAAGCCCACAATGTCACCATCATTCCTGAAATTGAAATGCCAGGTCATGCGCAGGCTGCCATTAGTGCCTACCCAGAATTGGGTTGCACAGGAGAACAGGTCCCAGTAGCGACCAAATGGGGTGTTTTCGAGAATATCTATTGCCCGAAGGAAGAAACCTTTACATTCTTAAAAAACGTGCTTTCTGAAGTCATGGAACTTTTCCCTGGCGAATATATTCATATTGGAGGGGACGAAGCTCCAAAAGCACATTGGAAAAACTGTAATCATTGTCAACAGCTTATTGCAGATTTGGGATTAAAAGACGAACATGAATTGCAGAGTTATTTCATCAAGGAAATCGAATCCTTTGTAAATAGTAAGGGTAAAAAGATTATTGGTTGGGATGAGATTTTGGAGGGAGGTCTAGCACCCAATGCCACGGTTATGTCGTGGCGTGGTACCGAAGGAGCGGTACAAGCCGCAAAAGAAGGGCACGATGTGATCCTTACACCCACTTCGCATGCGTATTTCGATTACTATCAGGCCGAACACAGTGATGAACCTCTCGCCATAGGTGGGTTTTTACCCCTAAAAAAAGTATACGGTTTCAATCCTATCCCGGAAGAATTGACCGAATCCGAAGCCAAGTTCGTTTTGGGTGCACAAGGAAATGTTTGGACCGAATATATGCCTACGGAAGAGCAGGTAGAATACATGGCATTCCCCAGAATGTTGGCAATGAGCGAGGTGGTTTGGAGTGGTCCTACGAAGGCTGTTGAAAAAGACTTTCCCGATTTCCTGTCAAGAGTGGAAGCATACCTTCCGCGAATGGATAGGTTCGATATTAATTATGCCAATCACTTGTACGATGTTTCGGGTAAGGTAATAAGGAGAAATGACAGTGTCTTTTATACCCTTACAACCGAAATGCCCAATAAAGAAATTCAATACTCCTTGAATTCCGATACTACTTCTACACCGTACGTGGGTCCTATTCCGATTAAGGAGTCCACCAAAATAAAAGCGTCCGTACTACAAAAAGAGGCTATCCATGGAAGGGTTCATTCTGCTTATATCCACTACCATAAGGGAATTGAAAGTTCCATAACATTAAATGTACCCCCTCACGCTGCCTATAGTGCTGGAGGAAAGGAAGCCTTAATCAATGGTGTTTCAGGTAGTGATTCGCGCTACGGGGATAAAGAATGGTTGGGGTTTTGGGGCGATGACGTTGAAATTACCTTCGATTTTGGGGCCCCAACCGAGATTAAAAAAGTTTCTACCCGTTATTACAATGCTCCAGGGCAATGGATTTATGCTCCAGAAATGTTTGAAATTTCTGCCTCCCATGAAAACACAAAATTCTATGCTAGTTCTATTACGAAGAGTTCATTTTTCGATACATTATTGGAGGAATCTGCGGAGTTTGAACCCTACACAACTCAATTCTTGACCATTAGAATCCCAAATTATGGAGTGATCCCAGAAGGATTGCAGGGAGCCGGGAATAAGGCTTGGACTTTTATTGATGAAATTATTATTGAATAATGATCCTAGAAATTTGTGCCAATGGTTATGAAAGTGCGAAAATCGCCAAAGAAGCGGGAGCTCACCGTATAGAACTTTGCGAAAACCTTTCGGTAGGAGGGGTCACTCCATCGCAAGAATTAATAGAAAAAGTACTTTCTAAATTACAAATTGAAACCCATGTTTTAATCCGTCCAAGGGAAGGAGATTTCTGCTATTCTGAAGAAGAACTTGAGCAAATGGTAAGTGATATTACTTTGTGCAGGAATATGGGTTGTGCCGGGATAGTTAGTGGAGTGCTGACCCCAAATGGTGACTTGAACCACGTGGCAACCCGAAGGCTTATAGAAACCGCCAAGGGAATGGAATTCACTTTTCATAGGGCTATAGACGTATCCAGGGAACCACGCCAACTTCTCAGGGAAACCATACTTATGGGTGTTACCCGTGTACTGAGTTCGGGAACAAAGGCAAAAGCTACTGATGGACTTTCCCAACTTTTAGAGTTTCAAAAAATAGCCAAAGGGCAAATTCAAATCATGCCAGGTGGGGGAATTACCCATGTAAATGCGGCATTGTTTAAGCAATCAGGATTTGAAATGATCCACAGTTCTGCCACCCTAAAAAATAGCGCTATAGATTCTCAAGATTTGATGCAATCCCAAAGCATAGGATATTCCGATCACACGGAAATTAAAAAAATACTTGCCGCCTTAGCGTAAGGGAAATCCCTTGGCAGCCCACCAGGGCTTAACTTCGATAACCAAACGACCCGCTTTAACGGAAGGATCCATATTGGCCAAACTATCTGCCATTCGCTGGGTAGGCACATTGTAAATGGTAATTCCACGGAGGTCTCCATCATCACCAAATGGTCCAGAAATATCCGCATAACCGCTGTAGTACATATTGCCAAGATGCTCCATGTGCAGGGCTTGTAGGCTATCCGCTTCTTCTTTGGTTTGCGATCTAGCGGGGCCTCTTTTTAGGAAAGCCATGAAATACTTCTGCATGATTACAGTATCGCCCGTTTTTTCATCCATATATTCGAAAATTTCGAATCCCGCGTCCCTCAATTCCTTGATTTCCTGTGCTACAGACTTTGCCTTTGATCCCTCCTCATGCTCCACATGTTCAACAGGGTGATCCCCTTCATGATCATGACCATGGTCCTCACCCTCATGTTGTTCCCCGTTATGCTTACAGCTCATTAGGACTAGGGCAATGATAGGCACCATAAGGTATCTAGGCACTTTGATTAATCGTTGTCTTTCCATTGTATATAGGGTTGTTTACTAAGTTGTGAATTATAATACCGGGGATCTCCGGTAACCTCATCCCCTAACCAATCGGGCTTAGGGAATTCTTCATTTTCGTCTTTCAGTTCTACTTCGGCTATGACCAAACCTTCATTTTCCCCATAAAACTCGTCTATTTCAAAAATATGGTTTTTAACTTTCACTTTATAGCGAAGCTTTTCGATTGTCCCTTCTTCGCATAGTAAAATCAATTCCTTGGCTTCTGAAATCGAGATTTCCTTTTCCCACTCAAACCGTGAGGTCCCCGCTTCATTCGATCTTCCCTTAATCGTTAAGTATGCCTTCTCACCTTTTATTCGCACCCTGACGGTTCTATCCGGATGAGTGTTCAGAAAACCCTGTACGATTCTTGTATGAGAATGCGCTTCGTTTTTGTAAACATTTGACCGGATCAAAAATTTTCGCTCAATTTCAATCATTCGTCTAAGATACGCCAAGGAGGGTTTTTACGGTCATCGCCCGCATGAAATATAATGATGGAATTACCATCTGGATCTTTTAGTCGTGCTTCTGTCCATAACCAACTTTGCTCTAGTACATCCGTTTCAAAAGCGACCCCTTTGCTCTTTAGTTTTTCAACAGTGGTCCAAACATCATCTACTTCAAAATATACAAATACGTCCCCACTCGGTTTGTTATCTACTTGATGAATGGAAAAAGTACTATCACCTTTTGGGCATTCAAATCGTGCATAACGTTCGTGGGTATGTACGATAAGTTTCAATCCCAGATTTTTATAGAACAAAATGGATTCTGAAACATCCTGTGATGGAACTGTGACTTGGTTTAGGTTCATTGTACTTTAAAGATAGTAAATTTACCCTATGGAACCCGCTTTCCCCATACGCAAGATCATCCATGTAGACATGGATGCTTTTTATGCTTCGGTAGAGCAACTGGACGACCCCAGTTTGCAAGGAAAACCTATTGCAGTGGGTGGAAGCAGCAAAAGGGGCGTCGTAAGTGCCGCTAGCTATGAAGCCCGTAAATTTGGTGTTCGTTCGGCCATGAGTGGTATGTTGGCCCGAAAACTCTGTGCGGATCTCATCTTTGTCCGCCCACGGTACGATCGGTATTCTGAGGTTTCTCAACAAATTCGAAAGATCTTTTTCGAATTTACCGATCTAGTGCAACCGCTTTCATTAGACGAAGCCTATTTGGACGTTACCGAAAACAAAAAAGGAAATCCTAGCGCAACCTTAGTGGCAGAAGAAATTCGGAAAAAAATAAAAGAAAAAACTGGGTTGAATGCCTCCGCGGGAATATCTATCAATAAATTCATTGCCAAGGTGGCGAGTGATGTCAATAAACCCAATGGGCAGAAAACGGTTCCTCCTGAAGAAGTGATCGAATTCTTGGAACAGTTGGATATCAAGAAATTTTATGGGGTGGGCAAAGTAATGAAGGAAAAAATGTACCTCCACGGTATTTATACGGGAAAAGACCTCAAGGCAAAGTCAAAGGAATTCCTTCAGGAGCATTTTGGTAAAAGTGGTGGTTATTATTACAATATTGTTCGTGGGATCCAACATAGCAAGGTAGAATCGGACCAAACCAGAAAATCCTTAGCTGCGGAACGCACATTTTCAGAGAATATTTCTTCCGAAATCTATATGCTCGAACGCTTGGAAGAAATCGCCAAGGAGGTCGAACGCCGGTTAAAAAAGAGCAAAGTAGCTGGAAAAACCGTTACCCTTAAAATTAAATACAGCGATTTCACGTTACAAACAAGGTCCAAGACCCTTGGCCTGTATATCTCGAACAAGGATCTGATTATGGATACTGTTAAAGATTTGTTATTTCAGGAAGGAATGAAAAATTCGGTACGCTTGTTGGGAATTAGCTTATCAAATCTCAATAACGAGGACAAAAAAGAGAAGAAACCTCCTCCCGAGAACAGTATCGATGTACAATTAAAATTGGACTTTTAGCCTATGTAAGCAAACTACTTTTTGAATCTGAATTTATTAACTCTAAAATCTGTCAATTATGAAAAAAGTAGTTTTAATTTGTACCGCAGCCGTTTTTACTTCCGTATTCTTTTCCTGTAAGAACGAATCGCAAAAAGAGCCTGAAACTTCGAATGAAGTAGAAGTCATTACCGAAACCCCTTCCAATGAAATTGCCATGGCATCCAGCAATGAGCTCAATGCCGAATCCGAAGTGCAATACCTTTATGTAACTGCTCCAAGCGGGCTAACCCTGAGGGAATTTGGAAACCTTCATAGTGAGAAATTGGCCCGAATGCCTTATGGTACTAAAGTGAAAGTAATTACTCCCGAAAAAAATGCCACCATGAATGTGCAAGGTGTAAAAGGAGGAATGGATAAGGTAGAATTCAATCATAAAAAAGGATTTGCTTTTAATGGATACCTTTCCAAATATTTCCCGCCTGAGCGTGATATCACGGCCAAAGGATATGCCAGTGAGCTGAATGCCCAGTTCCCAGATGTAATCTATGCCGAAACGACTGGTGGAACAACCAGTAATCCAGAGAATACTGAAAGTATTACACTTCCCGGGGCGCAATGGCATGAAGCCTTCCTTATGGCTCAACGTCTATTCGATTTTCCTAAAGAATTCACCTTTCCCAATCCGAAGGGAAAGAATGCCGAAACCATTTTCGATGGAAAACCTAAAAAGGGAATTTGGGTGAGTCAGCTAGAAGTAACGCGAAATGACAATGCCCTGAACAAGATTGCATATGTTTACGGTTCCTCTAAATTTGATAGTACTGTAACCATCGAAGCAGTTGACAACGGAATGAAAATTTCCAGGATCGAAATTGTGAAATAACCTTAGAATATTGTTATTGAAAGAACCCCTCTCCTAGGATAGGGGTTTTTCTTTATTAGTCTCCAACAATTCTTCTAATTTATCCAAGGAATCCATTAGCCCTTTCCGAATAGCTTTCTTTACCAAAAGCGCAAGCATGATCTTCTTTAGGGGTGACCTAGCCGTCCAAAACACCTCAACCTTAACATGTGTTTTACCCTCTGATATAGGCTTGAGAATAAAAAATTGGTAGAGTTCATCCACTGGTGGCGGACTTGTCGTTAGTTCTCCGTAAACAGTTTCATCTGGTGCCCCTTTCTTGGAAACTACTGTGAAGTTTAATTGCTTGGCACCTACCGTACATGTGTGTTCACTTCCCAACCGGGTTACTTCGTTCTCGTTCCAATCTATTTTGTCGGCGCCTACGGCCCATAAATGACGGTACTTGTAATTGGTTACGAGCTCTAAAAGTGATTTGGAATCTACCGAAAACTCCCTTTCCAACACTAGATTGGGCGCACATTTAAAGGATACTGTTTTACCAGCTTCAAAGGTGTTTAAATCTAACCGTGAAGGGTCTATTTCTGCAAAACAATACTGAATTTCTTTATCGTCATAGGTATCCACCCCCATTTGAAACTGAAACAATTTGCTTTCATAGGCTGCAGACATTTCCATTTGGCCTGCTAATTCCTCGCTAATAAGCGCATAATTATGGGTTGGGATCGAATTCTTTAATAATCGATGCGCTTGTATCACAGCTTCCCCAAAAGGTTTTCTATTGTTCTGTACCTGCAAAAACTGGAGTTCCCCAATATGAGCCACAATTTTCAACTGCAATTGTGGTGCAGTTGCACAGGCGTTGCATGGGCAAATCCGATGTTTCTCCAACAACCTCAAATGACTATAAAAAGCTGTATACATAGACTCAATTTGAGCCAATAGCTTTTCTTGCGAGGGCACATAATTTTCCCGGTAAAAGAATAGTGCGTCGCCTTCGATCTCGGCCAACTGAAGCTCTTGGGTATTTGCTGAAATGAGAACCTCCAGCAGTTCCGAAATCACATGTTGGCTGTGTTCGGCTTCAGTGGTTTGAACAAAATGGGTGAATCCAGAAATATCAGGAATGAATAGTAACGATTTTGCCATGTTTAAATGTAATTAGACTAGTTTGGTTAGTCTTAAAATAGGCGAATACTTAACATAAGTTTAGCGAGAATGATCGTATTTTCGAATCATGATTCCCAAACACATCCTTGATCGGAAAGGCGCCAGAAGCTTCAACGACCTCAATCCAGAAGTCATTTCATATCTGAATGCTGGAAAAATGGAGACCAAGAATCTTATGGAGTGGTTAAAAGTAGATCAACTGGCACTCCTAAAGCTGGTGCTGAATCAACTGGGGCACGATGACATGTATGCAGTTTGCCAAGAAGTCGTTCACCAACAGAAGAAGCCTTCGGCCAACACCAATGCTAAAATCATAGGACAAACCTTGGGTTCCCTGGTAGTTGACCCTTCTTTTTACAAAAAATTGAAGGATCATGTTTCAGATGTGGTTCGATGTTGGGCCTGTTGGGGACAGAGCATGCACCATGATGACATTCCCACCTTACTTGAAGCTATGAAACCATATGCTGCCGATCCGCATTTCGGCGTTCGTGAAGTAGTGATTTTCGCTACCAAGGAACGTATGATAGAAGACCTGGATACTGCCATACCTATTTTGACTGCGTGGACCTCTTCTGCAGATGAAAACCTGCGTCGTTTCAGTGCTGAATCCCTCCGACCAGTGGGTGTTTGGGTAAAGAAAATTGCAGCTTTTCAGCAAGAACCTGAAAGAGGCCTGCCCATTCTAGAGCCATTAAAATCTGACACCTCTAAGTATGTGAGGGATTCGGTTGGGAACTGGTTAAACGATGCCAGTAAATCAAACCCTCAATGGGTACTTGCCCTATGCGAAAAATGGGGAAAGCAATCGCATACCAAAGAAACTTCCTATATCGTCAAGAAAGCGCTGAGGACCATTCAGAAAAATATAAAATAATGAAGTGCTCTCCGGTTACACCTGTGAAACCCTTAGGGTGTTTACCATCCCTTTATCCACAATAGGCATAGCTGCAAGATTAATGAGGTAATCCCCTTTCTTTACAAATCCTTTTTCAAAAGCGATTCGGTTTACATCTTCGACTGTTTCGTCTGTACTTACAAACTTGTCGTAATAAAAGGACTTCACCCCCCACAGAAGATTAAGTCTGGAAAGGATCCTTTTATTCGACGTATACACAAGAATGTGAGCATCTGGACGCCATGCCGAAATCTGAAATGCCGTATAACCACTATTGGTTAAGGTACATATGGCCCTTGCTTCTATTTCATTGGCCATATTCGCTGCATGATAACATACCGCTTTTGTAATATATCGATTGGTTCTAATATGCGGTGGCTCTTGTGGAACCGTAATAAGTTCTGAGCTTTCTACCTGTTTGCAAATATTGGCCATCTTCTTTATTACTTCTACTGGATATTTACCAACAGAGGTCTCGCCCGAAAGCATTACTGCATCGGCACCATCCATGACCGAATTGGCAACATCGTTCACTTCAGCCCTTGTGGGTGTAAGTGAACTAATCATGGTTTCCATCATTTGTGTTGCAATAATAACGGGTATGCGTGCTTTTTTTGCGGTAAGTACCAGCTCCTTTTGAATGAGGGGGACTTCCTCCGCAGGCACCTCTACCCCTAAATCACCACGCGCTACCATTAAACCATCGCAGTATGCAACAATCTTGTCTATATTCTTTACTGCTTCAGGCTTTTCGATCTTGGCAATGATAGGAATCTTATACTCACTATGTGCTTCGATAAGGGCCTGTAATTCTTTTAAATCTTCGGCATGGCGCACAAATGAAAGTGCAATCCAATCTACTTCTTGCTGTACAGCAAAAATGGCATCTTCCTTATCCTTGGTGGTTAAGGCCGGTAAGGATATATCTGTATTGGGCAGGTTCACTCCTTTCTTAGACCGCAAAGGCCCTCCTTGGATAACTTTTGCCCGAACAGTATCCTTCTTATTGGTCGTGAGTACTTCGAAAATTAGTTTACCGTCGTCCAGAAGAATTCGTTCCTTGGGTTTAACATCTTTAGGAAAGCTATCATAATTCATATAGACCCTTTGTGAGGTGCCTTCAAACTCGTCCCCAGTACAAAAATCAATTTCATCCCCAGGCTGCACAACTACTTCTTCTTTCATAACGCCTACCCTTAGTTTGGGGCCTTGTAAATCCCCTAGTATGGCGGTAGAGGTTCCCAACTCTTCACCTAAATTCCGAATCATTTTAATTCGAGCCTTCACATCTTCATATTTAGCATGGGAGAAATTCACCCTAAATACATTTACCCCGGCCAGTATCATTTCTTTCAGAATTTTTTTCTGACTGGTGGCGGGTCCTAGGGTAGCCACAATTTTGGTTTTCTTTTGAGTTGGCATTTAGCTGAATATTAAATTGTTATTAGATTTAATCTTTTGATTTTCTATTTCATATGCCGAAATCACTTGATTTATTTCGTTGATCATGGCAATATGTTTTCGCAAAGGGACTTGAGGGTAATCAGATTCGATCTTAAGGAAATAATCCGGTTGCTCAAACTCAGGAAGTAAATATGAGGTCACGATCCTTTCTGAAGTTGTACTTCCAAAAAGCCCAATACTTTCCTGTTTCTTTTCTATCTCAGACTTACATTTATTTGCCACTAAATAGTACGTGGTATACTGAGTTTCATTGCTGAATTGAAAGATGGGAAAGCGCGCTTCAATGTCATCCTCCATAAACACTACATCTTCCTTCATACGGCCCAATTGAAATCCTAAATGACTATTGAGCAAATAGGCTAGTTTATAATCCTCTTCACTACAATGAATGGCTATTAAGGAAAATTCTTCCGTGAAATCGTCATCCAAAACTATCTTGTGGACTCCCATTACGCATAAATTTTAATAAAAATAAACATTGTTTCGGGATGAAATCCCGCATTGGTATTAATTTTAGGCTAATTCCTTTCGAAAACGTTTGCGAAAATGACAGGGTGGAGGTAATTTACACCTGCATTTGTTTCTGGAGTTTATAATAGGCACGTTTTGCCGCTCGCTCTTCAGCCTTTTTCTTCGATGTAGCTCTTGCCTTCGCTACGGTATTCTGTTCCAATTCCAGTTTAACCGCAAAATGCTTTAAAGGATCCTTACCGGTATCCTCGTATACATTGAATTTGAAAGGTTTTTTATTCTTTTGGCACCATTCTATAAACAGACTTTTATAGCTAATAATTTTACCTTCCAGTTTCTGAATGTCCACATAAGGCTTAATAACCCTTCTATGGATAAACTTCTCACAGTATTTATATCCCTTATCTAAGTAAATGGCTCCTACCAATGCCTCGAACACATTTCCATGGATGTTTTCCCCGAATTGCTTGGTCGAAATATTCGTTTTAACCAAGCTTATAAGGTTGAGGTCCCTTCCCAATTCGTTTAGATGTTCCCTACTTACCACTTTTGAGCGCATTTTGGTAAGGTATCCTTCGTTGCCTCCAGGCACCTTTTTGAAAAGATGAGCTGCTATAACACAACCCAGCATGGCATCGCCCAAAAATTCCATTCGTTCATAGTTCTGAGGTTGACCTTCATCATTGGTCGTATTCATAGAACGGTGGGTAAATGCTTCCTCATATATAGTAATATCCCCTGGCTTAAAGCCAAGGATCTTTTTTACCTTCATATAAAACTTACCGTCCTTTTCAGAACGGGAGGTGAATATGTTTTTTAAGGAGGTCATATGGTTTAGGCGTCTAACTTCTTGAAGAGAACACAAGCGTTATGACCACCAAAACCAAAGGTATTGCTCATGACGACATTGACTTCCCGTTCCTGGGCTTGATTCAATGTAAGATTGAGCGAAGGATCTATATTTTCGTCGACTGTTGTATGGTTTATGGTTGGAGGAACCACACCATGCTCCAAAGCTAGAATGGAAGCAATGGCTTCAATGGCCCCTGCTGCACCCAAAAGGTGCCCTGTCATCGACTTGGTAGAGTTAATATTTATGTTTTTGGCATGTTCACCAAACACTTTTGTAATGGCTTTCAATTCGGCCACATCACCTAGTGGAGTGGAAGTACCGTGCGTATTAATCGCATCAACCTGATCTGGAGTAATTCCTGCATTGTTAAGGCAGTTTAGCATTACCCTTTCTACACCAACACCTTCCGGATGTGGTGCGGTCATATGGTACGCATCACTAGACATTCCGCCTCCTATAACTTCGGCATAAATCTTTGCACCTCTTTTCTTAGCATGTTCGTACTCTTCCAAGATAAGAGCTCCGGCTCCTTCTCCCAACACAAAGCCATCTCTCGTGGCATCGAAGGGTCTTGAGGCCGTTTCGGGGGAATCGTTTCGGGTAGAAAGCGCATGCATTGCATTAAATCCACCCATTCCTGCTTGCGTTACAGCGGCTTCACTACCGCCCGTAACTACTATATCACAATGTCCAAGACGGATATAATTAAGTGCATCTATCATGGCATTCGCCGAAGAGGCACAAGCAGAGACCGTAGTATAATTTGGCCCCATAAACCCGTGCTTAATTGAGATATTACCAGGGGCAATGTCTGCAATCATTTTAGGAATAAAGAAGGGGTTGAAACGTGGTGTTCCATCCCCTTCTGCATAATTTATAACTTCATTTTGAAAAGTCTCTAAGCCTCCGATACCAGCACCCCAAATAACGCCTACTCGAAATTTATCTATTTCTTCAAGGTTTATGTTGGCATCTGCAATGGCTTCATCGCTAGAAACCAGCGCATATTGTGCAAATCGGTCCAATCTTCGGACTTCTTTCCTATCAAAATGATTTTGTGGATCGTAATCTTTAAGTTCGCAAGCGAATTTTGTTTTGAACTTTTCGGTATCAAAATAGGTAATGGGTGCGCATCCGCTTTTTCCATTTTTAAGTCCATCCCAATAATCGTGGATGTTATTACCAATGGGAGTAAGGGCACCAAGACCTGTTACAACAACTCGCTTCAATTCCATAAAGAAGTGGTTTTTATTTTGCTTCTTCTATGTAAGAAATAGCTTGACCAACGGTCGCTATGTTTTCAGCTTGATCGTCAGGAATCTGAATGTCGAATTCTTTTTCAAATTCCATAATAAGCTCTACCGTATCCAATGAATCGGCGCCTAAGTCGTTTGTGAAGCTCGCTTCGTTTACAACTTCATTTTCGTCAACACCTAGTTTGTCTACGATGATTGCTTTAACTCTTGATGCAATGTCTGACATAATTCTTAATTTTTAGATTTAATTTTGAGTGGCAAAAATAAAATTTTTTAATTTAAAACACCACTTTGCCAACAAAATGTGTTCTCAATTTAAACATTTTTGGGCGAAGTAAAACCCGATTGCCGTACTTTTGTAACTTATTTTAATTATTTACTTCTTAACACCTCGCAATCATATATGAAGAAGCGTATTGTTGTTTTTGCTTCGGGTAGCGGTACCAATGCCCAAAACATCATCGAATACTTTCAACAAAGAACATTTGCCGAGGTCGTTCATGTGCTGTCTAACAATGAACATGCCAAAGTACTAGATCGTGCTAAATCCCTGAATGTCAGTTGTTCTCACTTCAACCGAAAAGAGCTTCATTCTGAAAATGGTGTGCTAAAAACACTTTTGGAGCAGAAACCCGACCTCATCGTATTAGCTGGGTTTTTATGGAAATTCCCAGAATTAATCCTAAACGAGTTCCCCGATAAAGTCATAAACATTCATCCTGCATTACTTCCTAAGTATGGAGGAAAGGGAATGTATGGCATGAATGTTCATAGAGCAATAGTGGAAAATGAGGAAACCGAAACGGGCATTACCATCCATTATGTGAATCAAAACTATGACGAGGGCGCTATTGTTTGTCAGAAAACGACCACAATTGAAAAAGGGAGCACTCCCGAAGAGGTGGCCAAAAAAGTACATGAATTGGAGTATGAATACTTCCCTGTCGTCATTGAAGAATTGCTAATGAAAGAATTAGACCACTAAATCCATGGCCAAAAAACAAAAATTCTATGTAGTATGGTTTGGTAACCCGGCCGGTATTTTTGGAAGTTGGGAAGAGTGTAAAAGATCTATAAAAGGAGTAAAAGGTGCGCAGTATAAGTCTTTCGAAACTTTTGCAGAAGCCAAGGAGGCCTATAATAAGGAGTATGCAGACTACAAGGGGAAAAACACCAAAAAGAAAACCCTCACCCCAGAAGAGCTCGCCAAAATTGGAGAACCCAACCTCTACTCTATATCGGTAGATGCCGCCTCCAGTGGAAATCCGGGGAAAATGGAGTATCGCGGTGTAGATACACAAACACATCAACAATTATTTCATCAAGGACCCTTTCTACAAGGCACCAATAATGTGGGAGAATTTTTGGCGCTAGTTCACGGTCTCGCCTATTTGAAACAAATAAAAAGCGATAGACTTATCTATAGCGATTCGAGAATTGCCATGGGTTGGGTAAAGCGTAAAAAATGCAATACCAAACTGAAGGCCACTCGCAAGAATGAAAGAATTTTTGAATTGATAGCGCGTGCAGAAACCTGGTTAAAGCAAAATTCTTACGAAACCAAGATTGTTAAATGGGAGACCAAGGCTTGGGGGGAAATTCCTGCAGATTTCGGAAGAAAATAGCTTCTATTTTATCATTTTTTAACACTTCATCTGTAATGATGATGGATCAACTTCCACTAAAAGGTTGAAAAAGAAAATGATCCAACATGAAACTAGTAATCACCTTAGCCCTTCTCATACCGTTTGCATCAAGTCTTGCGCAAACCCCTTGGACCCTAAAGAAAAATGATGACGGTATTCGCATTTACACCAGAATGGTTCCCGATTCCAAATTGAAAGAGTATAAAGCTATGGTGCAAATAGCGGCTCCTATGCAGTCCATTTTAAATGAATTGCTCGAAGCTCCAAAATATACAGGAGACTGTATCTCTGGTGAGAGTTACTATGTTACCCAAAAAGGAGCAGATCAGCACGTCTTTTATGCCATTAAAAAATTGCCTTGGCCCGTTAGGGATCGAGATGTAGTGACCTTACTTACTGTCGAACAACTTTCCGATAATACAGTGAAGCTCCACATAGAAAGTCATCCCCAAGGTGTTCCTGTGCAGGAAAACGCTATCCGCATTCAGGAAGTAAAGGGGTTTTGGCTATTAGAAGAGCGTGATGGAATCACTACGGTTACTCAACAATTGCATATAGATCCCGAAGGTTCTTTGCCTCCTTTGGTCACCAATTCCCTTCTCATTAAGGGCCCCTACAAGACTTTTTCCGACTTACAACAGATAGGAAGTTAGTGCTCCAAATAGGGGTTTGTTTAGTCTTCATTTTTGAGATGGTAAAACCTGCAAAAATTGTATCTTTGCCCCTTCATTGTAAATGCTTCAAATGAGCAAACTTGTAATAGTAGGGACCGTTGCCTTCGATGCTATCGAGACTCCTTTCGGAAAAACGGATAAAATCCTTGGTGGCGCTGCCACTTTTATTGGCCTAGCCGCCTCTCAGTTTAAGGTAGACGGAGCCATTGTTTCTGTTGTCGGAGGAGATTTTCCACAGTCCTATTTAGACATGCTTTCCTCAAAAGGTTTGGATATTTCTGGTTTGGAAGTGGTCCCGGAAGGGAAAACTTTCTTTTGGTCAGGTAGGTACCACAACGATATGAACTCGAGGGATACATTGGCTACAGAACTAAATGTATTGGCAGATTTCAACCCAATAGTGCCAGAAACCTACAAAGATGCAGAAGTGGTCATGCTAGGGAATCTTCACCCCAATATTCAATTGGGTGTTATTGAACAGATGAAAAACCCTAAGCTTATCGTTTTGGATACCATGAACTTTTGGATGGAACATACTTTGAGCGAACTAAAACAGGTCATTACCAAAGTAGATGTTATTACGATAAATGATGAAGAGGCCCGTCAACTAACCGAGGAATATTCGTTAGTTAATGCCGCCAAGAAGATCCATGAAATGGGTCCTAAATATGTGGTTATTAAAAAGGGGGAACACGGAGCTTTGTTATTCCATAATGGAGAAATGTTCTACGCTCCTGCTTTGCCGTTGGCTGAGGTTTTCGATCCCACTGGTGCTGGAGATACATTTGCAGGAGGTTTTACTGGCTATTTGGCCAGAACAGGAGATTACAGTTTTGAGAATATGAAGACTGCCATTATAAATGGTTCTGCATTGGCCTCGTTTTGTGTAGAGAAATTTGGAACGGAACGCTTGCTGGATTTATCTCGGCAGGAATTATACGAGCGCCTTCAGCAATTTAAGAGCTTGACACAATTTGATATAGAATTGACATAAAACCACGCCCTGACTATACAGGGCGTTTTTATTTGAAATATTTATTTCCAAGAGCATTATGAGCGATGCATTAAAACATGAATGTGGAATAGCACTGGTTAGGTTGCTAAAACCACTTGAGTACTATAAGGAAAAGTACGGAACCGCTTTTTACGGGGTAAACAAAATGTACCTCATGATGGAAAAGCAACATAACAGGGGACAAGACGGAGCAGGATTTGCAAGCATAAAATTAGATGTTGAGCCAGGTGAGAGGTATATAAGCAGGATACGATCCAATGCACAGCAACCCATACAGGATATCTTTGCGCAAATTAACGAGCGCATTAATTCGGAATTTGAATCCTCTCCTGAATTAAAAAATGACATCGCGGCTCAGAAAAAACAAATTCCATATTTAGGTGAATTATTTTTGGGCCACGTGCGATATGGCACCTTTGGAGGGAATAGCATAGAAACGGTACACCCTTTCCTGCGCCAGAATAACTGGATGCATAGAAACCTAATCATAGCGGGTAACTTTAATATGACCAACACCAATGAGCTTTTCACCAATCTCATTCGTTTGGGGATGCATCCAAAAGAAAAGGCGGATACCATTACCGTTATGGAAAAAATTGGACATTTCTTGGATGACGCCGTTCGTAAACAATACAAAAGGGCCAAACAGAATGGTCTAAACAAACAAGAGGCTTCCCCATTTATTGCGGAGAATCTGAAAATCGATAAGATTTTAAAAAAATCTGCAAAAAACTGGGATGGCGGTTATGCCATGGCCGGACTTTTAGGGCATGGTGATGCATTTGTATTGCGTGACCCCGCAGGAATACGACCCGCCTATTATTACAAAGATGATGAGGTGGTGGTGGTTGCCAGTGAGCGTCCAGCGATACAAACGGTTTTCAATGTTCCTTTCGAAGAAGTAAAGGAATTGGATCCGGGACATGCCCTTATCGTGAAGAAAAACGGACTTGCACAAATCTCTGAAATCATTGAGCCACTGGAGCGCAAATCCTGTTCCTTTGAGCGTATCTATTTTTCAAGGGGAAGTGATGCCGAAATCTATCAGGAACGCAAAATGCTTGGGCGTTTGGTGATGCCGAAAGTGTTGGAAAACATCAATCATGATACCGAAAACACGGTTTTCTCTTTCATTCCGAATACCGCGGAAACTTCTTTTTATGGCATGTTAGAAGCCGCCCAGGACGAATTGAATCAACAAAAAAATGAAGCGATTCTTCGAGAAAAGGAGCATTTAACCAATGAAAGATTGCAGGAAATCCTATCCCATAAAATCCGTACGGAAAAACTCGCCATAAAGGACGTAAAACTGCGCACGTTTATCACGGAGGATAGTAGTCGTGATGATTTGGTGGCCCATGTCTACGATGTTACCTACGGTCTGGTAAAACCAAATGACAACCTGGTAATCATTGATGACAGTATTGTAAGGGGAACCACCTTAAAGAAAAGTATCTTGAAGATGCTGGACCGGCTTAATCCCAAACAGATAATTGTTGTTTCCTCTGCACCTCAAATACGCTATCCCGATTGCTATGGAATTGACATGGCCCGATTAGAAGACTTAGTGGCATTTAATGCCGCAAAGGCATTGCACGAAGAAAGGGGAACTGGCAATATCATCGATGAGATTTACGAGAAATGCAAAATAGAATTAGCAAAAGAAGATGATGCCGAAGTGATTAATCAGGTTAAAGCACTTTATGCTCCTTTTACGGATGAACAAATTTCTGATAAAATTGCTGAAATAATAAGTGATCCGGAAATTAGCACACAAGTAAAGGTCATTTTCCAATCTGTTGATGACCTTCACAAAGCTTGTCCTAAAAATTTAGGGGATTGGTATTTCACTGGGAACTATCCAACCAATGGAGGTAAACGGGTCGTAAATAGGGCCTTTGTCCACTTTTATGAGGGTAATCCTGCTCGAGCCTACTAACCAAATTGTTAAAAATTTTACGAAAATCCTCCTAAAAATGCACTTAGTCGATAATTAATTACAGTTTGTCCAAAAGTAGGAAAAATCCGCATGAACTTTGTTTTTAAAGTCTATATTTGCTTCATACCATAGCATAAGTAGGTTAAGTTCATGGTAAGATTTGGGGCAAAAAAGGTAAACTCTCGTTTACCTTTTTTATTTTTATATAGTATTTGAAAGCCAAAAAAGAAATCTATTTCCTACGCCTCCTACACGTTATTCATCAACATTCTGCTTTTCAACGAAAAAAAAAGCTATTGGTCTAAAAAATTATTTCTTCCGAAAAATTATACGCTATATTTGAATCATACCATAGCATAAGTAGGTTAAGTTCATGGTAGATTTGGGGCAAAAAAAGGTAGACTCTCGTCTACCTTTTTTTATTGGAATACATCCTTGAAATGTGGAGAATCATTTCCTATCTTTTGGATTCCTTACTGGCTATTTATCCCACAAAAAACCCCATTCTTAAGAACGGGGTCTAATCAAAGTTCTACTGAACCTTTTTATTTGTTTGCCGCATATCGCTCTGAAACGGCATCCCAATTAATCACATTGAAAAATGCCCCTACGTAATCCGGACGGCGGTTCTGATAGTTTAGGTAATAGGCGTGCTCCCAAACATCCAGCCCAAGAATAGGAGTTCCTCCACATGACACACCTGGCATGAGAGGATTATCTTGGTTAGGAGTAGCACATACCTCTACTCTACCTCCTTCGTGAACACATAACCAAGCCCATCCAGATCCGAATTGGGTTTTGGCAGCATTCGAAAAAGCTTCTTTAAATGCATCGAAACTTCCATAGGCCGAATTAATAGCTTCAGCCAATTCGCCCGTGGGCTCACCACCTCCATTAGGAGACATGACCTCCCAAAACAAGCAATGGTTATAATATCCACCGCCATTGTTGCGAACGGCTTTATTGTTCATATCCAATCCGGATAAAATAGATTCTATACTCTTTCCGGCCAAATCGCTTCCTTCGATGGCGGCGTTTAATTTACTGGTGTACCCAGCATGGTGTTTCCCGTGATGAATTTCCATGGTTCTGGCGTCTATATGGGGCTCTAGCGCATCGTGTGCATAGGGTAATGCAGGTAATTCGAATGACATATTGTTTATTTTTTTAGTTACTATTTGTTTTCATTCAAAATTACACATATTTAGCGGTTTCTCCTGTTATGGAATTTGTAAGTTTTTATACCCGTATAGAGATTCTTAATAGTATCTTTATGGTAACAATACCAATTCATTGAATTCTTCGGCGTCGTTTACGGTTTACAATGCATCGGCAGGAAGCGGAAAAACTTTCGCTTTGGTGAAAGCCTATATAAAGGTATTACTGCTACATCCCCAAAACGGTTATTACAAATATCTTCTCGGCATTACCTTCACGAATAAAGCAGTTGCCGAAATGAAAGAACGTATCGTGGCTACATTGTCTGCATTAGCCATGGAGGAGGTTCCTGCAAAATTTAAAGACATGCACGAGCTCCTTATTACGGAGACCTCCCTGAATGAAGATGAAATAAAAGACCGATCGAAGCGCATTCTGAAACACCTGTTGCACCATTACGCACAATTCAGCATTGAAACCATAGATAGTTTTAATCATCGATTGATCCGAACATTCGCACATGACCTGAAACTGGCTTCCAATTTCGAAGTCTCGCTGGATACCGAGGAACTACTGTCTAAGGCTGTAGACCGGTTTATCGAAAAAGCAGGAATCGATCCAGAAGTAACCCAATTGCTATTGGAGTTTGCACTTCAGAAAACGGACGAGGACAAATCATGGGACATTTCGTATGACTTGAAAAAAACCGCAGCCCTATTGGCCAGCGAAAATGATCGTTGGCATTTGCAGTCATTGCGGGAGAGATCAATCGCCGATTTTAAGAAACTACAAAAGCGACTATATGAAAAGATAACTGTTCTTCAGAAGGAAATTTCAGAAGAAGCCTCGCTTTTGCTTCAACAATTAAATGAAAAAGAAATTCCTCTAGATGTGTTTCAACGGGGTACGTTCCCCAACCACTTCAAAAAATTGAAGGAAGGGGACTATAATGTGTATAAAAACAAACTCGGGGAATATTTGGAAATGGGCGGAACAAAGCTTTATAAGGCCAGTACCCCAGAAGGTCTTCAGCTAGAAATTGACAACCTTACCCCTCGTTTTCTGACATCTTATAAAAGGTGCAAGACTCAGGTTTTTACCATTAAACTTTACAGGAACATCCTCAAGAACCTCGTACCCCTGGCTGCTTTAAATGGTGTATACCAAGAAATGGAGCTTATAAAGGAAGAGGAGAATATCCTTCCCATAAACGAATTCAATTCCTTGATATATTCTGAAATAAAAGACCAACCCGTACCTTTTATATATGAACGCCTTGGGGATCGCTATCGTCACTTTTTTATAGATGAGTTTCAGGATACATCCAAACTGCAATGGAATAATCTTATACCCCTTATAGACAATGCACTGTCACAAACTACCATGAATGAGGAAATGGGCAGTCTTCTCCTAGTAGGGGACGGAAAACAGTCCATATATCGCTGGAGGGGAGGATTGCCCGAACAGTTTATGGAGCTTTCGAAGGACGAGAATCCATTCACCGCAGCCCCAAAGCAGCTAATGCAACTGGAAACGAACTATAGAAGTGCTCAAGAGGTAATTAAGTTCAACAATGATTTCTTCACTTTCGTGGCCAACCACTTCGGAGATCCTGTTCATATAAATATGTATGAAGAAGGAAGTAAGCAACTACATACTTCAAAAAGGGATGGGTATGTAAAAATTGAATTCATTGAGACGCAAAACAAAGAGGAAGAGCATCAGCTTTATCCAGAAAAAGTCTATGAAACCATAAAGGATTTACTGGATAGGGGATATCACCCCAAAGATATTTGTGTGCTTACACGAAGAAAGAAAGATGGAGTAGTTATTAGTGAGTACATTTTAGAAAAGGACCCAACCATTCCAATAGTTTCCGAAGAAACCTTGCTGCTAAAGAATTCTTCGCTTGTTAATTTTTTGGTCAATCTACTAGATGTAACCATCGACCCTTCCAACGAAGAGGTGAAAATTCAAGTGTTGGAATTCTTCTATGACCATTTCAATTTATCGCAGGAAAGGCATTCCTTTTATTTGGATTACATTAAGAGCCCCTTGTCTTCAATTTCTGAACTAGCGGAACATCGGAACCTATCATTTAGTTTCGAAAATCTAAATCAATTACCCCTATTTGAATGCATGGAATACGCCATTGCAAGCTTACAATTGGAACCAAAAATCAATGCATTTGCAAGTAGTTTCATGGACTTGGTGTTTCGTTTTTCACAGCGACCAGGGGTAGGTAAGGTGGAGTTCTTGGAATTCTGGGGAAAAGAACAAGAGAAGGCCAGTATAATTTCCAATAATGATGCAAATGCGGTTAGGATTATGACCATACATAAATCCAAAGGGCTAGAGTTCCCCGTAGTACTATTTCCTTATGCCGATGTAAACCTGTATTCCGAAATAGATCCAAAATCATGGTATCCATGGCAAAATGACGACATGGATCATTTGCTCATAGACTATAAGAAAGAGCTAGAAGAATACAACCCCTTAGGTGCTGAACTCGTTAAACAACGACGGGAAACCTTGGAATTGGACACTATCAATATTCTTTACGTGGCTTTAACGCGACCAGAACAGGAACTTTACGTCTTCGCAAAAAAGGAAGCCATTAAAGATTCCTTGACCTCGTACAATGCTTTTTTTATAGGGTATTTAATGTCGCAAGGCCTATGGAATGAAGACAAAAAAGAATATGTGTTTGGCACCAAGAAACCTCCAACTTCTACAACGACGTCTTCACAGTCATTACCCGTGGCGATTGATTACTTGGCCTCTGCGCCAGAATCCCATAATCTAACCATAGTGACCTCTTCCGTTTGGGAAACCGAAAATCAAGCAGCTGCAATTGGATGGGGAAACATCTTTCATGATACGATGGCAAAGGTTTTTAATACAGTTGATTTGGATACCGTATTGGATGAGTTGAACACGTCTGAAGAACACGATGAGAAAACGGTTCATGAACTCAAAACCATGATCAATGCCGTAGTAGATCATCCCGTACTTAAGGAGTTTTATGAAAATCCACATGAGGTGCATAATGAAAGGGAAATTGCTACACCGAAAAAAATGGTGCGCCCTGATCGAATTGTAATCCACGAAAATAAGACTGCCACCATTATTGACTATAAAACCGGAAAACACAATCCTAAATATATAGAGCAGATTTATGAGTATTCTGACGCCATCGAGACCATGGGATATTCTGTTAGGGAAAGGTTATTGGTTTACTGTAATCCAGATGGAATAATAATAAATAAAGCCTAACTTTGAAAGCCAAAAAATCAAAGAAATGTACGGTAAGATAAAAGACCATTTACAAAAAGAACTTCAAGAAATTAAAGATGCTGGGCTCTTTAAGAAGGAGCGCATTATTACTTCCCCACAGGATGCTGTGATTAAGATTTCTACAGGGGAAGAGGTAATTAACTTCTGTGCCAATAATTATTTGGGCCTTTCTTCGAATAAGGAAGTCATTCAAGCCGCTAAAGATGCCATGGACACTCATGGCTATGGTATGTCCTCAGTACGGTTTATTTGTGGGACGCAGGATATTCATAAGGAGTTGGAGCAAAAAATTGCGGATTACTATGAAACCGAAGATACTATTTTGTATGCTGCTGCTTTTGATGCCAATGGCGGTGTTTTCGAACCACTTTTGAGTGCTGAAGATGCAATAATTTCCGATTCGTTAAACCATGCTTCCATTATTGATGGGGTACGGCTTTGTAAGGCCGCACGATATCGATATGCCAATAACGATATGGCTGATCTGGAAAAACAGCTTATTGCCGCAAACGAAAATGGGGCGCGTCATAAGATTATTGTTACAGACGGGGTCTTTTCAATGGATGGATTGGTAGCGCCTTTAGACCAAATATGTGATCTGGCAGATGCATATGATGCCATGGTTATGATCGATGAATGCCATGCAGCCGGATTTATTGGTGCCACGGGTCGTGGAACTTTGGAAGAAAAAGGCGTGATGGGACGTATAGATATCATTACAGGTACCTTAGGAAAAGCGTTAGGTGGAGCTATGGGAGGTTACACCACAGGCAAAAAAGAGATTATCGAAATCCTAAGACAAAGATCCAGACCTTATTTATTTTCAAATTCCTTAGCCCCTGCTATAGTTGGTGCTTCTATTAAGGTATTCGATATGTTGGCAAATAATACCGAATTGCGAGATCAATTGGAAGACAATACAGCCTATTTCAAAAAAGGAATGAAGGAAGCTGGATTCGATATTATAGATGGTGATTCTGCAATCGTTCCTGTAATGCTATACGATGCTAAACTGTCACAAACCATGGCCGATATGTTGTTGGAAGAAGGTATTTATGTAATAGGATTCTTCTATCCAGTGGTACCCAAAGGAAAAGCTCGGATTCGGGTGCAACTTTCAGCAGCCCATACAAAGGAGCATCTGGACAAGGCTATATCTGCTTTCATTAAAGTAAAGCAAAAACTTGGTTTATAATATTTTCCCTCAGCTTTTATTTAGGCTGCTAGACCTTTGTATTTACAAAAAATTTAATAGATTTGCTTTTGTTAATAAACTTTAACAACTTACTTTTGCTCTATTAACACTTAAAAATTAAACAATCGAATATGAAACATCTTAACAGTATTTTAGCCGCTGCCCTATTTATCTTTGCCGTAGGGGTAGTTAGCGCGCAAGACCAAAACAACCCTTGGGCTATTGAAGTTGGTGTAAACGCCGTAGATGTATACCCTGTAGGTATTACCGATAACGGTAGGTTACCGGCAATGATAGGTGATCTTGAAATTAAGGGTGACCTTTTTGATGAATACTTCAATCAGAATGACCACTGGAACATTTTACCTTCTGTATCCAGAGTTTCTGTGGGAAGATACATCGGTAACGGCTTCACTTTCACTGCAGCGGGTGCTATCAACAGAATCGACAAAGTAGGAGATTTAGATGTTGATGACCTAAATTACTATTCTGCAGATGGTGAAATCAAGTATAGCTTCAGAGATCTTATTAATGGACCTGGTGGATGGTTTGACCCATCTCTTGGTATTGGTGGTGGTTACACTTGGGTAGATGAAATCGGATTCGGTACTGCTAACGCCCTTGTAGGTGTTCGTTTTTGGGTTACTGAAAACGTAGCTCTTAACTTCCAGAGTACTTATAAGCACGCTTTCGAAGATGAGTATGGAATCATCCATTTCCAACATTCTGCTGGTGTTGCCTTCAAATTTGGAGGAAAAGATACAGACGGTGACGGAATCTATGACAAAGATGATGAGTGTCCAGAAACTCCTGGTCTTCCAGAATTCAACGGATGTCCTGATAGTGACGGTGACGGAATCGAAGATAGAAACGATGCTTGTCCTAACACTCCAGGTTTAGCCGAATTCAACGGATGTCCTGATAGTGATGGTGATGGTATTGCAGATCCTCAAGATGCTTGTCCTACAGTTCCTGGTATTGCTGCCTTGAATGGTTGTCCAGATGCTGACGGTGACGGAATCACTGACGCTGACGATCAGTGTCCAAACGAAGCTGGACCAGCTGCAAACAACGGATGTCCTTACCAAGATAGAGATAATGATGGTGTACTAGATAAAGACGATCAGTGTCCAGATGTTCCTGGAACTGTTGCAAACAATGGTTGTCCTGAAGTAACTGTTGAAGTAATCAACCAGTTGACTGAGTACGCTAAAACAATCTTATTCGATACAGGAAAATCAACAATTCGTCCTGAGTCTTACGCTGTTCTTCAGAGTATCGTAGACGTTATGAATGAGTACCCAACAGCTTCTTTCGTGATCGAAGGTCACACTGATAGTGTAGGTAGAGAAACTACTAACCAAAAGCTTTCTGATTCTAGAGCAGCTGCTGTTAGAGATTATCTAACTACTATCGGTATGGACGGAAGCAGATTGTCTTCTATCGGATACGGTGAGTCTAGACCAATCGCTCCGAACAACACTAAAGCTGGAAGACAGCAAAACAGACGTGTAGAGATTTCCTTGAAAAAGTAATCTTTCCAAATAAATCATAAAAAAACGCTTCCCTAACGGGAGGCGTTTTTTATTTTTGGGTATGCCAGCTTTCCTAGAAGAAATCGTTCAACAAATACAGCAGGAGCATGAGAGCATTTCCAATCTCATCATTGTACTTCCCAGCAAGCGTGCTGGTGGATTCTTCAAGTACTATCTAAGGCAGCACCTAAAAAAAGCAACCTTCTCACCAAAGGTCATTAGCATTGAAGAGTTCATTGAACAATTGTCTGGCCTTACCATTGTATCAGGCGACAGCCTCCTTGTGAACAGCTACGAAGCTTATCTTGCAACGAATGAAATTTTAAAGAAAGATGAATTCCCGTTATTCACTACCTGGGCCAATTCCTTACTCAATGATTTTAGTGAAATGGACCGGTATCTCATTAATCCAACATCTTTCTTTTCTTACCTGGGCGGGATTAAAAGTTTAGAAAAATGGGGCGTTCAAAATGAAGAAACAACCCTTATAAAAAACTATTTGTCCTTTTGGAACAACCTAATGCCCTTTTATGAAAACTTGACCTATCTGCTTTCAAAAGAACAGAAAGGCTATCAAGGAATGGTCTATAGAAAGGCAGCCGAAGACATTGAGCATTATATTGCCAATGAGGGCGATAAACCGCACTATTTCGTAGGATTCAATGCGCTCAACACCTCAGAGCAACATATTATACAAGCCCTATTAGAAACCGGAAACACCAAGGTATGTTGGGATATGGACACCTATTTCTATAAAGATAAAACCCATACAGCTTCTCATTTCTTAAGATCTTATATGGAAAGCTGGAAGTACTATCAACAACATCCACTACCCTCATTCCCAAATAACTATGGGAATGCAAAAAACATCAAAATCGTATCTGCCCAAAACACAATTGAAGAAGTAAAGTATGCCGGCAATTACTTGGCAAATCTAACCGAAGATAGCCTCAATAAAACAGCGGTGGTCCTGGCAGACGAAACCTTGCTCATACCATTATTATATTCTTTGCCTCCAGCTGTTTCAAAGGTAAATGTTACTATGGGCTTGCCCTTAAAATCAACGCCTGTAGCAGCCTTTTTTACCATGCTCCTTAAACTACATTCGAAAGGCAATACAACCTATTATCATAAAGATGTTCTGGCCCTACTTAATCACCCCATCTGTCGCTATCTAATAACCGACATAGAATCCATTATAAGGACCATTGTAAAGGGAAACTATTCATACATCGGCATGGATATGTTGAATGAATTTGGAAATGGGCAATCCGCACTAAAATTAATTTTTGGAAACTGGAAAAGCTTAACCCAAGAAGCCCTTGAAAATACCTCCCAACTCTTAAATATTCTTTCTGCCCAAAGTAATGCGCATGTGGTAGAAAGATTATGCTTCGATAAGCTACAGGAGATATTTCATCAGATCGCGAAGCTTCAAAGAGAACATACCTATTTAAAAAATATTGATACACTCGAACAGCTTTTTTCTGAATTGCTTTCAAATATGACTCTCGACTTTGAGGGTGATGCCTACGACGGGTTACAAATCATGGGGGTTTTGGAAACTCGAGTCTTGGACTTTGAAAATATCCTTATGTTATCCGTAAATGAAGGCGTGTTACCCGCCGGTAAATCTTCTGCATCTTTCATTACCTATGACTTGAAAAAACAATTCGGACTACCCCTATATACAGATAAAGATTCGGTGTATACCTACCACTTTTATCGTTTATTGCAAAGGGCACAATCCGTCACTATGGTATATAGTAGCTTCACGCAGGGTCTGTCCTCCGGGGAAAAAAGCCGTTTTATTACACAAATGGAAATGGATGCTATTCCTACTCACGAATTTGCTTTTGAAACGATTAGCACCCCAATCTCTCTAGAGAAGCCATCGGCACGTAGTATTAAAAAGACCCAAAAGGTTATGGAAAGGCTTGCTTCCATTGCCAATAAATACTTTTCGCCATCGGCACTTACCCTATATGTCAGGAATCCGATCGATTTTTATTACCAAAAAGTGCTCTCTATAAACGAACATGAAGCTGTTGAAGAGACCGTAGCTCTAAATACCTTAGGAACGATCGTTCATAATGCACTTGAAGAATTATATAAACCATTCATTGGTACATTTCTCACAGCCGATTCCCTTAAAGGATCGAAGGTTAGGATCGATGAACTGGTAGTTGCCGAATTTCACAAGGAATTTAAGGAGGGCGATTTCGAAAGGGGTAAAAACCTCATCATTTTCGAAGTGGCCAAAAGATATGTAAACAATATTGTTGATCTGGACATTTCAGAAATTGAAAAAGGAAATACTATTAAAATCCTTCATCTGGAAAACCAGCTTAAAACCGGAATTACAATTCCCTCCCTGGAATTTCCAGTGTTCATTGGAGGAATGGTAGATCGCATTGACGAATATAATGGCGTGGTCCGAATCATCGATTATAAAACGGGGATGGTTCAACAACGGGAGCTGGAAATCTTGAATTGGGAAGACGTTATTGAGGATTATGGATACAGCAAGGCATTTCAGGTATTGGCCTATGCCTATGTCATCCAACAAGAGTTAGGTATCAAAAGCCTTGAAGCAGGTGTTATTTCATTGAAGAACTTAACTGGCGGCTTTTTAAAATTTGCGAAACGGGACAAAGTCCGTGGCGGAACCAAGGAATCCCTTATAACCCCACAATTGCTGGCAAACTTCAAAACACAGCTAGACACATTAATTGGAGAAATATGTGATTCTAAGCATCCCTTTATGGACAATTTGGACAAAAAATAGGGTTTTTCCTCTCTGAAAAATAGGATTTTCATTCTTGACTGACTTCCATTTCTGTGCGAAATTTGTTCAAAATATTTCCCCTATGATGTTAAAAGCGACCCACCAGAGTCTTCGAGGAAAATGGCTAAAAATTCTAAGAGGCACCCCCACTGAAAACGAAGTTCAGCATTTTAATGCCGAAATAAGAGCCTATCAAGGCCGAAAACAAGTACTAAGAACCAGTGAGGTTCATTAAAAACTTTAATTCGATATAGAATTATTGGGATAGGAAACTTTCGATAAGAACAAGGCACTCCAAATAGTCCCGGCCACGCCGATAATCCCTCTTCTTTTCAAAATGCACATGGGATATCTTCCCAAAATTGTAATCCTGTTCTAGTTTGTAGACAACTTCCTGCAGGTCTTTAAACTGTCCCCTAAGTGTGAATTGATATGATGTTATTTTCACATCTTCCTGCATGAATACATGAGGTTCCAAAAATTGAGTTATTGCAATCCCTTTTTCTTCAGACTTGCTATTCAGGAATTCCAAAATGTTATTCTGAATTGATATGTTCTTTATATTGTTCTTCTTCAACAATGAATCGGCGAAGCGTTCGCGTTGCCCCAAATTGGCTGATAATTGTGCCAAATTCTCCGAATTAATGTTCTCCTCATTAAGCTTCGAAATCTCACGCTTAAGGTGAAACGTTTCGGAGAATGAAAACTGGTAGGCAATAAGCATGACAGCCACAAATCCAACACATAATAATATGTTTTTATTCCTCTGTGTCATAAATCAATGCTAGTTTTATTTCGAAAAAGTTGCCCTTCCCTTTAGAGAGACCATATTGTATTACGGTAACATTGGCAATCCAATCATGCGCCTCTAAATCTTGAATCCATTTAGAAAATTCTTCCTTATCGTAACTGTCTCCAGCTAGCAGTAAGGAATCATTTTCATATGTAATTTTCTTATCTGGACGAATATTCTTGACCAAGGGCTGAAATTGAATGTCCGAAAACAGAATGGATCCTGGACGTTGGCTTACGACCCTATTTAGATAATATGAGCTTTTAGAATGCCCACTATTCAATATATTCTCCACAACATACTCCTTCTTTTCAACATCTTCCGTTCTTTCCTGTAATATGTTTCTTTGTTCCGAAGCTACTTCTACTTGCTCCGAAAGGTTCTGAAATTGCTTGCGGTATTCAGTAAAAAAGAAAAAGTTAATCAATAAACTCAATAACACGACTGCCACAGCTAAAACCAGTCCCTTGCGGAAAAAGTTTTTTTCAAAATAGGTTTTCTTTAGTTGCTCGTTACGCTCTTCATTGGATTCGGTTTCTGCCCCTAAATAACTCAACAAAGAAGAGGTAGCCATTAAGTAATCGGAATCAACCGTTACATCCTCAAGGCGATAGTTTATCGGGGGCTTCTGGATATTCTGATAAGAAACAACCTTCCCCTCTTTCATGTGGTATTCCTTCCCTCCCGCAATAATCGAGTCTGAAGAGAGCAAAGGTGCTATGCGCTGAAGTGAACCAAAACCCAATTGGAAACTAAGGATTCCCAAACCTGCCTGTTCTGCCTCCTTAAGAAGTGAATCTATCACATCTCTCCTAGCTACTGCAACATAAACAGTATCCTGCCCTTCCTGTACATCGACATAAAAATCGCTAAGGGAAAGCCCGGGAAATGCTTTCCCAACTGCCTTCTGCATGTCCCTTTCAGGTAGTACTTCTTTTATAAGCACCCCGTCAATATTTATAATGAGATGGGCATGTTTGTTTTTCCCAATTTCAGTTACCAATTCTGAAAAAGAAATTCCCTTCACAAAATTGAAATCGGTAAACTCGCCCTTCTTTTTCTTAGCTATAGCGGCAACATAGTCATTGCGGCCATCGGAAGTTGTCACCTCAACACCGCAAAACGAATTGCCATAATTCCAATATGAAGTAACCGCTTTCAGCATTATTCGATAATAGTAGGCTTTATTAACACATTAAGGTTTCGTTTTGTAGCCTCACGCCTGCGTTTGCTAAAGAACCATTTAATAATTGGGATTCTAGCCAAAAATGGAACTCCGGAACCCGAATTATCCTTTCTAATGGATTCGATTCCACCCAAAATAACCACATCTTGATCCTCCATTCGAACAATCGATGAAAATTCCCGACTGGAAATCCCTGGAGGTGCATCTTCTGCAACCCGTTCTCCATTAAAAGCCGATTGTAATACCTGTATATCTAAGGTGATCTGCCCATCTCCAGAAACAAAAGGAAGTATCTCTAAAGCCAATTCTGCATCGATAGGGACGTAATTCCTTATTTCAGAAGTTTGCGGTATTTGGGAACCAAAAAAGCTTTGACTCGTAACCGCATAGTAAGTGGTTTCACCGCTGGACAAATAGGCTTTATGCCCATTTATAGTAGTTAATTTGGGGGTGGATTTCACTTTCAAAGTTCCTGCAGATTCCATGGCTTTAATGTCCAAATAAAAATTGGGGACCACCTTTCCAAGGTTCAAGGATCCGAAATTATCGAAATTGCCTATGATCTTATTCACATCCCCAGCTCCAATGGTGACATTTCCACTAGGAAAAAACTCTCCAGAGGTGTTAATGGGTTTGTCTCCGATTCCAAATGAAATCCCAGTTTCTGTAATAGCGCTTCTATTTACTTCAAGAATCATTACCTCAATCAAGATCACGGGAACCGGCTTATCTATAAACGAAATGAATTCTTTGAACCGCTCTACTTTGGTCCCTGGCCCGCTTATGACAAAACTATTTAGCTCAACGTCAATTTTTATGTCCAAACCTTCCTTAATGTCATCTGGAATAATTTCATCGATGGATTTAGAGTTATTGGTATTGGTTCCAGTACTCGTTGATCCTGTATTATTAAACCTATTGGATTGGTTCTGATTGCCATTGAAACCTGTTGAATTGAACTGGTTAAATCCTCCTGTGTTGAAATTATTTCTACCAGCCCTGCGCTGTCCCCCTCCGGAAGGGTCGTCTAATAGCTGTACGGATCGATGCATCATTGTCACCAATTCCACTTGCTTTAACGAAAGTTGGTTCTCTGTTCCGAAATAATAGACATTTCCTTCTTTTTTGTACGTGAATACCTGGGCATTGGAGTTATTGGGAGCTGCAGGGTTTGCTCCTACTCCGGCAGATCCATTACTGCTGCTCTGAAAGATTCTGTCTAAAAGTAAATCGAAACCAATATCGCTTGCTTCTACCGTAGCTGTTCCCGCATTATCGAGAGGTGAAGCTGTAAAAATATCGATCTTTAAATCTTGACCCAATGTATAGATTACGTCGGCAATCGATGTGTTTTGAAGGTTCACTTCAACCCTCTTGTTTACGGTATCTAACACTTTGTAATAAAAATTGCTCTGTCTTCTTCTTATGGGTCGAGACGTAGTCGTTCCGTTCCCGCCTGGCGTTTGCATAGTTTCAAAAGCTGTGTCGAACGTATAGAATCCGTCCTCTTTCTTTTCCAATAGCAAATTATTGGATTCCGCCATTTTCTGAAGTGCCACATCGAATGGAACATTTTTAATGTAAATACTCAAGGGGTTTGTCTCAATCTCTGGAGTAAAAAGCAGGTTTTTTCCTGTTTCGTCCATGATTTTCCTAAAAACCTTATCGAGGGGATCATTTTTAAGGTCCAATGTCAGATTCCCATTAGACACGGAATAGCTAGCCCGGATTTCCTTTTCCTTTGGTGTTTCCAAAGGAGCTACATATTTTTTTATGGACAGTATATTTCCGGTAAAATCGATATCCAGATCATAGGTCTTCACCAAAAATATCAGAATATCGGCTACTGGAACATCGGTAAAGTTGTTCACCAAAGTAATAGCATTGAGATCTGGTGAGACATTGATATTAACGCTATGAATTTTGGAGATGGCCAATAGGAAATTGGACAGTGTGGTTTGCGTTATATTAATATTAATGCTTTCCTCCAAACCAGGTACTTCAACTTTCAACAATTCCAGCTGATTCTGAATACTGTTTATTCTTGCGGAAGAAGAAGTCTCTTGTGCCACCCCTTTCAGGGCAACCAAGAATAGTATAATAATCAATAGTTTTTTCATAATGTTCTTAATTCGCTAATAAAGAGTATACCTCATCTATAGACGTCTCACCCGAAAGAATGAGTTGCAACGCATTACTCTTTAGCGTATTCAAATTATTTGCTGCAAGATATTCTTCAATTTGCAGCTCATTGTGTTTTATTGCTGTTTCCAATTCTGATGTAATTGGAATAATTTCATATATCGCCTTTCTACCATCGTACCCCGTAAAAAAGCAATGATTGCACCCAACGGGCACATGATGTTTTTCTATTTGATCCTTATCGGTGAAATTCTCAGGAAAAAGATCTGGTGTCGCCGTTGCTTCTTTTTTGCATTGCGTACAAAGTTTGCGCACCAATCGCTGAGCTACACTCAGGTTCAGTGTACTTGAAAGCAAATAAGGAGGCACCCCCATATCGATAAGCCTGGAAATAGTAGCCCAAGCGGAATTGGTATGAATTGTAGATAATACCAAGTGCCCCGTAAGGGCAGCTTTAATTGCCATATTAGCGGTCTTATCATCCCGTATTTCCCCAACCATAATAATGTCTGGGTCTTGTCGAAGGAAGGTGCGCAAGGCCGAAGGAAAATCGAATCCAATATCTTCTTTTAACTGTACCTGATTAATCCCTGCCAGTGTATATTCGATCGGGTCCTCAATGGTCAATATGTTGGTCTCTTCTTTATTTAAAAGGCGCAGTGTGCCATAAAGTGTAGTCGTTTTGCCGGATCCCGTGGGTCCTGAAATTAACACAATTCCATTCGGCATTTTCACTCCTTCCAAATATAGTTTTAGTTCACGCTCGTTAAACCCAAGTGTCTTTAACTCTACCGTTTCGGCATTACGTTTTAGAATACGTAACACAATTTTTTCACCATGTAGCGTGGGCATGGTAGAGACCCTAATATCGAAATCTTCGGATGCTCCCTTAACCGTAATCCTTCCGTCCTGAGAAAGACGTTTCTGCGAAATATCCAATCCAGCTTGTATCTTAATCTGATTTATGAGCTGCGGATATTCCAGCAACGGAATTTGGTATTGTTCCTTCAGTTTTCCATCTAGCCTAAAACGAACCCTGCATACATTTTCATAGGGTTCCAGGTGAATATCACTACTATTGAAATCCTTAGCCGTTTGAAGCAACTGTTCAAGGAAGTTGTTTTTGGAAAGTTCTTCACTTACTTCGGTGGTCTGTCGGTAATTATAGGTAAGATAGGACTGTATGTTGTCCGTAGTTTCTGAAACCAGTTCTGAATTGAAATTAAGTATTATGGATAATTCAGAAGAAAGCGCCCCTAAGTCAGATGCATCTGTTTTGAGCACCACCACATCATCCCTTTGTGCTACGGGAACGATTCGATAGTGAAATGCCTGATTGGAACTCACTAGCTGTTTTAAGGATGTCGGGATCTCGAAAGCCTTCATTTACATTAAATACATTACATCATACAATTTTGCCCAATGGGCAAAGTAAACCATCATTAAAAATAAAGACATCCAACCTGCGAGGGGAATTGTTGAATGCGTAAGTGATTTCCATTTCGAAAGCAACCAGTGTATTACCAATGCAAACACCATGGAGAACACAAAAAAATTAATAAAACTCACTGTCGGAAAAGAAACAGCGAACCCTATAAAAAAAAGCATATCCCCTAAACCCAATGCCTCCTTTAAAAGGTTCTTTTTCAAGACCCAACGGGCCCAAATAAATAAGACCGAAAGCAATGTGCCAATGATCAATAAATTGATTCCTAAGGCATATAGGTATGAGGTACTATCCGAATTCAAATAAAACAGGGTTGTTCCTAATACAGCAAACAAAGGAAACAGAAAAAACCACACTTGTCTTTCCTTTAGGTCTTGATAAAAGATGAGTGATAGCACAGCCGCCAAAAGTATTTTAACGAATGTTGCAATCAATCTTTTGTGATTTCCTTTGGGTTGCCATTTTCATCAATCTCCCAAACATTAAAAACCCCATCGCCGTCAAAATCAACGACTGCTTCCGCTCTAGCCTTAAATGCTGTGGTGGAAGCTTCAATAAGCTCATATCTATAGTTGGCCGTTCCTCCTTCATTCACCGTTTTTGGTGCTTCATAGTCGATATTGTTGAAATCGGCCGAAAATTTTGAATTAATAAATCGATGTTGTGTCTGTAAGTTGGCAATATGTTTTAATTGAATTTTCGCCTCTTGCCCTTTCGCTTTCGCAATAAGGGGCATGAACTGAGGCAGGGCAATAAGCAATAAAATCCCAATAATGGCCAGAACCATCAACATTTCATTAAGAGTGAATGCCTGTATCTTCTTCACTTTCATAACTTCGGTTTTCAAAATAAAAATAACATTTTAATTCTTCAGGTCAGCTCACATAGCTCAAAATCTTGTTCAACATTTTCTCCATTTATGCAATTGTCTGGTTTTTAAGTTTTTACACAATCAGGGCCTGTCGTTTTTCATGAAAACAGACCCCTATTGGAAAGAATTTCAAGATCACAGACCATGTCTATTCAATGTGATGCTAATTTAGTTGTGTTCTTTTTAACCTCGTCATGTACTCCTTCCCAACATGACCCTTTCAGACCCTAATCTTATTCTGAAAGCACGAATTTAAAAGAATCACTAACGCTTTTACAATTTATCTAACCTGTTATACAATTGGGCTTTTGTAACCCAAAAAAGGAGGGGATTTTTGAAACGCACATTTAGTAAAACTTAGTATACAACCACATTGAAAAAAGAAAATGATCATGAAAAAATTAGCATTACCATTAGCCCTTATTGCACTTATTATTAGTGTTATTTCCCTATTCGATTTCACATCCGATTCAGAATTGGTCTACGTAGACGTAAACAAATTGATGGAAGGATATGAAAGAACCGCCGTGGAGCGATCCCTGTTCGAGGAAAAATCGCAAAAAATGAAGGCCAACGTAGATAGTTTGATCGGGAACTGGCAGGAAGAATTGAAGACCTATGAAAAAGAAAGGTCCTCCATGTCCAGAAAAGAAATAGAATTAAAACAGGAACTGTTAGCTAACAAACAACAGCAGATAGGCAACTACCAGCAGGCCATCCAAAAACAGATACAGGATGAAGACCAGAAGGCTACCCAAACCGTGGTGAACGACATCAACGATTATGTAAAGGAATATGGGGAAAAGAAGGGATATAAAATCATTTTTGGGGCCAGCGGTGCAGGTAACATCATGTACGCAGATACCATGACAGATCTTACAGAAGAGGTTTTGGTAGGCCTGAACGAAGAATACAAAGGCACGGAATAGATGAAATACTTTTTCAACATAGTAGGCCTAGTTTTGGTTGTTTTGGCAAGCGCTTGTTCTCAAACTTCTTTTGAGGACAAGCCTTCGCTTTTAGCATATATAAAAAACCCAGAGAACGGATACACCCAAACCAAAGAGGTAAACGGGGTAGAGATTGCACTCACCTATCGCCCCACAGATTTGTTGGTGGCACAAGAACTGAGAGGGGAAGCATCTAAAACTACTATAGAATCAATACGAAAAAAGTACAGTAAGCACCTCTACTTCAATTTGAGTATTTCTAAGAACGGAAAAGAGATCCTCAGCAGTGTTCCAAATGATCGAAGCGAATTCGGCGCAATGGTTAACAAACTCTCCTTCGGAATGGGGCGTAGTGTCCATCTTTTTACAGATAAAAAGGACACCATTCCCATGACAGATTACATATACCCAAGGATGTATGGAATGGGGAAATCCACTTCCATGCTACTGGTTTATCCCCGTGAGAAAGAGCTTATGGATAGTAACTTTTTCAAAGTTTCATTAAAAGATATCGGGCTCTCTACTGGGGAGATCAATTTCAAATTCGATACCGAAAAAATCCATAGTGAACCCTTGCTATCCCAAACGAAATTATAAAAGAAGAATAAGAACCCACATAAATACTGTTTTATGAAAATGCCATTAAATCATCGCAGAATACTAGTAGCCCTCTCGGCGTTTTTAGTATTCACAGTTTTTATTTCTAACCAGTCCTATGCACAAGGAACGGGGCCCACCTCTCCAGAAGCTTCTGGATTTGAGCCAGTGGACGCCACAGACATGGTAAACCTCTCGACGGGAGATTTATCCTATGTGTTACCATTAATGTCTGTAGATGGGTTCCCCGTGAATTTGTCCTACCACGCTGGGATCACACCAGATTTAGATGCCTCCTGGGTTGGATTAGGGTGGTACCTAAATCCAGGTGCAATCAATAGGTCTGTTACCAATACGCCCGATGATTGGAAAAGTGGTGTGGGCATAAATTTTACCTCCTATCAAGATACGGATGTATTTTATGGAGTAAGTATCGATGTAGGGTTTCTGGAGTCTGCCACTGTTGGTGTGGGAATGAATTGGGGAGGTAATAGAGGTTTATCTGGCTCGGTAAGCGCTTCTTTTGGAACACCTTTTCATAAATCCGTTGGAGGTGCTAGTATAGGTATTTCGGCCGACACAAATGGAAATGTTACCGCTACGGGCGGTGTAGGTGTTTCTATTGGAAGTTTCGGGGCAGGAGCTTCGGCATCCTACTCTTTGAATAAAGGAAAATTTACCGGTATAGGTGTAGGAGCTGGGATTAAAACTGGAGAAAATACCTTTGCTGGCGTAGGAGCTTCTTGGGATTTCAATGGTGGAATGTCTATTGGGGGATCTGTAGGGAAGAATTTTGAAAACAAGAATTCAGGTTCTGGTAGTGTTGGTCTGGGATCCGCTAGTTTTTCCTCTGGGGATTTTAGTGTTGAACAACAATCGTTTGGGTTGTCCATACCAATTCCTATCGGCCCTATTACACTTACCCTTGGATTCAATAGACAAAAAGTGACATATTCCCTGCGCAAAGGATTTTCCACACAAGAATGGGGAACCCTATATGCCAATGATTTCAGTTCCATGACAAGTGGAAGTTCGCAGGCTGGAAGCCTAGACGGCTTTAATGATTATCTGAAAAGAACCAAAAGTTTCGATCTATATTCCGTAAGAATCCCACAACCAGAACAAGAATTTATTGGAGACTATTCCAGTGAAATTGAGAACATCAACTTCACATTCGCAGGATACGATAATTATTCAGTGGCTGCTCAAGGAATTAGCGGAAGTATTAAACCAAGGCTCTTTCAAAATATTCCGCTATTTGGAAAAGGAGAAAGAACAGCGAACCAGCAGGGAGAGGATATTCATGTATTCTGGCATACTGGAGACAACCCTGGAAATCAAAGAGCCCTTGGGAATGACTTTCATTTCTATTTTGAAAATCAATTTACAAGTGATGAGGCAATTATTGCACCCAATGGCACAGGAGGTAGTGGTAATAGTTTAAATGACTTCTTGGATAATTATGGTAATGTGTCGACTGGGTTTTCGGAAGATGGTATTTCACATAGCAGGAGAGCTAAGACCCCATCATATGTAGAGGTATATACCAATCAGCAAATCGCTGTAGGTACAGCTCAATCTGCAGGGTTAGTGACTCCAGCAAATGTTCCTGATCATCTTAGAAGCAATAATGCTCATTTCGATCCTGATGGAATTGGAGCGTATAAAATAACTTCTGGAGACGGAAAAACATATCACTTTTCATTACCTGTCTATCATTTCGAGCAGGTACAACGCAATCTAATCGAACATAAAGAAATTCCATTGGGAGCCACTGTGAATTCAAAAGAAAAAAGACAGTATAGCAAATTTGCGACCCACTGGCTACTTACTGCAGTTACAGGTTCCGATTATTTCGATGTCAATGGAAACAATAAGGTAGATGAGGGAGATTATGGGTACTGGGTAGAATTGGAATATGGGAAATGGACCGATGGAATGACTTGGCGTACTCCTTATGAAAGCGATATTTACAATTATAGCACTAACATTCTTGATGAAATTGAAGAAAAAGATAAAGGATATTACCAATTTGGACGTAAACAATTGTACTATCTGGACAAGATTAAAACAAAGAACCAAACTGCAGTATTTGTTAAAAGTTTGAGATATGATGCAGTTGGTAAAGACCTAGATTTCAACTTCTCCTATACGTCTACAATTTGCACCTCTTTCCCTTGGATTTGCGACGATAACAATGAAAGTGATTTTTATGATTCCAATGGAAACCTAAACACCACGGGGAACAACACGGGGATGAACTTTACCAGCAATATCCCGGTTAGGGAACGCTACGTAAATTATAAAAAGGAATACAGTTTAAAATTGGACAAAATTGTTTTGCTTAAAACAGATGTTGCCAATCAATTAACTAAAGATACGAATGACTATTTAGGAGATGGTCTTACCGATGGAGGATATACCCCCAACTCAACCCACGCTCCAAACTGGGAGTCCCCACTTTTTGAGCAAGAATATGGAACCAGTTATTCTTATTCCATGCACAATGAAGCTCAAGTATTCGACATTAATGATGTTTCACAAGAATTTATCGAGGATAATGCCCTAAAAGTAGTCGAGATGCAGCATGATTATGTGCTTGCCAAAAAATCTCCTTCTTCACCTGGAATTCATCCTGCCAATCCTTCATGGAAAAAAGCAAAATTAACCCTGATGGGTGTAGAAATTAAAGGAAGGGGCGGAGCAACTTATATGCCAGCCTATAGGTTCGATTACTACCTGGATCAGATGCCGAATATTGATCTTCAGTCAATACCAGACTCAAGCCCCATAGCCTATGAAAAAGCAAAACGTCAGCTTATTGATAACTGGGGTTTTATGAAGGGATCCTATGCGGGCAAGAATAAGGCAATGGCTTGGAGTTTAAAAAACATTACGACCCCAACTGGGGCTAAAATTGATATTGAATATGAAGAGGATGATTATTGGATAGAGGCCTTTTCCAGAAGAGTTTTCCAAAACCGGCTAAAATTTAGATTGTTCCACAGTTTCTTGCCCAATTGCTATGAAACAGGAACGGTTCGCGTTAAAATTGAAAAAGATGATAACGATACTAGAGATATCGATTTTACAAAATATTTTGATCCTTCCGAAACAGCCTATTTCGATTTTAGAGCAATTGCTTATCGCAATCCCCCGGGAAGAGATATCGATTGGGGAGATTTAACAATAGACCCTCAGCAGGCCACAGTGATTTCGGTGAGTCCTTCTCACGTAATGTTAGAATGTACAGGACACGTAAACTGTCACGATTCGGATAATTCCGATAATAGAGGGCGCTTATTGCAAATCACTCCATTTTCAAGGGCACGATCTTATGGAACAGGATGGCCTTACAAAGATGTAGCTAGAAATCACTTCCCTCCACCATATGTTGGGAATAGGGATGAATACTATGCTGTACAATGTAAGTTACTTGCAAATACAGTTCCTGAAGATGAAGTAGGTGGTGGATTGCGGATTGCTAAACTAACCACTACCGATGCCACCAATGGTCATGAATACCAAGTGACATACGATTATGAATTCCCACAAGAACACGAGCGTGCGGGAAGATCCTCAGGAGTTACCTCATTTGCACCTATCGATGGTATAAAATTCGTGCCATACCAGTCAGAGCTTCCGCCTCCTGGAGTGATGTACGAGTATGTGACCATGACAGAACGCACGGCCGAGGGAGATTTCGATGCGCAAACACGATATCATCACAATGTGTTGCATCCTTTAACCGATATTTTTGATCCCAACCTCTCCATGCCTGCAACTGGATCTGGCACTCCCGCCCCTGGGGAAGATGATATTTTTTGGGCTAATGTAACCGAAGACTCTGGTGGTTTGGATGGAGAAGGCAGTAAAAATGTTGAAGCAAAGAAGATAGAACTGGGAGTTAACACAGCACTTATCGGACAACTTAAATCTATTGAAGCACTGAACTCAGAAGGACACATTCTCTTCCGGACCGAGAACGAATACATCAATGGAAGAAACTTAGATACACAAGAACCCAATAAAGGAGTTGTAACCGAAAGCTTCACTTCCATGAAGTCCATTTTTAGAACGGATAGTGACGGAAACTATGAAGAAACAAAAAAGCGACTCTTAAGTATATCTTCGAAAACAGAGTATAACAACATGCTCAAGAAAACAATCACATATTCAGAAAATAAGGATAGTTACATAGAGTATGATGATGTGGATCCATGGTTAGGTAGTTTCCGAACCAGTATTTCGACCCTAGCAGATGGAACTCGAAAAAGGGACATACGGATACCGGCCTATGAAAAATATATGGGTGTAGGTCAAATGGGGCCTAAAACTTTGAATACCTCCAACAAAAACATGCTGAACCAAGAAGCCATGATGCTTAGTCAAGTGGAATTTGGTTCAGGACCCAACGACTGGAAAACAATAAATGCTTCCATTAGTACCTGGAATGATGACTGGACCTACAGGGATGCCTATGGGGCAGAATCTACAGGAAATCCGACATGGAGAAAGCACAGTTCTTTTATTTGGAAAGAAAATGTGGATGGAGACGGAGCCTACTTAACCACTGTGGATAATACGAATGATTATTTCAATTGGTCCACAGGTGAGCCGACAGTAGATTATTGGCAAAAAACAACGGAAGTCACGAGGTATGATAGATTCTCGCAACCTTTAGAGTTGCAGGATATTAACGGAAATTTCCTAGCCTCTAGAATGTCTGCAGACAATACAAAAACATTGGTTGCAGGAAATGCGGCATTAACAGAGATGTACGCTTCCAGTGCAGAAAGACCCTTATCTGGGAATTCCTTTGAAGGTGAAGTATTAGGAGCAAATTATCGTTCGAATGATATTGCACATGCTGGATTCTATTCCGTAAAGAACAATAGCACTTCCAACAAAGTGTTCGAAGTAAATTACCAAGGGGATCTCAAAGACCTGAGACCAGGAAAATATAAAGTCTCTTTTTGGGCTGCCGTAAAAGAAGGCTATGAAGAAAGCCATGCGTACTTTAATGGCACAAAATTAACCCCACAGGAAACCGTACAGGCTGCCTGTTGGGAATTACGTAACTATTACTTTACTTACGATGGCACTAGCGGATTCCATGTATATGTGCAAAACGACACCTATGTGGATCAATATTTTGATGATTTCAGAGTACATCCAATAAGCAGCTCTGTCGTCGCATATATTTATGATGATAATAATGACGATTTGTTATTCATGTTAGATGCCAACAACTTATCCTCGGCATTTAGATACGACAAAGTTGGTCGTTTGATTAAAACCTATGTAGAGACTCCAAAACAAACAGATTTTATTGGCGGTTATAATGTTGTTAGTAAAAACCGTTACATGTATCGTTATTCTGGAGCTTCAGTAGATATTTATACGGACCAGATTAACTGGGATGAATGCCTAGAAGAGCCCTTAATAGACCCCAATGATTGTCCGCAAATTGGAGATCCAACGGAACCCGACACAGACAATGATGGCTTGCCAGATGTCTGCGATGACGACATCGATAATGATGGAATACTTAACATAGATGACAACTGTGTCTATATCGTGAATCCAACACAGGAAGACCTCGATGGTGATGGAATTGGAGATGCTTGTGATGATGATATTGATGGAGATGGCATCTTAAACATAAATGACAATTGTGTATATACTCCAAACACGGATCAACTAGATTCCGATAATGATGGTGTGGGAGATGTGTGCGATGACACCCCATTTGGTGATATAGATGGAGATGGAATTCCAGATCCTGATGACAATTGTCCATATACACCAAACCCCGATCAAACCAATTCTGATGGGGATACTTTTGGGGATGTGTGTGATAATTGTCCTGAAACTACCAATGAAGACCAGGCAGATGATGATGAAGATAATATAGGGAATGTATGCGACAACTGTCCTCAAAACTTCAATCCACAACAAGAAGATGCCGACAATGATACTGTGGGTGATGTGTGCGATAATTGTCCAAATAGTTGTAATCCGAATCAGACGGATACAGACGGAGACGGAATTGGAGATGCCTGTGACAATTGCTTAACCGTAAACAATCCTAATCAAATTGATTTAGATTGCGATGGGATAGGCGACGCCTGTGATGCAATTATTGATACAGATACCGATGGGGACGGTATTCTAAATTGTGTTGATAATTGTCCAGAAAACCCAGACCCAAATTGTACAGATCCTGGTTGTGGGATGGTAGATACTGATGGAGATGGCATAAATGATATTTGCGATCCTTGTCCAAATAATCCTGACCCTTTTTGTGATAGTCCGTGTGATATTGAATGCGGCCCCGATGATAGCGATGGAGACGGTATTAATGATTTGTGTGATCCATGTCCTTTCGATCCAAATCCAGATTGCGGCACCGGCTGTGGTACCATAGACACTGATGGAGATGGTGTTTATGATTTATGTGATAATTGTCCAACCATCCAGAATCCGGACCAGACAGATACAGATGGAGATGGTATTGGAGATGCCTGTGAAGGTGGCTGTGGCTACGACGATGACGGTGATGGTTTCGGAAATGCCTGTGACAATTGCCCATTTACATACAATCCAAACCAATTTGATGGTGACAATGATGGATATGGTGACGTATGCGACAATTGCCCCCAGCATCCTAATCCAGATCAATTGGATACTGACGGGGACGGTTTAGGAGATGCTTGCGACCCAGATTGTCAATCAGGTAGCGATAGTGATCGAGATGGTCATTTCGATGAATGCGATAATTGTCCAACAGTCCCAAATCCAGATCAAACAGATACAGACGGAGATCTAGTGGGCGATGCCTGTGATAATTGTTTGAGCGTTCCAAATCCCGACCAAGCTGATAGTGATGGAGATGGAATTGGAGATGTTTGTGACGATCAAGCCTGTGGCACTTCCTTTTTGAACAGTAAGAATACAGGAACCCTTGTTCAAGGTAGTACCATGAGTGCAGATGGAACCGTATTGTATTTGAGCAATCACAATGCAAACCTTACACAGTATTCCATGTCCACACCATTCGATGTTTCAACGGCCACCTCAATCGCTTCAAATGCAGCTCTGGGACAAGGCGAAGGAATCCATGTGACCACAAATGGGCTGCACATTGTTCATGCCTTTGGGGACATTGAAGGGGAAATAAGGATGTACTCCATGAGCACTGCTCACGATCTATCCACACTTACCTTTGTGAGTTCTGTAAACCTTGGCTTTACCGTAAGGGATGTACACATCACCAACGATGGTTTAAATCTATACGTGACCAAAGATCAATCTGTACGTCACTATACCCTGTCCAGCCCATGGAATGTAGCTTCTGCAACTTTAAATGATGAGCTGAACATGTCCATAACATTATACAGTCTCACTTTTTCACAGGACATGACAACCCTGATGGGGCTTAAAACCGTTGGCGCCTCGATCAAGGAATATAAGTTGACCTCCGCTGGGGATTTAAGCACAGCAACCTTTGCAAAAACAGTTGATATTTCTCCTATTGTGCAAACAGGTAACTTCTCTAAAATTCAATTATCTGAAAACGGAGACAAGTTGTTATGGAGCGCCTATAATACAGATACTCCCTTACATGATGTGGCCATACTAGAACTGGATAAAGCCAATACGCTTGGTGATCCATGTCCTCTCAATGTTTGTTTGAACATGGACAATATTCCTAGTGTCAATGTACAAGGGGTCTATTCTGTAAGGCAGTGGTTTTGCTGGGATAAGGCGGTGCTTTTAGTGACAAGGGCAAGTGATGATGTAGATAAGTGGGTTTTCTTTGCTCCTGGCGAAAATGAAATCACGCTTAATAGTGTGACCAGCGATAATTCGATCACCCTTGTCAATCCTGGAACCCTAGGTTCCTTTATAGGTAGTGGCACTGGAAGGGTAAAAGCATGGGTAGCTCAAGAGCCCAGCTTGAACTTAGATCCAAATCTAGTGGCGAACCAATACGGGGATGGTACTAGAAGACCTTATCTCATTTCCAATGGCACGTTAGTACAGAGAAACGGAAAACCTGCATTGCAGTTCTTAACCAATGAATTCCTAATAGATAATGCAGCAAGTTATAGTGCTTTTGCTCAAGGAAATACATCGACCCTAGTCTCTGTATCCACGAATGAGCGGCCAGATGATTTTGGAGTAATCTTCGTGAACAGAAAATTTGGTGTGGGAGCTACCAATCAATATCGATTAGACAATGACAGAAGGACGGCGAGAACAAATTCTCACATTCGAGCAGATGGTGTAGTAGAAAGAACACAATATCCTGCACAATTGAATAACCAGGATCAAAAACTACAAATTGCGATTAAGAAGCCAGGAACCTTGAAAGCATGGGTAAATAACGAATTGCCAGATACCCAAGCTTGGTTAGGATCCCATGAAAATGGTGGTTTTATGATTGGAGCAAGAGGCAAAGGGTTTAATAACTTCATGAATCCATTATATGGAACCATACAGGAAATCATCATTTTAGACGGTGATGCTGAAAACGACATCGAACTATTAAAAAGCAAGGTGAACGATTATTTCGGAATCTATTCCAATTCAATTTCAAAATAACATCCTAGGTATAATATAAATAGTAAACACTATGAAAACAGTATTCAAAACTTTCTATACAAGCCTACTTCTGATAATCTTTTCAGTAATTTCATTGAATGCCCAATCCTTTGATTTGGATGATGCACCGAACCTGTGGGGGCCCCACAATCAAATAGCAAGCACTGGGTTCAATTTAAAAGGTGTTACTATAGAAAAAGGCAAAAACTATTTCAATACCTTAGGCAAGGCCAACCAAGGGTTAAGTTGGGATGTTTTAACTGGTAAAATTTGGGTCAATCAATTATTGTACGATCGTCATGGCCGACCTGCATTGCAAACACTAAATGCACCAATTAGCGGAGGTTTAGTTATGGATCCCAATTTTATATTAAATAGCAGCAATAATTCTTACACAACTAACGATTTTGATATCGGAGGTACTGTAAATAACCCGAGCCCTGTTGGCAGTAGTTCACCTCTACAAATTTTCTACAGCCCAGCCAACACAGATAATTTATATCAGGATATTACAAGCTACCCATTCATAAGAGCAGTATATAGTAAGCTAAACTCTGGATCCGGACAAAAGATTTTGGGTGGAAACAAAATAAATGGCGAATGGGTGCAGGCTTATTCTTTTAGCATGGACTCTGGCAGCGAGTTAAGTGCCCCAAATGCATTTGGAAACAGTTTTAATAATAATACGCGTGTTACCAAAAATATTTCACGTGACGTAAATAGTACAGAAGTAGTAGAATTTAAAGATGGGGATGGTAATGTTATTGCCACTGCAAAAAGTGGCAACACTTTGGAAATCGTACCTTTCACTAATGAGGTGTATATTGGGGCACAAGGATATGTCGATATACATATTCCTGAAGGAATAACAGATTTCACTATCTACAACCCTAGCAGCGCATCTAGTGGAACATTAAGAGTTTATGATCTAGTTACCGATTCTTTTCTCCAAAATGTAACGGAGACCTCTGCCACCCTCAGCACTGGAAATGGTTTCTACCGTATCGCAGTTTCAACTCCACTTAATTATGGAAAAAATGCCCCAAATACAATTAAGATTGAACATGAGGTAAATTACTATGATTACAGCCTTGCCAGCTATGATCAGATGCATCGGATGATCAAAAGAACACAACCTTTATCTAAAAATCTAGTGTCTACTTATGAGTTTAATAGCATAGGTGAAGTTTTATCAACTCAAAACCCAGATAAAGGGTTTTCTCAATTTCTCTATCGTAAAGATGGACAAATTCGATATTCTGAGAATGCTTCGAACTCCAGAAGGGTCCATTACACGAACTACGATGAACTGGGTCGGTCAATAGAAAGTGGCGTGTTCACCTGGACTGGTGCATTTTTGGCTTTGGATCCAGATGGCCCAAATATTTCAGGATTAGATACGGAATATGAAACCCATACGCTTTACGATGTGCCCGACCTGGGGACGGGGTTCGACATCCCTACCTGCCCTTTCCCTTTTGCAGAGTACAAACAAACTTTTGTCGCAGGGAACGTGTCCAAGACCTATAGTCGTAATCCAAATACCTCCACGACTTGGTTTAGTTACGATGTACAAGGGCGTGTAACCTGGGTAGTTCAAAAAATTGATGGAATGGATTGCTATAAAACGATCGACTATATCTATGACCCAGCCACAGGACAAGTAATAGAAGTGGACTTCCAAAGACATGAACCCAACGAAAGGTTTATACATAAATATGAATACAACAATGCCGGGCAACTGGTCACCGTACATACCTCCCGGACTGGGATGGACTCCGATTGGACCGAACAGGCAAGGTATACCTATGGCGAAACAGGAGAACTCATCCGTACGGTCCTTGCCGAGGACCTTCAGGGAATTGACAATGTCTATAACCTGAACGGACAACTCAAGGCCATCAACAGCCCAACATTGGATCCCTTCAAGGACCCAGGGGGCGACGGAAAACCCGGTAGCACGGTAGCGGCAGATGTCTTCGGATTTGCCATCGATTATTATAATGGGGACTATACCCGTACAGGAACTCCCACTCCAATTTCCACTGAGAACACACATGGTACCGACCAGTACAACGGGAACATAAAGGGAGTAAGGTTCAATACCAGTACCTCCAGCTCCTCCTTTGGCGGGTTCGACTCCTATATGTACCAGTATAACAAGAACAACTGGCTCCAAGGAGCCACCTTTGGGGCCGGCTCCATTAGTACAAGCGGTGATGGGTATCAGGTGAATTTCGTTCCCAATGCCAACAATGATTATGAAATATCGGGGATCAACTACGATGCCAACGGGAACATCCTTAGTCTTAAAAGAAATGGGTATACTGGAAAAGGCAGCAACAACATGGACGACTTTCAGTACCTCTACGACGGCAACCAGCTACAGAACGTGCTGGATACAGGGGACAACACCGACCCCGACCGCTACAACGACCTCAGGGACCAATCTAATAACGGAGCGCCCAACTATACCTATACTGCCATTGGGCAGCTCTACAGTGACATAGAGGGTCGTGCCATCTATGAGTACACCCCTTCAGGTTTGGTGTCAAAAATATCCACCTTTGGGGACAATACAGATCCCAATGCGCAGTTCACGCTCTACTACCAGAACCATCAAGAAGCAGGGAGCGAAGAACTCGATTTCTGGTCCGTTAGCAGTGGCACCAAACAGATCAACGACGACGGTACTTATGGTGGAGCGGGCATACTACCTAGCTGTGCCACCTTGGACAACCTATACGGTAAAAGCATGGAGTTCCATATGCCCGACAATGCCACGGTCACACGAACCTTTGACGTGCTGGATGGGGTACCGCAAACCCTGGACCTAAGCATCATTGTAGACCAGTATAAGGAGCTCGTTGAAATCGGAGAGGCCAATGAAAAGCCAGCAGGCTACGTCATCACACTCTATGACGGACCGGTGGACATTTCCATACCGACCATACTGGAAACTAGGAGCTACAACACCGACCTGCAGTACATAGACGACATAAGCCTGCCCAATACCAGCGAGTGCAGCGGACTATACACCAGACAGGAAAGCTTCTCCTTTACACCTACCAAAAACAAGGTGACCCTGACCCTTAGAAAAGAGACCATAAGCGACCAGTTGCCACTATATATTGACAATATCGAGTTAAGAACAGGTATTTTACCTATTATGGAAATTGTATATAATGACCGGCGTCAACGTACCAAAAAAACTGTTTACAACCCCAACGGGAATACCTACTCCACCTACTACCTGAGGGATTTGGGCGGCAACATAACGGCTGTTTACTCTGCAACAAACACCAATGAACCGGATATAAAAGAAATCCCAGTGTACGGCTCGAACAGAATTGGGGATTACTTATTCAATTCTTTTCAGCCGGATCCCCCCTCGGGGAACCAGGGAACCTACCGGTACCAGATCACTGACCACTTGGGCAATGTGAGAGCCGTGCTCTCAAAAGCTATAGACGGAACGCCGATCATGCTGGCCAAAACTGATTATTACCCTTTCGGGATGCCCATGCCCAGCAGGACCCAGGAGGGAAGTTACCGATACGCCTTCCAGGGACAAGAAAAAGACCCCGAAACGGGGATGGAGGCTTTCCAACTCAGGTTGTGGGATAACAGAATTGGACGGTGGCTATCAATTGACCCTGCCGCTCAATTTCATAGCCCATATCAGGGTATGGGAAATAACCCTATAAATGGTGTTGATCCAGATGGCGCTAAGTTTGTGCCCATCGGAAAAATCGCAAAAACACTTTGGGCATTTTATAAAAGGAGAATCGCACGGACAGAAAGAGGAAAAGAAATAATTGATATGATTGAAAATGATGAGGATTGGATAGTCAAGGTAAAATACAAAGAAAGTGCCTTTGGTTTTATTTATGATAGCGATACAAAAACCCTATATTTAGGGGAAATGGGTAGTGGTTTTACAATGGGAGCTCTTGCGACGGAAGGTCTATATGATGGAAATTGGGCTTTTTACCACTCTGACTGGGTTATAGCCGCCCACGAGGTATGGCATTCCTGGGAACACTACATTACCGATAAAATTAACGGACATGGAACATTCAATAGGAATTTACATTACTATAATACCCGAACTGGGGAAAGATTAATGCGCCCAGAAGTGTTAAAAGCAATAGAAACAAATGCTGTGGCCTTTCAAAATTATATATATTCAGTTTATACCGGTAAAGACAACTATCGCAATTCATACTCTCGTTGGGATAACCTATTTGACAACCCCACTACAGAGTTTTTCAACCCCAAGTTTGAAAGAATAACTGAATTTTATTCAACACACATAAATCGTTCAAACATGGAACAAATGCCAACGACTATTATGAAGATTTTTGACGGATATAGACAGACCTTTGGAAAGGATAAATGCGGATGTAAATAAATGTTTGCCCTTTTACAAAATAACAATAAATATTTCCTTCTTGTACTAGGATTGACTCTAATCATCTTACTTGAGCCAATCCTAATTAACTATTATTTGTCAAACCAAAAATTCATTCTATTAGTTAATCCTGATAGATTAATCAATACAAGTTCCTTAACCAAATTTTCTTATTATTTAATAATTCTTGTTTTTATGGCGCTGGCATTGCTTGAGGCAAAAGGAAGGGATCAAACCAAATTAAGGCTAGTTTTATTATGTGAATTTTTTTTGTGGTTAGTAAAATTTCTTTTAGTTAGGAATCACTATTACATTCAGGATAATTTACCCAATATTTTATCTCCAAATCCCGTTCTGTTTATTTATGATTTTATTTCGTTATTTTATAGATTATTCGTTATTTTTTTATTGGTATATAGTATTACAAAAACCATTAGATTTTTAATCGTAACAGTTATTAGTATTGGAGTCACTCTATTTAAACAATGGGTTTTTTCCAAACCTATTATATACTTAGATTGGCTCTAATAATTAATTGTCTTTCTCGATGCCCGAATTAACATAAATAATTATTTTACCTAATTCTCATTCATATAAGAATCCTATCTTTGAGTATAGATTAGACATATGACGCTTAGAAAACTATTCATTATTGTTGGGGGAGCACTAGTAATGAGTGCCTGCAGTACCATCACCCATAAAACCACAACAGAAACCCAGTACCCCGAATTGGGGACATTGGGAGTTTATAAAAACTATGCCTTGCAGACCGTTGCCAATTCCAAAACCGTGTTGGATTTGGAAACCCCCTTGCGGCTAATGGCAGTACAAAAAAAGGTGTCCAAACGAAAAATCTTTACCAAAAAAGACTCCCTTCCCCATACCAAAAAGGATAGCTCGCTCGTTTCCCTAGAAATACTGGATAAGATCGCCATGGTCGATATACTCAATAAAGACAAGGAATTGGTGCGCTACCTCAAAGGAGGTTCCAGTTTTGGTGTGGTAACCGGAATCACGATACACTTTCCAGAAGCTTTAAGAGGCAGTATTGCCAAGGCAGAAGAATTGTATTTGGTTCAGAACAAGGAAAAAACACTTTCCATCGAAATTCGGAACCAAAACAAAGTGGCCCAAACCATCGAATTCAGTCAAGGGAAGATTGTATCTTACGAAGCCTCGCATTTTTGTTGGGGAACGTCCAACGGCTATAAGGTTCGCATTATGGATTTGGTGGAACAAGGTAGTAGCTGTGGCGAAGATCAGTACAAATCGGCCAAGCGGGCAGAACGTAAAACGGAGATTAGATTTTAATGAAACGGATTTTTTTTTACTTAGTGATAGCAGTAGCATTTTATGCCTGCGATGAAGAGGGTGGATTACTCATAGAAACGGACATTAGTAATCGGACGGTCACGCTTATTGCTCCCTCCAATGATACCGAGATCTCATCCAATACGGTCTTTTTCGATTGGGGAACCGTGAACGATGCCACTTCTTACGAATTTCAGATTGCGACACCCAATTTTGAAAACCCAGCACAATTAGTGGCCAATACGGTAGACTCGCTTACCACGAGTCAAGTAGAATTGAATGTGGGCACTTACGAATGGCGGGTGAAAGCTCTAAACAGTAATTCCGAAACAGCCTATAGTTCGGCTGCCTTTCAGGTAGTTCCCATTGAAAACTTTCCAGATAATACTGTCATCCTTTCCAATCCAACCAATAACTTGGTTACCAATAGCGCAAACCAAACATTGGAATGGCAACTCATAGATGGGGCGACGCTTTATCGAATTCAGATCTTGGAAGATGGTTCGGTCATTGACGAACAGACCACTTCTACCAATCAATTTTCGGCCACTTTTTCTGAAGGCGAAAGTACATGGCAGGTGCGTGCCGAAAATGGTACTGAAAATACCTTATATTCTGCTAGGAATATCCTTGTGGATCTAACAATCCCGAATACCGCTTCCCTAACGGCACCGGTTGATGAAACCATACTTACCTCTGGAGACGTTTCTTTTGAATGGTCCCGCACACCTATCTCGGGAAGTATAGAAATAGATAGTATTTATGTGTATCGGGATGAAATCCTCACCGATTTGGTGTTGAAAGAACAAGTTACATCCCCTTTTAATGCCACCTTGGAAAATGACACCTACTATTGGCAAGTTCAAGCTTTCGACGAAGCAGGAAACCAAGGCACAGGAAGTTCGGTATTTAGTTTTACGGTAAACCAATAGCTCTTTCTTGAAAAGCAAAAAGAACATACGGATTTTACTACCTCTGGTAGTTGTTATTTGGGCCCTTCTTATCTACCGAATGGTAGATGCATTTGCCCCAGATGACAACGCTTTGGCGCAAACTCAAATCGGCTCCTTTAAAGCCCCAGATATAAAACCAAAGGAGCAATTCGCACTGCTAGCAATAGAAAGTGATCCATTTCTAGGGACGGTGTATAAAAAAGAACGTAAAAAAACTACTTCGAACACAACATCCAAGCCAAAAGAAGAAATTGCTTGGCCCAATATTCTGTACCAAGGATTGGTTTCGGATGAAGGTTCTGATGACAAAATCTTTGTATTGACAATTAATGGCCAACAGCAATTAATGCGTGAAGGAGAAAGCCTTGAAAATGTACAAGTAATCCGAGGGAATAAAGAAAAAATCACCCTGCGTTTCGAAGGAAAGACTCAAGAATTTTCAATAATGTGATGTGGTCCAAAAAAATAAAAGCTTCTGCCCTTCAGTTTGCCATATTGGCGTCTGTGATACTGGCGTTGCTTTTAGGTTCCTTTATCACATTAACCCATACCCATCGTTATTTTGGTCTTCAGTCACAATTGTTTATGGATGTGGTAATCCAAAGCCAAATGGGGCTGGAACAATCCCTTTTGCCAAGTACACAAATACAGGACTCCATTTCTTTAGAACTGGGCAATTTCACTACTGTTCTTAAAAAAGGATATTGGGGCGGGTTTGTTACAAGCGCTAGCACGAGCAAAGCCAAGAACAAATCTTTTACAAAAATGGCACTGGTTGGAAGTGTAAATGAAGACCCTAAAACTGCTTTACATGTTGCAGATCCGCAACTTCCCTTGGTAGTTGTAGGCGACACCAAAATTGAAGGAGCAGCCTACATATCGGACAAAGGTATAAAAGCTGGGGTCATTTCAGGACACTATTACAATGGCAAAGAACTGGTTTCTGGGAGCATCAGAAGAAGTAATGGATCCTTACCCGAGCTGGACACTCAATGGCAATCCCAAACTGAACAACTATTGCTTCCCGGACCCATCCCATCAGAGTATATGACGGCCCTTAAAGACCGCAATGTCCAATCTTTTCAAGAACCCTCTTTGATAATATATGATACCAATACCATATACCTTACGCAAGAATGTATAGGTAACGTGATACTTAAAAGTGAAACGGAAATCATTATCTCCCGTTTGGCAAAACTAACCGATGTGGTCCTGGTTGCTCCTAAAATTACTATTGAAAATGGCTTTCAGGGAAATGGTCATTTCATGGCCAGTGAAAAAATAATGGTAGAAGAAAATGTGATTTTAGACTATCCGTCCTCATTGGTGTTATTCAATAAAAAGGAAGAAGAAAGTACTCCAATACCGAAAGGAGAAGAGCCCTTGTATATTTCCAAGAATAGCAATGTACAAGGTAATGTGATTTACCTTCCAAAAGCCTTCGAAAACCATTCTAACACCAATGTATACATCCATGAAGATTCGATAGTAAGAGGAAGCATCTACGTTAAGGGAAACCTCGGTATGGCGGGTACCGTAATAGGAAGTACTTATACCAATAGATTCATCACCAATGAATTTGGCTCGCGCTACATTAATCATATTTACAATGGAAAGTTACTAGGCACTAAAATTCATGATGCCTTTTGTGGATTACCTTTTCAGAACACAAAGAAAGGAGTGGTGAAATGGTTGTACTAAAGAAAATACGGGCTGCCACTATCGTAGAGATTTTAGTGGCTTCTGCCATTATAGTAATTGTATTTACAATTTCGAGTTTAAGCTTGAATAATGTGTTTAAAGGTGTGGTAAAAGGAAATGATGCCGAGTTTCAAAACCGAATGAAAGAACTCACTTACCTTGCCAAGCATCAAAAAATATCCATCCCATTTTATGAGGATACGGAACAATGGGACATAGCTATCGAAAAAACAGGCACAGCAATCATGATGGAAGCTGTTCACAAGGCTTCAGAAAAAGGAACACAAAGGAAAATAGGTGAAACAGATCGCTAAAATACCGGCTTTTACCCTCACCGAAATGATGGTTGGAATGGCACTTTCTACAGTCGTCATAGGCTTGGCATATATGATCATGAGTTTAATGGGACGCAATGTATCTGCCATTCAGGATAATTACAGCACTACCACCCAAATCGATTTGTTGGAACAACAAATGACCGTAGACTTTAACCACTATCACGATATTGCTTATGATCCTATTGAACAAGTTTTAAAATTAAAGACCCCGATAGATTCGATCACTTATACTTTTTTAGATAAAGCAATACTGCGCAAAACCGACACCATACTTTCGCAGGATATGGAACCCACCCTATTTTGGCAAGGAACAGAAGTGGTAATGGGTGCTGTAGATGGCCTGAAATTGGAATGGGGTTCTGAAGAAAAGAAATCCTTTTTGTTTCTTTACCAAGAAATCGATGCCGCACGCTATATGACTGCCAATGGGAATTAAGTTAGAGAACATATCGAGTAAACACCAGGGTAAGTCCAAAGAGGAAAAGGTGAGTTTTATGAATAGGGAAATCAGCCTTTTTGGGAAGGGGATGTCCAATCGTGCCAAGGAGGAATTTTATGCCGAGTTAAGTGTCTTGCTTAATTCTGGCATTAACCTAAAAACGGCATTGGATCTTATTTCAGAAATGCAGCGAAAGCCCAAGGATCAAGGATTGATCATGAGGATTTCCAATGAAATTGTGTCGGGAAGCTCTTTATATGATGCTTTAGAGAAGGATTCCAACTTTTCCGCTTATGAATATCAGGCGATAAAAATTGGGGAACGAACAGGAAAACTTCCAAAAATTGTGGAAGACTTGCGGGAATATTTCAACCGAAAGAATGAGCTCCGAAGGCAATTGGTTTCTTCCTTGTCCTACCCAATCATTGTGTTAATATTGGCGGTTGTCGTGGTGTTTTTTATGCTTCGCTATGTAGTCCCAATGTTTGTTGATATTTTCACGCAGAACAAAGTAGAACTGCCTTGGCTCACTCAACAGATCGTAAAATTATCCAATCTGGTCACTGGGAATGGTTTTGTGATTGTTCTTATAGTGAGTGCCATCGGGATTTTCTTTAAATGGGCCTCCACAACCGATTGGTATTATAGATTGATTGGTAAATTTCAATTGAAAATCCCCGTACTCGGGAATTATTTTCAGAAAGTATACCTTATACAGTTTACCCAGGCAATGGCCTTATTGACTAATGCCAAAATACCAGTAGTGAATGGGATTGCACTAGTTAGGGATATGATTCGATTCTATCCTTTGGAAAAAACACTGTATGCCATTGAAAAGGATATCATTCAAGGTACGAAATTGAATGATAGCTTTGCCAAACATCCCTTCTATGACAAGAAAATGATTGCGTTGTTGAAAGTGGCCGAAGAGACCAACCAGACAGAGTATATTTTTCAAAAGTTATACGATCAGTACTCCACCGAGATTAAGTACAAAGGGCAAATGATGACCACGGTCTTCAACTTTATGCTCACCCTTATTGTAGGGGTTATTGTGGCGGTTATACTTGTGGCCATGTACCTTCCTATGTTCAAGCTTAGTAGCCTAATAGGCTAATCGCTCATGGTATATAAGCTAATGCATGATAAATGTCATGGTTTCTCCTGTTTTTATGATTCAATTTTGTAGCTGGTATAAGCAAATTGGATTACTATGTCTACCTGTTTCCACTGTGGGGATACGTGTACTACAGACACCATAACATGTAAGGATAAGTCGTTCTGTTGTAACGGCTGCAAAACAGTATATGAAATCCTTCATGAGCACGATCTTTCCTATTACTACGATTTAGAACAAAATCCTGGTACTTCGCCATCAAGGATAGAGCACAAATTCGACTTCCTTAAGAACGATCAAATAGCAAAGAAGCTATTGGATTTTGATGAAGATGGGGTTCAGGTAATCGATTTGTATATCCCTTCCATTCACTGTAGCTCCTGCATTTGGGTGCTTGAGCACTTAGGGAAGTTGCATCCTTCCATTAAAAATTCGCAGGTAAATTTCCCGAAGAAAAAAGCGCGTATCACCTTTACCGAAGACAATTTTAATCTTTACCAATTGGTTCGTCTTCTTTCCAATTTGGGATATGAACCCTATATCTCCCTAAATGATACCACAGGGAAAAAGAGAAAGACAGATAGAAGCCTAATCTATAAATTGGGTGTGGCCGGTTTTGCGTTTGGCAACATCATGTTCCTCTCCTTTCCGGAGTATTTTGAGGTAAACGAATTTTGGCTGGAACGCTTTAAACACTTATTCCGATGGCTCATGTTTGCCTTTTCGATCCCTGTTGTATTCTATTCGGCTAGCGATTATTTCGTGTCCGCATACAAAGGATTACGTTCCAAAATACTGAATATAGATGTCCCCATTGCCATTGGGGTTTTCGTCCTCTTTATCCGATCTACCTTTGAAATCGCATTGGACGTAGGTACAGGGTTCTTCGACAGTCTTACTGGGCTGGTCTTTTTCTTACTGCTTGGCAAATATTTTCAACAAAAAACCTATGCCTTTCTCTCCTTCGAAAGGGATTACAAATCGTATTTTCCTGTTGCGGTAACGCGTTTAAAAAATGGAGATGAGGAGCAAACCCCAGTTGGGGAATTACGCCGTGGCGATCGCATTCTCATAAGAAATGAAGAATTAATTCCAGTAGATGGTATCCTAATTAAAGGGAATGCCCTTATAGATTATAGCTTTGTTACCGGTGAAGCTGACCCCGTTTCAAAAGTGTCTGGCGATACGCTGTTCGCTGGAGGAAAACAACAATCCGGCATACTGGAATTGGAAGTGGTTAAGTCTGTAGAGCAAAGTTATTTGACCCAATTATGGTCTAATGATATCTTTCAAAAGAAAAGCACAAGCCGGTTTCAGAGCATTACTGATGATATAAGTAAATACTTCACCCCTGCCATCCTGCTCATTGCCTTTTTGGCCGGGACTTTCTGGTTATTCTATGATAGTACCATGGCGTTAAATGTTTTTACCGCTGTACTTATTGTGGCCTGTCCATGTGCGATAGCTTTGGCGGCCCCCTTTACTTTAGGAAACCTACTTCGGATTTTTGGTAAACACCGCCTTTTTCTAAAAAACAGTCCCATTATTGAGCAAATGGCCCAACTTGATACCCTTGTCTTTGACAAGACAGGCACACTTACCAAAGCTCATAAAAATGTGATCACATATAAAGGGGTTACCTTAACAGAGGAGGAACAAAAACTACTCACTAGCACACTACGGGCCTCCAATCATCCTTTGAGCCGCTCCCTATATGAACTCCTTAAAGAAAATGGAATTGGTACGTTGGATGGATATTCTGAAACCATAGGTCAAGGGATTCAGGGCTCTTTCAAAAATGAGCATATTAAAGCAGGTTCGCATGCTTTTGTCTCAGAAAGCTTAAGTAATCAAGCCATCGCTTTTCAAGATAAGATAAACCGAACCACTGTTCATATAAGTACGAAGGATCAATATAAAGGATACTACACCTTCTACAACGATTACCGGGATGGAATGGAAGCCATGTTTTCCTTACTCACTAAAGAATATAAACTCATTGTATTGTCTGGTGACAACGATAGTGAAAAACGATCGTTGCAATCTTCCCTTCCGCCAGAAACACAGTTATATTTCAATCAAAAGCCTGAGGATAAGCTTGTGTTCATAAAATCGCTTCAGGAAAAGGGAGAAAAGGTCATGATGATTGGAGACGGTCTCAACGATGCTGGGGCTTTAGCCCAGAGTGATGTAGGTATTGCTATATCGGAAAATGTAAATGTATTTTCTCCAGCGTGCGATGGTATTCTGGATGCTCAACAATTCGAGCGATTTCCACAATTTCTCTCGCTTTCAAAAAAGGGGATGCAGGTTATTAAGTATGCCTTTTTGTTCTCCTTTCTATATAATCTAGTTGGTTTAGGGTTCGCATTAACAGGCTATTTAAAACCCGTTGTGGCAGCCATACTCATGCCTCTTAGCTCCATTAGCATAGTGGTATTTACAACGGTATTCACTTATGTGCTTGGTAAAAAACTGAACAATAAGAATCGTTAGGGCAATGGCTGGAATTTCACTTTTTTACTGTCATAAATATTTTTCCAAAGCTGACAAATGTCATCTTTTTTCAGGGGATTCCCCTATAGTTTTACACCTCATTTCAGGTAGGTATGAGTATCATTTATATGCTTTTAGCAATTAGTGTAGTCGTGGCATTGGTCTTCTTTGCTGCTTTTATCCATTCCGTTAGGAAAGGACAATACGACGACACCTATACCCCATCTATACGGATGCTGTTCGATGAAGAAGTAACTACCGAAAACGATGATCAAGAAGAATAACTAAAGAAACCAAACAATAAACGAACAATAGTAGATATCTATGGAAGTACAACAGTTTTACTATGATAACAAGATTGTCCGGAAATTCATTGTCGCAACAATGTTCTGGGGAATTATTGGAATGGCAGTAGGTCTTTTGCTGGCCTTCATGTTTTTATTTCCCAATTTAACAGACGGAATATCGTGGCTTAGTTTTGGGCGTTTACGGCCATTGCACACAAACGCCGTGATTTTTGCATTTGTAGGGAATGCCATCTTTGCAGGGGTCTATTATTCCTCCCAACGCCTATTAAAAGCAAGAATGTGGAAGGATTGGTTGAGCAACTTCAACTTCTGGGGTTGGCAGCTTATCATCGTTGGGGCAGCGATTACTCTCCCCTTAGGATACACCACCTCCAAGGAATACGCAGAACTGGAATGGCCTTTCGATATTGCCATTGCATTGGTCTGGGTTGCTTTTGGTGCCAATTTAATAGGAACCATCTTAAAAAGAAGACAGCGCCATTTGTATGTTGCCATCTGGTTCTACCTAGCCACATTTGTTACGGTAGCCGTGCTACATATCGTAAACAGTATCGAAATTCCTGTAAGCGCTTTAAAAAGTTATTCTGTATATGCAGGGGTACAAGATGCTCTTGTACAATGGTGGTATGGTCATAACGCGGTAGCATTCTTCCTCACCACACCATTCTTGGGGTTAATGTACTATTTCGTTCCCAAAGCGGCGAACAGGCCAGTATATTCCTATAGACTATCCATTGTGCACTTCTGGTCCCTTATTTTCATATACATCTGGGCTGGACCACACCACTTATTGTATTCCTCGCTTCCTGATTGGGCTCAAAACCTAGGGGTAGCATTTTCCGTTATGCTCATTGCTCCATCCTGGGGTGGTATGATAAACGGACTCTTGACACTGCGTGGTGCCTGGGATAAAGTTAGAACAGATCCAGTATTAAAATTTATGGTAGTCGCCATTACCGGTTATGGTATGGCCACATTCGAAGGGCCCATGCTTTCCCTTAAAAATGTGAATGCCATAGCCCACTTTAGTGACTGGGTTATTGCCCACGTACATGTCGGTGCCTTGGCTTGGAATGGATTCCTGACCTTCGGTATGGCCTATTGGTTGGTGCCAAAATTGTTTAAAACAAAACTATGGTCCACGAAACTAGCCAACGCACATTTCTGGATCGGCACCTTGGGTATTATTCTTTATGCATTACCCATGTATGTGGCTGGATTTGTCCAAGCTTCTATGTGGAAACAATTCAACCCCGATGGCACCCTAACATATGGTAACTTCTTGGAAACCGTAAGTGAAATTATTCCCATGTACTGGATGCGTGCTATTGGAGGAACCATGTTCATTATCGGAGCTTTAATTGGTGTATACAACATCATCAAAACCGCTAGAGCCGGTAAAAAAGTGACCGATGAACTGGCAGAGGCCGCTCCATTACAACGCGTAACCAAAAAGCGTACCTCTAAGGAAGGTTATCATACTTGGTTGGAGCGTCGTCCAGTAAAACTGACCATCTATGCTACTATAGCTATTCTTATCGGAGGAATTGTTCAAATTATACCATCCCTAATGGTAGATGATTACGTGCCTCAAATTACCAGTGTGAAACCATATAGCCCATTAGAATTGGAAGGTCGGGATCTCTATATTAGGGAAAGCTGTAATGCCTGTCATTCTCAAATGATTAGGCCTTTCCGAAGTGAAGTTGAACGCTATGGCGAATATGCAAAAGCGGGTGAATTTGTGTACGATCACCCATTCCTTTGGGGTAGTAAACGAACAGGTCCGGACCTACTACGAATAGGTGGGAAGTACAGTGATACCTGGCATCTGAACCATTTCTACGATCCCCAGAGCACCTCATCGGGCTCCATCATGCCCTCTTATAAATGGCTTATAAAGAATGAATTGGATAAAGGAAAAACCGAAGCAAAAATGGAGGTTATGCAAACCCTTGGGGTTCCATATACGGTCGAGGATATTGAAAGGGCTCAAGAATGGATGTTGGAGCAAGGAACGCAAATTGAAAAAAACCTATATACAGATCCCGACTTCGCCAAAAGCTACGAAGCCGATAAGAAATATGCAGCCGATAATGGTGAAGAATTCATTGAAATGAGAAATCGGGAAGTAGTGGCCCTTATTGCCTATCTGCAACGACTCGGAACCGATATTAAGGTGAAATTACCTGAAGAAAACACAGCACAACTAAATCAATAAGCCATGTTGAAATTCGTAAAACAAAATTTAGAACAGATCGATGGGGTAGCCATTTATCCTATGATCTCCTTACTGATATTTTTCGTCTTCTTTACGGCCTTGTTTTGGTGGGTATTTACAGCCAAAAAGAAGCATATTGAAGAAGTAAGCAATATTCCACTAGATGATTCAATCATAACCAATGACCAAAACCTATGAGAACGATAGCATCATACATTCGAGTACTCTTTTTTATTACCATAGCGGCAGTATTCCTTTCATTCATTGTTTCCCCAGATGCTCCTTTGGAGGCATTCGGCGAACTGTGGTTTTGGGGTGTTATTGGGTTATTGGCAACACTACTGATTGTTGCCGAAATATGTATAGGAGCATTAAGGGCCATTCTTTTCAGGAGTTTAGACGAAGAAGCAAAGCAAAGGTACGAGGAACAAAAAGCGGCAGACAATGCCAATCAATTTAAGTGGTTCCGCAAGACGTACAAAAAACTTCTGGGTAGCAAACCCATTGAACAAGAACATGAGATCATCTTGGACCACAATTACGATGGTATCAAAGAATTAGACAATAGACTTCCGCCATGGTGGGTATATAGTTTTTATATCACAATTGTTTTTGCGGTCGTCTACCTAGTCCGATTCCATGTTTTCAACGACTATACGCAGGCAGAAGAGTACGATACCGAAGTTGCCATTGCCAAAGCCGAGATTGAAGAATGGAAGAAAACGGCAAAAGATCTGGTAGATGTGAATACCGTGACCTTACTTACAGAAGCTGGTGATCTTAATTCTGGAAGAACCATCTTCGAGGAAAAGTGCGTTGCCTGTCATAAGGCAGATGGCGGTGGAGGAATTGGCCCTAACCTAACGGACGACTATTGGATTTTGGGAGGCGGAATTAAAAACACATTCCAAACCATTTCTGAAGGGGGTAGGACAGGAAAAGGAATGGTCCCTTGGAAAAGCGAATTAAAACCTTCAGAAATTGCACAAGTGGCAAGTTATGTATTGAGCCTTCAAGGAACGACTCCTGCAGAGCCCAAAGAAGCTGAAGGTGAGGTTTGGATCGATCCAGATGCGACCCCCACAGAAGAAGAGCTTCCTATAAAAGTAGAAGATTCAACCATAGTCCAAGAACCCAATTAAATTGGAAACTCCGGAAAACGAAATATTCAGGGATAGTATTAGTACCGTTACCGAAGATGGTAAACGGGCGTGGGTATTTCCTAAAAAACCGGTAGGGAAATATTACGAATGGAGAAAAATAGTGAGCTATGCATTACTCACTATTCTTTTCGTTTCCCCCTTCCTAAAAATTGGGGGAAACCAGTTCTTAATGTTCAACGTTTTAGAACGCCGTTTCAATATTTTTGGGCAACCTTTCTGGCCGCAAGACTTTCATCTTTTCGTGATCATGATGATCATTGGAGTCGTTTTTGTGGTTTTCTTCACCGTGGCATTTGGACGATTATTCTGCGGGTGGATTTGTCCGCAAACCATTTTCATGGAAATGGTCTTTCGACGCATAGAGTATTGGATCGATGGAGATAGAGGAAAGCAAATCCGGCTGACTAAAATGCCTTGGAATGCCGAGAAGATTAGAAAAAGATCCTTGAAATGGTTCATTTTCTTTATCATCTCATTCCTTATTGCCAATGTCTTTTTGGCTTATTTAATAGGCAGTGATCAACTAGTAAGATACGTTACCGATGGGCCCTTGGCTCATCCCAGCACCTTAGTTTCCCTGCTCATTTTTACTTCAGTCTTCTTCTTTGTGTTTGCTTGGTTTCGAGAACAAGTATGCATCATAGCTTGTCCATACGGTCGATTGCAAGGTGTTTTGTTGGACACAAAAAGTATTGTGGTGGCCTATGACCATAAGCGCGGTGAGAAGGAGAAAGGACGGGCCAAATTCAAAAAGAATGAAAAAAGGGAAGAAACTGGCAAGGGAGACTGTATCGACTGTTTTCAGTGCGTTCACGTATGCCCAACAGGAATCGACATACGAAATGGAACACAATTAGAATGTGTTAATTGTACTGCTTGCATTGACGCATGTGACAAAATGATGGATCATGTAGGCCTGCCACAAGGACTTATAAGGTATGCAAGTGAGGAAAATATTGAAAAGAAGGTCAAGTTCCGATTTACCCCGCGCCTAAAAGGGTATAGTGCGGTACTTGGGATACTTACTGCGGTTCTTATTGGGATGTTATTTTTAAGAAATGATGTGGAAGCTAATATATTAAGGCTGCCAGGACAACTATACGAGCATAAGGAAGGAGGTATTATAAGTAACGTGTACACCTATAAATTGATCAATAAAACGACATTGGACATTGAAGACGTGACTTTTAAACTGCTTTCACATAAAGGAACTATTTCGGTCGTATCCCATGAAGAATTCCTAGTTCCGAAGCAAGGTTTGGCAGAAGGCACCCTCTTCATCGAAGTCAATGCAAGCGCTTTAACCGGGGATAAGGATAGACTGGAAATTGGGGTGTATAGTGGAGAAGACCTTATTGAAACAACGACCACCGCCTTTTTGGGCCCAAGAAGCTATAGGTAATTATGGAAACTGAACACAAAAAGAACTGTTGCAAAGACTGTAAGTCTGGACATGAAGGGAACAATCCTACATGTAAGGCCAAATTGATGTTGGAAAAAATAAAAAAGGCCTCCGCTTCTAAAATCGAAAGCAAGGAACAACCGTAAAAAGAGAGTATTATGAAATGGAATTGGGGAACGGGTTTAGTAATTGGAATGATGGCATTTATTGCATTCATTCTCTACTTCGTCATAACTATGACCACCCAAAAGGAATTTGAACATGATCTGGTAACCGAATCTTACTATGCCAAGGAAATGGTATATCAAGAAGAAATTGATGCGGAAACCAATCTTCAGGATTTTAAAGAACCTATGAGGGGTACTAAGGTAAGCGATGGGTGGCAAATTAGTTTTTCACCTGAAATTGATCCTTCGTTAGTGCAAGGAACAGTGTTCCTATATCGACCGTCTAACCAAAAGCTGGATGTGGACTTTCCATTAGTTCTTTCCGGATCCAATTTGCTCATACCTGACAAACAATTGGTAGACGGTCGTTGGAACATTACCATAGACTGGGAGTACAAGGGAAAGCCTTATTTGTATAAACAATCCATCATGTACTAATGTTATACTCTGCCCTCATATTTGGTCTTTTGGGAAGCTTCCATTGTGTGGGTATGTGTGGTCCGATCGCCTTTTTGTTACCCATAGATAGAAAAAGCCCAACAAAACGTTTTTTCCAAATCCTAAGTTATCATTTTGGAAGACTATTGACTTACTCTTTGTTGGGACTGGCCATCGGCTGGATAGGAAGCAACCTTGAGTGGTTCGGTTTTCAACAACAAGTTTCCATAGCCATTGGTATCCTTATGATAACGGTGGTTCTATTGCCAGTAAAAACCTTTAACAAATACAATGTATCAAAGCCCATCTACCGGTTTGTTAGCACTATTAAAAGTGAGTTGGGTGTTCGACTAAAGAAAAAAGATCCAGGCACTTTTTTTACGCTGGGTTTCCTAAATGGCTTATTACCCTGCGGTCTCGTGTATATGGCCATTTTTGGGGCATTGGCCCTTGGCAATACCTTACAAGGAAGTTTATATATGGCTCTTTTTGGGTTGGGCACGATACCATTAATGACCACTGCTGTCTATCTGGGAAACTTCCTTAGCGGAAAGGCAAAACAGCAAATTGTAAAATGGATTCCTGTAGTGGTAGTCCTCATAGGGGTCCTATTCGTTCTCCGGGGAATGGGATTAGACATCCCCTTCGTATCCCCTTCCGAAATGGTAGCCCTCCAACCCGTGGGAGGTGAAAACAATTGTCATTAAAACCTAATTTAAAAGCGTATGGAAATAGTAAGATTACCTTTAGTAGATTGGAGCATGGGAGCTATTCTCATTGCCGTATTTGGCGTCGTCGTTGTGGCCATGGTGTTCATTGTATTAAGTATGACGAACAGTAAAAACAAAAATAATACGGATGGATACTAATGCATAAAGAACCTATAAAGATAGTTCGTTACACAGTCATGGAGAATAGTTTGGTATCTGGCTTTCTTCGTTGAAGCCGTAAATCGAATGGAAGGCATATATTCCGGACATAAGCACGTCCTTCTTGGGTAACCTTAATTCCGTGCGGAAGGAATTCAACCAACCCATCCTTTTCCATTTCCTGAAGTTTAATCAAAACATCCGGCACCTCATCAAAATATAATGAGGTCTTTTCCCACGACGTTTCAAATCGGCACATAATATTCAAAATATGCTGTCTAATGATAAGGTCCTCCTGGGTAAGAAGATGCCCTCGATATATGGGCAAAATACCTTTTTCGACCAATTCCTGGTATTCCTCTACATTCTTAACATTTTGGGCAAATCCATACCAGCTATCACTAATTGCAGATACCCCCAATCCCAGCATTAGATGCGAATTATGGGTTGCGTAGCCCATGAAGTTTCGATGTAGCTTTCCTTGTTCCTGAGAGATGTAAAGGTCATCGGAAGGCAAGGCAAAATGATCCATTCCAATTTCCACATAACCTGCCTTAATCAATAGGTCTTTACCTATCTCGTATTGCAAGCGTTTTTGTTCGGCACTAGGTAAATCCGTGTCCTTAAAACCACGCTGTCCATTCCCTTTCATCCAAGGGACATGGGCATAACTATAGAATGCAATGCGATCTGGACGTAACAATATGGTTTTTTCAATAGTATTTATTACATCTTTCTTTGTCTGAAAAGGCAATCCATAAATGATATCATGCCCTACGGAAATATACCCTTCTTCACGTGCCATGGTCGTTGCATTTACCACATTTTCGAAAGGCTGGACCCTATTAATGGCCTTCTGGACGGTTTCATTATAGTCCTGAACCCCGTAACAGACCCTTTTGAACCCATGCGAGGCAAGAACTTTCAAATGCTCCCTTCTCGTATTGTTGGGGTGGCCTTCAAAACTTCCATCAAAATGTTTCCCTTTTTTGGCGATACTGAAAATTCCACTTAACAACCTATCCAAGTGTTCCGCCGAGAAAAAAGTAGGGGTCCCTCCGCCCAAATGCAATTGATTTATAAGTGGTTTTTCTTGCAACAAACCCACGTACAATTGCAATTCTCGAATTATAGCCCTCAAATAAGGGACCTCTACTCCATGATTTTTGGTAATGCGTTTATTACATCCGCAAAAGGTGCACATGCTTTCACAAAAGGGTAAATGGATGTACAAACTGATCCCTTCTGTATCCCCGCTTTCCTTAAAACTTTCAACTACCGAACCTTTCCAGCCCGAGAGCGAAAAAGTATCCTTGTCCCAATAAGGTACTGTGGGATAACTCGTATACCTAGGCCCTGGAACATTGTATTTGGAAATTAGGGTGCACATATACCCCCTAGAATAAGAAGTTTAATGCTGCCAGTATAGTACATACCACTAAACTAACAATAAGTAGATTGAGAACTATTTTGGGTTTTTGAACCGAAATTATAGAAGCTACTAAGGCATTACACACGGCTACTACCACAAAAATTTGCAGCATTTGTAACAAGGCATTGCCATGGGTGAAAATCGCCATCACTGCCATAGATCCCAAACAAGTAGAAACGATAATTGAAAGTGCTGCGTATAGCATGAAATTCTCGTTCCAATCACGGCTCATTTTATTATAAAGTGCTTTCATCTGTTTTAATTTTTATTTGATGGATCAAAACTAGAATACACTCGAATTTTAAAATATGACGAAAGTCAGTTTTTGGGATATTATGGAAGACCTCAATTATGTAATCATATTCCCTAAATAAGGGTTGTTTCTACGATTTTGAAGCTTTCTTCAATACCACATAGGCATAGCTTGTAAAAAAAGATTTTGGATGGCTTACCAGATAGTTGGTTTTAAGATTGTGCAATTTCTTGAGGGGTTTTATCCTGTTGTAGTAACTATGCCCGAAAAAGCCTCGGTATTCTACAATCTCATATCCCAAGGAAATAAACCTATTCAGTTGTTTGCGGGAAGGGCCATAGCACCAATGATAATACGCTGGGAATTTTCCATATTGGTATCGATCCCTAGGCGAAAAAAGGTTTAATAGTTTATTGGCCAGTCGTTCGGGGATAAGATAATTCACTACAAAAGGAAAGGCAAACAAAGTTGGAAAGAAATGAACGGCCATGCCTTTATCGGACAACAAGCTCAACACATTTTTATGGAAATTTTCGGCATCGTAGATATGCTCTGCTAGCATTTTACTGAAAATAAGATCGAATTCCTGATCCGAATGGAATTCTGGTGAAGAGATATCTGCAAGTATTTTCCTGTAATTCTTGGGCGCTTTGTCCAATTCACCCTGCGATATGTCGAGCAAGGAATAATCCAACCCTTGCTGTGATACATACTCCTTTTCTAACATTGGATTGGCACCTCCCCCTACATCGCATACCTTATTAAGGCTATGTTTTTCGATACATTCTTTTAGGAATGGCACAAATTCGTGCCAGCCTACCTTGGAAGATGCGTATGAAATTTTTGTGCTCAATAGTGCCTTATATGTATCTAAATTGGATGCTAAAATAAGAAAAGCGGGTAACATGAATTCAATAATGGAATTACAGTATATATCATGGCATGTTTTACAATACGTGCTTTTCGGAAACAAAAAAATCCGTACTGTCGCACGGATTTTCTATTTGATGTGGAGAAGATGGGACTCGAACCCACGACCTCTTGACTGCCAGTCAAGCGCTCTAGCCAGCTGAGCTACATCCCCATGAATTTCCAAATGCTGGAAATATCGAAACGTGAATGCGAAAATAAGAAATTTTCCTATTCCCTTTCCTTTAAAATCAATAAAGGTTTAGTGGTATGAAAATCCTTTTTCAAAATCTCATTGTGTATGCCCCACAGCTTTCTAAAGAACCCCATTTTTTCCTTTCTTCTCAAAATACAAAGCATCTCAGGGTTCATGGTATTGAAATGTTCCACAATTCCTTCAAAAACCGTCGCATTCTCTGTGGTCATTAAAGTCCCATTCAACCTTGCAACAGGTTCGCTTAAGGTCCTATCATTGGTAGCGGTATCCGGTGTTACCACTTGTAATAAATGAAGTTTCGAGTGGAATATCCCCAATATAGACTCTAAGGTGTCCGATGTTTCATCGGACTCAATTGGTGCGTTCTTAAAGGCAAACAACATACTGTCGAACCTTCTGAACAAATAGTCTTTGGGCACAATAAGCAATGGAATTTCCGTTTGTCTCACAATTTTACCGGTTACCTTACCCAGATACACCTCATCTCTAATGTCTACACTTTGCGGAGAAAGGATCATGAAGTCAATGTTAAGAACTCGGGAAAGTGAGGCAATACCTTCAAAAATATCCCCCGAAATTCGTTTGGACACTACCTGAATGTCCTTGGTATCTACACTATCCAGAACTTCCCTAAGTACGGCCTCGGTATTTTCATCAGTTTTAATACAAGTAACATACACCCTTGCTTGTGTGAAGCTGGCAAAATTTACCGCATAACGAAGATTGTTTACTCCGTTTGCCACGGAGCCAACAGGAACGAGAATATTTTTCATTTTGAAATAAAAGTAGTTTTTTAGTCTATAGTTATGAATTTTTCAAAAACTGGGTGCAAAAGTACGATTTTTCTGAAAAATTCTCAATAAACCCAAGCTAAAAAACTAGCTATTGGACACTTAGAACCAACAGGGGTTTGGTGGTGTAGAATTGCTTTTTAGGTACCGTGTTCTTTTCCCAAAGCTTTTTGAAAAACCCTCTCTTTCGCCTAACCACGCAAATCATGTCTGGATTATGCGATTGAAAGTGCTCCAGTACGGCCTGAAAAGTGGTTACATTGGTAGATTTGATATAGGAATCGGCAAGTTTCTTAAGTTTCCCACTCACCTTAAGCATGTCGTCATCGGATTCTGGTGTTTCTACATGCAGCAATTGCACTTTCGTATCAAATTGCTGAATAATGCTTCGTATAGGCTCAAGCATTTTCTTCTTTGGAAAATTACCACTTTTAAAAGCCATCAACATCCTAGCAGGGGCTATAAAAGAAGTGCCTTCCGGGACGATCAATGCAGGAATATCGGTATCCTTCACCAACTTTCCAGTGGTGTTTCCCAAATATAGTTCCTCATTAATAGAATTGCTTCTTGGTGAAAGTATCATAAGATCGATTTCCACATGTTTGTTGAAACGCTCGACCGTATCTAACACTCCTCCTTTTACAGGATGCGCAATTACAGTCACATTCTTCTGATCTACTTTGGCCAGTACCTCATCTAAAAGATTTTCGGTGTCTTCCTTAATAATGGTATTTACCTTGGTAAGTCCACCAACTTTCGAAAATTCCTGAAAAACTGACAGCACATAGACATAAGCGCCTAATTTTTCGGCCAAATCTATTGCGTATTGTAATGTGCCTACTGCGCTTTCTGAAGAACCTACTGGAACCAAAATATTTTTCATCTCTGCTACTTTAGGATTATCAAGTGTAATTAACTTTTCAAAGAAATAGTATCTTTAAATCTGTTGCAAAATTAGCGCATATTATGATACAAAAGGGGAAACTTTCCCAAATTGAGGAAATTATGGCCATGACGCAGGCCTGTGCCGTCAAAATGATACAAGAAGGTATTTATCAATGGAACGAACATTATCCAAGTGAAGACGCTTTCAAAAAAGACGTGGAAAGACAAGAACTGTATGTCCTTTCTAATGAAAACAATATCATAATGGGCACATTGGTTATTTCTTCCCTAAAAGATGAGGAATATGAGGATATCGAATGGCTTACGCCAGAAGGCGCCAATTATTACATTCATAGATTGGCCATTCATCCAGACTTTCAACATCAAGGGTTGGCCAAAAAACTTATGGACTTTGCAGAGGAAACCATCAAAAAAATGAATGGTTTATCGGTTAGGCTAGATACCTTCAGTCAAAATCCCAGAAACCAAAGATTCTACGAAAAAAGAGGGTATCAAAGATTAGGGGACATCTATTTTCCGAAGCAAAGTGAATTTCCTTTTTACTGCTACGAGCTTATCTTATGAGGGAAAAATGACCTCGAATCTCTTTTCCATCCCACAATTGGGCGCGATACCAATATTCTGAAGAGGGCAAAGGATTACCCCTATATAAGCCGTCCCAGCCTTGACTGTCTGGTTTTATGATAATCATAAGCTTGCCCATACGGTCATAAATAAAGATGTAGCGAATATTCAAAGGGTCCTCCTTTGGTGGTATGTATTGCCAAAGGTCATTAAAACCGTCTCCATTGGGAGTAAAAAATTGGGGGAACCCCGGTGGTCGCAATCTTAATTGAAATGTTTCTTCAACCACACCACAACCGTTCCTATCGCGCACATATACCGTATAAGTTCCGGCCTCTAAATTGCTAAAGGTATTGTTATCTGAATATCCACCCTGACTATCGAGTAAGGAGAATTCGTAATCCCCAATACCTGAGACTTCTATCGTAACATTGAATCTTTGTCCCACAATTTCGATATCGATATCATTAATAATGGCAGTTTCTGAAGATACTACATTGAATTCCTTAGAGGTTGGGCATTCGATAATAACCCCATCCTGATTCACAATGGTATATGCTTCATAGATGTAGGTTCCGGTGGCAGAAATATCTACTGAAGCAGACTCCGAAATAAGGGTTTCATTCCCCGTGGGTCCAATTTCATACCATCTAAATCCATCTGCCTCATCAGAAGTAGTGATTCTGGTAGGCAATTCATTCTCACATATACTCACAATATCCGGAAAATCGATCTCCGGATTTAAATATACAATCTCTCCAGTATCATCATCGATAAAGGGTCCACAGCCCAATATGGTTGAAAATGATTCTTGCCCACATCCTTGGGCCGCCCCCGCTTTATTGAATGGAATAATACGAATGAAGTAGGTATTATTGGCTTCAAAATTAATTACAAAGGTAGAGTTGGTAAAAAAGATGGTTCCATCTAACACATCATTTTCGAAGGGTGTTCTCCCCATATATACGATATAGCCCGTTGCTCCCGGCACGGCGTCCCATTCCAATAGTGGGGAAAGTTCAACATTGGTGGCTCCGTCTAATGGACTAATTAATTGTGTACAGGTGGGAGGATCCCCCAAATCTGCAGTCGTAAAGCTTTGTTCTTGGCAAGCCAATGCATTCCCATTTTCATTATAGGGGGTGATTTTTACATAAATAAGAACCCCAATGGGCAGGTCTGTGGGAGGATTGTAATTCAACACATTTCCAATATCCTGATTGTTCAAAATATCCCCGGCTCCTGGTGAGGTGCCAATCCGCAACCTATAGCCGGTGGCAAGAGGGGCATAATTCCAAAACAGATTGGTTGAGGTAGGAACATCTATATCACCATCCTGTGGACTCGTAAGTTGAGTACAGGCCGGCACCACAGTAACATTTACGGTTCGAAATGACTCACTCGGACAGACAATATCGTCTTGATTAAAAAAGAAAAGGGTAATAGTGACAAAAACCTCGGTTGATTCCGGTAAACCCAAAGGAGGAACAAATGTAGTAGCATTTCCCACATTTTGATCATTAATGATATCCCCTGCCCCTGGAGAGGTCCCTAAAGAAATTCGATATCCTGAAACCCCTACCACACTTTCCCAACTAATAGATGTAGTAACTGGAACATCTATCGCTCCTGGAAGGGGTTCCAAAAGGGCAGGACACTCTTGCGAGAAAAGCAATGAGTGCACCAAAAGTGTGAGGATAAAAGCAAATCTCTTAATAATCATAGCAACTCCTAAAGATAATCATTTTGAGAATGATATTTTATTTGGTCACCAATATATTGCATTGGCAACAAGATTTCAAGTAATTTTGCGGTTTGAAATCTACAGCAACAGATATTTCATTCTCTAGGATCCAACAACTGGCGATACCTGCAATTATTGCAGGCATTGCAGAACCTGTATTGTCCATTACCGATACCGCCATTGTGGGGAATATTCCGGAATACGGAACCGAATCGCTTGCAGCGGTCGGAATAGTAGGTACTTTCCTCTCTGCGCTTATTTGGATTTTAGCCCAAACCAGAAGTGCCATATCGGCGATCGTTTCCCAAAACCTCGGGGCAGGAAAGATTGAGCAACTGAAAAGGTTCCCAGCTCAGGCAATTGTATTCAACATCGGACTTAGTATTACCGTACTTGCATCCACTTATTTCTTTGTGGAGGAGATTTTTATGTTGTTCAATGCCAAGGGAATGATTCTGGACCTTAGCGTAGACTATTATAATATTAGGGTGTGGGGCTTCCCATTAACTCTATTCACCTTTGCCATATTTGGGCTTTTCCGTGGGTTGCAAAATACCTTCTGGCCTATGATCATTGCCGGGATAGGAACCGTAATAAATATAGCACTGGATTTTGTTTTGGTATATGGTATTCCCGAGTTTATTGAGCCGATGAACGTGGAGGGAGCCGCCTGGGCCAGTCTAATCTCACAAATTATCATGGCGCTACTCTCATTGATTCTCTTGCTGAAAAAGACCAATATTTCCCTGAAATTGGAGAGGAATCTGCATCCAGAAATACAGCGTTTAGCCATCATGAGTGTCAATCTTTTTATTAGATCCATGGCCTTAAACGCTGCCCTTATTTTAGCAACAAGGGAAGCCACCGCGCTAGGGAAAGAATACATTGCTGCCCATGTTATCGCCTACAACATCTGGATATTTGCTGCTTTCTTTATAGACGGATATGGTGCGGCAGGCAATATTTTAGGAGGCAAGCTATTGGGTGAGCAAAACTTCAAAGCCCTTTGGAACCTTACAAAAAGGGTGAATGCCTACAATATTGGGGTGTCCCTTATTTTGATTGTCTTGGGCATAATAGGATATTACGCAATAGGAGGCTTTTTCAATAATGACCCAAAAGTAATTTCCCTTTTCCAGGATGTTTTTTATATGGTACTCATAAGCCTTCCGTTCTGCTCCCTTGCGTTTACATTAGATTCCATCTTTAAGGGACTAGGCGAAATGGGCTTCCTTAGAAACGTACTCTTGGGGGCTACGGTTTTCGGGTTTATCCCCGTACTTTATCTCGGTAAATACCTTAATTGGGAGCTATTTGGTATTTGGCTGGCCATGATTGTTTGGGTGGCCTATAGGGCACTCGCCCTGATCATTAAATTTTGGAGAAAATACATCCCATTGCTCGAAAATAGATAACTTTACACAAAATTATGAATACGTGGATATACTTCAATTTTTAAGTGGAAACGGACTGTTCATGGTCCTTGGACTGTTTGTGGTTTTGGTGGTTCTTTATAATAAATTAAAGGCGAGGCGATACCATAAACCTTCTTCAAAAAAGAAACAATAGCAATGGCAAAGATTAGGATAACAAAAATGTTCTCTTTTGAAACCGGTCATGCCTTGTATGGGTACGACGGGAAATGCAGGAACGTACATGGCCATAGCTATAAATTATCGGTAACGGTTATCGGACAACCCATAGCAGATTCGAACCATGTGAAGTTTGGGATGGTCATCGATTTTGGAGATCTTAAAAAAATAGTAAAGGAAGAAATAGTGGATGTATTCGATCATGCCACTGTTTTTAACAAGAACACACCACATACAGAATTGGCCAAAGAGTTGAGCGATCGGGGCCATAATGTCTTATTGGTAGATTATCAGCCAACCAGCGAAATGATGGTGATGGATTTTGCGGATAAAATCATACGTCGCCTACCCGAAACCATTGCACTTCATTCCTTAAGACTTCAGGAGACCGAAACCAGTTATGCCGAATGGTTCGCAAGCGATAATTAACCTTTATTTTTCGAAACTCAAGAAAGGCTGTTAGCTCGAAACTCTTTTCATTATCTTTATCCAATGCAAATTCCCAAGGGTAAAAAGATTTACTTTTCCAGTGACAACCACTTAGGGGCTCCTACCATTGAAGAGAGCAGGCCTAGGGAATTGAAATTTGTTCAGTGGTTGGATGACATCAAAGAAGATGCTGCCGCCATATTCCTGCTCGGTGATCTTTTCGATTTTTGGTTTGAATACAAAACGGTAGTTCCCAAAGGGTTTGTGAGGGTTCTGGGGAAATTGGCCGAACTTTCCGATAAAGGCATTCCCATTCATTTCTTTGTCGGCAATCACGATCTGTGGATGCGCTCCTATTTTGAAGATGAGCTCAATATCCCGACGTATCGGGACGTCAAGGAATTTACATTTAACGATAAGCAATTTCTAATTGGGCATGGTGACGGAAAAGGACCAGGCGATAAGGGCTACAAGAGAATGAAAAAGGTGTTTACCAATCCTATCTTCAATTGGCTATTCCGATGGTTTCATCCAGAATTGGGCATGCGCCTCGCGCAGTACCTGTCTGTAAAGAACAAAATTATATCCGGGGATGACGACAAGAAATTTTTAGGCGAAGAAAACGAATGGTTGGCACAATATGCGAAAAGGAAACTCAAGGACAAACACTATGACTATTTCGTGTTTGGCCATAGGCATTTACCTATGGAAATAAAAGTGGGAGAGAACTCCACCTACTTCAATCTTGGCGACTGGATTACCCATTTCACCTACGGGGTTTTTGATGGCGAAACCTTTCAATTAAAGGAATATTGAGAATAGGAATACACGCTTGAATCAAATTATTGCTCAACTGGAAGCATAGGTAACACCAAGGTCACCATGATATGTGCAAATACCTTATCGAAGTAAATAATCCAGGGTAATGGCATCTAATTTACCGTCTGGGAACAACCCATTCTTTTCTTCAAAATTTCGTAGGGAGTTAAACGTTTCCGTTCTAAATAACCCATCGTGTTTTATGGAATCACCGTGTTTTATGAGAAGCCGTTGGACTTCGTACACCAAAGCATTCTGCTCTCCCAATCGTAACTCGTTGGCCTTAGGGTTGGCATAAAAAGACTTGAGTATAAGTTGTTTTTTATGGGCCTCTTTGGTCATAATATCCTTTTCCTTCACTTCTTCCTTTGGACGATTTATAAGAGCTTCGAAATAAGAAACCGTTGCCAGCTTCTTTCGGTATTCGGCTACGGCAGCCTTTGTAACTTCATTGTCTTTCTTAGGATTTCGAACATCTATTTGGTTGGTGCTCCACTGCGTGATCACATATCCGTTAACTGCCTCCACGGCTTCATAGTAGTGTAATAAATCGGTGCGGTCTGCGGAATCCAATCTTAGATCACTTGGGATTTGGTATTCATATTCCGCCAATGAGAAACGTTTATACTTTTGGTATACATTGTAACCCATGATTCCCACAATGACAAGCAGTAAAAAGATAATGATCTGTTTCATTTCGGTTAGTTTCCATAAAAATAAGAAACCTTTGCAACAAAAAACAAGACAATACCTAGTTTAAAGAAACTGTACGCAAATACTCCCGCAGATTTAAATGAAAAAGGATCCCTTTTAACAGGTCATCCACTGCCTCTAATTCCGTAGGGCTTATTGCTAAGTCCACTAATTTCGAAGGTGTTTTAAGCAATAGAGATCGGCAGCAATTTGCTTTACAGGAAGCCCGGCAATGGCCTTGTTTTCTAACCTCATCCACTTGTTTGGAAAAATGCAATACCTCTTCCTTCTTTAGATAAAATCCAATATCACGAAAAATGATCTGTACCCTATTATCCAATGTTGTGCCGGATTTCTTCCAATGGAAACCTAGACCAAAGTCATTCTTATATATGGGATCAATTTCTTGCATGGACCGTGTATTTGACCACAAATATACTTATTTAGAATAAATCTAAATAATAAATTACGATTTTATGTCCTTTAACCGCAACTGCAAACTTACCGTCCCCTGCCATTCATTCTCGTCAACCGTATATGCGATCTTAAATGGTTCGCCATTGCATGCGATATCGCTTTTATCACCAAGCCCAAAACCAATCCCTGTAATGGTTTGGGAGTTCCCCTGTTGCATCACCAGTCTTAAATGACTTCCGTCTTCCCCAACCCGCTTTCCATTGCCTGTGTCCGAAATATGGGTGCTCATAAAAACAGGTGTTCTATTCTCTGGACCGAAAGGAGCCAATTGTTTTAAGATTCTATAGAATTTTGGGCTTATATCCTTAAAATGAAGTTCTGCATCTATCGTGATTTCAGGATCCAGTAACTTAGGGTCTATCGTTGATCGTACGGTTTCCTCGAATGCGTTTTTGAACGTTTCGTAATTTTCCTCCTTTAAGGTCAATCCCGCTGCATATTTGTGACCTCCAAACTGTTCAATATGTTCGCTACAGTTTTCCAATGCTTTATATACATCGAAGCCCTTTACCGATCGAGCCGAGCCTGCAAGCGTATCACCGCTTTTGGTAAGGACTAAGGTGGGGCGGTAATAGGTCTCCGTAAGCCGGGAAGCCACAATTCCAATCACGCCCTTGTGCCACTCTTCATTATATACTACCGTGGTAAAACGATCTTCCTCTTTAAGCTCCTCAATTTGTTGCAAAGCCTCCGTAGTAATTCTCTTATCGGCTTCCTTTCTGTCGACATTGTATTGTTCAATCTCTGCCGCCCAAACCGCTGCCTTGTTTATATCACTCTCCACAAGTAACGTGACCGCATGATTTCCATGCTTCATGCGTCCCGCTGCATTAATGCGTGGTGCAATGATAAAAACGACATCGGTAATGGTGAGTTTTTTCTTTTTTACCTGTTTCAGAATGGCTTGAAATCCAATACGAGGGGCTTCATTGATAATCTGAAGTCCGTAATAGGCAAGTATTCTATTCTCTCCGATCATGGGAACAATATCGGCTCCAATGGCCGTAGCCACTAAATCCAAATACGGCGTAATCTCTTGGAAAGGTATTCCCCATTGGGATGCCAATGCCTGAATTAATTTAAATCCCACGCCACAGCCACATAGTTCTTTGTATGGATACGTGCAATCTTCCCTTTTAGGGTCTAAAACAGCAATTGCGCTAGGAATTTCGACCCCAGGCCGATGATGGTCACAAATAATAAAATCGATTCCCTTTTCGGAAGCGTACGCCACCTTGTCGATTGCTTTTATCCCACAATCCAATGCAATGATGAGACTGAAATCATTATCATCGGCAAAGTCGATCCCTTGATAGGAGACCCCATAGCCCTCTTCATACCTATCGGGAATGTAGGTGGCTATAGTTGGTGACAAAGTCTTTAAAAACGATGCTACCAGAGCAACGCTTGTGGTACCATCTACATCGTAATCGCCATACACCAATATATTTTCCTCGGAGCGAATCGCCTTTTCAATCCTCTCTACTGCCTTTCGCATATCCTTCATAAGAAAAGGGTCGTGCAAATCCTCCAACGAGGGCCGAAAGAATTTCTTTGCCTGCTCAAAATCTTCAATACCCCTTTGCACTAGTAAATTAGCTAGGATTGGGTCTATGGTAAGTTCGGTAGCTAGTTTGGTTACCTCCTCTTCAGAAGGCTTTGGTTTTAAATTCCAACGCATAATTCCATTTCATTGTACGTACAAATTACATGAATTCCTTTTTCCCTCAAAAGAATTCAAATCCTAAAAACAAAAAATCACCTCTAGATAAGAAATAAACTCCATGAAAAAGGGGCTTTTTCTGGTGCAGAAATAGTCTTTTACATGTTGATTATGAATTGTTTGGGTTCTATTTTTGGATCGAAGTAGGTTTCAAAAAACACCATTATGAAAAAAGTGAATTATAAAGGGCGAATAATCGAGATCGCAGAAAAGGAAGGAGACAGCCACAAAGCTCTTATAGACGGAAAAGAAGTCTTGGTGAATGAAAAGAATGGAAAATTTGGAATCTTTTACAATCAAAATCACGACACGGTAGAAGCTGCCTTGAAGGCTTTTATCGATACTCAAAGCCAATAAAAGAACCAGATTATGTACAGAAAAGATTTTACACAGCTCACGAGTACCGAAAGAACCGCCTTAGCAAACGCTTTTAATCAGTTATGGACTAATGGTACCATTCAGAACTACGCCAGTCTGCACAACATAAATTTTAATGGAGGTCAAATCCATTGGTGCCCTTCTTTTCTACCTTGGCACAGGGATTTTTTAAGAAAGCTTGAACTCGATCTACAAGCTGTAGATTCTAGCGTTACCTTACCTTATTGGGATTGGACGAGAGCCGATTCGCGGGATTTAGATGTTGGGGTATGGAAGTCCTTTTTTGGTGGTCGCAACAATACGGGAGGAGAATTTGATCATTGGAGTTATACAAGATCTAGTGGGACTGGAGGCAATGTATTGCCTTCACTTGGCGATATAGTTGACGAACTTAAGGAAACCAACTACTTCGAATATAGGAAGATGGAAACAGGGAGTCACCCTCCTGGACATACTTGGATAGGTGGCACCATGGCTACTGGAAACTCCCCCTTAGATCCATTATTCTTCTTACATCACTGCAATTTGGATAGACTATGGGCCGTTTGGCAACAGAACAATCCTGGGGCTGCACAATATGATGATGCGCTAAATACCAGTTCAGATATTAATCCAAATCCAAACGTGGTCGGGCTTAACGATTCCATGCAAGTGGGCACTACGGCCACTCCTAATAGTGTGTTGGACCATACATCCTTGGGATATTTATATGAAAGGGATATTTTGCTTGAGATTGCATGGTACGAAGCTGAAGGAACTGTAATTCAAACTGGCGATGCTAGATCCGCAAATCTATTTATTCGCGACTCCAATTCCGATATAGGAGCATATCCCAGTCCTATTCCACACTGGGAATCCCCTGACATTTGGGTAAGAAATAATGATCCCATAACACCTGGAGAGGATCCAAATGACGGACATCAACACCCCATCGTAAATCAGGTTAACTATTTATACGCAATTGTAAGAAACAATGGAAGCGCGCCCGCCAATAGTGTTTCGGTAGAAGCGTTCAATTGTGCCCCGGGAACCGGTATGATTTGGCCAACAGATTTCAATTCCATGGGGATTCTGAATGTTCCTGGAAGTATTCCTGTAGCTGGCGATGTACGCGTGGGCCCTTTCTTATGGACCCCAACCGTGTTGAATCATGAGTGCCTTATGGTAGTTGCCGACTCCATAGATGATCCAAATGATATCAGGATGTTTCACAGTCCGGAACCACATTGGAAACCCATTCGATTCGACAACAACGTTGGGCAGCGAAATGTGTCTCCTGTTACCGCATTTGCCGGAGGCCTAATAACAGAATCCATTCGCGTTCGTGGTTCTATTATTGAAACCATAAACGATTTCGAGCTGGATGCCACATCCTTCCCTCCCGATACCGAAATCACACTAAGAGTTCCCATTAGTATAACTGATGGAATTTCACTGGAAAACTTCGTCGAGATTAGCCAGAACTCCATATATATTACCTTTTTAATGAACGGTGGCACCACAGGGAAATTAAGGAACTTTACATTGGCTGCCAATGCAGATAAAAACTTCAAACTCAAAATTGATTTTTCTGTGAATGCCGAGCACGAAAAATTATACCCCATGGTGGCTACTCAAATACAGAATGGAGAAATCGCTGGTAGGATAACCTTCGATATTATGTCCATTAAGGATTCTGAAGATTATGTATTCGGAAATCCCAGAAGTCTAGAATTACATACGATTCACTGTCCTTTTTGGGAGGTGATTTCAGACAAAAATAAAATACCCTTTAAGGAGATTCAAGATGGTATTGATCGGGGATATAATGGCTGTGCTTTCTGTTTAAGCGAGCACGATACAGGTTAAATTTAAGAAACGTTGTGGGCATCACCCTCAAAATGAATATAAGTAGATAAGTTAAGTTTAGTTGATTTAGTCAAAAGCCGATAAGGGAATTAGCCCTTTCGGCTTTTCTTGGCTTAAATTCATAAATCCCGACTACGTTTTCTTAAAATTGCTAAAAAATAGGATTATCTTGTATGGAAATGAATTCTATGTTACCAAAATATGCAGCTTCTTTAATCCTATGCCTTGCCCTTACATTTTCATTAATAGCACAGGACGGAACGTTAGATGTTTCCTTTGGAAATGGAGGCGTTTTTGAACTGGAGGATACAAATACCGACGTCCGTGCTGGTGGAATAGCCCTTACCGAAGATCAAAAAATAATAGCGGTTGGCAATATCTCCGATGGTACTGACACTTACAACAGTATTTTAAGACTTAACAGCGACGGCTCGTTAGACACAACTTATGGGACGAATGGCTATACCCTAATACCTTTCGGGCCTTCATTGGCGAATAGGTATATAGAGGTTTTCATACAAGCTGATGGTAAAATTGTTGCTGCTGGGCATGTATTTGGTTCAGAAGATACTATTGTCATTTCAAGGTTTTTGCCGAACGGTTCTTTAGATACCTCATTTGGCGATTCCGGGCACATTATAATTGAGATTTCACCAATCCAATACTTCGGTTCCATTATATCATCGGAAAACTCTTTTTTTGTTACCGGTTTTAGTGGAACTTTAGATATGGAAATGAATTTATTGCTTGCCAAATATGACGCAGATGGTTCATTAGATCCTACATTTGGAAATGACGGTATTGTTCTCGAAGATTATGGCCCTGATTCCGTATGGTCACGAGAAGCTATCCTAGACGGTCTGGGCAACTTGTATATATGTGTAAATACCTCTCCAGCATTTCCAGATGATCCGTATCAAACACAAATATTAAAATACCAGCCGAATGGAGACATAGACACCTCCTTTGGGGAAAATGGAACATTGGTAATCGATACCAACGAAAGTTACACCCGAGGCACCATTCAATTTGATGGAGACGGAAAATTACTGGTCGCCTACACCAATGATAATGGAGATATTTTCTACAATCCTACCTTTATTAGCCGTTATTTGGAAAATGGTGATTTAGACCCCTCTTTCGGATATATGGGAATATCTGAGGTAGATTTCAATGCTTTAATCCCTAGAAAAATTATAGTGCAGCCCAATGGAAGGATCATCCTAGCAGGAAACCTAAGCGGATCGGAAGCAGGCACATTTGCCATTGCCCGTCTGTATCCCAATGGCAGTCCCGATATCTTTTTTGGCGACGGGGGAAAAGTCTCGGAATCTTTCGAAATGACAGACGTACTCTTGCAGGAAGATGGTAAATTACTAGGGTTTGGTCATACGTGGTGGTTTACCAATGAATTGAATTTCGTCTGGGCACGTTATAACAACGACCCCCTTAATGTAGCGGAATTCTCCAACAGCATAACGAGCATATCCCCTAATCCTTCTCAAGGAGAATTTGTCCTTCAATTTGAATCGGAATTAGCCCAAGAACTGCCCTACCAAATTGCTGATGTAACCGGGAAAATAGTTCAGGAAGGTTTTATTTCCGGATCAAAAAGTTCAATTGACCTCAGCAATACCCATAATGGAGTGTATTTCCTGAATATTGAAAATTCTACCTTCAAACTCATTAAGGAATAACCGTACCTAATTTCCTATTTTGTATCATCGGTTTTTCCATTGGGAAATCGTATTTTCGAGGCGCTTAAACATAAATACAAACCTATGCCTTTAGTAACTCCACTTTCTGCAGATCACGATTTAGAAACCAAAGAACTGGCCGAGTTTTTTAATGAAACCCTGGGCTTCTGCCCCAATAGTGTGCTTACCATGCAGCGCAGACCTGCTATAAGCAAAGCATTTATAAACCTAAACAAAGCTGTAATGGCCAATGAAGGCCGGGTAACTTCTGCTTTAAAGCGGATGATTGCTTGGGTAAGCAGCAACTCTACAGGATGTCGCTATTGCCAAGCGCACGCAATTCGAGCTGCCGAGCGCTATGGAGCCGAACAAGAACAGTTGGACAACATTTGGGAATACAGAACCCACCCTGCTTTTAACGATGCCGAAAGAGCTGCATTGGATTTTTCATTGCAAGCTTCCCAAGTGCCAAATCAGGTAGATGAAGAAATTAAAAGACGCTTGTACCAGCATTGGGACGAAGGGGAAATTGTAGAAATGTTAGGGGTAATTTCCTTGTTCGGATACCTAAACCGTTGGAATGACTCTATGGGAACCTCTATCGAAAATGGTGCCGTGGAAAGTGGCGAACAATATTTGGGCAAGCACGGGTGGAACAAAGGGAAACATCTTTAAAACGCAACTCAAAACGAACATATTAACGTCTTGAAATTCTCAAGGCGTTTTTATTTTAAAAGGGTAGAGACTTTTTCCCTAAGAACAGGAATTACCTCTGCCTCGAACCAATCATTTCGTTTCATCCATATCCTGTTTCGTGGTGAAGGATGGGGTAAGGGAAGATAATTGGGAAGGTATTCCGAATAATTCTGAACCGTTTCGGTAAGCGTTCTTTTAGCAGTCTCTTTCAAATAGTATTTCTGGGAATACATTCCAATAAGAAGGACCAGTTCAACTTTTGGCATTTTGGTGAGCAACACTTCATGCCATTGAGGGGCGCATTCAGGTCTTGGAGGTAAATCCCCACTTTTGCCTTTTCCAGGATAACAAAACCCCATGGGTACGATGGCAATATTTGAAGTATCATAAAAGACCTCGGGTGATATATCCAACCATCTTCGTAACTCTTTACCGCTGGCATCATCCCAAGGAATGCCCGAAGCATGTACCTTGGTACCTGGAGCCTGTCCAATAATGACTATCTTAGATTGAATGTTCCCTGTAACCACAGGCCTAGGGCCTAGTGGAAGGTGTTTTGCGCAAATGGTGCATTGTTTTATTTCGGAAAGTAAGTCGTCCATTATTTTTTGCCTTCTACCACAATAACCAGCTCCCCTTTAGGAGCTTTCTTTTCAAAATGGGCCCTTACTTCTTCTATGGTTCCCCGAAGGGTCTCTTCATGTAGTTTAGTCAATTCTCGGGATACAGATATACGGCGATCCACTCCAAAATGTTCGGAAAAGTGTCCAAGTGTCTTTACCAATTTATGAGGGGATTCATAAAAAATCATGGTTCTAGGTTCTTCTGCCAACAATTGAAGTCGGGTTTGTCTCCCTTTCTTTACAGGAAGGAACCCTTCAAAAACAAATCTATCATTTGGGAGACCACTATTTACCAAAGCTGGAACGAAGGCAGTGGCCCCGGGTAAACAATCTACCTCTATCCCTTCTTCTACACAAGCCCGGGCTAACAAAAACCCTGGGTCGCTTATGGCAGGAGTGCCTGCATCACTAATTAGCGCCGCCGTTTCACCTGTCTTAATGCGTTCCACGATTCCCTCCACCGTTTTATGTTCGTTATGCATATGATGCGAATGCATAGGGGTGGTGATATCGAAATGCTTCAATAGTTTCCCACTGGTGCGGGTGTCTTCGGCAAGAATAAAATCCACTTCCTGAAGTACCTCGACTGCACGGTAGCTCATATCCTTGAGGTTGCCAATGGGTGTGGGTACGAGGTATAATTTTCCCATACGTTAGTTTCGAACTTCCTTTCCAAAGAAATAGGAAAGCAATAAAAAAACAAGGGTGCCCAAGGTAAGGGTAACATCATCGCCCAACATATAATGTGCAAAAAATGCCAGAACCACATCGAAAAAGAATCCAGCATATGCCCATTCGGTGAGCCATTTGCTCTTGCGCCATAATACCATAATGACTCCTAGTACTTTTGCAACAGCTAGTGGTATGATTAAATAGGTTGGATAGCCAAGCCGCTCATAAAAGCCCTCTACCATTTCTGTATTGGTGAAATACATATTGGCAGAATAAAGCATTACTGCACATAATAATAGGGTGGCGACCCAATAAATAATCTTTTGAAGTTTCATGTTGGTTGGTCTATTTCTTCTAATTGAAGCTCTTCTCTATGATTTTCATAAAGCGCTTGGCCACATCTTCCTTGTTAAGCCAATAATTGTAATCAGGTTTTACTTTCCCCTTTATAAATGTTTCCGCTTCCTCAAAAGTTCCAAAGGTACTTATCTGAGATAGTACGCGCGTATAATCTTCAGATTTGCCATCGAAAAGGTGCTTTACGAAAGCCAATCGATCGTTCAAGCCAATCTGCAGTCCTTTTCCAACGGCCTCATTTATTGATTTCGGTCTATCCACATCGTTAGTGGTCACTTTTTCCTCAATTTCGGGAGCATTTTCCTCTTGGGTTTTGGTTTCAAAAACCGGCTTTACTTCGGTAGCCACATGGCCCTCCTCCTTACGCTCAAAAACGGGCATTTCCTGATAGGAAGATGCAAATTCTTCCAAGTCATTTTTATGGTACTCCTTCTTCGGCAAAACCTCTTCCAATAGTGCATCTACACTTTGGGTTTCTTCTGGCATTTGAGCCACGATGTCCTTAATTTTCTCGATGGCAGGTTCTACCAGTTCTTCCTTGTGTTCGGGTTGTGGTACGGGTATTGGCTCTTTGAACCAATTGTTTTCCCTATAGCTTTTAGAATCTAACGACTCTTCTGCAGAGTCTCCATCTTCTCCCAACAATTCAACTTCCACATACTCCAGCACAGTAAGCTTCTCAAAAAGCTCACGAGCCAGTTCTTTCATTTTTCGGGTATTGTTTTCGGAATTCTCAGAAAGGATTTGTGCGGCCAATTCCTTAATCTGTAACCGAAGTTTCTTCTTCATAACTTTTCCAATTAAAGTGCCTTCCTATTTTTTGTTTTGTTAAATTTACGCATCCTTTACGTAAACGTCAAAGTTTTACGTTTTATTCTGAAAGTAAGTTATGTTTCTCGAAAATACAGTAAACCAAAAGGAGCAATTTGGATGGATTGAAGTCATCTGTGGCTCCATGTTTTCGGGAAAAACCGAGGAATTGATCCGCCGCTTAAAGCGCGCCCAATTTGCTAGGCAAAAAGTTGAAATCTTTAAGCCTGCCGTCGATGTTCGTTACGACGAGGACAAAGTGGTTTCCCATGACAGTAATGAGATTAGATCCACTCCTGTACCTGCTGCAGCTAACATTCCGATATTGGCTGATGGCTGTGATGTGGTGGGTATAGACGAAGCCCAATTTTTTGATGATGAAATCGTAAAAGTGTGCAACGATCTAGCCAATCAAGGCCTTCGGGTAATTGTCGCCGGATTGGATATGGACTACAAGGGCAATCCTTTTGGCCCCATGCCAGCCCTTATGGCCACCGCAGAATACGTTACCAAAGTACATGCTGTTTGCACACGAACAGGAAACCTTGCCAATTATAGTTACCGAAAAGCCAATAGTGAAGACCTTGTACTCTTGGGAGAAACAGACGAATATGAACCCCTAAGCCGTGCAGCCTTTTACAAGGCACAATTGCGCGAAAAGGTTCGAAAAATGGATGTAAAGGATCCCGAGCAAATCACTCCAAAGAAAAGAGCCCAATAAGACCGATTCCCAAGTATGAGCAAAACGCAAGAAACCGTTCTCGAAATTCATCTCGACGCGCTAGCACATAATTACCATTTCCTTACCTCAAAATTAAAACCCAGAACCAAGGTAATGGGCGTGGTAAAAGCTTTTGGTTATGGTAGTGATGCTTGCGAGATTGCCAAGGAACTGGAACAATTAGGGATCGATTATTTTGCCGTGGCTTACACTAAAGAAGGTATCGCTCTCCGGGATGCAGGTATCACATTACCCATACTGGTGCTCCATCCACAGCCCATACACTTTGATTCCCTCATAGATCGTTGTTTGGAACCCGCTCTTTATAGTGCCCGCATTATGAAAGCCTTTATTGAAGTGGCAGAAAGAAAGCAACAAAAGGACTATCCTGTTCATATTAAATTCAATACAGGGTTAAACCGATTGGGCTTTTGGGAAAACGACACTTCATGGATTGAAGATCGACTCTCTGAAACTAAGGCTGTAAAAGTAAAGTCACTTTTCTCGCATTTGGCAGCAAGCGAGGATATGGATGAGAAGGCGTTCACCCTTCATCAAATTGCAAGTTTCAAGAATATCGCGGTAGACATGACTTCTCGTTTAGGGTATGCACCTTTGCTGCATCAGAGTAACACTTCCGCTATATTAAATTATCCAGAAGCGCAATTCGATGTAGTTAGAACAGGAATTGGACTGTATGGATATGGGAATTCTGAAGCTTATAATGCACAGCTACGACCTGTGGCTACCCTAAAGAGTATTATTTCCCAAATTCATATGATAGAACCTGGAGAAACCGTTGGTTACAACAGGGCCTTTAAGGCTCCTCATTTTGCCAAAACCGCTACCATTCCCATTGGACATGCAGATGGAATCTCAAGAAAACTAGGGAATGGCGTGGGTCATATTCTGGTTAATGGGCAAAAAGCACCCATCATAGGAAATGTATGCATGGACATGCTCATGATAGATATTACTGGAATTGATTGCAAGGAAGGAGATGGGGTAATTGTAATTGGCACCTTACAGCCTGCGAACGAATTAGCTGAAGCTATGGGAAGTATTTCCTATGAAGTACTCACTGCAATCTCTCAAAGGGTAAAGCGTGTTGTTTATCGAAAACGATAAGGGTAATTCCTACACATTGTTGTGAAAGCTAAAGCTTTTATGTAATTTGGGAGTTATTAACCCTCAAAACCAATCAGAAATGCTTAAAGAATTCAAAGAATTTATCATGACTGGCAATGTCATCGACCTAGCTGTAGCCGTAATTTTGGCAGGGGCAATCGGTGGTGTTGTTTCAGGATTTACCAATGACATAATGATGCCAATTATTGGCCATTTTACGGGAGGAATGGACTTTTCCGCCATGAAAATTATACTTGCGGAAGCGGTTGTCGCTGCAGATGGTTCCGTTACCACTCCAGAGAATGCCATTTTATGGGGTAAATGGGTAAATACGCTTATAAATTTAGTTATTGTCGGCTTTGTATTATTTATGATTGTAAAGGCTTACAACAAATCGAAGAAGAAGAAAGAAGAAGCTCCGGCTCCAGACCCAGGTCCTTCCGAGATTGACTTATTGACTGAAATTAGAGACGCGCTTAAAAAATAAGACGCAAAGCGACCGCTACACTACATATTTTAACAAAACCATCCTGTTTTTCGACAGGATGGTCTTTTTTTTCGTTGTAATTTTACAGGCCAATTTCATAAACATTTACATTTGATGGAAAACCGCCCAAAAATGAGAATAGCCGTTGTAGGTGCCACCGGAATGGTAGGCAGCGTAATGCTGAAATTGCTGGAGGAACGACATTTCCCCATAAAAGAAATGCTTCCCGTGGCTTCACAGCGATCTGTGGGTAGGGAAATTGTTTTCAAAGGAAAACTTCACAAGATTATTGGATTGCAGGACGCTATTGATGCAAAACCTGATATTGCCATTTTTTCTGCTGGAGGGAATACTTCTTTGGAGTGGGCTCCAAAATTTGCTGAGGCTGGTACCACGGTAATAGACAACTCTTCTGCTTGGCGCATGGATCCTAATAAGAAATTGGTAGTCCCCGAAATCAATGCAAACTTGCTTACCAAGGATGATAAAATTATTGCCAACCCAAACTGTTCTACCATCCAAATGGTCATGGCTTTAGCTCCATTGCATAAAAAATACCAAATGAAGCGCGTGGTGGTTTCTACTTACCAGTCTGTTTCAGGAACAGGTGTTAAGGCGGTGAAGCAATTGGAAAATGAAATTACGGGACAACGGGGAGAAATGGCGTATCCATACCCCATTCATAAAAATGCCTTACCCCATTGCGATGTTTTTGAAGCTAACGGCTATACCAAAGAAGAGATGAAACTAGCACGGGAACCTCAAAAAATATTGGATGACCGTACTTTCTCGGTTTCTGCAACAGCAGTTCGTATTCCCACAGCTGGAGGTCATAGCGAAGCTGTGAATGTAGAGTTCCGAAATGATTTCGATCTTAAGGAAGTTCGCCAAATCCTTCATGCTACGCCTGGCGTAACTGTTCAGGATAACCCAGATACCAACACCTATCCCATGCCCATATATGCTCATGATAAGGATGAGGTTTTTGTGGGGAGATTGCGAAGGGATGAAACCCAGCCCAACACACTTAACCTTTGGGTGGTAAGTGATAACCTGCGAAAAGGGGCTGCTACCAATGCCATTCAGATCGCAGAATATCTGTTGCACCACGAATTGGTCTAAGGTATTGAATTGTAAGTGTTTTTGAAAAGCTGCGTCTAATCGCCCATAACCATTTCAAAAAACAACAATGAAAATCTTTCACATCATTTTACGCGTAGGGCTAGGAATTATGCTTTTGGCTTTTGGCTTCAATAAATTCTTCTGGTTTTTGCAGGACTTCAATTTCGATGGATTCCCTGTAGCAGAGCATCTCTTTGACACCTTGCGTTATTCATCCCATGAAGAAACTTCAGGGCAAGGCTACATTATGCACCTTGTTGGGCTCACAGAAGTGGTCGTTGGCCTTCTATTGGTAATTAAAAAATGGGTGCCTTTTGCCTTGGTCATGCTTGTCCCAATTTCAATAAACATTGTGTTGTTTCATGCCTTCGTAAATTTACCCAACATTGGACCTGCCATTTTGGTGGCACTTATCAACGCATATTTATTATATAAGCATTGGGATCATTACCGTCCCCTTTTCTCATAAAATTCCCACAAATTCTTATGTAAAGGCTTGTAAACAAAAGTTTTTAGTACTTTTAGGGGATTCTATTTCGAATCCCTTTTTAATAAAAAATTGTTTACAAGCTAATTATGAAAAGAATTTGCCTACGATTCTTTGGATTGTTATCCCTTACTGTTTTGCTTTTTAGTTGCGATAAAGACGATGGAAGTGGAGGTGATGACTATGTCCCTTTAACCATTACCACACAACCCGACAGCGCTGAAGTATTTCAGAATGCAACAGTGGATATCGCCATTTTTTCTAATGACATCAATGTTCCAACAGATGGACAACTGGCTTTAAGCTCCCCTTCTTCGGGAAGCGCTACCATTTTAGACAATGGCACACCTTCCAATGCCTCAGATGACTTGGTTAGATACACCCCAAGCGATACCTTCTCTGGCAATGTCACCTTTCAATATACTATATGCGATGTGAATGGCGAAAGTTGTGAGACCGAAACGGTAACCATAAACGTATTACCCATTTCACCAGTGGTTCTGGATATTGATGCCATTCCATACCCCAAACTTTCCGATTATAATTTCTTTGAAGGAAATATGGCAGACCACACACCCGTTTACGGTGTGCTCCCTTACGAACCGACCAGTACTTTGTTTACAGATTACGCAAAAAAGAAACGCTTTGCCTGGATGCCCATGGGCACCTCAGCTTCCTATGTAAGCGATAGTGATTTATTGGATTTTCCTGTAGGTTCTGCACTTATTAAAACATTTTACTATGAAAATGTGCAGCCAGGAAATACGACACAAATAATAGAAACCCGTTTACTTATTAAGAAATCGGATGGCTGGATCACGGCAGATTACATTTGGAATGATGCCCAAAGTGAAGCGGATTTAGATACTACAGGAGATGGCGGATTTGTGGATATAACATGGCTGCAAGATGGTGTAGAAAAATCGACCAATTACCGTATTCCCGCAGATAGCCAATGTTTTACTTGTCACAAAGCCGACTTTGCCAATGCGCCCATCGGTTTAAAGCCACAAAGCTTGGATTCCGACTACAGCTTCGATGACGGTGTACAGAACCAAATTCAGAAATGGATGGATGTGGGCTACTTAACAGGCACTGTTCCTGCAACCATAAATGGCGTTGTAGACTATAATGACACTTCGCAGCCCATAGATTTAAGGGTTCGTTCTTATTTCGATATTAACTGCGCTAGTTGCCATAGTGATGAAGGACATTGTAATTATCGCGCAGTACGATTTGCCTTCAACGAAACCGAAGATCCCCTTAAAATGGGTGTGTGCGATACACCACAAACCCCTATTCCCGGATACGACAACAGTAAAATTGTTACCCCAGGTGATCCGGACGATTCCGTCCTGTTTTTTAGGATGAGTACCATAGAAGAACAATACAGAATGCCCTTGTTGGGCAGAACTATACAACACGAAGAAGGTGTTGCTTTAATTGAGGAATGGATCAATTCCTTATCAGAAAATTGTAATTAATCAACTATTGAATCTATTAGTATCATGAAAAAAATTATTCTATTAGGAGCACTTTTGACAGCCTTCCCTTTGATGGCGCAAGATGTATCCTTTTCAACACAAGGAATTGCGACCATTGGTTCGTATAGCCGCACAATGGTGGATATGAACGGAGACCATTTAGACGATATTGTTTCGGTTTCCAGTAACAACATTCAAATATTCTTTCAGCAGGAAGACGGTTCGTTCGACATGACTAACATCACTACGACCAATGCTGACAATCTTCCTTCATGGAGTCTTGCTGCCGCAGATTATGACCGTAATGGGTACACCGATCTTTTATATGGAGGTGGAAACGGGGTTACTTTCATGCGAGCAAGCGATGATGGAACTACGTACACGGAAATCTCTGGAAGCGAATACGTGTTTTCACAGCGTTCCAATTTTGTGGACATAAATAATGATGGACATTTGGATGCATTTGTCTGCCATGATGTGGAGCCTAACGTATACTACATAAATGATGGAGATGGAAACTTGACTCACTTTCAAGGTGGATTAGGGGATTACCCAAGTGGTGGTCACTATGGTTCCGTTTGGATCGATTATGATAACGACCGTGATGTAGATTTGTTCATCGCCAAGTGTGGTGGATCTTCTGATCGACGTGATAACGAACTTCACAATAACAATGGTGACGGCACCTTTTCTGAAATTGGAGCCATTGTAGGTTTAGAAGACGATATGCAAACTTGGTCTTCTGCTTGGGCAGATTATGACAATGATGGAGATATGGATGCATGGGTAGGAGCTAGTAGTTTAGGCGATGGTTTCCACCGTTTAATGCGTAACAATGGTGATGGTACATTTACCGATGTAATTACAGGATCTGGATTGGAAGGATTTACAAGTACCGACATCGAAAATGCTACACACGACTTTAACAACGACGGTTATGCAGATATTGCCAGTGCAAATACCATTCTATATGGAAATGGAGACTTAACCTTTACGGTAAGTGTTACCCCAAATTTCATTAATGGTGCATTCGGGGATGCTAATAACGATGGATTTGTAGATGTATTCTTGGGAAGTACTATTCATTTTAACAATGGGAACTCCAATAACTGGTTAAAAGTATATACAGTTGGTACCGAAAGTAATGTAGACGGTCTTGGGGCACGTGTAGAAATCACTTCGGCCTTAGGAACACAAATGAGGGATGTGCGTAGTGGAGAAGGTTTTGGAGATATGAGCAGCATGAACACTCACTTTGGACTGGGAACGGACGAAACAGTAGATATTACTGTTTATTGGACTTCTGGTATCATAGATATTGTGGAAGGCGTAGAGGCCAATCAGGCTATCGAAATCGTGGAAGGAACTACCTTAGGGTTTGATGATACACTAGTAGACAATCTAATTCTGTATCCTAACCCAACCTCAGACATCCTTAATTTAGGAACTGTGACCGAATTTGACAATCCAATCTATACCATTTTCGATATCAATGGGAGACGTGTGGCAAATGCCAAATTAGAATCAGAGTCTATAGATGTTACCCGTTTAGCGCAAGGAAACTATATCTTACGTGTTTTCGATAACAATACAATCAAAACACAGCGCTTCATTAAAAAATAATACAGGGTTGTAAACTCCTGTGCCTGAACACCGCTTCAAAGTTTTTGAGCGGTGTTTTTTTGTATATTTAGAGGACATCAACAACCTCCAGACTTATGAATTCCACATTTACAACCATCCTTCGTGTCGTACTCGGTTTATGCCTTCTAATATTTGGCATGAACAAATTTTTTGATTTTATACACATGTTCGAAATGCCTCCAGCTGCAGCTAATTTTTTAGAATCCCTAAGAAGCACAGGGTATGTCTTCTATTTGGTAGCCATCTTGGAAATTGGTGTGGGTATACTGCTCATTCTAAAAAAATGGGTGCCTTTCGCACTTATAGTATTAGCACCTATATCCATAAATATTCTGTTATTCCATGTATTCTTGAATATCTCCGGGTCCTTGGTTGCGATCCTCATCGTGGTGTGCAATATTATTTTAATCTATAAATACTGGAAAGCCTATCGACCCCTATTTCAATATTAATGAAGTACAGAAGTATTCTAACACAACCCTAACATATTTAGGGCTAATAATTACGTATTTTTAACGTCGTTAAATTCCATCCAAAAAAAATGAAACAGTTATTTTTATCCCTAATCGCACTTACCCTTTTGCATTCTTGTGCGGAAACCGAAAAAAAAGATCCTATTGTTGTGACCTATCATAAGACCAAGAAAGTGGATACCGTAGACACTTATTTCGGTACCGATGTAAAAGACCCTTACCGATGGCTAGAAGATGACATGAGTGAAGAAACCGGTGAATGGGTAAAGTCCCAGAATGCCGTCACATTTGGATATTTAGATTCGATCCCTTTTAGAAAAGAATTGAAAGACCGCCTTTCTTCCCTTTGGAACTACGAAAAGGTAGGATCTCCTTTCAAAGAAGGTGGCTATACCTATTTTTACAAAAACGATGGGCTACAAAACCAGTATGTCATTTACCGCTATAAAACCGGAGAAGACCCAAGCACTGCTGAAGTATTTCTGGATCCAAACACCTTTGACGAGGAAGGAACAACCTCCTTGGGAGGCCTTACTTTTTCGGAGGATGGAAAAACGTCCGCCTATAGTATTTCTGAAGGCGGTAGTGATTGGCGTAAAGTATTGGTCATGAATGCAGAAACCAAGGAGATTATTGAAGACACCTTGGTAGATGTAAAGTTTAGTGGCCTTTCCTGGAAAGGCAATGAAGGGTTCTATTATTCTAGCTACGATAAGCCTAAAGGAAGTGAGCTTTCGGCCAAGACAGATCAGCATAAACTGTACTATCATAAATTAGGCACCCCACAAACGGATGACGCATTGGTATATGGAGGAACAGAAGAAGAAAAGCATCGATATGTAGGTGGATATGTAACGGAAGACAACAAATATTTAGTGGTTACGGCGAGTGTATCTACTTCTGGTAATAAGTTATTCATTAAAGATCTGGAAAACACAGAAGGTGCATTCGTTACTGTTTTAGATCATACGGACAGTGATACATATGTGATGGAAAATGAAGGATCTACCCTTTACCTAAGTACCAATCTAGATGCCCCTAATAAAAAGATTGTAAAAGTAGATGCCTCCAATCCTACGCCAGAAAACTGGGTAGATTTTATTCCAGAAACCGAACACGTGTTGAGCCCGTCTAGCGGTGGAAAGTACTTTTTCGCTGAATATATGGTTGATGCCGTTTCAAAAGTGCTGCAGTATGATTTTGAGGGCAACATGATTCGGGAAATCGAACTTCCCGGTGTTGGTAGTGCCGGTGGTTTTGGTGCCAAGAAAAAAGAAACGGAACTATATTATTCCTTCACAAATTATGTAAATCCATCCACGATTTACAAGTTCGATATGGATAGCGGAAAGTCTGAACTCTATCGAAAATCAAAAATCGATTTCAATCCTGAGGACTACGAAAGCAATCAGATTTTCTATACATCCAAAGATGGAACAAAAGTTCCTATGATTATTACCCATAAAAAAGGAATTGAAATGAATGGTAAGAACCCCACCATACTCTACGGATATGGAGGGTTCAACATTTCCTTGACCCCAAGTTTTAGCATTGCAAATGCAGTATGGATGGAGCAAGGAGGAATCTATGCAGTACCCAACTTAAGGGGTGGTGGTGAATATGGAAAAGAATGGCATAATGCAGGAACACAAATGAACAAGCAAAATGTGTTTGATGATTTTATCGCCGCAGCCGAATATTTAATTGAAAATAACTATACATCCAGAGATTACTTGGCAATTCGCGGAGGTTCTAATGGTGGGCTTTTAGTAGGAGCTACGATGACGCAGCGACCAGATCTTATGAAAGTTGCATTACCTGCTGTTGGAGTACTGGATATGTTACGCTACCATACATTTACCGCAGGTGCTGGATGGGCATATGACTACGGAACTGCCGAGCAAAGCGAAGAAATGTTCGAATATCTAAAAGGATATTCTCCCGTTCACAATGTAAAAGCAGGAACTAGCTATCCCGCTACGCTGGTGACCACAGGTGATCATGATGACCGCGTAGTGCCCGCGCACAGTTTCAAATTTGCTGCAGAACTTCAGGAAAAGCAAGCCGGTCCTAACCCAGTCCTTATTCGAATAGAAACAGATGCAGGGCATGGTGCCGGAACTCCTGTGGCAAAAACCATCGAACAATATGCAGATATTTTCGGGTTTACCCTGTTCAATATGGGGTATGAAGTACTTCCGGAAAAGGTGAATAGCCAGATTAAGGAATAGATTTCGTTTATAATAAAAATATAAGGTTGTCTTATTGAGCATACTTCAAGCATCTCAAAAGACAACCTTTGTTCTTTTGCAATAACATATGCTGCACGTACATATCTCCTCTTTTGCATACGATGAAATCCAAATCCTTGGAGACGTCACATTTTCATTGAAGAAAGGTGAGCATATGGCGGTTCTTGGAGAAAGCGGATGTGGAAAATCGACATTGCTTCATATTATTTACGGATTACTTCATCTAGAACATGGTTCTCTTTCGTGGGATTCCAAACCACTGTTAGGACCAAGACACAATCTCATTCCAGGGGAGCCATTTATGAAATTGGTGGAACAAGAGTTTAATGTGATGCCTTTCATTACGGTAGCGGAGAACATTGCTACGCACCTTAGCCGTTTGGATACAGCAAAAGATGAGCAAAGGGTAGCGGAGTTGTTGGAAGTGGTAGACCTGAAAGCACATAAAGATCGTATGGTAAAAGACCTAAGCGGGGGGATGAAACAGCGTGTAGCTTTGGCCAAAGCCTTGGCAAAGGAACCCGAATTACTATTGTTGGATGAACCCTTCAGCAACATCGATACTTTCAGAAAAAATAAGCTAAGAAGAACCCTGTTCCATTACTTGAAGGAGAAAAATATTAGCTGTATTACGGCCACTCATGATAGCGAGGAAGCATTGGCTTTCTCCGATATATTACTTATACTTCAAGATGGGAAAACCGCAGCCTACGGTGCTCCCAAAACAATCTACAATGCCCTTCCCTCTACTTTTGTGGGTCGTTTCTTCGGAGAGGTCACGGCAATTCCTCCGGGAATCTTTTCTAAGGAAAAACAAATCCTACTTCCACATCAATTGGGCATCACAAATAGTGACTCTCCTATTAAAGTAATGGTAGAGCAAAGCTATTTTAAGGGAGACCATTACCTTGTAAAAGCCAAGTGGAATGAAAACGATGTGTTTTTTAATCACAAAGAATCCCTAGGCCCTGGCTTTATATGCTTTTTGCAAAAAATCCAGTAAATTGTAAGAATAATTTTATTCCCTTAAGAGGTTGTCAAAGTATTTCATTTACACTTTTCTGTCACTGTTTTCGGTGATCATTAATGCGCAAGAGTTACCTCCTGTGATCCAATTTCCACCTGAAGTGTACGGCGCTGACAATCAAAATTGGATGATTTCCCAGGACAACTCCGGAAGTATTTTTGTGGCCAACACAAAAGGCCTACTTGAGTATAACGGTACTTCTTGGAATCTGTATCCTTCCCCAAATGAAAGTATAATTCGATGTGTTAAGGTAATTGGGGAGAAGATATATTCTGGCGCATATATGAATTTTGGGTATTGGTCGCGGAATGAATTGGGAACCTTGAACTACCATTCCCTTAGTGAAGAATTGAACGTTGATATTATAGATGATGAACATTTCTGGAATATCCTGGAGCATCATAAATGGGTGCTTTTCCAATCTTTAAACAGGATTCTAATTCTAGACACGGAAACCAATTCGATTGAGAGCATCAATGCAAACTCGGTCCTGACCAAAATGTACCCCTATAAAGACGATATCTTTTTTCAGGTGATGGGCGAAGGGCTCTATCGCATGGAAAATGGAAGGGGGGTTCTTGTCAATGAATCCGAATCGGCAAAGAACAACCGACTAATAGGGTTGTTCCAATTGGAGGAGTCGCCTGTTTTTATCTCCGAAAACAAGGGATTCTTCAAACTAATAGATGACCAGCTTCTCCCTTGGGATACCCCATCGGATGACGTTCTTTCATCACAGACCATATACAATTCCCTTCAAATGGAAAATGGGAACCTTGTGCTGGGAAGTATTGCCAATGGAATCTTCATTCTTTCTACTAAAGGTGAATTACTTTATAATCTTACCCAAGGCAATAGTTTAAGTAATAACACAGCTCTCAGTGTTTTTGAAGATAAGGATCACAATATATGGGTAGGTTTGGACAACGGTTTGAACTGCGTAAATATGGATGCTCCATTTCAAAATTATACGGACCCAAAAGGCAGATTGGGTACCACGTATGGTTCTGCACTCCATCAAGGAGCCTTGTACCTAGGCACGAACCAAGGTCTATTTTATAAGCCCTTAATGAGTTCTAGTGAGTTTGTACGCATAGAAGGTACCGAAGGACAGGTATGGTCACTTGTAGTAATTGATGATACGCTCTTTGCTTGTCACAATTCAGGAACATTTGTAGTGGAGGGGAATCAAGCCCAATTAATTTCAAATGTGCCAGGAACATGGGACATTAAAAAAGTCCCGGGTCGAACGGACCTTTTGCTTCAAGGAAATTATGAAGGGTTTCATACCCTACAAAAAAGTGACTCCCAATGGTCCTATGGCTCAAAGTTGGAAGGTTTTAACATTTCTGCGAGACAATTCGAATTTGCCTCTAATAATAAGGTGTTTGTAAACCATGAGTACAAAGGTGTATATGAGTTAACCCTAAATCCAGATTTTCGAAAAGTAACTCAATACTCCAAATTGGATAACCCAAAAAAAGGGGCCAATTCCAGTATCGTTAAATTTATGGATACCATTTACCATTCGAGTAGAAATGGTATTTTTTCTTATCATCCCACTTCCGAAGAGTTTATAAAAAATGAGTCCTTGAGTTCTATATATACCCAAGATGAGTTTATCTCAGGAAAGCTCGTGACCACTGGAGACAAACTTTGGGCTTTCTCTAAAAACTATTTATGGTTTGTTACTCAGGAGAAATTGGGAAAATCCTATCGCATTGAAAAGATCTCTATCCCACAGGAAATCCGCAATGAGATGGAGGGATACGAAAATATCGTACTATTTAATGATGACCAGTATCTTTTTGGCACCTCCAGTGGATACCTTATCCTAGATCCATACAAGAACCCCCTAACAGAATTGGATATTTCCATTCATAGGGTACAAAGCTCTCCCTTCTCCGGAGAAACCACCCTTCTTCCTATTTCAGGGAATCAAGTGCTTGCTTCAACGCGGAAGAATATTTCATTTCACTACCGTGTTCCCGAATACCAAAAATACCTAATTACGGAGTACCAATATATGCTCGAAGGAAGCTATGACTCATGGAGCAACTGGACGTTCGATAGCCAAGCCTCTTTCAGAAACTTAGAACATGGAGATTACACATTTAAGGTTCGAGCCAAAACAAATAATACCAATTCTAGAAATATTGCCTCCTATAGTTTCACTATTAAACGGCCTTGGCACTTATCTTATGGCGCCATTGCGGTTTACTCTTTCTTTGGGTTTTTGGTAGTTCTGCTAATTAACAGTCTGTACAAAAGATATTACAGAAAGCAACGGGAGCGTATTTTGGAAAAAACGACCAATGAGTTAGAACTTAAAGAACTGGCTGCCCAAAAGGAAATTATACAGTTAAAAAATGAAAAACTGAATCAGGACATCGAATCAAGAAACAGGGAACTTGCCATTTCTACCATGAATATGATTAGGAAGAATACATTGTTAAACCAAATTAAGAGTCAGCTTTCCAAGGAGCACGATCTTGCACAAAACAGTTCCGTTATAAAATTGATTGATGACAGTATTAATACAAAGGAAGATTGGAAGTTCTTCGAAGAAGCCTTCAATCATGCCGACAAGGATTTCTTCAAAAAATTGAAAGAATTACATCCAGATTTAACTCCAAATGACCTAAGGTTATGTGTATATCTCCGCCTTAATCTTTCTTCGAAAGAAATTGCTCCATTACTCAACATTTCCCCTAGAAGTGTAGAGATAAAACGTTACAGATTGCGCAAAAAGTTAGGCTTGGACAGGGAAACCAACCTTAACGACTATTTTATTGGTCTCTAAAGGCCACATCATTCGTATCAAAAAACACAACATCACTACAACATTCTTCTCTTTTTGATTAATTTTTCGCATTATCAATTAAACAATAATTTGGTTGATTTTTTGGTAAATCCCCATTTTTAGGGGTGTTTTAAGAGCATATCGTCAAATAATACATCATTTTATTGGCTTGTATAATTTTTGTATAACATAAAATTAACCTCATCATAACGTAACAAGGTATATTTCAGCAATTAATCAGCTTATGAAGAATTGCTTCTTTTTTTTATGTGCCTTCATTGTCTCATCCGTCTCTTTCGGACAGACAATTAGTGTGAGTGGAACCGTTCTCCAGAAGGGAACAAACGAACCCCTTTTAAGTGCCTCTGTGGTGCAAAAGGGAACCAATAACGGTGTAACCACAGATTTTGACGGAAACTATACCATTTCCGATGTCTCCCAGGGCGATGTGCTCGTTATCTCCTATCTCGGGTTTATAACCCAAGAAGTAAAAATTTCGTCTACCAATGCCATTACCACCTATTTAGAGGAAGATATTGCTTCTTTAGAAGAAATCGTGGTTATTGGGTACGGAGCTAAACGAAAAAAGGAGATTACTGGAGCTGTAGCCGTAATTTCTGCCGAAACAATCGAAGAATTACAACCCGCTAGGATAGAGCAAGCCCTACAAGGTCAGGTAGCTGGGGTTCAGATTACATCGCAATCCGGTTCACCTGGTAGTGCCTTGGATATTAGAATTCGGGGTATTTCTACCAATGGGGATAACAGGCCCCTTATTTTGGTCGATGGAAACGTAATTGAAGACTTGAGTGTTATTAACCCAGGGGATATCGAGACCATAAATGTATTAAAGGATGCCACAGCGGGTATTTATGGAGTTCGGGCTGCCAATGGAGTAGTTCTAATTACTACCAAGACCGGGAGGAAGCAGTCTCCCTTAACCTTGGAATATGATGTCTATGGAGGAATTCAGGAAACAACTCGAAGTCTTCCGGCATTAAATGCAACCGAATATGCCTTACTGGCCAATGAAGCTTTTGCGGCCAATGGAGAACCTATTGTCTTCAATAACATAAATGGTCTGGGCCGTGGAACCGATTGGCAAAAGGAAGTCTTTTCAAAAGCCCCAATTATTAACAATAGCGTGACCATTAGAGGAGGAACCGAAAAGTCTACCTATTCTGGTGGGGCTTCCCTTTTAACTCAAGACGGTATTGTTGGAGGTGATAAAGCCAATTTCACAAGATATACTGCCAGGCTAAATTATAATACTGATTTACTGGATAACCTAAAATTTAAATCCAGTCTATTATATACCGGGATCAAGCGGAAGACTCTACAGGAAAATGCCATTGGCTCTGTATTGTACAACGCTGTAAATATGGATCCTACCCTATTGCCACGAACCGAAAACGGTTTTACTAGGGCGGAAAACCTTCCCATTGAAGTTATTAACCCTTTAGCTCAAATAGAAAACACCTTTAACAGTACCAAAGTGGACAAGATTAGTGGTGTATTCGGTCTTAATTACCAATTCCTGAACAATTTCACCGCTGAAGTGAATTATCAGTGGAATTACTCCGAAGTACGCGGGCGATTCTATTTCCCAGTAGCCGATTTTGGGGTTCAAGGGGTCTCTGATAAGGTTTTTGATCGTGAAATAAGTGTTTTGGTTGAAAATACCGAGTTCTTTAGGGACTATACTTTTGATGCGTTTGTATCTTACCAAAACAACTTTGACGATGACCATAATGTAAATCTTACGGTAGGGACATCGGTATTCAAAACCACCGGGGACACTTACAGTTTTACTGGGATTGATTTACCCAATCTAAGTTTTGCACAATTAAGCATTAACGATGCCGAAACAGTCGAAGACAACTTCATAAACCGAAGTAACCGCGTATTCGATTCCCGCCTTCTATCCTATTTTGGGCGTCTACAATATGATTACAAAGGAAAATACCTGTTCTCTGCTGTTGTGCGTCGTGATGGCTCCACTGCCTTTGGTCCAGATAATAAGTTTGGTGTTTTCCCATCCTTTTCAGCTGGGTGGATTATATCGGACGAAGGCTTCATGGAAGATAGCAATACGTTCAATTTCCTAAAACTGCGTGGTTCATATGGAATCATTGGTAATGACAGAATCCCTGCATTTGGATTCGCCTCCCTACTCAATGGAGAAGGTGTATATGTGTTCGATGAAGAAAGGGAATTCGGAACGGCTATAGGAGTGATCTCCAACCCAGAAATTAAGTGGGAAGAGCAACAAACATTGGATATAGGGCTGGATGCACGATTTCTTCAGAATAAATTAAGCCTCGAAGTGGACTACTTCAACCGCGAGACAAAAGACTTGCTTCTTGTTGTTCAAACATCGGGTACCACGGGGTCTACTGCACCTGGATCTGGAAATCCATTGGCCAACGCAGGAACCGTAAGAAATACCGGATTGGAAATGGCCATCGGTTATAAAGGAAAATTTTCAGATAATTTCTCATTCAGTGTAAACTACAACGCCACTTGGCTAGAAAATGAAGTGCTAAGCGTAAACAATGGAATTGGATTTGAACCTGGGGGTGCTTTTGGTATCGGTCAGGAATTCCCTGCGCGTATGGAAGAAGGTTTCCCATTGGGTTATTATCACGGCTTCGAAACCGATGGAATTTTTCAGAATACCGAAGAAGTGAACAACCATCCTTCCCAAATTGCCTTGGGGGCGGAAGCACAACCTGGGGATATTCGTTTTGTGGATAAGAATGGCGATGGGGCCATTAATGAAGATGACAGAACCAATATCGGGGATCCCATTCCAGATGTTACTATGGGTCTCAACCTTTCTTTCGAATATAAAAACTTCGATTTTCAATCCTATTTCTTTGCCACACTGGGTAACGAAATTGTTAGGAATTATGAGAGAAACCATCCGCGAACCAACCGCACTACTAATTACTTGAACCGCTGGACGGGACAAGGAACTTCAGATTCCTTCCCTAGGGTAACTACGGGAGCTACCTCTAATTTAATCTTTTCCGATTTCTATGTAGAAGATGGTTCGTTCGTCCGAGCCCAAAACATGCAATTGGGGTATTCGGTTAGTGAGGAAGCGCTAAAGAGATTGGGAATAGACAAACTACGATTCTACGTGTCGGTAAGCAATGCCTTCACGCTAACAAAATATAGAGGATACGATCCTACCGTTTCAACGGGCGCACCTATTGGTGGTGGTTTCGATCAAGGACTGTATCCTACTCCAAGAACCTATTTACTTGGGGTTAACCTGAAAATATAAGATGTCGTCATGAAATTAAAAATCTTTTATACATTCGTTCTTCTCACTGTTTTTGCATGCAGTGACGATTTTGTTGATGTAGAATCACAGGATCAGAACTCAGAAAACTTCTTCAATTCTGAAGCAGACTATCAAAACGCACTTATCGGGGCCTATGACATGCTGCAATCTTCCTATCTCAATGTGATGGTTGGTGAAATTGCCTCCAACAATACACTTGCGGGAGGGGAAAATGCAACCGATGTGGTCGGTATTCAGCAAATTGATGACATGATACACACTCCCGTAAACCAACAATTAAGGGACATCTGGAGCTGGATGTACGCCGGGGTTAATAGGGCCAATTACATTATGGAATTTCAGGATAAAACGGATTTTCCAAATAAAAACAATGTATTGGCTCAGACTAGATTCTTACGGGCCTATTACTATTTCGAATTAACAAAGTGGTTCGGGGATGTGCCTATGGTAGTAGACCAACGTATTGATTTTGCACTGCAAACGCAATTGGACAGGACGCCAAGAGCCGAGGTGTATGCACAGATTGAGGCAGACCTTATCTATGCCTCTAATAACCTTCCATATACACAAGCACAAACGGGACGGATTACCAAAGGTGCGGCACTCGCGTTACTGGGTAAAGCATATCTATACCAAGATAAATTTCAGGATGCGGCCAACACCTTGGATCAACTCATTAACGAAGGTCCGCATAGCCTCATTTCCGATGTTTCCACACTATTCGAAAACGACAATGAAAATACAACGGAATCCGTATTCGAAGTACAATACACGGATGAAGAAGGCGCCGGGTTCGATTGTCTTCAATGTAGCGAAGGAAACGTGGCGGTTGGTTTTAATGGGCCGAGAAACTTCAATGGGCCGTTATTTGAATCCGGATTCAGTTTTAACGTACCTACTCAGGAGGCTTACGAAAGTTACGATGAAAATGACTTAAGAAGGGACATTGCCATCCTAAACATTGAAGCCTTCGCTGAAGCTAATCAAGACTACAACAACGGAGCTGGAGTTACATGGACGGAAGGCTTCGAACACACCGGATACTTTAACAGAAAATACATCCCGAGACAAGGAGACACCAATATTGGTGACCAAAACCTTACCAATCCCAATAATTATCGAGCTATTCGCTTCGCCGACGTATTGCTAATGGCGGCAGAAGCACATAATAGGGGAGCAGGAAACGATGCCATAGCCCTTAATTATGTAAATCAAGTACGCCAAAGAGCTGGATTGGGTGACCTTTCTGTGGGAGGGAATGACCTAACTCAGGCCATTTACCAAGAAAGAAGATGGGAGCTCATGGGCGAAGGCCATCATTTCTTCGATTTGGTAAGAACAGGACGTGCAGGTGGTGATATAGATGGTTTCATGACAGGTAAGCATGAGCTTTTCCCAATACCACAAATTGAAATTGAATTAACAGGAAATCGTTGGGAGCAAAATCCAGGGTACTAAAGAAAAAAGCATGAAGAAAGTAACACATTTCATTGGTATAGTTTGTATGATCCTTCTTTTCGCAGGATGTGCAAACGATGATGACTTGGGCCTAACCGCTGAGACTGCGGTTCCCTCTAATTTGTCCTTACAAATACAATTAACGCAAGACAACTCTGGGCTTGCTACCTTAACCCCGAGTGGGGAATCCTCTTCACTTTTCACCATAGATTTTGGTGACGGATCCGAAACAGCAGAAGTATCTCCGGGTAGCAGTATAGACCATATCTACGCAGAAGGTTCTTACGAAGCTAGACTAACCGCTCAAAACATCAATGGAGAAACGGCTGAGTTTGTTCAGCCTGTAGAAATATCATTTTTACCTCCAGAAAATCTTGAGATTACCCTAAATCGAGTAGCTGGGGATAATTTTTCTATTACAGTATCGGCCACCGCAGATTTGGCGGTAGGTTTCGAAGTGCTATTTGGTGATGTAGATGGAGAGATTCCATCACCCATGATGATTGGAGAAACACTTACGCACACCTACGCAGATGTGGGTGAATACGAAGTGACTGTAACCGCATTAAGTGGAGGTAGCCAAACCATTCAATCTACTGAAACAGTGCTCATCGATGATCCTATTGCTTTGCCTATAGATTTCGAATCTGAGACCGTGGACTATCTATTTACCGATTTTGGAGGTGGATTTGGTTCTGTGATTACAAACCCAGATCCATCAGGCATCAATGCCAGTGCTAACGTTGGGCAATTCTTCAAGGAAGCAGGTGCAGAGGTTTTTGCCGGTACCATTCTTAATCTTGGAGATCCAATAGATTTTAGCAGCGATACTTCCTTTAGAATGGATTCATGGTCGCCAGCTGCGGGTCTTACTGTAAAATTGAAAATAGAAAACGCAGAAGATTCCAATATCTCTGCTGAAATAGATGCCGTAACATCGGCAGTAGGGGCATGGGAAACCTTATTCTTTGACTTCTCCGCCATAGACCTATCCCAGGAATATTCAAGAATTGTAATCTTCTACGATTTTGGAAACCCTGGAGCAGACACTACTTTCTATTTCGACAATATTGCATTGACAACGGTAGCAACCGAGGCATTCGATCTTTTTGAAAACTTTGAAGGAACCCCTCCCGTATTTACAGACTTCGGGGATATTGGGGAAACGGTTGTCACTGCCAATCCTCAAATGGGTGGTGTTAATGAAACTGCCAATAGTGCCCGACTCACCAAGAACATAGGATCCCAGGTTTGGGGCGGAACCTTCTTTGAGCTCACCGATGCCCACATAGAATTTGCGTCCGTAAAGAAAATGAGGTTTAAATCGTATTCGCCATTTGCTGGAAAAGTGATAAAACTGAAATTGGAAAATGCCGATGCAAGTATCACTCATGAGGTCGATGTAAACACTACTGTCGCCAATTCATGGGAAGAACTGGTATTCAATTTTGCCGATGCCCCAGATGCACAGTACAATCGGGTGGTCGTATTCTACGACTTCGGAACTGAAGGCGATGGATCCGAATATTATTTCGACGAAATGGAAGTGGGCGAAGGCGCATTGGTTTCTACCTTGCCCTCAGGCCCTGTAGAGGATTTCGAAGGAACCGCACCCACATTTACCACTTTCGGAAATATTGAAGATGCCCAAGTGGTTGCCAATCCAGACCCATCTGGGATAAATAGTTCGTCCATGAGTGCTAGCCAAGTAAAAACGGCTGGCTCCGAAGTATGGGCAGGAACTTTCTTCGAGGTTTCTTCCCCATTGGACTTGAACAACTTTAGTAAGATAAATGTGATGACCCATTCACCTACATCGGGAATCACCATAAAACTGAAATTGGAAAATGCCGATGCCAGCATTACCCATGAAGTAGATATTGTAAACTCTGTTGCCAATGCATGGGAACAATTGAGTTATGATTTTAGTGGAGCACCCGCAGCAGATTATACCCGAATCGTCATATTCTTTGACTTCGGAACAGCTGGAGATGGCTCTACCTATTATTTCGATGAAATAGAATTAGCAAATTAAAAGCACTTGCGATATGAAGAAGATTATAAAAACCCTTGGAATTTTATCCCTTATTTGCCTAGTTGTGGCATGCCAAGAAGATGATACGGAGTTTGGTGCCATTGTCACACCATCCAACCTTACGGTGAATGTAGCCATAGCCGATGACCAATCAGGGAATGTAACGGTGACCCCAGATTCGGAAGGAGCCACCTTGTATCATGTGTTTTTTGTTGCCGAAAGTGATCCTGTAGTGATTTCTCAAGGACAACAAGCTTCTTATCGCTATACACAATCCGGACAATACTCTCAAGAAATTGTAGTAGTAGCCTTTGGTACCGGGGGAGCATCCAGTACACAAGCAGTTGTGATAGACCTGGATGTGATTTTGGAGATTGAAGCCGTAACGCTTCAGAATATAGCCGGTGATGCCAATGTTGGAAAGCGCTGGGTATGGGATGCATCCAATGCCGGGCATTTTGGTGTGGGCGATCCAGCAGTGGACTTTCCAAATTTCTTTAGTGCCTCACCCAATCAGTTAGATCCTTGCTTATACGATGACACCCTTATTTTTCAGCATGACGGACAAGGTAATTACTCGTTTCAACTTGAAACGGCAGGTTCTACCTTCATTAATTGGGCAGAAGTAAAACGCTTTTTCCCAGACGCCAGTCCCGGGGAATTTGTTGATGAATGTAGGGATATCAATAACCAACTGGCAACAGAAACGGAGTTTGTGATCGTAGAGGAGAATGGAACCTCTACCCTAACCGTGAACAATAGCACCATGTCGTATTGGTCCGGTGCAACTTCATACGAAATAGTTGAACTTACTGAAAATGTATTGACCATTCGTGGGCTTCAAGACCCTTTCGACCCACCTGGATCCCAGCTTGCCTGGTACCATACTTTTGTGCCAGATGACGGAACCCAAGAACCAGAATGTGACTCAGGTCTTACAGGTGATACTGGAAGCGGAAATATGGATGTTCTTGTTTGGGCCGATGAATTTAACGATGATGGGGCTCCCTGTTCCGAAAACTGGACCTACGATATAGGTACCGGAAATGGCGGTTGGGGTAATGGCGAATCTCAGTATTACACCGACAGAGCAGATAATATTATTGTGGAAGATGGTGTTCTGAAGATTACTGCCAAGACTGAGGATTTTCAGGGAAGTAGCTATACGTCTTCCCGTATAAAATCTGAAAACTTATTCGAATTTACCTACGGGAAAGTAGAAGTCCGAGCAAAATTCCCAACTGGTGCAGGAACATGGCCGGCCATTTGGATGTTAGGAGCCAACTTCGATATCATAGGATGGCCCAACTGCGGTGAGATCGATATTGCCGAGCATATCGGAAATGATCAAGACGTGGTATATGGGACACTCCATTACCCCGGTATGTCCGGCGGTAATGCTAACGGGGATGAAATCGACGTTCCCAATGCCTCGACCGAATTCCATAACTATTCGGTACAATGGGACGAAAATGAGATTGTAATTTCCGTAGATGATGTTCCCTATCACACTGTATTAAACAATGGAAACCTTCCCTTTAATGGAGACTTCTTCCTTATTCTAAATGTAGCCATGGGAGGAACTTTTGGTGGAAGTATAGATCCTGCATTTGTAGAATCTACCATGGAAATAGATTATGTAAGAGTATATCAATAAGCCAACACTATGAAAATCTTTGCCAGTATTTTAATCGCTTTTCTTTTTCTCTCCCCGGGGGAAAGAAACCAATCTTCTGAGACCCTCTCAGAAACAAAACCAGACCCTAGTGTTATAGAAAGGAAGGTAGACTCCCTACTAGCTATAATGACTCTTGAGGAGAAAATTGGACAAATGAACCAATACAATGGGTTCTGGAATGTCACGGGCCCCGCACCAGAAGGAGGCGATGCTGCCAAGAAATATGATCACCTGCGAAAAGGATATGTAGGATCCATGTTAAATGTTCGTGGTGTGGAACAGGTTAGGGCGGTTCAAAAAATTGCGGTGGAAGAAACCCGCTTGGGTATCCCACTCATTATTGGGTTCGATGTCATTCACGGTTACAAAACCATGGCCCCGATACCTTTGGGTGAAGCAGCAAGTTGGGATTTGGAGGCGATGGAAGCTTCTGCTCAAGTAGCTGCAAGGGAGGCCGCCGCTTCAGGCATACATTGGACTTTTGCTCCTATGGTCGATGTTTCCCGCGATGCACGATGGGGACGTGTTATGGAAGGTGCTGGAGAGGACCCCTATTTAGGATCCAAAATTGCTGCAGCTAGAGTAAAAGGATTTCAAGGAGATGATCTTTCCTCCGAAAAAACCATCATTGCCTGTGCGAAACATTTTGCTGCTTATGGGTTTGCAGAAGCTGGACGTGATTACAATACTTCAGATATTGGAACCTCTACATTATACAACACTGTTTTTCCACCATTTATGGCGGCTAAAGAAGCCGGGGTAAGGACATTTATGAACTCTTTCAACGATTTAAACGGCATTCCAGCTACAGGTGATAAATTTCTTCAAAGGGACATTTTAAAAGGCCAATGGGACTTTCAGGGTTTTGTGGTTTCCGATTGGGGATCAATTGGCGAGATGATCGCCCATGGATATGCGAAGGATGGAAATCATGCGGCAGAATTAGCTGTTTTGGCTGGTTCAGACATGGACATGGAGTCTTCACTTTATGTAGAGGAATTAGCCAAATTGGTAAGGGCGAACAAGGTAGATGAAGCATTGATAGATGATGCCGCTAGAAGGGTGTTGCGTGTAAAATACGAACTTGGGTTATTTGATGATCCTTTTAAATATTGCGATACCGAACGCGAGAAAAAAGAAATCAATTCCAAGGAAAACCATGATGCCGTTCTCGATGTAGCCAAGAAATCCATCGTACTTCTCAAAAACGAGGGCAATCTGCTTCCCCTAAAAAAATCGGAAGAAAAAATTGCTTTGATTGGACCCTTAGCAGCCGACAAAAACAGTCCTCTTGGAAGCTGGCGTATTGCCGCAGATGATAATACTGCTGTCTCTGTCTTAGAAGGAATGCAAGAATATAAGGGCAATGAGCTAGTCTATGCAAAGGGTGCAGACATTGCTAAAGGACCTACAAGTTTCATCATGGAGGTGGTAATAAATGAAGATGACAAAAGTGGTTTCCCTGAAGCCATAGCAGCAGCCAAAAGTGCCGATAAAGTAATTATGGTACTGGGCGAACTAGGTTTCATGAGTGGGGAAGGCAGGAGTCGTGCCCACATAGATCTGCCTGGGGTTCAATTAGACCTGTTGAAAGAAATTCATAAGGTAAATCCAAATATAATATTGGTATTAAACAACGGCCGTCCACTCGAATTAACATGGGCCGACGAGAATATTCCTGCCATAGTGGAAGCATGGCACTTGGGAAGCCAAAGTGGTCATGCCATCGCTCAGGTGCTGCACGGGGATTATAACCCCAGTGGCAAACTCCCAATGTCATTTCCCAGAAGTTTAGGTCAGGTGCCTTTATATTACAACCATAAAAACACGGGGCGTCCGGTAATTCCAGCTCCCAACTTGGTGTTTTGGTCCCATTATACAGATGAAAAAAATACGGCCCTGTATCCATTCGGGCACGGATTAAGCTATACCACTTTCAAATACAATAACCTCACTGTCGATAACCAATATGCCGCCAACGGGACTGTAACGGTTAGCGTAGAAGTGAGCAACACAGGAAAGATGGAAGGAAAGGAAGTAGTACAACTCTACATTAGGGATTTATATGCTTCTGTAACTAGGCCTGTGAAGGAATTGAAAGGATTCGAACTTGTGAACCTTGCGCCGGGTGAAACCAAAAAGATATCATTTCCACTTACCCAGAAGGAACTGGGTTTCTATAACAATCAAGGAAAATACCTTGTGGAACCAGGCGACTTCGAAGTATTTGTGGGTGGAACCTCAGCAACCGAATACAAAAAATCCTTTGAACTAAAGTAGATGAAACTCCTTTTCCACATATCACTATTAGCAGTGCTTGTTTCCTGCAACTCACAACCGGAATTATTGTTCGAAGATCAATTTGAAGGAAATTCACTCAACGAGGAAATTTGGAATTACGAGCTCGGTGATGGTTGTCCTAACCTATGCGGCTGGGGGAATAACGAAAGACAAGTGTACAACAAAAAGAATCTTCGTTTGGAAAATGGCTTCCTTAAAATTTCTGCCACCTATCAAGATTCCATCTATAACTCCAGTAGGATTACCACCAAGGACAAACTGGAATTTCAATATGGTACTGTTGAAGTAAGAGCTCAACTGCCCCAAGGTCATGGCCTCTGGCCAGCTATATGGATGCTGGGCAATGATATTGACACCAATAATTGGCCAAAATGTGGTGAGATAGATATCATGGAATATGTAGGTCGTGAACCTGGGGTTATTTATACCTCATTGCATACCCCTGCAAGTTTTGGCAACACCATTAACTCCCAGAAAACAGAGCTTCCGGGAGTAGAAGTTGGCTTTCATACCTATAAAATAAATTGGACCGTAGAAGCCATCGACTTCTACATAGACGATGCACACGTATATCACTTTTCGCCCCAAGAAAAAAATGACGAAACGTGGCCCTATGACAAGCCCTTCTATATGTTAATGAATATGGCCATTGGAGGGAATTTTGGTGGCCCCGAAGTAGACGACTCCATATTTCCACAAGAATTCGTGATCGATTATATAAAAATTTACAAACCCTAAAAACGCAATGATGAAAAAATACGCTTGCATACTGCTTTTATTAATTGCACCCCTAGGGTTTGCACAAATAAATCCTATCGATTTTGAAGACTCTGGCAATGGTGGGTTATGGACATGGACGGTATTCGAAAATGATACAAATCCTCCACTGGAAATCATCGCAAATCCAGACCCAACAGGTATTAACACCTCTGCAACCGTTGCTAAGTTTACGGCATTGCAAGCGGGACAGCCCTTTGCTGGCGTAGAATCCATGCACGGATCGGACATCGGAACCTTTTCATTATCCAGTGAAAATGCCATTGTAAAAATTAAGGTGTGGAAATCTGTTATAAGTGATGTCGGCATCAAATTCGCCACACCAGAAGGAGCTTCCACAGGAGAAATCAAGGTTGCTAACACCTTAATCAATACTTGGGAAGAATTGGCTTTCGACTTTACCCCTGTTATTGGGGAACCTTCTTCCAATGGGATAGATCAGATTATTGTTTTTCCCGATTTCAACAATCGCTCTTCCGATAATGTGATCTACTTCGATAGTATTACATTTTCCGATTCCATTTTAGGCAGCAATGACTTAGAAGAGAGCTCGATTTCATCTGCTCCCAATCCCGTCAATGATTCTTGGCATATAAAGTCCAATGAGGTAATAAATACTCTCACTTTGTATAATATATCCGGGCAACGCATAAAAGCAATTACGCTTAATGATTCGTCCGCAAATGTAGATTTGACCCAATTAAAAACAGGGATTTATTTTGTTGAAGTTACTTTTCAATCGTCCCGCAAATCCACATTAAAACTTCTTAAGAACTAGTTATACGCAATTCATATTTAGAAACTCTGTTATGAAAAAAATTACCATCCTAATTGCACTCCTAATAACATCCCTAGGGTATTCCCAGGTGATATTCGATTTTGAAGGTGCAGCCCCAACGTTTAACGATTTTAATGGTTCAGCAACCCAAGTAATTGCGAACCCAGATGCCTCTGGCACCAATACTTCGGCCAACGTGGCGGAAAATACGGTTCCCGGCAATGCGGCTTTCGCGGGGGTTAACATTCCTTTCTCACTCGATATTTCAACCGCCAAAGGATTTATCATGGATGTGTGGTCGCCTTTGGCCAATACACCCGTCCTCTTAAAGCTCGAGAACTCGGTGACAGGAGTGAATGTGGAACGACAAGCAAATACTACCGCCGTGGGTGCTTGGGAAGAACTCTCATTTGATTTTGGGTCTGAAGGGGCACTAACCTTCGATTCAATTACGGTCTTCATGAATTTCAATGTTATAGACCCTAATACACAAGTATATTTCTGGGATAACCTAGAACAATTCATATTGCCTCCCTCCCTTCCCTTTAATTTTGAAGGGCAATCTGTCACATTCAATGACTTCAATGGATCATTTACCCAGGTAATTGGAAATCCAGACCCTACAGGGGTAAACCCTAGTGCCAATGTGGCCGAGAACACCGTTCCCGGTAATGCGGCATTTGCAGGTGTAAATATTCCTGTAGAATACGATATAATTACGGACAAAGGATTCATAATGGATGTGTGGTCCCCATTGGCCAATACCCCGGTTCTTTTAAAACTTGAAAACTCCGTGACTGGAGTAAATGTAGAACGACAAGCAAATACCACGGCAGTGGGCGCTTGGGAAGAACTCTCATTTGATTTTGGGTCTGAAGGGGCATTAACCTTTGATTCCGTAACCGTTTTCATGAACTTCAATGTGGTAGACCCAACTACACAGGTCTACTATTGGGATAATCTGGAACAATTCAATTTGGGAACACCTCCGGCTTCGCTTCCCTTTACTTTTGAAGGTGGCCAGACCCTAACATTTAACGACTTTAACGGATCTGTAACCCAAGCCATAGCTAATCCCGATGCCACAGGTGTAAATACCTCGGCCAACGTAGCAGAAAATACCGTTCCTGGAAATGCAGCCTTTGCAGGTGTAAATATTCCTGTTGCCGTAGATATTTCAATACAGAAAGGGTTCATCATGGATGTGTGGTCCCCATTGGCCAATACCCCGGTCCTTTTAAAACTTGAAAACTCCGTAACTGGAGTGAATGTAGAACGACAGGCAAATACCTCTGCAGTAGGTGCTTGGGAAGAGCTTACCTTCGATTTTAGCACGGAAGGTGCCTTGACTTTCGATTCGGTAACGGTATTTATGAATTTCAATATGGTAGACCCCAATACACAGGTGTATTTTTGGGATAACCTAGAACAATTCGATATCGGTGCCACCGTGGTGCAATTACCTTTCGATTTCGAAAGCACCCCACCCGTTTTTAACGATTTCAACGGATCTTTCACTCAGGTAATCCCTAACCCAGATGCGTCAGGAGTGAATCCTTCTCCCAATGTGGCCGAAAACACGGTTCCGGCCAATGCCGCCTTTGCGGGTGTGAACATTGGCGTAACTACAGATGTGGATATTACAACAGACAAGGGATTCCGTATGGATGTATGGTCTCCATTGGCCAATACCCCTATATTATTGAAACTGGAAAACTCTACCACTGGGGTGAATGTGGAGCGTGAGGTGATTATGACAACCTCCAATGCCTGGGAAGAGCTTACGTTCGATTTCAGCACGGAAGGAGCATTAACTTTTAACTCCATTACCGTGTTTATGAATTTCAACATGGTAGATCCTTCCACACAGGTCTACTATTGGGACAATCTTGAGCAATTCAATTTTCCGGCTACCCTTCCCATCGATTTTGAAGGAAACCAGCCTCCATTGAACGACTTTAATGGTTCTGCCACCCAAGTTATTGCAAACCCGGATGCTTCAGGTGTGAACACCTCTGCTAATGTGGCGGAAAACACAGTGCCTGCAAATGCAGCATTTGCCGGGGTTAATATTCCTGTTACCACTGTGGATATAAGTGTAGACAAAGGCTTCCTTATGGATGTCTGGTCTCCCTTAGCAGATATGCCGGTATTACTTAAACTGGAAAATGCCGTAACCGGTGTGAATGTAGAACGAGAAGCGATCATGACACAAACCAATGCCTGGGAAGAGCTTTTTTTCGATTTTAGCGACGAAGGTGATCTTACCTTCGACTCGGTGACTGTTTTCATGAATTTCAATGTGGTCGATCCGAATGCCCAAATCTATTATTGGGATAATCTGGAACAAATACCTGTAATACTGCCTCCGTCTAATGACCTATGCGAGAATGCCATCGAGATCAACTGTGGCGATATGATCATGGGAACTACGTTGGATGCCACAGACGATACTGCAGCAGCTCCCGATTGTGATACAACAACAAGTGCCCCAGGAGTGTGGTACGTATTTAACGATACTTCAGGATTCCCGGCAGACATCACTATATCTACCTGTAGTGTGAATACAGATTATGATACAAAAATCTCGGTGTACACTGGTGATTGTGGTGCGCCACCATTAACCTGTGTGGTTGGAAATGATGATGATGGAGATTGTACCGATTTCCAATCGAGCGTAAACTTCTTGAGTGACGGAGCTTCGACCTTCTATGTCCTGGTCCATGGATTCTCTGGTGATACAGGTAATTTTGAGTTAACAATGACCTGCGATTTCATCCCGCCATTAAACGACGAGATCGGAGATTCGATCGATGTGGACGAATTGGGATGCCCATACACAGATACCAACGTAGCCTTACAATTTGCTACCCAGGAAGGCGATAATCCCCAGGGATGTACAATAGATGGTGCCAACGGGGTTTGGTATAACATTACGCCCGAAAATGATGGGTTCATCTCTGCAACTTTGGCTTCACCTTCTGGAGCGAGTTTTGTGAATTTCTTTACGGCTCCTAACGAAAGTGCCTCAGTAAGTGATCTTGTATTGGTAGATTGGGTAGATAATCAATGTGCCCCTGCCACTTCCTCAAGTATTCCGGTAACCGCAGGACAGGCCTACTATATCTATGTAGTAAATACAGGAGGTGCCAGCGATGTTTCCATAGATTGCGAAATATTGGGATTGAATGAAAACAACCTATCCAACATTCAGGCCTTTCCAAACCCTATAGATACGGCATGGAACGTTCAGGCGAATGATCCCATTCAGTCCATTTCCATTTATGGTATCCTAGGGCAAAAACTGATGAGCTACCAGCCCAACAGTACTTCCTTCGAAATGGATATGTCATACCTAAACAGTGGAATATACTTAGCAAAAATAACAACCGATAAAGGAACCAAAACGGTTCGTATTCTCAAAAATTAAATAATAACTAAAAACTCGATATTATGAAACAGATTTATGTAACCTTAGTACTACTACTCGCTTTTTCCTTTAGCGTTCAAGCACAAAATACCGTTGAGGTAGATGCCAGCGCTACATGGGTTGGATTTGCCAACGTATTCGATCTTCCGTCAGACGGTGGAGGTTATGTCTTTGGAGAGTCTTGGGGCGTGCCAGACTTAAAAACAACCATCGATGTAGGTGCCGGAACCGTTACCCTACAACCTAATTTTAACACCTATGCAGATAACCCTACAGATCCTTTCTGGGTAAACCAAACTACGGGTGAAGGAAACAAAATTTTCGAAGGAAACACCTTTGTTGAGGACAACACACTTGTAGGAAGCGAACTAACCTTTAACGGATATGTACAGAGTAACGATTTAGATTCAGAATACACCGCTATGGCCTTTATTAAGGTATTTAATGGCGATTTTTCTGTATTGAAGATTGAAACTGCCGAACTAACCGCAGGGCAAAATTTCTCTATAGTGTATACAGATGTAGCTCCAGAAGATGCAGTAGTGCAGTATGGATTCTACGTTTCTGGAGTAAATGCCAACCCGGATGATGAAGGTGCTTTGGGAAGCATCGTAGTAACAGCTCCCCTATTAAGCGTGAACGATTTAAATGCAGTTAATGTTTCTGTATATCCAAATCCATCGGCCCGCGTGTGGAACATTTCCAGTGCGAATCAGAACATTCAAAAAGTGGTGGTATATGATGTGTTAGGGAAAATGGTTGCTCAAACTACAGCAAACAGCAATGAAGTTGCCATTAATAACGAAGCATTGGCGCCAGGGATTTATATGGCCCAAGTAGCTACAGATGCTGGAAAACAATCCATCCAGCTTATCAAAAAGTAATTTTTTTTCATTTTTTATATTTTATTAGGTTTGAGTCAAAGAGGGCGTTTATAACGCCCTCTTTCTATTTCCGAATACTTTCATATTGTTGTAACTTTAAGAGGTAAAATTGCTAGTTATGGGAAACAACAAAATGCTCGTAGGGGAACGTTCCCGGGATCTTGGGAATTTTTTGGTAGGAAGACTGCTTCCATTCAGAAAGAAAAGGCAGGTAGGCCCTTTCACGTTTATAGATCATATGGGACCTTCCGAAATTGGCCCGGGCAAGTATATGGACGTAGATCAGCATCCCCATATAGGCCTTTCTACCCTTACCTATCTTTTGGAAGGGGAAATTGAACACAAGGATAGTACCGGAGCTGTAAAGCACATAGCGGCAGGCGATGTGGGGTTTATGACCTCTGGCAAAGGGGTCTCCCATACCGAACGAACCCCTCAGCACCAACGCAATGGCCAAACGTATCCCGTTCACGGGTACCAAGTATGGGTAGCCATGCCCAAGGAGAAAGAAGAAATGCAACCCCGTTTCGATTTTGTCCCTAAAAACGAGTTGCCCCACTGGAAGGAAAACCATCTTGAAATTACCTTGGTGGCAGGCGAAGGCTTCGGTCGAAAATCCCCACTTCCAGTGCATTCGCCGTTGTTTATGGTAGATGTGTTGGCCAACGAAGAGACCTGCTTAGAGATTCGTGGACAGTTGGAAGGCGAAATCGCCATTGTGGTGACCCATGGAAAAGTCTTGGACGCAGGGGATCGTGTAGAACAGGGCCAAATGCTTATTTCCAAAACCGAAGACGAATGCACCATTACCCTCGAGAAAGGAAGTCGTGTACTGCTTTTTGGAGGGAAACCCTTTCCCGAAGAACGCTTCTTGTTCTGGAATTTTGTGTCCTCTTCTAAAGAACGTCTGGAGAAAGCCAAAGACGATTGGAAGCAAAAACGCTTTCCTAAGGTACCTGGAGATGACACCTATATTCCATTGCCTACACCCAAAGGTCCATTAAGGTAGACGGGGAATTTTAAAAAAGTTTTAAAAATTTAATAGTCAATTATTTAGGTGCTTTTCAGAGCACTGAATTCATGAATTCAGTGCATATATCCATTCCAATAACGTAACATACCTCTTGCATTCAAGACAAATTTTGTACATTTATACAACGTTGAAATTACCAACGTGTTTACTCCCTCCTAACATAGTTGCCAAAATCACTTGGCAGTGTTTATAATGTAGGCCGTCCTTACAACGGCCCAGCGAACATATTATTAATGAAATTAGAGCAAGAGAAGTTATCTCAACTTTATCTGGGGCCAATTTGCGAGGTAGCAACGCAAAGCCAATCCTGCACTCTTTTTTTAAATTTTTAATCAAAACAACTATCAATGAAAAAATCATTTTTCTATTTGCTCCTTTTAATTGGAGGTGTATGCTTTTCCCAAGACGAGGGAGGTGAATTCAATTACACCAATGAGGTAAACCGAATGTTGACCATACCGACTTCATCTGAAGCGGCCGCCTTCGGCACCTATGGGGAGACAGCCGTATCCCTTTTTGAGGGAAAGCCCAATGTTGCCATTCCCTTGTATACCTTCAAAGGTCTTGAGATGGATCTTCCCATCTCACTGACCTATGATATCGATGCACGGAAAGTAGAGGATATTGCTCCAGGTACCGGGCTTGGATGGAATCTAGCTTTGGGAGGGAGCATCACGCGAATTACCAATGGGCTTCCCGATAGCTACACTAACGTTACGGTCGGTCTTGGGGGTTATTCTACCTTATTGGATAGTGCGATTCTCAGAAATAAACTTGGCACTTACAATGATAAGGAAATTAACGGAGCGGATACTTTTGCAGATGTTGCGGAGGCATTGGACTATGTGGATTTTCTGGACAAGGTGCAGACGGGATCTTATGATGTCGCTTTGGATAGTTACGTAGTGAGTGCTCCAGGACTAACGGCAAAAATCATCATGGTATTCGATAACACCAACAATACGGTATCTCCAAAAGTTATGGATAATCCACGAATTAAAATCAATAGTTATGCGACAAGTGCCAATCATACCTGGATTATTACAGGTGAGGACGGAACCCGCTACACGTTCTTGGCTAGCGGTGGTGGAGAATTAACAACGTCCGAAAGTTTTAATGATACATTCAGTATCGGTCAAAATTCCTCGGCCCCCTACATAATGAGCTATTATTCGGCCTGGAAATTGACAGAAATGATATCTCCCAACGGAAAGGACACCTATAAGTTCATCTATGACGACTTGGACACCTGGACCCAAGAGGTCTTCACTTGGCATAACAAGCGAATAGATAATGACCCTCCGCCTACGGACCCGAACAATTGGATTTACTTCGATGAAATTGAATCGGGAAACAAGTACAAGATCATTCAGCAAGCTCTTTTACAGGTAAAGCATAATGAAGACGTAATTGTGGATATCACCTTAGGTCAAAGGGATGATTTCGTACTGGACAACAAAATTGAGTCTTTGGAGGTAAAAAGTCCATTTAACGGTACTACCATCAATTTTTTCAAATTTACCTACGATCATTTCGGAACGGGCAGTAATGAGGAAGAGCTTAGGTTAAGGCTCGACAAGATCGAGATCGCTGGGAATGGATATACGGGAACCACCCATGACTTCGAAAAGGAATACAATTTTACCTACGACAATCCAGAAGATATGCCAGCGAGAGACTCTTTTTCGCAAGATCGTTGGGGGTATTCTAATGGGGCGCCAAACAATAACGGGGGTACGCTTTTTGAAGAATGGGTGGTTGGTGGCCATACACTAATTGGTGCCGACAGGAACTTTAGCTTTAGTGATGCCCTTGTTGGGATCTTAACCCGTATCGATTACCCAACTGGGGGCTACACAGAATTTGACTATGAACAGCATAAAAAAACAGTAGGCGGCGTGGATACGTACTATGACGGTATTCGTATAGCAGGTATTACCAATTACACAGATTCGGGTACTTTCTCCACAAAAAAGACCTACGAATATGAAGAGCTCTATGAGGAGGGATACTTGCGGCCCCTGTTGAAATACAACACTACAGAGCAAAGGGAATTTGGTGGGCCTACCCATACACGATACCACCGTCTGGCTAAGGCAAACAATGGTGACGTCCCCTACATTAGCTATGGCAGGGTAACCGAAAGGGATATCAATTCATCGGGTTCGGCGTTATTGGGAAAAACAGTGCATGAGTTCCCAACCGGGCTGTCTAATGGAGCGATAGTAGATGTAAATCAACCCCCTTTTGCCACCAGCCATTATGGCCAGGTGGGTGCTGGGCAACTGGAAAAACAAACCGTTATAGATCATGGTAACAATACCCTGGTTGAGATCCAAACCACTTACACATCCGATGTTGAAAGCTATTCGGGTTTTGCGGTAAAGGACAATCCCAACAATGCCTTCAATTTTATCATGTTTTCCGAAACCGGCAACGGCGACGAGGTAGTAGGGTCTTATGTTATAGCTTCCACAGGTATCGGTGGGGTCATTACGACCCCCGCTGTATGTTCCGACCCCGGAAATACATGTACCAACGTGTTGAGCTATTCAAGAATCCAGCCTTTCCATACCAACTTCAATCCCGAATATTTAAAGACCTCAACCCAGGTATCAAAGCAGTTATTCGGGACCGATGAAGTGACCACAACAATGACTTCTGAATATGACGATGTAGGTATAGATTACCTCTTGCGCAAATCGACCACTACGACCAGTAGGAGCGGCGAGTCAAAAATAACCAAGTACTACTATCCCAATGATTTTGCTTCAACAGACACGGACATGCAGGCCCTTGTTACTGCTAACCGCCTCTCTACTCCCGTGAAGACCGAGTATTACCACAAGGAAACCACAGAGGAGTTAAAATACACCCAGGAAACCAAGTATGACGAATTCGGGGCTTCCCCGGCCTATTTGATGCCCGATAAAATCATGGCCTACAGGCTGAACGATACCCCAGAATCCCGCATGGACTTCAGGGCTTATGACCCCCACGGGAACCTATGCGAGGTGGCAAAAACCAATGGGCAGTCCACGAGCTATGTCTGGGGATATGATGGCAGGCTCATCGTAGCAAAAGTGGAGAACGCTACCTATGCAGAAATAGAAGCTCTTTCCTTTTTTGGGAACGGTTTTACCCTTTCAGGGGCATTGAGCCAGCAACAAGAGGATCAACTCAGGGCACTGGGCAATTCGTTGGTGACCACCTATACCTACACCGATTTTATGCAGGTAGGTACGATTACAGACCCAAGGGAATACAAAACACATTTCCACTATGACGGTGAGAACCGCCTTTTGTATGTAACCGATGGTTCTTCGAAGGTGCTGAACAGCAACGAATACAACTACAGAATCAACAACTAAACCCAAAAGAGATGAAAAACACAATATACACCCTAGTACTTTTATTGGTTTTCCCAGCTCTTGTTTGGGGACAAAGCACCGACCAAAATTATGTAAAGAACACGGCTTATCAACAGCCACACACCTGGTCTGAGGTACAGGCAGGGATCCCCGAAGATGACAGGATCGAGGCCGTGACCTATTTTGATGGTTTGGGCAGGAACATTCAAGCCGTTTCCCAACGAGCGGGCGGGGATCGTGAAGACCTTATCGTTCCGGTCTACTATGACTCCAAGGGACGAAAGCCAAAAGACTGGCTCGCCCTACCCGTTACCGGAAATACCGATGGAGAGTATTACGAAGGTTCCGGGGGGAACACCATTACCGATGAAATCATCACCTATTACCAGGCCAAGTTCTATGATGATTTCATTCAGGGGTTCGGTCCCGACTACGAAAACCCCTTCTCCCAGGTTCGTTATGAAAATTCGCCATTGGACCGTACATTGGAAATGGCCGCACCGGGATCGGAATGGCGTTTGGGCTCCCATACCATCCGTAATGCTTACGAGACCAATGCTACCAACGAGGTGCGTGATTTTTCGGTTAGCTATACAAGTGGCTATTCCGGCCCCGATATCGTGTACAATGGGTATTATGCCACTGGGGAGCTCTTAAAAACCATCACCAAGGATGAAAATTGGCAATCCTCCGATGGCAATGACAAAACAGCTCAGGAATTTACGGACAATCAGGGTAGAACGGTTTTAAAAAGGACCTTTAACAGTAGTATTGCCCACGACACTTATTACATATATGACGATGATGGGAAACTGGTGTATGTGCTCTCACCCGAGGGTTCGGATAAGATTATGGATGGCTCTGCACTGGATATAGATTACAAGGATATCCTTGACGGCCTATGCTATCAGTACATTTACGATAGCAGGGGCAGGCTGGCCGAAAAGAAAATCCCCGGAAAGGGATGGGAAAGCATCATATATGATAAACTGGACCGTCCCATCCTTACGCAGGATGCCGAGCAGGCCAAGAACAACGAATGGCTCTTTACCAAATACGATATCCTAGGGAGGGTGGCCTATACGGGTATCCTGAGCAACCACAGTAAATCGCAGGTGCAGAGCGGCCTGAGTGGGTTACCCCTGTACGAGAACCGGCAGACGGGCACAACGACCATAGACGGGACACCCGTTCACTACAGCAATCTGGCCTTTCCGCAGAACGATATCGAGGTCCATACGGTGAGCTACTACGATACCTATATAGACACGGGCACATTGGGCAGCCCGCCGGCACAGAACATCTATGGAACCACCATCACCACCGATACCCAGGGACTGCCCACCGTGAGCAAGGTACGGGTGCTGGATGGCCTGGACCAGCCTACCCCTAGCCAGTTCTGGATCACCACGGTAACGGGCTATGACGATAAGGCCCGGCCCGTACACCTGTTTACCGAGAACAACTACCTCAGTACCAAGGACAAGGTGGAAAGCCACCTGGACTTTACGGGCAAGCCCATGGAGACCAGGACCTTCCACGAGGTTACGGGCATTTCGCCCAATAGCGTGACCACCCTCGATTATTTTACCTACGATCATATGGGGCGTCTCGTAACGCACGAACAACAGATCGACAACGAGCCCGTACAGCTCATCGCCAAGAATTACTACGATGACCTGGGCCAGCTGTACAAAAAGGACGTGGGGGGCGAGACCTTTATCGATGGCTACACCGGCATCGAGAAGGCCGACGTGACCTTCGACGGCACCATTACCCGCAACGACGGCGGTGGTGACTGGACCTCGGGGGCCAAGACCAAGGGGGAAATTACGGCCGATGGCGGGGTGCGCCTTACCGTACCACAGACCGACAAGGCCCTGCGTTTTGGGCTTCGCAAAACCATCGTCCTGGGAGCCAACGGTTGGGATGCCTACGACTATGGGCTTGAGCTTAACCCCAGTGACAGCAATGGGGACGGAAACCGTGACGTGAAGGTGATCGTGAACAATGTGGTACAGGGGGTGTACGGGACCTTCGATACCGATGACGGGTTCTCCGTGGAACGCTCGGGCAACCAAATACAGTTTAAAAAGAACGGGGGATCGCCCTTTTATACCCATACCCTAACAAGTACCGTGGACCTCGTTGGGAAAGTGGGGCTTTACAGTACCAGTGTTAGTGCCGAGGGATTTGAGCTCTTCGGGGACAGCATAGACAAGGTACTGCAGGAGGTGGACTACAGCTATAACGTTCGGGGCTGGCTCCTGGGCATCAACGACGTGGATGCCCCATGGCAGCTGCAGGACCTTTTTAGCTTCCGTATCAATTACAACGAGGTTATTGAAGGGGGCAGTTCCATGACCCCCGTGGAACCGCTCTATAACGGGAATATCTCACAGACGGTGTGGCGCACCAAAAGCTCCGACAACCAAAAGCGCACCTATGGGTACACCTACGATGCGCTGAACCGTTTAACGGCCGCTTACAGCCGAAGGGGAAGTGCCCTTACCGTTACGGACGAATATGGACTGTCGGGGCTCAGCTATGACCTTAACGGGAACATCCTACAGCTCACCCGTATGGGGGCCAACGATGACGGTACGGTAACGGGTACCTGGGACGGCCTTACCTATACCTATGACGATGGCAACCAATTGCTCAAGGTGGACGATAACAGCCCGACCCCGGGGTTGATCGCAGAGGGCTTTAACGATGGCTATGTGGGATTGCTGGACGATTTCGATTATGACGACAACGGGAACCTGATACTGGACCGCAACAAGGGTATCACGAACATCGGGTACAACCACTTTAACCTGCCCGAAACGGTCACGGTGAGCGGGGGCCAAACGGGGACTATTTCGTATATTTACGATGCCATGGGGACCAAATTGAAAAAGACCGTGACCGAGGGGAGCACCACACATACCACCAAGTATGCCAATGGGTATGTCTACTTGGACGACGAACTGCAGTTCTTCCCCCATCCGGAGGGGTACGTAAAACCGGTTGTCGGCACTACGGAGGAGGTTAAGGGCTTTAAAGGGGGGCAGACCACCACCAGTGGGTATCAATATGTGTTCCAGTATGTGGACCACTTGGGCAACGTACGCCTGTCCTATGCGGATAGCGACCTGAACGGCTCTGTGGGCACCAGCGAGATCATAGAGGTAAGCCATTATTATCCCTTTGGCCTCAAACAAAAGGGGTACAATACCACAATTTCTACCCAAGGGAATGCGTTAGCACAGAACTATAAATATAATGGAAAAGAACTCAATTCAGAACTCGGTATGGAATGGTACGACTTCGGTGCGAGAAACTATGATGCTGCATTGGGTAGATGGATGAATCTTGACCCATTGGCTGAAAAAATGAGAAGGCATAGTCCTTATAATTTTGCGTTTAATAATCCTATGAGGTTTATTGACCCAGATGGAATGGAACCAATTGATACTAATGGCGATAATGATAAACATATTCATAGAGTCAGAGAAGTTAATACTACTCAAAGCGTAAATGACGATGGTAGCTTATCTGTAACTACAGTTGAAACAAACATTATTCAAACTGTGGAATCTTTAGAAAATGGAGATACACAAAGTACATATGAGACTGTTACAACTACAAGTAATTATACTGTTTCTGCTTCTGTTGATGAGAATGGAGAAATTCAAACAAATGAATCTTCAACTCAAACTGTTAGCAGTAATAAAAGAGTTGTAACATTAAGTGCCGAAACAGGAGAAAGAACTATAACAAATGAGGCAAATATAAGTGGTGTAGATGGAACAAAAAATGTTGCTTTAGATATGCAACAAGCAGATGTAAAAAATTATGGTAGTCAATTAAAAGCAGGTTTAAAAACTGATGTTAATTTTACAGGAATGAAGTTTAAATATAGTGGAACAGAATCAATATTGGGAGGTGCTGTTGGAGCTTTTATATTGAAAAAAGTACCTGGTGCAGCACAAGGAATAGCAGGAGGAGAAGTTCTTGGAGGACTATACAGAGAGTATGTTTCAACAAATAATTTTAAAGGAAAAAAAGTCACATTACGTAATGAAGTTAAAAGATATAAGTAAATATATATATTTAATCAATACCTTTTTATTGGTATTTATTATAGGATTAGAGTATTATTGGAATATAGATATACCTGATTTTATTACTTATTTGATTATTATATTCATTGTATTAACAGGTATAAATAACTTTTTTGTTACTTATGAAAATAAAAAATATAGCGACTTTATTGGTTTGAAAATTCTCAATAGCGGAAAATTTTTATTAGGCTTAGGGATATTAGTATTAGTTTTTAGCTCAATGGAGGAAAGGTCTCAATTACAAACATATCTGATTTTAAGTTATGCTTTTTATATGATAACCACTATTAGATTAAAAAGAAAGTAAAAGAAAACCACCTTGGTAGTGTTTCAAAATGGTGCTTTTATAAAAACTGCTATTTGGAATACTGATCTTCAAAAATTTAATGGAAAAAGCATATGAAAATGACCCAAATCCAACACCTATTGAAAAAATTAAAAATTAATAGCATAGTAAAAGTCTTAATTGTGCTATTTGTTTCAGCTTCATGTGTTGAACAAAAATGTACTGATTTTGAAATTGAAAATTCTTCACCTTATTTTTTTGGTGAACTCGAAGGCAGGAGCAATATTTTTGAGATTAATGGCGATAGTGTTTCTAGATATATAATTCAAGATTCCCTGCTTCTTAAAAATATTGGCCATCAATCTATGATTAAGTCTACAAAGGAAAACGAATATCATATTGTATTAAATGATACAATTATAAAAATTGATATTCTGAGTATTAATATTAACGACAACTTTGAAAATTTGTTTAATGGGTACTGGGTATTGAAGAAAGAAAGGTTTCAAGTATGGAAGAAATTCATTCCGAACAATATATACTCTGGTAATTTCAGGGTAGAGGAAGGAGAATTAATTGAACAAGGAGCCTTTTTTCCTACTTACATTGGAACGCTTTTCGACAGGTTTCATTTAATTGGTTTTAAGGATTATTCTCAAAGCCTATATTTGGTAACCTCTTTTGATGAAGAATCGATGTTTTTGTATAATATGACTAAAAACGGAAAAGAAAATTTAGAACTAAAAAAATATAGTTTTAGCAACAAATCTATTATCGGTACTTATGAAATAGTTGAATTAATGGAGAACGATGAAAATTTGTTTAAGAATTTTGACCTTGACAAAAGCCATCATGGAGTTATTAAAGATGGTTTTTATAAAGGCGATTCTATCTATTATTTCCAAAAAATAGATTCTACTGGTTTTTATATGTTTATTAATAATGATGAGCTATATGACAACACTCTGGAGTTTTATTTTACTTCAGAGAATAGAGATACAATTTATACGAATCATATCTATGATGACCGAAAAGTCTTCTACTCCAAAAAAGGCAATTAAAGGGGATAATAAGTCAAAATAGGACATGGTCTTATAATAGAGTTTAAATATTTGAAAAACAGTAGTTCCCTGCTAGCTCCCTTCTTGAGACGGGTGCTCACATAAGAGTGGGCTAAGCTAGAATCTTTAAATAAATACTGTCTTTATAAAACTACCGCAACCCTTCTTGGGGGTTGCGGTTTTTTGTTTTTTTTTGGTTCTTTCTTTTGGTAAAAGAAAGAACACTTTGTAAGGATGAAGAATATTGCACTTAGCTAGAGATCGGTCACCTGGCGGAGTCAGGAACTATTACCTACGTGTACGATGCGGTGGGGACCAAATTGAAAAAGACAGTGACCGAGGGGAGCACCACGCATACCACCAAGTATGCCAATGGGTACGTCTACCTGGACGACGAACTGCAGTTCTTTAGTCATGCGGAAGGGTATGTTCAACCCGTAGCGAATACCACGGAGGAGGTTAAGGGCTTTAAACAGGGGCAGACTACAACCAGTGCCTACCAGTATGTGTTCCAGTATGTGGATCACTTGGGCAACGTACGCCTGTCCTATGCGGATAGCGACCTGAACGGCTCTGTGGGCACCAGCGAAATCATAGAGGTGAGCCATTATTATCCCTTTGGGCTCAAACAAAAGGGGTACAATACCACAATTTCTACCCAAGGGAATGCGTTAGCACAGAACTATAAATATAATGGAAAAGAACTCAATTCAGAACTCGGTATGGAATTGTACGACTTCGGTGCGAGGAACTATGATGCATCATTGGGAAGATGGATGAACATCGATCCTTTGGCAGAACAAATGAGAAGGCACAGTCCGTACAATTATGCTTTCGATAACCCTATTTATTATATAGACCCTGATGGGATGGCTCCTGATACCGTAATTGTGAATGGTGATTTGGCTGATGAGGCAGTAGAGGATTTAAATGCTTCATCGAACACTTTGGCTATATCAAGAGATTCGGAAACTGGAGAACTTAGTGCAGCAATATTTAGTTTCGGTGCTGCGGAGGTCACAGCAGCGGACATGAAGCTTTTTGAAGCTATTAACAATCCAGATATTGTGGTTGATTTGAACGCGACATCTGACAATTTCGATGAAGACGGACTTGCAATTACAGGAGGAACTTTTGGAGGAAGTGAAGTAAAGGATGGAGTAGTAATTGCTACACAAATTGTCAATCCAAATCAAATGGAGATAATTGATCGTGTTGCTGAGAGAGGAGAAGGAGTAGGAACATTGCACGAAGTATTAGAGTCGTATGTAGGTGCTGAAGATTCTCGTGGAGCATCTAAAGCTGTTGAAGGAATCACCAATGACGCATATACAAATGCTCATAACAAAGCAGATGCTATAGACCCAAGACATAAGGCTGATTACAGTGTAACTAACACTTTAGTTAGTAACGGAAATAATGTTACAGTAATAAGATCTATTAGCTCTGGTAATAGAGCTGAGAATTTGGTAAATCAGACTATGACCAGAAAGAAATACAATAAATTGATAAGAAAGTCAGATAGAGCTTTGAAAAGACTCAAAAAAAGATCAAATTAAAATGAAAAAACTTGTAATTATTATTGTTGCCATTGTTGTAACAAGTTGTTCTTCATCATATGAAGTGGTTCATATTGCAAATGCACCTAATGAACCGTCGATAGTCTATGCAAAAAAAATAAACTCAAACTCTGATGAAGTCTTTGAATTAATTTCGCTGCCTAAAAAAGAAAATACTCAGAATTCTGTATTGATTAAAGAGGGAGGGGTTTATCGATTTAAGTTAAAGAAAAGCTTAAGAATAAATTTAGCAGCTTATAACGGTAAAACGAATCCAAATAATACACTGAGAGATTCAATTGATGGCTATAAAGTGAAAGGAGACTATTACTGTCCTGACCTATTTGGTTTAAATCTATATGGTAGCAATAGAAGGTCCAAGTAGATTTATTGGATAGGCTTATGCAGGATTGGGCAGGGCTGAGTATATTAAAAAAACTATATTTACAAAAACCACGACCCCCAAAACGAGGGCCGTGGTTTTTTGTTTTTCCTTGGGTCAGCTACAGGATGTGGTTTATGAAAAGGTGGTGGTTACCCGACTGGAGACGGGTGTCGGCTGGGAGATTAAATTAAAAAACCATGAAAGCAATAAATAACGAAAAGCTAATTATTGAGCTAACTAAGGAAGAGGTTGTAGTCCTATTCCCCCCTGCTAGCGCCCGACTCTGTCGGGTGCTTACACAAGAGTGGGCAAAGCTAGAATCTTTAAATAAAATACTATATTTACAGTACTACCACGACCCCCAAAACGAGGGTCGTGGTTTTTTGTTTTTTCCTTGGGTCAACTAAAGGCTGTCGTTTATCATAAGATATTGGTTACCCAACTGGAGACATGTGCCAGCTGGGGGAATAAATACAGTAAGGACAAAGATCATACTCATAAATCAATACATTATAAAGTACATGATGATGGAACACTCAAAAAATTATAACTTTTGAAACCCATAGAAATAATAAAAAAAAGACTAGTATAATGTTGTATTGTAAAAAGGGGGTGTCGATCAATTTACTTATTTTATCATTAACTCTATTTTTTTCATCTTGTAATTTTTGGATTGAAAATGACGATCCAATTAGCGGAAAATTACCCCCAATATCAGACCAAACCTTTCCTGTAGAAAATTGTGACAGTGATTTTGATGTTTTTTTTGAAAGCTTTTCTTGTAATGAGGAATTTCAAAAAAGAAGTTTATGGATTCCTTTGGAATACGCTTATCTAAATAGAAAGGATCCAAGTAGAAAAAAGTTTGTCACTGGCTATCTATGGAAAAAAGATTATACTTACATAGATCTATGTTTAATAGAAGAAAATAACAACTTTAGTGTTGAGAATGAACTACTAAAAGACGATCTGATTAGATGTAAATATCTAGATGCCGAAAACAATTTGTTTTATACGGAATACATTTTCAAATTTGATCATGGCTGCTGGTACTTAACCTCTATCACTGAAAGGTTATATTAGATCTCTATGAAATTTGTTTTTGGTATATTAATCATTTCTTTTTATCTACTGTATTTTTTTGAAAAGCCAACCCATCAAACATGATCATACAACAACCCCACTAGTGCCCCATTTCAGTCGGGTGCTTAGATAAGAATTAATAAGTCCATAATCATTAAACAAAAAGCCCCTCCTTACGAGGGGCTCATTGGTTATACAATCTTATTCAATTAATGAACGATGACTCGTTTCATAATAGCTCCTTCATGTGTTATAAACTTCACGAAGTACACTCCTTTTCTTAGATATGGACCTTCCCATGATACGGAAGTAAGCGTGTCTACAGACGTACGCATCTGGAATGCATTCACCTTTTCGCCGTAGAAGTTGTACACCTCTATGGTCACATCGGTTTCATGATCTGTTTGTACGTTAAAGGACATATCCCCATTGGTTGGGTTGGGCGTAACCGTAGCTACCAGCTTTTTAATGCCCCTTCCTCCTACGCATATGAAGTCTGATGGGGCCGAAAGGGATCCGTCGGCACAAATAGCCCTTACCTGAAGCACATAGCACCTTCCTTCTCCTAATGGAATCGGCGCACTGGTTTCAGTAGTCTGGAAGGGTACAATGGAGCTAGGCGCATCACATCTGCAATCGCTTGGCCAAACCATGGCATTTTCAACCACATATCCCTGTGCACCCGGCACTGGATCCCATGATAGGACTCCTTCCGTATATTGCACATTAATAGGTTGCTGTACCTCACAATCGGGATTCGGATCGTCTATAAAGCTACAATCGATCGGTCCACAGATTTCGCATTCCTCCCGGGTTTCTCCCTTACCGGCAAATCGACTCTTGTAAATGGCACGCATATAGCACACCTCTCCACAATCGCTTATCACTTTGTGCAGTAGGAAATAGTATACACCATCCTCGGCTGTTCCCCAGCTAAAGTTAACACCCGTTTGCATGGTAATAAAGGTAAAATCACCAGAATTAAGCTCTTCCCTAGAGTACAGATACCATTCGTGTACCACACTGGAGTTGTTTTCATACTCATACAATGGCACTGCATTGATGATATTATCCAAGGTGATTTCATGCTCAAATTCGGCAGTAAAATCGATAGGCTCTCCCGGTCCATTTGGCCAGTGTTCGAAAATAAGACAGCAGTCTACTTCCGCAGCCCTTACATTGCTTCTACCTCTGTTACACCATACTTCTACAGAGAAACAAAGCTCTCCACAATCCTCGGTAATTACTTTGTGGAATACCGTGTAGTATAGCTCATCTGCAAGGCCTGTTGCCAACACATGAGGTCCTGGCCCTGTGGTGGTCGTACTGGTTACTGGAGTATAAGGTCCCGCTCCTTGATTAGGACTGGACACAATATACCATTCGTGTGTGGCATTGAGATCGTCGTATAATTCGAAATCTGATACAGAAATCTCTACCCCTTCACTGCTGCACGTTTGGGTAACGGCAAAATCGGCCGAGTCGAACTTATCGCAATCAATACAAGGATCGAAACAGATATTGTCCAGTCCCCATTGTTCGTTACCGCTATCCACATCTACATAGAACAGTAATGATTGTACATTCTGAATAAGCGCATCCCAATCGGCTGCAGATCCCGTATTGATCACCCAGTGACCTACATCGTTACTTGGAAGTTCTCCTGCATCCGACACATCAATCGGTGCACAAATATTCACCCAACCATCGGCTACACTAATAGGGTTATCCAAGACAAAGGTTGCCGTGATTGTGGAAGTACAGTTATCAACTCCGTTTCCAATTCTCAGGCTACTGGATCCCGAAATGGTACTTCCCACATGGAAGGCATTTAAATCGAAACAGATACAGTTTCCTCTCTCGGTCCAATCCCCTGCAAAATCATCATGATTAAACATAAAGGACCCTGCGCTGCTGCATCCTCCATCGTCAATAAACAAATAGAAATCATCTGGTCCACCTATACTGTCATCATTTCTGTAGGCAACCCCATCGATATTGGAGCCTCCCCATCCATCTAACAAGTTAGGGTAACATTGCGCATCGCAAGACGTACCCATTAAGTCCGTGTACTGCTCACAATTAAAGTCGATACAGCCTTCTGGGCCATCGTCGCAGGGAGGACAAATAAGGTAGTCCTCAGCTTCCCCACAAACCGGTATGGCATCGCACGTAATTGGGCTATCGCTAACCACTACCCGTACGACCTCATCGCCCATAAGGGTTCCCGTATTTATTAAATCGGTAAAACTAACTCCTGTTCCTCCATTTGCATCAAGCTCGTTGTACAATTCCTCATCAGCGTCGCAGAAATCACCATCGCCATTAAGGTCAATGAACATTGCCAAATACACATTATCGGTAGAGGCCTGAACATTGATCTGTGGGAAGTCTGTTTCAAAAATTGGAATACAGCCTTCTTGGGTGTAATCGGTGTAATTGTCTGCACTTTCCCCTGAAGGGTTTTGATAGGAATCATCCCAAAGGCGAACCATTTCCACGAATGGACAACAGTTTTCGTGCTCCTCTCCAATTCCTACTGCATAAAAAGCATTTTGTGTGGAAATATGTTGTTGGGAACAATCCCCAAATAGATCGATAGCTGACTGAATTCCATATTCCCGAGCATCTGCATAATTGGAACTGGACGTAAGGTATACCGTTTCCATACGGTAAGCAATTTGCTCCGCATCCTCAATACCAATTCCAACCACATTGAACAAATCTCCATTGTCATTTACGCCATCTGTAGCTCCAGACCCTTCGGTCAAGAGGTAAAACCAGTGATTTAATACACTACTATTGGTGTGTACCCCTCCATTGTCCCCAGTTCCGAAAAACCAGAAATTACCATGGTACGTGTCGGGTAAACTCAAGGCGTTTGGATTGGACATATCCCTTAGCGCATATTGAAAAAGGGTAACTTCTTCCCCGATTAACCATCGGCTTTTCTCAGGAGCCGCAAGACTTTCTGCACAGGCACCCCAGATATCGGCTAATCCTTCATCTAACGCTCCAGATTCATCCTGATAGGTTAAATTGGAAGAGGTCTGATCTACTGCATGTCCCATTTCATGGGCTGCCACATCTAAAGAAGTAAGCGGGCTGAAAAAGGATCCGTCGCCATCCCCAAAGACGATATTGCTTCCGGTCCAGGCGGCATTATTAGGGCTTCCGAAAAAGCTCACATGGGCATAGGCACTAATAAAAGCTCCATTGCCATCATAACTATCCCTGCCGTGTACATCGTTGAAATAATCATATGTCATTTCCAGACCCCAGTGTGCATCTAATGCTGCTTGGTCCTGATTGGCATTGTTCCATTCTGCTGCAGTCCAATTGTCATCGTTATCAATAAACATTACAGCGCCACTTAGGTCGAAGAATTCGGCTCCTTGGTTGTTTAGGGTTCTAATACCATTACCGCGGGTAACGTCTACCAAGGTAAAGCCACCACCTACGACAGCTTGTGTTTCAATAATGCGATCACCACTGTACATCGTTTCGGCAGGTGCGGTACACATGATTTGTTCCCTGGCCACCACTATTCCTGTACGGGCATCCACAAAATAATGAGCCCTGTCTAAAGGGTCGTTGGAGAAGATATCGAACTTATATGTCAACGCATATTCATACGAATCGGAGTTTTCTTGTTTAATGGGTAAAATTACCAATTCGCCACTTGGTCTTTCGTAGTTCATTTCTGCGGCCGACTCGGCATGCTCCCATACATAGGATCTTGCGCCAATTCTGCTTAAAAGGGTTCGCAATGCCGCTTCGGCAGATAAGGAAGTACTTGTAGATGCGAGCACCACATTAAAGTATTCGCCATTGGCCGTTTGCAATAAGTTATCCTTTGCATGTACCTTGTAAATTCCATGCTCCACTTTTATACCCTTATGGTACTGCTGATAGGTATAGTGATTATAGGAAAGTTTGTCTGTTTCCTGCTTCACTTCCCTGAATTCCGTATTGCCATTCATTTTTAATTCTTCGGAAAAGAAACTTTGAATTTCCCCTACCTGGTAGGAGTTGCTTTTCTGAAAAACAATCATGCTGGCATTTCCATCTTTGGATTCAACCTTTTTCTTAACCCTGGAATCTTGGGCATCCCCATGAAAGAATGCTCCAAACAGCATTAAGAACAATAGAAGTTGTTGGATTTTTTTCATAATACATTGTTTATGTTAGCTCTTACTCTTTTCAGGCTTTTCAGAATCCGCCTTTGGAATCGATTCACCTAGAAGAGCCGTGGAAGTCATTTTGTTACCCCATTTTATATCAGGCACTATCAAAAGAAATAGTTGGTTACGTAGGAAAAGAGGCCATTTTACATCTTAGAAATTCACTAAATTTTATAGCTTAGCCAAAAATCACACTGTAATGATGGAACCCATAAGACATCTCTATCCTTTAAACAAAAGCAAAGCATTTTTTGCTGCTGTGCTTACCTTATTTGCCCTTTACATTGCTGTTGAAGAAGGGCTTCTTTATGGCTTTATCTTACTGGGAATTGGAGCTAAACTGGCAATGCGCCAAGGAATCGAACTGGATTTGACGGGGTTGGCGAAATACCGAAAGATAAATTCACTGTTTGGGTGGGCTATAGGTTCTTGGAAAATACTGCCAGAAATAGAATATATCTCTGTGTTTAAAACCAAAAAGAAAACCAGAACTAGGGGAGTATCTGCCGAAGCCACCATAGACTCTATTGTATATAAAGTGAATTTGTTCCACAATACCAATCAGCATATAGAAGTGTTTATGAGTGATGAAAAGGAGGCTGCCTTTAGGATGGCCGAACAGTTAAAGGAAACTTTACAATGCGAAATTCATGATGCCACTTAGTTACTTAGTAAAGGGCGAGTACTTCCATGTTTTTCCCATTAAAGTGAATGGTATCCCCTTTCTTCTTTCCCAAGAATAATTTCCCAATAGGTGTTCCGGGGGATATACAGTAACAATCGGTTTCCCCTAGGGTCATTTTTCCTGCTGAAATAGCCATAAAGTAGTTTCCATGGGTTGTTTCAAAATACGTTCCCAATGCGATGTGCGTGGGGAATTGTGCCATATTTATTTTGCCGAGAACCAATTCCAGGTTTTCTATTGCCAAAAGTTGTTTTCCCGCATTTTCACGATCCAATTGTAGCATGGCCCTCCCAGTATGGTGCTTATCTCCGGCCGTACTCTTCCCTTCATTGAATAGGGATTCTTCTATTCGGCCTATTTGATCTTGGATTTGCTTCTTCCTTTGGGAGACAAACTGCTCACAAAAATTCAAAAGTTGATCCTTAATTTTTTGCGGTTTCATGGGTTTTGAAATCAAGAGAGCCAAAGTTATACATTTGTCTCAAGACCCATTGCTTTCTTGTTTCCAAATAGGGAGTTCGGGGGTTGGCTTTGTATTCCCGCGGGTTCGGCAAAATTGCCGCAATTGCTGCTGCTTCGTGACGGGTTAGGTCCTTGGCTGGCTTGTTGAACCAATGTTGCGCCGCTGCTTCCACGCCATACACACCTTCTCCCATTTCTATGCTGTTTAGGTACACTTCGAGAATGCGTTCCTTGCTCCACAACAATTCAATTAGAAAAGTGAAATAAGCCTCAAATCCCTTCCTCACATAACTACGGCCGGGCCACAAAAATACATTCTTGGCAGTCTGTTGAGAAATCGTACTACCTCCGCGAAGGGTGTTTCCTTTTCGGTTTCTTTCGTAAGCAGCCTTTATGGCATTGTAATCAAAGCCATTATGATTCAAAAAGTGTTGGTCTTCGGCACAAATAACTGCCAACTGCATGCTTGGGGCCACCTTATCCAAGGCTATCCAATCATGTTGGGTGTCGGGGCCACCTTGCGCTGAGCGAATGGCCATTAATGAAGTGTACGGAACTGGAACAAACTTGTAGGCAAGCACCCAAATCACGCTCAATACCAGAAACCAGAGTAGGCCCTTAACTACTATCCTAGCAAATTTTTTAAGCATTTTTAGATTCTACCGCATACCAAAAGAATTGATAATGACGGCCTGTTTTTTAATTGGTGAATGATGAAAGTTGCTCACCGATAGAACTTCCTAAGGCGACACCCATACCACCCAATCGAACTCCACAATATACATGCGGCTCCAATTCTTTTACAATGGGTTTCTTCTGGGTGCCAACTCCCATTATACCACTCCATCGGCTGCTTATTTTAAACGTAAGATTGGGTAAAATTGTTGTGCGCAATAGCGCTTCTAACTCATTTTGAATACGTTGGGTGGTTTCCATTTGGGTAGTGGTTTCACCTTCGAAATCCAAATTGCGGCCACCGCCAAAGAGAATGCGGTTATGGATATTTCTAAAATAGTAGTACCCTTTTTCTAGGTGGAAGGTTCCTTTAATGTGCAGTCCGGGTATAGGTTCTGTTATTAAGACCTGTGCCCTTGCTGGTGCAACTGGCTCTTCCAGAAGTTGTCTTGCAAATCCATTGGTCGCTATAAAAAGCTCCTTCGTTGAAACTTCGATGGATGTATTAAGCAGTAAAGAAACACTATCCTTTTCGCTATTGAAGGAGGACACCTCAGTGTTATTGAGAATAAGAATATCGTTCCGAACGCATTTCTGCAGTAGGGCACGCATCATTTTTCCCGTGTCCAGTTGTCCTTCAAATTGATTAAAAATGAGCGAGTTTTGCACATTTTGGAAAGAAAATGGGTCGTTTTTAACAGAAAACACCTCTTTTTTGCCCGAAAAAGTCTCTTTTAGCAAATTATTGAGATAGGGAATTTTCTCGTTGCATTCGTCGAAAAGGGCACTGTCCGCGTTGCGAAAAAGTTCGTATCCGCCAAGTTCCTGATAGTCCAATGCATCGTCGCCTAAGTTCTCGCGTAGTAGTCGCAGTCCATTAATTCTATTCTGGACCAAGGAAACCACTTCTTCCTCCGTGTGGTGCTTTAGATCATCTAATAGCTCGGATGCGCTCCCAAAGCAAGCAAAGCCCGCATTTTTGGTGCTTGCGCCCGAGGGCAGCATTCCCCTTTCAAAAACGACAATTTTCCCTTTCGGGTGTTTTTTTCGAAGGGATAATGCACAGCTCAATCCCACGATACCACTTCCAATAATGGCGAAATCGATGTGGCGAAGCCACGTTTCTTGTTCCCAATAGGATAGGTTCATCTTCTTATTTTTTTTCGCCCTACCAATATTCCGATTATGATCAATACGGGAATGCTAAACACAAACTCCAATCCGGCAAGGACCAAAAGGGCTATGCAAATTCCTGCAAAAAAAGCGAAAAGAAAAAATTGACGGACTCCTTTTTTAACATTGCCCACACGATACCCATCGGAAATGAGAACTAAAGCCGGAATTAGGGAAAGTGCAAAAAGGACGTCCATGTACTGTAGCATAGGGAAAAGATACAGCAAACGGGTAAAAGAAAAAAGCACCGCCTTCAAATTGTAATGAATGCGGTGCTTTGCTATTGTTTAGAAAGGGTACGTTTATTCTTCTTCAGGTTCCCCCATTTCAAAATCATTCATGAAGGCTGTGGTATAGTTTCCTTCCACATAATCTGGGTGATCCATTAATTCCCTATGAAAAGGAATCGTTGTTTTAATTCCTTCAATAACAAACTCATCCAAAGCCCTTTTCATTTTGCTTATGGCTTCTTCACGGGTTTGAGCCGTGGTAATGAGCTTAGCAATCATCGAATCGTAGTTAGGAGGGATGATATACCCCGCATATACGTGCGTGTCCAACCGAACTCCATGTCCACCTGGTGCATGCAAGGTGGTAATTTTTCCAGGAGAGGGCCTAAAATTGTTATAAGGGTCTTCGGCATTGATTCTACACTCGATGGAGTGAAGTGATGGGTAGTAGTTTTTTCCCGAAATTGGAATTCCAGCCGCCACTTTAATCTGCTCACGTATAAGGTCATGGTCCACCACCTGTTCGGTAATAGGGTGCTCTACCTGAATACGCGTATTCATCTCCATGAAGTAGAAGTTTCGGTGTTTATCTACAAGGAATTCCACCGTTCCAGCTCCTTCATACTTTATAAATTCTGCAGCTTTTACCGCAGCTTTCCCCATGTCGTCTCGCAACTTATCGGTCATGAACGGGCTGGGGGTTTCTTCAGTCAGTTTTTGATGGCGTCTTTGCACGGAACAATCACGCTCACTCAAATGGCATGCTTTTCCGTTGCTGTCACCCACAATCTGGATTTCTATATGTCGAGGCTCTTCAATTAACTTCTCCATATACATATCGTCATTACCAAATGCAGCTTTACTTTCCATTCTGGCACTTTCCCAAGCATCCAGAAGATCATCTTCGCTCCAAACGGCACGCATCCCTTTTCCACCACCCCCGGCACTAGCCTTAAGCATTACTGGGTATCCTGTTTCTAATGCTACCTTCTTACAGGTTTCAAAATCTGGGATTACTCCGTCGCTTCCTGGCACACAGGGAACTCCGGCTGCTTTCATGGTGGCCTTTGCCATCGCTTTATCCCCCATTTTTTCAATCATGGAAGCGCTCGCGCCAATGAATTTTATGCTATGTTCTTCACATATCTTGGAAAACTTTGCATTCTCAGAAAGGAATCCATATCCCGGGTGTATGGCATCTGCATTGGTTATTTCTGCCGCTGCAATAATGTTGGCCATCTTCAGGTAACTTTCGGTACTTGGTGCAGGACCAATACAAACCGCTTCGTCTGCAAACCTAACATGCAGGCTTTCTTCATCTGCCTTCGAGTAAACAGCTACCGTTTTAATTCCCATTTCCTTACAGGTACGAATAACGCGTAGCGCTATTTCCCCCCTATTGGCAATAAGTATCTTTTTAAACATATCTTGGGTTATTTGAAACTCCAAGCCTCCCAGTGAAATGTACTAGTCGGCATAATGGAATTAGGAATACTTAAGATGGATCTATAATAAATAAAGGCTGATCGTACTCAACTGGAGAGGAATCGTCTAGCAATACCTTTACGATCTTACCGGAAATCTCACTTTCAATCTCGTTAAAAAGCTTCATCGCTTCGATAATACAAAGTGTGTCTCCCACACTAACGGTATCGCCCACTTCGAAGAAAACAGGCTTGTCTGGTGAAGGTTTTCTGTAGAAGGTTCCAATCATTGGGGATTTTATCGTAACGTATTTAGAATCATCTGCTGCAGGTGCTGCTTCTTGTGGAGCCGCTGCCGGGGCCGCTTCTGCAACAGGCGCAGGTGCTGCTGCAGGTTGTGCTGCAGTCATGGCAGGAATCTGCTGAATATACGTCGTCTCGGCTTTTCCGCCTTCTCCCGTTCGAATGGTGATTTTTACATCTTCCATTTCAAGCTTTACTTCGCTAGCTCCCGATTTGGCCACGAACTTGATAAGGTTTTGAATGTCTTTTAATTCCATAGTATGTTATTCTTGTTGATTGGTCTAATTAATTTGAATTATAGGCCCATTTTAAATAAAGTGACCCCCAGGTAAATCCGCCTCCAAAAGCAGCAAACACAATGTTGTCTCCTTTTTTAAGCTGCTTCTCGTAATCGCGTAGACATAGCGGCAAGGTGGCCGATGTCGTATTTCCGTATTTGTCAATATTAATCATCACCTTCTCTTCTGGAAGGTTCATTCTATTTGCCGTGGCATCAATAATCCTTTTATTGGCTTGGTGGGGAACCAACCAGTGTACATCGTCTCCAGAAAGGCCATTTCGCTTCATGATCTTCTCACTTACGTCTGCCATATTAGACACGGCGAATTTAAAAACGGTTCTTCCGTCCTGAAAAACATAGTGTTGCTTGTTGGCTACGGTTTCTGCAGATGCAGGGAGAATGGATCCTCCCGCATCAATTTTGAGATGCGGTCTTCCCACGCCATCTGTTCTAAGAAATTCATCCTGTACCCCCAATCCTTCTTCGTTGGGTTCGAATAATACCGCTCCAGCACCGTCGCCAAAAATGATGCAGGTCGCCCGGTCTTCATAATCTATAATGGAGGACATTTTATCTGCTCCTATTAATAGCACTTTTTTGTACCTCCCTGATTCGATATACTTGGCCGCTGTAGACATTCCAAAAAGAAAACTGGAACAGGCTGCGACTAGGTCATATGAAAAAGCGTTTACGGCTCCTATCTCTGAGGCAACGTAAACGCCTGTTACTGCTACTGGCATATCGGGTGTGGCCGTGGCCAAAATCACCATATCGATATCCTTAGGATCTGTATTGCTTTTTTCGAGAAGGTCTTTTGCCGCCTGGATGGCGAGGTAAGAAGTCCCTTTGCCTTCGTCTTTTAAAATTCGGCGTTCTTTAATTCCAGTTCGAGTGACAATCCACTCATCATTGGTATCCACCATTGTCTCCAGAATCTGGTTGGTGAGAACATACTCTGGGACATAGCCCCCTACAGCTGTAATCGCCGCTGTGATTTTACTCATAAAATCGAATTAAAATTCACTAAAAAGGCAAAAAACCTTTAAAAAGGAGTGAAAATTACTAATTTTTAATCAAAAACTACCTAAAAAATATTCGTTTTTGATGTTTGATGAGTGCTAATAAAAAACTCTCACATCCATCTTCGGGATCGTGAGAGTTTTTTATTAATATGTATAAGGTTTTAAGCCTCTACTTCTTCGGTTGCATCAATTACTACCTGACCTCTGTAGTATAGTTTTCCTTCATGCCAGTGCGCTCTGTGATATAGGTGAGCTTCTCCAGTTGTTGGGTCTGTAGCAATTTTTGGGGTTGTGGCTTTGTAATGCGTTCTTCTTTTATCTCTTCTTGTTCTTGAGATTTTTCTCTTAGGATGTGCCATTACTAATATTATTTATCCGTTAATAGTTTCTTTAAATCATCCCACCTTGGATCGGTTTCCTCTTCGGTTTCCTTTTCCTCTTTGGGACTTAACTCTTCAAGTTTTTCGAGTATATCACTTTGTAAGCTGCCATCTTCAATTCCGGGGTGAATCCTGCGGGAAGGCATGGATAACACAATAGATTCATAGACTTGCTGTTGGATATTGACCTGGTAACTTCCGTGAGGTAGGATCACTATGTCCTCTAACTCATCGTTAAAAGCTTCACCAAACTTCACTACAAAATGATATTCTCCCTGTAAAGGTTGTTCATAGGGTTCATTGGTGAGGTCGCAATTTACATTTACTTGTCCTTTAAACTGAAGGGTGAACTCCAATAAGGTAGTTTTCTTATTCAGCAAAACATCAAGAACAAGCGCAGCATCATTAAATTCGTCATACTCAAAATGCTCAAAGAACGTATTTTCGATATCCATTTTAAAGGTGTGCTCCCCAACTTTCAATCCTACAAAAGGAATGGTAAATTCTTTCAGTTCCTTCATATTCACACCTAATTTTATGCTATCTCCTTACGAATAAGGCGGCTGCAAAGATAAAAAATATTTTAATTCTCCAATTCTAATTATGAATTCTTTTTTGGAGCAGGTTTTTTTCTGTTTACCATCAACGGATTCTCAGAAAAAGCCTTGTAGTCATTGCGTTTTCGAAATATATGAATAGCTGTAAATACCGCTTCCTTGAAGGAATCGGGATTGGCAATGTTCTTCCCTGCAACATCGTAAGCCGTTCCGTGATCGGGAGACGTGCGAATTTTGTTGAGCCCAGCAGTGTAATTTACACCCATGCCAAAGGACAATGTTTTAAAAGGAATAAGCCCTTGGTCATGATACGAGGCAATCACCACATCGAAGTTTTTATAATTGCCGGACCCAAAAAAACTGTCTGCGGCATAAGGTCCCATCACTATTTTTCCATTGTTTCGAATATTGTCCAGCACAGGCTTCATTACCTTGTCATCCTCTTCTCCAATAACACCATTGTCCCCATTGTGTGGATTAATTCCCAATACGGCAATCTTTGGTTTAATAATTCCAAAATCCTCTACCAGTGTTTTGTGAATGGTGTTGATCTTCTTTTCTACAAGTTCCCTCGTAATGGTTTGGGGTACGTCCTTCACCGCCACGTGATCCGTAAGCAATCCCACTTTTAATTCCTGAGACACCATTAGCATGAGGCTATTACCCCCAAGTTCTTTTGCAAGATAATCTGTATGGCCGGGAAACTTGAAGGTGTCAGACTGCACATTGCTTTTATTTATTGGAGCAGTTACCAACACATCTATGTGGGAATCTTTCAAAGCCGCCGTCGCCGCTTCCAAGGACTGCACAGCATAAGAGCCTATCTTTGGATCTTCTTTTCCAAACTCAATATCTACAGGCTCCTTCCATACATTGAGCACATTAATCTTTTTGTGAACGATACTTTGAAGGTTATCGATACCATGTAAACTTAAGTCAAGCTCATATGTTTTTTTGAAAAAAGACATGAGTTTCACCGAGGCAAAAATGACCGGGGTACAAAACTCCAGCATTCGGTTGTCTTGAAAAGCTTTCAAAACTACCTCGCTGCCAATTCCATTAAGGTCCCCAATGGAAATCCCGACTATCGTTTTTTCGTTTTTAGACATACGTCCTGCTACTTATTAATGTGTTATTTTTGCACTACAAATGTAACCAATTGAATTCATGTTTACAGGAATTGTAGAGACTATTGGAGAAATTACCGCACTTACCCAAGAAGCCGAAAACCTTCATATAAAAGTAAAGTCCTCCCTTACCCCCGAATTGAAAATAGACCAAAGTGTAGCCCATAATGGTGTTTGTCTTACTGTTGTGGCTATAGATGGTAGTGAATATGTAGTGACCGCCATTAAGGAAACGTTGGACAAAAGCAATCTGGGCGAACTTGTTGTTGGAAGTTCGGTAAATCTGGAACGTGCCATGAAATTAGGTGATCGATTGGACGGTCATATAGTACAGGGACATGTAGACCAAAAAGGAAAATGCCTCAATGTTGCTTCAATGGATGGCAGTTGGGTCTTTACCTTCGAATACGATCCTTCTTTGGGCAATGTAACCATTGAAAAAGGCTCCATTACTGTTAATGGTGTGAGTTTAACCGTTGTTAACTCTAAGGATAAAGAGTTTAGTGTCGCTATTATTCCCTATACCTATGAACATACCACCTTCAATAGTATACAGGTTGGAACTTCGGTTAATTTAGAATTTGATGTTGTAGGAAAATACTTAAAAAGGCTTAGTCAAGGATATCTTTAGCCTTTCTTCTTTGCAGTAATACGTAGGCGCCGTAGATAATTCCAGCGATTAAAAGGATATATAAACTGCTATCAATAGGAAGTTCGCCTGGAGTTCTTTGGGCAGGTGGCGGAGGGCCCGCATCCTTTCCTGAGGATTGTCCAAGCATAAGAGTACTATTTGCTAGAAATAGCACAAAGGTCACTATAGTTACGATTTGGGGTCGCATATACATCGGCTAATGTAATAATTTTTTTTAAACAACAAAGTAAATTTGAAGTTATCAAAAATATATTAACTGCTTTTTTTAAAATAAATTGTCCTTCCTATCAAAAAAATGTGGTCCCACTTGGGCTCGAACCAAGGACCCCCTGATTATGAGTCAGGTGCTCTAACCAGCTGAGCTATGGGACCTTTCCGCTTTCCGCCATTATTCGGTAAAAACGAGCGGCAAAGGTATAATACTTTATAATTTTAGCAAAACTATTTCTAATTTATCTCCTGACAGAGCTCAACCAGCACGCCATGCGACGATTTAGGGTGTAAAAACACCACCCATTTATTGTCCGCACCGCGCTTAGGCTCTTCATTCAAAACCACAAAACCCTCTTTTTTAAGACGTTCCTTTTCTGCATGTATGTCGTCTACAGCAAAGGCGATGTGGTGAATCCCCTCGCCCTTCTTTTCAATAAACTTGGCAATTGGGCTATCCTCTCGGATAGCTTGCAACAATTCAATTTTACTCTCGCCACAGGTAAAAAAAGAAGTCATTACACCTTCTCCTTCTACGGTTTCTGTTTTGTAGTGCTCATAGCCCAGCAAGCTTTTGTAGGTTTTGTTGGCTGCTTCTATATCTTTAACGGCTATTCCTATATGTTCTATTTTGTTCATGAAAATTTCATTTTCCTTCTATTTTCCAAAATTACAAAACCCAAGTGTATGTGATTGAGATCATTCCTAATTAATTGTAGTATTTTTGCAGCATGACAGAAAGTAATAGGCAAAAGAAAATCGCAGGGGTTCTTCAAAAGGACTTATCTACCCTGCTACAAAATATGTTGAAAGAAGCTGGGCAGCAAGGAATCATTATATCCGTTTCCAAAGTGAATGTTACGGTAGATTTATCTATCGCTAAGGTATATGTAAGTGTGTTCCCTTCGGAAAAGGCGGAGGCTATCGTGGCCGAAATCAATACCATAACCCCTTCCATAAAACATAAAATGGCACAGCTCACAAGGGATCAGCTGCGTAAAATGCCCGACCTCAATTTTTACAACGATGATTCGTTAGACTATATAGATCGTATTGAACAAGCGGTAAAAGGGGAAGAAAACCCTTTGAAAAATCCAGACCTATTGGAACAGCGGAAAAAGAAATAGTCTTTTGAGGTACCCCATATACATTGCGAAACGCTATTTGTTTTCCAAAAGCAACCGAAACGCGGTAAATATCATTTCCTTTATTGCCGTAATCGCCGTTATTGTGGGATCCATGGCTCTATTTATTGTGCTTTCTGGGTTTTCTGGGTTAAAACATTTTGCCCTTCAGTTTACCAATGTGTTCGATAGTGACCTAAAGGTAAGCCCGGCCAAAGGGAAAACCTTATCCATTTCCCCAGAACAGTTCCTGCAATTACAACAGGTTGAAGGAGTCGATGCCGTATCCAAAATAATAGAAGAACGTGTATTTCTTCAATATCAAGGGAAAAACCACATTGCTTTCATTAAAGGGGTCGACACCCAATACGCCGCCGTAGTGCCGACAGACAGCATTCTTTTTACTGGAGACTGGATCATTCCCAACCAAGATGAGGTGGTCGTTGGGTTTGGGATTTCTAATAAGCTTTCCCTACCCGCGAGGGATTATGGCAACCTATTGGAAATCTACGTTCCCAAGCCTGGGACGGGTCAAATAAATATTCTAGATCCTTCCTCGGCATTTTCCCAAAGGAAAGTGGTAGCCAGTGGAATATATGAGATAAACGATGACCTGAATAGTAAGTACGTTTTTTCGGACCTTCCTTTTGCTCAAGAACTGTTGGGGCTGGACTCCTTAAAGGTTTCCTCATTAGAATTTAAACTAAACCCTTCTAGTGTTGAAGGTGATCTTTCCGCTGCCATTACTGGTATTTTTACCGAAGAAGTAGTTATAAAAAATCGCATTCAGCAGAATGATGCCCTCTACAAGATGTTGAATGCGGAAAATCTTTTCACTTATCTTTTTGTAAGCCTCATTGCCGCCATTGCCATTTTTAACTTGGCGGGGACCATTATTATGGTAATTCTAGAAAAAAGAGGCAACATTAGGACCTTGTTCTTTCTGGGACTCACCATTCGTGAAATTCGGAAAATCTTTTACTACAATGGCCTTATGATGACCTTACTTGGTGTTGGCATCGGGCTTTTTTTAGGTTCCGTAGCTGTTCTAGTGCAATTACAATTTGGGTTAGTTCCCATCACTCCCACGCTTGCCTATCCCGTTAAATACAATATACTAAACCTGCTCTTGGTACTGGTTACCATTACAGCTTTGGGCGCTATTGCTTCCAAAATTGCGTCCTTAAAAGTGACCGAAAAATTGTTGGATTAAACAAACTGAAAGTCCCCAAACTTCTCCAATACCTCATCGAAGGCATCGAAAACAGATGCTGAATCATCGCTGGTAACCATTTTCATTCTGTATTTTTTAAAATCTGGGATCCCTTTGAAGTAATTGGTATAATGCCGCCGGGTTTCGAATACGCCCAACTTCTCGCCTTTCCAATCAATGGACATTTGCAAGTGCCTACGGGCAGCCTCAACCCGCTCCACCATGGTGGGTGGGGCTAGGTGTGTTCCCGTTTCAAAATAATGTTTTACTTCCCTAAAAAACCATGGGTATCCTATGCTGGCCCTTCCTATCATGGCGCCATCCAATCCATAGGCATCCCTCATTTCCATTGCGCGTTCAGGGGAATTAACATCTCCATTCCCAAAAACCGGAATGTGCATCCGAGAGTTATTCTTTACTTCGGCAATGGGTGCCCAATCGGCATCTCCCTTGTACATTTGTGCCCTTGTTCTCCCATGAATGGAAATGGCTTTGCACCCTACATCTTGTAAGCGTTCCGCCACCTCAACAATTTTAATGGAATCGTGGTCCCAACCCAATCGGGTCTTTACGGTCACGGGCAATTTGGTATGCTTCACCATGGCTTCGGTAAGTGAAACCATGAGGTCAATATCCTTAAGTATTCCTGCACCGGCTCCCTTGCTCACCACCTTCTTAACAGGGCATCCAAAATTAATGTCAATGATATCTGGACCACTAGCTTCAACAATTTCAACACTGCGAAGCATGGATTCCAATACTGCACCAAAAATCTGAATCCCTACGGGGCGCTCCTTTTCATAAATGTCCAACTTCATAACGCTTTTGGCCGCATCACGAATAAGCCCTTCAGAAGAGATGAACTCCGTATACACCACATCGGCTCCCTGTTCCTTGCACAAAGCCCGGAATGGTGGATCGCTTACATCCTCCATAGGCGCAAGCAATAATGGAAATTCTCCAACCTCTATGTCTCCAATCTTTACCATAGCTGCTGCAAAAATACTGAAATAAAGAATCTTTCCCACCCCATATTGATGTATTGCCAAGTAGGTTAATGAAGTGAGGTATAAAACAATAGACTATATTTCAACAAAAAAGCAGTTAAATTGCACTATATTTGCCGCCTAATTGCCGCAGGAAAGAACCTATGAAGAACATTCGCAATTTTTGCATTATCGCGCACATTGACCATGGTAAAAGTACCTTGGCAGATCGTTTATTGAGCTTTACCGGTGCTGTGACCGAAAGGGAGGAACAAGCGCAATTGTTGGATAACATGGATTTGGAGCGTGAGCGTGGAATTACTATTAAGAGCCACGCTATTCAAATGAATTATACATACAAAGGGGAGGAATATATCCTGAACCTTATCGATACTCCGGGCCACGTAGATTTCTCCTATGAAGTATCAAGGTCCATCGCGGCTTGCGAAGGGGCACTATTGGTAGTAGATGCTGCACAAAGTATTCAGGCACAGACCATTTCAAATTTATACTTAGCGCTGGAAAACGATCTTGAGATCATTCCAGTTTTGAACAAGGTAGACCTACCTTCGGCCAATCCGGAAGAGGTTACCGATGATATTGTAGACCTACTGGGTTGTGATCCGGACGAGGTCATTCCTGCCAGTGCAAAAACAGGAATTGGTATTGAAGAAATCCTGTCGGCTATTATTGAAAGGGTCCCTGCACCTGAAGGCAATCCAGATGAATCGCTACAGGCATTGATCTTCGACTCTGTATATAACCCATTTAGGGGCGTGGAAACGTACTTCAGAGTCATTAACGGTTCTATTAAAAAAGGGCAGCAAATCAAGTTTGTCGCCACAGGGAAAAATTATTTTGCAGACGAAGTAGGAACCTTGCATTTAACCCAAACCCCTAAGAAAGAAATTGGATGTGGCGATGTGGGATATCTCATTACCGGGATAAAGGACGCCCGTGAAGTAAAGGTGGGTGATACCATTACGGATGCCAAAACCCCAACCGAAAATGCGATTGAAGGATTCGAAGATGTGAAACCTATGGTATTTGCAGGGATTTACCCAGTAGACACCGAAGACTATGAAGAACTTCGGGCCTCCATGGAGAAATTGCAACTAAACGACGCCTCTTTGGTCTTTCAACCAGAAAGTTCGGCAGCACTTGGATTTGGTTTTAGGTGTGGTTTCTTGGGTATGCTTCACTTAGAAATAATACAAGAACGCTTAGAACGTGAATTCGATATGACTGTTATTACAACAGTGCCCAACGTATCCTATCATGCCTATACCAATAAAGCCCCCGATGAAATTATCTTGGTAAATAACCCCAGTGATTTGCCGGAGCCTTCTACCTTAAATCGTGTTGAAGAACCCTACATAAAGGCAACCATTATAACCAAGGCCGATTTCGTGGGTCCGGTTATGTCATTGTGCATTGAAAAAAGAGGTCAAATCACCAATCAGACTTACTTAACTACAGAGCGTGTAGAACTAATGTTCGATATGCCTCTGGCAGAAATCGTGTTTGATTTTTATGATCGTCTCAAGACCGTTTCCAAAGGATATGCCTCTTTCGACTATAGTCCTATTGGGATGCGTTCTTCTAAATTGGTGAAAGTGGATGTCTTATTGAATGGGCAAACTGTAGACGCCCTTTCTGCACTATTGCATCAAGACAATGCTTATGACATTGGTAAGAAAATGTGTGAAAAGCTGCGCCAGCTCATTCCACGGCAACAGTTCGACATTCCGATTCAAGCAGCTATCGGTGCCAAAATTATTGCGCGTGAAACCGTGAAGGCATTGCGAAAAGATGTTACCGCCAAATGTTATGGTGGGGATATTTCCCGTAAACGAAAACTTCTGGAGAAGCAGAAGAAAGGTAAAAAACGTATGCGCGCTGTGGGTAATGTAGAGATTCCGCAGGAAGCCTTTATGGCCGTATTGAAGCTGAATGATTAATCCTTCTTCGATAACTAAGGCAAGGCGCTCTGTCTTTCATTCATAATTACCTTACTTACTTTTTTCTCATTCCTATGGTGTAGTGCCTCGTCACTCATCATCCTTTTCATGTTACTCGTCCCATTGTTTTGGAATTATTGGACTTTAAGGGAATATTTAGGCAACTCTAAAAAATGTCTAAAAATGAAAAACCGAATAGCAATTCCTTTAGGCCTGTTCATTTTCCTATTTATTTCGGGTAACCTGTACGCTCAAAAAGATTACCAACGCATAGAAAGCGGAAAGAATCTCCGCAACACTGTTCTATACATCCTACGAACCGCTAAGAAGGAAAAATCGAATCCCAAAACCTGCGATGCTTCTGGATTGTTAAAGTCGATTCCTAGGAAAAAGTTGGTCGCCTCAAAAGAAGACCTAGCCAAGGAAATTAATCGAATCATGGACACCATTTTGTTGCCTGATGAGCATTTAATGCTACAAGGTAAGTATGGCCACCTTGCTTTCGAGGTCTTTGGAAATTCAAAAAAAGTAGAGGATTATGCTTTCGGCATATTTGTAAAACGTTACAAGGATATTGAACCTGCAAAACAAAAGATCATTAAAAAGCACTTTGACAGGCTTAGTCGGTTCTTTAAGAAAGGTATAGATTTAAAACCGGTTACATTTAAACACAAGGGATGCGATATTACTTCCACTACTAATTTAACGCCTTTATCCTGGAAACAGGGATACAGAAAGAGACCATCCTTTATGACCATTAATTGGAAAATAACTTTGGAGCTGAAAATAAACTGCCCTTGCAATGAAAAGAATAAGCATAAAGTTAAACAGGCCATTTACCGCTACCAAGGAAAATCATCTGGCCCCTATACCAGATTTACCGGAGATATTATTAAGGGTGTGAAGGGATTTGGTGTTCGCTTCGGAAAGGTGAGTGAAGCGAAGTACAAAAGGACCAAACTGGAATGCTGTCCAGAAAAGACGAATCCGCCAGAGGACGGAAGCTACATATCCCCAGATGAAGATATTAGCCATGAAAACATATTCATTGATGCCAATGTCGGAATTAGCCTTGCGAATGACGAGGAAACAGAGATGATAGGAGCTACAGGTATTTTGTTCTACATGACATCTATTGCCAATAATCCCTTCTATTTGGGTCCCAAAGCCACTATACAAACTACCGCACTAAATGGAAATGACATAAAAGCAACCCGGACGCTCATTGGACCGGTAGTTGAATACCAAATACCCATAGGCCAAGGAAACACACATATTTTAGGCGGCATACACTCTGGGTATTCTTTCGGGAGTATCGACAGCTTTGGGTTCAAACAAACCACCTCTGGATTTGCTGTAAACCTATATAGTGGTGTTGAAATGAAATTAACCGAAAAGGTAGCTCTAGGACTACTCTTAAATCTCTTTGAGTATAACAACACACAATTCAAAGCAGAAGAGGGTGGTATGAAAACGAACTCTAGTAATGCTCTTTTTATAACGGATAGAGCGACCGTTTCCTTAGGGGCTAGAATAGATTTGGACTAAGGTGCGCGCCTAACTAGTTTTTTATTTGGGATTATCCGCCACAATTGGTGCCAACATCTTCAAGATCTTGCAAGTAGACGTCGTAGTCCGTGCCGGTATCCTGACCATTTACCGATGCGTTCCCGTTAGCTTCGCGACACAATTCAAAGCTTGGGGTTTGCTCATTGGTGCATTGGGTGCAGCTTCTAGTATCGTCTTTCTTGCAGCCAAACACAAAGGTGAGGCAAATACTAAAAATAAACAGGTAGGTCTTTGGGGTTTTCAATGCTTGCGTGTTTTAGTTGTCTAGAAGTTCTCTTGCAATGGCTTACCTATATAAACCAAGGAAAAGCCTTCCTTTATATCTTCAATAGCTTTGTTATATGATGAAATGATGCGCAAATCACCCTTCGGTTCTTTTATAAACAAAGGAATGCTTTCCCTAACAGCGTCGATTTTATCTATTAAACTGTCGTAATGCTCTTTGCTTTTAAGTGGCAGCTCCATAATATTTGGATATTCCTCGGCAACCTTATTTACTGATGTAAAATCGTCTATATGTGAAAACAGTCCCTGCTCAGGATTATTGTTTGGGTCTTCCATTTCTTCGGAAGTAATCAAACGAAAAGCACCATTTTCACCAAACTGTTTCTGAAATTTATTTAGAGTATATTTATTGATGTCTGCGTTGCCCGTAAGTGCCATGAGGTAACCTACATCGCTCAGTTCTACATTATCCGCCAGCGATTCTGAATATACATTAACCGTAAATGCCTCTACTCCCATTTCGGTGGCCTTTTTCACATTGTTTTGGTTACTGTCTATTAAAACGACATGCCTTCCGTTGGTATGAAGGTACTTTGCCAACAACCTCGGAAATTCTGAAGCTCCTACGATTAGAATCCCTTCCGAGTTTTTTAGGAATACACCCACAATCTTGGCAAAATACCTAGCAGTGGTGGCGTTCAATAAAACCGTTGTAAGTACCACAGCAAACACTAAAGGGGTAATGTACTCTGCCCCTTCTACTCCTTTTTGAACCAATTTGCTTCCAAAAAGTGATGCAATACCCGCGGCAACAATACCCCTTGGGCCCACCCAACTAATGAATAATTTCTCATTGGTTTTTAGTGGGGATTTCACCGTGCTCAAGAATACCCCAACGGGTCTAACCACAAATATGACAATTGCAAAAAGGATGGCCGTTTTATAGTTGGCAACCAAGAACAAATCGTCCAGTGTTATGTTTGCTGAAAGCAAAATGAACAGGATGGAAATAAGCAGGACACTCAAGGATTCCTTGAAATAAAGCAACTCTTTTAGGTTAGGTAGATCACTATTTCCCAAAAACATACCCATAACGACTACAGAAAGTAATCCCGATTCATGGGCAAACACATCACTTTCAACAAAAATTAAAAGAACTACCGAAAGTGACACCACATTCAATAAATAGTGAGGAATAAGTTTTTTCTTAATGGCTAAGTAAAGGGCATACCCTCCCGAAATACCAAAGGAAAATCCAATGAGCAAAATTTTGCCAAATTCAACAAAAGCCTGTTTGGTAAAACCCAGGTCACCTTTCACCGAAATGAACTCAAAAACAAGTACGGCCACCAAAGCACCAATAGGATCGATCAATATTCCTTCCCATTTAAGAACTGCGGAGATGTCTTTTTTTAACGGAATATTTCTCAATATGGGAGTGATAACCGTTGGGCCCGTGACAATAATAAGGGAAGAAAAAAGAAACGAAATCTTCCAGTTCAAGCCCATGACAAAATGAGCAGCCACACCACAACCAACAAAAGTGACAAAGGAGCCAAGACTAATAAGCTTTCCAATAATTCCTCCTACCCTTTTCACTTCACCAAACTTCAGGGTAAGTCCGCCTTCGAATAAAATGATACCAATTGCCAGGGAAACAAAATAGAAAAGGCTCTCTCCAGGAAACAACCCTTCGCTTCCATTCCATATGGGTTGAATCCACTGTGTGCCATCTTCAGATATAAGGGTAGAAATGGGCCCTACCAACAACCCGATTAAGATGAGGGGTAAAATGGCCGGTATTTTAAAACGCCATGCCACCCATTGGGCCAATATGCCTAGAATAATAATTCCTGCCAGTTCTACCATAGTTTTCTAGTTTGGTTTATAAAAATAACCTAAAACTTTGATAGTCATAATTCTTTTTTATTTTGTTTTGCTTAGGTTACACTCTTTACCTTCTAAAGAAAAATACTATCTTTCAAAAATTACCAGACAACCTATTTCTTGAACACCAATCCTTTTAAAACCATTGCCATCGGGGTGGCCTTTTCTCCCAACCTGAAGGCCAACCTCTATGAAGCCTCTAGGCTATCGCTTTTTTTTGGATCCAAATTATTGCTCATTCACGTAGGGGATACCTCGGAAGAAAAGGAGCATGAAGTTAAGGAGATCCTAGCCCCGTTCATTGCACAAAACCTTGACTTTGAATGGGTTTTTAAGCCTGGCAATCCTGTTTCCGTCATTTTGCAAACGGTTTTGGATAAACATGTAGACCTCTTAATTCTTGGAGCATTACAACGTGAAAATTTCCTAAAGTATTACGTGGGGTCCATAGCTCGAAAAATTACTCGCAAGGCGCTTTGTTCGGTACTATTGCTTATTAACCCATCGATTAATCGGATTCAATGCAAACATATTGTCGTAAATGGGTTACAAGATGAAAAGACCCAACAAGCCATTTCGGCTGCTTTTTATGTGGGGCACGCCCTGAAAAGCGAACAGCTTACCATAGTAGAAGAAATAACGCAACAAGAATTGGCGGTTGCCATAGACGACGACAAATCCCTACGTAAAGCCAACTTAATGAAGGAAAAGCTTAGTCGAAGGGAGGATAATAGGGTCATGCAACTGCTGGAAATGATTCCTGAAGAACGTAAAGAACAAATTAGGGTAAACACACAACCCATTTTTGGAAAACGTGGCTATTCCATTGGGCACTATGCGCAAGTGGTTAGAGCAGACCTATTGGTAATGAATGCCCCTGGGAAAGTCGGGTTTTGGGATCGTTTTTTTCCACACGACATAGAACATATTTTAACCGAGCTTCCAACCGATGTACTTATTATTCAATGAGCGCTAAAAAAAGTCCATTTAAGGAATTCTTGGTAACGCTCCCTAAAAATGTTTTTTCTGGATTTGTGGTTAGCCTTATTGCCCTTCCATTAGGGCTCGGTTTGGCCATGGCCAGTGAAGCTCCTCCCATAGCAGGAATAATTGCCGCAGTCGTTGGGGGCCTAATGGTTGCACTTATCGGTGGAAGTCATGTGACCATTACGGGGCCGGGAAATGGGCTCGTTGGTGTGCTTTTGGTGGCCATAACCACCCTTGGACTGGAAGCAACGTATGCAGCTATTATATGCTCTGGTTTGCTTTTAATTGTGCTTGGCTTTCTGCGAATGGGTAAGCTTGCCGATTTCTTTCCCTCGTCGGCCATTCAAGGAATGTTAGCTGCCATAGGATTGATTATCCTTGGAAAGCAATTTCATATCATGATGGGAAACAGGCTTTCCCTTGATGGAAGTATCGATTATCTGTTGGCCATTCCAAAAACCATATTGGCTTCTTTTCAGTTTCAGGATATGGGGTTAACCTATGCGGCCATTGCAGGAGTATCTTCTCTTGCTATTATGGTTATGTACTCGCGTATTAGGAATAAATACTTTCAATTGGTCCCTGCCCCCATGTGGATTGTTTTACTCTCCATCGGAATTAGTTATTACTATGAGCTCATTCTAAAACAACCGCATCCAATAAATCCGGAATACATGATTTCTGGTATTCCTAAAGCCCGTGAAATAATATCTCAACTTCCCATTCCAAATTTCGAGCCCATAGGCAGTTTGTCCTTTTGGACCAGTGTGCTGGCATTAACTTTAATAGCCAGTATAGAATCCTTGCTCAGTATTAAGGCAGTGGATAAGCTAGATCCTCAAAAACGAAGATCTAATGTAAATCGGGACCTCAAGGCGTTGGGCCTTGCCACTGTGGGTAGTGGATTCTTGGGCGGACTGAATGTGGTGACAGTCATTGCCAGAAGTTCGGTAAATGTAAATAATGGGGGAACCAATCGTTCGTCCAACTTTTTTCACGCGTTATTTTTAGTCATTTTTATAGTACTGTTCAGTACACAGCTCACGCGAATCCCTTTACCTGCCCTCATGGCTATTTTGGTGTACACCGGGTATAAGCTGGCATCCCCAAACTTAATCCGCAAAATATTTTCGGTAGGAAGGGAGCAATTGCTCATCTTTTTTGTCACTTTATTCGTGACCCTTTTTATCGACCTCATTACGGGAATAGCCGCCGGTGTGTTCATCACATTTATCATTCACATTTTCATCAATAAAAGTGTCGCCCTATTCCTTAGGAACGTACTCAAGCCCAATGTGCTTATGTACCATGAAGAAAATGAAAACTATTATGTTAGTGTAAAGCACTTCTGTAGCTTTTTGAATTTTTATAAACTAAAGCAAAAAATAGACACTATTCCCGAAAATAGGGACGTAGTGGTAGATTTCTCCCTCTGCGAATTTGTGGATCATACCGTAATGGAAAACCTAAGCAATTATCAGGAACTGTTCTTAAAACGGGGAGGGCATTTCGAAGTGATTGGGCTCGATATGCACGATACAGATTCGAAACACCCTTTCGCCTTGCGGAGAATGATCCCGGGTTTAAGCTTTTTGCCCAATAACCTCACAAAACGACAGACAACGCTTCAGGAGATTGCCGTGGACTATGGGATTCATTATAAAGCTGAAAAAAAGCAGGATACGCATTTTCTGGATTCCTTTTTGTATTTCAAAACCAAGAAAATCGAGAATGTCTATAACCGACTTTATAATACCGAAAATACCTTCAAATTATTCGACATCAATTATTCCGAAGGTGAATTCATCGCCAAAGAGAATGTGCGCACCACCATGCTCCATATTAAATTGGATCACCAAATTCCGGATTTCACATTGGATCGTGAAGGGTTTTTAGAGCGGATTTATGCATTCGCTGGATTTAAGGATATCCCTATTGAAAACCACAATGATTTCTCAAAACGATTCTATTTGTTGGGTGACGACCCGGCTGGAATTAAGTCTTTTTTCACAGACGAATTGGTTCACTTTTTTGAAAGTAACCCATACTACCATGTGGAGTCCAATGACGCCGGTCTTTTGGTTTTCAGTAAGGAAAGAGTCGCCGGAATCAAGGAGATTAAGGCGCTTTTTGACTTTGGAAAACGATTAAGGCTTATTGTTAACTAATAGACTTCTCACTTAAGTCTTAATAAAGCCTTAACATCCCTACGCAATCCCACTCCTTTTTGTATTTTGCGCAATCTATGAAACTGTACCCTGTAGAAGCTGGTTATTTTAAGCTAGATGGTGGCGCAATGTTTGGAGTGGTTCCGAAATCCTTGTGGAGCCGAACCAATCCTGCAGATAATAACAATATGATCGATATTGCGGCGCGCTGTCTTCTTATAGAAAATGGCGATCGACTTACGCTTATTGATACTGGCATGGGTAATAAACAGAGTGAGAAATTCTTTGGCTATTACTATCCGTGGGGAGAATTCGACCTAGATGATTCGCTTAAAAAAATAGGGTTTCACCGCGATGATATTACCGATGTGTTCATGACTCATTTGCATTTTGATCATTGTGGCGGAAGTGTCCAGTGGAATAAAGACCGCACAGGGTACGAGCCAGCCTTCAAAAATGCTCATTTTTGGAGCAACGAACGACATTGGAATTGGGCTACTAACCCAAATAGAAGGGAAAGGGCTTCTTTCCTAAAGGAGAATATCCTTCCCATGCAGGAAAGTGGGCAGCTAAAGTTTATTGCGGATCCCATTGGAGACTTTTCCGAAAAGAATGAAATGGATTTCGGCATTTTCTTTGCAGATGGTCATACCGAAAAACAAATGATTCCACACATCACATACAAGGACAAGACCATTGTTTTTATGGCAGACCTACTACCTACAGCAGGTCATTTGCCGGTACCGTTCGTAATGGGCTATGATACCCGCCCCTTACTTACCCTCCCGGAAAAAGAAAAGTTTTTGAATGCCGCTGCAGATCACCATTATTATTTGTTTTTGGAACATGACGCACACAACCCAATAATTACCGTAAAACATACCGAAAAAGGTGTTCGTCTGGACGAAACCTTTACTATTGACGAAATATTTAATTAAATACCTAAAAATGAAATTTGTAAAAGCTTCTTTGTTTACCCTGGCAACCGCTGCCTTATTAGCTGGTTGTACCGGTGGAGTTGCACCTATTGTGTCTACTCCTGTTGAAAATATCGACACCCTTCCATTAAAAGCAGAACCCTTAACCGACACGCAATTGAAGTCATGGGCTGCAGCTGACTTACTAACCGATACCATTCCGGGAATGAGTGTGGATAGAGCCTACACCGAAATCCTAAATGGAAGAAAAGGACAAAAGGTTATTGTTGCGGTTATTGATAGCGGGGTCGACATTGAACACGAAGACTTAGCAGATGTTATTTGGACCAATAAGGACGAAGTGCCTGGAAATGGAAAGGACGATGATAAAAATGGATATGTAGATGATATTCACGGATGGAATTTCCTTGGCGACATCATTGCAGAAAACATGGAATACGTGCGCTACATGAAAAAGCTCGGACCTAAGTTCGAAGGCAAATCTGAGGCCTCTATTAGTGCAGCAGATCGTGCAGATTTTGATATTTACCAGAAGGCGAAGGCAGAATATGACAAGGACATAGCCGAAGCCAATGGGGTGGTTCAACAATACACTCAAATCCTATCGCAAGTAAAACCAGCTCACAAGGCGATGACGGCAAAGCTTGGTAAGGAAGATTACAATCAGAAAGACCTTGCTGGAATTCAAAACCCATCTGCAGAGGAACAACAACAAATCGGGATGCTATCCCAAATGTTGAACTTTGGGGATTCTGTTCCCGATGTCATCGAACAAATTTCGGGAGGTATCGATTACTACAAAGGACGCCTTACTACCCATTTCAATATGGAAGCTGACTACAGAAAAGTATTGGGTGACAATCCAGATAATATGGATATCATAAACTACGGAAACAATGACGTAGATGGTCCTGACCCGAAAGAGGAAGATGCGCAGCACGGAACCCATGTCGCTGGAATTATTGCGGCAAAGCGAAATAATGGCATTGGAATGAATGGTGTGGCAGACAATGCTGAAATTATGGTGATTCGTGCAGTGCCAGATGGCGATGAGTATGATAAGGATATTGCCCTGGCTATTCGTTATGCTGTAGACAATGGTGCAAAAGTAATAAACACCAGCTTCGGTAAGTATTATTCCCCACATCCAGAATGGGTTTGGGATGCTATAAAGTATGCAAGCGATAACGATGTGCTTATCGTGAATGCCGCAGGGAATGAATCGTACGACCTAGATACTATTCAGGTATACCCAAATGATCAGAAAGGCACGGGACAGGAAATGGGTGATACTTTTATTACCATTGGAGCCTTAAACTATGATTATGGAAGCGAAATGGTGGCTAATTTTTCAAATTACGGAGTTTCCAATGTGGATGTTTTTGCCCCTGGTGTAAAAATCTATTCTACTACCCCACTAAACGAATACGAATATTTACAAGGTACTTCTATGGCGGCTCCAGCAGTGGCCGGGGTTGCAGCAACGATTCGTTCGTACTTTCCAAAACTTTCTGCAAAGGAAGTAAAGCAAGTGCTTATGAACAGTGGATTGACTTCTAAGACACCTGTAATTTTAGGTGGGGATGCTTCTAACCAGAGTAATTTCAATACCATCACCAAATCTGGTAAGATGGTGAATCTATATAATGCCTTAATTATGGCAGATAAAATGTCTCGATAATGAAATTTTTAAAACAAAGTTTATTCGCCCTCCTGTGCGTAACATTTGCACAGGCTCAAAACAGTACTTCGTATTGGCAACAGAAAGTCGATTACAAAATGGAAATCGATGTGGATGTCGAAAACTGGCAATACAAGGGATCACAACAGATTACGTACACGAATAACTCACCCGATGTGTTAGATCGTGTGTTCTACCATATGTATTTCAATGCCTTTCAGCCGGGAAGTGAAATGGACGTTCGTTCCCGAACTATTGGAGATCCCGATTCTCGGGTTGGCGATCGCATTTCTAAATTATCCCCTTCAGAGATTGGTTACATAAAACCCACCTCGCTTACTCAGGACGGAGCCGCTGTAAACCATGTAGTAGCCGGGACCGTTTTGGAAGTTGATTTGGCAAAGCCCATACAACCGGGTGAGAGTACTGTATTAGCAATGGAATGGGACGCCCAAGTACCTGTACAAATTAGAAGAAGCGGACGTAATAGTAAAGAGGGTGTGGCCTTGTCCATGACACAATGGTACCCAAAATTGGCAGAGTACGATTTTCAGGGCTGGCATGCCGATCCTTATATCGCAAGGGAGTTCCATGGAATATGGGGAGACTTTAACGTAAGTATTTCAATAGATAAGGAATATATTGTTGGAGGTACAGGGTACCTTCAAGGGGAACCTAAAAAACGAAGGGGTAAGAAAACCTGGGTTTTTGATGCACCAAACGTTCACGATTTTACGTGGGCAGCAGATCCAGATTATATTCATGATACCTACGAGGGTCCTGATGGTGTTGTCTTGAACTTCTATTACAAAAACAACCCGGATATTTTAGAAAACTGGAAAAACCTTCAGCCCAAAACAGCTGCTTTAATGGAGTACTTCAACAAGCATATCGGGCCCTACCCATACAAACAATATTCGGTGATTCAAGGAGGTGATGGCGGAATGGAGTATGCTATGTGCACGTTAATTACTGGAGAACGGAAGTTTGGAAGCCTTGTAGGCGTTACGGCCCATGAACTTGCTCATACCTGGTTTCAGTTTGTATTAGCTACAAACGAAGCCAAGCACGAATGGATGGATGAGGGCTTTACCTCTTATATCTCTTCTTTTGCGGAAACAGAGGTGATGGGTGAAAACAATCCGAATCCCGTTGCTGGATCCTACAGGGGTTATAATTTCTTGGTCAAAAGCGGACAGGAGCAACCTGCCACCACACATGCCGACCGTTATGCCAGCAATCGATCCTACGGAATAACCGCCTATAGCAAAGGATCTGTTTTTATGGCACAATTAGGGTATGTAATTGGAAAGGAAAATCTTGATAAAACCATCAAGAAATATTACGAAGATTGGGCATTTAAGCACCCAACCCCTAACGATTTTATTCGTGTGGCAGAAAAAGTTTCTGGAATGGAGTTAGATTGGTATTTAATGGATTTTATGCAAACCACCAATACCATCGACTATGGAATCCAAAGTGTGACAGAGGAAAACGGAACCACTAAAGTAACGCTGCAACGTATCGGCTTAATGGGAATGCCAGTTGATGTGTATGCCGAATTTGAGGACGGATCCCAAGCTTCTTACTATATTCCTTTGCAAATGATGAGGGGCGAGAAGAGCAATCCTACTCCTGCTATAAACAGGACGCTTTTAAAAGATTGGGCTTGGGCGTACCCAACCTATGAATTTGAAATTCCCGGAAACAAAAAGGTAAAGCGCTTAGTCATAGATCCATCTAAACTAATGGCAGATATCGCGCCGGAAAACAATACCTACGAAGCCAACTAGTTTCGTTTTAACGCTTCAAAACCTCGCTTGGTCATGAACTCAGCGAGGTTTTTTTATTTCTATCTTTACCACGTGAGCCAAAAATTCCACAAAAAAGAGCGATTAAAATCGCGCAAGGTGATAGATCAGTTATTTTCCGAAGGAAAATCGATCAAAAAATTTCCCTTACGGCTCATCTTTATGGAACAGGAATCAGCAGAAACTCACCAAGCCACCTTTGCTGTTCCCAAACGTAATTTTAAGCTTGCCGTCTCAAGAAACGGAATCAAAAGGCAACTCCGTGAAGCATATCGTCTTGAAAAAATCGTGTTAGAGACCCACAACGGCAAGAAATTTGCGTTGCTCTTTATGTATATTAGTAAAGAGAAACCGCAGTTTGCCCAAATTTCCTCCTCCGTTAAGGCCCTGCTTAAAAACATTACATCATGAAATTTTTTAGTCTATTAATTTTTAGTCTTGCTTTGGCCTGTTCGGGAGGATCGGGTGATTACGTTGCAGAATCCGAGGAGAAGGCTGCGGCCGATGGCCTTACTTTCACTACGTATAAATACGATGAGGCCTCGGGCGCCGATGATCTAGATAACGCTGGTAAACCCATTGAGGTAAATCAACAAACAAGGGAGCAACAAATCATAAAAACGGGGCATTTAGAATTCGAAACTTCGAACCTAGACACAACCCATGTAAAAATTATGGGATTGGTGAACCGTTACCAAGGGATTGTTCAAAATGACAATTCGGGCAAAAGCTACGGTAAGCTATATCAAAATGTGACCGTGCGCATTCCATCGGAATATTTCCAGTCATTTATGGACGGAGTTTCTGAAGGGGTCAAATATTTCGATCGTAAGGACATTAGTCAAAAAGACGTCACTGAAGAATTTGTAGATCTAGAAGCACGCCTCAAAGCGAAAAGAGAATTAGAAAAACGCTATCTGGAATTGTTGAAACAGGCCAAGAATGTGAAGGAGATGCTCGAAATAGAGCGCGAGCTTTCAAATATCCGTGAAGAAGTTGAAGCCAAGCAAGGTCGCCTTAACTATTTGAAAGATAGAGTCTCTTTAAGTACCATCACCCTGCATTTTTATAAAACGACTTCGCAGACGGGGGTAACCGTTTCGTACGGTCAAAAAATGAAAAATGCCTTCAAAGGTGGATGGGACGGGATCTCAGTGTTCTTCTTGGGTCTTCTCTACTTATGGCCACTGTTCCTGCTCCTACTTATTGGAATACTTATTCTTAGGAGGTACCTAAAACGTAAGAAGGCTAAAAATTAACAATTGCTTATTACGCTATCCCCAAAAAGCTGATTATCTTTTGATCCTATAAACCCAAACAATTCATGAAAGGCTTTTGGATACTATTTTGTGCATTCACCATACTGGCATGCGCTAACAACGATGACAGTTCCGATAGTAATGCCATGAATGATGACGACGGTCCCATGATGACAGAAGTCGAAGCCTTGGGTTTGGTGACAGGGGTAAGGGCTCGTCAAACATTTGATCAAAAGCCTCTTTTACTGGGAAACCCTAATGTATTTGTGTCGGGGTTGGCCCTAACTGCTGTTCCAAATCCTGCTCGGGATATCATGTTTTTGTATTCAAATGGGACCATTAACGATGTTTGGGTTATACCGGCAGAGGCTGAAAAGATTTATCAAGATGAAGATTTTAATGCCGTCTATTCATCGGATAGCTATTCAATTAATGATGTTGAAAATATATCGGTGGTAACTGCCAGTACCATTAATGAAGGCGGTGCGACCGTCAATTTGGAAGACCTTGACCCTGGTTATTATAGAATATTTGCATTGGTCGACGGGACGCTTCAATGGGAAAACCTTTACATACAAAGCGACTCCGAAGATATAGATGACTTAATAGAATTTTGGAATTAAAAAATACGGATCATGAAAAGAAGAATCCTGGTACCGATCCTAGCCATTGGATTATTGATTACCTCATCCAGTTTTAGAAGCGATTTTTTTGAAATCGCGAAACAAATAGAAATTTTCACCACGCTCTACAAAGAGCTGAACATGAATTATGTGGATGAAAATACACCTGCTACCCTTATGGACAATGCCATAAAGGGTATGCTCGAAGACCTAGACCCCTACACAGTGTACTGGAACGAGCAAGCCGTAGAGGACGCGCGAATAAAGAACTCCGGAACCTACACGGGTATTGGGGCTTCGGTGCGTACACTTAAGGATAGAATCGTAATCACTGAACCCTTTAAGGACTATCCGGCCGATAAAGCGGGCTTGAAGGCCGGTGATGAAATCGTGAAAATTGGGGATATTAGTTTATCCGATTTCGAGGATGACGCCGGAGACTTAATGAAAGGAGCGGCTGGAAGTACAGTAGAGCTAACGTATAGAAGGCAAGGTAAAACGCTAACCACTACTCTAACTCGTGAAAAAGTGGACGTAAAAGCGGTCCCTTATTACAAACTCATAGAAGGCGATATTGGATACATCGTATTGCGAAAATTCAATCGCAGAACTACCGTCGAAACCAAAGCAGCCTTAGAAGAGCTGAAGCTAGACGGGGCTAAAAAAATCATTTTGGACCTGCGTGGTAATCCTGGCGGATTGCTTAATGAAGCCATAAATGTGGTAAATCTATTTGTTCCAAAAGGAGAAGTAATTACCACTACAAAATCGGTTATTGAAAAATACAACAAGACCTATAAAACCAGAAACCAGCCAATTGATACCGAAATTCCTTTGGTGGTATTGGTAAATGGTCGTTCTGCCTCTGCCAGTGAAATTGTATCCGGTAGTCTTCAGGATTTGGACAGAGCGGTGGTCGTGGGGGCCAGAAGTTTTGGCAAAGGCCTTGTACAGCGACCCAAAAAATTAGCTTACGGTACTCAGTTAAAAGTAACCATTTCCAGGTATTACACGCCAAGCGGAAGATGCATTCAGGCCCTCGATTACTGGAATAGGGACGAGAATGGGGACCCTGTTCGATTAGACCCAAAAGAATACAACCAATTCAAGACCAAAGGAGGGCGAACGGTTTATGATGGCGGTGGAATTTTACCAGATATCGAATTGGAATCAGCTAAATTTAGTCCGATCACAACAGCATTGCTACGTGACCATGCCATCTTCGATTTTGCTACCGAGTACCACTATAGGAATGAAATGACAGATTGGAATGGATTCACCATAAACGATGCTGTGTTTCAGGACTTCATAAAGTATTTGAAAAAGAATGGTTTCGACTATGAAACAGAATCTGAAAAGAAGTTTGAAGAAGCACTTCGAAGAGCCGAAGATGATGAATTAAAAGATGATATTCAGGCAAGTTATAATTCGTTAATGGAATCCATTGATCGTGCAAAGGAAAAAGATTTAGTCAGCAAAAAAGCGGAAATCAAATCGTTGTTGACCGATGAAATTTTAAAGCGCTATTTTTACAGGGAAGGGCTATATGACTATCAAGTGAAGAATAACCCTGAAATTTTAGAAGCCATCTCCGTGCTTAATAATACGAGCCAATATCAAAAAATATTGAAGTAATGCCATGCAGGAATTCCTGAATTTTTTTGAAACCATGCCCATCTGGATGAAAGCGGGTTGGATTTTCCTAGTACTTGGGTTTTTCTGGATTTTGGAAGGACATTACTCCTTATTTCAACTACGATATAAAAAGTGGAAACACGCTAAGGTAAACCTTGTGCTCCTACTTTTTGTAATGATAATAAATGCCATTTTCGGGATAGTAACTGCTGGTGTTTTTACTTGGTTACAAGCTTCTGAATTGGGATTGCTTCACCTAATTGAGGCTCCCGTCTGGATCGAATTGATTATCGCCATTCTCATCTTAGACCTCATAGCTCAATATGGCGTTCATTTCTTCCTGCATAAAATTCCGGCCATGTGGCGACTTCATATTGTGCATCATAGCGATAAAAACGTGGATGTTACTACGGGAACGCGTCATCACCCCATTGATTTTATTATTCGTGAAAGTTTTGCCCTTATTGCGGTCCTAATTACGGGCATGCCTATCGCCTTCTATTTGTTTTACAGAATACTCAGTGTGCTGTTTACGTATTGGACACATGCCAATATTTCATTACCCATTGCAATAGATAAGGCCTTGAGTTATTTAATCGTAACGCCAAATATGCATAAATTCCATCATCATTTTGAATTGCCATGGACGGACAGCAACTACGGGAATATGTTTTCCATTTGGGATCGAATATTTGGAACATTCGTTTATGGCGACCCAAAAAAGATTCAATATGGTGTAGATCTGGCAGATCACACGAACGATGAAAGTATTGCTGTGCAGTTGGGCATTCCATTTAACAAGGACGTGAAATCCAAAACGAAGGGTATATAATAAATCCCAATTCCAATGGGGAATCGGGATTTATTTTCAATGCTATATTACCTAAATTATTCTTTACTAATTCGCTTAATGGTTTCTACCCCCTGATCTGTCGATAGTTTGAGTAGGTAGGTGGCACTACTGAATTCTGAAATATCTATAGTGCCCAAAGTGCTATTCACCTCAACTGTCTTCAAGACCCTTCCGTGTAGGTCCATCAATTGTGCCTTTGCAATTATCGTGTCCGACGTAGATACTATATCCAGTCTTCCCGAAGTAGGGTTCGGATATACTTTTAGGTTCGAACTATGCAATATTCCGTCAATCCCCAAAACAGCTCCTTCGAACAACAGCGTAAATCGGTTTTCGAATGTGCCCTGATCGGCAGTAAACTCGTAATCACCCTCCGAAAGATTCGTCAATAGCTGAAGCTCATTATCAAATAAATATACTGTTGCTTGTTCAATTAAAGGTCCATCGCTTTTTATCATGGACACTTTAAATCTCGTTTCTTCGGCAATCAATGTTGAAAAGCCAATGGCTACCTTACTATCTTCCCTTAATTTGGATAGGGATTGAATTCCCATTTCTTTCGAAAGATCAGAGTCTAGATGTGAGTACAATGAAACTACACTTGCCAATCTTCGGGAATCGTATCCAGCATCAAATTCAGGAGTGGTAGTATCCGAAAAACCGATTAAGGTTGTACTGTACAATTCGTGCTCATCGGTCTTTACCTGCAGCCAAATACGGTCCATTTCCTGGGATATTCTCAAGGTGTTGTTCCCAGAAGTGAGTCGCATGGTATTATTAAATTGTGCCGTGCCCGCAGCTGTCGCTTTTATACCAAATCCTTGACCAGTAGCTATTACGCCATTAGGCTCTGTTAGTGTCCCCGTTAGGTCTGCAGCCGCAGCCGTTCCTCCCGTTAAATTGTACATTGAAATATCCTGCATGGAGAAATTCATGCTCCCAGCTCCCGGTAATCCAGGACTTGGAGGCGTTAAATGCTCCCAGAAATATACCTCATCAATCATTGAGTTCGCAGCAATAAATGCATCCGCAGAAATTGCAGAGGCGTAAGGGTTTGCCATTATATTCGGACTATCATTTTTACTGGTATTGTACGCTACGTTAAAATTGACGATCCCATTATTCAAGGTACCCTGTTGAAAATCGTATGAAAAGATTCCGCCCGGTTGTCCGTATCCGGCTTGTGGCCTTACAATATATCCTTCTCCCGGAGCAAGATTGCCCGTGACCACTTCGCTCCAAAAATCATTGTTATCATCTGCAAAATTTTCTGCCGCAGGAAATTGAATGGTTACATCGGGATGTGGTACGAAGTTGGCCGTAATGGCCTCTAGCACCAAGAATGCAGAGCTCCATACGCTCTGGCGGGTTTCTATAGTCATTGGGCTTCCCATAACCATAAAATCACGACTGTCAAGATCTGGAGTGGTTACCCGAACACTGATCGTTCCATTATTTGTAACTGGGGCCGATGCGTTGGTTTGAACCACGTTCCCAGTATGTGCAATGATCAAATTTCCGTCAACCGTAATATCTCTCTCCACCTTAATATAGCTGTCGGACGCCACATCCAAAGTGAAACCAGAATTTACAGTTAACGTGCATGCATTAAGGTTGCCATTTATGGCGGTATCGTAGTTGCCGTTGATAACCACGGCATCGTTCTCTATTGGATTCCCAGCTGGACTCCACGTAGATCCATTCCATGTTTTTGTAACCCCTGTGCACGGTATTTGGTCGAAACTAATATTGTCTATCGCTATATCACTGGACCATCCATTTCCTGTCGTTCCAACGAATCGTATTTTCATATCTTCATTGTAGCCACTCAAATCTATGGTTTCATTAATCCATAAATCTTGACTCGTAATAATGGTTGGGGTACTATACAAATTGATCCAATTGCCTTCGGTTGTGCTTCCCTCGACTACCAAGCTGGCATTAAATACGTCACTGCCATATGCATGATAATCAAAAGACAATTGCACATTAGAAATAGTTGATAGTGCCACACAGGGCCCTTCCAAAATAGCGGTCGCATTTGGACCAATTTCACCATCGGAACCATTTAAAGAAGCCTCTAAAAACATATAATAGGAACCATCGCTAGCCGAACTTGGACCCGTTGAAGTTGAAGGGGTAACCCCTGTATTTTGTACCCAATCACCGTCATCATCCGTAACTTGTACCCAAAACCCTAAATTTCCTAGGGTTTCGAAACTTTCACTATAGGGCAAGGTAGAAACAGTATTCGTGCAACTTACAGGGGTGGGATCCAAAGTAGTTACACCTAAAGGAGCACTTGGCGAAGAAACATTTCCAGCAGCATCGTAAGCAGTTACCGTATAAGTGTAGGTTGTGGAAGGGCTTAACCCTGTTACATTATAACTGTTGGTTGAAGAGGTTCCGATACTGACACCATCCTGAAAGATTTCATATCCAATAACTCCAACATTGTCGGTAGAAGCATCCCAGCCCAGATCGAACAGCGTTTCATCGATATTGGACGCAACTAAATTCATTGGGGTTGAGGGTGAATCAATATCTGTTGCCACATCGGGAAGCAAAGATCTGAAAACCCCTCTTCCGTAAGTTCCGGCATAAATCATGCCTTTGGTTTCATTTATTTCCAATTCGTAAACACGTACATTAGGGAGGTTGTTAGAAAATATTTGCCATTGCGTAAGGTTGTCATCAATATAGTAGATGCCGTAATTCATCCCAACAAACAGCCTATTTACTGAAGAATTTTCCCAAACCAAGGAATAGGCAGTATAGCTTGGTAAGTTCAGTAACATTGACGTCCAAGTGGATCCACCGTCTTCAGAAATAAATATGAGATTGGAACTGTTGGTGGCAACCGCCACCCGATTGGGATCTGTTGGGTGAATAGCAATATCATTTATAAAAGATCCGCCGTAACCAGAAAGACTTGTCCAATCGGTGGCACCACCGTCTGTGGTTTTATACAAACTTCCATCCACGGACCCATACATAATTTGATTATTGCTCGGAGCAATTTTAAGATAGTCCATATTGGGTCCAAAATCTTGGGATATGGCCGACCAAGTGCCTCCACCGTTGGTAGATTTGTAGACTTCGTCATACCCTACATAGATAACATCGTTATCTGTTGGGTCCTGTTCAAAAGGGGTCACCCAATTTCCAGTACCTGGTGGGGTAGGTAACTCAACACGGGTGGCACCTCCATCGGTGGATTTGTATAGCGTACCGTTTTGGGCGGTGCCATAGAAAATATCGCTGTTGTCTTTATCTACAAAACCCTCCATTCCATCGGCACCCAACCAATCGAACCAATTCCCCGAAGTATTGTAAAAGGACGACCCATTGTCCTGGGAACCACCCACAATTATTTCGGGATTTGTTTGAGATACTCCAATTCTATAAAACTGGCGGATCCCCAAACCAAAAGTGAGGTCGGTATAAAAGAAATCGTTCATGACTTCATCAGAATCTGTAGCAACAAAAATTCCACCATCCGTTCCCAGATAAAGGTTATTCCCGACAAATTCCATAAGATCGACATCGGCATGGCAATACCCTACATCTAGACTTGCGGCTCCCGAATCCGTCCAAAACGAGGAAAGTTCAAAGGTAACACCACCGTCCAAAGAACGCCAAGAATGTATTCCTGCAATATGCACCTCGTCAATATCAACTGGGCTTATGACAATATCCATATCACGGGGCGCTTGGCCGTATGCATCGGATGCTGTAGCGCTATATCCAAAATAATTAAGGCCGCTATGGTCAAGTTCAGAAAAAGAACTTCCGTCGTTGGTAGATTTGAATAAACCACCAAAAAGACCGCCATTTTCTTCGATCACGAACACTACATTCGCATCTGCTGGTGAAACAGCAATCATCTTGGTCTGAGCGGAATTGAAAGAGGATGAGACTTCTGAAAAACTACTGCCACCATTGGTAGAAACATAAAAGCGATTTCCCGAAGCATAAACCGTATTGGTGTCACCAGGTTTAAACTCTAGATCGAATCCCGTGGCTTCACCGGTTATGGGCCCAGACCATGAAGTTCCTCCATTTGTGCTTCTGAAAATTCCACCACTTTCTACAGAGCAAAAAATCTTGGAGGTGTCTGTCGGGTCGATGAGAATTCTATTCACATCCGAACCGGAAAGATTCACCAACTGATTCCAGGTAGCCCCTGCATCGGAAGACACGAAGATGAGCCCCGAAGATGAGCCCCAATAGTAGAGGTCTTTGTCTACTGGATCTATGGCAAGTGAATACACATCCATATTAATGAAGGAATCCGTAAGTACGGTCCAATTGGTTCCTCCGTCGATTGTTTTCCAAACTCCTCCCGTTTGCGATCCAACAATGATGTGGTTTTGATCTGCAGGGTCTACAGAAAAGGCCGTGATTCTTCCCACCCCTGGATTCCATCCCGATGTCGAGTTCCAAGTGGTAGGGCCAAGATCCTCCCAGTTACTTGTATCGACCAATGACATATTTTGTCTTGAGGCCCTTGCCGCAAAAAATTCAGTTAACAAGGTTTCATTGGTAGGCAAATAACCCTCTTCATTCATCGTGTGAAGGGCGCTATATTCCCATCGTTTGTACGGATGGTATCCCGTTCCTCTTCCAGTGCCTACAACATCGAAATGCGCTTCGGCGGCGGCTTGGATTTGCTGAACCGTAAAGGTTCCTTTTTGAATCATTTCTAGGTACCCCTGGGAAAAGATAGAAGTAATAGATAAAGCGAAAATGCTTAATAATAAGATCTTTTTCATGTGGTTAAGTATTTAGATGCCAGGGGTAGCATCTTATTTTTATGGGAGGGGTCAGGGCAGATTCAAATGTAAATATATGGAAATAATCGACAAAAGAGCGGTAAAACACCGCCCATCCGCACAAATTGGAAGTAATTAGTAATAACAGTATTGAAATACGCCTCGGCCTATGCGCTAAGTATCTATAAACTCACCGTGTTGTGAAGCATCGAGTCCTCGTTCCTCTTGATCTTCCCGTACCCTCATGGATAACAATGCATCAGTAAGTTTGTATAGCAAAAGACTTCCGAAAAAAGTGAAGAGGGAAACCAAGACCAAGGCAATACAATGATACACGAAAGTGGATGTTTCTCCATAGATTAATCCTACGTCCTTCGCGAGGATTCCTGTGAGCAGCATTCCTACAATACCTCCTACCCCATGACTTGGGAATACATCGAGGGTATCATCAATTTCAGATTTCTTATGAAACCGTATCGCAAAATTACTTACAATCGCTGCCACAAAACCGATAAAAATACTCTGCCCAATACTCACAAAACCTGCCGCGGGTGTAATGGCAACCAGCCCTACTATGGCGCCAATACATGCTCCCAATGCCGACATTTTTCGATTCTGAAAACGATCCAAGAATATCCATGCGATCATACTGGTTGCTGAGGCTAAGTTGGTATTGGCGAAAGCAATTACCGCATCAGTGTTTGCCCCAAGTGCAGACCCCGAATTAAACCCGAACCAACCGAACCAAAGCAGTCCTGTGCCCAAAATTACGAAAGGAATGTTCGCGGGCTTTTCAATTCGTTGACGGCGTTTTCCTAAGTAAAGAGCGCCCGCTAGGGCCGCGATTCCTGCAGACATGTGTACTACAGTTCCTCCTGCAAAATCCAAAACCCCCCAATTGCGTAGCAGACCGTCGGGGTGCCAAGTCATATGCGCAAGGGGGGCATAAATAAACAAGGAGAATAATACCATGAACAAAATATAGCTTCGGAAACGGATGCGTTCAGCAAAACTTCCGGTAATAAGAGCTGGGGTAATTATTGCGAATTTCAATTGGAAAAGTGCAAACAACAAAAAAGGGATGGTTTCTGCAAAATCTGGGTTTGGGGAAACGGTAACCCCATTAAAATTGAAAAAGGTCCTAGGGTCGCCAATAATACCATATATACTATCTCCAAACGCCAAACTAAACCCGACAACCACCCAGAGTACACTAATTACGCCAAGGGCTACAAAACTTTGCAACATGGTGGATATTACACTCTTTTTACTGACCATCCCGCCGTAAAAGAAAGCCAACCCCGGGGTCATCAACAAAACAAAGGCACTCGCCACCAACATCCAAGCTGTGTCACCTTTGTCAATTTCGGTCGAATTTTCAATAAACTGGTATTCTGTACCCAGCAACAAGGCAATTACTACTAAAATAATTAAACCAAAGAAATTTAGTTTCCTTCCCATACCCCTATTATTTTATTAATTTATTCGAATAAAAGTATAAAAATGGGAATATACCCCCTAAAAATTAGGGGTAAATGTTTAAAATTTATGGATTATAAAATATAAACCCCTGTTTATTGAAAAATTCTCAATAAACAATCAAGATTTTATCATTCCTATATGCGGAATTCCATCTTCAAGGTACTCCTCCCCTACTTTTTCAAATCCTAGGGATTCGTAAAATCTGGTGAGATAGGTTTGTGCAGACAATTTTATGGTGGTTGTTTTGTAGTGATTTTCTATGGCTTCTATGGAGGCCTTCATGATATCGGCACCATAACCATATTTCCTTTCAGGTCCGGCCACGACTACCCTTCCAATAGAAGCCTCTTCAAAATAATCGCCCGGTGCGAAACATCTGGTATAGGCCGCTATGCGGCCCGATTTTTTTCCGAAGACATGTAGGGCCTTTTCATCCTTCCCATCAATATCCTGATACACACAATCCTGCTCTACTACGAAAACCTCGGAACGAAGCTGCAGAATATCATATAATTCATTAATTGAAAACTGATCGAATGTCTTAACCTCTATTTCCATACTAGTCTTGGACAATGGTTTCTTTTGCGTCACTTTTATTGTATTCCGGTTGAATATTCACATGATTAATTCCGAAATCATGGAACAATAGTTCCTCTATTTTATCCAGTATAATTTCAAATTCGGACAATGATATATCTTCCTTAAAATCTATATGTGCTTCTAGGTGTACTTCCTTTTCGTTCAATTGCCAAATATGAATATGATGTATATTCTTAATCTCCGGAAACTCAAGTACGGCTGATTCCAATTTTTTCAAATTTACATCTTTGGGAGTAAACAGCATGAGTACCTGAAACGAGCTTTTAAGCAAGTCGAAACCGACCACCACCAAGTATATTGCAATGAGCAGGGTCAATACGCTATCTACCCAAAACCATCCAAAGTATTTCATCAACAATCCACCTACCAAAACAGCCACCGAAGCAGACATGTCTGTAATAAGATGAAGGTATGCAGAACGCATATTCATATTATCCTTTGCATTCTTTTGTAGTAGCAAAACACTAAAACCATTGGCGACAATGCCCAAGAGCGCCAACCAAATAACCAACCCGCTTTCTATTTCTTGTGGTTCGATAAATCTTTCAACGGCCTCGAAAACCAAATAAATGGCGACCACAATCAAGGTGGCCGAGTTAACGAATGCTGCAATGATTTCAGCCCGCTTGTATCCAAAAGTTTTATCGAGGGAAGCCTCCTTTCTGGAATAAATACTTGCGATGTAACTCACAATTAATGAAAGAACGTCACTAAAATTATGAAGCGCATCGCTCAACAATGACAAACTTCCAGAAATGACACCGCCTATGGCTTGAGCCACGGTGATGATAATATTAAGGACAATGGATATGAGCAAATTTCTTCCCGTTACCGCTCCGTGGTCATGATGGTGGTGATGGGAATGTGCCATAATTTTAAGAACAAGCTATTTTATCTACCCTTCGTTGGTGACGGCCCCCTTCAAAATTGGTAGCCAAAAATGTCTTAACCATTTCTACGGCCTGGGGTATGGCGGTAAACCGGGCAGGAATACAAAGAATATTTGCGTCATTGTGCTGGCGGATTAACTCGACAATTTCCTTAGTCCAACAGAGACCTGCGCGCACTTTTTGGTATTTGTTGGCCGTCATGGCAACGCCATTGGCGCTTCCACAAATAAGAATACCCTTCTGAACCGTTTCATCTTCTACACCCTTTGCCACTGGATGTACGAAGTCTGGATAATCCACACTGTCAAAACTATCCGTTCCATGGTTTTCGACCTCAATTCCTTGAGATTCCAAAAATTTTACAATAGCAAATTTATAGTCCGTTCCTGCGTGGTCGTTTCCTATGGCGATTTTCATGGTGTTTGTTTTTACAAAGATACTCCAAGGAGTTTATTTATCTGTTTTTTCTAATTTCAATATTATCAATTCTTTACCTTTTCTTAAAACTTAGGTGATAATTTAGTTAACAACATTGTTCATATTTGTTTCCGTAAAAAGCATAAAAATATTTGGAGATTAGGATTGAATTTCCTGATTGAAAAATTACGGGAAAACCGCAAATAAGTTTGTCTTATTTTATTGTTGACTTTTCCGCTACCTTCTTTCAGTTAACAACATTATTTTTCAATTTACTTATTAAAATTCCATTGTTAATATACCTTGTTCACAACTGTGGATGAAATGTAAAATTTCCTATTTTTCAACTGCTTACATACAAGGTTTTTTGTTCATAACCCCTTCGAAAAAAAGCATAAGTCAAATTCAAAACAATCTTCCATAAAGTTATTCCATATATCAACAACCCATCATCATCATCATTTTTATTTTAAATTTCAAAAAAAAGAAAAGAGATGTTTATTTAATTGTTGAAAACGTGGATAAGTGTTTTAGGAAAAATTATACGATACGTAAATGTGAAGAGCTATTAAGATCTTCAATTACCTGGTAGGCATGAGGAATATCCTCTTCGTGAACCTTGAGTTGAATACCGCCAATGGCGTTAGAGTGAAACGGAAGTATTCCTATTGTCGTTTCGTTTTGAAATACAAACCGGATCCCCTTTTGTTGCAACAAATGTTGAAGAACTGTGTACTCACTAGCATAAGTAAAGATTGCAATGGTTTGGTAACGTTCCATATGTACTAAGTTACTAAATTTTAGTGTGTATTGAAGTTACATTCACTTAATAAACGTACTTTTAAAAATTATTACAGTAACCATGCCGAAAAGGAAAAAGAGAAGTAAGAGTAAACACACTGAAGGACTTTCCCAACTCATTTTAGAAATATTTAGAAAGAACCGAAATACGGGTCTCAACTACAAGCAGTTAGCTGCTAAATTGGGAGTTACCGATGCCAGTGGAAGAAATCATATCATCAAAACCCTGAAACGATTACAGGGAAAAGGAACCCTTCAGGAAATTGAAAGGGGAAAGTACATTTTAACCCCTTCCATGAATTATCATACCGGAATATTGGATATGACCAGCAGAGGTCAAGGATATGTGATGGTTGAAGGAATGGAGCAGGATATTTTTGTAAAAAGCAAACACATAAATCGCGCATTTCATGGAGATGTTGTAGAAGTTTATGTGTTTAAGCGAAAAAGAAGTGGAAAGATAGAGGGTGAAATTACCCAAATACTCGAGCGGAAGAGGAAGGAGTTTGTAGGGACCATTACGGTATCCGACCGGTTTGCTTTTGTGGAATGTACAGGGTACAATATGTATACGGATATTTTTGTTCCAAAGAGTAAAATAAATAAAGCCCAGAATGGTGATAAAGTTCTGGTAAAAATGGAAGGCTGGGAAGAGAATAGTGAATCTCCAGTTGGATCCGTGATCAAGGTACTCGGGAAACCTGGGGAACACAACACAGAGATTCATGCCATTTTGGCCCAGTATGGTCTTCCGTATGAATTTCCTTCAGAAGTGGAAGCCTATGCCAATGGTTTAGATACCTCCATTCAAGCTCAGGAAATAAAGAAGCGTAGGGATATGCGAAAGGTATTAACCTTTACCATAGACCCAAAAGATGCCAAGGATTTTGATGACGCACTTTCGTTTGAAAAATTAGAAAATGGGAACTACGAAATTGGAATTCACATTGCAGATGTATCCCATTATTTAAAACCAGGAACGGTATTGGATGATGAAGCGTATGAGCGGGCTACTTCTGTATATTTAGTAGATAGAGTGGTCCCAATGTTACCGGAAATATTGAGTAATGGAGCCTGTTCCTTGCGACCCCATGAAGAAAAATATACGTTTTCGGCTGTGTTCGAGATGAACGATAAGTCGGATGTTGTTAACCAATGGTTCGGTAGAACAGTTACTTATAGCGATGCCCGATTTGCATACGAGGAAGCCCAACATTTAATTGAAAATAAAGACAGTAAAACGATACCTGATAGTATTTCCCTCACAGGGAAAGCTTATGAAGTAGATTCGAATATTGCAGAGGCAGTTTTGGAACTGGATCGTTTGGCAAAAATTCTTCGCAAAAATAGGATGCGACACGGTGCTATTTCCTTCGATAAAGTGGAGGTGAAATTCAATCTGGATGAACACAACGAACCAGAAGGTGTTTATTTTAAGGAAAGCAAAGATGCCAATAAGTTGATTGAAGAATTTATGTTATTGGCCAATAGGAGTGTTGCTGCGTATATTGGAAAACAGAATCCGAAGAAAACCTATGTATACCGTGTTCATGACGAACCGGATGATGAAAAGATTGCTGCTTTGGAGAATATCATTAAACGCTTCGGTTATAAACTCAACACTCAAGATAGGCAAAGTACTGCTGCATCATTGAATAAACTACTAAAAGACGTACAGGGAAGAAAGGAACAGAATATGATCGATACTTTGGCAATTCGAAGTATGAGCAAGGCCGTTTACACAACCAACAATATTGGGCATTATGGTTTGGCTTTCGATTATTATACCCATTTCACTTCCCCAATAAGAAGGTATCCCGATGTGATGGTACATAGATTACTACAACATTATTTGGATGGTGGAAAAAGTGCCAAGCAAGAAGAGTTCGAAGACAAATGCCGACACTCCAGCGATATGGAACAATTGGCATCCAATGCAGAGCGAGATAGCATTAAGTATATGCAGGTAAAGTATATGCAGGACCACCAGGATGAAGAATTTTTAGGTGTTATTTCCGGGGTGACCGAATGGGGAATCTATGTCGAAATTATTTCCAATAAATGTGAAGGAATGGTTCGTTTGGCAGACCTAAAGGATGACCATTATGCCTTTCATAAAGAGGAATTTGCCGTGATTGGGGATCGGACCAAGAATGCGTATACCCTTGGGGACGAAGTCTATGTTAAAGTAAAAAATGCCGATTTGGTTAAGAAGCATTTAGACTTTACCATGTTGGGGCATAGGGAATAGATATAGTAGTTGAGTAGGTTAAAATTCAGTTATATTTTCAAAACAAAAGACAGCACTAGTATTTTTTATAGAAATTAGTATTTAGCATAATAACTGATATAAAAATGATAAAAAGCACACTGCAAATAGTTTCTCTCTCTTTTTTAATTCTATTTTCTTTATCCTGTTCCTCAGACGATAATAACAATTCCAACACGAATCAACAACAACAAGAAGAGGAAACACCAACAAATTTATTATTAGGTTCTTGGAGTCCTAATCGATTTATTATAATCTGTGATTCTGGAGCATTCACAGAATATTCTACAGAAGAATGTACTCAGAACTCAAGATTTATTTTTACGTTGGGAGATGATCCTTCAAATGTAAATGAAGGTAATTTTAGAGATATTCCGTATCGTTTAGACAGTGAAAATAATTGTATAGAGGAAATAGAAACTAATGGAACCTGGGAATTAAATGGTGATGAACTAACTATAAATTTCAGCGGGAACTCAAACACATCTTCTATTTCAGAATTAACAGAAACAAGTTTTAGAATTAATAACAACCCTAATCCATATACAAGTAGTCCCTGTACTGATTCGGATCCCGGACTTGAATATTTGGTGATGGTTAAAGTTGAATGATATTTGGATTGGTTTTTGATTGAATTATCCTAGAAACCTATTTAAGGATGCGACCAATTCTTTCCTCATTGTTTATTCTTTGTTTTCTAAATATTTCTGCTCAAGATAATTTTGGTAGATCGGAAGCCTATAGGGCAAAGGTTATTAGGGATGTTGGTTATTTAATGCATTCATGTAACACGGATAGAATTCTAACGCCCAAGGAAATAAAAGGGGATACACTCATAGAGTCTTGCGAGATAACCTATGAAAGTGAAGTAGAACCGTATGTGAAAATTCGAAAAATGCACTTTTATGCTGCACCAATGTATCATCAGGATGTGTATTATTCTGAAGGAGATACGCTCATCTATGCAAAAGAAACTGAATTATGGATTACTGCGGATCATAGAGATACCATTGTCTGGAACTGCCAGTATTTCTTTGAAAAGGGAGAACTTGTTGATTATATTTCCCTAGGTCATGGAAGAACCGAAATGGAAGATTGGGATCCCGAATATATACTGAAGAAGTATACTAATCTGCTTGAAGATGAATAATTTGAAATTAGTACTAAATACTGTAACATTCCCTTTAAAAATTCATCTTTAGGGGGAAATCAAAACAAACACTACCCACATTCGTGGATAAATAACGAACAGATATGAAACCGATTGTAACCCTTTGTATAGCACTACTTACCCTTACCACCATAGCACAACAAAGAGAAGTTGTAAAGAACGTAGGCGATTTCCATGAATTGAAAGTATTCGATCTTATGGAAGTGAACCTAATTCAATCCGATGAAAACAAAGTTGTGATTAAAGGAGAACACACCTACAATGTAAAAGTGATTAATAACAACGGTACCCTAAAACTTCGCATGGAAACCGATACCCGTTTCCGCGGGGAAGACACCTATATTGAAGTGTATTTTACCGAAATTGAAACGATCGATGCCAACGAGGGATCCCAAATCGTTGCCAGTGAAATGATAGAACAGGATGAGATAGAACTGAAAGCTCAGGAAGGCGGACAGATTAAAGTAGGTCTTCAGGTAGACAGAACCAAAGTTCGCGCAGTGACCGGTGGAATTGTAGAAGCGTCTGGACTATCTAAAAGCCAGGAAATCAAAATCAATACTGGAGGTATTTTCGAAGGCCGCGAACTATTAACCCAAAGAACCAAGGTGGGTATTACCGCTGCAGGTGAAGCCGATATCAATGCCAGTGACAAAGCTGAAATTCGTGTAACCGCAGGCGGAAATGTAAATGTTTACGGCAACCCAAAAGAGATTGACGAAAAGAAATTGGCAGGGGGTCGTATTATAATAAAGGATTAATTATTGGTTGCAGATGTAGGCCACAATTCTCGAGAATACCTAAGGATAGCATCTGAAAATGAATACAAAACAAACCCTCTAACAACCCAAAAGTAATTTGTACTTTTACGGTAATGTTAGAGGGTTTACCATATGCAGCTTTGTACGGGTTCCTATTGGCTTTTGCCGTGGGCCCAGTATTCTTCACCCTCATCGAAACGAGTATCACAAAAGGCTTTCGTGCCGGTGTATTCTTTGATCTCGGGGCTATTTTTGCTGATATCATTTTTATCTTAATCGCTTATTTCAGTACCAATAAAATCTTGGAACGGGTAAGGGATGATCCTGCTTTATTGGTGTTTGGTGGAGCCATACTCATAGTATATGGGATCATTTCCTACATACGTACGGCCAAATCCTTTATTAAAATTGTAAGGGAACATTATGCCGTACAGGTAAAAAAGAACCTATGGGGACTTTTCCTCAAGGGGTTCCTGCTTAATTTCGTGAACTTTGGAGTATTGGCGGGTTGGATAGGAACCTTGATTATGGCCAATGCCCTGACCACTTCAGAAAACGGGGTGTTTCTTTTTCTAACCACGGTTTTGGTCACTTTCTTTCTTACGGACATTGCCAAAATATCGCTTGCCAAAAAACTGAAAAGTAAAATGACCCCTAGGTTTATTTTCAAAACCAAAAAGTGGGTGAGCATTTTAATCATTTTGTTCGGGGTGTTCCTACTAATTGAGGGTATTTTTCCGGACCAGGTGCAAAAAGGATTGGACCGAATCCCAAAAACCAAACTTCCCCTTCAGGAATAACCTAATAGCATGGCATAAAAAAATCCAGCCATTACAGCTGGATTTTGTTGAGGCGTCTAGCGGATTCGAACCGCTGTACAAGCTTTTGCAGAGCTCTGCCTAGCCACTCGGCCAAGACGCCATGATTTAGAGGGCAAATATAAAAATATTACCCATAATAAACCTAATAAATGCGATTATCGTTGGGACTTCATTGTAACACTTACTTCCTCCACATCACCGCCAATAGGAGGGTTTAGTTTCGAAATAGTCACTTTCGCTTTGGTCACCAGATCAATTTCCAGGAAGATCCGATCGATAATACGCTGTCCTACGTGTTCCAATAACTTAGAACGAACCGCCATTTCATTTTTTACAATATGCTGTAAATGAACATAATCTACCGTGTCTTTTAGGTGATCTGAAGTCGCAGCTTGAGAAAGATCTGCTTTCACCTTCAAGTTCACCAAGTAATCACTACCAATTTTCTCTTCTTCGATCAGGCACCCATGATTGGTAAAAATCCGAATGTTTTTAAGCGTAATCGTGCTCATGTAAAAAGTTTTGGCAAAGATACTTTTTTCAAGTTATTGGTTACCTTTGCAGCTATTATTCAGGGGCTTTTCCCTGATATTTTTGTTTTATGTTATGGCAGAAGAAACCAAATCGCTCAATTTTCTAGAGCAAATCATAGAGGAGGACCTAAAGAATGGGTTGGACCCCAAAAAGCTACGTTTCCGTTTTCCTCCAGAACCCAATGGATATCTTCATATTGGACATACCAAGGCGATTGGGATTAGCTTTGGCCTGGGCGAAAAGTACAATGCACCTGTTAATCTGCGTTTCGATGACACCAATCCAGCCAAGGAAGAACAGGAGTATGTAGATGCCATAAAAAGGGATATTGCTTGGTTGGGATACACATGGGCCAACGAATTGTACTCTTCAGATTATTTTCAGCAATTGTATGATTGGGCCGTTTTGTTGATTAAGGATGGAAAGGCCTATATAGATTCCCAGTCCAGTGAAGCAATGGCCGAACAAAAAGGAACACCCACACAAGTAGGAACTAATAGTCCCTACCGGGATCGTTCGGTAGAGGAGAACCTAGATCTATTTGAGCGGATGAAAGCTGGTGAATTCGATGAAGGCACCCATGTACTCCGTGCCAAGATTGACATGGAAGATCCAAATATGCTTATGCGGGATCCCATTATGTATCGAATTTTAAAGAAACACCATCATAGAACAGGGGAAGCTTGGTGTATTTACCCAATGTATGACTGGACCCATGGGGAAAGTGATTACATAGAACAAATTTCGCACTCCTTGTGTTCTTTGGAATTTAAACCACACCGTAAACTCTATAATTGGTTTCGGGATGAGGTGTATAATTATAGCAAGGACGAATATCCAAGACTACCCATTCAAAGGGAGTTTGCGAGACTCAACCTGAGTTATACCATCATGAGCAAGCGAAAGCTGCTGAAATTGGTAGAAGAAGGAATTGTAAACGGTTGGGACGATCCGCGTATGCCAACGATCTCAGGACTGAGAAGGAGGGGCTATACCCCAAAATCCATCCGAAAGTTTGTGGAAACTGTTGGGGTGGCCAAACGGGAAAATGTAATAGATGTGTCTTTGTTAGAGTTTTGTATTCGCGAAGATCTTAACAAGACCGCCAATAGGGTAATGGCCGTATTGGATCCGGTAAAATTGATTATTACCAATTATCTCGATGGTACGGAAGAAATGCTAACTGCAGAGAATAATCCAGAGGATACCTCGGCAGGAAGCCATGAGGTTCCTTTTTCGAAGGAACTCTATATAGAAAAAGAAGATTTTAAGGAAGATGCCAGTAGCAAGTTTTTCCGATTGACCTTAGGAAAAGAAGTTAGACTGAAGAACGCTTATATCATAAAAGGTGAAAGTGTAGTGAAGGATGCCGAGGGAAACATCACCGAAATACACTGTTCCTACGATCCAGATAGTCTAAGCGGCAGTGGTACCGAAGCAAGCTTACGCAAGGTGAAGGGTACCCTTCATTGGGTGTCTGTTGCCCACGCTAAGACGGCAGAGGTTCGTGTGTACGATCGTTTGTTTAGTGAAGAAGCTCCCGACGGTCACAAGGATAAAACATTCATGGACTTCATAAACCCGGATTCCCTATCAGTTTCTGAAGCCTATATTGAACCCTTTTTAGCTGGTGCGAATCCTGGGGACCGTTTCCAATTTCAACGTTTGGGTTATTTCAGTGTCGATGATGATAGTACCCATGACCGATTGGTATTCAATAAAACAGTGGGATTGCGTGATTCCTGGGCCAAGAAAAAGCCAGTGGAGAATCAGGCAAAGTCACAGCCCAAGCCACAACAACCTCAGCGACCGGCTATTGAGGAAATAAAGCGAATGGGTAAAAAGTATACCAATCTGCCACCAGAAAAACAAGAAGTTACCAAATCAAAGATCAAGGAATTGGCCGCTACTGTGCCTTATGAAGATCTTGAACCTTTGTTTGCTACGGCTGCAAAAAAGGCTGGAACACGTATCGCAGCAATGATCACCCTTGGGGTGTTGTTAGATAATGGGCAGGAACGAACAACAGCGGCTTCAGAATTTATTGATAAAGCCCTAGAAGATAAGAACGAATTATTGGTTGCCGAAGCTAAGGCACTCGTATAAAAAAACCGCTGTGTTTACTGAATATTAATTTTCAAGACAACACAGCGGTTTTATTTATTTTAGAAAGGACCTACATCGAGAAATCATCCGATGGAGGATTGTTCTTTTTACCAATTCCTTTGGCAGCATTTGTCTTTTTCATTTCCTCACCAATTTGATTGCTGGCCACAAACGAGGCAATCATATCGTTTAGCATATTGCTTCCAGCTTGAGGTGAGTTCGGCAATAGGATAAGGTTGCTGTTGGTTTCCTCACCAATACTTTGTAGGGTATCATAGTGCTGGGTTACCACAATAAGGGCAGAAGCTTCTTGGGAGTTAATCCCAACGTTGTTCAACACTTCTACAGACTCTTCCAAACCACGTGCAATCTCACGTCGCTGATCTGCTATACCCTGCCCCTGTAGGCGCTTGCTTTCAGCTTCTGCTCGGGCTTTGGCCACAATTTTGATGCGCTCTGCTTCTGCTTCATATTCTGCTGCCACCTTCTCGCGTTCTGCTGCATTAATTCGGTTCATGGCCGCCTTTACTTGAGTATCGGGATCAATGTCGGTTACAAGGGTTTTTATAATATCGAAACCATAATTGATCATCGCTTCGTTCAATTCTTTTTTAACCGCAATGGCGATGTCATCTTTTCGTTCAAAAACATCATCCAGTTTCATTTTTGGAACTTCGGCCCTTACCACATCAAATACATACGAAGTAATTTGATCGTGGGGGTTCTCCAGCTTGTAAAATGCATCGTATACCTTCTCCTTTATCACCTGAAATTGCACGGAAATCTTTAATCTTACAAAAACATCGTCTTTAGTTTTAGTTTCCACAATTACATCTAACTGTTGGATTTTCAAGTTGATACGACCTGCAATTCGATCTACAATAGGAATTTTAAAGCGCAGCCCAGAAGGTCGTATACTTTGAAACCTTCCGAAACGTTCTATTACCGCTGCGGTTTGTTGTTTTACAATGAAAATAAACATTAATAGGATAAAGAAACTGAATACCAGAATAGGTACTAATAAATAACCGCCCATAGATTTAAATTTTAATTGATTAGAACTTTTTGAAGGTACAAAATTTACGCTACTTTTGCGCCTTTCTAGAACCTCCAACTTATGAGTCTTAAAAACATTCTTTTCGTTACCATACTCTGCATAGGACTGCAGGGATTCGCGCAACGCAACTACGATGAAAACAACCACTTGGGACTTCAAGGGGGTTTTGCTTTTTTCGATATAGATACCGATAACTTTACCACTACACAGGGCACAGGGTATATGATGGGTTTCACCACACGTGGATCTTTTTACAATGCCTTCGACCTTATCTATGGAATCAACTTTGTTCAAACGGAGGTGGGAATCTTGGGTCGTGACCTTAACAACACCCAGCCTGGGTTTTTTGAGCAGGAAATAGACTATACCATCCAATCTGCCCAAATAAACATTTTGGGTAGCTTCAATATCGTTCACAAACACCTGAGCCTAGAGTTTGGGCCGATCCTTAATGTGAATGGAAAAATGAAGTTAAAACAAGATACTTTCGAAAGGTTTATTCTTGATGGGTATGAGAACCTGGAAGCCCAGGACATTCAGAACATTTCCCGTGTTCACTTCTATGTGGCGGGTGGTGTTACGGCAGGGCTTGAGAACTTTAGATTGAGTGCGCAATACCAATATGGGGTAACCAATTTATTTCAGCGGTTTAATGACTCGGAAAGTATTAACGAACCGAACGTAAATTTTCAGGGAAATCCACACACCATCATTGCGATGGCCATTTTCTACTTCTAGGAAATTGTTTCTATAGTATGCTTTATTCTTGCTGAGGATTCTTCCTTTCCAAGAACAGAGGCTATCTCAAAAACATCGGGGCCCTTCATTTCCCCAACCAAGGATAAGCGCAAAGGCATCATTACTTTGCCAAATCCCATTTCTTGGGAGGTAATCCATCCCTTAATGCTTGTTGACAGGCTTTCAGCGTCAAATTCTGGCGCACTTTCCACAAGCTCCAGCACACTTGTTAGGATGCCAGCTGTTTCTTCTTTAAACGCTTTCTTTGAGGCTTTTTCATCATATTCGGCGGGTGCTTCAAAAAAGAAAGAAGCTTGCTCCCAAAGATCCTCCACAAAAGTTGCCCGTTCTTTTACCAAGGAAACTATCTTACCAATTGGTAAGGAAGTTACCACGCCTTTGGATTTCAAAAGGCCGCTAAACTGATTCGTAAGCAAATCATCCTCTTGTTGCTGAAAATATTGTTGTTGAAACCACTTGGCCTTTTCGGGATCGAACTTGGCCCCCGCCTTATTCACTTTTTCTAAACTGAAGGCTTCAATTAGGCCATCCAGGTCGAACAGTTCCTGCTCTGTTCCTGGATTCCAACCCAGAAAAGCCAACATGTTTACAACAGCCTCTGGAAGGTATCCATCTTCCCTATACCCAGATGCTGTGGTCCCGTCGGGTGCATTCCATTCCAAGGGAAATACAGGAAATCCGCCAGCTTCTCCATCCCGTTTGCTCAATTTTCCCTTACCGTTTGGTTTAAGAATCAAGGATAGGTGAGCGAACTGGGGCGCTTCCCAACCAAAGGCATCGTATAGTTGCTGATGCAAAGCCAACGAAGGCAACCATTCTTCCCCACGAATGACATGGGTAATCTGCATAAGATGATCATCCACAATATTTGCCAAATGATAGGTGGGCATGCCGTCACTTTTAAACAGGACTTTATCGTCTAAGGTGTTCGTGTCTATTTGTATGTCCCCACGAATGATATCCTTTAGCTGAAGTGTTTCATCTTTTGGCGACTTAAAACGAATCACGTAATGATCCCCTCGATCCAAGCGCTCCTGAACTTCAGTTTCAGAAAGGGAAAGGGAGTTGTTCATTTGTTGGCGATTGTGCCAATTGTAAATAAAGGTCCGTTTCTCGGCTTCGTACTGTGACCGTTGTTGTGCAAGTTCATTAGGCGTGTCGAATGCGTAATAGGCATTACCTTCTGCAATCAATCGCTCGGCATATTGTCTGTAGAGGCCTTTACGTTCACTTTGTCTATAGGGGCCAAAACCGCCATCTTTACCTGGCCCTTCATCGAAAGGGATTTTTAACCATTCTAAGGCTTCTTTTATGTAGTCTTCGGCACCTTCCACATAACGGGTTTGGTCGGTATCCTCTATTCGAAGCACAAAATCACCCCCGTGCTTTTTGGCAAAAAGATAATTGAACAATGCAGTACGAACCCCACCAATATGCAAGGGTCCTGTTGGGCTGGGTGCAAAACGTACGCGAACTTTCTGAGCCATCAGAATGAAATTATAAATTTAAGAGGGCAAAGATACAATTCTAAGGCTTCATCTCCTCAGGAATTCGCTTGTTCATGATAGAAAACCACAACGGCGGAACAAGACTCAATACCATGGAAGTTGGGTAGCCAAAAGGCATTTGCGGGCTGGTATCATGATAGTCTAAAAGCTGGTATTTTTTATGGGCCTTGAAATGATGGTCGCTATGACGGGTGAGTTCGTATAACATCATACGACCTAAAATATGGTTGGAATTCCAGGAGTGTATTTCACTTACCCTTTCGTAACGTCCACTATCCCTTTTTTGCCTGCTAAGCCCGTAATGTTCAATATAGTTAATAGTTTCCAGCAAAAGAGCGCCTACCAATCCTACGACAAAGGCCACCCAAGTTGCGGTAAATCCAAGAAGAACGTAAATAGTTGCCAAATAGGCTATTTGAAATAGGGTATACCAGAGCATGTCGTTTTTTATACTTATGAAAGACAACCCTTCACGCTTCAATAGGTTTTGCTGAATCCTCCAAGCACTTCCATATTGACGAAACATGGAAGTAAACCAAAATGCATATACGCTCTGGTTGTACTTAGCACTTGCAGGATCTTCCGGGGTCGCAGCATGTAAATGATGGCCATAGTTGTGTTCTATGTAAAAGTGCATATATAAAGAGGGCAACAGCAATAGCTTGCCAAGTGTTTTTTCCCATTGCAAGGTTCTATGGCCAAGTTCATGCGCCACATTGATTCCGTTGGAACCTATGACGATCCCGACCGAAAAGATGAGCCCGGACAATTCCAGAGTACTGTAAGAGGTTTGTGTAAGGCTCCACAAAAACCATAAAACGATACCATAAACCAAAGGAAGGTTTAAATAGAGAAGAATATTGAAGAATTTGTTTTTGGCTTTGGAATGTACTTCATCCTCAGAAAGGTTATCGGTTTGAACCGGTAGGATGGTTTCCAAAACAGGAATGAGCACAAAAGCAAAAATCGGGGTAAAAAAGGACCAATACCCCTGTAAGGTAAGTCCCATTATGGCAGCCAACGGAATGGTAAAGGCTGTTAAATATTTTAAATCTTTCATAATATCCTATTTTGGAGCAATTTTTGTGCTATTTTAGAAGTTCTGTTGTACCATGAGCACATTTAATATCATCCAGCAAAAGCTGGAACAATTTATTAAAAAATACTACACCAATGAGTTAATCAAGGGAGCGATTCTCTTTTTTGCTACAGGTTTACTATGGCTTATCATCACCCTTCTGGTTGAGCACTTCCTTTGGTTGGAGCCAGCTGGGCGAACTATATTGTTTTGGACTTTCGTTGCCGTAGAGGTTGCTCTTTTTGCTAGGTTCATTGCGTTTCCTTTGGCTAGGCTTTTTAAGCTGCAACAGGGAATAGGTTATGAAGAAGCCTCACGAATTATTGGCAGTCATTTTCCGCAAGTAAACGATAAGTTGCTCAATGTTATTCAGTTGAATCAAAACCAACGGGAAAGTGAGTTGTTGGCAGCAAGCATAGATCAGAAAGCTTCAGAATTGCAGCCAGTACCTTTTAAGAGAGCGATCAACTTTAATGGGAACGCCAAGTATTTAAAGTATGCCGCCATACCGGTTATTGTAATAGTCTTGGTGAGCCTGCTATGGGATAAAGATATATTTTCAAATAGTTACGAACGGGTAGTTAATTACGATACTGCATACGAACCGCCGGCACCATTCTCTTTTGTGCTGGTTAATAATGACCTAACCGCTATAGAGAATAAGAATTTTACTGTTAAGGTAATTACAGAAGGCGATGTGATGCCGGAAAATGCAACCATCAGCTTTAACAACGAGAGTTATTATTTGGAACAAACGGCCCCAGGTCGTTTCGAGTATACGTTTGCGCAACCCACAGAACCCATCGCCTTTCGTCTTCACGGCAACAAGGTTTCTTCTCAGGAATACCTGTTGGACGTGCTTCAAACCCCCTCATTGCTCGGGTTCGAAATGGTACTGGACTACCCTAATTACACAGGTAAAAAAGATGAAGTATTAAACAGTAGTGGTAATGCAACTGTTCCAGAGGGAACAAGAATTAGATGGGAGGTAGCCACTAGGAATACAGACAAAGTAGCACTAAAGACCCAAGACACCTCGTATGTGTTTAGTGCCGAGGAAGAAGGTTTTAGCTTTCAAAAGAGTGTGTATCGCAAATTGGATTATGCGATAACTACATCTAACCAGCATTTAAAGGAATATGAGAATTTGTCCTTTGCAATTGGGGTTATAAAAGACGAGTATCCTGAGATTGATGTACAGTCACGTGTGGATAGTACCGACAGCCAGATCAATTATTTTCTAGGCCAGGTCTCAGATGATTATGGGCTTACCAAACTTCAATTGGTCTACTATCCTGTAGGGGATAATGAAAATAAACAAGTAGAGCGCATTTCGATTGGAACGAATAATGTGGATCAGTTTGTATATACTTTCCCGGGAAGCCTTTTACTTCAAGATGGGGTTTCTTATGAGTACTATTTCGAAGTATTCGATAATGATCGCATTCACAATTTCAAGTCTGCCAAAAGTGCATTTTATAGCTTTAGAAAGCTTTCGGAAGACGAGGAAGAGAATCGCCAGTTAAATGAGCAGCAGGAGAACATTAAAGACATGAACAAGTCTTTGCGCGATTTAAAGGACCAGGAGAAGCGTCTGGAAGAGATCAACAAAATGCAAAAGGAGAAAAGTGAACTGAACTGGAATGACAAGAAAAAACTTGAAAACTTTATAAAGAGACAGAAGCAGCAAGAGGAAATGATGAAGAATTTTTCCAAGGAAATGAAAGAGAATCTGGAAAAGTTTCAACCAGAAAATGAGGAAGAGGATCCTTTCAAGGAACAGTTAAAGGAACGACTCGAAGAAAATGAAGAGCGACTTGAAGAAAATGAAAAGCTATTAGAAGAGTTGGAGCGGTTACAGGAAAAGATTGATGAGGAAGAGCTTAGGGAAAAGTTAGAAAAACTCGGTAAGCAGAATAAGAATCAAGAGAAGAATTTGGAACAGCTCGTGGAGCTTACCAAAAGGTATTATGTGGCCAAGAAGGCAGAAAAGCTATCTGAGGAAATTTTCAAATTGGGTAAGGAACAAGAAAAATTGGCAGAGGCTCCCGAAGAAGAGAACACGAAGGAAAAGCAGGAAGAACTGAACAAGAAGTTTGAAGAGTATAAAGAGGAAATGAAGAATCTGCAGGAGGAAAACAAAGGTTTAAAAGAGCCCATGGACATTCCTCAAGACAAACTTGGTGAACAGGAAATAGAACAGGAACAGCAAAAGGCATCAGACCAGTTACAACAGCAGAATAAACAACAAGCGAAGCCAAGTCAGAAAAAGGCAGGACAGAAAATGCAACAAATGGGGCAGCAAATGCAGATGCAGATGCAAGCTGGGCAAATGGAAACAATAGAAGAGGATGTTGAAATGTTGAGGCAAATTCTGGACAATCTCGTTGTCTTTTCATTTGAGCAAGAAGATGTGATGGAGGATTTTAAGGCTATAGATTATGGCAGTGCAGCCTTCGGTAAAAAGTTGAATTCCCAGAACGATCTTAAACTTAACTTCCAGCATATTGACGATAGTTTATTTGCATTGTCACTTAGGCAGCCGATGCTCGGGGAAAAGATAAATGAATCACTTACGGATATCGAATATAATATAGATAAATCCTTGGAGCGTTTAGCCGAAAACCAAATGCGTCAGGGAATTTCCAGTCAACAATATACGGTAACTGGCGCAAATGAGTTGGCTATATTGTTGAGTGAATTATTGGGCAACATGCAGCAACAAATGATGAACATGCCTGGTATGGGAAAAGGTCAAGGTAAAGGACAAGGCCAAGGTCAGGGACAGGGCCAAGGTTTTCAATTACCAGATATAATTAAGCAACAGGAGAGCTTGTCACAGCAGATGCAAGAGGGAATGAATAAAGGTGAAGGAAAAAGCGGAGAAGGCGAATCGGGTCAGGAAGGCAAGTCAGGTGAAGGTGAACAAGGAGGCCAAAGTGGACAATCTGGTGAAGGTAATAATGGTGATGGCAACAGTGGTGATGGAGGTGACGGTAACGGTGATGGAAAAGGAAATAAAGATGGAAAGGGCAGTCAAGGAGAGGGATATAATGAGGACATGAATGGCGAACTATATGAAATTTATAAACAGCAACAACAGCTACGAAATCAATTGGAAGACAGATTGAGCAAGGAAGGACTTAAAGGTGTAGGTGGAAAGCTCATAAAGGAGATGGAGGGAATAGAGCAGCAGCTGTTAGATAAAGGATTTAATCAACGAACATTGGAGCGTATGCTTAACCTTCAATATGAGATGTTGAAATTGGATGAGGCAGATTTAAAGCAGGGTCAGGAAAGTAGAAGGGAGTCACAAACCAATAGAAGGGATTACGATAACACCTTGCGCCTCAGCCCTGAGGACATAAAGAAATATTTCAATACTACAGAAATCCTCAATCGAGAAGCCTTACCTTTGCAGCAGAAATACAAAAATGAGGTAAAGAAGTATTTCGAGGGTAAGAATGATTGAATTCCACAGCCAGAATAATTTTGAATTGAAGCACCATAAAAGTATCCAGCAATGGATATTGAAGGTGGTTGATGATCTAGGATATGAATTGGGCGAGATAGACTATGTGTTCTGTTCCGACGAGTATCTTTTACAGTTGAATCAAAAGTTTTTAACTCATGATACCTTTACCGATATTATTACCTTCGATTACTCAATGGGTAAATTGATAGCTGGTGAAATTTATATTTCAACAGATCGTGTGCAAGAGAATTCTAAGGATTTTGATGAATCTTTTGATAGTGAATTGCACAGGGTAATGATTCATGGAATACTACATTTGTGTGGTTATAAAGATAAATCCCAGGAAGAGGAGCAAATGATGCGTGAAATGGAGAATTTATCACTGGAAAAACTAATAATAGGCTAAAAATCAGATAGTTAAGTAAATTGTTTCACGTGGAACATTGTTGTTATGTTTGATAAAGAATATGATGTTATTGTGGTAGGCGCAGGCCATGCGGGTTCTGAGGCTGCTGCTGCTGCCGCAAACATGGGCTCAGCCACCTTACTAATTACAATGAATTTGCAGAATATTGCTCAAATGTCATGTAATCCAGCAATGGGAGGTATAGCTAAAGGGCAGATTGTTCGGGAAATTGATGCTCTTGGGGGATATAGCGGAATTGTTTCAGATAATACCGCGATTCAGTTTAAGATGTTGAATAAGTCCAAAGGACCGGCGATGTGGAGTCCAAGGGTTCAAAGTGACAGGATGCGTTTTGCAGAGGCATGGAGATTGAAACTTGAGGCAACACCCAATTTGGATTTCTACCAAGAAATGGTTTCAGGTATCATTGTTGAGAACGATAAAGTTGTTGGAGTAAGAACATCTTTAGGGTTAGAAGTTAGGGCTAAGGCTGTGGTACTTACTAATGGCACATTCCTAAATGGCTTAATTCACATAGGTGAAAAACAATTTGGTGGTGGAAGAGCTGGTGAACGAGCCGCAACTGGAATTACGAAGGACCTGGTTGATTTGGGTTTTGATTCGGGAAGAATGAAAACCGGAACACCCCCAAGGGTCGATGGACGATCTTTAGACTTTAGTAAAATGATTGTGCAACCAGGTGATGAGGATCCACAGAAATTTTCGTTTTCTGATGAAACAGCGCCCTTGAAAAAACAACGTGCATGTCACATGAGCTATACAAGTTCTGTGGTACATGATTTGCTGCGCGAAGGGTTTGATCGATCTCCAATGTTCAATGGATCCATTAAAAGTATAGGCCCGAGATATTGTCCTTCTATAGAAGATAAAATCAATCGTTTTGCAGATAAGGATCGGCACCAATTGTTTGTGGAGCCCGAGGGTTGGGATACGGTAGAATATTATATTAATGGGTTCTCTACATCCTTGCCGGAGGATGTACAATTTAAAGCCCTAAGGGAATGCGATGGGTTTGAGAACGTAAAGTTCTTTCGTCCGGGTTATGCCATAGAGTACGATTATTTTCCGCCGACACAATTGAAACATACGTTAGAAACTAAATTGGTTTCAGGGTTGTTCTTTGCCGGCCAGATTAATGGAACGACAGGATATGAGGAAGCAGCTTCCCAGGGATTAATGGCGGGTATGAACGCCCATTTAAAAGTGCAGGAAAAGGACCCTTTTATTTTAAAAAGGGACGAAGCCTATATTGGAGTTTTAATAGATGACCTGATCACAAAGGGTACTGAAGAGCCCTATAGAATGTTCACATCTAGGGCCGAGTATAGAACTTTGTTGCGACAGGATAACGCAGATTTTCGATTAACACCCAAGTCTTTTGAAGTTGGGTTGGCGGGAGAAGAGCGTATGCGCAGAATGGAAAAGAAGAGAGAAGAGAGCGATGCATTTATAAAGTTTTTCAAGGACACTAGTGTACAGCCAATTGAAATTAATCCCATTTTGGAAAGTAAGGGTTCTGCGGTGGTGAAGCAAAGTGATAAGATGTTCAAGCTGTTTTCGCGACCCAATATTACAATGGAAGACATGCGAAAAGTGGAAAGTGTAGATAGGTATATTAGCAATAATGAATTGGACACCGAGGTGCTACAGCAAACAGAGATTCAGGTGAAATATTCTGGATATATTAAAAAGGAAAAGTTGAATGCAGACAAACTGCATCGCTTGGAAGGGATTCGAATCCCCGACAATTTTGATTATACAAAATTAAAATCCTTGTCTTTCGAAGCCATGGAGAAGCTGTCCGAAATAAGACCGGTTACCATTTCTCAGGCATCAAGAATTAGTGGTGTTTCTCCCAATGATATTTCCGTTCTATTGGTATATATGGGAAGGTAGTTTTAATTATGTTCCACGTGAAACATTCAGGCAACATTGAAGCATAAAAAAGAATCATTTCATATAACAACTAAAGACTTCCTCGTGTCCCAGGAGGAATTTTCTTTGGTGCGAAACGAGGAGTACGGTTTTCTGGAAACCATACCCCGCCCTAAACAAGAAGAGCTTTTCAAGTATTATGAAAGCGAAGAATACATTTCGCATACCGACTCCAAAAAAGGGGCGCTTTCGTTTTTGTATCAAACCGTAAAAAGATATTCTTTAGGAAAGAAAGTTTCTTTGATATCCAAATTGAATAGAGGAAAGGGCTCCTTGTTAGATGTTGGGGCAGGCACGGGTGAGTTCCTGAAGTTCGCCCAAGAGAAAGGATGGAATATAGACGGGGTAGAAGTAAATGAAAAGGCCCGGCAGTTTGCTTTGGAAAAAGGCGTCCACCTGCAACAGGGGTTAGATGCTTTTTTGGGCAAACAATTCGATGTGGTTTCCCTTTGGCATGTGTTGGAGCATTTGCCAAACTTAGAAGAGGTAGTAAGTACATTAGAGGATCTGGTACGACCAGGTGGAATATTGTTGATAGCTGTTCCCAATTTCAATTCTTGGGATGCCAAACACTATAAGGAATTTTGGGCAGCATATGATGTGCCCAGACACCTTTGGCATTTTTCAAAACCCTCCATGCGGAAATTGATCCCAAGGAAATTCAATATGGTTTCTGTTAAGGCAATGCCGTTCGATGCATTTTATGTAAGTCTACTGTCCGAAAAATATAAAACCGGAAATGCATTTTCTTTGAAAGCATTTTGGATGGGGTTTCGCTCCAACCTGTCGGCTATATCATCAAAAGAGTATTCCTCACTACTTTATTGCTTTCAGAAAGAAGATTAAGGCCTTTTTCTTGCCAGTAACACGAGTTTGGGCGCAAAGGGGCGCATCTGGGCGTTAATTCTGAGAAGTGCGCTTAAAACGCTTAATTTGAGGTCTTTTTTAATAAAGCAAGGTTATTGAAGCCAGCACAAACAATAGAGTTTGTTTATACTTGTTCTTTTTTATGAATAAGCCGTGTTAGTTGAATGGAAAGATCTGTGAAAATGATCTTGGCGTTTCCATTTCGTTCTACATGATAAATGGCATCTTCCAATCCCTTTATAATCTCAAAAATGTTATTTTGATGTACAAAAGGAGCAAACTTGTCCAAGGAGAATTTTGGATCTTGTGTTTCCAAATAGACCATGGAATCCAAGCCGTAATTTTTTAGAAGGGATTGCCTAAAAAGTTCCAGACAAAAGTGTAGAAAATTCTTCTGTGTTTCACGTCCCTTTCCAGCCATAAGATCGCTCCAATTCAATAAGTCCTGAATGGCACTTTTATTGCCCTTTGCCTTAAAGGCCGAACGCACCCAATTAACAAACCATTCTTCAAAAATGATGTCCTCGTTATCTTTGGATAGAATATGCAATGCCTTGTTGTAATCTCCATGCGCTTGCCTACTAATTCGTAGGGCTTCAGGTTCTGGAACGTTCATTCTAGAAACTAAAGCTTTAACAATCTCACTCTCTGGCAACAATGGTATTTGCAGGAGCTGGCATCTGGAACGAATGGTATTTATTACAAGTTCGGGTTCTTCGGTCAGTAATAACAATACCGTTTTCTTCGGAGGTTCTTCTACCAGTTTTAAAATCTTGTTGGAGCACTCGGTATTCATGCGATCTGCCATCCAAATGATCATAATTTTAAACCCGCCCTCGTAAGATTTTAATGCTAGTTTTTTAGAAATATCCTCAGCCTCAAGCACACTAATATTGCCCTGTTTGTTCTCAATACCCAAATGCTGAAACCAATCAAAAAGCGACCCGTAGGGAGCATCGTTTAAAAAGGTTCTCCACTCTTGCGAAAACAGACTGGAAACGGCATTCTTCTTTACAGAATCATTGGTGTTCACCGGATATACAAAGTGAAGGTCTGGATGTGAATAGTTGGCCACATTTCGGGCACAGCGCTCATAAGCTTCCGAAGTCTCAGGGTATTCACTGCAGAGCAATTCTTTGGCGTAAGCAATTGCCAATGGAAGCAGTCCGCTTCCTGCCGGTCCGTGAAATAACTGTGCGTGTGCAACCCTTTCTTGACTTACCGTTGTGCGCAGATGGTTCTTAATGTGACCATGACCTATAATTTCGGAAAAATCCATAGGCAAAACTACACATTTTTTTCAGGGAAAATTGATACCCGACCTTTAATAGGCCACCCACGAAAATCAATTATATTTGTGCAGTAAAAATTCACCTATGAGGACAGTTAATGACTATAATTTTCAAGATAAAAAAGCATTGATTCGGGTAGATTTCAATGTTCCCTTAAATGAAGACCTTGAAGTAACCGACACAACAAGAATCGAAGCTGCTAAACCTACTATTATCAAGGTTTTAGAAGATGGAGGAAGCTGTATACTTATGTCTCATTTGGGTCGACCCAAAGCAAGGGAGGAACAGTTTTCCTTGCGGCATGTGTTGAATAGTGCCTCCGAGATTTTGGGAGTGCAGGTGAAGTTCGTTGAAGATTGTGTGGGTAGTGCCGTTGAGCAAGCTGTTCAGGAATTGCAACCCGGGGAGATTCTTTTGCTGGAGAACCTACGTTATCATCCCGAAGAGAAAGCAGGCGATGAAGGTTTTGCCGAGAAGCTATCCCAATTTGGCGACATCTATGTAAATGATGCCTTCGGAACAGCCCATAGGGCGCACGCCTCTACAGCCGTTATTGCAAAGTTTTTCCCAGACAATAAGTGTTTCGGAAACCTTTTGGCCTCCGAAATCGTGAATGTGAATCGGGTTTTAAGTGATGGCCAAAAACCCATTACGGCGATAATTGGTGGCGCAAAGGTATCTTCCAAAATCACCATTATTGAAAATATTCTGGATAAAGTAGATCATCTCATCATTGGCGGAGGAATGGCATTTACTTTTGTGAAGGCCAAAGGAGGGGCTATCGGAAACTCCCTGGTTGAAGATGATAAGCAAGAATTGGCCCTTGAAATCCTGCGGAAGGCACAAGAGAAGAATGTTGAAGTTCACCTGCCGGTAGACTGTGTGATTGCTGATGACTTTTCCAATGAAGCCAACATTGACACCGCTGCAATTAACGCTATACCAGATGGTTGGATGGGACTGGACGGTGGCGTTCAAACAAGGGAATTATTTGCCAGTGTCATCGTAAAATCCAAAACGATTCTATTTAATGGTCCTATTGGTGTTTTTGAGATGACAAACTTTTCCCAAGGAACCATAGACGTATGTACTGCCATTGCAGAGGCTACGAAGGATGGCGCTTTTTCACTTGTAGGTGGAGGCGATTCCGTGGCAGCCGTGAAGCAATTCGAATATGGAAACAAGGTAAGTTACGTTTCTACGGGTGGTGGGGCGATGTTGGAAATGCTAGAAGGAAAGACCCTTCCCGGTATTCAGGCGATATTGGACTAACTGTCAAAAGGATATTAAATTATTTGGCCCTAAGGGCTAATTCCTTACATTTATCAAAATTTAGTCGCAAACACTGCGTTATTCCTCTATGAAATCACCTTTTACATTATTACTGTTGTGCTTTTCGTTGACCCATCTTTGGGCTCAGGAAACCAATGAGCAGGTTGTGGACTCCCTTCCCGTAAAGACGATTCAGGTAATTGATTCTATTACTGTTCAACGTATAGATAGCGATCTACCCGAGACGATCGTGGCCACCCAAACCAAGGACTCTACTGTTTTTGATTTAAAGGATAACGCCTTAGCACGAAAGGTGGATTCTGTATGGCTGGACCAGTTATATAACAATGACCTTTTTGAGGAAGTTTACGGAGCTATAACACAACAGACCTATGAACCTGTTGATTATGAAGAATTGCCCACCGAAGTTTTAAAGGAGCGACTAAAAGCATTGGACGCAAAAACCCCTTTCAACGTAGAATACAATCCTTCTTTGGAAAGTGTGATAAAAAGCTATTTAAAGAACCGGCGAAGGACGATGGCGAATCTCATGGCATTGAGTGATTATTATTTTCCGATGTTTGAGGAAGAACTGGCCAGGCAAGGACTTCCATTGGAGTTGAAATATCTCGCCATTGTAGAGTCGGCCTTAAAACCAACTGCGACCTCTCGTGTAGGGGCACAGGGCTTGTGGCAGTTTATGTTTAGTACAGGAAAGATCTTTGGATTGGAAGTGAACAGTTATGTAGATGAAAGGTCAGATCCATTAATGGCCACCGAAGCTGCTGCCAAGTATCTAAATCGATTGTATGATAGTCTAGAAGATTGGGATTTGGCCTTGGCTGCTTACAACAGTGGCCCGGGGAATGTGGCAAAGGCCATAAGACGATCTGGAGGCCATAAAAATTATTGGAACATCCGTCATCATTTACCCCGTGAAACAGCGGGATATGTTCCTGCCTTCTTAGCGACGATGTACATTTTTGAATATGCAGAAGAGCATGGTTTCGAGAGCAATGGACCTAGGTATCCTTATATAGCTACGGACACAATTCGAGTTAAAAAAATGATCTCCCTAGAACAAGTATCACGTGTCACTCAACTGGATTTGGCCGAATTGGAATTTTTGAACCCATCGTATAAACTGGGGATTATCCCTGAGATTAAAGATGAAAACTATGTGCTTCGTTTGCCCATTGAAGAAGTGGGAAAATTTGTAAATAATGAAGATGCTATTTATGCCCTAGCCGAAAAGGAGTTTAATGAACGTGAAAAACCACTGCCCAAATTTTTTGAACAGAATGATCGGATTCGTTATCGTGTTCGAAGCGGTGACTTTTTAGGAAAAATAGCAAATAGATATGGCGTTTCAGTCCGAAAAATCAAACAATGGAACGGGTTAAGAAGCGATAGGCTTCGTATAGGCCAACGACTTACCATATACCCCAGAAAACTAGCCAAGACCCCTTCAAATTCTGGAGTTGCAAGCAACGCAGTGGTGAAATCTGGCAAGACTTATACGGTTAAAAACGGGGATTCCCTTTGGAGCATATCCCAAAAATTTCCAGGGGTATCCGTAGAGCAATTGAAAAAGTGGAACGATATTAGTGGTACAAAATTGAAGCCAGGAATGACCCTGAAGGTTTCAAAAGGTTAACTAAAAGAATTACTTCTAATGAAAAAGTTTTATTATTTCCTATTTATGGGACTGTTACTATTGGTAGGATGTCAACAATCTTCCGATTCGAAAAGGGATGTTTCCATTCTCACAGACTCCGTAGGAAGGATCAATGGACTTCAGGTTGTTATCTCCAATGATCTTTGGAATGGTCCGGTTGGGGAAAAGGTTAGAGAGCATTTTGCAGGTCTAGTCGATGGACTTCCCCAGCAAGAACCCCTTTTTACAATCAATCAGTTAAACCCAGATGTATTTGATGGGTTCGCACGCAAATACCGCACCTTCATTCATGTTAAGTTAGGGGATAAGGATACGGTAATCCTAAAAAAGAACTCCTATGCCAAACCTCAAATAGGAGCTTTTATTACAGGAACTTCAGAAGAAAAAATCATTGAGCTCATAGATAACCAGCAAGCCCGAATGGTTGCAGAATTTCGTAACTCGGAGCTTAAAGAGAGGCAACGACGTACTAATATTTCCATCAAGGAAATTGACTCTTTAAAAGAACGGTTTGGTGTAAGTATTCGTGTTCCCAGTGCGTATCGAGTGGCCGCAGCTAGTGATGATTTCTATTGGTTGAGAAAAGATTTGAAGCAAGGAACCACTAACATTTTGATTTACGAAGTTCCCTTGTCTTTCATTTCCAAAGATTCTACAACCATTGCAGATATTATTAAGATGCGCGACTCTATAGGATCGGGATATCTCCCCGTAGAAGATGATGCCTTGTTTATTACGGAGGAAGCATATGCTCCCTATTTATTTACTACAGAAATTAATGGCAAATTTGCTTATGAAACCAAGGGAACTTGGGAAGTTAAGGATGAGTTTATGGCGGGACCCTTTTTAAATTATGCGATAAGGGACGAAGCAAAAGGACGGTATCTCATACTAGAGGGCTTTACGTATGCGCCTTCTGTAGAAAAAAGGGACTTACAATTTGAATTGGAATCTATCTTGAAAACAGCCAAGATTGATTAAATAGAAACGTTGACAACACTAAAAAATAAAGCCCGTGAATCTTCACGGGCTTTTCTATTCTTAAGGCAATACATTGCCTATTTTTTGTCTTCTATTTGGTCGCTTGCCTCTTCCTTGGAAGCATCTTTAAATTCTTTGATGCCGCTTCCCAAACCACGCATTAATTCTGGGATTTTTTTTCCTCCAAAAAGCAACAATACAATTACAACGATCAATACGATTTGCCAAGGACCAATGGCTAAGGGTAATACTAATGATTCCATTTGCATAAATTTATGAGGCAAAGGTAACAAGAATTTCGTAGATACAACGTTTTCAGGATAAGTTTAACGGCAAAGCCTTACATTTGCACCAAGGATATTCTTAGATGGCCAAAAAGGAAAAAAGAGGAAAGAAAATAAGAAAAAAGCTGTTGCATAAGTACAGATTGGTGGTACTTAATGAGGCAACTTTTGAAGAACGTTTTTCCTTTAAATTGAATCGACTTAATGTATTCGTGTTCAGTTCCATTTCGGCTCTTGTGCTTATCGTTCTTACGATCCTTCTTATTGCTTTTACCCCATTAAGGGAGTATATACCCGGATATTCATCTACGTCCTTAAAGAAACAAGCGGTAACGTTATCATTCAAAACCGATTCGCTGCAACAAGCGCTTAGCGTAAACGAACAGTATATTGCTTCTATTAAAAAAGTGCTCACGGGCGATGTGAAAACAGTCGATTTCAATCGTGATTCTATTATTGAAGCCGCCCAAAGGGATACGGCCGGATTCAATTTATCTCCCTCCAAGGAAGATTTATTGCTGCGGGAGATTGTTTCCCAAGAAGACAAATACAATCCATTGATAGATAGTGAACAACCTAATTTTGTGCTATTTGCTCCAGTGAAAGGACCCATTTCAGAAAATTACGACCCTAAAAACAAGCACTTCGCCGTAGATATTGTTACCACCAAAGACAGCCCAATAAAAGCGGCAGGGGACGGTACGGTAATTTTTGCCGAATGGACCGCAGAGACGGGAAATGTAATTATTGTTAGGCACAACAACAACCTAATTTCGGTGTATAAACACAATGCCTCACTAAGCAAGGAGCAAGGCGATTTGGTGAAGGCTGGAGAAGTGATTGCGAGATCCGGCAATACTGGCGAACTCACCACGGGCCCACATTTGCATTTCGAATTATGGAGCGATGGATATCCATTGGACCCAACCAATTTCATTGATTTCGATTAACTATGTCCTTAAAATCGTTTGGAGCTAAAATTTTTGCCAATCGGGTTGTTAAGAAAATGAACCGATGGATTTCTAAACCTATAGAAACCCAGGAAAACGTTTTTAAAGAATTAATTCATAGGGCCAAGGACACCCAGTTTGGCAAGGACCATGATTTTGAAAATATCACCTCCTTTGGTGAATTTGCCGCTAAAGTTCCTATTCGGGACTATGAACAACTAAGGCCCTACGCAGACAAGGTAGTACAAGGAGAGGCCGATATCCTTTGGCCGGGAAAACCCCTGTATTTTGCCAAAACCTCTGGAACCACCTCTGGTGCTAAGTACATTCCACTGACCAAAGACTCTATGCCATCGCATATTGAAGCAGCCAGAAACGCAATACTCTGTTATATACATGAAACCGGCAACACACAGTTTGTGGATGGGAAGATGATATTCCTTCAGGGAAGCCCCGTGATGACTGAAAAGAACGGGATTAAATTGGGAAGATTGTCCGGAATAGTTGCGCATTATGTGCCAAGTTACCTTCAAAAAAACCGATTGCCAAGTTGGGAAACCAATTGTATTGAAGACTGGGAAACCAAAGTAGATGCTATAGTAGAAGAGACTAAGAACGAGAATATGACCGTTATTAGCGGGATCCCTTCTTGGGTCCAGATGTATTTTGAACGACTGCAAGCGGTTGGTGGCAAGAAAGTAGGAGATTTATTTAAGAACTTCAACCTCTTCATTTATGGTGGGGTGAATTATGAGCCCTATCGAAAGAAGTTTGAAGGCCTTATAGGCAGAAAGGTGGATAGCATCGAATTGTTTCCTGCCTCCGAAGGGTTTTTCGCATTTCAGAATGAACAAAAAGACCCAGGGCTATTACTATTATTGAATTCAGGTATTTTCTATGAATTTGTACCAGCAGATCGATTTTTTGAAGAAAACCCACCAAGACTAACCATTGGTGAGGTAGAATTGGATGTAAATTATGTGTTGATTATCTCTACCAATGCGGGCTTATGGGCCTATAATATTGGGGATACAGTCATGTTTACTTCAACCAATCCTTATAAATTGGTAGTCACGGGAAGAATTAAGCACTTTATTTCAGCATTTGGCGAGCATGTCATTGGAAAGGAAGTAGAGCAGGCCATGCAGGAAGCGATGAAACAATTTGGCTTTTCCATTTCCGAGTTTACTGTAGCGCCAAAAACCGAGGTGAATACAGGATTGCCCTATCATGAATGGTTAGTGGAGTTTGAAGAAATGCCGGAAAACTTGGAAGAAATTTCAGGTGCAATTGATGCGTCCATGCAAACACAAAATAGCTATTATTACGATCTTATTGATGGCAAAGTACTCCAAAGACTAAAGATTATCACCTTGCGCAAGGATAGCTTTAAGGATTATATGAAATCCCAAGGAAAGTTAGGAGGACAGAATAAAATCCCAAGGCTCTCAAACGACAGAAAAATTGCCGATATCCTCCTGAAACTACAAGGATAAAATAGTGTTATCTTTGTCGCGAAAAGAATGAGCCAATTTCATATTCATACTAGAACGAGAGCGCAGGAAAGTTCCAGCGCCATTGAACGCATGTACATTACCATGCGTCATTTATTTAATCGCGGTTTCTACAAACCCATGGGGGTTAGTGGGGAAACGCTAAGGGAGGCATTATTAATACTGCGCCCCGAAATCTATGGTTCCATTGCAGAGGATAAAATAGAATTACAAGGTTTAATGTACGTCATAGATCGTCTTCCCTATGGAATCGAAGAGTGTCGTTATATCAACCTTACTAGCGATGAAGGATATAAAAACTCCCACTTCGAACCCATTATTCCGTTAAAGAGAAGACGGCAATGTTACCGCATCGATGAGGAACAGATGAACATAGAGGTAACGCGCGGGCGTAGTGAGATCTATGACATCCTGACCCACCTCACTTTTCTGTATGTGGAATCGCATAAAATCATGCGTCAGGTATTGATCAATGATGAGGGAAGTTTAATCCGTGATTGGGAAAAACTGGAGGAAGCTGTTCAGAAAAAAGGCAAACTCAACCAAGAGCAGAAAGAAATTGCACTTACCCATACTGCGAATTTCCTAGGGCGTACGTTCGAAGAAGTATCCGAGGTATATCCGCAATTTTCATGTAAAGAAGACCCAGATAGGTTTCTAAAGATTATTTATTTCTTGGGGAAAGGAGCCATTGCGGAACATTTAAGGGATGAAAAGAGGCTTATCACGTTCAGTCCTGTATTAAGGGAACGCCTGGGGCATCATATCCATGGAGAACGATGGGCGTATAGGATTAAGCAGGAACTGCTCAACAATGGCCTTATAGGTCGTCCAATACACATTATAAGTGCGAATATGCACAGTGTAATGAATTCTTTATTTGCGGAGCATTCACTTACTACCGAGAAACGAGGTAAATCGAGGTTGGATATATTTGAAATGTTGAGTAAGTCCGAGAGTCAAAAGCTACGGGACAAGGTTAGCAAAAAGGCATCCGAACACGGAATGATATACCTTGAAGATGAGAGTGGCACCAATATAGATGTGCAGATTTTTGACACAGCAAGACTTCCGGACACAGTGTACCAGAAAAAAGAAGGCGTAGAAGCCCCGGTTATCATTGTTATGGACTATGCCTTTGGTGAGCAAGCGTACGAAACCATGGATGAGCTTCTTAAGCCACTAATGCAACAGGGTAAGCGAACATTTCTGAACGTTGATTCTGTTTCCATAATGGGAAAGGCAGGAATACTTGAAGGAGGCAAAGGGGACATCATGATACCTTCTTCCCATATTTTCGAAGGGACGGCGGACAATTATCCGTTCAAAAACCAGTTAAAGAGACGGGATTTTGAAAATGACGGACTTAATGTATGTACGGGCTCAATGATAACCGTATTGGGTACTTCCCTTCAAAACAGGGACATTCTCCGATTTTTCCATGAATCAACATGGAATGTTATCGGATTGGAAATGGAAGGTGCACATTATCAAAAAGCCATTCAATCGGCTTCTAAAATACGGGGAAGTATTAATCCCAAAGTAAAAGTAAGGTATGCCTATTATGCCAGTGACAATCCTCTGGAAACAGGAAGCACTTTGGCATCGGGTGGATTAGGAACCACAGGGGTAAAACCCACGTATACCATCACGGAAAAAATGTTAACGCAAATTTTAGAGTAACCTAAAAATATATTTTGATAAACAATAAAGTCTTAATTACTGGGGGAGCAGGATTCATTGGATCCAATTATGTGGGCTATGTTTTAGAGTCTACCCAGGATGAAATTTACGTCTTAGATAAGCTTACCTATGCGGGCGATATGAGAAACTTAGGAGGTTTTGCAGATCATTCCCGCTATCATTTTATACAAGGGGATATCTGTGATGAAGTATTGGTGAACGATCTGTTCGCAAAGCATCAATTCGATCGGGTGATTCATTTCGCTGCCGAATCACACGTAGACAACTCCATTTCTGGACCCGGTACTTTCATAAATACGAATATCGTAGGAACCTTCACTTTATTGCATGCAGCCTATAATACATGGATGAATGGACCTAATGACTTCAAAGAAGGCTTCGAAGCAGCACGATTCCTGCATGTGTCTACGGATGAAGTTTATGGTACTTTAGGGGAAACGGGCCTGTTTACGGAAACTACAGCCTATGCTCCAAACAGTCCATATAGTGCCTCTAAAGCATCATCAGACTTCATTGTGCGAAGCTATTTTCATACATATGGTATGCCTGTAGTAACCACAAATTGTTCGAATAACTACGGACCCAACCAGCATAAGGAAAAACTTATTCCTACCATAATTAGAAAGGCCATTTCTGGGGAACCCATTCCTATTTATGGAGATGGACAAAATATTCGGGATTGGCTGTACGTGCGTGACCATTGTGTTGGGATTAAGCTTGCTGTTGATAAAGGTGAACTTGGGGAAACCTATAACATAGGAGGTAGGAACGAACGCAAAAACTTATATATCGCACACACTATTTGTGATTTGCTGGATGAACTGAATCCAAAAGAAGGTTCTTATAAAGACCAGATTAGTTTTGTTACGGATCGTCCAGGACATGATTTTCGTTATGCCATTGATGCCACTAAAATAGAAGGGGAGCTTGGATGGCAAGCTGATGAAAATTTTGAAAGCGGTATTCAGAAAACCATTGAATGGTACCTAAACAACCAAGATAGATTGCTATGAAAGGAATCATACTAGCAGGTGGCTCGGGAACCCGATTGCACCCGTTAACACTAGCAGTAAGTAAACAGCTCATGCCAGTGTATGACAAACCAATGATTTATTACCCTCTGTCCACCCTTATGTATTCGGGTATTCGGGAAATACTTATCATTTCCACACCACAAGACCTACCCTTGTTCGAAAAACTATTGGGAGACGGAAAGAAATTTGGCTGTGATTTTCAATATGCAGTACAGGAACACCCAAATGGGTTGGCAGAAGCCTTCATTATTGGGCGCGACTTTATTGGTGATGATAAGGTAGCCCTTATTTTGGGGGACAACATATTCTACGGTAGTGGTCTTAAAAAGCTTTTACAAAGTAATAATGATCCAGACGGAGGGATCATTTACGCCTATCATGTTCAAGATCCCGAACGCTACGGAGTGGTAGAATTCGATGCCAATGGTAAGGCTCTTTCCATAGAAGAAAAGCCGGCAAACCCAAAATCGAATTATGCTGTACCCGGAATTTACTTTTTCGATAACAGTGTGGTAGAAATCGCTGCAAACATTGAACCTAGCGCAAGGGGTGAATTGGAAATTACTGACGTAAACAATGTGTACTTGCAGCAAGGAAAACTGAGCGTAAGTATATTGGACAAGGGCACCGCTTGGTTGGATACTGGAACGTTTGCTTCCCTAATGCAAGCATCTCAGTTTGTTGAGGTTATTGAAGAGAGGCAAGGTCTCAAAATTGGCGCCATAGAAGAAGCTGCCTATGAAATGGGCTATATTACCAAGGAAGAACTAATAAAACTTGCAGAACCGCTACTTAAAAGTGGTTATGGCAAGCACTTAATTCAATTGGACTAGTTTTGGAAATTATACAAACCCCGCTAAAAGATTGTTTTGTTGTAAAACCCAGGGTTTTTTATGATGATCGAGGTTTCTTTTGTGAAACCTTTAATGAAAAGGCCTTTACAGCAGCCACTGGTATAACCACCCCTTTCGTTCAGGACAATCAATCCGTATCTTCAAAAGGAGTGCTTAGGGGGCTTCATTTTCAAACCGGGGAAATGGCCCAGGCAAAATTGGTGCGCGTTATTCAGGGCGAGGTAATGGACGTAGTTGTCGATATCCGTAAGGATTCGGAAACCTTCGGAAAGCATTATTCAATTGTTTTGAGCGACGAAAACCATCTTCAGTTATTCGTACCACGAGGATTTGCACATGGATTTATTACCCTTTCTGAAAAATCCATTTTCTCTTACAAATGCGACAATTTCTATCACAAGGAAAGTGAAGGCGGAATCATTTATAATGACGCAACCCTGTCGATCGATTGGCATCTTGCCAAGGAAGATTTGTTAATTTCAGAAAAAGACCTAGAACTTCCCTCTTTTGAGGAAGCAATTCAATGAGCAAAGTACTGGTAACAGGTGCCAATGGACAGTTGGGCAAGTGCATAAAAGATGCCTCTAAAAACTTTAACGAACATTCTTTTGTTTTCGTAAGCCGGGAACAACTTGATGTGGCGGACAAAGTTGCCGTACTATCGACTTTTGAGAAAGATTCCTTTGACTATTGCATTAATGCCGCTGCGTATACCAATGTGGAAAAGGCTGAAAGCGACAAGGACAATGCGTACAGGGTAAATGCAGAAGGAGCAAGGAATATAGCCGAGGCCTGTAATGAAACCAAGACAAAGCTCATCCATATTTCCACAGACTATGTGTTCGATGGAACTAAGACATCCCCGTATGTGGAATCTGATGCAACCAACGCTTTAAGTGTATATGGGGCATCAAAACTGAAGGGTGAAGAATGGATACGGGAAAAATGCGCAAGACACTTTATCCTGAGAACTTCTTGGTTATACTCGCAATACGGACATAACTTTTATAACTCTATGTTGCGATTTGCGGAAGAAGGAAGGAAGCTTTCCATAACCACGGAACAATTGGGAACGCCTACGAATGCAAACGACTTGGCAATGGCTGCCTTGCAAATAGTAGACGCATCCAGTGAAGCGTATGGAATATATCATTACAGTAATGAAGGAGCTGCTACATGGTTCGATTTTGCAGAGGCCATATTTAGGCATACGGGAAAATTAGATAGTGTAACCCTTGAAAAAACCGACCATTACCGTACTTTTGCAGCCAGACCGGCATACAGTATACTGAACAAGGAGAAATTCTTTCAGCAGTTCAGTGCTCCACGGTTGGATTGGCAAGAGTCGTTAAAGATTTTAATTGACAATAATAAACGTGTTTGACCCATGGATCAGAACAAAGAAGAAATTGATATTTTTTATGTCTATCAGGCGTTCCTAAAAAGGCTTAAAAGCTTCTTTAGGGAGTGCTTCAAAGCATACGATTTTATAATCAAGAAGTGGGTATTGTTACTTATACTCATCCTGGTTGGGCTTGGAAGTGGGTTCTTCCTCAATTCCCTTAAAAATGATATAAAGGAAGCAGAGATCTTGCTAAAGACAAACTTTAAGTCTGCAGATTATGTATATAGTGTGGTAGAATCCCTGAATGCCAAGATTACGGAGAAAAGGGAAACCAAGAAAAGATTCTTTAGGGAAGAAGGGATCCCAACAGTATTTGCCGAAATGGGTGAAATGACCCTAGAGCCTGTAATAAACCTAAGGGATTTGGTAGATGGTTATGAACCCAACTCACCTACTTTCGATGGGATATTACGCTATGTAGAATTCGAATTTGAGGAGGACGGCGAGATTACCCAAATTGCGGAAACGTTTACCGGGCAGTACAAATACCATAAACTTAGGATTTTAGTGACCGATTCTACCCAGAATAGTGTTATTGATACCTTGGTATCTTACATTAACAGAAGTAAGTACCTAACGGATTATAAGAACATTTACCAAAAAACCTTAGAAGATGGTATCGTAAACAATAAGGAAACCATCAAACAGATAAATTCGGTCATTGAAACTTACAACAGAAATGAATCGCTGCCCACTAGGTCAAGTGATATCTACGTGGTAGACAAGAATTTCAGTGTAGCACAGCTTTTGGCGACTAAGGTAGAGCTCGAGAAAGAAATTGAAACCTTTAGAAGGGAAATTGTAGAACTGGATCAGGTAGTGGTCAACATGAACCACCCTACCCTGTACAAAAAAGAGCGACCCCTTTTCGAAAATAATATGTTCCTTATCCCAATACTTCTGGTGTTTGGTTTCTTGGGCATTGCGTTCGCTAGGTATGTCTACAGATCCCTTAGGAGCTTCTCAAGCGAACAGGGTTCATAAACTAGCAATTGCGTTTGCTTACGGGCAAGCAGGGTAAGGGGTATGGATATTCAGAACAAGTTGCTTGGTTTTTTTAAGTCTACGGTAGTAGGCAGAAGCATCAATGTTCTGTTACTTCGAGTCTTAGGGGTAGTACTTTTTTTTTTAGTTACCACCCTTATTACCCAAAACTTTCCAGCTTCCCTTGTGGGGGAATATGATTTTAGTAGATCACTATTACTTGTCTTGGGTACCTTGGCCATCTTCGGGATGCAGTCTTCTGTTATATATTACTCGGGCTTTTTAGCCTCATTGGGACGACTATCCTATATAAAGAGAGTGTATGTACAAATGATAGTTATCGTGTTCGCACTTTCGGTATTGATCCTTTTGGGAAGTCAATTATTTCGAATTGAAGCTATTTCAAAGTTCACAGGTTTTGATCTTTCATCCAATGTAGCAAAAACCATTCTTGCGGTTTTCTTTTACGGTGTTACCATGTTGAATATTGATACCTTCCGAGGAATGGATAAGATTTATGTTTCGGAGGTGTTTAGAAATGTATTGCGATATATCTTTTTCTTTGGAGCCGTTTGGTATTTATTCAAAATGGGAGAATCGGGGCACTTGGTTGATGCGTTCCTGCTCAATTTTGTACTACTGGCATTGCTATCATCAATTGTTATTTTGTGGCATTTTACCAGATTGCGGTTTGAAGAATCCGGCAAGACCATATCGATAAATTACAAGGATATTTTGAAGCGATCCGCTCCAATGGCGGTAAGCGCTGCTTCTTTTCTGCTTATGCAGAGCTTAGATGTGTTAATGCTAACGTATTTCACCGATTTTGAAACTGTTGCCTATTACAGTGTTGCCGTAAAGCTAACCCTGCTCATTTCAATTGTGCTGTCTTCCGTTAATGCAGTTATAGCACCAAAAATTGCCGAGCTTTTTGCATCGAGTAGTATGGAAAAGCTCAAGAACACCATAAAAAAAGGAACACAGCTTATTTTCGTGTTGACCGCACCCGTGATTATACTGTTGGGTATTTTTTCCACGCATGTGCTAGGGTTTTTTGGGGAGGGATATGCAGTAGCTAAAATGGCACTAATCATTCTATTGGTTGGACAAATAGTGAATACATTCTGTGGATCAATTGGTGTGTATTTGAACATGACCGGAAAGCAAAAGAAATTTCAAATCATCCTCATTTCCGCCTTAGTAATCAATATTGTTCTCAATTATATTTTAATTCCGTTATATGGGATGGTAGGAGCAGCGATTGCTACCTCTGCCAGTATGATATTATGGAATGCAGTTGCTGTACTGTATGTATACAGGACAGATAATGTTAAAACCTTTTTAAGCTTTTGATGGAACAGTTTGCTATAGATTTTTTTGTTGTAGGGGCCGCTAGAAGCGGAACGACTTCCCTGTACCAATATCTGAAACAGCATCCCAATGTTTTCCTATCGGAGGTCAAGGAACTAAATCATTTTTCGGAAGTAGAATCCAACGATCATTCGGATTACAAAACACCCAAAAAAGGGGAAAGCTATCATACCAAAATCATTAAGTCCTCGGAGATCTATGAAAGTCTTTTCTCTGAAGCAGGCCCAGAACAGAAAAAAGGGGACATAAGCCCTTCCTATTTATGGGGCAATACCACGGCCCAACGGATTTATAGCCATAATCCCGAAGCGAAAATCATCATTACATTACGAAACCCAATAGATAGGGCTTTTAGCCATTACGTTATGAACTACGGAGTGGGTTACGACCGTGAGGATAGCTTTAGAAAGGCCCTTAATGCTAAACTGGATCGTGTTTGGGGTGGCGGCAATTTGTATGTGGAATGGAGCACCTATTTCGATGCAGTGAAAAGTTACTACGATACTTTTCCAAGGGAGCAGATTAAATTGCTGGTTTTTGAAGACTGGACCCGAAATCGGGATCAAACCCTGAGGGATATCTTCCAATTCTTGGGAATTGAATCTACCATTGACATAGACCATGACACACAGCACAATAAAAAGACAGCATATAAGAATATTGGATTGTTGAACTTTTTACGTGGTAGATTCATTAAAAATGTAGTAAAAGCATTGATTCCCCATTCTCTTCGTGATCGTGTTAAGGATCGCTATTTTTCGGCCACGGAAACGAACTTGAAATTGGACGATCAATTGAGGGCAGAACTGAAACAACAATTTGAAGAGGATGTTCGAAAGCTTCAAGAATTAACAGGAATTCATTTACTGGAAAAATGGGGCTTTACTGAAGGCAAAAAGGCAAAGATAGAATGATAAGCAAACAACATAAGGTAATTTTTGTTCACGTTCCCAAGGTGGCGGGTCAAAGCATTGAGACGATGTTCCTCAACGAATTGGGCCTGGACTGGGAAGGCCGCGGAAGTTTGTTACTCCGTAAAAAAGAACCTTCTGAAAAAGGCCCGTATAGATTGGCACACCTTACCGCTTCCGAGTATGTCGATTTGGGATATATTGACGAGACCCTTTTTAAGGAGTATTTCAAGTTTTCCTTCGTGAGGGATCCCTATAAAAGAGCGTTCTCATTTTATAACTTTTTGGGGTATGCGAAGATCATCAGCTTCAAGGACTTTGTGTACCAAGTACTACCTAAAAAACTTGAGGAAAACCAGTTCTTTTTCAAATCCCAGTATGATTATCTTTACGACTCTAGCGGAGAGTTAATGGTCGATTATTTGGGACGACTGGAGACTATAAAGGACGATATTGAAAAGGTAAAGGAAATTTGTGGGTTGCAAAGCGCAACCCTGCCACATGTAAACAAATCTAAAGGGGAGTGGAACCGTGCTGTAGGGCATTTGGTGCGGACTCCTTATTTATTGAAATATTTGAAACTAAACAGTAAAAAACAGCAATTTGAAACTGTTTTTACACAAGAAATAAAGGATAAAGTATACCAATTATATCAGAAAGATTTTGAAGCTTTCGGGTATGAAAGATAGATTATGAGCCAAAACCTCGTACGACTGGGAATTGTATTGCTTATCGTGGCGCTCTGGACAGAGAACCTCGAGATTTCCTTTTTGGTCTCAATAGGGGTGTTGTTCCTAAACTTTAGCACGAAACTCTCTAAAGAGACTTTTACCATAACCTCCATTCTATTTGGTTTGCTCGGGATTGGTCTGTTGAGCCTATTTACTTTCGATGGTGGTATATATGATTTTGTAAAGGACTTTGTCTATTTCCTGCGCCCCATCACAGTCCTTCTTGCGGTGTATTTTTCCGTGAAGAACCTGGAGAAAAAAACAGACTTTTTTAATTTGTTGGTACTCACTGGCTTCGCTTTTGCTTTTATTCATATAGTTCATATTTCGGTAGAAATCATTGGTATGAGACCCAATGTGGAGAAATTCAGGAACAAATTTGGTCGCTTTAACCATGTGGAAATGCTTGCGTTGTTTTCAGTGATATGTGTTAAGGGAATTCCTGTAAAAAAGACAAGGCTCAAGGTGCTATACCAGTTCTTTGTCCTTTGCTTAACAATTTCCTTTCTTCTGTATTTTTCAAGAACCATGATGGTCGTTCTGGTCCTGATGGTTTTAGGATACTACGGTTATCTGAAATTGAATGCACGAGGAGCCATAGCCTTGTTCGGAATGTTCGTAATGGGAGGATTGTTCATTCTGTTCCTAAGTCAATATGAACCTACCGAAACAAAAGACCCTGGGCTTATCAGTACGTTTCTAACGAAAATGAAGAACTCGTATACCGAAACCCTCGAGCCTATCAAGTTTGATAAAAACCAATTGGATAGAAGGGAATTGTGGCCCAGGTGGAGAGCCTATGAAGCCAGTTTGGTATGGAATGAAGTAAATGAAGAAAAATCTTGGTTTACGGGTAAGGGTTTTGGCTCGACGGTAGATGTAGGGTTCGACATTTTTCTTCAGGGTGAGGAAATAAGGCACCTTCCTACGGTACATAATGGAGTGGCGTACGTATACATGAAGACCGGCTTAATTGGCTTGCTGGTGTACCTTTCCATGATAGGAATGCTGTATATGCAATATTACAAGGAGGAAAGTATCGGGAATAATGTCTCCTTTAACCGTCTATTGGTGGGATGTGCATTTTATATATTTGCGTCTAGTTTGGTGGTGACAGGGATATTTAAGCCATATGATATGGCAACATTTTTAATTGGCGGTATTTTGGCCTTAAAACAGTACAACGATTTTGAAAATAGGAATATTAGGGACGAGGGGAATTCCTAACTATCATGGTGGTTTCGAGCAATTTGCCGAGTTTTTTGCTGCGTTTCTTGTAGCTAAAGGGCATGACGTATACGTGTATTCCTCGCATACACATCCATACCAGGAGAAAACCTTCAAGGGTGCAAATATCATTCATTGTAAAGATCCTGAGGAGCGAATAGGAACTGCTGGCCAGTTTATATATGACCTCAATTGCATTCTTGACGCCAAGAAAAGGAATTTCGACATTTTGCTTCAATTGGGATATACCAGCAATTCAGTTTGGTACAAATTACTACCCAAAAAACCGTTGATCATTACCAATATGGATGGATTGGAGTGGAAACGCTCCAAATACAGCAAACCAGTGCGGTATTTCCTGAAACATGCCGAGAAATGGGCGGTTAAAAGCAGTGATTACCTTATTGCCGATTCCATTGGAATCCAGAACTACTTGAAGAAAAAGTACGATCGGGAATCCCGGTATATCGCATATGGCGCCGAAAAGTTTGCCAGCCCAGACGATTCTATATTGAATGAATACCATCTTGAACCACAAGGGTATAATATGCTTATTGCCCGAATGGAGCCGGAAAATAATATCGAGACCATATTGGATGGAGTAGCCAAGGCAAAAAGCACCACTCCTTTTTTGGTCGTTGGGAAGCACGATACCAATGCTTTTGGAAAGCACCTCACCCAGAAATTCGAAAAGGTAAAACACATCAAGTTTTTAGGCGGGATTTATAACTTCGATCACCTCAACAACCTAAGGTACTATTCCAAGTTGTATTTTCATGGTCATAGCGTAGGGGGAACCAACCCTTCATTGTTGGAAGCAATGGCAAGTAATGCACTCATTATTGCACATAAAAATGAGTTCAACGGAAAGATATTGGAAGAAGATGCGTTCTATTTTACAAGCCCCGATGAGGTCGCAAATTATATTGATACGATTAAAGAGAAGTCTAGCTACGGCAATTTCTTACGGAACAATTGCGATAGGATAAAGAACCAGTTTTCCTGGGATATTATTAATAACAAGTACTTAGGTTTTTTCGAAGAAGTACATGCAAAGGATTAAGGAAATATTACGATCCGAAGACACTTTCGGTTATGTGTTGGCGGCCTTGCTAATAAGCCTCCCCTTGCCGTATGCGTACAGTTCGATTGCAACTATTGTTTTGGGCAGTTTGTCCTTCTTCTCCTTTCTCCTTCATAAAAAAATTACTTGGAAGACGGCCTATTGGGTTCCACTTGGCATGTTTGCCCTTATGGCCATTTCGTTATTGTGGAGTGAGAATGTAGATAAGTCGATTCGTGGAATAGAGCGTCAACTTCCCTTTTTAATTATTCCCGTGGCATTTCTATTGATGCCTGAATTATCAAGGGATACTTGGATAAAAGTATTGTATCGTTTTACAGCAGGCATGACGATTTTTGCATTGTTCTTCATTGGTGTTGGGGCTTTCCAATTTATAAGCACAGGTAATTCGGAAGTATTCTTTTACCATCAGTTGGTTTCAGTGTTTGAACTGAATGCCATTTATGTATCCTGTATGGTCGCGCTAAGCCTTCTTTTTGTGGCCTTTTATTCAAAAAGAAGCCTCATAAACGTGGCCATAGTTACAATTCTTTTTGCTTTTCTCTTATTGTTATCCTCTAAAAACATGGTAGTTATCACACTACTTTGTGGTTTCATAGGTCTTTGGATTAGTAAGCGATTCTTTTCGAAAAAAAGACTGATAGTATTGGGGATTGTTGCCTTCTGTGGTGTTCTTGCTTTCTTATTTAGCCCTTTGAAACAGCGTATGGAAGAAGAGCTTACGTCAAATGTGAAGGAGGTGCTAACCTGTGAAAGATTTAATAGGGTATATCCTTGGACAGGAACAACCATTCGGTTATTTCAGGCGCGTATTTTCTATGAAATGGCAGATGAAAACGATTCCTTTTTAACGGGGTTTGGAATCAACGCTTCCCAGGAGAAGATCGTTGAGAAACAAAACCATTACAATCTGTATTGGGGGTATAATGTATATAATTTCCACAACCAATATATTCAGGCTTTTTCGGAACTGGGGATATTTGGGTTTATTGGAATTCTATTGCTGCTTTTTTTCATTTTGAGAGGCTATCTTGACAACAGGGAACTCTTTCTTTTGTTCTTTTTTATTGTAATGGCCTCTGTTTTTGTGACCGAATCCTATATCTGGAGGCAACGAGGAATGCTGCATTTCCTTATATTATTTGGTATGATGGTAAAAATCACACTAGGAACGAAAGACCATCACCAAAAGATAGCTGAATAGGATTGGCTACCATTTTTTCTTAAAATCCCCTCGGGAGAAATACTTTTCGATAAAGCAATACATTAGAATAAAAAAGTACCGACTCCCCATCTCTCGAATTTTAAGCTTAGATTCACCATAGGCCCTGTTTTGCCAAGAGTTGGGCACTATGGTATAGCTATAGCCCCTAATAATGGCTTTTAAGGGCAGTTCGATGGTAAGATTAAAGTGTGGCGACAAAAAAGGTTGAATGCCGTCTATGGTCTTCTTTTTGTAAAGCTTGAAGGCATTAGTGGTGTCATTGTACTTAATGTTCATGACCATACGAATGATCATGTTGGCAATTCGATTTACGAATTTTTTAACCCGAGGATAATCGATGGTTTTTCCACCTTTCATAAAACGGCTTCCAAAAACACAATCGTAATCACCTTCTACCATGGTATTATAGAACTTGATCAAGTCCTCAGGCGAATCGGAAAGATCTGCCATCATAACTGCAACACAATCCCCGGAAAACCGTTCTAGGCCATAACGCACGGCATATCCAAAACCGTTCGGGCCTTCATTCGTTTCATAACGTATTGCGCTATATTTCTTTTTTAGCTCCCCTAGTACTTGAAGGGTGTTATCCTTGGAGTTGTCATTAACAATAAAGATTTCATGATCAATTTGGGTATTGGCTAAGGCCGTTGCAATCTGATCAATAGTTCCCGTGATTGATTCCTCTTCATTATAGGCCGGAATAACAACACTTAGTTTCATGCTTCCTGACGAACTTTAAACGCTTCGTGAATTTGCGTAAGGATATCTTTAATATTGTATTTGGGAGACCAGTCTGGGTAGTGTTCCTTGAATTTGCTCAAATCGCTTATCCACCAAATATGATCCCCAATTCTATTGGTTTCGGAGTATTCGTAATTCATCTTATTTCCAGTAATTTCCTCACACATATCGATGGCCTCGGCCATGGAACAGTTGGAAAAACGCCCTCCTCCAGCATTGTATACTTCTCCCATTCTTGGATTCTGATAGAAATGCCAGAACATATTTACTAAGTCCCAACTGTGAATGTTATCGCGTACCTGTTTTCCTTTGTATCCAAAAACAGTGTATTTATCACCTGTAATGGCACACTTCATCAAATAAGAAAGAAATCCGTGCAGTTGGGTACCCGAATGATTTGGACCAGTTAAGCATCCGCCCCTAAATGTTCCAGTATTCATCTCGAAATACCTTCCATACTCTTGCACCATTACATCGGCCGCAACCTTGGAAGCACCAAAAAGGGAATGCTTGGTTTGGTCGATGCTCATATTTTCGTCAATACCTTCTTTGTAATAAGGATGGCTTTCATCGATTTCCCAGCGTTTTTCCAATTCAACCAATGGGAGTCTATTGGGGGTATCTCCATATACCTTGTTGGTAGAGGTAAATATGAAAACGGCTTCAGGGCAATGAAGTCGGGTCATTTCCAAGAGGTTCAAGGTTCCATTGGCATTTACCGTAAAGTCGGTAAAAGGCTCATTGGCAGCCCAATCATGGCTGGGCTGGGCCGCAGTATGAACAATTAGGTTTATGGAATCTCCGTATTGCGAGAACAATTTTTCCAAAGATTCAACATTTCTAATATCTATCGAGTGGTGTTCAAAGTTAGGGATGGTTTCAACCAATCTATTGGCGTTCCATTTTGTGGAAGCTTCGGGCCCGAAAAACTGGGCACGCATATCATTGTCGATCCCTACAACTTTATCGAATTTCTCACTGAAGAACTTTACCGATTCACTTCCTATTAAGCCCGAAGAGCCGGTAACTATACAAATATTGTTCATAACGTGTGTACTGCTAAATGAAATGGTTCAATTTGGTGCGAAATAAAGACATTATAGCGGCAAAAACAACTTTAGTAGCCCGTAAAACATCATTACCGAGAAAAACAGGGTAAATGAAACCTCGGTGCTATTTCAGAATTTTTTCTAATTGGGCTTCATTTTCTCGAATCCAATCATAAATATCGGAGAATACGGTTTCCACATTTCTTTTGGGAGACCACCCTATTTCCGATTCAATTTTGGTATTATCCGTGATATAGATTCGAAGATCTGCAGGCCTATTTTCCAGCTCTGCCGCTATATCGATCCTGTTTCCCGAAATTTGTTCACAAATACGTGTCATTTCCTGCAATGAGGCAGAGTGTTTCAATCCACCTCCAGCATTAAATACCTTCCCGTTAAATTGCTCTATGTTGTGAATTTGTAAATCGATAAGTTCGACCACATCGTCTATATGAAGAATATCACGCACCTGTTTTCCCAATCCGCCATATCCAATATATTTTAGGGGTTGTTGCCAGAAGTGTTTGGCCATCCAAAGGGTGACGACCCCTTGATCTGTTTTCCCCATCTGTCTAGGTCCAGCAATGACCCCAAAGCGCGTCACGGCCGATCTAAGGTTGTAAAATGCCGAGTATTCTTCGATAAATAATTCTGAAGAAAGCTTAGTTGTCCCATAAAACGATCTCGACCCCTGAAGGTTTAGTGCTTCAGAGATTCCTTTACTAGATATTCCCGCTTCCTTTTGTGTGTCAGAAAATGAAAAACGGGTGGATTCCTCTACAAAATCGGCAGCTTCTATACTTTCAATAGGATACACGCGACTAGTTGAAAGGAAGATGAGCTTTGCTTTATGTTTTAAACAGGCATTGAAACAGTTAATGGAGCCATACAAATTGTTATTGATAACATAATCAGGGTTGGAGTTCAGCCCTGCCATAACCGAAGGTTCTGCTGAGGCTTCAATAAGCACGTCGAATCCACCAACGGCCTCTAGATCTTCCGCATTTCGTATATCCCCGTGAATGAAATGGATATCAAGATTTTTGAAGTCAACCAAATTGAGCTCCCCGCCTCTTCTTTTAAGGTTATCGAAGGCAACTATGTCGTAGCTTGGGTATTTTTTCTTGAGTTGCAGGCATAGTGATGAGCCTACGAAACCTGCCCCACCTGTGATTAAAATTTTCATAGAATTTTGTCTATTCCGAACCTTGGATTAGGGTTCGATTTGAGTTATAATAGTGTCTTTTACTTTAATATATTTAATGACCTTGGTACATTCCCTGCCATAGGAGTTTTTATATATTTTGGATTCCACTTCTTTATAGCCTTTTATGGGAGCAATTGTACTATCCTTAAATTGATTTAATAAAGGCCTAAGGTTTAGAAGCCCGTAATATTCTTCTGGGTTGTCCTTTTCAATAAGTTTTTCGAAATGGGCATTGCGTCCGTTCACATCATAACCTTCACTAATGTTTTCAAAATCATTCTGGCGTAAGTAATAGTCGAAGTAGAACCAGATCTTACCGTGTTGAAGTACATAGGCATTCGGGCTCGTCTCCTTCAATTCCTTGGTAGCTTCACGATACATATGTGTTTGGGTGTAATAGGGGTTCTTGTGAGAAAAAAGTATATATACACTGTATCCCACTAGGGCTAGAAACACACCATTTCTGAGAAGGGCACCATTAATCTTGCTTATATAAAAGCTCATAAGAATGAGCACTGGAGGCACCAATGGAATAAAATACCTGTTGAACATCATGGTACTGGATAAACTGGATTTGAGATATGGCAACATGAAATACACAATAATCCATGTAAGCAACACAATTAATGCAACATGATCGGGCTTTAATTGTTTCTGAATTTTTTCAAGATTATAGTGTTTGCGTAACAGAAAGTACAACAGGGTCACAAAAAGGACGACAATGGCGATAATTGCCAAATAGGTATCATTGAAAAAGTCCCTAGCATATTCATATACCAAAGATAACTGAGCCTCGTCGCGCCATGCTCCCCGTTCCTTTTTTAGTCCATCCAGGATGTTCGGAACCCAAAATAAAAAAAGCAGATTGGGCAATGCAAAGGTGATAAGGTATGATTTTAAGTTTTTCCTAATTTCGCTCCAATCTACCAAGAACAAAAAGGCAAAAAACTGAGCGCCAATAACAAAGAGGGAAAAATAATGCGTGTACAACATAAAAGTTGTGACAATTATATAATTACGAGCTCTTTTTTTACGGAACCCCTCGCGCACAATTTGAGTAAAAAAATAAAAGGAATAATTGGCTAAAAGAATAAGCAAGGAGTAAGACCTCACTTCCTGACTGTAGCGAATGAGATAAAAATTTACAGCAGCAAAAAACAAGGCAAAAAGCGCTGTTCTTTTATTGAACAGTAATCGGGTTACATGGTAAATTGAAATGACAGCAATAAACCCCGTGATCATATTGAATAAGCGAACGGAAAGATCGTTAAATCCAAAAACACGACACCATAAATTATTGATGAGGTTGTGAAAAGGAGGATGAATATCCTTCCTCAAAAAATTGATAACATCTAAAAGGGAAAGCCTGGGGTCGGATGTATGAGCCGTATATAATTCATCGTTCCAGAGGCCGTCATAATTAAGATGGAAAAGCCGAAGGGCAAATGCTACACCAAGGATAATTAAAACGAATATTAGGTGGCGCGATTTCGAAACAAGTGCCATGCAACACGGTGGTTTGGTATAAGTTGTTTTCATGGCAAATGTAACCAATTGTCGAATAGACATGTTCTTATTTCTTGAAAAAAGAGGCGCTCTCACCAATTTTTATAGCTTTGCCAAATAAAAGCTAGCACGTTTATGAGGATATTGATCGATGCTCATGTTTTCGACGGAAAATTCCAAGGTTCCCGTACCTATATTCTTGGAATTTATAACGCCATGCTAGATCTTAGGGAAGAATGGGAGTTTTATTTTGCCGCACAGGATACAGAGGCACTAAAGGAAGCTTTTGGCACCAAACCCAACGCCCATTTCATTAAACTGTCTACGGGGAATAAATATCGCAGATTGTTGTTCGAATTCCCCAAACTCATCAAAAAACACCAAATAGACTATACTCATTTTCAATATATAACTCCTTTGTTAAAAAAGGGGAAATACATGGTAACCACGCACGATATTCTCTTTGAAGAAGCACGATTTGAGTCCTATTTTCCCAAAAAATACAGGTTCCTAAACGGAAAGCTTTTTAGGAGATCGGCCAAAAAAGCAGACATACTATTTACGGTTTCGGACTACTCTAAGCAAAAAATTCATGAGTATTACGGAATTCCCAAAATGAACATTTATGTCACCCCTAATGCAGTAACCCTTCACGATGATACCGAAAATGCATCTTCTTATGTGAGTAAAAAATTTGGTTGCTCGAAGTTTCTACTTTATGTGAGTCGTATAGAACCAAGGAAAAACCACATTGCTGTGTTACGAGCTTTCGTTGCGTTACAACTGCAGAAGGCAGGTTATCAACTTGTATGCGTTGGCAATCGTGATATTGCGTATCCAGAAATGGATTCCTTTATAGAGGAAAACAAACAAATCTTTGAAGAAAGCCTTAAGTACTTTTCAGGAATTTCAGACGAGGACCTCAAGCATTTTTATGCGGCTTCGGAGGTTGTATTGTATCCTTCTTTTGCTGAAGGGTTTGGAATTCCACCATTGGAAGGGGCTATGTTCAGAAAGGCGGTTATATGCTCTTCTGCCACAGCAATGTCCGAATTCGATTTTTTCCCCTATCACATAGATCCCAACAATCAGAAAGAATTAGAAGAAGCAATCAAAGCAACCTTATCCGGAACATCGTATCCAATTAACGACATTAAAGACATCGTTGAAAAACGATATAACTGGAATCGATCTGCAGAGGTGTTGGCGCAAGCCATCGAGGCAGATACTAGATAGCCATCCAAAAATAGGATGCTTCGGTATTCTTTGTTACTTTTATTCACTCATATACGAGCCTGTGAGAATCCTTTTTGCATCAATATATCCTTATGTATTCCTGTTGTTGTTTTTTACAATTCCATTCGATAATTACTTAAGGGCACTACCAAACATACTTCTGATCATCTTAGCGGTTCTTTTTCCATTTGTGGTGAAGAAAGCCGATGTGCTCAAGCTGAAGAAGACCCCCACAGTATTGTTGGGCATTTTTATAGCGTACCTTTTGTCCAGTGCGTTATTCTTCGGAAGGATTGAAGAGGATTGGGTAATACTAAAAAAAATAATGCTCTCCCTAGGATTGGTGGTTCTTTACATCCCCATAGACGGGTTCAAGAAGATATACAAGGCCATCATTTATTCGTCCTTGGCAGCTATTCTGTTTTCATTGGTGAAATTAGTAATGGTTGTAAACCAAGCGGATACTTTTAATTTTCTCGATTCGGCCGTTATTATAGAAGCCCTTTTAATAGATCGGCTCTATCTAGGGCTGCTTTGTGTACTGAGCATATTGGCATCATATCAATCGATGAGTGCTACCTATCATCCAGATAATAGATACTATGTGGCGAATATAATCCTGAATGTACTGTTCGTCTTATTGATTGTTTCTAGGATGTCCATCATTGTACTTATCCTAATATTCCTGTTGAGTTTCTTCTTCAAAAAGAGACGCCTGCCGCAGCTGTTTTTTGTGACTGGCGGATTTCTTTTGGCGATCGTTCTCACATTTATCCTCAACAATGATTTAAGAAATCAAGTCTTTTATTCAGGCTCAAAACAGAACAAAGGGTTGGTTGAAAATACCTTGGCAGTAGAACCTAGGGCGGTTATATGGGATTGCGCCCACCAAGTCTCACAAATGGAAGGTACCTTTTGGAAAGGACAAGGATTTACCCAGACGAATGCAGAAATGTTGAATTGTTACGAAACGAGCGTAAAGGATGAGCGCAAGAAGGCTTGGTTCCTCTCTCAAAAATATAATACGCACAATCAATGGATCGATTTTTATTTGGCGAGTGGATTCATAGGGGTAGTATTGTTTTTCGGAAGTATTTCACTATTGTTCATACAAAACCGAAAGGAATACGTCCCCACGGCTTTATTGGTTACATTGGTTTGTTTTGCCTTGGTCGAAAATCTGTTTCATAGACAAATTGGGGCGTATTATGTAGGAGCCATATTTATTTTGCTCTTAATTAATGGAATAAATAAAGAAAACAATACGGTAAAAGAACCGTAAATGCTGGGCAAATTGTATTTTTGCCGAGTTTAAAAAAATAGAACTTAATGAAAATAGCAGTCGTTGGAACAGGATATGTGGGTTTGGTTACAGGAACTTGTTTAGCCGAAACAGGTAATGAAGTAATCTGTGTAGATATAGATGCCGAAAAAGTAGAAAAAATGAGAAATGGCATTGTTCCCATTTACGAACCACACCTTGATGTTTTGTTCGAAAGAAATATAAAAGCAGGTCGGCTTCGTTTCACCACATCTTTAGATGAAGGATTGGAACATGGTAATATAGTGTTCCTAGCATTGCCAACACCCGAGGATGAGGATGGCTCTGCAGATCTTTCCTATGTGCTTAATGTGGCCGATGAGATTGGAAAGAAAATAAAGGATTATAAGGTCATTGTAGACAAGAGTACTGTACCTGTGGGCACCGCGGAGAAGGTTACCAATGTTATTGCCAAAAATGCCAAAAGCGAATTCGACGTGGTCTCAAATCCTGAATTTTTAAGAGAAGGGTTTGCAGTAGATGACTTTTTGAAACCAGAGAGAATTGTTGTGGGGTCAAGCAGTGAAAGAGCCACAGCACTTATGCAGAAACTATATGCGCCATTTGTAAGATCGGGTAACCCAGTGATTATTATGGACGAGAAATCGGCCGAGCTTACCAAGTACGCCGCCAACTCATTTTTGGCTACCAAGATCACTTTCATGAATGAGATTGCTAACTACTGTGAGAAGGTAGGGGCAGATGTGGATAAAGTGCGCGTTGGAATGGGAACCGATTCAAGAATTGGAAAGCGTTTTTTGTTCCCAGGCATCGGGTATGGAGGCTCGTGTTTTCCTAAAGACGTAAAAGCACTTCAAAAAGCAGGAAGGGATGCAGCCTACGATTTTCAGATATTGGATTCGGTGATACAGGTGAACCAAAAACAGAAAACAGCACTTATCCCCAAGATAAAAAACCACTTTGGCAATGATCTTAATGGGAAGAAATTGGCTGTTTGGGGATTGGCATTTAAGCCAGAAACCGATGATATTAGGGAAGCTCCTTCCATTTATATAATGGAGGATTTGTTGGAAGCGGGAGCAAGTCTTACCGTATTCGATCCAGAAGCGATGCCAAATATTCAAAAGAGGTTTGGCGACAAACTTACGTATGCCCCTTCAATGTACGAAGCGATTGATCAGGCTGAGGCATTGATTATCTGTACGGAATGGAGTATTTTCAGAACCCCCAATTTCAACAAACTAAAAGACTTATTGAAAAGCCCAACTATTTTCGATGGGAGGAATCTTTACAACGTAGATGAAATGAGGAATGAAGGGTTTACGTATCAATCAATAGGTCGTAATTAATTAAATAGAGCACAGATTTGGAAACCAACTTAAAGAATAAGAGAGTTTTAATTACAGGAGCTGCGGGATTTTTGGGATCTCACCTTTGTGATAAGTTTATTGCCCAAGGATGCGAGGTAATTGGAATGGATAATCTGATTACTGGAGAGCTCAAAAACATTGAGCATCTTTTCGGATCCGAAAAATTCTCATTCTACCATCATGACGTTACCAAATTCGTCCATGTACCAGGAAAAGTAGATTACATATTGCATTTTGCATCGCCTGCAAGCCCTATAGATTATCTTAAAATCCCTATTCAGACCCTAAAAGTGGGCTCTTTAGGAACCCATAACCTTTTGGGATTGGCGAAAGAAAAAAATGCACGTATTCTTATAGCTTCAACTTCTGAGGTATACGGCGATCCTTTAGTCCACCCACAAAATGAAGAATACTACGGAAATGTAAATACGATAGGCCCAAGGGGAGTATATGATGAAGCCAAGCGTTTTCAGGAATCAATTACTATGGCCTATCATCGCTTTCATGGTTTGGAAACAAGAATCGTTCGCATATTTAATACTTATGGGCCCAGAATGCGGCTCAATGACGGAAGGGTAATTCCGGCTTTTATGGGTCAGGCACTTCGGGGTGAGGACCTTACTGTTTTTGGCGATGGTAGCCAAACGCGATCTTTTTGCTATGTAGATGATCAGGTAGAAGGGATTTTTCGATTACTACTTAGTGACTATTCACTTCCGGTAAACATTGGGAATCCTGATGAAATTAGTATTCTTGATTTTGCTCAGGAAATTATAAAGCTAACAGGGACTGAGCAGAAGATTATTTTCAAACCATTGCCAAAGGACGATCCCTTACAGCGTCAGCCGGACATTTCGAAAGCAAAGGAGATCCTGGGATGGGATGTAAAGACCCCAAGATCTGAAGGAATGCGTAAAACGTTCGAATACTTTAAAAGCCTAACGGAAGACGAGTTGTTCAAAAAGGAACACAAGGATTTCTCAAAACACAATAGACGTTAATGATTTTTAGGACAGGGAGATATTCAGGATTTTTAAGGCCGATTACCTATGGTATCGACCTTATACTTATCCACGCCCTGGCATATTATTTACTGGATTGGGACTTCCCGTTTCTCAACTTTACCATTTTTGTCTCGTTGGCATGGATCGTTGCCGCACTCAGAACACACTTCTATGAGATATATAGATTTACGCATGTAAGTAACCTCCTTAGCCTTATTGGCAAGCAGACCATCTATTTTCTACTTATTGTATATACTTTTTTTGGGATTTACATCGATCCGGATACGAACCCATGGAAAGTACTGTACTATGTGCTCATGGTGATGGGATGTATCTCTGCAGTGAAATTGGCAATTTTCTTTTTACTGAAAAAGTATAGACGCCTTTGGGGAGGAAATATACGAAGGGTGGTGATCCTAGGATTGAATCAAAAGACAGATCGCCTTCGCACTTTTTTCGAGAACAGAACAGAATATGGATATCAATTGCGAAAGACTTTTGATATTAGCGTAACCCCACTCGAAGAATGCTTTGAATACATCACCGAGAATAATATTGATGAGATTTACTCCTCTGTGGCCGAATTGGATAACGAAAACTTGGTGAAACTCATCGATTATGCAGATAACAACCTAAAGATTTTAAAGTTTTTACCGGACAATAAGGAAATTTATACCAAGCGTTTGGATTTCACTTATTATGGGGTGTTGCCCATTCTTTCCTTGAGGAAAATTCCAATTGATGAGCCATTCAACAAGTTTATAAAGCGAAGCTTCGACATTGCTCTTTCCCTTATCATTATTGTGGGACTACTTTCTTGGCTCACACCAATTTTGGCAATTATCATAAAACTAGAGTCCCGTGGGCCTGTATTCTTTAAACAGAAAAGGAATGGATTGGACTACAAGGAGTTTTACTGTTACAAATTCCGGTCAATGCGACCCAATCCGGAAGCCCATCTCCACCAGATACGAAAAGGAGATCCCCGTGTTACGCGAGTGGGAAAGATCATCAGAAAAACAAGCATTGACGAACTGCCACAGTTCATTAATGTATTGAAAGGTGAAATGTCGGTGGTTGGACCCCGTCCGCATATGGTAAGCCACACACATATGTACGCAGAACGAATCGATAAATTTATGGTGCGTCATTTCATTAAACCAGGGATTACGGGACTGGCTCAAGTGAGCGGGTATCGTGGAGAGGTTGAAGATGACAATCATATCATAAACCGGGTGAAGTACGATATTTTCTATCTGGAGAATTGGTCTCTTTTCTTGGACATAAAAATTGTGGTTCAAACCATATACAACGCCCTACGAGGTGAAGAAAAAGCCTATTAACAAACAGCCGCTTGTTTCCATCATTACACCTTTGTATAATGCAGAGGCATTCATTGCCCAAAATATGGAGAGTGTATTGGGTCAAACCTACGAAAACTGGGAGCAGATTATTGTAGACGATGTTTCTACAGATGCGTCTTCAGAAATTGTAAGGACTTTTGCTGCGAAAGACGACCGTATTCAGCTAGTTCGAAATCCAGAGAACAAAGGCGCAGCATTTACACGCAATAGGGCTACCGAACTAGCCAAAGGAGATTACATCGCATTTTTGGATAGTGACGACTGGTGGCACCCAGAAAAGCTTGAGAAGCAAATTAAATTCATGGAAGCACATGATTTGGCGGTATCCTTTACCAGTTATCTTCACATGGATGAGGCGGGCAACCCCTTGAATAAACGGATCAAGGCACTATCAGAACTTGGATATAAAAAACAGCACTCCAACAACTATATTGGTAACCTTACGGGCATATATAAATGCGCAGAGATTGGTAAAATTGAAGCGCCTGCCATACGCAAGCGGCAGGATTGGGCGGTTTGGCTGGAAGCCATCAGGAAAAGTGACCGGCCTGCCATGGGAATACAGGAAGATCTAGCATTTTATAGAGTGCGAAAAGGATCCATTAGTGCAAACAAGATGGGGCTGGTAAAATACAATTACCGGTTTTACAAAGATTATCTGGACTATGGGGTGTTGAAATCCATCGGGTGTATGCTTGGATTTTTTTGGGAATATTTTGTGGTCCGTCCAAAGCAAATTGAACGCTGGTAACACTATAGCTTAGATATAAATTGCTTTAGTTTCCCCCGATTAGTACGGTCTAATACATCAACTCTTTCAAAAGAAAGGGAAAGACCTGGTTCTAGGTATTTGTAAAGTGCATCTTCTATCGTTTTCCTTTTATCATCTGTTAAGATCTCTTCCGAGGTATAAAGGATTTTAAATGAATCCAATGCGATTTGTTCTACTACAAACTCCTTGACATTGCCATCATCCTCAATTACGCTTTTGGTAACATAGTAAAAAGTAAGCCCGGGAACCGTTTTTCCACTAGGCAATACTGCAATGTCGTTGGTCCTTCCAACCAGTTTTTCCAGAATGGGTTTTTTAAACGAACCGGAAGGGGATAAAATGCCCGTATCTCCTATATCGTATCGAATCATTGGGTGTGCCTTATTGTAAAGGGAAGTGATTACAATTCGGCCCGGATTTCCATTTGGAACGACTGTTCCATTTTGATCTACCACCTCTACCAGCAGCCCTTCACTGTTCACTACAAATTCATCATGTTTGTTCGTGAAACCAATGAGGCCGAGTTCGCTTGCCCCATATTCGTTGACAATAGGGATTTGGAACACTTGTTCCAATAAGTTTTTATCACTTTCAAAAAGCATTTCGCTTGTTACCAAACAACTTGTCAACGTAGGACAGACTTCTTTTAGAACGAGCCCTTTTTTTCTGAGGAATTTTGCGAATAGAACGATAGAACTGGTATAGCCACTTATGTAGTCAAACCTTTTTTTGGAGAAGGCCCTAAGGATCCTTTCCAACTTGGCATTGGAAAGATCAAAAATTGGAAAACGATACCGCTTGCTCAAGCGATCCTTTAGTCGTTCTTTTTGGTAACCTAGGGTGTCCAACGGAATTCCATAAAATCGGGCCTGAAGACTTTTATCCAGGTGTATATCGAACCATTCGTAGCGGTCCATGAATTCTGCCCATGACAATGCATGGGAGAATTTGTCTTTGGCGAATATAAATGGATGCCCGCTCGATCCCGAAGTTTTATTGATGTAGCAGTTCCTTTTCGAATACCCTTGCGTTAATCGTTTTGTAAGGGGTTGCTGTAAATCCGATTTCTGCATGACCGGTACATCTTCCCAGCGGTTTGGTCTTTTATTACCAAGAAAATTCCTGTAGAAAGCATTTTCTTGAAAGTGAAAATCCAAAATGGCATTTCGTTTTTCGGCAATGTAATCTTGGTACTGATTCTCGGGAATTGCTTGAATTTCTTTTAATCTTCGTTTGGCTTCCCGAATTGGAAAACCGTTGAGCCGCAGTGTAATTTCGAATACATTCAAGGTAAAAAAGATTATGGGGTCAATTTACAAACAATTACTTTTGCAGTTCAAAATTTAAACTGTCTATCATGAACATTTTGGTTTTAGGCTCTGGCGGGAGGGAACATGCATTTGCATATAAGATTGTTGAGAGCCCTAGATGTGAGAAATTATTTGTGGCTCCTGGAAATGCCGGAACAGATGCTATTGCCCAAAATGTGCCCATTGGGGTAAACGACTTTCAGGCCATAAAGGAATTCGTGCTCGAAAACGATATTCAAATGTTGGTGGTAGGACCGGAAGATCCACTTGTTAGAGGGATTTACGATTTTTTCACCAATGATGATGCCCTGAAAGATATAATGGTCGTTGGCCCCTCAAAAAATGGAGCTACGTTGGAAGGAAGTAAGGAGCGAGCCAAGGAGTTTATGAGCACTCATGGCATCCCAACAGCCGCCTATCAAAGTTTTACCACGTCCACTTTGGAGGAAGGAAAGGCATTTTTAGAGACCCTGCAATCACCTTATGTATTAAAGGCAGATGGGCTGGCAGCAGGAAAAGGGGTACTTATCCTGAAAGATTTGGAGGATGCCAAGACTGAATTGGAAAATATGTTGTCACATTCCAAGTTTGGCGCGGCTAGTGAAAAGGTGGTCATCGAAGAATTCTTGGATGGAATTGAATTGAGTGTTTTTGTGCTAACAGATGGTAAGAATTATAAAACCCTTCCAACTGCTAAAGATTATAAACGTATTGGCGAAGGTGATACTGGACTAAACACAGGGGGAATGGGCGCCATCTCACCCGTGCCATTTGCAGATGAGGTATTCATGCGAAAAATTGAAGACCGCATCGTGAAACCAACGGTAAATGGTCTTCAAAAGGAAGGGATCGATTATAAAGGTTTTGTTTTTATTGGACTGATAAAGGTTGGAGAAGATCCTTTTGTGATAGAATATAATGTTCGTATGGGCGATCCGGAAACTGAAGTGGTATTACCACGGATTAAGACCGATTTAGTGACCTTGTTGGAAGCCACGGCTCAACAACGTCTGGATACGGTTACTTTAGAAATTGATGAACGGGCTGCAACAACGGTTATGGCAGTATCTGGGGGTTACCCTGAAGCGTATGAAAAAGGGAAAGAAATAATTGGGATTGAACGTATAGGGAATTCTATTGTTTTTCATGCAGGTACCACGTATAAAGATGGAAATATCGTAACCAATGGCGGAAGGGTACTAGCGGTTACTTCCTTGGATAAAGACTTTAGGCAAGCCCTTGCCAAGTCTTATGAAAATATGGATGAAATTTCCTTTGATAAGATGTATTATCGAAAGGATATAGGGTTCGATTTATAAAAGAAGCATAAAAAAAGCCCCTCAACGAGGGGCTTTTACTATTAGGATCGGTTTAAATCCGAATCTTTTCCTAGAAAGGAGTGCGAAATTTGCGTTCTATCCTCTTCGTTGTTATCGTTGAAGGATTTCAATTCTTTCATCCAATAGATGAACGCTACGAAACCAATTAGGGTGAATACCCAACTCATGGCGTTTGCGCCCCACCAACTTTCCAGCTCCATTGCCCTGAATGCATCAAAAGGCAAGAACAAAACACTCTCGGTAAAATCTTGAATTCCGTAAAAAAGTTCTTTTAAGGACATATCTTTATCTTTAACGGCACAAAAATAGAAATAAACTTAGATGCTTACAAGCTTTTTTAGGAAATCAGGACCACTAAATTTTATAGTGGTAAGTGCCTATTTGTTTGTATTCGCATGTATATGGTTCATTCTGGAAGCAGAAATCGGTTTCACAGGGTACGAAATAGGGAAAACACTGGCGACAGTGTTACTTTTGATTTTCGCTCTTTTTCTACTGGATTTCATCGTGCGCAAGAATGGATTAACACAGATAAACGGGTATTCAATTCTACTGCTTGCTTCCTTGATCTGCTTTTTTCCCCTAGTATTTTCCAAATTTAAGTTGGTAGGTGCGAGTGTTTGCTTGCTTTTTGCACTTAGGCGCATATTTAGCCTTCAATCATTAAAAAACAATGAGCGCAAGATTCTTGATGCCTCATTATGGATTGCTGCTGCTACACTTTTATTTCCCCCTAGTTTTTTTATGATCCTGGGATTATTATGGTCAATTTTTGTGATGCCCATGACCAAGCTTAGGTACTTTTTTATTCCGGCGGCTGGTATTCTGGCCGTATTTGTAATGGTATCGGCCTATTGTTTATTGAGATACGATGAGTTGCAATGGATATTCGACCTTTTTGTAAAACCCTCATTGGATTTTACGCATTACGGAGATACAGCAACCCTCATCGGAATTGCCTTTGTAGCAGGATCATTGATCTGGGTCTTGTTTATGCGAATTGGGGCATTTTCTAGAATTCAGAAGAAAGAACGTCCGAACTATCTTCTTGTGGTGATCATTTGGCTGGTTTCCTTAGGGATCATTATAATGTCCAATCCAAAGGACACTTCAGAGCTTGTAGTAGCGTTTGCACCCATGGCGATCATATTTTCCAATTATATTGAAACCGATTCCGAAAAATGGTTCAAGGAGCTAATACTTTGGCTGTTTGTGCTGTTACCGTTTGCTCGTTTTGTGGTATAACCTGCCATCTGCAACCTTCGCGTATTTGCCGCATCCTACTATAAAATGTGGTACCTTTGCTGCCTAATTAATTATTCGACACGTTCAATTTAAAAAGATGACATTTACAGAAATTGCCAACGCTATTTTTAAAGAGGTAATCGACACCTATCATATAGTAGATGATCCCTATCAACCTTTTACCAATCCCTATAACAAGGATTCAGATTTGTTAAAGCACCTGTTGTATCGTAAAAGTTGGATAGATACAGTGCAATGGCATTACGAAGACATAATCCGTGATCCAAGCATAGACCCAGTGGCTGCATTGGACTTAAAACGAAAAATTGATGCTTCCAATCAGGACCGAACGGATATGGTGGAATATATAGACAGCTATTTTCTTGATCAATATGGAAATGTTCAAATTCAGGAAAATGCCACTATTAATACCGAAAGCCCCGCATGGGGTGTAGACCGTCTTTCCATTTTGGCACTTAAGGTATATCATATGCATGAAGAGGCAACTAGGGAAGATGCGTCAGATGATCATCGTGCCGCCTGTCAGAAAAAATTGGAAGTACTATTAGAACAGCGTGTCGATCTTAGCACAGCCATACAGCAGTTGTTGGACGATATTGCTCATGGAAGAAAGTACATGAAAGTGTATAAACAAATGAAGATGTACAACGACGATGAATTAAACCCTGTTCTAAGAGGCCAGAAATAGGCCTTTTCTGTTGACTTCGTTTTAATCATGAAAGCACCCAAACACATTCTCGTTGTCCGGCTTTCTGCCCTTGGGGATGTGGCAATGATAGCTCCTGTACTTCGCGTATTGGTCGCTGCCTACCCCGGGATCAAGGTTACCGTGCTTTCCCGTAAGCAATTTCAACCTCTTTTCATCGACATTCCAAATGTCAATTTCTTTGCAGCAGATGTAGATGGAAGGCATAAGGGTTTTTTCGGTCTTTGGAGACTGGCTAAAGAACTAAAGGGATTAGGTGTAGATCATGTGGCAGACCTACATAATGTGATAAGATCGAAGGTAGTTACCCGGATATTGTCCCTTAACGGAATTCCATACGCTACGCTTGATAAGGGTAGGAAAGAAAAGAAAAAGCTTACGAATGCAGGCGGAATGGGTTTGGTCCGACTTAAAAGTACCCACCAGCGATATTCGGACGTGTTTTCGTTGCTACAACTTCCCATCGATTTATCTTCTCATCAATTTCCTGAGCGGCAAAAACTGACCCCACGATTACTTACCATAGTGGGAAATGAACCCAAAAAATGTATCGGAATCGCTCCTTTTGCAGCATATCCCAGTAAAATGTACCCTCTTTCACTTATGAAAGAAGTACTTCAGGATTTAGATAAGTTGAATACCTTCAAAATACTTCTTTTTGGCGGAGGTTTGGTTGAAGAAGAACAACTGAATGAAATGGCCTTGCAATTCAATGCTGTTACCAATGTGGCGGGGACATTGACTTTTGAAGAAGAACTCGCCCTCATTTCTAACTTAGACCTTATGGTTGCTATGGATAGTGCCAATGGACACCTAGCTGCAATGTATGGAGTCCCGGTTTTGACCCTCTGGGGCGTAACACATCCGTATGCGGGCTTCACACCATTCAATCAAACGGAAGATCGCCAACTAATGGCCGATCGAAATACATACCCATTGATTCCTACTTCGGTTTATGGTAATAAGTATCCGGAAGGTTATGAAAATGTGATGGGAAGTATATCCCCTGGATCTGTAGTTCAAAAGATTCAGGACATACTATAAAAACAACTAGACATCGTCGTAATCCACGACCAAGGTCGTTGTGGTCGGATGGGATTGACAAGTAAGAATTAAGCCTTCCTCCAATTCAGAATCTGTTAGAATTTGGTTTTTGCGCATTTCAACCTTTCCTTCCTTAACCCGTGCAATACAAGAACTACATATTCCGCCCTGACAGGAATAGGGAGGATCCAGATCTTGGTCCAAGGCCGCATCTAGGACACTTTGTTCCTGTGACATTGTAAACGTTTCCGTCTCATCATCAACAATGATGGTGATTTGGGTATTACCCTCATGGGATTCTTTGAGTTCTCCTTCTTCAGATGTAGTGAACAATTCGAACAAAATATGTTCTCCATTTACCCCTCTGCTTTTAAGGGTTTCCGATACTACATTGATCATTTCTTCGGGACCACATAGATAGTAACGGTCAAAACTGAAGTCTTGGAATCTGTTTTTCAATAGATAGTTCACCACCGAACGATCTATACGTCCGCGCATCGCGTTTTGTTCTTCACTTTGACTGAAAATATATTCAACAATAAGGCGATCGGAAAAGCTCTCTTTTAATAATTCCAGTTGGTCGAAAAACATAGTTTCCACCTTGCTTTTATTTCCATAGACAAGCGTGAAGCGACTTTGTGGTTCTCTTTCCAAGACGTCCTTTATGATTGAAAGTACTGGGGTAATCCCACTACCTGCAGCAAAGGCAGCATAATGTCTGCTTTCATTTTGCTGCGGCTCGAACATGAAATTACCTTCTGGAAGCATTACCTCCAGCGTATCTCCTACTTTCAAAACGTCATTGGCAAATACAGAAAAGGTACCACCTTCAACCTTTTTCACGCCTACGGACCAAGTTCCACTTTCTGGACTACTGCAAAGGGAGTACGCGCGCCTAACTTCTTGGCCATTCAATTCGGTTTTGAGGGTGATGTATTGGCCCGCCTTGAATTTGAATGTTTCCACAAGATGTGAAGGGATGTCAAAGGTAATACACACAGCATTTGGGGTTTCCTTTTTCAATTCAGAAATGGACAGCAAATGGAATTCGCTCATAGCAAAAAAATTTTGGCAAAAGTACGAAGGAAATTTCGTCTACAACGCTTTGAAAATGGCAAACCACGGCAAATTTTATGCAAATTCAGTAGTCATCTCAAAAAGAAACGTATTTTTACGTTTCCTTTGGACGAATTACATACTAAAAACAAAGGATTTAAGTTACAGTATCATAGAATTCTAAAGAATGTTGAAGTACGCGAAAAAAATTACGATACTTTTTGTTACGGTTATCCTCCTCGCATCCTGTTCGAGAAAGAAAAATTCCTTTATGAGCCGCAACTTTCATGCGGTAACTGCCGAATACAATGCGCTTTATAATGGCGATGTTGCATTTGCGGAAGGAAAGGAGCAATTGGCCCTTACTTTTAGGGATAATTTTTGGGAGATCCTTCCAGTGGAACGCATTGAGATAAAGGAAAAGATTACCAAGCCCGGAGAGAAACCGAAAACGGAATCTAAATTTACAAGAGCTGAGGAAAAGGCCGCTAAGGCCATTCAGAAGCATTCCATTTATATAGACGGCAAGGAATACAATCCACAGATAGATGAAGCCTATATGTTATTGGGTAAATCCCGATACTACGATGAGCGCTTTGTGGCTTCTCAGGATGCCTTCAACTTTATTTTGAACCGGTATCCGACCAGTAATAGTATTAATGAGGCGAAAATGTGGAAAGCCAAAACCAACATTCGTTTAAGCAATGAAGAAGGGGCTTTGGAGGAATTGGCCGAACTTCTTGAAAAAGAAGGATTGAGCGATGAAGATGCAGCAGATGCCTCGGCTATTATGGCGCAGGCTTATATCAATTTGGATTCGATCGAAGAGGCACTTCCGCACATTAAGTTAGCCTCGGAATATGTAAAGGATAATGAACTAAAAGGACGCTATTCCTTTATTAAAGGACAGATCTACGATCATTTGGAGCAGAAAGATAGTGCCAACATGGCCTATCAGGAAGTGATTGACCTTAACAGGAAGTCACCCAGAATCTATATGATACAGTCCTACATTAAGCAAGGGCGTAATTTCGACTACGAGAAGGGAGATCGTATCGCCTTCTTGGAGCTGCTTCAGGATTTAGAAGAGGATCGTGAAAACCGACCCTTTAAAGACATTATATACAATGCGATGGGTGAATACTATCGCAATACGGCCAATATTGATACCGCAGTTATCTATTATAACCAATCCATTCAGAATTATGCGAACGATCGCATTCTACAATCGGTAAATTACTCAACGCTTGCAGAAATTAGCTTCGATAGGGCACTATACCAAAGAGCAGGAGCGTATTACGATAGCACATTGACTTTTCTGGAGCCTAAAACCAGATTATGGAGACGCGTTAAAAAGAAACGCGAAAATTTAGATGATGTTATTAAATATGAATTGATCGCATCGCGAAATGATTCTGTATTGCGGATAGCTGCCATGAGTGAAGCTGAGCAGGTAGCGTTTTTTACGGATTACACCAATAAATTAAGGGAGAAAGCGATTGCAGACTCCATTGCCCAAGCAGAGGTCGATGAGCGTGTTGCCAACAAGGAGTTTTTCAAGAAAAATTCGGCAGGTGGTGACAAACAAAGTGAAGGGGGCAAGTTCTACTTTTACAACAGTACCACAGTTGCTTATGGAAAGGGAGAGTTCCGCAAAATATGGGGTGATCGGAAATTGGCAGATGGCTGGCGTCTCTCTTCCCGAAGAAGGGGTACGATGCAGGGAGCCGAGGAATTGGAATCCGTGGAGCCTATTGCCAACAACGAAAGGTTTAATCCAGAGACGTATTTAGAAAAGATTCCGAAAGATCCTAAGGTCATAGATAGCTTAACTGGGGATAGGAATTTTGCCTATTACCAATTAGGGCTTATATACAAAGAGAAATTCCGTGAATACGATTTGGCTACCAACAGACTGGAAAAGCTGCTGGGTTATGGACCTGAGGAACGTTTGGTCTTGCCTTCTAAATACAATCTTTTCAAGATTTACGAGTTGACTGAAAATACAGCGATGGCAGATAAATGGAAAAATGACATCCTTACCAACCATCCAGATTCGCGCTATGCCGAAATATTAAGAAATCCCAATGTGCAATTGGCGACCGATGAATCCAGTCCGGAATTTAAGTACAAAGCACTTTACAAGGAGTTTGAAGCTGGCAAATACCAGTATGTGATCGATACGGCAGATGAATACATCACTATTTATACGGGTAATGAAATTGTCCCGAAGCTGGAAATGCTAAAAGCTACTGCCATGGCCCGAAAAGATGGCTTTGAAGCCTATAAGAAGGCGTTGAATTTTATTGCTCTAAATTATCCCCAGTCTGCCGAAGGAAAGCAGGCACAGGAAATCTATAATACGGTACTTCCCAAATTATCCGTCAAAAATTTCGATGCGCCCAAGGAAGGCGACAAATGGAAGGTGGTTTATCAGTTCACTAGTTCTGAAAGGGAAGAGGCCGATGAGCTTCAGGCCAAATTGGAAGAGGCCATTAAAGAATACAATTATTTCGACATGTCTACCTCTATAGACTACTATGACCCTAATACTTTATTTGTAATCATACACGGGTTGAATACAAAACTGGGAGGAAATGGGTTCGCAGAAGTCTTGAAAGAGAAGAAGGAGTACAGGATAGACCATCCTCACTTTGAAATTGCATCCCCTCATTACAAGATTGTACAGATCCACAAAAACTTAGATTCTTATTTAAGTAGTGCTGGTAATGGGCAAGAGGAAAACAGTAATCCCCAAAATTAACTACAATGTTTTCAGACAAAAAAGACAAAAAAATTATGGAACCATCAGCAAGCCAAAACAGGATTAACGAAGGAACTAAATTTACCGGAGACCTTGTGTCTAATGGGTTTTTTAGAATTGACGGAACCGTAGAAGGTACCATTAGCAAACCATCGAAAGTGGTCTTGGGAAAGTCGGGAGTGATCAAGGGAAAACTTAGCTGCGAAAATGCGGACATTGAAGGCCGGTTCGAAGGTAATCTGGATGTCTCAGGAACCTTAACCCTAAAAGCTACCGCTCATATTGAAGGAGAAGTGGTGGTAGGCAAATTGGCTGTTGAACCTGGAGCCACTTTTAATGCTTCTTGCAGCATGCAAGGCGCGAAGAAAAGCGCACCTCAAAGTGACAAACCTAACCCTTACGATCGGCAGCAGCGCTTGAAAAAAGACGCCGCAGAGGTGGCTAAGTAAAAATTTGCTGTTATGCCCAATAAGAAAAACAGCGGCCTTAAACGTTGGGCAGTCCTAAGTGCCATCGCTATTGAAATGGGTGTTATTATCTACTTGTTTGTTAAACTGGGTAAATGGTTAGATACCCAATACGATCCAGATGGAAAACTATTTCTAATCCTTAGCACTTTAACAGGTGTGGGTATTTCCATGTTCTTAGTTGTAAAACAAACCAATAAATTGAATTCTTAATGAAGGCTAATCTGAAGTTTCTGATTACCCTTCTATGGGTTTTGATTGTGGCTTTTGGGATTCATATACTTTCATTGGACGCCGCTCAGAAACCTCTGTGGGATCATAAGATTGTGATAGCCTATATCACTAATTTTGCCCTTGCCGCAATCATTTTGTTCTTGGTGCTTAAAAACGTGAAACCAGGATCGGCTCAAGCGGGGTTTATTTTTTTCGGAGGTAGTTTATTGAAGTTTTTAGTTTTTTTCTTAGTTTTTCAGCCTTCTTATAAAGCAGATGGAAAGATGCAAACCATTGAATTTGCTACGTTCTTCATTCCATATGCCATCTGCTTGGTAATGGAAGTTTACTATCTTTCAAAAGTACTTAATAATCAGTCTTCTTAGCTTCTCATTTGAGTACTAAAAAAAGAGTCCAAAAACTTTTTTCTTTCTAAGGAATAACAGTATTTTTGCACCGATTTTTAAGGACACTATTTACTGTTCGGTATGCAAAGAAAAATATTAGTTAGATTACTGCTCATTTTTATATTCATTGCCCCACTTTCCGTTAGTGCCAAGGATGAGACTGGTGACAAAGACAAAAAAACGGAAATCAAAGAGTATATAGATCACCACCTTAAAGACTCTTACGACTTTAGTTTGTATTCTTATACAGGCGATGATGGAAAGCATCACTATATTGGTTTTTCTCTACCCGTTATTCTTTGGTCAGATGGATTACATGTTTTTGCTTCCGGCAAATTCCACCATGGAGAGGACGTGGTCGAGTCAAACGGTAAATATTTCAAACTATACCACAGTAAGATTTATGAAACTGATGCCAGTGGAACCATAAATTATGATGAAGACCACCATGCAATCAATGCCAAACCGTTAGATCTTTCAATCACCAAGAGTGTATTTATGATCATTTTGACGGGGTTGTTAATGATTTTGCTGTTCAGAGGATTGGCAAAGAGCTATGTTAAAAACAACGGAATCCCTTCGGGTGTTGGGAGATTCTTTGAGCCTATCGTAATTTACATTCGTGATGATATTGCAAGACCTAACATTGGTGAAAAGAAGTACAGAAAGTATATGCCTTTCTTGCTTACTGTTTTCTTTTTTATCTGGTTTCTGAACATTTTTGGTTTAACACCGCTTGGGGTAAATGTTACGGGGAATATTGCCGTTACGACTGCATTGGCCTTGTTAACATTTTTGATCACAAATTTTACAGGAACAAAAGATTACTGGAAACACATTTTCGATCCATTAGGGGACAGTATGCCTTGGATTGCTAAGATACCATTATATATAATCCTAATTCCAATTGAGGTGTTAGGGATATTCATTAAGCCTTTCTCACTTTTAATTCGTTTGTATGCGAACATGCAGGCGGGACACATTGTATTGATGAGTTTAATAGGTTTAATGTTCATTTTCAAAAATTGGATCGGTAGTCCGCTATCGTTCGGATTGGCTTTTGCAATTTCATTGATAGAAATATTAGTGGCTTTGTTACAGGCTTATATTTTTACAATGCTTTCTGCGCTTTACTTTGGTTTTGCTGCGGAAGAGCACGACCATGCAGAGGCACACTAAAGAAGAATGTTTAATTTTTAAATAGATATATTATGACAATTCCAGCTATTGTTGGTGCAGGACTAGTAGTAATCGGTGTTGGTATCGGTATCGGACAAATTGGTGGTAAAGCGATGGAAGCTATCGCTCGCCAGCCAGAGTCTTACGGTAAGATCCAAACAGCGATGTTAATTGCTGCGGCACTTATTGAAGGTATTGGTTTTGCTGCATTATTTGCAGTATAAACAAAATACACTATAAACCAGGCTGCAACGGTTGGTTGCAGCCAAGGTTTTAGGTTAAACATTGAATTACACAATATAATTACGATATGGGATTACTCGACGAATTTTCATTAGGACTTTTTTTCTGGCAAACTTTATTGTTCCTGCTATTGCTTTTCTTATTGAGAAAGTATGCATGGAAACCAATTCTTAATGCTGTGAACGACCGTGAGCAAGGAATTAAAGACGCCTTAGCTTCGGCCGAAAATGCAAAGAAGGAAATGGAAAACCTTCAGGCAGATAATGAAAAACTTCTTAAGGAAGCACGTGCAGAGCGTGATGCTATGCTTAAAGAAGCGCGTGAACTTAAAGCCAAGATGATTGCAGATGCCAAGGAAGAAGCGAAAGCAGAAGGAGATAAAATGGTTGCAAATGCACAAGCAGCAATTGTGAGCGAAAAGAAAGCTGCATTAGCCGATATTAAAAATCAGGTAGCTTCCCTTTCTGTAGAGATTGCAGAAAAAGTTGTGAAGGAAGAACTATCCAACAAAGACAAGCAATTAAAACTTGTGGAGACGATGTTGGGCGATGCCAAACTAAATTAAGAAATTCATGAGCAGAGCAGCCATACGATACGCAAAAGCAGTTTTGCAAAAGGCCCAGGAAACCAATGCTATCGACACCGTTTTTGGTGATATGCAAGATGTGCAGGCGACCTTAGATGGCAGCAAAGAGCTACGCACCTTATTGAAAAGCCCTTTAATTAAGGTAGACGATAAGAAAGCCGCTTTACTTCAGATTTTCGATAAGCAATCCGAGGATATCAAACGCCTTATAACGGTTTTGGCAGATAATCAAAGAGCCAATATACTAGGTGCAGTTGCCAATAGTTACATTAACCTTTACAACGAAGCAAAAGGAGTAAAGGTGGCTCAAGTAACTACTGCCGTAGCACTTTCTTCCGAAATGGAAACAAAGGTTTTGGCCAAAGTAAAGGAAATGACAGGAAGCGATAATGTTTCCTTAGAAAATACAATAGACGAATCCATCATTGGTGGATTCATCCTAAGGGTTGGCGATATGCAGTACAACGCTAGTATAGCTAACCAATTGGGAACATTAAAAAGAGAATTTAGTAAGTCAATTTAAATTGAAAAAAGATGCGGCAAAAGTCGACATCTCCCCTAGCACTGGCGTGGGGTTTATAAATCTAAAACAAAATGGCAGAAGTTAAACCAGCTGAAGTTTCAGCAATCTTAAAGCAACAACTTACAGGTTTCGAAGCAAGTGCTTCATTAGACGAGGTAGGAACGGTACTTACCGTAGGAGATGGTATTGCCCGTGTATATGGACTTTCCAATGCTCAATACGGGGAATTGGTAGAGTTCGAAAACGGCTTGGAAGGAATCGTATTGAACTTGGAAGAGGACAACGTAGGTGTCGTATTGTTAGGGCCTTCTAAAGAAATTAAGGAAGGTGCTACTGTAAAGCGTACCCAACGTATTGCATCCATCAACGTAGGTGAAGGTATCGTAGGACGTGTGGTAAACACCCTAGGACAACCTATCGACGGTAAAGGAGCGATAGAAGGTGAAACTTACAAAATGCCTTTGGAGCGTAAAGCACCGGGTGTAATCTACCGTCAACCAGTAAACGAACCATTGCAAACAGGTATCAAATCTGTGGATGCCATGATTCCGGTTGGAAGAGGGCAGCGTGAGTTGGTTATTGGTGACCGTCAGACAGGTAAGACGACCGTTTGTATCGATACCATTTTGAATCAGAAAGAATTCTATGATGCAGGTGAGCCAGTATATTGTATCTACGTTGCTGTAGGACAAAAAGCTTCTACCGTGGCAAACATTGCAAAAGTATTAGAAGATAAAGGCGCTTTGGCTTATACCACAATTGTGGCAGCCAACGCTTCCGATCCTGCTCCTATGCAGGTATATGCTCCTTTTGCGGGTGCAGCTATTGGTGAGTACTTCCGCGATACAGGACGTCCAGCTTTGATCGTTTATGACGATCTTTCTAAGCAGGCGGTGGCTTATCGTGAGGTATCCCTATTGCTTCGTCGTCCTCCAGGACGTGAGGCTTATCCTGGTGATGTATTCTATCTTCACTCCCGTTTATTGGAACGTTCGGCAAAAGTGATTAATGACGACGCCATTGCGGCTAACATGAACGATCTTCCAGAATCTTTGAAAGGAAAAGTAAAAGGAGGAGGTTCCTTAACGGCACTACCAATTATTGAAACACAAGCAGGTGACGTTTCTGCGTATATTCCAACCAACGTAATCTCTATTACGGATGGACAGATTTTCTTGGAATCCGACCTGTTTAACTCTGGGGTTCGTCCAGCGATTAACGTAGGTATTTCGGTATCTCGTGTGGGAGGTTCTGCTCAGATTAAGTCTATGAAGAAGGTAGCAGGTACACTTAAATTGGATCAAGCGCAGTTCCGTGAATTGGAAGCATTTGCCAAGTTCGGTTCAGATTTGGATGCTGCCACCATGAATGTAATTGAAAAAGGAAAGCGTAACGTAGAGATCCTAAAGCAGGCTCAGAATGATCCTTTTACCGTAGAAGATCAAGTAGCTATCATTTATGCAGGTTCGAAAAACCTGCTACGTGATGTTCCTGTAGAAAAAGTGAAGGAATTCGAAAGGGATTTCATCGAGCTTTTAAATGCAAAGCACAGGGATACATTAGATACCCTGAAATCAGGTAAGTTATCCGATGAGGTTATTGATACGTTGACTTCTGTCGCGAAAGACCTATCGTCTAGATATTAAGATTTAAAATGAATGTCGCCCTTCAATAATTGAGGGGTGGCATCTTTCTCATAACTCATAACTTGAGCGAATGGCAAACTTAAAAGAAATCCGTAATCGAATCTCTTCTGTAGGTTCCACTATGCAGATTACCAGTGCTATGAAAATGGTATCTGCTGCGAAACTGAAGAAAGCTCAGGACGCTATTACTGCCATGCGACCTTATGCCGATACACTAACGGCACTCCTTCAGAACTTGAGTGCTACCTTAGATGGGGATAGCGGAAGCAAATTTGCAGATCAGCGAGAGGTACAAAAAGTATTGGTGGTAGCTATTACATCAAACCGTGGATTGGCTGGCGCTTTCAATAGTAATATTGTGAAGGAATCCAAAAGAGCTATTGAAGAAACCTATGCCGGAAAACAAGTAGATTTTGTAACCATTGGTAAAAAAGGGAATGACATCTTAAGTAAAACCGAGACAATTATCGAAAATAACAATGAGATTTTCGATAATCTAACGTTCGACGCTTCTGCTGAAATTGCCCAAAGATTGATGGACCTGTTTGTTGACGGATCCTATGACAAAATCGTTTTGCTTTATAATAAATTCAAGAATGCTGCCACACAAATTGTGATGCACGAACAATTCTTGCCCATTGTACCCGCCGAGAATGATGATAAGGCTGGGGATACTGCAAGCAATTCAGATTTTATTTTCGAACCTTCAAAGGAAAAGATAGTAGAAGAATTGATTCCTAAGAGTTTGAAGACTCAACTATTCAAGGGAATTAGGGATAGTGTGGCCAGTGAGCATGGGGCACGAATGACCGCTATGCACAAGGCAACAGATAATGCAAGTGAACTGAAAGCAGACCTAACATTGGAGTACAACAAAGCCCGTCAAGCTGCTATTACAGGAGAGATCCTTGAAATTGTAGGTGGTGCAGAAGCTTTGGCTGGATAACCCATTTGATTATAACAAGAACTCATTATAAGCAAGCCTTCCTTTTTAGGAGGGCTTTTTCGTACCTTTATGGCAAGGCTTTTGAAAGCATCTTTACTATGAAGTATTTAAAACAAATTACCGCACTGTTGGGGCTGTCGGTTTGCATCGCTGGTTTTTCAGGTTGTGCAGGTGGCAAAGACACTGTGTATTCGCTAGAACAACAACCCCCGTTTAATATAACAGGGAGCTATTTCCAAAAATGGGTGGCTGGTGTACAAGAAGGAGGATCTGGCATAAACGTCCATCTAATTATTGAAGGCATTTCCGAGGAGATTGAGGTCCGAAATGTATACTTTCGGGGCCAAATTACAAAAGCGAATAGTATGCCAGAGCAACCAGATAAATTTGTGGCATACTTTAAAAAAGGACAAAACAGGGATGTTATTATGGATTCTGATATCACCAAGGAAGCAAAAAACACACCTTTGGGAGACTTCCCGTTCGACCTTGATGACGACGAGGCAGTGATTAGCTACTTTCATAAGGATACTGAGAAGTACTTTAAAATATCAGATATTGAAGAAAAACCCCTTATCGCTTATCCCGGAACCAACCCTAATGGAATAGATTGATTTATGACTATAAAACTCATTAACAAATCCCACCATCCCGCACCACATTATGAAACGGAAGCCTCTGCGGGAATGGACCTAAGAGCCCAAATTGAAACCCCTATTACCCTTAAACCCCTTGATCGGGCAATCATTAAAACTGGACTGTATATTGAATTACCCATAGGGTATGAAGCTCAGGTTCGTCCTAGAAGCGGCCTAGCAGCCAAAAAGGGGATTACCGTTTTGAATTCCCCGGGAACGATAGATGCCGATTATCGTGGGGAGATAGGTGTTATTCTTGTGAATCTGTCTAATGACGAATTTGTAATTGAAAATGGTGAGCGCATAGCCCAACTGATCATTGCAAAACATGAAAGAGCAGAATGGCAATTGGTAGAAGAACTGTCTAATACTGCCAGGGGTGCTGGTGGTTTTGGAAGTACCGGAACAAAATAAAGCAGATCCCAATCTTAAAATAACCTAATTCAGAGTATGAAAATTATTGTCCCAATGGCAGGTAGAGGAAGTCGATTGCGACCGCACACCTTAACCATACCCAAACCCTTAATTCCTGTGGCTGGAAAGCCGATTGTACATCGACTAGTGAGCGATATTGCCGAGGTATTAAATGAACCGATCGAAGAAATAGCCTTTATTTTAGGTGCGCCAGCATGGTTTGGCGACGATGTGGTGAAAAGTTTACAAGACCTAGCGGAAGGATTGGGGGCCAAAGCCTCAATTTACCGTCAATTAGACCCAAAGGGAACTGGACATGCTATTATGTGTGCAGAGCCTTCCTTGAGTGGACCAGCCGTAATTGCATACGCTGATACGCTGATACGGGCAAATTTCGATTTGGACCAAGAAGCCGATAGTGTAATTTGGACCAAGAAGGTAGACAATCCGGAAGCCTATGGCGTAGTGAACTTGAATGAGAAGGAAGAAATCGTCGAATTAGTAGAAAAGCCCGCAGAATTTGTAAGTGATCAGGCTGTTATCGGGATTTATTATTTTAAGGATGTCGGGGTGCTCAAAAATGAGCTTCAATATGTCCTGGATAATGATATCATCCATGGAGGGGAATACCAAATTAATGATGGCATTAAAAGGATGATGGCTAATGGCAACATATTTAAAACGGGCACGGTAGACGAATGGATGGATTGTGGTAACAAAGAAGTAACCGTAGACACCAATGCCAAAATGTTGGGCTTTTTGGCAGAAGGAACCGAAAAGCTAATCTCCAATTCCATTACAAAGGAAAATGCGACGATTGTAGAACCCTGTTATATCTCGGATGATGTAGTACTGAAGAATTGCACCGTTGGTCCGTATGTTTCCCTCGGGAAGGGCACAATAATTGAGGATAGTATCGTTAAAAATAGTATAATTCAGTCACAGACAGTAATTAAAAACGCTACTTTAGACAATGCGATGATTGGAAACCATGCCCATTTTAATGGAAAGTTTACCAACGTGAGTATTGGGGATTATTCCCAATTGAAGTAGTTGAATCCAGATACCCTTTGTTGAGAATAAAATTTACATACCTGTTTTTCATTTTTGGACTCATTGTGAGTGCTCCTATTATTGCTCAGGACACCGAATTGGAAGAGCCCACCGATGATTTGGGAAATGTAAGTGATGCCTTTCAGGAAAATTTCTTCGAGGCCCTGAAGCAAAAAGCCATTGAAAATTATGAGGTAGCCTTAGAAGCTTTAAAAAGGGCAGAGAGGGCGGCAAAAGACAATATTGCTAGTAAAGCGGTTGTGTATTTCGAAATGGGGAAGAACCAAAAACACCTGAAGCAATATGACGATGCCGAGGAGAATTTCAAAAAGGTATTGGAGTCACAAGGAGAACGTTTGGATGTCATGGAGGCGCTATATGATCTGTACTACATAAAACGTGATTACGATGCAGCGATTCCCTTGGTGAAGAAACTAATCGTAAAGGATGAAGATTACAAAGAAGACCTTGCTAATTTATACCACCGTACAAAACAATATGATGCAGCCTTGGGGCTTTTAGATGAGTTGGATGAGTCCTGGGGTGAAACGAGTTATAGGAATGCCCTGAGGCGACAGATTTACAAGATTACGGGTAATAGCGAAGGGGCTATTCAGAATTTGGAAAGTAAAATCGATAAAAACCCCAAGAAGGAACAGGATTATCTTAACCTCATCTTTTTATACAGTGAACAAGGAGAGACGGCCAAGGCCTTCGAAACGGCAAAAGAGCTACTCAAAAATCAGCCAAAATCGCAATTGGCCCATTTGGCGCTCTATAAGTTTTATTTGGAGGAAGGTAATACCGTCGAGGCCATGAAGTCTATGAATATTGTCTTCGGCGCCAATAAAATTGACCGGGAAAGCAAGTATAAGGTACTGGGGGACTTTTTGAATTTCGTCGGGGAGAATCCAGATTATGAATCCGACCTGGATCGCTTAATTGCCCAATTTTCTTCAGAAGGAAATGGACGTGTATACGAACAGCTGGGAGATTACTACCGGTCTAAAAAGGACAAGGAAGCGGCGCTTCGCTTCTACGAAAAAGGAACTGCGATTGACGAGGACAACTTTAGCCTCATAAAGAATACTTTGTTGCTTCAAATTGATGTGGAGAAATACACGGAAGCAAAACAATTGAGCGAAGATGCACTGGCTACCTTTCCTGCTCAACCCTTGTTGTACCTCCTTAATGGAGTTGCCAACAATAGGTTGAATGAATCTGATACGGCCATTGATAGTCTTGAAATGGGGATTGATTTTCTATTGGACAACCCAAAAATGGAAAAAGACTTCTATGAACAATTGCAGATAGCCTATTCTAATAAAGGTAATGTGAAAAAAGCAACAGAGTATAAAAAGAAAGCGGAAGGCATCAACCTTTCCAATTAACTAAAATGAAAGGATTTGTGTACATGATGATGTTGAGTTTCCTTTTCCTTTCCTGCAAAGGATCTAAGGCAGTGGTTGGGTCTCTTCAACCAGATTCTGGATTGGCGCTTAAAGGGATCATTACCGCTCATACGGCGGCAACCCCTAACTTTTCTACCATGGCCTCTCGCGTAAAAGTGGCCTATCAGGATGAAAAACAAAGACAAAGCATAACAGTAAGTCTCCGCATCGAAAAGGATGAGAAAATCTGGATTAAGGCATCCATCTTGGGAATCACACTTGCCAAAGCGCTCATTACCCCTGAGAAGGTAAGTTATTATGAGACGTTGGGGAACACCTACTTTGATGGGGATTTTACCTTATTGAGCGAATGGCTTGGTACCTCTCTGGATTTTGATAAAACACAAGCCATTTTGCTGGGACAATCTATTTTCACGCTAGATAGGGGAAGCTATCAGTCATCGGTTGCTTCGGGGAGTTATCAATTAGAGCCTAAAAGGCAGCCTTATAATTTCGTTCATTCACTATTATTGAGACCGGAAAATTTTAAGGTACGATCTAGTGAATTGACTCAACCAGAAGACGGGCGACAACTGTTCCTTACCTATGGCGAATATCAAGAGCTGGAAGGTAGTCAATATCCTTCGCAAATAGCGATTCGAGCCTTAGAAGGTAATAGTGAAACGACTATCGATGTGGAATTTAAAAAAATTGATCTCAATGTTTCCGTAAAATTTCCGTTTAGTATTCCTGAAGGATACAAGGAAATTGAACTTACCAAATGAAAATAAAGCTTTATCACATAGCATTTTTGTTTTGCTTCTTAATGGCTGTTCCCCTTTCTGCGCAATCAAAAAAGCAGAAACAATTGGAGGAAAAAAGACAATTGCTTCTTAAGGAGATTGAGAAGATCAATACGCTGTTGTTCAAAACCAGAGGGGAGAAGAAGAATATTTTAGCTGAGGTCGAGGATTTGGACCAACGCATTTCTGCACGACAAAATCTTATCAGGGTTACAAACCAACAAGCCAATTTGCTTACGAGGGAGATCAATGAGAACCTGGCGACTATTGACCAATTGCGGAATGAACTAACAAGCTTAAAGGAAGATTATGCTTCCATGATCAACAAATCGTACAAAAGTAAATCCCAGCAAAGCCGATTAATGTTTCTACTGTCCTCCCAGAACTTTTTACAGGCTTATAAACGGGCGCAGTATATGAAACAATATACACGTCATCGTAAAAAACAAGGAGAGAGCATAAAGGCAAAGACGGTAGAACTTCAGGAATTAAATACAAATCTCATTCAGCAGAAGAAAGATAAAGAGAAGTTGCTTGCAGAAAATAGGGAGGCCAAAAAGAAGTTGGATAAAGAGAAGAAAAATCAAGAAGCACTGGTGGCTTCACTGAAGAAGGACGAAGGGAAGTTTGCCAATCAAATTAGGAACAAGCAAAAGGAAGCAGATCGAATTAATCGGGAAATCGATCGTCTTATTCGCGAGGCAATTGCCGCTTCTAATAAATCATCGGGAAACACTACGGCAAAGAAGTCTTCTTCCACATTTGCACTTACCCCGGAGGCCAAGGCATTGGCAGCTGATTTTAAAAGCAATAAGGGGAAACTGATTTGGCCGGTAGAAAAGGGAAAAGTGTTGAATTCGTATGGAACAAGACAGCATCCACAGTTTCCCAATGTAAAGCAGACATTCAATGGAGTAGAGATCATTACAGAATCCAATGCTACTGCTCGGGCTGTCTTTAAGGGTGAGGTAATGCAAGTACAGCAACTTAAAGGTGCAAATAAGGCAGTTTATATACGGCATGGTAACTATATTACCATTTACAACAATCTGGCCTCTGTGAGCGTAAAAAAGGGTGATAAAGTAAATGCCAAGGATGCGATTGGCAAAGTATTTACACATCCATCAACGGGAAGGGCGATCTTAAAGTTCTTTGTATACCAGAACACCAAAAAGATGAACCCGGCAGACTGGGTATACCGTATGTAACTTAGCGCCGTAGTGCTTGTGCTGCACCAGAATTTAACTGAAAATCTAAGTCTGAAATGAATGAATTGAGTTTTCCGTAAGGGAAAGAGGGTTTTAAAAAGGAAATCCGTTCTGTAATTTCACCATAATAGGTTTCTACACTTGGGTTGCCCGAAAATCCTTGATGCTTGCACCAAACATTATAATCTTTTGCGTCATCTATTAACTCCAATTCCCGCAGGACAAGTACCACATGAAGTAAGGGGTTTTGACAATTTAGATCATGGTATTCGTCCAAGACCTGAATTATATATTCCTGGCCTTTACATTGAAATGAAACAGGGACAAGGCTTTTATGAATGACATCCTTAGTTTGCCTAATTACGACCTTGTTTACTGAGACAAAGTTCTGTAACGCATCAATTTCGGGATATTGATTGCTCATGTACTCTAGGCAGATAAAGGAATATTGGTTTCCTTAATATCCTTAAACCCACCGGCAATATCTACCAAATTGTGAATGCCTCGACTTTTTAGGATGGAGGCTGCAATGACACTGCGATACCCTCCCGCACAATGCACGTAAAAAGTCTCTTTCTCAGGGAATTCCGATAAGTGATCATTCAGAAAATCCAAAGGAGTAAGGGAAGCATTTACAATATGACTTCCATTATATTCACTGTCTTTTCTCACATCGAATATGGGAGTATTTGCGTTAGCGCTTAGAATGTTTTCCAATTCAGTAGCTGGGATGGAAGACAATGAATCGGTTTCTTTATTGGCGCTTTCCCAAGCAGTAAATCCATCTTTTAGGTAACCCAAAGTTTGATCGAACCCAACACGGGATAAGCGAGTAACGGCTTCTTCTTCCCGACCCTCGGGTGTTACCAATAGAATGGGTTGTTTTACATCTGCGATGAGTGCACCTACCCAAGGAGCAAAACCACCGTCGAGCCCAATAAATATTGATCTTGGTACATGGCCTTTTACAAATTCATCTTGATGGCGTACATCTAAAATAACCGCGCCGCTTTCATTGGCGATTGCTTCAAACTCTTTCGGGGATAGGGCACGGGTTCCTCTTTCGATGACCGTATCTATATGGTCGTAGCCTTCTTTGTTCATTTTCACATTAAGTGGAAAATAGGAAGGGGGCGGTAGTAAGCCGTCCGTCACTTCTTTAATGAACTCTTCTTTGGTCATATCTTCCCTTAGGGCATAGTTCATCGTTTTCTGATGTCCTAAAGTATCTACCGTTTCCTTCATCATATTTTTACCACAAGCCGAACCTGCTCCATGCGCTGGGTATACGATTACATCGTCTCCCAAAGGCATAATTTTGGTTCGCAAGCTGTCGAATAATGTACCCGCCAATTCTTCTTGCGTCATACTTGCAGCTTTTTGGGCAAGATCTGGACGTCCAACATCACCAAGGAACAGCGTGTCTCCGGTAAAGATGGCATAATCCTTTCCATTTTTATCTTTCAGCAAATAGGTGGTACTTTCCATGGTGTGGCCTGGCGTATGCAAAGCCGTTATTGTAATATCTCCAAGCGGGAAGGTTTGTCCGTCATCGGCAATGACTGCTTCAAACGAAGGATTTGCCGTAGGGCCATACACTATGGGAGCACCTGTTTCTTCCGAAAGGGTAAGATGGCCACTCACAAAATCGGCATGGAAATGGGTCTCAAAAATATATTTGATAGAAGCGTTGTTGTCCGCAGCTTTCAGCATATAAGGTTTAACTTCTCGCAAGGGATCTATTATAGCGACTTCGCCATTGCTTTCAATATAATAGGCACCTTGAGCCAAGCAACCCGTATAAATTTGTTCAATGTACATACGATAAGTTCTAAAAGAAAGTACAAAGATACTATTAAAAAAGACCGTCTCACAAATTGCAAGACGGTCTTAGTGTTAAATAAATAAAGCGAAGTTTTACTTCACCAACAATTTTTTGGTGGCGCTTTGGTTTCCATTCTGAATTTGTACAAAATAGAGACCTGCAGCATATCCAGAAACATCGATAGTTGCTTCTTTTCCATTAAAGATAGAAGCATCATAAGAACCAATTTGCTGTCCTAAACTATTTATAAGATTCACTTGCAATCTAGAATCTATTTCAGCCTCCATAGAAATAGTAAAGGCATTGGAAGCAGGGTTTGGCGTTAGGGACAATTGCGAAAGACTGAAATCTTCCGTACCTAAAACAGCATCGATCAAGATATTATCAAGGAAAGTACTGTTTCCATTGTTGTTGTCTACTACGAACCTGAAGATTACATACTCACCGGCATAGGCATCGATGTTGATTTCATCTGTTCTCCAGTCAGCAGCGGAGGTCGGCTCCCATTGTCCAGAGTTATCATAATCTGGAATAGTAGAGAGATCTAATCCTCCTTGCCCATACACCAGGGTAAAGGATTCTCCACAATCTGTAGAAATACCCACATACATTACGTCACTGGCACTTGAAGACCTTTGGGCTTTTGCCAAATCGAATCTGAAGAATCCAGAAACCATCTCTGAAAGGTCGTAAGCATCTGTCCAGAATTGATCTTCCTGAGATACATTGGTATAATTAAAATTGTCTAAGAAAACTGCAGTGGTACTCGACCCATCGCTTCCTGTAACTCCCGAAGCTTCCTCCCAAGTGATTCCGTCATCAGGATTTGCGATTACCCAACCTGGAGGAGGTACTCCATTGGTTTCAAAGTCTTCTGCCAAATCTGTCGATCCAACAACATAAGCCACAAAATCTAAACTTAATTCATTGTTGAATTCGTTTTCATCTCCAGGTAAATCCACCGAAGTGGTAAGTACATACGCTCCGTTAGCCGAAATTGAAACAGGAGTTGTAAATTCATATGTGGTCTGCTCACCATTAGCAAGCGTGCCCGTAAAGGTTTCTACTACTGGAGCTTGCCCAGAAATTTCATAGCTTACAGGGAAATTACTTTGGGAAGAAGTTCCCGTGTTCTGAATAACAACAGATACTGTATTGTTTCCTGTGCCGCATAAAGTAGAGAAGTCATCAGGACTATTATTGATAACATTTAAAGACAGGTCATTGGCCAAAGAGCAATTAAATAAACCACCTGAGTAGAACGTTCCTAGATTTCTTTGACTGTACCAACCTTCGGCATCATTCTTAGCAGCCACTGCATACCACATTTCTGCATCTGGATCGGCTATGGTAACATTTATAGAGTTGGTATTGGAACTTCCTACAACTTCCATATAACGATCTCCCAATAAATATAAATCATAACCATCGGCACCCGCCACAGCATTCCAGCTAAAAGCGGCCTCTGTCGGACACACTTGTGTGATGTTCATACCAGTAACGACAGGAGCAATACTGAAATCTCCATCACTTTCATCAGAGAAAGAACCACTCGTAATTCTAATTCTGGCCTCACCAGTAATTTCTGAAGGGACATTCCACAAGTAATTTGTGGTGGTAGAAGAAACAGTCACAATGTTATTCCAGTTACTCCCTCCATCTGTAGAATACTCTAAGGTAAATCCTGAAGTTGTGTTTATAGCATCCCAGTGAAGGTTTTCATTAACGTTAGGATCGAAACTTTCACCGCCGTTAGGATAAGTTAATGTCAAGTTCTCGGTAATGATCTCGTATACGATGAAATATTCCTGAGGTCCTTGAGGAACATTAAATCCTGTAATTTCAAGATCATAGCTTCCAGCTGCTGGATTATTGATCAATACTTGCTCCATATTGTTCAAGTGATCGGCTCCATTCGTTGCTGGTAAATCCAAGGTTGTTGGATCCGGTGTTGAATCCAAAATATAAGGTAGGTAATCGTTATTTGACGGATCGGTAACCACAAGATCCAAATCATTTACCAATGCAGGACTCGCTCCTGGGGAAGCTTCTGGATCTGTCCAGTATAACATGAAACGAACTTGGGTGGTTCCTGAAGGTACATTGATGGAATGGTTATTGGAATTCCCCTGACTCACTTCATCAGATAGGAACCTACCATCCTCAATTAAAATACCGGCACGAAGACCGTTCACAATTCCCCAACCAAATTTAAAGTCAGGACCTACATTTCCGTAATCGTTGGCCGTATTCAATAAGGTAGCTTTAATTAAACCAGAAGGAGGATGAACTCCACCGTGGTTTTCCGCATACGCTTGGTACAATTGAGCCGAAACTCCAGCAATTCCTGGAGCAGCCCCCGATGTACCACCAAAGGTAAGGTACCCATGGTTTTCGTTGGTAGACATCTGGTTTTGGCCATTTGCAGTAATATCCGGCTTTATTCTTCCGTCATGGGCTGGGCCATGGCTACTAGATGATGCTAATACACCATTAAAAAATACATTGGCAGTAGCAATACAGTTTTTACCTTGCTTGTGTCCACCAGTAATATTACCCCACTGATTTCCTGCACCATATCCGCAGTTACTACCATTAGAGTTTCCACAAGAGAACACATGTAAAAGACTCTCGTTTTCATGAATTTGCTGGTCTACATTTCTTGCATTTGAAGTATATCCTGCATTACAACCATCTCCATATGAAGAATTGGTTATTTGTACACTTCCGTTGTTTATAAGGGTCTGGGTTGCAGCATCCATAAAATTGGACCCATAATTGGTCACGTATACATCGGCCCCAGCTGCCATACCACGCATCGTTGGGTTTCTATTTCCAGCTCCAGCTAAAATACCTGCTACACCGTCACCATGTGTCTGTCCAGATCCTGTGGCAAATGAATTGTCAATTCGTCCTTGAAAATCGATATGAGGACCTACGATACCATCATCCCTAACCATAACTCCTACACCTTCACCAGTATAGTCCCTACCTGCTCCTTGTGTATCCAGACCATTAGCTCTATGTAAACCTCTTCCTCTCGTATCTTCCTTAACAGCTGGCGGAGGAACTAGCTCGACCCACTTCACATAAGGAAGGTTGGAAAGTTCATCCAAGCAGTTATCTGGAATGGAAAGATCCAAGGTGTTGAATCCTGTGTATTCTTGACGCAAGGCAATTTGTTTTGTTGCCAGATCATTAATAACCCAATCTGTGTTTACATTTTGGTGGTGAATAAGGGTTACTAGAATATTGCTTCCTTCCTGTGCCCAAGAACCGATATCACCGTTTTTAAGGTCCTGAGCCAGTTTAAATCTTCCTTCAACAGGAACAATAGCCCTTACTCCGCTGCTTCTAAGGAAGTCTACCGAAGTATTATTTGGAAAATAAAATAGATAGGTGTGATGTGGGATGTAATCGATCAACTTCATTTGGTTGGCCTTGAATGCATCCTGAATGTCTTGGGTTGGGGTTTCGTAAAACTGAACCCAACCAAAATACCCATCTCCTAATTGAGATGATTCAGGCATCTGGTCCCATTGAAAAGACTGAATATTCTCCTGAATATCAATGGCTTCGTCTTGATACTGAATAGTGTATGAATCCTGTGCAAAGGAAAAACCGAATACGAGCATCATTAGAAAACTCATAGCAATGATTTTCCCATTTGAAAAAATTGTAGTTTTTTTCATGGTTGGAATTTTAGGTGAATTTCTTTAAAATGTACTTTGCTAAATAGCAATTTTTTACAAAGCAATTCCAAATATATCCATTTGAAACCTAAAAAACGAAAATCTAGGGGGCTTTTAACAGTCTAAAACCTACTGAATTAGTAGGCTTTAAGTGAAAAGTGCTTTTAATTCGGTTGCATCTTCCGGAGCTAATTTACCAGCCAGAACCAAACTTAATTGTTTTCTTCTTAGTGCGCCCTCGAAACGTTGTTTTTCCAGCGCTGACTCTGGTTTTAGTTCGGGAACAGGAACTGGACTTCCCATTTCATCCACAGCCACGAAAGTATAAATCGCTTCATTGGCCCTGCTGCGAAGACCACTCTCCCGATCTTCGATCCAAACATCCATGTATACTTCCATTGAACTTTTAAATGCTCGGGAAACATGGGCTTCTACCGTAACCACGCTTCCCAGCGGAATCATTTTGTTGAATGCAACATGATTTACTGAAGCCGTAACCACAATTCTCCTACTATGCCTTCTGGCAGCGATACTTGCCGCACGATCCATTCGGGCCAATAATTCTCCACCAAACATATTGCCAATAGGATTGGTTTCACTGGGTAGGACCAAATCGGTAATGATGGTTCGGGAATCTGAAGGGGATTTTGCTTCCATGTACGCTATTTTTTTTGCAAAGGTACGAAGCTGAGGTTTTTCAGAAGGAATATGGAAGTAATTTATCGATTCAAATCCTGAACCAACAACCAAGCGTCTTTATTTTCGGAACGTTTAATTGTACGAAGTGTTTGCAAGGCATCCAAACGGTCACTATGGGAGCTATATACCACTTGGTGCAGTCCATAACGGTTCTGCCCAATAAGACGGGCACTAAAACCTTTATCGGCTAGTTGCTTAATTTTCTTTTGAGCATTGGACTCTATACGGAAGGCCCCTGCCATAATGTGATATTTGCCAGTTTCCTTGGTCACTCCAATGGTTAATGCCGGCAATGGATTATCAATTAAAAAAGTAGCTTCCTGTATTTGGTTATTTACAAGGGAATCCGCTTTTTGCTTTTCTGCAAAATTGTGCTTTTCAACTTGACCTTCATACACTTTCAGACCACCAATACCTCCTAAGGTAATTGCTAATAGACCAATGGCTGCATAGCGCAAGAATGGATATGAAGTTTTTTTCTTTTCCTGGTACAACCCTACAACATCCTTTTGTTTTTCAGAAATAGGCAGCGTGCGTTGCGTTGGTGGAGAAACAAATGAAGTTAACCCGAAAGAGTTTGTATTGAAGTTTTCAACACTTACGGGCGAAAATTGCACCGTTTTTTCATGGTTTAAAAGGAAATCGCCAATGTTCTTGATCGTAACCGTTTTTCCCTCAGATAGCTCCAAAGAAATGGACCCTGTAAAGTTACGGATTTTTTGCAGTGCCAATTCATAACTGCAATTTTCGACGGAGGCAACATAGTTTGCCAAAATTCCATCATTGGTCTGCAATTGTCTATTAAATGATATGGTTTTACCAGGAGGATAGAACGTATGGGATGCGTCATCTATCCTTGCGGAATGGGTTTGCGTTAAAAAAGCCCCAAAACCCGGAATAATAACACACTCATAACGATAGAGTAAATCCTTAATATAGCTTGCCAACTGCATAAAACAAACATAGATTATTTTGTGGAAGCATTCAATAGTTCCCGAACGAACTTATTAACAACGGAAAAATTTGTAGCTTTAAAAACTCCCTTTAATATACCTAGTGCCATTCTATGACTTTGGCACTCAGGATTTCATATTGCAAGAATGTTATCAGAGACTGATTTGTTGTATGTTTTGGCATTACAACGCGTTACCAATTTGGGGGATATTTCTGCTAAAAAATTAATTCAAACGGTTGGCTCGGCCGAGGCTGTTTTCAAAGAAAAGAGAACTCGCCTATTGAAAATACCAGGCATTGGAAGTCTGAAATTGAAATATTTGAATGAACGCGACTGTCTCTCCGAAGCAGAAAGGGAACTGGTTTTTATACAGAACAATAAAATAGATTGTTCCTATTTCCTGGATACTACCTATCCTGACAGATTGAAACACTGTATAGATGGGCCTCTTTTGTTATTTCAAACTGGCAATATTGATGTAAAGAACAAGAAAATAATAAGTATTGTTGGAACACGTAGGGTAACAACCTACGGTAGCAGGTTTTGTAGGGAATTGGTTCAAGAATTAGCATCCCTTAATCCAGTAATTGTGTCTGGATTTGCCTATGGGGTAGACATTACCGCTCAGAAAACCGCTATGGAAATGGGGCTTCAGACCATTGGGTGCCTTGCTCATGGGTTCAATCAGGTGTATCCCAAAAGCCATAAGAAATATGTTTCGAAGGTGAATGAAAATGGTGGGTTTCTCACGGAGTTTTGGAGTGATGATCAATTCGACAGGAACAATTTTCTGAAACGGAATCGGGTAATTGCCGGAATTAGTGAAGCGACTATTGTGATTGAATCGGCAGAGAAGGGCGGTAGTTTAGTGACGGCAGATATAGCCAACTCCTACAATAGGGAAGTATTTGCTGTACCAGGCAGGGTGGGAGATGTGCAAAGCCAAGGTTGCAATAACCTGATTAAGACCCAAGGGGCTCACCTATTAACATCGGCAGCAGATTTAATCTATCATCTAGGATGGAATTTAGAACAAGGACATGGGAAGCCGCAACAGACAAAGCTGTTCGTAGAATTAACTGATGAAGAAAAAAATATTTTGACACATTTAAAGGGAAAGGACAAGGAGCTTCTAGACAGCATAGCCTTAGAATGTGCCTTGCCAATTTATAAAGTAGTAACCATTTTGCTCTCCTTAGAACTAAAGGGGTTAGTACGGCCATTACCCGGTAAATTATTTGAGGCACTATAATTATTAAATGAAGGGCGAATAGGCACCAATTTATTTTTTTCTATTTTTGGGATATGATCTTTTCCCCAAGAAATGTATTCCGTGGATTACTATTGGCTTCCGCCATTGGATATTGTCTCTCGGGCTACTCAAACGGGCAACTCATTTTCGTTTTTTATTTACTGCTCTATACCTTGGGTTTAACGTATCATCTATTGTTCGATAAGGTTCGCAGCAAACTTTTTATTTGGGTATTTTCCCTCTTCATTGTTTCCTCTGCTTTTGGCGTATTTTTTTCTTTTAACGGAATTCCCAAAGGGGAAAGGGGAGCGATCATCTATCTATACACGGTACAGCTATTTTGGATACTAGGCTTTATCCTTATTTTTCTGAAAATGATAAAAGAACATCCATTTAAGTTTAGGCTTAATAAATGGAGTTGGGTTATTATTATCATTTTGGCTTTAGATTTACTTTTCGCTAATAAAATTATCACATGGGCCGATTCATTTGGACTTAGCACCATGCATATTCTCTATAGCTTTGCCTATACGATATTGAAAATGGTTTTACTGAGTATTGGGCTGATTTATCATATTGGAAATATGAATACCTCTATAAGGATATCATTGATTACAGCGGCATTTTTATTTTTCTTCCTTAGCGATATTACCGACGTATTCAATACACTGTTCTTCTACGAAAATCCAATATTTGGAATATCAATTCTAAAATCTGGAATGTTTTGTATTGCCCTGGTGTTTTTCTACATGTATTGTGTCACCCCTGAACCTGCAGGAATTCTGAAAAATGAATTCAAAGCCTATAACAAGAATGTAGGCAAAATGGCTTAGTAGCCTACCTTTTCCCTAACCCGGGATAAAACAGCTTCAGCGACGACTTTGGCCTTTTTGGCACCTATGGCAAGAGCAGCATCTATTTCCTCAAGGTTTTCCATGTAGTGGTTATATCTAGCACGTTCTTCTTCAAAACGGTCGATCAGACATTCATACAACGCTTGTTTGGCATGTCCATATCCATAGCCGCCAGCCAAATAATTAGCTCTCATTTCTTCAATTTGATCCGATGTAGCCAATAGTTTATATAACGCAAAAACGTTACAGGTATCTGGGTTTTTAGGCTCTTCCAGAGGAGTACTATCGGTCTGAATACCCATTACCTGTTTTCGCAATTTTTTGTCTGGTAAAAAGATATTTATGATGTTGTCCTTAGACTTGCTCATTTTGCCTCCATCTGTACCCGGAATGAGCATGGTATCTTCTTGTACCTTGGCATCTGGTAATACGAATGTTTCCCCACCAATCTTTGCATGAAAACGTGAGGCAACGTCGCGGGTCATTTCTAAATGTTGTAATTGATCCTTTCCAACGGGCACTATCTCTGCATCGTACAGAAGAATATCGGCAGCCATAAGCATAGGATACGTAAAAAGGCCGGCGTTCACATCCTCTAACCGGTCTGCCTTATCCTTAAAGCTATGCGCTAACGTAAGTCGCTGGTACGGGAAGAAGCAACTTAGGTACCAAGAAAGCTCCGTCACCTGTGGGACATCACTCTGTCGGTAGAATACTGTTTTTTCAATATCCAACCCAAATGCTAACCACGCAGCAGCAGTACTATATGTGTTACTTCGCAGTGTTTCCGAATCCTTAATTTGGGTAAGGGAGTGCATATCGGCGATAAATAGATACGAATCGTTTTTAGGGTTGTTGGCCATTTCTACAGCAGGTAAAATGGCTCCCAAAATATTTCCCAAGTGCGGGGTTCCAGTGCTCTGTATTCCAGTTAGAATTCTTGACATAATTGCTTTCAGCTCAAATTTCAAGCAAAGGTAATTTTTTTGAAGTATTTGCAACTTTCAAATTAGTATTTTTGGCATCGAATGAAATTACTTCGCAACATAGGGTACGTTTTCTATAGGATATGGTTTTACATATTGGTCACACTGCCCATAGTAATCTTATTTCCAATCTTGGTATTGAGCATCCTAAGGGATAACTGGTATCCCTTTTTCTTTCGTTTGGCCAGATTTTGGTCTAAAATCATCTTATTCGGCATGGGGTTTTACCCTAAGGTGAAACGGGATGTTTCTTTTGAAAAAGGCATGAGTTATATGTTCGTGGCCAATCACACCTCCATGACGGACATAATGTTAATGCTGTATGTGGTTTCCAAAAACCCATTTGTATTTGTGGGCAAGGCAGAGTTAGCCAAAATCCCTCTTTTCGGCTTTTTCTATAAACGTACTTGTATCCTCGTAGACAGATCGGACGCCAGAAGTCGCCATAATGTGTTTATTGAAGCACAGAAACGCTTGCAACGCGGATTGAGTGTATGCATATTCCCTGAAGGTGGTGTGCCGGACGATGAGTCCTTACTTTTAAATGAGTTCAAGGACGGAGCCTTTCGTTTAGCAATAGAGCACAAGATCCCTATTGCCCCAATGTCTTTTCACGATAACAAGAAACGGTTTTCTTATACCTTTTTTAGTGGAAGTCCTGGTGTCATGCGTGTCAAGGTGCACGATATCATTCCAACGGGAATATTGGAGTTGGAAGATAAACGCATGTTGCGGGAACAGACTCGGGAGATTATTTTGGGAGAATTACAAAATCCCAGCTTTCCCAGCTGATTTTCAATTGCTTCAGATTCTTTCAAATACAAATTGCCCTTTTAAGATTGCAAATTTGAAAAGAATCCACGCACTTATACATTCTCTATTTTTTTCCCACCCCATACCTTCTATTTTCGTCAGTAATCTTTCTTAGGGCGTCATTAGGGTGTTCCAAGAGCTCCTTTAGGGCGAGTCCCTCAAGAAGTATAATCAGTGTTTAATCGCTAAAATTTATTTGCTATGAAAAAACTCATTTATCTGGGGCTGTTATTGTTTGCAATAACAGTCCATGCACAAGATCCTTTTGTGCCCACTGGCGACAGTTTCAGCCAGGATGTTACTTTACCAAACTCTCCTGAAGTTGCTGCCCTTACCAAGTATGGGGATTATGATTCTTCCCTTTATACGGGAACTCCAAACATTAGTATCCCTTTGGGGGCCGTGTCCGGTCGTGAATTTGGGGTTCCAGTGAGCCTTACCTATGATGCCTCTGGAATCAAAGTAGAACAAATGGCTACTTGGGTGGGGTTAGGATGGAATCTTGAGGCAGGTGGTGCCGTTAGCCGTGTAAACCTTGGGCAACCCGATGATGCATATATCTCGCGTTTTCCCTACTATCCGCATTATGATCCAGTGGTGAAGAATAAGATGAATGAATTTGTGAATCCTATTGGCGAGTATGGTGATGAACCCGACGGACGAATCAATGATTATTTCTTCTTCAAAGAAAGAGTGGTAGATGGCCGCTACGATACCCAACCCGATTATTATAGATTTAGTGCTCCAGGGGGACTGTCAGGCCGGTTCTATATAGACTATGAGAATGACATAGGGATATGTTTGGAAAACCCAAACATTAAAATCATTCCATACTTATCCGGAGGAGGAGCTACATATCATAGAATACTTACAGGATTCGATATTATTGATGACTCCGGTAATAAATATGAATTCAAAGAAGAAGAAAGGAATAAATCATGGTATTCTGGAGTTGTGCCGGGATCTGCACCGCCATATATAGATGACAACCATAAGGACTTTGCCTCTGCTTGGCATTTAACAAAGATTATTTCTGCTGTTAAAAAGGACTCTATCGTTTTCAAGTATCATCCAAAGGTTCAATGGGCCAAACCGCAGCGTTATCAGGAAATAAGTTTCATTTCAAATTGCCTTCCATCAGGTACTCCAGGTTGTGACCCTTCCCTTAATAATTCAACTATAAACTCCCCTATCACCTATGAGATCGATCAAGTATTTCTTAAGGAAATTGAGATAAACACGGTTAAGCGGGCAGAATTCTTATTTAGCCCTAATCCGCGAACTGATCTACCAGGCTCTCAAAGCCTTGGCGAAATAAAGATGTACAACAATATGGGGGACCTTATTTCGAGTACGGTGCCAAGTACAAGTTACTTTCAAACTACCCAATCGAATCCGGAAGAAACGGATTTGCGTTTAAAATTGGACCAAATAGTTCAAACCAGCTATGGTTCCATAGAAGGTGAATCTGAGGCATCTGAAGTAAAGAAACATACGTTCGATTATGAAAAGCATCAAGGAGATTACTTCATCCCGAACCGTCACTCTTACGGACAGGATTTTTGGGGATACTATAACAACTATGATGGTAATTCCACCTTGGTGCCTCGGGAAGTTACAGACGATTACACAATGTCTGGAGCTATAAGAGATGCGGATCTTACATATACCCAAATCGGAACGCTGAATAAAATTAGTTACCCAACCGGAGGGTATACGACTTTTGATTATGGATTGCACCTCATTGGTTATGAAACGAGTGAAACCACTATCTGGGACGATATTACTGGTTCAGGCGGTTTTCAAGGCGGGCTATCATCAAGCAATCCTTATGGTCTAATAGATGATTCTTGTCCTGGAACTCCATTGGGAACGGACGGATCATTTACTGTGAACACTCCAAATCTTTCAAAACGATTCAGGGTTCTATCACAATTTGATGACGATGGAACGACAGAACCCTGTCAACATTGGAATGTGCTGGTCATCTACCCCACTACCAATACGACCCCTAATATTGAAGAATTTAAGAACGATCCTAGTTCAAGATTCTTTTACAGGGAAATGATGGGAAGCCTTAACGAATTTGAAGTTGATTTACCGAATGGCACGTATAACTATTTAATTATGAATAGTAGCGATAAGTATACCTACTGGTTTCAAAAAGCAAATGACATTAACTATCAACCCCAACCAGTATACGGTGGAGGTCTTAGGATAGATAAAATAAGGAACTATGACGACGACGATAATTTATTGGGGTATAAAAGATATTACTATGATGATTTTTCCAATACAACGGGGAACCTGAGCGAAACTGATTTTAAGCAAGCTTCCTCTGCCATTTTACAGCAGCCGTTAAAGTTTACGGAAACAGTGTACTCTGTGACCTATGAGCAGGCATCATGGAACAATTGTGTTCTGCTAGAAAATCAAAGATTGAATCTGTATCGCTATGCGAACAATCAAATCACTTCTGCCAGCAATACAGTAACCTATGATGTTGTTACCGAGTTTCAGTACTCTTTGTCGACGAATAATCCTGATCCCAGGGGTTATACCGTAACACACTTTTATAACAATTTCGACCTAGTGGACAAGTCTCCTTTCCGGGATGAATCTTTCCTTAACGGACAGGAACGTAAAAAGATCCTATACAACAGTAATAAAGAAATGGTACAGTCTACAGAGACTATTTATGAAAGCATAGAAACGCCCTATTCCCTTTACGGAACTACATACACTTTGCAAGGTTCAAAGGATGGATACTTGGCAGTTTTTGAGGACACCGACAACTCGGCCAACGAATACTACTCCTACAATCAACCTGGGGTTTCTGATATTGGTAATGGCGGCGGATTCAATTGTTCCAAGACGTACTGTCATGCTACGACCATGCCGGATTTCCAATACTGTATTACCTATCCTAATGTAAGCTATCATGAAAAGAACAACTTCTATTTAAAGCCTTTCTGGCATAGACCCAAGAAGAGAATCGTGAAGGACTATTTCGACGCAAACTTTGTAGAAACCTCGACAAACTATTTCTACGATAGTAACTCTCATAGATTGGTTACAAGAACCGAGACCTTGGATAGTAAAGGGGATTTGGTAAAGATGAGGTATACCTATCCACAGGATTTCTTGGGCTTGAACTCAGAAATCACAACACTAATTAATCAAAATAGATTGACGGAGTTGGTCAATTTAAGAAACGAGACTAATGGTAAGGCATCCGAGACACAGTTCACGTATACCAATCATAATGGAATCATTCTGCCATGGAAAGTCATTCAGAAGAAAGGAAACGAAGCGACAACGAATAGGATATTCGATGAGTACGATAGCTATGGAAATATTCTTCAAATGAGCCGAAAGGTGGGAGCCACTGAGGCTATACTTGCTCAAAAGACAAGCTATGTTTGGGGATATGACCACACCTATCCAGTGGCAAAAGTGGATAATGTAACATATTCACAGTTGTTTTCCTGGATCTTTACGATAGACCTATCCGTGCTCAATAACAATCCAACAGATCAACAGGTGCGTGATGAGATAGATAAGATTCGCCAAGCATTTCCAGAGGCCATGGTTACTACCTATACCTACAAACCAGATGTAGGGGTGACCTCTATTACAGGTCCCAACGGACAGGTACAGTATTTTGAATACGACGCACCCAATCGCTTGGTAAACATGAAGGATCAGGACTTGAACCTTGTAGGTTCTTACGAATACAATTACAAAACAAATTAATACCCGAGAAAGATGAAAAAGCTATTATATATATTAGTCATAACCGCATTTGTCCCTTTCTTGGCAAAAGGGCAGGATGCCAATGAAAATTATGTAAAATCCACAGCATATTTAGTGGAAACACAAGATGAATCGGTTTTGGAGGACTCTAAAATCGAGACTGTAACCTATTATGATGATATCGGCCGACCCATTCAAACGAAAAATGCTCGCTCAGGGGGAAACAGGCAGAACATTGAAGTCCATATGGAATACGATGATTTGGGATTGCAACCTAAGCAGTACCTACCCTGGGCTAGTAGTTCGCAAATATCTAATGACCTGGACTTTACGGACCCAACTGCGCTGAAGAACAACATATTCAGTTTTTACAATGCTCCCAAATACGACAATACTTCTAACCCATATAGCGAAACATCCTTCGAATCTTCACCTTTATTAAGGCCACTTCAGCAGGGAGCGCCGGGCGATGATTGGAGGTTATATGTATTGTCTGGAGACAATCATACCGTGAAATATGAATACGATACAAATGGTTGGATAGTTAAAAAGTTTCGTGTGCAATTTACAGGAAGTGATTATGATGCTCCCGAGCTTATCTATGACGGTATTTATGATAATAGAGAGTTATACATAACACAGACCAAAGATGAAAACTGGGTTCCAGCAGATGGAAATTATGGGACCGTTTTCGAATTAAAAAATAAGTCGGGCCAGGTTGTGCTGAAACGCATGGTGGCAGAAAAGCCAGGAGGACTTCCCGCCAAGGCCTCATTAAATCATGATACCTATTATGTGTATGACGATTTTGGGAACCTCACTTATGTGCTTTCCCCAGAAGGCACAGATTCCATTTTGGACACTAATGACAATGTGGTTCAGTCCAATTTAGACAAGTGGGGGTATCAATACAAATATGACAAGCGCAATCGGTTAATTGAAAAGAAAATTCCCGGGAAAGATTGGGAATACATTGTGTACGACCAGTTGGATCGCCCGGCTTTTACCCAAGATGCCAATCTAAGGGCTACCAACCACTGGTTATTCACCAAATATGATGCATTGGGAAGGGTGGCCTATACAGGTAAGAATACCTATGCAAGCACCCGTTCGGACCTGCAGGCATTAATGGACAATGAAAATGATATTTATGAGGAGGTTACTGCAACAGAGCAGACCATCAACAACCAGGCAATATATTATACCAATAATGTGATCCCGAATGTGAATAATTATGATATTCACACGATTCATTATTATGATACGTATCGCCATTTGGATGGACTCGGGGTGCCAACATCTGTGCTTAACCAAATAACTACAGAAAGTTCGGCCTCTCAAACAACCACCCAAGGATTGCCCACGGTAACCAAGACTAGGGTTTTGGGAACAGACGATTGGATTTCTTCCTTCAGTGCCTACGATGAAAAAGGCAGGGTGATTTTTACGAGATCTGTTAATGATTTTCTGGAGACGAATGATCTAATTAGCTCCGTACTGGATTTTTCAGGAAAACCATTGAAAACCATTCACAATCATCAGAAAAATGGGGTTCCTTCGGTTATCACTCATGACTATTTTTTATATGACCATATGGGTCGTTTGGTTTCGCACAAACAGAAAATTGGGAATAACCCCGTGCAACGCATTGCCGAGAACCATTATGACGAGCTCGGTCAGCTTACCCAGAAATTAGTTGGAGGTCAATCTTTTGTAGATGGTTTTGAGGATATGGAACATGTAGAGGTTACGCATGATGGGTCAATTACGAATACCTATCCTAATGGATATGCGGAGGCATGGCCTTCCCTAGCGATGACACGGGGATCGATTCCATCCTCTGAAGATGGCGGTATTCAGTTTCGCCCTCAACAAACAGATAAACATGCAGTTGTAGGGTTGGTAAAATCGGGGAACAGTAACAATTCCGATAATCTTTATATGGATTATGGTATTCATCTTCACTATTCGGGATTGACTGGTGTGAAGATAAAATTACGTGTAGATGGGGCGGCATATCCAAATGGCTCCTTCAGCTATGGAACGTATAATGCGAATGACCTATTTAGTGTACAGCGTGTAGGGAATACCGTAAAATTTCTTAAGAATGGAAGTGAATTCGAAAGTGTAAATATTACATCCAATAACGATCTACTATACGGGAAGGTTACTTTTACAGGGGATGAAGGTGCGCAGCTAACGAACGTCACTTTATTCAGTAGTGCATTCGATGGAGGCCTACAGGATGTAGATTATGACTATAATATTAGAGGTTGGTTAACTGAAATTAATGAGGTAGATCCTGGCTTAGCTGGAGGCCTAATTCCCGACCTGTTCAATTTCAAGATTAATTATAATGAAGTTAACAGTACCGTAGGAGACAGTCCTGTTGCTCTATATAATGGTAATATTGCCCAGACCCTTTGGCAGACCGAAAGTGCAGATGATGATATTAGGGGGTACAACTATGTGTATGATGACCTTAATAGAATAGCAACCGCAAAAAGCATAAAAGGAACTACATTATCTGCTATGGTACTCAATAATAACCACGACTTGGGGAATCTGTCTTATGATCTAAATGGAAACATTAAGACCCTGAATAGGAGAGGATTTGATGATAATGGCACCTTTACAGATATGTGGGACGATCTAACGTATTATTATAATGGTAATCAATTAATCCGGGTGGTGGATCAATTGAATGGCACTCCTTTAGAAGATTACGGTTTCAAGGATGTAAGCAATGGAATAGATCCAGATTATTCATACGATGCAAACGGGAATATGACCTTAGACAAAAACAAGGATATAACCAGTATCGAGTACAATCACTTAAACTTACCGACAGAGGTAACTTTTAGTAACGACCCGTATAAAAGGATAGAGTATACCTATGATGCCACTGGCATTAAGTTACAGAAGAAAATCATTGAAGGAGTAGGAGTAGAAACCACGGTATCTTATGCGGGAAATTTAAAATACAAAAAACCGTACTCAGGTGCTGGCATCGAAACATTGGAGTTTATGAACCAACCAGAGGGGTATCTTGTACCTGGGCCCATAACTACAGGAGGACCCAAGGGCGGTTCTTATTATGATGGGTATAAGTATGTTTTTCAGTACAAAGACCATCTGGGTAATATACGATTAAGCTATAGCGATGATAATGGGGATGGTAGTATCGATGAAACTACAGAGATTATTGAAGAATCCAATTATTATCCTTTCGGTGTAAAACAAAAAGGGTATAATACCACGTTCAACCCCATTGGGAATGATTTGGCGCAAAACTGGAAGTTCGGAGGGAAGGAGAACAATGAGGAACTTGGATTAGAGTGGTATGATTTTAGCGCACGTAATTACGATGCGGCATTAGGTAGATTTATGAGTATTGATCCTTTGGCTGATTTTGCTCCTGAACTAACTCCTTATAGATATGCTGCTAATAATCCAATTGTTTTTAATGATCCAACTGGATTATGGGAGTTCTCGTATGATGAAGAAAATAAAACTTTAAGTATCGTAAAAACAAAAGATAAAGATGGCTGGAAAACATTCAAAAGAGAATCAGGATTAAGTAAATCGCAATTAAAAGAAATGTTTGGAGAGAATTATAAAGAAGTTTTAGACGGGGTTAAAAATGATGGGGAAGATGGTATTGGGGTTAAAGATATTGGTGGAGAAGTTGGAGAAACTTTACAATCTTTTGAAACTGCACTTGGAGAATATAATGACGGTTTAAAAACTGCCAGTGCGGACCCCGAAGCTGAAGGTAAAAATAATTGTTGGGGGACTTGTGAATCTGTTTCTAAAACAGGTAAAGTTGATCCCAATGGTATCCAAGGTAGTCCGGAAGAATTTGATAAATTTTTAGAGAATAATACCACTAATGTATCATCTGGAGGAATGCTTGATGTAATCCGATACAAATTCAACATCAATGGCGCACCTGATAATAAGTCATCTCATGGGTCAATATTCTTATTTAAGAATGAAAAAGGCACTCAACTTTTTACAAAAAACGGTTCAAATAATTCAAGATTATATCAAGTCATGTATGAAGTAGAGATGTTAAAACAAAACCCAAACTATGGAGAAAGATCTGGGATTAGTCGACTCCAAACTGTAACTAATCCTGAAACAGGAGCCGTTACAAGAGAGCGAGTTACAGATCAAAGTGCTTTTTATAGATCAAGAAATTGAAATTATGAAGAATATTGTAGTATTAATTGGGATTATTAGCCTCATAACAATAAGTGATATAACATCCCAAGAACTGTATTCAATTTTTCCCATAAATGGAGAGAGATATAACAAAAAAAATGGAATCTACTTTCCTGAACATAATGTAAAGATCAAAGAAGGATCAAAGGTTTATAATAATGATAAATTACTTTTTGACCTCAAACTCAATGGATATTTTCAATACATATATGAAATATTTGAAGACTCAAAAAAAGAAAAGTTTTTAATAATCTCTGCAGTATCTCAACGAGAAGATATAGGTGGTTATGCAAATTTTTCTGAGGTAAAAAGAGGCTTAGTCTATGTTATTCCAATAAGTATTAATTCCTCAATTCCCATTCTTTATGGAGATTTAGAAAACTTAACTTTAAATACCAAGAGTGAGACTGAGTATTATAGTTTTGGAAACTATATAGAATCGATTAATGTCTTAGAAAATCTTTTAGATTTAAGAACAGTAAAAGAAAAAGAGGAGTCATCATTGGAGATCAAACTATTTGAATTTTAGGCAGGTCCTTGGGCCTTGCAACCTCTACGGTCATTTGCATTAACATGTCCAATTTACGGGATTCATTATAAAATGAGATAGTTGCCAAACCCCATAGCTAATTGCTATGGGGTTTAGTGTTTTTAAGGGAAGCCAACACTAAAACCGATCACTTATAAACTCATAAATACTTATGACAATAGCGGTCACTACAAATCCTGCGAAGCAGAATGTGATGCCATAAATGGTCTTCCATAAGTGGCTCTCTTCAATCTTAACGGCCAACCATTCCCACGAAGTCCCAACCAGTTGTTTGGGGATGTAAATAGCCAGGCCAATAAGAAAACCGGCAGCAATGATGCTTAAGAAATAGGTAAAAAAGTTGACCGATTCATTAGGATCGGAAGATCCCTTTAAAGAGTTCCTAAGCTTTTTTCGTGTATCGCGGTTTGGAAGTTTAAACATAGCAGTAAATTAGGAAATATACACGAATTAAAAAACCGTTCCTATGGCGATGGGAACGGTTTTTCTTTCATCATTGTTTGGTATAATCCAAACCTAACCAACTAAAAAACTAACCTAAAACTTAAAACTCAATCCACTATAAACCCCTAAATAATAAGGCCTAAAATCCACGGACGAATCCGAATACGGATTGAGTTGGTATTTAAACATAGGTTCGATATTAAACTTTAATCTATTACTAATTTTGTAGTTAAACCCTAACCCAACATTGGTAGAAAAACTTACCGAATTTAGGTTATTGGCTTCACCAAGTACTTCACGGAAATTGCCGTCATTTGCCACAATTTCATTATTACCCAAGAACAGCGTGCTAAACCCTCCTATCATATTAATGCCAAATCGCTTATCCAGCAAGGCATAGTTCAATTCTAATGGAACTTCGAAATACGAAAGGTTCTGGGTTAATTCTGCATTATCGCCACCAGTAGACTTCGGGCGTAGGTTCTCGAATGGGTTCATATCGTCCGAAGGAGGAGTCGTAGCAAGCGTCCCTTTATCAAGGGCCGTTAACACATTGGATCGCCCTCCATAATCTACAGTTGCCAGAGCGGAAGCTACAGGTCCCGTTGCCAACTCAATATCCCCGGTAGTATACCCAAGGTTTACATTACTAACCCCCGAACGGATACTCAGGCGATCATTAATGGCATAACTTACCTGTACCCCATAACTGAAGTTGGTGTCACCACTCTGCGAATTGTCTGCAAACATGGGATCTATAGAAGAACCACCATCTAAGCTGTTGTAAAATACAGGGCCAAAATTAGGGGTTACTTCCCACTGTCTAGCATCGGGATCGTCCACTTTTGCTACTTCCTTCTCTTCATCCTCCGCAATTGCATCGAAAATGGATTTTTTGTTTTCTTCAGGAATGACTTGGGTTTCGTCTTTTTTCTCTTCTGTCTGGGTTACGGCCGTTTCGGCATCTTGGATGATCACTTTTGAAGGATCCTTGTCCTCCATTGGGTTCTTAAATCGTTCCTCGTCCAGTTGTTTACTATCCTCTTTCTCCTTTTTTAGATTCTCGACAGCAACACCAGTTTGCACCACCTCATTTTTCTGTGTATCTACAACATCCTTATTCAACTTAGTCGAAGGATTTTCGGGATTTGATTTCTGCTTTTCAACATTTTCAGAAATCGCTACCGCATCTTGAGCATTGCTCATTTTATCAAAACCAGTATCCTTTTTAAGGAGTTTGTTTTCAGGAGAAGGGGAGGACGTTTTTTCTTGATCCTCTACCGCAATGGCCTTTTGACCGCTTCGGGATTTTTGAAGAACCTTTTCTTGAGTATCTAACGTTTCAATGTCATCTGTAGTAGACTTTTCTTCAGTGCTTTCCTCCAATTTGTCTTCAGAGGAAATCGCATCATCCTTAATCTCTTTGTCAATAATAGGGGTATTGTCCTGTTGCTGTTCAATACTTCGTTCAGTATTGTCATCTACAAGCACAGGGCCTTCCGTTCCGTTGCCAAACGGATCGAACATCATATTGCCCACAGTAAGTAGCAAGGCCAGCAATGCGGCCACACCACCCAAGCGCCACCACAGAGGAATCACCTTACGGTCGTCCTTCTCTTTTTTCATTTTGGCTTGGATAGAGTCCCAAACCTCTGGAGAAGGAGCCGCTTCAAAATGCTGCAGTTGCTCTTTGAACAAATCGTCTATGTGTTTCTTGTCACTCATCAAAATCACCTTTTTACAAGGCGGGTTACTGTTTATTTTGGTCGTTAAGAAACGATTCTACTTTCTTTTTAAGGATCATTCGGGCCCGAGCCAAATTAGATTTGGAAGTTCCGTCCGAAATTCCCAGCATCTCGGCTATTTCTTTATGCGAATAGCCATCTAGCACGTACAGGTTGAACACCAATCGGTAGCGGTCGGGTAATTCCTGAATAATCTTCAGTAAAAAATCCAAAGGAACCTGCGTGGTCTCTACCTCAACATCTACGTCCTCCAACCGTTCCTCATTCGAAATATCGAATACCTTTTTCTTCCTGTATTTTTGAAGCACCGTATTTACGGTTATGCGCTTCATCCAGCCTTCAAAAGAACCTTTTCCTTGGAACTGCTCAATCCTATTAAAAATAGTGATGAATGCATCCTGTAAGCTGTCTTCAGCCTCGGCTCGATTCGGGGAATATTTTAAACATATTCCGAACAAGACACGGGAGTATTGCTTATAAAGCGCTTCCTGTGCTTTAGCGTCGTGCCGCTTGCATTCTTCTATGAGCTGTTGTAACGTCAAATATGGTTGGCTTGTTTAGTACACTTAACTACCTTATAACGTAAGCAGGCAACCATATCGCCCAAGTTGCTACAATGGGTAGATACGTGACGAAATAAATGGTTGCGTGGGGCAGAAGTTTTTTAACTGGCTACAGCTGCTATTGCTTCCTTGATTTTTTGCTCTAGTTCTTCCATTAACTCAGGATTATCTAGAAGCAAGGTCTTAACCGCATCTCGACCCTGGCCTAATTTGGTATCGTCATAACTAAACCAAGATCCACTTTTCTTCACTATTTCATACGCTACACCCAAGTCTATGATTTCACCCACCTTAGACACCCCTTCGCCATACATGATATCGAATTCGGCCGTTCTAAATGGCGGTGCCACTTTGTTCTTTACAATTTTTACTCGGGTTTTATTCCCCAAGATACTTCCTTGGCTATCCTTAATCTGTGTAGATCGTCGTATATCCAGCCTTACAGAGGCATAAAATTTCAATGCATTACCTCCCGTTGTGGTTTCAGGATTTCCGAACATCACCCCGATTTTTTCCCTTAATTGGTTAATGAAGACCACAGTACAATTGGTCTTGCTAATGGAGGCAGTTAACTTTCTGAGTGCTTGGGACATTAATCGAGCATGCAACCCCATTTTACTATCCCCCATTTCACCTTCGATCTCACTTTTTGGGGTAAGGGCCGCTACCGAATCGATAATAATGATGTCTATGGCACCACTTCGAATTAAATTATCTGCTATCTCTAATGCCTGTTCCCCGTTGTCCGGTTGTGAGATAATAAGATTTTCTATGTCCACCCCTAATTTTTCAGCATAATACCTGTCGAAGGCATGTTCTGCGTCTATAAAAGCTGCAATTCCCCCACTTTTTTGGGCTTCCGCAATAGCGTGTAAGGTAAGGGTGGTTTTACCAGAAGATTCGGGACCGTAAATTTCAACAACCCTTCCCCTTGGATAACCCCCAACACCCAAAGCTAAATCCAATCCTAAGGAACCTGTTGGAATCACCTCAACTTCTTGTACGGCGGCATCGCCCATCTTCATCACGGTGCCTTTTCCGTAGGTCTTATCTAGCTTGTCAAGTGTAAGTTTTAATGCTTTTAATTTTGCGTCTTTTTCGCTGCTCATGTGTCTATCTATTGAAAATTCTTAAAACGTTAAAGGTAGCATTTCTCCATATTTGGCACAACAGGAAAAAGCCTTGCCTCCCTTTTTTTGTCAACAATAGGACAAAAGTGTATTTTTGCCCCAATTATTATAAGTTTTCATCTTTTCACCTTAAAAAGTATAGCATGCAACTGTACAACACACTAAGTGCAAAAGAGAGAGCGGAATTATTGGAAAAGGCCGGTGAAGACCGACTTACGCTTTCTTTTTATCAGTACGCCAAAATTGGCAATCCAGAACTTTTCAGGAATCATTTATTTATCGCTTGGGACGATATGAACGTCTTGGGGCGTATCTATGTGGCCAATGAAGGAATTAATGGACAATTATCTGTACCGGCTAAGAATTTTAATGACTTCAAGAAATTTTTGGACGGAATCTATTTCCTAAAAGACGTACGCCTCAACATTGCCATTGAACACGATCTAAAGTCCTTCTTAAAACTGAAGGTGAAAGTCCGCAAAAAAATTGTGGCCGATGGATTAAACGATGACACCTTCGATGTAACAAACAAGGGGGTGCATGTAGACGCCGAAAGGTTTAATGAGCTTATTGAAGACCCTGAAACGGTTTTAGTCGATATGCGAAATCATTATGAAAGTGAAATAGGGCATTTTAAAGGAGCAGTTACACCAGATGTGGATACCTTTCGCGATTCTTTGGATATTATTGAAGAAGACTTAAAAGAGCATAAGGAGGACAAAAAGTTGGTGATGTATTGTACAGGCGGTATTCGCTGTGAAAAAGCTAGTGCTTACTACAAGCACAAAGGATTTAAAAATGTGTTTCAATTGGAAGGCGGTATCATAGAATACGCCCGTCAAGTACAAAACAAGGGGCTTGAGAATAAGTTCATTGGTAAAAATTTTGTGTTCGATCACCGCAGGGGTGAGCGTATTTCTGAAGATATTATTGCCCAATGCCATCAATGTGGTAAACCGTGCGATACCCATGTAAACTGTGCTAACGAAGCATGTCACTTACTGTTTATTCAATGTGAGGAATGTGCCAATACAATGCAAGAATGTTGCAGTAATGAATGTGCAGAAATCATACAGTTACCCTACGAAGAGCAGAAGCGATTGCGAAGCGGCAAACACAACAGCAACAAGATTTTCAAGAAGGGCAGGTCGGAAAAATTAAAGTACAAACAGTAATTCTTTTATTGGTATATTTACTGATTGTAAGTATGTTTAATCTTCGTCTCTTTTTTTAATTGAAAAAGAGCTATATATAAAAAATATGGGCTGTACCAGCTGCGCTACTGGCGACAATGGACAACCAAAAGGCTGCAGAAACAATGGAACCTGTGGCTCCGATGGCTGTAATAAACTGACGGTATTCGATTGGCTTTCCAATATGTCGCTTCCTGGCAATATGGAACCTTTCAATGCGGTGGAAGTACGTTTTAAAAATGGAAGAAAACACTTCTATCGCAATCCCGACAATCTTACATTGGGCATTGGCGATGTGGTGGCTACCGAAGCATCACCAGGTCATGACATAGGGATCGTAACCTTAACGGGGGAACTGGTTCGGGTGCAGATGAAAAAGAAAAAACTGCAACCGACCATTGAGGAATTACCCAAAATATACAGAAAGGCATCCCAGAAGGATATCGATATATGGCAAAAGATGCGGGATAAGGAATTGGATGTTCAAAAGCAGTCCCGTGAAATTGCCATGAGATTAGGATTGCAGATGAAGATCAGTGATGTAGAATACCAGGGCGACGGATCTAAAGTAATCTTCTATTATACTGCGGAGGAACGAGTGGATTTCCGTCAGCTCATTAAAGATTTGGCACGAGCCTTTAGTACACGTATCGAGATGAAACAGGTCGGATTTCGACAAGAAGCAGCCCGTTTGGGAGGTATTGGTTCTTGTGGAAGGGAATTGTGTTGCTCTACATGGCTTACAGACTTTAGAAGTGTAAATACTTCTGCCGCCAGATACCAACAACTTTCATTGAACCCGCAAAAGTTGGCCGGACAATGCGGCAAATTGAAATGTTGCCTTAATTATGAACTTGACACCTATTTGGAGGCTTTGGAAGAGTTTCCTAGAAGCGACGTAAAACTAGATACCGAAAAAGGACGGGCCCATTGCCAAAAGGTCGATATTTTTAAGGGCCTCATGTGGTTCTCTTATGAAAAAGAAAACATGACATGGCACGAAATGGAAGTGGCGCGTGTTAATGAGATTGTCGCTCTTAACAAAAAAGGCAAAAAAGCGACAAGCTTAGAGGACTATATAGAGGATAAAGTATATGCGACCAAAGAATTGTTCGAAAATGTAGTAGGACAAGATAGCCTTACAAGATTCGACCAACCAAAAAGACGAAGAAAAAGCCGCAGGAATAAAGGGAATAAGAAAAAGACCGAAGCTACTGCCTCCAATAATTCTGGAGGGAATAAAAAGTCCAATTCTGGAAGGAATAAAAACCGAAATCGCAATCGGAACAGAAACCGCAATAACAAGAATGCGTAAATTAATCTGCACCCTGTTTTTACCGCTACTTTTTATAGGTTGCGACTCCCAAATCGTTGTGAGCGATATGCGTGACTTGCCGGGCAATTGGCATAAGGATGAGGTTTTGGAGTATCAAATACCCCAATTGGATTCCCTTAAAAAGTACAATGTGTTCTTTCACCTTCGCAACACGAATGAGTATCCTTTCAACAATATTTTCTTAATAGCTTCTATGGAGTTTCCACACGGAAAAACCGTTACCGACACCTTAGAATACAGGATGGCCGCTCCAGATGGTACATGGCTGGGTAAAGGAATTGGCAGTGTTAAGGAAAGTAAGCTTTGGTATAAGGAAGAAGTTTCATTTTTTGAAGAAGGAACTTATAAACTGACACTCTCCCACGCAGTACGCAATAACGGCGAGGTGCATGGCGTTACCCATTTGGAGGGCATTACGGAAGTAGGCTATAGTATAGAAGAAGCAAACCATCAACCCTAACATCCCATGGCAAAACAAGTAAAGAAAAAACCCGCTGCGAATAAGGAGCAAGGCTCTGTTAGAAAGCACATTAAACTTTTTTGGATGATCTTCGGCTCAGGAGTTGTATTATTTTTTCTGCTTTTCTTGTTGGTGTCCTGGGGGATCTTCGGAAGTTTACCTGATGAAACAAGTCTGGAAAATCCCGAGAAAGATTTGGCCACACAAGTGATTTCATCAGATGGACAAGTTATAGGCAAGTTTTTTAAGGAAAATAGGACGCCAGTAGACTATGAGGATTTACCAGATCATTTGGTCAACGCATTAATTGCGACCGAAGATGTTCGTTTTTTTGATCATGCAGGAATTGATGGTAAAGGAACTGTAAGAGCCGTGGCTTTTCTTGGTACCCGAGGAGGGGCTAGTACCATCACACAACAATTGGCAAAACAATTCTTTACAGGTAGAGCTGCAAAGAATATAGTTGAACGTCTCATTCAAAAATCCCAAGAGTGGATTATCGCAACTCGTTTGGAACGTCGCTATACCAAGGAGGAGATCATTACCATGTATTTTAATACTTATGATTTCCTTAATCTGGCGATTGGAATTGAATCGGCAGCGAATATCTATTTCAATAAGGCGCCACAGGACCTCAATATTCAAGAATCTGCTATGCTGGTTGGAATGTTTAAAAACGCATCTTATTTTAATCCAAGAAAAAGGGCCGAAAAGGTTAAGGAAAGAAGGGATGTTGTTTTATTTCAAATGGCTAAATATGATTTTATTTCTGAGCAAGAAAGAGATTCTATTCAAGGCATTCCGTTAGAGATAAACTATACTCCACAAAAGCATATAGATGGTATAGGAACTTATGTCCGAGAGTATATTCGTGGTTATATGAAGGAATGGGCTAAGGACAATCCAAAAGCCGATGGTACGAGGTATGATATAGATAGCGATGGATTGAAGATTTACACAACTCTTAATGCGCAGATGCAAATATATGCAGAGGAGGCGGTCGATGCGCATATGCGAAGACTCCAGGCTGAATTCGACAAACAGAACGAGAAAAACAAAACGGCTCCTTTCCGTGATATTACTGCAGATGAAATTGAGGGAATAATGAATTCCGCCATGAAGCGAACCGATCGCTGGAGGGAGATGAAAAAACAGGGCAAAAGCGAAGCCCAAATCATTGAAAGCTTCAAGAAGAAAACCCAAATGCGTATTTTCTCTTGGGGAGGCGATATCGATACCCTCATGACCCCTATGGATTCCATTCGCTATTACAAGAATTTCTTTAGGGCTTCTTTGTTGTCCATGACACCACAAACCGGAGAGATCAAGGCCTGGGTGGGAGGCATCAACTATAAGCACTTTAAATATGACATGGTTAAAACAGGGCGACGCCAGATAGGATCTACTTTTAAGCCTTTTGTGTATGCCACTGCCATAGACCAAATGCATATGTCACCTTGTGATACACTGCCCAATACACCTTATACTATTCCCGCAGGCAAGCATGGCAATATGAAGGATTGGAGCCCGAAAAACAGCGACGGCAATTATGGAGGTATGATGACACTTAGGAACGCCTTGGCAAACTCGGTAAATACAATTACTGCTAGACTTATAGATCGTACGGGACCGCGTCCCATTATAGACCTAGTTGGAAAAATGGGGGTGGACACTGAAGATGTCCCTGAGGTGCCTTCCATCGCATTGGGAACACCGGATATTACTTTATATGAGATGGTAGGGGCGTATAGCACCTTTGCCAATGAAGGAGTTTTCGTAAAACCTATTTTGGTACAGCGCATTGAAGATAAGAACGGAACGATTCTGTTTCAGAATATTCCAGAGACCAGGGATGTAATTAGCAAGGAAACGGCGTATGTTACGGTAAATCTAATGCAAGGTGTGACCCAAGGAGGATCTGGGACACGATTGCGTCACAGTTGGGCAGGTAATCGATCCGATTACAAGAGCATAATTACTGGTTACCCCTATGAGTTTTCAAATCCAATTGCCGGAAAGACTGGAACCACGCAGAATAATAGCGACGGATGGTTTATGGGAATGGTTCCCAATCTTGCAACCGGAGTTTGGGTAGGAGGTGAAGACCGTGCTACCCATTTTGGAACGACACGATACGGTCAGGGAGCTGCGATGGCATTACCCATTTGGGGGGTGTACATGAAAAGTTGTTATGAAGACGAGACTTTAGATGTCTCCAAAGGGAATTTCAAGAAACCCCAAAAAATCTCTATTGAAACGGATTGTGAGAAATTCAAGAACCAGAATAAAGGGGATACCGATGAAATTCCAGCAGACGAAATAGACTTCTAATCGAAGACAATAAATACTTGAAACCTCTTTGTTTTATTTGCACAAGGAGGTTTTTTTATGCCTTGAAATTTCAGTACTTTTAATGAAAATTTGAAAGAATGATTACAAAAACGGTGGCTAACGTTGAAGAAGCTTGTCAAGGTGTTCAGGATAGTATGACATTTATGTTGGGAGGTTTTGGTTTGTCAGGTATTCCTGAAAATTGTATCGCACAATTGGTGGCACTTAATGTCAAAGATGTAACCTGCATTTCGAACAATGCTGGAGTCGATGATTTTGGATTGGGTTTGTTGCTGCAGAAACGACAAATAAAGAAAATGATTTCTTCATATGTGGGTGAAAACGCGGAGTTTGAGAGGCAGATGTTGAGTGGGGAACTTGAGGTTGAACTCATTCCTCAAGGAACCCTAGCCCAACGTTGCAGGGCTGCACAGAGTGGCATCCCGGCATTCTATACTCCCGCGGGTTATGGAACAGAAGTTGCCGAAGGAAAGGAATCAAGGGAGTTCAATGGTAAAATGCACATTTTGGAGCATGCTTTTAAGGCCGACTTTGGCTTCATTAAAGCGTGGAAAGGGGATACGGCTGGAAATCTTATATTTAAGGGAACGGCTCGCAATTTCAACCCTAATATGTGTGGAGCGGCAAACATTACAGTAGCTGAGGTCGAAGAATTAGTTCCTGCGGGTCAATTGGATCCGAACGAAATTCATATCCCGGGCATTTTTGTGCAGCGTATCTTCCAAGGAGAGAAATATGAAAAGAGAATTGAGAACCTAACCGTGAGAAAAAGAGACTAATGGCATTATCTAAAGAACAGATCGCACAGCGCATCGCACAGGAAGTTAAAGACGGCTATTATGTAAATCTTGGAATTGGTATTCCAACATTGGTGGCCAATTTTGTACGCGAAGATATTGATGTTGAATTTCAAAGTGAAAATGGAGTACTTGGCATGGGCCCATTTCCTTTTGAAGGTGAGGAAGATCCAGATCTTATAAATGCAGGTAAGCAAACCATTACAGCTCTTAAGGGAGCCTCTTTTTTCGATTCTGCCATGAGCTTCTCTATGATACGCGGTCAACATGTAGATCTAACTATTTTAGGAGCTATGGAAGTGGCGCAGAATGGAGACATCGCTAATTGGAAAATTCCAGGAAAAATGGTGAAAGGCATGGGCGGTGCTATGGATTTGGTAGCTTCGGCCGACAATATCATAGTAGCCATGATGCATACCAATAGAGCGGGAGATTCTAAACTTCTCAAAGAATGCTCGCTACCATTAACGGGGGTCAATTGTGTAAAAAAGATTGTTACGAACTTGGCAGTTCTTTCTGTAGAGGACAATAGTTTTCGCTTGTTAGAAAGGGCTCCGGGTGTGAGTGTTGAGGAGATCAAGGCGGCCACTGCTGGCGATCTTATTATTGAAGGGGAAGTGCCCGAAATGAGCCTTTAAACAATTTACCAAGTCCTACTAGGCCATAATTTTATGGAGACCATGCCATCCAAACTTCATTAGGATGGTAAAAATCATGGCATAATTACTTAATATGGCACCCATACCACTGGGTGTCTTTTACTTTTGTGGACCTCCGTACTTGGGTTATATATGGGAAAATGGACCATTAGAAGCTGTCCCAAAAGCGATATTTCATTTGATATGTTAAAAAAAATAGCATTTCATCGAAAAAATCATGTCTTTTATCTTGTTTTTATAATTTTTTCACAAATTAGCTATCCCAAAAATGATAACCAGCTTAACCTACTTATGAAAACATTTGCCAATTCAATAAAAGGTACCATTCAACTTATTAAAAGTATAATGTACGTTGCCAAAAAGGTGTTTTTATTGATGTAACGTTGAGATAACTTTTTTACCCCAAGTCTGCAACGATTCAGATAAAGGTAGGCCCGTTCTTTGTGAGGTTAGAACGGGCTTTTTTATTTTCTGTATTTAAATCCCTTTGGGTATAGCTTCAATGAGCTTTTTGGTATACGGACTATTGGGGTGGGCATAGATTTCATCTGCATCACCCAGTTCCTCTATTTTTCCATTGTTCATGACCAGTAATTGATCTGCCATGAATTTGACCACGGCCAAATCATGCGAGATAAAAATATAGGTGAACCCGAAATCCTCTTTTAATTCGTTGAGAAGATTGAGTACCTGGGCCTGCACGGAAATATCGAGTGCAGAAACAGATTCATCGCATATGACCAATTTAGGCTCTAGGGCAATGGTTCGGGCAATACCCACACGTTGTCTTTGCCCTCCGGAAAGTTCATGCGGATAGCGATGAAAATAACTTTCATCCAGACCTACACGTTCCAATAGGGCAATTGCTTTCTCCTCACGGTTCTTTTTGGATGTTCCAATTTGGTGAACCAGCATGGGTTCTACAAGCGAAGCACCAATAGTCAGCCTAGGGTTAAGGGATGAGTACGGATCCTGAAAGATGAGTTGAATTTCTTTACGGAGTCTTCGTATTTCACCTGCGGATAGGCTACTAAGGTTTTTACCCCTATAAAGTATAGCTCCTTCAGACGCCTTTTCCAGTTGCAAAATAGTCTTGCCCAAGGTGGATTTTCCACACCCCGACTCTCCCACCAAGCCTAGTGTCTCGCCTTCAAAAACAGAGAAACTGACATCGTCAACTGCTTTTACCACTTGTTTGGGACCAAACATTCTTGCGTTTCCATAGTATTCCTTTTTAAGGTTATGAACTTCAAGAATGGGTGTTTGTGTATATAGTTTTTTATGTTTTAGTGCTCTTTGTTGGGGTAAAACCTCTTCAGGGGAAAAGCTTTTGTCCTTTAGGGAGGCTATGGTAGGAAGTGTTTTAAATCGTTTTTCCATAGAAGGCCTAGAGGCCAACAATGCTTTCGTATAATCTGCCTTAGGCAACTTAAATATAGAATAAACGCTCCCTTCCTCTACAATTTCGCCCTTGTACATGACCACAACACGATCTGCGATCTGACTTACCAAATTAAGGTCATGTGAAATAAAAATAAGACTCATTCCAGTGTCCTTTTGAATGTCTTTCAACAATTCAATGATTTCCTTTTGAACAGTTACGTCTAGCGCTGTTGTGGGTTCATCTGCAATGAGCAATTTAGGTTTGCAGGCAATGGCCATGGCAATCATGACCCGTTGCATTTGCCCTCCACTAATTTGATGAGGGTAGCTGGAATATATCTCATGTGGCCGTGGCAGCTTTACCTTTTCAAATAAAGAAAGTGTTTCTTTTTTTGCCTCTGCCGAAGAATAGGAAAGATGATGCTGCAAAATTTCTGCAACCTGTTTTCCACATTTCAATGATGGATTGAGGGCACTCATGGGTTCCTGAAAGATCATTGCAATATCTTTTCCCCTCATTTTCCGGAGCGCAATGGGGGATTGCTCAATCAATTCTTGATCTTCAAAATATAGCTGTCCTTCTACTTTCGAATTCCTCTTTGGGAGTAATCCCATGATGGCTAGAGAGGACACCGATTTTCCGGAGCCTGACTCACCAACAATTCCAAGAATTTCGTTTTGCGCCAACTGAAATGAGATACCATGAACTACCTTGGTCAATTCTTTTTTCTTCCCGAAAGAAATGGAAAGATTCTCAATGCGTAAAAGGGGAGTGTCGGACATGCCTCCAAAGATAGTTTTTTGTTTGTAAATCCAACGGAACGGACCTTTAGCCTACCAATTTGGTAGGTTATAATATTTTAATAATGAGTGTATTACTAAAATGATGTTGCCGTTCATCGAATAAAATTTGATATATGATAAAAAAACATTTAATTTGTTGAATAATCTGTAAAAATATACTCAATATTGCTAAAAATGTTTAATCAATTGGTTAAAAAGATTAACATTTGTAAGAATATGAAAAACAGCTTTTATGCGTATTTGCACAGGTTTTCTTCCCCAAACCAACAATACAGCTTACGAAATTATTAATTAACAAACCTAATCTATGAAACGAATACGATTTTTCTAGGCAGTTTTCCCCTTAGCAACTAATTACTCCCTTTATCGTTGACCCTTTACCTTGTTTTCCCCATGGAAGACACTGGAGACGTATGCCTTTTTTGGTATGAAAACACACTAATCATAAACTATTAAAAATGAAAAAAATGTACCTCTTTGTGCTACTATGTATGGTAGGACAATTAACCATTTCCCAAAGTTTGATGGATGGGATAGTACAAGACTATTTCAATGTCCTTAAGGGAGAATCCCATTTCAAACAAGGAGATTTAACACAATGGAAGATAACCGATGTAGTTCCTTCCTTGAATCCTGATGTAAAGCACGTTTATGTGCAACAAATGCTAAACAATATTCCGATTCAGTATGCCACCTATAAACTGACGGTGAAAAATGGAAAAGTAACTTGGCATATAGACCAGTTCGTTTCCAATGTATCGGAGAGGGTCGCTACAACCCAGGCGTCATTAACACCAGAAGCAGCCGTAATGAAAACGGTTCAGCATCACGGCCTAATGGCTCCCGCACTTCAGGGAACACGTAATGCCGAAGGCACTTTTGTGTATAACGACACTAGAGCAGCTCTGGAACCCATTAAAGTAAAACCAATGTACCAAATGTACAATGGGGAAATTCGATTGGTTTGGAACGTAAGTTTCTATCAAAAGGATGGTCAACATTGGTGGAACGAAAATATTGATGCCACGAATGGTCAGGTACTCCGTACCGAAGATTGGGTTATTACCTGTAACTGGGGAGAAGATCATGAAAACCATAATCATGGCGCAGAGTCTGTTGTAGAGGAAGCACCAGTGATTGAAGGCCCAGCAAACTTTGTAGCTGGAGAAAGCTATAATGTATATCCAATGCCATTAGAAAGCCCACTTGATGGAGGGCGTAGCATTGTAAACGATCCTCAAAATTTAACGGCATCTCCTTTTGGTTGGCATGATACCAATGGTTCTGCTGGAGCCGAATACACAATTACACGTGGTAATAATGTGTGGGCACAAGAAGATGCAAATGGAAATAATGGAACTGGTTTCTCCCCAGATGGTGGATCCGGTTTGGATTTCAACTTTCCTATAAATTTAAGTAATCAGCCTAGCACGTACCAATCAGCGGCCATTACCAACCTTTTCTACTGGAATAACATCATGCACGATGTATACTACCAATATGGATTTGATGAAGCCAGTGGTAACTTCCAAGAAAACAACTATGGAAAAGGTGGAGTTGGAGGCGATTCTGTAAATGCCGATGCTCAGGATGGCTCAGGGCTTAACAATGCTAACTTCTCTACCCCTACAGAAGGAGGTAATCCAAGAATGCAGATGTTCCTTTGGTCTGGAAATCCACAAATTGATGGTGATTTGGATAATGGAATTATAGCTCATGAGTACGGACACGGTATTTCCATACGTTTGGTTGGTGGACCTGGAACCAATGGTTTAGGTGGATCAGAACAAATGGGTGAAGGATGGAGTGACTGGTTTGGTTTAATGCTAACCATGAAAACTGGAGATGCAGGAACCGATTCCCGTGGAATTGGAAATTTTGCCTTAGGACAGACTTCGAGCGGTAGCGGAATTCGACCAACACCCTATTCTACAGATACCTCTATCAACGGTACTACCTATGGCGACATTGGTGGATTGGCTGTTCCTCACGGTGTGGGATATGCTTGGGCAACCATTATCTGGGATTTAACTTGGGCTTTGGTAGCTCAGGATGGATTCGATACAGACTTTTACAACGGAACAGGAGGTAATAATGTAGCTATGGCCTTAATTATTGAAGGTCTCAAAAATACGGCTAACAACCCTGGTTTTGTATCAGGTCGTGATGGAATCCTTCAGGCAGATCAAGACCTTTACGGTGGAGCCTATAATTGTATTATTTGGGACGTTTTCGCAGCTCGTGGAGTTGGGGTAGATGCCAATGAAAATACCAATGGAGGAACCAATACAAATACCGACCAATCAACATCATTCACAAGTGGATGTGGCGGAGGAAGCCCAGATGCTTGTTCTGGTACCGTAGCGACTTATCCTGATGATGAGAGCTTCGAGAGTGATCTTGGAAACTGGAGTCAGTCCACACAGGACGACCTTAACTGGACCCGTGATAGTGGGGGAACCCCTTCTAACAATACTGGGCCTGCGACTGCGGCCGATGGAACGTTCTATATATATGTAGAAGCTTCCGGAAACGGTACTGGGTACCCAAGCAAAAGGGCAATCCTAAACTCTCCTTGTTATGACCTAAGTGGGGAAACGGGAGCTACTTTCGATTTCAGCTATCATATGTTTGGAGCTGCGGATATGGGAAGTATCGACCTGGAAGTTAGTACCGATGACGGTGCCACTTGGTCAAGTGTTTGGAACCAAACGGGCAACCAAGGGAATCAATGGAATGCCGAAAGCATAAACTTGAATAGTTATGCTGGGGAAAGTAATTTCCGAATGCGTTTCAATAGAGTTACAGGAAGTACTTGGCAGGCAGATATCGCTTTAGATGGATTTAGCATGCAAGGTGGAAGTACTGCAGATACTGAAGCGCCATCAGCACCAACAGGTTTGGTTGCTTCTAACATAGCGGATACGACCCTAACACTGAACTGGAATGCATCGACGGATAATGTGGGTGTGACAGGATATGAAGTATTCGAAGGAGGTTCCAGTATTGGGACAGTGACAGCTACTACTGCGAACATCACAGGCTTAACTGCGGCGACTTCTTACAGTTTCACGGTTCGCGCCTTTGATGCTGCTGGTAACAACTCCGGTTTCAGCAACACTGCCAACGCGACGACCACCGGCGGCGGCGGCGGTTGCACCGGCGGGGTATCGGTTGGATACAGCGAAGGGTTCGAGAGCTCGATCGGTGCCTGGACACAGGCTTCGGGCGACGACCTTGACTGGACCCGCGACAGTGGTGGTACGCCCTCGAACAACACGGGCCCATCGAGCGGTTCCGGCAGTACCTGGTACATGTACGTTGAGGCCTCCGGCAACGGAACGGGCTACCCCAACAAGCAGGCCATACTGAACTCGCCCTGTATCGACCTAGGCGGGGAGACCGAGGCCAGTTTTACCTTCGACTACCACATGTTCGGTTCTACGGACATGGGGAGCATCTCCGTTGAGGCGAGCACCGACGGTTCCACTTGGGCTAGCCTTTGGAGCCAGACGGGCAACCAGGGCAACCAGTGGAACGCACAGAGCGTGAGCCTTGATGCCTATGCGGGCGGTACGGTCCAGTTGCGATTCAACCGCATCACGGGGGGCACCTGGCAGGCGGACATTGCCATAGACAACGTTGCGGTGACCTCCGGCGGGGGCGGTGGTACCCCACCGACGGGCTACTGTGCCTCTAACGGCAACAACACCAGCGACGAGTACATACAGCGCGTCCAGATAGGCAGCATCGACAACAGCACGGGCGCTTCGGCGGGCGGTTACGGTGATTTCACGAGCCAGTCGACGAACCTGTCTGCGAGCAACAGCATCACGATCACCCCGTTGTGGACGGGCACGGTGTACAGCGAGGGCTATGCGGTCTTTGTGGACTGGAACCGGGATGGTGACTTTGGCGACGCTAACGAGCTTGCGTACTCGAGGGCGGCGACCACAGCGACCCCGATCACGGGCAGTTTCAGTGTTCCGGCCGGGGCATCCCCAGGTCCGACCAGGATGCGCGTGTCGATGAAGTACAACGGAATACCTACCTCCTGTGAGAGCTTCCAGTGGGGAGAGGTGGAGGACTACATTGTGGTGATCCCAACTTCATTCCAAGGATTCTCTGGAGACAGCGAGGATAGTATCCAAAGTGCAAGCATAGACTTCACATTATATCCAAACCCTGTTAATAGAGGTGTCTTGAATGTAAAAGTTGCAAGTACGAATGTATCCGATTATACCATTTATAATGTGGTTGGTCAAATGGTGGCAAAGGGTGCCTTTGCAGAAACCATTGATGTGTCACAATTACAAAGTGGAATGTATATGCTTCAAGTAACTGTCGATGGACAGAAACTAATTGAAAGCTTTATAGTGGAGTAGTAAGTTTCCTTACTACCTGTAATTAAACAGTCCCCACCTTCCTGCAAGACTCAGTCGTGCAGGAAGTGGGGACTTTTTTTCATTAATTTTTAAAAACATAAAGATGAAAAGATCATTTTACTTTATCATTTTTTCATTGTGTAGTTTGATAGGTTTCGGACAGACCCCATGTCAGAATGGATTCGCCGGATCTTATCCATGCAATGATTACGATCTTATGTCACATATAACCCTTGCCGAGATGAGTGCGGGAGCTGGAAATGACAGCTGGGGATGGACAGATAGCCAAACGGGAAATGAATATGCTATAATTGGATTGAATAATGGGACCGCATTCATTGATATTTCAGATCCCGTAAATGCCGTGTATTTGGGAAAACTCCCAACAGCTACATCCAATAGCTCTTGGCGGGATGTTAAGGTGTACAATAACCATGCATTCATAGTAAGCGAAGCAGCAAACCACGGGATGCAGGTTTTTGATTTAACCAGACTTAGAAATGTGACCAATCCACCGCAAACTTTTACTGCGGATACGAGATATACGAATTTTGGAAATGCCCATAATATTGTTATTAATGAGAGCTCGGGATATGCCTATGCCGTGGGGACTTCTACCTTTAACGGAGGACCCCATTTTGTGAATATCCAGAATCCAACGAACCCAACGGCAGCTGGAGGATATTCAATGGATGGATATAGCCATGATGCACAAGTTATTACCTACAATGGACCCGATTCCGATTATACAGGTAGGGAGATATTAATAGGCAGCAATGAAAATGAAGTGGTGATTGTCGATATTACGGATAAGGCAAATCCAACGGCAATTTCGTCTATTAATTATCCCAATGTAGGTTATACACACCAGGGTTGGTTTACTGAAGATGTGCGCTATTTTATTCTTGGGGATGAATTGGATGAAACCAATATTGGTTTCAATACCCGAACCATTGTATTCGATTTTTTAGATTTGGATAATCCGCAACAACATATGATCTATAATGGACCAACACCCGCGATAGACCACAATGGATATGTAAAAGGGGACATTTTCTATTTAGCCAACTACCGTGCAGGGGTTCGAATACTCGATGTGTCTACTATTGGAAGCCAGAATATGACAGAAATAGGATATTTTGACACTTATCCTTCAAGCGATTCTGCCGCATTTAACGGAGTTTGGAATGTGTACCCCTATTTTGATAGTGGTAACATAGTTCTTAGTGATATTGAAGGGGGATTCTTCTTAATCAAAAAAAGTACTGGCGGTGGCGGTGGCGGCACTTGCACAGGAACAGAATCTGCTCCATATGGTGAGAGTTTTGAAAGCTCCCTGGGTGCTTGGACACAATCTGCTCAGGATGACCTTAACTGGACCCGTGATAGCGGGGGAACCCCTTCTAATAATACGGGACCCTCTTCCGGTAGCGATGGTACGTTTTATGTTTATGTAGAGGCTTCTGGAAATGGTACTGGGTATCCAAATAAAAGAGCGATTCTAAATTCACCCTGCTTTGATTTGACCACAGAAACCCAGGCTACTTTCAATTTCGATTATCACATGTTTGGAGCTACGGATATGGGAAGTATCGGCCTGGAAGTTAGTACCGATAACGGTGCCACTTGGTCAAGTATTTGGAGCCAAACGGGCAACCAAGGGAACCAATGGAATTCAGAATCCATAAGCCTAAATGCGTATGTCGGGGGAACAGTACAACTGCGATTTAACAGACTTACGGGAAGTACATGGCAGGCAGATATCGCATTAGATAATATTCAATTGCAAAGCGGAGGAGGCTCAGACACCCAAGCACCTACTGTTCCTACAAACCTAACGGCATCCAATATTGCAGAGAATTCACTTATGTTAAATTGGAACGCTTCTACAGATAATGTGGGTGTAACGGGATATGAGGTTTTTCAGGACGGATCGAGCATTAGCACTACGTCCAACACCTTCTTTGATGTCACAGGCTTAACTGCGGCGACTTCTTACAGTTTCACGGTTCGCGCCTTTGATGCTGCTGGTAACAACTCCGGTTTCAGCAACACTGCCAACGCGACGACCACCGGCGGCGGTGGTGGCGGGTGCACCGGCGGGGTATCGGTTGGATACAGCGAAGGGTTCGAGAGCTCGATCGGTGCCTGGACACAGGCTTCGGGCGACGACCTTGACTGGACCCGCGACAGCGGTGGTACGCCCTCGAACAACACGGGCCCATCGAGCGGTTCCGGCAGTACCTGGTACATGTACGTTGAGGCCTCCGGCAACGGAACGGGCTACCCCAACAAGCAGGCCATACTGAACTCGCCCTGTATCGACCTAGGCGGGGAGACCGAGGCCAGTTTTACCTTCGACTACCACATGTTCGGTTCTACGGACATGGGGAGCATCTCCGTTGAGGCGAGCACCGACGGTTCCACTTGGGCTAGCCTTTGGAGCCAGACGGGCAACCAGGGCAACCAGTGGAACGCACAGAGCGTGAGCCTTGATGCCTATGCGGGCGGTACGGTCCAGTTGCGATTCAACCGCATCACGGGGGGCACCTGGCAGGCGGACATTGCCATAGACAACGTTGCGGTGACCTCCGGCGGGGGCGGTGGTACCCCACCGACGGGCTACTGTGCCTCTAACGGCAACAACACCAGCGACGAGTACATACAGCGCGTCCAGATAGGCAGCATCGACAACAGCACGGGCGCTTCGGCGGGCGGTTACGGTGATTTCACGAGCCAGTCGACGAACCTGTCTGCGAGCAACAGCATCACGATCACCCCGTTGTGGACGGGCACGGTGTACAGCGAGGGCTATGCGGTCTTTGTGGACTGGAACCGGGATGGTGACTTTGGCGACGCTAACGAGCTTGCGTACTCGAGGGCGGCGACCACAGCGACCCCGATCACGGGCAGTTTCAGTGTTCCGGCCGGGGCATCCCCAGGTCCGACCAGGATGCGCGTGTCGATGAAGTACAACGGAATACCTACCTCCTGTGAGAGCTTCCAGTGGGGAGAGGTGGAGGACTACATTGTGGTGATCCCAACTTCATTCCAAAGTACTGGAGATACCCCACAGGCAATATCCCTTAGCACTCAGGAATTATTCCTATATCCCAATCCTGTTCGTGGAGGATATTTAAATATTGCCATTAAAGGAGGCAGTGCAAGGGAATACACTATATATAATGTTGTGGGTCAGTTGGTTGCAAGTGGCACCATACAAAAGGCCATCGATGTATCGCAATTACAAAGCGGCATGTACTTGCTGCAGGTTACCATAGATGGTCAGAACATAGTCAAAAACTTCCTAGTGGAATAACATATTAATTTTAGGACCTTATAAGCCCATTTCCGAAAGGAGATGGGTTTTTTATATTATGGATAAACCATACAAAATGTAGGAATTTTCCATTTCAACCATGATTATATGCACTTAATCGAAAAATGTTTGGCAGTTTGTAAGAATATATTTACTTCGCTGTCAATTCATTAAAACCAAATCACTTTATAACTAAATCCAAACTGAAATGAAAAAAACTACTCAATTCCTATTGTTTAGCTTTCTAATGGTATCTATGGTGACATTTGCACAGGAACGTAATTGTGCAGCCATGGACGATCTAGATAGAAGACTTCAGGAAGACCCCCAATTAGAAATGCGTATGCAACAAATCGAGGATTATACGCAACAGAAAATTCAAGAACTTAATAGCAACAGGGAGATTAATGGTGATATCATTACCATTCCTGTGGTAGTACACATTCTTTACAACAACTCGACTACCAACATCAGCGATGCTCAAATTTTGTCGCAAATTGATGTACTTAATGAAGACTTTAGAAGAACAAATAGTGATGCCGATAATACGTGGTCACAGGCGGCAGATACTCAGATAGAGTTTTGTTTGGCAACTGTAGATCCAAATGGTAACGCAACAACTGGGATTACTAGAAAGTCTACAACCCAAGAAAACTGGTATCAATCTACCAACAACATGAAGAAAACTGCGCAAGGAGGAATTGATCCTTGGGATACCAGTGAATATTTAAACATGTGGACTGTACCAAAATTACTTCGTGACAACGGGCAAACACTACTTGGTTTTGCTCAATTTCCAGGAGGACCTGCTGCAACCGATGGTGTTGTAATGGGATATAACTATTTTGGACGAATTGGACAGGTAAGCCCGCCATTCGATTTAGGAAGAACGACAACTCATGAGGTTGGACACTTTTTAAACCTTAGACATATCTGGGGAGACGGACCATGTGGATATGATGATTTCGTAAGTGATACTCCGGAATCCGATCTTTACAATTACGGATGTAATCCGTCGCACGTTTCTTGTGGGACTGTAGATATGGTTCAGAATTATATGGACTATAGTGATGACTCTTGTATGAATTTATTTACACAAGGACAAACGGATAGAATGAGGGTAACCTTACTTCCTGGAGGTGTAAGAGCTGCTTTGGGAGCTTCTTCCAAATGTGGACCACCACCGACACCAACTTGTGACGATGGTATTCAGAATGGAAATGAAACTGGAGTTGACTGTGGAGGACCGGACTGTGCTCCTTGTCCAGAACCAACTTGTGACGATGGCATCCAGAATGGAAATGAAACTGGAGTTGACTGTGGAGGACCGGACTGTGCACCTTGCCAGATCGCATGTAGCTCTACCATAACTGATTTCCCATACAACGAAAGTTTTGAGAATACATTGGGAGCGTGGACTCAGGATTCTGGAGACGACTTTAACTGGTCATTAAACTCTGGAAATACTCCATCAAATAATACAGGTCCTTCTGGAGCAGATGACGGTTCCTATTATATTTATATGGAATCATCTTCACCAAACTATTCTAACAAAAGAGCCATCTTAAATGCTCCTTGTTTAGATTTGAGTGGTGCAACTGAACCAAGCATCTCTTTCCAATACCATATGTATGGATCTTCAGCAATGGGAAGTTTAGCATTAGAAGCGACTATCGATGATATTAACTGGACTACGATTTGGAGTAGATCAGGAAATCAAGGAAACGCGTGGATGAGTGCCAATGTAGATCTTTCGGCCTATAATGGAAGCCTACTGAAACTTCGTTTCAATGGGGTAACCGGGACCACTTGGCAAGGAGATATGGCAATCGACGATCTAACTGTAATTACATCGGTACCTGCTCCAACTTGTACAGATGGAATTCAGAACGGTGATGAAACCGGTGTAGATTGTGGAGGAAGTAGTTGTGCGCCTTGTCCTGTTGGATGCGCCAATGGAGAAAGCTTACCATACGATGAAGGTTTTGAAACTTCAATTGGTCTATGGACTCAAGCTTCTGGTGATGACCTTAACTGGACAAGAGATAGCAATGGAACTCCATCTAATGGAACTGGTCCATCTTCAGGTTCAGGATCTTCATGGTACATCTTTGTAGAAGCCTCTGGAAATGGTACAGGTTATCCAAATAAGCAAGCAATCATTAACTCACCTTGTTTAGATTTAACTGGAATGTCCTCAGCAAGTTTCGACTTCAATTATCATATGTACGGTTCTTCCAATATGGGAACTATCGATCTTGAGATCAGTACAGATGACGGAGCCTCTTGGTCAAGTATCTGGAATGAATCCGGAAACAAAGGAAATAGCTGGTTATCTGCAAGTGTAGATCTTACAAGTTACGTAGGTGGAGGTGTTCAGTTACGCTTCAATCGAGTAACTGGTGGAACATGGCAAGCAGACATAGCTATTGATAATATTTCAGTAACCGCTACTGGAGGTGCTAGAAATGGAAATGACACTGCTTTATCTAATGTTACTGAAGTGGTACTTTTCCCGAACCCAGTAAGTAAAGGTGTATTGAATGTTGAAGTTACGGGTAGTAAAGCTACAGCGTATGCCATTTACAATATGCTAGGTCAACAAGTAAGCAAAGGTGCTTATAATGAGCAGATTGATGTTTCTCAATTACAAGCAGGTATGTATGTAATACAACTTGATATTAATGGAGAAAAAGTAATAGAAAGCTTTATTGTAGAATAACCAATCTAGAATAATTTTTTTTCAGAAGAACGCCCGCTTTATGCGGGCGTTTTTTTATACAGAAAGTACTTCACTATCGTCTAAAAGCGTTTCATTTCTAAGCTTTAAAAGGATTTGGGCAACTGTTACCGTATCCTTTTCACAATACATGATAATGCGATCTATATCCCTTTCCTCATAATACACATTGCGTACCTGACTCCCGTCTATGTCCTCTTTTGGAGATGGAATACCCAGTACATGTGCCATAAGCTTGAGAGAGGTAAATGTTTTGTAGTCCCCAAATTTCCATAGCTCTAAAGTATCTAGATGAGGGACTTCCCATGGTTTTTTTCCAAAGAGATTCAGTTTAAAGGGAATATCAATTCCAAGAATGATCATGCGACGGGCGATGTAGGGAAAGTCAAATTCCTTTCCATTATGTGCGCACAATAAATGCTGTGGCTTGTTAAAATGGGTTTCAAGCAGTGTTTTAAAATCAAGTAAGATCTGTTTTTCATCCCCATGAAAGCTGGTCACACGGAAATTGCGAAGGTCTCCATTCAGCTTAAAGTATCCACAGCTGATGCAGACAATTTTCCCAAATTCTGCCCAAATACCCGCCCTGTCATAAAATTCTTCCCCAGTAAAGGTGTCCTTGCGTTGATATTCGGTTTTTTTCTCCCAAAGCTCCTGAGTCACCTCATCGAGTTCCTGATAGTGTTCATGTTGGGGAACTGTTTCAATGTCCAGAAACAGTATATGCTCCAGATGGATGCGTTTCACCATTTGTCGAGTTATTTAATAGAGAGGGAGAGAATTAAAATTACTAAAAAAAGACGTTAATTCAACATCTCATATGCTTCTTCCACATAGATATAGAAATCACTGCTGAAATCCCGGCTGTCCCAAGGCCCAATGGAGTGCCCTAATCGAACAATGATGATGTCGTCTTCAGGAATAGTGATGACATATTGGCCTAAAATTCCACGCATAACGAATATGTGCTTGTTTAGGTGATCGCTCAGCCAAAAACCATACCCGTATTCGGGATCATTTTCGAAACGTTTATGGGTAGATTTGGCCACGAATGTCGAATCTAAAATTTGTCTGCCATTCCAATTTCCGTGATCTTTATACAGCTTTCCAAATCGGGCAAAATCCTTGGCATTACTAGCAATACAACAAAACGTTTTGGCCAGTTTATGCTCTTTGTCGTCTATTTGCCAAATGGCCTCATTTTCAAACCCCATGGGTTTCCAGAAACTTTCTGAAAGATAGTCTGCGATTTTTTTGTCAGTGGCTTTTTCAATAATCATCCCCAATAATTGTGTGTTCCCACTTAGGTATTTAAATTCTTTTCCTGGTTCTTCGGTAACTTTTTGCCCCAAAATCGTACTTCCTAAATCATCGTCGTAATACGCTCTAGCTGTTATGCTAAAGGGGCTGGTATAATGTTCTACCCAATCCAAACCAGATGCCATGGATGATAAATCCCCTACAGTGGTTTTCTCTCCTTTGTATTGTTCGAAAAAATCACCGATGGGTTGTTCTAAGGAGGTAATATATCCATCTTGTATGGCTTTTCCCAAAAGTGCTGAAGTAATACTCTTGGCCATGGAAAAAGAATTGGTTTGTGAATTGACGCCATAACCTTCTGCGTAGTCTTCATACCAAATACTGTCATTTTTTATGATAACATAGGCCACAGTCCCTAATTCCTTATTTGTTTCCTGAAGCTTATTTGTAGGCTGGACCGAATTATAGTCGATATGATTTGGCCAAGGTTGAGGCGCGTTGCCCTTGGCGATCGACATGTTTTCAAAATGTGGATGATCATCTATATAGGCCGTGGTATGACCCGTCATGTAGACCACACGAACACCTTTAAGAATATATTCATGATCCGTAGCATAGGCCAGTAGAACCAAGGCTATGATTAATATAAAAAACCATTTGAAGAATTTTTTAATGCGTCTCATAATTTCAAATTAAAATAGCTTACCCTGTGTTATGGGGCTTTCGTGTTCCAGCAGCCATTTTTTTCGATGCAACCCACCTGCGTATCCAGTTAGGGAACCGTCCGACCCGATGACCCGGTGGCACGGAATAATGATTGAAATTGGATTTTTTCCGTTTGCTGAGGCTGCAGCGCGAATAACTTTAGGATCGCCCAACCTATTTGCCATTTGTTGATAGGTAGCGGTTTTGCCGAAAGGGATATCGGATAATTGGGTCCAAACTTTTTTCTGAAAAGCGGTGCCTTCAGGATTAAGTTTCAAATCAAAATGAGTCCGGGTTTTATTGAAATATTCCTTGAGTTGGGTAATTGCCGGAAGCAAGGGCTCTGGAATAATTTCGGTGACTGCCCCGACATCACTTTCCTCAAATATTACAGAATGTAAACCGTCCTTATCTCCTTGTATCGCAAGACGGCCAATTGGGGTATGTAGGTATGCTTTTTCCACATATCTAAGGTACGTGTTTTTACGTATTTTTAGCTAAATGAGCCCTTTAATTGATGTAATTGCTTTGTAATCAGATGGTTTATACTTAGATTTATGCCCAAGCTCCAAACTTAACCTTATGCGAATCTCGTGTAAACTCCTTATCGTATTTATTTTTTTTGGTGTATCCCAGACGTATGGTCAACAGGATATTTCTAAAGATAGTCTTACCTCCTTATTAAAGCAGATAAAAGATTATTATTACGACTATAACTACAAAGATGCTATCGAAACGAGTGCCATCCTTGTTGAAGAAGCCACCAAATCCAAAAACGAATATTTTATCTTTCGTGGATACGATGAACTAGGCTTGGTTCATTATGCGGTTCGTGATACTGCGAAGGCACGATTCTATTTTGAAAAAGCAGTGGAACAGGCCGTTTCTACCCGAGTAGATAGCCTAATTTCTTGGTCATACAACAATTTAGGGAATGTGTATTCCGAGGACACCTCCAGATACCAGAAGAGCATTGACTTTTATGAAAAAGCCATAGCAGTAAATCGTAAAGCAGGCTTTCATGATGTGGAGAATTTGGTGCAATACATGAATATAGGCTGGACCTATTTAGATGTGAAACAGCATGAAAGGGCGTTCCCATTTCTAGAGAAGGCAGAGGCATTAATTGAAGTAAAGGAGCAGCATCCTCTTTTGATTCTAAATCTCGATATTTTATTTGGACGTTATTATTACTACAAGGGGAATAATGCACTTGCTACCGAAATTCTTGTAAAGGCGGCTGCCACCGCCGAAGCCGATAATTACTTGGAGCAGGCATCCCAATCCCACGAATACCTTTCCTTGGTTTACGAGCGCGCCGGGAAATTTGAATTGGCGAGCCAAAGCCTTAGAAAACAAAGTGAAATAGACAAGGAAAGATATGAGTTGGGGAAAGAGCTCAGTATGTATGAGGCCAGTGCAAAGTTTGAAGTAGAACAATACCAAAAGGATTTGGAGATTGCCAAAAAAGAGGAGGCACTAAAGGACGCTCTTGTGGCAAAGTCCCGTTTGGTCCTTGCCATTTTTATTGCGGCTTCCCTTGTGTTGTTAATTGGGCTTATCTTGTTCTACCGACTTCTAAAAACACGAAAAAAGCTAATACATAAACTAAGGGAAAACAATAGGGAGCTCACGGAAGCCAAAAACCAAGCAGAAAAGCTTTCAAAACTAAAAACCCAGTTTTTTTCTACGGTGTCTCATGAGTTGCGTACTCCATTATACGGAGTCATTGGGCTTTCCTCTATTTTAATGGAAGACAAAAAACTCTCTTCCCATAAAGACGACCTAACCTCCTTAAAATTCTCTGCAGATTATTTATTGGCACTCATTAATGACGTGCTTACCCTAAATAAGATGGATGCCGACGGGATCAGGATTGAAAAAACACCATTTGTGCTCAATTCGCTTTTAAAAAACATAGCAAAATCGTTTGCCTTCAGTTTAGAACAAAACAACAATAGAATTCATTTGCACATGGACGAAAGTCTTCCTGTACAAGTACTGGGGGATTCTGTACGATTGTCTCAAGTTTTGATGAATTTGGTTGGCAATGCGGTTAAGTTCAATGAAAATGGAAATATTTGGGTATCGATTAATTTATTGGAAGTGACCCCTTCAGGTTTATACAGAACCCTATTTACTGTTAAGGATGATGGTATTGGAATTCCGAAAGACAAACAAGAAACCATTTTTGAAGAGTTTTCGCAGGTAGAGCAGAATAATTATAATTATCAGGGGACTGGATTGGGGCTACCTATTGTAAAGAAGTTACTGGCATTGTTTAATAGTGAGGTTCAGCTTATTAGCGAAGTTGGAAACGGAGCTAGTTTCTCTTTTGAAATTGATTTGAAGGAATATATAGCAGAGGATGAGAGCGGGATGAGCGAATTCACGCCAGAAGGCCTCATGCAAACATCTTCTTCTTTAGATAACTTGCATGTGTTGGTAGTAGATGATAACCGAATTAACCAGAAGATCACGCAGAAAATATTAGAGACCAGGCATTTCCAGTGTAGTTTGGCCAATGATGGTTTGGAGGCAATCGAACTGGTGAAGCAACACGAATATGATCTTATTCTAATGGATATCCATATGCCGAACATGAATGGTGTAGAGGCGACCCGTATTATTAGGGAAATGAATGATGTAACACCTATTGTTGCACTAACTGCAGTAGAAATTGCTGAAATAAGGAAGGAAGTAATGGAGGCAGGAATGAATGATATCATTCTAAAACCCTATGATGTTTCCCAGTTTCTAACGACCATCCTAAGGAATGTGAATACCATTCAGGCTTAGGAGTCTTCTTCAGGTTTATCCTTAGGCGTGGTATCTGTAAGTTCAATCCCCATGCGTTGCGCCCTTCGTGCCCAATTTTTTCTAGCGGCCACCTGCATGTCTTCAATTGCATCACTTTCATCCATGATTTCGAGGCCTAGCAAGGTTTCAATGATATCTTCCATGGTTACAATTCCAATGGTATTGCCAAATTCGTCAACGACCAATGCAATGTGCCCGCGCTTCTTAATGAAAGTCTCAAATAATTCCGGGATGGGCTTTAGGGCATCGACCACAAAAATATCCCTGCGTAATTCGCTTAGTGCCTTGTTTTCATGATCTTCAACAATTTCCTCAAGGATATCATCTTTCATTACAAATCCAGTAATGTTATGTGTCTTGTCCTTGTAGATAGGGATCCTAGAGAAACGTAGGTTCTTATGTTCGTTGTAGAAATCCTGCAGAGATGTCGTCTCATCTTCAGAAACTACCACGGGAAATGGCGTCATTACATCTTTGGCCTGAACAGACTTAAAGACCAACAAATTCCTAATTACATTGCTTTCGCTTTCCTCAAAAACCCCTTCTTTTTCGGCGGCATCGGTGATGGCGATAAATTCTTCACGGCTCATGGTATTTACATGCGCCGATTTACCGATAAGCTTGGTAGTTAGGGTCAAAACCCAAAGGATACCGGTGTATTTTAATGGAAAGATGATGGCATTTAGGGTAATGGCTGTAAATCGCCCTAACTTTTTCCAATATGTAGCTCCAATTGTTTTTGGGATAATTTCCGAAACCACAAGGATAAGAATAGTCATTATAGCAGAGACGATCCCAACAATATTGACACCTAATATTTCAACCTTATAAGGAAGCTTTTCTGCTTCAACACCTACCAGAATTGCACCTACGGTATGGGCTATTGTATTTATGGTAAGAATTGCGATTAAGGGCTTGTCTATATCTTTTTTCAACTTTGCTAATGTAGTAGCGAAGCCCTTGCCCTCGGTAGCCTTCATTTTAATGAAGGACGGAGTGAAACTAAGTAAGGCTGCTTCCAGAATAGAACATAGAAACGAGAAAAAAATGGAAAGTATCGCGTAAACGATTAATAGTGTCATTCCTTAGAAATTTCAGTAAAGATACTACTTTGTATAAACCTATTACCAACCTGAATATCTGGGGGGTTCAATTTCTTTCAAATTTAGATATACGATTAATTGGCCTCGATGATGCGTTACATGATCCTGAAGTAAATTGAGAATTTGCAATTTGCTTTTGGGGCCTGCAAAGAATTCGACGGTTTCCCCAAGGGATTCCTCAGAGGCTTTTTCTACATGAGCTGCTGTAGCATCAAAAGCGGCTTTTAGTATGGCAACAGTTTCTTCTTTTGTAGCAGGAAGTTCCCCTTTTTTTCTTTCGAAAGTTTCCTCCGAAAAATAAGTGGTACTTAGCCAGTCCATATTTCCTTTTATGTGCATAAGCTGTTCCTTAAAACTCATTTGCCGTTCGGTAGGGCTAAAATCATAAGCTTCCTCTGGCATGGCTTCCGCAATACCAATAAGGTAGTTTTTGGAGTTTTCCCATTTCTCCAAAAAGACCTCCTTTGGCGATGATTTTTGGGAAAATGCTGTAAATGAGAACACTAGAGAACAAATGAATACCGACTTTTTTATAGATTCTGTCATAATTTTTAGAAAATAGCGGGTAAAGGGTATGGTTTTTAAATAGATTGGTTATAAATTTACTGTAAGAAATTGAATCCTTGCCATAGGATTAAAGAATTAATCTCCCCAGTTGTGCTTCGTGCTCCCCAGTCGCGCGTTTAACTAAACAATTTTTAACCATGGAAAACTATCAAACACCCAAGGATTCCAATCCTTTAGACATTATTATTGAACCGTCAAGTGATGCCGCATTAGATGGCCCAAATGAAGTTATGGTGACCGTGTATCATGAAGATACTCCGAGACAGTGGCGTAAAATTACTGTGACCGAAATTTCTAACGGCATCTACAAAGCGGAAGTGGATAAGGAAATGCTTACGGACCGTCCCATCATTAAAATAAAGACCAGCTTTATTGTAGATTCCACTCAGATGCCCAGTAAAGAGCTGGTTATGCAACAAACAACAATAGACTATAACTTTGATGGGGGAGCTTCAGTGGATTTTAAATCTGCATTCGGACAGGACCCATCGGAGTATGATGATGGAAGGGCCGACGATGAAACTTTTATGGTCATTAAAAAGGTATCGATAACACTAACCTAAAAAAACAGTCATGAAAAAGTCACTATTCCTCCTATTCCTATTTGGAGCTGCAAGCCTATGGGCACAGGAAAATGCCTCTATAAACGATTTTAATTTCGAAAGTGTGAGTAATCCAGCATTTACATTGTTGGATGAAAGCCCTACACAGATTTATACCCCAGATAATATTAAAAGCCTTGCCTTGTACCTATCCAATGGCTTTGAGAACACCAATATTGCAGTAGAATTAAACCCATATTGGTACATTGATTTTGAAGGGAAGCGTTCCTATCGAAGATTTCGGGGAATACGATCGGGAAAGGATGGGGAAGACCGCATCGATCCTTTTATTGGTTTGAAAACGGACTGGTCTGTTTCCTTGGGTTATATCAACAAAACATTTACGAGTATTGATACGGCCCGAAATGTAGTGGGTTTTGGAGCTAGGACTACTATTGTACAATTGTATAGTAAGGATCGGGTAAAGAAAGTAAATGATGCTATACAACGTATCAAGGGGGGTGTTCAAGATCCACTTAATGTTAAGTTCGAAGAATACTATACCACCATGTACGATGTTGCCAAAATTGGGACAGGGAGTTGTTACGGTGTCAGAAATAGTACTGATGAGGCGCTTAAGAAGGAATTCCTGAAGTATGCCAAAGAGTTTATTGCATGGAAAGACGAGGGAATGGGTGTAGATATCCCCGAGCTTTTGAAGAATATGGGATTGGAGAATATTACTTCAGAGGATATGCTCCAGCGATATTTAGACGAACGATGCCCCTTGGTAGAGAGCTTTGTAAACAATCCAAAAAACGTTAAGCCTAACTTTAGGCTGGACGGGGCGATTGGTTACAGTATTTTATTCAAGGATAATGATATTAATTCGTCAACGGCCAATCGTTTTGGAAGTTGGTTAACGGCCGATGTGGCTTTGGGCATGTCTAAAGATCGTTACTTACACATTTTGGCCATTGGAAAATATATAGACGATGGTTTTCAGTTGGATGCCAATGGGATGTACACAAGTACTACTTTCTGGGATTATGGAGCTAAGGTGGAATTAGAGATAGACAAATTCACTTTTTCCTATGAATATTTGGAACGTTCAGGAAATGATGATCAGTTCCGTTCCGTGGGGAATATTACCTATCAGCTAAACAATAACTTGTCCCTTGTGGGTGGTTTTGGAAAGGATTTTCCAGTTGACGACAATTTAGTGTCTATTTTAGGAATTAACTGGGGCTTGAATTCTGGAGAAAAATCGTTTAACCAGCAATAAGCTTCACCACGTCTTTTGCAAAGTAACTTGCTATTATGTGAGCCCCGGCCCTTTTAATAGCAGTTATTTGCTCCATCATTACTGCATCATGATCTAGCCACCCTTTTTCGGCGGCGGCTTTTATCATGGCGTATTCACCACTTACCTGATATACCGCAACGGGGACTTCGACTTCGTTTCGAATTTCACGAACTATATCCAGGTAGGCAATTCCGGGTTTGACCATCACAATATCTGCACCTTCATCTATGTCCATTTCCGTTTCCCTAAGTGCTTCGTCCCGATTGGCGGGGTCCATTTGGTAGGTCTTTTTGTCCTTTGGAATATTGGCCATATCTACGGGAGCACTATCCAATGCATCCCTGAACGGGCCATAAAATGCGGAAGCATACTTAGCACTGTAGCTCATGATTCCAACATTTGTAAAGCCTTCATCTTCCAAAGCTTCACGAATCGTCAATATCCGCCCATCCATCATATCACTTGGTGCTACAAAATCGGCACCGGCTTCTGCATGCGAAAGGGACATATCGGCAAGTATTTCTGCAGTATCATCGTTTACTATAATGCCGTTTTCAACAATACCATCATGGCCATAACTGGAATAGGGATCGAGTGCGACATCGGTCATGACCAGCATATCCGGGCAAGCATTTTTAATTGTTTTAACGGCCCTCTGCATTAAGCCATTAGTGTTCAGCGCTTCACTACCCTTATTATCCTTCAAGGAATCAGGAACTTTTACAAAAAGCAATACACTTTTAAGGCCTAGTGACCATAATTCCTTAACCTCCTTCTCCAATAGATCTAAACTGTAGCGATAGTAGTTGGGCATAGAGGTTATTTCTTCTTTTATGCCTTTTCCCTCTACCACGAAAAGGGGAACTAAAAAGTCGTTGGGTGTAATAATGGTTTCGCGCACAAGGCTGCGAATGGCTTCAGAAGTTCGTAAGCGTCTGTTTCTACGTAAAGGGTACATATATTTGAATTAATGAACCCACATTTTTGGGCTCTGTAAGACTTTAATCAACTTTTCTTCTTCACTACCCGGTTCCGGATGATGATCATATTTCCACTGCACATGAGGGGGAAGACTCATTAAGATACTTTCTATTCGGCCATTGGTTTTCAATCCGAACAAAGTGCCTTTGTCGTGCACCAAATTGAACTCAACATAACGCCCCCTTCTTATCTCTTGCCAATTCCTGTGATCTTGGGTATACGGAATATCCTTTCTTCTTTCCACAATGGGAACGTAGGCTTGTAAAAAACTGTTCCCAACTTCGGTCACAAAATTATACCAAGATTGCATGTTCATGGATTCACTTTTTTTCAGATAATCGAAGAACAAACCTCCAATTCCCCTTGATTCGTTGCGGTGACTGTTATAAAAATATTCGTCACAACGTGTCTTGTATTTTGGATAGAATTCTGGATCGTGTGCATCGCAAGCCTTCTTGCAAACCGAATGAAAGTGGACGGCATCCTCTTCAAAAAGATAGTAAGGAGTAAGATCCTGCCCGCCACCGAACCACTGATCTACAATAGCACCATCCTTGTTGTACATTTCGAAATATCGCCAATTGGCATGTACGGTGGGAACAAAGGGATTTTTAGGATGCAACACCAAACTTAATCCACATGCGAAGAAATTGGCATCTTTTACACCAAAGTACTGCTGCATGCTTTCGGGCAAAGTCCCATGTACTTCACTAATATTGACACCCCCTTTTTCGAATACTTTTCCGTTTTCAATAACACGGGTGCGTCCACCACCACCTTCGGGTCGAACCCAAGGATCTTCTTTGAATACCGCTGTACCATCTATGGCTTCTAATGAAGCTGTAATGCTATTCTGTAAGGTTTTTATATAGGAAACAAATTGCTTCTTCATGATTTTTTTTCTGAATGGATAAGCCGTAGGGTTTCGGTAGTAGCTGCGGTTACAGATAACGGGAGTACAAGTATAATACCGATAACGGGGATGATTAACATAGCCATGAATACAATTCCGTTACCCGTGGCAACGCCACTATGCTTTCTTACAAATGGAAGGCTTTCTGAATAACTATAATGCCGTTCTAAAGTGTAGTCCATATTTCCAAAACCGGCGTAATACGACTGTACCAAGAACAGCAAAGGTGTGGTCAAGATATTCACCAATGGTATTAAGCTTAGCAATAAAATAGGAATAGACAGAAACAATTCCATTAGAAGATTGCGAACATTTATTCGAATACCACGCCACAATTGTGACATAAAGGATGTCTTGCGGTGTGAATGGCTCACTCCAGTAATATGGGCTTCTATTTTTTCTGAAACAGGGCTCATGAAGGGTGCACTTAAAGCCATTACTATATGTTTGTACAGAATAAAACCGATAGCCACTATCAAGAAAACACCTAATACTTCACCGATAGTGTGAAACGTCTGCGAGCCCCATTCCCAAATCCAGATTTTATCGATGAGGTTAGCTATATTATCTTTCCATCCCCAAGCTGCAATTCCGATTACAGAGGCTGTAACAAGACTAATGAGCATGGGAATGCCGAAGTACTTCCATAGCCCGAGCTCACCTATTAACTTGAAGGTGCCACTATATGCCTTTATCCCTCGAAAAATGTTTTTTATCATCTCATTCAGTTATGTAGACAAGTTGGGTTTCGTACTTTCGTATTTCTTCAATATGCTTCACTTTTTGCGCATTTTCCGCCATTTTCTGAACCAAATTAACCATTTCTAACTCATTTTTGTCCAAAATCGTTAAAAACAGTTCCCTTCCAATTCGATTGTTGTGGAAATCCATTTCCTGATCGAAATTGTCATTTTTTGTTGCTTTTTCGTATAAATCGGTTACTTTTTGAGTGAAAACGATACTTTTTTGAACATTTTTTGTTCTTTTCAGTGTTTTATGGCTAATCCATATATTCCATAAGGCATGCCTGAAAGCATTTGCTTTATTGCTTTTATGATGACTTTTACCATACAACTCATTACAAATTGTAAAGGTCTTTTTCGTGGCTTCCCAAGTGGGCCAAATTAACAAAGGGTGTGTTAAAAACAACCATCCGAAATGGAGGATTCCTTTTAGACTCAATCTTTGTATGCGCGCCCAAAGGTTCAAGCGTCTTCTGAATATTCTTTTACTGCCTCTACAAAGGCGCCCGCATTTTCGATCGGGATATTAGGCAGAATTCCGTGTCCCAGGTTCACTATGTATTTGTCCTTACCAAATTCCCGGATCATTTGAGTGACCATTTTCTTTATTTCTGAAGGTGGGCTCAATAGGCGGGAAGGGTCGAAATTTCCTTGCAATGTAATATTCCCCCCAGTTAAATAGCGTGCATTTCTGGCGGAGCAAGTCCAATCCACCCCAAGGGCCGAAGCCCCACTTTTGGCCATTTCATTAAGGGCAAACCAACAACCTTTACCAAAAGCGATAACATGGGTGTCGTCTTTTAAGGCATCAATAATTTGCTGAATATATTGCCAAGAAAACTCCTGGTAATCGGTTGGGGATAACATTCCACCCCAGCTATCAAAAACCTGAACTGCATTCACCCCATGTTTCACTTTTTCCTTGAGATAGGCAATTGTGGTATCGGTAATTTTCTGAAGAAGCTCATGTGCCGCAACGGGCTGGGTAAAGCAGAATTCTTTGGCCATGGCAAAATTTTTGGACCCTTGCCCTTCCACACAATAGCATAGTATGGTCCATGGGCTTCCTGCAAACCCGATTAAGGGAATGTCGTTATCTAGCTTTTCCTTGGTCATATCAATGGCATCCATTACATATCCAAGGGTTTCATTTACGTCTGGAACAATAACGCGATCTAAGTCGGAGGGTTTCCTAATGGGGTCTGGCAACCATGGGCCAATACCCGCTTTCATTTCCACATCTATATTCATTGCTTGTGGAATAACCAGTATATCACTAAAGAGAATGGCCGCATCCATACCATAGCGACGAATGGGCTGCACTGTAATTTCACTCGCTAATTCTGGGGTTTGACAACGTGTAAAGAAATCGTATTTGGCCTTAATTTCCATAAATTCCGGAAGGTATCTTCCAGCTTGGCGCATCATCCATACGGGAGGGCGTTCTACTGTTTCTCCACGAAGGGCTTTCAGAAAAAGATCATTTTTAATCTGGGTCATATTGTAAGGTTTTTACCGCTTTGGCAATCACGCTCTCTATACGAGTCGAATTTGCTACGATTACGTTACGGGTATATTTTTTTGCTTCTTCTGCGGTGGTTTCTCCAATGCAAAAGGAAATAGCATCTTTAGTGTTGTTTTCGGAAAAATAACTCTGCACTCCACTAGGGCTAAAAAATAGGATTCCATCCCATTTTTGATCGAATTTTCGTGGTTTTTGCTCAGTTTTATAGGTTTTTATTTCAAAAACCTCAATTTTTTCATCTTTTAGTCGATCTGGCAATTCGTCCCGTCTTTGCTCTCCACAGAAATAGAAAAAAGTTTCTTTTTTATAGTTTTTTGCTATAAAATCACCCAATTCAGTTGAATTTGAAGCCATTTTAACCACATTTTGATCATTTTCTTCCAAAAAGGACATTGTTTTAGGTCCTACGCAAAACCAATTTGAAACACTTGTTTCACTTTCCAAAACGGGTTTTGTACCATTCATACTACTAACAATGGCATTATCTATTTGTTTGGGAGCATCGAAATGAAGTCGAACGATCGATATGGCATCATATTCCACAAATCGAACCCCGGAATTAAGCAAAAGCTCCTTTTGGAAAAGTGACAATTTTTTAGTGGATAGGATGGTTTTCATTTGCTTTAGGTACCGGCCTTTTATTTCTGGGTTTGGGCTTTAATTTCGGACATCAATTCTGCACCACCAGCTTGCAATAGTTTCCTTGCACATTCTTTTCCGAAGTTATTGAATGCTGCGGTTGTAATGGTTTCCTCGACTGTCAAATTTTTAGTGCCATCCAGAGCAAGCAGACATCCTTTAAAATGTATGTTGTCACCATCAATTTTGGCTAGGGCCCCAATGGGTGCGGTACAACCTCCTTCTAACACCTGCAGAAATTCCCGTTCGACGTGTGTTTCAATTTCGGAGGGCCTGTGGTTTAGTTTTGAGGTGGCATCCGTACAAAAAGCATCATTGGCTAGGGCAACAACTACCATTGCCCCTTGAGCAGGAGCTGGGATCATCCAATCCAATTCCAAATGATTTTCCGGAAGTACGTCAATACGTTGGAGGCCCGCTTTGGCAAAAACTGCCCCTTGCCAAGTGCTATCCTCGAGCTTTTTCAATCTAGTGTTTACGTTGCCTCGTAAACCCACCACTTCGTGTTGGGGATAGCGATTAAGCCATTGGGCTTTTCGCCTTAGGCTTCCAGTTGCTATGGTGCACTTTTCATTTGTATTAAAAGAGCCTTTCGTTACTAAAACATCCTGTACACTGGCTCGCGGTAGCACTGCGGTTTGAACGATACCCTTTGGCAACAAGGTAGGCACGTCTTTCATACTATGAACGGCGATATCTACCGTGCCATTCAGCATGGCTATGTCTAAGGTTTTGGTAAAGATGCCAGTAATTCCAAGTTCGTACAATGGTTGGTCCAATACCAAATCCCCTGTGGATTTAACCGGGACTAATTCCGTGAGATATCCAAGATTTTCCAATTGTTCCTGTACGGTTTTGGCCTGCCATAGGGCCAATTGGCTATCGCGGGTTCCTATTCGGATGATTTTGTTCACGATTGCTGGTTTTCTAATTGGAATACCTTACGGATAAGATGAATACTTTCAGAGGTTTCTATCGAATCGTCCTTAAGGTGGTTAGCGAAATGCTTGGTAATTTGCTGAATGATGCGATCGCTAATAATTTCTGCCTGTTCCGTATCGAAATTGGCCAGTTTTCGTCTCTGATTATCAATTTCACCTGCTTTTATCTCAGAAAGCTTAGCCTTTAAGGCTTGTATGGTAGGCGCAAAACTGCGGTGTTCGGCCCAAACATTGAATTCGGATTCGATTTCCTGAATGATAGCCTCGGCCAAAGGCACTTGCGATTGGCGATGTGCAAGGGTTTGGTCGGTAACACGCGAAAGTTCGTCCAGGTGAACAAGGGTTACCCACTCATTTTGTGTGACATTGGAATCCACATTCTTCGGAATGGACAGATCCAATATAAGTAGGGGCTTTTTAAGATGTAACAGTGATTTATTGATTGTAGGCCGATCAGCACCTGTGGCTACAATAAGTACATCGCTTTGGGCAATTTCACTCTGTATATTGGCAAAGTCCTTCACGAGGAGGTTGAATTTACCGGCCATCTTTTCCGCCTTAATTTTAGTGCGGTTAACGAGGGTAATATGATCGTTCTTGGTATGTTTTATAAGGTTTTCACAGGTATTACGTCCTATCTTCCCGATACCGAAGAGGAGAATATTTTTTTCGGAAACGTATGGCACGCGGGCCATAATATATTGTACTGCTGCAAAGCTTACTGAAGTTGCTCCCGTTGAGATTTCAGTTTCGTTTTTTATTCGTTTACTGGCTTGGATCACAGCGTTCGCCAGGCGCTCCATAAAAGCATTTAGCAACCCCTTTTTCTTCGAATTTCGGAAGCTTTGACGAAATTGACTGATAATTTCGAAGTCACCCAAAATTTGGCTGTCCAATCCTGTCCCTACTTTGAATAAATGCTGAATGGCATGTCTTCCTTTGTGCACGTAAGCCACTTTTTCAAATTCCTCCACTGTTCCATGCGTATGTTCACAAAGGAGCTTAATAAGTTGAAATGGGTGCTGTGCAAACCCATACATTTCTGTTCGGTTACAAGTAGATATGATACTTAAGGAAGTGATTCCTTCCTCTTTGGCTTGCTCAAGGATATTGTTTTGCGCAATTTCAGAAACACTGAAATGCCCCCTTATTTCGGCATCGGCCTTTTTGTAATTAAGGCCAATAGCATAGAAATGTCCTTCTGAAGTAATTGAAAAATGTCTTTTAGCGTTATTTTTCATAGCAACGATGCAAAAGTAAAAGAACCCAAAATGAAAAAATAACGCTAGCGGTATCAATAATATCGAAAACTGTTAATTTTGCACCAACCCATGCCGAAAGGTGATAAATGTCATTATATTTAGGGGTTGACAGCTCATAATGAAAGATTCAGTTTAGAATGATTCTAAATAAAAAGATAAAACTATGGAACTAGATGCTCAAAAAAATATCGCTCAAGGTATTTATGAAGAAACCATAGTCGAGGAGGGTTTTTTAATCTTGAAATGCAGTAATGAAAGTGATGATAATCAGTTGTTTAAGCGCGAGGTTAGCTCTAGTTTTATTCAATTTCATTTTTGTGTAAAGGGCAATGCGTCCTTCAGCTTCAATAATGGAAACTACAGGTTGCCCATTCAGGATAATACCTCTCTTTTATTGTACAACCCTGAGCGCGATTTACCCATAGAAGTATCGGTAAGTCCTCATTCTTGGGTGCTTTCGGTGTTATTACCTATTAAGAAGTTCCATACGTTTTTCTCTACCGATGCACATTATATCACCTTTTTGAGTGAAGAGAATAAGGATCGGAAATATTACAAGGACGGGCGTATTTCCCCTTCCATGTCCATTGTCCTCAATCAATTGGTACACTATAACTTACATCCTTCGGTAAAATCCTTGTATTTCAAGGGTAAGGCGTACGAACTTTTAAGTCTTTATTTTAACCGCGAAGAAGATGTGGATGTGGAGCAATGTCCCTTCCTTGTAGACGAACAGAATGTCGCGAAGATTAAAAAGGCCAAGGAGATTGTTATTTCCAGAATGTCCGAACCGCCCACCTTGCAGGAAATTGCGGATGAAATTCAGTTGCCCATCAATAAATTGAAAGAAGGTTTCAAACAGATTTATGGGGATTCGGTATTCAGTTTTCTATTCGATTATAAAATGGAAGTGGCACGACAACTTTTGGCATCAGGCACCCACAATGTAAATGAGGTAGGCCATAAAGTGGGGTATAGTACCGCCAGTCATTTTATCTCGGCCTTTAAAAAGAAATTCGGAACCACACCCAAGAAGTTCGTAATGGGATTGAACGGTTAAGTTAGTCTTTTAGGTAAGCGGCGAGACGCTCTTTGATGAAATAATCCCAACCGCCTTGACAACTTTCCCTTTTGAATTCCGGAATGTCCTGAGGAAAGGAGTCCATGCCCAAGGCAGAAACAGTCAATTGTGAGCCTTCAGGAATTCCTTTAAGTTCGAAGATCACCGTGCCTTCACCGTCGTATTCTTCATAACTCCAATGATAGGTTATTCTTTTCAATGGAATCACCTCGGTTATCTCCCAAAGGTGGGTAAAAGTACGTTCCCCGGTGGATACGGGGAATTGCACTCGAAACCTTTTTTCGGCCTTAAAATCTGGAATATTTTCGAAAAACCATAGTGTCATCTGTTCAAGCTCGGTGATAGCCTTCCAGAGGGTTATTTGGGGGACTGGAAATGATGCTTTTGTGATTATGGGTTCCATCTTATTTCTATATATTCTAAAGTTACGAAGTTCATTTCAACTTTACCATCTTTTTAAGAAGCCTGTATCGCTATAGAAGTTATTTTTGTTCCTCTTGAAAAAGCCAATTATGAAGAAAGGTGTACTACTTGTGAATTTGGGTTCCCCAGATAGCACCGATCCTAAAGACGTAAAAAAATACCTGGACGAATTTTTAATGGATCCTCGTGTAATTGATGTACCCCGCTGGGCTAGGATCTTATTGGTTCGCGGTATTATATTGAATACACGTCCCAAAAAATCGGCCGAAGCCTATGCCAAGATATGGTGGGAGGAAGGTTCGCCGCTCATCGTAATTTCGGAACGCCTTCAGGCAAAGGTTCAGGAACGGATCAATATTCCGGTCGGTTTGGCAATGCGTTATGGTAGTATGACCCTTAAGAAGGGGCTACAAGCTTTGGTAGATCAGGGTGTGGAGGAAGTGCTTACCATACCTTTATATCCACAATTTGCAATGGCCACTACCGAAACGATCGATGTGAAGGTAGCTGAGCTGCAGCAGGAATTTTTCCCAAACTTAAAGGTTACCTCCCTCCCTGCTTTTTATGAACGTGAGGAGTATGTTGAGGTGCTTTCCAAGAGTATTGAGGAAAACCTGGATGGATTGGATTATGAACATCTTTTGTTCTCCTATCACGGTGTTCCCGAGCGGCATATCAAGAAAAGCGATATTACAAAATCCCATTGCCAGATAGATGGTAATTGTTGTGTAACTGCTAGCAAGGCGCATCAGTTCTGTTACCGCCACCAATGTTTGGAGACGACCCGTAAAGTGGCAGAGCGTCTTCAGCTTAAGGAAGGAACCTATTCTACTTCCTTTCAAAGTCGTCTCGGATTCGATCCGTGGTTACAACCCTATACCGATCGAACTATCGAGCGTTTTGGAAAAGAAGGTATAAAAAAGATGGCTATTGTCACCCCTGCGTTTGTAAGCGACTGTTTGGAAACGCTGGAAGAAATTGCCATGGAAGGGGAAGAAATATTTCATGAAGTAGGAGGAAAGGAATTCACAACCATCCCTTGTTTAAATGATCGGGAGGACTTTGCTCAATTGCTTGCCAATTGGATTGAAGAATGGCGCATGGTAGATGTAGAAACGGCGATCGCATAAATGGCGAGAAAATCCACAAAACTGGGCACGGAACCCATTAGCAAACTGTTGATTCAACAGGCGGTTCCGGCTTCCATAGGTATTTTGGTTATGTCCCTGAACATGATCGTGGATACTGTTTTTGTGGGACGCTGGATCGGTTCCTTAGCCATTTCGGCCATTACTGTGGTGGTACAACCCACTTTTTTTATTGCCGCCATTGGTCTTGCCCTGGGTATAGGAGGAAGCTCCGTCTTGTCGCGGGCATTGGGAGCGGGAAACCATGCCAAGGCACTTAGGGTATTCGGAAACCAAATTACCCTTACTTTTTTTATCGCCGGAACTCTAGCGGTACTCGGATTGATCTTTCAGGATAGGCTTATTGTTTTTTTTGGTGCCGATGAATCCTTTAAGGAAATAGCGCTTACGTATTATCGTATTGTCCTTTATGGAATCGTAATGTTGGCCATGTGTATGATGGGGAATAACGTGATCCGTGCCGAAGGCAAACCTAAATTTGCCATGTACGCCATGCTGTTGCCAGCCATTGGTAACATTGTTATGGATTATGTGCTCATCAAGATCTTAGGTATGGGAATGGAAGGTGCCGCTTGGGCCACTTTCATTAGCTATGCTATTTGTTTGGCCTTTATCCTTTGGTTCTTCATTTTTAAAAGTGAATTACGCCTTCGTTGGTCATCATTCGTTTTGCAAAATAAGCTTGTCAAGGAAATTGCAGGGTTGAGTTTTGTTACGTTTGCAAGACAAGCAGTCATTGCAGTCTTGGGGATATTGCTCATTAATGTACTGATTCGTTATGGCGATGCACTGGATGTGGCTTCCTATGGGATCATTAGCCGTATGCTTATGTTTGCCCTTTTTCCTATCATTGGTGTAAATCAGGGGTTTTTGCCAATTGCTGGGTACAATTATGGAGCGGGAAAATTTGGAAGGGTTCGCGAATCTATAAACACCTCAATAAAGTATTCTTTGATTTTGGCTATATTGGTGTTTGCCGTTATCATGTTCTTTCCTTCCGAAATTGTATCTGTCTTTTTAAGTAATGCAGATAATCTGGATGCAGAGACCATTGCCAATAATGAAGAAATCTTAAAGCGCACCCCGTCTGCATTGCGATGGGTATTTGCACTTACCCCCGTTATCATTATTCAGTTAATTGGAACGTCTTACTTTCAGGCCATTGGTAGGGCAGTACCTGCATTATTGCTTAGTCTAACCAAACAAGGCTTTTTCCTGATACCTTTATTGTTAATTCTTCCCCCTTTTATTGGAGTATTTGGGGTGTGGATATCCTTCCCCATAGCCGATTTTCTGGCAACTGCCGTTACGGGGTACTACTTAAATAAAGCGGTACGAAAGGAATTGCTGGAATAACGGGGATGTTTTGGGGGATCACTACTCCTTGATTACCTTCTCAATCAATGTACCGTAAGGCGTTGCAACCTTTAATATTAGAATGCCGGTATCCAGATGGGCAAGGCTAAGGGATGGCGTAAAACCTTCCTGTAGTAAGAGTAATTTTCCCGATAGATCGTGAACGGAAATACTATTAATTTCTAGAAGCCCCGAGTTATTTATATTCAAGTTGTCTTTAATAGGATTGGGATAAAGCCGAATAAGGTTGGCCAAGTAATCTTGAGTGCCGAAGCTACAGTCATCGGTAATGATGGGGTTGTTGTCTATGGTCCAGCTGTCGTAAGGGGGGTCGGTACCTGCAATAACGGCAGCAGGGTCGTCCACTTGTATGCATTGCAGGTTTGGACTAAGAATTATTTGTAGCCAACTCAATCCTGTGTTGTTACCACTTTTTAAGTTTAAGTTAACTAAGGACTCCATTTGACTAAGTTCAAAAAATGTAATATTGGGATTATTGGAAGCATCAAGAAATTGTATATCCACTAGGGATAGGCTAAAATGTTCCAATAAAGTGTTTGCCGAGATGTCCAGTTCATCGATAGTGCTTGTATAGGTGCCCAAAGGACTATTTAAAAAGAGAGAGAAATCTTCTAAATTGATATTGTTACTAATATCCAAGCTGTTCAAGCTTACATCCTCGATGTTTAACTCCCTTAAATTAAGATTGTTGGAGATGTTTAACTCCTCTATATCCATTATTTCAATTTTAAGAACTTCCAGACTGGTGAAATCCTCAATGCCAGTAAGGTCGGTTATAGGCATCCCAAGAAATATGAGCTGTAATTCATCTTCTATGTCACTGGTTAATACTTGCCCATTTACCACCCCGTCGGTGTCTATGCCCGAATCAATTAGAAACTGTTCAAAATTGGTATCAGGAATCAAGGTAATTTGGGAGAACGCACTCCCGAAGCATAGCAAGCATATGGAGGTAAGTATTACTTTCTTATAAATTAGATGCTCCATAACATCTAATATAATATAGTACTGACCAAAAACTTCGGCTAATCAAAAGTTTTTTGAGCAACATCATAAAAAAAGGAGCCCTTTTTGGGACTCCTTTCCTTATTTTTTATCGATGTATGAACTACCAGATCCTAACTCGATCTTCTGGAGCTAACCACATGCCATCCCCATCTTTAATATCGAACGCTTCATAAAAGGAATCGATGTTCAATAGTGGTTGAATAGCACGGTACTCTCCTGGTGAGTGCGTGTCGGTTTGAACCTGAGTGCGCAAAGCCTCATCTCTAATCAAGGTTCTCCAAACAGTGGCCCAACTCATAAAGAATCGTTGTTCTGGGGTGAAACCATCAATGTTTTCAGGACGACCGTTTTCACCCATGAATTTTTGAAGGCCATCATAGGCTCCCAATACACCACCTAAGTCACCAATGTTTTCACCTAGGGTATATTCTCCGTTAATAAACACACTATCCATTACCTCTATGGCGCTGTACTGATCCGCTAGTTTCTTTCCACGGGTTTTAAACTCTTCCAGATCACTATCGGTCCACCAGTTCACTAAGTTTCCGTCAGAATCGAAACGGGAACCACTATCATCGAAAGCGTGAGAAATTTCGTGTCCAATCACTGCTCCAATTCCACCATAATTTACGGCCTCATCGGCTTTGTAATCGTAGAATGGAGGTTGTAAGATAGCTGCCGGGAATACAATTTCGTTGTTAAATGGGTTGAAATAGGCATTCACCGTTTGTGGGGACATTCCCCATTCGGTACGATCTACGGGTTCGTTAATTCTGGATAAGTTATCATTGAAGTCCCAACGATCTACAGCTATCATATTGTCGTAGTAGCTATTTCCTGGAGTTACTTCCATGTCCGAATAATCTTTCCACTTATCGGGATACCCAATTTTAACGGTGAATTTGTCCAATTTAAGGTGAGCTTTGGTCTTGGTACTATCGCTCATCCAATCCAGTGCTGTAATTCGATCCTTAAATGCTTCAATCACATTAGCGATCATTTTTTCTGCCTTTTCCTTGGCTTCGGGAGGGAACATTTCATCTACGTATAATTTCCCAAGGGCTTCCCCAACACTTCCATTAACAGTAGCCAAGGCACGTTCGTCCGCTGGTTTTTGTTTTTCGGCACCCCTTAGGTATTTGCTGTAGAATTCCCAATTGGCTTTTTCGATATCTGTGGTTAAGTATCCGGCAGCTGCATCTAAAGTGGACCAGCGCATCACGGTTTTCCAAGTTTCCACATCGTTTTCTTCGAAAATTTCCTGAAGGGTTTCCATATAGGTAGGCTGCATTACCAATACAGTATCCACTTTTTTGGTTACGCCCATATTCTTAAATACATCCGACCAAGTTATGGCTGGCACCATTTGCTGTACTTGATCCATAGAACGGGGATTATTGAAATTCCTGAAATCCCTACTGGCTACTTTATCCAATCTCGGTGTTGCCAATCTGGTTTCGAAGGCCAAAATGGTTTCAGCTTGTTTTTGGGCATCTTCCTCACTGTCTCCCAAGAATTGAAGCATACGGCTTATATGATCCACATACTTGGCTCTTGTCTCCACGGATTTTGCATCGGTTTTTAAGTAGTATTCCCTTTGTAAACCTAAGGCACCTGGAGTGATATAACAGGCATTCATACTACTATTGGATGGGTCAGAAAATGCCGCAAGGCCTAAAAAGGGCTGTCCAATTTCGACCGCATTTTCGGTAATTACTTTTTGGAAATCCTCCATATTGGTAATGGAAGCAATTTTTTCCATGATGGGCAAAATGGGAGTTACACCTGCTTGGTTTCTGGCAGCGGTATCCAATTTTGTTTCGAAAATAGCAAGAGCTTTTGCTTGGTCCGTCTCCGGTGCATACTTCCCACTTTCTTTGGCTTTGGCCAAAATTTCCAACACATTTTTGTCCGTAGACTTACGAAGAACCCCAAACCCTCCCCATCGGGTCTGATCATCTGGAATGGAATTTTCTTTAAGCCATGTTCCATTTACATAATTATAAAAATCTTCTTTAGGGCTCACGGTAGTGTCCATATTGGCTAAAATGATACCATGTTCCTCTTCACTTTCCTTTTCTTTCTTTTGACCCTCTGCACAGGCTCCGACTAATATGAGGCCGGTCGATACAAGAAGGTATTTAAATACAGTTGTTTTCATTTTTTTGGTTTAAGTTAAAGGTACTTAACGTCTTTTTGGATGACGTATAAGTAGGGAATTTTCGTATTTGTTACATTATTTGGGTTGCTGATCCTGAAGTTCCAACTGCTGAATGGAATCCAAGTATCGTTTTTGTTTTTCCAGTTCCTTTTTTTCATTTTCAATTTGTTCTAGATCATATCCATCTTTTCGCAGTTTCTCCTGAACTTGAATGAAAAAATTATTTACGGCAATATTAGCTTCTTCTATATATGTTTCGATCTTTTCGGCATCTACCTTTCCTTTTTGGCTTTCTAAACGGAGAAGTTCGGCTCTAGTTTTTATAATGGATAAACGTGATTTTATGGAAAAGGTGTTCAGGGTATCTGGCACTTTCTTTATGAGTGAATCGGTATGGGCCAAAAGTTTCCCAGTCTTATTTTTAAGCTGTTCCAAATCAAGTTGATAGAGGGAAGTTGCATCATCATTAAAATCTTGGTAGTATACCCAGTTTTCCAAAACCTCGGCGATTGCAGCATCTGGTTGGGCAAAGGTATATTTGGACAGGCCGTAGGTTAGGGTGTCTTTTTGAATGGGCACATCATTTGCACTGTCCTGAGCAGTTTCCCCACAGGAAAGAAGAACGACAAAAGTGAGTATTAAAAGATGTTTCATATCCTAGAAAGCCCCACAAATATAAGGGTTCTAGGCGCAATTCAAAGTTAATTTTGTACTAAGCCACAAAGACACGTCTAACTGTGATAAAAAAATGAGAAAGTACCCATGAATATACCTATATTTATGCCGCTTAAATCTCGCCCCATATACGATTAAATATGAAAAAAAGAATTCTTATCATAGGTGCCTGCGGGCAAATAGGTACTGAATTAACCTCTGAATTACGTAAAAGATTCGAGCCTCGAAAAGTAATTGCAAGCGATATCCGTGAAGGGGATGATGAATTAATGCAAGGTGGCCCTTTCGAAATTTTGGATGCTACGGATTACGATGCCATAGAGGATGTAGTGATCCGGCATGAAATAACCGATGTGTATCTAATGGCGGCGATGCTCTCTGCCACAGCAGAGAAGTTCCCAATGCGAGGATGGGAACTCAATATGACGTCGCTGTTCAATGTACTGAATTTGGCTAAGGACGAGAAGATTGAAAAGGTATTCTGGCCATCTAGTATTGCCGTTTTCGGCCCCTCTACACCTAGAATCGATACACCGCAAAGAACGATCATGGAGCCTACCACGGTGTATGGAATTAGTAAACAAACTGGGGAACGATGGTGTGAGTATTATTTTGAACGGTATGGTGTAGATGTGCGTAGTATTCGCTATCCAGGTTTAATTAGCTATAAGACATTACCTGGAGGAGGTACTACAGATTATGCGGTAGACATTTATCATAAGGCCATTAAGCACAAGAAATACATCAGTTTTTTGAATGCGGAAACTACCTTACCTATGATGTTTATGGATGATGCCATTAGGGCTACCATCGGAATTATGGAAGCACCCACTGCTGAAATAAAAATTAGAAGCTCCTATAATTTGGCAGCGATGAGTTTTAACCCTGAAGAGTTAGCCCAGAGCATTAAGGAGCATATCCCTGAGTTTAAAATAGGTTATCAAGAAGATTTCCGTCAAGCGATAGCCAATACTTGGCCCCAGAGCATAGACGATTCCGAAGCACGCAAGGATTGGGGTTGGGCACATGAATTCGATTTAAAGGAAATGACCCAAATAATGATCTCCAATTTGCAGGGGTAATAGATTTACGGCTGCGTAATGGCGGCTAGTTTTTTAATCGGTTGAAATCCTCTGCAGTGACCTTATGTCCATTAATATTATTGGTGTCCCAATCTTGGGCAATACGCCATTGTCCATTTTCTTTTCTTAGCAGGACGGTAAATCGTGCATAATGCGCTTTTTCTTCATCGCCATTATACACAATTTTGTAGTAGCCAATTTCATAGCCCGTTTCTTCAGAATATATTCGATGTTCGAACACGAAATCGATAGTCCTTGATTTTCGGTCGGCTTTTGAGAGCCATTGTGTATTCGAATCTTTGTAGTCTTGCCCCTTCTGTATACCACGAGGGGTAATTCGCATGACATCATCGGTATGGATGGAATTGAAGGTTACGGCGTCTCCATTGCTATATGAATTTTTGAAAGGCTGCCATATTTGTTCATCTACCTCTTTGGCAAGGTCTGGATTGGTGATATTTTGTCCCCAAGCGGGCATCGAAATAAGAAGTATAAGTAAGAGCGTGTTTTTCATCATGTTAATATTTTGTAGCCCCGCCAGGACTCGAACCTGGATCTAAAGTTTAGGAAACTTCTATTCTATCCCTTGAACTACGGGGCCTTTGTGGGAAGACAAATTAGTTAAAAAAGTTGAAATTTTTAAGGCTTCTGCAGTAAGAAGTTTTTCTTTGGAATAGGGAAGGGGTTTTTAGTACTCAGCGGCTTTTCTTTTTGAATAGAGGTACTGTTTTTTAGTTTTTAGAGAACGACCAAATCACCGAAGTTTCTTCAGCAATACGATTGCCTCATCATTCCTAAAATAAGTCGGATTCTCGACGATAACCTCCAAGGCTTCTATGGTCTTTTCTTTGTCCCTTTGTTTTAAGAAAACAAGCGCTTTGTACCAATACCCTTTATGGAAGTCCAGGGAATTACCTTCAATTACACGATCAAAGGATGCAATGGCTTGGTCATATTGGGCCATTTCTAAATGAGCCGCACCCACGTATAACAATGCCTGCGGTGTATCATTTAGGGAAAGACTCAAACCGTCCGCTAAGAGAATCACACCTTCATAATTTTTCTCGCGAAAGCGCATTTCCAATTCCTTCAAGGTATCTACATTATCCCCTTTGGTACTCATGGAAGGTAACTCTTCCCAGCTACTATAGTCATTGTACAAGGACTCCAGACTTGGGTCCTTTGGGTAGAACACAAAAATGGCAATAATTAACACGGCCGCTATAGCCCCAATTAAAGATTTAGATAACCAAGGTCTTCTTTGGGGGTTTTCTATAGAAGTATCGTTTCTGAACTGCTTTAACTTTTGGGCAAACTCTTGGGTTTCCTTGGCGCGAAATTGGGCAACTTCCTTTTTCAGAAGTTCGGGATCACCATCAAATTCGAGCCAACTATTTTCGTCGTCCATTGCATGAATCACGGTATGAAGGGCGATTTGCTCCTTGAGTTCAGGATTATTTGCGGCCTCATTTTCGAACGCAGCACGCTCTCCTTCAGTCATGTCGCCCTGTACATAGCGCTCTATTTTAATATATAATTCTTCTTCCTCCATAATTTAGGTTTTGAGGCGTAGGTATCTAGGATCCCTTTTAATAAGCTGCACCAATCTGGACTTGCATTTAAAAACCCGCTGTCTGGCCACCGTCTCCGATGCATAACTAAAAAATGCCACGATCTCTTTGTAGGCTACTTTCTTAAAGGTCATGCCCAACAGTTTCCTGCAATTTTCAGATAATTCCGAAAACTTTTCACGATACAGATCCCATTGATTTTGCTCTAAGGAAAACTTCGCCAGATCTACGCTTTCATCTACAAGAGGGATGGAGTCGATATTTGTTACCCTATTTTTTGAACATTCCCGTCTCCATAAATTTCTACAAATAGTAAACAAGTAACTATCAAAGGATTGTATTTGTAATTCCTTGTTCTTCAATTTTACAAAAAGGGTCACCAAGGCATTGTGAAAAATATCTTCGGCTTCTGCCTTCGAACCGTTATGGCTCATAATATACCTCCGTACGACAGGAAAAGTATTGGTGTAGATTTTATGAAGTACATCAGGCTCTCCCCCCAGAAAGCCAAGGATATAAGGATCTTCTTTATGCATATATTGGAATGCCTTGAAATGGGCAGACTAAAATTAGGTGAAAATTATCTCGCAACAAAACAATATGTATAACAAGTTGATTCATAGATTTTTTGAAATTATCATTTTCCATTCGACACAGGATCATACCCTGAATTTCCTAAAAACAAACCCCAGTAGGACCAAAAGCAAAACCCCAATAAGAATCCACAAGACCATGGGAAATTTTGCAGCCAAATCTACAGGTTCATCAAACCCAGTTAGGGTAATAGCACTCCAATAATAAGGAGAGGCCTCACTCGTATTGGCGTGTTTTTTTAAATAGGAAATTTTGGCATTTTGCAAGGCTACGGACTTTGAGTCCCCAGATTGCAGGTTGCTATAAAAATCATCCATGATTTCCATACTGGCTTTTTCGTTCACATCCCAAAGAGTGGATACCACACTTCTTGCACCAGCCCTAAAGAACCCTCTTTTTATGCTAAAAACCCCTTCCCCCTTTTTATGTTCACCAACGTCCGTTTTGCATGCGCTCAATACGATAAGCTCTTTTTGGTTTTTTAGAAAGTAAAGTTCTTCCAAACGCAATTTGGTATCATAAAAGCCCAGCCATGGCCCTTGCGCATCGGTTCCCCCATGAGTGGAGATATGAACGATCGAACTTTTATCGAACTGATCCATGAAAAATTCTTTGGTCGCGACCTGCTGGCTGTAAATATTTTGATCGAAGTATTTCGTCATCATCTCGGCTTCCTCACTACTAAAAGGCAGTTTTTCCAAATAATCATTTTTAAATTGAACGGGTAGAAAACCAGTGTGATTGGAATTTCTTCCCTTATGCAGTGCAGCAATCTGCATATCTAGGGAATGAGAGTATTTGTATGAAATGGGGTGTCGAGAAATTAGGTAGCTATCCGGTAAGGGAATTTCGTTGGAATAGGTTAGGGCCTCGAAGGGAACTTGCTGAATAATCCCATCGGGAATTATGGTCAATAACGTATTGTCAATGTTTTCTGAAAACCCTTTAAAGGGAATTAGCACTTCATATAATTGTGTAGCTTTCCTTTGGTATTCGGAAATGGCCTTGGCACTTGTAATTGGCTGTTTCAAATGTTTTTGAAAACGATCTATTCGCTCTGAAAGTTCAGAAACGGTTAATTGGATTTCCTTGAAATCGATCGTATCCTTTGTAATTAAAAGCACATATCCCAGATCATCTCCAATGGCATAACTTATTACTTGTTCTTTATCGCCTAAATGGTCCCGTATGTTCTTTAAGGTTGAAATAGTGAGTCGCTTTTTAGAACTTACGTACATAGGGTATTCTACCTCCAGTGAGTCTATGAATTTTCTGTAGCGATTCTTTTGGGAGAAGATTCGCTCTTTAATTTCATCAATCTCCTGCGAGGAAGTGTTCTCGGCCGTTGCTTCTGCCAAGGTGAGCATGTTGATCTTTAAAGTTCCTAAGAGAGCCCGTTCCTTGTCAAGGGTTTTATTGGGAATATTTGCTCTCTGTTTGGCCAACACATCGGTGGTATTTTCCAACAGCAACACACCTTTGTTTTTTTCAATATAGTATAGGGCTTGTTCTGGTTTTCCCAGAAGATAAGCAACCTTAATAGCATTCATATACAATTTTGAAGCTCTATTTCGCCAGGTGAGTTTAGACACTTCTTCCTGACTCTCCAAGAATAATTCATCTATGGTGGTATCGGTTAGCGCTAATAGCTGTTCTGCCTTACCAAGGTGAGTCGTATCACCCGTTTTCTCGAAATAGGCAATCCAAGCTTTGGAAAGATCACTTAGATATCCAAATAGGCGCTTTTTTTCGGGGGAGATACTTATCTCTGACTGAGAAGGGAGATCCCTATTTGAGGTTTCGTTTCCTTCAATAATCCAAAAAATGGCATCATAATAATGATCCAGTGCGTCTTCAAAATTATGGGAAGCGAGCTCTAAATCCCCTAAATTGTTCGAAATATTACTTAAGAGAATTCGATTGTTTTCGGCATAGTTTAGAGCGCGATCATAATAGTTTCTTGCAGCTCCAATAGCACCTTTTTTTACGGCTATAACACCCAGAAGACTGAGTGATTTGAAAGCATTCTCTACATCCTCTGAAGCTTGAAATAAAGTAAGGGCTTTGTGTGCATTCTCTTCGGCTTCCTCCAATCTATCAGCTATCTGGAACATAGCTGCCGTGTTGTATAGAATTTTCCCCTTTCGCAACATACCGATCTCTAAACCTTCCAATGAATCTATTCTGTTTCGGGCCGCAATAAATTCGTTAATTCTATCGGGATCATTTAGGTCTACATAAGTTCCCAAAATATTGATCAGCGTAATTAACTGAAGCCATTGCTGATCTGCTTTTTTTAATACTTGCTCTGATCGAAAATGGTGATCCAACGCATTTTGAAAATCGCCCCAATCGCTATAAATATTCCCTAATTCACGATATGCATTTCCCGTACGTCGCTCGCTATCTTCAGATACCGAAACAAGGGTGTCGTAATAGGCCTTGGCTGCCCAAAGATCAGGCTCTGAGGCATAATAGTGAAAATAGCCTAGGTTGTATAAATTTCGTTTTGTCTTGTCATCATTGGGAGGATATTTTTCCAGCCGCAATTTTCGTTCTTTTTTACCATAATCCTGTGCCCGGGAATCATCCCCATTTCGAACCTTGCACCACTTTGCGAATTCATAACAGGCATCTTCCAGTTTGGGTTCATTTTCAGGTAGTTTCTTGAGGTAAGCTTCTACCAGCCCAACTTTTTCAATGTTGGATATCTCAAGGGTTAGGATAGAATCTACAAACTCATGAGCGTTTTGTTGAGATAACCCATTCGCTATCGAAAAGATAAGGCAAAGCCCCAATATCGTTTTTCTTATTTCCCCCATGAGTAAAAACGTTTTATGGTAAAGATACTATTTAGTTAGGGGAAGGAAGGCGAAAACCTTCCTGTCCCCAGTGGTCCAAATAATAATTGGTGTACCTAAACCTAATTATTCAAACCTCACTAATAGTAAATGTAAGAGTGGTACTTAATGTTTTGAAGATTGTTGTCGGGTATACTATTGCTTATAATCGTTGTAATATGCTCGTTTGGTGACATACCAGGCACGTATAATCCAGCCGCTACACCCGTAGTAAAAGCACTGGCATAAGAAGTACCATGCAACAATATGAAATCGTTTGGTGTAAGGTAGAATGGGATATTCTCACCCGGTGCTGCTAGGTCTACGGAATTTACTCCATAATTGGAAAACCGGGAAAGCCCAACTTCTGTAAAACTACCATTCCATGATGCAATCGAGAGCAAGTTTTCTTCGTCATAGGAGGATGGATAATGAGGGGTTGTATCATTATCGCTCGAAAGGTTTCCGGCTGAGGTTAGGATAACTTTTTTATCCCAAGTCTCCTCCATAAACCGCTCAAGGAGGCTATAGTGTGTATTGTACCATCCAAAACTCATATTTATGAGTTTCACATCTTCATTATTGGCAGCGTATTTAAAACCACAAAGAATATCGAAGTAAGCTCCATCTCCGTTGCCATCAAAAACTTTCACCGGGAGTACTTGAAAATCTATGTTCTGTTCATCCAGTTTTTCATATATCATTGAAATTACTTGGGTGGCATGCCCGTGCTCATCAAATGGATTGTTATCCTGTTGCACGAAATCCCAACCAAAATAATCGGTCATCCCATTGTCGTTGCATGCAGTGCCACTAGCATCACTATTGTAAAGAAAGGGTTCTTCAAATTTGAAATAGTTATAATCAATACCTGTATCCAATACAGCAATGGTTACCCCATTGTTAGCAGGCGACATTAGATCAATGGCGGTAGTAATATGATCCGTGCCAAAGGGGGCACTCAATTTATACCCGTTATGCTTAATCACAGGGTTAATTTCTGAGCCTTCTACTCCCGAATTGTCCTTAGAGGACTCTACTACTCCCTCTATGGATAATCCACTGGGAGTGTCTCCGTTTGCATCGACCTCGAAAATCCATAATTCTAATGTAGGATCTGCACAGCTGCAGTTTTTATAATTTTCTACACCATATTGATCCCTAATGGCCTGTTTTTCTATTTCTGTCAATAAGGGATCGTATTTTATAACCACTTGACCGGGCATCACGGTTTGAGCTCCTGTAAAATCGGCAGTGGTTTCATTGTCTACGTATTGTTGTGTTTCTGTATATGTCAAGGTTTCTTTTTCACATGCTGAATGGAATAGCAGTATTATTACCGCCAAAAAATGTACTTTTTTCATGACTTTTGATTTAATAATTAGGTTTAGGATTTTTTTGATTTTTATCCCCTTAGGGATGATGAGGACACCTTTGGTGTTTTTTGGATGTCCAGGGTTCCTTCCTACTCTTTTACAGGCTTTTCGGATTGGGCCTATTAATGAATCGATTCATTCATATGAGGGAGATGAAAAGGTTTGTTACCCTATAAGTTCACATTTTTTTAACTTTTGCAACAATAAATGGGGATACTACATAAAACAATTATGGTTTTACCTTTCAAGTTGAATAATAAAATGGGATAAAGGGAATTATTAGGGGGATTCCAATATGAAGAAACACCAAATTCCGAAGTAATTCAGGATACCTTGTGGAAGTTATTTTCGGATCATTGGTTATCCATGGAATCGCTCGAAAGCAGCTTTTTCCAATAACTCGCGATGTTCGGGATGAGCAATGGAAATGAGCGCCTTGGCTCGTTCTTTTAAGCTTTTTCCGAAGAGGTTTACCACACCGCACTCTGTTACCACGTAATGTACGTGAGCCCTTGTAGTGGTTACGCCAGCACCTTCCTTTAAAAAGGGTGTGATTTTGGAAATTCCCTTATGGGTAGTAGAGGACATGGCGAAAATAGGTTTCCCGTTCTCCGACAGTGCAGCCCCTCTTATAAAGTCCATCTGCCCACCAACGCCAGAGTATTGATAGGTTCCAATAGAGTCCGCACAAACCTGTCCCGTGATGTCAATTTCTATAGCACTATTTATGGCAGTGACTTTTGGGTTAAGCTTTATCAGGGATGTGTCATTGGTATATCCAGCTTCCTTGAAATGTACTATTGGATTGTCATCAACAAAGTCGTACAATTTCTGGGAACCTACGGCAAAACACGTAACGATTTTACCTGTTTTTAGTTCTTTATCCTCACCTGTTATAATGCCCTTTTCAACAAGGGGAAGAATGCCGTCAGAAAACATTTCGGTATGTATGCCCAATCGTTTATGGTTCATTAGATTATGGAGGACCGCGTTTGGGATGTTTCCAATGCCCATCTGTAATGTAGCTCCGTCCTCAATCAATGAGGCTACATGCGCACCAATTTTTGATTCTATTTCCGAAGGGGTCGTCAATGGGGAACTATGAATGGGGTTGTTTGCCTCAACGGCATAATCAATGCGACTTGTATGTATAATGCCATCGCCATGGGTTCTTGGAACATTTGGGTTCACTTGCGCAATAACCTTTTTCGCCTTTTGAATGGCCGGAATGGTAATGTCTACGGAGACCCCTAATGAGCAATATCCATGTTGGTCTGGAGGTGAAACTTGTATAAAGGCAACATCCAACGGATAAATATCCCTGCGGAATAACCAATGAATCTCGCTAAGAAATATAGGAATATAATCGCCATTGTTAGTGTTCACCCCTTTCCTAACATTATCCCCAACAAAACAGGAAACAAGTTTAAAAGAATCGTTATACGGAGACTCTAAATATTTGGCCTTACCATGTGTGTGGATCTGTATGATCTCCACATTTTTTAGTTCTGCATAGCGTTCGCAGAGATGATCAATGAGCACATTAGGGGTCATTGCCGCTCCTTGAAAGAACACTTTGTCGCCTGATTTTACTATGGAAACCGCATCGTGTGGTGACACCATTTTTAAATTCCCGGTCATGAGGTAAGGATTTATTTGGCCACAAAAGTAGAAGCTAAATAAAGCCCATAAAATGATCTAGGTCATGGAAAAACGCAAAAGTTTATAGGTCTATAACCTACTTGGCCATTGCCTTAAACTTCCCTTTACTCTTGCGGATGCGAACTGCAACGACTTTGTATTCCGGGCACATAGCTTCAGAATCATGAACATCTCCCGTAAGGTTATTGATCATAATTTCAGGAAAGTGGAACGTGGTACTTAAAACACCTTTTTTTACATCGTCCGTTATCCTCGCTTTTACATCTACCTTTCCTCGGGGCGATTCTAAACATACATAATCCCCTTCATTAATAAGGTGATCTTGCGCATCTTCTGGATGTATCATGAGATAGTCATCCGAAAGGATTTGCTCGTTGGCCGTACGTCGTGTCATGGCACCACAGTTGTAATGCTCCAATTCACGATTTGTAGTTAATATGTATGGATAGTCTTTGGCATGTTCAGTTAGCTCCTGGGTTTCTTCCCAATTGTGAAACTCGAAATACCCCAGACCTCGCTTAAACTCGGTAGTATGAAGAATTTGTGTGTCTGTGCCGTCTTTAGCCACGGGCCATTGTAGGCCATTTTGACCCAAACGATCCCAACGTATTCCAGCAAAGAAAGGAACGATTTGTGAGATCTCATCCAGCATACCATCTGGTGTATAGTCTGGCTGGGCATAGCCCATTCTGTTCATTATATCTACAATGATCTGTCCGTCTGGTTTGCTTCCCTCGATAGGTTCCACTACTTGGCGAACCGCTTGTACCCTTCTTTCCCCATTGGTGAAAGTCCCGCTTTTCTCCAAGAATGAAGCCCCTGGAAGTATAACATCCGCATACTTTGCGGTTTCGGTCATGAACAACTCCTGAACAATAACCAGATCGGTTGCCTGCAAGGCCTTAATTACTTTTTGCGTATTGGGATCGGTTTGTACTACATCTTCGCCAATGATCCATAGGGCCTTCAATTGCCCTTGCAATGCTGCATCGAACATTTCTGGAATTTTGTACCCAATATTTTTGGGTACGTTTACTCCGTAAAATTCATTATATCGTTTGTTAACGGAATCATCTGTTATGTCTAAATAACCCGCGCCTTGGTGCGGTTGCACACCCATATCTGCACTTCCTTGTACATTGTTTTGGCCGCGCAAAGGATTTACACCTACTCCTTTACGACCGATATTTCCAGTAAGCATTGCCAAATCAGCAATTTGCATAACGGTAAATGTTCCTTGAGAATGTTCGGTAACACCTAGCCCATGAAATGACATGGCATTAGGTGCTGTGGCATAGGCTATGGCAGCTGCCCGTACATCTTCTCGATCTACTCCGGAAACAGATTCCAAATGGTTAAGGTCAATATTCAGCAGTTCTTTTTCGAAAGCTTCATACCCTTCGGTTCTTCCTTCAATAAAGCTTTTGTCTACCAATCCTTCTGTAATGATATAATACATCATCATATTGAGAACAGCCACATTGGTGCCTGGTCTCAAGGCTAAATGATGGGTGGCATAGCGGGCAAGCTCTGTTCTTCGAGGATCGATCACAATAGAAACATGATCGGACTTCATGGCGAACTGCTTTAGCTTTGCCCCGGTCACTGGATGTGCATCTGTAGGATTTGCGCCGATGACCATGATGCAATTGGTATGCTTTAGGTCCTCTATAGAATTGGTTGCGGCTCCAGTACCGTAGGTTCTTTGCATTCCCAATGCTGTAGGGGAATGGCATACCCGGGCACAACCATCAATATTATTGGTTTGTACGACCGCCCTGAAGAATTTCTGCATCAGGTAGTTTTCTTCATTAGTACATCGTGAAGAGGAAATTCCGGCAAGGGAATCGGGTCCAAATTCTTCTTTGTATCCGTGAAATTTAGAAGTGATATAGTCGTATACCTCATCCCAGCTTACTTTTTCGAATTCCCCATTGCGTTTTATCATTGGCGAATCCAAGCGTTCTGGGTGATCGTAAAATTTGAAGGCGAAACGGCCTTTTAAACAGGTATGGCCTTGGTTTACTTCAGCATCGTAAGGAGCCGTAATACTCAATATTTCGCCACTACTAGTTGCCACATCTAGATTGCAACCAACCCCACAATAGGTGCAAATGGTTCTGGTGGTTTCGGTGGCTTGAATGGCTTTCGATTGGAATACATCCGAAATGGCTGAAGTTGGGCAGGCTTGAGAACAGGCACCACAACTGACACAATCGGAATCCATAAAGGATTGATCGAATCCTTTAATAATATGAGAATCGAATCCTCTTCCGGCCATACTTAACACAAATTCTCCCTGAACTTCATCACAAGCACGGACACAACGATAACAATTAATGCATTTTGAAAGATCGGAGGTCATATAAGGATGACTCAGGTCTTTCAGTTTATAGAGGTGATTGTCTCCTTCCGGATAACGAACATCCCTAATGCCGACTTGCGCGGCCACAGTTTGTAATTCGCAGTTGCCATTTACTTCACAGGTCAGGCAATCTAATGGGTGATCCGTAAGGACCAGTTCGATAATGTTTTTTCGCAGTTCTTTTACGGCAGCCGTACTAGTATAAATATACTGCCCTGCAGCAACAGGGGTATGACAGGAGGCCATAGTCTTCACAGGACCATCTTCACTTAAAGCCACTTCTACGCTACAAACCCGACAAGAACCAAAGGGATCCAGGTTAGGGGCATCGCAAAGTGTGGGAACCAAGTTCTTTTCTTTATATCTTCTAATAAAGGAAAGCATGGTCTCGCCTTCCACAATCTCAAATTCCTGATTATCTATATATGCCTTTTTCATAGTCATCAAATTTAGTTGAAGAATGCTTTTAGTTCATCCTCAAAATAATGCAGCGCATTTTTTATAGGTAAGGGTATCCCTCCACCATGGGCGCATAACGATCCTTGCTCTAGGGTAGTGAGCAAATCGTTAAACAATTTTCTATCTATTTTGTAATCCGAGGTCAATGCTTTTGTTGAAAGTTCGTGCCCTCTTTTAGTCCCTAATCTACATGGAAAACATTTCCCACAACTTTCGTAAGCTGCGAAGTCGAAAAGATGCTCAATAAATTTCATTATTGGGAAACTCTCTGGAACACTTACCACAGATGCATGGCCCAATAGAAATCCTTCATTGGCGAAAGATTCAAAATCGACCGATAGGTCATCAATTTTTGAAACAGGAACCAATCCTCCTAAAGGCCCTCCAATTTGAAGTGCTTTTACAGGGGTTTTAAATCCACCTCCCAACTCATGTACAACGGTGGCCAATGGAGTTCCCATTTCCACTTCGTACATACCGGGTCGGTTAAAGAAACTATCCAGACACACTAACTTGGTGCCAGAAGAACGTTCTGTACCAATTTGCTTCCAGGCGCTCCCTCCATTTTCCATAATAAAATGAAGCGCTGCAAGGGTCTCTACATTATTTACAACGGTAGGCTTATTGAAAAGCCCTTTTTGGGCAGGGTAGGGAGGTCGAACCCGAACTTCGGGACGTTGTCCTTCGATGGAAGAAATTAAGGCAGTTTCCTCTCCACAAATATAGGAACCTTGTGCTTGAATGATCTTAAAATCGAAATCGAAACCGCTGCCATCTATATTCTTTCCAATAAGACCATGGTCCTTTAATTCATTGATGGCGTTTTGAACAATTTCTACTGCTTCAGGGTATTCTGCACGTATGTAGAGTATTCCGTAACTCGCATGGGTTACATATCCAGAAATCAACATTCCGAATAATACCGAATGAGGACGTTCCTCCAGTAGGTAGCGATCTGAATATGCTCCTGGGTCTCCTTCATCCGCATTGCAAATGATGAATTTGGTTGGATTTTCCACTTTTCGGCAGAACTCCAATTTTAATCCCATTGGAAAGCCCGCACCACCACGACCCCGTACATTGGAGGTTTTTATTTCTTCGAGCACATCTACCGAGTCTTTTTTAAGAGCTTCTAATAAGGGTTTATAGTAATCGGAGATGTGGGTAAATGGAGTCGTTAATATGGCCTTTCCACTTGCGGTAACATGATATTTATCTTGATTGAGATGGTCAGTATCATTAATAATGTCGTCAAGGTTTCCAAGGGCAGCTCCCGAGTAGTTTTTTCCTTGGTAATGAAACGCACTGTTTTCATGGCACCTTCCCAAACAGGTCATATGGCCAATCTCTTCTTCCTTAAAATGATTTTTCAAGGTAGTATTTACATCTTCCTGGGTGCCAGCGCACAAACAAGCGGTACCATTGCAGACATAAACCTTTTTCCCTTTGTTTTCGGGCTTTAGAAAATCGTAAAAGGTGGTGGTTCCAAAGACATTGGCCTTCCCTACCAGGAATTCATCGGCTAGAATGGCCAGTTCTTCTTCACTTGGGGCTCCGCTGGGTTTGGCAAGCACACCCATTTTATCGAAAAGATTTTCGTCCAGTCCTCTTCTACCTAATAGTTCACTTAAATTATCTGACATGTATTTTGTTTAGCTCGCTTTCGTATCGAGATTCTTTATTGATTTATTGATTCGGGTACGTTGGGCATGTGAATAACAGGTAGCCCTATTGTCCCGGCAAAATCCGAATATGGTAATTCCCAGTTCTTTGGCATAATCTACCGCCAAGGATGAGGGTGCAGAGACCGCCGCTAAAAACGGCATTTTTCCCTTAAAGCACTTCACCACAATTTCATAGGAAATCCGACCACTTACGGTAAGGACTTTTGCTTTGCCCAATTGCTTCGACAGAATAAGCTTGCCAATGACCTTATCTACGGCATTATGCCTTCCAATATCTTCCATGGCATACAGGAGCTCTCCATCCAATGTAAAAGCTGCTGCTGCATGGGTGCCACCAGATTGCTTAAAATCATACTGCTGGGTATTCATTTTTTCAAAAAGTACAGGCATAAGTGCCATGTCTATTTTTTCGGTATCATCTAGGATGCTTCCCATAAAGGAGAGATCTCCCAATTCTGTCTTTCCACAGATACCACACGAAGAAACAGATAGTAAGCTTCGGCTATTGGAATAACCTTCGCCCAGCTCTTCTTCCGGGATCGCGACATTTACAATGGTCACAATTCCATCTTCATTTTCCTTTTTCAATACCACATCTGGAATGAAGTCCTTGCTTTTTATGATCCCCTCGGAATGCAGTAAACCACGAACCAATGAAATATCATCTCCGGGCGTCCGCATGGACACCGTAAAAGGGGAGTCGTTGATATTTATTTGCAAGGCTTCTTCAATATTCAAGGAATCAAAAATGTCTTTTGCACTTTGTCCTTCGTATTTTCTGCCTTGATATTTTCTTGTGGCCATTATTGTGGTATGCTGATATATAGGGTTTTACACAAATTTAGTGGAAAATTCGCTTCCAAGTTGTTAAAAAAGCCCCGTGATATTACCGTGGTTATCTATGCTAATATTCTCAGAAGCAGGGTGTGCGGGAAGTCCGGGCATACGCATCATATTGCCCGAAATGGGGACCAAAAACCCAGCTCCAGCGGCAATTTCGATTTCTCGAATTGTAATGGTAAAATCTTTGGGTCTACCAATTAGTTTGGGGTTGTCTGAAAGGGATTTCTGTGTCTTGGCAATACAGACGGGTAATTTTTCAAGTCCCAGATCCGCGATGGTACGCAAGTTCTTTTTGGCCAATGCAGAATACTCCACATTTTTGGCTCCGTAAATTTTTGTCGCTACGGCTTCAATTTTTGCCATAACATCCATATCCCAAGTATAGGTTGGAGTGAATTTAGAATTACAGGCTTCGACTACATCAACCACATGTTGGGCCAATTCTAAAGCACCTTTACCTCCTTTAGCCCATACTTCAGCAAGTGCAACGCGCACTCCTTTGCTTTCTGCAAACTCCTTAATAAGTGCTATTTCATCATCGCTGTCCGATACAAATCGGTTAATGGAAATAATGGGGGTAATGCCAAACCCTTGTACATTTTCAAGATGCTTCTCTAGGTTGGGAAGTCCGGTACGCAAGGCCTCCACATTAGGTGTGGTCAACTCTTTCAAATCGGCTCCACCATGATACTTTAAGGCTCTAATGGTAGTGGTTATGACCACTGCTTTAGGAGATAACCCAGCGCTCTGGCATTTAATATCCAGAAATTTTTCGGCCCCTAAATCGGCTCCAAAACCAGCTTCCGTTACCGTATAATCCGACAATGACATTCCCATTCTTGTGGCAATTACAGAGTTGGTTCCTTGTGCAATATTGGCAAAAGGACCTCCGTGGATAATGGCTGGATTCCCTTCTATGGTTTGCACCAAATTAGGTTTAATCGCTTCTTTAAGAAGAGCGGCCATAGCACCTTCAACTTTTAACTGACGGGCATATACGGGCTCCTTAGTAAAAGTGTAACCTATAAAGATATTACCCAAACGGCGCTTAAGATCTTCCATATCATCTGCCAAACACAATATGGCCATGATTTCTGATGCTGCTGTAATATCGAACCCAGTTTCCCTGGGCACGCCAGAAGTTGTTCCGCCAAGACCTACGATAATGTTACGCAGAGCCCGATCATTCATATCCATAACACGTTTCCAAGTAACGGTTCTGGCATCAATTCCTAGCGAATTGGTTTTGCTCTGTATGTTGTTGTCAATAACTGCGGAAAGCAGATTATGTGCTTTTTCTATCGCGGAAAAGTCTCCCGTAAAATGAAGATTGATATCTTCCATAGGGAGAACTTGTGAATGCCCACCTCCTGTGGCTCCTCCTTTTATTCCAAAAACAGGTCCCAAAGAGGGCTCCCTAAGAACTACAGTGGTTTGTTTCCCCAATTGGTTTAATCCTTCGGACAGTCCAATGGACATGGTCGTTTTTCCCTCTCCTGCTGGAGTGGGCGAAATAGCGGTTACTAGGACTAAGTTGCTCTGTTGCACTTTGTCCATGTCAATAATGGAATGCGGTAGTTTTGCTTTGTGTTTGCCGTACAATTCCAAATCATCGGGATTCAACCCTAGTTTTTGGGCAATTGAGTTGATGTGTTTTAATTCAACTTGCTTGGCAATCTCTTGGTCGGTCATATCGATAACGTTTTCGACCTATAATATTAGCTATATTATTTTGAATTTTAACCTAATTGTCCAATGTTTTAGCCTCCAATGGCAATCATGCTCCTGTTTTTCCCATGAAGATCTGGATTTTGGAGCTTTTCCATAGTATCCATTCCTCCACGGATTTTGAGTTTGGCTTGTACTGCTTTTTGAATAATTGGCTCAATCGATTTTCCTTCTCGCAACGGAGTGAGCAAATCGGATTCCGAAGCAGAGAAAAGACAGTTTTTAAGATGTCCATTGGCAGTAAGTCTCAATCTATTGCAGGAATCGCAAAATGGATTTGTCACAGAACTAATAATGGCAAAGGACCCTTCATATCCTTCAATTTTATAATTTTTGGAGGTGTCATTTGGAGCATCTTGTAGACGAATGACACGATCTTCGGGAAAATGGGAATGTACCTTGTTCATTACTTCTTGGTATGACACGGTCTTTTCCAAATTCCACTTATTGCCATCGAAAGGCATGAATTCTATAAAACGAACTGTGACGGATTGGTTTTCGGTAAAGTGAACAAAATCGATAATTTCATTATCATTAAAGCCTTTCATGAGGACTGCATTCAACTTTACCTTGAAACCTTCAGCGATAAGATGGAGAATGTTTTTGTAGGTTCTATCGAAATAATCGCGTCGTGTGATCTGCTTGAATTTTTTTGAATCAAGGGAATCGAGACTGACATTAATACTCTGTATCCCACATTTTTTAAAGGTTTCTATAAACCGATCTACGGAAACGGCATTGGTGGTAATGGCCAATTCTGCGGGTAATGTTGCCAACTTTTCCAGAATGACTGATGCATCCTTGCGCACAAGGGGTTCCCCTCCAGTAATCCTAATTTTGTTTACACCATGATCCACAAATGTTTTGGCAATGGTATAAATCTCCTCAAAATTCATGAGGTGCGATTTTGGTGAAAGTGCAATTCCATCTGCGGGCATGCAATAGGTGCAACGCAGGTTGCAACGCTCCGTAAGTGATATCCTTAGGTAGGCGTGCTTTCTTCCAAAAGTGTCTTGCAATATGTTTACATCTTTACTCATGAATCGTGTCTTGCTCCTTTAAAAATCCTAAATAGGTGGAGTAGAGGGGGAAAAACGGCATCCATGGATTCCTTCGCTCCATTAGTAGATCCGGGTAGTGCCAATAAAAGGCTATCTCCGAAAGCTCCGGCAACACTTCTGGAAAGCATGGCATATGGCATTCTGTTTTGTCCATAGGACCGTATGGCTTCCTCAATTCCCGGAATACGTCTATCAATTAAAGGAAGTAGGGCTTCAGGCGTCACATCGCGGGACGAAAGACCTGTTCCCCCTGTATAAATGATTAGGTCGATCCCCTGTTCTTTGTATTGTTTGGCCTTTTGCTGAATAGTCTCTCTTTCATCTGGAATGATAACATATTCCGAGACCACCACATCGCATGATTCCAATTTTTCAATAATGGCCTTTCCAGCCTTATCCTCTTTTTGTCCTGCCGAGATAGTATCGGAGCAAACAATAACAGCGGCCGTAATGTCCTTTCTAAACCGATCTTTAAAATCGGACTTTCCACCCTTTTTATTTAATAGTTTAATTTGGTGAATCTCGACGCCCTTATCAATGGGCTTTAGCATATCATACATGTTCAAGGCCACTATACTAGCGCCATGCATGGCTTCCACTTCCACTCCGGTTTTGTAAATGGTTTTTATGGTGCAGAGCACCGTTATTTCCAAATCATTTATTTCGTATTCAATTCCCGTGAACTCTATGGGTAAGGGATGGCAGTCTGGAAGCAAATCTGGGGTTTTCTTCACCCCCAATAGACCGGCAGCCTTGCTCATGGCAAAAACATCCCCTTTGGGAACGGTTCCATTTTTTATGGCGGCTATGGTTCCGGGCGCACTTACCTTTACAATGGCCTGTGCGGTTGCAATGCGCAGGGTACTTGTTTTATGGGTGATGTCTACCATAAGGTTTAATAGTTTTCTTGTTAATTAATTCGACATTACGAATTCACTTTCCATTGGTGCGAAGCATCTTCAAAAACTTCTTTTCCGAAGATGGGGACTTTGGCTTTTACCTCTTCTACTACATATTGGATCGCCTTGAAGACTTCTTTTCTTCTTGGAGACGACACAAAAATGAACATACATATTTCCCCTACTTTCACCTCGCCTAAACTGTGATAGATATGCATGCAGGTTAAATTGAACTTTTCGAAAGTCGCTTCCCGAATTTCATGAAATTTCTCATTAGCCATATCTTCATAGGCCGTATACTGAATGGCCTTTACTTTTTTGCCATCTATCTCATCGGCCCGTACTTGGCCCAGAAAAATATTGTGCGCCCCAATGGTTGTTTTCGATTGGTGCTTGGCAATGGAATGGCCAATGAATTCTGAAGGAATGGCACCTTCTTTAAATACGTTTTTAGGTTTACGCTCTTTCATGTTCCTTATTTTTTAAGTGATCCAAAAGGGTTTGCACCCCGCCTTTAATAGTATAGCAATAGGACAAGCCTTGCTCTTGTAATAGAGCCACTGCCTTTGCACTTCGAACCCCCGATGCACAAAAGAAGACCTTTCTCTTTTGGGGATCCAATTCTTGGAGTCGAAGGGGGATTTCGCCCAATGGGATTTGAAGTAGCCCATGATGAACTACTTTTGGGCTTTCGTCATATTCACGTACATCTATAATTTGGATATTGCTATATAACAATAATTCCTTGATATTCGGATCATGTACGTCCGCATCACAATAAAATGGCATCTTCATATCCCGAAAAGTAGTGGATTGGGCCCTAATCTTTTCTATTTCGGTTTCGGATCGCTCAATGCTCAGCTTGTTGGTTTGTGTAGTCAATGTATTATACAGCAGAAGTGTCCCGCTTAAAACCGTTCCTAAGCCGAGAATGATTTTTAATACTTCATTGGCCTGCATACTCCCAATAATACCTGGAAGCACGCCCAACACTCCTATTTCGGAACAATTTGGAATTGTGCCTTGGTCGGGAGGGTTAGGGAATAGGCACCGATAACTAGGGCCATTTTTATAATTAAACACGGTAACCTGTCCTTCAAATTTGAAAATGGCACCATAAACCAAAGGCTTTCCAGTTATGACGCTGGCATCATTTACCAAATACCTTGTTGGAAAGTTATCGGAACCATCGACAATGATATCGTATTCTAAAAAAAGATCTAGTGCATTTTGATAGGTGAGTTGGTATGGATAAGCATGAATGGCAATCGTGTCGTTTAGCTTTAAAAGATGTTCCTTGGCTACGAGCGCTTTGTTCTTTCCCAAATCCGATACTCCAAATAACACTTGTCGCTGCAAATTGGAGGTTTCTACCTGATCGAAATCTACTACCCCAATTGTTCCCACTCCAGCGGCAGTTAGGTATTGTAGTATGGGGCATCCTAAGCCACCGGCCCCTATAACCAATACCTTGGCACGGGATAATTTATCCTGACCTTCCTGGCCAATTTCTGGCATGATAATATGTCTACTATATCTTTTCACTATAAATCATCCTCCAGCAAATGGAGGTAATAATGCAATTTCCGTATGGGTTATAACGCTTTCTTTATTTATAATTTGGTTGTTTTGGGCTACTTGAAAGTCCTTTTTCTTCAATTCAGGATACTTCATGTACAAAGCCTTCAATAAGTCTGAAACTTGTTCCTGTGAAAATGGAAAAGTTTCCTCTTCGCATTGTGTTACCTCGACTAACATGCCAAAATATTTAATTGTCAAATTCACTTTTAAGTTGTTTTAGGTCCTTTTTTGTATTCACATTTGTTGCTTGGATTGCAGTGACTTCATCCAGAACTATTGTATGGGTGTTCAGTCCTATAACGAATACCCTTAATCGTCTTTCCCCTGATTCCAACAAATGGTAGCACGAATGCATACATCTCTTTTTATACATGGCAATTAGGGGCATTGTTTTATCTTCAATTTGAAACTGGACGGCATCGTATTCAGTTTCGTTTTCGGTAATTAGCCGTTGTAACAGTGAGGGTTTCAACAATGGGACATCACAGCTCACCACAATATTATTTTCTGTTTCCGTATGGTATAACCCAGAATATAGACCAGCCAAGGGCCCCGCGTTTTTCACAAGGTCGTCTACCCGCCTTTCACCAAACTGATCGTATTCCGTGCGATCACTAACAATTATGATGTCATTCACCAAGGGCTTCAGGGCATCGATAATGTGTTGCAAAAACGGCTTGCCCTTAAATGGCAGTAATGCCTTATCATGTCCCATGCGTTTGCTCTTGCCTCCGGCTAGGATAATACCTGTGATATGTTCGCTGCTGTTCATTTTTAGGTGACAAATAATTTAAACGATGCAACAATGAGCACGATGGCCAATAGATGTCTCAGGTGTTTATTATTCAATTTTTTACTGCCTACGTAACTTCCAAAGAAACCACCTAGAATGGCAATTCCCACTAAAACCAATGATAAAGATGAAAGACGAACTCCATTGCTGAATTGCCCAATGAGTCCTGCACCAGAATTCACCCAAATGAAGAGGGCAGAAACGGCCGCGGCTTCTTTCATTTTGCCCCAATGCAGTAATAAGATAACCGGGCTCAATATAATGCCACCCCCAATACCTATAAGTCCAGAAAAGAAACCAATAAGGCCGCCCACTAAAAGACCCTGCCAAACCTTTACCTCACGAATAATGGAACTTTCTTTGCCAAATACATTCAGCATTTTTAGTATGGCAAAGATCAGTAAGACTCCCAAGATCTTTTTATAAATGGAAGCATCTACTTCTATCATTCCCCCTAAAAAAGCCAGGGGAACCGATGCTATGGCAAATGATAGGAAAAGCTTTTTATTGAAATACCCCGCTCGATAATAATGAACAAAGGCAATGGCCGCCACAAAGAGGTTCAGGAGCAATGCAGTTGATTTCATTACCTCTGGCGCAAACGAAAAAATTGCCATCAAAGCCAAATATCCACTCGCACCACCATGGCCAACACTTGCGTACAAGAAGGCGACGACAGGAAGGATGACCAAAAAAGGCCAAATGGCTATGATATCATTCATCATAAATTTTCTAATTTTTGAAGTTGGGTGTCTAAATAATCCCAGCAACCTTGGTTAATTTCCTCAAAGGTTGAGATTAACGCTTTTCCATATGGAGTGAGTTCTGCACCACCGCCATTTTTCCCACCGATGCTTGTTATTAGGACTGGCCTTTCTGTTGATTTATTGACAGAATCGATAAGGTTCCATGCCTTTTTGTAAGACATTTTCAAAGTTTTGGCGGCTTTGGAAAGGGAACCCGTTTCATCGATTGCCTTTAAAAGTCGGACCCTTCCTTCTCCTAAGAATACATGGTCATTTGCCTCAATCCAAATTCTACTTCTAATTTTTAAACTCATAATATATCAGTTAGATAAATGTATCACTTCTACCAAGTCACCTTTTTCCATTTCAACCATCTCTTCTGGCGCATACACCAATGCATTGGCCAAGGCAAAAGTCTGCAGCATTGCGGAGCTTTGTCCATCTAGAATGGTGACCACACCATTTTTAAAACTTGCCTTTAGAAATTGTGGACGATCCCCTTTTCTATTGAAAGAAACTGCAAGTTTTTCTACTGTTCTTATCAATGAGAAGCTGAGGTTCCCAGACATTCGCTGCATCGCAATGCGCACATAGATTGTAAAACAAGTGAGTGCTGCGGCAGGGTTTCCAGGAAGGGCAAAAACAAATGTCTCGGCCCTTTTTCCAAAGAAAAGCGGTTTACCGGGTTTTTGCACCACTTTATAAAATAATTGTTCGACCCCGATTGCATTCAAGGCCTTCCCTACAAAATCATAATCACCAACCGATATCCCCCCAGTAATAATTACCAAATCACTGGAACCTATGGAATCCTTCAAAACGGAAAGGGTTTCCTTGTAATCATCTGCAACTTTATTGATCGTGATTGTTTTATGTCCCAAACTGTGTAGGGCAGCTACCAACATGGTTGCATTGCTTTCATAAATTTGCCCTTGACTCAGCGGTTCCCCAGCCTTTTTAAGTTCATTGCCAGTAGTCACTACGGTGATAGAAGGTTTTTTATACACCTTCACCTCTGTTATTCCCAAGGAAGTTAGAAAACCGATACCCGCTGCAGAAAGAGGTGTCCCTTTCGCCAAAGCTATTGCCCCTTTTTTTACTTGTTCTCCCAATGGGCGGATGTTCTTGTTGGGAGCTATGGTTTCTTCTATCGTTATTTTTCGGTCATTAACCGAAACCTTTTCCTGCATTATAACAGCATTGGCAGTGTTGGGTACAGCGGCCCCCGTAAAAATCCGAACGGCTTCTCCCTTTTTAAGAATAGGGTTTTGAGGATCGCCAGCTTTAATTTCACCAACAAGCGTGTAGGTGCTTATTTCATGAAGATGAAGAGCGTATCCGTCCATAGCAGACTGCCTGAAGGGTGGCATGTTAATAGGAGATTCAACAGATTCAGCCAGGACATATCCTACCGCATCGGAAACTTTTTTAGTTTCTACCTGCGATGTAGGAAACACATTGTCTTCAATAATCTGAAGGGCTTCTTGTATGGAGATCATAGCAGTCGTTATATCCTATCAAATATAACGATTATTTCAGAAAGAAAAATAAGGAGAGTTAAGATTGTCGGGCTCTGCAAGACTCTCATATATGTGATTTTGCGAATCAGGTTAAATAGAGCGATTCAAATAAAAATCGCGTAGGTTCAAATAAAAACTTTTCAAGTGCTGGACAACCTTTGGTAATTGTATATCCCTAAACATATATAATGAAAAGAATTGTCCTGATTATTTGTTTGATTTCCTATGTGGGTGGCACCGCACAAAATGATTGCATTGCTTCCGAAATTCTTAATAAGAAACAGCTCAAGGAAACGGAAGATGCCGTTAAACTATTTTGGAAATGGGATACAATCGATGAACCTGAAAGAGCGGTTCGCATGTTGTCCGATATCAATAAAAGAGACCCCTCCAATTGGATAGCCCCTTTTTGGGCATCTTATATTACAACACAATTGTCCAATCAACGGGAAGAAATTAAGGAAAGCCTTGAAGAACTAAACAAGGCGCAGGAATTTTTAGACGAAGCCAATAAGATCTATTCAAAGGGATCGCTCCCATGCTTTAAGCCATATTTTCATGCACTTCAAACATTGATTTACACCTTGAAGCGCTATGCTTATGAAGGTCTAAAAGAGCAGGAGAAAGTAAAACATTTTGCAGAACTGCAGCTTTCAGAATTAAACAAAGGGATAAAACTGGACATAAATAACCCTGTATTGATGGTTCTTGCAGGAACCGGTTTGGCCTCTCGAAGCAACAATGATTTAAGCTCCATCATAGCGGCTATTTCACTTTTGGAAAAGGCAAAAAAGGAATTTGAACAAATTCAGAATAGAAGTCCAGCGGATATAGGCTATATGAACGAGCATTGGGTTGCCCCATGGCTTAAGCGATTAGCGCCTCCTTCCAACTAGATTTTTAAGAACGAAATTGAGTTCAATGCGTCGCGTGTTTTTAATAGTATTTATTTCGATGAGCTTTCTGGGTTCAAAAAGCGTTCTTGCCCAAACCGAACGGCCGAATATTCATAATGCTCGATCATTTTTTCAAAAGATTACTAAAAACGGGGGCGTTTGGTGGAACAAGAATGAAAAGTTTGATCCTAAGAATAAGGATGATTTTTCCCATTTCATTATTGAGTTTTATTTGGATGAAATAGGAGGTTTGACCGGGACCATCTTAGGCCTAAATGGTCACGGTGAAAAGATCGTCTTTTGGAAAATTAACGAATTCATCAACCCAAGCAGTGGTGAGGTTGTTTTCATTCAAAGGAGCAACTTTGGGTTCGCGGTAGCCTCTTCCGTTTTTTCCGAGAACGACACAAGAAAGTCGGAATTTGAACTTATGTATAATAATGGAGGATCCGAAAGGCATAGGGACCGCCATTATTTTATCGATGAAAATACGATGATTTCAGAATCAGAAATTTTTAACCCAACGACAAAAGATTGGATAAAACAACCAAGTCAGAAATGGACCAGGAAATTCTAATTTGATCCTTTAACCTGAATTCCATTCCTGCCAAATTCTAACGAAATGAAAAATAAACGAACAATTTGGCTTTTACTGATGCTTTACTTAATGACCGGATTAACATTTGCTCAGGAAAATCCACTCGAACAACTCGAATTTTATATGGGGACATGGAGCATACCGGAGGATGAGCCTTTCATCGTTAAAAACCCAAAGTATAAAGACCTCAAGGTCATCGATTTTGAGTGGGGCTCTGAAAAAAGGGTGATCCATTCAAGAACTGGGATTTACGCCAAGAACGACACCATAATGTTTTCTGAGGGGATTATTACCTATAACCCAACAACAAATAAATTAATGTGGTTAGAATTTCAGATAGATGGTAACATGTTATTTGAAGGTGAGTATAGAATTTTGGATGGAAATACAGTTCAAAGGGAATATACCGTGCATTACCCCGTAGGAGATAAAACCATTCCTCATCCGGAAGTAGCGGGTTGGACCCGCTTGTATAGGGAAACTTTCATCCGCACCTCCGATAATTCAATTGACTGGATTACCAAAACATTCATTAACGGCAAGTGGATACCCGGAAGTAGTGGAGGGGATGCCAAGGCGGTGAGGGACAAATAAATGGCAATAGAACTGGGAATAAATGATGAGAATAAATGAGGGTTGCATTATGGGAATTTCAATGAGGAAGCAAAGGCGGATAACTCTGAGCGCTTTTTGCTTTCTACTAACCTTTACAGTTTATGGCCAATGGGAATACCGAAAAATCATTACTAACGATAATATAACATATCCCGAGACAAGCAAGCTCGCCCAAATAACGAACACTATCGGGATAACAGAAATTAGCATAAAGTACCACAGACCCGCCGTTAGAAACAGGATAATTTTTGGGACTTTAATCCCCTATGGAAGTGTTTGGAGGGCAGGGGCAAATGAATCGACGACCATTAGCTTTCAAGATGATGTAACCATAAATGGTCAACCATTAGAATCTGGTATATATGGTCTTCATATAATTCCGAATAAGGATGAATGGACGATTATTTTTTCCAAAAATAATACGCAGTGGGGGAGTTTTTATTTCGATGAAAGTGAAGATGCCCTAAGAGTTAGCGTGGTGCCAGAAAATAGTGAGCATCAGGAATATCTGAAATATGATTTTCGAACTATAAGCGATAATAGTACCCATATAACTTTAACATGGGCAGATACAAAAGTTACATTCACAGTTGCGGTTGATGAAGTGGCTACCACTTTAGCAGTTATTGAAGATGAGCTAAGAACCTTGCCTAGATTTTCATGGCGGGGTAATCGGGAAGCAGCATTTTATCTTTGGCTACATGATATTCATTTGGATAAAGCCCTGAAAATGGTAGATAGATCCATTAGCTATGAACGTCGATTTGAAAATGTATATCAGAAGGCATTAATCCTAGAATCCTTGGGTAGTACTGTTGAAGCGGAAAAACTCTTCAATGAAGCCAAAGCCTTAGGCAATGAACGGATGTACTTGTATGTGGGGAGAGAAGCGTTAGGTCATCATAACAGCGCGGAAAAAGCAATTACATTGTTTGAAAAAGCTTTAAAGTATTATCCCAATTCCTTCCAAGCCATGATGCTGAAGGGAAGGGTTTATGGATGGATGGGAAAATTCGATGAGGCGATACGGCATTTTAATAAAGCACTTGTTTTGGCACAAACACAAAAGGATAAAGATCGAGTGCAAAGTGAGAGAAACGTATTTAAACAATAGTTATAAAACTCGATGGGGAACGATCGAAGAATTGGAGTGGTAAGAGGGATATGTGTCATATGTGTTACTTTATTGCACAGTTTGTTGGTTGCTCAAACCGTAGAGGAAATCCATAGAACTTCAGGAACTTTTCGGTTAGATGGTGTGTTACATGAACCGGAATGGAAGAGTGCCTTAACATTGACCAATTTCAAACAGATCGAACCTAATATCGGGATGTTATCTACCGAAAATCTTGAAGTAAGTCTAATGTATGACGAGCGGTTTATGTATTTCGGTGTGAATAATGTGTATGAAAACACACAGGACCTTTTTGCTACTACCTTAGAGCGTGATGCTCCTCAGGACAGGGATGATTATGTAGAGTTTCATATAGACACCTACAACGATAAGATCAATGTGTTGGTGTTTAGGGTGAACCCGTTGGGGACGCGCCAAGATTTGGAGGTGAGCAGGAATGGAGAAGAATTCAACACCTCCTGGAATACCTTCTGGGATACCAGGTCTCAGGTAAATGATCGTGGTTGGACTTCCGAAATTCGTATTCCGTTTTCATCATTAAGATTTCATAAAGCCTCCGAGAATGTCATGCGAATTCGAGTGGTTGCCAAATACAAGCTGAAAAATGAATTGGTCATAACGCCACTGATCAACGCAGATGTTACGCAGCCCACGTATAACTTCAACAACTCTGTTGAGGTAAAATTTAAAGACCTTCCTTCGTCCAAACCCCTTTACGTTACTCCATATACCAAGGCTAGCTTGATTCATCAAAATACCCTGAATGGAGAAGGAATTGCGTATGAAAGTGAAGTCTCGGTGTTGGAACGCAAACAGTACTTCAAAAATGAAACACTGGACAAATTGGGAAGCAATATAGGTATTGACCTAAAGTACAAACCAAGCGCCAATCACACTTTGGACGTTACATTCAATACCGATTTTGCAGAGGTGGAATCCGATGATCGGATTATCAATATTTCAAGATTTCCCATCCTTCTACCAGAGAAGCGTTTATTCTTTCTCGAAAATGCCGATTTGTTTAACTCTAACCAGTTCGACCATAGGCTATTTAATTCTAGGGCCATTGGCATTGAAGAAGGACAATCGGTTCCAATCATTGGGGGCCTTCGATTTACAGGAAGCAATTCGAAGTGGCAATATGGTTTTATGGATCTGCAAACCCAAAAAGTCCAAGGTTTGGTTTCATCCAATAATATGAGTGTCTTACGGTTGCGAAGGAATTTCGGGGCACTGGGCAGTAATATTGGCATGATCAATACCAATAAGATTGGCAGTGAGTCCAATAATCACCTTGTAGCATTCGATACCAACATAAACCTATCAAATACCGTGAGAACGTGGTTTACGATAGGGACCACCTTCGACAAGGAAACGGGCAATTGGAAACCCATGTATGGTGCTGAGATCAACACGTTTAGGGCCAACGGCTTTGGTCTCAATTACCGCTTCAGGGAATATACCGAACACTTTAATCCCGAACTAGGCTTTGTGGAACGGCCCAATACCCAAAGACTCACTTTGAACAATGGATGGAGAAGAACCTACACAAGGGCTACATTCCTAAGACACCTATCTGTTGGACACTACTTTAATAAGTTCTGGGTATCTTCAACTGGGCAAAACGAGTTCTTCCAAACAAATATTTACTTGAACGCCGTGCATAAAAAGGGTTATCGATTTACGCTATTTGCACCAGTCTATCAGAAAGACAATCTCTATGAAGATTGGGAAATAGCAGAAGGGATTATAGTATCGAAGGGAGCCTACGAAATGTGGAATGTCGAACCTAGGTTCTCTACCGGTAATGCAAGGCAGTATCAACTAAATGTAAATACATTGATTGGTAAATTCTACGATGGCAACCGGTTCACGTTTTCCTATAGACTTTCCTATGATTTCAACAAAACTCTTTCTGCTGAGATCGGTGGTGCTTATAATAGCTTGAGTTTTCCCAGTGAATTTGCAAATGGGGTTTCAGACAAAGTAAATCTTAGCCGCTATTTCTCAAGATTGAAACTTAACTTCTCGTCCAAAAGTAATTTAAATAGTTATTTTCAATACGATACACGGAATGATCAATTAGGGATTAACCTAAGGTATAGATACAACCCTATAGAAGGAACAGACTTCTTTCTGGTATACAATCACAATGCAAATCTGGATAGGGACATGTTAAGCCCTCGGGCTCCTTTTACCCAGGATCAGGTTGTGATTTTAAAGTTTTCCAAAACCTTAATTTATTAATGATTTACATGATGATCAATCCCTTTCCCAATTCTCTTTTTAGGTTAAAAAAAATCGACAGTGTTGTTTCTTGCTGCCTGAAAATAGCACCCTTTTTTACATTGCTCGTTATGGTAATGAGTTGTAAAGAGGAACCACATGTTATTCCCACAACCACATTTTCGGAGGAAGCCAGGAAGCATTTTCAGCACGGACTCCAATATGAAGGGGTACTAAACATTACTGAAGCCGAAACTGAATACAGAAATGCTTTGAAATTAGACCCTTCCTTCGTGAAGGCAAGGCTTCGTCTTGCCATGCTTCGTGGTAATTTCGAAGCACGACAAAAGCATTTGGACACAGCCATGCAGGACCTTCCGAAGATCTCGAAAGGAGAACAACTTTGGTTGTTGGGAAGGAATAGTTTCTACGGGAAAAAGGAGTTGGGACAAAAAGAGGAGTACGACTATTTCAAAGAACTGGTATCGTTATATCCAGAAGATCACAACGCCAATTATTTATTTGGGTTTGTCAACATTCATCATGGCAGACATGAACCAGATACAGCTATTCGATATTTTGACAGAGCACTGCAAATTAAGCCAAATATGGCCAACTACTATAACGAATTGGCGTATGCCCATCTTGCTAAGGGCGATATTGAGAATGCGGAAAAGGTGGTGGCCGACTATCTCCGGTTTTTACCAAATCACATAGACCCATTAGAAATTAAGGCTGAAATCGAAATGCGCTCACACAGCTATGAGGCTTCGTTGGCCAGCTATAATGAGGTGTTGAAACTTGATCCGGACTCACCTTGGACGCATATTGGAGTAGCTACCAACTTGAGCTTGCTTGGAAGGTATGATGAGGCGAGAAAGGCCTTAATTCCTCTTGGTGAATTAAAGCTAAGTGATTACGAATATCGGCACCGATGGCGTGCCGAGGTATGCAGCTATCTGATGGAAGGAGACATGGATTCGGCCATAGTAACGCTGAGATCTCAGCAGAAACAAAGTTTGCTGGAAAGCCCGCCGAGAGAACCTATTTTTCATCGATATATCACGGCATCACGAATAACCCGCTTGTATTTTGAAAAAGGCGATTGGCAAAGTGGAATGCAGAGTTATAAGGAATGGTTGGATTTTGTTGAAAACAATCTAACCAATCAGGAAACGATACAAAATGTTCGGGATATGGTGGTATATTTTGAAGCATATTCGAAGCTTCTACAGCGTTTGCCAGATGATGCGATAGAATTGTTAGAACCCTTAACATTCAAAACGGAAGATGTAAAACTCCTTCTTGCTAGGGCACAGATGGAGAAACAAGAATATATTGCGGCCATAGAACTACTGGAAGGTATAGATTCTCAAAATGCTTATTACCTTTATTGGCTGGCTAAAGCATATCAGGGAAATGGGTCGATAGCTCAATTTCATGCCACCTTGGAGCGAATACCTTCCCTTATTGAGACAAATAACTTAGACTATGCAATAATCCAGGGCCCGTTTAGTGTTCTGATCGAGAAGAATTAGGATCTTTCATTGGACGTGCTTAGGATTTTAACCTCGCTGGGAAAGCTTGCTTATAATACCGTAAAAAGATTCACGAAAAGTATTTCCAACCGATAGTTGTTTGGACCCTATTTCTACATAATCGCTTCCGTAGGCTGTAATTTTATCTAAAGCGACAATATAGGATCTATGTATTCTGATAAAACTTGCGCTAGGTAACAAAACTTCCATATCCGACATACGATCGTACGTAGTTATTATCCCATGTACTGTATGAACTTTTACATAATTTCCCAATCCCTCAACCATAAGAATGTCTTTAAAGAATACTTGAATATTCTTTTTCCCGGATTTGAAATAGGTGAAATCGTTCATACTAAATGAAGTGGTTTCACTTTTCTTAAGGATTTTATTTACGGAAGTGACAAAACGCTCGAAGGATATGGGTTTTAATAAATAGTCTGTCACGTTAAGGTCATAACCTTCTAGGGCGTATTCCCTGAATGCTGTTGTAATAATAACCTCGGGCGGATATTTCAACGTTTTAAGAAAGCTCAATCCGGACAATTTTGGCATTTCAATATCGAGGAAGATAACGTCAATTTGCTTTTCATTCAGAACATCCATTACCTCAAAAGCATTCTTACATTCAGCAATTAATGATAATCCAGGTATATCATTGATGTACCTTTTTAAGATCTTGCGAGCGGATATTTCGTCGTCTACAATAAGACAGTTAATTTTCATCTTCATTTTTTAGTTCGAGCCTCACTCTAAAAGTATTACTGGTTTCATTGATGCGAAGTGAATGTTTCTCTCCGTAGAGAAGTTCTAATCGCCTTTTTATGTTTACAAGCCCTATGCCTCCTTTATTCTCACTTGCCTCTTGGATGTTTTCTGGTTGGGAGTTTTCTACTTCCAACGACAATGTATTATTATTTTCAGACAAGCGGATATTAATAAACGCTTTTCCCGTTTCGTTTTTCAAACTATGCTTGAATGCGTTTTCAACGAAAGGGATCAAAAGAACGGGTGGAATCTCCAAGAAATTCTCGGGTTCCTGAATATCCACTAACACCTCAACCCGATCGGCGAACCGATCGGTCTGTAATTCGATGAAATTTAGAATCAGATCTATTTCCTTCTTTATCGGAATGGTTTTATTGCTTGTTTCGTAAAGGGAGAAGCTGAGAAATTCGGATAGCTTTAAGATAAGATCAGAAACCTTCTCAGATCTTTCCAACGATAGGCTATAAATATTGTTGAGGTTATTGAATAAGAAATGTGGATTGACTTGTGATTTTAGGTATTTAAGTTCGGTTTCCTTTTTTTCAATTTCAAGTTCTTGGGTTTCTTTTTGTTTCCTATTCCAATCAATTAATAGTTTCCAGCCTGTAGCAATAGCTGCCGGGAAAGAAATGATAAGCATGTTCTGTACGATGCGGGTTAATTTGAATACGTGAATATGCGCATCGCTCATCCATTGTGGAAAGAACAACGGATATGCCCAATACAGTTGTACGACCCTTAACAAAATGCCTAAAATGATTAGAATTAGAATGAACGTAATGCCGAATTTATAGTATTGGTTTCTATGCAGGAATTTGGGGATAAGAATAAACCATGTTACATATACGAGAATCAGCCTCGCTGGTAGCAGAATTAATTCAAATGTGAATGCATCTCCCAGAGAGTAATTATAGCCCCATTCGGAATAAGCAAAACAGAACATAAAAAGGACCCAGAAAATCCCATGATGAATAAAATTAATTCGATGTTTCATGGCTCAAAAATAAATCTATATCAGGGTTCATCTCCAAATGCGCCGTCTTTTTATGTTAAGACGCTAAATCTTTATGCGAATACACTTATGGCGGGTTTTAACACTTAAAATCTGGTGTAATTGTGCCATTTTCTTAGCAAAACCTAGAGGATTCTTGTATTCAATATGAAATAGCAAATAGGCCAGTCAGCATCAAAATATGCCAAGTATATGTAAAAAAAGTAAGGTCACGGGATCATTGTGATTTCTTAGCAAAGTAAACGTGAAATTCATTTAATAATCATAGGCAATGAAAAGAAATCTATTAATTCTAATAACGAGTTTAATTACATCAATCACTTCGGCACAGTACTTCGAGTTGGACAACAATGCAGGAGATCTTGTAAATACAGCACTGCATCAGGCAGGAGGAACCTGGATGGATTACAACAATGACGGAATGGTCGATATTGTAGTTATGGGTTATGACAATCCTGCGCAAAACAGGACCAGGATTTACGAAAACAACGCAGGGGTTTTCACGGCTTCAGGCACTTCAGATTTTTATATAGTTGGAACCGGAGGGCCCACTTCTGTTGCTGGAGATTTCGACAATGATGGGGATCTTGATTTGTACCAAATCAATTATCAAGAAAACAACGGAAATGATCCCTCTGCCAACATTTTGTATGAGAATACTGGGGCTCCGGACTACGAATTCATAGCGACAACTTTGGTTGGAGGCCCTGGCGAAGAAAACTATAGCAGTACCGGAACTTGGGTGGATTACGATATGGACGGAGACTTAGATTTATTTTCGACAGGTGGGAACGGGACCACCGATATTTTCTACAGAAATGACAATGGAGTATTCACATCGGTCACAGATCTTTCTTTTCTGATGTCGCGTTTTTGGGCAATTACAACAGATACATGGTTCGATTTTGACGGGGATGGTGATCTAGATGTTTATTTTACCAATTTCTCTAACCAAGACAACAAACTATACCTAAGTCAGTTTGTGGAAACAGGTGATCCCGACAACTTTGTTGAGCTTTCCATACCCGAGGTAACAAACAATGCGGGCACTAATATTGGCTGTAATTGGGTTGACTATGACAATGATCGTGATCTAGATTTATTTCTAAACTATTTTAACAATCAAGACAGATTGTATCGAAACAATGGGGACGGGACATTTACTGAAATCAACGATCAGCCTATGACACAAAACTCAGGTTGGACTACAGTGAATTCCTGGGCTGATTTCGATAATGATGGAGATTTGGATTTATATCAGAACACCCGAACCAATTCCACTTTCCCTGGTTTTCTATATGAAAATAATGGGTCTGGAGAATTTACAAGTGTCGAAAGTGCCATAGCAGGAGATATCACAAACACCGTTGTATCACCGCAGGGCGGAGGTTGGGCAGACTATGATAACGACGGGGACCTTGATCTTGTGGTAATAACTTGCTGCACTACTTTTCCATCGGGGGCGGCTGTAGCCAATGACTTATTTGAAAACAAGATTGGACAGGATAACAATTTTGCAAAGATTAGTCTTCAGGGAGTTGCTTCGAACACAAATGGAATTGGAGCAGAAATTCATGTTTCGGCTACTATAAATGGAAGTAGTGTATGGCAAACAAGAAGAATAAATGGAGGTGTAGAAAGCTTTGGAATGCAAGAACAGCAAATTGCTCACTTTGGTTTGGGGGATGCTACTGTTATAGATTCGCTCATAGTTAAATGGCCCTCGGGCCTTACCGAAGTATGTACAGATGTTGCCTCCGGCGATATACAAATTATGGAAGGATCATGTGACGAATTGGGCATTACCGACATATCACCTGCTGAAGGCATTAGGATTTATCCGAATCCAACCTCTGAAGAATTGCATATAAAGTCCGTGTCCTCATTACTCATATCCAACTGGGAGATAATTGCTATGGATGGCAAGATTGTAAAAACTAGCAGTAGTTATACGGGTGGAATTGATGTAAGTGAGCTAACTGAAGGAATTTATTTTTTATCCGTAACAGTGAATGGACAAAACAAAGTAGTAAGGTTTATCAAGGAGTAGATTTCGTTTGGTTTGATTAGTGACACTTCTTATTGCAAAAGGCACCATGATGGTTAAGGAAATTAGTGCTTGCTGCATATAGGGGTGTCCCTTTTTTAATAATAGGGTTTTGAGGATCGCCAACTTTAGTTTCGCCGATAATCTGAAAGAATCCTAGTAGGAAGCAATTTTCACCTTAGTCAACAAAATCCAATTCTGTAAAGGAACCCGATAGGGATAAGGTGTTGATACCATCTATAGTGGCCGCTGTAATATTAAAAGTTCCTGATAGTAGACGATGGCCAGTTTCACTAGGATGCTCCCTATTGTTGGTGATGGTAACACTACCTCCATTAGAAAAATAGGTAATCTGAGGACTTGCTTGTCTTACTGTGGCAAAGGTTGTAAAACTATCAGCATCCACATCCCCCATTTCTTTAACGGTTCCGCTACTAAATCCATCGGTACCATTTAAAAATAATGAGACCATTTCTCCATTAATATCACCGGTATTGATACTTAATGTATTTCCTGTGGTGCCCTTTACCACTTCATATACTCCAATGGTAAAGTCATAATTGGAATAGGTGTCTCCGTCTATGGTAGCTTGAAATACGGCCTCTCCAGCCGGTGAATTATCAGTGGAATTGTCATCGGAATTATCGTCGTTTTTACTACACGATACATTGAATAGCATTAATAGCGACAATACAAATAAGAATGAATGTCTCATGGTATTTGGGGGTATTAGGGTTTTGCATTAAATCATAAATAGGTATATGCAATGTACCAAATATTATTTAGAACGGGAATGGCCTCACGATTTCTCGTGAGGCTTATCAAATTACTTTACTTCGAAATCACTAGTTTTTGATGATAAATTACATGGTCTCCATTGTGTATCGTGAACATGTAAACACCGATGGCTAGTGGGCCCAATTTTTCTTCTGGAATAACCCGCGTTTTTTGGTTCTCCAACCCTTCCATTGTAAAATTTAAAACCTTTTCACCATTAAGGTTATACAATGAAATATGAAGGGGGTGGTTTATTTCTTCCGTGAAGGTAAGAAGGAGATCAGAGTCTACTGGATTTGGGGAGATCAAAATCGTACTCTCGGGATCAAATTGGGTTACCGATAGTATTCCTTGCCCTTCTTCCAATACGTGGGTGTCGTTGATACCAAAGCCATCGAATAATTCCGTTAGTCCTGTGGGCCATTGTACAAGTATTTGATCAAGACTTGTTGCCAACCCCAATCCAAAATGCTGGATCAAACTGTTCATTCCAAAAAAGGTACTCGAAGTAGATACTTCCCTCATTTGGGTGGTTCCAGAAGAAGTTATCCAAACCTTCGACCCAATTCCTGCTTTATTGGAAACTGTGCCTAGCAGTTCGAATTTTACCCAGTTGTTTCCATTGGAAAGGTCATTTCTGAAGAAAGAGTTGTCCGCGCCAGGCCCCGGAATGAAGAGATCTAAGTCCCCATCATTGTCATAATCCCCATTAGAACATCCACTTTGGTTTTTATCGGTTGTGCCCAATTCACCCGCCATGATTTTTGTGAAATTACCATTGCCGTCATTTTGATAGTAATCGAGGGTATGCCCAGCATCGCAAACGGTAATGGCATCTAAGTCCCCATCATTGTCATAATCTCCCCAACTTACTGTAGAGGTTAGGGAAGGATCGGCAGCAATAATATCGATAGTGTCTTCTATATACGAACCCGAATTGTTGCGGTACAAACTATTTTCTTTAGGAATGGTATTGCCTTGGCTATCCGTTGTGGCCCAATTGGTCAAATAGGCATCCAGATCCTGATCGTTGTCTATATCTATAAAGCTCCATTGGTTGCCTTCGACCAAATCATCAGATAGGGTAATCCCCGTAATGCGTTCAAAATCCAAAGTTCCAGTTTCACTGAAGCGATTTCTGTACATTAAATCTTGCATAGGCATACCACTTCCCATTCCAATAAAAATGTCCAGATCGCCATCACTGTCAAAATCGGATAAGGTGGGATGCAGATAGGTCCCATCGGTGGGATCGTTAACCTCAGTACCCAATAAACGATTAAATGTGTAATTAGGGGGCCCTTCATTTATCATAATCCAAGGGGAACCAGGATCACCCGTACTAGGAGGCCCTGCCAACCAGTTGGGACGAACCTGAATAAGGTCTAAGTTGCCGTCATTGTTGAAATCGCCAAAGGCGGCGCTAATCCCAGCCAATTGGGGATCGGCGACCTCTCCTACTGTGACCTTTTCAAATGTTCCATTACCCATATTGGTGAATAGCCTTCCGGGGTATCCAGCTACGAAGACATCCATAAGACCATCGTTATTGTAATCTCCCCAAGTGTTACCAAACCAAAATCCCAGTTCATTTACCAACGTACCCGTTGTTATTTCGGTAAAATTCCCAGCTTCATTTAAGTATAATTTGTTTTTTCTGGGAGTGGTCCCAGTAACCCGATTGGTTAAAAATAAGTCGAGGTCATCATCATTATCCACATCGATCCAAGCTGCACCTGTCCAATAATCATCAAGATTAGTAATTGAGATGGGTTGCCCATTTACCTGAACAAAATTTTGAGCATAAGATGTTTTCGAGAATCCGAATACAAGACAAACAAGCGTGATAAGAAGTGTACTTTTCGTTTTCATAGTGATTGAATTAAAATTATTTGATTCAAAACTATGGTTGGACTAATCTGCTATGGGTACTATTCTTAAGCATAAAGTCCCAAATTATTAGGATGGGATAAAATTGTAAACTGTTCGATTCATTTTCTATGGTTGTAATCCCGCTCTATACGATGAATGAGATTTACATGGCATCAATTTACGAATTGAGATATCTTAATTGGCCATACCCAATATAGCAACCTACACCATTTGTATACCATTGAAAGGGATGGGGAAAATGAACGGCAAACTACTTTAGTAGAGGCCTATTATGGAGAACCTGAGTGGATTCCTGGAGAGTAGTATTTATATTACCTATCTTGAGAATTGGAGCTAAGGACATTCTGGGAAAATGTCGGTTCTTTTTGTTGAGACTTAATATACTCTTTTGGGGTAAGCCCAGTATGCTTCTTAAAAACCCTATAAAATGAACTATTACTTTGGAAGCCCGATTCCCTTGCAATTGCGAATAATGTTAAATGGTTTTTCGAAGGATCCAAGAGTGTGGTTTTTAATTCTTCTATCCTTAGTTTATTGATGTAATCGAAAAAGTTATGCCCGTAATGTTGGTTTATGGCGGCAGAAAGGATGTGCAAATTAACCCCGACTTCGTGGGCAACTTCCATTATTTTTAGTTCAGCATTACGGTAGAGTTTCTTGTCTTTCATGAGTGCCTCCATTCTCTCAATTATAGCACTGTGATCCCCACTGAGATTGCCCCTCCTAACTGGCTTTTCTGTTAATCTTTTAATGGGCAGTTCGGCGCCTTGGTAATACATGTAGAACTGAAACAAAAGCACTAATATAATAACCCAGGAGAAGGTGTAGAAGATGTATCCGCTTAGGTAATTATCGGTAAGATCCAAAAACAGGCAAAGAAGAAAACTAAGAATCGTTATGGCTGAGAAGACTCCGTATAGATTCTTCAGGGATAATAAATATGAACGTGTCTTGACATTGGACCCATAATTTTCGAAAGATCGCGAATGGGTGTTCATTGTCCGATAACCGAAATACAGATAGATCCCAATGTGAAGTAGGTAAAAATAAAATAGCAGACTTGTGCCTTGCTGCAGGACCATTCCAAAAGTTTCTTCCATGTAGTCGATTTTTTCCGATCCACTTTTAATGTAGAATGGCAAGAGGTAAATCATCATGGCCACAGCTGGAATGAAATGAAAGACGTGACTCCAGTTCGACTTTCTTTGCAGGTATAAATAAAATAAAGGCCCAAGTATATACAAAATAGGAGCGTTAATCCATTGAAGGTGTGGGAGATAGCGATAGTAAGCGGACAATTCGAATGCGTAGCCAAAAAAGCAAATGGCCGATAAAACAATGGCTATAGATAGGAGCTTATTGGTTTTTCTTCGAATGGCTCGAATAAGTTGATACAGCCCGAAATTAAATGTGCTAAAAGCCGCAAAAAGTACAAGGAAAATAAAGGCTTGCTGTGGCATTGCAGAGAGAAATTACAGAGATATCAAATCAAAATTAAACAAATACTCCGGCTGGATTGCTTAATAATTGTTAATGTTTTCAAGGATCTCAGGCATAGATTTGAGGCACCCTGCCATATCTCAAATAAAAAATCAAGCCGAGAAAAGGTTGGTTTGAATATTCCATTCCCACTGTATTACTATCGGATCGAAGATGGTTCCCGATAGGGATTTTTGTCGAATTAAATTCTAGAAGATGTTCTCACCCCTGTAATAATCTAATATCTTAACCCGTAACCAGTAATCGAATTTGGCATTGGTAAGATTGATTTTTGCATTATCCAGATTATTTTTACTTGTGATATAGTTTAGAAAATTGGAAACACCATTATTAAACCTAATTTCGTTAATACGATAGGATTCTTGATAGGCCGTTACTTGATTTTCTAGACTTCGACAGCGGTTGAAAGCAGCTTCCATATCGAAGTGAACCAGAACAATAGCATTCTTAATTTCTAGAGTTGTTTGTTCTAATTGAACGAGAGACTCCTCTACCCTGATTTTTTCGAGAGCTACATTGTTCTTGGCACTAAAACCATTTATTAAAGGAATATTGACTGCTACCCCAATCACCGTATTTAGATTGTTGTCTAACTGATCCGTATAACCGATTTTTTGAGATTCGAATGCGGTGCTTTCTGTAAGAACATTGAAATCTTCCCCATCAATAGTTACAAAATCCCCTGTTTCTACAATGCTGGTCCCTGTAGCCGTAAAGGTTTCGGCAACGCTGGAATAATTTGTGTTTACCCCAGCAAATAAAGATACTTCTGGAGTAAACTGTGCCTTTGCCACACTTACCCCTTTTTTGGCAGCCTCAACCCTTAATTCGGTTGCCTTAAATGTCGCTAAATGCTGCAGTGCTTCTTGATACACTTCGTCTGCCGAAAGCGGGTATTTTTCAAAATCCAATATAATTTCTTCAGGGTCGATCGCTACATTATCCGGGAGATTTAACAATTGAATTAAGCTGAGTTTGGCATTGTTCAATGATGATTCTGAAGTGAGAATATTGGTTTCGTCATTGGCGATCTGTCCCAATATATCGGCATAATCGGCGGGGTTTCCCGATTCATTTTTAAAGAAGTCTTCCTGAATTTTTAGCTGCTTTTTCGTTGCTTCAAGACGTTGTTTATTCAGGTTAAGAATGGCGTTACTATTTAATACTTGTAAATAAGCTAGGGTAACATTTAGAACAAGATCTTGTTTAGCAGCATCAATCTCCAATTCAGAAGCTTGTCGGTTTAATCCGTTTTGTTTCGCTGCGTTTAGGAGTCTGAATCCGTTAAATACTGTCATGTTTAAGTTCAAACCCATATTCGAAAAGGTCAACTCTTGCGTGATGAAGTCGTTGGTGAAAGGATCTATACTTCGCCCATCATTCACCCCTAAATTAAAATTTCCATTTACGCTTGGCAGTAGATTTGCCTTGGCCTGCCGATGATTAATTTTGGCTGAATTAGCACGTAAATTCGCTGATTTTAAATCAAGATTATTTTGAAGTGCTATTGAAATACATTCATCTAAAGAGTACTTCTTTTCAGTGATTTCTTGGGCATGGCTTATCGTACCCATCAGTACAATGAGTGTGAAAATGATGATTTTATGTTTCATGATTTCTTTACTTATTGAGAGACTATTTTCCCGTCGAGTAGGTTTATTATTCTTGAGCCATACGCAGCATTGTTTTCAGAATGTGTGGCTTGTATGATGGTGACACCTTCTTTATTCAGTTCAGCAAAGAGGTCCATGATTTCGGTACTTTGTTTTGAGTTCAGGTTACCTGTTGGTTCATCGGCTAGGATTAATTTTGGTTTACCAATGAGGGCTCTCATTATTCCAACCAGTTGTTGTTGGCCTCCACTCAACTGTTGCGGAAATAGACCTTTTTTACCCACTATACTGAATCTGTCCAGCATGTCAGCAACCATGGCTTTGCGTTCAGAAGGCTTCACACCTTTGTAAAGTAGAGGGGTTTCAATATTCTCGTAAACCGTTAGTTCATCGATGAGATGATAGGCTTGAAAAACAAAACCGATATACTCTTTGTACAATTTAGATCGATCTTTTTCCTTCATGCGATGAACGGGTTGCCCTAAAAAGGTATATCCGCCATCCGTAAATGCATCCAGCATACCAATACAATTGAGGAGTGTGGATTTCCCAGAACCTGAAGGTCCCATTAATGAGATAAATTCACCTTCTTCAACTTGTAGGTTGATCTCATCGAGTATAGTTACTTTGTTGCTACCGGATTTGACCGTTCTTGAAGCTTCCTGTAAACTTACTATTGTATTTGCCATTTTGACTTTTGGTTTTTTTGATTAATGAATGAATACAGAGTTACTCCGTTCTTAAACTATTCACAGGATTGGCTATTGCGGCTTTAATGGCCTGGAAACTTACGGTAATTAGCGAAATACCCAGAACAATGACTCCGGCACTAATGAAAATCCAAATGTCCATGTTCATACGATAACTATATTCTTGCAACCACTGCGACGAGAAGTAGTAGCCTAAAGGAATGGCAATGATCAGTGAAATTAATACCAATACAATAAATTGCTTCGACAATAATTGCCATATCGCTTGTATGGAGGCCCCAAGCACTTTGCGTATGCCGATTTCCTTTTTCCGCTGAATGGCCATATAGGTCGATAAACCTAATACTCCCAAACAACTAATGAAGATGGCTACTAGGGCAAATATGGCCACTAATTTGGCAATGCGTTGTTCGGCATTGAACTTGCGCTCGTATTCTTCATCTGTAAATACATATGCAAACAGGTTTTCAGGATTATACTTTTGAAAAACTGTCTCCATTTTGTCCAAAGCACCTTCAATAACGCCAGCATTGTCTGAGGCGATTTTTACATTGACCCAATTGAGAAAACTTCCCTTATGCAATATATATAACGAGGGCACATCGGGATCGAAAGGAGATCGGGTAACCATATTTTGAACTACGCCAATAACCTTATACTTTCTTTCGCCCCAACTTATGAATTCGCCTACAGGGTTTTCAAGGTTCATGTATTTCACGGCTGTTTCATTGACAAGAAAGGCCAAGGTGTCACTGGGGAATTCGGCAGAAAAATCCCTTCCTTCAAGAATATTCCAGTCGATCATTTTTCCGAAACCTTCGGTAGCGCGAATCGTATAAAATTCTGGTTCCAATTCTGGGTCTTTATTTTTCCAATTGAAATCACCTCCATTGGTAGTGTACGTGCTCGTTATTCTCACATCGGACGCAGTGACCTGATCAATGTGTGTAGAGGACAATAGTTCATTCTTAATAGCGTCATAACTTTGCAACACTTTCTCCGTATAAATAGGAACGCTTACCAAAAGATCCTTATCAAAACCAAGAGGCCTGTTCTTTGCGTGATTGATTTGACCAACAATGGTTATGGTTCCAATAATGAGAATACTTGAAATAGCAAACTGAAGCACTATAAGCCCCTTTCTAAGATTAACGGCGGTTTTATTATTACTGCTCAACCCTTTAAGAACTCTTACTGGTTTAAATGCCGATAGGTAGAAGGAAGGGTACAGACTACTCAAAACAGCCGTAATTCCAATTAATAGCAAACAAACCATCCAGAATGCGGGCGTTGCAAATGGAATGGCTACCTCTTTTAGTGTTAATTTATTGAATGCGGGTAATAATACAGTGGTCAATATAAGGGCAATACCAAATGCGAATAATATGATTAAAAATGATTCAGTAAAGAATTGAAAAATAAGTTGTCCTTTGGAAGAGCCCAGTGTCTTTCGTACGCCCACTTCTTTCCCTCGTTTTAGGGCATGAGCAGTACTTAGGTTCATGAAATTGATACAGGCTAAAAGCAGAATAAATATGCCGATAATACCAAATATTTTAACGTAGGATATCCTCCCGCCAACACTTACACCGTTTTCAAAATCTGAGTATAAATGCCATTTGGACATAGGATACAAGAAGACTTGATAATTTCTATCATTGGTTTTCTCGATATATTTTTCCATAAATACATCCTCAATGGCAGCGGCTGCATTGGTAAGCCCATTGGTGTCGTTAAGCTTTACATAAACCTGAAACCAATAGTTTCCCCAACTCAGTCTTTCTTCATAGTTTTCGGTTTTTTTAAGTAGTTCGAAAGGGGCGATAAAGTTTAAATCGGCAAAGCTCGAATTATTGGGCAAGTCTTCATAAACACCTGCGACCTTCACATCCATTTCGCCGCTGATGGTGATCACTTTTCCCATGGGATCCTCCACGCCAAATATATTTTTTGCGGTACTTTGAGAGATAAGTACAGAGGAAATATCCAATAGGGCTTCCCTGCTGCCAGCAAGTAGTTTCAGATCCAGAATATGTGCTAGGTCAGGCTCCGCAAATCGACCCTCCACAACGAGCATATCATTATTGTACTTTATGTTGTAATTCCTGGATCTTGCACTGGTTGCCACATATGTAAAGTGATTTCCGTATTCCTCCCGTAATACAGGTGCCATTTGCATGGGCTGACCCGTGTATGTTCGGATTTCATCTGCCCGACTCTGATGTTGCATAACAGCAGCAATATCATTGTAATGCGTTAAGGACGAATTATAACTGAGCTCACTATACACCCAAAGACTAATAAGTAAAACAGCTGTTAAACCAATCGTTAAACCTCCGGCATTCAATGAGAGGAATGCTTTGTTCTTAATTATATTTCTGAATCCAATTTTAAAATGAGTGAATATCATGTTCGTTGTGTTTTTGATTGATGATGAATCTATTCTGACCTGAGGGAATTAACCGGATTGGCAATAGCGGCTTTGATTGCCTGAGAGCTCAGGGTTACAAAGGCTACAGTTAAGGCGATAAGTCCTGTAACTACAAATATCCACCAGTTCAAAGGGATTCTAAAGGCAAAATCCTGTAACCAAGTATTCATGAACCACCAAGCGATTGGTGCCGCAATAACAAATGAAATCAGTACTAGCTTAACAAAGTCCGTGGAAAGCATTTTTACAATATTACTGACCGAAGCACCCAATACTTTTCTTATGCCAATTTCTTTGGTGCGCTGTTCTGCAATGTACGTGGCCAATCCGAAGAGCCCTAAGCAAGCAATAATAATGGCAAGTATGGCAAAAGTCAATGCTACCTTTCCTACACGTTGTTCCTGCCGGTACATTACGTCAAAGGCTTCATCCATGAATTGATATTCAAAGGGCATTCCAGGCGCAGCAGCTTTATATTTGGTTTCAATTAGACTTACCAGTTTATCAACATTGGCTGTATTGAACCTGAATGCAGAAACCCAACTATTATTACCCAATCTAAAACTCAAAGCACCCACATTTTGTCTCAGGGATTCGTAGTTGAAGTTCTTGACAATACCAATAATTTCGTAAGCGATTTGCGAATTATTACCATTGGTCGTGTAGATTTTCTTACCTATGGGATTGTCAAAACCAGTTAATTTGGCAGCAGTTTCATTTAATATAATGGCGGTGGAGTCTGCACCAAACGACCTAGAGAAAAAGCGCCCCTCAACCAGTTCCATATCCATATTGCTGAGGTAATCGTAATCAACTCTCCAATACTGCATATTAAAACCATTGGTTTGGGTCATCACGGATTCCGTAGAAAAAGTGGTATCCGATCTGGATGAATCTGAAACCGGGATATAACCGGCAAACGAAGCTGATTTTACATCGGCTTGTTGTTCGATTTCTGTTTTTAAGGATATCCGGGTTTCCTGGGGTAATCCAGAATTACTTACCAGTAACACCTGATCTTTATCAAATCCAATATTGGTTTTTTGTATATGATCAATCTGCTTATAAATAACGATGGTTCCGATAATTAAAATAATGGAAGTAGCAAATTGGAATACAACCAGAAAATTCCGGAGATAGTTTTTTTGATATCCAGCGGATAGCTTTCCTTTTAGCACGGTAATTGGTTGAAATGATGACATGAAAAACGCAGGATATATCCCGGCTAAAACGCCTATCATGAAAGGAAGGAATAAAAGAAATAACAAAAACTTCGGGTTCAATAAGGAAGATAGGACCATTTCCTTTCCTGAGATATCGTTAAACCAGCCTAATGTTAGCCAAACGAAAAAGAGCCCAATGATGAGTGCTATTATGGTTACTATGGTCGATTCAATTAAAAACTGGGATATCAAGGATTTTTTATTTGTACCCAGTACTTTCCTAATACCCACTTCCCTTGCTCTGCCCGTAGATCTTGCAGTGGTCAAATTCATGAAGTTTATACATGCTAAAATCAAAATAAATAGCGCAGCAGTAGAGAATATATAGACATACTGTATGTTGCCATTAGGTTTTATTTCCACGCCTCTTGAAGATTTTAAATGGATGTCGGTAAGTGGAAATAAAGAATATTCCAGTCTATTTCCTTTTTGCTCAAACTCTTCAATGCTTGCAATGTCCACGTATTGTCGAATTTGCGGAAGCATGTGTTTTTCAATAACCTCGTCAAAGTTCTTATTGAACTCCTTATAATCTGTACCTGGTCTTAATACGACGTAGGTATAAAAATTATGACTTGAAAAATTTCCGAAATCGTAATCTACATTATCCATCGAAAAGAAGAAGTCATAATTGAAGTGAGAATTCTGGGGAATATCCTCTATTACAGCGGTGACTTCATATAAGGTTCTATTGTCATCATCGGTATCCAGCATTTGCCCTAAGGCCAGTTCTGCCGAACCAAAATACCGTTGAGCAACAGTTTTGGTTACGACTACAGTATTTGGTTCGTTTAGTGCTGTCTGCGTGTTACCTACAATACTAGGAAGGGTAAACACATTAAACAATGTAGAGTCGGCATGAACCACATTTTCTTCTTTAATGTATTCATTGCCTTTTTTTATCAGCTTTGCTCCACCACTACCATAAAATCGCACGTATTCTTCTACTTCAGGGTAGTCGTTTTTTAGTGTTTCTCCCATAGGATCCGCACTTACAGCCATATTCAAATCTGTACCTCCAAAACTGATATCTGAATGTATTCTGTAGATGTTATCCGCTTTTTCGTGAAATTTGTCATAACTCAACTCGTCTGTAACGAACATGGCAATGACGATAAAACAAGCTATACCCAGAGACAGGCCTATAATATTTATTGCGGTAAACCCCTTGTTCTTAAGAAGGTTTCGCCATGCTATTTTGATATAATTCTTGATCATGATTTTTTTAATTTTTTCGATTGATGCCTTCTATTCCGTGCGTAATGATTTTACTGGATTAGCCAAAGCTGCTTTGAAAGAATGGTAACTGATGGTTATTATCGTAATCAATACCGTTACGAGGCCTGCAATAAGAAAAACGTGCAGTTGAGGTTCAATTCTATAGGTGAAATTCTGAAGCCAATTTTTAGCGGTCCAATAGGCAAACGGTGAAGCTATTGCCACCGCTACGGCTACAAGAATCAAAAAATTCTTGCTTACGAGCAGCATAATATTACCAAGGTTTGCACCTAAGACTTTTCGAATACCTAATTCTTTTGTTCGCCGCACAATACTAAATGCTACTAAACCGAATAACCCTAAACACGCTAGTAAAACCGACAAGCTAGCAGCGACAGTAAATAGGATAGAGCTTCTCTTTTCAGATTGGTATAATGCATCGTAATCCTGATCTAAAAAATGATAATCAAAAGGTTTGTCAGAAACACGCGATGACCAGGTATTTTCAAGACGAGCCAAAGTGCCTTCTACATCTGTATTCGAAATTCGCACCATATAGTTTCTGGAGAAATTTCGATTCAAAAAAATGAGTAATGGCCCAATAGGATCATGTAAACTGCTGAAATGAAAGTCTTTGACCACGCCCAGTACGGGACCTTCGGCGCGATTCTCAATGGTTCTCCCAATAGCTTCCTCAGGTGTCCAGCCAATTCGGTTAGCCAGGGTTTCGTTTATCAAGTAAGGTATTTGGTATTTTTTATTGCCCGAATTAATGGTGTCCATTAATGCAAAATCTGTAGTAGTGAAATCCCGACCAGCCACGAGTTCCATTCCCATGGTTTCTATGAAGTCTAAATCCACTGGCATGGCATTGACAGAAACATCATGTTCACCATTTTCATCAACGGCATAAATGCCATCGGACCACTCCACAAATTCGGGTGTTTCATAAGAAGCTGTCACCGATTTAACGCCTTGAACCTGTTGAAAAGCTTCCTTAATGGACGTGAAATCATTCAACATCTTTCCGCGTATAGGCATTACTACGATATGGTCTTTGTTATACCCTAAATCTTTACTTTGTACATAATTCATTTGCTGAATAATGATCAGCGTGAAAATGATTAAGAACACGGATATAGCAAATTGTCCTACGATTAATGACTTTTTAAGCAAACCATTTCCACCTGTACCCGTAGATCGAAACCCTTTTTTAAGAATTGAAATTACTTTCGAATTTGAAAGTATAAGCGCTGGATATAACCCTGCCAAAGCACTTACTACAATGCAAAACATGAGTAGTAAGAATAGGGGTAAAGGTTGTAATAGCTCTAACCTGGAAAATGATTGTCCTGTAATGTTATTGAAATATGGAATACTTAAGATGCTTATACTAAGTGCTATAATTGTGGAAATGATAGTTACTGTGGTTGCTTCACTTATAAATTGAAAAAACACCTGTTTTTTACTTGCTCCCATCACCTTTCTTACACCAATTTCTCCACTTCGCATGGTAGACTGCGCTGTTGCCAAATTCGTGTAATTGGCAATGGCTATCAACAAGATGAGAATGGTAATGATTACAAAAACGTAGATATACATAAGGCTTCCATTAGGCTCAAAACCTGCTAAATCTGATTTTAGGTGTACATCTAAGAGCGGCTCTAAATTGTATTTTAAATAATCTCCTGCATCGAGTCTTGCTTCTTGCTTTACAAGGTCCGAAGCCATATAATCACCGATCTGTTGTTCTACATTGGCAATTTCAGCCGAATTGTTAAGCAGTAGATACGTTATCCAATTGGCAGACCACCATTGTTCATTTTTAACATTATTATTTAAGTTTAAGAACTGCGTAACAAAGTCAAATTTTATTTGCGAATTTTTGGGAGCGTCCTTGCATACCCCAGAAACCACTAAATCCCTTCCGAAGGCATTGATGACCTTATCAATTGGATTATCGGAGCCAAAATATTTTTGTGCCATCGATTCTGTGAGTACAATTTTGTTTGAAGCATCTAATGCGCTCGTTTCATTTCCTTGAATTAATTGGAAGGAGAAAATGTTGAAGAAGGAAGGATCTGCAAATAGGATGCGATCTTCTACGAAAGAGTTGTTTTCATATACCACATTTGCACTACTAATGTACGTTCTTACATAGTCCTCTACACTAGGTATTCTTCTTTTAAATTCGGGTCCAACTTTCGTTCCAGTGACCGCAGCTGTATTAATCTCGTTGGAGAGTTTATACTCCATGGTTGCCCTGACAATTTGAGATGATTTTTCATGAAACGAATCATATGTCAATTCACTGTAGATGTAGAGGGAAATCAAAAGGCATGCAGCCAAACCAATGGATAAACCAAAAATATTTATGGTCGTATATAGCTTGTTCTTTTTTAAGTTCCTTAACGCTATTTTGAAATAATTTTTAAGCATGACTCCTTTTTTTTGATTGATTTATTCCGTGCGAAGTGATTTAACAGGATTAGCTGTGGCGGCCTTAATAGCTTGGAAACTTACTGTAATCAGAGTGATAATGAGTGCGCCTGTACAAGCAATGACAAACACATCCCAACCCACAGATGTTCGGTAAGGAAATTTTTGAAGCCAATTGCTCATTACATAATAAGCCAATGGAGAGGCTAGTACCAAGGCGATGATAACTAAGGTGATGAAGTCTTTCGAGAGGAGTAACCACAACTGACGAATGGAAGCACCCAAAACTTTACGCACACCGATTTCTTTAGTGCGTTGTTCTGCCACATAGGACGCCAAACCAAACAAACCTAAACAACTTATAAAAATGGCCAATAGGGTGAAGACTTTTGAAAGGCTTGCAATACGTTCCTCAGCCCTGAACTTCTTTCCGTACTCTTCATCTACAAATTGATAGGCAAAGGGTATGTTAGGAAAATTGGCTTTAAAGGTGCTTTCAATTAATTCTAGATTCTTACTAACACTATTCTTGGGATTTAGGCGAAGATTGTAATAGGATATATTGCCATACCTTTCAAAAGTATACATGGCTTGTTTCACCGGGGTGTATGGAGATTGCATAATCATATCATCTATTACACCAATGATTTTCATAGGTTCTGCTTCCGCATCTTCATTTTCATATCCTATCAATTTACCAACAGGGTTCTGAATCTGCATATATTCCACCGCGGTTTTATTGAGGATAACTGCATTGGAATCTGTGGCAAATTCACGGGAAAACCCTCTTCCATCAATTATATTCAACCCAAGGGTTTCAACAAAATCATAATGAACAGAGGTATAGGCAAAATCTTCTTGAAAACCTTCAGGTTTGCCTTCCCATTTATAACCGCCTCTGTTCGACCAAATTTGGGTTGTAGGACTACTCATGGCAGTCATTTTTATCGCGCCACCAGAAGCGATGAATTGTTCACGCATCAAGTCCTGCTTACCCACAAATTCTGTACTCATTACTGGAAGCTGCACGAGTCCTTCTTTATCATACCCCGTAGGTCTGTCCTTACTAAACTGAATCTGATTCATGACAACCAAAGTGCCTATTATCAGAGCCACAGAGATGGTAAATTGTGCAACAACAAGTACTTTTCTGGGTAAGGACGAATTACGACCCGCTTTAAATGTGCCTTTTAACACGGAAACGGGGTTGAAGGATGAGAGATAAAGAGCAGGATAACTACCGGCAAGAATTGCTGTAAATAGCACGAAAATTAAAGTTGCCAGCCAGAAAAAACCATTGGTCCAAGGGAATATAATTTCCTTACTGGCCAGATTATTGAAACCATTTAATGAAATCAAAACAATACCCACGGCAAGGACAAAAGCCAACAACACGATGATAAAAGATTCTGTCAAAAACTGAAAAATAAGTTGCCCTCGATGCGATCCAATGGATTTCCGAATTCCAACCTCTGTGGCCCTTTTTTCGGAGCGTGCCGTACTTAGATTGATGAAATTGATACATGCTAAAAGAAGGATGAAAATACCAATGATACCAAACAACCAGACGTTTTCAATTCGACCTCCTGTTTGCTTTCCGTTTTCCCAATCACCCTTCAGATACCAATCGTTCATTGGAAACAAGAAAATTTGAGGATTAAATTCAGCTTCTTCTGGGGAATTTCTTTTTTTGATGTCCAGGATTTTGGCAGAAACCTCCTCCATGGAGGTGTTTTCATTTATTTGGGCGAACATTTGAAAAGAGTTGTTCCCCCAACTATCTTCGGCATTTTTAACCCATTCCTCTGTCGCTACATAAAATTTCCATGGCATTAAATAATTTAATCCGTTGAAGGAATTGTTCTCCGGCAAGTCTTCATAGATAGCTGTCACCTTGGCTAGGTTGGCATTGTTTATTTTCACCATTTCCCCAATGGGATCCTTGTCGCCAAAAAGTGTTTTGGCGGTCTCTTGTGAAAGTAAGATCGAATTCGATCCTTCCAAGCTGTTTTTGTCTCCCTGTATAACATTAAGCTCAAGCATTTCCACAGCACCCTCTTGCATATAATTCCCAGAAACATTGATATTCTTGTCTCCATAGCTTATATATCTGGTGAAGTTCCATGATGACATGATAAGATGCTCGAAGTTATCTGAGAACTCCTCGCGCATGGCAAATTCTAAAGCTCGTGGAATCGCCGGGCCTGTTCCAGTAACGTTATTGGACGACTCATGCTGAAAAACCTGCGCTATGGTCGCTTTCTCATTAAAATAGCTGTCGTAATTTAATTCATCAAATATCCATAGACTGATGAGGATAGTGGCGGCCATACCAATTGCCAAACCTGAAATATTGATGAATGAATAGACCTTGTTTTTAAATAAATTTCTGAATGCTATTTTGAAATAATTTTTAAGCATGATTTCTATGAATTACTGTTCGTTGTTTTGAATGGTTTGGAGAAAAACTGCGATATAATTATGGTGATTCGTTCTATACCGATGTGCGCTCCAATTCTTGATTGATGAAATTTTTCATTAGGCCAAAATATTTTCAGTAACCTTCTGACCGTCTAACATTCTTATGATACGATGACTGTACTTAGCGTCATGCTCACTATGTGTTACCATGACTATGGTGGTGCCTCCTTCATTGAGATCAATTAATAAATCCATTACTTCATTTCCGTTGATACTATCTAGATTTCCTGTAGGTTCATCTGCTAAAATGAGCTTGGGGTTATTTACTACCGCTCTAGCTACTGCAACGCGCTGTTGCTGCCCACCGGAAAGTTGTTGTGGAAAGTGGTTTCTTCGATGCATGATTTGCATTTTTTCGAGAACCGCTTCCACTTTCTTTTTACGTTCTGCAGGTTTAACCCCAGTGTAGATTAATGGAAGTTCAACATTTTCGAATACGGTAAGCTCATCGATGAGGTTAAAACTTTGGAAAACAAATCCTATGTTGCGCTTTCTCAATTCTGAACGTTTGCGTTCATTATATCCTGAGACCTCTTCTCCGTTAAATTTAAAGCTGCCGCCATCAGAATCATCGAGTAAACCTATGATGTTTAATAAGGTGGATTTTCCGCAACCTGAAGGACCCATAATGGCAACAAACTCTCCTTCTTTAACTTCAAATGACAGTTTATTCAAGGCAATGGTCTGTACCTCTTCAGTACGATAAAATTTCTCTAGATCTTGTATTTGTATCATCGTTATGATTTTTTGATTGTGTTTTATTTTAATATCAATTCTTCTACGTCTCCATACGAATCGTAACTCGATGTTACCACCTTGTCACCAGGAAGTAAGCCTTCAAGCACTTCATAATACTCTGTGTTCTGACTGCCAAGTCTTACGTCAACCCTGTAAGCTGAGTTGCCATCTTCACTCACTTTAAACATCCAGTTTCCGCCAGTTTTCTGAAAGAACCCTCCTTTGGCAACCAGTAGTGCTTCTTTCTCTGCGCTTAATGCTACACGAATCTGTAGGTTTTGCCCTCTTCTAATACCTTCTGGGGTTTCACCATCAAATTTCATATCTACTTGAAATCGACCATTAGTGACTTGCGTAAATACTTTTTTAATTACCAAGGTGTAGGCTTTGTTGTTCAGTGTAAAAGTTCCTATTTGTCCATTATAAATTCGAGAAATGTAATGTTCATCAATATCAACCCTTACCTTGTAGCCAGTAGTTACGTCTACTTGACCTAGGCGTGTTCCCTTGGTAATGGATTGACCTATCTCAGCGTCTAACGAGGTTAATTGTCCATCTATTGGAGCGCGCACAACTAGATCACCTACTTTTTTGCGCATAAGCTCCAGGGCACTTTGGGTTCTGGCGTATGAATCCCTGGCCTGACCGATTTCTAGTTTAGAAGAAATAGAATCTTCGGACAATACTTGCTCTGCCAATTTCATACGTTCGAGCTGGTACTCGTAATTATTTTTCGAAGATTCATAATCCTGTCTGCCAATGGCGCCTTTTTCATGAAGCCTTTCATTGAGTTCGTACACACGTTTCGCTTCTATAAGCCCATTCTCCACATCTGTGAATTGATTCATTCGATTGATGGTATTTTGACGTGCCTGATTCTGGGAAATCTGCATTTGGGTTAACAAATTATACACTGAAGTTTCCTGATTGATTAGACTTAATTCCAGATCAGTGTTTGATAGTCTCAAAATAGGTTCCCCCTTCTTCATCATTGCGCCATCCTCAACGAAGATCTCTTCTACTCGGCCACCTTCTAAGGCGTCGAGATAGATGGTAGTAACTGGAAGTACAATTCCGCTGACGGGAATGTTCTCTTGAAAAACATCATTAGAAACTGTATGTATCGAGATACGCTCTTTATCAACATTCAGCTTTGAACCCCCAGAAGTCTTTACAATAACAAAAACAATTAAGGCAACGAGCAACGCAATACCTCCATAGAGTCCTAATTTTTGGTTTGAAAACTTTTTCTTTTCAATTGGTACATCCATTTTTTTAATTCGTTTTGACATTATATAGTGGGAATAGCGTACCAAAAACTTATTTACTTGACAATCAAGTGATTATGAATTTTATAAAAAAAAGAAGTGTTCGGTTTTGATACACCTTGTGTTCAAAAATGTACACCACTAGGTGTCACAAACTTCTAATCTTTATGTCTTTACCTCTTGAGTAGAAAATCGTAATATTGTATAATGATCTTGAAAAATGCCAGCATACTTGTTGTAGATGATGATTCAGATGTACTCATGGCATTGCGACTACTGCTTAAACCTATGGTAAAAGATGTAGTTACGGAAAGGAACCCCAATAACATTACGGCTTTAATTCAGAGAAATGCATTCGATATCGTTATTCTGGATATGAATTTTAGCGGTTTGGTGCATACCGGCAATGAAGGGATCTATTGGTTGAATTCCATAAAAAATGTAAAACCAGAGATCGCAGTCATTCTCATGACAGCTTATGCAGACATTGACTTGGCAATCAAAGGGCTCAAGGAAGGTGCGGCAGACTTTTTTGTGAAGCCTTGGAAAAATGAAAAAATAATTGAGACGATCACGACCATTCTCTCTAAAAAAAGGTCTACTGATCAAAAGACGCAAGGGTTGCAACCTTCAGGCACAAAAATCATAGGTGATAGTGGGGTAATGCAGGATGTCTTTGTAAAACTCAATAAAGTGGCACCAACAGATGCCAACGTCCTCATCTTAGGCGAAAATGGTACGGGTAAGGACTTAATTGCAAGAGCACTTCACGATAGTTCGAATCGAAGGGATAAGCCCTTTGTGAAGGTCGATGTGGGAGCATTGACAGCTTCCCTTTTTGAAAGTGAATTGTTTGGTTACAAAAAAGGTGCTTTCACAGGAGCTTCCGAAGATCGGGAAGGTCGCTTTGAAGCCGCAAATGGCGGAACATTATTTTTAGATGAGATTGGGAATATTCCTTTAGGTCAGCAAGTAAGACTGCTTACTGTTTTGCAGAATAGACAAGTGACCCCATTGGGTTCTAATATTGCCATTCCTATAGATATTCGGCTGATTTGTGCTACCAATGTAGCTCCAGAAGCCCTTGCCGATGAGAAGAAATTTAGAAAAGATTTGATTTATAGGATTAATACAGTGGATATCATCATTCCGCCGTTGAGGGATCGAGGCACTGATATCACTGAGTTAACACATTATTTCGTTTCCCTTTATGCAGAAAAGTACAATAAGGGAGGATTCAAACTTGGTTCTAATTTCATAAAAAAATTGAAAACTCACGATTTTCCGGGTAATGTAAGAGAGCTTCAGTATGTATTGGAGCGTGCTGTAATTATGGCCGATGACAACGTCTTGGAAGCGGAGGATTTGGTATTCTCTTCCATCGAAAGATCGACGAAATCCAAAAGCTTTGAGACTTCAAGTTTAAACCTGGACGATATAGAAAAAAATGCCATTCTCACTGTACTGGAAAAGCACAAAGGGAACGTTTCTAAATCTGCAAAAGAATTGGGCATTACAAGAGCTGCCTTGTATAGAAGATTAGATAAGTATGAACTATAAAGGCTACATCTTAAGACTCTATTTTAGAATCTTTGTATTAGTCGGTCTCATCCTTGCCTTGGGTTACAGCATTTATGTTGAGAATACATTGTATGCGATTCTGGCGGGAGTGTTGTTATTGTACCTAATTGTTGACACCTACACTTTCGTAAAACGCCGATTCGTAGCCATGGATGATTTTTTTGAAGCGGTGAAATACAGGGATTTTTCGCGTTGGTTCCCTGAAGATAGAGGCCCAAAAGACATTCGCTTTTTATACACAGGCTTTAATGAAATAAACCGAACCATCAAGGAAATTAATGCGCAAAACCAAGCACAATACGTCTATTTGCAAAAGATCCTAGAGATGGTCGATATCGGAATCATCGCCTATAATCTGGAGTCTGGCGATGTGTTGTGGAGCAATGATTCCTTTGGTGATATTTTAGATTTACCTTCCTTTAAGAACATACGTTTTGTAGAGAACAGAAAACCTGAGTTGTTCAATACCGTTTTTGAAACCTATCACAGAGAGCCGGATTCTGTAGCAATTGCATTACAGAACGAACGTATAAAGATTCTAATTTCAGATACTGTATTTCAAGTAGATGATGATGCATTCAAGCTTATTGTAATTCAGAATATAGAGGATACCTTAAATAAAAATGAATCTGAATCATGGAAGAAGTTATTGAGTGTCATGACACATGAGATCATGAACTCTATTGCACCTATATCTTCGCTTGCCGATACGCTTCAATCTAACGTAGCACATGCCATTCAAAATTCAGATGAACCATTAGAATTGAATGACCTGAACGCTGGTATTCGTACGATTAAAAAAAGGAGTGAAGGCCTATTGCAATTTGCAAAAACGTATCGCAGTTTGAACAAGGTAACGAAGCTAAATCTGCAAAAAGTACGAGTCACTGAATTGTTTGAGAATATTCAGTTATTGATGGCGCCATCCATTGAGGCAAAGAATATTTCAGTTGAGTTTAATGTGTCGGGTTCTCGATTAGAACTGGATATAGACGCCTATCTCATCGAACAAGTGATGATTAACCTAATCCTAAATGCGGTAGATGCTTGTAAACATAAGGAAGATGCACAAATTAAAGTATTAGCCTCACAAAGCCGGAATAGGGATGTAGTTATAAAAGTTTATGATAACGGTTCCGGTATTCCCCAGGATATTTTAGAAAACATCTTTGTGCCTTTCTTTACGAGTAAGGAAACAGGTAGTGGCATTGGCCTAAGTCTGTGCAAGCAGATCATGATGCTACATAGGGGTAGGATATTGGTAAAAAGTATTGAAGGTGAAGGAACGGTTTTTAGTTTGGTGTTTTAGCGGGAGCTTTATTTTTTACAAAGCCCTTGAATTTGACTCCAAATCATATAAAAGAAAAAACCCACTCAAAATGAGTGGGTTTTGTTTTGCTCCTCCACACCTCGGTTGCGCTCAGCATAAACTTCTCGTCCAAGTTTTCTAATTGGTTTTAGGATAGTTTATTTGATGTAGTGTTTCCCTTAACATCAATTTCAACATTCTTTTGCCTTGACTGGTCTTAAGATATTTTTCCCTGCGCATGGCGTCCTTTTTGCTGAGATAGAATTCACAAAAAACCAACCTTAGTGGTATTCTTTTAGAGGTACTTATTGTTTTTCCTGCATTATGATCTCTAAGTCGTTTCTCAATATTGGTAGTAAACCCATGATACAGAAGAAGATCGTTTTCACTTTGAAGTACATATACGCAAAAGGGAAGAATCATAAATTATACAAACAAAAAACCCCTAGTAAAACTACTAGGGGTTGGGTTTTCTCTCGCAGCAAAGTAGAACTTTGTTCACTTTGCCGCAATAAAGCGAGCTCTGCTCTACTTTATTGCTCCTCCACTTGGACTCGAACCAAGGACACCCTGATTAACAGTCAGGTGCTCTAACCAACTGAGCTATGGAGGAAGGTTTAATTCCTTTTAAGCGGATGCAAATATAAATTAATTTTTATCTGCGCAAAAAAGAAATTTATATTTTTTTACTTCGTAATGGCCCTGTAAATATCATTTCCGTTTGCAAAAAGCAATAGTGCAATCAACAAAAAGAAACCAACTACCTGTGCATACTCCATAAATTTGTCTCCAGGTTTACGCCCAGTCACCATTTCCCAAAGTAAAAACATAACATGCCCACCATCTAAAGCAGGAATGGGCAATAAGTTCAATACCCCTAGCATGATGGATAGGAAGGCCGTAATACTCCAGAATGCTTCCCAACTCCAGAAGTCAGGAAATATATCATAAATGGCCTTGAAACCACCTATACCTTTATACGCTTTAGTGCTTGGATTAAAGATTTTCCTTAATTGGTTCCCATACCAAGCGAACTTTGCAGTGAATTTGTTCCACCCTACACCAAAACTCTCCAAGAAGGTATATTCCTTGCGAACCACTTTGTAATAACCCATTTCTTCGAATTTCTTGGGGTTTTGTTCGTATAGAACTCCCAGCGTCCCTTCCTTACTGACGTTAAGGGTAACTTCTTTTTCGTTGCCATCATTTACAAATGTGGCAGCGATGGTTTGTCCCTTGGCATTATTCAATACCGCCAACAATTCATCATAGTATTCAACAGGCGAACCATTCACTTTCCTCAAATGATCGCCTTGAACCAAGCCCGCATTTTTATTTGCAGAAGAGTCTGGCACTGCTGCAACTATAAAAGGGATTCTTAGATCGAAAAGCCCTTGATCACTAGTTTCACTTAAACGTCCTAAAAAGTCTTCAGGAAGCGTAATGGATTGTTCAACTCCATTGCGTTTTATGGTCACCTCGTCCGCAACGATGAACGCATTTCTAATATCAGAATAGTTCTCATATGCTTCCCCATCTATGGATACGAACTCATCACCGGTTTGAAAACCAATATCCTCCAGGGTTGTATTCTCAATATGCAGTCCAGATTTTAGACTACTGGTTGCAACGTCTGTATCCCCGTAAAATGCGGAGGCAAAAATATAAATGAGTAGGGCCACAATGAAGTTAACTATGACACCTCCAAGCATAATAATTAGACGCTGCCATGCCTTTTTACTTCTAAATTCCCAAGGCTTGGGTGGTTCGGCCATCTGTTCTTTGTCCATGCTCTCATCGATCATTCCAGATATCTTAACGTATCCTCCCAAAGGAAGCCAGCCAATACCATAAACGGTTTCCCCAATCTTCTTCCTAAAAAGTGCATACTTTATATCGAAGAAGAGGAAGAACTTCTCCACACGGGTCTTAAAAAGGCGTGCAGGAAGAAAGTGCCCAAATTCATGTAAAACAATGAGCAGGGAAAGGCTCAATAGAAATTGGGATATTTTTATAACGATTTCCATATTCTAGTCTCAAAAATTGAACGACAAAAGTAACTGAAACTGGGCGGTTAAAAAAATTAATAAAACCCCATAACCACTCTATTAGAAAAGTTTTAACGCTTCACGGGAGCACAATACTTTTTTAGATGGTAATTTTGCAAAAAAATACAGATGCTTCGGTTCTTTGCTAAATATAAATTTTTCGCCCTTGTACTGGCAGGATTGTCTGTCATTATCATATATGGAATGTATACGGCATTGAGGCCAGTTCCGAAACTGAAGGTGTATCAACCTTCCGAAATCGATCCTGTATTGGTCGATTCTACCCTTCAGCATGTAAAAAAATACCATACCATTTCAGATTTTTCCTTAGTGAACCAAAATGGAGCAGAGATAACCCAAGAGGATTATGACGGTAAAATCTATGTGGCCGACTTCTTCTTTACGACCTGTCAGACCATTTGTCCAATTATGACCGATCATATGAGGGAGATTCAGCAGAAGCTATCAAAAGACAAGGATGTCCTGCTATTGTCCCACACGGTAACCCCAGAAATAGATACGGTTGCGCAATTGAAGAGATATGCTTTAGAGAAAGGTGTGGATGATGAAAAATGGAACTTGGTTACAGGAGATAAGAAGCAAATTTATGATTTGGCAAGGAAGTCCTATTTGGTGGTTAAGGATATTCCCGGGATCGATACCTATGGCATGATCCATACAGAGAATTTTGTGTTGGTGGATACCCAAAGGAGAATCCGGGGGCTTTATGATGGTACCGATCCGGAGGAAATTCAGCGACTCTTGGAAGAAATTGAAATTCTAAAGAAGGAAAAGAAATCATAGATAGCATCCCAAAATGAATCCAGGAAAATACTTTTACCATTCCACAATTTTCCATTACATTTGCATTGTTTAAAATCAGTCTAAATAAGAAACATGCCCACCATTGCTCATCTTAAGAAAGGGGAACGTGCCATAATCAAGGAGTTTTCCATTGATTTGGTCCCTTTAAAGCTATTGGAAATGGGCTGCCTTCCAGGAAATGAAGTGGCATTGGTGCAAACCGCACCTTTTCACGATCCTCTTTATCTCAATATAAACGGAAGTTACTTAGCCATTCGAAAAGATACTGCAGCACAGATTGAAATTGAATTGATTCCCTAAGTATGGCCAAACAGTTTAATGTTGCACTAATTGGTAACCCAAACACGGGTAAAACCTCCGTTTTTAATAGACTTACAGGTCTCAACCAAAAGGTAGGGAATTATCCTGGGATAACTGTAGAGAAAAAAGAAGGTATTTGCAAGTTAGAAAGGGGTGTACGAGCTCATATTCTGGATTTACCCGGGACCTATAGTCTTAATGCCTCTTCACTCGATGAAAATGTGGTCATTGAGTTGCTGCTAAATAAAAACGATAAAGACTATCCCGAAGTAGCGGTAGTGGTTTGTGAAATTGAAAACCTGAAAAGGAATTTATTACTGTTTACCCAGATAAAGGACTTGGGAATTCCTACGATCTTGGCGATCAATATGTCCGATAGGATGAAACGGAAAGCGATTTCGTTGGATATTGAAAGGCTCGAAGAACGACTGGAAACCAAAATTGCACTCATTAGTTCGAGAAAGAACACAGGGTTTGATGAGCTAAAGAACCTCATAGCCAATTATAAACAGATCTCGACCAAACCATGTTTGGACGCTTCGGCCATTGCTCCCGAATATTTTGAAAGCCTTAAAAAAACCTTTCCCAATCAGGATCTATATAAGCTGTGGTTGGTTATAACGCAAGACGTTAATTTCGGGAAACTGGATAGAAATGAGTTTAAGGGAGTAGGTTCTTTCAAAACGGAATCTAAAAGCAATTTAAAGCGCTTACAGCAAAAGGAAACCGTAAAGCGGTATCAATTTATAAATGAGGTGCTCAAGGAATCCTTAACCATAGATACAGCGAATGCCAAGGATTTTAGGAGTCGATTAGATCGTATCCTAACACACAAAGTATGGGGTTATCTTATTTTCTTTGGGATACTTCTGCTCATATTTCAAGCCATATTCGATTGGAGCACCTACCCAATGGACTTTATTGACGTGTCATTTGCATCGCTTAGTGAATGGGTAAAGGAGACCTTACCCCCGGGTGATTTTACCAATCTCTTGGCCGAAGGAATTATTTCTGGATTAGGGGGTATAGTTATTTTTATTCCTCAGATAGCCTTTTTGTTTCTCTTTATTTCCGTACTGGAAGAAAGTGGATATATGAGTCGTGTGGTTTTTTTAATGGATCGCATCATGCGGCGATTCGGATTGAGTGGAAAGAGTGTGGTGCCGCTTGTATCAGGGACTGCTTGTGCTATTCCCGCTATCATGGCCACCAGGAATATTGAAAATTGGAAAGAACGCCTTATAACCATTTTAGTAACACCATTCACCACTTGCTCAGCCCGCCTTCCTGTTTATTTAATTATCATTTCATTGGTGATTCCCGAAGAACGGGTACTAGGTATTTTTAGTTTGCAGGGTCTTACTCTAATGTTTTTATACCTGCTGGGCTTCGGAGCCGCTATTTTCTCAGCCTATTTGCTGGACAAGATACTCAAGATTAGAAGCAGAACGTTCTTTGTGATTGAAATGCCCAACTATAAGGTTCCCATGCCTAAAAATGTATTAATTACTGTAGTGGAGAAAACAAAGTCTTTTGTGTTGGGAGCGGGAAAGATCATTTTAGCAATATCCATTATTCTTTGGGTGTTAGCTTCGTATGGTCCGGGCGACTTTAACAATGCAGAAGAGATTGTAAGACAAGAAAATAGCAGTTCCTCTTTAACAGAGGAGGAAATGGATACCAAGATTGCATCCTATAAACTGGAAAAATCATATATCGGTATTCTTGGTAAAGCCATAGAACCTGCTGTGGAACCGTTAGGCTACGATTGGAAAATTGGAATAGCGATCGTAAGCTCATTTGCCGCAAGGGAGGTATTTGTTGGAACCTTAGCGACTATTTATAGTGTGGGCAGTGAAGAAGAGGAAACCATAAAGAACAGGATGGCGGCCGAGATAAATCCAATTTTGGGGACACCAAGATTTAATTTTGCCAGCGGGATCTCACTATTATTATTTTATGCCTTTGCGATGCAATGCATGAGTACACTCGCCATTGTTAAGAGGGAAACCAATAGTTGGAAGTGGCCCATGTGGCAGTTAGGGGTTATGACCATTATCGCTTACGTAGTTGCCTTAGGTGCTTACCAAATTTTAAATTGATATCTTTAACGTATGCAGACCATTTTAGTTATTATCACTTTTTGTCTTGCTACAGGTTTCTTGCTCAAGAAGTTTGTTTGGAATCCCATTTTTGAAACCCGCCAAAAAACTACAGGTACCTTAGACGGGGAAAAAACCAAATGTGGAAATAAAGACTGCGGTTGCCATTAACTAGCTTCCTTCACAAATAAGCAAGGTGTAAGGTTCTTTTTCCTTACCATCCTCAGGATATGGATTCAGTGCCATTACCTTAATGAAATAGTTGTCCTTTTTGAAAAAGGTCTTATTCTTGGAAGATGCTTCATTGGCTCCAAGAGTAATCTCTTTTGTAATGGTATCTTTTCCCTTTTCCGAAATCATCACCTCAATGCGAGCCTGTCCAGCCCACATGCAATTTACATATTTAGGGCAACGGGAGTCTTCCAATACCTTTACAAAAGTAATGGATACCTCACCAAGCGTGACTGTTTCATCTATGTCCATTTTAATCCCAATTTGCGGGGTGGAAGCTTTGTCATCCTGTGCCATAAGTAATGTTGGAATTAATAAAACCAAAATGTATAGATACTTTTTCATGGTATAATCAATGTATGTATAAAGGTAATGGAAAAACCGTGCCAATAATCTGTTATCCCCTGAAAAGGAAGAAGTCGTCTTTCATGGGTTCTATCTTCTCGTCCTTATTCGTAATAATGTATTCCAAGGCCAATTCTGTAAATTCCCGACCCTTTTCAGTGAGGGATACCACATGGTCTTCAATGGAAACCATATTGTTCTTTAGAGCCAATTCAACAACCGTTTTAGAACGTACTTTTTGCCAGTTGATGTGTTCATTGAGGTGATTAATATGCCGTTCACTTACATCCTGGTGATTGTTGAGGTGCAATAGGAAGGTAAGTAACGAAACTTCGGTGCGTTGTTGTTTCTGCCTGTAGAGTACAGATATTAGTCCTTTTTTGGGCGCAAACAAATAAACTCCAAGAAAGACCAATCCCAATACGGTAGTCATGGCACCAGAAATCGAAGCATCCATTAAGTGGGCAGCCCAATACCCGATGAGGGCAGAGGCCATTCCGAATACAATAGATAATGCGAGCATTTTCTTCAAATCACTCGTTAATAGGTAAGCTGTTGCCGCTGGGGCAATCATAAGCGCTACGACCAAAATGGCACCCACTGCGTCAAAAGCCCCAACAACTGTAATGGATGAAACGGACATGAGCCCGTAGTGCATAATAACAGGCGAGATTCCCAATGCCGAAGACAAACCTGCATCGAAAGTGCTAACTTTTAGTTCCTTGAAAAACAGAAAAAGTAGCGTTAGGGTACAAAGCAGAATGATGCCCATAACCCAAAGTGATTTGGGTCCTACATCTGCACCAAATAACAACAAACGATCAAAAGGGGCAAAGGCTAATTCGCCCAACAACACTGCATCTACATCCAAATGAACATCATTGGCGTTTTTGGCAATTAGGATGACCCCAATACTGAAGAGAGCTGGAAAAACAAGGCCTATGGCCGTGTCTTCCTTAACTAGACCCGTTTTCTGAATGGCCTCAACCAATACTACGGTTATGACGCCTGTAATTGCTGCCAAAAGGATAAGCCAAGGAGAGTTAAGGTCATGGGTAAGAAAGAATCCCAGTACAATACCCGGTAAAATGGAATGACTAATGGCATCACTTATCAGAGCCATTTTTCTTAGCACTAGAAACACTCCTGGAATGGCACAGGCGATAGCTACTACCACTGCTATAAGTTGTATTTCAATTTGTGGTGCGTTCATCTGAAAATTGCTGGTTGAATAAATTCTCTGCCCGATGAAAACCTTCGGGTGTCATGGCCCATTGTTGCCCGGTAAGGGTAATCCAATCCTTCTCCTCAAGTTTCTGAAGGGTTTTTCTCGTAAATCCCTGAAAGTTATTGAGGATTTTTATGGCATGCGGGTGTTCAATGTTTTCATGGGTTACCGCGATACTGTGCATAAATTGCAATGTCTTTTGAAGTTTTAGATCCCTTCTGTTCTTACGAAATCGCAGTTGACGAAATAGAATTCCCCTGCCCGGTGAAAAAATGAACGAAAAAATAACAAACACGGCTGCCACTAACACAATAACAGGTCCAGTAGAAAGGTTGTTCTGGGATGCACTAATTGCTGTTCCGAAAACCCCGGAAAACGCACCGAAAATGGCTGCCAAAAAAATCATCGTACTCAATTTATTGGTCCATTGTCGCGCAGCAGCAGCAGGAGCCAATAACATGGCGCTCATAAGCACCACTCCAACGGTTTGAAGGCCGAGTACAATGGCCAAGACAATGAAAAAGGTTATTAGGATGTCAATAAACCGCACATTGAAACCCAAAGTTTTTGTGAAATCAGCATCGAATAACATGATTTTGAATTCTTTCCAAAACAATAATAGCACCACAAGACAAATACCCGTAACGGAAGACATAAGAATCACATCTTTTTCGACCAATGTAGCGGCCTGACCGAAAAGATATTTGTCAAGCCCCGCTTGATTGGCATTGGGCTGCTTCTGAATAAAAGTTAGTAATAGCATTCCAAAACCAAAGAAAAGGGATAGGATGAGCCCAAGTGCTGTATCTGTTTTAAGGTGGGTTTTGGTGATCATACCACGAATCCAAAAAGTACCAATGAGACCACTTATTAGTGCTCCCAGCAAAAGAATGTTGGTATCCTTAGCCCCCGTAATGAGAAAGGCCAATGCGATACCAGGCAATGCAGCATGTGAAATGGCATCCCCCAAGAGACTTTGTTTACGCAATACCGCAAAACTTCCCAGCATACCACAAATGGCTCCTAATACCGCAGTTCCCAGCGTTATGGTGCGAAGGGTGTAATCGGAGATTACCAGTTGAAAGTATTCACTTAATGACATGATGTTGTCTACTTGCTAATCGCTACTTTGTAATTGATCCCATAGGTTTTTGTAAGGTTATCATCATTAAAGATTTCCTTTACGGGCCCAGTGGCAATTTTTTTAACATTCAGAAAAGTAACCCAGTCAAAATATTCCGGGACGGTTTGCAAATCATGATGCACCACCACCACCGTTTTACCTGCTTTCCGAAGTTCCTTTAATATATTTATAATGGCTATTTCCGTGGTGGCATCTACTCCTTGAAAAGGTTCGTCCATAAAATAAATGGAGGCATTTTGTACTAAGGCACGAGCCAGAAAAACCCGCTGTTGTTGTCCTCCACTTAATTGACTTATCTGCCTGTTTTTAAAGGACAACATACCTACCTTCTCAAGGGCTTCCAAAGCCACTTTTTTCTGCTTGGCACCGGGGCGTTTTATCCAGCCCAAACTGCCATACGTTCCCATCATTACAACATCCAATGAAGTAGTAGGGAAGTCCCAATCTACACTGCCCTTTTGCGGGACATAAGCAACCAGTTTCCGCTGTTTTTCATAGGGTTTTCCGTAAATGGAAACGCTTCCAGCAATAGGATCTATGATCCCCAGGATGGATTTAATAAGTGTGGATTTTCCTGCCCCATTGGGTCCTACGATAGCCATAAGGACACCCTCGGGAATAAACAAATCGATATCCCAAAGTACTGGCTTATAGTTATAAGCTACGGTAAGGTCATCTACTTGTACGGCTATCTTTTCCATTTATTTTAGTTCGTCTACTATGGTGTTCACATTGTATTGAAACATACCGATGTAGGTTCCTTCTTCTGTATCTGGACTTCCGAGGGCATCACTAAACAATGATCCCCCTATTTTCACGTCAAATCCCTTCGATTTTACAGCTTCCTGTAGCGCTTCGATGGTTCTTCTAGGCACAGAACTTTCAACGAAGATAGCCTTCACCTGCTTTTCAATAATGAAATTGGAAAGGCGTTGCACATCTTGCACACCGGCCTCTGTAGCCGTAGAAAGTCCCTGTAATCCTACGACTTCAAAATCGTAGGCGGACCCAAAATAATTAAAGGCATCGTGAGCTGTCACTAAAATCCGTTGCTCTTTTGGAAGGGAAGCGATCTTGGCTTCCACGGCTATCTTAAGATCATCTAATTTGGCCAAATATGCCGTTTCGTTCTTCACATAATTCACGCTATTTTCTGGGTCTTTCTCGGCTAGTGTAGCGGTAACTTGGCGGGTAAATTCCTTGAAATAATCGATATTAAACCATACATGTGGGTCATAATTGGATGCAAAATATTCGGACCCTATAAGGCCCGACTTATCCAATGCTTCACCAAGGGCAACTTGGGTTTTGGTTGGACTTTCCATTTTTTCGAATACTTCTACCAATTTTCCTTCCAAATGAAGCCCATTGTAAAATATGATATCTGCATTGTATAGTTTAGAAACATCCCCTTCACTGGCTTTATATAAGTGAGGGTCTACACCTGCACCCATAAGTCCATCTACTTCAATGTTATCACCCCCTATGTTTTTAACTAGATCCGTAACCATGGTCGTAGTTGTTACTACCTTCAACTTTGAGGTTCCGTCGCTTTCCTTGCCTTTACAATTCAATAGGAGTAAACTTAGGCACGCAATGTATAATGTCTTTTTCATCATATTTTATTTAGGGATTCGATAACTGGCCCCAACAGAAAGCAATAGATCCTGTCCTTCGGTAAAACTAGTGCCCACAGTAGCATCCAATTGAAGATTGTTCTTAACCAAGTAGGTAAGTCCTGCATCCCATAAATGATTTGCCTTATTGTCCTCTGGAAAATCGCCATATACTTCGGCATACAGTCCAAACCTGTCCGAAATACTGTATCCATATGCCAAGGTGTAGATGTAGGCAATTTCTGGGGAATCATTCCCCCATTGAGCCCCAATGTTATAGGCAATGCTTGAACTTTCGGAGAGGGTATGATCAAAGGAAAACCTAAAATCTGCCCCAGTGGTTTCCGGGCGATAGTCTGACGAGGCACTTAATGGAAGGAAGACATGGCCTATAAGCCCAATAGTGGGCAACCAGCCTTCTTCTTGGGTTATATTTACCTTCATCCCCGCCAATAATGGAGAGAATCCGCTTTGTACATCATCCAATTTGTTGCCTCCTATAGAAGTGCGTCCTTCTTCAAAGTTCCATCCCAGTCGCAATTCGAAATTTTCGAGCAAACCGTAACGTAAGAGAGTGGTATTGTAACCCAAAACCTCTTGTTTAACATTATCCTTTTCAAAAGAGGTGTAAAATGCGCCGGTTTCAATCTGTAAGGAACCCAATGGAACTGTAGAAGGTGCTTCCGTAGCATCTGGGCGATCCGTAATAAGCTCCGGTTCGCTGTTAAGCTCATCATCTTGGGCAAGTACCTGAAAAGTACAAGCCAGAAAGAAGAGCACACTAAATAGTTTGGTTGGTTTCATATTATGTTGTCTGGATATATAAATTTTCGGCTGTTTTCTTCGATATAAAAAATTGATCCCGACCTACTTGTATGATCATGGATCCGTCGAAAAACTCCTTCCCAAGCACCGTAAGTTTTGTGCCTATGGTAATCTTCCTTTTATCTAGGTACTGAAGAAATTCACTGCTGGTTTCTTTTACGCCCACACAAACCCCTTTTTGTTTTTTGGTCAGTTCGGAAAGCAGTTTCTTTTCAGTTTTCTTGACGTTTCCATTTTTGTCGGGGATAGGATCGCCATGAGGGTCAAAATCGGGATGGCCCAGAAATTTGTCCAATCGTGTAATGAGCTCTTCACTATGAATGTGTTCCAATTGCTCAGCAATTTCATGTACCTCATCCCAGTGAAAGTCCAGTTTATCCACCAAAAAAACTTCCCACAAACGATGTTTGCGAATTACCCCGGCTGCCGTTTTTCGTCCTTTGGAAGTAAGCGTAGTTCCTTTGTATTTTTTATAGGAAAGCACTCCTTTTTCTGCCAATTTCTGAACCATATCGGTTACAGATGAGGGCTTGGTGTCCATTTTATCGGCAATGGAATTGGTGCTTACACCACCTTTCACATCTTGCTCCAAGTGGTAAATGGCTTTCAAATAGTTTTCTTCAGCTAATGAATACATATGACAAAGGTAAACATATTTTTTGATTCATATATATAAAATATTTAGTCTAGCCTAAAAATAGAATCAAAAGAAAACCCCTACTGTAATGTAAGGGGTTCAATTTATTGTGTTTTTACTAGGTCCTGCCAACGTTTGTCGGCCTCTTTTTGCAATTGTTCCGATCCTTCGTCATTCCATTTTTCCAAGGTATTTACTCCCCAACTATTGTAAAACAGATAGAGTTTTCCGTCGGTAATAACGAAAGTCTTTGGATTTACCCCTACTTTTTCACCTTTCTTGGCAATGGCATAGGCACAGTATCCTCCATATTGAGGGATATATTTGTCTGGACTGTCTTGAAATATTTTTAGGTTTTCCTGAGAGGCAAACTTATAGCGCACGCCTTCATGCGTATGTGAAAACTGTTTATCTCCCTTTTGGGGATTGTCCTGAAAGTAGGAGACCACATCATATCCTTCTGCGGCATAATTGTTTTTAAGGTTTACATGATCTTGAGCCCATGTAACAGTACTTACGGCAAAAACAGCTAATACTAAAATTAATTTTTTCATGCCCTTTTAGTAGTGTAAAAGATGTAATCCTTACTTAGATACTAAAATCCTTTTTCTTTTTGAAGTTGTTCATAGGCCTCTTGAACTTTCCTGAACTTTTCTTCAGCACCTTTGGTGTAGGCCTCATCCATATGGCGAAGCTTGTCGGGGTGGTATTTCTTAACCATTTCACGGTAGGCTTTTTTGATCTCCGAGACGGATGCAGTTCGTTCGATTTCAAGGATTTTATAGGCACTATCCGGATTTTTGAAAAACATCGCTTTAATACTTTCAAAATCACGCATCTGAATTCCCAAATACAATCCAATCTTATGTATTTCCTGGACCTCTGGCTGAGAAACATGACCATCTGCATTCGCAATGCTGAAAAGGAAATGAATCACTTGCAACCGCGATTCATAACGCATGCGCTGTTTTAGTAGCTGCGCAATGTTCTGGGCTGAGATCTCACGCTTTTTAATAACCTCATTAAAAACTTTGAAGGTCGCATTGGCTCGCTCCTTACCATAGGCCTGCACAAAATATTTTCGAACGTAATCCAATTCTGTTTGGTTTACGTTACCGTCTGCCTTAATAACAATAGAGGCCAGTGAAAGAAGATTTAATTCGAAATCTGCTGGCGTTACCTTATCCCTTGTTTGACTGAATACAGTACGTCTTCGGGGGCGCGTCTTTCCAGCATTCATATTGTCGAATATACTTCCCAATACGAACCCAATGATGGCTCCTGGAAATCTAAAGAAGGAATAACCTAAAACTGCGGCAAGCCAACGAATCATTCTTTTTGCGAATTAAAGTGGTAAAAGTACATTTTTCTTGGAGAGTGCCGCTGGCGTTTTCAGTAGCAAGAAAACAAAAGTCACTTTATCAACTCTTTAACGTTTACCATCCAAATCCTTGTCCTTTAAATTAGTTATCTTTGCATTCTAATTGTTACACATTTAAAACAGATATATATGTATCCACCAGAGTTGGTTAAACCCATGCGAGAAGATCTAACCAATATCGGTTTTTCCGAATTGTTTACTGCCCAAGATGTAACCGATGCACTTGCTAAAGAAGGCACTACCTTGGTAGTTGTTAATTCCGTATGCGGATGCGCAGCAGCCAATGCACGTCCTGGCGCAAGAATTTCTTTGCAAAATGCCAAAACCCCTAATCATCTGGTAACCGTGTTTGCTGGAGTAGATTTTGAAGCTGTAGATGCAGCTAGGGCGCAAATGGTACCGTTTCCTCCAAGTTCACCTTCCATGGCACTTTTTAAGGATGGGGAATTGGTGCATATGCTAGAACGTCATCACATTGAAGGAAGATCGGCCGATTTGATCGCTGAGAACCTGAAAGGTGCGTACGACGATTATTGTTAAGACATAATTTTTTCGAAATAAGAAACCGTCCTATTAGTTTGGGGCGGTTTTTTTTATTTTTGAAGTATGACCAAGTTGCTTGCATATCCCATATCGGTTATTTATTTCATTTTCTTTGGGATTACCTTGTTGGTATTTCATCCGTTGCAATGGGTGGCATTGAATGTGTTCGGATATACAACACATAAGGTAGTTGTAGATGCCCTGCAATTTTGTTTGATGCGCTGCCAGAATTTACTGGGCACTCGTTTTTCTTGTGACCATCCGCACAAAGTACCCGACGGACATCCTGTAATTATTGTTTCCAATCACCAAAGTATGTTCGATATTCCACCCCTTATTTGGTATTTGAGAAAACACCACCCAAAGTTCATTAGTAAAAAGGAGTTGGGAAAAGGGATTCCAAGCGTTTCCTATAACCTTCGTCATGGAGGTTCGGTCCTAATAGATCGAAAAAACCCTAAGCAAGCCATTATAGCCATTAAGGAGTTTGCCAAGTATATTGAAACCAATAATAGGGCTGCAGTAATATTTCCGGAGGGAACACGGAGTCGGGATGGTAGGCCAAGACCTTTTCAGGTAAAAGGATTGCATACTTTGTTCGAAGGAATTCCATCTGCTATCATACTTCCCGTATCAATTAATGATTCATGGAAAACCATTCGGTATGGTAAATTCCCAATGGGCTTAGGAACCCACCTAAAACTGAAAATACACCCTCCCATTAAGTTGAGTGATCACCCAGATCATGCTGCTCTTATAAAGTCCATTGAAACCCAAATTAAGGATGACCTCAAATACTAGTTCCCTAATAGATCGCACCAAAGCTTTTGTTCAGAAAGAATTGAAATCTGCCGAAGGGGGACACGATTGGTTTCACATAGAAAGGGTATTTAAAAATACCTTGGCAATCTCTAAAACGGAAAAGGTGGATGAGGAAGTGGTATTATTGGCCGCATTACTTCATGATATCGCCGACGCCAAATTCCATAACGGAGATGAGAGCATAGGGCCTAGAATAGCGCGAAAATTCTTGGAGGATGAAGGGGCCTCCTCAGTCACCATCGAGCATGTGGTTTCCATTATTGAAAATGTGTCATTTAAAGGAGGCAATACCCTAAAGACATTCGATTCGCCTGAGCTCCGAGTGGTACAAGATGCGGATCGGTTGGATGCTTTGGGAGCCATTGGGATTGCCCGCACTTTCAATTATGGAGGGTTTAAAAACAGGAGCCTATACGATCCTTCCATTCCACCAAACTTGCACATGACCCCAAAAGAATATAGAGCCTCTAAGGCCCCAACGATTAACCATTTCTATGAAAAATTACTGCTTTTAAAAGATCGAATGCATACAGAAACTGGAAGGCGGCTGGCCGAGAAAAGGCATGAATTCATGGAAAATTTCCTCTCACGGTTTTATGCCGAATGGGAAGGTGAGCAGTAACTAAAATAACTTTTGTTGAGGATTTTTAAGGTTTAGGTAGTGAGTGTTGTCCAACACGGGCATTTTTTTCCCTTTTAAATACTTTGTTCTTCCCAGACGCACCGTATCTGCAATTTGCTTGGCCAGGATTCCCTCACCCCTCATCCTACGACCCCATTCATTGTCGTTCAACTTTCCGTTGTGACATTCGGCAATCTGATGCAACATTCTATCGGCTTTATTCGGGAGTCTTTTCTTGGCCCAATCGGAAAATATTTCTGCAATTTGGCCATTTAACCGAACTATGGTGTGGGCAACACTAATGGCCCCTAGTGAAGCCACTTTTTTAATGATTGGTAGGATTTCATGGCTATTAAGTGAAGGAATAATTGGGGCGATCATCACATTGACAGGAATATTGTGCGATGATAGGACTTCTACGGTCTTCAATCTATTTTTAATGCTAGAGGTCCGTGGTTCTAATAGCCTGCGGGTATCTTCCGAGAGAGAGGTTATTGAAATATGTACGCCAATAGTGTTGTAACGAGCCATTTCCTTCAACAGATCTAGGTCGCGAAGTATTAATGCATTCTTGGTAATGATGCCTGTTGGATTTCTCCATTTCAGCATTACCTCAAGACATTTTCTAGTAATCTTGAGCTTTCTTTCAATGGGTTGGTAGCAATCCGTATTTCCAGAGAACACAATGGTATCACCCATCCAATTTTTGCCCCTAATCTTTTTTTCCAGTAGGGATGGAGCGTTTTTTTTTATTAGTATGTTTCGTTCAAAATCAACGCCGGCACCATATCCCCAATATTCATGGGAATTCCGTGCATAGCAATATACACAACCATGCTCGCAACCCTGAAAAGGATTGGCCGAATACATCATACCTACATCCGGACTGGTAACCTTATTTACAAATGTTTTTGGGAATACATCTATATACTGCGTGCGACTCTTATCGGCTTCTTCGCCTTCAATCTCACAAAAATTGAGGTACTCGTTTAAGGGCTCGTGTTCGAGCGCTTGAAAACGATTATGCACTTTTTTTTGGGCGCCACGCCCGTGAATGGATTGGGACATAATTTACTTTGTAGGATGTCTTCCTCAAAGTTAATTACAATTATGGAATAATTCCAATTTTATTTGGAATATATCCTAATCTCTATAATTGTAATCCCAAGTGTAGATGATGGTTTCATTATCTACAAAAGAGGTGGAAGTAAATGTGGCAAAAACAGGGTAATCATCGGAATCGTATGAATAATCTGCAACTACCTGATGTACAACAACATTGTTCGAATTCCTGAAAACGATTTCCTTGGGGTTATTTAAAGGGAATAACATTCTGGCCTGTACGATTTCAGAGGGTTGTGGTGCCATTGAGAAATCAACGTCAACACGATCCAAAACATCGATCATTCTAGCAGCATCTAAAGTATAATAGTATGGATTGTGGGTGTTATCGTAGCCAATTTCTGCAGTATATTCTTCGGTACCCTCAGATGTTTCTTCTAAAAGTAACACCCGAATCGGATTGCCATTGGAATCATATTGCAACACATCGCCATATTGGAAGCCTTCGTAGGGAGATTGATACAGATCATTAATGCTGAAGGGTTCGCCGTTGCCTGTTAGCGTTATTAATTGGTCATTTTCATAGACCAAAACACCCGTCTCCTCACCATTGCTCGCGCTGGTTACACGATTGTTTACATAATTAATCTGAAAGGTTCTGTTTACAGTTGGGTCTTGAACCGAATTCATGGTAACTTGGGAGATCAATCTAACAGGGACGTCTCCATTTACCTCTTCGAATTCATCGGAGACACTATCATCACTGCATGAAAAAATAAAAAAAGAACAAAATATCAGGGTGAATAGTTTGCGCATAAGGTGAATTTTTATCTAAGAATTAGTGTAGCGAAAAGTACTATTAATGGATGGTTCTCACAAAATAAACCTAACAGAATACTTGAAGTTTTAAGAAGCGCTTATTTCCCGGGAAATTCTGGCTTGCGTTTCTCCAAAAAGGCCTGCGTCCCTTCTTTGAAATCTGCGGTACCAAAGCACTTACCAAATTCCGTAATTTCGGTATCGAAACCATTTTCACCATCTTCAAATCCAGCATTTACCGAATTAATAGCGGCAGCGACGGCCACAGGAGAGTTCCTCATAATTTTGCCAGCAATCTTTTCTGCCAATGGGAGCAATTCGTCCTGGGGTACTACATGATTTACCAATCCGTAAGATGAAGCATCCTCAGCAGAAATCATCCCTGCAGTCATGATCATTTCCATAGCCCGACCTTTGCCCACCAATTGGGGTAAGCGTTGAGTTCCTCCATATCCCGGAATTACACCGAGAGAAACTTCAGGCAATCCCATTTTGGCATTATCGCTCGCAACCCTGAAGTGTGCAGACATTGCCAACTCTAAACCTCCACCTAAAGCAAAGCCATTTACGGCAGCAATAACAGGAGTTCCTAAATGAGCTACAAAATCGAACAGAAGGGCTTGCCCCTGTGCAGCTAATCGCTCCCCCTGAGAAACGGAATAATCTGCAAATTCACTGATATCTGCACCAGCTACGAAGGCCTTTTCACCACTTCCAGTTATGATGATCACCTTAGTGTCATCATCTTTATCAGCTTCCTTAAAAGCATCGTGAAGTTCTTTGATGGTTGCCCTGTTCAGGGCGTTCAATTTGGAAGGTCTGTTAATGGTTATTGTGGTAATACCATTGTTGAAATCGCATAAAATATTTTCGTAATCCATCCTGCATTTTTTTGGGGAGTTTCAGGTGCAAGTTAGCCAAAGATGCGCCTTTATCAAAACCAAAATGCAATTGATAAGTTATTTGGGGATGGAAACGGTAAAAGTGGTTCCTTTGCCTTCATCGGTAGTAAAGGTTATGTTTCCTCCATAGGTTTCCACAATATTCTTTACCATAGCCAATCCCAACCCCATTCCACTAGACTTGGTTGTAAACTTAGGCTCGAATATTTTATCCTTATTACTGTCCAGAATTCCAATTCCATTATCCCATACGGTAATATGGGTTTCATTATCTTGGGATGAAACCGTAACATCTATCCTAGGATTTTCAGGTCGTTTCTGCTCTATTGCCTGAATACTGTTTTTGACCAAATTGGTTACGACACGAATTAATTGAGTCCGGTCAAATTTTGAAATGATTTCTTCCTCATCGGAAAAGAAATAAATATAATCTTCATTAAAGATTTCAATAGCGAGCTTGGTAATTCTAACAATATTCAAGGTCTCATCCTGCTGGGCAGGCATATCGGCATAGGTGGAGAATGCCGATGCAATAGAACTCATGGTGTCAATTTGTTGAATAAGGGTATTGCTGTATTCTGCGAGTTTCTGATTTATATTCTCATCGGTCGGATCAAATTTTCTCTGGAAACTCTGTACCGTAAGCCTCATGGGTGTTAGTGGGTTCTTAATTTCATGAGCTACTTGTTTTGCCATTTCCCGCCATGCTGCCTCTCGTTCACTGGCGGCAAGCTGCGCTGCGCTTATTTCTAATTCGTCGATCATACCATTATAAGCAACAACCAGATTCGAGATTTCCTGGGTAGTATTGGAGTCTAGATCAATTTTCTTGTTCCGTTTATTAAGTCGGGTATCCGTTATTTTTTCACTTACCTGATTTAGGGAGCGGGTTATATATTTGGACAGAAAATAGGCCAGTGCTATGGCGAAAAGTAACATGACCAAGTAGGCAATCCCCATGCGAGTGAGACTTTCCTTTAGCTCCTTATTAATGAGGTCGTCATCTTCAATATACGGCAAATTGAGTATGGCCAGCGGCTTGAATGAAGGATCTGTTATGTAGAAATAGGAGGACTGGTACTTTTGACCGTCTTCCATGAACTCTATGAGGTGCCTTTTATCTGCAGAGTTCTCCAAATTTTCAAGAATTTGTTTGGGAAGTCTAGCATGAGAAGTGTCCTTTAAAAACGACGCGCGGGAGGACTTCAGTAGCTTCCCCTGAAGATCATAAAAATAAATCTCCAGGCCATTTACATCCTTTATCTCATAAATCTTGTTCTTGAAGATTAGCGGAATGTTTTCCGTTTCAATGGGATAAGTGGTATTTCTAAGAACGTATTCAATGTTTTTGGTAATCGCAGTTTCCTTACGTGACAAACGTTCCCGGTGATAATCCTGCGCTTCCTCCCTATATTGATATACGGTTACTACCGCTATGAGAATGGAGGCGGTTGCCACCAACAGTAACATGGATAAGAAAATTCGGAAACGTAATGATTTCAATAATCCCATAGGGTTAGATTTGCTTCAGATGATAGCAATAATTGAACCAAACAATAGAAACGTAAATATCCATGCTATTTTGTGCTGTTTTTTTCACGAATACGCTTATAAAACCTGAAACCAAGCATTATTAGTACGCTAAAGGCAACAATTCCAACGACGCCATATATCCAATTTACCGCATTTTTCAATATTACCAAGAAAACCACAGCAAAGAGAATGATGGTAGCGCCTTCATTAAAAAGACGCATAAAATTGGAAGAATGCTTCACTACATCTTGCTGTAACTGTTTGAAATAATGATGGCATTTTATGTGATATATGATCAATAAAACCACAAAACCCAATTTTACCTGCATCCACGCATCGCTTATATAAAAAGGCCGAATGTAAAGTAGCCAAATCGCAAAAAACAGACTTAAAATCATGGATGGCCAAGTAATGATATACCACAGCCGCTTTGCCATTATTTTTAGTTGAGCCCCAAGTATTTCCTTATCTGGGGAAGGTTTGTGGAAAGCCTCTATTTGGTATACGAACAATCGTACGATATAAAACAAACCTGCAAACCATGTGATTACAAATATGAGGTGCAGGGATTTTATGTAATTGTATTCCATAGGGCCACAAAGATACGCTTACTTATCCTCTTCAATAAAAAGATAATTCAAATTGAGTTCATTGAATGCGGTATTGAACGAAGCTACTTCCTTCGAGACCAGCGCTTCAAATTTGGTGAGTTCTGCATTGATCTTTTGTGTCAATTCGTTTTTTACAGCTATATCCTGATCTGTCGGGGGGAAATCATCCATGCCCACTAGACTATTTAGATGCGCCAATTTGTTGGTCAATCTTATGGGGAAATTCAACGGATCCTGACCACTTCGGTTTTTGGTTTGATACAGCGCTTTTTCAATTTCCGAAAATTGTTCGCTCAGCGTCTTTGCCCTATCTAAAAGATCTTTTACCTGTTCGTTTTCCTTGTATTGCTTCTGAAAGGCCTCAAGCTGCGTATTGATCTTCCTAATTTTTTTGATGGACTTGTGGGCACGATCTACAGTTGCATTAATATCTGTAATGAAATCGAACTGAACCTGCATACCCCTAATATCCGTCTCTGCGTTTTCATCTGGTGAAATGGTGAAGTTCTGCACCTGTACTTCGTCTTCTACCTGCAGAACCACTTTGTATTGTCCCGGCACCGCTTTGGGGGCATTGGTGCTGGCCCACCATAAGATCATTCCCTTAAGTCGCTCGGCACCTTTTCCCCGAGTGTTCCAAGCAAACATGTTTGCGCCCTTCTCAACAGTCAACTTATCGTCTTTACTTTTGGTGCTAAAGGTTTTAATCGTGTCATTTTTAGAATTGAGGAAACTAAGTTTTACTTCCTTATCCTTGGGGTCTTCTAAATTAAAATAGGTAATAACTCCTGCGGGATGATTGGTTCCTGTGGTTAAGGATTTCTTAGTACTATTACCTCCCATTCTATACGTTTCCTTGGGTTTGAAAAGGTAATTTGGCTTTCCTTTGGCCGCATTTAATTGATGCAAAACGGTAAGATCGTCTATAATCCATAGGCTTCTTCCTTGTGTAGCCACAATGAGATTATTGTTTTTTAATGCTAAATCGGTAATGGGAACAATGGGCAAGTTGAGCTGAAATGGTTGCCAATTATCTCCATCATTAAATGATACATACATTCCGGTTTCTGTACCGGCATACAATAGACCTTGCTTAGTTTGATCTTCCCTAAGAACACGAGTAAAATGCTCGGGAGCAATGCCATTGGTTATTCGTTTCCACGACTTTCCGTAGTCTGTAGTCTTATAAAGGTAAGGCGTAAAGTCTCCTGTTTTATATTTGGTGCCCGCCACATAACAGGTCCCTGCATTGAACCTTGAAGGCTCAATACTGTTAATCATCATCCATTCGGGCATTCCTTTTGGTGTAACATTATTCCAATTTTGCCCACCGTCTTGAGAAACGTGTATAAGACCGTCGTCACTTCCTACCCAAAGCAATCCAGGTGTTATGGGACTTTCGGCTGCAGCAAATATGGTACAGTAATACTCTACGGAGGTATTGTCTTTGGTTATTGGGCCACCCGATGGACCCAATTTTGAGGGATCATTACGGGTAAGGTCTGGGCTAATTAATTCCCAACTTTGCCCCTCATTCGTGCTCATGTGCAAATGATTGGAGGCTGTGTACAGTTTATTGGGATCATGAGGAGAGAAGAAAATCGGGAAATTCCATTGAAATCGGTACTTCATGTCCTCTGCTCCATGACCCATGGGGTTGTCGGGCCATACGCTGATGCTTCGTACGGTATTGGTCTTATGATTGTAGCGCGTAAGGAAGCCATCATAGCTTCCTCCGTACACCACATCGTTATCTTCTGGATCGACAGCGATATGTGCACTTTCTCCACCAGCAGTTCTTTCCCAATCGTCCTCATCAATATTCCATCCTTCGGTTCTATGGGGAATACGAATTGTACTATTATCCTGCTGGGCAACATAAATGCGGTATGGGAAGGCATTGTCCGTAGTCACACGATAAAATTGTGATGTGGGCTGATTGTGATAGGTACTCCAAGTATCGCCTCCATCGTAGGTAACCTGTGCACCCCCATCGTCGCCAATGATCATGCGATCTGGATTTTCGGGTGCGATCCATAAATCGTGATGATCTCCATGAGGGGCATTATACGTTTCATAGGTTTTTCCCCCATCCGTACTTTTATGGTAGCGAACATTAAGGACATATACAATGTCCTCATCCTTGGTGTCCGCATAAATACGGGTGTAATACCAAGCTCTTTGCCTTAGTTTACGTTCACTGTTTACCTGTTCCCAAGTGTCTCCTCCATCATCACTTCTGTAGACTCCTCCTTTGTCCTTGTTTTCAACGATGGCCCAAACACGTTCACTATTCACTGGTGAAACGGTCACCCCAATAATTCCTAAGGTGTCTTTCGGAAATCCTTTGTTTTCTGAAATCTCCTTCCAGGTTTCACCACTATCGGTACTTTTCCATAGGGCAGAACCTTCACCGCCACTGCTAAGACTATAGGGGGTCCTTCTTACATTCCATGTAGAAGCATATAGGATTCTAGGATTATTAGGATCCATGGCTAGGTCTACAGCACCCGCATTCTCGTTGGAGAATAGTGTTTTTCGCCAAGTCTTACCTCCGTCCGTACTTTTATAGACACCGCGCTCTTGGGTAGGCTTGTAAATATTGCCCATCACTGCTGCAAAAACCACATTGTGGTCTTTGGGATGGATGGCGATTCTTGGGATGTGCCTTCCTTTTTCCAAACCACTTTGTGTCCAAGTCTTCCCTGCGTTTTCCGATTTCCAAATACCATACCCAGAGGATACATTTCCACGTACGGTCTTTTCGCCACCGCCCACATAAATAACATTTGGATCACTTTCGGAAACTTCAATGGATCCAATGGAACCGCCGAAAAAACCGTCGCTTATATTTTCCCAAGTTCTGCCACCATCCTTGGTTTTCCAAATACCACCACCTGTGGCCCCAAAATAAAATAGATTGGGCTTGTTGGGGACTCCTGTAACGGCAGCACTTCTTCCACCTCGAAAAGGACCAATTAGTCTATATTCCAGTGCATCAAATAATTTCTCGTCATACGTTTGTGCGTTTATGGACATAAGGGTTGCCAAAAAACAGCAAAGAAAAATCAATGAGGGATGTAAAAATCGTTTCATGAGGATGGTTTAAAAATTGGATTCCTAAAGATAGCCATTATTGGCAAATCCTAAGGCTCTTGTGTGAAGTGGAAATCTAAAAGGGCTTTAAGATGGATAGAATCTACTTGCTTGAATTGTTCTTCCGCAAGGTCTGGGGCATAGGTTGGAGGTTCCAAACCAAGATCCTTTGCTTTTTGAATGTAATATGAAGACTTTGATGGATGACTTGGATGCACCGCATTGAAGATATGCCCGAAAGCCTGCCGTTTTATAATTGTCATTAATAGTTTAATACAATCATCCCTGTGAATTAAATTGACCGGAGCCCTTCCATTACTTAGGTTTTCCCTACCCGCTAAATAACGTGCGGGCTGTCTGCTTCCACCAAAGAGTCCACCAAACCGCACTATGCTTGTATTGAAGCGCGAAGTAAAAAATAATTGCTCTACTTGCAATAATTGTCGACCTGCTTCAGTGTCTGGTTTTGGAGGATCTTTCTCGGTAACTGTTCCCTGTGCGTCACCGTACACTGATGTGCTACTTACGAAAATGATATTTTCAACGCTGGAGTGTTCTATTTCCGACAAAAAATGTGACATTTTCAACACATAATCCGCACCTGAGTTTCTTCGTAGGCCCGGGGGAATCATGATGATCATATCTTGAACTCCGTTCAGGAATTCTTCAACAGGTCCGGACACTCCATCTTCTGAGATCATGATGGCAAATACGTCCCATCCGTTTTTTACTAATTGATCCGCTTTATCCTGTGATGAGACACTTCCTCTTATGGTATAACCAAAAGTCTTAAGTTGATGCGCTAATGGCCAACCAAGCCAACCCATCCCTGCAATCGCAATTGTTTTACTCATTGTCTGGTATGGATAAAGTGTCTTTAACGGTCCTTAAGCTCTCCAAATCCAGCTGTTTCTTTACAATGACTGCATCTGTAGTTACAAAGGCTAATGGCATGGTGTTCGCGGGTCTCTTATTTATAGTGAACAAAGGATTCTTGGTTAAATCGAGAGAGTATTCCAACACACTAAAATTAGGATTAACACCATCCGGAAGTGAATACGCCACTTCTAGGGAATCACTTTCAGACACATTGTAATGCATCATAAAATTGCTTTCCCTGTTGCCCAATACCGCACCTGTACTATCGGGTTCCACTTTCATACCGTTATAGGCCAAAGAATTGAAAACGACCGTGGAGTCCGAATACAATCGAAGTATATGCACATCCCTTTTCGGAATTAAGGTAAATGTGACCTCTTGGTTGCCATTTACCAAAGTATCTCTTTCCAAACGAAGGTTAAAGGATGGAATATTTATGCTGGGCGCCGGAGCTGCATACCTATATCCCGTATTGTATTTACTACCTGCAGAGCTCGTTACATATTTGGAGGCTTCCTCTGGTGTATCACCTAGATACCCACGAACCCATTCATCCGGATTTTCATCGTAAGTAACCCAATATGAATTGCCTTCATCTGCATTTTGATAATAGAGTAGGCTAGTGGGTTTTTGTCGTCCTTCATTATAGCCACTGTCGAAATGTGCACTTATGAAAAAACCGAATGCCAGGATAAAGAAAAAGATAGAGAACAGGCGTTTTCCACGATAAAACCCGATGACATTGTAAACCAATCCGAAAAGCAGTACCGTAAAGACACAACTAATCACTAGCATTTCCAATCCTAATCCAACTGGAAAGAATTGAATGAGTGGTGCAAAAATGAAAATGGCGGGTGCACTAAGAATTGCCATTAGCAATAAATTGGGTTTTTCCTGTCGGGTCAAAACCCAAAGTCCGAGTAACCCAAAGAAAACAGGAATGATAAAAAATGCGCCCCCTTTAATCACGAAGAAAACAACAGTATTAATGATGAGCCATAAGAATAGTGGGGCGATGTAGCCACTTGCCACATTTTTAATCCCGAACCTTCGATAGATCATAAATGTTATGGCGAGCGAGAGTACTACAAAGAAGGCGATGTAGGTATGTCCGTTATAGGTAAACCCATGATCTATTTCATTATATTGAGGATAGATTTTTAGCAGAAGGGTCCATCCAAAAAACCCAATTAAGCCACATAGAATAAGCGATATGAGCAATGCCCCGAAACCCTTGCCTATTTCTTTCGTGTTCAATTTATCCTTTTTTATTCCTTGAAACACGAGCAAGAAGAAGGCAATAGCTGCAAGCAATAACATGGGAAGAATCCACGAAAACGGATAGCTTATCATATTTACAAAGGGGAGGTTTACGTACACATCATCTTGATCACTTTTCATATTGGCAAGGTCCGCTTCGGCATAGTGATGCAATAGTGGAAGCAAATAACTTCCTTGATGTTGTAATGTCTTCCTGTCTAAGTTCTCAAAATTATCATTGGCCGTATGGTAATCGTAATGATCATCAATAAAAGCAAAAAACAACCCATCTATATCCCCATCTTCCCTCAGCACTGTGGAATCAGTATCGTTAGGTAACATTTTGTAGATGCTATACATTAGGGAAGAGGCTACTGGAAACTTCACGCCAGCATCTATAAAAGATTGAATTATATGATGATTGCCTTGATTGCTTTCCAAAATCATATTGCTAGGGCCACCGCTTCCTCGGGCTTCAAAATTCAAGGCTAGTCTTATGTCCTTTGCCCAAGGATGTTGGTTCACAAAAAGATCGGCACCATCCAATCCAATTTCTTCGGCATCTGTAAAGAGTACTACAATGTCATTTTTTGGTTGAATTCCATTGGCACGATACGCCCGAAGACTTTCCAAAATGGTAACAATACCACTTCCTGCATCACTGGCACCAAACGAGGGAACCATGGCACTGTCGTAATGAGCAAAAATCAATAGGGCATTACCAGGTTGTGTCCCTTTAATTCGCCCCATAATGTTGATGGGTTTTACCAATCCACCCCAATCATTGTAAATAAAACCTTCTTGTGTTTGCACGTCGGACAAACCTAAATTCTGTAGTTCTTTAACCAGATATTCGCGGACCCTGGCGTGTTCATCATTACCAATAAAGTGCGGAGCTTTGGTAATTTCCTTTAGGGGTATTAAGGCCCTCTCTGCAGAGAATTCTGTGTCTGGAGCAGAGGCTGGCGTTGCCTTGCTAGGCATTAGGCTGTAAAAGCTATAATAAGTAAGGGCCAATAGGAGTAAAAGGGAGAGGAAGGCGTATTGTCTTTTCATTAAATTGGGTTTGGTTTCCTAAAAGTACGGATTATTGGGGAAATCATTAAGGGTTAGTCTATGAAGTTGATTTTCAAATAAAAACGAATGATTCAGTTCATAATTTTTGCTATCTTTAAAATGATAAAAACCTAAACCTTATGGGAATTAAAAGCTACATTGGTAAAAGAGCGAAGCCTGCCAAAGGCTCTGCAGAAAATATAAAAGTCTCTGACTATATGAGCACGAACCTCGTTACATTTAGACCAGACCAAAGTGTGTTGGAGGTTATGAACACACTCATTAAAAAGAAAATTTCGGGAGGACCCGTGGTAAATGAAAAAAATGAACTCATTGGGATCATTTCCGAAGGGGATTGTATGAAGCAGATAAGTAATAGCCGTTACTATAATCAGCCGATGGAAGATATAAAAGTGGAAGAGCATATGGCGACAGAAGTTGAGACTATTGATGGCGATATGAATGTGTTCGATGCGGCCGATCGGTTCCTTACATCAAAAAGAAGGCGTTTCCCCATAGTTAATGAGGGAAAGTTAGTGGGTCTCATTAGCCAAAAGGACGTGTTAAAGGCTGCACTTCAATTAAAGGGCAATAGTTGGAAGTAGTATTATTTGGGATCTTTCAGGGCGCTCTTATGATCTGTGATTAACAACTTTTTTTCCTTACTTCCTTTAAGGTTCAATATTTTTGAATAGCGGAATCCTTCAATGGGCTCTTTCAGGGTTTTCCACTCGGCTATTCCCTTAACTGCTACTATTTCATTTAGTTCAATAATTCCTTCCCTGTAAGAAAGATCTTTTTTGAGCCCAATCCAATAGGTGCTACTTTCTCCATTTCTCTGAAGGTATTTTTCTAAATGCTCCTTCTTTTCCCCAAAGATTCCGGTATTGAACTGATGGTCCTGCACCAAATGAATTTTTCGAAACCTATTTGCCTGATCCATTTTCACCATGACCATTTCTCCATTTTGCTCTATGAAAAAATCCTGTGTTCGCAATTCATCGATAATGGTTTTTCTGTTTTTGCCACTGCCATGTATCACTTCCGTATGATAAAAAATGCATTGTCGCCCACTAATGGGAGCAATAAGGGGTTCCTTAACATGCAGAGCCTTTCCAATTATTTTGACATATTCCCCATTTCGAACGGAGCCAATGGGTTTGGCCTTACTCTTGCGCATCTCTCGCAGGATAATTGCCTTTTTGTTAAAAAAGATCCCGAATATAAAAATGCCCAAAAAGACAACCAGGAATAGCGCTATGAAATAAGGATTTTTGGTTCCCTCTAGTAGGAGCATATTAAAATTCTCTTTTTACCAATAAATAAAAATCATTGTCCAATGCTAAATACCCTTGATCGTACACGTAAAAATAGGTATCTCCTTTTTTGGTGGTGTACAAGCCTGTAAAATAATCGAACAAAAAACCATGTTTGCTAAGGGAAGATTTGGCCACTTTTGTTTTCTCTTTGGTATTTAGTGCCTCGAGAATCCTGTGGTTTTTGCGAAGTCTATTGTTGGTAGTTCGGATAATATTTTTGGTATCCTTGTTCAATGCATTATTATGTGCATTGCGACAGGCATCGCTGCAAAACTTCTTATCGGCACGTCCAATGATTTTATCCCCGCATTCTGGACAAAGCTTTTCCATACCTAAAGCTATCAATTTTTTTCTGAATCGTCTTCCTGCTTGGAAAGATTGAAACGATAAATGGCTTCAAAACGCAAAAAGAACCCTCCACGAATCGTTGGATTAAGCTGGGTTCGATCATCCCCAAAACTGAAGGCAGCCAGCCCCAAGTCTATTTTCTCACCCTGCGCATACACCTCGTAATCATTGCTGGCATAGCCGAATTTGGCCCGTAAGAGTAGACTTTTTTCCACTGCATTAAACTGTAAATAGGCGGCAAATTCGAGCGAGCTTAAATCTGCATACACATTGGCATCGTTTTCATCTATGTTAAAACTGCGCCCAATGCCGATATAGTCCAATCCATAGGTAAAAATACCTTGCGTATAATTAATGTCGCCTGCGACAGGAAGGGAAATGTCCATTTCAAATTGGGAGCTCGGACTGAGATAATACCAGCCAAAAATAGGGACGCTGAATACGCCAAACGCTTCGGAAGACGCATAGAGTCCAAACTTGTAGATGAGGTTTTCCTTTTTCTGGTACTTAAAAAGTGCGATCCCACCTATATAGAAGTCGTCTCCATCAATATCTTTATAATCCGATGCTATTTTTGGCAGTGCTACCAGGGTTGTGCTCCATTTTTCGTCCCAGCTGGCAGCCCAACCTAACTTTAGCGTACTACTATATAGACTGGTGAACTCTGCTTGTGGAAACAGCTGAAGATTATTCCGGCTAAATAGTCCTCCCGTAATAATAGCATGTTTATCATTTAAAACTATGGGAAAAGTGATATCAGCTTCAAAGGTTTTCACCTCTGTACTGTTGTCCGTTCCTTCAAAATCATTGTTAAAGGTCTGTCCGTATCCAATTTTTACTAAGTCTACATAATCCTGCGCTTGGATGGAAACAGATAATAGCAGGAACGCTAGCAATAGTTTTTTCAAGATCTTTTTATTGGTTGTTAGTCGTCCTAAAGATAGAAAAATGTGTTAGTAACTTGGGGAAATAAATTGATTTTGGTTCAATTACACCATTCAAAAACAAAGTATCTTTACCCAAAATCTACTACTTATGAGCTTTAAAAAATTACTTTTTATTTTCACGATCGTCCTTGCCGTGACGAGCTGTAAAAAAGATGACGATGGAGGGGACGATACCTTTCTACTGAACAGTGAGAACCTTGCTGGAACCTATGTAATGAATTCCTATATTGAAAATATAGATGAAACATATGTAATAAATGGGGTTCCCATAGATTCGAACACAAATATTGTTGGAGATACTTTCCAAGGGACAACGACTTTTGATGCTGATGGTAACTTTACTATAGATGTGCAGTACCGAATTACGGAAACCATAACCGTAGCTGGAGAAACACCATTGATAGATACTGAAATCATTATAGAAAATTACTCAGGAACCTATACATTGAATGCAACAGCAGAGACTATTACGCTTACATTTGTAATAAATGGTTTTACAGAAAATGAGATGTACGATGTGACTGCATTTTCCAGAACCCAATTTGGGATTGGGTATGCCGATATTGCAAACAACCAGACTACTGGAGAATCCTATGAGTTGGTTGGAGAGATTATGTTCGATAGACAATAGACGTTCCACATAATTTATGGTGCCATGGTTGCTAGATCATTGGCACCTTTTTTTGTGCGTCTTTATTTTTGAATTAAATTCTCCTGTCAAGTCCCTCTATGTGTGGGTTTTTTGCGTAAAAATTCCGTAAATTCGCACCCTTATTCAAAAACAAGGCCCGATGAGCACAAAATTTAAGGAATACAAAGGCTTGGACCTTCCTAAACTGGGAGAGGAATTACTCGATTTTTGGAAACGTGAAAACATTTTCGAGCAGAGTATTTCCATTCGCGAAGGAAGCGAACCTTATGTGTTTTTTGAAGGGCCACCATCTGCAAATGGACTGCCCGGTATTCATCATGTAATGGCTCGAGCCATTAAGGATATCTTTTGCAGATACAAGACACAGAAAGGATTTAAAGTTGATCGAAAGGCAGGATGGGACACTCATGGATTGCCCATAGAGTTAGGCGTAGAAAAAGAATTGGGCATCACCAAAGAGGATATTGGCAAGAAAATATCCGTAGAAGACTATAACGCCGCCTGTAGAAAGGCAGTGATGCGCTATACCGATGTGTGGAATAAAGTGACCGAAAGTTATGGCTATTGGGTAGATATGGACGATCCATATATCACCTACAAGTCAAAATACATGGAAACGGTTTGGTGGTTATTGAAGCAAATCTATGATAAGGATCTGTTGTATAAAGGATATACCATTCAGCCCTATTCCCCTAAAGCAGGTACTGGATTAAGTTCTCATGAGTTAAACCAACCGGGTACTTATCAGGATGTGACGGATACAACTGTAGTTGCTCAATTTAAAACAGAAGTAGGGACCTTACCCGATTTCCTTCAGGGATTCGGAGATGTTCACATATTGGCCTGGACTACCACACCTTGGACCCTGCCAAGTAATACAGCGCTTACGGTTGGCCCTAAAATAGATTATGTGTTGGTTAAAACATTTAACCAATATACCTTCGAACCCATTCATGTGGTTTTGGCCAAAAATTTGGTAGGAAAGCAATTGAGTGGAAAATACGAATTGGCAGAAGATGAAAACGCACTTTCATCCTATGAACAAGGCGCAAAGAAAATTCCGTTTTTGGTACTAAAGGAGTTCAAAGGTGCCGATTTGGTCGATATCCGTTACGAGCAGTTATTGCCGTATGTGTTACCAAACGATCACCCCGAAAATGCCTTCCGAGTTATTGCGGGAGATTTTGTAACGACAGAAGATGGTACTGGAATTGTGCATACGGCCCCAACATTTGGTGCAGACGATGCCAAGGTGGCAAAGGAAGCCACTCCTGAGGTACCGCCCCTATTGGTAAAGGATGAAAATGGAAACTTGGTGCCATTGGTCGATTTACAAGGACGTTTTCGACCCGAAATGGGCGAATTTGGTGGTAAGTATGTAAAGAATGAGTACTACGATGACGGCAAAGCACCAGAAAAGAGTGTAGATGTAGAACTTGCCATAAAACTCAAAATTGAAAATAAAGCCTTTAAGGTTGAAAAATATGTGCACAGTTATCCCAACTGTTGGCGCACCGATAAACCCATATTATATTACCCTTTAGATTCGTGGTTCATTAAGGTTACTTCTTTCAGGGACCGAATGCATGAATTAAATCAAACCATTAACTGGAAACCCAAAGCTACAGGAGAAGGTCGCTTCGGGAACTGGTTGGCCAATGCCAATGATTGGAACCTTTCTAGATCGCGCTATTGGGGAATTCCTTTACCTATCTGGCGAACAGAAGACCGATCTGAAGAAATTTGTATCGGTTCTATCGAAGAATTGAAAGCAGAGATGGCCAAAGCTGTTAATGCCGGGCTAATGGAGCGGGATATTTTCGAGAATTTTGTTGCTGGTGATTTCTCAGAGGGGAATTACGATACGGTCGATTTGCACAAGAATATTGTGGATCAAATCATATTGGTATCGTCCTCTGGACAACCTATGAAACGCGAAGCCGATCTTATCGATGTTTGGTTCGATAGTGGTTCTATGCCTTATGCCCAATGGCACTATCCTTTCGAGAACAAGGAAAAGGTTGAGAATACATGGAGAAAAGCAGATTTCATTGCCGAAGGAGTGGATCAGACTCGAGGATGGTTCTATACCCTACACGCCATAGCGACCATGATATTTGATGATGTGGCTTACAAAAATGTAGTCTCCAACGGATTGGTTTTAGACAAGAATGGACAGAAAATGTCCAAACGCTTGGGCAATGCGGTAGACCCTTTCGACACTTTGGCTCAATATGGTCCGGATGCCACAAGGTGGTATATGATTAGTAATGCCAATCCTTGGGATAATCTAAAATTTGATAGTGATGGTATTGCTGAGATTCGAAATAAATTCTTCGGGACACTGTACAATACGTATAGCTTTTTCAGCCTTTATGCCAATTTGGATGATTTTAACTACGAAGAGGCCAATATCCCATTGGATCAAAGACCAGAAATAGATCGATGGATACTTTCAGAATTGAATACCTTAATTCAGAAAGTAGATGCCGCCTATGGAGATTATGAACCTACAAAAGCAACACGGGCCATATCTGAATTTGTTCAAGAGAATCTGAGCAACTGGTTTGTACGTTTAAGTAGAAGACGTTATTGGAAAGGAAGTTATGGTGAGGACAAGATAAGTGCCTATCAGACACTATATACCTGTTTGGTAACTGTAGCCCAATTAGGAGCACCGGTGGCACCTTTCTTTATGGATCGCTTGTATAAGGATCTTACCTCGGGAGTTACTCAGGAAGCACCTATTTCGGTACACTTAAGTAACTTTCCAAAAACGGATGCGACGTATATTGATAAGGAGCTCGAGCGAAAAATGCAAAGGGCCCAGACAATAAGCTCATTGGTTTTATCGTTACGACAGCGCGAGAAGATCAAGGTGAGACAACCGCTTCAGAAAATCATGATTCCAGTTTTGGATGAATCCGAAAGGGAAGAGATACTGGCGGTTTCAGATCTTATTACCAGTGAGGTAAATGTGAAAGAGATTGAGTTGATAGATGAGGGCTCTGGAATTTTGGTAAAACAAATAAAACCTGATTTCAAGAAATTGGGTCCGCGCTTTGGAAAGGATATGAAATCTATTGCTCAGGCTATCAGTTCGTTTGGACAGGAAGAAATCTCTCAATTTGAAAAAGAAGGGAATATTTCTATTTTGTTTAACGAAAAAAATGTTACATTAACCCTCGATGAGGTACTAATAAGTTCTCAGGATATAGAAGGATGGTTGGTCGCCAATGCAAGTGGAATAACCGTGGCTTTAGACGTGACTATAACGGATGAACTGAGGAATGAAGGTATTGCAAGGGAATTGGTAAACCGCATTCAGAATCTTAGAAAGGATTCAGGATTCGAAGTTACCGATCGTGTAGAGGTCATCGTACAAGAGGATAAAAACCTGAAAACTGCTGTTGAGCAGAATATAGCTTACATTAAACAAGAAACGTTAACCGAAGTGCTGCAATTTGAAGAGAAAGTAGGAGAAGGAACGGAAATTACTTTCGATGACATTGCCACTAGGCTAAGTATTAAAAAACACAATTAATATGGCTCAAGAAGTTAAGAATCGATACAGTGATAAGGAACTTGAGGAATTCAGGGTACTTATACAAGACAAAATTGAAAAGGCAACAGAACAACTGCATCTTATAGAAAGTGCCTATAAAAATGACAGTAATAATGGTACGGATGACACATCACCTACTTTCAAGGCTTTCGATGAAGGGAGTGAGGTAATGAGCAAGGAAACTTCCTCGCAATTGGCCATTCGCCAAGAGAAGTTTATTCGCGACCTAAAGAATGCCTTGATCAGGATTGAGAATAAGACCTATGGAATTTGTCGTGTAACAGGAAAATTAATTAATCCGGAACGCCTAAAATTGGTTCCTCATGCAACGTTAAGCATAGAGGCCAAGAATATGCAGAAGTAAGGACTTCTTCCATATCCAAAATTAATTATGCCCTACGTTGTAGGGCTTTTTTATGAAGAAAATTGGAATTCATATAGCCGCATTCTTTGGGATCATTTTTTCATGCCAATCCCAAAAGGTGATTCAACGATCTTTGGATGCTGAAAACATTGAAAAGATAGAAATCGCAAGCGATCAGGTATTTCTGATCAAATTACAGACCATAGCTACCGAAACTATCGAGATTCTTACCGAAGTGGAAGGTGAAAATTATGAAAATGTGTTGCTTTCTGCACATGAGAAAAATGGGACTTTATATATAAAGACTGGTTACACCCCATATTTTGAGGCAGCCAATGATAAATTGGCAGCGCACAAGGTTATTTCTATAGAAATGACCTTGCTTATTCCAAAGAACCTTTCTGTATATGTAAGCTCTTTCATTGCATCGGTAGAAGCTCAGGGGGAATTCAAGAATCTCTATACAGGGCTGAATAATGGAAATTGTACGCTCACGAATTTTCTAGGTGATGCCCAACTCAACTCACGACATGGCTTTATATCAGTTCATGCGGATTTGGGGGTAAAAGGGAAGGCATTTTCTCAAAGGGGGAAGGTAGAAAACACACTTCCTAAGGAGGGATGGTATGAGGTCTCAGCACAAAGTGTTAATGGAGATGTAATTTTGAAGCCCACCCAATAATTATTCTTTATTTTTGCGCAATTACATACACTATGTCTTTACGAAAAGCCCTATTAATTGTTATCCTGATTCTCATTGCAGATCAAGCGTTAAAAATTTACATCAAGACCCACTTTATGTTAGGAGGGGGTTTTGAAATCTTTAGCTGGTTCGATATAAACTTTGTAGAGAACCCTGGGATGGCATGGGGTGTCGAAATTCCGGGACAGTATGGGAAACTTGCCTTATCTATCTTTCGGTTATTCGCCATAGCTGGTATTGGGTACTGGTTGTACGACACGGTTCGAAAGAATGCGCCCGCCCTGTTAACATTTGCACTAGCGTTTATTTTTGCTGGAGCCCTTGGAAACATTGTGGACTCGGTGTTTTACGGAATAATATTCGAAGATAGCATGGGTCAGGTATCCCAAATTTTTCCAGAGCAAGGGTATGGAACTTGGTTTCATGGAAAAGTAGTGGATATGTTCCATTTCTCCTTTTTTCCACCTGTTTTCAATATAGCCGATGCAGCCATTAGTGTTGGCGTGGGTATCCTTATTGTATTCAATAGAAAAGCATTCCCCAAAAAAGCAAAGGAAGAAGCCAGTCAGGAAATTACAGCTCAGGAGCCTGAGGTTTAAGCACTATTTCTTACGAAAATCGCCTCGAATTCATCCAGATTTACAGGCTTAATTAAATAGTCCGTTACCAAGGAGAAATTCTTGGCACGATCAAGATCAATTGGGTTAATGGAGGAGCTTACAATGTATAATGTGGTTTTAACATCCCTTCCTGTTTTAATTTTTGTGAATTCCTCAAGAAAACGCCAGCCGTCCATAACGGGCATATTCAAATCTAACAAGATGATTTCAGGAAAAATGCGATCATCCTCTTCCTTAATAATTGGAGTAAAGTATTGAAGTGCTTCCTGCCCATTCTTGAAAATGAGCAAGTTTTCTGAAAGTTTTCGAATGTTAATCACTTTTTTAATGAGATTGATGTAGACATCATCATCATCTATAATACAGGCTAGTTTAATTGGGGTGGGGGTAAGGTTAGTCAAAATGGAGGTTGTTTTGTTTGCTAAAATACGATTTTAAATGTGGTTCCTTCGTTTACGGTGCTTTCAACATGAATGCTTCCCTGCAAGGTTTCAATTTGGTTTTTGGTTATAAAGAGTCCAATCCCTACAGACTCTTTGCCCGTATGGAATGTTTGGTACATATTGAATAGGTCATCCCCATGCTTTTCGAGGTCTAGTCCCAGACCATTATCCTTTATCATTAAACAAGTTCTCTCGCCTTCGAGAAAACTGCAGATATCAATTATAGGGGTCCTATCGGGATGCCTATATTTTATGGCATTCGTAATTAGATTTAAGAAGATACTTTCCAGATAGGAAGGAATGTATTGTATTTCCGATACTTCTGTAAAATCCGAGAAAATCTCCGTTCCGGTCTCCTCGATCATTCTGCTGATCGAACTTATTGTGTTTTGTAGCACATGGTCGAAACTCAAAATTCTTCTCTCGTCCAGTGATCGGGACTGAGCTGTTACAATTTCATTGAGGTGGTTAATCGTTTCATTGAGACTTTCAGAGATATCGTACAAGCTCGATTTCAATTCTTCCTCTTCGGCTGCATCTTCGATAGATTTCAGTAAATCTAAGGTTAATCCCAAATTACTGGCATGCGACCTAAGGTTGTGGGAGACGATATGCGCAAAATTAAAAAGTCGGGAATTCTGTGACTCTATAACTTTTACAGAGGTTTGCAAACCAATTTCCTTAAGTTTCTCTTCATCTACATCCTGAAATACACCTTGTATTCCGACAATCTCTTTATTTTCATCATAAATGGGCCTTCCCACAGCTTTCGCCCAGAATTCACGCTGGTCGTAAGTAAGCATTTTTACAGTGGTGTTAAAAGGGGCACCCATACTACAGGCCATGAAAGCCTCGGTAGCCTTAGCTTTGTGCTCTGGGGCATAAAAGTCCAGCGCCGTTCGCAAGGAAGGACGATAATCGTCGGGAGCATTTAGAATCTTTCGTGCTTGAGGATCTAGATAGCTTTTTTTTTCTTTGAAGTGGATGGACCAACCACCTACGCCTGTTAATTCGGCGACATCTTTATAGTAGAAATTTCCAAAAGGACTATCCATTTTTTCTTTAGTCGATTCTTCAATATCGGGGCCCTTATTTTTCTTTTTTTGGGTCAAAAACATGGTTAATTAGTGTGATTAGGGGGCCTCAATATAGCATAAAAAAAAGAAATCCCTGGAAGTGAAGGCCATAGGCACTAAGCGAGGCAATTACTTTTTTTCGAAAAAAGAATGGATTGTTTTTGGGGTAATGCAATAATCTAATGCAATATCCATGGAGTCATGAGGTACAATATCTTCAGCGTCAAAAAACGAGAGCCCTATTTTTATACAATTTTGATTGCATTCAGAAAGAAACCGATCATAAAACCCCTTGCCATAACCAATCCTATTCCCCTGTTTGTCAAAAGCCAATAATGGAACAAAAACCACTTCCATTTGGGAGGCCTGTATTTCAATTCCGGAAACAGGCTCGGGTATTCCATAATTTGATACTTCCAGTGAGGTGTTTTCTTGCAGTAGTATATGTTTCAAGTCATTCGTATCGAAATCGGCCTTAGGGACAACCACACTTTTTTCCCTACCCATTAGAATATGCAATAGGTGTTCCGTGAGCACCTCTTTTTTTTCCAAAATGGAAAGAAAGACATGGTAATAGGTAGCGTTCCAAATGGGCAAGGATAGAGCGTTATTGGCAATCGCAATGCTATAATCTTCTATTTGGTCATCTGATAGTTGTTCCCTTTTCTCTTTATAGGATGTTCGAAGGTCTTTTTTACTAATCATTGAACCTCGGTTGAAATATGGAATAAGGCATCGCCTTGGTACACCAAAGGAGCTTCGTTAACATTGATCACATATCCTTCCTGATTGGACTTTATCCAATGATGAATTTTTCCATAGGGATCGGTAATGTGCCCAATAACCTCTTGTTTTTTCACATAACCTCCCACCTTTATGGACGATTTAAACATTCCCGAGGCACTGGCCCGAACCCATTTGCTATGTGTAATTACGACCGATGACTTCCTAGGTGAAGAAACCTTGAAATTGGATCGAAGCATTCCCAAATGGTGCAATACCCTTTTAGATCCGTTTACTCCGGTATTACTCACAACCGTATCTATGGAATTGGATTTGCCCCCTTCGAACAATAATAAAGGAATCCCCTTTTTTTGACACGCACTACGGAAGGACTTCTTTAGGTTTTTTGAATGTAGAATAAATGGAGCATTGAACTCTGTGGCCAACTCTACTAGTTCCTTTTGTTCTTTTTCAATCCGAATGTGAGGCACGTTAAAACGACTGGACCCACCTGTATGGAAGTCGATACAATAATCCACGTGCGGAACAATGTCATTCATCAATTTGTAAGCCACCCGAGCTGCTAACGATCCCATTTTACTACCGGGAAAAGAGCGGTTTAGGTCCCTGCCATCCGGGAACTCACGGACCTTTTGCAGGAATCCAAAAATATTAATAATGGGAATGCAAATTATAGTGCCAATTTTAGGTTTGTTGATGCCTTTTGAAACCATCTGGCGTACGATTTCGATTCCATTAACCTCGTCGCCATGAATTCCTGCAGTAAATAGGACAGTAGGACCCTTAAATTTGGAACGTTCAATTATAATTGGAACGTCCACGGGTGCATTGGTATGCAGATTGGCAAAACTAAAATTGAGTTCCCTAGAGCTTCCTGGGGCAATCTCTTGTCCCATGAGTGTAATGGATTCCGCCTTCTTTTGGGTCATATACGTCTGTTGCGTTCAATATAATTAATGATCTGGGTAGCTACATCTATTCCTGTAGTATTTTCAATTCCTTCGAGTCCAGGTGTTGAGTTTACTTCCAAAACAATGGGCCCCTGTTCCGATTCTAAAATATCCACGCCGCATACACCCATCCTCAGCGCCTTGGCAGCTCGTAAAGCCATATGTTCTTGGGCTTGACTTAAGGTGATTGCTTCCGCGGAACCCCCACGATGCAGATTGGATCGAAAATCGCCAGCACGGCTTTGTCTTTTCATGGCGGCTACGATCTTGCCATCAACCACTATGGCCCTAAAATCGGCTCCATTGGATTCGGCAATAAATTCCTGAATAATGAAACGAACTTTTGCAGCCTTTAGTGTTTCTATCGTAGAAAGGGCTGAGGCATGGGTTTCGGCTAGAATTACGCCTTGCCCGTGTGTGCCCTGCAGTAATTTTATGATCACAGGGGGTGAGCCAAATTTGGATAAAGCATTTTCAATATCCGGGGTATTCCCTAAAATGGTTTGTGGAACTGGAATTCCGGCTTTTGCCAAAATTTGAAAACAGGTCCACTTGTTTCTGGATTGCAGGATGGGCTCTGCGCCCACAACACAAAACACCCCCATAGACTGAAAGTGTCTTACCAAAGAAGATCCATAAAAAGTATTGGATGCCCCTACACGTGGAATAACAGCATGTAGATCGTCCACAATCTCATTATAATAGTATAATACCGCCTTGCCGTTTTCGATGCCCAAGGTACAATGACCGGGATCCAAAACTTCCATGTCGTGGTTTCGTGCCAATCCTGCTTTTAGGAGGCTTTTGGTAGAGTAAAGGTTTTCCCCTCGGGAAAGTACGGCGATGTTCATGCGCTGTGCTTAGTGCCTGCAATTTAGGAAAAAAGAGATTTAGATGCTATATATGAGAAAAACGGGTAAAACCCTTTTTGTATTTAAGGGGAATACCTACAGAATTAAGTTGCTGTATTACATAACTTTAATCTCTAATCAACATTGGCCAATGTTGGGCTAAATCATGTTAAACAATAAATGATGAAAAGAGGAATAGTTACAAGTTTGATAGTACTGATAATGGCTGTGGGTTGTAAAACCACAGTCCCACCGAGGGATACCCGACCCCCAGAATTTATTCTTAAAATAATAGGAGATGGTCTTAATGAAGAAATCACGGAAGACTTCGATTTTGACAATAAAGCACTGTATTTAAGGCGTGGGGCGTCATATCGTGTTATCTTTACATATACGGATAGCGGTGGGCTAAAGGAAATGTCTTGGATCTATACAGGAGGAGTCATTCACTTAGGTGGTGAAACGTCTGCTGTAGGGCTTTTAACTATAGCCAACTCTGGAGATCCTTACAAGAGCCAACGAAAATGGCAGCCATTATTGGAAGATGAGACCGAAGCCTATCGAAGTAATATTGTAACCTATACAGATTTTCAGGCCATTGGAGGTCCATTGGGTGAGGGTATCGTAGATCATGAATGGGAAATAGTTGTCATCGATGTTCGTGATAATGAAACCAATAGAAAAATGGTCTTGCGAATTACCAATGAACCATCAAGAATAGGGTCTATAGATTGAAACTAGTGTTGGGAATCCATTGGCAAGGTAAATATTTTCATAGCGCATTTATTTCCCCTTTCTTTTTTCCTCAATAATAAAGGTCGTGGTTTTCTTCCCCACCTTAGTTTTCTTTATAAGTCGCTTTATTATTTTGATGATAAATCTCTGGGCTACATCATTAATGTCTATATATTCCTCTTCGGGGTTGCTGGGGCTATCCCCGTAATGCTTTTTCAGATAATCTTGATCTAATGGGCTTGCCCAAGCTTTTGATCTGGATTTCCAACCCGTAATCTTGGTGTCTTTTTGCAGTTCGATGGCACCTTTTGGTAAAGGATAGCCCTTTGGGCCACAAACCTCCATGGAGTCGAACACAGCATGCATACTTTCGTGTAGTAAGGTATCTGCCAATTCCATAGGGTTTTGTTTGTGTTCCGGTTTAGTGGGATTCATGTATAATTCTCCCGGATCACCGTCAACATATCCGCCAAATCGTTCTTTATTACGAGTGGTCAACCCAGGCTTTATTTTTAACTCAAAAATCTTTTTGCAATTCTTTAAATAGTCCCAAATCTTTTTGAAATCGGGATCCTGAAATAAAGCCTCAATAGCCTTTTTTTGATTTGCATTTCCCTTTAATCCCTTTAGGAAATCCTTTTCGCCCTTAAATGCCATATTAAGTAATTTTAAGGGTTACGAAGTCGGTCTTTTCAACAAGGTCTTTGTTAAAACGAATTCGGTAGTGATTGCTTTCAAAAACGGAAGGATAAAACCAACTATTGTCCACTTCGAGAATGGGATCTCCCAGCATATCCCTAATCTCTTTTGGTGTCATCCCTAACTCTATTTCAACACCATCGACCAAGTGCAACAAATTATCCAGATGCTCACATAGGGTCACCACTTCTTCCAGGTTCATTCTGTAGATTTTGCCGGAATGAAAATAATCCTTTATAAGCTCCTTTATTTCCGAAGTATGAGACATAGGCGACATATTACTTAACTAATATACAATTATTTATACGTGATAATTGATGCGCTAATTATGCACAGTATGCCAAATTTTGGTTGATATGGATTCATTTTATGCTTCAACTTATTGGAATTCCACATGAATTACTATCTTCGGGTGAAGTCGAATACATAGCCCTAATGAAAAATAAATTTGCAAATTCACTCCTTCTATTGGCTTTTGGATGGATATTCATAAGCGCAACCATTGATTTGGATAATCTATTTAATTATGCCAATCAGGATGTTCCAGACTATATTACACACGATAATACTGATGGCAATCCCATAGATGATAGGACAGCTACATTGGGCCGTGTTCTTTTCTACGATAAAAACCTATCTAAAGATGGTACCATCGCATGTGCTAGTTGCCATATTCAGGAGCGTGCTTTCGGTGATCCAAGTGTTCAAAGTACAGGAGTTAATGGAGTTACGGGAAGACATTCTATGCGATTGATCAATCCAAGATTTTCACGTGAGGCTCATTTCTTTTGGGATGAAAGGGCAGAAACTTTGGAGAACCAGACCAGCCAACCCATTCAGGATCCTATAGAAATGGGCTTCAGCGGCACCAATGGCGACCCCGATTTTGAAGACCTTATAAATCATTTGGAAGGAATTGATTATTACAACACCCTTTTCGAATTTGCATTTGGCGACATGGAAATCACCGAGAACCGAATGCAATTGGCCCTTGCACAATTTATTAGGAGCATGCAATCTTTCGATTCTAGATTCGATGAGGGGCTTGCACAGGTTGACAACTTTACGCTGCCCTTTCCAAACTTTACGCCACAGGAGAATATGGGGAAGGACCTGTTCATAAACACTCCGGGAACAGGTGCCGGTTGCGCGGGCTGTCATATTCCCCCAGAATTTTCCATTACCCAAAACACGCAGAACAATGGTGTGATCACAGTTGCTGGCATGCCTGGTGAAATAGATTTAACGAATACACGGGCACCCTCCCTAAGGGATATCGTAAATCCTGACGGCACTTTAAATAGCCCATTAATGCACGATGGTAGTTTTACCAGTCTCATAGATGTGGTTAACCATTATAATAGTATTCCAGATAATCCTGAAAACACAAGTCTGGATGGACGATTAACGGATGCCAACGGAAATCCGCAGCAGCTCAATCTTTCGGAAGAGCAAAAACAAAACCTGGTCGCTTTTTTGGGAACACTAACGGGATCTGACATCTACACCAATGAAAAATGGTCGGATCCTTTCGAACCGGATGGCTCCATAAAAATAATTGGAGGAACCCTGGGGATTTCTGAAAATGATATTCCTGCTTTTGTAACTATTTCACCCAATCCTGTTGTCCAAAATGCAATAATTGAGACTAATCTTGGCCATTTTAAGATATGGGTGTATGATCATACCGGAAAGCTTTTGTTGCAGCAGGATTCAAATGCCCAAACCACATTGGATTTTAGTAGCAGGACAACTGGACTGTATTTCGTAACCATTATTTCGGAGAATGGTATACAAATCACCAAACGTTTATTGAAGGTCTAAACGGATATCTAAAAGTCTTATTCCATACAAAGGATAGAACCTCCTTTGGTACATTGCATGGTTGAAACTATACCTTCATAGGCGAGCGCAAAATGTGTTTTTGAACGATGCAACGTAGGAAATTACTTATTATTATGTTAAAAAATGTATTTTATCGATGAAATTTGCATTTTATAGGATTTAATTGTAGAATTGATGCGTAGAAGCCTATTGCCCCCAACTATTAAATCTAAATTATTATGAACTTAAAATCAAAACTTACTCTACTCACTGTTGTGCTAATGCTGTGCACAACATTTGCTGTTGCTCAAAAAAATGGGAAACAACCTTCAATTATTTCGGGTGATGTCGCCATTAGTAAATATCATGAGCGCGAAGAACTTGAAAGGATGCGAAAAGGTCAATTGTTACAATTGTACAATAAGCGCATCGAGGTAATCATTAAGATTCTACCAAATATTGCATTCGCAACAAAACCAGGTGTTACCATGAGTTCATTGGGAATTCCTGACACTAAGGAAAACCGTATTGCCCTAGAGGAAAATACGAATGCCACGACTACTTATTTTCAGAACACTTTGAAGTTTCAAAGAATTGTGCTGCCTTATTCAGACAAGAGTAATTTAATTGCGGCCATTTTATTCTACGAAGAAACCTTGAAGGCATTGCATACCTACGACGATTTTAACTAATTAGAAAGGTACACTTTTAAATTTAACATTTCCTACGCAATTTAAAGGAATTGTACTCGTTATGTTAAATTTTGTGTATTTCATCGTATTTATTTGCATTTCATGGAATTTGAAGTATATTTATAATCTTGTTTATGAAGTATTTAACATAATTGATTGCATATGGACAAAAACTACCCCCTGACAATTTTTATCCTTTTTTTTCCTCTTCTCTGTTTGTTTGCACAACAGGAAAAGGGAATATATGGCAATGAAAATTGGTTAAGTATTTGGACCGAATTCAATTCGAGCGCCAACGAATACCCAGAACCTACTCAGATTCTCTCCGGATCAATTACAAAAGATACCAAGTTGCTAAAAAAGGAAACGTATCTATTGTTGGGAGATGTATTTGTGACCGATAGCACTACCCTTTCTATAGAACCAGGTACAGTGATACTTGGTGATTATAAGTCTAAGGCTTCGTTAATTATTAGCGATGGATCGAAGATCATGGCCGAAGGAACCCAAACAGATCCCATCATCTTCACATCGAATAGAGGGATCAAGAAAAAAGGAGATTGGGGAGGCATTTTCGTGCTAGGAAATGCACCAGTAAACAAAACAGGCAATTCCTGGGCATTGGATTATGGACTTAAACCTCCAGCTATGGATGCCATACGTTATGGTGGAGACAATGTGGAAAGCGATTCCGGTATTATGAAATATGTTCGTATAGAATATGCTGGGAAACGCACCAAAAATCATGGTTACTTAAACGGCCTCACCTTAGCGGGTGTTGGTGATGCAACGGTGATTGAAAATATAATGGTGTCTTATTGCGAAGGAAGTTCCTTTTATGTACTTGGTGGGAATACTATTCTATTCCAACTTGTATCCTTTAGGGCAAAACGTAATGATTTTATATTCAACTATGGCGCACAAGCCTTGTTGACGAATTCTATTGCAGTTAAATCACCCTATCATACCACTTCAGGTGAAGCCAGCAGTGTGTATTTGGCTTCATACAACGAAAAGGAAGAAATAGATCCTGAGAAAAAAGGGACTTACCTTTTCGCCGAGAACCTTACTCTTATGGTTCTTAGTAAAAATTTGGAGGCGGATACAAAAGTTGGACTTGTTCATGAAGCTATGTATGTGAAGGAAGGAGCATCATTTTCCATTGATAAAAGTATTTTTTCTGGCTTTAATCCTGGAGTAATTCTGGATAACAAAATTCAGATAAATGATGAGAACCTGCGTAACATGCGATTCACGAATATGTATTTCAATAATTGTAAAGGAAATATTTTCACCGAAAATGTATCCAATAATGAAGATCTCGAAAACTGGTATGGGAATAGTGCCTTTGGTAATGTGTACTCCCGTGGAATGGATTCAGAGACTTTCATTGATGTGAAAAACATGGATGACCCGGATTTTAGATTACGAATCAATAAAATTATAGCCAGCAGCCTTCCTGAGGAATAAAAAAAACATATATCTAAAAATATTCTGACTTATGTCTGGTAAGGCCCCAGATGTAAGGTTATAGCATACCCCATTGCCTATAAACACTTAAAATCATCTGGATGGCCAAAACTACTTATCTAAAATTTCTTTCTTTCTGTCTGCTCTTTTGTGCGATTTCCAATATGGCATCATTAGAAGCACAGATAGTGATTGGGACTCCAGATCTGCAGTTCACACAGGCCTGTGCCAATGAATCTTTCAATTCATTCACAGTAAACTTTGTGTTCAATCCAGCATCGGCTTTAGAGCCATCCAATCAGTTTACTGTCGAGTTGTCGGATGCCGAAGGTAACTTTGATGAAGCGGAAATTGTATTTACCTCCAATCCAGGTACCATAAGCACATCTCCTGCGTCCATCGATTTCTCCTTGCCAATTACAACAGGGGGCGAAGGTTACAGGGTACGGGTAAAAAGTAGCTATCCGGTAGCATCGAGTACACCATCAGAAAGTTTTTCAGCATATTATAAATTACAGGATAGTCCGTTTACCATTAACAATCTTGTGGCAGAAGCCAGTTACTGCCCAGGAGGGAGCTATCTCCTAACGATAGACAATCCAGGTTCAGATGGCAATGACTCACCATTAAACTATCCTTCCTTAACCTACAATTGGTTTAAGGAAGTGAACCCTACCACTTTTGTTTTTGTGTCCGAAGGTTCGACATTATCCGTGACCCAAGAAGGGGTATATTTTGTTGAAACGAATTATGGAAGCTGTACATCCAATTCTTTTTCGAATCGGGTAACGATAACTGAAGCCGTTTCCCAAGATGAAGTCTTTGCTACCATCGTTTCCAGTTTAGGAAACCCATTTTGTGCGGCAGATGGCCCTACTGTGTTGAGTACGGTTGAAGGAAATAGTTACCAATGGTTTAAAGAAGGCACTCCCATTCCAGGCGCTACTAGCCAAACCTATGAAACCGATGTTTCTGGAGCCTATGCTGTAGTAGTAAATTTTGGCAGTTGTGAAGCTACAGGCACTATAGACCTAGAAACAGGCGACTTCACAAGTAGTCTTGATGTTCCAGATGTGGCATTGCTGGAAGAAGGGGATACCCTTGTAGCTACGGTAACCACAGATGCCGTAAACCCTGAATTTCAATGGTATCTGGATGGTGAAACCATACCCGGTGCAACCCAGAGTGTATTGAACATAACGACCTTCGGTTTTTATAGTGTCATGATTGCACAAAGCAATACATGTCCTATTTCCGATGAGCTATTCTTTCAGGTGGAAGAATTTATAAACCCTTTTCCCGAAGTTGCCAATATTCCAAATCTTATCAGCCCAAATGGGGACGGTATCAACGATACTTGGGTAATTCCCATTCCCTATGTAAGTGGCAGTAATACGGAAGTAATAATATACTCCAGTAGAGGAGATGTGGTGCTGAGTACGAAGGACTATCAAAACAACTGGCCTGAAGATCAACTTAATTATGGAAGTGTAAACCAAATCTATTATTACATGATCGTGCCAGAAGGACAAGAACCTAAAAAAGGATCAATAACCATTGTAAAGTAACGTGAAACGATTTGTCTTCCATATCGCCCTATTTTGCTGTTTCATGCAGACAGTCTGTGCGCAGGTGGAAGATGGTGTGGTGGCACTTAATATTCCCGCTAGAAATTCACTAATGTTCAACAGGTTTGTAGCGCAACCCACTTTCAGTTTTGTACGTGAACAAAATAAGTATATAACGGTTACCAACAAAAGGGAACTGGTTGCGGTAGAAGATGCCCCACTCACTTATTTCTTCAATTATTCAGGTCGAATAAAAGAGAACATTGGTGCTGGTGTTGGATTGTACCAACAAAATTATGGAGTGCTCACCACCTTTGGAGGAATCCTCAATTTTGCCTATAACATCAGGGCTCAAGAAGACAGTAATTTTACATTTGGAATTAACGTAGGGGCCTATCAAAGCGGATTGGATACTGGAAAAGTAGTCACCAATATTGATGATCCAGCGCTCAATAATATCCCTTCAAATTTCCTGCTAACCATTCATCCAGGATTCAATTACGGAACCGGATTCATGGATTTCGGGATTTCCCTAAATAATATTGTTACCTACAACTTCAACGCTTCGGCATTGGTAGAGGATAATCCACAACAAGGGATTCAGGGACATATGATGTACACGGGCTATTTTGACGGATATGGATTTTTCGGTCAGAGTAGATTTTCAGCCTTGGCAAGATCAGAATTTCAAAAGGATGAAACCATTTTATCTGGAGTAGTTATGCTTACCGTACCAAAAGGAATTTGGGCTCAGGTAGGATACAATTCCATGTATGGAGCATCGGGAGGGCTTGGAATTAATGTGACACCTCAAATTGCATTAGAATACAATTATGAAAGACCGATTGTGGGTCTTACCAATTTGGGTGCAGCCCATGAAATTACCTTAGCTTATAGGTTTAAGAATAACAATTACTACGAATATAGCAGGGACGATGATTTATCTGGCTTAATTAGCCCTAATAGAAGCAGAAGGAAAAAGAGCGCCAAAAAGAAAGAAGTAGTGAAGGAGCCTGTACAACCTTCAGTAGAAGAGTTGGCCCAGCAGGAAGCCGAAGAGCAAGCCCGATTGGCTGCTGAGGAACAGGCCCGACAGGAAGCCGAAGAACAAGCCCGATTGGCTGCGGAGGAACAAGCCCAACAGGAAGCCGAAGAGCAAGCTCGATTGGCTGCTGAGGCACAGGCCCGACAAGAAGCCGAAGAGCAAGCCCGACTGGCTGCTGAGGAACAAGCCCGACAAGAAGCCGAAGAACAGGCCCGACTGGCTGCTGAGGAACAAGCCCGACAAGAAGCCGAAGAACAGGCCCGATTGGCTGCTGAGGCACAGGCCCGACAGGAAGCCGAAGAACAGGCCCGACTGGCTGCTGAGGAACAAGTCCGACAGGAAGCCGAAGAACAGGCCCGATTGGCTGCTGAGGCACAGGCCCGACAGGAAGCCGAAGAGCAAGCCCGATTGGCTGCTGAGGAACAAGCCCGACAGGAAGCCGAAGAACAGGCCCGATTGGCTGCTGAGGCACAGGCCCGACAGGAAGCCGAAGAGCAAGCTCGATTGGCTGCTGAGGAACAAGCCCGACAGGAAGCCGAAGAACAAGCTCGACTTGCTGCTGAGGAACAAGCTCGACTTGAAGCTGAAAGGAATGCAAAAGACAATTTAATTAAAAATCCAACAGATGCTATTGGCAAATCCATAAGTGAGCTGACCGAACAAACCCAGGAGGACAGGAGAGCACAAACGGAATTACTGAACAAACTGGAAGATGCAGTTGCTGTAAAGGAGAAAGACTTGAGGGAATTAAAAGAGGAAAATGATCTTAGTGAGCAAAACATCTATGTAGAACCTAAACCTTTCAAGAGTGTTACGGCAGAGAATCAAGCTATTGAACTCCTGAAAATTAACTTGGATACAGTTATTCTGAGAAATAAAAAGAAAATTGCACAATTAGAATCATTGTTGGAAGACCGTGTTAGGACCATTAATGATCCTTCAGACGAAACTAATATCTATTATCAAAATGAGTTAGTTAGGTTGAAGGCAGAACAAGCTGAAGCTATAAGAAAAAGGGAATCTTTGGTTTCTTCCTTAGAACAAATCTCTATTGCTACCGATTTTGAGCGTAAGCGAAGAATTAAGCGTGCAGAATACGACAATGATCAAGATAGGTATACACAAGACAGGACAACCTTAAATAGTCTAAGGCAATCCGTTACCCCAAGTGAAACCGTTCTTACCGAGGATGATTATGATTATGGTAAGGACCGAAGTGATAACATTCAAATTCTCAAAAACGTAAAGAATACAGAAAGTGGATACTATCTGGTACTAGCCGTACATAGTGATGTGCTAAAACGTGACAAATTTTTGGTTCAGGTAATTTCATCTGGATACAAAGAAGTGGATTTCTTTTATGATGTTAATACTAGTGAATATTACATCTATTCCAAGAAATTCAATAGCATAAATGCGGCAGAAAATGCATTGGAGAACAAATCCAATGAAGCTTACAATCAAAAGACAACCATTATTAAAATTGAAAATTAGCCATGACATAAGAAAGTAAAACACAGCCCCCACATATTAATATTGATTTAGGAGATATTAGAACAAAACACTAATCGCCATGAACAAACCTACTATTAAAAGAATCCCCTTACTCCTTATATTCCTGTTTTTAGGCTTACATGCTTATGCTCAAAATTTTGTCCCTTTTACCCCTAGGTTCGATCAGGACCTAAAAGGAGACATTGTTTTAATTGGAAATAACATTTTAGGTCCCGACAATAATCCTTACAATGACAATTCTACATATAACCATAATGTAGATATGCAGTATATCGATATTGATGGGGATCCTACTACTTTCAGTTCTTCCAGTGCCGATTTGGAGATCCCAAATCCGGACTGTTATGTCATTAGGCACGCTAGCCTTTATTGGGGAGCGGTGACCAAAGGAGATCAACCGTTCACCAGTGTAAAATTTAAAGGCCCAACCGGGGGATACAATGATATCACTGGAACAGTAATTTTTGATGCAAACGGAACTTCTGTGGATGGTGGTGATAGCTTCCCTTATGCTTGTTATGCCGATGTAACCGATATTGTAACCAACCTCCCCAATGATTTAGGTACGTATACACTGGCGAACGTATCCAGTGCCTTAGGTGAAACAGGTACTTTCGACCCGTATAATGGAACAGGATATTCTGCAGGTTGGTCCCTCTTCGTAGTATATGAAGACCCAACCCTTCCTGGGAAATCCATTACCAGCTTTGATGGTTTTAGCGCCATAAGTGTCCCAGGAAATAACCCTAATTTGGATATCCCTGTTGATGGATTTAGAACCGTCCCAGCACCAGCACCAGTAAGAGCCAACTTCGCTTTTGCAACCTTAGAGGGGGATAAGCCAATTGTTGGGGACCGTTTATTACTGAATAGCACTGTGCTTTCTACCGTAGACAGACCAGCAACTAATTATTTCAATAGTTCTGTAACCCAATTGAGTGCGACCCCTGTGGATAATAGAAATCCGAATAGTACCAATACGCTTGGGTTCGATACAGGTGTTATGAGTGTCCCCAATCCGGGGAACACAGTGATTGCCAACGACGCCACTTCGGCAACTGTGCGTTTGGAAACCAGCGGAGATACTTATTTTCAATACTTCTTGGCCTTTGCCGTAGAGATTATTGAACCGAATATTGTACTTACGAAAATTGTGGAAGATGAATTCGGAAACAACATTGGCGGTCAAACCGTCAACTTAGGTCAGGAATTGAATTATGTTATCGGTTTCCAGAATACAGGAAACGATAACGCCACGAATTTTACGATTCGGGATATTCTCCCAATTAATATTATTTACAATCACCCCACGGACTTAGTGCTGCCAGCTGGCGTTACCGTGCAGAGTTATGACCCCGCTACTAGGGAACTCGTATTTGCTATCGAAGATTATTTGGTCGAAGAAAATGACCCCGTGTATGAAATCCGAATTGAAGTGCAAGTGGTGGATACCTGCCAGCAATTGGCCGAAGCTTGTTCAGATATCATCAATAACCAGGCTTTCGCTACCTACCAAGGAACACTAAACCCTACTTTTATCATTACCGACGATCCCAGTCACAGTTCGAATACAGGATGTCTTATCACACCACAGGCTACCAATTTCTTGGCAGACCTTGACGATTGTGTGTTTACACAGAACGAAATTCTTTGTGGAGATAGCATGGTGTTAACCGCTGCCGATGGATATGATTCTTACACCTGGTCTACAAGTCCTACTGGAACCCCAGTTATAGGAACAGGTCAATCTATTACGGTTACAGCAACCGGCACCTATTACTCCTTTAATAATGCCATCGCTCCATGTAGATCCATTGTTCAGGAATATGTGGTAGAGCTTTATGGCGCAAGTATTACTAACCCCGTAATTCCCTTCGCGGATGAGGTGGTTACCTGCCCGAATGACGGTAAGCTATTACCCAATATCTATTTGTGTGGTGAAGATGATTTCAGGGAAATTACAACCGATATTGCCAGTGCGGTAACCATAATTTGGGAACGATTGGACGAATCCAGTTGTCCGCCAGTTGGAGATCCCGATTGTGCAAATGAGGATAATACCTGTACCTGGAATCAGGTGGGAACGGGTGCTGATTATATCGCAGATACTGCTGGGCAGTATAGGTTAACTATAAACTATGACGGCGGATGTTTCAATCAATTTTATTTCAATGTATACCAAAACTTACTGGATCCAGTTGTGGAGGCAACCGATATTATTTGTACTACTCCCGGAACGATTACGGTAACAAATGTCCCTAGTAATTATGAGTATAGTTTGGATGGTATCAACTTTCAAAGCAGTAACGTATTTACTGTTACCACGCCTGGTTTGTATACTGTTTACATTCAACAAGTAGGCGTTCCTGCGGGAGCATGTTTGTTTACAGTGCCAGATGTGTTGGTACGAGCAAGAGATTTTACGGTTTCATCTATTATTAAGCAACCTTTGTGTTTTGGAGATAAGGGAAGTATCAATCTAGCGGCTAATGACGCAGAGCCTCAATATTTCTTTTCTCTTTACTCAGGGGGTGTTTTAGTAAATGCGGTGGGTCCCATTGTGGAAAATACGTACGAATTCGCCAACCTGAACCCGGGAAGTTATACTGCGGTCGTAGAAACGGAAGATGGATGTACACATACTGAAGATCTTACCATTGTGGAGCCTGACTTGCTCACGACCACAGCTGCAATCACTATCCCATTAACTTGTACTGATGGTGAAATTACGGTATATCCAGTAGGAGGAACACCTCCATATTTCTATTTTGTAAATAGTACTACGATATTTCAAACAGTTCCAGAAATTGTAGTCACAACCCCGGGTGTTTATAATATTACGGTGGTAGACTCCAATAACTGTAGTGCGGAAACTTCAATAACTATCGAAGCTACGCCACCTCCCGAATTCAATGTAGAAACGACAGATATTTTATGTGCGGATGCCGGGGATACTGGAATCATTACCATTAATGTGACCAATGCAAATGGAAATAGTTTACAGTTCAGTATAGATGGAGGCGCAACTTTTTCTAGCTCGCCTGTATTTACAGGCCTTGCGGCTGGAAATTATGATGTGGTGGTAGAGTATACCACGGGTCCATCTGTTTGTCTTTCAGAACCACAAACAGTAACCATAGATGCTGCGACTGCAATATCAGGGGTTGCCGAACTAACCACTCCTTACACGTGTACCACCAATGGGACCATTACGGTCACCAATGTAGTAGGAGGATCACCTCCTTATACGTATAGTATCGATGGGGTTACCTTTCAGTCAAGTCCAACTTTTTCTGGATTAACAGCAGGGACCTACACGATTACGATCATGGACGCCAACGATTGTACAGCGGTTACTAATGATATAACCATTCCACCGCTAGACCCACCTACAGATCTTATGTTTAGCAATTCTCCGGTGACATGTCCAACAAATCTAGTTACCGTTACTATTACAGGAACCACAGGAGGTGTTGCGCCATTGGAGTATCAAATTATTGCGCCAGCGGCAGCAGCTACGCCCTATCAAACTTCAAACATTTTTCCAGGATTGGCTCCAGATGTATATACGTTTCAAGTAAGGGATGCAAACGAATGTACCTATGTCGAATCGTATGCCATTGAGCCATTACCAGTCATCGACGTTTTTGCTGAAACTATAAATGATGTTAGTTGTGTGGGTGCCGCAGATGGAACAGTACAATACACGGTATCTGGAACGACTAGTTTTGAATATACAATTAATGGCGGAGCACCCGTATCGGGAACGTCTCCCATTGTTTTGTCCGGCCTAACAGCTGGCAGTTATACAATAGTTGTTACAGATACTACGACAAATTGCGATGCTACTGCCACGGCTGTAGTTAATGAACCTACAGATCCTTTGGCAATTACCTTGGACGTATCTCCAATTACTTGTATTGCAAGCGGAAGTGCCATTATAAATGCCACAGGAGGTTGGGGTGGATATAGTTATACACTTACACTTCCTGATACCACTGTTTTGCCAACCCAATCCAGTAATACGTTTACTAATTTAACCCAAGCTGGAACCTATTCCATTTCGGTTGAGGATGCTAACGGATGTACCGTTACTGATACCTTCGACTTGGTAATTCCGGATCCGCCTGTTGCTTCAATTAGTACCTCATCTGATATTTGCTATGACACAGGTGACAATGCGACCATTATTGTTGATGTGACCTCTGGGGAAGCTCCATTCGAATTCAGTTTAAATGGAGGTCCATTTCAGGCGAGTAATGTGTTTTCAGATCTTGGCCCTGGGAGTTATATCATAACAGTTAGGGATGCCTTTGGATGTGAAACAGTCTTGCCTGCTGAAATAATTGCTCCAGAATTAACTGTGGATGCCGTATTATCGGATTCACCAGATTGTACGCCAACACCCGATGCCGCAATCACCGGGACCATTGCTGGCGGAACAACACCGTACACCTATGCAGTGTCGATAAATGGAGGAGCTTATAGTCCATTAGGGGCTACGGGCACAACATTTATTTATACCACTACGACCCCTGGCACGTATCAATTTGAAGTAACTGACGCCAGTGGTTGTAAGGCCACCTCGCCAATTGTAACCATTAATCCAGTGGTGCCACCGGTTATTGATCTTATTACGCAAACCCAACCCATTTTGTGTAATGGGGATGAAAATGGGGCCATAGACATTTCTTTTGATCCCACAGCAGGGACACCTCCATTTTTGATTAATGTTTTCAACGATACTACAGGAACCGATTATGGAACACAAACTACAGGATTGCCGGCGGGGGATTATACCGTAACCCTTACCGATGCCAATTCTTGTATGGATACGGAAACAATAACCATTTCGGAGCCAGATCCTATAGTGGTAGATTTCACCACTATCGATATCACCTGTTTTCCAGGAGGAACATCTCAAGGATCGATAATAATTAATAGCGTTACAGGTGGAACAGCACCATATAACTACTTTGTAACGGGGTCCAATGGTTACTCGGCATCCGAGTTTAATGCATCTGGAACCACTTCAGTTACCTTTAATGTGATCGATTTTGGTTTATATGAAATCAATGTAGTCGATTCTAACGGATGTTCCGTGCTTTTCCAAGATGTGTTAATTGCGTCTCCACCAGATGATTTGGATATTACAGTTGCGAGTACTGTAGACTGTACTTTAGGAGGTGAAGCCGTGGTAACCGTAAGTTCAATTCTGGGTAGTACGGGTCCTTTCTGGTTTACAATTTACCAGGGCCCAATTTCGGTATATCCGAACCCTCCCGGTTCATGGATACCAGAGGATGCACCTGGGAGTCAATCTGCAACATTTACCGGTTTAACACCTGGAATCCTGTATACATTTATAGTATATGACGAATCTACCATGTGCAGCTACTATGAACCAGCTACGACACCTATTCCAACCAACTCTACATTGACCACTTCGGCGGAGAGTTCGGATAACGTCACTTGTACAGGAAGCGACGATGGGGACGTATCCTTTACGGTGAATAGCTCGTATGCCTCGGCCGTAGATGTTACCTATGAAATTTTCGATTCACTGACATTAATCTCAACGGGAATAGCAGGTGCCGGAACGGTTCCAGCTGGAGGATCCTTAGTTGTAAACGACTTGGGTCCTTTACCATTCGGATCTTATTTTGTATTAATAGAGGAAACCACAGGGCCAAACACAGGCTGTGGTGTGGCTACAGCGCCATTTTCAATAAGCGAGTCTGCCATATTGTTGAGCCTTACAGCTTCTGTAGATCAGAATGCCAACTGTAATCCAAGTTCAGGTGTGGTAAGTGCCGTAGCACAAAACGGAACGGCGCCTTATGTATACCAAATAACCACCACTCCCGGAGCGCCAGCACCAACAGACCCATCTTGGGATACACCAAATACATTCAATGTAGACGCTGGGAGTTACTACGTGCATGTGATGGATGCGTACGAATGTATCATTACAAGCCCGGTACAAGTAGTGGATTCAGATCCAGAGCCTGTTATAGATGCCTTAACAACGAATCAATGTGATACGGTGCAGGGACAATTTGAAATCGATGTTACATTGACCATTGCAGGGATTCCTCCCTATAGTGTTAGTATTGATGGTGGTGGATTTCAGGCGCAAACGTTCCCATTTACCATTACAGGATTGTCTTCAGGAACGCACACGGTAGAAGTAAATGATGCCAATGGATGCGGAAACCTAGTAACAGTTGATGTTGAATCACCTCTAGGACTAACATCTGCTGTAACAGCTTTGCCAAGCTGCGACGACGACGATGGAGAAATTACAGTGACTGCACATGGGGGTACAGGAAATTATACCTATGCCATTAGTCCCAATCCTCCTACGATTGTTCTTACGGGTAACGTGTTCTCTGGTGTTCCCTCAGGAACGTATACTATTACTGTAACGGATACGGTTACTTCATGTACCGAAGATGTTTCGGTAACTTTAGATAGTGCTATACCGGTAACTTTCGATACCACCGTGACCGACGTTAGTTGTCAAGGTGGTGGCGATGGTCAAATTATCGTTGAATTGCTTCCCGGAAATGACAACCCTGTTTATACCTACGAAATAATAGCACCGATAGTGGCTCCTCCCCAAACCAGTAATATTTTTACCGGATTAACAGCGGGGACCTATACGGTACAAGTAACTTCAGGAAGAGATTGTATTGCTACGGCAGATGTGCCCCTAGGAGAGCCTTTGTTATTGGAAGCAAATGCAACGGCAACAGATTTTGTATGTACTGCAGATAATACCCCTTCTACTTCGACCATTACGATTACTGAAAATGGAGGTACTGCTACCTATACGTATAGTATTGATGGCACCAACTATTTCGATACCAATGTGTTCGAGGTTCTGGATACTGGAGCTGTGCAGGTAATTACCGTATATGTGAAGGATGCAAATAACTGTATTGCAACCAATACCGTAACCATAGATCCTTTACCCACGATTACAGCGACCTCATTTACCATCGTGACCCCAATAGATTGTAATCAAACAGGGTCTGTTGCCATAAACGTGACTGGCGGATCTGGTAATTTTGAATATCAGCTTTTACCAGATGGTGCCGTTCAGGCTTCCAATGTATTTGATATACCCGGACCTGGCACCTATTATTATCAAGTAAATGACCTAGATACCAACTGTTATTTCTTAACAGATGCTTTTGAAGTGCCCCCATTCGATGAAATTGATGCTACATTGGCCGTAACCCAACAAAATGATTGTTTTGGGGACTCCGATGGTGAATTATCCCTGACCATTTCCGGATATACGGGCGCATATACATACCAACTTCTGGATGGAACAGGTACACCTATTGGAGCTCCCGTTGCGGCCAATACATCAACAAATCCACAGACGATTACAGGACTACCCGCTGGAAACTATTCGGTGAACATAGTGGAGACAGAAACACCATTCTGTACAACCGATACCAATGTGGTAACCGTTGGTTCACCACCAACACCATTGGCATTGGATGCCACAGAGACGGCGAATGTAACCTGTAATAATAATGAAGGGGTTATCACTGCATTGGCCAGTGGTGGAACAGGCCCTTACGAATATGAATTAACAGGAGATGCTACCGTTCCATATTCATCCAACAATGTATTTGAAAACCTGAGTGCAGGAAATTATGTAGTAAATACTAGGGATGCAAATGGATGTATAGAATCAGAAGCACTAGAACTTCTAGAGCCGGATCCAATCGATGCGGATTTCATTCCGAGTACAACCACATTGTCCTGTTTTAATGACCAAGACGCATCGATAACCGTTCTAAATGTTACCGGAGGTCAAGGAGGTAATTATTTATATACTTTGAATGCGATAGATCCCGGACCATCAACTTCAGGACCTCAGGCTTCAAACGTATTTGAAGGATTGGGAGCAGGTATTTATGCGGTGACGATTACAGATGGATTCGACTGTATACTTACGTCTGTGCCTATTGTAATTGGCCAACCCGATCCAATTGTGTCCAGCTTAGTTGTGGACGCAACACCAACTTGCGAGGTAGATGCAGCACTAACATTAAGTGCAACTGGCGGAACAGGTCCTTATGAATATAGCGATAGTTTAGATTTTACCTTGGTCTTGGGAACTTTCGTAACCTCGGTGACCATACCAGTTACTCCAGGTGTTTATACCTATTATGTAAGGGATGACAACGGATGTATCGCCAATGTCTCCAATGAAATTACGATCGATCCACTTCCAGAATTGGAAATAGACTTGCTGTCTACCAATCCACAGATTAACTGTACAGGCGATAACAATGGATCTATTGTGGCGACTGCTCAAGGGGGTCTTGGTAATTATGTATATGTCTTGCAGGATACGAATGGAAATACCATTCCTGCCGATCAAGATAGCCCAGGAGTATTTACCGGATTAACAGCGGGCACGTATGTCGTGTATGTAGAAAGCGGCGATTGCGAAGCTACCTCCGAAATCATTACGATTACGGAACCTGATAATGCCTTGGATGCCACTTTCGAGGTGACCGATGTAATTTGTCAAGGCGAGAATAATGGAAGATTGGAAGTTTTAACAGAGGGTGGAACAGGTACGATCCTATATGCGATTTCGCCGAGATTGGATCAGTATTTTGAAACCAATGTATTCGAAAATCTCGCCCCAGGAAACTATGATGCGATCGTTCAAGATGAACTAGGTTGTTTCTTAACCTTCAATTTTGAAGTTGAGGAGCCACCGGCCGTCTTAATTGCTATCATTCCCGATTCTACTATTCCGGAAATATGTGAAGGGGACCAAGATGGATTCTTCAGTATTGATATCGAAGGAGGAACACTTCCTTATAGTGTGAGCCTGGATGATTACAACGGAGAGTATATTACAGGAGGTCCTGATCAGACCATTTTCGATTTTGACAACTTGGGCGGTGGAGATCATATCGTCTATGTTCGTGATAGTCTGGGATGTGAGTCTGAATGGAATATTACCTTCCCGGAATCCGTATTTATAGAGCCTAGCATTGATGTCGAAATTTTATGTGTGGATAATGTCTCTGTCAATTCGGTAACCGTAAACGTGGACGAAGATCTTGTCAATGTTGCCGAGCTAGAATATTCGTTGAACGATGGCCCATTCCAATCTAGTAATGTATTTACCAATATACCTCCAAGCGTAGGTAATCATATTACAGTTAGGCATACCAATGGCTGTACGCGAATTACGGAGCTATTCGATATTGATCCATTTACTTCCGTAGCACTGTCGCTAGTAGAAGGAGAGCTAAACGAAATCATAGCGTATCCATCTGGTGGTAATGGGGAATATGTGTTCACCTTTAATGGTGTGGATTATGGAAGCACAAGTGCATTCACCATCACAGAATCAGGAACCTTTGAGGTAATCGTGACCGATAGTAGTGGATGTATGGCCGTTGCCATAATTGAAAAAGATTTTATAGATATATGTATCCCAAATTACTTTACTCCTAATGGAGATGGTGTACAAGATGGATGGACCATAGGATGTGCCCCAAATTATCCGAATCTGGTATTCTCCATTTACGATCGATACGGCCGTAAAGTAGCAACCCTACGAGCCGGTGAGAAATGGGATGGAACTTACAACGGTAATGAACTTCCTGCAGGAGACTATTGGTTCATTGTCGAAACCGATAGAACAGGTGAAATACGTGACTTCGTAGGTCATTTTACACTATACAGATAACAAACCATAGCCCAATGGACTTAACCGTGACCCAAAACTTATCCCTATGAAAAAACTATTACAATACCTCTTTTTTATAATCCTAGCCCAGAGCTATGGTCAAGAACTTAACTTACCTGTGTTTACACAGTATTTAGCAGATAATGATTTTGTAGTGTCTCCCACATTCGCAGGAATTGGCGATAATTTTAGAATCAGGGCCAATGGGCTGACCCAATGGGTTGGGATTAAAAACGCACCGCAGAACATGGCATTGTACGCAGATATTAGAATGGGGAACCGTTCTGGTGCCGGCTTGTCTGCCTATGCGGACAGAAACGGGAATACACGGCAACAAGGTGTGAAGTTCTCCTTTGCCCATCATCTTATTCTCGATATTAAAACAGACCAGTACTTGTCTTTTGGGTTATCCTATAATGTAAATAGTTTCAGGATTGCCATCGAAGATTTTAATACTACCTACGAAAACCCAACGATAGACCCCAGGGTTACGGACGATCGTTCAGTGACAAATCACAATTTCGATGTAGGAGCGCTCTACAGAATTGGAGAGTTTTGGTTAAGTGCCAATGCCAATAATATTCTGCCGAAGGATATCGATTCTTTTAATGGATTCGAACCCAATGGGCTTCTAAACCTTCAGGTCTATTCTGGATATATTATTAAGAAGTCGAATTACGCCGAATTTGAACCTTCTGCCTACTTTCAATTATTTGCTAGTGATGGCAGATCGAGTACCGATTTCAATTTTAAGTATAGAAAATACAATGGTAACAACGATTTTTATTGGTTGGGCGGATCCGTACGCTTTTTAAACGATCAGTTCATGTCTCCTTTAAATATCGGGCCAATGGCAGGACTCAAGAAGTCCGTATTTTATATATCCTATGCGTACCAAATAACCTTAAATGATTTAACCACGTATAATACAGGTACACATGCGATCACAATTGGATTCGATTTGCTTCAATCCTTGAGTGACTGTCCCTGTACAAAAGGAAGGTACAGGCAAGGAAACAAATTGTATCAATAAATAGATAGGGATAATATTTGGTCTGTTGTTATTTGAAGCGAAACATCACTTCTTCGTTGGGTCTCTTTTGCGCTATTTTATTAATGGCACTATCGCTTAATTGAAGAATTCGGGCATAGCCTCCAGTGGTTTGAGCATCCCGCATAAGCACCATTAGTTTTCCGGAAGGAGTTAATTGAACGGTTCCGGGTTGCACGGGGGCCGTAATAATTTCTGGAGCAGACATGTTTAGGTCGGAGTTTAATATATAGGCCATACGGTTGCTTTCTGAGCTAATGGTAAAGGTGGTGGTTTTCAATTTCTTTTGTGTGTTTTTGGAGAGCATATGGAACTCTGGGCCTCTAAACAATTCTATCTCTTTCGATGTAAAATGTTCCTTAGGGACCCTTACGGATGCATGTAGCAATGCGCTGGATAATTCGCTCTTTTGCATTTCAATAGTATCCCCTTTTTCCAACTTTCCTTTTTGTGTGATGCCTGCATACATGCTGTAGCTATCTAATACTTTTTTGGTCTTAATTCCACCGGCTATGGCCAGATAGCAGCATACTCCATAATTAGGTGGGCCGAAGCGTAATTCACTTCCCTTTGGGATTACCAGTGCCTTGTTCATGGAAACGGGCTTGTCATCTAGTAATGGGCTTAGATCCGCACCGGTTATGGAAACCAACAGATCTGAATTAAACCGAAGAATGGGCCCACTCAAGGTAATTTCAATAACGGCTTCATGCATTTCGTTCCCAACCAATCGATTGGCCAATTCAGCCGAATACCGATCCATCGCACCACTTATGGGAACCCCATATTTGCGCTGTCCAAAACGTCCTAAATCCTGAAGACTGGTATATAATCCTGATGAAATTACCTCAATCATGATACGGCATTTTATTTGGAAAATAGAGGTCGTTTATAACTAGTGTTTTAATATGTTCGAACTCTTCTTTCGCAACAGATTCAAATTTTACATAGTCACCTGCCTGAATAAAGGTTGGTGGATTTTTTACTGCATCAAAAAATGACATGGGGCTTCGTCCAATAATATGCCAGCCACCTGGTGATTCGTTAGGATAAATTCCCGTTTGTTTTCCACCTATGCCCACCGACCCCTTGGGAATGCTTCGCTCCGGCTTTGTTTTTCTGGGTGTATGGATTCTTTCATTTAACCCTCCCAAATAGGGGAATCCTGGTAAAAATCCCATAAAGTAAACCTTGTAAATAGGTTCCGAATGAAGCCCAATTACCTCTTCAACCAATACATTATTCTCATGAGCCACATATTCAATATCCGGAGCAAAATGGGCGTCATAGCAAACCGGGATGGTAATTAGGTGTGACGGGAAGGAATGCTCCGCTGTTTTCATGGTTGCATAAGATGATTTCAGCTCTTTAATAAATTTATTCAATTGGATCCCATGGGTAAGATATATAGCAAGGGATTGATAGGTAATAACTGTTTCCAGAATCTCTTTGCCGAACTTTTGTAAGATCATACGATCAAAATTCACCACATTTTCATGGATATCCGGCTTTATAAAAGCTTCCCAAGTTACGAGGATGGCTCTTTCACCAAATGGTTGAAAAGTGGGTGTTTCCATTACACTAATTTGATTGAATGGTCTTTCATTTGGGTCGTGATATATTTCAAAATTGAAATGGAATTTTCATGATCCCCATGTATACAATAGGTAGAGGCTTTTATCTTTTGAAGTGATCCTGAAAGGGTTGTCACTTGTTGCCTTTCTACCATCCCCTTTAGCTGTTGCCAAGCTTCTGCTGGTTCATGAATCACGGCATTTATGTTGTCCCTAGATACTAGGGAAAGGTCATCATGATAACGTCTATCGATAAACGCCTCATATTCCAAGGGAATAAGGTTTTCAGCTTTTTTAGCTAAGACTGAGTTGTGAAGCACATACAATTTGGGTCGGGTTTTAGTGGCTATGATTGCTTCTACCACCGCATCGGCTGTAGGGGCATCTTTTGCGGCATAATTGTAAAGTGCCCCATGCAATTTAATGTGGTTCACTGTGACTCCTTCTGTTTCACAAATAGCGTAAAAATGTAAAAGCTGTTCAAAAATGGAATGTGTAAGTTCGTTTTTGGTAAGCGTCAAAATTTTTCTTCCGAAATTGTTTCTGTCTGGAAAGGAAGGATGCGCACCTACTTTAACCCCATGTTTCAAAGCTAATTTTATGGTAGATCGCATACTTTCTTCGTTTCCATAATGACCTCCACAGGCGATATTACAGGAAGATATTAAAGGCATTAATAGCGGGTCGTTTCCTGTGCCTTCTCCTAAATCAGCATTAATATCTATAGCAATCATTAAAAATCAATATTAAAAACCTTGAAAAGACTCTTCGCTCCCAATACAAGGGTAACCAACACGATGAGCCAACCAATAATATTCTGAAAAAAGGTGTTTTTGTATGTTCCCAGTACGGAAGATTTGTTAACGATCCACAAAAGGAAACCAGCTATGATAGGAAGCAAAAGCCCATTTGCCACCTGGGCGAATTTAATAATCTCGATGGGTTTAAAGCCTATGGAAGAAAAAACAACACCCAAAAAGAGTACGAAAATCCAAACCGCCCTAAATTTTGGTGATTTTAGTCCTACTTCCCAACCAAAACAACCACGCACCACATAGGCCGCTGCCAATGGTGCAGTAATGGCAGAAGTGACACCCGCAGCGAACAGGCCGATACTTAAAAAATATTTAGAGAAACTACCATACAAGGGTTCGAGTCCTTTGGCTAAATCGGATGCATTGTTTATTTCATCAGAATTGATGGCAGCTGCACAAATTATTATGGCCATGGAGACCAACCCTCCCAATACAATTGAAATTTTGGAATCCGTCCTTGCTGTTTTTAAGTCTTCGACTCCTTTCCATTTCTCCTTAACCAAGGAAGCGTGCAAAAATAAGTTGTACGGCACTACCGTAGTCCCAATCAAGGCAATGACGGTAAGCCAACCTTCTTCTGGTACTTTTGGTATGAAAACACCCTTTAAAACTTCCATAATATTAGGTGCTGTTAGCACGGCAGTGATTAAGAAAGAAAGACTCATTAGGACTACGAGAAATACAAGGCTTCGTTCCATAAACCTATAATTGCCTATAAATAAAACCGCGAAAGCAATTAGGCCTATTGCAATGCTCAATGTGTTCAAAGAAGCACCAAAGAGGGTAATTTTTGGATTAGCTATAATAGTTTCAAGACCTAGGGCACCACCACTAATATTTCCGGCTTCGTAAGCGGCATTTCCTATTAAAATGGCCGATAGTATAAGAAAAATGGCAATCCATTTGCCTGCGGATGAACGTATATGATTTCGAACTGCCTCCGCCAACCCTTTTCCAGTTACAAGACCTAATCGAGCCGACATTTCCTGTAATACGATGGTTGCTAGCATGGAAAGTAACATGGCCCACAATAATGTAAATCCGTGGTTTACCCCGGCAAGGGTACAAACCGTAACTGTACCGGGCCCAATAAATGCCGCTGCAACCAATGTGCCTGGACCAATTTTCGAAAACAGTTTCTTCATTATCATGTTTGTGTTTGATATAAATGTAAGACAAGTTAATGAAGTATCTATGGTGAAAGCCAAAGCAAAAGGCTCAAATTAGAATTTTGGGAATCGTTCAATAGATCATTGCTTGTATTCAAATTAAGGGGCATTTGCCCCTTTGAAATAGGTGTAGCACCCCGTGTTTTCCTCCTTGTTACTTCAGTTATTTGCCTCATTATTAACCATTAAAACCTTTTTATTATGAAAAAGTATTTCAATTTAGTACTTGGCATGGTAACCATAATTATGGTTACAGTTGCCTGCGATAAGGACGAAACCGCTCCCGTAGAAAGTGCAGATCTTGTACATCAACAAAACGATAACAACCGAGGGCTGTATTTTCCTTGGGACTATGTTATGGACTGGCGATATAGCCGACTGGAATGTGCCACGGGTCCAGGGGTATGTTTCCGAAATGGATATGGGGATATCTTCCGCTTTTACACAAAGGGAGATGATCCTGTAGGTGAAGTTACCGATACAATGAACAGACTCATGGAGGGTAATGACGATCCGGAAGATGGATTGATTGTTTTCAGTATGGAGGGAAACACCCTGCATCTCATCTTCTCAAGAGATTTGGAAGAAGGCCAGTTTATCGTTGAAAGCGATGAGGTTATTCGTGGGGAATTGGCTGCGAGTCTAGGAAGGGATCAAGTTGTAATTCCTGCTGGTGAGTATGAGGTTCAGCACGGTAATTATGAATATGGAGAAACGTTTATTGAAATCGAGTAAGTCTAGAAACCCAACATTTTAGACCCTAAGGATAAGTCTTCTAAGGAGGGCTTGTCCTTTTTTCGTGACCTACACAATAATGGTATTTTGTTTTGGAAGTATCCTACCATCGCTCATTTCAATAATGCGGTCAGTGCGGTCTGCAAAATCCTTGTCATGAGTTACAACCAGTAATGAAAGACCTTCCTCTTCGCTTAGTCGTTTAAAGATATTGAAGACATTGTCTGCATTGTAACTGTCCAAATTTCCAGTGGGTTCGTCCCCCATAATAATAGCGGGATTGTTAATAAGCGCCCTCGCTATGGCCACCCTTTGTTTTTCTCCTCCGGATATGCGAGAAGCTCTTTTTTTATACAGATGATCTATCTCAAGAATCCTTAGTTTTTCCATAGCATTGTGCTCCATTTCCTCAGGAGTTAATAGCCCTAATTTTTTTGCCGGGAGTAACACGTTTTCAAGCACGGTAAACTCGGATAATAAATAATGAAACTGGAATACAAACCCAATATCTTGGTTCCGTATATGTGACAAGCGCTTCCTGTCCAAACCCGTTGCCAATTGGCCTTTTAAATACAGCTCCCCTTCATAATCTGTGTCCATTGTAGATAGAATATAGAGTAGCGTGGATTTTCCACAGCCGGATTTTCCCATTATGGACGTAAACTCTCCTTTTTTAATGCTGAAGTTGATATCCTTTAGCACATGAAAAAGCACGGGTTTTTTGAAGTATTTGTTAATATTTTTTGCCTCGAGTACCTTGTCCATAGCCCTTATTTATTGTCCTCTTATTATACGTACCGGATCAATCTTTTTTGCCTTTCTCGATGGGAGATAGCCAGCGAGAAAAGTGGCTACCATGGCAAAAACAATACCTATGACATAAAACATTGGGTTGTGGTTCACGGGATATGTGTTTATGGTGGGAAGGGCTTCTGTCTCAAAAGGAGTTTGGTCTATTATAAGGGAAAGCCCCAACCCAACCAGCAGTCCTAATATTCCACCAACAAAACCTATAATGACGGCTTGGCTCATAAAGATTAATTCAACGTCTTTACCTGAGAATCCTGTAGCTTTCAGAATAGCGATATCATTCATTTTCTCATAAATAAGCATGTTAAGAATATTGTAGATCCCAAAACCGGCAACAATAAGTAGTGTGATGGATACGGCATAGGTGATTAAATTCCTAATGGTGGTCCCCGTTTCAAATTGAGCGTTGGCTGTTTTTATATCAATAGCCTTCAACCCGAATTGATTTTCTATGCTCTTGGCCAATGGAATGGCGTCTTCAATATCATGAAGCTTAAGATTGATATCCGTTATATAGTTTTCGGGTTCACCAAGGATGCGTTGTACGGTTTTTATATTCGCAAAACTCTGAATGTCATCAATTTCGGCAATACCACTTTGAAAAATACCTACGATTTTTAAAGGGAACACCTCTCCTTTACTATTGCTAACTTGAACCCTATTACCAACTTGAAGGGACATTTTTTTGGCTACGCCTGCACCTAGCAAAATGCCGTTGTCATTTTGCTGCAATGCCCTAGGGGTGCCAGAGACGATGTAATCTCCAAAATTGAACAAGGAAACCTCTTTTAGGACATGGATGCCTGTGAGGTTCCCGCCTAGTTCGATGGTGCCAGAGATATAAAATATTTGAGAGTTAATTTGTGGAATTGCCCCGCGGACCTCTTCTTTTTCATTGAGGTAGTGTAATAAGGGCAGGGCATTGTGAATGCGCTTTTGGCTTTGTTTGGGTTTTATCGAATGCACTATATGAATGGCCTCTGTAAAACCGTCATATATATCTACGGGCTGCTCGGCAGATGGCTCAATTTCATTGAAAACATGTATATGCGGGGTCTGGTTTAGAATGAGGTCGTCCAACATTTTGTTAAGACCTGTCATAAAACATACAAGCGTTATATAAGCTCCTATACCAAAAGTTACGCCCAAGGCGGCGGTGGTCGTTTGTTTAATTTTGGCCAAAAGGTGTGTTTTGGCAATGCTCAGTATGACTTTCCAATTGATCATGGCGAGTCTGGTTTATAGATCCAGGTGTCGGGAGTAATTCCAGAAAGCACCTCTATGCTATCCATGCTCTGAAGCCCAAGGGTAACCTGCACATTTCCATTCTCGGTAATGACCTCCTGGTCATTAAGAAGAAAAGACTTTGGGATAATTAAGGCTTCTTCTTTATGGGTAAGAATGATATTGGCTTCGCCTGCCAAACCTGGATATAAAACTTCGGGGGTTTTCGTAAAAAGGGCTTCTACTAAAAAGGTTTGGTTGCGCTCAAACTTTCGCGGGTATATCTTGTGAACTTTTGCCTCGAAGACCCTACCGTTATATGCATCTAAGGTGACCAAAACCTTTTGCTCCTTTTTAATTTTTACAATATCCACTTCGTCCACTAGCAATTCTATAACAAAGGAAGATGCACTTCCAATGAGGGCAAGTGGTTGTTGCGGGGTAACGATCTCACCTACATTTTTATACAAGGCGTACACCTTGCCATTTATTTTGCTGGAGACCGTGTAATCCTCTGTTTGAATAAGGGAAGTTTCGTAGTTGTTCTGAGCCTGTTTCCATTGAGTTTGCAGCTCACGTTCGGTTCTAACATAGGTGTCTTGTAGAGCGATCAATTTATTGAAAGAGAGATCATAACTCAATTTTTTACGGTCGAATTCAACTTTGGAGCCAATGCTTTGATCCCAGAGGTTTTTCTGCCTAAAAAAGGAAATGGAATCGTCAATAAATGTAAGTTCAGCAGCATGGATTTCGTCGGCAATCCCTGTAAGAATAGGAGAAGTTCCGTACAAATTCTCGCTTGCCAATTTAAGCGATAAACGAGCATTTTCGGATACAATTTTGGGATTGGTATTTACAATTTGCACCAAAGGTGTTCCCTTTGATATTGCGTCACCCTCTTCTACTAAGTTTTGCTCCAGTAGGCCGTTTACAATGGCAAAAGCTTCATACAAACTATCCGGTTGAATGGTTACCGAAGAATACACAGATTCGGAAATGGCCTTTTTTGTAGGCAGAATTTTATGTCCCCTTTGATGGCAAGAACCCAGCCCAGCCAAAACAGCACAAATAATGAACGAATACTTCATTTGAAAAGATTATTGCTCAATGGATTTTATTTTCCATAGCCCGTCGTTAGATTGAATAGCGATAACAACTCCGTTTAGGCATTTAGATGTAATGTTCGGAGGGGTTTTCATTTTTTCTTTGGAGTATAGTAGATTAAAAGGTCCTCTTAGGTAGGTTAATGTATTGCCGTTGGTATCGATAAATAACTCATTATAGGAATAGGTGACAACGTTCTTGCCCAATGCCTCATTTCTTCCTAAAGTTTCTTTGACCACTTCCAAAACAATAGCTCCATTTTCATGAAACGGAGTGGCATTAATAAACTGAGGCTCTATAACGACTTGCCCTTTTGTGTCTATATAACCATAATGTGAGATACCGTTTTCTTTTGAAACAATCATGCTACGGCCATTACTGAAGAATGGATAATCATGAGCTGTACCTGCAGGACAGCATGCCCTATTGCTCTGTTTGTCCACGACCAAGTCACTTCTGAAATCGATCGCAACATTTCCCTTGGTATCTATAAATGCCCATTGAGTTCCTTTTTTAACCGCAGCAAGGCCGTCGTGGAATGGGGATACATAGTCCAAATTTGAAAGTTCTTGAGAAAAAAGACCAAGGGGGATGAACCATAACATTACGTATAAAATCGTCTTATTTTTCATAGTAGTAAGGTTTGAAAATTGAGTAGATAAAAGTATACAGGACAGATTGCCTAAGCAATGAGAATTGTCATGAAAATCAGATGATTAAGATACTTAATTAAGGAAATGGTATTCTATCTGAAAAGTTTCCAAAGACTGATATTTGTCATTTTTTGAAACATATAAATGACCTACTTTGGTGTTCAGAAATATGGTAAATTTCTTTGAAAAATTGGAAAGCTAAGAATGGGTTACAAATTCTTGCGATGTACCACCTTCGTCTCACCATTGGATTGAACAGGTTGGATTATCGGTTTTTATTTCCCTCGTGATACGTTTCCGAAGGTACCATCGTAATGCTTTCATGTGTTAAGCGCAGAAATGTGCGAAGACAAAAGTGTATGTTAAATGTACCCTGTTTCCAGATAGTTCTGTGATGCGCCCTAAAGACTGGACGGTTTATGGAATTTTGATCCAGGCACAGAAGTAGACTTAGCATATGCTGGGATACGGGCAACCTAATGGGTTGCCTGTTTCTTTTTCAGCCCAATTGGTGTGAGTTAAAGCTTTAAACCAAAGGCCAAATCGCCTGCATCGCCCAATCCGGGAATGATATAACCCTTGGGGTTGAGTGTTGCATCTATGGCTGCAATCCACAAGTGTGTGTTTTCGGGAAAGATAGCCTTTATATAATCGACGCCTTCTTCGGAACCAATTATGGAAACAATATGGATTTGTGAGGGTTCTCCATTTTTGCGCACCGCATTGTATACATTTTCCAATGTTTTTCCGGTAGCCAACATGGGATCGGTAAGAACCAAGGTCTTGCCCTCTAAACTAGGAGCAGCGAAATAATTGACAATAACATCAAATTCATCTCCGCCATCGGGATGGTGCCTATAAGCCGATATAAAGGCATTTTCAGCGGTATCAAAATAATTAAGCAGCCCTTGATGTAAAGGCAGTCCAGCCCTGAGTACGGAGCACAAAACAAGATCATCCTCCGGTAGTTGCAAATCCTTTTTCCCCAATGGGGTGGTAACCGTCTGTTTTTTATAGTCCAGAGTTTTGCTCACTTCATAGGCTAGGATTTCACCAATACGTTCTATATTCCGCCTAAATCGCATAGAGTCCTTTTGTATATGGGTATCCCTAAGTTCTCCCAAAAAGGTATTGAGCACTGAATTTTCGTTTTGGAAATCATGAATTTGCATAATGATCTAAGAATATCTTTTATATGGAAAGATAACGAAACGGTTCTATTTCAAAATAAAAATACCCAGTATCTTTGAAGTATGGAAGAAGCGTCTGTTAAACTTCAGATTTCCACACTGCCCAATGACCCTGGCGTATATCAATATTACGATAAGGAGGGAAAACTTTTGTATGTGGGTAAGGCAAAAAACCTAAAAAAACGGGTGAGTTCTTACTTCACAAAAGAACATGATAATGCCAGAACCCGCTTATTGGTTAAAAGGATTCATTCTATAAAGCACATTGTGGTGGCTACGGAGACCGATGCCCTGCTATTGGAGAATAATTTAATAAAGAACTACCAGCCCAAGTACAATGTTATGCTTAAGGATGATAAGACGTATCCTTGGCTTTGCATAAAAAAGGAACGTTTCCCCAGGGTTTTTTCGACGAGGAGATTAATCAAGGACGGAAGCGAATATTATGGACCCTATACCAGTATGAAAACGGTCCATACCCTTTTAGATTTAATAAAGGGATTATATCCTTTGCGCACCTGTAATTACGATCTGTCCGAGGAAAAAATTAGGGCCGGAAAATATAAGGTGTGCTTGGAGTATCATTTGGGGAATTGTTTAGGGCCCTGTGAAGGAAAGTATTCTGAAGCTTCTTACAACGAGAACATTCAATCTATTAGGAATATTATAAAAGGAAATTTCAAGGAATCACTTTCGGGGTTTAAGCAACAGATGAAGGAACATGCTGAAGCCCTTCAATTTGAGGATGCTCAAAGAATAAAAGAAAAGATTGATGTACTCGAGAATTACCAAGCAAAGTCGACCATAGTCAATCCAAAGATCAATAATGTGGATGTTTTCTCCATTGTGAGCGACGAGAGTTATGCCTATGTAAATTATCTTCAGATTTCCTTTGGAAGCATAATCCGTTCACATACCTTGGAAATGAAGAAAAAATTGGACGAGACCGATACCCAACTAATGGAATTGGCTATCGTTGAATTAAGGCAACGGTTCCAGTCTATGTGTAAAGAGATTTATGCGCCCTTCCGGGTACATGTGGAGGAAGGAGTCAAATTACATGTTCCCAAACTAGGGGATAAAAAGAAGATACTGGAGCTATCTACACGGAATGCCAAATACTATCGAATGGAGCGATTTAAGCAGGCCAAAATTGTGGATCCCGATCGCCATGCGAATCGCATCATGGCTCAAATGAAGAAAGATCTTAGGTTACAGGAAGAACCCCGACATATAGAATGTTTCGACAACAGTAATATTCAAGGTTCTAATCCTGTGGCGGCATGCGTGGTATTTAAAAACGGAAAGCCAAGTAAGAAAGAGTATAGAAAGTTTAATATTAAGACAGTTGAAGGACCCGACGATTTTGCCTCCATGGAGGAGGTCGTTTACAGACGTTATAAAAGATTGAAAGAAGAGGGGCAACCGTTACCCCAATTAATCATCATAGATGGGGGGAAGGGACAATTGTCATCTGCTCTTAAAAGCTTGGATAAATTGGAACTAAGGGGAAAAATTGCTATTGTCGGAATTGCCAAAAGACTGGAGGAATTATTTTATCCAGAAGATCCAATTCCATTGTATTTGGATAAAAAATCCGAAACTTTAAAGATCATCCAACAATTAAGAAACGAGGCCCATCGTTTTGGTATCACCTTTCATCGTGACAAGCGGAGCAAGGAAGCACTGGAGTCAGGCCTGGAGACCATACCCGGCATTGGTGATAAAACCATCGTGGAACTGTTGAAGCACTTTAAAAGTGTTAAAAGGATAAAGGAGGCCAATTTTGATGCCTTGGAAAAGGTTGTTGGAGCAAGTAAGGCCAAAAAAATTGTAGCACATTTTCAATAAGTGCGTCTAATAAAATAAAACGAAACATTGAGAAAGGCCCTAACCATCTGTATACTTCTTATACATTGCTTTTCTTTTTCACAGGAAAAAGAAGATGTAAAAGTAGGTGTTGTACTCAGTGGTGGTGGAGCCAAAGGGCTGGCCCATATTGGGGCTTTAATAATTATTGAAGATTCCGGAGTAGAGATAGATTATATTGGTGGTACCAGTATGGGAGCCATTATAGGAGGGCTTTATGCTTCGGGCTATAACGCACATCAACTCGACTCCATTTTCAAGGTACTGGATTTCGAAACCCTGATTCAAGATGAGGTGCCACGAGGGGCCAAGACATTTTATGAAAAGGATGAATCAGAAAAGTATGCCCTTACTTTACCCTTCGATGATTTTAAACTGAAAGTTCCTTCAGGGATATCCAAGGGACAAAATGTCTACAACTTATTGTCCCGGTTGTTACTGCACGTAAAAGATATAGACGATTTTAATGAACTTCCGATTCCCTTTTTCTGTGTTGCAACCAATATTGAAACCGGCGAAGAAGTGATTTTGGATAAAGGATATTTACCCCGCGCACTTACGGCAAGCGGAGCTCTGCCTTCCCTTTTTCAACCAGTGACCATAAATGATACAATTTATGTAGATGGGGGTGTAGTTAATAATTATCCATTAGATGAGGTACTGGCAATGGGTGCCGATGTGGTAATTGGTGTAGATGTTCAGGATGAATTGCGGGATCGTGAAAAATTGAAGAGTGGCGTCGACGTGTTGGTACAAATCAATAATTACCGAACCATCAGGGACATGGAGACCAAAAAGGAGAAAACCGACATTTATATAAATCCATCCATTGATGATTTTTCCGTGGTTTCCTTCGATGAGGGACGGCAGATTATTAAATCGGGAGAAGTAGGGGCTGAGGAGGTGCGATCTCAGTTGGAAGCACTGGCGAAAAGGCAAATTAAGGGGGAAAAGAAATATATTCCTTTTGTCAGTAAGAACTCCCTGTACATTAAAGAGGTATTTATTTATGGTAATAAAGACTATACGCGATCATATGTCTTGGGGAAGTTAAAGCTTAAAACACCTTCAGATATTACATACGAAGCGTTCAACAATGGAGTTAATAACCTTTCGGCCACGGGAAATTTTGACGGTATTGATTATAAATTGGTAGAGGATCCCGACAATACAGGGGAATATTCGATAGAGTTCTATTTGCGGGAAAGTGAATCCAGAACCCTGTTTCGTTTAGGGGCTCATTATGACGATCTATTTCGTTCTGCGGCATTGATAAATGTGACCCAGAAGCGATTGCTTACCAATAATGATGTGGCTTCCTTAGATTTCGGTATCGGCGATAATATTCGTTATAACTTCGATTATTATATAGATAAGGGGTTTTATTGGAGTGTTGGTCTTCGGTCTACTTTCAACAGTTTTGACAAAGACGTAGCTATCGATTTTATACTTACCGAGGATAATGTTCCGGACACAGCTGAGATTAATGAGGTCAACCTTCAGTATGATGATTTTACCAACCAAGTGTTCGTGCAGACCGTATTTCAGAGGCGGTTTTTACTCCGACTGGGGGCAGAACATAAATGGTTGCGATACCTTTCGGAAACCATTGGGATCGATGAAAATAACTTGCCGAGAACCGTATTCGAAAACACCAATTACTACAGCTCTTACGGTATTCTGAAATATGACACTTTCGACAATAAGTACTTTCCAAGGAAAGGCCTATATTTTGAGGGCGACTTTCATTGGTATTTATTTGCGAATGGCGGCAATACGGAGTTCGAACCCTTTGGGATCGGAAAGGCCCAACTGGCCTATGCCCATTCCTTTACACCCAAATTATCGATGGTATTCACCAATGAAGGAGGACTCAAAATTGGAAGCCGCACAACACAATCACTGGATTTTTTCATGGGGGGATATGGGTTTAAACCCCTAAATAATATTGTGCCCTTTTATGGGTACGAAGGGCTTAGTTTGCGAGGGGATACCTACCTTAAAACCACCTTTTTGCTGGATTATGAAATATTCAAGAAACACCATATTAGTGTTGCAGGAAACATCGCCAATATCGGGGATGATTTGTTCGAAAGAGGAGAGTGGATTGATGGTATTGATTATAGTGGATATGCAATAGGATATGGCCTAGAAACCATATTGGGTCCTGTAGAAGTGAAATATTCATTCTCTCCAGAACGCGATACCAACGAATGGTATGTGAATGTAGGCTTTCGCTTTTAGGCATTTCTTAATCCGAAGGAAGCTTTTTTTTCCGATATTTGTATCATGGCAAACAAAACTTGGAAATACTTATTACTTCTTCTCAAGTTTCTTCTGAAGAGAAATCCAGAGTAGTACACATCTTTTTTGCTGAAAAACAAGTACTAACGTAAATTTACTACTATGCCATTTTATCATAAATTAGGGAAGATTCCTCCCAAACGACATATTCAATTTCGGAAACCGGATGGCAGCCTTTATGCAGAGCAATTATTCGGAACCATTGGGTTCGATGGGATGTACAGTAACTCCTATCATGAACACCGTCCTACCCAAGTAAAGGCCATAAAAAATCAATACAGTGTGGCACCAAAGATTGCTAAGGAGAATAATATGCAGTCTTACCGTTTTAGGGGTTTTCAAGTACCGCCTCAGGACGATTATTTAGAAAGCAGGAAAATTGTTTTAACGAATAGCGATTGCCACATCATTTTGTCGGCGCCAAAGAAGTCTCAAGACGATTATTTTTATAAAAATACCGATGCCGACGAACTTATTTTTGTTCATAAAGGAAGCGGAAAATTGAGAACCCATATGGGAAATCTCGATTTTAAATATGGGGATTATTTGTTGATTCCTAGGGGTATGATTTATAAATTGCAATTTAACGATGAAGACAATAGACTATTCATTGTAGAGTCCAGGAGTCCCATTTATACCCCAAAGCGCTATCGCAACTGGTTTGGGCAATTATTGGAACATTCACCTTTCTGTGAAAGGGACATCCGAAAACCACAGGAATTGGAAACTCACGATGAAAAAGGGGACTTCCTGATAAAGATTAAGAAGAATGACGAGATCATAGATATGGTATATGCCACACATCCTTTCGATGTGGTGGGATATGATGGGTATAATTATCCATATGCCTTTTCCATTCATGATTTCGAACCCATCACCGGGCGAATTCATCAGCCGCCCCCAGTACATCAGACCTTCGAGACGAACACATTTGTAGTTTGCTCCTTTGTTCCAAGACTGTACGATTATCATCCAGAAAGTATCCCTGCACCTTATAATCATAGTAATATTGATAGTGATGAGGTGCTGTACTATGTAGATGGTGATTTTATGAGCCGTAATGATATTGATGCAGGCCATATTTCCCTGCACCCTGCCGGAATTCCGCATGGACCCCACCCCGGTGCTACAGAACGTAGTATTGGACAGGTGAAGACAGACGAGTTAGCCGTAATGGTAGATACTTTTAAGCCATTAAAGGTTACTGAAGAAGCTTTGAAAATTGCAGATGATAGCTACTTCCAAAGCTGGTTAGAAGAATGAAAAACCTTTTAGACATAGCACCCCATTTTAGGGCCATGTGGTAATTGGGTCTTTTCTTTTCATGAAGTATTAATTAAAAAAATTTAAAGAAATGGCACGAGAAATAAAAGATCTAACAGAATTACAGAATACAGAATATTCATTAAAGAAATTATTCGAAGAAGCAGAAGATTTCCTTCCGCTTTTGGGAACCGATTATGTCGAGTTATATGTGGGTAATGCCAAGCAGGCTGCTCATTATTATAAAACGGCATTTGGATTTCAATCTGAAGCGTACGCTGGATTGGAAACAGGAATGAAGGACCGTGTGTCCTATGTGTTAAAACAGGACAAGATTCGTTTGGTACTCACATCTCCCCTAAATAAAGGAGGCGATATAAATAGGCACATCAACGAACATGGTGATGCTGCCAAAGTCATTGCGCTGTGGGTAGATGATGCTGCACAAGCCTTCGAAGAGACTACGAAACGTGGAGCGAAACCTTATATGCAACCCACTCGGGAAGAAGATGAACATGGACATGTTATCCGCTCAGGAATTTATACCTACGGAGAGACGGTTCATATTTTTGTGGAACGAAAGAATTACAATGGTATTTTCCTTCCAGGGTATGAAAAATGGGAGTCTCACTACAATCCAGCACCCGTTGGATTGAAATTTATTGACCATATAGTAGGAAATGTGGGTTGGAACGAAATGAATACTTGGTGTAAATTCTATGCCGAAGTAATGGGCTTCGCTCAGATTATTTCGTTCGTTGATGACGATATTGCTACAGAATATACGGCTTTAATGAGTAAGGTGATGAGTAATGGGAATGGACGTATTAAGTTCCCAATCAATGAACCGGCAGAAGCAGAAAAGAAATCCCAGATCGAGGAGTACCTCGATTTTTACAATGGAGCTGGAGTGCAACACTTGGCATTGGCAACAGACGATATAGTGGCTACCGTTTCGGCCATGCGGGAACGCGGGGTCGAATTCTTGTATGTGCCGGAAACCTATTATGATGACATTTTAGAACGTGTGGGTAAAATTGATGAAGATATTGAAGTCCTTAAAAAGCACGGAATTTTAATAGACCGCGATGAAGAAGGCTATTTATTACAATTATTTACCCATAATGTATTGGATAGACCTACAATGTTCATAGAAATTATACAGCGTAAAGGAGCTCAGTCCTTTGGAGTAGGGAATTTTAAAGCCCTTTTCGAAGCGATAGAGCGCCAGCAAGCTAGAAGAGGAACCTTATAAACCGTAACATTGACAGGACTCCATCGTCTAAGTAGATGGAGTCTTGTTCATTTTGGAACAGTCCTTGCGTAAGCCTTTACGATGACCTCAAAATCTATACGAATGAAATATGCAATGTTCCTCCTTTTTGCCATGGTTTTTGGTGCTGCTCAAGCCCAGACCAAAGCCTACGATGCTGGTGAATGGTTTAAGTTCCGAATTCACTATGGTTTCGTAACCGCAGGATATGCCACGTTGGAAGTGAATGATGTGGTGCTTGATGATAAGGAAGTGTTTCATGTAAAGGGTTATGGCAAAACCACCGGTCTTTCAAGGGCTTTCTTTAAAGTAGAAGATGATTACCAGTCATATATAGACAAGGAGAAGGATATTCCTTATCGTTTTATTCGAAATATTGATGAAGGTGGATATACGAAAGACATTCAGATTGATTTCGATCACAACACAAATAAGGCACTGGTCCATAACAAAAAGAAGAACACCAAGGATTTGGTAACCTTCCCTGAGGAAGCCCAAGACATGGTGTCCGCATTTTATTATTTAAGGAACCGATTGGATACATCCTCCCTCAATATTGGGGAGACCATAGACATAGATATGTTCTTCGATAAGGAGAATTATAAATTTCGTTTAAAATTTCTGGGAAGGGAAGTAATCCGAACCAGATTCGGCAAGGTGCCAACATTAAAATTTAGACCTTATGTGCAATCGGGAAGGGTATTCAAGGAAAAAGAAAGTTTGACCGTTTGGGTCTCCGATGATGCCAATAAAATGCCCATGTTGATCAAAGCCGATTTAGCAGTCGGATCCTTGAAAGCATCCTTAACAGAATTCAGGGGATTGAAAAACTCATTTAAGATATACGTAGACTAACCCATGGAATTACAACCAGAAACCAAAAAATTACTAGAACAATTAAAGAATAAATATGACGCCATAGACCAAGATTTGGATACCCACTTGGAGGGACTGCTATATGGAGAACCCATAACCTATTGGGACTACATACAGACCGAGGCGCTGCTTAATCTTCAGGTACAACGTACCACCCTTCCAGATGAGATGGTATTTATTATGTATCATCAGATCAATGAATTGTTGTTTAAGATGATACTTTGGGAAATTGGTCAGGTATCCCATCATGAAAACTTAACAGCCAAGTTCTTTTCGGAGCGCTTAATGCGAATTAGCCGTTATTTCGATATGCTCACATCGTCCTTTAACATTATGTCTGAAGGGATGGAAGTAGGGCAATATCTTCAATTCAGAAATACGTTAACACCTGCCAGTGGTTTTCAGAGTGCGCAGTACAGGAAAATTGAATTCGCCTCTACAGACCTGATAAATTTAATAGATGCCAGATATAGGGCTACCATAGATAGAAATACCCCTTATGAGCATGCTTTGGAGCATTTGTATTGGCAAGCCGCGGGGAAAAATTTTAAAACTGGAAAGAAGAGTTATTTGCTGAAAGCCTTTGAAGAACAGTATAAAAATGAATTTATAGCCTTTACAAAAGAATATAATACCATAAATTTGTATGCGAAATTTAAAAGTTTACCTGAAGACGTCCGGAATAATCCGAAATTGAGGGAAGCGATGCGGCATTACGATTACACAGTGAATGTTACTTGGGTAATGGCACACTATAACACCGCTGTGAAATACTTGAACCATGGTAACGAACCCGAAGAGGCAACGGGGGGAAGCGATTGGGCAAAGTATATGCTACCCAAATACCAAAAAAGAATCTTTTTCCCCGATGTTTGGACAGCCGAGGAAATTGAAAATTGGGGCCAGGACGTTTAGAAAAATTAAAGTATTGAAGTATTTCTTATTAATCCCCATCCTCTGTCTACTCTTTACTTCCTGTGAAGACGTTAAGGACGATGTAGACCCATTAGAAACAACAATTGAAGAGGAGGCGCCCGTCGTCTTAAATGAATATGGGTATATCCTCAATGACTTTAACGTTGTACGCGATACCATTCGCAATGGCGATACCTTTGGTGGTATTCTTGATGCAAATGGTGTTCCCCAAAATAGGATTTTCGAAGTGGCTACGGTTTTCAAAGACAGTTTCGATGTGCGCAAACTGGTTGTGGGCCGCCCTTATGTGTTGCTGAATTCAAAAGACACCCTGCAAAACACCCAAGTATTTATTTATGAAAAGAACCGTGTGGATTATGCGGTAATCGATCTAAGGGATAGCATTGCGGTGTATAATGAAAAGAAACCGGTTAGCTATGTGGAAAAGGAGGCGTCGGGAATCATAACTAGCTCCCTGTCTCAAACAATGGCCGAGAACAATCTTAGCCCATATATGACCGAACGCTTGGCAAATATTTATGCTTGGACCATTAACTTTTTTGCCTTGCAAGCAGGGGATAATTTTAGGGTAGTTTACACCGAAAAGTATATTAATGATACCATTCCTGCGGGCTTGGACGATATAAAGGCAGTGTATTTCGAACATCGTGGGAGGCCGTTGTATGCCTTTAATTATGAGCCCGAAGTAGATTCTACCAATGTAGTGGCAGATTTCTATGACGAGGAAGCCAATAACTTGCGTAGGGCATTTTTGAAGGCTCCGGTGAAGTTCAGTCGAATTTCCTCCCGTTATAACCTGAAAAGAAGAATTGCCTATTACGGGTACAAAGTGCGCCCCCATAGAGGGACCGATTTTGCTGCACCCATTGGGACACCCATTTTGGCAACCGCCGATGGTGTAGTTACCAAATCTGAAAGAAGGGGAGGTAATGGGAATTATGTCAAAATAAAGCACAATAGCACCTACGAAACCCAGTATCTACATATGAAGGCCCGAAAATCTAGGGTTGGGGATTTTGTCCGACAAGGGGATGTTATTGGATGGATTGGTATGACCGGAAATACCGGAGGTCCCCATGTATGTTATCGCTTTTGGAAAAACGGAAAGGAAGTAGACCCGTTCAGGGAAGACTTACCCGCTTCCAAACCCTTGGATGAAGTATACCATGAAGATTATTTCTCAAAAATTGGCATTCTAAAAGAGCAATTAGACTGCATTGCCTACTAAGTTTTTTCTGTACTAAAAATTGTTAATAACATTGTTCCTATTTAACGAGCACGTTTACAGCGAATAACGTTAATTTCTGTTAAATTTATTGATAATACTGTTAGCCTTTTCTTAACACATAAAATTGGTCATGAGTTAGGTTAATAGTATTTTTGCAAACACTTATTTAATTAAACAAACAATTATGAAACAACTTTTACTATTTGTAATGCTATTGGGAAGCGTTGCTACCTTTGCACAGGGGACGGTTTCCGGTACAGTAACCGACGCTGAGCTTGGAGGCCCAATGCCCAGTGCTACAGTAATTGAAGCGGGAACCAGTAATGGTACCGTAACAGACTTTGACGGGAATTTTTCCATTTCCGTTAGCGCCAATTCTGGTGCCATCGAAATTTCCTATTTAGGATACGAGACCAAAACTATTTCGTATACTCTTTCTGGGGGTACTGCAGATTTAGGAACCATCGCTTTAGAAGCAGATGCCAACACCTTATCTGAGGTGGTAATTGTAGGGACAGGGGTAATTGACCTTGCGGAAGACCGCAATACACCAGTTGCTGTATCTACCATTACAGCTCAGGAAATTCAGGAAAAAGTAGCAGGTAACGTAGAAATTACCCAAGCGCTTAAAAGTACACCTTCTGCCTACATTTCTGGGCAGTCTGGTTTTGGTGATTCACAATTATTCTTACGTGGATTCGACAACAGTAACATTGCCGTTCTTTTAAATGGACAACCTATTAACGCAATGGAAGATGGTCGTATTTTCTGGTCTAACTGGTCAGGAATTGCCGATGTGGCCAATGCTATCCAGGTACAGCGTGGATTAGGATCTTCTAAATTGGCGATCTCATCTGTTGGGGGTACAACTAACATCGTAATGAAGGCAGCTGAGCTTAAGGAAGGTGGTTTTGCACGTTTCCTTGGAGCTAATGACAGTTACATGAAGGGAACTGTTTCCTATAATACAGGAGTTAGCGATAGTGGATGGGCATTCTCAGTATTGCTAGATTACTGGCAAGCACACAGAAAATGGTCAAGAGGAACATATGGAGAAGGACAAAACTATTTCTTCGCTGTAGGATATAAACCAAACGAAAATCACAATTTCAATTTCTTGGTAACGGGAGCACCTCAGTTGCACGGGCAAAAATGGTCACAGTCCAGAGAGTCTATTGCAGCAGATCCTAAATTTAACCAACACTGGTGGTATGATGAAGATGGAATTACTTCAGAAAGACAAAACTACTACCACAAGCCAGTAATGAACCTTAACTGGGATTGGAACATGGGTGAAAAGACTGATCTTTCTACCGTAGCCTACGCCTCTTGGGGGCGTGGAGGTGGAACAGGACCTAGAGGGGTAAGTACTTCAAGAGGAAGTAGTATCTTAAGAGGACCGGATCTAGATGGAGACGGACCTTTGTTCGGTCAGTTGGATAGAGACCTTATTTTCGAATATAACGCAGGAATTGGTATTGGAGACAATGCAGAGCGTGAAGGATACATTCGTAGATCCTCTGTAAACAATCACCAATGGTACGGGTTAGTAACTAACTTAACCCATGAATTCTCTGAAAACCTTGTAGCCAATGTTGGAGGGGATGTAAGATTGTATACTGGAGACCACTTTAGACAAGTTGCTAACTTCTATGGATTAGATGGATGGGCTAACGACAGACCCGATGGAGCTACTGTGACCAATGCATTCGATCCAGACCCATGGGCGGCACTTTCTAATTTCGCAGATGAAGGAGATCGTATCGATTATGACTATTCTGAAGATATCAACTACGTTGGAGGATTCGGACAATTGGAATACAGTACAGATTCATTCTCTGTATTCTTCCAGGGAGCTGTATCTACACAGTCTTACCAGAGGGAAGGACGTTTCCAAGTAGACGCCAATGGAAATCAGGTAACTGAAACTTCTGAAAAACTTAGTAAACTAGGATATAACCTTAAAGGGGGATTGTCTTATAATATAGACGGTATCCACAAGATCTATTTCAATGGAGGGTACTATTCAAGACAACCATTCTTGGATAATATTTTCACCAATATTAGAACTTCTAACGATTTGGTTAACCCAGAAGTAGATAATGAGATCATCCGTAGTTTTGAAGGAGGTTACCATTTCGAAACGGGTGACATTCGCGCTCAGTTCAATGCTTATATCACAGATTGGGCAAACAGAACTACAGTATCTACCGGTGAGATCGATCCAGATCCTAAAGTAGAAGGCGATGAGATCTTCACGAACAGGTTGCAAAGAGGAATTCGTCAGTTCCATAGTGGAGCGGAATTGGATTTCCAATGGAGAACAACACAGTGGTTAACCCTTAATGGATACCTCTCTGGAGGTAGCTGGATTTTCAAAGGAAAGTCTACAGTAGCTGAATTTAACGATGATACAGGTGAATTAATTTCTGAAGTAGCTGGAATTGACCGTCAAGGTGTAAAAGTTTCCAGAGCACCTCAGTTTACTACTGGTATGGGCTTTAGAGCTAAGATCGTAAAGGGATTAAGCGTAGATGGTAACATCAACTACAGAGCGAGTCACTATGAGTTTACAGATGAGTTCACAAGTGCAGTAGATTACACTCCTGCCGAGTTGAAGCCTTACTCTGTAACAGATGCGGGTCTTACCTATAGATTTAGCTTAGGAAGCAACAAACTAACTTTAAGAGCGAATATGTATAACGTATTCGATTATATCGGAATTTCGAACACAGATCGTTTCGGTTACTTCACAGAAAACGGAAGAACCTACAACGCATCCCTTCGTTACACATTCTAAGATTAGTTTATCCTTATAAATTAGTAAGAGGCCGGCTTTAGTCGGCCTCTTTTTTGTTTAATAATCCCTACCTTTGGTAGGAAACCAAAAACACATCGACCTATGTACACGACCGTTCAATTTTTGCACTCTTATTGGGCTTATTTGGTCCTTTTCATTGTTTTAATTGCAACACTTAATGCCTTGGCCGGGTTCTTCGGTAATAAGGAGTATCAACCCAAGGACTTTAGGATTTCCCTTTTCGCACTTATAGTGACGCATATTCAACTGCTCATTGGATTGGTATTGTATTTCATTTCCCCCCTTGGGCTAAAGTCCATTACCAATAATGGAATGGGAGCAGTTATGAAAGATGCTACCCTGCGCCTGTATGCGGTAGAGCACATCACTGTAATGATATTGGCTGTGGTGTTTATTACCATAGGATATTCAAAACACAAAAAGAAACTGGTTTCCAAACCCAAGTTTAAGATGCTGGCCATCTTTTATACGGTAGCTTTGGTCTTCATGTTAAGCAGAATACCGTGGCAACAATGGTTTTCATAAGCGCATAAAAAAAAGTCCTGATTCAACAGGGCTTTTTTTTATATGTCCATACCATTAGTTGGTAGGAGTAGTTTCTTTGATTAAGTAGATGTATACTGGGAAGTGATCACTATAGCCTCCAGTAAATGCCCCGTTCGAAAAACTTCGGTAAGGATAACCCTTCCAGCGTCCCCTTGAGTTTGCCAAATAGGTTTTGTTGAAAATACCTGTTTTGTACAAACGATACGACGAATAGTCCTTTTTAGTCAATTCTGTAGAAACAATAATCTGATCGAAAAGGTTCCAGCCATCCCTCCATGCTAAGGTACCAAGGCCCTTCTTGAACATGTCTTCCATAGGATTGTAAAGGTCCTTAATATCCAGTTTACTCTTTTTCTTCTTGGTATCGAGCACATCTTTTACACTTGGGCTTGTAGGGTCATCATTAAGATCACCCATGGTCACAATTTTCGCATAGGGATCTTCGCCGAACAAGGAATCGATAAGACGTTTATTGAGCTTGGCGGCTTTTATTCTTTTAGGCCTACTGCGTGCTTCCCCACCACTTCTGGAAGGCCAATGATTTACGATTAAATGAATCTTTTCTCCATCGAGGAGGCCACTAACGAGCAACTGATCCCGAGTAAAGATGCGCCGTGTGGCATCATTGTTATCATAAATTTTGAGCTCATGGTTTTTGTAGTTCGTAGGGGTAAATACTTTTTTCTGGTACAGCAACGCCACGTCAATACCCCTGCGGTCCGGTGAATCGAAGTGAATAATGCCATAGTTTTTGTCCAATAATGGTTCTTGCACAATGAGATCCTCTAGCACCCTACGGTTTTCAATTTCGCAAACCCCTATAATTGCTGGTGAAGTACCGGTAACGTCTTCCCCTATTTCGGAAATTACCTGCGCCATGTTCTTTAGCTTTGCATTATAAATTTCCTCGGTCCAATGATCCTTTCCGTCCGGCGTTCGGTCATCATCAAAAGTAAGTGGATCATCCTCAAAATCGAAGAGGTTTTCCAAATTGTAAAAGGCAATCGTATTTACTTTATAACTCTTTTCTTCTTGAGAAATACCTGAAAAAATCGCTGTAAAGTAAAGAGCGATAAGGGTATAGATTAATTTCATTGTTACGTTGTATTAAGTTTGCGTAAAGTCCTTAGCAAAAGCTGAGCCAAAAGTACTTAATTCATTGAAAATATGTACTTTTGCAGCCCATTTATAACAATTTATTAAACCAAACACAATTAACTAAATGAAACACGTACTAGGAGCTCTTTTCTTACTGTTTTTCAGCGGTTTCGTAACCGCACAGGAAGCAGTGGTGAAAGGAAGAGTGGTGGATACCAACTCCAATGACGCGATCCCAGGAGCAGAAGTTCGCATTCAGGGAAGCACATTGGCGACGCAGACCGATGCAGAAGGGTTGTTTTCTATCACCGGAACGGATCTCCCCCAAGGAGAACAAGTTCTAATTGTAGCAAAGCAGGATTACATTCTACAGAGAATACCTATTACCATACAGAATGGTAGTACGGTAAATCTGGATCCCGTTCTTCTACAATTAGACCTGAGCGAGGTGGAGGCCCAGATTGGGATTATCAGTCTTTCGGACAATGAATTGAATCAAGACGAAGGAACTTCCTTCAATATTTCTGGACTTTTACAAGCCTCCAGGGATGTATTCTTGAGTGCTGCTGCTTTCGACTTTAGCGCTACCTTCTTCAGACCAAGGGGATTGGACAACGCTAATGGAAAGGTGCTAATTAACGGTATTGAAATGAACAAACAATTCACCGGTCGCCCACAATGGGGTAACTGGGGAGGATTGAACGATGTGCAGCGTAACCGCGAATTCACTATGGGCTTGAAAGCCAACGAATATACCTTTGGTGATTTGGCAGGAACCACCAACATAATTATGAGGGCTTCCCAATACCGTGAAGGAGGAAGGGTTTCTTATGCTATGGCCAATAGAAGTTATGAAGGACGGATTATGGGTACCTATAACAGTGGTCTTTTGGGAAGTGGATGGGCCTATTCTGTCTCTGCAGCAAGACGCTTTGGGGAAGAAGGATATATAGATGGAACCCTATACGACGCCAACTCATTTTTTGCATCCGTAGAAAAGAAATTGAATGACGATCACAGCCTTAATTTAACCGCATTCTATACACCAAACAGAAGAGGTCGTTCAACTGCGATCACACAGGAAAATAGGGACTTAAAAGGGATAAGGTATAATCCCAACTGGGGATATCAAGATGGGGAAATACGCAATAGTAGGACCCGTGAAATCCAAGAACCTATTATTACCTTGAACCACTACTGGAACATTTCAGAAAACACTTCTCTAAATACCAATATTGGATATCAGTTCGGAACCATTAAGGACAGCCGAATTGACAACAACGGTACGCGATTGGTAACTATTGATGGACAAGACTTTTTCGCCGGAGGGGCCAGAAACCCTTTAGGCAACTATTACCAGTTGCTTCCTAGTTATCATTTAAGAAATGAAAACCCAACCGAGTTCGAATATCAGCAGGCTTTCTTGGCGCAGCAAGAATTTGTTAATAATGGACAGATAAACTGGAACCAATTATACGAGGCCAATATTGATGGAGCGACAGGTTTGGCAAGAAATGCTACTTATATTATTCAGAACGACGTGATTGAAGACACCCAATTAACCTTCAATACGATTTTGGATACACGAATCAATGAGAATGTTACATTGAATGCCAGTGCTTCTTATAGAACATTGAAAAGCGAAAATTACGCAGAAGTAGAAGACCTTTTGGGCAGTACAGGATATCTGGATATCGATAACTTTGCCGAAGCTGCTGCCGAGGATGCTACCGAGGAGTTACAAAGCAATCTAGCGCAGAGTGATGTACGTAACCCAAATAGAATTGTTACTGAGGGAGATCGCTATAAGTACAATTACGACCTTAATGCAGATGTCATTACTGGTTTTGCCCAGGCACAATTTAAATACAATACTGTAGATTTTTACCTAGGTGCTACTGCGAGCCAAACTACTTACCAAAGAACAGGTCTTTATGAGAATGGAAACTTTCCTGGAGCCGATTCCTTTGGGGACGGTGAGGAATTAAGCTTTACCAATTTTGGAGCAAAAGGAGGATTGGTTTATAAAGTAACTGGACGTCACCTTATCGATCTAAATGCTGGGTACTTTACCAAGGCACCTACCTTAAGAAACTCGTTTACGAATGCCCGACAGAACAACAATGTGGTGGCAGACCTTACCGAAGAGAAAGTGCAAGCATTGGACCTTAGTTATATATACCGCTCCCCAATTGTAAAAGCACGTGTAACTGGGTTTTACAATACCATTCAAGATCAAACCGAAATCGGATTCTATTTCACCGAGAACCTATCTGGGCTTGGTGTGGAGCAAGATGCATTTGTACAGGAAGTATTATCAGGAATCGACACCCGAAGAATGGGAGTGGAAGTTGGTATAGAGGCGCAGGTAACCCCTACCGTAAAATTGAAGGGAGCTGCTTCTGTAGGCCAGTATGTATATACCAACAATCCCAACCTTTACTTAAATAGCGACGATTTTGATGGTAACCTAACCTTTGGTGATGGTACGGCAAAATTAAAGGATCTTCACGTAGCAGGTGGTCCAGAGCGTGCCTATCAAATCGGGATGGAATATCGCGACCCGGATTTCTGGTGGGTAGGAGTAACAGGTAACTATTTTTCGAACGCATACATCGACGTGAATAACTTGGCAAGGACTTCCAACTTTACGAGCGATTTCGATGGGCAAACCTTCAACGATTATGATGAGGAGGTTGCACGTGGATTATTGGAGCAAGAGCAGTTCGATAGTTATCCACTGGTAAATGTCGTAGGTGGTAAATCTTGGAAGATCAATCAATACTTTGTTGGTTTCTTTGCCACGATTAACAACGTCCTTGGCGAAGATTACGTCACCGGAGGATTTGAGCAAGGAAGAAATACGAATTATCGTGATGTCTTGGTGGATAAATCGAGACCAAATGGACCTGTATTCGGACCAAGATATTTCTTCGGAAACGGTACCACTTATTACCTTAACGTATACGTACGATTTTAAAAAACAATTCAGAAAAAAATAACAGCATATATCATGAAACATTTAAAAAATTATAAACTGATCTTGTTCCTAGCGGTAGTAACCTTTGTTGCTTCCTGTGTGGAAGATGATGATTTCGGAACTCCCGATCTTACGGTAAACGATCCACAATTGGAAACGACTCCAATTACTATAGAAGGGTTGTACGGACAGTTTTTACAGGAAGCCATTCAGGCGGTCGATGACCTTGGGGTAGATCCGAGCGATCCAAATTATGAAGAGGTATTAAATGGAGTACTTCAAGACCTTAAAATTACGTTCGATGAAGGCACTACCTATATTGAAGGTTATGTAATTTCAAGTGACGAAGCAGGAAACTTCTTCGAGGAGATTATCATACAGAATGCACCTGCAAATCCAACACGTGGGGTACGTTTCTTAATAGACGTTAATCCGTTGTTTACGGCTTATGAGCCCGGACGAAAGGTATTCATTAAAATGGATGGTCTTTCTATGGGTATCTCCAATGGATTGTTCACTATTGGTGTACTGGATGCCAACGACCTTGAAAAGGTAGCATCTTCTCAACTGGAAGAGACGTTGCTTCGTTCTTCGGAAATTGCAACCTTGGAGCCACTTCCTATCACATTTGCAGATTTTTCTGGCGATTTGACCAACCTTTATGTTCGGTTGAGCGATGTTCAATTCAATAGAAACCAAGTATTAGGGGATGATGTACTCACCTTTGCGGCAGAACCCACAGATGAGTTCGATGGGGAACGAATCTTGGAAAGTTGTTCTACAGGTTCCAATGTAATTTTTAGCACCAGTACTTTTGCAGACTTCAAGGCTATTCAGTTGCCTTCTGGAAGAGGAACAATGGATGGAATTTTCACGTACAACTTCTTCGGCGATACCTTCAATATGGTAGTTAATGATCCTTCCTATATCAATTTCGATAGTGCCGATCGTTGTGATCCAGATGTATATGTATGTGATCAGCCAAGCGGCGGAGGATCTGATATCTACAGTGAAAACTTCGAGCAGTTTAATGCTATCGAGGACTATGTAAACTTGGGATGGACAAATGTAAATGTGGCCAATTCGAATGGTGAGCTATGGGTAATTGGAAACTTCAGTAATAACAATTACGCACAGATCACAGGATTTAATTCCAATGAGGATATTATCGATACTTGGTTAATTACACCAGCTATTGATATGTCTGCGACTACAGGAGAGGAACTATCCTTCGATCTTCAGGTAAACTTCGATAATGGAGAAATCCTTACGGTATTGTTCTCTAATGACTTTACGGGGGATCCTACCGCAGCTACTTGGTTCCAATTGGATGCAGATATCCCAGAAGGACCATCCGGAGGCTTCGGTGATTTTGAGCCTGTAGGACCCATAAATGTATCTTGTGTAGAAGGAACCATGCACGTGGCGTTCCGTTACCAAGGAAGTGATCCAGATGCAACCACACGTTACCACGTAGACAACGTAACTGTAACAGGTAACTAGGAAAACGATACGATTAGAAATTAAAAAAGCGTCCCATGGGACGCTTTTTTTGTTTTGTAGATGAGGTTAGGGGGTATAGAACCTTTTAGCCACTAAGTTCATGGCGGGTTTGTATTCTATGGTGAAACTCGTGTTTTCACCGTTACTGGAACCGCCTTGCCATTCCCAAATATGGATGCCTGCAAACCAGGGTTGTTGCCAAACCGTATTGAAAAAGGACTCATAGCAATGGTATTGCTCCTTTGTTGAAATTTTGGAAAACCAATGGGAGACGCTTCCCCATTCCCAAGGAATTTGTGAGGTGCCTTTTAAGGAACGATAGCCCATTTCTGTAAATAGAATGGGTTTGTGGAATTGTTTGCTCACCTTTTCCATGTCGGAAATAAACGGTTGCCAAGCACTTTCTAATTGATCCAGTGAAGGGTTTTCGCCATCGCTCAGTGGAAAATATGCCTGAATCCCTATGAAATCCAATGCATCCCAAAATGGGATTTCTTGGTATTCCTTGTTCCAATTAGCTGCGTAGGTAAGTGATCCCGTATACACCTTTTTTATCTTTTCAATAAAGGCGAGCCATTTTTCTGGTCGTTCCCTAACGGTACTTTCCAACTCGGTGCCAATACAGAATTGCTCGAACCCCAATTCTTGAGCAAGTTCGGCATACATTAGCATGGTTTTTTCGTAGTTGTCGAACCATAGATCCCAACTTTTATTATCGGCCATCTGGATATTGGATCTCCATTTTCCTGGAACATTCTCACGCATCCAGATATGTGGTTTTAACATGATTTTAATGCCGTACGCATTGCATTCCTTCTTAATTTTAGCATAGCGCATCTGGGTTTCCTGAAACCGATCTGCAGATGGAACACCCACTTCGGGAGAATTGTATTGTCTTTGCCAAATAAAGGGAGTAAGGGTAATCCATTCAAAATTATTGGTTTTCAGTTTTTCAATGTCCTCAAGATTGCTTGAAATATTAAAGGTGTGAATACCCCGTTGTTTGGTATCTATGCACCCCAGGTCCCGAATGTAATTGGAGGTATTATCGACAGAGGAATCCCATGTGTATTGAAAGGATTCCGATAAGCGATAGTGCTGCAATGATTTCATGGAAACGGTAATCAATACTAGCGGTAAGACGACCTTTAAACCTATACCCACCAGCAGTCCTTTACCACCTTTTTTTCTGTAATTAATGACCAAGCTTCGTACCAATAGAAAAACCAAATAGGGAATAAGGAGCATGCCCCAATAGGCAGGATGGGAAAGGATGTTTCCTGCAATATCCTTTAGGAGGCTCCATGCCTGTCCTGTAGTCCTGTCACCACCTAAAAAGATAAGAAGAAATAGTGCCGCCCATGATATAACAAAGGTGATTCCGTAGATGAAAACGAACCTTTTCAACCGTTTTTTTAGGGTGGTTTTTTGTATCCTCATACCTAATGTATTTATAGTTAGTAGCTATAAGTTATGTTTTGATACAGCATCCCTTTCTTTTTAAGTTGAAAATTACAGTATTTACATTAAACCTGTTTTTTCCACTATGATATTACCGTAAATAATTTATGTTTTTTTAACATCTGTGTAAATTATTGAGGATCAAATACCTGTAGTGTTGCAATGGTCTGGATTCATGAATATCGTGCATGCGGCAATTTACCAAGCAGCATTTTACCGTAATTTTTCAGTAGCTTTAATCGTTCTATTATTAGAATACATTTTATCTCCCCTCCAGAATTAATGACAATAGATTAATGTTAAGGCAATTTGCCTTGGCACCAGGTTCCGTTGTTTTCATGTTTTACAATTAAATTCAGTTTTTATGAAGAAAATTTTTGTTTTAGCGTCTCTTATAGTGGGTGTGCCCAGCTTATTTGGCCAAGATCAGGCCAATTATCCCGAACAGTTTTCTAAGATGGTACAGGTTCCTCCCTCACCTGAGGCAGCAGCATTCCAAAAATATGGGGACTATGAAGTAAGTCTTCATACAGGTACGCCCAATATTTCTGTTCCATTGTATGTGTACAAGGGCCGTGAGATGGACCTTCCTATTTCCCTTACCTACGACGCTTCAGGTATTAAGGTGAATCAGGCATCAACGAACGTGGGGCTGGGCTGGAACCTGAATGTAGGAGGGCGTGTGACTCGACAAACACGCGGGTTGCCCGACCATGGAGTAGCTACATTAGGACCAAAAAATGCGACCATTAGAAATAAGGTAGTAAAATATAGGGATTACAATGGGTTCTACGATGATACCGGGAATATTTTCGACAATAGCAGTGTTGCAGCCGCCAAGGATGATGTTCAGGAGTACTACGAATTTTTAGAAGATGTTAGTAAATCTGAAATTGATATTGAACAGGACTATTTCAGCGTTAATGGAATGGGACTCAATGACATTATCTGGATGGATACCCAAAACTATACACCGCACCCTCTCAAGGACATTAATCTAAAAATTGTTTCACCCGTTTCTCCTACGGGTTGGGACATAAACCATTGGGAATTTATTGATGGCAGTGGTAATAGGTATTTTTTCGGAAATTATTTCGATGGGTCCGAGCCTTATGATATCGCGACCAACCCAACGAATGCAATTGAGATTATACAGAGAAAAGACGACAAGGATACCCAGCCTATCCCCAACTCTAACATTACATATAATTCCTCTTGGCTATTGGCCAAAGTGGTGTCGGCCAATGGGAAGGATGTATATCACTTCAATTATACCAACAATACGGAAGCAGATTTCCCAGAGCTCCCAAGTGTGATTAACCAGACCACCACCCATAATAAGGATCACATGGGCGGAGGGGTTTTCCAGTATACAGGGGCAGGAAGTTTACCTCAAAGCAATAAGATTAGTTCGGTGAAATCATACAATACCCTCCAGGTACTTGAATCCGTATATCACAATGGTCGAGAGGTGATCCGATTCGAGGTTATGGATCGGAATGACCTCCAAAATGGCACTGACAAAGGTGTTAAAGCTATTCGTGTATACGAGGACTACGCATCTTCTACTGTGCCATTGCAGAAGATCGAACTGGAGCATACTTATTTTGAATCTGGGTCCGCTACCGAATATTACCAGAAAAGATTGAAACTGGATAGTATTAAGATTGGTACGGGCACAGACCTGAAAAGGTACGGTTTTGATTATGATAACCCCACGAGCCTTCCTGACCGTTTTTCTTATGATTTCGATATCCTCGGATATTTTAACGGTGCAGGTAATAGCACGGCCTTTCAGAAATGGCCCAGCACAGGAACCGTAGAACTTCCGGGGGGAGATCGTACGGTTTCGGAACAACACACCAAGTACGGTACACTTAATAAAATTTCCTACCCTACAGGTGGTTATACCGAATTTGAGTATGAAAATCACAAAACGGCAACGGAAACACTACCAGGTCTTCGTATAAAGAGTATCAGCAGTTATGCCGATACCGGGGTTCTTGCTACCAAAAATGCGTATGAATATCCAGATAGTGCATTGCATAAAAGTTTCGCACCCATCCTATTTATTGAGGAGGAACTGGAACTTAGCCCTTGTATTAGCAATTCTTTTGGGGTAACTCCTGGCACCCTATACCGTTACGTTATGCCTCCCAATATGGACGATGGGGCGTACATTAATTATGACAAGGTAATCCAACGAAGGGTGGACGGTACTACTGACCATGGTTATACGGAGTTCGATTTTGTAACGGGTACTGGCAATGAAAATTGGGTGAATAACAACCAGATGCCATTCTATAATTACTACACGTCAGGTCAAGGGATTGGAAACCCCAAGGGATCCAAAGTGGTTAATGATCAAAATGCTACCCTTACATCTGAAGTCAACACCTATTCATCCAGTGCAGATATTTATTTGGACCAGACCTTTGTGGTCAAGCAAAATCCATTGAAGAATTATTCCTATATATGTGTTTCCAAGAATGGGAGTACTATAAATGTGTTTTCGGGGGATGGCAACGTACAGCCTGATACTTCTTCATGTCCAACATTGGTAACATGGCAAATTGAATCACAGGGCCATGAATCTATGGCTGCGGGTTATTGTACTGGGCCAGACTCCGAGGGCATCAATATATCTACCTTGGCTAAGTTCGAGCAACGCCCTGTTTCGATACAGGCAAAATCTTCACATCTTATTACCGCTGTAAAAACAGAGTATTTCGGTGGGCAATCGGTGACCACCACCACCAATAACACGTATACGATAGATACACATTTAATGGCATCAACAGAAAGCGATATTGGGGACGGGGACCGCCTTCGTACTGAGTACACCTACCCATTGGATATCCCATTGGGCATCAGGACGGTTGCGGAAGATTCTCTTATTGATGCCAACCGACTATCCGCACCCATTATGACCAAGACCAAAAGGGTGGACGACCAGAACAATGCGACCCTGCTCGCTACCCAGAAGACCATTTACAAAAAATGGACCATAGATAGTGTCAAACACTTACAACCAGAGTTTGTTAGGAGCGAAAAAGGCGGTACGGGCAGTAGTCTTGAGGACCGCATCGAGGTCATTGCCCTGGACCCCCATGGCAACATCCGGGAGGCGAGCCTTACCGATGGTCCCTCCGTGACCTACCTTTGGGGCTATGATGGGCGTTATCCGGTGGCCAAGATAGAGGACCGTAGTTACGCCAGCTTGAACAGCGCCCTCTTGGTGGCGGTAGAAGGTGCCTCGGAAGCCAATATGGCAACGGCCCTACAGAACCTGAGAAACCATGTAGACACCACAGGAGGGCTCATGACTTCCTATACCTACCTTCCCATGGTAGGGGTGAGCACGGTAACGGACCCCAGGGGCTATACGATGTATTACCATTACGATGAGCACCATCGCCTGAAGTACGTAAAGGACCCCGATGGGAACGTCCTTAGCGAGAACGAATACGTGTACAGAACCAATAACCCTTAAAAGACCGAGAAGATGAAAAAGTCAGCAATTACATTCATGATAGCCGCCATCCTTCCCTTCTTGGCAATGGGACAGGACCAGAACCATGTAAAATCCACTAGTTACCAGGAGCCCTATAACCAATCCCAGGTGGAGGCCGGTGGCATCTATGAGGACCACAAAATAGAAGGGGTGACCTACTACGATGGCCTCGGAAGGCCCCTCCAATCTGTTTCCATGAGGGCGGGCAACAACAAAGAGGACCTTGTCACCCCAATGCTGTACGACGGGCTGGGCCGCCAGGACAAACAGTACCTGCCCTATCCGGTGGTGGGGAACAATGGGGCCTTTGTTACGTCTCCCATTGGCGCACAGGAAGCCTTTTACAATACCGCCTTCCCGGGAGAGCTGGACCCCAACGACATAAATGCTTTCAGCCATACGGTTTTTGAGGCCTCGCCCCTGAGCCGTCCCCTAGAGCAAGGGGCCCCTGGCGAAAGCTGGAAGGTGGACACTTCGAGCAACAACGACCACACCATAAAGTACGGTTACCAGCTCAACCTGGGCGACGTGGAGCACTTTTCGGTAGGCTTCGGCTTGGACACCGAGGATCCACAGTTGCAGCACAAGGGAGGGTACCCCATTAACCAGTTGTACGTGACCGAGACCCGGGACGAGAACTGGCAGACGGGCGATGGTATCCATGGGAAGAACTATGAGATCAAGAACCGCATCGGGCAGGTACTACTTAAAAGGAACACCGTGGCGGACCCCAGCAAGGGCCCCACCCAGCCCAACAACCACGATACCTATTACGTCTACGACAATTTCGGGAACCTAACCTATGTGCTCTCCCCGGAGGCCTCTGCCCAGATCATCGACGGCAACGGGAACATGGTCACCCATTACCAGACGGTACTGGACGAACTGGGGTACCAGTACAAATACGACTCCCGTAACCGTCTGATCGAGAAGAAGGTCCCCGGAAAGGGCTGGGAGCATATCGTGTACGACAACCTGGACCGGCCCATCCTTACCCAGGATGCCATCCAGCGCACCGACGACGAATGGCTGTTCACCAAGTACGATGCCCATGGGAGGGTGATCCTAACGGGGGTCCTTCCCTCGACAGAGGACCGTAGCACGCTACAGGGATGGGCCGACAACGAGGACGAGCCCTACGAGGAACGTACCCCTACCGCAAGCACGACCAACGAGGGCGTGTCCTACTACTATTCGAACGGTGCGTTCCCCACGCCGCTCAACCTGGAGATCCATACCATAAACTATTACGACAGCTATGTGGACCACAGCCCCACGGTGCTCCCCACGGACGTACTCGGACAAACGGTGACCACCAATGTCAAGGGACTGCCCACCGTGACCAGGGTAAGGACACTGGGCACCACGGACTGGGCCACCACCCTTACCGCCTATGACGAAAAGGGCAGGGCCATCTATGTGGACAGCTATAACGATTACCAGGACAGCCGGGACATCGCCAAGAGCCTGCTGGACTTTGCGGGGAAGGTCACCCAGAGCGAGACCCAGCACCTAAAGACGGGGAAACCCACCATAGTTACCAGGGACTATTTCACCTATGACCATATGGCGCGCCTGCTCACACACCGACAGCAAGTGGACAGCGAAGAGGTACAGCTCATTGCCCTCAACACCTACGATGCCCTCGGGCAGTTGGTGGAAAAGGGCGTAGGGGGGATTTCCCTGCTGGACGGGTACACGGACCTCACCAATGCGACCGTGGCCGGGGACGGCACCATTACCTTCAGCGGAAGCGGGCAGGCCTATAATGCGCACGTTAAGACAATGGGGACCATACCCAGCGAGTACGCAGGGTACATAGAGCTGATCGTGGACCAGGCCGACGAGCACCTGCGCTTCGGTTTCGATACGTCGGGCAGTACCAATAATGGGGAGGACTATGACTACGGCATCCACCTTAGGCTCAACGGCCTCGTTAACTACTGGAGCTTGGATACGGGCTCCGGCAGTCCGGGCTGGGCCCAGGCCAACATACTGGGGTATGCTGCCGGTGACCTCTTCCGTGTGGAGCGTACCTTGGACAACGGGGTGTACACCCTGAAGTACTGGCACGGGAACAACAACTTTTACAGCCATTCCCTGAGTTCCGCACAATGGGAGGAGGCCCTGGTGGGCAAGGTATCGGCCAGTAGTACCGATGCCAGCGTGTCCGGTGTGAACATGGACGGCCCGTTGCTGGACAACAGGCTACAGCGCATCGACTATACCTACAACATCCGTGGCTGGCTCACCGATATAAACGATATCGCAGCGGCCAGTGCGGGGGCCAAGGGGCTCAACCAGTACAGCGACCTGTTCAACTTCCGTATCAACTACGACCAAGCCGATGGAAGCACCGGGGCCACTGCCCTGTACAACGGGAACATTGCCCAGACCTTCTGGAAAACCGAGAACAGCGATACGGATGTGAGGGGATATGACTATCTTTACGATGACCTTAACCGTATCCTCGGGGCATCGGGCCACAAGGGTACCAGCCTCAACAGTATGAGCACCTACGACCACCACGATGTGAGCGGCCTGGGCTACGACCGCAACGGGAACATCCTGTCCCTGGAGCGCCGTGGTGCCGATGGCACCGATACCAATGCGGGGGTTTGGGATGATCTCGGTTACGCCTATAAGACAGTGAACGGGATCACCACCAACCAGCTCCTGAACGTGCTGGACAGTGCCACCGACCCTGCCTACAGTGGGGAGGGCTTTAAGGACGGCAATGTAGTGGGGCTCACCACCAACGACGATTATGTATACGATGCCAACGGGAACATGGAGGTGGACCGCAACAAGGGGATCTCCTCGATCGCCTATAACCACCTGAACCTGCCCGAAGTGGTGACCATAGACAACGGGACGGAGTCCGGGACCATTACCTACGTGTACGATGCCGCGGGCACCAAGCTCAAGAAGACCGTTGCCATCACGGGGCAGGTGGCCAAGGATATCCTGTACGTGGGGGGCTATGTGTACGAGGATGGAGACCTACAGTTCTTCCCGCACCCAGAGGGGTACGTGGAACCCGTAGCGGGCACCAGCAAGAGCATTGGCATAAGCGTGGGTGGGAGCACCAGCTATACGGCCTACAACTATGTCTATCAATATAAGGACCACTTGGGCAACGTAAGGCTGAGTTATTCCGACAGCGATGGCAACGGCAGTGTGGGCACCGGTGAGATCATCGAGGAATCGAACTATTATCCCTTCGGGCTGGAGCAAAAGGGGTATAATACCACAATTTCTTCTAATGGAAATACGTTAGCACAGAAATACAAGTACAACGGAAAGGAACTCAACGAAGAACTAGGTATGGAATGGTATGACTTTGGAGCAAGGAACTATGATCCTGCTCTTGGACGTTGGATGAATATTGATCCACTAGCCGAGCAGATGAGAAGGCATTCACCATACAACTATGCTTTCAACAATCCCATTTATTTCTTAGATCCTGATGGGATGGCACCAATGGGGCCACAAGATGATTACAAACTATTAAGTGATGGCACTTTTGAAAGAATTGCCGAAACTGATTCTCCAGACAGAGTTTTTGCAACTGATGAGAATGGAGAGGTTATTACCGATCAATTTGTTACCTTGGAAAGTGATGGACAGATTGATTCGATGACTACTAAGGTTGTTGAGGCACTTGATTCTGAGGGTAATGAAGTTGATCTTGAAGTGAAGCATTTAGAAATAGAGAATGGAGATAAAGCGAAAGAAGTTTTCGAATTTTTCGCTGATAACTCTTATGTTGAATGGTCTAAAGTAAATGCCGAAGATTCAAACTACTTTATAGGAACAATGAATGAATATGAAAGGGATGCCTCTGGAGTTTCTAGTGTTGTTGATTTACTCAATAGTGGTCACAATAATGTAGTAGCGGATCACTCTCACCCATATACAGATGAAGATATTAATGCGTTCAAAGAAAGTGGCACGAAATTGGGTGGAGCTTCAGAAGATGATATAAATGTGGCTAAATGGTTTAAAAAAGTTGCTCCAAACCATAATATTGAAACGAATGTATATGTCCCTGCAACGAAATCCTATTATAACTATGATCACACAGGAAATAAACCAAAAAATTGATTCCTTTTTGTGTTCAATTTTAAAGAACTTAATTTTTTCATTAATTATTTTGATACTTTCATTTACCTCATATTCCTGTTTTGGGCAGAAGAAAAATGATTTGAAGTATTACAAGTCATTATCACCTACCCATGTCATAAATTCTGAGGTTTTATTGCAACCAATCAAAGGATATATTGAGGATGAAATTGTTGGCAATCCACCTTACAATATTCTATTGGTTTATGTTGAACGTTTAAGTAAAAGGGACTTTAACGTTTATATAAGGGCAAGTGATATCAATTTGGAGAAGGAGTATTATCGATTAAAAATTAATCCTTATAAGCCGAAAGGATATGTGGTGTTAAATAATGTCCTCGTATTATTATATAAAGATGTTGATTATCTTTTTGAAAAAGTTGGATATCCAGAAGACATCATAAGTACCGATGAAAAAATTAATTTGATCTTTAGCAATCACAAAAATTATCAATGTTATTTCTTTAGAAAGAATTTGGAAGAGGAAAACATCTTAGATTATATTGAATACAAAGGTGAGATATCTAGTATTCCGGACTAAACTAGGAAGGTGATGTTACATAAGACTCAACTTATATAAAGTTGTAAGTAATTGGAAGGCGGCAAGCAAAATACTCTTTTGCTTGCCGACGCTAGAGCCGGACTTTGCATGGCTTCTAGATAACGCTCGACCCTGTCGGGTGCTTACACAAGAGTGAGATCATCGAGGAATCGAACTATTACCCCTTCGGGCTGAAGCAAAGTGGGTACAATGCCACGGTTTCCGGGGGCAACAGCCTCGCACAGCAGTGGAACTTCCTTGGGCAGGAAGAACAGACCGAACTTGGCCTCGGTTGGCTTACCTTTAGGTATAGAAACTATATCCCAGAGATTGGGAGGTTCTTTGGTAGTGACCCAATAACCGAGGAGTTCCTTTCCATTACGAATTATCAGTTTGCGCACAACAGTCCAATCTGGAAAGTAGAGATCGAGGGCCTGGAAGGTGACGTTACAACACCTAATACAGAAGACACTCAAAATAGTGAACCCATTGTTCTAGTATTTCAAGGAAAAGGCACTTTTGGAGAGGTTGGCAAAACAGGTGCAACAAAAGTTGTAAAGAAGAAAGCGAAAAACGCTATAGCAAAAAAAGCTGGCCAGATATTAGGCGGCATTGTAAAAATTGGGGCACATGCTAATTTAATAGGCATGTTGTTATGGACTAATGAATTGAATTCGAACCAACCAGGTGGGGATAATCCATCTCTTAACCCTGAAAATTTCAAAATCGATGAGAAACATCAGGTAGATAATAAACAGATCGATGTTGAAGGAGATGATACTGGGAGTCCAATAAGAAGATTAGAAGATGACATTTTAGAAGATGCAGAACCAGGAAGAGAAACGTCGGGGAGAAGCACTCAATTTGAAAAGGAAGGTGGTCTAGACCAGGCCATTATCGATTTTAATAGTCTTGATCCTAGTGATGTGAAATTCATCGAAGGTCTAGGCGGCTTTCTTAAAACGGGTAAATTGGAAGATGGAAGACATATTACTGTGCGAGAAAAGAGTTCAGACGGGAGACCTACTTTGGAAATTTTTAGCCCTAAAGGTAGAAGAAGAACAAAAATTAGATATAACATAAAAACTTCAGATGAAGAAGAATAGATTATGAAAGATGTACTTAAAAAATGGAATTTAAACGTACTCGACAATAATGATAAATTATATGTTGAAAAACTGCTCAATGATTCCGCTGGGCTAACTATCATTCTAAAGAAAGAAAAAAGTGACAAAAAGTATTTGAAAATATTCTTTGACGATACTCTTTCTTACCGGAACACGAATGAAAGTTTTTTATTGAAAATCTGGCATACAACGCAAAAAGAAAATCTAGGTAAAACATTCTATTCTGTTGAGAACTCTAGCTATATAGATTTTTTTCATGAAATGACTCAAAAAATATATCTAGATTGGGATATAATCCACTATGCCATTTATACAATATCCGAATGTATAGATATCTTATCCCAAGTCCCTCCAGTTATATCATGGGAAGAAGAGTAGATATATATTTTTCCAAACGAACATTTTACTGAAGTTCTTAATTAAGAATACTAATTTCAAGTAGATTAATAAATGAACAGGAATAGGAATCTATTCCTGTTCATTTTCTTTGATAATACGATATGACATTTTAAAAAAGTGTGAAAGGTCTAAATTTTTGAGCCTCGTTACTATCCCTTCGGGCTGCGCCAAAACGGTTACAATGCCTCGGTTTCCGGGGGCAACAGCCTCGCACAGCAGTGGAAGTTCGGGGGCAAACAGATACAGGAGGAGCTCGGGCTGGGCTGGTACGACGTTTCGGCAAGGAACTACGATCCCGCACTGGGAAGGTGGTTTGTGGTGGATGCATTGGCTGATGCAGTTGGGCAGGTTCACAATACACCTTATGGTTATGCACTCAACAATCCAATTGCACTTAATGATCCCGACGGGAACTGTCCCCCTGGTGTTGATTGCTTCTCTTTTGCGAAGGGATTTATAGTAGCGGCAAAAGATGCAGTTGTTGAGGCAATAAAAACTCTCTCAGCAAAAGGAAACCCTGGTGCATACACCCAAATGGGTGCTGAGATGATGCCTGTTATAAACAGCGTAAGAGAAGATCCAGAGGGGACGGGACAAATGATAGTTGATGAGGCTAAGAAATCAATTAGTACTCCTGAAGGACTAGGCTATGGAGTTGGATCAGTAGTGTTTGCATTAGCCGAACCTAGTCCGAGGGGTGAGATGAATGCTTTAAATAAAACGGTTAAGCAATTAGGTAATTTAGATTTTGATGTTAATGTAAAAGCTGATTTTGTTGCCGCACCTGATGGGAATATCAGCACATCAAGTCCAGATTTTGTTGTAACTTCAGACGGAACTACTGTACCTATTCCTGATGGTGCTGTTGGCCCAGGACCGCCAAATAAAGGATCAGGTATGGTATATCAAAGCGGCTCAGGAGGGAAGGGGATGGACAGCAGAACCACGGGTGTTAGGATTATGGACCCTAATGCGAATCAAGGAAGACGCGTCAATTATATGAATAATAATAGAACTACCGCTCAAACAGTTGATCCAATGACCGGTAAAACTATATCTAATAAGGACCCTAGAGGGCATTTACCACTTCCAGTTGACCCACAATTTTAAACTATGAGTGCTAACGATAATATTAAAAACAGTTTAATGAATGAAGAGCTCAATGCTATTCAATTTGTCATGGACTATTTACAAGTTCATTTCAACTCCAAAGGCTTTACTTTTTATATATGGCCTTCAATAAATGTCGATAATGAGATTTACCACTATGGTGACATTGCGTATAGGAATAAACTTTGTGAGTTTATTGAAAAAAAGGTCGTTGATGTTTTCATACTGGATGATTTTATCTTGGTTATTGAATTTAAAAATGGGGATAGTATCCGATTAAGTTTAGACTCTGATAATCCCGATATAATAAGTGAAATAGCGATTTTTCATGACGAAGATGGTACTCTTAGCATATTTGAATGAAGTTGGTAGTGCAGTAAAATAGGTCATGGACTAACTCACGACCCTAAATAACTGAAATCCAGCAGCTCTTAAGGTATAGAGCTGCTGGATTTTAATGTTCTTTGATATGTTTAAGTAAAAGAAGTCTTGTTAAATCCCTTAAAAAAAAGGATGTTTAACGCACATGTTCTAAATTAGGTCATGGGAAAATACAGTGTCCCACGCTATTCCTAATATAGTTGGAACTGATACTGGTAATGCCGTAGAAAATGAGAATAAAGTAAGAGCGCAGCAAGAAAAAGCAGATTGTGCAGAAAACTGTTTAAGAGCTCCCCCCGCTAGCGCCAGACTCTGTCGGGTGCTTCCGTAGGAGTGAGCGGGAATTTAATTAAAAATGCTACCTTTATAGAACTATCGCAACCCCCCGTAGGAGGTTGCGGTTTTTATTTATGTGGTCTCCCGTCTGGAGACGGGCGCCAACGAGCGGAAGAATGGGAAACCAAAAATGACCTAGAAAATTAAAAAATGAGATACAACATATTATTAATCGTTTTATTTGGAATTGGACTTTCTGGAAATGCCCAGAAATTGAGTTATAAAGATTCAACCTCAATCTTGTTCAAATCAAAGTTGCTTACAGTAAGCGAATTTGGTATTGGAGATAAACAGCAAATATTGAATGATTTGGAAGGTCAGAAAGCACAATTTTTGGAAAATAAATATGAGAACTTCGTATTTGTTAAGGTGGTTTTTGACCAACCATATAGGTTGTTAAATCAAAATATCGTATCGTTTAATCGAAATTGCTCATATTATTTGGCTTATAATATTATTGATTCTCGCTATTATCGCTTGGGAGGGTTTGGAGAGTTGGATATTGATTCATTTTTCAAGGATTTAAAGTTAAGAGAAACAACAATCTTTAAGAGTCATACATCGGCTTCGGATATTGAAGGGATAAATATTTATTGCCTTTACGATTATTATAGGATGAAGGATAAGAAAAGAATGAGGAAAGGATATGAATGCTTTGATAACTGTAAAAATGTAACAGAGAGTATCATTATTGTAAATTGAGATTTCCCCCCGCTAGCGCCCGTCTCCAGACAGGTGCTTACACAAGAGTAAGCAGGACCTGAAATCTTAAATAAATTGGTATATTTACAGTACTACCACAACCCCCTGGAAGGGTTGTGGTTTTTTGTTTTCTTTGGTTCTTTACTCATGGGTAAATTATATATTTTGGAATTCGTGAATCTCAGCTTTGTAAGCTTCGATTTCTTTTCCAAAAGAAAGAACTTAGGTTTCCTAGCGTGATGTGGTGGTCACCCGTCATGAGACGGGCGCCAGCAGGAGGAAGTAGAAAGTTTTGAAATAATAATTTATCAGGGGTCTAGTAAAGCTGCAGTAGATGATCCAGATACAAATCTTACTTCTGAAGAAGCAAAAATAGTTAAAGAAGGAAACCTTACCAAAGATGAGTTTACCATTTCCACTTTTGGGCACGAAATTGACCATGCGAACATTTCAAACCGTAAATTATTTGATAAAGAGAGGAGCTCAGGGAAAATAAACCATATATTAAATTCTGAAACAATTCCAACGAAAACAGGCATTGAGGTCATGAAAGAGATAGCAAATAAGAAGAAAAAAAGTAACTAATGAAAAAAACTTTAATGATCATTTATCTTTTGTCGACAGTAAGCTGTATGTCCCAAAAGAACACGGAATTTAGTAAACTCAAACAAAGCATCGGTAAAATCTTATTAGCTAAAGAGAGTATAACGTTAGAAGAACTTAATTTAGGAAAGGGGTTTTCAATTTATGGTTTACACCAAGGGAAAATAAATTATGAAAACCCTAGAAAGGGTATTTATGGGATTTCAACAGGAACTCACAATCCCGTAAACTTATTTATTTATGAAGAAAGTAAAATAGTTTTTTTAGATATTACTTCTTTTGAAGAACTTCTGATTTCATTAAGAGAAGTATTGGAATATTCTTTTAAAAAGAATTATTGTCTTGAAGTTACAAACGATTATATATTTCGGCTAATAAGATTGCATTACAATATCAATAGGAATCCAAAAAGCCGATTAGATATTAATTGTAAATTACCTAAAAGAACATTAAAAAGCATTTATAATTTGATGGACCTTAAACTAGAGTTGGCTGAAGAATTAGTGACTCTGGGGAAAATAGAGAACATAAATGTTTTTTTGGATAACACAGTCTCACTTGCTCTTCAAAAACTAGGCATGTATTATGGCAATGTAGATTTAGATAATAAGCTAGATATTGGCATCTACAATTATACAATTATAAATACAGAGCAAAAAACAAACAAATATTTTGTATTAAATGAGGGGCATTATAGGTTACTAAAACTTGATAATCCCGAAGATTATATTAAAACTTTGCAAGAGATTGTTCTTTTTGGAGAAGATAACAATATCTGTTCTGAAAAAATTATTTGGTTAATTGAAAAAATCTCAAATGATTTTCTTGCAAACTCTTGTTTTAAAACAAGTGTAAAGGATTTACCATGAAGAGAAGCCCCCGCTAGCATTTGTTTTTACGGGGACTTACACCGGAGTAAGCTTACTGCTTGAATTAAAATAAAAAGCGCTATTTTTATACTACTGCCACAACCCCCTGGAGGGTTGTGGTTTTTTGTTTGTGCAGTACACCCGTCGGGAAACGGGCGTCACCATGGGCAATATGATAGATTACTTGAAAGATTAAATAATTTGGATGAAAATGGAAGCCAAAAAAAAGAAGCCAATTAAAAAAGGGACATTGATTTGTTTGCTATTAGCAACGGTTTTTTATGGGTGCTCCAATGAGTACTGTAATGAATTGCATTCGGCAGTGGTTGATATTTATAATCCTGACACCGATAAAAATATTGTAGATCTCAAAGAGGTTTACGATTTTGAATGGGACATACTTTACATATTTAAAGAGTATGAACATCCCGATACGATTAGTGAAATTATTGGGTTCGATTGTCATTGTGAGCAGGTAGGGGATTCGGAAGAAATGTATTTGTTTGTAAAAGATAATCTGGTAGTTGAAATTGATACAGGAGAGTGTGATGGTTATTCCTTAAGTACCAACATTACTATATGTTGTGATGGCGCAAAAAGAATTGATTCGTATGATTCTAAGTTTAGTATTGGTAAAGGAAATGAAATTTATGGTCTTTGGCCCTTGAATGAGAAAAAGAAAATGGATTAAATAATTGTGCATTGAATCTGTTTTGAAAAGCACCTCAATTTGAGGTGCTTTTTCATTGAATTCTTCCAACCAAATTTCTTTGACTTTTTCAAGCCACACCATTGGTGTTCTTTGTTATGGTCACGACAGGCCAGTTCGCAGCGAATCAGCTTTTCCAAAGGAATACCATAGTGAAGTATAAACCGCAAGAGTTTACCGTTCATGACGGTGAACACGCCAACGATCTCCTGCCAAAGGTGCTAGCTAAAGACATTTTGCTTGAAGGGTCGGTGCCAATTTAACATTCAAGATAACTTTCTATACAGCCCTGCATGGTCCAGAGCGCATCGGCTTCTAACGTAAGCATCGCTTCCCAGCATTCAGAACCTGGATTCCACTCACAACCAATACCACCAATATCATCTAGGTCTTCTGCAAAACTTACAACGGCATCGATTAAGCATCCAAACATAGTCCATGCACAACTTTTCATTCTTGGGTATCGAGTCAATAATTCATCTTTGGATTTGTCTACAAGTTTAGAGCTCAACTCTTGCAATTGTACTTTCGACTCCAGATTGTAATCTGCTACAATCCTATAGTATAGTTCTGAATTTTCTCGCTGAAAGGCTCTAAACTCTTCGAGTTTGGAAAAGCCAGCCATTAGCAATACTACCTCCGTATTTAGATTACCTGGGGGTTCTTTGTAGTCATCAGCTCCGAACCAGATCTTTTCTGCCAGCGCCGAATAGTTGTCGACAAGAGTAAGGAAATTTGGGTCAGAAGTGTAATTAGAAGCCCTTAAATTGGTAGTGGTGGGGTCCGTAAAATTTTCTGTTGAATTGGTGTCTTTTGAACAAGAAACTAGAGTTGTGATACTAAGAAATAGCACTAAAATTCTGTTTTTCATTATCATCTTATTTAGGATTAATATTAATTTTTTATTGAAAGCCCGAAGAGTTCTTTTTACCTCATTTGAAGCACCTGGAATTATAAAATTTAACTGCCTCAATTGTATCACGGTACGTATATTCCTTATTCTTTATTTTTTTTACCAGTGATGGGCAGTCTGAAAAAAACTTAGACATACGTTTTACAAAGGGCGTTGTTAGACTATTTGGAAGGTCTTTAACCATTTTACCATCTTCTTTGAGTAGATAATAAGAAGAGGCATAACTTCTAGAGGCAGCATTATATTTTACTGTTACGTAATAAGACACCTTTCCTTTTATTAACTCTCCAGAAAACACATTGCGGAGTCCTTTTATCTCCCTGATCCTGTATTCAATTTTATTCCCGTCGGTATCATCGATTAACCTTTTTATTTTCTTCTTATACCATTTTCTTTCACCAGTATCAGAATTCTCAAAGTAAACTTTTGACTTTTGTAATTGTATCACAGATCCTTCTATGAAAGAGCCATCGGAAAAATAAATTGTGTCTTGTGCCTGCCCAGTGTATGCAACAATCAAAAAGAGAACGCTCGCTACTGTTAGTTTATTCATTTACTTACATTTATAATTACTTATTCCTTTAAACATCTTAATATCTGCATAAGCTATTGATCCGTAGAGTATTCGATAATCTCCATTTTTAATATTGCTCTTAACAATAGCCAAGGCCTCATTACAGTCGGGAAAATACTTGGATACTTTTTTCTCTAAAGATGTATAATCCTTTTTCTTCTTTTTGGAATGTTTCGTCTTAGATTCGACCATCTTACCATCGCTTTTACTAAAAATGTAGAAATAATTGACCAAAAAATAGTAGCTGGTGAGCACATACGTATCATTCTCCATGATTACTTCATGCAGTCTCTTTGCTCCGGTGCGTGTAATTGGAAAATTGCGATATAGTTTACTTCCAAAATGCACTTCTTCTATCTTCTTTTGCTTTATCTTTTTAAACTCTTGCTGAGCATCATAGTAAAAAAACAATTCCCCCGAAAATCCTATATCACCTGTAATTCTATAATTTTTATAGGCCTGTGTTTTTTGTTTTTCGTTCTCGTAAATTTTAATCATTTCCCCCTGAACGGTAACAAAGTGTCCAACCTCACTTTGTGAATATGCCCAAATTGGAGATAGACATACCATGGATATAAAAAGGTATAGTTTCATGCTTTTTTGATTATACGGATGCTATAGCGTGATTCAAGGTTATTCTTTAACAAGTTTTTTGTGGATGATCCCAGAACTAGTAATAATTTGTACAAAATAAATTCCTGGTGAAAAATTCGATATATCTAGGATTGTATCTGAAGAAGTTAATACCTCTTTCCCATTTGCCGAAAAAAGATGAACCCTCCCTAAAATCGTATCTGAGTTAGGAATATCTATTAGGACTAATTCTGAAGCGGGATTAGGCGTTACAGAAATGGCGTTTAAAGAATGGGTTTCAACTGCCAGGTTGGACCCCGATCTTTCAAGCCATCCCATAGCTCCGTAAATATATGAGAGAACAACAAAATCTATATCTCCATCATTGTCTATATCCTTAGGATACATAGACCTAGGGTCTGGAAAAAAACCGAAAGGCTGTTGAGGCCCAAAAATTTCATCACCCAAATTTTCAACCCAAGAAATAACACCATTATTTCCGGAAAGAACAATATCTATGTCGTTGTCTCCATCAAAATCGTATGGAAATATGGTCGTAGCCCTATATCCTACATCTGCGATTATTTCCGGGGATCCAAAATTCCCCAACCCATCTAAATTTCGAATTAACATAATATCTCCATCATCGTTTCCATATGTATTGGTAAGAATATCCAGGTTGCCATCAAGGTCCATATCAATGATAGAAATCCATGTAGGGGTTTCGATTAGATCGGTAATTAATATTTGAGGCCCAAAATTCCCCTGCCCATCTATATTTTTAGACCACCTTATGTATCCGCTAAGACTCTCACAGAGTAGGAAGTCCATATCCCCATCGCCATCCATGTCTCCGGCTCTTACCATTTGGGTCCAAGAATTATTTGGTATTACTGAAATACTTGGTCCAAAACTGCCGAGACCATCCAGATTTTCGTGCCAGGTCCCTCCAATACCAGAATCTGCAGCAACTAGCACATCCAAGTCATTGTCGTTATCCAAATCGGCTACATCGAGGTCCATTGGTGAAAAAATGGTATGAGAAAAAATCTGTCGAGGCCCAAAAGTTCCTAATCCATCCGTGTTTTCGAACCAAGAAATTTCATTATTATCCCGGGAACTAGCCACTATATCCATATCTCCATCAGCATCTAAATCTGCAGCGATGACATCTGTCAATTTATCAAAACCATCTGCCACAAAATGCGAGGTGTCAAAAGTTCCCGATCCATCTATATTTTCGTACCACTGTATACTATTGTAGCCATGATTTCCACAAATGATATCCATATCTCCATCACCATCCAAATCGACCGAAAACAAATCGGATGGATACAATTGTGAGTCAAATTCAATCTCATGCCATTCCCATTCAACCTGTCCAAAAAGTTGAGTTTGGATTAAGACTAATGCAATGAGTAGTATATTTTTTTTCATGTCGTCATATTAGTAATTAGAACCTAACACCTTCAAAAATGCATATTTGAAATGCTGGACACAAAAAAAATAAAAATACGTTCGCGTTTTTAAAGAAAGCGCTTCAATAAACTTGAAACTCGTTTAAAAGATCTGCCTTAAAGTAGACTCTTTTCGACGTGAAGACACTGGTATTTTCTGTAGATTCTTAAGGACAAGATTTCCTTTCTTATCGTATTTCACAACCTTTAGTTTATTCACAATATAAGATTGGTGGCATCGTATGAAGATGTTTTGAGGTAGAAGCTCCAGCATTTTCTTTAAATGGCCCAGAATTAAAATAGCACCATGTTCCTTTGTGAAAACTGTAGTATAATTACCTTCGGATTTACAATAGAAAATTTCCTCTTCGGAAACAGCGAATACTGCTTCTGTGGTTTTCAAAATAATTCTATTAGTACCTATACCTTTATAACGACTTTGAGAGACTTCAATTAACTTCTGTAAGTATGCATCTTTATGAGTTGTACTAATAGCTTTATCTACGGCCGCTTTAAATTCATCATCATCTATAGGCTTTAGAATGAAATCTAATGCTCCTACTTTTATCGCGCGTATAGCATTCGTATCATACGCAGTAATAAATATTACCTTATAGTTTTTATAGGGACTTTTTTCGATAAGGTCAAATCCTGTTTGATTGTTTAATTGAACGTCCAAGAAAATTAGTTCAGGCTTATAGGTTTCAATAGCGATCAAGGCATCATTCACATTAGAAGCCTCCGACATAATTGCAATCTCCGTTGGATAGAAGAGTTGAATACGTTCCTTAACTTCCTTCAACATTTGAGGTTCATCATCAACGATAATAGCTCTAATCATTTGGGGTTTCTTTAAAAGGGAAAGCGAAATTAACAATAACGCCTCTTCCTTCCTTAGAAAGATCCGCTTTATTAATATATTCCATTTTGGTTTTACTTACTTTTTCCAGAAAAGATTGAATAAGTTCCATGGAGGAAGCCCCATTTTTCTTAGCAATATTATTTTCAATTCCGCGACCATTGTCCTCAATTTTACAAAAAATGAAACGTCCGTTTTGCACTAGTTCAATCTTGATTTCACCTAGGTATTCAATGCCTGAAAAACCATGGATAATACTGTTTTCGATGACAGGTTGTAGTAGCATTCCAGGAATGTATACCAAATCGGGTTCAATTGTGTTCAATTCAATTGTGTAATTGAAACCTTTTTCAAAACGAAGCTTTTGCAGCTCCATATATTCCTTTAACGCTTCCAATTCTTTTTCGAGGGATACATAATCAAAGGTTGAATTTTCGAAGATCGTTCCGAGCAATCTTGAGAACTTTAATAGATATTTCTTTGCTGTATCCGGCTTTTTATCAATCATCCGACCAATAGTAGATACAGTATTGAACGTAAAATGGGGATTCATTTGAGCACGTAATAGGCGTTGTTGTGTTTTTAATTGTTGTTTTTCCAACTTCAACTTGTTGTTTCGGTAATAAAATACGGCTACAAATGTTAGGAGAAGTACTCCAATACCTCCCCATAGCAATGCCGTCTTCATTTTAAAATTTTTGTAGTTGGCTTCTGTTTTCTCCTGTTCCAGTACTTTTTCTTTTTGATTGGCTTCCTTGAGGGCATTCAATTCTTCACCAAACTTCTTTTCATAATCATTTTGCTGGAAATCAAATATTTCCTTTAAATCGTTAACGACCACCTTAACATCTGTATTAGTAGCCGCCGTATACCTAAGCTTATATTCTAGATATAATTTTTGATTGCTGAGTTCCATATACTCAAACCCTATCCCTTTTACAGAGTCCAAATATATCTGGGCATCATTATATTGTTTAAGATCGATAGAGGCTTCCGCAATATTCATATACATTACAGCTAAATCTGATCGCATTCTTAACGGGTCCGGCTTTTTCTTTATGTATGGGATCGCTTTCTTGTAATTATCGATGGCGGTTACATAGTCTCCATCATAGTATTTGTATATACCATAGACATTATAAATATCTACATAGATAAAAGGTCTATAGCTTTTGTTATCGGAGATCAGGGAATCTAACAGAGAAAATGCTTTTTCTTTTTCTCCTGAATAATATAAATACTTCGCTTTTCTAGCGATGATAGCGGGAATATAGGAGGTATCGTTAATCTTGATAGTTTCTCGGAGTTCAAGTTCATTATATTTCAATGCTTTTTCGTAATCACCCATCAAACTGTAGACATCAGTATACATAAAATAAAGCATCGTGTTAAAACCGTGTTCCTTATCCAGATCATACCTGGTTTTAAAATCCTCTACAATTGCCAAGGCATCTCCAAACTTATTTTGTTTTGTATAACTCTCGTATGTATAATAAAAATAATCTACTTCTTGTGAGTAGCGTACCGAGTCTTTGATCTCATTTATCGCCTTGTTATAGTAAAAAAGGGAGCTGTCCGTTTGTTGTCTATTCCTAAAATGATGGCCCAAAATGTAGTTGTTTACTGCCTTTAAACTATCCGTCACCCTTGGGTTTTTAATGATTATTTTTTTTGCAGAAGTAAGATAGTGATAGGAAGAGTCTTCCAAACTAAGATACTCCACTTCAAGAGGACCGTTTACTGCTTTTGAGTGTAATAATTCGATACTCCCCTCTATGTCCGAAATACTTTTTTTAGTATCACAGCCAATGAACAGGGAAAGACAACACAAAAAGGCAAATCGAACTTTTTCCATATTAAAATAAATTGGAATGAAAGATAATTCATGCCATTACGGGGTAATAATCATTTTCAATACTAATGTATTCATTTTTACATATTCACATCTTAATTTAAAGTAGTTTATGCAGCTTTTTATAATCGAGAAGCTTAAGTACTGGTAACAAAGTAAGTTAATACTTAGTAACTTAATGCCTGAAGAAAACAGAAGATAGGTTGAAATTCCTAATTCAGGAATCCGTTCATTGAAATGACCCCACCCTCCAAGAAAGACTGAGATATTGAAAAGAGGCAAAAGCCCTAAAAATCTGGTGTAACTGTTCACCCTTATATGAAAGACAATTATAAAATTTAACCATCTTCAACGAAAGCAATAGCCTAGAACTCTTAACTAAACAATCAGTTAAGAGACTGATGGCCGAATTTTAGATTATGAAATTTTAAAACATACCTCTAATGCCAAGATTAAAGTAACCTTCACTTTTCCCTTGAGACGAATCGGCATTAAAGCCACCTCCCAAAACAGGACCTAAAAAGACTTTATGTTCTTTATTGCCTACATTACCTCGCAGATAAATAGACGCTCCAGTATCTATAAATGCACCGCTTTTCGGCTCTTTGTCTTTGGTGCCATAAAGAGAATAGCCTCCAGAAAGATATATATTGGCTTCCCAAATGTTTCCAGTATAAATAAAATTGCCTGTAAGTCCTAAATTCATGGAACCAAAAGGTTTTGTTTTATCATCTTCGGTTTTAAAGCCTCCAGAGCCTGCTAAGTAAGGTCCCATAGTAAGGCTGAAATTATCTTGTTTGACTAAAAAATCCAGCATGTCTAATTGAAACTTTAAACCAGCTTCAAACTTTTCTTTTGCTGGACTATCTAAAGATTGCTGCCATTTAATAAAGGGCCCCGTCTTTATAGCAAATTTAAAATAATCTAAAAAAGGGCCACCCAAGGGTATCTTCAACTTTGCGTCTGCACTGGCAGCAAGACTAGTCCCTTTTTTATCTGTTTTTGTACCTCCTGCGGCATTAATCACAGTTTTCAGTTTTTTCTTCTGTTCTTTTTCTTTAGCAGTATGTTCCGAACTGGTTTCTTTGGGTGCTTCTTTGGGTGCTTCTTTGGGTGTTTCCTTAGTTTCAACATCGTTTTTACCAACTAACCATAGACGGTAACCTTCTGTGTATTGCAAACCTGGTTCATAAGGCACACCTGTTTCTTGACTATATTGTCTGGTAAGATCTTCGTGTAGGCCAGCAGTCCCCCCACCAAAATCAGGAGTTTTTTGTATTTGTTGAATACCCTGTTGCTGTACTACATGGGTAAGCTCATGTGCCAATAAGTGCTTGCCCTGTTGATTATTAGGACTGTATTGCCCCTGATTAAAATAAATATCGTTACCAACAGTAAAAGCCTTGGCTCCAAGTTGTCGGTTCATCTGGATAGATGGTTGGTCTGTATGTATGCGTACATCTCCAAAATTAGTCCCGAATTTTTGGCTCATTTCTGTTTGTGTGTCAGTATCCATAGCACTTCCGCCGCCTTTGCTAGTATTTATTTTACTTTCAAGTTGACTGCTTGCCATCAGGTTTTTGGAGTTCGATTTGCTTCCATTGGTGTTGGTAGTTTTGCGCTGGGTAGAACAAGTATTTAATGGGCTTATCTGCGAAACCAGACTGTTAGACTGTGTTGACGTGCTAATAACCTTATTAGCTATGCTATCTGCTTCTTTTTCGTAGCTATCATTTACCTGTCCAATAGCTAGTTTTGGCTGGATGTTAGCCGGAAAAAAAAATGGCGATTCTGGCTGCTTAGAATTTGATATAAAATGGGCAGGTTTGTTAGTGCTAATAAGTGACTTTGGTGTAGCGTTGTATTTTCTGGCAAATGCGTTACTCATGTCGTATTCGTTTTTTAATGCTGATTATGTTAAGCTACTGTTACATATAAACCACCAAACAGTCTAAAGAGTTGGTTTCTAATATAAAAGAAGCCACAATAGCCAAAGATAATGCCTTAGTGTTTATCGGTTGCTATTAAAGTGTGTTTTGTCTAAAAGGTTAAATCAAAGAGGAATATCAAACCGTTAATGGATATTATCTTGCAACTACGTTAAGAGTACCGTCAAGCTTCTCTGTTGTTATACCCTATTTCACTTTCTGAAAATTCTATCATCTTCTGTTTCATACTTGTGTCAATCAATCTGGCACTTCCTATTTAATATCAATTAATTGCCGAAAGAGTATTGATTTTCATTTGGTAAAGTACCAAAGGTAAAAACCATAGCTCGATAGTTTTAAAGGGGAAAACCTATATTTACACGGGAAAAATCACCTAATTTTTGAATTTCAAGTATAGAGTATCAATTGTTGGAAGTGTTTTAATTTAGGACATAACCCAAGAATAATTATTAACCAATCAGAAGCCAAGGGTTATCAAAATGATGGATCCATGGCTTCCCTCATTTTTTGGTATTACTGTATTATGAACAATTCCAAATGGAAGATTCACAAATAAAGTATTCGTCCTAGGACAATACGATAAACTTCAGTACAAATGGCGGAACCCTCCTTCATCAAACCTCTGGAGTGTTTTCATTTTAAACTTTCAGATTACATAGGTATTTTGTTCCTTTAGCGAATCATAATTTCATGATCCTCAAACTATACACCAATTATACTTGCTTAAAAGGATAAGAACATATCACAATACCATTATAAATAAAGGTGTAGAGTACGTATCTACAGAATTCGACAAGCGTTCCTTACGACTTCTTAATCTTATTTGTTTGTATGGCACTCTTTTTATTATTATTCCAGTTTTAGTTAAAAATAGTATCGACCAGAATTATTGGATAGTATTTTTCGTATCCCTTGCTTTAATTATTAATTCGGGAGTAGTTTACTTAAATTCTATAGGAAAGAGCCAAATTTCTTGCCTAGTATTTTCTTTTGTAATAAGCACTTTAGCATATGTAGCTATTTACCTTGAGACCGAACAAGTAGAAGTGCCCTTTGCGGCTTTATGCATAGGGTTCTTTAGCATATTCTTGATAAAAAATAAGACATGGAGATTACTTAGTTTTGCCTATTCCTTTATCACGTTTTCGATATTGCACTACATCCAATTAACCCAAAAAGAATTTGGTTTAGCGGGCTTTGTTCTTACCCTTGTTGTTCTCTTGATTTATTCCTTTTCTCTTCAATTTGTAAACAGAATGCGTAATGAAGATGAAAAAACCATTTTAAAACAAAATGAAGTATTAAAAACTCAGAATGAAGTCATCAAAACCAAATCTGAACAATTACTGGAGTTGGAAAAGGAAAAGCATAAACAAGCATTGTTGTTAAAGCAAAAAGATATGGAGATGGTTTTAACAAATAATCAAGTTCAAACCCAGTTGAATGATAATATTATTAATAAGCTGAAACATGCGCAACAATCCGATGAACTTCATAATCAAGTAAATCAAGTAATACTAGAGCTTCGTAAACAAAATGAAGTAAATACCCGTATGAAGCTCATTGAGCAAAATATGGATATAGTAAATACTAGTTTCTTTGAAAGCTTGTCGAAAGCACATCCTAAAATAACAAGGGTAGATAAAGAATTTTGCTCCTATTTAATGATTGGTCTTTCCTCAAAAGAAATATCCATCATTAGAAATACGACAGTAAATACAGTTAATGTTACCAAAACACGCCTTCGTAAGAAATTAAATATTGATAATGACATCAGCATCGTATCCTATTTAAATTCACTATAACTCTTTTAGAGAGTACCTTCACATCTCATCACCTTCCATTTTAAAGGCAAACACGACAACTTTAACATGTTGTTAATAGTTTGTAAACAGGCCTTCGTGCCGCTTATAAGTTCAAATTCCAAATATTTGCCCCCAAAATCATGACGACTATTTAATAGAGGTATTACTAATGGTTTTACTCTTGGTACCCTGGTATTTTTTTGGTCAATCCCGCGGCGAACCGATAATGAATAGATCTTTTGTGAATCTTAAATCATCTCTGGCTTGTCCCAACGGAATATGAAATTAACCTAAAACCAAATACGTAATTAAAACATGTGACCCACTACTTATGAAAACTAATGTTACTTTATTATTCACCTTAATACTATTGTCAACTTCGATGACAATGGCTCAAGAAACACTTTCTGTAATACATGCAGGAACTAATGCCGCTTCAAGTTCGGAGTCTATTAGAAACACCAACAATTCAGAAGAACGTACTCAAATTACCGATGCTTTGAGAAAGCGTCTCGCTAAGCGAAATGATGCTAATACTACGAATGATGAATTGCCTAAGGCATGAAGGCAAAGAGCAAACTTAACTCAACAAAGAGTTGCTCGCTCAGCTAAACTAAAATCAAAGTAAAATTAATAGCCTACTATGAAAAAAACTACACTAAATTTTAGAGTTGCACTTTTAATTGCAACAGCTCTACTGGTTTCGTATACAGTAAATGCCCAGAACACCCCTTTGGGAACACCAGCTGCTCAAAACCCTGATGGAACCACATCAATACCAGGTACTCCTGCAGCCTGTGCTACAGGATTTAGTTTTTACACTATTGACCATGAGGATGAAAATACCGGAGCATTTTTACCTGCGGGAATAGGAGTGACAACCAGTTTAGTAAACAATGGAACTACCGATATCACAATTACTGGTACTCCAGGTGGCGCAGGAATTGGGGATGTAGATAATATAGTTGCAAGTGGAGGACGTATGAACTATAGAAGCACAGATGGCGGAAATGCAAATGCTACCTACAATTTTGATGTTACTATAACCAATCCTTATATTTTTATTGGGGACATGGAAACTTTTACAACGCTAAACATTTTTGATTGTACTGGAAATCCGGTCAGCGTAAATTTAATGAATGGTCAATCCAGATTTGGAGCACTTGGTAATTCAGCATTTATTACGGGTAGCACTTCCACAAACCAAGATGGGTATATACAAGTGCCAGGATCTTTTGATTGCCTGGTCATAAACATTGACAATCCAGCTCCTTTTACACTTGATGTTATTCAAGTTGCTGTAGGTGTTTGTGCACCAGATATCTCGCTATTTTCTAATATTGAAATTGATGCCAATGGTAATTTAGTATATACAGATAGTGATGGAGTAGATGATGAAATTACTATGTTCGTAGATGGTTCAAGCTATAGACTTATTGACCCCAATGGAACTTTAGTAGCGGGAAATGGTACTACCCAAGACGGTACAGATGTTTTAGTTCCTATTGCTTCCGTTACGGGAAATATCAATATAAATACACTTGACGGAGATGATAATTTTATTGTTGACTATTCTGGTGGTGATTTTACAGATAGCATCAATTATAATGGAGGAAACCAAACCACAGGAGACATATTGACCCTTTTTGGTGATGGTACTTTAAATGAAGTAACCCATACTTTTATCAATGCCAATGACGGTTCTATAGCCATTACAGGCAATAGCTTACTTAATTATGTAGGCTTGGAACCAGTTTTAGATAATCTAGATGCAAATAATAGGATCTTCAACTTTACTGGAGGTGCAGAGACCATTACACTAAGTGACGATGGTAATGCCAACGATGGAATTTCATTCATTGATTCAACCTTAGGAGAGAGCGTCACTTTCGTAGATCCTATAGCGAGTCTAACCATTAATGCGGGTAATGGAAATGATAGATTGAATGTAGAAGGAGTAGATGGTACTTTTGATGCAGGACTTACAATCAATGGAGATGATGATAGAGATGCGATCGTTTTTCAAGGTAATCCAACCAACGTAGGCAATGGTGCCATTACGGTTAATGGAGAACAAATCTTTGTGAGTCAGAATGTTAGTACTACGGGTGCTATTTCCTTAACAGGAACTTCAAATGTTGAGGTAATTACGAGTGCCGTACTGGCTTCTACCGATGGAGATATTACGATTATAGGTGGTAACGCTCCAGCGGCAAGTGATAACCTTCTAGGAATGCGTGTTGACAGTGGAACTGTAAGAACGACCGGAACCGGTAATATTAATATTACAGGTACAGGTTCGTTTACTAGTATATCCTTTAGACACGGTGTTCAACTGCGTAATGCAGGAGTGGTTGAAACTACAGGTACAGGAAGTATTACAATTAGTGGTACTGCAGCAGCTTCCCAACAAGCTGAAGCTATACAAATGCTGGAAGGCTCCAGAATTGAATCCAATGGTGGAGGTATTTCTTTAGTAGGTCAAGGTGGGAATAGTGCTTTAGGAGGGAATAGAGGCTTAAGTTTTAATGACAGTTTCATTCAAGATGTAAACGGAGGAGCCATAAGTCTGAATGGTCAGGCCGATGGTACAGGAAGTAACAACCAAGGTTTATTTATCAGCAATACACCAATTACAACATCAACAGGAACTATTGATATTGTCGGAAATGGTTCGGTAAATGGAATTGATAACAACTATGGTGTTGGTTTTTTAAATGCCTCAGTAGTAAGTTCTTCAGGCGGTAATATTAGTATTACAGGAAATGGATTAGGCTCTGGAAACATTAATCGGGGTTTGAGAGTAATTGGGGGATCTTCAATTACAAATACAGGAACTGGTAACATAACTATAAATGGTAGTGCCATATCGGGTGTTGAAAACAATGACGGAGTAGAAGTCAATGGTGGAACCATAAGTACTGTTAATGGGGCCATTCAAATAACGGCTAATGGCTTCGGGGATGGCACAGGAAGTTCCAATCGTGGGATTCGAGTTAGAAATGGTTCAAATATCCTTGCATCAGGAACAGGTGCTATAACCATAAACGCTACAGGAGGAAATGGTATAAATGCCAACCAAGGTATTTTTATCCAAAGCCCAGGAACTACTATTTCTGCGGTAGATGGAACCATTACCATAAACGGAACTTCAGGAACGGGTTCAGGAAATAATAACGAAGGATTTACACACATATCGTCCGCGTTAATTCAAACAACTGGGAATGGAAATATAGTGATTTCCGGAAATGCAAACGGAGGGAACAATGTAAATAAAGGATTGGTCGTAGCAGGAGCAGAAATTTCTGCCTCCAATGGAAACGTTACTCTAAATGGTACCGGGGATGGAACCGGTAATAATAATTTTGGAGTACAACTTGAAAGTTCAGCATTGATATCGAGTGCTGGAAGCGGAACCATTACTATAACAGGTCAAGGGGGTAATGGTGTTAATAGCAATCAAGGAATCCGAATAGAAGATACTGCAACCAGAATTGCTGCAGTAAATGGAGACATTACCTTGAATGGAACTTCTGGGGTTGGTACTGGATTTAATAATGAGGGGATCACCCATTTGTCTGGAGCTTTAATCGAAACCACGGGAACTGGAAATGTAAGTCTAACAGGAGTTGCTTCAGGGGGTAATGATGCCAATAAAGGAGTTGTGCTTGCGGGTGCCTCTATAACATCATTGAATGGCGATGTAATCCTAGATGGAACCGGGGAAGGAACGGGAGAATTTAATACTGGTATTAGTTTAGAATTTAGTTCGTTGATATCTAGTACCGGTGGTAGTATAATAATTGCAGGCACTGGAGGCGCTGGGACTAATTCCAACACGGGTGTTTTGATTGAAGAGGGAAGCACAGTTCAAACCAATGCGGGTGGAATAGCCATCAGTGGATCAGGAGGCAATGCAACCGGAAATAGTAACCAAGGGGTGGTGGTTAATGATCAGGCATCTGTGCAGGATCTTTCGACGGGTAATATAAGTATCATTGGACAGGCTGGTAATGGTGTGAGTTTCAATCGTGCTATAGACATCAATAATGCCAATACCAGTGTGACTTCTAATGGAGGGAACATCTCCTTTAATGGTACTGGAAGTGTTGCTACCACTGGAATTTTCAATTTAGGAACTACTATCAGAAATTCAGCCAATGTCTCTACAACGGGTACTGGAACTATCAATATAACTGGGATAGGAGGGGTAGGAACCGACACCAATTATGGAGCCGAAGTGGTAGGCTCTGCCGCTGTCACCACACAGGACGGTTTGATTTCCATTACAGGAACCAATGTTGACAATACAGGTGCTGGGCAGATTGGTTTTAGATTAAACTCGGTTATTTCTGCAACAGGAACTGGCAACGTGGTTATTAACGGAACAGCGGGAACAGCAACAAGTAGCGGTATAGAACTATCGAATATTGACGCCAGTATTAGTGCAGGAGGCGATGTTACCCTTTCAATCACCAATGGACCACTTACCTCGCCTACTGGCATACCGACCAGTAATCTGATAACGGGAACCAATGTAGTGATCAATGGAGCCATTCAACCTGGTTTTGAAGGGGAAGGAACACTTCCTGTAGCCGGAACCCTTGCACTTTCTGCAGGAGATGAATTTGCACCGAGCATTGCTGGGTTCATTACTGCGGGCATCGACTATGATCAACTGGTAGTTACCGGAGTAGTAGACATTACCGGCGCAACACTAACCCTAGTGAATAATACTGGCGCTCCTGAAAACCAATGTGACACACTGGTTTTAATCGATAACGATGGAACCGACGCCATTACAGGAACTTTTGCAGGCTTGCCTGAAGGAGCCTCGATAAGTTCGGGAGGTATTACGGGGAAAATATCTTATGTGGGTGGCGATGGAAACGATGTTGTAATCGACCTGGACGATACTCCACCTACCCTTACTTGTCCAGCAGATATTACGGCCGAATGCCCACAAGTGATTACTTATCCGCTTCCAACGTTTTCTGATAACTGCGGTATTGCGGGAGCACCACCAGCTGCTGTTCCAGGATTTACCCTTTTTGGAACCTTCGGAAACAGCACCTATTTTATTTCAAATGCTAGTGACAGAGCTGATAATAACTTTGCCAATTCCAATGCCAACAACTACAAAATTATAACCATCAATTCTGCTGCTGAAAATGATTTTATTACTAGTGAATTAAATAATCAAGGAACAGGCAGTGTACTTATAGGATATAACGATCTGGCTATTGAAGGCGATTTTGTTTGGCAAAGTGGTGAACCTTTTACCTATGATAATTGGGCCAATGGTGAGCCCAATGATAATTTAGGGAATGAAGATTATACCGAGTTTAGAACCAATGGTCAATGGAACGATGTAAGCCCAAGTTTTAATTCTCCTGTACTCATTGAATTTGTAGATTACAGCGGTGGTCCTATACAGCTAGTAGGATTACCTTCTGGAGCCACGTTCCCATTAGGAGTCACTACAAATACCTTCATTATTCAAGATACTTCTGGAAATATTACCACCTGCTCATTTGATGTAACGATTACCGATACTAGTGCGCCTACTATCTCGTGTAGTTCAGATATTACAGTAAGCAATGATCCAGGGGTTTGTGAGGCAAATGTTACTGTGCCCTTACCTACACTGGCTGACAATTGTGGAAATACTGTTTTGATATATGGTAGAGCAGCGTTTAATTTCGATTTTGATGGCGATTTAATAGATACTCCCAATACACTTGCCGGCTTATCCTCATCTGTAGTAGATATGGAATTAGATCTTACATTTAGTGGAGATTTTAACATCAGTTCAGAAGATTTTGTATTAACGGGCCCAGATGGTACTACCATATTTAGTGAAGATGATATAGATCCGGTTTGCGTTATTACAAACCGAACCATTACCATTCCTGTTGCCACCTGGAATTCCTGGATTACCACCTATGGATCGAGCTTGACCTTCACCTTATTAGGAGATAACTCGGTGGATGATGATCAATGTAGTTCAAACCCCTCAAACTTTTATGAACTTTCCATACCGCAACTTGGTGGAAACTTGATTCTTATCAATGATTATAATGGAACAGCCGATGCTTCGGATACATATCCTGTTGGAACCACTACAGTAACTTGGACAGTAACCGATTTGGCTGGAAATACTTCAAGCTGTACACAAAATATCACTGTAAATGATACAGAGGCACCTGTAATTACATGTCCAACAGATATAATAGTAGATAATGACCCAGGTGTGTGTAATGCAGCAATAACAGTGCCTGCGTTACAATTTACAGATAATTGTCCAATAGGTAACGGTTCTAACATTACTACCATTACAGGACCACTTACCAGTTTTGTTAACAATGGTTCTGAACTAGATGATACTCCTTCCACAATAACGGGAGTTGTTTATACCACTAGTCAAGTAACCGTAGATATAGTGACTAATGGTGATTTTGAAGATGATGATGAATGCTTTGTATTGACAGGGCCAGATGGATCTATAGTATTTAGTGAGTGTGAACTTGTACCCAATGATTGTGATACTGCAAATCGATCATTTATGGTTGATTTTGCAACATGGAATACCTGGATCGATACCTATGGTGCCAATCTTACCTTCGAATTACAAGCCAATGATGAGGTAGATATAGGGTTTACAGGTTGTACAGACGACTATCAATTAATAGCCAATATTGACGTGTCTTCAACGATTACCGTCACTAATGATTATAACGGTACAGCAGATGCATCAGATACTTACCCCGTTGGAACTACGATTGTTACCTGGACGGCTACTGATGCTGCCGGGAATAGCAGCACCTGTACTCAGGAAATTACAGTGAACGATGTAGAGGATACTGCCATTGTATGCTCCAATAATATAATGGTGGATACTACGTCAGCAAATCTTTGTAGCGAGGTAGTAGACTATGATGTTTTTGTGGTAGATAACTGCCTACCCAGTATTCCAGGTTTTAGTACACTAGGTGCTTCACAAGATCGAATCTTTTACCTCTCAGAGAATCCTTTTACAGGTGCAACTGCAAGAACAGATGCAGAAAACAATGGAGGCTTCGTAGCAACCATTACCTCTAGGGAGGTACAAGATTTTGTAAAAGCAAGAATAGATTTTCTTGGAAGTACGCAAGCACACATTGGCTATAGCGATCGTGATGCTGAAGGTACTTTTGTGTGGCATAGCGGATCTGCTTCAACCTATACTTTATGGGGAACCAACCAGCCAGATAATAGTGGTGCAGGAGCTACAGATGCAGACTATGCAGTTATGTTTAATGGCGCTCCTGGCGCTTGGGGTGATTATGGGGATAGTTATAGCAGGCCCTATGTATTAGAAGTGTACACAACAGGTTCTCTTTCGCAAACAGCAGGTTTACCAAGTGGGTCTGCCTTCCCGGTAGGAATCACTACCAACACTTTTGAATATACTGATGCACAAGGAAATACAGTTTCGTGTTCGTTTGATGTTACCGTAAATGATATCATTCCGCCTACTGCCATTTGTCAGGACATCACAGTTCAATTGGATGCCACCGGTAATGTTTCCATCACCGCAGTCAATGTGGACAATGGTTCTAGCGACAACTGCGGTATTGCAAGTTTGGCAGTATCGCCAAGTGCATTCGACTGTAGCAATGTGGGATCCAACACGGTGACTTTAACGGTAACCGATGTGAACGGAAACGTTTCCACCTGTACCTCAACCGTCACGGTTGAGGACAACGTAGCTCCAGATGCTGTTTGTATGGACATCGATGTGTTCCTCGATGCAACAGGCAATGTTTCCATTACCCCAGCAGACGTAGACGGAGGTTCCAGCGATGCCTGTGGCATTGCCAGCATTGCCATCGACATCACAGATTTCACCTGTGCCGATGTGGGGCCAAACAACGTAACGCTTACTGTGACCGATGTCAATGGAAATAGTTCCAATTGTGTTGCTGTGGTGACCGTAATCGATAATGTATCTCCAACGATCTCTTGCCCTGCCGATGTAGTGACGGGTACCGATCCGGGACTGTGTTCCGCACAGGTGGTCTTCAGCGATGCCATCGCAGGTGACGAATGCGGAATTGCTTCTGTAGTACAAACTGCAGGACTACCTTCTGGAAGCGACTTCCCCGTAGGGGTAAACACCATTGAGTTCACCGCCACTGACGTTAACGGGAACACGACAACTTGCTCATTCACCATCACAGTAAGCGATGATGAAGATCCTGTAGCTGTTTGTCAAGATATAACTATTCAACTGGATGAATTTGGAGATGCTACAATCACCGCAGCTGACGTGTCAGGGGTCAGTACCGACAACTGCGGGGTAGCCTCCACTTCTATCGATATGGACACCTTCGACTGCTCGAACGTGGGCAACAATGTGGTTACGCTCACCGTGACAGATGTAAATGGGAATTCCAGTACCTGTACTGCAATAGTGACCGTGGAAGATGTAACCGCACCAGAAGTGTTCTGTCAGGACATCATCGTAGACCTCGATGCCACCGGTACGGTGACCATTCTGCCTATTAACATCGACAACGGTTCCACAGATGCTTGTGGTATTGAAACCTATGAACTGGATATCGACACTTTCGACTGCTCGAACGTGGGCGATAACACTGTGACCCTTACCATCACAGATGTGAACGGAAACAGCGCAAGTTGTACCGCCATCGTGACCGTACAGGACGTGACCGATCCCGTGCTCACCTGTATGGACATTACTGTCGAACTGGACGAAAACGGCGAGGCCGTTATTGAGCCAGAGGACGTGATCGATACCATCGAAGATGCCTGTGGCATCCTAACCACCGCCATCGATATCTTCGAGTTCAACTGTGACGATATAGGAACACCTATTACGGTTCAGGTATTTGCCAACGATACAAACGGAAACTTGGCGACCTGTACCGCTCAAGTAACGGTAGTGGATATATTGGCTCCGGAGATCACCTGTCCAGCAGATCAAACAGTAGATCCTGGGCCGGGGAACCTATTTTACGAGATTCCGGATTATTTTGCCACAGGGGAAGCAACTGCAGTAGACAACTGCACGGATCCAGTGACAGACTTGACGCAGGACCCCGCTCCGGGAACATTGGTGCCGGATGGGGTGTATACCATTACCATGACTGCTACCGACGACAACGGAAACACGAGCACTTGTGAGTTCGAGCTTACCGTCGAGAGCACACTGGGAGTGGACGACCTACCCGTAGACCTGTCTACGATCGTGGTGTACCCGAACCCAGCTACAGACATAGTGTACATAAGCAATCCGCAGAACATAGTACTTGAAAGTGCAGCAATCTACGACCTTACTGGGCGGTTGATTCGTACGATAGACCTCATGGCAATGGGGGTGGAAAAGGCAATAGATGTTTCCCTATTGCCAACCGCTACCTACGCAGTAGTCATGACAGGTGAAAATGGGCAGATTATAAAACGATTTATTAAGGAGTAATATTTTTAGGTTAATTTAATTGTACCCGCCCCTTAGTTTGGGGCGGGTTTTTTTCAGGGACCAGAACTATTTAGAACAGCTTAGATGGGTAGATCGATGTACCCCCACCAGCGCCCGTTTCGAAAAGGATGCTCACGCAAGAGTGAACAGAACCGAGTATATTGCAGCAAAAACACTATCTTTATTAAACTACCACGACCCTTAGAATGGGTTGTGGTTTTTTTGTAGGCATCCAACAAAGTCGGGCGTCAGCAGTGGGAAAATAGTTGCGTAAAATGGGATTCATTAGATTTTTAGTAGGCATTTTGTTGATCGGGGCCTCCATCTTATATTTTGCTTATACATACAAGGATTCAAAAGGAAAGGGTAAGGATTATCTCCGATGGTCTCTCGATATTGAGATTTACTTCGGTATTATTGTTTTTTTGGTAATTGGTGTGATAATGGTCTACAGGGAAATAAAGGATGTTCTATGAGAAAGAGTGAGTGTGTTTTCTTTTTATTGCTAGTATTCGGTTAAGGTTTTAGTGCGACCTCAAAGTTGTCATTTTCTACATCATAGTAAATAAAAAATACTGCTGGACCGGAGAAACCAGTTGATACCCAGGTCGAATCTCCCCCATTAATTGTGGTACTATCTTTTTTTGTGGAAAACTCTACTTCAGTTGGCGCAAAATCCGGTGCGGAAGTGCCAATTATGGTTAGTTGCCCCGAGTCAAACCCAAAAGCCTTATGCCACTTCAGATTGATATCCAATTGGATTTTTGGTTGATTGTGCCTATAAATTTGAGAGATGTATTTATTGTTAATGACAAAATCAATTCTTGAATACTTTTCCGTTCGATTGTTATTTTTCTTCTCATGTGAGGCGAACTCAGCGCTCTCACCCCTTACAAACGTAAGTCTGGGCAAACCATTTTCATTAAAGGCTATTCCACTGGAGTCTCCTCGACCGAGGTAACGGATATTTTTTATCATATCCACTTCTTGAACCCCTGTAATGGCAATTTTCCCACTTGGTGAAATTAGTGCAGCGTGATTTCCTTCGCAATACAAACTATGAACAATTGCCCCCATGGTCGTTTCTTTATTTGCAATTAGGGCAACGAAACAGTAATGATTTACAAGCCTATCTACCACAGGACCATAAAATGTTAATACGTCCAAGCCAATAGCGCAATTTGTTACGTCAACGCCGCTAAATTTACAGTTACCTGCATCATCACCTGTTAAAGCGATGCCACCTCCAAAGATCCATTTCATTGTTGTATCTGTAAGTGTAGGGTCAATGCTGGGCTTGATTATAAATTGATTGGTAGACCTATTAATAGTATCTCTAACCACGTAATGTAGATCTCCATTTGACATTACCACATAAGGTCTTTTTCTGGCTTGTTCTAATAATTCCTCAGGCGGTAATTCGTCCGTTGTAATGAGCGTAAATTTTCGAGGCCCATAACGAGGATTCACGGTCCTGGGATCTCCTGTATGGGTCCAATTGGAAATAAAATAGAAACCAGCGCTGTCCTCGTGATTCCCCGAACCACATCGAGTGAATCGACAATCCCCAAGATTCATTTGAGAGGTATTGCCATTTCTCCCTTGAAATAACCTCGAACTGCATAGCAATCCATACGCTTTTGCCTTGGAACCTATAAATCCACCAAATACAGTTCTTGAACAGTTGCTTATTTTGATACAAAAGCCACATTTTCTTTGCTCCCAAGTTCCTCCTTTTCCTTTAACGGAAATAATCCCGTCCCATTTACTAAATGAAAATCCGTAAATAGTAAAAATAGTATCTACATAATCATTGCCTTTATAGGATAGCGTAGGGGACCCAATTATATGAGTAGTAGCAACTTTGTTCAATAACTCACCGCTACGGTCTCTTCCAAGAAAAATTTCCCCATTAATATCAAACATTCCAGTAAAAGCCGCTGTTCCAACATCAACTTCTGAAACATAAATTAAAAACGAATTGATCCCATGTGTATTTATTGCAGGAATATCTAATGAGGTTACCCCAACTCCTTTGGGTAAAGCGCCAAAATGTTCAGGACGAACCGGAAAGGAAACCAACTTCCATAGAACGCCATCTAAACTTCTGAATTCTGCATCATCACCCCTTGCATCACCAGTAGAATCTATTCTTATATATTCTGCAGCTCCAACACCCTTTACAGTATGACCCAATGTGTTAATTTTCAGCACTTCGGGTTCGCTGGAAAAGTCATGTAACTTTAAATCATTTATGGTTTCAAATATTCTAATCATATCCCATTGCTTTATGGCATTGTTCTTTCTTCCAACCTCTAATCGAGTTTCTATATTTGTTATACCTAATCTTGCTTTCTAAGAATTTTATTAGCTTATATTCCATACTCACGTTAATTAATCTGGTACTTCCTATTTAATATCAATTAATTCCCTAAAGAGCATTGTTTATCATTTTTACAATACCAAAGGTAAAAGCCATAGCTTGATAATTTTAAAGGTGAAAACCTATATTTACATGGGAAATCCCCCTAATTTTGAATTTCCAGTAGAGGGCGGCAATTGATTCGTTATTCCAATAATGGAAAACTTTCATTGAAAGAACCCTACTCTCCAAGAAAGGCTAACATCTCAAAAAGAGGCAAAAGCCCTAAAAAATCAGGAGGAGCTTTTCCCCCTTCGTACTGAAGCAATCGGGATATAATAACCAGGTTTCCAACCAATGAATGCCCCACGCTAGCACCCTCTTGTAACGGGTGTCAGCTAGGGAACCTTTGAAAGGTCTACAATAACCCCAGTTGTTGGATTTTTTCTTTGAACAACGCTTTGTTCCTGTATGAAATTGGGAGTGAAATTCCACCGCACATATGAGCGTTTCCTCCACGTCCATTATCCCATTCGTATACTTTATTTAGGTTTATGGCATAACTTTTATGGATTCGAAAAAAATAATCAGGGAGAATCTCAAGCATTGTTTTCATGGTTTCATGAACAAGAACCTTCCTATTGTTCGACAGATAAATTTCGCAATATGGATCATCATACCCAATGTAAATGATGTCTTGTGTAGTAATTATTTTTGAACCCCTAGAGGACTTTACGATTAGTTTGTTCTCCGAAACCAAAACACTTTCTGCACTGTTTTCTATCTGTTTTAGAATATTGTACGTGTCTTTCTTGGTTTTTGCCCTTTCTACGGTATTTCTTAACTGTTCTATGGAAAATGGTTTTAGTATATAATCGAAAGCCGTATGCTTGATGGCTTTAAGCATGTACTTGTCATAGCCCGTTATGAATACAGTTAAAAAAGAATAGTCTGGGAATTCTTTCAATATATCAAAGCCATTGCCATCTTGTAATTCAATATCGATAAAGACCAGATCCGGTTTGGTTTTCTTTATTAATTCAATTGATTTTATAACCGAATCACAGGTTCCTAAAACTTTTACGCCCGGGCAATAATGGTGCAACAAATTATGCAAAAGTTCCTGGCTATGTTCTTCGTCCTCAATAATTACTACCTCCAGATTCATCTTTTCAATATTGGTAAATTCAACGCTACTTTCGTTCCCTGTTGGGGAATGCTTGTAATAAACAATGTGGCCTTTGAGAAACCATGGATTTCATTCAACAGATCTATCCTCTGACGTATTATTTGTATTCCCAAAGATTTGGAGCCTGCCTTAAGATCTTTGGGATTGAAGCCTACACCGTTATCAGCAATTGCTATTCCCAAGATATCTTTTTTTATGGTGTACGTTATACTTAGCTCTCCTTTATAATCAACGTCCTTAAAAGCATGTTTAACGGCGTTTTCCACTAAGGGTTGCGACATCAGTGCGGGGATATACACCTGATCGCAATCTATAGATTCTTCTACGGTTACATTATATTCGAACCTATCCTTAAATCTCATGTTTTCAATGGATAAATAATCCTCTATGAAATCAATTTCTTCAGATAAGCTAGTCCTTTTGATTCTGGAGAACCTCAAACTTTTCCGTATCATCTTGGAAAAGGTATAAATGTATAGGTTGGCCTCCTCCTTTTTATCTGAAAAGATATAGTTCTGTATGGTATTTATCGAGTTGAAAATGAAATGCGGATTGATTTGGTTTCTTAATGTGGTCAACTCGGCCTCTTTGGCCCGTAATTCCAAAGAGAGGTTCCTTTTAAGGTTTTTTGTACGTAATTTCCAAACCAGAAATACACTCAATATCCCAAGGATCATTGCAAATAGCCTAAAGATACCGGTCTGGGAATAATGTGGTTTTATTTCAAATTTCAATTGGCGGATATCACTATAAATATTATCCGAATTTTTACACTGAATTTTGAAAGTATATTTTCCGGGTTCTAAATTCGGGTATTCCAACTCTCTGGTATTTGTTTGGATCCACCGTATGTCTTTTTCTGTCCCCTCTTTATAAAGTTGGTATGTATAGAAATAATCGTGGTTTAAAGGTTTAATACTTGAAATTCCCGTATATCGAATTTTAATATCGTTCTGCTGATGGCTAAAGGATGCATTAAGGTTGGGGTTTGAAACGGAAACAGGAACCTTATTCACCACGAATTCGTCTATGCTTAAAATCGGCTTTGGATAGGTCCTTTCCTTGGGTTGAAAATAATTGATCCCCTTATCGGTGGCAACATACAGATTTTCATTAAAAAAGGTTAGGTCTTTAATATAATTTGAGCTCAAACCTTTGGAGGTGTCAAAATATTCGATCGATTCAATTTTGAGTTTATCCATAGAATACTCCAACTTATTCAATCCGTTATTAGTACCCACCCAAAGAATGCTATCGTTTTGGGCATATAAAGCATGTATCGTATTTGAAGATAAGTTTGCATCCAACACATTCCAGCGATCATCCAGTTGATACAAAAGACCATCCCCCAATGTTCCTGCCCAAAAAATGCCACCAGAAGATACCAGATCGTTGATTCTCATGTTTTTTGTTTCTGAATAGTGTTTTACCGGGATGGAATCCTCATTCCTGTTAGGGTAACTTAATTTGAAGATGCCTTCATAAGTACCTAAATAGACATTTTTAAGACTGTCAATGGCAGATGACCTTACTCTATTAGGCTGTGAAAGGAGAATTAGATTGCCTCCCGACCTGCTTTTACTATAATACTTAAAACTAGAGTAATCGTATTGAATATATTTTGAACTATCAATTGGGCGAATATTTACTTTTCCGCCCAAGGACAATTCTAATTTTCCATTTTTATACCGAGTTGCTCCAAAATAAAAAATCTCTGCGTCATCTGGATCTTGAAACCCTTCATGAAACCCTGTTCGGTCTAAAAAGGGGAATAACTTAATGTTGCCCTTTTTGTCAATGGATGCTATTTCACCTTCTATGGTTTTGATGTATAATTTATCCTTTATTCTGTATAGGCCATCAACATTACTTTCATTGCTGTCCAAAATGATCTTTTTAACATAAATGGATGGGATCCTAAAGATTCCTTTCGACCTGCTTGTGGCCCAAATTTCTCCATTCGCAGTTATTGCTGCCGAAGTAATACTTACATCCTTAAGATAAAAGGTTGCGCCATTACTAAAGTTTAAAAGGTTGGTATGAGAAGAAAGCCCCTTTTCAGACATTATGAAGAGTTCTCCCTTGTCTGATACGAATTCATTGTAAATTTCCAAAAAAGTTCCATTTGGGGAGATTAAAATATCTTTCCCAGTTGAAAAAGAGTAATTCTTGGCAAATTGTTTGAAATTTTTGAATTCTTCTGGGTCAAGTGCGTTCCAAATCTTCACACTTCTTTTGGTCTTGGTACTACAATTATCAGAACAAACTACGGTGTCTTTTTCAAGCGTTTTTATTTGCCCATCCCATCTATTTATCGAATATGCTTTCTTCTCCGCAGAAATTACGCTAATAAAGTATATATAATCTTCATCTAAATCTATGATTTCAAACCATTGAAAAAATTCTTTTTTCAACTTTTGCAATTCTGAATTGAATTTAAAAGGCTTAAAATGAGATCCATTCCAATGGGTAAAGGAACCATCAATTCCGTTCACCCAAAAGGTGTTGTCGGACTCCCTGAAAAAAGTAAAATTGACCAAATTGGAAAGCCCATCTTCCAGTAGGAACTCTTCAAATTCATTGCTGTTATATCGCACGATCCCACGATCTGAAGTAAACCATGCATAGCCCTTCCCATCAATAAGAACATCGTAGAATTCCGAACTTGGAAGCCCATCCGAGGTATCGTATCGTTCGAAATGGAATTCCTGGGAATAGATGTGAGTAAAACAGAAAAAGAGAAAGAAACACAAGAATATTCTTTGGGGGCAACAACTCTTGTTTTGCTTGATCGTCAACATTTAATTAAAAATACATCAAAAAGGGTAAAGGTGTTTACCCACTCACCATAGTTTTTTTACCCGTTTATCATTATGATATAGTTATAGGGTTTTAGCTTCAGGTAATAACACATTGTATGTGACTTCACGTTGACCTGTAATTTATTACGCGATTACCCAATTATATATGTTATAAGAGGTCATTTAAAAGCCAATAGTGTTAATTGGTTTAGGACTAAAATTTGCAAACCTTTTTAAAAATCCAATTTTACTTATTATGAAAAAGATACTACTTATCATTGTTTGTTTTAGTGTTATTCAAACAGCTTTTGGACAAAATCAACGTATTTATGGAGGAGAAACTATCGATATTTCTGAAATTCCGTATCAAGTAGCTCTACAATCAGAGTCGGGAGCATTTTTTTGCGGAGGGACGATCATTAATGAATCTTGGATATTAAGCGCAGCTCATTGCTTCGATGAATTTTTAACTGATGATCCAAGAAACTTTATTGTTGTAGCGGGAGCTACCGATAGAACTGATTTAAATTCAGGACAAAGAATCAAGCTTGCTCAAATTACTCCCCATCCCAACAGGAATGGGGATACCAATGACTTAGTCCTTCTTAGGTTGGAAACTCCGTTAGAGTTTAATAATAATGTTAACTCAATAACTTATGCCAATCCAGATAATACAAGTTTAGAGGATATTATGCCGGGGGGGATCGTTCGAATTTCTGGATGGGGAGACATGGGAGGTGCAAGTAATTCAACAGATATTTTAAGAGCTACAACATTACCAATTATCTCAAATGAACTTGCCGAGAGTATGTTAGGTGATCCGGTAAATGAAACTATGATTTCTTTTTTTGAAGATGGAAAGTCAGCAGGAAAAGGCGATAGTGGAGGTCCTGGTGTGCTTAACTATAATGACGACCCATTATTAATTGGAATTTGCAGTTGGGGAGGGTATCCAAGAAACGAGAACCCATCCATTTACGCCAATATTAGGGCGCTTTCCAATTTCATTGATGAAAAACTCTACGAATGTGACCCAGAATTTATTAATGCAAATTTTACTATAGAGGATCAATATGGTAACGAAAAAAATCAATTCTGTTTTGAAACTCAAGACATCATCATAAATACTGATTTTGAATCCAATATTCCCTTTCCGACGTCATTTATTTTGACTGTTCGTAGCGAAGTTTCTTCCGGAATTAATCAGGTTTTTGAAAAATCTTTTAGTCAACAAACCGTGAATTTAACTCAGGCATTACAGGAACCTTCAAATTATATAATAGAACAAGGTATTGACTATGAAGTTACAGTTCGATATACCGATTCTAGATGTGGTAGTATTAGTAATACACAGATTTTTACTTATGGAGACTGTTGTTCTGAGGTTACCGATGCCAGTTTTTCCACTCAAATATCGCCTGTCGATGGTACTAATCCTCAGGAGTTTTCTTTAACAGCACAAGATTTTGAACTTTACGATTTTGCCAATGTAAACCATCACTGGTATATGTATGTAAGCACAAACCCTATAGGAGGGCCCTATACTTTGGCAGACTATCAAGTGGGCGATAATTATAGTTATACCCCCGTTTTGGAAAACCTCTATTATTTTTTGCAACACAAAATTATGGGCGACTGTGACGAAATTTGTTCCACCACGGTGAGCTGTTTGGACAATTGTATCATACCAGACAGTATCCCTTGCGAAGAATTGGATTGTTTGGCAAATCCGCCATCAGACTTAGCCTACAATTCGCTTACCAATAGCATCAGTTGGGATGCTACTTCCAGTACCGGTTTATACGATATTACCATCGTTAGAAATGATCAATTATGCTGTCGTGGTTTAGAAGTGCCTAGCACCGAAACCTGGACTAATTATGAAGGCACAAGTCTTATTGTGCCCTTGCCACCCAATAGCTGTTTTAGTTGGAAGGTGCGCGCTCGTTGCAGTAATAACAGTGAAGGACCTTGGTCCGAAACCCAATGTGAAAATGATGAAATAGGCTTAAGGTCAACCGTGCCTTTAAATGGATTTGATGTTTTTATTTACCCCAATCCCAATAATGGGAGAATGACAATAAAGACCGAAAGTTCTAATGGAGAAAATTACGCCTTGAATGTGATAGATTTTTCAGGGCATAAAGTAATTCAATTAGAAGGGATAAGATTTGGTGAGACAATGGAAATAGACCTTCAAAAGTATGGATTGGGAAAAGGCCTTTATTTCTTTAATATCCAAACGCAGAATAGTAATGAAATTAGAAAAGTAATTGTCTATTAATTTTCACACGAATGAAAAGATATCTCGTTCAAATTATTGTATTCCTTGCATTTGCCAGCTACGGACAGAATCATTCCTTAGAATTTGATGGTAATGATGATTATGTTTCATTAGGAGATCGGTTTGATTTTGGATTAGAAGATTCCTTTACTGTCGAAGCTTGGATAAAAACGGGACCAAGTTCAGTTCAGCAAATCATATCAAAAATTGGATCTGAATCGGACAGCCCTTATAGGGGTTGGGGTTTTCAAGTTGTTAGTAAAGGGGTTATTTCCGGGTATTTATCGTTTATATGGGATTCTAATATATACTTTACCGAAGGTTCGACACCCATCAATGATAATAATTGGCACCATGTGGCAATGACCTACAATGGTTCGGAAATCCAATTGTTCGTGGATGGGTTGGACGATAACACTATATGGTGGAATACGGGAATATTAGAAACAATTAATACCAGTGGGGAATCTAGAATTGGAGCTTTAGATTTAGCACCGTCTGCAGCGGAGAACTTTAGTGGTAGTATCGATGAGGTAAGGATCTGGGAGGTAGCAAGGACACCAGAACAAATAGCCGATTTTTACGATACCGAACTATCTGGTAATGAGCCTGATTTAATCGCTTATTACAAAATGGATAGAATTGATTCCCCTTGCGATATTGAAGATTGTAGTGTTAATCAATGGCACGGCGACAGAAACGGATCGGAGGGACAATTACCACAGTTTGCAGATGATTATCCCTCACTGGCTAATGTGATATGTGGTACCGATATTAGTTGTTCTCTTTCCATCGAAAACTTCATCGACGAAGCTAAGCCAATTTTTGCCTCAAATCCCGTAGAGGACGTTTTAATTCTCAATCCAGACATACGGATAGATTATCTGGAAATCTACTCAATTGACGGAAAACACCTATTCAGGTCTTTTGATTCTGAAATAGACGTATCCTTTTTGAAATCTGGAAAGTATCTCATTCGAATTTTTGCCAATGGAAATAGCTTAATCAAAACGCTAATCAAAAAATAGGACTTACTGGCCTTGAAAATACTTCGGAATAAGGAGGCAGCTGAAGTAGAACAGAATGAAACCCTTAATAATATTAAAACCTTTTAGTTATGAAAATACGCTCTTACCCTTTATTTGTAATGTCATGTTCACTAATATTCCTAATTTCACTTTCGTGCAGTGGTGACAGTCATACTGAAGAAAAATTAATTTTAGAGGAAACAGATCTCCTATTTGTCACTGATGAATCTAGTAACCAAAATGGAAAAGAAATAATTGAAGAATTTTCTTCTTTAGTAGGTTGTTATGCTGGCATAAACAATCTTGATGTCGATATAGCTTGGTCAATAGATTGCTCTACAGCTTCAGTTACGCTCTCCCTATGTTGTAATTGTCTTTCAACTGGTGGCCCAAATGGTGGCAATGAATCCAGTTGTACTTTGGAACCTGGTCTTCTAACTATGCAAACTGAAGAGTGTCCATTCGATTTTTATACTTACGATCACAATATTCCTGAAATTATGATTCGAGAAGGTAATTGTTATGAAATAGTCTTTGAAATAGAAAACAAGGGGTGCAATGTTGTATATGTAAATAGACTGTGGTTTAATGGAGAACCCTTTGAGTTTTCGTATGAACAATCACAATCTATATGTCAATAAATGATCACAAAATATGATTCGATATGAAAAATCTATTTTTTCCGTGGATACTACTTTTTGCAGTTTTGCTCTTTTCTCAGTGCACTTTGGAGTCTAAGGATTCCGAAGAGGTACCGTCAAACCTTCAAAGTAAAATAGTTAGTAAAAGTAGTGGGGTAACAGTGATCCAAACGCCACATCCAATTTATGACAATGAGATACAATATTCCATAGGCCCAAATGCCGATATAGGAGAAAACGACCTTGTTGTTTGGATCATGCCCAATGGACACCAAAGGACAGGTCATACCATAAGCCAAGTATACTCCCCGGGTAGCGAATTGAATACCGGACAGGTCTTTTTTGTTGAAAAAGGTAAGTGGGGACTAGTCGATTTAGGAGAGCAATTTGAAGCCAACGACATACCTCTCCATGGAAATTTTAACACAGACATAACGAGTCCTATTGTTGATTTTGAAGGCTTAAACATTAAAGCCGAATCTACATGGAATTTGGTTCCCAACAATTGGACTTTTGTAATGCTCTCCTTTACAAATACCCTAGGTATTGATATCCCTTCAGGATCCATAAATCTTCGGGCTCCGTATTATCCCGATAATATTTTGGCTTTTGACAATCAAAAATCAATTATTCCAAATAACTGGGCATCCTTTTTCGAATATAATCTTGACAAGCCTGGCATACAAGAAATTACTTGGACATACAATGATTTAGCACCTGGAGAAGTCCGTACGATTTATGCCTACTTTTCTTTAGGAAATGAGTCCACAGATGACTTCGATTATTTAGATGGAATTGACGCTGTCATTCCCTTTTATGTCTCACATGATGGACAAGAATCCTCCTTGGTATTGCGCAAGACAAACCCTCCACATGACCCGAATCGTCTAGACCTTCTTAATGTGGCTGATTTGGACCCTAAAAGCGGGGAATATACATTTCCGGAATACAATACTCCATATTTTGATGCTTCTGTATGGACAAAGGAGTTGTCTGTTTTGGGAACTGATTACCTGAACTTGCCTCCAGATACTGAAAAGCCGGCCTTTTACCAAATGGCATTTCCAAAAGAACAAAACTTATTATATCGTCTTTCTTTTGAAAACGATGGTGCCGGTAAAGCTCGCGATATGATAGTATCCTTGCCCTTTTTGGTTTTGCCAGAATATGATTTTGACCTTTCCTCTTTAGAAATCATTGGGGCAGAACATTACGACCCCAACGATATTCAAATACAGCATACAGAGAAGGACATTCAGTTTTTGTTACCTGATATTTTTCTTTATGGAAAGCAAGATCCGTATACCACCCGCAAATCAACGGAGGTGAAAGGGTATGTCGATTTTAAGATTGGGGTTAATAATACAGCACCGAAACCCATAGTTTCAAATGCTACTATTACGCTTTATGAAGGCTGTACGACAGTTGATGCAAATCAACATTATTGTTATGCTGTTGATCCTATACAAACTAATGATGTAATTGTTTTTTCCTTAGGGGTCGATGAAATAAAGTAATCTTCCAAATTATTTTCTCACGTCCTACCGTGTTGAAGGTTTTTATTATTGATAAAACTTGAGGATGGTATGGTAGGTGGCGCTACAAATTACGGCTTCTTGTCAAAAGAAAGCGCTACACCGTTGAGATGGTTCTTATAAATGGAAAGAGTAACGGTTATCCCCCCGCTAGCGCCTGCCTGCGGCAGGCGGGGGCCAGCGAGGGGATCACAACGCATGATAATTTTTTTTACAATAACAATAAATTGATAAAAAAATTGTCAATTTGTTTGCCTGTGCGGTCAACAGACAAACCCTTGAAACTATACCCATTAGAATTACACAATACGCACCAATACCTATTTATTAAGTGCTAGTACGTATTTTTTATATAAGCCACAATACGTTACTTGAGCCATCATAACAATTTCCCCTAGTCATTCATAATAAATACAGTTGCAATAGCTGGATTCAAAAAGTTTATTGATGTCCAATTATTGCACATTAACAACCCGTAACCATCTAACATAAACAATATGATTATGACTATTTATTTTAACAAACCGAACCCCGTATTACGAACCTACCTACTACTATTGCTCTGTCTTAGCGTAAGCTTCTATGGCTTCTCACAAGTAGACAACAAAACCAACACAGATCCGGCAAACAACCAAGAACCAGGACTCGAAAAAATGGTTTACATAACCGTTCCTGCAGAAAGATCGCAAGGAAAATTATCCTCGGATGTCATCCTAAACGAGTTAAAATTATCCAATGACTATAGCTTTGTGCGTTCTGCCAAAAGCTCGTATCAAGATAAATTGGGATACACCATTGTAGAAATGAACCAATTCTATAAAGGGGTTAAAGTGGAAATCGCCCACATGAAAGCCCATTTTAAGAATGGCCGAGTGGCAAAAATAAACGGTTCCTACCTTCGGATGGAAGCCATCTCTACCCGCCCGGCAATAGCGCCCGAAAGTGCCTTGTCCAAAGCCGTGTCGCAACTCGGCATAGACACACCTATGTGGATGTACCCAGAGGGAGCCGCCTTGGCCAATTACGAAAAGCCCACTGGGGAATTGGTAATCCTTACCGATTTCGAAGACTATACCGTAAACAGATTGGCATGGAAATTCGATGTTTTTGCTGCTGGACAGCCTATTCGCGACATTGTATACATGGATGCCCGCACCAATGAACTCCTGTACAGAAACCCCATTATTAAACATGCCAACGGCTTTGGGCACGATGCCAAAAAAGCCAAGCCAATTGCCTATGTCCCTAGAGAGGATGTAGCAAAGCGTATTGATAAAGCCTATGAATACACTCCCATGCTCGCAGCAGGTGATGCCGATACCAAGTACAGTGGTAATAACCGACAGGTAGAGACGCTGACCATTAACGGTACCTATAGTTTGGTTTCCCTACCTAATGGTGTTACCGTACGTACTTACGATGCCAATAATGCACCCGCAAATTCCACCTCCGGAATTACAGACATTACCGACCCCAACAATGACAACGATTGGGAAGCTTCCGAATTTCCTGGAAAAGCCCAAGGGGAGCTGGATGCCCATTGGGGAGCGGAAGAAGTATACGATTATTGGGATGCGGTACATGGCGTAAACAGCTTCGATAATGCCGGGGCTTCCATTTTTAGCTTTGTACACGTACAAACTAATTACAACAATGCCTTTTGGAACGGAGCGTGGATGAGCTACGGAGATGGTTCCTGCGATACTTCTGAAGGATGCAACGGATTCGATATCCTTACCTCCATGGACGTTTGCGCCCATGAAATAGGGCATGCAGTAATGAACAATACAGCAAATTTGACCTATCAGCGGGAATCGGGTGGACTTAATGAAGGCTTCGCCGACATCTGGGGAGCGGCCATAGAATTTAGATCCAAAGGAAATGGTAACAATGCCGACCCTAATGACGAGGTTTGGCTTATTGGTGACGAAATAGATAGAAGAAGTGGTAGCGTCGCGCTTAGATCCATGTCTAACCCCAACGAAAGATTTCAACCAGACACCTATCGCGGAACCTATTGGGAAGCAGCGACGGTTGCCGAAGGATGTATCACCCCTAATGGGAATCCTTCCAGTCCGGACTATAACGATTACTGTGGGGTGCATACCAACAGTGGGGTGCTCAACTACTGGTTCTACCTCATTGTTGAAGGAGGCAGTGGTACCAACGATAATGGTGATGTGTACAACGTGTCCGGTATAGGTATGGCAAATGCAGAACTCATTGCCGATCGCATGCAACGTGTAAACATAACCAATGTAGATGCCACTTATGCCGATGCCAGGATAGCTGGAATACAATCGGCGCAAGACTTATATGGTGTAGATTCCCAACAGGAAATCACAGTAACCAATGCTTTTTATGCTGTTGGGGTGGGAGATGCCTACAGCGGGGGAAGCTCCGATACGGAAGCGCCTTCTATGCCCAACGGACTCACCTCCTCTAACATTACCAATGCCAGTTTCGATGTTTCATGGAATGCATCTACCGACAATGTTGGGGTAACCGGCTACGAGGTATTTTTGGATGGTGCCAGCCAAGGGAATACGGCTACTACGAGCTATAGCTTTTCAGGACTTAGCGCCAGCACTACCTATGCGGTAACCGTTGCTGCGTATGATGCAGCTGGGAATTCCTCCAATGAGAGCAGTGCTCTTAATGTCACTACGCTCTCCAATGGTGGTAGCGGTTGTACCACGAATACCGTGAATTCTGAAGATTTTGAAGGCGGATTCTCTTCCAGTATTTGGAACGACGGCGGATCTGATGCGCGAATTAGCATCAACGACCAGGGATTTGCAAATTCTGGGGTATTATGTGTGCGCTTGAGACGTAATTCGGGCACTTCGAACATTAGTACCGACAATCTGGATTTGTCCTCCTTCGAAGAGATTACGGTTAATTTCAGTTATATCACTGCCAACCTAGAAAATGGCGAAGGCTTTAACTTTCAGGTTTCTACCAACGGTGGCGCCTCTTATACGGAGGAACAGTCTTGGACCCGTGGCACCGACTTTTCCTTTAACAATTCTAGGGAAAGTGGATCGGTAACCCTTACGGGGACATTTAGCAGCAACACACGCCTAAGGTTTCAAAATGATGGCAACAGGGCCAACGAAAGAACGTACCTGGATGATATCGTGATCACGGGTTGCTCCAACGGATTCTCCACTGTGATCGCTACGACCAAGGTTGCAAACAGTCCAAATACCAACCTGGGTAGTATCCCATCATTGCTGGATGAGGTGAAGGTATATCCAAATCCTGCGGACCAGCGACTAAACATTGGAAACCTTCCGGCCAACAGCCGGGTGGTATTGACCAATATATCGGGCCAAATGATCATGGATGCGGGGAATTCGACCCAATTGGATGTATCAGCATTGCAAAGTGGTGTCTATTTCCTACATATTGCTCATGAAGCGGAAGGAAAAACAAGAATTATAAAAGTGGTTAAAGAATAAAAGCCCTACGAGCGCCTTTCCCAAACGGGTGCTCGCAAAAAAGAAAGAGAGTGGGAGCAACTTACTAATAAGTACTATCTTTATACAAGAACCGCAACCCCCAGTAGGAGGTTGTGGTTCTTGTTTTTTTCCTGCCTGCCGGCAGGCAGGTTTGGTTCTTTCTTTTGCCAAAAGAAATAAGCAAAAATATAGGTCAAACAGCTTGAAAGATGCTGATTAGGACCTCTGAGACCTTCTAAACCATCTCCAAGCCCATCCATACCATCTAGAAGGTGGTTTTTATAACCAACATAGGTGCTTTTTTGCACCTTAAAGCTGCTAACGACTATCTATAAGATCAAAAGAATAATCCCCCGCTAGCGCCTGTCTCCAGACGGGTGCTTTCGTAGGAGTGAGCAAAACCAGAAAATTTTAAATAAAACACTATCTTTATACAACTACCACAACCCCCTGGAAGGGTTGTGTTTTTTGTTTTTCCCTGCCTGCGGGTAGGCAGGCTTGGTTCTTTACATGTGGGTAAATTGTATATCTTGGAATTCGTGAATCTCAGCTTTCAAGCTTCGATTTCTTTTTCAGGAAAAAGAAATAACTTTTATTCAGTCGGAAAGCCGTACTTTATCGAAGGAAGGTGAACACCCGACAGAGTCGGGCGCCAGCAGGGGGAGCTTACTGCGTAAATTAAAACAAAAATGCTATTAGGATCTATAACAAACGATCCTACTACAAAATTGAAATAAGGCAATGTAAATACTTATATAACATTGTTGAACAAGACATCGGTTTGTGAAGAGGGGAATCACTAGAGGTCTTGGGTTCAAGAAATTTGAATCTGCCGGTAGGACGTTATCTGGAATCGCAATGGTTCGCATGATTAGCAAAAAACAATTAGTTTCTAATAGGAAATCAATATTTATATCATTCTACTCATTGGCTCGTTAGAAAACCATGATTACTTATTATCTTAGAATCAAGTTTATAGATGCGACAGATACAAAAATAATTACTATGAAAAAATTATTCCTTTCCATACTAACACTAATAGCTGCATTACAAGCGCAAGCGCAAGACCCGGACCCTAGAATATTTAAAACCTGGTATATTACAGAGTACGTTGAAGAAAACATTTCTTATTTCCCTTTGGAAGGATATCCCATTGAAATTTTTGAAGAAGGAAGCGGAAGTTGTGCATATAATTTTTATTTACCTAATCCTTGGGTATTAAGTGATGCCTGTATAGGATCTATTACTAACACATATTTTACAATTCAATACTTAGGCGTATTGGATACTCCTTCTCTATGTCTAGACGGGCCCGCTGAGTGCTATGATTTTTTTGAGCTATACTATCCTTTCTATGAAAATGCTCACATAACAGGTGACCCTCTATCCTATGTTATACAAGATAATCCTGATAATACCCAAAGCTTGGTTGTCACTAACTTGCAAGGTGATCAAGCCATTTACAACAATACCTATTTATCCCTAAATGAATTTTCTATAAGCAATACAATAATTTTCCCTAATCCGGTGAATAACTTTTTAAACTTGGAGTCTCAATATAATATTGAAAAAGTCAATATTTTTTCCTTACAAGGCCAACTACTAAAGCAATCCTTCAATACTCGTATTGATGTTTCCGGTTTATCTCCGGGACTTTATCTTATAAATCTATTTGTTAATGGACAGATTATTACTAAAAAGTTTGTAAAGTCTTAATCAAAGGTTCTGTCGCATCTGTGAGAAAAAGGTCAATTTTAACCAGAAAACAATCAAAATAAAACCGCAAACTATTGATTTTCAGCATCAATTTATTTTTAAAACTAGAGTAGTTTAGGATAATAATAACAAACGGGACAGAACCGTGGAATTGCTCTTTATTCTATTCATTATATAGTAATAACCATAATATGTTTATTAGCTAAGAATAGAAAAGATAATGCAATAACCATAATTCTATCTTTTTTCTTGTTAGAATTGATTTTGTATCTGTTATCAGGGGGCTCATTAATATTGTCAATATTCAGTAATGGTAATATTATTATGCCCCTAGTATATCATACTATACCATTACTTACAATAGGATTTAGACATTTGATAAAAAGGAAAAGTGGAAATATTTAGGGTAGTGTCCTAGATTAGGGCATAGCCTAGGAATTATTTTTAATTGCCTAGAAACCAGCAGTTATAAATGATGGACTGGCACTGGTTTCACCAGTTCTTTCAAAAGCGATATGACCCCTTAACAAATGGGAATAGACTCAAATTTTGAGCCTAGTCACTATCCCTCTGGGACAGAAAAAAATTGAAGATACTATTGCCGGCTTCTTGTCAAAAGAAAGCGCTACACGGTTGAGATGGTTCTTATAAATGGAAAGAGTAACGGTTATCGTACTTAATTCGATAACGATACGACACCGTCGTTCAGTTTAAAGATCAGTCCTTGCTGTTTTCTTCCAAAAACCTATTTCTGTAAATGGCTTTTTTCTTTAATTCCCTTAGGCGAACAGATTTTTTCTTGTATTCGCTACGTTCGCGTATTTCCTGCATTTGTTTAACGTTCCTGTGTTTTCTCTTGTATCGTTTCAGGGCTTTTTCGATACTTTCTCCGTCGCGAAGTATTATTTTAAGCATATGGCTGGTTTTATTCTAACTGTTTTTAAATTGGGTTTTCAATATTTTCTCGAATGTCAAATCACTTTTCCCCTGTCTGTTTCGTACTTCCCACATAAGGTAGTAGCAAATCGATAGACTATTCATTGATTGAAATAGCTACCATTCGAGAAGGCAAGGGGTTTAAAAAAAGCCCTAACCTACAATTAGACCAGGGCTTTCGGAGGTCATTAATTAATCAATGATACTCTTACAGCATTCAACCCTTTTTGGCCTTGCTCTGTTTCGAATTGCACCTTGTCGTCTTCACGAATTTCATCTATGAGACCCGTTTGGTGTACGAAGATATCTTGATTAGAATCTTCTGGCGTAATAAATCCAAATCCTTTGGAGTTGTTAAAAAACTTTACTGTTCCTTTTTTCATGGTATTAAAATTATTGTTACTAAATCTTTTCTTTATTAATGTGATTATTTTCATTGTTGTATTATTTAAAAATATGGCAGTTACTTCAGCCATTTTAAAAGCAACATTTCCGCAAAGGGACCTTTCTTGGGTGTGGTGCTTTTATGATTTGTTTATATCCCAGCTTGGATACTAGCCATTCGAATTGAATGGAAGGTGTTTAAATGATAATGAAGAAAGAAATACTGATTTAAAAAAAGAAGGGACTAATTAAAAAGAAGATAGTGCTTGCTTGGTTATCCTTAAAGGGTACTAGAATATAAGTGTTATTTGATACTGTACTGTTTTAAAAAGAAAGCAAGGATAAGTAAAGAAATGGTTCTAGACCGAACGCAGCTGTCTTGTAATGAGGCACGAAGGTATTGCTAATAATGACAGCAACGCACAATTAAATGTTAAATCTTTTTTGTGCTCAATGCTTTCGGCAATTGTTTTTAGCAAATTCCTGGCCGTTATGAGGAGCGTTAGAAGGAATTCCCAAGCACGTTTCAGATTACTTTAAATCACCAATTTTGGAGAGGCAAAGAAGACTGAATTCAAAGGAAATAGTAAGGAAGATATATATGGTTTTATCCTGTATTTTTGTACCATGGAACTACATAATATAACCTCGTCTTATTTAGAAGCACTCCGCAAGGGGGACTTGACCGCTGTCATAGACCTTTTTTCGGATGAAGGAATAGTTATTTCGCCCATCTATGGAACCATGCTTGCTACGGAGTTTTATGAACGTCTGTTTAAAGACACCCAGGAATCGACGCTTACATTAAAAGGAATCTTTCAGGACATAGATCAGTCATACCAGTTTTCTATCTATTTTAAGTACCAATGGACCTTGGCCGATGGCAATAAGGTGTCTTTTGATGTGGTCGATGTTATAAAACTAAATAATGAAAATAAAATAACCGAACTCACCATTATTTACGATACCAGCGAAAGCAGACCGGCGGTAGCAGGATTATAATCATAAAAAACCCTCTTAGGTTTAAAGAGGGTTTCCATGGTCATTTGGTTAGTTGTGGGGATAAAAAGTTTAGCGTTCCACAATTATAAATTCAGAACGTCTGTTGGTTTGATGATCTTCTTCCGAACAATTAGCACCGCATGCAACAGCGGGTTTGTCCAAACCGAATCCTTGACCACTAATTCGTGAAGCATCTACACCTTGTGAAATTACATATTGAACGGTAGACTGTGCCCTACTGTCGGATAATTTTCGGTTGTAGTCCGCATTACCCCTAGTATCTGTATGGCTTTCTACCTTAATTATCATGTTTGGGTATTTTTTCATGATGCCCACAAGTTTGTCCAATTCGAAAGCGGCTTGCGGCTTAATGTTATGCTTGTTGTAATCGAATAATATAGGATTCAATACAATCTTATCGTCTACAATAATGGCCTCAATCGGGCGAAGTTTTATGGTTTTGGATACAGATCCATTGCCACTGGCTTCTACTGCCACGGCATTACTTTCAAATCCAGACATTACTGCCTGTACAATATGTTCCTTTGCACATTCGGCCAGTAAATTTCCATGACCATCTTCGGCAGTGGTTTTAGAACTCAAGCGGTTCTCCTGATCGTCATAAAGATCTAATCTAGCTCCAAAAATTGGCTCATCTGTGTATTCGTTTATCACCATAATGTCCATATCCACATCGCAAGGAGGTTCTACTGCGGTGATTCTATAGATATCATGGTTTCCTTGGCCACCATCCCTGTTAGAGGACATGAAGCCGGTTTCTGTTGCAGGGTCGAAAGTAAATGCAATATCATCTGCTTCACTATTGGCCCCTTTTCCTAAATTGATAGGAGACCCAAAAGAACTGCCTTTTCCTTCGGCAATAAAGCCATCCAATCTTCCCAAACCTTGGTGTCCATCGCTAGAGAAATATAGATTTCCATTCGAGTCCACATATGGGAACACTTCATTCCCTTCCGTATTTATATGGTCGCCCAAGCGCTCTGGGGTTCCTATTTCACCACTACTTCCAATAGAAACCTTGTACAGGTCGAATTTGCCCTTACCACCGGGCATGTCGCTGGAGAAATATAAGGTAGATCCGTCCGCACTTAAGGCTGGATGCTGATTGGAGTATTCGGTACTATTGAAGGGGATAGAAAAAACACCTTTCCAGTTACCGTCCACCAACTCCGTGTAGTATAGATTAATCTGATTTATTCCTTCTTCGCTTTTCTGGAATTTACCATCTAAATAATCATTTCTGTCAAAATACATACGTTGACCATCCTTGGTAATGGCGACAATCCCTTCATGGTATTTGGTATTTACATCGCCTTCCAATAATTCAGCATTTTTAATGGTATTACCTACAGTCTTTGCTTTGTACACATCTAGGAATGGTTGTTCGTCCCAGTGGTATTTTTTCCGGGCTTCATTTCGGGCAGAAGAGAAGTAAAAGTCCTTCCCAATTAGAATCCCTCCAAATTCTGACGATTCAGTATTTAAGTCTTCTAGGTTCTTCGCTTCATAACGGGCAAAGGCCTCCATGATTTGGGGTACATAATTAGGATTCTTCATGAATTCGATAGCCCGGGAATCGTTGGGGGACATTTCTGAAAATTGCTTCATCCAGGTATTGTACTCACTAAACTTACCATTGGCTTTCAATGTCTGTGCGTAGTTGTAAATAACCTCAGGTTTTGCTTTTCTTCCCCTGGCAACCCGTTTGTAATATGTCTCTGCCTTTTTGGTGTCGTTTATAAAATAGTAGCTATTGCCCAAGCGTTCGAAGACATAACGACTTCCCTTTCCTTTTTTCAAAAGCTTTTGGTAAGCTGCTGCTGCATCGGTATACGCCAAACGATCGTATAGTTGATCGGCTTTTTTGGTATCCTTATTTTGGGCATATCCTATGGAAACTGCCATGATAAGAATGAGTGTGATTATATTTTTCATCGGAATGATCATATTAACAATTAGAAATAAAGGGGTGAACGAAGTGATTTTTTCTTGAAGATCAAGTCAAAAGTGAGAATGACCTCATGAGAGGCATTCGCAACAGCGTCTAAATCACTTACTACATGGTCATAAGCATATCCAATTCTTAGGTTTGGTGTTGCCTGAAATCCAACCAAGCCACTAAATGAATCGTCCAAACGATAGGAAGCTCCAATTTCGAATTTTTCATAGAACAATGCATTTAGGTTTCCATCGTAGGACAGTGGTGCATCGAATGCCGATTTTACCATGATTGAAGGTTTCAGTTTTACATTATCCGAAACCTGGAATACATATCCAGCAGTGGCGAAGTAATGATTGGTTTCAGAACCTACTTTCAATCCATTCTCATCAATATGCACGGAGTTTAATAAGTTGGGTACGGAAAGCCCCAAGTAAAAGTTTTCTCCATAGAAGAAAGCTCCTGCTCCCACATTGGGATACACATTGTTAATATCCTGACTAAAGAAAGGATCGTCCGGATCTTGAAGTTCCAATCCCGTAAGACCTACATCGTGAAAAGTAGCTCCTGCCTTAAGTCCCAATGCCAATTTGAGGGCGTCGGACACTTGAAGGGTATAGGAGAAATCTACAAATACATTGGTTTCTTTTACGGGACCCAGCTCATCTTTAATGGCCGAAAGCCCTAATCCAATATTATCGTCTATTGGTGAGTGCCCAGAGAACGTAATGGTTTCGGGAGCTCCATCCAGACCTGACCATTGCTTTCGGTAAAGCGCAGTAAGGGATAAATTCTCCTTAATACCAGCATATGCTGGATTAATTACATTCATGTTGTACATGTACTGGGTATACTGGGGATCTTGCTGGGCATTCATGTCATGCAGAAAGAACACTGCCAATAAGAAGGGTACTATATATATTTTTTTCATTGTATACATGTTGACTATTATTTTTCGGTTAGCAGTTATTAGCGTTCTTTATTTAGGTAAATCCATCCTGAAGCTTGAGGGCCATATACTGGATCCTCGTTCAGGAAGTCGATAACATAGAAATAAGTTCCTGTGGGTAGCTCATTTCCGTTTTTATCTTGCCCAACCCATTCTTTAATGTAGTTGGACTTTTCGAACACCAAAGTTCCTAACCTATTGAAGATTTGAAGATTCGTTATCCCTCCGGTTCTGTCGGAAAGGAATTCTAAATCCAATTCATCATTTAGTCCAGGAGATCCATTTGGAGAGATCCCTTGTGAAATTACGCAATTTCCGACATCGTACAAAGTAACCGCAACTTCATTCTCACCGGTGCATTCCCCTTTGGTGGCAATTACAGAATAAATCTGTGTTCCCATGGTTCCGGAAGGGATGGTGAATAGTAAAGTGCTGGCCGTTTCTCCGGTAAGTATGTCACCATTTAAGTACCACTGGTACGTTGCTTCGGCATCACTAGCCGCAGCAGTCAGGGTTCTTTCCTCTTCAGGACAGGTCCTAAAGTCTGGTGTTACATCTATCGTAAGAGGGTCGCTAATAAATATATCGATACTGTCGGTTACCACACAGGGTCCCACAGTTATTTCCAATGTATATGTGCCGGTCGCGTCTACCGTAATAGAAGAAGTAGTTTCTCCTGTGCTCCAGTTATAAAGAATGTCATCCGTATCTGCAGTAATACTTGGGATGATATCGAATATTCCTCCATCACACAAAACTTCGTCTGGACCTAAGTCCAAAATTGGACTTTCGGTAACATTTATGGTAGATGCATGTGTTTCTGAAGTACAAGGAGGGGAAGTAACCACCGCTGTATATGTTCCTGCAGAAGAAGGAGTATAGGTGGCCTCTGTAGACACTACAGTGCCATTACCATTGGTCCATTCATAAGTCACTAAGGACAGATCCACATCTGGATTCTGAGGGGTTGCATCCAATGTTGGGAAAGCATCCGTGCTACATAGGTCATACGAAGGGGTTAAGGTGATGTCTAGGTCTACAATGAGATCAAGCATCAAATCAAAATCTACGATGCTGAAACAAAGTATCTCATCTACATCCGAAACCCTCACGTAAATGGTCTCGGGGTTTGCTACATTGGAATAGGCGTCTGGAGTTGCAATTGCATTAATTCCAACTTCTGCCTCCAATTGATCGGTATGAAATGATATTGTGAATAGGGAAGGGTCTTGACCATCTAGCACGGCATCGATTACCGAGGTTAAATCGAAAACGGCGCTTCCTGGGTCTTCCTCACACAAGGTGATGTCATCCGGTTCTACGAGGACAGGAGGCGTACTCTCCAATGTAAGTGTAATATCATCTATGGCAAGATCGTTTCCACATCCTCCCGGAGCATTATTAATGAGCACCAATTGAATGTCCGTGTTGGTACCAGTGTTAAAATTGATAAAGAATTCTTGCCAATTAGGTTCGGGTCCATTGGGGATATCGCCTGTATTCGTCTCGGCAATAAGATTGCCCCCTGGATCTTCTATTCTGAAGATGACGTTGGATGGTATGCTACTTCCACCGCAAATGCCAGTATCGGTATCATAAACTGTAGTGATCCAAGCACTAAAGGCGTAATCATTATCGGCATCTAAGGAAATGGTTCTTCTATAGAATTCGCCCACGGCAAAATCCGCATTTACAAAAAGGGCATATCCTGAAGCATCTCCGGGCGTATGGTCTTCCATATTTTCGTGCCATCCAAAATTAAGATCGGTTGACGTACTAGAGAGCGTGTATTGCCCGTCTTCAACTTGCGAAGTATCGTTACAAATATAAGTGGTGGTAGCCGTTCCCAAATCACAGTCCCTATTAAGGCCAGTACCAAAGTTTTCCTCGAAATCGATAACAGAACACACGGGATCTATAGTACAATCCGGACTCACTAAGAAGGTAATCGAAAGATTGTCGGATTGGGTACAATTACCCACAGTCACTTCTAATCCGTAGGTGTCAGTTGTACTTACGGTAATTGTTGGAGTGGTTTCACCTGTACTCCACAAGAAAGTGGCTCCTGTGGTATCGCCATCAAGTTCTGGAACAATTTCGAAAGATGCCGTATCACAAAAAGCGCGATCTTCCCCTAATTCCATAGTGAAGTTGGCGTCCGATGGTGTTATGGTTATGTCGTCTGTCGCTACTTGGGTCCCTGTTGGGGACTCATACGTTAATATAGCTGTATAGGTAGTTACCTCGGTCGGGCATACTTCCACTTCCAAAGTATTGGCAATGGTGGTACCCGTTTCATCTTGCCACTCAAAAGTGGCTGTTGTAGATGGATTGCCATTGGGCACAAAGCGCCAGCTTTCATTCTGAGCTTCCCACACACCCGTGTTTCTTGTTGGGGGAACACTAAACTGTGAAACATCTGTTCCCATTAGTCCAACCACTGCTAAGCCGTCATTCCAATCTGGACAGGAGGGTTTATCAATAAGGTTAACGTCAATAACATTTAGGGATTCGTAGAGAAGGATTTGCTGGGAGGTAAAAAAAGTATCCTGGCAAGCACCTCCAAAATGGGGTACAGCATTGTAATTAAGTACAAAGATTCTATACGGTGCTTCTCCTGTTACAAAATAGTTTATCCTTGTCGGATCTGGGTTTACAGCAGGATTCAAATCATGGAATGCCCCATAAATAGTATTCAGCGGAAAACTATCATCTATTACTGGAATAAGATCTTCCGGGTCTATACTCCAAGCATTGAAATCGTCTGCAAGACTGAGATCAAAAGATATTTGACCGTTCGCCCCAACCACTATTTGTGTATAGTCATTAGTGAAAAAGTTAAAATTGAATCCGATATCGATAGCTTGGCTCCAAGTATCATCGATTACGAGGTTTGTAGGGGTTCCGCCATCTATAGGAGGGAGATCACATAGAGGGCCATTTATATTGTATGATGAGGTGTCGACCTCCGGAATGGCTATGACCGAAGCTTCTAATGTAATGCATTCACCTCCGCATTCAACGGCGGTATCATCGCCGGCGTCCAGTATACTACAACCTCCTTCTGTTAAGCAGAAAGCTGAAATACTTTCACTACTAATAGAGCAGTCCGGATCGTCATCATTATCTATGGTAATAATTACATCGGTAAGTTGGGCATAGGGGCCCATAGTTACCAGCCCAGTAGTTGAGACTGACTGTGACGGGCTTCCCTGATCATCAGAAACTGTTACTGATGAAGCCGTACCTAGATCGGAGATATTAACATCAATGTTAAAGTCCGTACTGGTGTCACAATCCTGTACGGCAGTAAAAGAAGCCACTGGATTGGTACAATTAAGGCAGGCGACATCAAAATCGATGGTTGTTTCCGAACCACTTACACAACTTACGGATCCATCTGAAGTTATCGTAAATGAAATCGTATCTCCAGAAGACACAAAAGTGAGTCCTGCAAGATTTCCGTTGTTCCCGTATGGGGTATCTTCATTAAGATTGGTCACGCCATCTGAATCTAAGACAACAAGTTCGTCGAAAGAGTTTTCCACAGTTCCTGCATTAAAAGTAAGTTCTAGCGGGAAGCCAGTGTCACTCTGAAACTCTAACACAATGGTGTTGTTGCTATCGTAGCAAAAAGTATCATTCAAAGGCCCACTGGCGCAAACCACAGTTGTTTGGGCCTGAAGGGTAAATGAAGATATAAATAATAAGGGGATGATGGTTAGAATAGAAAGCCAATGCCTCCTATAGTTGCCGTGTCGGCAACTGGGTAGAAGTGTATTCATTTTTTGGTTTGGTTTTAGGTCTTGCTAAAATATGGAAATTTGAAGAGTCCTACCGCGATCAGGGCATTTTTAGACTAAAAGCAATAATTTTAAGACAAATAGCGGCAATAGTCAGCTTAAATGTTAATTTATCTTGAAAATGGTATACACAGGAAAATGATCACTATACCCTCCAAGATATTTCTTTCCTGCATACGTCCGGAACGGGAGTCCCTTATACTTGCCTTTATATTCCTTAATGTCCTCAGGATTGTAAATGGAAGCCTTGCGAAAGCGAAAAGGGTTTTCATGACCTTTCAGAAAGTTGTGCGATATGATGATCTGGTCGAACAGGTGCCAATTCTCCCGGTGCTTTAGGGTCCCTTCGTATTTGGTTAACAATACTTCCATCGGGTTGTATAAATCGCCAGTTACCAAGGTCTTCATGCTTTCACTATGGGGATCGTCGTTAAAGTCTCCCATAATAATGATACGCGCATCGGGGTTTTCCGTATAGATTTCTTCCACAATCTCTCGATTTCTTTTGGCGGCCTCAATTCGTTTATGTTGGGTTTCTTCAGTGCCCTTTCTCCTTGAGGGCCAATGGTTCACCAAAATATGGACTGTCTCACCTTCTAGCTCTCCTTTTACATATAGAATATCCCGGGTATAATCCCGCTGGCCGAATTCATTGGTAAGATACAGTGTGTATGTCCTGGAATCTATAACTTCGAACAATTCCTTTCGGTACAGCAAAGCGGTATCGATGCCACGTTCGTCCGAAGAATCGAAATGAACAAAATCATACCCCTTTTTCTTTAAAAATTTGGAATTGATAAGGTCCTCTAAAACCCTTGCATTTTCCATTTCAGCCAAACCCATCAGAGCAGGAGGGTATCCAATATCTTCGAAACCGATATCGGAGATAACACGCCCCATTTTTTTCAATTTTTTCTGATACCTTTTTTCATTCCACTCCTTTTCCGATTCCGGGGTGAAATCATCATCAAGGGTTTCTGGGTCATCAACAGTGTCGAAAAGATTTTCCAGATTGTAAAAGCCAATAGTGTAGTGGTTCTTTTTTTTGGCTGTGCTTTCTTTCATGCAAGAATTTTGAACCGAAAATACAAAATTCGGGAACAAACACTTTCGTACCTTTGTCCTATTGTAAGGAGTTATGTTAGAAAAACAGGAAATAGAATACGAAAGAACCGTTCTTATAGGTCTTATTACTAGACAACAGGACGAAGATAAGGCAACTGAGTACCTAGATGAATTGGAGTTCTTGGCGTACACGGCTGGTGGGGAGGTGCTCAAGCGTTTTACCCAAAAGATGGACATGCCCAACCCCAAAACTTTTATAGGTACTGGTAAGATGGAGGAAGTCCGCATTTTTGTGGAAGAGAACGATGTAGGGACAGCTATTTTTGATGATGAACTTTCTCCCGCCCAACAAAAGAATATTGAGAAAATCCTTCAATGTAAAATTATTGATAGGACGAACCTTATTCTGGACATTTTTGCACAACGGGCCAAAACGAGTTACGCGCGCACCCAAGTGGAATTGGCACAATATGAGTATTTATTACCACGATTGGCGGGAATGTGGACTCACTTAGAACGGCAACGAGGAGGTATTGGAATGCGCGGACCTGGGGAAACTGAAATTGAAACAGACCGTCGTATAGTGAGGGATCGTATTTCATTGTTGAAGAAAAAACTGGCGACCATCGATAAACAGATGGCCGTGCAAAGGGGAAATCGAGGAGCATTGGTTCGTGTAGCCCTGGTGGGATATACCAATGTAGGTAAATCGACCTTGATGAATGTAATTAGCAAGAGTGATGTTTTTGCAGAGAATAAGCTGTTTGCCACCTTGGATACTACAGTACGAAAAGTAGTCATTGGAAACCTACCGTTTTTATTGAGTGATACCGTAGGTTTTATTAGAAAGTTACCGACCCAGTTGGTGGAATCCTTTAAAAGCACGCTCGATGAGGTGCGGGAGGCCGATTTATTGCTACATGTGGTAGACATTTCCCACCCGTCCTTCGAGGATCATATTGCTTCGGTGAATGCTATCTTGGATGAAATTGATGGAGTGGACAAGCCCACTTTAATGGTTTTCAATAAAATTGATGCGTATGAGCCTGAAATAATTGAGGAGGACGATTTGGTAACGGAGCGTACCAAAGCGCATAATACCATCGAGGATTGGAGAAATACGTATATGAACAAGGAAAATGGCGACGCCATTTTTATCTCTGCTTTAAATAAGGAGAACTTGGATACGTTTAGGAAGATCGTATATGAAAAAGTAAGAAAGATCCATGTAACGAGGTTTCCGTACAATAACTTTCTCTATCCCGAATACATTCAAGAATAAAGAAACCCGATCTGAAGAGATCGGGTTTTTTACTGCAAGGTTGATTGAGTGATTTTCTGAAGAAAATCGTATCGAAATCACCTGTATTTCTTAAATCCCAAAAGTAACACCAATTCCTAGGGCTTCACGAATCTGGAAACCTTTAACCGCATTATCATCGTAAATGGCTTGGAAGGTAGCATTGGCTGTGATCCATTTGTTCACCTTCATCACCAAATTCATGGTATAATCCAAATCTACGTTTTGAGGGTCTTCCAGGTAATTACTGTATAGATTTAATGTGTTTTCCATGGAAATGTCTTCCATTAAATCAAATTTGGCATATGCTCCCAGAGCAGCACCAAATTCAAACCTAGTAGATTCGTTGGCTTCTACACCAAAGTATCCTCCAGCTGCGTTGAAGGCGTCAATTGCAGCCTGATCGTTACCTAAATCAGTAAAGTCGCTACTTACAAAAATTAAACGGGCAGTAGCCGGTGCAATATTTACCTTTAAATTATCATTCTTTTTCCATAGAAAACCAGGTCCTGCTTGCAAATACCCGGGAGAAAGGAATTTGGTAAACTCGGTACGGGTCTCATTCCCATTTTCATCGGTTCCAAAGTTGTATCCTGAGCTAAATTGCGTTCTGAAGTTTAAGAAGAAAGAATAGTACCAATTACTTTCTTTAATCTGACGACCCAAAATCGAGTTCAATTCCAAACGATCATTCGTCTTACGAGTAAATTCTTGGTCCCTTGTTTTGGTAATACCATAATCTGCCATGATACGGTTATCCCAATTCAATTTACCTTTTTTGTAATTGAAATCGTATGCTAAAGTTGCATTCACTGCATAGTTGGAAGTTCCACCTCCGGTCCATTCCGCATTAAATGCTGCTTGGCTAAAAAGCAGGGAAATATTTCCGGCTTTTGTCCATCCATCCTTCGGTCCTTCATCTTCTGGTGCGGCATCCTGTGCACTTATTGCGAAAGGAAGGATACCCATTATAAATACTAATAAAATCTTTTTCATGATATTAAGTTTAGTTCTAGCTGCAAAATTAGCATTTCTTTAATTGAAGGATAAAAAAGAAAGCTCGAAAAGCAGTACTTTCGATTAAAGACAGGGAAAAAACGACAATTTACTTTTTCTTCTTGTAGAGTGGAACAGAAGAACAAGCCTCACCGTACATGATACTTTTAACAATGGGCTGTAGTCGTTGTGCCAATTGTACATAGGCATTGTCAGGAATGTTCTTGTCCGAACACCCTTTAATAATGACAGGCTTCTCTTTGTATTCCTCAATGTTCAAATGGACAATTGCATCCATAAACAGGGCGCTTTCCAATTCTTCTGGAGTGCCGATATGAACTTTGCTGGCGATACCACCCAGTTGTAAAGAGGCTAATAGATATGCCCAACCCGGGATAATGGCATCGGTACCGCAATACAGGGCAACGAAGGTATTTTGGTATTGCTCCCAATCATGATTCTGAATATGCTCCCGATACTCTTTTTCGCGTAAAATAAGACCTTCATAAAGCCAAGCGCTAATGTCAAGACCCATACGCTTGCCGGCAGGGGATAACTCCTCCAGGTCTATAGTGACCAGAGGACTTTTGGCAACTCTATTTACAATTTCCTTTTCCATTGTCTTATTTGTCAAAAAATATTTTGGTCTCCGATATCCCGTCTGAATAGTTTGTAGAAATTACTGCTTTATAGAACCTTGAGGTAACGTTTGTAATTTCGACAGTTAACGTATCAGTTTTTCTTATTTCGTTAGGGTTTTCACCAGATAAAGTAACTTCATCAAATAATAAATAGGTACAATCATCTAACCATTTAATACTGTACCTAACTACACTATTATCCATTGATAGAATTTCTGATTGATATCTACCGGTGCGTTCAATGCGATAGAACTCTCCCTCCATCCCCTCAAAGTTGTCTAATGGAATTATATATGTACCATCCTTTACTTTAGAACAATCAACAGAAGTCATGCATGAGCTCAAGAGCGAGCATATAATTATAACTAAACAAGAAACTAACGGTTTCATTCAATAGCATTACAACATTCCAAGCTCTAATTTGGCTTCTTCGCTCATGAGATCCTGACTCCAGGGTGGGTCGAAGGTGATTTCTACCTCGGCATCCTTTACCAACTTTATGCTCTTTACCTTATCCTCCACTTCTACCGGGAGTGTTTCGGCCACGGGACAATTGGGAGTGGTTAATGTCATCAAGATTTTCACTTCTTGATCCTCGTTTACGAAAACATCATATATCAACCCTAATTCGTAGATGTCTACTGGTATTTCTGGATCGAATATGGTCTTAAGGACCTTTACTATTTTTTCACCTAATTCGGTGGTGTCAACTTCAGTACTCATAACTTTTTATTTTAGTTGCGCTTGGTAGGCAACTGCATATAATTTCATTTGTTTAATCATAGATACCAATCCATTTGCACGAGTAGGGGAAAGGTGCTCTTTTAAACCAATTTCATCAATAAAAGAGGTGTCCGCATGTACTATGCTATCTGGTGTTTGATTGGAAAACGCCCGAATAAGCACCGCAATAATGCCCTTAGTAATTATGGCATCGCTATCGGCGGTGAAAATAATTTTATCACCTTCCAATTCAGAGTGTAGCCATACCTTGCTTTGGCATCCTTTAATTAGTTTGTCTTCAGTTTTAAGATCGGGTTCAATCAAAGGAAGACTTTTTCCCAATTCGATGAGATGTTCGTATTTGTCCATCCAGTCATCGAATAAAGAAAACTCGTCAATCAGTTCTTCCTGTAAGGCTTCTATAGGCCTAGTTTCCTTCATTTCTTTCTTTTCTAGCAATTAACAATTCACTTCGGTCAGATTTCGAATAGAGTGTGAGCATACTATTCTCCAAATCATAGGAACCCGTATTTCTCAAAGCGCTAAGAAATGCATTTTCGACATCCATAATAGGTTGGTCGCATGCCATTTCCGTACTTCCAATATCACTGAATGACAGCGCATATAAATCCAATGTGTAGCTCCCAAAGAAACTGTTGCAGCCGGTATTGCCACGTATGGTCTTATCGAGTGCCACAAACGTAATGGTAGGGGCCTTTTCTGAAACTTCAGTACCACCTATACTGGTAATGGTATAATTCCCGGTGAGATGTACGTTTCCTGCCACGTCAATTACTTTTTTCGTTTCGTCGCAGCTACTTATTAATGCTGCACAGAATAGGATTGCTATTATTTTTTTCATTGCGTTGAAGTTTAGTGTTATGAAAGTCTAAGATACGTAAATATCGTACGCCTTAACTCAACATCATTTTTGCCTTTTTCACTGCATTTACCAGTCGATCAACTTCTTCTATGGTATTGTAAAAGGCAAAAGAAGCCCTAACCGTTCCGGGAATGTTGTAAAAATCCATAATGGGTTGAGCACAATGATGCCCCGTACGTACCGCAATTCCTAACTTATCAACGATAGTGCCAATATCGTAGGGGTGTATCCCGTCTATATTGAAGGAAATCACCGATGTCTTGTCTGGTCCCGTTCCATATATTTTTAAACCTTCAATATGTAGCAGCTCATTGGTGGCATAATCCAGCAGTTCGGCTTCATAGTTGGCAATGGCATCGAAGCCAATTGCATTCAAATAATCCAGGGCAGTTCCAAATCCAATCCCTCCAGCAATATTCGGTGTTCCCGCTTCAAACTTGTGTGGAAGATCGGCATAGGTGGTCTTTTCGAACGTTACCTCTTTAATCATTTCGCCACCGCCTTGGTAGGGGGGAAGCTTACGAAGCCAATCTGTTTTACCATAGAGCATTCCTACTCCGGTCGGGCCACACATTTTATGAGCGGAGGTAACGTAAAAGTCACAATCCAACTTCTGTAAATCGGGCTTTATGTGTGAGCAAGATTGGGCGCCATCTATTAAAACGGCCGCTCCAATTGCATGTGCTTTTTCAATAATTTCCCGAATTGGGTTAATGGTTCCCAAGGCATTCGAGATATGGTTTACGAATACCAATTTTGTATTAGATGAAAGCAATTCCTCGTATCGCGATAGGATGAGTGTTCCGTTTTCATCGATAGGAATTACTTTCAAAATGGCTCCGGTCCGCTCGCACAGCATTTGCCAAGGCACAATATTAGAATGATGCTCTAATGCCGAGACAATGATCTCATCTCCTTTTTTTAGTATTGCGGAGAATCCATTGGCAACCAAATTAATACTATGTGTGGTTCCGGAGGTGAAAATAACCTCATGGGCATGTGCTATATTGAAATGATCCTGGATTGTTTTCCGGGCCTTTTCATAAGCATCTGTAGCTTCTTGTGAAAGGGTATGCACACCACGATGAATATTCGCATTGTAGTGACTGTAATAATGCACTAGGGCGTCTATGACCTGCTGTGGTTTTTGGGATGTGGCTGCATTGTCCAAATACACCAAGGGGTGGCCATTTACCTCACGTTGAAGGATGGGAAAATCCTTTCGTATTTCCTGAACATCGAAGGCCATAAGAAACGTTCTTTTATAGGTTGAACCCTAAATTAACCCCAATTTTATTGGCAATCAATTTGTTGATACGCTGCTTTAGCTCTGGAATTTTAACGCCTTCCAATACATTGTTGGCAAATGCGTACATAAGCAGAGCCCTTGCTTCTTTTTCAGCGATTCCGCGTGAACGCAGATAGAACATAGCATCTTCATCCAATTGTCCGATCGTGCAGCCATGAGAACATTTTACATCGTCGGCAAAAATCTCCAATTGGGGTTTAGAATTACAGGTAGCATTATCGCTAATAAGAATATTGTTATTCTGCTGAAAGGCATCTAATTTTTGCGCTTCTTTCTCTACATATACCTTTCCATTGAAAACTCCAGTGGCCTTATCGTCAAAAATACCTTTGTAGTCTTGATGACTTTCACAGTTAGGCGCAATATGATGTACTAATGTATTATGGTCTACATGTTGCTTGCCTTCTAAAATGGTAATACCATTTAATACAGAATCGCAGTGTTCTCCATGTTGGTAGAAGTTCAGGTTATTCCTGGTTAATTTTCCACCAAAAGAGAAGGTATGCACTTTACAAATGCTATCGCGTTCTTGCTTAATATGGGTGTGGTCTATAAGGGAGGCGGTGATACGGTCATTCTGGATTTTATAATAATCTAAAAAGGCTCGTTTCTCAGCAAAAATTTCGGTTACCGAATTAGTTAGTACGGCATTGTCAGAAAGACTCTGATGACGCTCAATAATCTGGACATGTGCATTCTCTTCAACCACAATTAGGTTTCGCGGTTGCAAGAACATGGCTGCCTCATTTCCCGTAGCAAAATTGATTACCTCGATGGGTTTTTCAACTTCGGTATGTTTGGGGATGTAGATATAGGCTCCTTCCTTGGCAAAAGCCGTGTTCAATGAAATAAGACTGCTATCCTTGGCTACCTTATTGTAATAGGCCTCAATAACTGGCTTATATTTATCCTTGCTCAATGCAGCGGACAACAGACATACATCTATGCCATCATGTGTGGTTTCGGATAAAAAAGAACTGTATACACCATCTACAAAGACTACTTTATAGGTATCTACGTCGTGAAGAAAATATTTCTTCACATCTTTTATTTCCAGTGTGTTTTCCTTTTTAGGAAAAATACTGTAATCCTGTTTCAACAAACTGTTTAATGAGGTATACTTCCATTCTTCTTCCTTTTTTGAAGGAAAACCCTGGTCCTCAAAATTTTTGATTGCCTGCGACCTAAGATCATGAATGGGAGAGTCTACTTCCAGATGATCTTCGAAAGCCAAATAGGACGATAATAATTTTTCTTTTAAGCTCATGTGAGTCTTCGATTAGCGTTACACCAATTCTTCCTTAATCCAATCGTATCCTTTTTCCTCTAATTCGTAGGCAAGCTCTTTCGAACCTGATTTCACGATTTTGCCATCCATCAATACGTGAACATAATCTGGAACGATATAATCCAACAAACGCTGGTAATGCGTAATCACAATTACCGCATTATCGTCGCTTTTCAGTTTGTTTACTCCATTGGCCACGATTTTCAGGGCATCGATATCCAGACCGGAATCGGTTTCATCCAAAATAGCCAGTTTGGGTTCCATCATAGCCATTTGAAAAATCTCATTTCGTTTCTTTTCACCTCCTGAGAAGCCTTCATTCAAGGATCGGGATAGGAACTTTCGGTCAATTTCCAAAAGATCTGCTTTTTCCTTTATTTTTTTCAGCATTTCTCCAGCTGGCATATCCTCTAAGCCCTTGGCCTTGCGAGTCTCATTAATGGCTGTTTTAATAAAGTTGGTTACAGAAACACCAGGAATTTCTACAGGATATTGAAACGAAAGAAAAACACCTTTGTGGGCGCGCTCTTCCGGATCCATTTCAGAAATGTCGTCTCCGTTCAACAATACATCCCCTTCAGTGATTTCAAATTCTTCCTTTCCGGCAACCACAGCGGCAAATGTACTTTTACCTGATCCATTAGGACCCATAATTGCATGTACCTCGCCTGCTTTTACCTCTAGGTCGATTCCTTTCAGGATGTTTTTTTCCTCTACGCTTGCGTGCAAGTTTTTTATGTGTAGCATATTAACTTTTCTTTTCTTCAATTTTTATGTCAGCTTTCGCTGGGGTATCACTTACCGTGACAATTTCTTTTATGGTTAAGATGTCTTCCCAACCTTCTTCACCTTCGGGTTTTTTGCTTAAAATTCCTTTTACCACAACAGGAACCATGTCGAACTCTTCTTTTTTAGCAGGTGCGACACGTTTTGACAATTCCTCGGCCATTTCATCCAAGGTAACGCCATAAATAAAATTATTTCCCTTAAGCACTGCACCATCTGCCAAGTAAATGAATTCACCGCTATACATGCTGTATTCATTTTCAAGTAGTTTAGGGGTGTCTTCTTGTGCAGCAGATTTTTCTTCAGAATTTTTACATGAAAAAAGAACTGTGGCCAAAGCGAAAGTGAGAAGTAAAAGTGTTTTTTTCATTATATGGTTGTTTTTTGATGATTATCCTACAGAACCTTCAAGGCTTATTTCCAGTAATTTTTGTGCTTCCACTGCAAATTCCATCGGTAACTTATTCAACACTTCCTTGCTGAATCCATTTACGATAAGTGCAATGGCTTTTTCGGTATCGATTCCACGCTGGTTACAGTAAAAAATTTGATCTTCTCCAATTTTACTTGTAGTGGCTTCGTGCTCTATCTGGGCTGTTTTGTTATTGGCCTCGATATATGGAAAGGTATGCGCACCACATTTATTCCCCATAAGCAACGAGTCACATTGGGAGAAGTTTCTTGCATTGTCTGCCCTTGAACTGATTTTTACCAATCCACGGTAACTGTTTTGGGACTTTCCAGCCGATATTCCCTTAGAAATGATCGTACTCTTGGTGTTTTTGCCAAGGTGAATCATTTTGGTGCCTGTGTCGGCCTGCTGAAAATTATTGGTAACCGCGATAGAATAGAATTCCCCAATGGAGTTATCTCCTTTAAGCACGCAACTTGGATATTTCCAGGTCACCGCACTTCCGGTTTCTACTTGCGTCCATGATATTTTTGCGTTCTTCTCGCAAATACCTCTTTTTGTCACGAAGTTGAACACCCCACCTTTTCCTTCTTTATCACCAGGAAACCAGTTTTGTACCGTAGAGTACTTAATTTCGGCATCGTCTAGGGCGATAAGTTCTACCACTGCGGCATGCAATTGGTTTTCATCCCTTGAGGGAGCTGTACATCCTTCTAGATAACTTACATAACTTCCTTCATCTGCAATGACCAAGGTGCGCTCAAATTGTCCTGTACCGGCCTGATTAATCCTGAAATAGGTGGATAACTCCATAGGGCAACGCACCCCTTTCGGGATGTAGCAAAAAGAACCGTCACTAAAGACGGCACTGTTAAGGGCCGCATAGAAATTGTCTTTCTGTGGTACTACCGATCCAATATATTTTTGAACTAATTCTGGATGTTCTCTTATGGCTTCGGAAATAGAACAGAAAATTATTCCTTTCTCGGCCAAGGTGTCTTTGAAGGTAGTTGCAACAGAAACGGAATCCATTACGATATCAACTGCCACCCCTGCCAGTTTCTTTTGCTCTTCTAGGGAGATTCCTAGCTTGTTGAAAGTTTCCAACAATTCTGGATCTACTTCGTCAATACTGTCGTATTTGGGTTTGGTAGAAGGTGCCGAATAATAGGAAATGTTTTGAAAGTTTGGTTTTTCGTAGGTAACGTTGGCCCATTCTGGCTCTTCCATTTCCTGCCAAATTCGGAACGCTTCCAATCTCCAATCGGTCATCCATTCGGGCTCATTTTTCTTTTTGGAAATGGCACGAACGATGTCTTCGTCAAGACCCACCGGAAAAGTTTCCGATTCAATGTCGGTATAGAAACCGTACTCGTATTCTTTGGTCTCGAGTTCTTTTTTTAAGTCGTCTTCTGTAAATTTTCCCATTTCTTGAGCCGCTATTTATAATGAAAAACTTTCTCCACAGCCGCAGGTTCTATTGGCATTGGGGTTGTTAAAAACAAACCCTTTTCCATTAAGTCCGCCGCTGTATTCCAAGGTGGTGCCCACTAGGTATAGAAAGCTTTTTTTGTCCACAATTATTTTGACAAGGTTGTCTTCGAAAAGTTTGTCGGAATCCATTTGTTTATTGTCGAAATTCAATTCGTACGACAAACCGGAACAACCACCACTCTTAACGCCCACGCGAACAAAATCCTGCGCAACATCAAAACCTTCTTCGGCCATCAATTGGGAAATCTTGCTTTTTGCACTTTCGCTAACCTTTATCATTTATATAGAGTTATTCTAAATTAGGACTGCAAATATACTGCAAATAGCATTTGAAACCATGTGCATAATACATTAAAAGCTTATGCCGTGATAGATTTAAGTAATAATTAACAAGTGGGTAAAAAGTGCGAAATTAGGCTGTGAATAGGCCTATTCCTGAAAATCCGGATTGTCGATGAAACTCTCATCGGATAGGGTTAGCAGAAAAGCCTTTAGATCGGCCTTGTCACTTTCGGTCATCTGTGCACCACCGGTAGAGACATTTTTCATTAGGGGATCAATGGTTTCAGAAAAAACCAAACCTTCGCTATAATGGTTGATAACCTCTTCTATCGTTCCGAAACGTCCATCGTGCATGTATGGGGCCGTAAAGGCAAGGTTTCTTAAACTGGGCGACTTAAAATGGCCAAATTCACGGGGATCACCAGAGAATCCACCAAGGCCTAAGTCTGTAATTATTTCGTCCATTCCATTATTGTGGAAGATGTTATCCGTCCATAGTGGATTTGCTGGAAGGCCATGACAATGGAAACAATCACCTCTTCCTTCGTCTAAAAATACATTAAGACCATTTGCCTCTTCTTCAGTTAACTCGACAAGCCCCAATTGAAAACGATCAAATTTGGAATTCGCAGAGACCAAAGTTCTCAAGAACTGTGCAATAGCTTTGCTTACATTTACCGAATCTACGGTGCTTGTACCAAATGCTTGCTCAAAGAGTTCTGGGTACTCTGCATCATCCTGCAAGGTATTCTCCACATTGGGCCAGGTATTGGCCATTTCATTGGGATCTACAACAGGATTAAAAATTTGTGCTTCAAGGGAAAGGGCGCGTCCATCCCAAAAGAATTTGTTTTCGAAATTCCAAGCGATATTAAATAGAGGCATGGAATGTCTACTTCCCGGATTTCCATTAATTCCTAAACTGAATCTTCTTGGATCGGAGAACGCATTTTCGGGCCTATGACAATCGGCACAGGCTTGTGTTCCATTTCCTGACAAAGCGGGATCGAAAAACAGTTTCTTTCCGAGTGCGATTCCTTCTTCGGTAAGCGGATTGTCCTCAGGAATTACTGGAGGCAATAATTTACCCTGAAATACTTCAGGGATTTCTAAAGTTACTGGAGTAGGAGTGTATGTAGGTCCATTATCATCGCTATCCTCACATGAGGACAAAATGACCATTAGCATACATACACCCAAAAATCTCCAGTAGTTTTTCATGTTTTAGTCTTCAGTAACAACAGTTCCCAAACTGAATACACCAGCAGAACCGTTTTCGTTCATATCTAATTGTGCCTCATAATTAGGCATTAATACGGTGAACCACATGTTAAGATCCCAAGTGTTTGGGTTTACAAACCACTCGGCCACGTCCATTTGTACCTCAACAGAGGTTGTGCTTCCTACACTTACCGTTCCTAGGCTTACCACAAAAGAAGTGTCTGTTAATTCATCTAAAGTCCCGGGCCCTGGAGGCAATGTAGTATGACTGTTTGCTCTAATTGTGTGGTACTGGAAGTTTTCCGTAGCACCAATACTATTCACATAAGTACCTTCCATACGCATGTAGTGGTATCCGCCTCCTAAAGGATCTGGAACACCCCATCCGCCGTCGGCAGTATTCAAATCTTCATAGCCGCCAGCAGCGTCGTTGTCTTCATCATTGAAGCCAAATGTAAGAGAGACTGTATAATCCCCTTTTGGAAGTTCAATGTTAGGTGTAAAGTCGATACCGCTTCCGGTACGTGCATTTACCAAATTGTAATCTCCACCAGTGTACACGGTTCCGTCGGCAGCAGTAAATGTAACGTCCGAAATTAAATATACCAGTTTAGACAACATAAGGCTTTCTCCATTCGCATTGGTATACGAAGTAGTTTCATAATCGGCATTTTCAATGGATGTTCCATCGAAATTATGGGTAAATTTAAAGTCAACAGTTACATTACTCGGCGTAGATGAATCGTCATCATTATTACAACCTATGAATAATGCTGTTGCCACAAATAGCATAGCAATCTTTTTCAAATTTTTCATTTCTTCTTTTTCAATTTATGGGTTAAGGTTTATTTTATGTAGTAAGCTTAGGGTGTCTATTTGATTTTCGCAATCATTAAGTCTTTTATTCCCTTGTTTAGGGTAATATCACCGTCATTACTGTCGGTTTCACCCACAAGAATGAGTTTGTTGTCAGTAGTTTCCATGGCGCCATTTCCGAAGTCTAAATCAGATCCACCAAGGTTCATTTCGAACTGTGGCACTCCACTTTCGTTAATGACCAGAAGCCAAGCGTCATTCTGACCGTTATTTTCTGCAACGTCTCCATCGGTACTTCTTGAAGAACCAGCTAGGACATATTTGCCCCCTGCCATGGCATCGATACTTTGTGCAGAGTCGAATTGTGTTCCGCCATAAGTTCGTTCCCATATCATAGCTCCATTGGAACTGGAAAGCTTTACGGCCCACAGATCGGCATTTCCTTTAAGATTGGAAATATCCTGATCATTACTTCGGGTGTCTCCTACAAAAATGTAATTGCCATCTGCAGTTTCCGTCATGTTGAAACCATTATCGATCTCTGATCCACCAAAGGACTTGTCCCATAGTATTTCACCGGCAGCATTTATTTTAATAACCCAGTAGTCGTAAGAGCCTCGCGGGTTAGAAATGTCGAAATCTCCACTCTCTGCAGCTCCAGCGAGTAAAAATCCTCCGTCCGATGTTTGTAGGGCATCATAGGCACGGTCATTATTGGTGCCGCCAAAATAACGCCTCCATTCTTTGTTACCGTTAGCGTCCAATTTAATTCCCCAGTATTCGCCAAGGCCATGCAAATTGTTGCGATTGCCCTCTTTGTCACCGGGAATAAGATCATCACCAGCACCACCACTACCAGCCAGATCAAGAAATCCAACAGCGAAATAACCGCCGTCACTGGTTTGGGTTACACTAAGGCCTTGTTCGCCCCCTAGGAATCCGTGGTGTGTTTCCCATTGCAGGTTACCAGCACCATCAATTTTTACAATCCAGATGTCCTGAAAGCCTTCATTTCCTCCTACGTCACCATCACTACTACGGCTATATCCAATTAAGATATAACCTCCATCATCGGTTTTGTTAAGCGAGTAACCTTCATCATCATTGCTGCCTCCGTACGTTTTACTCCAAACTTTTTCCCCTTGTGGAGTTAACTTTAATACCCAGAAATCATAACTAGGGTCGGACTTATCGGTAATATCACCGTCGGTACTTTTGGTAGAGCCAATAATGACATAGCTGCCATCATCTGCCTGAACCACGTCGTTTGCTTCGTCGATATTGCTACCTCCGAAGGTCTTGACATAATCAATTTCTCCAAGAAATCCAGAAGGGTCCGGATCTGGGTCTGGATCTGGGTCTGGATCTACGACAGTATCGTCGGAGGGAGCGTCATCCCCACCACAAGAGGTGGAGATGATACCGGCCCAGACCGTAAGGGTTAGTAATAGGATTAATTTTTTCTTTTTCAATAGCATATTATATTATTTTACGACCAATCGCTTGGTGGTAGAATTATTTATCTTAACAAGATACATTCCTGTGTTTAAACTAGAAATATTGATTGTTTCGGACAAACTTGAAGTATAGGTGTTTTCCATCACTCTTTGTCCTAGAACATTGAAGATTTCCACCTTGGCAATTCCTTCACTATCTGAAGAAACAGTCAATCTATTGGTTGCTGGATTCGGGTATATTGAGAATAGGTTTTGATCTAAATCGGTAATACCTAAAGTAGACTCTTTTACAATTGTAAATCCGGCGTCTCCACTAATCACGATGTTTCCACTAGCAAAGAATGGGTAAACATTCCAAGCTCCTGAAAAATTGGTATTGGTATTGGCAGGGAAGGTGTCGAAATAACCAAGTAGCGTAATATTGTCGTTAGCAAGGTCGCTAATATCTAATACGCGCATTCCTGCAGAGTAATTGGATAAATAGAATTTATCCCCTACAACATATCCATTATGATCGATAGCAGCGGTATCACCTAAATATGCAAAATCATATAATGGGTTATCTAAGTCTGTCATGTCAAAAACAATCGTACGGGTATTAAATCCAAAATCACTTTCATCTCCTTCATCTCCTAAAATGAAATACGTCTGATCTTCTGTAAACCATCCTTGGTGTGTGTATCCTACATTTGGATAGTTCGTTGACGCTAATGGAATTGGATTGGTTTTATCTGTAATATCAACTACTACTACTTCATTGGCATTACTTCCAATCATGATTTCTTTACCAACATGTTCCGTATCAGGACCATTGTATACAACCATCTGTGCATCGTGGCTATAGGCATCTAAACTGTAACCTCCTTCGAAAATAGGATTGGTTGGGTCTTGAATATTCAAAAAGATAGGTCCTCCATTAAATAGACTGGTTCCTACCGGATAAGCATATCCTGTTTCCTCATTTATTACAATGTTGTGGGCACTACCAAAACTATCCTCGTGTGCATCTTCTGTAAAAGTTTCTGGTGGGCTAGCCACACTTCTTAAACGGGTTAAATCGAATACCTGCATTCCATGACCACCTGCTTCACTTACAATAAAAGCATGGTTTTGGTATACTTTTACATCTCTCCAAGTACTGCTGGAAGTATGAGTGGGAAGTTTCCCTAAATATATTGGGTTGGTTGGGTCTGACATGTCTATGAACGCAGTTCCATTGGTCAGTCCAATGATTCCGTATTCTTTACCGTCCTGTGGGTCTGTCCATCCCCAGGAGTCATTGGCTCCGCCAGCTCCCATTGTTGTATTGGTAATTCTTCCCTGTAGATCATAACCGTCGCACGGGAAAGCTCCTGCTATACCACCCTCGCAAGGAGTTTGGGCAAGCATAATGGAAGTTGCTAAAAGCATGAAGGCTGAAGTAATTTTTTTCATCTAAAATATATTTAAGGTTTTTACTAAGTGTATTAAAAGGTAATAACTAAACCATAACGAAAAATGCTATGGTTTAGTTTATTTTCCTTGAATTTTTATCAAATTTACAACTAAAGTCTTATTTCTTTAAGATTCTTTTAGTTATAAGGTTGTTAATGTTCACAAAATAGATTCCCTCAGCAAAGGAAGAAATCGTGATATTTTGTCTCTCAACATCAATATTGCTTACAGATAACAGTTGCTTTCCTGTGATATCATAGATAACGATATTGTTTATGTTTTCATTTTCTGAAACTACAGTGATCTCATCACTTGAAGGATTCGGGAAAATCGAAATTCCTTCTTCCAAGAAAGCTTCCGAAACGCCAAGTGGGGCATCGACATCTATTACGAACGAACAGTTTTGTGTGTTCCCCTCGTCGTCAGTAGTTTCGAAAGAGATCGTGTGTGTTCCTATTGCCAATTCGGTCCCGGCAACGGGATCTTGAGTAATGGTTAAGCTTGATGTGCAATTGTCTACTGCAACCACATCACCACTGGCTAGGTAATCGGGAAGGGTATAGGTGTTCGTGGTCGAATCTGCCACTACAGTCTCATCCTGATGGCAATCTGTAAAGTTTGGAGCCATAGAATCCTCTACCGTAATGGTAGCGGTACATGTATCCGTATTTCCAGAAGGATCTGTAACCGTAACCGTAACCACATGATCCCCTAGGTCATTACAATCGAAGGTGTTCTGGCTAAGGGTTACCGTAAAGGAACCGCTGTCATCACTAGATCCTCCGTCTACGTCACTTCCAGAAACGATAATTTGTCCGTTATTGTCCAGTGCTGCTGTAAAGTCTTGGCACACTGCGACAGGATCGGTACCATCTGGAGCCGAAGCTTTTACTAGGAAAAACCCTCTGTTAATGTCACTAATCACAATATTTCCACTTCCAAAGTAAGGATATACACTCCATGCCCCATCAAAACTGGCGCTATTACTTGGAGGATATGAATCGAATGAACCTTCTTCCGTAATAGTGCCACTTGCAATATTGGTAAGGTCTATTACGCGAAGTCCAGCTCGGTAATTTGCCATATAATACTTGTTCCCTTTTACGTATCCATTATGATCAATAGCGGCAGTGGGTCCAGTATAGCTGAAATGAAATTGCGGGTTGTCAAGATCATTGAAATCGAACACAACGGTTCTTGTGTTAAATCCAAAATTCAGTTCGTCTGTCTCATCACCCAAAAGGAAATACCTTTGGTCTTCAGTAAACCATCCTTGGTGTGTATACCCTACATTTCCATAGGAGATAGATGAAATGTTTTGTGGGCTCGATTTATCAGTGATATCTACGATTACCACCTCATTTTCATTGCTTCCAATCATGATTTCCCTTCCGGTATAATCTGAGTCTGGACCGTTATAGGTAACTACTTGTGCGTCGTGGCTGTAAGCATCCATTGAATAACCTCCCTCACTTGTTGGGTTTAGTGGGTTTTGAATGTTTATAAAAACAGGACCACCGTTGAAAAGGCTGGTTCCTACAGGGTAAGCATATCCAGTGTCTTCATTGATGACGATGTTATGAGCACTTCCAAATCCATTGTAATGTGCGTCTTCAGTAAAAGTCTCTGGCGGGCTGCTTACGCTTCTTAAGCGAGTAAGGTCGAACACTTGCATTCCGTGTCCACCTGCTTCACTTACTACAAATGCGTGGTCGTTGTACACTTTAATGTCTCTCCAAGAACTGCTACTGGTATGAGTAGGTAGTTTTCCCAAATATACTGGGTTTACGGGGTCTGAAACATCGATAAATGCAGTTCCATTATTCAATCCAATAATGGCATATTCTTTACCATCAAGGGCATCTGTCCATCCCCAAGAGTCATTTCCTGAGCCGGCACTAAGACCACCTAAATCAATATGCGATTGTAAATCATAACCATTACAAGGATAAGATCCAGCAGATCCTCCCGAGCATGGTGTTTGGGCAACGGCACACTGAATGGTAGCGGCCGCAAATAGAAAAAGTAGGTTTTTCATGAGTAATTTAATATTAGGGTTCTAATTGGTGAATTTTATTGTTTAACTATTTTCTTGGTTGTCTGGTTGTTGATATTCACATAGTAAATACCTGTTGAAAGCGATGAAATGTTCAATGTTTCTGTAGTATTTCCTGAAGTGGTTTTCTGAATCAATTGCTGTCCAAGGACATCGTATACTGCGATAGAATTTATGCCAGCATTTTGAGTTTGGACCGTAATGCTATTTTGGGCTGGATTAGGGTACAACGCCAATTGGCTTTCTAACACTTGTTCTTCTGTTCCTAAGGACGATTCGCGAATGATGTGCATTCCTCCCAGGTAACTTGCATCTGCATATTGAAGTGAGGTTAAAAGAATGTTCCCACTTCCAAAATAAGGATATACATTCCATGCGCCGTCATATCCAGCTGTATCGTTGTTTGGGTAAATATCGAAATAACCGATCTCGGACATATTTCCATTTTCGATATCCGAAATATCTACCACGCGAAGCCCAGCTTTGTAATTGGCCAAATAAAAACGATCTCCTTTTACATATCCGTTATGATCGGTTGCAGAAGTTGGCCCACTATAATCAAAATGATGCTGTGGATTGTCCAAGTCTGTAAAGTCGAAAATTACAGTTCTTGTGTTAAAACCGAAATCCAATTCATCTATTTCGTCACCAAGAATGAAATACGTGTGATCATCTGTCATCCACCCCTGATGGGTATATGAAATATTTGAATAACCAATAGTAGCTATGGTCACAGGATTGGATTTGTCGGTAATATCGGCAATTACTACTTCGTTGGTATTGCTACCAATATAAATTTCCTTGCCTGTGTAATCCGCATCTGGGCCATTGTAAGTAATGACTTGGCCATCATGACTGTAGCCGCTAACACTGTAGCCACCAGCACCCACCGGATTTAATGGGTCCGAAAGATCAATAAAATGGGGTCCTCCACCATATGTGCTGGTTCCGACGCCATAAGCATACGCCTCACTTTCATTTACTACCAAATTATGTGCATCGCCAAAGCCTCCGTAATGAGCATCTTCCGTAAAAGTTTCTGGTGCACTGGTTACATTTCTCAGTCTGGTTAGATCGAAAACCTGCATTCCATGACCTGGCGCTTCACTTACGACAAGGGCATAATGGTCATATACCTTCACATCCCTCCAAAGACTGGAATCTGTATGAGTTGGAAGTTTTCCCAAATACACAGGACTCACAGGATCTGAAATGTCTACAAATGCCACTCCGTTGTTCACACCAACAATAGCATATTCCTTACCGTCTTGTGGATCTGTCCACCCCCAAGAATCGTTAGCATTGGATGCCCCAAAAGTAGTCCATGGAATGAACGACATGAGATCATACCCGTTACATGGATAAGTTCCGGCCATTCCTCCTACACACGGGGTTTGTGCTACTGCAGTAAAAGAAAGGGCTAGGATAGCTAGCGGAAGTAAAGCTTTTTTCATTGTGCGATTTTTAAAATGCGACCAAATCTAACAAAATAAACCGAGCAAAAGCGTTAAATACCTATATATATAGCCTCTTTATGAGATTTTTAGGAGTCTCTAGACCCGCAAAAAAGGGTAAACTTTTGTCAGGAAATGCCACTTTAGGGCAATATTTATGTGTTCTTGGGTAATCGAAGCGCATAGATATGAGAAAAAAAGAAGAAAAACTATGAGAAGTATCATAGTAGGAAACACTAATTTTTTCTAACAATAAAGAGGCCTTTATCCAAATCGCTAAGTGCTATATTACCGCTATCGAAAAAAGGATATACATTCCAAACACCATCGAAACTTGCACCATTATTGATTGGAAAAGTATCGAAGTGACCTGTTTCAATCATTTCTTGATTCGCAATATTGGAAATGTCCATAACCCGCATTCCTCCCGTGTAATTTGCTTGGTAGAATAAATTGCCTTTGGTGTACCCATTATGGTCTATGGAAGAGGTTACCCCAAAATAGTTGAAATGTAATTGGGGATTGTCCAAATCCAACAAATCAAGTACAACGGTCCGTGTATTGAAACCGAAGTCAATTTCATCGAATTCGTCCCCCAATAAGAAATATCGCTGGTCCTCGGTAAACCAACCCTGATGCGTAAATCCTGTTTGCAAATAGGTTTGAGTCGCAATGGTCTGCGGATTGGATTTGTCCGAAACATCCACGATCACAAATTTATTCTCGTTGCTCCCAAAGAGAATCTCTTTACCGATATGATCCGTATCCGGTCCGTTATAAGTAATTACTTGGGCGTCGTGACAGTACCCCTCGAATGAAAAACCACCTTCATCGACTGGGTTCAATGGGTTTTGAATGTTTACAAAATGTGGGCCTCCGTCAAATGTATTTCCTCCAACCGCGTAGGCGTAACCAGTATCTTCGTTGATGATAATATTATGCATACCTCCAAAATTTGTGAAATGAGCATCCGTGTCAAATGTCACAGGAGGATTTTCTACATCCCTGAGACGAGCCAGATTAAAAACTTGCATTCCATGATCGGTTCCCTGGCTTACAATAAAAGCATGGTCGTTGTACACTTTTATATCCCTCCATGGATTATTGAAAGAAGAGGATGGGAGCTTGCCCAAATACAGTGGGTTTTCGGGATTCGATATATCGATAAAGGCCGTACCATTTGTTAACCCTAGTATTACATACTCCTTAGAGGTCATTGGGTCTGTCCAGCCCCACGAATCGTTTGCGTTTTGGGCATCAAAAAATGAAATAGGAATATGGCTTACAAGATCATAACCAAAACAATCGAAATGGCCAGCTTTTCCATTCATGCAGGGAGTGAATGAAAGCATGGCACTCGGATCATAGGCAATTGGGTCCTCATCATTGTTGCCACTTCCATCATTTGCAGATGAGGTCCCGGTATCGTCACTAGAACAGGATATTAGCAACACTGCAATGAGTGCTAAATAAAGATTCTTTTTCATATTCCCTAAGATAGCTTTTTTGTTCAATTGATTTTCTTACCAAGTAGTTAAACTTGCATGTAATGTTGTCTTGGTTTTAAAATGGAACTTGGGCGAAAATGGAAATTATTTAATAATGCACAGTACTGCTTACGCGATATGGTGTATTTTTGCAGCGCTAAATGTAGAATATGTTAGAAGATAAAAATCAAGCACGTACGCCAATCTCTGAATTGGGTGAATTCGGACTCATAGAACACCTAACAAAGAACATTGAGATTAAACACACATCTACCGTTCTTGGAATAGGTGATGATGCTGCGGTAATTTCATCGGAGGAAGGAATGGAGCAGGTTGTTACGACAGATTTGTTGGTAGAAGGTGTTCATTTCGATTTGGGATATATGCCGTTGAAACATTTAGGATATAAGGCGGTAATGGTAAACTTGAGCGATGTGTATGCCATGAATGCCACCGCAAAGCAAATCACGGTTTCGTTGGCTATTTCGAACCGTTTTCCAGTAGAAGCTTTGGAAGAACTATACGACGGAATCACGACTGCAGCCCGCATATACAATGTAGATATTATTGGTGGCGATACCACCTCTTCTACTTCTGGGTTGGTCATTAGTATAACTGCCATTGGCGAGGCCCCTCTGGATAAGATCACCTACAGGAGCGGAGCAAAAGAAAACGACCTTTTGGTCGTCACTGGCGATTTAGGAGCTGCCTATTTAGGGCTTCAGGTACTTGAACGTGAAAAGCAGGTATTTCAAGCAAACCCCAATGCGCAACCGGAGTTGGATAACTATACGTATCTGGTAGAACGTCAGCTGAAGCCGGAGGCCAGAAAAGATATTCCTGCATTATTGGAAGATTTGGAAGTGGTTCCTACTTCAATGATCGACATTAGCGATGGATTGTCCAGCGAGATTATCCATATATGCAAGAGCTCGAATGTAGGGTGTAATTTGTTTGAAGATAAAATTCCATTAGATCCTCAAGTAATTTCTACCTGCGAGGAGTTTCAATTAGACAGTACGACCATTGCTTTGAGTGGTGGAGAGGATTATGAATTGCTTTTTACAGTAAGCATGGAGGATTTCCCCAAGATAAAAGCCAATCCTAATTTAACTGTCATTGGTCATATAGCGCCCGAAAAAGAGGGGATGCATTTAATTACCCGAGCGAACACCAAGATTCCATTGGTGGCACGTGGCTGGAATTCATTAAGCAACACAGATTAAACAGCTTTTCTTTTTCTGAAGTGTTGCTCGAAGAGGGTGTTGTTTTCCTCCCAATATTTGGTAAGCCTAACAATCTGTCCATAACCGTCTTCAGTATACTTCTGTTTACAACAACGGCATTGGTATTCACGGATTTGGGAATCTTTTTCCCTTAAAGAAATAAAGTGGTGGCCTACGATTTTACAGATTAGCTTTTTCATACGACATGGAAAATTTACGCTTCATTTTCTTCTGAAAGAAATTTGCGAGCGAAGTGTTTAATTCTTTGGTTTTAAACGTTAAACTTTCCAAACGCCCCGAAAAATTATCGGTAACCTCCTTACCGCAATTGGTACATCGGTATTCGTTAATGTGGTTTGTTATCTTTCTTGATACGACATAATCATGTCCTAAAGTGCCACAGAGGAGTCCTGAGAAAGTAAACGTGTGTTTTGGGGATTCGGTTCTCATGGTTGGATGATTTGGTGGACTAAACATACACAAAAAATCCAAAAAAAACCGATAAAAAGTAATTTTTATTCGATGAAATGCAACATTTTAACAATTTCGGCCCTATTTTCTAGCCAACTCATATGACTTCCCTCGAGTATTTTGAAATCAGCTCCAGTTTCTCGAGCCATCTTTTCGGAAATGGATAGGGGAACAATTGGGTCTGTGCTTCCACAAACAATCGTTTTGTTATTTGAGAATGATTTTAGTACCTGGGTACGGTCTTTACGGTCTTTCATTCCACGGATAGCAGCAGTAATGCCTTGGGTCGGAAATTGAAGAGCTTCTTTTTTCATGCCTTCAATCTCCTTGGAATACTTACTGCGCGCCTCTGTACTAAATAGGTTGGTAATGGCTAGGCTAATAATTGTATCTTTTTCTTTACCCATAAATTGGAGTGCTCGTTCGCGTTGTATTTTGCGTTCTTGGCTATCCGCATAGGTAGTAGAATTGAGCAGCACCAAATGCTCTATCATTTCAGGATACTTTTCAACCAAGGCTAGGCACACATAACCTCCCATGGAGTGTCCGACAAATGTTGCTTCATGTACCCCTAGTGACTTTAATAATGAATACACCACAGCAGCCATCATCTCCATAGTATGAACTTCGTTCAATACACCACTCTTTCCGTGTCCGGGAAGGTCCATGTATATTATAGTATTCGTATTGATGAGCTCGGGCACTATACTTTCCCACATCGTACTGCTTTCCAAAAATCCATGAAGCAACACCATAATAGGGCCATCTCCTTGTACTTCATAAAATATAGGTACCTCGTTGTAGTGATAAATCATTTTTCTATATTCGGCAGACAAATATCTGCCAATGAGCCCTACCAAACAAACCTTCGTTACCGCATTTGCCTTATTTTCCCTTTTTTTTGGTGCGGGAAATTTAATTCTTCCCCCGTTTTTAGGATACAATGCGGGCGATGCATGGTTTTGGGTTATTCTTGGTTTTGCCATCTCAGCAGTAATTATTCCCATACTGGCCATTTATGGTCATGCAAGACTACAGGGAACGATGCTGGACTTTGCCAATAGGGTGTCTCCGGCCTTCGCCATGGTCTATTCTATTGCCGTATATATTATTTCCATTTCACTGCCTTCGCCGAGAACGGCTTCTGTTACTTATGAAATGGCCATACAGCCCTATTTTTCGATGTCCTCGCTCACATTGAGCTTTATATATTTTGCCTTGGTATTGGTTTTTGTACTGAATAGAACTAAAATCCTCAGTATTATAGGAAAGTTCTTAACTCCTTTAATAATCCTTATTCTATTGTTGATTATAGGCATTGGCCTGTTTGGTGATGTTGAGCCTATTCGGGCATCTATATTTGGTTCCCCGCTTACCGAGGGAATTCTGGAAGGCTACCAAACATTCGACGCGATAGGAGGTGTTGTTGTGGGAGGTGTCATCGTAATTTCTTTTGCATTGCAAGGAGCCTATGGTTACGAGGAAAAAAGAAGAATGATAGGCAAGGCTGGGCTTTATGCCGGTTTGGGACTTTTCCTTATTTATGGTGGGCTCATTGCATTGGGATCCTATTACAGCGGAACACTAAACATAGAAAACAGAACCGAATTGCTTACCCTGTTAAGTACTAATACTCTAGGTGATATAGGAACCGCTTTTCTAGCTGTGTTGGTAGCCTTGGCATGTTTTACTACTGCCGTAGGGATTGTTACTGGGACTGCAGACTTTGTAAAAGGGGTTTTTGGTAATTCTCAACAGGCCTACGTAATTACCGGGGTAGCGGGTTGTGTCTTGGGTGTAGTAATAGGTCAGTTCGATGTACATTATATTATCGATGTGGCCCTACCTGCACTCATGTTTATCTACCCTATTACCATAGTACTCATATTGTTGAATGTACTACCGGAAAGATTCCGTTCCAAAATGGTATTTCGCGGCGTTGTTTTGGTAACATTTCTATTTAGTATTCCAGATTTTCTAGGATTTTTATTACCCGAGGGCTCTTTGGATTCTATAAAAAATAGTGTTCCATTTGGAAATGAACATATGGGCTGGATACTCCCTGCTTTGTTGGTTTTTGTATTTCTGAATCTCCTAAGATTTAAAAGAGAGGCAAATGAATAGACTTTTTATTATTGGCAATGGTTTCGATTTGGCTCATAGCTTGCCTACATCTTACAAGGACTTCTTAAATAGTTTTTGGAAGAATCTTAAAGAAGAATCTCGAGATCCAATGGTTTCCGAAATTATTTATATAGACGATTCCTACTTTAGATTCTTTAATATGGTAGAGATTAATAATTTCGAATCCTTTACTTCAGCACTTATTTTATATGCAAGGGAATATGGTTATCATTTTACGGAGAACCGTTTTGTATTGGAGGGTCCTAATGGGAATATTCTTTATATCAAAAATGGTTTTTTCCAAAGAATTAATCAGATCAATTTACTGAATAATTGGGTTGATGTGGAGAATGAATATTATGATTCATTGAAGGCTATTGCCTTAGCTGAGGGATTGAATAAGGAACAAAAGAAGCAAAGGGCAGCACGTTTAAATGTCGAATTCAATCAAGTAAGAGATTTATTGGTAAGATATCTAAGAAATGAAGTTCTTAATAAACATGATTTTGATTGGAAAATAAGTAAACAGTGGGAAGGAACTTTTGATTTGTTGAAACCTATATCCATATATGGAAATGACAAACCACAATTAATGGAAGAGTTTCAATTTCAGGCAGATAAAACTGAGCTAATTCAGCAGTTAAAAGGGAGGGACTTGGCAATGGGTACTTTTGGTAAGATTCATTTTTTAATTTTCAACTATACGCCAACAATCGATTTTTATGTTGGCAAGCTACATTCTGAAGGCTATCAATCTACCACGAATTACATTCATGGAAGGGTTAAAAACCATAGTGAATATCCAGTTGTGTTTGGTTTTGGAGATGAAATTGATGAAGACTACAGGAAGATTGAAAATATTAATGATAACGAATTCTTGGGGAATTTTAAGTCTTTTTCCTATTCTCAAAATGGCAATTATAAAGCACTCTTCGACTTCATCGATGGTGGCAAGTTCCAAACAGTTGTTATAGGTCATTCTTGTGGTTTATCGGATCGAGTATTGCTTAATTCAATATTTGAACATGAAAATTGTAGATCAATTAAACCAATATTCTTTTCTAAGGAAGGCAAGGATAATTATACTGATATTGTTCAGAATATATCTAGGCACTTTAATGATAAATCAATTATGAGAAGGAAAATCGTGAATAAGACACTGATTCAACCAATTCCTCAAAACCAAATTCCATTGAAAAATTAGGACTGGAATTTCCAAAATTGACGTTTTCAGGCGTATTTGCTCGAAACTCCCTCAAATCGAAAACGTTATAGTTTTTTGCGGGCGTATTTTTGAGCTATAAAACAAGATCATTTTATTGAATGATTCGGAATTTTACCCCCTTGATTTTTGGGTATTATCAAAAACACCCCGTTCTTTTTGCATCTTCCTCAAAACACTCAATTTTTATAAGGCAAATGTTGTTTTGAAGGGTTTCCTTCGATAGATTTGAAACCATCACAAACACTTAACATTATGTCTATTACCAAACAGTATTTAAAAAGTAAACCCGTGTGCAAGGTGACTTTCACCGTGCCAGCAGAAGAAGCTCATGAAGTAAAAGTAGTGGGATCTTTTAATGAATGGAACACAGAGGCAACTCCTTTAAAAAAATTGAAGAATGGAAACTTTAAGGGAACCATTAATTTGGATAAAGATTCGTCTTACGAATTCAGATATGTCGTAGATGGAAATTACACCAATGACGAGCAGGCCGATGCCTATGCCTGGAATGATTACGCAGCTGCCGAAAATGGCGTGTTGCACCTGTAACTAAAAAAGAAACCCCGGATGCAATGTCCGGGGTTTTTGTTTATGAATTCATGAGGTCTTCAATTTCATCGGCCTCAATTGGGATAGTACCCATAAGATTTTTGGGTGCACCATTTTCCTGAATAACTACATCATCCTCTAGTCTAATTCCGAATCCTTCCTCCGGAATATAAATTCCGGGTTCTACGGTAAAAATCATATTGGCTTCCATAGGTTCCCAAAGTATACCATAGTCATGCGTATCTAACCCTATATGATGAGAAGTTCCATGCATAAAGTACTTTTTGTAAGCAGGCCAATCTGGATTTTCATTTTGCACATCCGCTTTGTCTATAAGACCTAAGCCCAAAAGTTCGGAAGTCATTAGTTTACCTACTTCAACATGGTACTCTTTCCAAAGTGCACCAGGAACTAGCATCTTAGTGGCATCCTCTTTTACACGATTCACCGCATTGTATACCTTTTTTTGTCGCTCGGTAAACCGTCCGTTTACCGGAATGGTACGTGTCATGTCACTACTGTAGTTGGCATATTCGGCTCCTACATCCATAAGGATTAAATCCCCATCCTTACATTGTTGGTTGTTTTCAATATAGTGGAGTACATTGGCGTTGTTACCACTGGCTATGATAGGAGTGTAGGCAAAACCCTTAGATCTGTTCCTAAGGAATTCGTGCATATATTCAGCCTCAATTTCGTATTCCCAAACCCCTGGTTTTACAAAGTTCAGTACCCTTCGGAATCCTTTTTCGGTGATATTACAGGCCGTTTGCATTAGGTCTATTTCTATCGGGTCCTTTACAGATCGCAGGCGCTGTAGAATTGGATTGCTTTTTGCCCAACTGTGCGCCGGAAATTTTTCCTTGGTGGTTTTTATAAAACGATCCTCCCGGGTTTCAGTTTGCACTGCCTGGCGGTAATGCTCGTTCGTGTTAAAATAGATGTTTTCGGCTTGGGTCATTAGTTCAAAAAAGACCTTGTCGAAATCACTCAACCAATACACAGTTTTGACACCGCTTACTTCAAATGCACGTTCTTTGGTCAACTTTTCCCCTTCCCAAACAGCTATGTGTTCATTGGTTTCCCTTAGGAAAAGAATTTCCTTGTGCTTTTCATCAGCCGCATCGGGAAATAGCACTAGTATACTCTCTTCTTGGTCCACACCGCTTAAGAACAGGATATCCCTATGTTGGTTAAAGGGCATCGTACTATCGGCGCTGACGGGATAAATATCGTTACTATTAAAAACCGCTACACTTTTCGGCTTCATATGTGCCATGAAGTTTTTCCGGTTTTTTATATAAAGGTTGTGATCAATTGGATGGTATTTCATGTGAGCTGCTATTAAGAATTTGTCCTTTCAAAAATACACATTGAATACGGCTTCCCCTCAGCCAAATGTCCTTATTTTATGTTTTTCCGAATTCTGCTCATATGACGGGTAGAAATACCTAGGAAGGAAGCGAGATACTGTAGCGGCACTTGTTGGAGTAAATTGGGTTCGTTGTCCAACATCTTGGTGTAGCGTTCTTCGGGAGTTAATGTCAACAGATCTATGCGATAGTCGTCTATTTTGTAAATCTGATTTTCGATGAGGTTGTGATAAAATGTGTGGAAGGCCTCACTATCTGACAGAAGTTGCTCAAAAGGCTCCAAGTCCAGTACCCAAAGGTCGCAATCGCTCAATGCCTTTATGTTTTTTCTTGATGCAATTTGAAATCGGAAGCTTTTTAGGGCGGTTGTACACGAATTGCGAAGGGCAAGGTAGGTGGTTTTATCCTCTCCAAGCACATCGATGGAGTGCTGAAGGATACCATTTTCAACATAACAGAAATAGCGACAAATGTTCCCTTCCGCCACGAAGAAATCGTTTTTGGATAGATGCAATGGCGAAAACGCCGCGATGAGTTTGGGAATCTCGGTTTCTAATGAGGCGTTGTCGATGACCTTTTTGAAATAGGCTTCTAACTGTTTTGTAGACTTTTCCATTGGAACGTATTCTCGATTTCGAAGTTAAAAAGATTCACGGAATTGAAATTACGGATGTTAAACTTCCCCAAATTATTTTGAAGTATTTTTATCAAACTGTAATTTTCAGGAAGAAAAACCACCAAAATGAAAAAAATACTCTCCATCGCCTTCGGGTTACTTTCTTGTATTGCCTTTTCGCAACAACCAGCAACATCTTCTTCGGAAGTTGAAAATGGGTTGAAACAAAAAGCCGAAATGGCAAAAACTTCCATCGTTAAAAATTTACCCTTCAAGAATATTGGACCTACCGTAATGAGCGGTCGGGTCGTAGATTTTGCCGTAAACCCAAACAACCCAGTCGAATTCTATGTGGGCTATGCCAGTGGAGGCGTTTGGCACACCATTAACAATGGGACATCCTTTGAACCTATATTAGATAGCAGTCCGACTCAAAATGTAGGAAGTTTAGCAGTAGACTGGAAAAGCAGAACGATTTGGGTAGGTACGGGCGAGGTAAATTCGTCGCGCTCCTCTTATGCTGGGATTGGTATATTGCAATCTACCGATAATGGAAAAACATGGAAAAATATGGGGCTTAAGGATTCGCATCATATCAGTAAAATCATAATCAATCCTAATAATTCGGATGAACTATTGGTAAGTACCGTGGGGCATCTGTATTCCAAGAATACCGAGCGTGGTGTGTTCAAAACCATAGATGGGGGTACATCTTGGAACAAAACCTTGTACGTAGACGATCAGAGTGGAATTATTGAAATGGACGTACACCCTTCAAATTTCAATATTGTTTATGCTTCTTCATGGGACAAGGACCGCAAGGCATGGAATTTCAGGGGAAGTGGAACTGGAAGTGGTATTTACAAAAGTACCGATGCAGGAAATACGTGGACAAAAATTTCAGTAGATGGTAGCGGATTCCCTACGGGTGAAGGAGTAGGTAGAATAGGGTTGGCTGTCGTGAACGAAAATGTGGTGTACGCTATCCATGATAATCAAGCAAGGAGGGATAAGGAAGATGAAGATGACTCGCAAGCATCGGATGAACTTACCAAAGATGATTTCAAGACGATGACCAAGGACCAATTTTTGGCCTTGGACAATAAAAAGCTTCAAAAATTCCTGCGAAGTAATAGATTTCAGGAAAAGTACCAAGCCGAAAATGTGAAGCAAATGATTCGTAGTGGCAGCGCAGTACCTATGGACCTTGCTAAGTATTTGGAAGACGCCAATACCATGTTATTCGACACACCGGTTATTGGGGCCGAAGTATATAAAAGTGAAAATGGGGGAAGAACATGGAAGAAGACACATGATGGTTATTTAGACGGTATATACTTTAGCTACGGCTATTATTTCGGAAAAATCCATGTTGACCCTAGTAATTCGGATGGAATTTATATTTACGGGGTGCCCATTCTTAAATCGAAGGATGGGGGAAAAACCTTTACGTCGATTAGTGCTCCTAACGTACATGCCGACCATCACGCCTTGTGGATTAACCCCAAAAGGCCAGGTCATCTAATAGACGGAAATGATGGGGGGGTAAATATTTCATATGACGATGGAGCAAACTGGATAAAGTGCAACACACCTTCTGTAGGCCAGTTTTATGCCATTAATGTGGACTACGAAAAACCCTATAATGTGTATGGAGGGTTACAGGATAATGGTGTCTGGGTAGGCCCCCACAACACTACTGAAAGTGTGCGCTGGCATCAAAGCGGACAATATCCTTACGAAAGCATAATGGGAGGTGATGGAATGCAAATAGAGATTGACAATAGGAACAGTGATATTGTATATACTGGATTTCAGTTTGGGAATTACTTCAGGATAAATCGTGAAACTGGAGATCAGAAATACCTCAATATAAAACATGAGCTGGGAGAAAATCCCTATCGTTTCAATTGGCAAACCCCTATCGAACTTAGTGATCACAATCAGGACATTTTGTATCTAGGAGGTAATAAATTAATGCGTTCTATGAATCAAGGAGATGATTGGACCGCGATTTCTTTCGATCTCACCAATGGAGGAAAACAGGGTAATGTAGCGTATGGAACCATTACCTCGATAAGCGAGTCTCCTTTCGAATTTGGCCTAATTTATACGGGTAGTGATGATGGGCTGGTATATGTTACTCAAAATGCCGGAGGCGACTGGAAGAAAATTTCCAATTCCTTTCCGAAGGATTTATGGGTAAGTCGTGTCATTGCATCCAGTCACAAAAAATCGAGGGTATATGTTACCTTGAATGGATATCGCTGGGACGATTTTACACCTTACGTTTATGTGTCCGAAGATTTTGGTGCCACCTGGAAAGATATTAGTGGCAATCTACCAGCTTCGCCTGTGAATGTAATTAAAGAAGATCACGAAAACATGAATGTGCTGTATTTGGGTACAGACAATGGGGCATATGTTTCCTTAGATGGTGGAAATTTATGGACTCCTTTTGTAGAAGGATTACCGAATGTAGCCTATCATGATATGGTGATTCAGAAAGATGAAAATCACCTGGTATTGGGAACACACGGTCGATCTATTTATGTAGGGGATATATCATTGCTTCAACAATTGTCCCAAGAGAATATGGGCTCTGTTGTTATGGCAGGAATAACATCTATGAGAGCTTCCCAACGCTGGGGTAACTTAGGGTTCAATAAATATGGTGACCCATTCGAGCCGGAAATGGATATGCCATTCTATAGTCCCTCGGATGGCAAGGCGACCATTAAGATAACCTCCGAAGACGGCACCGAATTGCAAGAGTTCTCGCACGATGCTTCCAAGGGTATTAATATGGCCAAATACGATCTAACCCTTTCTAAAAAAGGAAGAAAGGCCCTAGAAAATGGAGGTGCCGAATTTAAGAAAGCCGATAATGGATCTTACTATTTACCCAAAGGGAAATACAAAGCGATACTCTCATTCAATGGAAGCATTTCCGAAGAATCGTTTGAGTTAAAATAATATTTACACCCCTTAATATAGAACTCCGGCATTGTCCGGAGTTTTTTTTATGTCGCATCCTTTTTTCTGGATTCAGTCTAAATAAGACAAATAGTACCATTTTTTTGGCAATCGCTCTTTTGAGCCGTAAATTTGTAATTCAAAATTTTGAAAAGAAAATCATAATGGGAATTATCTCTTCTTCCATCGCCCGTAAAGTTACCATGGCACTTTCGGGACTGTTTCTAGTATTTTTCTTAGCACAACATTTCACTATCAATTTTACCTCCGTCATTGCGCCGGATACGTTTAATGAGTGGTCTCATTTTATGGGGACCAACCCATTAGTGCAAGGTGTTTTGCAGCCCATACTTATTTTTGGGGTTATTTACCATTTTGTGATGGGATTCATACTGGAAATTAAAAACCGAAACGCGCGTGCCGTTAAATACGCAAGCTTTAAGGGAAATGCCAATTCAAGCTGGGCCTCTCGTAACATGATCATTTCTGGGCTTGTAATCCTTGCTTTTTTGGGATTGCATTTTTACGACTTCTGGGTTCCGGAAATGGTTATAAAGTATGTAGAAGGGGATACTTCCGGGTTATTGGATCCGAATAATGTGGATTCAGGCTATAGATATTTTGAGGAAACTGTACATAAGTTTGAAAGCCCAGTTCGAACCGGACTGTATGTGCTTGCTTTTGTACTTCTTATTTTTCATTTATGGCATGGCTTTTCATCAGCCTTCCAAAGTGTAGGTTTCAACAATAAGTATTCGAAAGGGCTAAAAGTATTTACTCAGGTATTTGCGATTGCAATTCCTATCGGATTTATTTTTATAGCGCTATACCATCATTTCAATCAATTATCCCACTAAACTGCTAGCGATATGTCATTAAAAACTAGTTTACCCGAAGGACCCTTAGCCGATAAGTGGACAAAACACAAAAACGACATTAATCTTGTTAACCCGGCCAACAAACGTAATATTGACGTGATCGTAGTTGGAACAGGCTTGGCAGGAGGAAGTGCTGCTGCCACCCTGGCCGAGTTAGGGTATAATGTAAAAACCTTTTGCTATCAAGATTCTCCTCGTAGGGCGCATTCCATTGCTGCTCAAGGAGGCATAAATGCTGCAAAAAACTATCAGGGGGATGGGGATTCCACCTATCGTCTGTTTTATGATACTATTAAAGGAGGTGATTACCGTTCTCGTGAAGAAAACGTATACCGTTTGGCCGAAGTTTCTGCCAATATTATAGACCAATGTGTGGCCCAAGGGGTTCCTTTCGCCCGCGAATATGGTGGGTTATTGGACAACCGTTCATTTGGAGGGGTGTTGGTATCCCGAACCTTTTATGCTAAGGGACAAACAGGACAACAATTATTGCTAGGGGCCTATTCCGCAATGAACCGCCAGATTAACCGTGGAAAGATAGAATCCTATAACCGACATGAAATGTTGGATATTGTGGTGGTAGACGGAAAGGCTCGTGGAATTATTGCAAGAGATTTAATTACGGGTGAGATAGAAAGACATTCTGCTCATGCTGTAGTAGTTGCCACAGGAGGTTATGGAAACGTATTCTTCCTATCTACAAATGCCATGGGAAGTAATGTAACGGCCGCATGGAAAATCCATAAAAGGGGAGCGTATTTTGCGAACCCATGCTACACTCAAATTCACCCTACCTGTATTCCTGTGTCGGGCGATCACCAGTCAAAACTTACCTTGATGTCCGAATCATTGCGTAATGATGGACGTATCTGGGTGCCAAAGAAGAAGGAAGATGCTGTAGCCATTCGTGAAGGCAAAAAGAAGCCCACCGAGTTAAGTGAAGAAGAGCGCGATTATTATTTGGAGCGACGTTATCCGTCCTTCGGAAATTTGGTGCCTCGAGACGTTGCCTCAAGGGCCGCAAAAGAGCGATGCGATGCTGGATTCGGTGTAAATAAAACAGGAGAAGCCGTGTATCTGGATTTCGCAAGTGCGATCATGCGCTACGGAGAAGAACAGGCAGCCATTCAAAAAATTGACAATCCATCTAAAGATACCGTTCGGGAATTGGGGGAAAAGGTTATCGAGAACAAATACGGAAACCTATTCCAGATGTACGAAAAGATCGTAGATGAGAACCCATATAAAACACCAATGATGATTTATCCTGCGGTGCACTATACCATGGGAGGAGTTTGGGTAGATTACGACCTACAGACGACAATTCCGGGTTGTTATGCAGCAGGGGAAGCCAACTTTAGCGATCATGGGGCGAACCGATTGGGAGCTTCGGCATTGATGCAAGGATTGGCAGATGGTTATTTCGTATTGCCTTACACCATTGGGGATTACCTTTCTAATGATATCAGAACAGGGGCAATTTCTACGGATTTACCAGAATTTGAGGAAGCCGAAAGTAATGTAAGGAATCAATTGGAAAAATTGATCAATAACAATGGGACCAAAAGCGTAGATCATTTTCACAAGCGCCTCGGAAAAATCATGTGGAACAAATGTGGAATGTCCCGTAACGAAAAGGACCTAAAGGAAGCAATTGCTGAAATTAAAGCCTTGCGCGAAGAATTTTATAAAGAGGTTCGCGTACCGGGCGATATGAATGAAATGAATCCAGAATTGGAAAAAGCTATGCGCGTAGCCGATTTCCTTGAATTAGGAGAGCTTTTTGCCAAGGATGCCCTTCATAGAAATGAATCCTGTGGAGGTCATTTTAGGGAGGAATACCAAACTGAAGAGGGAGAAGCCCTTCGGGATGATGAAAATTTCATGTACGTGGCTGCTTGGGAGTATAAAGGAGAGCCTAGTGATGCAGTACTGCACAAAGAGGAATTAACGTACGAGAATATTGAAGTAAAAACTAGAAGTTACAAATAAACATACAGCTATGAAATTAACGCTTAAAATTTGGAGACAGAAGAATGCAACGTCCAAGGGAAGTATGCAAACGTATCCTATTGATGGTATTGATGGGGATATGTCTTTCTTGGAGATGCTGGATGTTTTGAATACCCAATTAATAGATAATGGTGATGAACCTGTGGTTTTTGACCATGACTGCCGTGAAGGAATTTGCGGTTCCTGTTCCTTGCAGATTAATGGGGAACCCCATGGTCCAGATCGATTGATCACCACCTGTCAATTGCACATGCGGAAGTTTAATGATGGGGATACCATCGTTATAGAACCATTCCGCGCCAAAGCCTTTCCTGTGATCAAGGATTTGATGGTAGATCGAAGTTCTTTTGATCGTATTCAGCAAGCAGGAGGGTTCATTTCGGTGAACACCTCAGGAAATACCATTGACGCCAATGCTATTCCAATTGAAAAGGAGGATGCAGATGAAGCTTTTAATGCAGCAACCTGTATTGGTTGTGGGGCTTGTGTGGCAGCATGTAAGAATGCAAGTGCTATGTTATTTACCTCAGCGAAAGTGAGTCAATATGCACTGCTTCCACAAGGTAAAGTTGAGGCTACACGACGTGTATTGAATATGGTAGAACAAATGGATAAGGAAGGATTTGGTAATTGTACCAATACGGGAGCCTGCGAAATAGAATGCCCAAAAGGAATTTCCTTAGAAAATATTGCTCGAATGAATAGGGAATACCTTTCAGCAAGTTTGAAGGGATAACAAACGTTCCAGATAATAGTAAAATGATTCCCAAGTTCAACGACTTGGGAATTTTTTTGTCCTATTTTGTACATTTAACCTATTGTGGAATACAGAAAAGACAAGATAAAAGTTCCGAGGTTCGAGGAGAAGGCAGGGTTTTATACCACCAAAAAACGCTCCCGGATCATGAGCAGTATCCGAGCCAAGAATACCAAACCAGAAATGACTATTAGAAAAGCCCTCTGGGCTAAAGGTATCAGGTATCGGGTCAACTCTGGGCAACTACCGGGAAAACCGGACATTTCAATTAAGAAATACAAGCTTGCAATATTTGTGGATGGAGAGTTTTGGCACGGCTATGACTGGGATAGCAAGAAAGGTAGTATAAAGAGCAATCGCGGCTTTTGGATTCCAAAAATTGAGCGCAATATGCAGAAAGACCATGAAGTAAACCAACACTTACGGGAAATGGGATTTACGGTTTTTCGTTTCTGGTCAAGGGAGATTAGCGGTGATTTAGACAGATGTGTAAACGATATCATAGGATATATTAAATCCTATCCCTACTTGGCTAGATAGCCTTTAAGTGGTTTTTGTTTTCTAAATGCCTTAGGTTTTTGAGGATGGTTAGGGTAAATTGATTCACATCATACGGTTTCACGATGATGTCATTCATCCCCGCCTGATAAATCCTGTGACGCATCTCTTCAATTTCCACTGCGGTAAGGGCAATAATCGGTAGATATTGGTTGAATTCCCTAATGACTGTGGAAGCTTCAATCCCATCCATAACGGGCATATTAATGTCCATGAGGACTAAATCAAATTTTTTGGATTGCACCAATGAAACAGCAGATTGTCCATTTTCTGCCACGGTACAAATCACTCCATCTTTTTCGAGTATTTTTTGTGTTACTATTTGGTTAATGCGGTTATCCTCTACAATAAGCACTTGTTTTCCTTCCAGTGCTTTAACGTCTATAAGTAAAGACGCATCTTCTTCTTCCTGTTTTGCACTTTGCGCCACATCATATACAAGAGCAAAAGTAAAGGACGTTCCCTTACCTAATTCACTTTCTACCTCAAGGTCCGAATCGGACAAGGACAACAGTTTTTTAACGATTGGGAGTCCTAAACCTGTACCTTGATAATTGTATTCTTGTGAAGCCGCCTGGGCAAATTCATCGAATATTGAACCTATTTTGTCTTGGGCAATTCCAATTCCATTGTCCGCGACCTCAAACTCAATTTCTACATGGTTTTTAGAAATTTGCTTTGGTCTGGCAGATACTTTAATCAATCCATTTTCCGTGAACTTAACGGCATTCCCTATCAAATTCATGAGAATTTGGGATAAACGCAACGGATCTCCAGAAACCCTATTGGGAATTTCGGAATCTACATAAATCTTTATGAGATTGTTGTTCTGTATCTTCATGTATTCGAACGAAGAAACAATGGTTTCCAGTAATTCTTTCAAATTGAATACAGAATGGGAATCCTCTAAATTGTTAGAATCTATCTTATTTATTTGAAGCACATCGTTTATAAGTGCCAATAAGTAGTCTGCCGAAAATTTTAGAGATTTCAAATCCTTTTCATGTGCCTTGAGATCGTCATTTTCCATCAAAAGGGTGCTTAAGCCTATAACCCCATACAGCGGTGTGCGCAATTCATGGCTTACCGTAGAAAAGAAGTTGCTTTTTGCAGCAGCGAATTTTTCAGATTGTTCTTTAGCTTGAAGATATGCCTGATTCTTTTCCTGTAGCAATAAAACCAATTGTTTCCTTCTACGGAAAGCAAACCATAGAATGATAAGGAGTGATATGACACCTACGGAGGTTGCAATGAGAATTTTATTGAATAGTGCGTTACTCCTTACCTTCTCTGCTTGCAGTTTATTCTGTAGTTCCGCTTCCATGATACCCCGTCGGTATTCATTAACTTGGAATTTGGCCGACATGGCTTCCACTTCTTCCGAAGTCATTTTCAAAATGTTATTCTCGAATTGCTCTTCGTATTTTTTGCGCATTTCGAATGCCTCATCATATCGTCCCTGCTTAGCCAAGCTTTCACTGAAGTCGTAATAAATATTCTCTAATTCGACAGTGAAGTTTTCCTTTTCTGCCCATTCCATGGCACGACTTAAATAGATATCGGCCATTTGGTAATTTTCTTTTTCCAAATAGTACTGGCCAAATAGAGCCTCTACGGTAATGGGAAATGCGGGATGCGGATCATGCTTTACCAGTTTCTTTATTTTTACCAAGCTAAGGAAGGCTTGATTGTATTTTTTTGCCTCTAATGCGGTTATGATTTTGTTATAATGTGCTTTGGCCAAGTACACTGAATCCTTAAGTTTTTCGAACCCCTTAATGGATTTGTTATGGTATACTAGGGCAAGGTCCGTTTTGTTGTAGAGATTGCTGTTTATATTGGCCAAATCCATATAAGTAATGGCCATAGCCGTATCGTTTTGGACGACTTTCGCAAACTTTCCAGCTTTATTGAAACTTTCCAGTGCTAGAATGCTATCGTTAAGCGCCATATAATCATATCCTAAGTGTCTGTATCCCTTGTAGATATAATCACTTTTGTTGCTGATTAAAGCATTTTTAAGGAGTTCAATGTTTACACCTAAAGAAGCTTTGTAGTCGCCATTTAGATAATAGGCATTAGATGAGTCTACTAACTTTTTAAAATACTCATTACTAAGCAAATAGGAGTCATTGTCCTGTGCAGAATTTCCTTGGGAAAAGGCAATTGCAGGGCATAAGCAAAGTAGTATGAAACAGATGTTCCGTACCATTTTTGGGTTAAGTTTATAAATTTTGGGCGTTGCAATGTACGGATTTTCTTGCAATTGGGTAAATATCAGGACAATTCTTGGTCATAAAACAGGGTTGGATTAATTTTATTGAATATGATAACATCCAAACTTCCCAACGTTGAAACGACCATTTTTACGGTTATGAGTAAAATGGCAAAAGATCATAAGGCCATTAATTTGTCCCAAGGTTTTCCCGACTTTCCAAGCGATCCCTTGCTTATGGATTATGTAAGTGAAGCCATGCAAAAAGGGTTCAATCAATACGCGCCCATGCAGGGTGATTTGGGATTACGACAAATAATTTCAGCAAAGTGCCGGTCACTATACGGCAGAACATACGATCCAAATACCGAGATTACTATTACAGCAGGGGCTACCCAGGCAATTTTCACTGCAATTGCAGCAACGATACAGAAGGGCGATGAGGTCATCATTTTTACTCCTGCCTATGATTGTTACGAACCAGCAATCGAATTATTTGGCGGAATCACTGTTCCTTTTCAATTAAGGCCACCAAATTATGCGCCCAATTGGGAGGAAGTAGCCAAACAGATCACAGGTAAAACTAAAATGATCATGGTAAATACACCACATAACCCAAGTGGTGCTATATTAACCGAGGACGACATGTTGCAACTTCAAAAACTGGCAGAGGAACATGATCTCTTGGTGGTAAGCGATGAGGTTTACGAACATATCATTTTTGATGGACACCAGCATCAAAGTGCAGCCCGTTTCGATGCCCTATCCCAGCGGAGTTTTATTACAGCCTCATTTGGAAAAACCTTTCATAATACGGGTTGGAAGATGGGCTACTGTCTGGCTCCTGCATACCTAACCAAGGAATTCCAAAAGGTACACCAGTATAATGTCTTTTCTGTAAATCACCCTGCCCAGAATGCCCTAGCACGTTATTTGGAAACAGAGGCGCACTACATGGAACTTCCCGATTTTTATCAGAAAAAAAGGGATTTATTCTTAGATCTAATCAAGGATTCAAAGTTCAAGATAGTCCCTGCAAAGGGCACGTATTTCCAATTATTGGACTATTCGGATATTTCATCTGAAGGAGATGTTGCTTTTGCGGAACGATTGACCAAGGAACATGGCCTTGCAACGATACCTACTTCTGTTTTTAATAAATGTCAGGAGGATTTTCAACAAATACGGGTGTGCTTTGCCAAAAAGGAAGAAACCCTTCGGGCAGCAGCTCAAATTTTAAATCAATTATGATAAGAAAAAGATAAATCGTTTGTTGAAGCCAAGACTGAATGGTACTTTTACCTTACTTCTTTTAAATTAACCCTTTATGAGTGAATCCTTGTTTAATGCCATTCGAAATGAAGATATGGGGACGGTTTCCGAGCTGTTGAAATCGCAACCCGAATTGGTCAATTCCAAAGATTCAAGAGGATCTACTCCCTTACTATTGGCGACCTATTACGGGCATCAAAATATTACTGAAGAAATATTGAAGCACCCCCAGGATGTGAATGGGCAGGATGCTTCGGGTAATACACCGTTAATGGGGGTTTGTTTTAAAGGATACGATGGGATAGCCCAACTACTAATTGATCATGGAGCCGATGTAAACCAGACCAATTTTAATGGAGCCACAGCCCTTATTTTCGCGGCCACCTTTTCTCGAGCAGACATGGTACGATTGCTATTGGAAAATGGAGCGGACGTCAACACCAAAGACGATAGGGGAAATACAGCATTAGATCATGCGAAAATGCAAAATGCCGATGAAATTGTAGACTTATTATCGTAACAGCCGTGACTAAAGATTTAAACATTACCATTGTACAGTCCCATCTTAATTGGGAGAATCCGGAGGCAAATAGGGCCATGTTTTCAGAAAAGTTAAGTCAGGTAATAGGTAAAACGGATCTCATACTCTTACCCGAAATGTTCACTACCGGTTTTACCATGAATGCAGAACCTTTGGCGGAACCCATGGATGGGGAGACTGTCGCTTGGATGAAAAAAGAGGCGAAAAGATGCAAAGCAGCTCTTATGGGAAGTATCATTGTCCAGGAAGGCGGCAACTTCTACAATAGACTACTGTTTGTAGAAGAGGATGGGTCATTTCAGTATTACGACAAGAGACACACGTTTACTTTGGCCGGTGAGCATAAAACATATGCTAGTGGGACGGATCATTTATTGATCGATTACAAAGGCTGGAAAATATGCCCTCTTATTTGTTATGACTTGCGCTTTCCCGTTTGGGCACGAAACACGCAAGATTACGACCTTTTACTATATGTCGCCAATTGGCCTAAAAGACGAATCGCTGCATGGGATGCCTTATTAAAGGCTCGGGCTATCGAGAATATGGCGTATTGTATTGGCGTGAATCGAGTGGGGCTAGATGGCAATGGTCATGAATATATAGGTCATAGTGCCGCATTCGATGTGTTGGGTGAACAACTATCAACCCATGATTTTGAAAAGGAATTTATAGAACATCTAACGCTTTCGCAGGAGCACATTCAAAAAAATAGAAGACACCTCCAATTTTTGAATGATAGGGACGATTTCAGTCTAAAATAAAAGTTTCGGGAAGACTCCAATTGGCACGAACCTCAATTGGCTTGGGATAGTAGATTACTTCTTCGGGTTGCAGTTTTTGCAAATAATTCCCAGTATCCCATTTTCCGTTACTGTTCATATCATAAATAATCCTGATATAGTAATTATCTGGTTCCAAATAATCGAAAAATGATGGCGGATCCTCAGCAGAGGTTACGTAATTTTTCCGAATCACCTTAAATTTGGTATCTACTAATTCAACCAGAATAGGAAAGCTATTGGCATTCTGTAACGTAAAAGTAATGGTCCCGTAGTCCGCTTCGGTTTGTGTTCTGAAATTATAGCCTAATGTGTCTAAGCTTTTGTTGCCGTAGAAATCGGTAAAGGCCTCTGGCAGTATCTGGATATTGTATAATTGATCTTCCTGTTTGTCGAAAATCATGGAAGCAACATTGTATTGGGTATCAATATAAGTGGTCACTGGAATTTGGGTTGAATCCTTATCAAGTACCGTTACCTTTTCAACATCGAAATCAACTAATGGATTGTTTCCTTTCAATTGCACACTATCCCTCAGAATTAGAGTTCCTGGACTCAATTTGGATATTTTTAAGGAGTCTTGATATAGATCTTTCATCACAACTGTGAGTGTGTCCAGTTGCCCTCTGTTGTTTGCCATGAAAAGCAAGGTGTCCGTAACTTCTAGGTCGAAAGAAGGTTTAAAAAAGTAATTCAGTGTATCCGTGCGCGATTCCCAATAGGTGGTATACTCATAACCTTCGGGTGCTGTGAAAAGAGGATTAATTGCCAAGGAATCCACATTGCCTTCATACCCAAACATAATCCGTTGTTTGCTAGGGTATTTGGGCCGGGCCATTCGGTACTCGGGAAGCTCCTTAAACATCTTTATCAAGTAAGAGCTGTCGGTTGGTGTGCTTACTACTTCCTCCAAGTAACCAATTTTGTCGGTTTTGGGCTGAAAGATATAGTCATTCAGGCTCTCCTGTAATGCCACCATTAGAAAGTCTGCCTCCTTTATATTGGTAATTTCAAATGCATAGGTTGTATCCCTAGTGGTGGTAATGTAGGTTGGCTTTTCCTTGTATACAATAGAGTCGCCAAAGTTTTCATTGCGTTCGTAAAGCATTACGGTTACAGGGTCTTCAGATTTTAGCAGTAGCGCATCTTTCACAGTTCCCTTAACGGTAAGGCTATCGATAAAGTCCCCTGTGGAGAACACATATTTGAAATAATCGAAACTGTTTTCTTCATTGTTGTCCACGATACTTTTTCCGAAATTGAAAGAATATGTAGTGTTTTCCCTAAGGGTGTCCAATATTTTTATTTTCAACACCTTGGATGTGCTCAAAGGGGTAATTTCGGGTTGATACTTTAATGGAGGCGAGATAATAAGGTTTTGCTGAAGATCTTTTAGTTTAATGTATTCATCAAAATAGATCCTTATCTCATTCCCATCGAACAAAGTGGTGTAATTTTCTGGGTTGCTCTTAATGATCATGGGAGGAATCGAATCCTTGGGCCCTCCTGAAGGGGTTCCTCTTTTGGCACAATTGGAAAAGAGAAAAATGGAAATAAAAACCAAGAAGAAATATAGCAGTTGCTTATTCATCGTCGCAAAATTAAAGAAATTGTATCACGCAAGCGCAATGGTTGCGATACTAATCTTAGCATTGGTGTCATCCAGCAGTATATTGGCACAATGTTCTAAGGTAGCACCGGTTGTAACAATATCATCTACCAAAAGGATATGTTTGTTTTTCAAAGGAGTAGGGTCCGTGATAGCGAAAATTTCGTCTGTATCAAAGCGCCCCATTCTTTTCTTGAATACTTGAGAACGTGTTTTCGAGGTTTTTATTAGAATATCCTCCCGACAAGGAATTTGTAAGGCCTTTGCGATCTCTGTGGCAAATCCCGTGACCTGATTGTATCCGCGCTTTCTTCTCTTTTGTTTGTGAATAGGAACAGGTATAACAAGATCTACCTTATTGTAGGCCTCATGTGCGGCCAATTCGTGCCCAAGCCATGCTCCAAAAAAATGAGAAATTTGCTCTTGCCCCCTGTATTTAAGGTTGTGCAATATCTCTTGGGTAATTCCATGTTTTTGGAACCGGAATAGTGCAGTTGCGGTTTCAACTTGAAACCTACCATAGAATATATTCTTCATGCTAGGATCATTTGTTCGGTGATGGCATATCATTGGCAAACGATGTCGGCATTCTGCACAAATAATCCGCTCGGCCTTTAACAGCTTGGTTTTACAGCCGTTGCAAACTTTTGGGAATAGGACATTTAACATAATTTAATATTTTTTACCATTTCCTAAACTTTCCCTATTTTGAGCTTTTATTACATTTGACCCACAAACCTAAATCTTACATGTTATGAGTAACGAGAATAATAGTACAAAGTTTAAAGTACTAATTGGATTACTTTCCGCGATGTTAATTGCTTTGGCCGTGTACACGGTATCCCTTTACAATGATAGTAAAAGTAATATTACAACGCTTGAAACACAAAAAACAGAAATTGAAGACGAACTTCAAGAACTTATCACCAATTATGATGAGGTAATTCAGGAGAATGAACTGAAAGACAAAGACCTTATCGCGGCCCGAGAACGAATTGGAATGCTTTTGGATTCGGTAAAAACCGCTGAAGCCAATGTATCCTTAATTAGACGCTACCGAGCCGAAATTGGAAGATTAAAAGATGAGCGCAAGGTGCTGTTTAAAAGAGCCGACAGTTTAATGAAGGCTAATCAGATGTTAGCCGTACAAATGGATAGCACTAAGACCATTTTAACCGAAACCATTCGCGTGGTAGACTCAGTAGGGCAAGAAAACATTGCCATGGCAGAAACCATTAAACGAGGTTCTGTCGTAAAGGCAACCGATCTTCGTGGTGAAGCGGTAATAGTAAGGAAAAGCGGCAAGATTGTCGATACGAAGAGATCGAGCAGAGCCGATAAGGTAAGAGCATGTTTCACTTTGGCACCAAATATCATTGCCGAAAAAGGAGACCGTCTGTTATTCGTTCAGGTTATTAACCCACAGAACAACTTGTTGGGTGAAAAATCTATGATAGAGTTTGAAGAAGGTACCCTTAATTACAGTTCCTCTACAAAAGTGTTCTATGAGCAAGAAGAACTAGACGTATGTGTGCTTGTAGATGCAACAGAAGAAGACCTTGTGGAAGGACGATATACCATCAACGTATTCGATGGTCCTACCCAAGTGGCTACCGCCTCCATGACGTTAAAGTAATTACATCTTAAAAAAGATAGAGCCGCTACGATGTTATCGTAGCGGTTTTTTTATTTTTGCGCCATGGCAAATAACGAAGATCATTTCAAGAAGGTAATATCGCACGCAAAGGAGTATGGTTATATTTTTGGATCCAGCGAAATATATGATGGATTGAGTGCGGTATATGACTACGCCCAGAACGGTGTAGAACTTAAAAAGAACATTCGCGAATATTGGTGGAGAAGCATGGTATACATGCACCAGAACATCGTTGGGATAGATGCAGCAATTCTTATGCATCCGACTACGTGGAAGGCTTCTGGGCACGTAGATGCTTTCAATGATCCACTCATAGATAACAAAGACTCCAAGAAAAGGTATCGCGCCGATGTACTTGTCGAGGATTATGCCGAAAAATTGAATGTGAAGGCTCAGAAAGAAATTGCAAAAGCGAAGAAGCGATTTGGAGATGCATTCGATGAGGCTCAATTTGTTACTACCAATCCAAGGGTTGTAAAATACCTTTCTGAAAAGGATGCTGCACTAAAGCGTTTGGCAAGATCGTTGGAGAACGAAGATTTGGCAGACGTAAAAGCTTTGATTGAAGAGCTTGAAATCGCTTGCCCTGTAAGTGGTTCAAAGAACTGGACCGATGTAAAACAGTTTAACCTTATGTTCGGAACCAAACTGGGTGCCTCTGCCGAGAGTGCAACCGATTTATATTTGCGTCCAGAAACAGCTCAGGGGATATTTGTGAACTTCCTAAATGTTCAAAAAACGGGAAGGATGAAGATTCCTTTTGGGATTGCCCAAACAGGGAAAGCATTCCGAAATGAAATCGTAGCTCGACAATTTATTTTCAGAATGCGCGAGTTCGAACAAATGGAGATGCAGTTTTTTGTCCGTCCTGGAGAAGAAATGAAATGGTATGAGTATTGGAAAGAAACCCGTTTAAATTGGCACCTATCTTTAGGGCTGGGCGCAGAGAATTATAGATTCCATGATCATGAGAAATTAGCACACTATGCAAATGCTGCGGCCGATATAGAATTTAACTTCCCCTTCGGATTTAAGGAATTAGAAGGGATTCATTCTAGAACGGACTTCGACCTTAAAGCCCATGAAGAATATAGTGGTAAGAAATTGCAGTTCTTCGACCCAGAAATGAACGAAAGCTATGTGCCATATGTGGTAGAGACTTCTATTGGATTGGATCGTATGTTCTTGGCCGTATTTAGTAATTCATTAAAAGATGAAACCCTAGAAGATGGGAGCTCACGGGTGGTGTTAAAAATTCCATCCATCTTGGCACCTGTGAAGGCTGCTGTACTGCCTTTGGTGAAAAAGGATGGCCTTCCCGATGTTGCAAAAGAAATTGTAGATAATCTTCGCTGGGACTTCAATGTTATTTATGATGAAAAAGATGCCGTAGGAAGACGCTACAGAAGACAGGATGCCGCGGGAACACCTTTTTGCATTACTGTAGATCATCAAACATTGGAAGATAACACGGTAACCCTGAGAGATAGGGATACTATGGAGCAGATTCGAATTCCTATTGCCGAGATTTCTGGGAAATTGAAGGATACCATTTCCTATCAGAAATGGTTAGGATAGTACACTAAGGGCGGAAACCTATTCCGTTCTTACAAATATTTCTGTAACCTCTACAGGTCTGGCTTCGGGGCAGCGATTCATCATACGTAGTCCCCTAAATTTAATCCAAACCTTTTGTGAGTCACTTTTAAACGATTCACTCAGGTTAGTTGGATCTACTTTTTGTTCGGCAAAACCTCCTTTTATATCAATCACATATTCGCAGGCACCTTCACCCTTACCAGCCATTACGATACCTTTTAGATAACCTTCGGCCTCCATTTCACTTGTGCTTTTTGTAGTCGTTGTCATATCTGTTTTATCAGTCATTTCTTCCGAAGTTTCCTTTGCGTCGTTCACTGTAGGTTTTGTGGAATTACAGGAAGCAACGGCAAAGCATAATAATATCAGTAGGGTTTTCATAAGGTTCATGGTTTTCGTTTTAGTATCTGAAATTAAAATTACAATAAATATGCCATTTGTGATGAGCTTGGTGCTGCAAGCTAAGAATTCGGGGCCTCATTTTTTTCTCATAGTTGAGGCCTCGAAAACTCCTTTAAATCTCCTAGAAGTTTTGTTAAATATTAGTTAAGTTGCTTAAAATCAAATACTTAAACAAAATTGAGAATATCCTAACAAGTTGATTTCTAGTTATTTGATAAGTACATTTACTTTATCAAAACCTAAAAAATTCCCTAAAATGAAAAAGATTTATGTACTCGCGATGCTACTACTGCTTTCCGGAGTAGGAGTATTTGCCCAACAAGTCCCCAATGTGGAGTCGCCGGCGACTTACCATTCAGAATCGGTATCTATGTATTATGTGGCGCCCCTAGCCTCAAGAACTTCCGATCTAATTCTTGCCGATACGAGTCCACGGCCTATTAAAGACAAACGTCATTTCGGAAACAAAGTAATTATCGGAAAGGACCCACAGCGCCAAAATGATTATTTGGCAAGCAACCCTGATCCAAAGACAGGAACTGTTCGCGTATCTCCCCCAAGTGTCGTGTTCGATGCCTATAACACAGGTGGGTCTCCTTCCGATCCAGCTATTGCAATTGGTCCTAACCATGTATTTGTGGTTTTTAACACGGGATTCATTATTTACGATAAAAATGGAAATCCCCTAACCGCTCAATTAGATGATAGCAATATATTTACCAATAATGATACCTGCTGTGATCTTACGGTATCCTACGATGCAGCTGCAGACAGATGGGTGTTAAGTGTACTATCGGCTACGGCAGCAGGAAATTCTTTTAGTGGTATTCAGGTAGCGGTATCCGATGGTGCAGACCCAGTAACCTCGGGCTGGAATAGCTATCAATTTAACATGAGTACCGACTACCAAAAACTTTCGGTTTGGAGCGATGCTTATTATATAGCAGCCAACAAGGGCGGAGCTGAAAAAATTCATGCGATAGAAAGGGATGCGATGTTAGCTGGAGCAGCTAGTGCTGGAATTCAAGGGTTCGATTTGCCAGGGATCCAGACAGGTCCTGGAGGATTCTTTGCACCGCAGGCATTTAATGTAGCCGATGACAATTATCCTGCCACTGGAGCGGCCCCATTTGTATTTATGCAAGATGACGCCTTCGGAGGAATCAGTGATGACCATATTAAACTTTGGACCGTAGATATAGACTGGACTACTCCTGGGAACTCTACTGTTTCGGCAGCTACTGAGTTTCCCGTCACACCTTTTATTGGTGTGTTCGATGGTGGAGGGTTTAGTAACCTCGATCAGCCAGGAGGCGGTGTGGCCATTGATGCGATTCAGCAAACCATTATGAATCAAGCCCAATTCAGGAAGTTCGCAACTCATAATTCTGCTGTTTTTTGCCATGTGGTCGATACAGATGGAGGCAGTGGTGAACTGGCAGGAATACGTTGGTATGAGTTTCGACAGGATGATGACGGCCAACCTTGGTCATTGTATCAGGAAGGAACTTATACTGCGCCAGACGGTAAACACGCTTGGATGGGTAGTTTAACCTTAGATTCCAACGGAAATATTGCTATGGGATATTCTGCTATGGCTGGTCCATCAACTCCAAATCCAACCGATTTTCGAGTGAGTTCTTATTATACGGGTCGTTTCGAAAGTGATCCTCTAGGAACCATGACGGTGATCGAAGAGAATATAGATATGGGGACTGCCAATATTGGAGGTTTCCGTTATGGAGATTATGGTAAAATTGATATAGATCCCTCGGCAGATGGCATGTTTTGGTATATCACCGAATACAGGAAAAGTGCTACTCATGGTGTTGTTGGAGCCTTTACCATAGAGCCTCCTGGGCCGGATGATATAGGTGTTATTGCAATAACGGAACCCAACGACGGGCTGCTTACTGCGAATGAAAATGTTACGGTAGATATAAGAAATTTCGGGAGCAATGATATTACAGATCCAGAGGTACAGTACACCGTGAACGGAGGAACTGCCGTTGTCGAAAACTATACAGGAACCATTTCTGCCGGGTCCATTGAATCTTATACCTTCACCAATCAGGCGGATTTGTCAGTTCCTGGCGATTATACCATAGTAGCGCAAACCAACCTTGCAGGCGATACCAATACGTCCAATGACGCCACTACCAAAATCGTAACCAATGGGATTTTGTACTGTGAACCAACTGCTATTCAAGGTTGTAATCTGGATGGTATAAAGAAGTTTATTTTAAATACGATCGATGCAGATGATGGAGGTGATGGATGTAACACAGAACCTGCGTCAAGTCCTGCTGGGTACGCAGATAGAACCGATCTGTCTACGGTGTTGAGCAATCAGGCTGGATCTAATGTATACACCTTACAGGCACAGCATAATTGGGATAGTGGTGCAGGGGTAGAAGCATTGTCTGTTTGGATTGACTTTGATGATAATGGAACCTTCGAACCAGTTGAGCAACTGATTGCGGGTGAGTTTTTCCAGAGTAATGACGTATTAGAGGATTTCACACTAACCATTCCAGTAGATGCACCTATAGGACTGCACAGATTAAGGGCAAAGGCTATAGATACTTCGGCAGATGGTGATGTGAATGATCCTTGTACTGATTTTGCTTACGGTGAAGTACAAGATTATACGGTTGATATTCAGTCCATTTTGGGAGTCAATGACCTTTCTATAGAAGCCGCTGAGCTATTGGTGGTTAACAAAGGAAATAGTCAGTTCGAAATCTCCTTGACGACTTCATACGATGCAGTGGGGTCCATTGGGGTGTACAACTTATTGGGTCAGCAATTGGCCTTTAATAATATTGAAAAAGAGGGGGATCGTTACGAATATCAATTAGATATGTCCTACGCCTCAAAAGGTGTTTATCTCATAAAAATGGGGAACCTTGGATTAAGAACGTTCAAGGCAGTAAAGATTGTAGTAGATTAGTAGTTAAATATGATTTTTTTGTGAGTTTGAAAAGAGCGGGTAAAGCCGCTCTTTTTTTTATGATGCATTTTAACGACCCGAATTATTACCTCTTATTTCCATCAAAACCTACTAAAACAATAGGAAAATAAATTGTAAACAACTGAAATTTAACTATTTAAACCTACTAAATAATTGGCTTAATTACTTGATATTTAAAGAAATGGTGGTATTTTTAAAGCCTCAGTAAAAATTTAACCAAAAACTTGTTGAAATGAAATTAACTTACGCATTACTGTCGTTTCTACTCCTTGCCAGTTTTGGAGCAGTAGCGCAGGAAAATCAGCCTGACGGTCCCTTCTATGTAGGGGAGATTACAAGGACTTATGTCCCGCCGATCAATCAGAGATTGTCCGAAATCCCAGATTGGGTGGACAATAATGAAGAAAAACAGGATGGTCGTGCTTCTCGTATAAAGGTAGTTCCTGGAAAGGATCCGCAAACCGAGAACGACTATTTCTCAAGAAATAAGCACCCGCTTACTTCTCGTATTCCAGGTCAACCACCAATCTTGGTGTTCGACGCTGCTGTATCCAGTTCACAACCAACCGATCCTTCTCTGGCAGTAGGACCCGATCATGTTTTGGTGGTGTTCAATACAGGATTTATAGTTTATGACAAAAATGGTGTAGCTCAATCTGGGCAAATGCCACCTAACCCATCAATTTTCCCAAGTGGAGGATGTTGTGACTTAACAGTTTCCTATGATCAAGCTGCGGAGCGTTGGGTTCTTAGTTTCTTAGGTGGTGGTGCACAGGTTGCTATCTCTGATGGAACAAGCACCGACCCGTTAGCTACAGGTTGGAACGTGTATAACATTCCACAAATTAATGACTACCAAAAACTGTCTCAGTGGAGTGATGGATACTACATTACAGATAACACTGGAAGTAGTAACAAGGTATGGGCAATGGATAGAGCAGCTATGATAGCTGGTGATCCAGCGGCTAGTATTCAAGGTTTTGACCTTCCAGGTATCGCCACTAGTGGATTTTATAGCCCACAGGCATTTAATGTTACAGATGATAACTTGCCAGCAGCAGGTGGTCTTCCAGTAGTATATCTTCAAGATGATGCATGGGGTGGTGTTACCACAGATCACGTAAAGCTTTGGACTATTGATGCAGACTTTACAGATCCTACGAATTCTACAGTTTCTGCTGCAACAGAACTTCCAACAACTCCTTTTATCTCTGTTTTTGATGGAGGAAGTTTCTCTAACCTTACTCAGCCAGGTGGTGGTATTGCTATTGATGCATTACAGGCAACCATTATGAACCAAGCGCAGTTTAGAAAATTTGGTTCGCACAACTCTGCAATTTTCAACTTTGTTATCGATGTTGATGCATCCAGTGGTGAGAAAGCAGCTGTACGCTGGTATGAATTGCGTCAATCTGGCGATGGAATGCCATGGAGTGTTTTCCAAGAAGGAACGTATGAAGCTCCTGATACACCAACCGGTGGTGAAAAGCACGCTTGGCATGCAAGTATGATGATGGACGTACAGGGTAATATTGGTATGGGATATAGTTCCATGACAGTAGATCCAGGAGATCCTAACCCGATTCAGGTGAGTTCTTACTATACGGGTCGTTTCTCTGCAGATCCTGCAGGTACGATGACCATCGCAGAAGAGTTAATCCGTAATGGTGATGCCAACATTCCAGGATTACGTTACGGGGACTACAGTAAGATTGATATTGATCCAGCCGATGATAAAACATTCTGGTTCATCAATGAATATATGAGTCCAGAGCCAGGTACTTCCAGAGCAGATGTTGTTGGGGTATTTAAAATTGCTCCAGACTTCAACGTAGATGTTGGAGCTGTTAGTATTGATGCTCCAAACGATGGTGCTTTAACAGCAACTGAGCAAGTAGACGTAACTATCTTTAACTTCGGACAGTTGGATCAGTCAAATATTGATTTGGAACTGTATCTAGATGGAAACTTAATAGCTACTGAAGTTTTTGCTGGACCATTGGTTGCAACTACAAGTGCTCCTTACACATTTACAGCTACTTTAGATCTATCTACAGAAGGACAGACCTATGAGATCGAAGTTCGCACGAACTTAGGTGGAGATGAAGATACTAACAATGACGGTGTGACTAAGATGGTTACTCACGTATTGGCTAATGATATAGGTGCCATAGAAATTACAGCTCCTAGTACAGGGGAAGGATTAGGGAATGAAGATGTTACCATTACTATCGAAAACTTTGGTACTGCAGAGCAGACTAATTTCGATGTTTCTTACTCTGTAGATGGTGGTACACCTGTTGTGGAAACAGTAGCAGGGCCTCTTGCTTCTGGCGCAACGATCTCTTACACCTTTGCACAGCAAGCAGATCTTTCAACTCCAGGGGCTTCTTACATTATTGAAGCTTCTTCGGAATTAGGTTCAGATGGTGATGCATCTAACAATAGTGTTACAAAAGGTGTTACGCACTTGGTTTGTTCTAGTTTAACTAACGATACAGATCAGCCAGTAGGACCAGATGCAGGAACCACTACCATATCTACGATTACAATTACAGACGATTTTACAATCAATGATGTAAATGTGAACCTTAATATAGATCACACTTGGGTAGGAGATTTAGATATTCAACTAATCCACCCAGATAACACGACTTCTGTAACTATTATTGATAGAGTTTGTGGTAACTGTCAGAACTTTACCGATACTACCTTAGATGATGAAGCGACCGACCCAATTGCGGGAGGAACACCTCCATTTACAGGTTCGTTCCAGCCAAGTGAGCCATTATCCGCTTTCGATGGTCTATCTTCTATCGGAGATTGGACATTGGTAATTACCGATAATGCAAACCAAGATGGTGGTACGCTACTAGACTGGAGCCTTAACTTATGTGAAGGTCAAACTGCTGGTGTTGGAGAGGAGTTTGCCAATAATGGTGAGCTTGTAGTATTGGATCAAGGAAATGACCAGTACAAAGTGTTGTTGCCAACAACTACAGTAACTGAAAGATTAGAATTCAGCGTATTGAACATGAGAGGTCAAATTTTGGCATCTTACCGTTTGGACAACGAAGACGGAACAGGTTATGAATATGACCTAGATATGTCTTACGTTCCAGCTGGAGTTTACATCGTTAGAATTGGAGACAAAAACTTTGGTGGTGTGAAGAGAATTATCGTAAGATAAGTTTCAGCATACACCAATTAGAATATAAGAGCGGGCCTAAAGTCCGCTCTTTTTTTGTTTAGAAATAGGCCCGTAATTGAATGGTCCCTGTATGAATGGTACTTGAGGATTCACTCTTTCTTCCAAAGTAGGAGAGATTAGCATCTAAGTACTTCGTAATGCGCTTCTGAAACAGTAAATTCCATGTAAAATTGGTTCCTGGTTGTAACCCTTCTAGCATGGTATAGGCAACAGGCGAAAAAGAACTCCCAGTAAATGCATTATCTATATAATTGAATTCCCCAGAAATCGAAATTTTCTGAACGTTGTTATACGCAAAGGAAACCCCCATTTTTTGTTGTTCCAAAGTCTCCATGTCCCCTAAAGCATTTTCTTTGTTCAGGAATTGGTAGAAGACGTCAAATCGTGTTTGCCTATTCAATAGGTACGATAACTTGGGGTTTAAGGAATAGGTGTCCAAATCGAAATTTCGATTTTCGAAATTCTCGGAGCGACTGTCAGAATTACCAATGGAACTTTTCAGGTTTACCAACCAAAAATCTTTGAATTTATGATTGAAATTAAATTGATGGCTCTCTAATGTGTTCTCTTGAAGGCCCAATGATATGAGATTACTCGCAGAACTGGAGATATAGGTGTAGCTAGTCGTGTAGTTCTGTTTCCCCCTATTAAAGAAAAGGGCGTTTCTAAAATTTAAGGTAAGCCCAAGCTGTCCGTCCCCACCATCCTTAAACGGGTTAATATCGGAGAGATCATTGGTGCGCACCACTTTTCTATCGATTACATAACTCGTTTGATTATAAAAATGAGAGAAGAATTTCTTGAGTCCCGATTCGTTTTGCCATGACCGCGGATTTAAAGTAACGATTTGGCTTAATTTATTATTTCTAATTCGCACGAAAACTTGATTGGGTAAGAGTACGCGAACATATTCTGCTTGATCCTGAAATTGGGCGATTTCAAATTCATTAAGTTCCTGAACACCATTGTCATTATAATCGATCCAAGTAAATGTTCCCTGTCCCGGTTCCACCTGTACATATGTGAATTCCTGTTGGGGGATTACCCCACTATTCGATTCCAAAGCTGTATTTAATCGAACAGCTCCTTTCCATAAATTCTGTGAATAAAGGATTCGGGCATTAAGTGTGTTTTCATCTTCCTGTGTTTCATCTTCGTTCTCAAGAATCCTATAACTCCCAAAGATTGATAATTGGGTGTTCTTGTTCTGAATGAGCCGAGCATTGGCAATATAATCATGGGAGGTGCTTACACGCGTCACGATATTGTCCTTAAGACTATCATTAACCCTATAACGATAACCAATTTGCCCATACACTTTGGTGCTGTCACCCACTCCCGTGTAGACTTCGTAAGAAGAGAAACGCTGGCTAAGAGGTGTAAGGCTATCATTGGCAATGGCCTTTACTTCATTATCTTCAGCATTGTATTTCGCACCCACCCACGCCTTTTCCAAAGAATAGGCCGCATTTACCTGTGCACGACCAAACTTGGATTCTAACACTTCTCCTTTACTGTCCAAATAACTTCCATTCAATAATAATTGAAGTTTGTTCCAGCGCGTTATCGAAGATAGCACATGACGTGTTCCAGTAAAGTTTTCAGAATAATCTAAATTTTGAAATTCATAGTGTCCACCCCCATATTTTGGGTGCGAAAGTTCTACCCCCGAAGTAACGAATCGTTGATTTCCCAAGGGGTTTTCTAAGTTCCAGTCCCTGTTAAATTCAATATTGTACAGGCGTTCAATCGTTCTAAAATCCTCGTGAAGATAGTCCAGGGAAGCAAAGGCATTTACCAAAAGGGTGTCTTGGGTAGTCCATAGCCGTTGCTTGGCTTTAATATGCCCTCCAAAGCCCTCATTGTTATCATTGTCAATAGTTGAAAATAAGTTTAGGTCATTAATACTTCCGGTGAGTTCAAAGTCAACAGATGTTTTTTCGGTAGGACGGTAACTTCCAAACACTCCACCCAATTGTAATTTTTCGGGGGCATTCAGGCGAATGATAGGCTCATAGTTTCCCTGAGGAACACCATTTATGGGTTCCACAAATTCAAAGATTCGCGAGATAGCGCTCTCATCGCTTATGATATAGTTCCCCAGATTGTCTCCAACTAGGCTAAACCGAACATTGAATAGTTCATCTTCAGGATCATTGGAGAACACAAAAATCTCAGTGCCATTAAGATCTTCCTTTTTATAAAGGATTTTATTTTCTGAAAATGTATCCGGAACTGCGCTTGGGGCATTCATCAAGTCCGTATTGTCACCGGCATCAGAAAGGATACCCACCTGTTCTTCGGTGAGGCTCTGTTGCAATGGCTGATTTTTGGCATCACTTTCAGAATACACATAAGCGCCCACTTTAAAGGTGTCCGCTTCGTATTCACCACCGCCATAACCTATAAACCTGGTATAACTCTGATCTGTAAATTGATACTCTACCGTAATCCTCATATTAGCATTAATAGGATAGGTGGGGTTAAACTTGATCTCGCCCGCATTGTAATCGATAAGATAATCTTCGTTTTCACCACGCTTTAATAAAAGACCATTTACATAGACCCGCTCACTTCCCGAAACGATTAAGATGAATAACTCCCCGTTGGGTCCCACTAATTTATAAGGCCCTTGATTGCCTTCCTGGCCTTGAAATTGACTGCGTTGAAACACACCACGAACCAGTGCACCAGAGGCAAAGGCAGAAGTTTTTGTCCCATCTTTATGGTCGAAGGTACCGCCGAGGGAAATACCCTGCACTTTTTTCGTAAAACGCGCAAAGTAAGAGGTGTTGTTCTGAAGATCGACATCTCCTGCACGAATGTTCCATTTGTCACCGTACAATTCGATAAAGATTTGGTCGAATTCGTCCAAGCTCTGCGAATAGCCACCTTCCTGTGTGGGGATATTGGCATCTTGAATAGAGGCCCGTATACTTATTTTATCGTTTAGCTTACCGGTAATCTGAAGGTCCAACTCGCTATTTACCACAGCATTCTGATTATTCCCTATGGTAACCCCTCGCGTAATACTTCCTAGGGTATTTAATCCTGCAAATGGCGAATTGGTAATAGTTCGGTTGCTTTGTCCCAGGGTGTAGAGTTTATTGAGGGCATCACTGTTTTCCGATATAATCTTCGGATCCAAAATAAAGTAATCCCTCGTCAGAAAAGAAGGGTATTCCAAGTAATTGATGGTAATGGAATCGTTCTGAATTATAGCTTCTTTGGGAAATACAACCCAGCCTTTTTCATAATTTACCTGATAGGAAATACTGTCTATGGCTTCTCCCATTTTATTCTGAACAGAGAATTCCGCTGGATTAATTCCGGCTTTGTTTAGGTAGATAGTATCCTTTATGGCAAGTTTTTTCGAACGGTAATTGGAAAGGGTGTCCTGAGCATGACCCACTAGGCCAAAACAAAACAAAAAAACACAGAGATACCATTTCATACGTACTACAACTTACCCGCAGGGTTTTTATTTTGTTGATTGTTTTGTGAAAACCTTTCTTGGGAGCCTATCTGTAAATATACATTGTTATTTATTTTAGCCTTACTAGTAACAGTATCAGATTATGAAAATAATATCCTATAACGTTAACGGTATTCGGGCGGCCATGAGAAAAGGATTTGTAGAATGGATGCAAAGTGCAGATCCCGATGTTATTTGCATACAGGAAACCAAGGCAAATATGGATCAGGTCGAGGTATCAGAGATTGAAGCTGCAGGTTATCCCTATCACTATTGGTTTAGCGCAGAGAAGAAAGGGTACAGTGGTGTAGCGATTTTTTGCAAACAAGAACCTAAGCATGTGGAATATGGAACGGGAATAGCTTCCATGGATTTTGAAGGAAGAAATATTCGTGTAGATTATGATCATGTTTCCATTATGAGTCTATACCTGCCAAGTGGAACTAATTTGGCCCGATTGGAACACAAATTAGAGTACATGGATCTTTTTCAGGAGTATGTAAATAAACTGAAAACGTCCATTCCTAATCTGGTCATATGTGGTGATTATAACATATGTCATGAGGCGATCGATATTCATGATCCTGTCCGAAACAAAAATGTATCTGGATTCCTACCAGTGGAGCGCGAATGGATTGGTAATTTCATGGATAGTGGATTTATAGACTCTTTTAGGCATTTCAATAAAGAACCGCACAATTATACATGGTGGAGCTATCGGGCCAACTCTAGGGCCAACAACAAAGGGTGGCGTATCGATTATAATATGGTGGCACAGCCTTTGCAAGAAAACCTAAAACGGGCCGTTATACTATCCGAAGCACACCATAGCGACCATTGTCCGCATATGGTGGAATTAGAATGGTAAGGATGCATTTCCCAGAAGAACTATACACCTACCTAGATTCGCATACTTTAATAGAAATTAAAGGAGGGCGGCAACGCGAGACATTTTTGGAAATATGGATGGTAGAGGTACATGGGAGGCTTTTTTCGCGCAGTTGGAACAAAAGTGAGAAAAGCTGGTTTACGGAGTTTGAAAAAAGCGGTATAGGCCAAATTAAATATGGAGATCAAATTATCGATGTAAAGGGCAAAAAAGTATCTCCAATCGATGATGTTCATACGTTAATTAATGAGGCCTACCTTTCGAAGTACAACCAGAGTGTAAACCTTGCGTATGCTGAAGGAATAACAAAAAAGGAATACGTCAATTTCACTATGGAGTTCACACCAAAGTAATGCATGATTAGGATTTTAACTATATCTATAATAGGATTTGGTTTGGCAATGATTGTTGGGTCCCTGATTCTATGGTTTACGAAGAAATCAGGCACTAAGGCTTTTATAGAAGAATGTATGACTATTGGTATGACGATTATCCGTTGGGGTGGTTTGGCATTGGTTGTTTACAGCGCATTTATTTATGTAATTCATCCCGAATATAGCTTTGTAAGTAGAGCAACGGGACCCTATGCTGCCGCCTATTGGATCATGATGATTGGGATTACAATTTTGCCCCATTTATATTGGATTGGAAAAATGCGACGCCCACCTTTCAGGTTGCTAATAGCTATTGGACTACTCCTAACATCAGGGGCATTTATAGAAGAATGGGTAATTGCAGTTACGGGCATTCATAGAGACTATGGTAATTCTGGAATTGTATTCAGCTTCTTACTGAAATCCTTTATACGAATGCTGCTTTTCATAGGTGTAGTAGTGATCATAAGAGATTTAAAAAATAAGATTAATAAAACCCCAAAACCTAAACTATGAGCATAAGAAATATCCTAATGGGAATGGCAGTACTACTTTTGGCCTCTTCCTGTGTGTCTTCCAAATTATATGAAGACCTCAAAACCCAAAATGAAGCCCTCAAAGCAGAAAACAAAGCCCTAATGGCGCAATTAGATGGCCAAGGAGGAAATGGGGAGACCTATTCTATAGCGAAGTTGAAAAAGGAGCTAGAACGTATAAAGGCCGAGAAAATACAGGCAGAAATGGAGTTGGCTGCTGCCAAGAATAACTACGATCGCATGAAAGAATCCTATGACGCGCTAGAAGCCAACAGTTCGTCGGCATTGACCGAAAATTTGGAGCGAAACAGAAAACTTCTGGAAGAATTGGAAGCTAAGGAAAAAGCGCTCATGGCCGAGGAGCAGCGCTTGTCATATATTCAAGGGCAGCTTAAGGAACGATCGGATCGTGTAGATGAATTGGAGTCTATCATTGCGGCCAAAGATGCAAAAATGCGGGCCCTTAAGAATGCCATTTCCGATGCCTTAACGAATTTTGAAGGTAATGGTCTAACAGTAGAACAACGAGACGGTAAGGTGTATGTCTCCATGGAAAACAAGCTGCTTTTTGATAGCGGAAGCTGGGCTGTAAATACGAGAGGAAGTGAGGCCGTAACCGCTTTGGGAAGAGTATTGGCCGAGAATACTGAAATTGCGGTGTTAATAGAGGGGCATACCGATAACGTTCCTTATGGAGGTAGTGGAAATATAAAGGACAACTGGGACTTATCGACCAAAAGAGCCACAGCCATTGTGAACATCCTTACTAAGAACAGCGGAATCCCAAAAGATAACCTAACGGCTGCTGGTCGAGGAGAATTTGCACCAGTGGCATCTAATAGTACCTCCGAAGGACGTTCCAAAAACCGAAGGATAGAAGTAATTCTTACACCAAAGCTCGATGAGATCACTCGCTTACTGAACGAACTATAGTTTCTTCAGGATACGTTGCGCATCCTTGTATTCGGATGTTGTTTCCGGAATCGTTTTAAGAAGGGCTTTAGCTCCTTCTATATTATTCCTTTTCCAAAGACTAATCGCCTTGTAGAAGGCGGCCTTGTGTTGGTATAGGGAAGTGCCCTCATGTAAACGCTCGAATAGGTTATCTGCCTCCGTATATTGAGCCAATGCATCATGTGATAAAGCTTTGTAAAACAAGAGCTCCGAGTTTTCAGGATCACTTTCAAGCAAGCGGCCTAAATGGGAAATAGCTTCATTATAGTTCCCTGAATTAAAGGAGATTTCGGTCTGTTTTAAAACATCGGTATCGCCACTCCGCTCGGTCAATAGTATTTGTTCAGAGAATTGATAATCCCCCGGCGCTATAGACCCTGTATTCTGAATAACGAAAAAGCCAATAAGCAAAGCGATGGATGCGGCAATTCCATATTGCCATGGTTTAAACCGAATAACTTTTGGAGACTTCTCTTCCAAAGTACTTTCTTCGAAATAGGCCGTTCCAATTTCCTCCAGCTGGGTTTTAAAATCTGAGCGTTCCTTTGAGAACTCGTGGGATAAATGGTTTCTTACTTCCTGATAGGTTTTGAATTGACTTGAGAATTCATCGTCTTCTTCAAGCTGTTTTTCAAAAGCAGACCGTTCGGCTTCAGAAAGGAGTCCGTCCAGATAATTTTCAAACAATAAGGTGGTCGCTTCGTCCATGGGGTTCTAAATTTCTTTTAATTGTTTGTACACTTTAGATTCTTGTGCCCATTTTGTTAGCTGACCTATGCAAAGGGATTTTTTCTTGCGGGCATACGCATATGAAATGTTAAGCTGTGTGGCTATTTCTTCCATAGAAAAACTCCCAAAGGACAGTTGTAAAATTTCTTTACAAGTATCTCCTAGTTTTTGAAACAGTTCCTTGAACAGTTGCATCTTGGTGTCGTATTGCTCGGTTTCCGATACCTGTTCTTCCAGGGTTTCAGAACTAAATCCAGCATACGGGTCATTTGTTACCTGTTCCTTTGAGTTTTTTTTCAGACGGGTTAGCCATTTCCGCTTACAAATCATGAAGAAGTACGCGTCGAATGGACAGGTAAGCTTTAGGTTTTTGGTTTTGGCTTGATCGTAAATAATCAACAAGACCTCTTGAATAAGATCTTTAGCGGCAGCTTCATCTCCACTATTCTGCTTTACATATCCTACCACCTTAGGAGCGAATTTGGTATAGATTTCTTGAATGCGTTTGCTGTCGTTATGTAGCAATGCATCAATATATTTTTGGTCATTGTGAACCCCGTTTTGCCCCATAAACACTGAAAAAGATGACTAAAGTTAAAAAATATTTCAACAGCAGGGGTAACAGGAGGTATAAGGGTTGGATATAGGGTTGTAAAAACAGTGATGTACACTGTACACGTAAACCTTAATTTTTTAGATTATGAAAACCAAAAATTATTTTTTCTTACTCTTATGTCTCTTCAGCATTGCTTTTGCAACTGCTCAGGATGAGATATGTACCGATTTTGAAAGTGGTTCGACCGAAGGATGGACCAACTTATTTTCAGTCCTAAGCATTTCCAGTCCAGCATTGGACGGAACCAACTACCTGAGGGTTAGGGATGATTCGGGAGCCTCTTGGACTTACAATGACTCTTCGTATCCCACAAATTTCGAACAACATCTGGGGAGTTGTTTGTGTTTTGATTACAAGGTATTTAACGATGCCACCTCTGGTACGCCAACCTTAAACCCTAAGATTACTATCTATCAGGGCGCGAATCCAAATTCATACAGTTTAAGGGCCACATTTATATCTACCATCACCATTACTGAAGACAGTGATTGGGTCCATGTATGTGCTCCAATAGAAATGGCTACTGGAGGCGTTATGCCTAGCAATGCCGATGGAGCATGGGTAATGAGTGGCGGAGCCACCCCGGCAGATTGGAATACATTATTAGGGAATGTGTCTGGCTTGTCTTTTTGGGTAGACGTGGCAGGGTCTGGCGCCCAAAGCGAAGTAATTGGTGTAGATAACATTTGCATTCAAGAGTGTGATAATGACGAGCCACCAACAAACGAAGGCGCGTATTGTTGTGATGATGAGAACCTCGTAATGAATGGAAATTTTGAAGCAGGCGATACAGGATTTTCAAGTGGGTACGTGCAGAACGCTGCAACCTATCCAGGCGAATATGATGTGACAAATTCTGCTGCAAACTTTGGAGCCACCGTTACCGATCACTCTTTTTGTGAGGACCCAATTTCGTACCCATCAAATGATCTGTATATGACAGTTAATGGACGTACGCAACAAACAAGTACAGCTATTGTTTGGGAACAAACCATAAATGGTTTGGAAGAAGGAGAACGCTATAAATTTTGCGCTAACTTTAAGAACATGCCACAATGTACTTTCGATATTTTACCTGTGGTATTCATGAATGCAGGAACGACTTCTTCGGGCCCGCAAACTATTAATACCGTGACAAGCGATCCCTGTAATTGGCAGAATGTTGAAATAACATTTACCGCAACGGGCCCTTCCCAAAGTGTTAGGATCTTGTTGGATGAAGGGGGAAATGGCGACGGAAATGACGTGGCTATAGACGATATCTATGTAGGAAAGCTAACAGACCCAAATCTGCAGATTACAGTACAACATGACGGTACAACCAACCAGATTACGGGCTCTTTGAATACTATAAGTACCACCGATGACAATCTTCATGGAGCAGAATGCGAATACTACTGGTTCGTTGCCGAAAGCTCAGGGTTCCCTGTAAGTGTTGTGTGGAGCACATTTGCCTATGGCAATGGAAGTGGGAGCCAATTGCCCCCATTTGCATCGACCCCAGGACCTAGCTGGGGCTTAACTACCATGTTCCCTGGATATGTGTTTGCTGATGAAACACTATATGTGGTTGGAATGTATACACCCGAATGTGGATGTTACGATGAAGGATTTACCTATCAGCTCACCTATAATGGAAGGGGAGGAATGAGCGAAGAAACCAAACAGGATATTATCGATGCTATTCTGAATGGTTTGGAAGGAGACTTGCAGGACAGTCCAATTGAATTACAATCTACTACGTTGATGTTGTTTCCTAACCCAGTTGGTGATGAGTTCCAGATTAAATTAACCGGGGCAGGTATCGAAGAAGTTGAGGTACTGGATTTAAGTGGAAAAATGGTCTTGAATGAAAGATTAATGGGGAATACGACAGAAACGATTCAGGCAGCCTCATTGCCTACTGGAATCTATTTTGTACGCGTAAAAGACTCAAATAATATAGTTCATAAGACTAAATTGATAAAGCGTTAAGTATTGATTTTACTGCGATAGAACCCTTCGGAATGTATTTCTGAAGGGTTTTTTTGCTTTTTTTCTGAATCAAGGGGTAACAAAATTGAAAGGGGAAGATATAAGGTTGAATATTAAAAACTAAAATCTTTCAATTATGAAAACTAAATTACTTCTTTCAATCCTTACATTTTTAACGACCCTTTACATGGCGGCACAATACCAAACCAATGTGAGTGCTCCCAACGAACATTACCATGACCTTAATCAAACCATTATCAACGATGGATCCGATGACATTATGGTAGCTTCCAATCTTTTCGATCCTACAATGACTACACAAGTAATTTCATTAAAGCGAATTAATCAAAATGGATTAGTAGTGTGGGCAAGAAAATACGATGCCCTTCCACTAGTAAATGCCAGGATTTTTGATATCGAAAATCGATTCGACCTAGTATACATTACAGGTTCTGTAGATGTTTCTGGAATAAAAAGAGTCTTCATTGCCGAAATTGAGGCCGCCACCGGTGTTGTGCTGAATACACAATACTACGATATCGTGTCCCCAAATTTTAATTCAAGAGGACTACATATTGCGTACACTGAAAGTGATGCCGATGGTGATGGAACAGCAGATCCAGGATTTGTCGTATCAGGATTCTTTAGCGATTGTTATAATCTGGATACTACATGTAATGCCAATATTGGCTTTGTGCTTCGCACAGATGCAGGTTTAAACTTCATTTGGGCTACCGAGGTGGATACAGGAGTTCCTGCCACGGCAGATTACGACTTTGTAAATCGAGTAACTGAGACTTCTGATGGCTACTTCCTTACTGGAAGTGCTACCGGGCTTAATGCAGCGGGTTTTACCCAACAAGGGGTGTTGGCTCACAAGATCGATTTTATGGGCACCCAAGTTTGGGATAATAGCTACATTTTTGGGAATTCTCAAGATGTAAGTGTAGATGCCTATTATGATGCTGGTACAAATGAGATCTATGCATTGGTGAACTATTCTGTTTCCCACTATTTTGGGATAACCGTTTTTAATAATACTACAGGGGTAATAGACTTTACAAAGTCTTGGTATGGTAGTGCAAGTGATCTAGATCGCTATGGTTTCAGTATTATGGAATCCCTAACTAGTCCTAATAACTTCGTTATTGCGGGTTATGATCGCGATGAAAACTGGACCGCAGGAGGCACCTCCTTTTTCGGACAAAGCAATGTGTTTGTCTATGAGTTTGACAAGGCCACGGGCAACCCAGTTGGATTGAACTATCAGTATTTGGTGCCGCATACAGAACCTATCGGAGACGAGTTCAATTTTTGGAACGGACAAATGCCATTGATCTACTATCCCGAGATGAGTTTCGTACACCGCAATGCCACCGGTACTGTAAGCGATTACTTCCATGTGGGTTACAGAAGAAATACAAGTGCGAGCTTTACTGCTGCCGAACTATATAAAACCGACTTCAATAAGCGGAATCAATGTCAGGACCTTTTATTGAACATTACACCCGTTGGGATAAGCACTTTTACCATCCAGGTAAGTTCTGCGGTAGTTCCCGTATTTACTTCGCCATTGGCCCTCAACATGAACGGGTATAACTATAATGAAGACCTTTGCGATCCCACCCTGTCATCGGGGAACCAGGAAGTTGAAATGGGAGTTATTTTCCCTAACCCCGTAAGCGATACATTATTTACAACGTTCCAAGGAGCGAATAACTATGTCATCTTTGATGCCCTAGGAAGAAAGGTAGTTCAAGGAACCATCGATGCCTCTAAGGCAATTCCAGTGGAAAGCCTTAATTCGGGTATGTATTTCGTCTCGATTTCCAATGATAGTAGGCAGGATCAGACCTTCAAGTTTATTAAGAATTAGCCGTTAAAATCAGCTGGCTAACCTAGGTTCCGTATCACTTTTGTAAGTGTGCGGGACCTTCTTTTTTTCAGGAAGACTAACTTTTTTCACAAAAGGGGGTAACAATTTGTTTTCTGTTAGATATAAAGGTGTAAACACTAAAACAAGAATTATGAAAACCTTACAAATGAACCACACAGCCCCAACCAATTTATTAAAAAGAACAATGATGAGTGCCCTTGCTGTAAGTGCATTATGTCTTACACTGCTTAGTTGCGATATTTCGGATGACAGTGATACCGGAAATGTAAATATTCCACTTGAGATAGATGGAACCGAGCACATGGACGATATCCAAAACAATCGTGAGGAAGCACTGCAAGATTTTACAATCGATGGTGCTTTAGGAGGGACAGTTGTCGGTGTCAAAGGAACCAATGTAATTTTTGGTCCAAATGCCTTTCAGGATGCCAATGGAAGTCCTATATCCGGTAATGTAAATGTCGAATTGTTGGAAGTCTATGGTAAAGGGGATATGGCTCTAAAACGCGTGGCGACCAATGGCAAGAATGATAATGGCGATATCGAAGCACTTCTTTCTGGTGGTGAATTCTTTGTGCGTGCCGACCAGAATGGCGAGGAAGTATTTCCCGCAACTCCATTTCAGGTGTTCGTGCCAAGTAATGATTTTGATCCCAACATGAAATTATTCTCGGCCGAAGGAGGATGTGATACCTTAGATTGTGATGTTGTATGGGAAGAAGACGAGGATCAATTAATGCAGGGAGAAGGAATGGGGCCAGACGGCACCTATGTGGTTGGATATTCAGGATTTCGTGAGGAATTCGGCTGGACCAATCTTGACAAATGGTATTCGTATGCAGGGCCAAAAACCATGATGTACGTTGAGGCTCCAGAAGGATACAATGAAACCAATTGCAGTGTATTTCTCTCCTATGATGGAGAACCGGGTCTCGCCCTGTTGGATATTTATGATGCAGAACAAGGACTATTTACCGAGCACTATGGTCAAATCCCCGTAGGATTGGAAGTACATATTATTTTCATGTCCAAGCAAAATGGGGCATATGTATATGCCATTCAATCTGCAGTAATTGGAGAAGACCACATTGAAGTAATTGGAACGACACAAACAGCTACCGAAGCAGAACTTTTTGCCCTAATCGATGCACTTCCCTAGGATGTTGTTGGTTTGTTGATGGAGAGTCCCGGTGAGATCCTTTCTCACTGGGATGCCTCCATTTTAAACTGTCAATTCATTTTTTAGTAACTTTAAACAACTAAACTAACCGCCATGAAAACCAGTAACTTCACACGAATTCTTCTGGCATGCCTTATTCTGTTGTCTTGTTCCAGCGAAGGTGACGATAATTGTAATGTTGGGGCCATTCAAACTCCCAATGCTCAAGGACCTATAGATGGAGCAGCGTACCAGGCAAGCTTAATGGAATGTCGCTTGCCCAGGGTGCAAAATTTTAGGGCCTCAAATCTGTCAGGGGCTGAAATTCAAGCAGAACAAGGCACCCGTATTTTTGTAAATCCACAGACTTTTGAGCAAAACGGAATCTTTATAGATGGCGATGTGGATATAGCACTTATAGAAATGTATGAACCCGGGGAAATCATCGCCTGCCAGTTATCCACTAATGGGATAAATCTCAGTGGTACTATTGAACCCCTTTTTAGTGAAAGCATGTTCTATATCGATATTACTTATCAAGGAGCACCCGTTTCTTTTCTTCAACCTATCCGGGTATTTGTACCTTCCAACAACTTGGGGGAACAACAATTTCTATTTTATTCACCAACCTGTCCAGAATTGAATTGTACCGTTCTTTGGGAAGAGGAGATCACGACAGTGCCTGTATTTGAAAAACCTTATATAGATCCTTCCGGGGTCAAGATTTTTGGATACCAAACCATATTGCAAACCCTCGGATGGAAAAACATTGGTAGGTATAATTCGGATACTTCCCCCAGAACAATAGCCTATAACAAGGCACCCAATGGTTATAACAAAACCAACGGCAATGTTTTTTTGTGCTATAATACGGCAAGCACGGCAATAGGTTTATTCGATGCGTACGATGCTACTTTGGATGTATTCTCGGAGTCGTATGCCCAAATCCCTGTGGGAATTGCTACAGATGCGGTTTTTGTTACCGTTCAGAATAATGAATATGTGTATGCCACAAAAAGAGGAACAGTCACAACTGATTTTCTGATTACTACCTTGAATACCCAAACTGCGGACGAAACAGGATTTATTAACGCCATAAACGGTTTGTAGGATGAAAGCGAAACTTTGGATAATTGTCATGTGCGCTTGGGTACTGGTTTGGGGCGAAAAACTACAATCGCAAGAAGTACAGCAGGATACCCTAACCCGGAGTGCTCCCGTATTTTACGATGTGTTAGGTAATAGGGTAAATTTTAGGGCAGATATGCCACCCTTGAACCAAATAGCAGGAGCGCCAAAGGCATTTTATACCTACTATTGGGAGTTTGGTGATGGTGACTATAGCTTTAAGGAAAAACCCGAACATGCGTATAAAAAACCTGGTAATTACTCCGTAAAGTTATGGAGTACCAATAACTACGACAACGGAAAACCACCAGAAAGCAGGCCCGAGAAAGTATCGGTAAATTTTAATGTCGATGAACAGACGGATGTGGCCAGTACAGAGGATGGTTCGCCATTTACGGGGGAAGAAGATTTGTGGGTAAAGACCAATAGGGAGGCTCTTCCTGACCAAGAAGTCGTACTCATAACAAGTTATAAGAACACGAAGGATTATGTGACCAATGGAAAGCTATACCTTTTTTATAATGATACCCAGTTCAAGGATAACAACTTCGTTTTAGAGGATACCCGTATGCATCACGGAGAACAGATTTCCAATGAAATTTTGTTTGCCCATGCAAAAGAGCCAAACGATTCCAAAAGTTATTGGGCATCGGACGGAGATGAACTGGTGATTAAAAAAATGGCATTGCAGGATACTACAAAACGTACCATATTACCGGCCACCTTAGAAGAATCAAAGGAGAATTATCGAGAGTATCAAGTAATTGAATTTCAAGATATGCAGCCAGGAGAAGAACGCAATCTTTTCAGGACCCTGAAGACTACTCCGGAGATGTTGAAGGATACCAGTGCCATTGTAACATTGCGAAGTATTTATGTTCCAGATGAGAATTACGGAAATCATACGGTAAAGGATACAGAGTTGGAAATTGTGACCTCCCATGATCCCAATAAAATGTCGTCCAGCGGAACGATCATGAATTATCGTTGGATTCGAAACAAAAAAGTGAAATTTAAAGTTCGTTTTCAGAATGATGGGGAGGGCCCAGCCAATACCATTAGGTTAGAAGTGGATACGCCGGAAATGTTCGATAAATCCACATTGGAGGTGCTCGATATGTACCCCAAATGCCGAATTTGTCCAAAACAGGAAGTCAATTACTCCTGTTTGGATACCATTTTGGAAAAGGATAAAATCATTTTTACCTTTAAGAAAATATACCTCCCTGGAACGGCTCAAAAGGGAGTTACCGAAAAGGATTCTACCAAGGGATTTGTGCGTTACCGCATGAAATTTGGGAAAGACTTTCACAAAAAGAAAACACGCAGTAGAACCGCGATTTATTTTGACAAGAATGAACCCATTTTAACCAATTACAGTACCACACGATTTCTTCCCGGTATTTCCATTGGGGCCAAAGCAGGATATATTTTTAATCCCGATTTGGATAACAGCAAAGAGTATTTTGTAGGGGCCACTATTTCACCTTTCAAAAGTTATCGTGGCTATTTACAAGCCGAACTGATGTTTTCGGCCAAGTCATTCGATGATTTCAAGAATTTTGAAACCATCAACACCAATGATATTGGGATATCCGAAATTGTTCGATTCACAGAAGCCAATGAAGAGAAGGGGATTACTACCTATCTAGTGCCTATTTCCTATAGGTATAATTTGAATAATTTCCTGGCTGTTGGAGCTGGGGTTCAACTAAAATTAGATCTAAGCACCAACTGTATCTCCGAGACTACGGGGGAATTCTCGTTGAACATTCCGGGTGAAGGCGAAATACGTGATGAAACTAGGGATACCTTTCAACGGATAGAATGCGATGAAAGTTTCACCAATTTTCAAAGTGGGGTATTTGTTGGAGCAAATATAGGAGGTGCGCGTATTGGGCCAAGTGTGGGTGCCCGATATGTATTCAACTTCAATGAGCCTACTTCACAAGTTCAAGTCTACGGAATTTGGAAATTTTAAGGACCATAATTCTATATGTGGCGATAGGTCTCATTCCTTTTGTAGGATGCTCCCAAATTACTTCCGCTCAAGAGGCCTATAAACAATTAGATGCATTCTTGGAAACACCTTCCGAAGCAAATACCCTGGCATTTTTAGAGGTTGTTCGGGCATGGAATCCAACCAACAATGAAGATCGTTTGGCCAAGGTCGTTTCCCTTTGCAATTTGGGTTATAATCAGCAGCGGTATTTTCAATTTAAGGAAGCCATATATAGTTATGAGGAGGCAAAACGGTTGTTTCAACAGTATTCTTTGAAGGGGTTCAATATGATTGAATTCTGTTACAAGCCATTGGGCAATTTGTACACCAAGACCAATGCACTGTCCGAAGCCGAAAATATCATACGTGAATATATTTTGGAAGCACAGAGACAGGAGCGAAAAGAAGATGAGGCGTCTGGCTTGTTGAATCTATCCGTCGTTTTTCAGAATAAGGGAAATTACCATCAGGCAATTCAGATATTGAAACAAGGGATATTACTGGCACCTAATAATGATAAACTCGTATTGAATCTAGCCAACAATTACCTCAGTTTAGACGATATAACGACAGCCGAAAACATCATGAAGCCGGTAATGTTATCTAATGAAGTTCATGTGAATGCACTACAGTTATGGGCAAGTATTCAGTTGAAGAAAGGAGAACCCTTGAGGGCATTAGAAGTGCTGAAACAATGCGAACAGTATTATCAAAACTGGGTTGGATTATCCTTAAGGGAGTGGTTAAAGCTGAAATTGGCATTGGCTCAAACACAATGGATGCTGAAGAACGCCGAGGAAGCAAAAAAAAATCTGTTTCAACTGTATCGTGGACTCATCCCAGATTATTCCAGTAGTGATGGATTACCTTCAGAAAACAGGTTGTTTCCAGATAATACTTTGATTGATGCATTGGATCTTCATGCCGCCATATTTGCCTTTCAAAATCAGGAGCAACAGGCTTTGAAAGCGTATGACCTGGCTTTCAAAGTAACTGATATGATGGATGAGCCTTCGATGTTGCAACACACCAAATTATGGAAACAAAACGAGAATAAAATACGAACAGAGCGATGTTTGGATCTGTTGTATGGGCTCTATCAAAAGGATAAAAAAGCGACATGGTTAGAACGTGCCTTTTCCTTGGAACAGGGCACAAAGAGTCCAGTACTTCAGGAGGCAAGAAGGATACAGGAATTACTATTCGATAAAGAGGATTCCCTTGTGAACGCGTTACAAAGAAGCAAGCGAGCTTTGACGGAGCTAGAACTGAAATTAGAACAAATACGAAAGTTGGGGGTTCATGAGGCATCTACTTTTCAAAAAACACAGGAAGAATATAATAGCATTTTGCTTGAACAAAGAAGGGTATACACCGCCCTGAATTCTGTCTATCCCTTTTTAGGAAAAGGCAGCACCCTTACCGTAAAACAATTGATGGATCATTGCCGAAACAGGGAGGAAACTATAGTGAGCTATTTTATGGGGAAAGAGACACTCTATCAATTCATAGTGAATGAGAAGGGGATTGAAATGAATCGATTGAATTCAATTACTATAAATGTAATATTGCAATATATAAATAATTATATACTATACTTTGAAAATTCGAATCGAATAGCCAACGATCCTCAAGGCTTTGCCCAAGCGTCTTATGCGCTTTACAAGGCTATTCAATTACCCAGAACAGAGCGATTGGTAGTCATTCCGGATGGTTTACTTTCATTTGTGCCACTGGCAGCACTGCTCACCCAAGAAGTAGTTGGTTCTGAATTTGAAGGGATGCCTTGGCTACTAAATGAGACTCAGGTTACGTATGCTTTGTCCGTAGACAATTATTTGAATGCCGGAAACGAAATGAGGGAATCCAAGGTATTGGGTCTATTTCCGGTTTTCGCCGATACGCCAAGAGCGTTAGATTTTTCCCTGGAAGAGGCCAAGGGCATTCAAAAAAATTCGGATGCCACTATACTTATCAAGGAAGAGGCTACCGCAACTTCCTTTTTTGAGCAATCACCGGATTATTCGATATTGCATATTTCCACTCATGCAAGTGGAGGGTCATTTACCAATCCTGCCGTAATTGAATTGGCAGATAGGACGGTTAGTGTGGAAGAGTTGTATGGGTTCGAGTTTCGGAAGGATTTGGTCGTGCTTAGCGCATGTGAAACTGGAGTTGGTAAGGTAATTCGAGGAGAAGGGGTGCAAAATATGGCAAGGGCTTTTCAATATACCGGAACGGATAATGTGCTTTTTTCATTATGGAATGTAAATGATTATAGTACCGCACACATCATGCAGGATTTTTATAGGGAATTCGAAAATACAGGGTTGAAAGGACCGTCTTTGCATAGATCACAACTATCCTATTTAAAGGAATCCAATCTCGACAATACAAAGAAGTCACCCTATTATTGGGCTGCATTTGTGCATTATGGTGTTGTCGAAACCCCTAAAAGTAGAATGGGTTACTTGCTTTGGTTCCTTTTTGGTGCTATGGCGATAACAGCATTACTTTTTGTTTCCCGAAAATATGTCAAGAATAAACCGTAACGCTTAAAATGAGCCAAAATCCGTAACTTGCACCGAGTAGTTTTAATCCCTTTAAATGTAGCCCCAAATAGTATTCTAGGGGTCTTTTTATGAAATATTCCCAATTACCCAATACCGATATAAACGTTAGTAAAATATGCCTCGGCACCATGACCTTTGGACGTCAGAACACCGAAACGGAAGGACACGCACAATTGGATTATGCACTTGATAAAGGAATCAATTTTATTGATACTGCCGAAATGTATGCCGTTCCCTTTACTATGGAAACCCAAGGGCTAACAGAACAGTATATCGGAACCTGGTTGGCGAAAACGGGAAATAGGGATAAGGTGGTTTTGGCCACCAAGATAACAGGGCCCGGAAGGGGAATTTTCAAGGATATTCGCCCTAGTTTGGATTTTAGCAAGGAATCATTGGATGACGCCCTTCATAAAAGCCTGAAACGTTTACAAACAGATTATATAGATCTCTACCAACTGCATTGGCCAGAAAGAGCCGTAAATATATTTGGTGTTCGAGATTACAGCCACGCACCCAATACGGAATGGCAAGATAATATTGGTGAAATATTAGAACGGTTGGAGGGCTACGTAAAACAGGGTAAGATTAGGCATATTGGACTTTCTAATGAAACTCCTTATGGGATTATGCGCTATATGGAAGAACATAGAAAGGGGAAAATGAAAATGGTGTCCACCCAAAATGCGTATAATCTATTACAGCGGCGGGATGAAATAGGCCTGACGGAAGTTTTGCACATGGAAAACGTGGGATACTTGGTCTATTCTCCATTAGCGTTTGGAGTGCTTACGGGAAAATACCTAGATGGTCAAAAACCAGAAGGGGCTAGGATAACGCGCTTTCCGAATTATAGTAGGTACAGCAGTAATTCTTCATTGGCGGCCACCAAGAAATACAATGCCATTGCGAAGAAGTATGGAATGAGTCTTTCGCAAATGGCCCTTGCCTTCGTGAATGAACGTCCTTTTGTTACTTCCAACATCATTGGAGCCACCTCGCTAGATCAGCTTTCGGAAAATATTGATAGTATACATATTTCCCTTTCCGAAGAGGTATTGCGTGATATAGGAAAAGTACATACGGAAATGCCGAATCCGGCACCCTAATTACTTGGCACCCTATCTCAAAAGGAGCGTTCCCTCAACCAAATAGGTTCTTGACGAATTTTATGGAACAGGAGTTGGTTTTCCTCGGTATATTTAGGGAAAACCATTAATTATGAGAATTCTATTTGTCCTATTGTTTTCTGTGGCTGCAACCCTTGTTACAGCACAAAATGAATTTACCACACACGAAAATGGGCTTATTTATTCGCCCGAAGCCATGTCCAAACTCTCGGAAATTGTGGCAATGGAAAACCAACAATTCCGGGTTTGCGATCTTAGCAAGGATTTCAAATCCAATTATCAAACAACTGGATATATTTTTTCACTTCCCAAAAAGCAAAGAAAGAATCTTTTGAAGGACATTAAGGGTTCAATTTCATTAGAGGAATTCCTTAAAAAATACAAGGTTGCCCCAGATAGAAAAGAACTCGTTGTACAAAGTCAGTATGAGGATTATGAGGGTAATACGGTTGTTGAGATAAATACGTATCCAAGTGAGTATTCATTTTATAAGGAAAACCTACGGAAAGGCGTTGCCAAAGAAAGTCCCTGGACAGTAAACAAGGTCTATGATGGCGAGTTCGATGTATTGTATTTGGACGGACCACTTACATCATCCAAAATACCATATAAATATGCCAGGATGATTCAGTACTCCGAATGTCTGGTAGATACCACTGCAACAATTCACCCCAAAGATGCGAATAGATCGTATTTGTTTTTTTCTGAGGAAGCTAAAAAGTTAAAGCAACTCCAACTAATTGAAAAAATAGATGCTGAGTATGCAGGAGTGGAACCAGAACCTAGTTATTCAGATTATGAAGAGTATCATGCATATCAGAAGGAATTTCGGAAATATGAAAACAGAAAGCTGTCTCATATAAAAGAGGTGCTTGTCGAAGAACCTACTTTTGATAAACTGTTGAAGGAATCCTACGAAGAAGCACTGAAACGTAAAATATCCAGTGACACCTTCGAAAGATACGTTGCTTTATTGCTTTCAAAAAAAGAGGCATTGGCTTTAAAGCGAAATAGAATTGTAATTGGAAGTTGTAGCCAAGATTCAAGCCCTAGGTACCATGCCATGAATATCGCCCAATTATCGGCAGAAAGCTATAGCTGGGAAGTATTCGTGAGGGCACATTTAGATATCATGAACGATAATTTTCAACGAGTCTCAGATGGCAGCTATGCCTGGGGACAGAGAAATACGTATATCAAGGAACTGGAAGAATTGGATATAAACGTTCCAGATCTTCTTTTGGGAATTACATTAAGAACTTCTAACCCTTCCCAAAATCATTATTATGGAAGTATACGAAGGGTAGGAAGGGCGATTGCAGAGAGTGAGCAGTTACCCCTTTTTAAAACCGAAATTTTAGAAGCTATTGCAAATGAGGAGTTAGATGCCTACAATAGGCTGATGTTCTTCTATACCTATGCCAATCTTCAGTATAATTTAGATATGATGGAAGAGAAGGGGTTCAACAAGGCAAAAGTGGAAGAAGTACGCAATTTACTACCGAAATACCTAAGGACAATAGATTATTAATTACCCAAATAAATATTTTACCACATCATGGACCTTGGCCAGCTTAATCACTTGTATGCCATAGGTTTCTTTGGGAAGCTTACAGTATTTAGAGATGATAATGCTTTCAAAACCTAGTTTTTCTGCTTCAGAAATTCGTTGATCCACTCGTGTCACGGGACGCACCTCACCAGCCAATCCAATTTCCGCTGCGAAGCACATGCGTTTGTCTATGGCAATATCTATATTGGAGGATAGTACGGCAGCTACTACGGCGAGATCGATGGCAGGATCGTCTACGGAGATTCCACCCGTTACATTTAAGAAAACATCTTTCGCACCTAATTTAAACCCAGCACGTTTTTCCAATACCGCTAGGAGCATGTTCAATCGCTTTACATTATAACCCGTCGTGCTACGTTGGGGGGTTCCATAAACAGCGGTACTTACCAGTGCTTGGATTTCTATCATTAATGGGCGCATTCCTTCCAAAGTAGCCGCAATGGCTGTTCCACTCAGGTCTTCCTCATTTTTTGAAATCAATATTTCACTGGGATTGGATACTTCCCTTAAGCCATTTCCTTGCATTTCATAAATACCCAGTTCATGGGTGCTTCCAAATCGGTTTTTATGGGCCCGAAGAATGCGGTACACATGATTTCGGTCTCCTTCGAATTGTAAGACTGTATCTACCATATGCTCTAGGATCTTGGGTCCAGCAATGTGACCATCCTTTGTAATATGGCCTATCAAAATGACGGGAGTAGCTGTCTCTTTTGCAAATTTAATAAGCTCTGCGGTGCATTCCCGTATTTGTGACACACTCCCTGCACTACTTTCAATATGATTGGTTTGTAGGGTTTGTATGGAATCTATTACCACAATATCAGGTTGCATTTCACTTATATTCCTGAAAATTTGTTGTGTATTGGTTTCAGTAAGTATGAAGCAATGCTCAGAATTTGGATGAATTCGTTCTGCCCGCATTTTAATTTGTTGCGCACTTTCCTCACCAGAAACATAAAGCGTCTTGTAGGGGAGTTGCAAAGCTACTTGCAACATAAGTGTACTTTTTCCTATACCGGGTTCACCTCCTAGAAGAGATAAGGACCCTGGGACCAGTCCTCCGCCCATGACACGATTGAGCTCCTGGTTTTGCGTATTCAAGCGAGTTTCAACCCTGGTGTCAATTTCAGAAATGCGAACGGGTTTGGCGGCTCTTTTGGCACTGGGTTGAGAGGAAGCATCCCATCCCGGTTTTTGAGCTTTCTGAACCACTTCTTCTGCAATGGTATTCCATTCCTTGCATGAGGTGCATTGCCCCTGCCATTTAGAATATTGGGAGCCGCAGTTTTGGCAGAAAAAAGTAGTCTTGGTTTTAGCCATAATCGTTTCAGCTAAAATAGATATATTTACGATCGTGGTAAAAAAAATACTCCCCTTCTTTTTTTATTTTCTGGTGATTACTGCCCATGCTCAAATGGGAACTGTGTACCATAAGTCTTTTTCGAAACAAGATGGACTCGACCTTGATTACATAAATGCCATGGAGTTTGATAATGATGGGTTTTTGTGGCTTGGAGGAGCTCAATTAGATGTCAGGAAATTGGTCGTAAACGATAAAGAATTATCCCTGTTACGGTTTAATGGAACGTCCTTTCACAGTATTACGTTCCCTGAAAGCGATCGCAAGGTGCTAAGTGTGCACGAATTGTTTAAAAGGGACGATGGCAAGTTTTATGTAGGAGCACGTTCGTCCGAAGGAGATTGTATCTTTCTTTTCGATCCTTTTACCACTCAGTTTACAGAAGTAAACCTGCCTAATTCGGAGAACTTCGATATTGCGGTTTCAAGGGTGTTCAGATATGACAATAAAGAATATTTTCTAACTCAGGTACATAGGGAAATAACTCTCAATATTCTAAATAATGACCTTACGCTAACCCCTTTGTTCAATTTTAGTAGTGAGGAGAACAAATTTAGGTTGGATTCTGCTACGATTTTTATTCCTTACGAAGATTATTGCATTATTGGAGATGACAACTTCCCCTTAGTGTATTTGGACTGGAATGGAAATGTATTGAAAAGATATTCCCAGGAGTCATTTTTAAGGGATCGGGGTGCTATGGTGAGTAAATTCTGGTTAGATGAGGTTTTTGATGTACAGGACAAAAAGTACGCTTTTGTGCATTCTAAGGGACAATTGCATGAATTGATTCATGGAGAAAAGAAAATAGTACCCATAGAAGCAGAGGGGTTTAACCTGTCATCGAAAGTTTTAAGGGTATATAACGATCCCTTGGGGAATCATATGGTTGCTAAAAGAGACGATGGCCCCCTTGAGTTTTATTCTTTAATGGATGATGGGTTCAAATTGATGTTTCAAAATGACTCGTTCGAAAATTCATCGGCCATTAACCTGATTTCGCAAGACCTGACCAAGGATCTTTGGCTGGCTACCGATAGTGGGGAGCTACATTATTTTCGATTTCCCGAAAAAAAGATTGATGTCTACCTTCCATATATGCAGTTAAGGTCCTTAATGGCGCTCGGGAATAACCGCTACATGGTAGCAACTGAAAGAAATGGATGGCATGTTCTAGATTTGAATTCGAAAACCACAACGCCTTTCCCACTTAAGGAAAATGATATAGAATTACTTCCTGTGTCATCTCGGGCAATACTTAGGGAAGGGAATTTTATTTGGAGTACTAGTTTCGGGAATATCTTGAAGGTAAATATTGAAAACGGTGAAACGATCTCATACCGACACTATCCAGTAACCTCCTTGGTAATGCCAACAGATTCCACCTTTATATATTCGACCAATGGATATCATTTAATGGAATTTAATAAGAATACCACAAAACACAACAAGTTGGTGCTCACAGATTCGTTAACCATGTTGGATCTCGAATTTCGCAATGAAGGGGCTGTGGTTGTGGGAACGAATAATGGAGTGCTAACCTATGATTTGCAAAGTAAGGAGCATCAATTGATCAATGATTCTTTGCAGCTGGATGACCCATTTATTTTGATGACCGACTACCATCCCGATTATGGCTACTTATTGGGAACTCGATCGGGAAAATTGGTAGCATTCAATTTGCAAGAACGATCCTTTACCACTTTATATGAGGACGACCTTAATGCGGGAATAGCTACAGTGCTTTTTGAAGGGGATACGTGGTGGATAAACACATTTAATGGTATTGTTGCATTTAATATAAAGACAAAATCTAAAGTACGTTATTCCGAAAAAGATGGTTTAAGTCACAAAGAGGCAAACAGATATAGTGCATTGGACACCGGAAACGGTTTTTTGGTAGGATGTATTAGGGGGCTCAATTACTTTAAACCTTCAGAGCTAAAACCTAAGCAATTCGATTCACAGATTAGCCTTTTAAAGGTGAGGAGCTATGATAAGGAGCAAGGAAAAATCGTGGACGTTCACAATAGAGAGTTATTGGAGCATCAATCTGAGATTATTTTGCCAGCAGAATTCAAGGAACTGAAAGTAGATTTTTCCCTAACGAACAATGTAGAAAACAGGGAACATCGATTTAAATACAGAATGAACAATCAAGATTGGATTGATCTTGGGCAAGAACAATCCATTCGATTTCCAAATTTAGGTGCTGGCAAATATCGCTTGGAAATTGAAGCGTCAGATTACTCCGGGGATAAAATAGGTGAGTCGCTTTTACTTTCAATACACTCCAAAAACTTCTTTTATAAGACTTGGTGGTTTTATTTGTTGCTTTCCCTAAGTTTTGCCGGACTGGTTATATATTTTCTGAAACAAGCCGAGGATAAACGGCGCCTTCAAGAGGATTTTTCAGAAAATCTATTGCTATCACAGGAATCTGAACGCAACAAAATAGCCAAAGAATTGCATGATAGTGTAGGCCAGCAGCTCACACTAATTAAACGCAAGGCCCAGGATCTATCTCAAAACGAACTTTCCAGTATGACACACGGTGCTTTAGAAGAAATACGCAGTATCTCTAGAGGGTTATACCCAACCGTTTTGAAGCAACTTGGACTGTCGGAAAGTATAGAGCAACTTGTGTATGATCTCGATGAACAAACAGATTTATTCTGTACTTCGGAAATAGATGAAATTGATACTTACTTTTCTGAGGAAGATAGCCTAAATTTTTATAGATTTATTCAAGAAAGTATGACCAATATATTGAAGCATGCTGAGGCAACCTCACTTGTGGTGACCGTTAAAAAGCAAGATGCTAAAATAAGGGTTCGTATTAAGGATAACGGCAAGGGGTTTTTGGTCACTGAAGGTATAAAAAACTCAAGCCTAGGATTAAAAACTCTAGCTGAGAGGATACGAATTTTGAAAGGAACACTTCAAATTAATAGTAAAGAAGGAGAAGGCACTTCCATTATAGCGGAAATACCCATTTCATGAACAAGCAGGATATCTCCATATTGCCAGCAGACGATCACCCTATGTTATTAAAAGGGTTATCAGATCAACTAAAAGAGGCCGGGTTTTTGGTGTTCGAAGGTGCGCTTAACGGTGCACAGGCATTGGATAGTATTGTAAAAGAGCATCCAAGGATTGCTGTGCTCGATATTGAAATGCCATTGCTGTCGGGCTTCGAAGTGATCAAAAAGTGCAAAGAAAAAGGAGTGGCCACGAAATTCATTATTCTTACTTCCCATAAAGAGAAAGCATTCGTACTAAAAGCCAAAAAACTGGAAATTTCTGGGTATCTATTAAAGGACGAGCCTTTCTCAGAGATTGAAGCTTGTATCCTAGCTGTCGCAGATGGGAAGAGTTATTTCAGCGGTGCATTCGACGATATTTTCAATCGTGAAATAAGCCCACAATTAGAAAAAATAAAATACTTATCGCCATCGGAACGAACCATTGTCCGATTAATAGCCCAAGAGAAAACCAGTAAGGAAATTAGTGATTTGCTCAGTATTTCCCATCGGACTGTTCAAAAGCACAGGGCCAATATCATTGCTAAATTAGACCTTCCAAAAAGTGTAGATTCCTTATCTGTTTGGACATCAGAAAATAAAGAGATTATCCTCTCCCTTTAACTACGTACCCCTACGTATTTTTTATCAGGCCGTACGTATTTTCTTGCGTTGGCCTAGCCATTACATTTACGACAACTAAACTCTCGACAATGAAAAAGGTGATACCCCTAATCTTTTTTCTCATTCCTTTTTTGGCTTTTGGGCAAGATACCAATCCTCCCACGGCTGTGTGTTCTAATATAAACGTGCTGCTAGATTCATCGGGTATGGTAACCATTGTAGCCAGCGATGTGGACGGAGGTTCCAGTGATGGGGAAGGAGCTGTTACCCTATCTATAAACATAGACACTTTTACTTGTGCAGATGCGGGTCCAAATACAGTAATACTAACAGTTACCGATGGCGGTGGGAATACAGACTCGTGTATGGCAACGGTAACAGTAACCGATATGATGTCCCCTACGGTGAACTGTCAAGATGCGACTATTACACTGGACGCCACTGGCAATGCAACATTGCTTACGAGTCAGGTAGATAATGGTTCTTCTGATAATTGCGGATCGGTTTTCTTCGCGCTTTCTCAAACGGATTTTACATGTGCCGACTTAGGTCCACAAATGGTAACGCTTACGGTTACCGATAGTTTTGGTAATTCAGATAGTTGCATGGCTACCATAACGGTCCTGGAATTAACCGAGCCTGTACAAGCCAATTGTCAGGATATCACTGTCACTTTGGGCCCTACAGGGTCAGTAACCATTATACCCGAAGATTTAGACGATCCTTCAAACCCTTCCACCGGAAACAGTTCTTGTAATACCCTATCGTTTAGTGCAAGTCAGACAACTTTCGATTGTGACGATGTGTTCAATCCTCTACCGGACCGTGAACTTCTTTTAACAGGAGTCATTGGTGATACTGCAACTACAGGAAGACCACGTGCTATCGAATTGTATGCAATTAAAGATATCGCAGTAGGGGATTTAGGTCTCTATGGCTTGGGTTCTGCAAACCCTATAGAAGGAAACTCTGTTCCCTTGGAATATACATTTCCGAATAATACTTCGGTCATCGCAGCAGGAACCCATCTTACCATTACCCACGATCAAACTTCATTCACAAGTTTCTTTGGGGTGCCGGCCGATTATGTGGCCACCAATGAAGCCGCCAATATTGATGGAAACGATGTAGTTTCCCTGTTCTACAATGGTAACCCCATCGATACATTTGGAGATATAAATGCTGTAGAAATTGAACCCGATACCGAATTGGGGAGATTGGACCAGTGGGCATATACCAATGGTTGGGCTTATAGAATTAATAATACGGAACAAAACGGGGGTGTTTTCGATTTCGACGATGGTACTTGGGCTTATAGTAGTCCGGGTGCTCTGGGGACACTAACTACCAATCCTCCTCTGCCAACACCACCAGCACCGCCCATAAGTGGATTGGGTTTTCCTATTAACACCTTTGTATTCACCCCATTTGGGGTTCAAAGTCCTTTAACGGTTACCTTAACAGTCGATGACGGCAATGGCAATACCTCAAGTTGCAGTGCTAATGTTACCGTTTTGGACAATATCGCGCCTACTTTTAGTGTCATGAACATTACCAAGACGCTAAACAGTATGGGAAGTGCCTTTGTAGTCGCTGATGAATTATATACAGCCCCGGCAGTAGATAATTGTAATGGTGGTCAAGTACTAAGGTATAGGGTAGAACCCAGTCAATTTAGTTGTGAAGATATTCTTACCAATCCGAATCCCGTAGAGGTTACCGCAATCGATATTTATGGAAACACTACAAGCCAGACTGCTTTTGTCACTGTTGAAGATACCACGGCACCTTCAAATAGCTGTGCAGATATTACAGTTGCTTTAGATGCAAGCGGCATGGCGACCATTACCCCTGCCGATATTTTGGGGGATAGTGACGATCCTTGTGGTATTGCTGTGCAAAGCATAGATGTCTCTTCATTCGACTGCACCAATATTGGAGTGAACAATGTAATGCTTACCCTTACCGACCCTTATGGAAATACATCCACATGTACCGCCCAGGTTACGGTAGAAGATACAACACCTCCAGTGGCCGTTTGTCAGAACATTACCGTTCAGTTAGATGCAGCTGGCAATGGAAGCATCACGGCCTCACAATTGGATAATGGAAGTAGTGATGCCTGCGGAATTGCTTCCTTCAGTTCGTCTACGACAAACTTCGATTGTTCCAACCTTGGGGTGAATATGGTAGAATTAACCGTGGCCGATGCTAGTGGAAATACGGCAACATGTATGGCTCAGGTTACTGTTAGTGAAATGATAAACCCTATTGCCGTTGCAGGTGATATCTCAGTAATTTTAAACACAAGTGGTGAAGCCTTTATTACGGGGAGTGATGTGGATAACGGCTCTACGGATAATTGTAACATAGCGTCCTTAACGGTACTACCCAATATGTTTACCTGTGCAGATACGGGAGGCCCTGTTCCAGTTACCTTAACCGTAACGGATAGCTCAGGGAATTCGGACACTGCTACAGCTAATGTAACCGTGGTTGATACCAGCGCACCTGTGGCCAATTGCCAGAACATCACGATTCAATTAGATGCAACGGGGAATGCCTCTATAACTGCTGCAGATGTGGACGCAGGAAGTACCGTTTCCTGTGGTACGGCTACAACCAGTATAGACGTTACTTCGTTTAATTGCTCTAACATTGGTCTAAACAATGTGGTGCTAAGTGTAACCAATGCCAGTGGTTTAACTACCCAATGTACAGCTGTGGTCACTGTGGAAGATACCATTCCACCAGCAGTAAGTTGTCAGGACATAACGGTAATTCTCGATGCCTCTGGGAATGGGTCGATACTGCCAAGTGATATCGATGGAGGTAGTTCGGATAATTGTGGCATTACCTCTTCAAGTTTGGATATAAGCAGTTTTACCTGTGCCGATGTGGGAAACAATGTGGTAACCCTTTCTGTGACCGATGTAAACGGAAATACGGGTACCTGTACTGCTAACGTAACTGTTTTGGATGATTTAAATCCCACGGCCGTGTGTCAAAATATCACTTTATCATTGGACGGTAACGGACTTGCCACCTTAGAGGCTTCGCAGATAGATGGAGGCAGTTCCGATTTTTGTGGAATTGCATCCATGAGTGTTTCTCCGAATACCTTTGATTGCAGTAATCTAGGAGCCAATACCGTAACCCTTACAGTTACCGATACAAGTGGTAATACAGACACTTGCAGCGCAATAGTTACTATAGAAGATGACACCGACCCTACTGCAGTTTGCCAGAACATCACCATTCAATTAGATGCCAGTGGGAATGCTTTTATTGATCCTTCAGATATTGATGGAGGCAGTACAGATGCCTGCGGAATAGCAAGTATTTCTGCAAGCAATACATTGTTCAATTGTAGTAATGTGGGAGCGAATTCCGTGTTGCTTACAGTTTTGGATACCAGTGGAAATATAGATAATTGTAGTGCAATTGTTACCGTAGAGGATAATGTGCCCCCTACTGTAATATGTCAGGACATTGCTATACAACTCGATATCTCAGGAACTGCATTTATTACGGTTACCGATATAGATGGAGGAACTAATGATGCCTGCGGAATATCTGCCATAACTATAGATACAAATACATTCGATTGTGATGATCTAGGCACCAATAATGTGACCCTAACAGCAACTGATATTTATGGAAATACGGCCAGTTGTATTGCGGTCGTTACAGTTACCGACACTATAGATCCCACAGTGGTGTGTCCGTCAAACCAAACAGAGGTTATTCTTATTGGGACACAATTCACGGTACCGGATTATTTTGCCTTGGGATTGGCAACTGCCGATGATAATTGTACCGATCCAATTACCATAGTTTCCCAAAACCCAGCCGTCGGAACCCAACTTACCGAAGGTACCTATACCGTCTCAATTACGGTCGAGGATGAAAGCGGTAATAATGAAAGCTGCAATTTTCAATTGATCGTAGATGAGGTTTTGGGTGTAAATGATCTAGATGCAAACAAAGTAGTAAAACTAGTGCCAAACCCCACAACGGGGAGTGTGGCCATTTTAAATTCGGGAGCCGTTCAAATTAACAAAATCGTCATTTATGATCTCATGGGAAGGGTTCTAATGGTGAAAGAAGAAGATCTTTTGAGCGCAGAGATTGTATTGGATGTGTCCAATTTGCCATCGGCCCAATACATAGTACAGCTGGAGACGGACAAAGGCGCTTGGATTCAACAACTCATTAAAGAATAAGGATATGTATTTAAAATATGTCATAATTGTATTGTTCTTCCTAGGAACTTATGCTACCCAATCACAACAAGTGGTGAGGACATCCATAAGTGCTTCTGGAAGCTCGGAGACGGTTTCCAATGGAGAACAGGAGTACATTCTTCAACAAAGTGTAGGACAGCAAAGTGCAATTGGTAGTTTCTCTTCGGAAACTATAACAGCAAGACAGGGATTTATTCAGCCACCCATTCGGGTTCGCAGTATTGTTGAGGAGGATACAGATCTCGATGCGGTGGTATATCCCAATCCTTTTCAAAGTTCCATTCGTATAAAATTCAATGAAGAAGTTAAAGGCCAACTTTCCATAATTCTATATGATATGCAAGGAAGGTTGGTATATGACAAACCCTTTGAAGCAGCCCAGGAAATTGAAGTGAATTTAGACTTTCTTTCAAAAGCCGCTTATGTGCTTTTGGTTACCTCAGAAGAAAAACAACTTAAGGCCAACTTATTAAAAAACTAACCCATCGATATGAAAAAGCTTTTACTCATTATTCTTTTATGTTCTGGTACCCTGGCTTACGCACAACAGGTTTATGTGGAGACAGGAAGGAACACCTCTCATTTTAAGTTTCAGAATAACCAAGGGGAGGAGTTGGAAAACCTTCAGTCCAAAACCAAAAGTTATGTTGGTGCTGGTTATAAACATTCATTATATAAGGGATTGTCCCTAACAACCGGGCTTTCCTATAACAGCTATGGAGCTATCGGCAGTGATGATGTCGTCGGCAATTTCTTCGAATGGGATATCGATTATTTAGGGTTTAATCTTGGTTTGGATTATGACTTTTCGATTACCGAAGATGTGTCTTTCTATGTAATTGCCACGGTAAATGCGGAGTGGATGGTAGATGGGGTACAAACTATTAACGATCAGGTATTCAATGTAAAGGATATTGAAGAATTTAACGATATCGCGATGTTTTTTAGGAGCGGAGGGGGAGTCCGTTTCAATATATCTGAAAAAGCCCAAATCTACGCTCAATATCTCTACGGCTCTGGACTGGCGCTGGATGATGAAAACAATTCAGCTACTACCGAATTGCGAATTAATGTTCATTCGTTGGGCGTGGGGGTTATTGTAGATATCCCTTGCCGTAAAAAAGAAGAAACTCCGGTGGAAGGAACCACCACTAACGAAACACAAAACTAGAAGTCATGAAAAAACCACTTCTTTTATTTATCATATCTATGATTTCCTTGGCTACCTATGCCCAAACAGATGGTCTACATTACCAAGCAGTCATCATAGATCCAAATGTGCAGGAATTGCCCGGGAATAATGCTACAGGAAATATATTGCCCAATACCGATGTCACCTTACGATTTACCATTTTCAATGCTGCCGGCAGTCGCGAGTATACAGAAATTCAGAACACGCGTACCGATGCATATGGTTTAGTAAATGTAATCATTGGCCAAGGGCAACCCCAAGGAGCGAATTTGTTTACGGAAATCTTCTGGGATGGCACCCGCAAAGACCTGAAGGTCGAAATTCAATTCGATGGTCGCTTTACCGACCTGAGTAGCCAGTCATTAACGTTTATACCGTACGCCTTTCATAGGGATATTATTGCTACGGGGACGATGAATGTAGATGGCAACGTATTCTTTGGAGGCAACTTGGTGGTCGAAGGTACTACAGATTTGAACGATCGCCTATCTGTAAATAATGAAAGTCCCACACAACTGTCTGGATCACTTACTGTAGATGGAGCTACTAATCTAAATAATACACTTGACGTAAATAATGAAAGCCCAACGCATCTTACAGGGATATTAAATGTTGACTTGGAAACACAGTTAAGAAGCACTTTGGAAGTAGACGGTGCTACGGTTTTGAATGATAATTTAAGAGTAGAAGGTGCTACAGATTTGAACAGCACCTTGGATGTTGATGGTGCGACCAATTTGAACAGTACCCTCGAAGTAGATGGTGCCACTCGACTTAATAGTACACTAGCGGTGCAGGATGCTACGGAACTAAATAGCACATTAGACGTTGATGGTGCCACCACCATTAACAATACACTGGATGTCACCAATGCAAGCCCAACTCGGCTTACCGGGACACTTACCGTAGACGGGGTAACTAATTTAAATGACGACGTAAACATTAATAACAATAGTTCCTTGAACGTGTCAGGAGATTTGGTGGTGCAAGGAACCACCTTATTTGAAGATGATCTTACGGTAGATGGGGATACCAATTTGAATGGAATCCTTAATGTGAATAATAACAGTCCCACAAACCTATCCGGAACATTGAACGTTACCGATGCCACTACATTGGGAAGTTCATTGGCTGTAGACGGGCCGACCAATTTGGAAAGCGAACTTAATGTAAATAACCAAAGCCCAACAAATCTATCGGGAAGTCTTACGGTAGACTTGGGGACAGAACTAAATAGTAGTCTTTCAGTAAATAATGGGAGCCCTACTTTCCTTTCGGGAACATTGGATGTGGATGGAGCAATGAACTTGAATAACAACCTTACCGTTAACGGGGTAACCAACCTAAACAGCTTTGTCTTCGTCAATAACGGCGCACCTACCAATTTGTCCGGACGTTTAAATGTAAGCGGTGACACCGATATGGACGGCACTTTAATTGTTGACGGAACAACCACATTAAATGAAGGCTTAACCGTTGCCAATGGAAGGGAAACCTATTTAACAGGAACCATGGTAGTAGATGGAGAATCTACACTCAATAATTCCCTTGAAGTAACCAATCAAAGTCCTACCAATCTTACAGGGACACTTACTGTTGATGAAGCGACCGCACTTAACAATAGTCTGGATGTTACAAATGCTTCCCCCACAAACCTTACAGGCACTTTAAATGTTGATGGGGTGACCACCTTGAACAATAATTTGGATGTCCTAAATGGATCCGATACAAAATTAACCGGAGCTTTAACCGTGGATGGAACCACCGATTTAAATAATAATCTATCCGTGCTTAACGGGAGTGAGACTAATTTAAGTGGTGTTTTAAATGTCACTGGAGAAACCACCTTGGGGAATACCTTAACGGTTGCCGGAGCTACAACTGTAAATAATGACCTCACTGTTACAGGAAATACATTTTTAGGAAACCTTAATACAGAAACCATAAACATTGTTAGCGATAACCCTGGAGCCATTGCAACCTTTAACAACACTAATACGGGGAATGGAGACGGAATCATAATTAAGTTAGGAAAGTTTCACGGAGCCTACCGAGAGGATACAAATACCATAGTGAACGACTTTCCAAACCCTATCATAAACACTTCCCAAGCATCGGGAAGTATATACAAAGATGGGTTCGACTTTATCCAAGGTAAACTGCAGAATGGTGGAACGATAGACGTGAATAGTGTATTGGCAGAGCTGCCAGGTTTTGCCAAAACGGCTGCCATTAATTACATATCCAATTTTGTGTTTCAGCGCATGAATGCACCGACCAATCAGGGCGGGATGGGATTACCAATACCATTTCCAAACCTCACAGTACCGTCTACCAATATAATTCCAGACTCTCCACCTGTTTTTGGGGGATACGACATTCCTTTTGTTGGGGTGAGTATTCCTGAATGGGATATTCCAAGGGTAGATTTACCCAACATACCTATCCCCATACCACTGCCGGATTTGTCAAATTATTTACCTGCATTAAGTCCTACGCTCCCGGTTAGTGGTTTTGCAAACATCGCTGTTCCCGATGTTCCATTCACCACAGACTCTGGATATCCATTTCAAAACACACTTACCAAGGAAAATGAGTATGTCACCTTCTTGGATGTAGACGACAGAAAAACGGGAACCATCCGCGCCCAATCCATGGAGGATTTTGTAAACAACACTGTCCTAGACAATTTGTATGTGCTCAATGTACTTTCCGGTTTTGTGGGGGTAGATCCAGCAGATGTGGCAGCAACAGGAGGTGTTTATATCACCAACTTCATTGATGAATTGAACAAAGTTGGGGTAGAATATTCCTCTGGGAATGGAGATTATGCGGAATGGCTGGAACGTAAAGACCCAATGGAATACCTTACCACTGGAGATATCGTAGCAGTAGAAGGAGGGAAAATCACCAAAGACCTTTCTAACGTAGAACAGATCATGGTGGTTTCACATAGACCCATTGTACTCGGTAACATTCCCGAAGAAGGAAAAGAACACTTAGGAAACAATATTGCATTCATGGGGCAAGTCCCCGTGAAAGTTATGGGGCCTGTAAACACAGGAGATTATATAGTTGCCCACCCTACATTGCCCGGATACGGACAAGCAAAGTCCCAAGCTGAAATGACCGCAGAGGATTTTAAACTATCCGTAGGTCGCTCTTGGGAACAAAACTTAAATGAGGGTCCAAAAATGGTAAATACCGTAGTAGGGGTCCACAATGGAGACTGGGTTTCCATTATGAAAAAGATGCAGCAAAAGCAAAGAGCATACGAAGAACAGTTCAAGGCCATAGAAGCCAAGGTGAATGCCTTAGACAAAAAAGCCAACGATTTACTAGAAAACAATCGCTAATCTACCAATTATGAAACATCTTTTATACATATGGATTTTTCTTTTGGGGATGGGAGCATATGCCCAGACGGACGGTCTAACCTATCAGGCGATTATTCTAGATCCCAATATTCAGGAATTGCCAGGGGTTAACGCCTCTGGAAATATATTGCCCAATGCCCAGGTAACCCTGAGGTTTACGATATTTTCCCAGGATGGTAGTGTAGCTTATAAAGAGCAACATCAAACCCAAACAGATGCAGATGGGATGATCAACTTGGTCATAGGTCAAGGAGAACAGATAAGCCAAAATGCCTTCACAAATATTCGATGGGTAGGCACGCGCAAGGATCTTATGGTAGAAATTAATTTGGGAGATCGATTCAATGAGCTAAGTACTCAAACCCTGACCTTTGTGCCTTTTGCTTTTCACCGTGATATTATTGCCACGGGTAATCTTAATGCCGAAGGCGACATTCTTTTTGGAGAAAATTTGGTGGTGAACGGAACCGCCAATCTTAATAGCTCCCTAAATGTAAATAATGAAAGCGCTACCCAACTTTCCGGAAGTCTAAGCGTAACTGGAGCCACACAATTAAATAATTCCTTGGATGTCAACAATCAACAAAGAACCCGTTTTACGGGAACCTTAGAGGTAGATGGGGACACTCATTTTGGCGATCGCTTGGGTGTTGCAGATGCTACCCAATTAAATAGCACACTGCAAGTAGAAGGAAGTACCCGATTAAGAAGCACATTGGATGTGGAAGGGACGACTCGTCTAAGGGATCGACTTATCGTAGATGAAGCGGTTCTGCTTAATAGTACACTAACTGTAGAAGATGCCACGATTTTAAGAAGAACATTAGATGTAGACGGCGCAACAACCCTAAATAATGCACTTAGGGTAGATAATCAGAGGGCTACTACATTATCCGGTGATTTGACTGTAGATGGTGTATCCGATTTCAATTCGAATGTACTGGTAAATAATGCGAGCAACGTAAATGTTTCTGGCGATATGACCATTGGTGGGGATACGGTTTTACAACAAGACGTAACTGTAGAAGGAGATACAAACCTTAATAGTTCACTTTCGGTAAATAATGGGAACCCTACTTCGTTAAGTGGAATACTTGCGGTTGAAGGTCAGACTTCTATGGGAAGTGAACTTTTAACCCAAGGCACTTCCGATTTAAACAACTTACTTCGCGTCAACAATGGAAGCGATACTTATCTATCGGGAACGCTATCGGTAGGCTTGGCCACCCAGCTCAACGGAAGACTCATGGTGTTAAATGGAAGCCCCACCTATCTTTCGGGATCCTTAAATGTGAATGGGGAAATTGAATTTGGCGACAATCTAACGGTTGAAGGAATCACTAACTTTAACGATGAGCTTAATGTGTTGAATGGTGCTTTGGTAACCTTATCGGGGGACTTGGATGTAGAAGGGAATACTGCTTTAGGTGGTAATTTAGATGTTTTTAATGCAACCACGTTAAATGATAACCTTACCGTTACCAATTCGGAACCTACATCGTTCACAGGTCCGCTCGAAATAGATGGAGCCACCACTTTGAACAATGCCCTTGAGGTAACAGGACAATCTCCATCTTCCTTAAACGGAACCTTATCGGTAGATGAGGCAACAGTGTTGAACGCGTCATTGGATGTTTTGAATGGGAGCCCTTCTGCCTTAACGGGAACGTTGACCGTAGATGAAAGTACTTCGTTGCAGGCCAATCTTGATGTTACCAATGGAAGCAGCACCTTCCTTTCTGGAAATGTAGCGGTAGAGGAAGCAACAGATCTTAATGCCTTGAATGTAAACAACAGCGCCGAAACGGAACTGACTGGAATACTCACTGTTGCCGAAGCAACTACCCTTAACGATATTCTCACCGTAAACAATGCAACAACGCTTAATAATGATTTAACCGTTACAGGGTCTACTAGCCTGACTAACTTAACCTCATCGGGGATTTCGGTCTCCAGTGACAACCCTAATGCTGTTGCCACATTCGTGAACACGAACACCCAGAACGGAAAGGGAATCACGATTAAGTTGGGCAAAAATCATGGAGCTTGGGATGGGAGTACCATAGTACAAGTACCCAACCCAACACTGGCAGATCTCGATGACCCACAAGGTACTTACTACACAGAATTTCAGTTCCTGAAGGCAAAGCTTCAAAACCCAGGACCAATTACGTTCAACGAGGCCATTTCTTTGGCACCCGATGTAATTGACCAGATGGCTAGGAATAACATTCAGAACCAAACGTTTACCTTAATCAATAACAATTTAGGACTGCCAAAGGCATTTCCAGACCTTAATATGCCAGGAAGGCTTTTGTCTAATGAGATACAATTCTATGGAGGAAATGATCCTCAATGTTCTGGGCAATACTGCTATAGTGTCTGCTTTCCCTTTGCTGGTTGTATTAGGGTTTGTATTCCACCAATCAATATATGTATTCCTAGAATTCCAAGAATTGCCTTTCCCGGGATAACAGTCCCAACCATACCATTAAGCAGAAACTTGCCCTCGGGTCCACCCATACCTAATCCGGCCAATTATTTTCCAGCGTTGGGAATTAATTTTCCAACGGGGAATGTACCTCAATTCAATATCCCGAATATTCCAAACCTTTTCAATGATCCCTTAACCAAAGAAAACGAGTATATGAAATTTGTCGATAAGGATGATCGAATGACGGGGGTAATAAGGGCACAATCTACGTCGGACTTTATAGATAATACGGCACTAGATAACCTATACGTGCTCAATGTGCTGTCTAATTTTATAGGCGTAGATATAGTCGAAGGTGAGGTGGCAGGAACAGTTGCCCTTGTAAATTATATTGACGAATTTAATAAGTTAGGGGTAGAGTATTCCTCGGGCAATGGAGATTATGCAGAGTGGTTGGAGCGAATAGATCATAAAGAGCGAATCACCTTCGGAGATATTGTGGCAGTTAAAGGAGGAAAAATAACAAAAGACTTACAGGATGCGGAGCAGGTAATGGTGGCTTCCCATCACCCCATTATTCAAGGGAACGCTGCAGAAGCAGGTCAAGAGCATTTAGGGAATAATGTGGCCTTTGTCGGTCAAGTACCCGTAAAAGTCATGGGACCTGTCCGTTCTGGCGATTATATAGTTGCCTCCTTCGATATAAGTGGCTATGGAGTCGCAAAATCTGAAGATGAAATGAAACTGGACGATTATACCTTTGCCGTGGGTCGTTCGTGGGAAAACAACCTGAGTGAAGGGCCTAAATTGATTAATGTAGTGGTTGGGGTGAAGAATGGAGATTTCAGCACAGCCATGAAAGAACTTGAAAAAGATCAAAAGCAGTTGGAGGCCAAAGTGGAAGGCCTTGAAGCACGGTTGCTTCGAATAACTCAAAAACTTAAGACTGTTGAACAAAAGGAAGAGACCTATGCGAGCCATTAAAAACAGCATTACACAGGTATTTGCAATACTAATAGTTTCTGGTTTAATAGCCCAAGAATCTCAAGGTGTGCCCGTTTACACCAAAGAGCAAGTTGAAAAGATAGTGTCGCAAAAGGACTCCTATGCCGACTGGATTGAATCGCTACAAGAACCCGGAGTAAAGGTAGAAGGGGATAAAATGATTTTTAGTAAGGAGGCCCAAAAATTAATGAATGATGAGTCTTATCGTGCAAGCGTATACAAGTCGTATACCTTCGAAGATGTAAGGGAGAGTATTGCTAAAAATGAAATACAGAAATCGTTTTGGCAAATGATTTACCTGTACCCGGATCATAAAGAAGCCGTGTTACAGTATATCTACGCCTATGATAAAGCTGTTCCATCAGACAAAATTGTTTCGGCAGCTTTTTATACCTATGCTTTTTTCGACCCCTCCATAACGAACATAAAGGAAGGTAAGCCAGAGGTGATGCGCCCAGATATTTTTGAAGAGTACCTGAGAAGAACTCAAGAAATCATTAAGTATATAGAGTATTTCCGGACGGAGCAAAAGAAGATTAAATCCTAAGGTTTCATTTTCAACTATCAACCAAGGAAAAAGCCCTCACTTTTAGTTAAGTAGAGGGCTTGTTTTTTAAAAGGGATGACAACTTAATATCCAAAATCCTCTTTAATTTTATCTGCCTTATCCAACATAAGGTCGGTGGTTATGAAGTCTACTTCTTCCTTGTCGAAAGCCCCTTGAAAAATACGCATCGCCTTTTTGGGTTCCCCTACCTCTTCATAATATCGCCCAAGGTAATAATCGCCTAAATTGGTGTCTGGGTATTGTTTTTTGGCCATAGATGCAATTTCGCGAAGAGAGTCCCACTGTTTTCTTTTTTCGCTAGCCTTGGCAGTAGCTAAGAAATCATTGACACGAATGGGGTTCGTAAGGCCAAAAAGGTCTTCAATCGTTTTGTATTTATCGATAAGGTACTGATGAATTGGCATTTCAGTTGTCATCAAAATATCTTTGTAGTCCTGTTTGGAAATAGGGCGGTAGACCGAAAAAATCTTTTCCATAGCAGAGGGTATGGCCCTTGCCACTAAGGAATAGTGTGTAGCCCCTTCGAAATTATCGAAGTAGTACGAAAACTTTTCGGACTTTAAGGGGCTTAATTTTTTGTTGAGGTCTTCGGTTATTTCCATTAAATCCTGAATATCATCTGTGCCTGTGGCCAGATAATAGAACAACTTAGATTCAATATTTGGGATACGTTGTGGAAGTCGCTCATCTAGCATGGGAGCTAAATCAGGACTTAGGTTTATATAACCATTGAACAATGGTGGGTCTTTGAATAAATAATAATTGATGAAGTTAGCCGTGAAGTCATGGCCTACGGCTATCGTAAATTTCGCAGTACGGTAACTACTGTCTATATAAGGAATTAACTCCAATCCAATGAACTCAAAAAAGTCCGCACCAGTTTCTGCCGGCATAAAATTAGTGTCGTCGTAGTTGCAATCGTCATAACGTTTATCCCCTTGCATAATACCCACTACGATCGCCTCAGGCATATCTTCCCAATAACCGAAATAATCTACATTTCCCGCAACGGGTTCGAATAGGTAATTCGCATCCAATACGAGAACAATGGGGTAGGACTTGTCTAGGTTTTCTTCATAATCCCTTGGCAATTGAATTTTCAATCTACGCGGTTCCTCCAATTTAAGTGAGGTGAATTCTTCATAGATGATTTTAGATTGGGACAGTCCTGAAAAAGTAAGTAGTAAGCCAATTACAGGTAGTAGGATTCGTTTCATGTTCGGTAATGATTTAGGAGGGTAAGATAGTAAATTTTGAAAAGTGACGGTGAGAGAGAAACCCTAAAGCTTATCCCTATTGTAAATGGGAAGGAATATAAAAGAAAGTACTCCAAAAAGCAGTATAGCGGCAATATTGGAAGTCCATACGATCCATCCAAAAGCGGTTCCGAGTGTTTCCGGGATGCCAAATACCAAAAGAATACCCATAATAGCAGCAGGATAAGTGCCAAATCCACTATTCGTAAAGGCGAAGGCAAAACTTCCGACCACAAACGTAATGATCACAGTACCTAAGCTTATTTCCGAAGTATCTGGTAGTGCTTGGGTAGCCGTATAGAATGAAAGGATATAAAGCCCCCAAATAAACAAACTATGCAGTATAAATGGACCTTTTTTTCTCATGGTAGCTACACTAAGGACCCCATCTTTAAGGCCTGAGATCAATTTCTTAATCTTCAAACTTAATGGGCTCTTCGAATATTTCATGAAAAGCAAAAAGAGAATGCCCAAGACAGCCAATACCAAAAGTAGTAGGCCAATTTTACGGACAGGAACAATTTCCTTGAGATAGGCAAACAAAGTGTCAAATTCCAACAAAAGGGCGATCAACGTGAATAGGAACAACAGGAGAAGATCTACAATCCGTTCCGATATTATGGTGCCAAAACCCTTGTCGAAGGGGACCTTTTCATATTTACTAAGTACTACTGCCCTCGAAACTTCACCACTTTTAGGAATAAAGATGTTCATAAGGTAAGCAATGGAAACGGCCATGAAATTATTCAACAATTTCGGTTTAAAGCCCAAAGGCTCCAACATAAAATTCCAACGATAGGCACGCACTAAATGACTGAATACGCTCAAGAATACAGCAAGGGCTACAATCCAGTAATTGGCATTTTTAAAATGAAATAACACCTGTTCTTTCTGTTCTGGAGTAAACTTTCCAAAAATGAACCAAATAAGGAATATCCCAAGGGCCAATGGGATTGAAATCTGAAGGAATTTAGAAAGGGATTTATTCAAACTAAATGAGTAAGTTATTTTCCTCATTAGGGAATACCAGTGCAGGCTTAAATTCCTTTGCCTCCTCTACACTCATAATCGCATATGTAATAAGGATAAGAATGTCTCCTGGGGCAACTTTGCGCGCAGCGGCACCATTTAAAGTGATTTCACCACTATTCCTTGGGCCCGGAATGGCATAGGTCTCTAGGCGTTCACCATTATTGTTATTTACAATTTGCACTTTTTCGCCCTCCACAATATTGGCGGCGTCCATAAGATCCTCATCTATGGTAATACTGCCAATATAATTGAGATCGGCACCTGTTACCTTTACCCTGTGAATCTTAGATTTTACTACATGAATTTGCATGGTGCAAAGATACGATTATGATTTTAGTTTTTTAAAAGCGCGAATTATATTTTGGCAAGTTGCATATTATCAATAAGTCTTATTTCCCCTGCATATGCGGCCACAAAAGCACGGTACTCATTTCCCTTTCTCTTGCGTACCGCAGTCTTTAAGGTTTCAATGTTGGCAATCTCAAAATATTCCAACTCCAGGTGCGGACTTTCAGCAAATGCTTTCTCGGCCATTAGTTGAAGTGTAGGAATACTTTCCTGTGCGAACAATGATTGTATTTTTTTAAGGGTATGGTAAATAAGATCTGCTTTCTCAAATTGTTTTGGCGTTAACCTTTGGTTGCGCGAGCTCATCGCCAATCCATGGGATTCCCTCAAGATGGGGCACCCTACAATGGTCAAAGGGAGTGTTTCAATTTCGACAAGACGGCGAACAATTTGTAGTTGTTGAAAGTCTTTTTCCCCAAAATAGGCCCTATCTGGCCCTATGGCCCTAAATAATAGATTCAATACGGTTCCAACACCATCAAAATGCCCGCTTCGGTATTTTCCTTCCATGGCATGTTCCAAACCACCGAAACGGTAGTTCTTTGATTCGACCTTACTACCATAGAGGTCTTCCACATCTGGAGCGTAGATTACTATATTGCCTTTTAATCCTGAAAGCAATTGGGCATCTGCTTCGAGCGTACGGGGATATTTTTTGAGATCTGAAGGGTTATCGAACTGCGTTGGATTCACAAAAATGCTAACAACCACAATGGCGTTTTCTGAAAGTGCTTTTTCCACTAGGGAAAGATGTCCCTTGTGAAGCGCTCCCATGGTAGGAACAAACCCTATGGACTGTTTTTTTTGAGTGTAAGAATCAAGTTCTTGACGTAACGTCTTTTTGTGATGATAGATCATAATGGAATGAAATCGAGCAAAATTAAGATATAAAGCGCAATCTGCATAAATTTTCGTAATTTTGCACATTCTATAAATAAGCCTATAAATAATAGAATTTATGAAAGATAAAAGAGTCTTGTATGTGTCTTCAGAAGTAATTCCATATCTTCCAGAGACCGAGATTTCTTCCATGTCGTTTGAAGCACCAAGGATGGTTAATGGCAATGGTGGCCAAATCCGAATTTTCATGCCTCGATATGGTAATATTAATGAACGTCGCCATCAACTTCATGAGGTAATTCGACTTTCTGGAATGAATTTGGTCATAAATGACCTAGACATGCCCTTAATCATTAAGGTGGCTTCCATTCCAAAAGAGCGCATGCAGGTATATTTTATAGACAATGAAGATTACTTTAAGCGTAAGGCTACTTATGCAGATGAAGACGGAAACTTCTATAAGGATAATGATGAGCGAGCCATCTTTTTTGCCAAAGGGGTTATTGAAACCGTTAAAAAGCTTAACTGGTCTCCAGATATTATCCACGTGCATGGTTGGCTAGCTTCTTTCTTGCCTTTGTACCTAAGGACCTATTACGGTAACGAACCACTCTTTGAGAATAGTAAAATTGTTACTTCATTATACAATCAAGGCTTTGCCGATTCGTTAAATAAGGAACTGATCAACAAAATTAAGTTTGATGAAATCTCGGAGGATAAGATTGCACATCTTTCAAACCCGGATTACTTCAACGTGATGAAAACGGCCATGGATAATAGCGATGCTGTAATTGTAGCATCCAATGATATTTCTCCAGATTTCGAAGCGTATCTTAAAAATCTCGAAAAACCAGTGTTAAAATATCATAATAAAGAAGAAGTTGAACAGGCTTATTTAGATTTTTACCAGACAAAAGTTCTGGATTAATACCATTTCGAAGTATGAATATGAAGAACCTATTACTCAAGTTTGGAGTAATTTTCACCCTAATCGTTGCCCTAGCATCTTGCGAAGAAGATTTTAGTACGGTAGATACAGATATTATTGGACAAAACTTTACAACACCAGATACGGTGATGGATGTGGTGTCCTATAGTACTGCGCTCAACGGAGTGCAAACCAATGGTCTAATTGCTTATCAACTTGGAATATACAATGACCCAGTGTATGGGCAGTCCAAGGCGGACTTCTTAGGGCAGGTGCGAATGGTCTCACCAGATCCTAACTTTCCCCATGATACATTGTCCCCAACCATAGAAAAGGTAGTGCTGTACATTCCTTACTTTTCAAGTTCTACCACTTCAGATGATGTCACGACTTTCACTTTAGATTCCATTTATGGGGAAACACCCATGAGGGTATCGGTATACGAGTCTAATTATCTATTAAGGAACTTAGATCCAGATTCTGGTTTTGAAGAGGCACAACAATATTTTTCAGATCAGGCGAACGATTTCGATCCTGAATTGGGAGAGTTATTGGTGCAGATGGATGATTTTGTGCCTTCAGATCAGGCACACGAATTGATTTTTGAAAGTACCGAAGACACCCTAACATTAGATCCTGGGTTGCTAATGGAATTACCAACTACCTTCTTTCAAGAAAAAATATTCGATAGGGAAGGGCAGCCGGAGTTATTAACCAATAATAATTTCACCGAGTTTTTCCGAGGGTTATATATAAAGGTAGAAGAAATGCAATCTGGGGATAACCTGTTTATTTTCAATGATCAGGAAATGGCCCTTACCATGCATTACACTTCGGAGACAACCACTCTGGACGAAAATGGAAATCAGGAAACAGATGATGACGGGGAGATTATTCGTGTGCGCAGTGAGTTTGAAATGAATTTCAGTGGGATTAATGTTAATGTATTCGACACGAATGTGCCACCCGGAATTATGGCCCAATTAACAAGTCCAGATACCCAGAACGGGGAAGAAAAACTGTACGTTAGGGGAGGCGACGGAATTGTTACCATGATCAATCTATTTGGAGGTGATGAAGATGGCAATGGAGTTGAAGATCTGGAAGACCTGAGAAATGAAGATTGGATCATTAATGAAGCCAACCTTATCTTTTATGTCGATCAGTCTCTAATTCCAGGTGGATCGAAGGAACCTGAAAGACTTATTATCTATGAAACCAAGAACCAGAGGGTTTTGGCAGATTATACAATAGACCTTACTTCGGGTAATTCGCCGGTAAATGCTTATACCTCGCATTTGGGGCGTTTGGAACGAGGCTCGGACAATATTGGGGATTTCTACAAAGTAAGAATCACAACGCATTTGAGCAATCTTATAAATAGGGACTCAATAAATGTTCCTTTGGCGCTTATGGTTTCGCAAAATGTAAGTCAGTTAGACTTTCAAGATTTGCGCAATCCCATCGAATTGGATGCATCGGACCCTGAAAATATAATTTCCCTAGAGAGTTTACCGAACACTTCAATTTCTTCGCAGGAAGGAACCGTGTTGCATGGAAATAGATCCCCAAATCAAGAAAAAAGACTTAGACTTCAGATTTTTTACACCGTACCCGAATAACCTAACAACAAATTTATGTGTGGAATCGTAGGATATATAGGAGAAAGAGAAGCTTACCCTATTATTTTAAATGGGCTCAAGCGCCTAGAATATAGGGGCTATGATAGTGCTGGTGTAGCATTGTACGATGGTACACACATTCAGGTTTCCAAAACCAAAGGTAAGGTAGCCGATTTGGAGTCGAGGGTACATTCTGAAATTTCAACTACCGGAAAACTGGGAATCGGTCACACCCGTTGGGCAACGCATGGAGTTCCTAACGACATCAACTCACATCCACATTATTCCAATAGTGGAGATCTGGTAATTATTCACAATGGTATTATCGAAAATTATGCTTCCATAAAGCAAGCTTTGATAAACCGTGGATATACGTTTACCAGTGATACCGACACAGAGGTTTTGGTAAACCTTATCGAGGAGATAAAGAAACAGGAAAACGTAAAATTAGGAAAAGCGGTACAAATAGCTTTAAACCAAGTGGTTGGAGCTTATGCTATAGCTCTTTTCGATAGAAATAAGCCCAATGAAATTGTAGTGGCCAAATTGGGAAGTCCCTTGGCTATCGGTATAGGAGATGATGAATTCTTCGTGGCAAGTGATGCCACTCCCTTTATAGAATTTACGAATAATGCGATCTACCTTGAAGACGAGGAGATGGCGATAATTAGCAAGAAAAAAGGGGTAAAGGTTCGAAAAATTAAGGATGATAGTCTCGTAGACCCATATATTCATGAACTTCAATTGAATTTGGAGCAAATTGAAAAGGGTGGGTACGATCACTTTATGTTGAAAGAGATCAACGAACAACCTACCGTAATTAAGGATACCTATAGAGGTCGTTTGTTAGCAGACCAAGGAATTATTAAGTTGGGCGGACTTGAAGATCACATCCAAAAATTCCTGAATGCGGACCGTATTATTATCGTTGCCTGCGGAACCTCTTGGCATGCCGGTTTGGTTGCCGAGTATATTTTTGAAGATTGGGCCCGAATTCCGGTTGAAGTAGAGTATGCTTCAGAATTTAGGTATCGAAACCCAGTCATTGGTGAGAAAGATGTGGTCATTGCCATTTCCCAAAGTGGGGAAACAGCAGATACCTTGGCCGCCATAAAACTGGCTAAACAACGAGGTGCATTTGTATACGGGGTGTGCAATGTGGTTGGATCCTCAATTTCAAGGGAAACGCACAGCGGAACCTATACGCATGCTGGACCGGAAATTGGAGTGGCATCTACTAAGGCATTTACTACGCAGATAACCGTATTAACAATGATCGCACTGCGATTGGCGAACGAAAAGGGAACGATCTCCAAAAGGGATTATATGAACCACCTTCGCGAATTGGAGATGATCCCATCGCACGTGGCAGGAGCCCTAAAGAGTGAACCGAAGATTAAGGAAATTGCCGAGGTGTTCATGGGAGCGGCCAACTTCTTGTATTTGGGAAGGGGTTACAATTTCCCCGTAGCATTAGAAGGAGCCTTAAAGCTTAAAGAAATATCCTATATCCATGCAGAGGGGTATCCAGCTGCCGAAATGAAACACGGTCCCATTGCCCTGATCGATGAGCAGATGCCCGTTGTAGTTATTGCCGTAAATAGTAACCACTACGAAAAGGTGGTGAGCAATATTGAGGAAATAAAGGCTAGAAAAGGGAAAATTATTGCGGTGGTCACCGAAGGGGATACTGTGGTAAAAGGCTTGGCAGACTTTGTTATGGAAGTTCCTAAAACCCCTGAAACCCTTAGCCCGTTAGTAACGACCATTCCGTTACAGCTGTTGTCTTATCATATTGCCGTAATGTTGGGCAAAAATGTGGATCAGCCACGTAATTTAGCCAAGAGCGTTACGGTAGAGTAATTCCAAAAATTACATTCAAAATTTTACTTCATTCCGTTGCATTTTTGCAACAGAAAAACCTATCTTTGCACCGATTTTTAGGAGTGGCATTTTCCATTCCTAACAGTACTAAAAAATAAACACTTAGAAATGTCACAAGTTACAGGAAAAGTTGCACAGATTATTGGACCGGTAGTAGACGTTGCGTTTGCCACAGGAACAGAACTTCCGAAAATTTACGATTCACTAGAAGTACAAAACAATGGAGTAACATTGGTACTGGAGGTACAATCACACATTGGTGAGAATACCGTACGTACTATTTCCATGGACTCTACAGATGGTTTAAGCCGTGGTGTAGATGCTGTTGCAACAGGAGCGCCTATCCAAATGCCAATTGGTGAGGATATTTATGGGCGTCTTTTCAATGTAATCGGAGATGCGATCGATGGTATTGGAAACCTTCCGAAAGCCGGAAATGATGGTCTTCCAATTCACCGTGAAGCACCTAAGTTTGAAGATCTATCAACTTCTACTGAAGTTTTATTTACAGGGATCAAAGTAATCGACCTTATCGAGCCTTATGCAAAGGGAGGTAAGATTGGATTGTTTGGTGGTGCCGGGGTAGGTAAAACGGTATTGATTCAGGAGTTGATTAACAATATTGCAAAGGGACACGGTGGTTTGTCTGTATTTGCTGGAGTAGGAGAACGAACTCGTGAAGGAAACGATTTGCTTCGTGAGATGTTGGAATCCGGAATTATTAAGTATGGAGACGACTTCTTGCACTCTATGGAAGAAGGAGGATGGGATTTATCCAAGGTGGATAAAGCCGTAATGAAAGAATCGAAAGCAACATTCGTATTCGGACAGATGAACGAACCTCCTGGAGCCCGTGCACGTGTGGCACTATCTGGATTGACCATTGCTGAGTATTTCCGTGATGGAGCCGGAGATGGACAAGGGAAAGATGTGCTTTTCTTCGTAGATAATATCTTCCGATTTACACAAGCTGGTTCTGAGGTGTCTGCACTTCTAGGACGTATGCCATCTGCGGTAGGATATCAGCCAACATTGGCAACAGAGATGGGAACCATGCAGGAGCGTATTACTTCTACAAAGAAAGGATCCATTACTTCGGTACAAGCGGTTTACGTACCTGCGGATGATTTAACTGACCCTGCACCGGCGACAACGTTTGCTCACTTAGATGCAACTACTGTATTATCCCGTAAGATTGCTGAGCTTGGTATCTATCCTGCGGTAGACCCATTGGATTCTACCTCTCGAATCTTGACAGCAGATATCCTAGGAAATGAGCACTATGATTGTGCGCAGCGAGTAAAAGAGCTTTTACAGCGTTATAAGGAATTACAGGACATCATCGCGATTTTAGGGATGGAAGAATTGTCCGAAGAAGATAAATTGGCGGTAGGACGTGCACGTCGTGTACAACGTTTCCTTTCCCAACCTTTCCACGTAGCAGAGCAGTTTACGGGAATCCCAGGATGTTTGGTAGATATTAAAGATACCATCAAAGGATTTAATATGATCATGGACGGTGAGTTAGATCACCTTCCAGAAGCTGCCTTCAACTTGAAAGGAACCATCGAAGAAGCGATGGAAGCTGGTGAGAAAATGCTTGCAGAAGCATAAAATAGATTTGAGATATGAGTATTAAGGCTCACCTTAATTACACTCATTACTCAAAACTCATTACTTAATACGAACAATATGTACTTAGAAATAGTAACTCCTGAAGCATCCCTAGTGAGCGGTGACGTAGAAAGCGTAACAGTTCCAGGTATGAATGGGGAATTCCAAATGTTGAATGGTCACGCACCAGTGGTTTCCTTGTTAGGAGAGGGAAAAGTGAAATTTGCAGGAAATCCGACTATAGCTGAAGGTTTCGAAAACAAATTCACTCAGGCAGACGGAAAATGGATATTGGAAATCAACAGTGGTACTGTTCAAATGAGTGACAACAAAGTGATTGTATTGGCCGATTAGGTCGGTGGCCGAGTGGTCGTGTCGAAGACACGGATGTATCGAGGCCACAAAAGCACATCATTTCAATATACGAATCCCGAATTCCGAAAGGAGTTCGGGATTTTTGTATTATTGTCATAATGGTAAAATCAACGGGCTACATTCATAAAATAAAAGGCAGTATATCCTACGGCAGACGATTTCTATCCTTTTTATTCTTAATGCTCGCCTTTTTTCTAATCGTTTATGGTTTTGCCGTGCCTTACATATTCGAGGATTATGACCCAACAGCCTACAATCCTATCGCAGGTTTCTTTGTCGCCACAATTCCCTTTTTTGCAGGTTTTGTAATAGGAACCAAAATAAGCGTACATGTAAATGTTTCACAAAAACACATTAGTATAATTAAAAGTGTAGCTGGGGTTGTTTTTGAAAGATCAATTATCAAGTATGAGCGGCTGGAGTATGTTTCAGTATTCCGCAATTATACCGAGTACTATGAAGGCCGATTATTTTATGATGACAATAACTACATTAACCTATTCGAAATAAGAAAGGAACAAAAGGCATTGGCCAAGGTAAATGGAATAAGTGATGCTCTTTCCATTCCTGTGCATAATTTGATTATCGATGAATATTGGAAGGATAAGAAAGCACCACACGTATCTCCAGAAAATCGTCAGATAAGCGCTTATTTTAGTGAAGGACAACGACCCTTTTGGCAAAATATGTTGGCTCTACTATTATTTGGAGCGGCATTGTTAGGGGTGTTCCTTCTCGTCGATCTTTGGGTAAAAAACGATTATGAGCTGGAAAAAGGATTGCTATTAATGGGATATACTGTCTGTATGTTGGCTGGATTGGCGGCGATGCTTTTTTTGGTAAGGGATTACCTGATCGACTTTAAAAATGGACAGTATAAAGTAACTTATAGAATAGGACCTATAGAATATGGCCGCTGGATGCTTATTAGAAATTACGAATATGTTTCATTACATGAAAATACCGACGGCATGTATAGAATACATTTTGGATATAACAAAGACAAATTTTTCAAATTAGGAAAGTATGGAGCGTATACACAGGCTTTGAAAATGGGGAAGAGACTTGCCTTAAAATTTAATGTTGACCTTATAGATACCACTGCTCCCATTGGACATAGAAGAATAAAAAAGGAAACCATCGATCTTTCCTCTATATGAATGAATAACCTTATGTATTAAGCTTTTCTTTAAATTTTCAATTGATTTTCGCAACCATGCAACCCATCATTTATGAAATGTCTTTAACCATGTAAACGCTAAAAGACAAACTATATACAGAGTGCAAATAGTACTAAAGTGTACCAAATTGAGTCCGCCATTCCAATTCTTAATCAGCAATTTGGTAACTTAGTAGGCTTAACCTCCTAAGCCGTAATATTGTATGTCTAATACTCTGTCTATTGCCCATAAAGAGCCGGGGATGTTTGAGGAAACCCGATTCGAAAAAATCCACAATGTTATTTTCAATTCTTCGTTGGAAGCTTCCATATTGGTAGCTCAAGAAATAGCTCAGCTCATACGTGAAAAACAACAAAATGGAGAACCTTGTGTTCTCGGCTTGGCTACAGGGTCCTCTCCTATAAAGGTATACGAAGAATTAGTTCGTATGCATCGTGAGGAAGGCTTGAGCTTCTCCAATGTATTTACGTTCAATCTAGATGAATATTATGGGATGGAAAGAACGAACATTCAGAGTTATTACTATTTCATGCACGAACACCTGTTCGATCATATCGATATTCCTCCGGAAAATGTTCATATCCCGGATGGCAAAGTGGCACTAGAAAACCTACGGCAGTATTGTTTGGACTACGAAGCCAAAATAAAGGCTTTGGGGGGATTGGATTTTCAATTACTCGGAATAGGAAGAACGGGTCATATTGGTTTCAATGAGCCAGGTTCTCATAAAAATTCCGGGACCCGTATCATTACGTTACATCACGTAACACGATTGGATGCTGCTCCTGCTTTTTTGGGAATAGACAATGTTCCAAGAAAGGCAATTACCATGGGGATAGGAACCACCAAAAGTGCAAAGCGTATCGTGTTATTGGCCTGGGGTAGCAATAAGGCCGAAATAATAAAGGAAACAATAGAAGGAGAGATTACTTCCCATGTTCCCGCAACTTATCTTCAGGATCATAGGAATACCTCTTTTGTAATGGATACGGCAGCTTCTTCGGAACTAACAAGGATAAAAACCCCTTGGGTAGTAACTTCCTGCCAATGGGATAAGGCCATGCAATTAAAGGCTGTTGTATGGCTAAGTGAATTGCTAGATAAATCCATATTAACGCTTACCAATAAGGATTATGCCGATCATGGTCTTGCTGATTTATTGACGGAGATAGGCTCAGCGTACGACCTCAATATTGAAATGTTCAATAGACTACAGCACACCATTACCGGTTGGCCCGGTGGAAAGCCTAAGGCCGATGACACTTCTCGGCCCGAAAGAGCCAGGCCTGCGAAGAAAAAGGTTCTTATTTTTAGCCCACACCCAGATGACGATGTAATCTCTATGGGCGGTACCCTTGATCGATTAATTGAACAAGGACATGATGTCCATATAGCTTATCAGACCTCTGGAAATATTGCTGTTTCTGATGATGAGGCGTTGAAATTTGCGAAAATTGCGCAAGACTTGAATTCAACATCTGATACGATATACAGCATCATACAATTTTTGACGAATAAAGAAGAAAATGCTGTAGATAGTTTAGAGGTTCGAAAATTGAAAGGACTTATTAGGAGAAACGAATGTTACCTAGCGGCTAAATATTTGGGCCTTGGGGAGGAAAAACTTCATTTCATGGATTTACCATTTTACGAAACAGGTACCATAAAGAAGAATAACCTTTCCGAGGATGATATCGACCTCATGTGCCAACTTATTGATGAAGTGAAACCACATCAGATCTATGCTGCGGGAGATTTAGCAGATCCACACGGCACCCATAAAGTATGTTTGGATGCCTTATTTGAAGCCTTAGACCGTCTTAGGACCAATGAGTATATGAAAGACTGTTGGGTATGGCTTTATAGGGGCGCATGGCAAGAATGGGAGCCTTATGAAATTGAAATGGCGGTTCCAATGAGTCCAGATCAAGTATTAAAAAAGCGGCATGCTATATTTTACCATCAATCGCAGAAGGATGGAGTCATGTTTCAAGGAAATGATACTCGGGAGTTCTGGGTTCGGGTGGAGGACCGCAATCGTCTTACCGCGTCCAAATACAATCAATTAGGTCTGGCAGATTATGCCGCCATTGAAGCATTTAAAAGATATCATTTCTAATTAGGAAAATGCAATCAACTCCCAATCTCGGCCATCGAAATGATAGGAGTATATCGTTTCGAAGCCAATGGCAAGGTGCGCATTTAATGAGCGTTCGTTTTTACGATCCACTTCAGTAATGATACAAGAAAATGGTGGCACCACGAATTCTTTCATGGATTCGTATAACTTTCGGAAAATTCCACGTTTTCTGTAGGCTCTATCTATGCATACTTGTCCCATAACCATGTAGTTGGCATAGTCTTTTTTTTGTGAAATGGCTTTGTCAATTTCGGTAAACATAGGAACAAGGACTTCTATTTCTTTTCCAAATTTGGGATGCATAGAAAGGGCATAGCCCACGACTTTATCCCCATCTTTGGCAATGGTATGTGGGCAGGCATCATTCATGCGCTTTAAGAGATCGAAATCATGATGAACGGTGACAAAACCTTCATTTAATCGTTCTTTTTCTGAAAGGGATTGTGGCAAATTCTGTTGTTGCAATGCTAAAATTTGCTCCAATTCAGAAGTTTCGGTACAACGGCAATAGGTGATCATTGTTAGCAGATTGTTCTGTCAATATACGGTAACAATTCATATTATTCAATACAAAAAGCGTATTCCAGGGAATACGCTTTTCTTATAGTTGATGGTTGTAAAAGTTTATTGAACGGCTTGAAGTGCGTCTATGTTTCCGTAGCCATAATTATTGCTCGGGTTGTTGTATAATTCTGCAGATTGTCTCAGCTTTTGAAGAACTTGTGCTCGGCTCCAACCAGGATTTCTGGCCCAAACCAAGGCAGCTATACCAGCCGTTGTGGCTGTGGCAACCGAAGATCCTCCTACATAATCATCATCACCCGCATAAAAACCTAAGGTCACACCAGTACGACTCGTGCTGTTTTGTCGCTCCATAACAACAGTAAATTCAATTTGGGAGCCGTCGTGGCAATTGTCGCATTGCTGATAGACTCCAGCACCCAAATCCCTGATTCCGGTAACGGCAACGCACTCGCTCATATTGGCGGGAAAAATAACGGGATACCAGTTGGTCCATGAGGTCGAAGTTCCTCCAGCGGCAAATAGCAGTTTGCCTCTGTTGTGGGCATAGCGAACAGCATCTCGAACATTCCCGATACTCCAGGGATAGCCAATGGACATGGAAATTATTTTTACATCGCTTCTGTTTGCCAAGGCTTTTAAAGCATTAGATACTCCCTTTCGCTCATGATAATCGTTAAGCACTACATCTGCCGTTCCACGATAGGAAACAAGATTACAGTTGTAGGCTACACCCAATGCTTGCTGATCGTTATTCCTTGGTGCCGATAGGGTAGCTGCCATGGATGTTCCATGTCCGCATTTGTCATCTGGACCATCTACATTATTGCTCCACCACCATGGGGAGTCTATATACGTTCCATATTTTTCAACAGTTCGGCTCGATACGGAGCCATCGGTATTGAATTGATTTCCCAGCTTGGGTTGATGGGGAGAAAGTCCCGTATCAATTACGCCAACGGTGATTCCCTGCCCGGTACTTTGTGCCCAGGCTTGTGGAATATTGTGGCGATCGAAAGTCCAGGAAACATAAGCTCCTGGGGATACTACTGAATAATCACCGGAGTTTAAATTTGAACCAGACATATCACACCCTGCACTCCTTTGGGCAGGCCCTTCTTTGGTTTTCATTTCGTAAAAGGAATATGCATTGGGCTCGAGATAACGGATATAATCCATGTTTCTCAATGCTTCAACAGTAGCATAGGACATAATTTCAACGTCCATATAATTAAAGGTATCATCTTCCAGGACCTTTAAGGCTTTTCTATTCGTTCCGGAGGTTGCGGTAATGACATCTAGGATGTTGTTCTTAATGTCTGAAAATTGATCACTGCCTTTCTCCCGAAAACTCATGCCTTGGGGTCCATAGCCGATGGTCAACATTTCTTCTCCGTGTACAGCGGCACTCCAAAGAACTTGGGTTGTGGCATTTTGCCAATCGAAATATCCTTGGGTCTCAAAAGATCGGTCAATAAATTCGTTAATCTCCTCAATACTAAGAAGGCGCATTTCGTCATTTGTGTTGGCTGTTAAATCTGAAGAAGAGTCTAAAACTGCCGGATCTTCTTGGCTACAGGATCCTAACAAAAGTAAGGCACAGGCCCATAGAGGTACTAATTTTTTCATGTTGATGGTTTTTAGGTTTATTGATTGTTATGCATGCATAACATATCTATTAAATTTACTAAAAAATTGAGAATGTGATAATTTTTCATTCATAAATTTTTCAAATTCTCAATAGAAACCTTAAAACCTGATTTTTTATGCTAAGAACTAAGAATCATATATAAGCCCGCGGCCAAAGCGCCTCCCAAAATAGGGGCGATAATGGGTATCCAAGAATAACCCCAGTCGGATTGTTTGTTTTTAAATGGTAGAATGGAGTAAACGATTCTTGGACCTAAATCCCGTGCAGGATTTATAGCATATCCCGTGGTTCCTCCCAGCGAAAGGCCAATAGCCCAAACAATGAGAGCCACTGGAAGCGCTCCTAAAGAACCTAAACCAATAATGGCAGTTTCTCCCGAAGCTGATGTGAACTCAGGTCCGGCAATATAAAATACGGCAAGTAATAGCACAAAAGTCCCAATGACCTCCGAAAAGAAGTTAGAAGCAGTATTCCTGATGGCAGGAGCTGTGCAAAAGGTAGCGGCAATACCACCGGCATCCTCTGTTGCATCGTAGTGTTTTTTGTGGAAAAGCCATACACAAAAGGCACCGAGCATGGCCCCGATCAATTGTCCCAAGATATACATGGGGACCAAGGCCCAATCAAAACTTCCGGCAATCGCCACAGAGATAGTTACGGCTGGATTAATATGCGCACCACTAACGGGACCTGCAATAAGTACAGCTACATAAACAGCCAAGGCCCACCCTGTGGTAATTACAATCCATCCAGAGTTATTTCCCTTGGTTCCTTTCAATACAACGTTGGCAACCACTCCGTTACCCAATAATATAAGAATAAATGTTCCAAGGATTTCTGCTATAAAAGGAGTCATATCATTATGTTTTTATGGTATTATTCAATCCAATTTTTACTTCTTCCTACGGCTTTATGCCATTGGGTAATAAGCGTCGCAACATGTTCGGAGTCTGCAGTTGGTTCAAAGGTTCGATCCTTTGCCCATTGGGCTTGAAGACTTTCTTGGTTCTCCCAATACCCGACGGCCAATCCAGCCAAATAAGCGGCACCCAGTGCTGTACTTTCCAATTGTTTGGGTCGCACCACAGGAAATCCAAATAGATCACTTTGAAACTGTAGCAAAAAATTGTTGGCAGTTGCACCGCCATCTACCCGCAATTCACTTCCCTCTGTGTTGGCATCGGCTTCCATTGCTTTAACAATATCGTATACTTGATAGGCAATACCTTCGAGCGTGGCCCTGGCAATATGTGCATGCGTGGTTCCTCTCGTTAATCCTACAATGGCACCCCGGGCATAACTATCCCAATAGGGTGCTCCTAACCCGGCAAGGGCAGGTACAAAGTAAACACCGCCATTATCCGCTACACTTGTCGCCAGTACTTCAATTTCCGAAGCATCCTTAATTAATTGTAATCCATCCCGGATCCATTGCACAGCGGCCCCTCCCACAAAAACACTTCCTTCCAGGGCATAATGTACTGTGTCTCCAATTTTCCACGCTATTGTGGTGAGTAAATTGTTCTCCGAGTATACTGGTGATTCACCAGTGTTCATTAGGAGGAAACAACCTGTTCCATAGGTATTCTTAACCATGCCTTTTTGGGTGCATTGCTGACCAAAAAGTGCAGCTTGCTGATCTCCAGCAATCCCTGAAATCGGAATTCTTTTTGAAAATAATCCTTCGTGTGTTTTACCTACTATTTCACTACTGCCCTTAACTTCGGGCAGGATAGCCTTAGGAATATCCAATAATTCAAGCAGTTGGTCATCCCATTCCAATGTATGGATATTGAATAGTAGTGTTCTACTGGCATTACTGGCATCGGTCACATGCACTGTGCCATGGGTCAACTTCCAGATTAACCAACTATCTATGGTTCCAAAACAAAGCTGCCCATTTTTTGCTTTTTCCCTTGCGCCATCTACATGATCCAATATCCATTTCAATTTAGTGCCGGAGAAATAAGCATCTATGACCAAGCCGGTTTTCTTTTTGAAGGTCTCCACATGCCCTGCCTCCCGCAACGAATCACAAAACTTTGCAGTTCTTCTATCTTGCCAAACTATGGCATTGTGGATAGGTTCTCCCGTTTGTCGATCCCAGACTAAGGTGGTTTCCCGCTGATTGGTAATCCCAATTGCTGCAATGTGATCCCCGGTTGTTCCACTTGAAGTGAGTGCCTGCTGAATGGCATTCCATTGCGAATCCCAAATTTCATTGGCATCGTGTTCTACCCATCCCGGCTTCGGGAAAATCTGTTCAAAATCTTGTTGTCCCGTTCCCTTATTTTCACCTTCCTTATTGAAAAGAATGGCTCTAGATGAGGTGGTTCCTTGATCGATAGATAGAATATAAGTGCTCATGCTTCAATTAATTTAGAATATATTTTTTGGCAAGTTCTTCGAATTGATGAATTTGCTCTTCCTGCCAAGATTGGGATTGCTGGAGCTCTGTAGCCATAAGTTCAGCTACTTTTGGAGCTATTTCTACCGCGGCCTTGGCGTCTAATAATAGCAATCTGATTCGACGCGAAAGAAAATCCTCTACGGTTCGGGCCATTTCATTGCGGACAGCCCATACCACTTGTCCGTAAGTGTATGGATACTTACTATGCAATGGCTGTTTATATCTGGAATCCTGGTCTTCTAGTGTTTTATACAATTCGAAATCGGTTCCATAAAAACTGAAAGGATAGGGATTGTAAGTATCATCCAAAGGGTTTCCGTGTATGGCGATACCTTTCGTTTTACAGGGGACAGAGGGTAAATCGAAATTATTGATTGCCGTATCCAGTACATCTTCGGCCATTTTCCTGTAGGTGGTCCATTTTCCTCCCACAATGCTAATAAGATTGTCGTCTAAGATAATCTTATGGCTTCTAGAAACCTCTTTGGTGTTGGTTTCGTCTTTTTTCGGTTTAGCTAACGGACGTAATCCACTAAAAACAGAAAGCACATCGCTTCTTGTGGCTTTTTTGGATAGGTAGGTGTTGATGGTTTCCAAAATAAAGTCGACTTCGGTTTCTAATGGAATGGGCTCTACTTTGGGTTTCTTAATTAGGGTATCGGTCGTTCCAGCAATTACCTTGTCATGCCAAGGAATAATGAAGAGCACCCTTCCGTCTGAAGTCTTCGGAATCATGAGCGCTGTATCGCTATTTAGAAAAGACCGTTCCAACATTAAATGAATACCCTGGCTCGGAATTACCGTTTTCTTATGGCTGGGGTCTTTCATCTTCAGTATTTTATCCGTAAAAATCCCTGTGGCATTAATGACCACCTTTGCCTTTACTTCATAGATTTCCTGGGTTTCAGAATCTGTAACCGATAGACTGCCAATAGTATGTTCAGAAGTGTTATTAAGGGCAGAGACAGGGAAGTAATTGAGCACCGTGGCTCCATGTTCTGCAGCCGTTTGCGCAAGGTTAAGGGCCAATCGTGCATCATCGAACTGACCGTCATAATAGGAAACCCCACTAGTCAGATTCTCCGTGATTAAGGTAGGCAGGGCATTGATAACCGTGTCCTTTTTCAACAGTTTAGAACTTCCTAAGCTGAACTTTTTTGACAGCACATCATATACCTTTAATCCCAAAGTATAGTAAGGTCCTCCCCACCATTTGTAATTAGGGATTATGAATTCCTGTTTTTTGAATAAATGCCCAGCATTTTGTGCCAAAAGGCCACGTTCTTCGAGTGCTTCAGAAACCAATTTCACATTTCCCTGAGCTAGATATCGAACGCCTCCATGTACTAGTTTGGTACTTTTACTACTCGTTCCCTTTGCGAAGTCGTATTTCTCGAAAAGAACTGTTTTTAAACCCCTGGAGGCTGCATCTACAGCGATGCCCAGGCCACTTGCTCCACCACCAATGATCGCAATGTCCCAAGTTTCGGTAGTGGAAAGGTTTCGAATAAATTCCGAACGTGTTGTCAAATTTTTGGTTGGAAAAAATTAGTATAAGTTATAAATCTAGTGAAAAAGTAGGGGATTGCTGAAAATGTTGAAGATCAAAAGTTGGGGCCTGGGGATTCCTGATAAAAATTTTGCCGCATAAATGAATTGTAGATTGTATTTTTGAAGTATGACAGGACTTCCCAGTAAGCTTCAGGACAAAATATTGGAACGTACCAATAATGGGTCGTTACGCCAATTGAATGGTCCAAATGAAAACATTGATTTTTCATCGAATGACTACCTTGGGTTTTCCAAGTCGGAAAGTATTTTTGATCGGGCTGGTGAAATCCTAGTATCTCAAAAGCTTAAACAAAATGGGGCGACAGGATCGCGTTTGCTTTCGGGAAATCATCAACTGTATCAAATCGCTGAAAATCAGATTGCCCATTTTCACAAGTCCGATGCCGCTCTAATTTTTAATAGTGGCTACGATGCCAATGTGGGGGTATTTAGTAGTATACCCCAGCGTGGAGATGTGATACTATTCGATGAGTTGTGTCACGCTTCAATAAGGGATGGAATTCGAATGAGTCATGCAAAGGCCTATAAATATGCACATAATGACTATAAATCCTTGGAATCACTTTGCCAAACAGTTGTGAAGAACCGACTAGGGGGAGGAGAAATCTATATTGTAACGGAATCGGTTTTTTCTATGGATGGAGATTCCCCTGATTTACAAGTTATGGTAGAGCTAGCTAAAAAGTACGGGGCACGTTGTATTGTGGACGAGGCACACGCCCTTGGTATTCTGGGGGAGAAAGGAGAAGGAATGGTGCAAGAGCTCAATTTACAGGACGCATTCTTTGCAAGGATTATAACTTTTGGAAAGGCATTAGGGTGTCATGGTGCCGTAGTCTTGGGAAAACGGGAAGTAATTGATTATCTCATAAATTTTGCGAGGAGTTTTGTGTATACGACGGGTCTTCCCCCTCACACTATTGCAACCGTAAGTGCCGGATATGAACAACTGGCAACAGATAGTAAGATGGTAAAAGAGTTGCATCATAATATTGCAATATTACGTAATGAAATCAAGATGAATAATCTTGACAATCGTTTTATCGCTAGCAATTCGGCCATTCATTCCATGGTGATACCAAGTAACCGAGCTGTAAAGGAATTCGCCGATTTTTTGTGTGGAAAAGGGTTTGATGTAAAACCTATTTTGTCTCCCACCGTGCCAATTGGGGAGGAACGCCTAAGGATTTGTTTGCATAGTTTCAATTCCGAAAATGATATTCGGAAACTTGTACAACATTTGGCTATTTTTGCGGCATGAAAAAAACCTTTGAAACAATAGCAAGATTTACCTATACTTCGGAAGCCCAAGTTATGAGAGGGAGATTGGAGTCGGAAGGGATCCCTGCATTTTTGGTAGATAGCGTTACCATAGATGCCGACCCCTTGGTCAGCAATGCTATTGGAGGGGTAAAGCTGAATGTGTACGTAGGGGATGTAGACAGGGCAATGGAGATTTTGGAAAGCATAAGTGAGTTTTCGACAGATGATGAAGGCAAAGCCATTACCTGCCCTAATTGTGGAAGTAAGAAAGTTCATTTTTTTTCTAATGCCATGGATGCTCCATCCAGTATCCCTTCATTACTTCGTTATTTGTTTACAAAACGATCCAGAAAGGATAGATACGATTATCGTTGCAGCCAGTGCGAACATAAATTTATGTAATCTTGAGACCATCTTATTTTATAACCGGGATCTCTACCGATGTCGGAAAAACGGTAATTTCAGCCATTCTTACAGAAGCCCTGGAAGCCGATTATTGGAAACCCGTGCAAGCGGGAGAACTAGATCGTTCAGATTTGTGTAAAATAAAACGATGGGTTGCCAATACCAAGAGCGTTTTCCATGATAGCGCGTACAACCTAAATACTCCCATGAGTCCTCATGCTGCGGCAGAGATTGATGGTGTAGGGATTTCTATAGCGGATATGCTGCGCCCCAATACCAAAAATACTTTGGTAATTGAAGGGGCAGGAGGTTTGTTGGTTCCGCTCAACGACACGGAAACAGTAGCCGATCTTATATTACCCAGTGATAGGGTAATTGTTGTTTCAAGACATTATTTGGGCAGTATAAACCATACACTTACGACCATTGAATGCCTTAAAGCCAGAAATTTAACGATTGAAGGTATTATTTTTAGTGGGGCAGAACATCCAACCACAGAAGGTATCATTGAAAAATTGGGCGGCGTGCCTATTTTGGGACGAATCGATGAAGAGCCGTATATAGATCGTAATGTTATTAAAGAGTATGCCGAAATGTTTAGGGAAATACTATCCTAATGTAAAAGTCGTTTGAACCAAGAACAAACCACCCTTATGAGCTTATCCCAACGTGACCAAAAACATATTTGGCATCCATTAACACAACACCATAATGCTCCCCAACCCATAGGAATCGTGAAGGCCAAAGGAGTCCATTTTTGGGATGAGGCGGGTAATTCCTATATAGATGGGATTGCCTCATGGTATACTGCCATGTACGGTCATTGCAATGATCATATTATTGCTGCCGTAAGTGAGCAGATGCGGCAGCTGGATTTGGTAGTTTTTACTGGCTTTACCCATGAACCTGCGGTTCAACTTTCCGAAAAATTGATGGCCATTCTGCCTTCCAATCAACAAAAGATCTTTTTCAATGATAATGGTTCTACGGCGGTAGAGGCAGGAATAAAAATGGCCTTGCAATACCATTTCAATAAAGGGCAAAAAAGGGATACCCTAATCGCTTTCGAAAATGGTTTTCACGGTGATACGTTTGGGGCCATGAGTGCTTCCGGGCTTTCTGTTTACAATGGCCCTTTCGAGGATTTCTTTCTGAAAGTTGAGCGTATCCCAACACCGCAGGAGGACAATCTGGACAGTGTTGTGTCACAGTTAAAAAGGCTCATTTCCGAAAATGAATGTGCTGCTTTTGTATATGAGCCATTGGTGCAAGGTGCCGCCGGCATGAAGTTTCATTTGGCAGAAGGATTGGAGAGAATTCTTAGAGTATGTCAGGAACATGATATCCTTTGTGTTGCCGATGAGGTTATGACGGGTTTTGGTAAAACAGGAAAGCATTTTGCATCCCTTCATTTAGAGACACTACCAGACATTATTTGCTTAAGTAAGGCACTTACAGCTGGAATGGCACCTATGAGCATAACCAGTTGTTCACAAAAAGTCTTCGACGCTTTTTTGGATGAAGAGATAGCCAAAGGATTCTTTCACGCCCATACGTATAGTGCTCATCCACTCGGATGTGCGGCAGCTATAGCCGGTATTGATTTACTTACTTCAGAAACCTTTCAGAAAGATATTCTTAGGATTACCCAATCGCATAAAGAGTTTATCGAAGAGGTTAAAACGCACACCAAAGTTAAGAATGCCCGATCCCTTGGGGTTATATTGGCCATCGATCTCGCATTAGAAATGGATCGTTATGGTTCCCTACGAAATGAAATGTACCAATACTTCATGAACCAAGGAATATTCCTTAGGCCATTGGGAAACACGGTATATGTGTTGCCTCCGTATGTGATTTCCAATTCTGAGTTGGAAAAGATCTATGATGCCATATTGGGGATGTTAGAAGCCATTTAGTCCAAAAACTCCTGATCCTCCAATAGATTTATGACTTGGTCTACTTCGTCCAAATACACATTCATGTTACTGTAGGTCCAATTGTCTCCACGACCTCGCCCCTGCACGGTTAAGGTCCCTTCTCCTTTTGGACCTCGAATAGGGATGGTAAAATCGGCTTCACCAAAACCATTAGTGTAGTTTATGCTGCCATTCATCATTCCATGGCTTTCTAGGGGTTCCCCCAAAAATTCAATGACCTGTGGATTTTGGTTCGCCATTTCCATAGCATCTTCATAAGCCTGCGATTCTGTCATCATACTAGTGATCCCAAAGAATAGCGCACCAAAGAATGCAATGAATAGGATAATAGCAACAAGGCATCCTCCTACTGGCACCACCCAAGGCCAATTTCTTCCAAACCAACTTTTTCTTTTTGTAGTTTCCTCCATGTTTTTTCCGTTTTTACGTATTCACAATTTTCAGAACCCTTATTTTTGCTGAAATTACCAAAAAATCTTGCAACATCCCATTTCAATTACTGGTATCGCATCTGTTTCTGCTCTAGGGATGAGTCTCGAGGAAGTGTGGAAATGTTACAAAAACGCATCCCCTGTATTTACTTCCAAGAACATTTCAGGAGAGCGAATCGCTTTGTCAAAGGTTACTCCAACCATAGAAGAAGAACTTGCCCAGTTGAAGCTATCCCATTCTGCCTACAAGAAATTGGATCGTTCCGTCCTATTGGCCATTTTGGCTTCACGAGGTGCGTTTCCAGACCACCTTTCCGATAAGTCTGTAGGGGTTACCATAGGCTCTTCTAGGGGAGCCACCGGATTGTTCGAAAAATACCACGAACAATTTCGGTCTAAGGGAAAAGTATCTGCGTTTTCTTCACCTACCACAACGTTGGGCAATATTTCATCCTGGGTAGGGCAGGACTTAGGTGTTCGTGGAATTCATGTAGGGCATTCGGTTACGTGTTCAACAGCATTGCACGCTTTACTCAATGGTATTGCTTGGCTCCAGGCAGATATGGCAGAGGCCTTTGTGGTGGGCGGAAGTGAAGCGGCACTTACACCGTTTACCTTAGCCCAGATGCAGGCTATGAAACTCTATAGTAATTCAACCGAAGATTTTCCATGTGAATCCCTTCTACTGGATAAGAAGAAGAACACCATGGTGTTGGGAGAGGGAGCAGCTGTCGCTGTGATTGAAAAAGGAGAGATCAAAAATCGAATGGCCACAATTTTGGGATATGGATTTGCTGCAGAAGAAATTGCCCACGGCAGTGCTATAAGTGAGAATGCCGAATGTTTCCAGGAGTCCATGAAGCAGGCACTCGATCGATCCGGCCTAAAACACGTAGACGCCATAATCATGCATGCCCCAGGAACCGTGAAGGGCGATCAGGCCGAATTTAACGCAGTGAAGGAAGTGTTCCGTAACAAATTGCCGCTATTAACGACCAATAAATGGCTTTTGGGACATACCTTCGGAGCTTCAGGTATGATGAGCGTGGAAATGGCCGTACTCATGTTGCAACAAAACGAGTTCATTCCCAATCCCTTTTATTCTAACGATATTCCAATTAAAAAACCCCTGGAACACATTATGGTAAATGCCGTAGGTTTTGGTGGGAATGCGGTGAGCATTATTGTTGGAAAATAGGAAGCCGCTTATTTGTAACGACTTTAAAAAGTCATTATCTTTCAGTACTAACTAAATTAATTTCTATGGGCGATTGGTTTACTGCGTTAAGTACCTTTGAAAAGGTATATTGGATCACAGCCATTGTGGCTTCGGTTATCTTCCTAATCCTTGTAGTTCTTACCTTCATTGGAGGGGAAATTGAAGACACAGGAGATGTAGATGCTGAGATCGATGGAGATTCAGGTATTGGGTTTCAATTTCTTTCCTTTAAAAATTTAATGGGCTTTTTCACCATTTTTGGATGGACGGGAATTGCATGCCTTGAAGAAGGAATGTCTAAGGGAATGACCATTGCAATCTCTGTGGTCTGCGGACTACTAATGATGCTAGCAATGGCAACCCTGTTTTATTACTTGGGGAAATTGACCAGCGATGGTTCCCTAAAGTTGAAAAATGCAAAGAATAAAGTAGGGGAAGTATATCTTACCATTGGTGCTAAGAGATCCCGAATAGGGAAGGTACAAGTGCAAGTACAGGGAACCCTTAGGGAGCTAGATGCGCTTACAGATGAGGACCACGACCTAACACAAGGTGAGGTGGTCACTGTAACACAAGTTACCGACAGCGGAATATTAATTGTAAATAAACACACTAGCTAATATGTTAACACTACCATTACAATTGGAGGGCTTTGCGCCGCTCCTGGCAATTGGATTTGCCATCTTATTTTTCTTCATCATTATTATCACCTTTATAAGAAGGTATAAACGATGTCCCTCAGACCGTATACTAGTTGTCTACGGAAAGGTGGGTAGCGGGAATTCCGCTAAATGTATTCATGGTGGGGCAGCCTTCATCTGGCCCGTGGTTCAGGACTACGAGTTTCTGGATCTTACACCAATATCTATCGAGGTAAATCTAATAAATGCTTTGAGTAAGCAGAATATTAGGGTAAATGTACCTTCCCGATTTACGATTGGGGTCTCTACAGAGCCCGGTGTTATGCAGAATGCTGCTGAACGATTGTTGGGTCTTGGCCAGCAAGAAATTCAGGATTTGGCCATGGAAATTATTTTCGGGCAGTTGCGTTTGGTTGTAGCCTCAATGGATATTGAAGAGATTAATTCCGACAGGGATAAATTCTTGAGCAATATTTCTGCCAGTGTAGAATCTGAATTGAAGAAGGTAGGATTAAAACTCATCAACGTAAATATTACCGATATCGTAGATGAATCTGGTTATATTGAGGCACTTGGTAAGGAAGCTGCAGCGCATGCTATCAATGCCGCTAGAAAATCTGTGGCAGAAAAGAACAGGGATGGTTCCATTGGGGAAGCCAATGCAGTTCAGGATGAACGTACCCAAGTCGCAGCTGCCAATGCGAAAGCTGTAGACGGGGAGAACACTGCAAAAATCGAGGTAGCTAACTCTAATGCGAAACGCCGCCAGAAAGAAGCAGAAGCAGAGCGCGTTGCGATTGCTTCCGAAAAAGTACAGGCGGCAAAAGCATTGGAAGAGTCCTATATCGCCGAAAAAGAAGCAGAAATTACCCGTGCTGAAAGAGAGCGTAGTACGCAACTTGCAGATATCATCGTTCCCGCCGAAATCGACAAGAAGAAGGTGGAAATAGATGCGGAAGCTGAAGCAGAGAAAATAAGAAGACAGGCAAAAGGAGAAGCAGATGCAATCCTTTTCAAGGCGCAGGCCGAAGCTCAGGGTATTTTTGAAGTATTGACGAAGCAAGCAGAAGGGTTGGATAAGATCGTTCAGGCTGCTGGAAATAATTCTCAGGATGCAGCGCTATTATTGATAGCCGATAAGCTGCCAGAATTGGTGAAACTTCAGTCCGAAGCGATCAAAAATATTAAGATCGATAAGGTAACTGTTTGGGAAAACGGAAATTCTAAAAACGGTAAAACGTCCACATCCAATTTCATTTCTGGAATGTACGGTTCGGTGCCACCATTGCAAGAAATGTTCAATATGGCTGGAATGCAACTTCCGGACTATTTGAAAGGCAAAGAAATTCAAGATGCCGAGGATATTTCTGAAGAAGAATAGTATTTTTGTCATATAACAAATCAAAAAACAGGCCTGCAGGTGTTACCTTGCAGGTCTTTTTCAAAGCTTATGAGTGAGATAAAGCACAACTGGACAAAAAAGGAAATCCTAGAAATTTATAACAAACCTATGATGGAGCTGCTCTACGAAGCCGCTTCGGTACATAGAAAATTTCATGATCCCAACACGGTTCAGGTGTCTACCTTACTCTCAATTAAAACGGGAGGTTGTCCCGAGGATTGCGGCTATTGTCCACAGGCTGCCAGGTATCATACAGACATAGAAGGAAACGATTTAATGACGGTTTCCCATGTAAAAGCACAAGCCCTTCGTGCAAAAGCAAGCGGTAGCTCTCGGGTTTGTATGGGTGCTGCTTGGCGGAATGTGAAGGATGGAGAGGAATTTGATCAGGTATTAGAAATGGTGCGTACCATCAACAAACTCGATATGGAGGTATGCTGTACGCTGGGAATGATAACCGAAAACCAAGCAAAACGTCTGGCCGAAGCAGGATTGTATGCTTATAATCATAATTTGGATACTTCAGAAGATTACTATACCGATGTAATTTCTACGCGGGCGTATCAGGACCGATTGGATACCATAGGAAATGTACGTAAGACAAATGTAACGGTTTGTAGTGGCGGAATTATTGGTATGGGCGAGGCTGTCGAAGATCGCGCGGGCATGTTAGTCGCACTTGCTTCTCTAAGTCCTCAGCCGGAAAGTGTGCCAATCAATGCATTGGTGGCGGTAGAAGGAACCCCAATGGAAGATCAGGAACCCGTATCTATTTGGGAAATGATTCGAATGGTGGCTACGACACGTATTACGATGCCGCAAACCCAAGTACGTCTTTCTGCAGGCCGTACCGAAATGAGCCGTGAAGGACAGGCCATGTGTTTCTTTGCTGGTGCTAATTCTATTTTTGCAGGGGATAAGTTGTTGACTACGCCCAATCCCGATGTAAACGAGGATATGGAAATGTTCGAATTATTAGGACTGAACCCTCAGAAACCTTTTGTTAAAAAGGCACAGCCGGAAACAGTAGAAGCTAATGAATCCCAATACCAAGGTATGGGAGAAAAGCCGAGGTGGACCCGTCCAGGCCATACCATAGATCGCAACGAAGCAGCAAAAGCGAAGGCTGCGACCAAATAGTTTCCTTTCCAAAATTTATAGCTCATTAGAGCGACGTACAATTTTTAAGATAATTTTTACGTTCTAGGTACCTGCCAAACATTACCTAATCTTAAAACCTGTACTTATGAAAAAACTGCTCTGGTTGGCAGTGGCTTGTGCGTTTTTGTTTGGCTGCTCCAACGATGATGACTCCAACAATACCAATAATAACTGTTCTAAAGCAGAAAACCTTTCCATAGACCAAGTAAATAGTAATTCGGCATTCTTTAGTTGGGATACAGGCGGAGAATCTGCATTCGAATTTGAATATGGGCCTAATGGATTTTCATTGGGAACCGGTCAAGTAGTTCAGACTTCGCAGAATGAGTTTCTTATTGAAGGCTTAGAGCCTTCTACCACATATGAAGTATTCCTTCGCTCCAATTGTGGTAGTGATGGTTTTAGCGATTACATTTCCGCTCTTTTTCAAACACTGGAAACCGTAGACCTTTGTAATACTCCAACTAATTTGGCGTTGGTTACAGTGAGTGAAACGACCATAGAATTGACATGGGATGAAAACAATGAAACCGATTGGCAAGTTGAGTTCGGGACCATTGGGTATATCCCTGGTACAGGAACCGCTCAGAACTCCAGTGTTCCCAATTATGAAATCACAGGGTTGCTTCCCGGAACCACATATGAAATCTACGTTCGTGCCGATTGCGGCACCGATGGATTTAGCGAATACAGCCAGCAGTTGGTGGTAACGACAGATGGCAATTAACTAGCTATCGATTTTGCCATGTGCCCGAGCGCAGTGGAATCCGCTATGGTTCCCTGCGCTTTTTTGTTGAAGGAATTTTGCAAGTCATTTTCGTAAAGTTTTGTAATTTGCCCTACATTTCATTATGCAGTTACAAGAAATAGATAGGGTATCTTCCATCACCAAGGAAGAATTCATAAAAGATTATTTTAAACCGCAAAAGCCTGTCATCATAGAGAATTTTGTGAATGACTGGCCTGCCATACAAAAGTGGAATTTGGATTATATGGCACAAGTAGCAGGCGATAAGATAGTTCCTTTATATGATGATCGCCCTGTTCGACATGATGAGGGATTCAACCAAGCACATGCAGAAATGAAGATGAGCGAATATGTGGAATTGTTGAAAAAAGAACCCACTCGCTATCGTATTTTCCTTTGGAATATATTGAAAGAGGTGCCCGAATTGCAAAAGGATTTCTCCTATCCCGATTTTGGATTGAAATTGATGAAAGGTCTTCCTATGTTGTTTTTTGGAGGGGAAGATAGCTATACTTTCATGCACTACGACATTGATCTGGCCAATATATTCCATTTTCATTTTCAGGGAAGGAAACAAGTCATCCTGTTCGATCAGAAACAGAATGATTACCTCTATAAAATACCCCATTCCTTAATTGTTCGGGAGGACATCAATTTTGCGAATCCCGATTACAACAAATGGCCGGCTTTAAAAAAGGCTGAAGGATTCGTTGGGCATTTGGAACATGGTCATGTACTGTATATGCCAGAGGGTTATTGGCATTATATGCGATACCTAACCCCTGGATTTTCCATGAGCTTACGGGCCATAGCCAGAAACCCGAAAAACTTGGGTCGCGCGGTCTATAATATTTTCTGGATGCGCCATTTCGATAATATGATGCGAAGGTGGAAAGGCCAGGCTTGGATAGATACCAAGAATGAAAAAGCGATTGCCCGAACGCATAAAAATTTAGGGATTTCCTAAATATCTGCGACTACCTTTTTACAGTTTCACAAACTTTTTGGTGGCCATGCCCTTATCCGTTTGTATGGACATAAAATATACGCCCGGGCTCAGGGAAGACACACCCAATGAAGTAGTCCCTTCCTTTTTAAGGACCCGTGCCCCTTGTACATTGTAGATGGAAATTTCCTTAATGGAGATTCCCTGCAATACTTCCAAGGATAGTTCATTTCGCACGGGATTGGGATAAAGGCCAATGTTTTTTTCCAAAAACCCTGCTACGCCCAGTTCGCAATCGTCGGTAATGAGCGGGTCGTTCTCAATGATCCAGTTGTCGTAGGGAGGGTCGGTACCCGCGATCACGGCGGCGGGATCGTCCACCTGTACGCATTGTAAATTAGGGACACCCTCTATTCGTAAAAAACTGATATTACCGTTGTTTCCGTTGCTTAGGTTAACGGCAATTAAGTCATCCATAAAATCCAATCTAAACGAACTTCCAATATTTGTGTTATTGGAAAAATCTAAGTGAGTGATTTGAGTTCCGCTAATTGAAATGATCTCCAAAAGCGTATTGTTGCTAAGGTCCAGTTCGGAAAGATTGCTCGGATATTCCGTTGTGTCCAGATTTAGATTAATTCGTTCAAGATTTAGATTATTATGTAAATCTAAGTCTTCTAATGTTATAAGATCAAGAGAAAGACGTTTTAAACTTTGGTTTTCGGACAGGTTCAGGGTGGTTATATTCAATTTTAACAAATCCAGAACTTCCAGGGACGCAAAATCCTGTATCCCTGTCAAATCCTGGGTGCCGTTTTCTAGGATGATCAGGGAGGTTTCATCGGCAATGTCTGCCGTTAGTACCTGCCCATTCACCTCGCCGTCGGTATCCATTCCAGCCGCAATTAAATGACTTTCAAATTGTGGATCGGGTATCAGGGTGATCTGGGCCTGTAAGGGTAAGCCCATGGCCCCAATGATCAGGGACTGCCAAAGCGTTCTTGCATTTACCATAAATATCGGGTTACAGTTTCACAAACTTTTTGGTAGCCATGCCCTTATCTGTTTGTATGGACATAAAATATACGCCCGGGCTCAGGGAAGATACACCCAATGAGGAAGTCCCTTCCTTTTTAAGGACCTGGGACCCCTGTACATTGTAGATGGAAATTTCCTTAATAGAGATTCCCTGCGATACTTCCAAGGATAGTTCACTTCGCACGGGATTGGGATAAAGGCCAATGTTTTTTCCCAAAAACCCTGCTACGCCCAGTTCGCAATCGTCGGTAATGAGCGGGTCGTTCTCTATGATCCAGTTGTCGTAGGGAGGGTCGGTACCCGCCATCACGGCGGCGGGATCGTCTACCTGTACGCACTGCAAGTTGGGAACATCCTCTATTCGTAAAAAACTGATATTACCGTTGTTTCCATTGTTAAGGTTTACATGGGTAAGGGTTTCGGAATCTCCTAAATTAACATTCCTAAGGTTTGGACTGTTGGAAAGGTCGATTACAATAAAACTATCACCGATACTTACCTCTTCCAGAAGAACATTTTGGCTCAAATCTATTTCTGAGATATTACCCGGATAAGTGTCCGAGGGAGAACTTAATGAAAGAATGAGTTCAACTAGATTAGTGTTCTGGGTTAGGTCTAGGGAATCAAGGCTTAGGTCATCAAGTGAAAGGCGTCTTAAATTGGTGTTCTGAGATAAATCTAAATTCGATATATCCATTTTCCATAGATCCAGTACCTCAAGTGCTTCAAAATCCTGTATCCCCGTCATGTCCTGTATACCAAAGCACAGTATGCCCAATGAGGTTTCATCGGCAATGTCTGCCGTTAGTACCTGTCCATTTATTTCTCCATCTGTATCAATACCAGCCACCACCAAAAAATTCTCGAAGGCCGAATCCGGGATTAAGGTGATCTGGGCCTGTAAGGGTAAGCCCATGACCCCAATGATCAGGAACTGCCAAAGCGTTCTTGCATTTACCATAAAAAATCGGGTTACAGTTTCACAAACTTTTTGGTGGCCATGCCCTTATCCGTTTGTATGGACATAAAATATACGCCCGGGCTCAGGGAAGACACACCCAATGAAGTAGTGCCTTCCTTTCTAAGGACCCGTGACCCTTGTACATTGTAGATGGAAATTTCCTTAATGAAGATTCCCTGCAATACTTCCAAGGATAGTTCACTTCGCACGGGATTGGGATAAAGGCCAATGTTTTTTTCCAAAAACCCTGCTACGCCCAGTTCGCAATCGTCGGTAATGAGCGGGTCGTTCTCAATGATCCAGTTGTCGTAGGGCGTGTCGGTACCCGCGATCACGGCGGCGGGATCGTCCACCTGTACGCATTGTAAATTGGGATTGCTTTGAACCCTTAAAAAAAAGATATTACTATTGTTGCCATTTTTTAAGTCTAAATAATTCATAAAACTTAAATTGCTTAATCGGACCTCTGAGAGATTAGTATTATTGACTAAACTCAAATGACTAATTTTTGTTCCATTAATTAAAATGTCTTCCAAGTCACTATTATTGCTTAAGTCTAATTCCGATACATCGCTTGGATATTGCGCTGTGTCTAGATTTAAAGAAATTTCTTGTAGATTCAAATTATTACTTACATTAAGATTTTCCAATGTAATGTTATCCAGCGATAGGTCCCTTAGATTGCTGTTTTGGGAAAGGTCAAGATTAGTAATGTTCAGTTTTAGGAGATTGAGAAGCTCTAGGGACGCAAAATCCTCTATCCCTGTCAAATCCTGGGTACCGTTTTCTAGGATGATCAGGGAGGTTTCATCGGCAATATCGGCCGTTAATACCTGCCCATTCACCTCGCCGTCGGTATCCATTCCTGCGGCAATTAAATGGCTTTCAAATTGGGGGTCGGGTATAAAGGTAATTTGGGCGGTTAGGGGGGCAAAAGTCCCCAAAAAGCACCAAATCCATAAAGCATTCCTGCCAAGTCTTAATTGCTGTAAAATCATTAGAACTCGTTTCATCTCTTCTAAGTTACTCATTTTCTTTTAAAATATTTACTTCGTCAATGGTGCCGTCTGCCTTGTTTTTCTTAATGTTATAGAGTCCGCTGTCTAAATCGTCCACTAAGGCAGGATTGTTAATTTGGGTAGAATCCTGTGGGACTATGGTAACATTGGTATTAAAGACCCCATCGTTAAACAGGGTAATGGTCCCGCCAATAATGGGCGGGGTAAACCAATTGTCCCAACACCGCCGTACGGTCTGTGGGTCGCCCAGCATTTCTGGCACCTCTGCTATGCTAATGGCCGAATGGTTGGGGTGTGCAATGCGGCTGTAGTCGGTTTCGTCGGGGAAGATGGTCAACAGGCTGGTATTGGTATAGGAAAAATTGGTGTCCTCATAGTCCGTAGGCTGTGGGCATTCGCATTCGCAGGCCACAAAGCGGTAGGTAAACCCAGGCTGGAACAGGGGAGGCTCATTGCCCAGATAGGGAAAGTAGGGCGCGTAAAACCCTGCATAGGGCTCGTACAAGGTGGAGATGTCGTGGTTCTCAATTTTGGTAATGGTGGGATGGTCGTTCAATACATCTATATGCAATCGCATCCGTACTACTTGTCCGGGGGTGAACTGGCTTTGGCAGGGCCAGCTATAAGACATAAAATTGGTTACCTCGGGTTCGTAATCTGCATAGGGCCTACCCGTTTCATCGGTGGCCGTGGTATTGGTATAGAGACAGGTATTACTGTCGAAATCGACGTCCCCTTGCATCCCTTCTGGGGTGGCAAAGGTATCTATGATATAATCTCCCTTGTTATGTGCATTGTAGTCCGGATCATTGGGGTCCCGTGTTACATTCTCACAGGAATTGTCATCGGCACCACAATAAAACGTATGCTGTAGGTTAAAGAAATGCCCCACTTCATGAGTTAATAAGATGGGAGAAGGATAGGTGGTTGAATATAAAGAATGGTCTGTGACTATAATTCCAAAGAGTCCATCATTTTGATCATCCTGATAAGCTCCTGAGAACAGAAGGTCGTCAATAGAATACATATTTATGGTGCCAGTTTTATAATTAGAACTCTGTTCCAAATAATTTATGAATTCTCCCGGAGTTGGATTGCCCGTGGGCATGTCTGGATCGGTATTGATAACTCTAAAATTACTGGCATTGACCTGGCTCTTACCATCAAACTTAAAAAAGATGTTAAAGGCATTAAAGTCCTTGTTAAGGTTAGCCACCACCCCCAGCATTTGCTCCAGGCTAAGGGCATCCGGGTTATCGCCGTTATCGAATGCCACATCCCAAAAGTGGATCTTAAGTACATAGGGTTCTGCAGTGGCAAAGGACTCCATGGTTACGTTTTGGTTTTGGGTGGCAAAAATACCCTCAAAATAAGGGTCTATGTCCACAACAGTGTTACATAGGTCATTTTGGGCCTGCGCCAGTTGTATGCAAAGCATAGTCATGGCCCCAACGAAGAGATTCCATCTTTTCATAATAGATTGTTTTAAAATTTCGCAAATAGAAATTGGGACGCCGAGGCGTCGATTAAAGGGAAGTACTCTAAATGTAGGAGAAATTTTTTAAAAAATGGCAGGTTTGGCCCTGCTATTTTTGGTGTTTGCGGCTATGTGCTTGATTACCAATCATAAAAAAGGGTAAGAACATGTGAAAACACATCCTTACCCAAATACTAAGCTGGTTTGCTATCAATCTGCTAATTACCAAATCACCTACGGTGATAAACCGAAAGCTTGTTTAAAGATAGGTAAGAATGAGCTTGTTAAGTAAGGGAAAACCCCCAAAATTTCTAAGGTTAATCCGTGTATTTCAGGCTTAAATGAAGGAAACTCACGATAGTTCGGCTACCTTTTCCCAAATTAGGGAAGATTCCCAGCCACGGTACAATAAATAATCCACTAGTTTTTTCCTTTTCCGTTGTTGGGATGTTTCACCTTCCAATTGCACCCATCGTTTTTCGGCAAGTTCATGAAAGCTCGTTAGGTATTCCGAATCCTCTATTTCCTTTAGTGCCAGTGTAATGTTGTATTGGGAAATGTTCCGCAGTTTCAATTCGCGAACAATGCGATTCTTCCCCCATTTTTTAACCCGAAATTTTCCCCTTGCAAAGGATTGGGCAAATCGCGTTTCATTTAAATAGTTTTCGGTGATAAGATCATGAACGATGAGGTCTATGGCATCTTGTATCATGCGCATTTCCTTTAGCTTGGCAATTACCTCCTTATGACATCGATCCTGATAGGCACAATAGCGCTCCAGCCTTTTTTTGGCTTCTGTTACGGTATATGTCTTTTGTCCTTGCACCTAGCTAAGATATTTACTTTTACGACATTCTATGCCGGCTTTGGATAGACTTCTTTCTTTGCTCTTGTGGACGTTTGGGGTAAAGGATAATGTAACTATTTGATATGCATAGCGGTAAGGTGATAATTATCATTGTTTCCTGGTTTTGTTGAAAGTAACTTTTCATAAAGTTTGAAGGGACTTTGTCTTAAAACCTATAAAACACTAATGCTACAATTATGGAACTAAAAAAGAACCCAAGTGTCGACCTAAGTCGTTGGAGCAACGTTTTCTTTCTAGTCGGATTTGCGACTATGCTATTTATTTCATGGAGAATGTTGGAATGGAAGTCTGTGGATAGAGGTACTGTAAGCGATAACATAGAGGTAGTGCAAAATGATTTGGAGCTAGATGTTCCTATTACCCAACAGGTAACGCCGCCACCTCCGCCACCTCCACCGCCCATGGCAGCGATGCCACAAATTATTAATGTAGTAGAAAACACTGAGGATGTAGAGGAATCGGTTTTTGAGTCTTCCGAGGCTGACCAGAACCAAGAAATCGTCGAGATTGAAAGTATCGAGGAAGTAGAAGAGGAGGAGGAAATCCCCTTTGTGCCTTTTGCTGTTATTGAGGATGTACCCATATATCCAGGCTGCGAATCGCTACCTTCCAATGAAGAGAAAAAGAAATGCTTGGCAGATAATGTAATGGCTTTCGTTCAGAAGAAATTCAATACCGACCTGGCTAATGAATTGGGACTGGAAGGACGCCAACGCATAAGTGTACAGTTTAAGATAGACCGTCATGGACAAGTGATTAACGTTCGTGCTAGGGCACCACATCCACGTTTGGAACAAGAAGCGGTCGCTGTGGTTGGCTCTTTGCCTAAGATGATACCAGGGAAACAGCGTGGAAAGCCAGTAGGGGTCTTATATGCACTACCTATACTTTTTCAGGTAGAAGTAAGTAATTAGTATATATCACAAAAAAACCCTCTGTAACATTACGTTACAGAGGGTTTGGTATTTTATAGTCCAAGGTACTTAGAACCGAGGTCTATTTAATCTCGTTACCATCTTTATCATGAAAGTGATACTCGAGGTATGTGTAAGCATCTCTAGGTAAAATTTTGACCCATTTTTTGTGCTCCATGAACCATTTGGTTCGCACAGATGGAAAGCCCTTTGTTAAAAAGGCTGCTATAAAAGGATGTGTGTTTAGTGTCAACTTTTTATAGTCTTTCTTGAAGATTCGTTTTAACTCCTCTTCCATTTTTTGCACCAATACGATCGGAGCTTCCACTTCGCCGCCTTCTCCATTATTTGGATTTTCTTCGCGGGTCTTAATGTTCACTTCGGGACGTACCCGTTGGCGCGTAATTTGAACCAAGCCAAATTTACTTGGGGGAAGAATCTTGTGCTTCGCTTTGTCGTCTTTCATTTCGTCCCTGAGAAAGTTGTAAAGTGCTTTTCGGTTTTCGGGTTTCCCCATATCGATAAAGTCTATGACAATAATTCCACCCATATCGCGAAGCCTTAGCTGTCTAGCTACTTCGCTGGCCGCAATCATATTAACTTCTAATGCGGTTTCTTCTTGGGTTTTAGACTTATTGCTTCTGTTACCACTATTTACATCTATCACATGAAGTGCTTCGGTGTGTTCTATAACCAAATAAGCACCTTTTGCTCCAGAGACGGTTTTACCAAAGGAAGTTTTTATTTGTCTTTCGATTCCGAATTTCTCAAAAATGGGAATCCTTGAATCGTAGAGCTTAACAATATTCTCTTTTTTGGGTGCAATTTCTTGCACATAATCTTTTATTTGTACGTAGAGGTTTTCGTCGTCTATATGAATTGCAGAAAACGAATCGTTAAAAACATCCCTAATAATGGATGCCCCTCTGTTTAACTCTCCTAACACCTTTGAAGGGTGGTGCGCTCCCCGTAGCTTTTTGCACATCGCGTTCCAGCGATCTACGAGATTTTGTAAATCTCTATCCAGTTCTGCTACTTTTTTGCCCTCGGCAACAGTTCGTATGATTACGCCAAATCCTTTAGGCTTAATGCTATTAATTAAGCGTTTTAGCCTGTCTTTTTCTTCTCGGGTTTCTATTTTTTGAGAAATAGATACACGATCTGAGAAAGGGACCAATACAATATAGCGTCCGGCTATGGAAAGCTCAGAACTAATACGTGGTCCTTTTGTGGAAATGGGCTCTTTTACGATTTGTACGAGAATGGATTGATTGTTTTTAAGGGCATCATTAATGCCTCCATTTTTATCAATCTCTTTCTCAAATGGGAAATTTTTTAAAGAGTAATCTCTTAATTTACCTGTGCTTACACGTTTTACGAACTTGAGTAAAGAAAGAACTTTAGGTCCTAAATCATGGTAATGCAAAAATGCATCCTTCTCATATCCAACATTTACAAATGCTGCGTTGAGTCCAGGAACCGTTTTCCGTATTTTGGCGATAAACACGTCGCCTACAGAGAACTTGTTGTCTTCCTCTTCTTTATGAAGTTCGACTAGTTTTCCATCTTTTAAAAGGGCAAAATCAACTTCTTGTGAACTGGATCTAATGAATAATTCGTAGCTCACGTTGCTTGATTTTTATCCCGCACCCATATTTGGGTTCCGGAATGGATTAAACAATATTTTATCACAGGAATTTTAAAGTCCGAATGGTATCGGACCGGGTAAAACCTGTAGAAATCAAAGCTTTTGGCCTTAATTTCGTTGTCAAAGAACGATTAATAAGTTAGTTTCCTAAAAGAAAAAAGTAGTTAAAAACTACTTCTTCTTGTGGCGGTTAGCGCGACGTCTTTTCTTGCGCTTGTGCGTTGCAACCTTATGTCTTTTTCGTTTTTTACCGCTTGGCATATTGATTTTTTTATGGAAGTCCCACAAGGTTGTGGGACCGTATTGTTATTACTTTACTTCAACGTTAGTCTTAACTCCTTCCACAAATACTTTAGCAGGTTTGAATGCAGGGATGTTGTGTGCAGGAATTTTAATTGTTGTGTTCTTCGAAATATTTCTTCCGGTTTTTTCAGCTCTTTTCTTGATGATGAAGCTTCCAAATCCACGTAGATATACGTTGTCTCCGCTTTCAAGAGAATTTTTTACCTCGTTCATAAAGGATTCAACTGTAGCTTGAACGTCTCCTTTTTCCATTCCTAATTTTTCCGAGATCCTCGCTACGATATCTGCTTTTGTCATTCTGTTAAGTTTAAATTAATAAATAAGTGCAATCAAATTGGGTCGTTTTTCAAGACGGCAAATATAAACATTTTACTTTCAAATAATCAAATCGTAATTGGTTAAATTATAAATAGATAACACTTACATTTACCAGATGCCAAAAAATACGACTTTTTTCGCTAAAAAACTCATTTTGTGGTATTTACAAAATGGGAGAAATCTACCGTGGCGGGAAACCAAAGATCCCTATTACATTTGGCTCTCCGAAATTATCCTGCAGCAGACCCGCGTGGCACAGGGGATGCCATATTATCTAAACTTTATCGAAACGTTTCCAACGGTTTTCCAATTGGCCGAAGCTCCCGAAGAAAAAGTGCTAAAACTATGGCAAGGTTTGGGGTATTATTCCCGTGCCAGAAATTTGCATTTTTCGGCCAAATGGGTGGTGGATAAATACCAAGGGGTTTTCCCAGATACCTATAAAGAATTACTTTCCCTCAAAGGCGTAGGGGATTATACCGCAAGTGCGATTGCCTCTATATGCTTTAATAGACCCACGGCAGTGGTAGATGGCAATGTGTACAGGGTCCTTTCTAGGGTATTCGGAATAGATACACCAATAAATAGTACACAGGGGGTGAAGGAATTTAAAGAACTCGCCCAGTTGCTCATAGATACTTCCCAGCCGGGAACGCATAACCAGGCGATAATGGAATTTGGTGCGCGTCATTGCGTACCCCAGAATCCAGATTGTGCCAATTGTATTTTTAGTTCTAACTGTTCGGCCTATTCCAGTAATAGGGTGACAGGGTTGCCAGTAAAAATTAGAAAGAATAAAATAAAAACGCACTACTATAATTATATTATTCCCCTAAAGGGTCGGTCCACATTTTTAGAGCAGCGAAAGGGGAAAGGAATTTGGCAAAACCTTTACCAATTCCCTTTAATAGAAAGTCCAGCTATGGTAGATGCTAAGGAGCTCAAGATGTTGTCGGGGTATGAGCTCTTGTTCCAAAAGTTTGAGATAAAGGACATGACACTATATAATCACGAGGTCATCGTGCATAAACTATCTCATAAGCACCTGCACACGAGGTTTTGGATTGCTGAAGTTGAGACGTTGGAAAATGGCATTGAATTTAACAACCTTGAAAATTATCCCGTACCTATACTCATCGGAAATTTCATCCAAGCATTTGAAGCATTCAATTGATAAAAAAACGTATATTTATTTTTACAAAACATACTTTTGCATAAACCTATTTTTATATTAAAATCATGAGCGGAACATTGAACAAAGTCATGCTAATTGGGCACACGGGAGATGAAGTGAAAATGACTTATTTTGAAGGAGGAGGTTGTATCGGTAGATTCCCTCTGGCAACCAACGAAACCTACACCAATAGAACCACAGGAGAACGAATTAATAATACGGAGTGGCATAATATCGTGGTGCGAAACAAGGGAGCAGAAATCTGTGAAAAGTACCTTAAAAAAGGGGATAAAGTGTATATAGAGGGTAGGATTAAAACCCGAAAGTGGCAGGATGAACAAGGTAATGACCGCTACAGCACAGAGATTCAGTGTACCGATTTTACCTTCCTTACCCCAAAGAATGAAAGTAGTATGATGGGCGGAGCCAATCCTGCACAAGGATCTGTACAAGCTGCCAAACCCGCTGCCCCAGCACCATCCCAGCAACCGGCAAATCCGGTTCAGGAACCCATAGGGGAAGAGGATGACGATTTGCCATTCTAATGTTTAACAAAATCCACAAAATTGGATCCAGAACCTCCTAGTCTACTTTATATTTCCTTACTGAGCCTTCCTCAGATTACAGGCATCGTTTTCTTATTTGTGTTACTTATATGTTCGGCACTTATTTCGGGTGCTGAAGTGGCGTTTTTCTCACTAACCCCTGCCGATTTCGATACTAAAGAAGGGAAACCTTCCAGGCGTCTGGAGTTAGTTGAGAAGTTGTTATCCAAACCCAAGAAACTGCTTGCCACCATTTTGGTTGCCAATAACCTTATCAATATTGCCATTGTATTGTTATTTGCGACCTTGTTCGAACCTTATTTTGAAAGTATTGCCAATGAATATCTTAAATTTGGTCTTAAGATCATAGGGGTCACCTTTTTAATACTTTTATTTGGTGAGATACTACCTAAAATATATGCTAGCAGAAACAAGATTTCTTTCTCTACCTTCATGGCATACCCCATTAATGTATTGAGTACTTTGTTCAGTCCATTGAGCAATCCCATGAGATCTATTACCCTGTTTATGGAGGATCGCTTTGGAAAGCGAAAATCCAATATAAGTGTAGATCAATTATCGCAGGCATTGGAGCTTACTTCGGAAGAAGATACTACGCAAGAAGAACAAAAAATATTACAAGGGATTGTCACTTTTGGAAACACTGATACCAAGAATGTGATGCGGCCAAGGATAGATATTTTTGCTTTGAGCGAAGAATCCCCTTATACCGAAATTATGCCAGAGATTATCGCAAAAGGCTATTCGCGTATTCCTGTCTTCAAGGAAAGCATAGATCATATTACAGGAGTACTATACGTAAAGGATTTACTTCCTCATTTAGACAGAAAACAATTCGATTGGGTGTCACTGAAACGGGAGCCTTATTTTGTTCCAGAGAACAAAAAGCTGGATGATTTGCTCAATGAATTCAAAGATCGTAAAATGCATCTGGCAATTGTGGTCGATGAATATGGGGGCACTAGCGGATTGATTTCCCTAGAAGACATAATTGAAGAGATCGTAGGTGAAATTAGTGATGAATTCGATGATGATGACCTAGAATTTTCAAAGCTCGATGACACAACTTACGTGTTTGAGGGCAAAACTCCAATAAAGGACTTTTATCGAGCCATAAAACTGGAAGATAGTGAGCCTTTCGAAACCGTAAAAGGGGAGGCCGAAACCTTAGCGGGATTCTTGTTGGAGATTTCTAAAGGATTTCCAAAAAAGAAGGAGGTAATAACCTTCCACAATTATTCGTTTACGGTAGAAGCTTTCGAGAACAAGCGAATCAAAAGAATTAAGTTGTCCATAAATCCATAAATAGAAGATGTTGAACTTTCGAGCTTTTCTGGGAGTAATCCTAACAAGTACATTGCTACTGTGTTTTTCGGCCTGCGGAGATGAAGTGATCGTGAAACCAGCATCCAAATTACGGCTGGAGTACGATATGGCAAACTATGGTATCGTTAAGGGGGACTGTCCCTATAGTTTTGAGAGGAACCAATCGTCTAATCTGGTTGAGAAAGGAAACTGTGGTGTTAACCTGGTGTATCCTGGCATGAAAGCAACTGTTTATATGACGTACCAGCCAGTGAAAGAGGGTAATCTCACCAAATTGCTGCAGGATGCACAAAAACTAACGTATGACCATACGGTAAAAGCCAATGAAATTTTTGAACAGCCGAGGGTGGATTCCATTAATAAGGTATATGGTATGTTCTATATGATAAACGGAGATGCAGCTACACAGTCCCAGTTCTATGTAACCGATAGTACCAACCATTTTATAACGGGATCGCTCTATTTTGAATCGAAACCAAATTTCGATTCCATTTACCCTGCTGTAGTGTATTTGCGGGATGATATAAGAAGGATCATGGAAACAATTTCTTGGGAAGAATAGGCAAGCAACCCCTTTAATAACTCGGTATCTAAACTAGGTGATCCGGGATTGTTAAAATTATATTAGAATTAGTTAAAGGATTCTAATTAATCCTCAACTTTGTTCCTCGAAAATCGACCATGAATAACTACACACTTAAGTGGGTTTATCTTATTGTCCTTTCCATTATTTGGGGGAGCTCTTTTATACTTATTAAGAAGGGTCTTGTGGGCCTAACCGATTTTCAGCTAGGTTCCTTGCGAATTGTCCTTACCTCCATTTTTCTGTTCTCTGTTGGTTTCCGTAGCCTAATGCAGATAGGCAAAAAAGATTGGATTTGGGTGGTTATTTCTGGCTTCACTGGGACTTTTTTTCCGTCGTTTCTGTTTGCAATTGCACAAAACCATATAGATAGTGGGGTAACCTCTATTCTTAATTCAACTGTTCCCTTAAATACATTGATAGTAGGTGCACTTTTGTTTGGTATTGGAGTGGCCAAAAGACAAGTATGGGGCGTGTTCATTGGACTTTTAGGAACTATTCTTCTCATACTCGCGGGGATTTGGATGCACAATAATGGCACAGTGGAGAGTTCAGGAATTACTAGGAATCATTGGTATGGAGGCCTTATTCTAATCGCGACTATTGGCTATGCTTTTAACGTGAATATTATCAAAAAGTATTTGAGCAATGTGAGTGCACTTGCCATTACAACAGGTAATTTCTTGTGTATTATTGTGCCTGCTTTTGTCATACTGTACTATACTGGTTTCTTCGATACAATTATGCAGGATCGTCAAATGCAAATTTCATTTGGGTATGTGGCCATTCTCTCGCTTTTCGGAACCGCAATGGCAAAAGTGATCTTTAACAAACTGGTGCATATTGCCAGTCCGGTATTTGCCTCATCCGTAACCTATACCATGCCGTTGGTTGCCGTCATGTGGGGAGTTGTAGATGGGGAACGATTTAGTTGGTTACAATTAATTGCTGCAGTCATTATTCTCTTCGGGGTATATCTTTCCAACAAAAGAGTGAATTAATAGGCTCTATTTCAGTGGTTTCTGAAAATTTTTACCGAAATTTAAGGGAACCAAATTCTTGTTCTTATGGGAAAGTACTATGTCAAATACGGCTTTGGGATTGCGGTAATCCTTATTGTATATTTTTTGCTAACTAACCTAATGGGCTTGCATAAATATCCTGTGTTAAGCGCACTTAATGGTGTGATCATTGGTGGGGGTATCTTTTTTGCGTTGAAGAATTATAAGGCAAGTATGGTAGAATTCAAGTATCAGGATGGGTTTCAGTTGGGTCTTTTTACGGGGGGATTGGCAACTCTTGTTTTCGCTGCTTTTATGGCATGCTATATTTTCTGGATAGATACACGCTTTGCCGAGGCCATACTCGATTCTTGGAACCTTAATTTCAATAAGGGCTCCCTCATCCTTATTATTTCCTTGATTATTATGGGTTTTTCTACAACTTTTGTGCTTACGTTGGCCTTTATGCAGTTGTTAAAGGAGTCATGGAACCCAAAACATTGAAAAACACTGTTTTTAAGGCTAAATCCTTTTGTCAATTTCATTTTTACAATTATATTTGCACCCGCTTTTGCTGTAGGGTAGAAGCTTTTGATTTTTAAAAAACCATTATAAACGTTTACGCTATGTACGCAATTGTAGAGATAGCAGGGCAGCAATTTAAAGTTGCAAAAGACCAAAAAGTCTTTGTGAACCGTTTGGCCGTGGAGGAAGGTAAAAAAGTCGCTTTCGACAATGTACTTCTTATCGGTGACGGAGACAAGGTTACTGTTGGCGCCCCGGCTATAGACGGAGCTCAAGTAGGAGCAAAAGTCGTTAAGCACCTAAAGGGTGATAAAGTTATTGTTTTCAAAAAGAAAAGAAGAAAAGGATACCGGGTAAAGAACGGTCACAGACAATCACTTTCTGAAATCATCATTGAAAACATCGTAGCCTCTGGAGCAAAAAAAGCAGCTCCTGCTAAGAAGGCTGCCCCTAAGGCAGAAGCTAAAAAGGCTGAGCCAAAGAAGGAAACAAAAGCTGCTCCAAAAGCAGAAGCTCCAAAGGCAGCTCCTGCTAAAAAAGCCGCTCCTAAGAAAGCTGCTAAAGGAGATGATCTTAAGAAGATCGAAGGAATTGGTCCTAAGATCGCTGAGACACTAACCGCTGCTGGTATTGCAACGTTTGCAGATTTGGCAAAGGCAGATCTCAAAAACATTACAGAAATCATTTCTGGAGTTCGTGGAAACCATGTGCCAGATACTTGGCCTCAGCAAGCTCAATTGGCTGCCGATGGTAAGTGGGACGAGCTTAAAGAATGGCAAGATAAATTAGACGGTGGAAAAGCGTAAGCAACCACTAAAGTATAACTTATAAAACCGAAAAGAGATGGCTCATAAAAAAGGAGTTGGTAGTTCCAAGAACGGTCGCGAATCAGAATCGAAACGCCTAGGGGTTAAGATTTTTGGTGGTCAAGCAGCTGTTGCTGGAAACATCATCGTTAGACAAAGAGGAAATACACATCACCCAGGTGAGAATGTATATGGTGGAAAAGACCATACGCTGCACGCCAAAGTGGACGGTATTGTGAAATTCACCAGGAAAAAGAATGACAAATCTTATGTTTCTATTGTTCCTCACGGGGAAGCATAGAACGGAGAAGATATAGTTTAGAAACCCCTAACCATTGGTTGGGGGTTTTTTTATTTTCTCACCTTTTGCTCACGGTTCTTCAATTAAGGGGTTTTTCCCCTTCAGTATTACGCGAAATAATGTTTATACTTGTAATCCGATTTTATAACATCAAATGAGAGCAACGATACTTTTCGGAATTGTAAGCTGTCTTTTCTTTCAAGGCCTTTGGGCGCAAGAAGAAGAGTACTCTTTCGATGGTGTTATTAAATTAAGTGATATTACCCTATATACTTACAAGGTCTATTTCTATGAAGAGAACGGAGTTATAGAGGGGTATTCCGTAACAGATCAAGACGGAGGCTATGAAACCAAATCATTGATTTCGGGAACTATAGATTACAAAACCAAGTCTTTCACATTTCATGAAAGTCAGATACTTACGGCAAAATCACCTATCGTAGAGGACAAGTTCTGTTATATTCATTTTACGGGGACTTTTAGAAATGAGACTGAAGGGCAACATATCCGCGGAAGGTTCGACAGTAAATATTTAGATGGCGAACTATGCATAAACGGGCAGATAGAGTTATCGAATGTAGGGCCCATTCTGAAAAAGAAAGAACGTCCCAAAGTTGATATTGTGGGAGAGATAAAGTCCCAATCGGCCATTAAGCAAAAACAAAAGGATTTAGTAAGTAAGGCCAATAATGTTAGTATTAACACCGTAGCCACGAATGAAGTATTGCACGTGTTCAGCAAAGACGAAGAACTTTCTATGTTAATTTATGATGAGGAATTGGCAGATAATGATAGAATCGATTTGTCCATAAATGAGATTCCGGTGCTCATTGATTATGGGGTTACTAGACGTTCCCGGAAAGTAAGGATAAAGATGGATCGCGATCGTGTTGAGGTAAAGATAACGGCCCTAACCAACGGAATTATCGGAAAGAATACCATTCGTTTCGACATTACCGATAGCAATAACCTGACCCGGACGGTCACTAACTTAGATGTGGGGGAAACAGCTACCCTGGTCTTTTTGAAACAGTAATTATTCTTTTAAAATATCCCTGATGATCTTTAAGTGATGCTCTGTATGCACCTCTAGGAACCGAAGCGAATTTCCCCGAGCAATGATCCCAAAAACAGGGTGTTCAAAATGGGCATGCTCATCCAATTGAAAAGCCATTTTTACATTTTCCCTAGCTTCTTTCAATTGCCGATACAATGCTTCCTTTTCAATTATTTCTGGGGGCAGCACGGCTGTAGGCGATTGTGCCCTTCCCCGTGGAATATAATTTAGGGTTAGGGACATAACACGCGGCATATTGAAACTCGAATTGAAATCATCTGGATTGGAAGCTTCCATGGCATCGTAAATTCCATTGATTGTCTTTAGGGTATGATCCAAATGCCATGCAACTGGTACTTTCGAGACATCTATATTGATTGAATCCTGATATAGGATATTGGCCTCAATTTTGTTAAGGGAATCGTCTAAAAATCCGATGTCGTTCACTTCCATATTACAATTTACAAACGTGGCACCGATGGTGATTAATAGTGCCAATGCGAATAAGCTAGTTTTAAATCTTTGCATATTTTTTCTGATGTTTTGTCATACCTCCCATAACCAAACTCATAATTTTTACTTTCCCCCATCGAGGAACGGTTCGCAGTCCGAATAGGAGCAGTTTGGTGAGACTCCCTGGATACAGTACGGTCTTTTTACCGAGAGACTTCAATATGGGGATTGCTATTTGGTCGGGAGTTAAGGCCTTGTTCATCTGTAAATTGGCTCTTTCCGAAAACCCAGTTTCGACTGGTCCCGGAGCTGCTACAAGAATATCTACTGGGTGTTTTTTAATTCTCCTGCCAAACCTTCGCCTAAAGTTTGTACATAGGCTTTGGTCGCTGCATAATGAGCGGCATTAGGAACACCTTGAAAGGCAACAATTGAGCTCAATAGAACAATGGCACCCTTGTTTTGCGCTTCGAATTTTTGGGCAAAATAATGAGAAAGAACAAGGACAGCACGGCAATTTACATGGAGCATATCTATTTCGGTTTCCAATTGGGATTCGATAAAGGAACCGGATGTTCCGTAACCTGCACTAAGTACGACAAGACCAATGTCATAGTCCGTGGCGGCTTTCATTACCTGTTCATAGGAACTCGATTGCGAAAGGTCAACTGCAAGAAAGTTGGCTTGAACCCCGAACTCGGATTCCAATGTATGGGTCATTTTTTCCAGAACATCAATTTTTCTCGAAATAATTAGGAGATTAAACCCTGCTTCTGCAAGTTGTAGGGCAAGAGCCTTACCAATGCCGGAGGTTGCCCCTGTAACCATTGCCCAAGACCCATAATTTTTCCTAAGCCTATTTTGCTCTTTCGTCGCTAAATGTTTCGCCATGATATTTGTTTTAAAATTCGAATCTATACCCAAAGTCAGGGAAGAATCCTATTTGATCTACTTGATCTACGCGGTTAGTCAATCTATTGTATCGTCTAACAAAGACGTTTTCATTATTAGTCACATTTTGAAAATCGAAATAGATTTGATGCGACGTTTTCTTCGATTTGCTATTTATTTTTATACCTGCTTTGACGTCCCACCTTAGATAACCATCATACTGTTCACTGAATGCAATGTCTTCCTGAAGAACTTCAAATCCGGCAGCTTGTGAAGCTTCAAGGTCTACTGGGGTATAATATCGGCCTCCGGAGACTGTAAATCGAGTATCGAAGAAAAGGACATTTTTCTTAGCTTTTCCTATGGCGAACTCCCTTCCCGCCAAGGCATTCACAACATAACCATTGTTGAAAGGGGAGTTTCTTTCTATGCCATCACTACCTTCGTATTTGCTTTCAAAAAATGAGGTAGTCAATAGGCCATAATAACCACCGCTAAAGAATTTCTCAATAGTGATTTCAATCCCTTGATTGAAACCTGTCCCCTCACTGACTAAAGAAACACGATCATTGTCAAAATCGAAATCAGCACCTTCGGTTAAGGAAGAATAACTAGAGGGAAAGGCCTCTACAGCTGCTTTATCAATGCCCTGATAGTATACTTCTAACTTTCCGCGCCAACTTTTGGCGAATCGAGTATCGTATCCTAGCACAAAGTGATTGCTGCGAACAAAATCTAAATCAGTGTTGGTTTGTTGCAACGTGCCATTTACGTTTTCATTAAGAAAGAGAAGTGGTAATGAGACGGGCTGATGGTGTAATCCATACCCTAAACTCAATTGGTGCTTGGGGGCAACTTTGTAGTTTATAGCTGCACGGGGTTCAATTACGAATTGCTCATTTAAGGTGCTGTATTGCCCGTGCAGTCCGGCATTTAGGGTCAACTTTTCAGTAAGACGAAACTGTCCCTGTGCATAGGGTTGTATTAAAGTGAGGTTGTCATCAACATCTAAGAAAGTAAATAAGTCGGGATCTCCATCATTATTTAGATCGGGTTGCATCTCACGGTCTTTTTGTGTGACATCAATTCCGAAAGCTTCCACCAATATCCCAGTTCGAATTGTACTTTTGTTATTCAATTTTGCATTGAACATTGTGGAAGCACTAAATCTGGTTTCAAGGTTATCTGCCTCAGTATAGCGAAGTATGCGCTCTTCGGGAGTATCCTTATCTATAAATCTATCTTGCTTAAAATCACTTCCGCTATACGACCCTGCCAGTACAGTTCTTACATAGGAGTTTTTGGAAATGTTTATTTGGTGTTTCAGTCCTACCACTCCAAATCCAGATTCGAAAAACGAATTCTCATCCTCTGCAGCGAACAAATCATTTTCATCAATATCGTCGCCAAGGAATTCAATATCAGAAAACCCTAGAATCCCAAAAAGGGAAAAATTACCCAGCTTGCTCTTGCCAAAGTCAATATTGAAGGATATATCATTGTAATTGGGGGTAGCAGAAGTACCTCCAGCACCAACGCCCAAAAGACTGATCAAGGAATAACGACCGGAGATTAGGAAAGAACCGTTATTTTTTCCAAGGGGTCCTTCTGCCATGGCTTCTACTCCCGTGAAAATTCCCGCTTGTGCTGTAAATTCGTAATCGTCTTTGTTCCCTTTTCTAAAACCCAGGTCGAAAACCCCGCCCAGGGCATTCCCATATTCGGATGGAAATGCCGAGGTTAGAAAATCGGAGTTCTTGAGGAGGTTAGGGTTTAATGCGGAAACAGGGCCGCCAGTGGTGCCCACAGCCGAAAAATGATTCGGACTGGGTATGGGGATGCCTTCTAAACGCCACAATAGCCCTGTAGGCGAGTTACCTCTTACAACAATGTCGTTCCTACTATCATCCGGAGCAGAGACCCCAGCGAAGTTAGCTGCCAAGCGTCCAACATCGCTACGACCACCAGAAAAGCGGTTCACTTCCTCCAAACTAAATTGTCGGGATGAAATGGTGGCTAATTTGTTCACAGATAGATCTTTATTGGTAGCCGTAATGACCACTTGATCCAATTGATCGAAGGCTTCAATTAAATTTACTGTTACGACAGCATCCTTTCCGGTAGTAACCACAATATTGGGTAGTGTAATACTTTCGAACCCTACATAGCTTATACGAATACTTTGGCGGCCAACAGGCACATTTTCCAGTCGGAAGTAGCCGTCAAAATCTGTAATAACACCTGTGGCTTCTACACCTAGAAGTTCGACTGTAGCGCCATTAAGCGGGGATTCACTTTGCGTGTCGAGCACAATACCTTTTATCACACCCGTTTGAGCGAAGGAGGCAAGACTTACTAAAAATACAATGAGTTGGATTCCGTGTTTCATTTTTTTGAATTTTAGCCAAAAGTGCGGTGCTTCGTATCGTGGGCCAATAGAAATTAGTTGGATTGTAAAATTGCGTATTGAATTGGCATTGTAGTAGGTCTATTGTAATGGCACCTTATATTCCCTTTGAAAACAATTCAAGTGGAAAATGAACAATTCAGTCTCCAATATGACAGTTTAGGGGTTCCCGTTTATTCATTTTACGGTTCGTTTTATTACTTTGTTTATTGATCCAGTATCTTTATGGAAATGAAAAAGAAGAGAATACAAAAAACCGCAGTTCGTTTTCTCATTGTAAACATTGTATACTTCCTTGTTAAGTTAACTATTGAGCACGACAACGAGGAACCGGATTTTTTCCATCCGGAATCACTTTTCTATTATTCTTCGGCCATTGTACTTTTTTTCAGTACCTGGGAAATCAACGATTGGCTCATCAATAAATATCAACATAAAAAGGGGGTGTTACTACCACGTGATTATTCAGCTATTATCGGTTGGACATTGGCGATTAGTACACCACTTACCGCTCTGTATTATTATGTAGGCATATTTCATTTGAATCATATTTGTGAATTACATGACGGTGATCCTTGGCTGCAATGGCGCATCGATTTTTTTAGGGCTATGTTATTGGGCGTGGCTGTCATCTTTTTTAATGTTTTCTACCATGCGGTATACCAGAAGCGGGAATTGGAAAACAAAATGACAGCCCTTAAAAAGGAAGTAGTAACCTCAAAATATAAGTCGCTAAAGAGTCAGATAAGTCCGCATTTTCTGTTCAATAGCCTGAATACACTTACCAGTTTAATGTACGAAGATCGGGACTTGGCTTCTGATTTTGTTTCAAGATTGGCTTCCTGTTATCGGTATATTTTGGATAACCGCGAAGAGGATTTGGTTTCTTTGGAAAAAGAACTCAATTTTCTGGATTCCTTTATGTTTATGATGAATGTGCGCCATGAAGGGGCTCTACATATTAAAACCAATATCCAGATTACTACCACGGAATACCTTATCCCCACTTTAACCCTACAGATGCTGGTTGAAAATGCCATGAAGCACAATTTTTATTCTAAGGAGAAGCCCATGGAAATTTTAGTCGAAACAAGAGGCAAACAACGGCTGGTAGTACAAAACACTTATCGAAAGCGCGAATTGAAAGAAGAGTCAACCGGTTTGGGGATTCAGAATATAAAGAATCGATTTGCCTTTTATACTTCCCAAGAGGTGTTGGTAGAGGAAGGGAATGGCCTATTTAGGGTAGAAATACCCTTATTGCCCAAAGATGTAAAGGACATTAAAATGATAGTTTCTTAAATGAAAGCAGTAATTGTAGAAGACGAGGCCATCGCCTCAAGACGCTTGGCTAGCCTAATTGGTGAATTGGCTCCTGAAATGGAAATCGTGGGGCAGGTCACTTCCGTGGAAAACGGAAACCACTGGTTTGCCCAAAATAGCATGCCCGATCTTATTTTTCTAGACATTCAATTGAACGATGGTTATGGTTTTGATATTCTTGATAGTTTGGATGATCATCCCCCGGTCATCTTTACCACAGCTTATAATGAATATGCCATACGAGGCTTTAAATATAATGGGATAGATTATTTACTGAAGCCTATTGATAAGAATGATTTAAGGGATGCATTGTATAAATTTCGAAAGAACAGTGTACATGTACCCACGGAAACTGCCAAGATTGCCGAATTGAAAAAAATATTCTCAAAGGAATACAAGAAACGGTTTATGGTAAAGGTGGGGAACCACTTTAATACTTTTGGTGTGGAGGATATCGCTTATTTCAAAAGCCATGAAGGGCTCATTTTTCTTCATTCACATACAGGACAGGAATTTCCCATAGAATATTCCATAGATCAGTTGGAAGATATTTTGGATCCCGTTCAGTTTTTCAGGATCAACCGTAAGTTTATGGTTTCCGTTAAGGCGGTTCAGGAGATCCATACCTATTTCAATAGCCGGTTGCTATTAAAGTTGCAACCCAAAGAAGAGGGACAGGTCATTGTTTCCCGTGAACGGACCAGTAATTTTAAGCGCTGGTTGGATTTGTAAATTAACCAACTGTTTGAAATATCATGACGTCACACTCGTTAATCAGTTGTGAGACCGTTACTACTATTACTGTTTTTATTCCCATTATCTGTTTTTGGACAGGAAGTTCCCGAGGTCAAAACCATCCATGTCTACGTCGCACTTTGCGATAATGAAAACCAAGGGATCGTACCTGTGTCAAAATCTTTAGGGAATGGGCAAGACCCCAAGTCCAATTTGTACTGGGGAGCTCTCTACGGAGTGAAAACACATTTCAAGAGAAGTGCTCAATGGGAATTCATACAAACGGTTTCATCAGAAAATCCCCATATACTGGAACGGGTACTCTTTAAGCATCGCAGCACAAATACCTACCTGTTGGCCGATGCCTATGATGGGAAATACATTAAGAAGACCACCATCGATTTTCTCAAGGCAGCTGCGGGGGATCATAAGGAAGTCATTTCGTATAAAGGAAGTTCTTTGCACTTTGGAGGTGGAGCAGGTCTTATATCCTATATAGGACATGATGGCCTGATGGAATTCGATCTAGAAGAATCCTTTAAGCCATGCGATGAAGAAGAAAGGGATGCAGTGATATTGGCATGCATTAGCAAGGCTTATTTTGAGCCCTATCTTAAACTCACCAAAGCCAATCCGTTGGTTTGGTCTACCGGTCTAATGTCGCCCGAAGCCTATACCCTTGAAGCAGCCATAGAAGGGTGGATTGCCAAGGAAACCGATATCCAAATACGAGAACGTGCCGCACAAGCCTATCACAAATACCAGAAATGCGGTATTCGCGGTGCCCGTAATTTATTGGTAACTGGCTATTAGCGCACCAGCACCTTCTTTGTGACCCTTCTACCTACACCATCATTAAATTGGATGAGATACATTCCTGATGATAGTTCACTTGTAGAAAGACGGTATACTTTTTCGCGCATGGTATGGGAAGAAAGTAATTGCCCTTGCAGGTTGAACACCTCGAAATTGATAGCTTCGTCATTGGGCAAGGTAGACTGAATCGAGATTTCATTCAAATTAGGATAGGAAACGATCAACGCTTCCTCCAATCCGACTCCAACATCTGTGGTAGAGAGCGGTTCCCCATTGTGTACCTTCAGGTTTCCAATATTGATAATATAACTGGCATCGGCAATGACAGGTCCATCCATCCGTACTCCAATGGTAGCCAATTCCCTGCCTGCAAAAGCCCCAAGTAATCTTGTTAATTCGTTCCATTCACCCAGAACATTACTTGTAACATCCAAGGCAATGGTTTCACCTGGAGTATCCGCAAAGGTTAAAATGAGAGCCAAGGTATATTCATCTTCAAAATCCTGGATACGGTATACGATATCTATCTTACTATCGGAGGAAAGCGTTAGGTTCGTTTTGTAGAGTAGTAGGTCATCTGGGGTTGGACTTACTGGATCGCCCTCAATACGCAGGGATGAGCCTCCATTATAAGCGATGTCGAAATCCCAAGATGCATTAAAGAAAGCACCTTCCGAAAAGGCGAACTGCCAAGTGGGGAGGATATCCTGATCGTTTAAATTATGCCAGGGATCGGTACTGGTCTCTACTCCTTGTTCAAACTTTTTTAATCCATGTCCCGTATTGAAATTGGTTTCAAAAGGCATTTCTGAAATCGTAGATGCAGCAGGAATCCAGTTTGCATAACCCTTAAATCCAGAAGGATCTTCCGTTGCGGGATTGCGATCTGCTCCGGAAAACATATGACGTTCTTCACTATAAAAGTTTGCGTAATCCGTAGGGTCGTTATTGAAAATACTGTACTGATCATTGTTGAAAATACAATTGGGGGCGAAAAGCCCGAGGGACGTATACGGTGTTTCAGGATCTTCGTGTAACCACCCCATCCATGCATTGCCTCCCGTTTCGAAAGGCGCCTGATTCCTTCCTGGCCATAGATCCACCCCGGTAAATACTTCGAATTCTGATCTTCCAATTTCCCCAGCTCTGGTTCGGGAAGCTATAGGCGGCGGGGTCCCCCCCCAGAAGAAATTGATAAAAATGTTACTGCTTACCCTTTGCTCGAATCCGTTTCCGGGATCGCCGTCTTCATCGTTTTGTACAAACGGGCTGTTATTTGCGTTCAATCGATCTTGCCAGTCCACATTGCCGTTCAACAACATGGCATCATACCACATCACATCTTTTCCGACTGCTTCGACCGCCGTGGTAAGGTCCCTAAGGAACTCATACATCAATTGTCCGGTAGCGGAATTGGTATTGGTTTCTTCATTGATAAACCAACCATCGAAGTTGTAGTACTCCATAATTTCGACCATGATGGGAACGACCAAAAAATCCCCATTTCCATCTTGTTCCAGGAAATTTTGAAGAATTGCCGTAGATCCTCCGAACGCATTGGGCGCGAAAAAGACATTGGCGTAAACCTTAACCCCATTTTTGTGGGCTGCATTTACCCATGGAGCGGAGGGCAATTGTATGTTTTGTTCGAAGGTGCCGCCAAACCAAACAAGCTTATCGATGAAGGACCAATTGGTAAAATTATACAAGTTAAATTGATCCTGCTCCTCACTATAATTTGCAAAATTTCCCATTCCATCGGGTAGGTATGCAATTTCCATATCATTGCTTAATGAAGGGTTAAATTGGGTATCTGTATTAACGAAACGCGGCAATAGCTCTTGAGTAGCAATTAAAGCATCGTCTGCCGTTGGCCCGCCTTGTGTCCAGGCTTTTAATTCATCTACGCTTAGCACATATGGAGGTGCCACAGTAATTTGTGAGAATGCAATAAAACTTGTGAAAAGGAGAACAATAAAAATGTAATTTTTTTTCATGGGAATATGGTTGAATCGATATAAAGGTACTATTTAAGTACGAATTAACTTGATTGGGAAAAACAAAAAACCCCTGCCAAACGGCAGGGGTCTCTCATATCTAAAATCTAATGTCTCTACTAGTATCTGTAGTACTCAGGTTTGTAAGGCCCTTCCACTTTTACGCCAATATAATCGGCCTGATCGGTACGCAGTTCGGTCAACTCTACACCAATCTTGGCAAGGTGCAATTTGGCTACCTTTTCATCTAAGTGCTTTGGTAACATATATACCTTGTTCTCGTAGTTTTCAATGTTGTTCCACAATTCAATTTGAGCCAAAGTTTGGTTGGTAAAGGAATTACTCATTACAAAACTTGGATGTCCCGTAGCACAACCTAGGTTTACCAATCGACCTTCCGCTAAAAGAAGAATATCTTTTCCGTTAAGATTGTATTTGTCTACTTGAGGTTTGATCTCGATCTTCTCGCTGTTGGAATTCAACCAAGCAACGTCAATCTCATTGTCAAAATGTCCAATGTTACATACAATGGTTTTGTCCTTCATGGCTTCAAAGTGCTCTCCACGAACGATATCCTTGTTTCCGGTTGTTGTAATTACTACGTCAGCATTTCCAACTACAGTTTCAAGGCGTTTTACTTCAAAACCGTCCATAGCAGCCTGAAGCGCACAGATAGGGTCAATTTCCGTAACGGTAACAATAGAACCGGCACCTTTAAAAGAGGCGGCAGTTCCTTTACCTACATCACCATAACCACAAACAACCACGCGTTTTCCTGCCAACATCACATCGGTAGCACGACGAATCGCATCTACTGCACTTTCTTTACATCCGTACTTATTGTCGAATTTAGACTTGGTTACACTATCGTTTACATTAATCGCAGGCATCGGTAACGTTCCCTTTTCCATACGTTCATATAAACGGTGAACTCCAGTAGTGGTCTCTTCGGACAATCCGTTGATTCCTGAAACCAATTCTGGGTATTTGTCCAGTACCATATTGGTAAGGTCACCCCCGTCGTCTAAAATCATATTCAATGGCTCTCGATTTTCACCGAAGAACAAAGTTTGTTCAATACACCAGTCAAATTCTTCATCATTCATTCCCTTCCACGCATACACAGGGGTTCCCGCAGCGGCAATAGCAGCAGCAGCCTGATCTTGGGTGGAGAAAATGTTACATGAGCTCCAGGTTACTTCGGCGCCTAGTGCTTGCAACGTCTCGATCAATACGGCCGTTTGGATGGTCATGTGCAAACATCCAGCAATTCGGGCACCTTTAAGTGGTTGCTCATTTTTGTACTCTTCTCTCAACGACATTAAACCGGGCATTTCGGCTTCTGCCAATTCAATTTCCTTACGGCCCCAATCGGCTAATGAAATATCTTTTACTTTATACGGTACGTAGGGTACAGTTTTCGTAGACATATTGTTATCTTTGAAATGTTATGTTTATCTGAAAAATTTCAGATTGCAAAATTACGGAATATCCCTGTAAATAGATGCCTCTTTACAAAACAATAACAGTTAACGATCGAACTAAAGTCCTCATTTGGAAGATAGAAGAATCCTTTGAAGCCCTTTCTGAAGGCATTTCCCTAACAGATCATTGCCAATCCCGTGTAAATGGAATGAAAAGCGACCTTCATAGAAGGGGGTTTATGAGCGTACGACATTTATTGATGGAAGTAGGTTATACAGATCACGATTTGTATTATGATGAAAAAGGCAAGCCTCACTTAAGAGATGGTAAGAAGATCTCCATTACCCATTCCTATACTTTTTCCGGGATTATTGTAAGTGAAGATGAGGTTGGAATCGATATTGAAATGCAACGATCCAAGATCCTTAAGATTGCCCATAAGTTTACACCCATTGAGGAATACCGGACATTGGCAAATGATGACGCCATTATGAGGAAACTTACCATGGTTTGGGGTGCAAAAGAAAGTTTGTACAAGAGTTTTGCCGAAAAGGGAGTCAGTTTTTTACAGCACATCTATGTCTCCGATTTTAGATTGGACGCCCTAGAGACTACTGCCGATGTGAGTTTTGAAGGGAAAAATGAAAACTACCATGTTTGGTTTTTGGAATTCGAAGGCTTTACGGGTGCCTATGCAGTCATTAATAATGGACATGGATAATGGAGTGGTTAAAACAACGTTTCTATGAGCTTATGGCAAGGTACACGGAAGATGTATCTTATGTGCAAGACTGTTGGCAAGAATTGGAAACCCTGTACTCGCAGCCTTCACGGCATTACCATAATTTGAATCATGTGAACCATATGATAAATGGTTTGGAAACCTTCAAGGATAAAGTAGTTCATTGGGATACGTTACTGTTTGCTATCTTTTATCACGATGCCGTGTATCATGTGAAACGACAGGATAACGAAATAAAAAGTGCGGACCTCATGGAAGAACACCTTGGAAGAACCTCTTTTAGTAAGATTTCAATGTGCCGTCAACTTATAGAAGCCACTAAACGGCATGAAAGTTATGATGATGATATGAGGGTATTGATGGATTTAGATTTGGCCATTTTAGGACAGGATAGTGACGATTATAATAGGTATGCAAAAAACATCCGAAAAGAGTACAGCGTGTATCCTGGTTTTCTATACCGGAAAGGACGGAGAAAAGTGCTGAAGCATTTTTTGGAAAAGGATCGAATATTCAAGACCGATCATTACTCGAAAACCCTTGAGGGTAAGGCTAGGGAAAATCTTAATAGAGAACTTCAAACCCTTTCTTAATGACCTTTTTCGAATCAGTAGTACACCAAATAAATGACGGCAAGGAGCTACTGGCCGTTCTAGTGGACCCTGAGAAGTTTGCGGTAGATCAGGCTGCCTCTTTTTTAAGAACATTGCCAGTTGAAGCCACACATATTTTTGTTGGAGGAAGCACGGTGCCAGAAGGTAAAACCGAAGAAGTTATTGAGGCGTTGAAGGGATGCACTTCCAAACCTATTTTTATTTTTCCGGGCAGTCATGACCAAATTGCCGGGAATGCCGATGCACTTCTATTCCTTAGTTTATTGTCCGGTCGTGACCCCGAATATTTAGTCGGTCAACAAATAAAGGCAGTTCCCAAATTGAGGCACAGTACGCTAGAAGTGATCCCCACGGGATATATTTTATTAAATGGAGGAAACGAATCCGCAGTTCAAAGGATAACTGGTACCTCGCCACTTTCCCAGGAAAGCATTCAGGAAATAGTAGATACAGCAAAGGCAGGAGAGCTAATGGGTGCCAAGTTCATTTATTTGGAAGCTGGGAGTGGAGCCAAGATTCCAGTTTCGGAGGCCATCATCAAAGCGGTAAAAACAGATCTTGCGATTCCACTCATTGTTGGGGGTGGTATCCGAACTAAAACACAAAAAGACAATGCATACAAAGCAGGGGCCGATATGATAGTTATGGGCACTGTTTTTGAAAATGAAATTTAATATGGATATATCGGTAGAACTAACATTAACACCTTTACAGGACGACTTTGAACCTCCAATTATTGCATTTATTAAAAGCCTTCGGGATTCAGGGCTTACTGTGTTGGAAAACCCTCTAAGCACGCAAGTGTACGGAGACTATGATACGGTTATGGGCCTGCTTCAAAAAGAAATGAAGACAGCATTGGCAGCAATGGAGAGCGGATTGTTGTATATGAAAATCGTAAAATCGAACAGAAGCGACTATGAACCCCATTTTTGATTTTCTTTTCGGGCAGTATGCCGAATATGAAACACTAGATATTATCCTGGAAATAGTTGCCGTCATTTTTGGCTTGCTCTCAGTCCTATTTTCGAAACAAAATAATGTGCTGGTCTTTCCGACTGGAATGATTAGCACTGCCATTTTTGTATACCTTTTATTAAAATGGACCCTGTTAGGAGACATGATGATTAATGGGTACTACTTTATCATGAGCGTATATGGATGGTACATTTGGACCCGTAGGGTAGATGAAGATCAGGTGACCCCTATTTCAAAGACCACTGAAAAGGAAAAAGTATATTCATACGTCATTTTTATTTCCACCCTAGTATTTGTGTATCTCGTGTATACGGGATTCGATAAGTGGAACGATTGGACTGCTTATGTAGACACCCTAACCACAGCTATCTTTTTTGTGGGAATGTGGCTCATGGCACGAAGGAAAATTGAAAACTGGATCTACTGGATTATCGGTGATATTATTTCTGTCCCATTGTACTTTTACAAAGGATTTACGTTTACCTCTTTACAATATTTTATCTTTACGATTATTGCCGTATACGGCTATCTCGCATGGAAAAAACACTTAGACAACACCCCAGCGATTGCCTGAAAATTGTGCTATTTGGGCCTGAATCCTCAGGTAAGACGACTTTGGCAAAAGCATTGGCCCAAATTTATCAAACCGAATGGGTGCCCGAATACATGCGTGAGTATCTTCAGGAAAAATGGGATGTTCACAGGGAGCTTATAACCAAAGAAGATCTTATACCTATTGCCCAGGGACAAATAGAAAGGGAAAATGAAAATGCCTCCCGAGCAAATTCGTACCTTTTTTGTGACACGAATTTGCGAGAGCTAAAGGTGTACTGCGAATACTATTACAAAGGTTTTTGTCCAGAACCTATTCTGGAAGCCTGTAGAAATGAAAATTATGATCACTATTTTCTTACACAAATCGATGTTCCGTGGGAAAAAGACGACTTAAGGGATAGACCCGATGATAGGTCTACACTATTTCGTACTTTTGAATCGGAACTGATAACAAACCATCTTCCATATACCCTTTTGGAGGGAACATTGGAAGAACGAATTCACACAGCATCCCAAGTCCTTCATAAACTTAAAAAATAGCTTAATGCTAACCGAAAAGGATATAGATCAAATAGAAGCCCACGGACTTACCCTACATAAGGTTTATAAACAATTGGAAACCTTTAGCCGTGGAATCCCCTTTGCCAACGTAATAACTACCGCTTCCTTAGGAAATGGAATTCAAGCAATAAATGATGATGCCCAAAAAGGGCTCGAAAATTACTATGATAGTAAAAAGGATGAACTGGATGTGGTAAAGTTTGTACCCGCCTCAGGTGCAGCGACCAGAATGTTCAAATTCTTGCACGAATTTTTGGATAATTTTGATCCCGAAAAGGATGTGTTTAGAACCTATGTAAAAAATAACCCTAGCCAAGACCTCGAAGCCTTTTTTTCATCATTGAGTGATTTTGCATTTGTAAATGAGGTGCGGAAGAAAGTGAGGGAGATGTACCCCGATTACAAAAAATCCTCCAAAGGAAAAAGGTACTATTGTTTTGCGAATGCCATGTTGAGCAAAAAAGGGCTCAACTTTGGGGATAAGCCAAAGGGGCTCATTCCATTTCACCGGTATAAAAAATATGCCACTACGGCATTCGAGGAACAACTTATTGAAGCTGCGGGTTATGCAGCGGTAAAAGATGATGTGTATCTTCACTTCACCTTTTCGGAAAAGCATGTCGAGTCTTTTAAGGATGAATTCAATGCGGTTCGAAGTAGGGTGAGTAGAAAAACAAAAAAAACCTACCATATTTCCTATTCTTTTCAGAATAAGGATACCGACTCTATTGCGGTCACTCCAGATAATAAACCCGTCAGGGATAAAAAAGGAGGGCTTATCTTCCGTCCTTCTGGTCATGGAGCGCTACTTCATAATCTAAATGAAGTGAATGCCGATGTGGTGTTCATTAAGAATATAGATAATGTGGCCGCCCAAGAATACAATACAGAAATAGGCTGTTACAAGAAAGTATTAGGGGGTAAACTATTGCAATTACAATCCAAGATATTTGGTTACCTCAAAAAACTGCAAGGAGAGGTAACATTAGATGAGGTAAAGGAAATACAATCCTTTATTTGGAACGATTTGGACGTTAAGGACATTCCGCATGGTATTTCGGCTATGATCGAATTTCTAGATCGCCCATTGCGTGTGTGTGGTGTGGTTAGAAATACCGGAGCTCCTGGAGGTGGTCCTTTTTGGGTTAAAAACAGCGAAGGACAGGTATCCCTTCAAATTGTTGAGAAATCTCAAATAGATGTTGGTAATGAACGACAGCAGGGTATTGTAAACGAGGCTACTCATTTTAATCCAGTAGATATCGTGTGTGGTCTTCGCAATTACAAAGGCGAGAAATTCGATCTTATGCAATTTGCCGATCCTCATACTGGAATTATTGCTGAAAAATCCGAAAACGGAAAACCCATAAAGGCATTAGAGCTTCCAGGTTTATGGAATGGCGGTATGGCACATTGGAATACCATTTTCGTTGAAGTTCCCCTCATTACCTTCAATCCTGTTAAAACCGTGAACGATCTTCTTAAAAAGGAGCATCGTCCCAATGCCTGATGCAAATAGACGTACTTTTAAAAGAACTATCTTTTAGGACCGCCAGAAGCAGTGGCCCAGGAGGGCAACATGTTAATAAAGTAGCGACCAAGGTTGAAGTGCTTTTCAATGTATGGGATTCTCATGCCCTTACCGAAACAGAAAAGGACTTGTTAAGAGAACGATTGGCACATCGCATTTCTGATAAAGGAATTTTGGTCGTTAAAGATGAGTCTACCCGCAGTCAGCATAGGAATAAGACGGCGGCTATCGACAAATTAATAGTACTTCTTCGGGAAAATGTAAAAGTTCGAGCGCCAAGAAAGCGAACAAGAGTTCCAAAAAGTGTGATCGAAAAGCGCTTGAAGTCGAAAAAGCAAAAAGCGCTTAAAAAGCAAAATCGCAAACCGCCAAAAATGGAATAGGTTTACATAAAGTGTGTAAATACTACACACCTTGTATACAGTTTTATACACTTCCCTTTCTTTTTAAACAAATCTTGAAATTATTTAAATAATTGATAATCAGTTATATGAATGAAAGTTTTGTGCTTTGAGAAGTTTGGTATCAATTTTTCTATATACTCCTCGAAATGAACAATGAAAATTTAGATTATCCCCACAAAACAAAAATTAAATCTCTATGAAAAAGTTAATGATCGCAACAGCGATAATTCTGGTAACACTAACCTCTATCAATGCCCAATCATCTGTACAGGACACTCCATCAAAAGCGCAAGTTGCCTCCTCACAAGATGATTATAAAGAAGTAAAGGTGTCTGAATTGCCCCAAGCTGTAAAGGATGCTGTCGCCAAAGACCTCGAAGGCGCTACAGTTTCTAAAGCTTACGCTAATGAAAAAGGTGAATTCAAACTAGTTGTAACCACTGCCGATAAGTTAAGTAAAACATTGTATGCCAACAATAAAGGTGAGTGGATTAAAAAGCAGTAAGCTGCAGGTATTTTTAGATTCAATACTTCGCATGGGTGCCCTTAGGGGCACCCTTTTTTTATGATAAATTTTACGTTGTCCAAAGGTATACTTCTTATTTTTACGGAGTTATAACAAACCTATGGCCGATACAATCTTAATCCTCGAAGATGATATCGCCTTCTTAAAAATGCTGTCTACCTTTCTGGAAAGGAAGGGCTTTGCCGTTCAGGGGGTTTCCTCTATGGCAGAGGCAGAAGGAAGGCTATTGAAACACTCTTTTTCCCTGCTCATCACCGATCTGAAGCTGCCAGATGGCTCTGGACTTAGTATTTTGGAGTACACCAAAAAAATGTCGCCATCTACACAAGTGATCCTCATGACGGGTTATGCAGAAGTGGCCTCAGCTGTCGAAGCAATAAAAAAAGGGGCCATAGACTATATTTCCAAACCTTTCCGCCCAGAAGAACTTCTAATGATAATGGAACAGGCAAAGTCCGTGAAACCTATTCTGGTAGAAGAAAGGGTGGGACAAACACTTGTAGTAAAAGAGGAGGAAAGGAAAACAGGCTTTGTCGCTGGTATCAGTGAAGCCTCAAAGAAGTTCCACCAATACCTAAAACTGGTCGGGCCTACCGATATGGGTGTGCTTATTCAAGGAGAAAGCGGAACTGGTAAGGAAGTCGCTGCTCAGGCAATTCATGAATACAGCCATAGAAATGACAGCAATTTTGTAGCAGTAGATTGTGGCGCTATCCCAAAGGAAATAGCGGCAAGTGAGTTTTTTGGTCATGTAAAAGGAAGTTTTACGGGTGCAATTCATGATAAGAAAGGACATTTCGAAGCAGCGGATGGAGGTACCCTTTTCTTAGATGAAGTAGGAAACCTTTCATATGAAAATCAAGTGCAATTGTTAAGGGCCCTTCAGGAGCGTAAAATAAAACCTGTAGGAAGCAATTCAGAAATAGAAGTGGATGTTCGCATTATTTCAGCAACCAATGAGGATCTTTTAGACGCAGTGGCCAAGGGTAATTTTCGAGAGGATTTGTACCATAGACTGAACGAATTCTCTATCCAGATCCCTTCTCTTTGTGAGCGAAAAGAAGACCTTTTTCTATATACGGAATACTTCTTAAGCCAAGCGAATGACTCCCTTAATAAAAATATTCTTGGATGGTCCCCGCAGGTAGAATCAGCGTTTAGGAGTTATGATTGGCCCGGAAATCTAAGGGAACTGAAAAACGTACTAAAGAGAGCGGTATTGTTAACACAGGGCACACATATAGGTTTGGATGCAATTCCGCAGGAAGTTTTGAACGGTTCGGCACCTAAAGAAATAAAAAATTTTTCCAAAGGTTTCAATGAAAAACAGTTGATTATAAATGCACTGGAAGAAACAGGAAATAATAAATCTAGGGCTGCCCGTTTACTGAACATTACACGAAAGACGTTGTATAATAAAATGGAGTTGTACGATCTTAAGCTGTAACACGCTGTCTGTTTTTAAGAGCGTGCTGTAATTTTTGCACTTCCATTTTAAGATTAGCGAATAAAACTTCCATCTCAGACTGCGAGGTTTCCCCTTTGGCACAATGCTCCATGGTTTCGAGTATCGGATTAATCTTCTTCGCACTCAGTTGCCTGCACATAGTAAGCATGCGGTGAGCCGTATTGGCCAAAAGAGGGCAATCGAAACTTGCAATGGCCTGCTCTATATGTTTCATGTCTTTTTCCGTTTGCTTATAAAAAATGTCAAGCACTTCATTTACACTTTCTTCATTATTGAGGAAGGATTCTAAAAATGACAGGTCATAAAGGGAATGAGATGGGTTCTGAAAAACCTGGAGTTCGGGGAGATGTGTTTCAATTCTGTTTAAGAACAAAGGGCTTAATGCTGCGATCAACTGATTTTTACTAAATGGCTTTTGGAGCATTTCTGTAAATCCAGATTCCAAGTACACCTTTCGGGGATGTTTTCGCGCTCCAGTCATAGCAATGATTGGTTGATTTTTATAGGACTCCAGCACACCATTCTGCAATTGCTTTACTACCTCAAAACCATTGGTGGTGGGCATTTCGATATCCGTAAGGACAAAGTCGAAACTCAAGGGGGTTGCCTTAAGGAGGTCTTTAAATGAAGTAAAGCCAAATCCTTCAATATTGATTTGTGCAAATAGTTCCTTGAGCAATTTGATCATCGATGGGTCGTCGTCTATAATAACCGCTCTCAAATTACCGTTGAGCTCAACTGTTGTGTGTTTATAAGGAGATACTTTTTTTGCGGTCGTTACTTTCAGCGGTAAGGTGAAATAGAAGGTACTACCTTCACCCAACGTACTTTCAACCTGCAGTGTGCCACCTAGCAATGTGGCTATCTTTTTTGAAATGGCCAATCCAAGTCCACTTCCCCCGAATTTTTGGAAAGTATCGCTTTCCGCTTGGGTAAATTCCTTGAAAATAAGTTGCTGTTTCTCTTTCGAAATCCCGATCCCAGAATCATTCACGGCAATTTCAACCTTATGGATGTCTCCTTTCACCTTTAGCACATTTGCCGTTATTTGAATGTGACCTTTTTCGGTGAACTTAAAAGCATTGCTCACAAGATTGTGAATGATTTGTTGAATGCGAAGTGGATCACTTTCAAATACCTTTCCTTCCAAGGACTCATCAATATATAGATTGAGGTCAATGGGCTTTTCTATATGAAGGTCTTTAGACGCCTTGGCGATCTGATGAAGCAGGTTTTCCAAGGAAAAAGGAACCTTATCTATAGAAAGTTTGCCTGCCTCCAATTTGGAGAAATCTAATAGATCATCGACCATCTTGCTAATAAAGTGGGCACTCGAAGTGATTTGTTGGGCATAGTTCTTCTGCTTTTCTGAAAGTGGGGTATGTGTAAACAGTTCGGAGTAGCCAACAATGGTATTTAAGGGTGTCTTCAGATCATGGCTTACGGTCGCCATTAATTGATCCCTTGTTTTTAGCACTTCTTCGGAGTATTGTTTTTCCGTTTGTAATTTTCGTTTGAGTCGTTCCGCCCTGAAAAAATCCATTAAAATTAGATATGAAAACAGACCAATAACTGCAAGTCCAAGTACGGCGGCAATACGAAGTACTTTTCCTGTCTTTGCCTGCGAAGCCATTCGCTGTTGGTCTTCCACGTACCGATTGCGATTTACCTCGGCATCGAAATCGGAAATCATTTCCCGAAGACGATACGAAATGTCCAATTCATTTTGCAATAGTTCGTTTTCTTTCTCCTTGAGGGCCTTTCGGGTAATTGAATTCTCCCTTTTCGCCTCCAAAACAATATAACGGGATATCTTCACTAAACTATCTATAGTGATACTATTGACCTGTATCGTGTCGAATCCTACATTGGTTTCGGTGAAATAATCGGCCCATTTGGCCCATGCCTTGCGCTCGGCATATGAAAGCTTATTTGGGTTCTTTATGATATCCTCGATATAGAGTCTGCCAGTCTTTCGATCAATTTTCTTGAACTCGCGAAGTATGTCGTCCAATGAGGTATCCTGCTCACTGGTGAGTTTTAGTACCCTTAGCTGTTCAATATTCTGGATTTTTCGTTGAAGTAATACCTTGATACTATCCAATTGAACTTTTTGGGAGGAATCTGCAATGAGGGATTTCAGGGTGTCTATTTTCTGATAGAGGGCATCACTCTTTTTTAAGTATTGATCAAAATCTCCTTGCTTTTGGGTGAGTAATGCAATACGGGAGAAGCTATCGGTTTCATACACTTCATTAATAAGTGTTCCCGTTTCAATGATTTTTTCCGTTTCGGGTTGATCGCGCGATGCTGCAATGTATGTTTGGTATTCTGTATATAGGAAATAGCTCACTACCACTGCCAGAGCACCAAGTACCAGGTAGCTTACAATAATCTTTAGGGGAAAACGGGTTTTAGGCTTGTTCACTAGTTAAATATACAGATTATCAGCATGTTATACAATTCAAAAATGCCAAAAAACTTACCCATTTTTGCTTTTTCAATAAAAAACTCTTTCGTAGTTTTGTCCCGCATCTCAAAGGGGTGCTGTTTTTCAAGAACAACTTCTATACTAACAACAAAGACCGGTATTTGTTGTTTAGTTGGGAGTTAAGAAAAATGGCTGAGATTATACCCATGGAACCTGGGCGGGTAATGCCGCTAAGGGAAGCCAAAGAGTTGCAGACGAGCATCGTTTTGCAACTAACTGGGCGCTGGCCGGCAGGCTGAGATAGTCCTGTTGCCGGATTTATTAATTTATTTATAACCAAGAATAATAACCCCTTTTATTCGTAACTAATCTTTTACGAATGAAAAAGTTATTTTTTTCTATTTTTTTGGGACTCACCACTATGCTTGTGATGGGTCAAGAATTTACCGTGTCTGGAGCGATAACCGACGAAACGGGAATACCTTTGCCAGGAGCCAACATAATTGTGAAAGGCACCACGATAGGTACAAGCACTGATTTTGAAGGTAATTACAAGCTCACACTCGAACGAGGGAGCTATGTTCTTTTAATCGATTACTATTCATACAATGGCCCTGAAGAGGTAAGGCTAAATCTCTTTGGGGATACTATTCTGAATTATCAAATCGGCCAGAGGGAAGTATTGGACGAAGTATTCCTAAGTGCTGTTCGGGTATCTGCAGATTCGCCCATTACCCACACCAATGTGGATAAGGAAGAACTCAGTAAACGAAATTTGGGTCAAGACCTTCCCATTCTATTAAATTACCTACCTGCCGTCGTTACGACCAGTGATGCCGGAGCAGGCGTGGGGTATACCGGAATTCGTGTCCGTGGAAGCGATGCGAGTCGTGTAAATGTGACCATTAACGGCATTCCCTACAATGATTCCGAAAGTCAGGGAACCTTTTGGGTGAATCTTGGCGATTTTGCTTCTTCGGTGGAGAGTTTACAACTTCAGCGAGGGGTAGGGACTTCAACCAACGGATCTGGTGCTTTTGGTGCCAGTCTCAACATTTTGAGCGATGGTATCCAGGATGAGGCTTTTGGTCAATTGTCCAACTCTTATGGTTCATTCGATACCTGGAAACATACTGCAAAATTCAGTACGGGGTTATTAATGGACAAAGTAGAAATCGCAGGCCGTTTTTCAAAAATTGAAAGCGACGGTTATGTAGACCGGGCATCCAGTGATCTTAAATCCTATTTCTTACAAGGCGCCTATAAAGGGGATAATACCTTAATAAAAGCCTTGGTTTTTGGGGGTAAGGAAATTACGTACCAGTCATGGTTTGGGCTCGATGAAGCAACCCTCGAAAGTGATCGCACCTTTAATCCAGCAGGGGCACGTTTTGATGCGGAAGGTAATTTAGATGGATTTCACCCGAATCAAGTGGATAATTACACCCAAGATCATTACCAAGTTCTTTGGAATCAGCGGTATGATAATAATTGGAGCACCAATGTTACCCTAAATTACACGTATGGGAGAGGGTTTTTTGAAGAGTACGAGAATGACGCAGATTTGGCTTTTCATGGATTAAGCAATGTAGAAATTGGAGGACAGACCATTTCGGCCACCGATCTCATTCGTCGTAGATGGCTGGACAATAACTTCTATGCAGCCAACGCAAACGTGAACTATAAAAATGATAAATGGGACACGAGCACGGGAGTGTTTTACAGTTACTATGAAGGGTTACATTTCGGAGAAGTCATCTGGTCAAGATTCAATACAGATGGTGAGTTGGGAGATCGATATTACTTCGGGACGGGCGACAAGCACGAATTCAACGCTTTTTCAAAGGCGACCTTTAAGGTAAATGAAAAGTGGAGTGTGTACGGTGATCTACAGGCACGCATCGTAAACTACAAAACGGGAGGTCTTACTAGCGACAAGATTAATTTATTGGTAGATGAGACCTATGAGTTCTTTAACCCGAAATTCGGGGCTAGTTTTTCTTTAAACCCAGCAAACCAGTTGTATTTCTCCTATGGACGCGCCAGCAGGGAACCAAGAAGAAGCGATTTCGAAAATGGGGTGACCAAAGCTGAGAAATTGGACGATTATGAATTAGGATGGCGATTCAATGGTGAAAAAATTCAGGTAAATACCAATGTGTATTATATGGATTATCAAGATCAACTGGTGCTTACAGGTGAATTAGATGATGTAGGTGCCCCTTTACGGGCAACAAGTGGTAACAGTTATCGATTAGGATTGGAAGTAGATGCAACTGTTGAATTGGGCACCAAAGTAGTATTACGCCCGAACATTGCTGTAAGCAGTAACAAAAACGTCGATTTTGTAGCCAATCAAGACGGAGCTTTGGTAAATCTAGGCAATACCAATATCTCCTTTTCCCCGTCCATAATTGCTGGAAATAGTTTGGAATATGCTCCTATTAGTAACCTTAGGCTTGCATTTTTATCTAAGTATGTAGGGGAGCAGTATATGGGAAATATCGATAGTGATGTATCCAAATTGGATAGCTATTTCATCAACGATTTTAATGTAAACTATACGATTGAAAATGTACCTTTTGCCAGGTCTATCGTACTTTCTGGGTTGGTGAATAATCTATTCAATGTAGAATATGTGTCCAATGGATATTTCTTTACATACGATGATGATTTCAGTAATCCGGGAACGATTACAACCATTGAAGGAGCAGGGTTTTATCCTCAGGCAACTATCAATTTTCTGGTAGGTGCCACCATCAATTTTTAAACCCCATATGTAAAAGTGATTACTAAAGGCGGGCTTCTTGTAAGCCCGTTTTTTTTATGCAATTAATTTGAAATTGAAATCACGTTTCCACTTTTCTGTACCTGATACTGAAGCATGGGAAAAAGATCTTGATCACTTTCATGCAGTCCGAACAAAGCTAGGGCATACGAATTTTCATCATCCGAGCACGGACATGTAGCTATAATACCATTGAGATCCATTCCCGAACATCCGTTAGGCACATGATTGGGATCACTTAAATCGTAAGCGAATATCTGTGTAGAGCTCTGTCTGTATACTGCAATTCCACGGATTCCCTGTCCGGGGAGCACAACCGTATTGCCATCGAAATTCAGTGGGTTGTATTGGGGAAGGTTGAGGTTCAAATTAAGGTTCACCAAAGGAGGGGTAAGGTAAGGATTGTTGTCATTCCCGTTTCCATTATCATCTCCATTACAGGAAACCAAAAGTAGCATTAAAGCCAAAAGTGTAAAAAGTTGTTTCATAGCAGTGATTAAGCCTATTGCGAAAGTACATAAAATCGGGAAAAAACTAATTTTTTGTATATTTGTATTGCAAATCCCGTCCCGTATGGGATTTTTTGTGTTTAAATGTAAGAGCTTGGTTATTTCAAGCGCTTATATAGTATCAAATAACGTGTATGTATACACAAACGATGAAGTTATGAGTAAAGTATCTTATTATACTGCGGAGGGGTTAAAAAAACTGAGGGATGAATTGAACCATCTTAAGGATGTGGAGCGCCCTAAAGCTTCACAAGCGATTGCCGAGGCTCGTGATAAGGGTGATTTGAGTGAAAATGCGGAATACGATGCTGCCAAGGAGGCACAAGGCCTGTTGGAAATGCGTATATCAAAATTAGAAGAGACCCTATCGGGTGCACGCTTAATTGACGAATCCCAGTTGGATACGTCTAAGGTATTGGTGCATTCTACGGTGAAAATAAAGAACCAAATGAACGGAATGGAAATGACGTACAAATTGGTTGCACAGAGTGAAGCTGACCTTAAACTTGGAAAGATTTCTGTAGATTCGCCAATAGGTAAAGGTTTGTTAGGAAAAGAAGTAGGGGATGTTGCCGAAATACAGGTGCCAAATGGTATCATGAAGTTTGATATAATTGAAATATCCAGGGATTAAGTGTCTTCAATTTTTACAAAAATCATACAAGGTGAGATTCCATGTTACAAAGTGGCAGAGGATGATCATTTCATTGCCTTTTTAGATATCAATCCCAATGCAAAAGGACACACCCTTTGTGTCCCAAAAAAGGAGATCAACCGTATCTTCGATATGGAAGAAGCACATTATTTGGAATTGATGCGCTTTTCCCGAAATGTGGCGAAAGCTTTAGAAAAAATAGTTCCTTGCGATCGAATTGGAGTTTCGGTCATAGGTTTGGAAGTGCCCCATGTTCATGTTCACCTTATTCCCATAAATGAAATGCGGGACATGACCTTTCAACATAAAGTAAAACTTTCTCCCGAAGAAATGACTTCCCTTGCCCAGAGAATCCAGGAATCCCTTTAACTATTTGAAATAATAAATTAAGGCGGCCAGGATAATAGCGTCCAACAAAATGATAAAATAGGCCAGGGGTTTTAATTTTAAACCCGTACCTATGGGTTTTGCCAACTTCTTGTGGTATTCGTACACCCTTTCGATATCTTCTGTCCATTTTACTGGAAATATCTGCTGATTGCAACTATGACAATAAAGCTTTTCCTGTATTTCCTTAGTGGCCTTGCTATAAAACTTGTTTTCGTTTTCGGTTTGGGAAAAGGAGAATTCCAATCCTTCGGTAGAATAACACTCCGGACAGTTATTGTTAATTCTTGAAGTATGCAGTAGATGCGTTCTTATTTCCATGGTTAACGGGTATAGGCAAGTGCCATTTCAAACGTAGTTCCTTGGTCTTTAGTGCTTTTTGCCACGTATATTTTTCCTCTATGGTACTCTTCAATAATGCGTTTTGCAAGGGAAAGTCCCAGTCCCCAACCACGTTTTTTGGTTGTAAATCCAGGTTTGAACACCTTTTTATGATCCCGCTTGGGAATCCCTTTCCCCGTATCACTAATACGCACAATAGCATATTTTCCTTCCTGTCTTACAATTTCAATGGTAATTTTCCCCTGTCCCTTCATGGCGTCAATCCCATTTTTCACCAAATTTTCAATAGTCCATCCGTACAATTGAGAATTTAGTTTAACAGGAATGGAAGCATTGGGCACTTTTAATTCGAATTCTATCAGTTTCGAACTTCTACTTTTCAGGTAATCGAACGCCATTCGCGTTTCTTCAACGATATCAACCTCATCTAGATTAGGAACAGAACCTACCTTCGAAAAACGTTCAGTAATAGTTCGCAGGCGTTCTACGTCCTTCTCCATTTCGGTGATATAGCTTGGATCCACGTTTTCTGTTTTTAGAATTTCCGTCCAACCTACGAGGGATGATAATGGAGTTCCAATTTGATGTGCCGTTTCTTTCGCCATTCCAGCCCACAATTTATTTTGTTCTGCAGATTTTGAAGTTTGGTAGAAAAAATAGATGGCTACAAAAAGCAATATGATAATCAGTATAAGTGCAGCAGGGTAGTATTTAATTTTGTTTATTATAGGGGAATTACCATAATACAATGTAGAAAGCACCTCTTCCTTGTACGTAATGTCTATGGGTTTATACTCTGTCTTGTATTTTATAATTAGTTGTTTTAACTGAATGGTATCCGAAGCATCTAAGTCTTGAAGGTTTTTTAGATCATAGATGTTCTCTTTGTAGGTATGCAAAATCATGGGGGTGGTTTCATTTTTGTTGATAATCTCCAACAAGAAACTCCCTTCATCGCCCGGGGCATTTGCCTCAAGATTCTGAAGCTCTTCGAATGCTGCCGCCCAGATTTCCATCTTGTTACGCTCGTTTTCCTTCAATTGGTTAAAAAACTGAGTGGTGTTCCAAATGACGAGACCAATAATGAAAATGGAAATAATAATAAAGAACCAACGGGTAAGCGTAGATTTGCTAGGCATATAGAGCTGCTTTTTCAGTTTTAAATATAATGGAAATCTGTTAATATTATTGTGTGTTCAAATTTTTAGAACACAGGGGCTTTGGGTACATTTGCAGGAATGTTACGAATAGATCCAAAGGAAATTTCAATACCGCAATTACATGGGTACTTGTTGGGTGCTGTGGCACCTAGGCCCATATGTTTTGCCAGTACTGTGGACAAAGAAGGGAACGTAAATCTTTCCCCTTATAGTTTCTTTAATGTATTTAGTGCAAATCCACCTATCATGATATTTTCACCAGCACGTAGGGTGAGGGGAAATACTACTAAGCACACCTTGGAAAATATACTCGAGACCAAAGAAGTGGTTATTAACATTGTGAGTCATGCCATGGTGCAACAAATGAGTTTATCCTCTACCGAATATGCCAAGGGAGTGAACGAATTTGTAAAAGCTGGGTTTACAGAGGTAGCTTCAGATAAAGTAAGTCCGCCGAGAGTTGGAGAAGCTCCTGTGCAGTTTGAATGTAAAGTGAACGATGTTATTGCATTGGGAAATGAAGGAGGCGCAGGAAACTTGGTGATTGCAGAGGTGGTACAGTTACATGTGGACGAGTCTATTCTGGATGCAGAAGGGAAGATCGATCCGTATAAAATTGATACGGTTTCACGATTGGGAGGGAACTGGTACAGTCGTGCCAAAGAAGGGCTTTTTGAGGTGGAGAAACCTTTGCGAACCCTTGGAATTGGTGTGGATGCATTGCCTGAAACCATTAGATTGAGCACTGTACTCACCGGAAATGACCTAGGTCAATTGGCTAATGTAGAAGTATTACCAGTGGGAGCAGAACATTATATTGCCGATTCCCATATACAACATGAAAGAGCTCATAAATTACTGGAAGAAGGGCGTGTAGACGATGCATGGAGCGAACTCCTAACCAAATACGATAATTAAGAATAAATAGTAAGATACCGATGGAAGTACAAGGAAAAATTAAAATGATAGATGAGACCAAGACCTATGGAAACAATGGGTTTCGTAAAAGGGAATTGGTGGTTACCACCGAAGAACAATACCCACAACACATTATGATTGAGTTCGTTCAAGATAAAACGGACCTGTTAAACCAATTCCAGGTGGGGCAAAATGTGAAAGTAAGTATCAATTTAAGGGGACGGGAATGGGTTAACCCACAAGGAGAGACTAAATATTTCAATTCCATTCAGGGATGGCGTATAGAAAACCTAGAGCAGGCAGTTAATGCTCCAGACATGCCACCAATGCCTCCGGCAGATGCGTTCGAACCTGCTACCGATTTTAATGAAGAAGATCACGATGATTTGCCTTTTTAATTAATGACAAATTATTGCATTGCATAGTAAATCCTGCCTTCTTGGTGGGATTTTTTGCATTTATACAATTTAGGTATTCGATTATGAGATACAATTAAGCACATATACAACGGGCATTGTACATACCACTTTTAAGTAGGAAGTTAGTAGAAATAAGTTACTAACCTTAAAATGATATGCTATGAAAACAGTATTTACATTGCTAGTGGTTTTTATGTGTGGGATGACGGCATCTTCCCAAAAAAGTGAGCCATGTCCGGTAAAAAAAGGAGGAGATCGCATGATCGACGAAGAAGACTATAGCCATTCTATTGATCCTGAATATTTGGCAAGTTTTGAGCCAGTAGTTATTAATATTTTCTTTTGGGGAATTAACAGGGATGATTCCTTAAACGAACCAACGGTAACCGAAGAATCGGCACTTCAAAATGTGGCCAACATCAATAAAGAATTTAATCAATTCAATATTTTCTTTAAGTACTTGGGGTATGATAATACAAGCTTCAATTCGACGGCACATTATGTAGGATCTCCGTTGTTGGATATTTGGACGCATGCAAGGGATAATGACCTACAAGTGCCCAACGCATTTAACGTGTACGTGCCTGGAGCATTGCAATCTGGAGGGGGACAAGCACTTGGAAAGCCTTCAAGGATTTTAGCGGTAAATAAGTCGGGTTTTAATGCCTATACCCATACCATACTTCATGAATTGGGACACTGTCTGGGGCTTGAGCACACGGAGGAAGATTACGATGACACGACAGATTGTGAAAGAGTAACCCGAAATCCAGCAGATATAGCTTTTAACGCAGATAGTGCAGGAGATTTTGTAGTTGATACGGCGGCAAAACCACGGTTCTTAACTGGAGGTGGAGGAAGTACAGTTATTTTTGATTTAGATCTCACCAATTGTGTATATATCGGGAATGGCTCGGACTGTGGGGGAACACCCTATCAAATATTTGAGGATGATGTGCGAAATTATATGTCTAAGGGAGCCCAACCATATCCGGGAGCAGGATGTAATGACCGATTCTCGGTAGGTCAAAAAATCAGAATGTTGGAAACCATCGAATTGGATGCGGAACAAACTATATTCTTTCAAAGAATTTATCCGGCCTTGACCACAGTTGCATCCCTATACGAACCCTACGATGGAGATTACACCCTTGGAGGTGGATTTCCTAACCCTCCTACATTCCAACCTGGATTTGATTACGAATTCGTTGAGTGTAGCTGTTCCAGTATTCCGCAATCATGTGATGATCCATTACCATATCTAGACACTTCTTTCCAAAATTTAGGTACAGTAATTAGTACTATTGGTGCCAATGAAAGCAATTTTTCGAATATCGTGCATCCAAACCACACGGCCATTGTAATTGAACAATTAGATGACCCACAACCAAGAAGATGTTGGGATAACAATAGCTCTGGGCCTTCACCTATTGGGGGTAGTATCATTAGATTTAAGGATGACCTCTTTAATTTAAATATTTCAAGAAACGAACTAAATGCCACTCAGGTTTTGGAAGGAAACTTTTTGAGGTCTTTAGAAAAAGGATTGTACAAAGTGGAAATTTATTATGATAACGGAACGGTTAATGAGCGTGTAATTTATATTCAGAAGTAAACAGGGTATTAGTAACCTTTATCATTAAATCCCGCCCTCGTGGTGGGATTTTTTTATTTTTAACCCTATGAACATTACCCATTCCATCGAAACGCTGTTTAAGCGATTTTTGCCTTCCCCATTTGCCATTGCTATAATTTTAACTGTCGTGACCATGCTATTGGCCTGGATATTTACGACGGCACCGGAAGGGGAAAACGGTTTCTTGGCGGTACTTTCTTATTGGGAAAGCGGCGTGTGGAGTAATGGACTATTGGTTTTTGCCTACCAAATGATGCTTATTTTGGTATTGGGACATATTTTGGTGTTGAGTAAACCCATGAATGCCCTAATTCAAGGGTTGACCAATTTCGTAACCAATACGGCCAATGCCGTAGTTTTGGTGAGTACAACGACCATGCTGGTTTCATTTTTCAATTGGGGACTGGGTCTTATATTCGGAGCTATATTGGCCAGAAAGGTAGCCGAATCTGCACAGAACAGGGGATTTAAGATAAATTATCCGCTGGTAGGTGCATCGGGTTATGTCGGACTCATGATCTGGCACGGAGGTATGAGCGGATCTGCCCCTTCAAAAGTTAGTGAAAGGGGTCATTTGGCAAGTTTTATGAATCAGATGGATCCTTCGTTGCAAGCACAATTACCCGATCTTATTCCCTATTCAGAGACTATTTTTAGTGGTTCCAATTTATTTTTGTTTGCCATTCTGTTGATTTTGGTGCCGCTTTTCCTGTCTTTTCTGGCTAAACGATTGCCTGCCACAGAAACAAATTTGCCTGTGTATAAAGCTTGGACCCCAGAGGGCAAATCATTTAAGGGCGCAGAGCGTATAGATTATTCCAAATGGGTTGGAATTGTTTTTGGGGCCATCGTATTGGTGGCATTTTTTTATCAGTATTTCGATAACCTGACTCGTTATATCATTACCCCAAATATGCTCAATCTATTCATGCTGGGATTGGCACTTATGCTACATGGTAGTTTTGCTAGCTTCTTAAATGCAGTAGAGGAAGCCATTAAGGGTGCCTCGGGAATTCTTATTCAATTCCCATTGTATTTTGGAATCATGGGGATTATGAGTGGTAGTGGCATGGTAGGGCAAATATCCGATTTCTTTGTTTCCATAGCGAATGCAACGACCTTGCCCTTGTTTACCTTTTTTAGTGCAGGATTAGTCAACATTTTTGTACCAAGTGGAGGAGGACAATGGGCAGTGCAGGGTCCTATCGTAGTAGAATCTGCATTGAAATTGGGGGTGCCATTGAACAAGGCGGTTATGGCTTTGGCGTATGGAGATCAAATAACAAATATGCTACAACCATTTTGGGCCTTACCGCTATTAGGAATCACAAAATTAAAGGCCAAGGAAATTCTTCCCTATACGTTGTTGCTCATGTTGTTGGGTAGTGCGGTATTCTTGTTGGGACTTTGGTTACTTTAAAATAAAACCCCACCGATATTAATTTTTGACGTTACTATCAGCGAGGTTAGTTTTGGGTTAGGTACCGTTTTGATAAATTCAAATAACAATGATGAATAAAAAGTTTAGCCGGTATCAAAACAGTTTCCTAAATTTCCTAAAAATTCCGCATAATTCAAACCATTTTAGCTGCTTTAACATTCTTTTTTCCTGAAATACAATGATTTATCTCTCCTCCGAAATAGAGTTTCCCACTCCAGAAAATGCTTCAGCAGAAGGTCTGCTCGCTATAGGTGGGGATCTTTCCCTTGACAGATTGATACTTGCCTATCGTTCAGGGATATTTCCATGGTATAGTGTTGGGGAACCCATTTTGTGGTGGTCGCCGGACCCACGAATGGTTTTATTCCCTGAAGAGTTAAGGGTTTCAAAGAGTTTCAGCAAGATTTTGAGGAAAGAACAGTTCAGAATTACCTACAATAGTCATTTTCCTGAGGTCATTAGGCAGTGCGCTCAAAAGAATAGACCAGGGCAGGAAAGTACTTGGATTACTGAGGAGATGATAGCCGCTTATACACTTCTTCATGAATTTGGTCATGCCAAATCTGTAGAGGTATGGGAAGGAGACGAGATGGTTGGGGGACTTTACGGAATTGACTTGCCAGAATATAAAATGTTTTGTGGGGAAAGTATGTTTAGTCATGTGAGCAATGCTTCGAAGGTAGGTTTCTACCATTGGGTCCAGGTATTAAAAAAGAAGGATTATCATCTTATAGATTGCCAAGTATATACGCAACACCTTGAAAGCCTTGGAGCTAGGGAAATTTCAAGGAGAGAATTCTTAAATTTTCTGGAAACCCCTTAAGAATCCAATGAAGAGGGGTGAAATTCCTAAATTTTCTTTAAAAACAGTGCTGTTCATCGAATAAATTTGTTTTTTAAGCACGTATTCAACACATTAGCATCAGAATTTTCCCAAAAATTACTTATGAAACGTATTGCCCCCCTATTATGTATGCTATGCCTTTTCTTGGCTCCGCACCTTTCTGCCCAGAATAATCCCAAGACCAATGTTAACAAGGACATTGATGTCGCTAAGGTGTATGAGCAAGTTGTGAAGGAAGGTTACGGAACCCCCGAGATTTATTTAAAATTGGCTAACGAATATTATTTTCAAGGGAATTATATTGCCGCAAGGAAGTGGTTTGAAAAAGTATTTGAAACAGAAAAACCAACTGACAAGAAGATGGTGTTTCGATACAAGCAGACCCTCAAAGCATTGAAAGTGCGTCTTGAAGGAAATCCACACTTAGCCATTCTAGATAATTAAACTTCAGAATACCGAAAACAATCGACCACATGGTCGTTTACCATTCCAGTGGCTTGCATATGGGCATACACTACTGTGGTGCCTACAAATTTAAATCCGCGCTTTTTTAGATCTTTGCTAATCGTATCGCTTAATGGAGTATTGGCGGGAATGTCCTTCATTTCCCCAAAGCTGTTTTTTATGGGTTTTCCATCTGTAAAACCCCAAATATATTTACTAAAGCTGCCAAATTCCTCCTGTATTTTCATAAAGGCCTGTGCATTGGAAATAGTAGCCCTCACTTTAAGTTTGTTTCGAATAATTCCTGCATCCTGAAGTAAGGAATCTATCTTTTTATCATCGTATTGTGCAATCTTTTTATAATCGAAATGATCGAAGGCCGCTCGAAAATTTTCACGCTTTCGCAGCACGGTAATCCAACTTAATCCCGCTTGGAAAGTTTCGAGTATTAGAAATTCGAATAAGGTATCATCGTCCCGCACAGGAACACCCCACTCTTCATCATGGTAGGCTACATATAAGGGATCTTCTCCACACCAAGCACATCTTTTTTTCATTAATTTTTAGTTTTTGGTTGCGCCGAGTGAAGTTAGTAAGATTTCAATAATTTTACGACTTATATCCTATGGAAATAATGACAAAAACCTCAGATAAAATTGAATTGGTAAAACAAGGCCTTAGCAATTCAAATTCATATACATCGTATAGAAAATTGGTCGAAGACCATGTAGAAAGTAAAACAAGTACGGGCCCAGACCAGACCGAAGCATTAGCCCAATATACATTGCTGAACCATTCCCGAATGAAACGATTGGACAAAACCGTGAAAATACCAGATGGGATACAACAGAAGTTTGAAAACTTTTCAGGAAAGCAAACGTGGTTGGTGCTTACAGAAAGTTGGTGTGGTGATGCTGCTCATTCTATGCCAGCTATGAATAAACTTGCAGCGCTTTCGCCCAATATTGAATTTAAGGTCCTCCTTAGGGATGAAAATGTACCGTTAATGAACGAATTCCTTACCAACGGATCCTTATCTATCCCTAAACTAATTGTGTGGGATCATGAAAAAGAAGAAGTTGTTGGAGATTGGGGCCCAAGACCTTCCATAGCCACCGAGATGGTAAACGATTTTAAAGCGGAGCATGGGGCACTTACAGCAGAATTCAAGAAAGATTTACAAGTGTGGTACAATAAAGATAAGTCACAGAATATTATAGCAGACCTAGCAGGTTTAATACCCTAGTTCTGTCCCGGGAAAACATAGGTAATGGTGCCCATCTGCTTTGGCTTATCAGCTTTGGTAGTAAAACTTGCTTTGTTGGCATATTCTAAGGCACTTTCTATCAGGCAACCATTTGTTGTAGTTGAGCTAGCCTTGTTAAAACTAGCCTTAATAACCTTTCCTAGGGCGTTCACTTCTATATTGATAACTACGGCACCACCGCTATCACAGGTATAAACAGGATTTCTAAGCGAGAGGGCTTTTCTTCCGTTTAAAAGATAACTTATTGTTGTTTTCCGGTTTATGCCAGTAGCACTTGCCTGAGTAGTGTTTTTTTCAGGCTTGTTGGCAAGTCGCTCCTTTACTTTTTGCAGATGATCCTTCGCTTCTGATAAGGCAACATCGTTGGAGTTTGAGCCATCAGACAGATTATTCTGGCTTTCAGAGGGATCGGAAATATCTACTTCCTCCGCATTCCTTTCGTTTTCTAGCTCTTCAATGAACTTCTCCGCTTCATTGTAGGCAGAGTGTGTTTCAATCTCCATATTCTCTGTAGACACTACGGCCAAATCTTCCTCCAGCAACTCTTCAGCGTATTCTACGGGCATAGCGCTTTCCTCAATGGGTTCCTCTTTGTTAAGCTTCACGCTTACCATTAGCAATACCAAATTACCCACTAAAAGACTGGTAATTAAGAAGGCCCGATAGGAATAATTGAAGTTCATAGGGGCAAATTGATCATTTTTTGGAAGTTGACAAAGGTTTTTAGTAGGATTTAACGTTAAGAATCCCTTAGGTTATTCTCGAAATTGGCTACGGAAACCGCATCTTTTACATCGAAATCCCCAATTTTGGTGCGCCTCAATGCAGATAGATGCGCCCCGTTATGCATGGCCTTGCCAAAATCATGCGCCAACGAACGAATATAGGTTCCTTTACTGCATGCCACCCGAAAGTCGACATTTGGTAAATCGATGTTCGTAATTTCAAATGCAGAAATATGAACGGTCCGAAATGGTATTTCCACTTCTTTCCCTTCACGCGCAAATTCGTACAAGCGTTTTCCATCTTTTTTTAAGGCAGAAAACACTGGGGGTTGTTGTTGAATATCCCCGATAAACTGTTGTGCCGTTTCATGAATTTGTTCTGCAGTTATACTTGAGATATCAAAAGTATGATCCACTTCAGTTTCCAAATCGTAACTCGGCGTAGTAGCCCCTATGGTGAAAGTACCAGTATATTCCTTTTCCTGGGCTTGGTAGGTTTCTATTTTCTTGGTGAATTTGCCGGTGCACAAAATCAATAACCCAGTGGCAAGCGGATCTAAGGTCCCTGCATGCCCCACCTTTATTTTTTTTAGGTTGAATTGCTTGCGAATGAGCCAACGTACTTTGTTAACCACCTGAAAAGAAGACCATTCCAATGGCTTATCGATTAGAAGCACTTGCCCTTCTTTAAAATCTTCGACGGTCATACGGCCAAACTAACGATGATGGCTGCGATTCCAACCAATAGGCAGTAGATCGCAAACCAGCTTAATTTACTTTTTCTTACCAGGGCAATCATCCACGTACAGGCGAAAAGCCCAGCTATGAAAGCAGCAATGAAACCTAGCCCCAAGGTGGTAAAGTTGGCGGAATCCGTACTTAGATCACCACTAACAATGTCCTTGGCAATTTTTCCGAAGATTAATGGAACGACCATTAAAAAGGAGAATCGAGCTGCCTTGCTTTTATCATTCCCAAGTAAAACGGATGTGGAAATAGTGGCGCCGCTTCGTGAGATTCCGGGAAGCATGGCAATGGCTTGTGCGATCCCAATGACAAAGGAATTTTTATAAGATACTTTCTTTCCTGTATTCTTGGCTTTGTCTGCTAACCATAAAAGAATGGCCGTAATGATAAGCATGACCCCTACGAACGCAATATTTCCACCAAAAAGTGCTTCTAATTGCTCTTCGAACAGTACACCTATGACAACGGCTGGAATCATGGAAATGATAATTTTCAATGAAAATCGGGTTTCCTCGTTCCATGTAAATTGAAATAGGCCTCGAATAATAGTGAAGACATCCTTTCTAAATACAACCAAGGTGCTTAAAGCGGTTGCAAAATGAAGGACCACGGTAAATAGAAGGCTTTCTTCGGGCACGGATTGATCGCCCAGAATGGCTTTTCCCAATTCGAGATGTCCGCTAGAGGAGACCGGAAGGAATTCAGTTAAGCCCTGGACAATGCCCAAGACAATAGCTTCCCAAGCATCCATAAATTACTTTTGTTTGTGTGGATTTAATAAAATGGCGTACACCTGAAAACCAAAGCCTATAAGAACTAAGGCCGGGGCCAATCTAATTCGTCTCCAATTGTAGATTTCTGGATTAAAAATATTGGGATCATCACTACCTCCGCCGGCCATTAGAATAAAACCCAAAGCAATAAAAGCTGCGCCAATTAGCATGAATTTGTAATTCTTCTTTTCAAAGATGAACATGGTGCTCTTTGCTTGTTCTTTTCTTTTTTTCTCTCCCATGATTATTCGAATTCAGTAAATACTATTTCGTCCCGGCAAGTGAGCTGGGCAATATGATTGCTTGTCACTGCGCCAAACAGTTGTTTGGGTAGGTGCAAGGTAACCTTTTTATTTTTAATTTTTTTCTTTATCCCTTCGATCGTTAGCCCCTGTTCCAGCCCACGATTAATATAGTAGAAGTCTCCATTTGGGGCGGCAACCATAATATCTTTATCGCCACCTTCATAAACCTTGGATGCAGTTATTTCCAAGACTTCGCAATTTTCGGGCTTGGGGTTTACAATGACCCAACTGTAGAGTAAAAGAGGGATAAGAAATACAAGAAACAATGCGATATACTTAACAGCTTTTTTCATTCCGCGGAAATTTAATAATACAATTCGTCTGTCCTTAAATTAAGGAAGCGTTGTGTAGCAAAAAAGGTGCTTATCCATGTAATGACAATTCCAACTACAAGCAGAAATACAAACAAACCAGCTACGAGTACCGTATTGTCCATTAACCCTAATTGAGGCCATTCCTTATCTAAAAACAACAGGACTAACCCCACGCCTATCATGGCCAAAACGGAACCAAGAATTCCCAATCGCATACTCTTCCAGATAAATGGACGGCGAATAAATCGTTTAGTTGCACCTACCATTTGCATTGTTTTAATAGTAAAACGCTTGGAGTATACCGAAAGACGAATGGAACTATTAATTAGTAATACTGCAATGATTAGAAAAAGGGCACTGAATACCAAAACCCAAAAACTGATCACTTTTATGTTCTTGTCAAATAGTTCTACCAATACTTCATCGTATTCCACTTCTTCCACAAAGTCCTTGGTGCCTATTTCATTAGCTATTTCCTTTAGCTTTTCGGAAGAAACAAATTCGGCCAACAATTCAACATCAATACTGTTTTGTAATGGATTATAGCCTAAGAATTCCAAGTAGTCCTCACCAATGTCCTCCGAATGCTTTTCGGCGGCCTCTTCTTTAGAAACATAGGTGGCCGATTTGGTATATTCGGCCATTTCCAAACTTTGCTTAAGCTGATTGATCTCTACATCGTTGGCATTGTCCTTCAAATAAATGGATAAAGGGATCTGTTCCTTGAAATAACGGGATAATTGATTGCTGTTAATTACAAATAAACCCAAAAGTCCCAGAAGGAAAAGCACTAGCGATATACTTATTACCACACTGAAGTAAGAAGAAATGAGCCTGCGTTTTTGATATTTTTCGAAAGAAGTTGCCATATAGAATGGGATAAAAATACAACGATTTTTGTATCTCTCACTTACTAACGTTCAAACTTTTCTCTTTCGTACAATAGGCGTAAATTTGCCACTTCTTAGAAAGCAAGACAATGAGCAAGTATCACTTTAACGAGATTGAAGCCAAATGGCAAAAGCATTGGGCCGAAAATGGGACCTTCCATGCTAAGAACGATAGCGATAAGCCCAAGTACTATGTGCTGGATATGTTTCCTTATCCCTCCGGCGCAGGGCTTCATGTAGGGCATCCACTCGGATATATTGCAAGCGATGTGTATTCACGTTTTAAAAGGCACCAAGGATTTAATGTCTTGCATCCTATGGGCTATGATAGTTTTGGGCTTCCGGCAGAGCAATATGCCATACAAACCGGACAGCATCCTGCCGATACCACCAAAGTGAATATTGAGGGAGGTTTCGACAAGCAGGGAAATAAAATTGCAGGCTACAGAAACCAGTTGGATAAAATGGGATTCTCCTTCGATTGGAGTCGCGAAGTCCGTACCTCCGATCCGGAATATTATAAATGGACCCAATGGATATTCATTCAATTGTTCGAAAGTTGGTACTGTAAGGATCATGAGAAGGCATTTCCCATTTCCGAATTGGTAAAAGTATTTTCTGAACAAGGAAATGAAATTTTGAATGCAGAATGCGATGCCAATGTGTCAACATTTACCGCAGAGGAGTGGAATTCGTATACCAAAAAGCGCCAAGAACAAATACTTCTAAAATATAGATTGACCTATCTGGCCGAAACTGAGGTCAACTGGTGCCCAGAATTGGGTACGGTGTTGGCCAATGACGAAATCGTAAATGGCGTTTCCGAGCGCGGGGGCTATCCGGTGATCCGTAAGAAAATGATGCAATGGAGTATGCGAATTACAGCCTATGCCCAGCGTTTATTGGAAGACCTTGACAAAATAGACTGGCCGCAACCCTTAAAGGACACCCAGGCTAACTGGATTGGTCGCTCCGAAGGGGCTAGCGTCACTTTTAAAGTACAAGGGTCCGATCATTCCATTGAAGTATTTACCACCCGTCCCGATACTATTTTTGGAGCCAGTTATATGACCTTGGCTCCCGAACACGAGTTGGTGGGCGAAATAACGACCATGGAGCAACGCTATGAAGTTTCACAATATGTAGAGGCTACGGCAAAGCGTAGTGAACGGGAACGGATGGCCGATGTAAAAACCATTAGTGGGGTCTTTACAGGTGCATATGCAGAGCATCCTTTTACCGGAAAACCCATCCCTATTTGGATTGGGGACTATGTGCTGGCTGGCTACGGAACCGGAGCCGTGATGGCTGTTCCTTGTGGGGATCAACGTGATTACGATTTTGCTAAGCATTTTGGAATTGATATCCCCAATATTTTTGAAGGGATCGATATTTCCGAAGAGGCCTTTGCCGATAAAGACAACACCATCATTGCAAATAGCGATTTCTTAAATGGGTTGAACTACAAAGAAGCAACCCAGAAGGCAATCGAGGCGCTTGAAGAAAAAGGACAAGGAGAAGGAAAAATAAACTATCGCTTGCGTGATGCTGTTTTTTCCAGACAGCGCTATTGGGGAGAGCCTTTCCCAGTATATTATAAGGATGGGTTGCCTCAAATGATCGATTTGGAACATTTGCCATTGCATTTACCGGATGTGGAAAAATACCTGCCTACCGAAAGTGGGGAACCGCCCTTGGGTAGAGCTACCGTTTGGGCTTGGGATACCAATAAGAATACAGTAGTGAGTAATGAGATGATAGATCACGAGTCTATCTTCCCATTAGAGCTGAATACCATGCCGGGATGGGCAGGAAGTAGTTGTTATATGTTCCGGTATATGGACCCAAAAAACCCAGAAACTTTGGCATCTCAAGATGCTATGAAATATTGGGGTAATGTAGACCTTTATATCGGTGGAAGCGAACATGCCACAAGTCACCTATTGTACAGTCGCTTTTGGGTAAAATTCCTGTACGATCGAGGCGTGCTTTCTGTAGACGAGCCCGCCCAAAAGTTGATCAACCAAGGGATGATTTTGGGAACAAGCGCATTGGTGTACAGGATTTCTGGAACGAACACCTATGTGTCCGTTGGCTTAAAAGAGGAGCATGATGTAGAAGAAATTCGAGTAGATGTAAATCTTGCGAATTCCTCAAGTGAATTAGACCTTGAAGGCTTGAGAAATTGGCAACCGCAATACAAGGAAGCCGAGTTCATTCTTGAAGATGGAAGGTATATCGTGGGGCATGAAGTGGAAAAAATGTCTAAAAGGTGGTTTAATGTGGTAAACCCTGATGACATATGTGCTCAGTACGGAGCCGATACCCTGCGCCTTTATGAAATGTTCCTAGGGCCATTGGATCAGGCAAAGCCATGGAGCACAGCTGGAATTACAGGAGTGCATTCCTTCCTTAAAAAACTTTGGAAATTATATCATGGTGGAGCCGATGGTGCCTTTACCGTATCCGATGATGCACCCACAAAAGACCATTTGAAAACCTTGCATAAGACGATCAAGAAAGTAGGGGAGGATATAGAAAACTTCAGTTTCAATACCTCGGTATCCACATTTATGATTGCGGTAAACGAATTAACGGCCCAGAAATGCAATAGCAAGGAAATCCTAGAGCCTTTGTTGGTGCTAATTTCGCCTTATGCACCTCATATTGCTGAAGAACTATGGAGTCTACTTGGGCATTCGGAAAGTATCTCAACTGCTACTTTTCCAAAGTTTGAAGCATCCCATTTGGTAGAGAGCAGTAAGGAATATCCCATTTCATTTAATGGAAAAATGCGCTTTAAGCTAGAATTGCCTTTAGATATGAGCAAGGAAGATATTGAAGCAACCGTTTTGGCACACGAACGAACCCAGCAACAATTGGCAGGGCGAACCCCTAAGAAGGTCATTGTTGTGCCTGGCAAGATCATCAATATTGTAGGGTAATGGAGTTCAATTCCATAGAGCTATTGGGTCTTGTGGCAGCGGCATGCACCACGCTGGGATTTGTGCCACAGATGTATAAAACATGGAAAACCAAAGATGTAAGTAGCTTATCCCTCCCTATGTATTTGGTTATTTGTACGGGGACTATATTATGGTTGCTATACGGCTTGCTCATAAACAGTACCGCTGTAATCATTGCCAATATTGTGGCCGTGGTATTTACTTTGGCATTGGTGTTGGCCATATTTCGCTATAGAAAGCACTAGTCTTTTTTGACGCTTTGTCAGTTTAAAACCTTCGGAACCATTTTTGCTGAATTTTAGGTATCTTTAATACACCTAAATTTTAAAAATTATGATGGGATACTATATACTGGCAGGAGCCCTGTTTCTAATAAGCAGCTATGTCAGTAATCGTTTAAAAAGTAAATTTAAGAAGTACTCCAAGATCCATTTGCGAAATGGGATGAGTGGAGCAGAAATTGCCCAAAAGATGTTGGATGATCATGGCATTCGTGATGTACAAGTAATTTCGACCAAAGGGCAATTAACAGATCATTACAATCCACAGAATAAAACCGTTAATCTCAGTGAGGTGGTTTACTCACAGCGCAATGCGGCTGCGGCTGCGGTTGCTGCTCACGAAGTGGGCCATGCAGTGCAGCATGCTACTGCTTACAGCTGGCTGGAAATGCGGAGTAAGATAGTTCCTGCCGTAGGAATTGCGAGTAAGCTATCCAATTTTGTGATTATGGCGGGGATAATTTTATCGGCAACTGGCAGTGCCTTTGGAGCTAATATTTTCCTCATCGGAATTGTGCTTTTTGCTGCAACTACTGCATTTGCCTTCATCACCCTACCGGTAGAGTTCGATGCCAGTAAGCGGGCACTGGTTTGGTTACAAAAAGAAAATATGGTAACACAGGAGGAACATGCTGGGGCAAAGGATGCATTAAAATGGGCTGCACGCACCTATGTAGTGGCAGCTTTGGGGTCCTTGGCAACCTTGCTGTACTTTATTATGATTTTTATGGGAAGGCGTTAACTGCTGGAACAGAATGGAAAAAGCCGATTCTTATGTTGAGAATCGGCTTTTTCTTTGCTATGAAACCAAGGTTTCTGAAAGTGCTCTTCAACCCGAGACATTATTAGGGTTATACCCTAAGTAATCGGCAAAGTTTTCTTTAAACGTGACACCATATTCTTCCAATTCCTTAAGTATAGGCTCGTACACTTCTTTGGAAATTGGGATTTGCACCCCTGGTGTGGTAATTTCTTTATTCAGAATGCGCAGGGCAGCCATTGCTACAGGAAGTCCAACCGTTTTTGCCATGGCAGTATAGGTTTGGTTTTCACCAATAACAACCATATTGCTATCAATCTGTTTTTTCATTCCGTTTAATTCGTACCCAAATTTGTGGTACATCACGATCATGTCCTTGTCATCTTCCTTCAGAGTCCATTTGTCCATCAATATTTTCTGAAGTGCCTTAGCAGGGGAAGCATCTTTAATGCCGATTTTCTTTTCAGCGTTAAAGAGGTCTAACTCTAACAATTTGTACCACATGAGATCATCCTGATCAATTTTTAGGGCATAGCGCGTTTTTAATTCCACAGAATCCGTAGGTGAGTAAGGAAGAAAGAGATTGATAAAATCCCTATAAGATAAATTTTCAGAATCAGGAATGGTATAACTATCATCAGTCATTCCCAATTGAACAAACATATTCCAAGCCTTACTAAATCCAACTCGACGCATGGTTCCACGGTACAAAGTAAGGATGTCCTCTAAACCATAAACACTGCGATATTTCAAGGAATTTCTATTGGCATACGCCTCAAAGCGTCCATGGCCTTCAATATCCAGGAACTCCGTTCTACGAAATAGTTTGTGGTACGGAATATACTTATACGTACCTTCTTGTATAAATTCGGCAGCACCACCTTGACCCGCTACTACAACGTTTCTCGGGTTCCATGTAAACTTATAATGCCATAGGTTGTCATCGCTTTCAGGAGCAATAAGACCACCAGTAAACGATTCGAACAGCAACATTTTTCCACCTCCGTCCCGAATACGGTCAATAACCTGCATGGCACTCATATGGTCTATCCCCGGATCAACCCCGATTTCATTCATAAAGACCAAACCTTTCGCTTTTGCCTCTTCATCCAGGGACTGCATTTCTTTGCTCACATAGGAAGCGGTAACCAAATGCTTTCCGAACGAGATACAATCCTTGGCTGCTTCAATATGAAAACGAGCTGGGAGCATGGAGATAACCAAGTCTGCCTCTTGAATTGCTTTTTGACGATCCTCCTTATTGAAAACATCTAAGTAAATCCCTTTGGCATTGGAATGCCCTTGGGTATACTTTTGTGCATTTTCTTCCGAAAGATCCCCAATGGTAACAAAGAGACTTTCCGCTTGTGATTTGTCCAGTAAGTATTTGATGAGGCTAGTGGCAGAACGGCCAGCACCGATGATAAGAATATTTCGCATCCGTAGTTATTTCGTAAATTTGTCCGTCTTCATTCGGTCGTGACGAATGTACTAAATAGCGCAATACCTATGAATAAATTCGATAAAAAAATTCTCATCATTTCCTCCTTATTGGGAGCCCTAACGGTGATCATTGGTGCATTTGGAGCACATGGGTTAAAGCAAATGGCCGACGCTCAGTCTGTTGCTAGTTTTGAAACCGGGGTGCGTTACCAAATGTATCATGTCATAGTCCTATTCGTAGTAGGCTGTGTGCCTTTTATTTCTGAGAAAGGAAAAAAATGGGTTTTTCGATTCTTTCTTCTCGGGATCCTCTTGTTCTCGGGGTCTATTTACCTTTTGGCACTCAAAGAAGTACTGCCAATTCCCTCAAAAATTTTAGGTCCCATCACGCCATTGGGAGGTGTGGCTTTTATACTGGGTTGGTTGCGACTTGCATTCGATTTCCGTACGTTAAAATCGTAAGAATTCTACATAATTTTCAGGGCTATCTCTATTAGTTTTTTTACTTTTGCCAACACAACAAAAACTAAAGTATGGTGGATAACAGCCAAACTACGAAAACGATTTCGCTTACATCTTACGGAATCAATGCCTCGAAAGTTCATTATCAACTTACCTCTAAACAACTTCACGCCGAAACATTAGCCAAAGGACAAGGAAAAGAAGCAAGTTCTGGTGCAATTGCTGTGAATACGGGTGAGTTTACGGGAAGATCTCCTCAAGATCGTTTTATCGTGAAGGATGATATCACCAAGGACCGAATTTGGTGGGGAGATATTAATATTCCTTTCGATCCGGAGAAGTTTGATGCTCTGTATGATCGTATTACCGAATATTTGAATGGGAAAGAAGTATATGCGAGGGACTGTTTTGCCTGTGCGGATCTAGATTATAGACTCAATATCCGGGTAATTAATGAGTATCCATGGAGCAATATGTTTGCTTACAATATGTTCTTGCGCCCAGACGAAGAAGAATTGGAAGGTTTCGACCCGGAATGGGTGGTTGTTAATGCACCTGGATTTATGGCAGATCCAGAACGCGATGGAACGCGTCAGCACAACTTTGCCATTCTTAACTTTACAAAAAAGGTGGCCATTATTGGTGGGACTGGATATACAGGGGAAATTAAGAAAGGGATTTTCTCTTCTTTGAATTTTATACTACCCGTTTTCAAGAATACCTTGCCTATGCATTGCTCTGCCAATGTAGGGGAAGATGGCGATACTGCTATTTTCTTTGGTTTATCCGGAACTGGAAAAACGACATTATCTGCAGACCCTAATAGAAAACTTATTGGTGATGATGAACATGGTTGGACCGCGGAAAACAGCGTATTTAATTTTGAAGGGGGATGCTATGCGAAGGCTATTGATCTTTCCGAAGAAAATGAACCAGATATTTATAGGGCTATTCGACCAGGTGCCATTTTGGAAAATGTAATTATGGACGAAAATGGAGTGGTAGATTTCAGTGATATTTCGATTACACAGAACACACGTGTGAGTTATCCCATATATCATATTGATAATATTAAAGTACCTTCGATAGGATACAATCCTAAGAATATATTTTTCCTAACTGCGGATGCTTTTGGTGTGTTACCACCGATTTCCAAATTGTCGCCAGGCCAGGCTGCGTATCACTTTATAAGTGGATATACAGCAAAGGTGGCAGGAACAGAGGCGGGAATTACAGAGCCGGTACCTAGCTTTTCGGCATGTTTTGGAGCTCCATTTATGCCATTGCATCCCACAAAATATGCAGAAATGCTAAGTGCTAAGATGCAAGAGGCGGGAGTACATGTATGGTTGGTAAATACTGGATGGACCGGAGGTCCTTATGGTGTGGGTACACGGATGAAACTAAAATACACCCGTGCCATGATCACTGCTGCCATGAATGGTTCTTTGGAAGAAGCCAATAAGGACAATTACCATATCCATTCCGTTTTTGGGGTACAACAACCAAGGACATGTCCTAATGTGCCTACTGAGGTGTTAAGTCCAAGAAAAACTTGGAACAATGACGAGGGCTACTACGAAACTGCCTTTAAATTGTCCAATTCCTTTAAGGAAAATTTCAAAAAATTCGAATCTTACGCCAATGATGAAATCATGGCGGGAGGACCCCTTAAATAACAAACCGCTTACCATAATAAATATAAAAAGCCCTGCAATTTTGCAGGGCTTTTTAATTAGGGTTGTGTTAAACGAAACTTTATTTCTTTCCGTTTACTTCCTTAATATATTTTTCTAATGCCATCGTCATTGATGGGGTTTCGGGTGTGGGTGCCTGAATATCTACGATAAGACCTTTTTCAGTGGCAGCCTTTACCGTAGTATTTCCGAATACGGCAATACGTGTGTCTTTTTGTTCAAAATCTGGGAAGTTTTCGAACAATGACTGAATACCACTAGGGCTAAAGAATACAAGAATATCGTAATATACATTGCGAAGATCACTAAGATCGCTCACAACGGTTTTATAGAACGTCGCTTGCTTCCAATCTACACTTAATTCGTTCAAAATTGCCGGAACCGTTGGTTTCAGCTTATCTGAAGAAGGCAACAGGAAGGTCTCTGTTTTGTATTTTTTTATGAGTGGTGAAAGCTCGGCAAAAGTTCGCTTTCCTACATAGATTTTACGTTTTCTATACACTACATACTTCTGAAGGTAAAAGGCAACGGCCTCGCTCTGGCAGAAATACTTCATAGTGTCTGGAACTTTAAAGCGAAGTTCTTCGGCAATTCTAAAGAAATGATCCACAGAATTCCTACTGGTAAGGATGATAGCCGTATACTGGCTTAGATCAACTTTTTGGGTACGTACCTCTTTACTGGAAACACCTTCTACATGAATAAAAGGTCTAAAATCTATCTTCACCTTTTGCCTGTCGATTAGATCGAAGTAAGGGGAATTTTCAATTTTAGGTTCCGGTTGGGAAACCAAAATAGTCTTCACTTTCATAAACAACTACATTTGTTAGTATCCTCCTTTAATCGAGTATTTTATACAAGATAATGAAGGGTGCTATTTCGAGAGCGCAAAGATACAAAATAAAATAGAAGAAATGCCTTAAAATTAGATTTGCGTTTCTTTTATAGCTGGAAATTAGGGAGATAACGAAAAGGACTACGATAGAACCTATGTAAACCCACAAAAACACTGGGTCTAGTGGGATAACGTAGAAAATCAAAACACTGAAAATTAATGCCAAAAGTGATATTAAACTGGCATAACTTAATTTCTCGTACAAATAGCTGTTCATGACCGACTCTAAATGGAAGATATGAGCTATCATTTTTTCGATAACATATTTGCCCAGAAGAAAAACGGTAACCCCCGTAAGTAATTGAATGAATAGCCAAGGATTCAATGCATTGCTGTTGGATGGACTATGACGTATTATGAGATAAATAAATAGTGAGAAAGACACTATCTGAATGGCAAAAAGAAATACATTAAAAGGATGTTTAATTTCATATCCCTTTCCTTGAAGTGCAAAATACTTGTCCGTTAAAGGTAGCATCATGAACTCGTAAAACCTTCTGGGATATAATGACCGCACCAATGCAAGTATGCCAAATAGACCCACTAAAAGGAACGTGATCCAATCCAAATGTTCTATGGTTCTTAGGCTGTAATCCAATGGGCATTTATTTATGAGCGAAAATACCGAAAATAGGGCAGTTATTTGCTATACGGATGCATGATAAAATTTTGCTAACTCCCATTATTTTTGGTCTCAATTTTTAAAAAAGGGGTACTTTTGCGTTAAAATGGGTCTTATGGCAGATGCCTTAGTGGTCATCCCTACATTCAACGAAATTGAAAACATTGAGAAATTGCTTCGCAACGTATTTTCGTTGCAAAGAACGTTTCACGTATTGATTGTAGACGATAATTCGCCGGATCTAACGGGGCTAAAAGTGAAGGAAATTCAGAAAGATTACCCCGACGCTCTTTTTTTGGAAGAGCGCAAAGGGAAATTAGGTTTGGGGACTGCTTATATTCATGGCTTTAAATGGGCTTTGGAGAGAAGTTACCAATATATTTTTGAGATGGATGCCGATTTCTCACACAACCCCAACGATCTTTTGCGACTTTATAATGCCTGTGAAAAACATGGAGCCGATGTGGCAATTGGCTCTCGTTATGTTAAAGGGGTAAATGTTGTTAACTGGCCCATGAGCAGGGTACTTCTATCATGGGGAGCTTCCAAATACGTTCGATTTGTAACGGGGATGCCCATTCATGATACCACAGCAGGATTTATTTGTTATAAGAGACAGGTTTTAGAGCAAATAGACCTTAATAAGATTAAATTTGTTGGGTACGCATTTCAGATCGAAATGAAGTTCAAGGCCTACCTAAAAAATTTCAAGATTATCGAAGTACCGGTAATTTTTACAGATAGAACGAAAGGAGAAAGTAAAATGAGCTCCGGTATAATAAGCGAAGCCATTTTTGGGGTGATTTCCATGAAGTGGAAAAGCCTTTTTAAAAGAAAGGATGTATGACGAATACAATACTGATAAAAAACGCACAAATTGTAAACGAGGGAAAAATCTTTGAAGGAGATGTACTCGTTGTCGATGATAGAATAGCTGAAATTGGAGAAAGTATTAGCGCAAAATCTGCCGATACCAAAATCATCGAAGCAGATGGTTCATACCTTATTCCAGGAATGATCGATGACCAGGTTCATTTCAGGGAACCAGGGCTAACACATAAGGCCACCATAGAAACAGAATCGAAAGCGGCAGTTGCTGGCGGGATTACTTCTTTTATTGAAATGCCTAATACCGTTCCTCAGGCGACGACTATCGAGTTGCTCGAAGATAAGTTTGCTAGGGCAGCTGAGACTTCTTGGGCGAATTACTCTTTTATGTTTGGAGGCACCAATGATAATTTGGAAGAAATACTTAAGGTGGATGAGACCAAGGTTGCAGGCCTTAAATTGTTCCTAGGATCTTCTACTGGTAATATGCTGGTAGACGACCCCGATGTATTGGAAGAAATCTTCAGCAAAACCAATTTGCTTATTTCTGTACATTGTGAGGATGAAGCCACGATAAAGAATAATTTGGAAAAGTTCAAAAGTGAGTACGGAGATGATATTCCTATTGCTTTTCACCCAGTAATTAGAAGTGAGGAAGCATGTTATTTGTCATCCTCTAAGGCGATAGAACTGGCAAAGAAAACAGGTGCGCGGTTGCATGTATTTCACCTTTCTACCGAAAAAGAAACACATTTGTTCAATAATAAAATTCCTTTATCGGAAAAAAAGATAACCGCCGAAGTTTGCATTCATCATTTATGGTTCACTAACGAGGATTATGAAGAAAAGGGAACCAAGATTAAATGGAACCCTGCGGTAAAAACACAGAAGGACAAGGATGGACTGTGGAAAGCGTTACTCGATGATAGGATAGATGTTATCGCTACAGATCATGCACCGCATACCTTAGAGGAGAAAGATAGCGTGTATACAAAGGCTCCCTCTGGTGGGCCATTGGTACAACATGCTTTGGAGGCACTTTTTGAAATGCACCATAAGGGGAAAATCTCTGTGGAGAAAATCGTGGAGAAGACGGCCCATAATCCAGCAATACTATTTCAGATTAAAGATAGGGGATACATTCGTGTAGGATATAAAGCAGATTTGGTTTTAATAGATCCAAATGCGCCTTGGCGGGTTTCAAAAGAAAACATTGCCTATAAATGCGGATGGTCACCCTTTGAAGATACTACCTTTACTTCTAGGGTAATGTGCACCCTAATCAATGGAAATATTGCATACGAAAACGGAAAGTTTCCCAACCGTACCATAGGAGAACGCCTAACGTTTAACCGAGGATGAAAAGAGCCTTTTTCATAGTCGGACTTTTAACAATGGTATCCTGTCAGGATGTAAAGAAACCAGAACCTCCGGACAATCTTATTTCCAAGGATAAGATGGTCGAAATTTTATCCGATGCTTATATAGGTAATGCCGCAAAAAGCATCAATAATAGAATGTTGCGAACCAAAGGGGTGTACCTGGATTCCGTTTTGTACAAAAAATTTGGGATTGACAGTCTTCAGTTCGCCCAGAGCAATGCCTATTATACTACCGATTTGAATACATATGCAGATATACTCACTAAAGTTGAGGAGGCTTTGGTCGTAAAAAAAGTGCTAGCAGATAGTCTTCACAATATTGAGAAAGAGGAGGTGATGCGTAAAAAAGATAGTGTAAGAAAAAGGGATAGTCTTAGGGTGAATGGCACTAAAGGGCAGCTTTCCGACCCAATTCAGGACTTAGAAGAGTAGTTTTTGCATACCCGTTTTATGGTCTCTTCCAACGGGATGAAAGAAATGTTCAATTCGTTTCTAATTTTCTCAGAACTATAGGTGGTTATGGTTGAAAGGGATTCCACCGAATTTTTATTAAGCCTTCTAGATTTTCTTAGTATAAAACTGAATAGACCATCAAGGTAACCCAACCATGTAAGTGCTCTTTTGCTCAGATATTTTTTAGGTTCTGGAAGAGAGAAACCTTGGGACAAAAGTGTCAAGAGCTTTCGATAGGTCGCATTGTGTGCAACAAGGATATAGCGTTCATTAGTAATTCGCTTGTTTGCCAATAAGATCATGGATTCCACTACATCCTTCACATCAATAAAACCGCTTCCTCCCGAAGTATAAAACTTCATTCCTTTAGAGGCTTTTGTGAAAATCCGACCGCTTCCAGAATTCCAGTTCCCCTCACCCAAAATAATACCCGGGCATACTATAACAGCATTTAACCCTTCCTGTATACCTCGCCAAACATGCATCTCTGCTCCATATTTGGAAATGGCATATACGTTGTTGTTTTCTTCTGGATTCCAATGAATTTCCTCATGAATGGGACGGTCATCCAATGTGGATCCAAGTGCGGCAACAGAGCTTACATGGCATACGTGCTCAATATTATTGGTAAGGCATAGATTAACAACATTGGCGGTTCCACGAATGTTAATGGATTTCAATAGTTGATAATCCTTTGCTCTAAAACTGATAAATGCTGCACAATGAAAAACCTGTGTAATTCCTTCGAAGGCATTTTCAAGCTTTGGAAGGTCGGTGATATCTGCTTCGACCCAATCTATAGATTCAAATAATTGGGAAGCATTATGGGCGAAATAACCGAAGATTTCTTCAACCCTTTTTAGATTACTCTGCTTGCGATGTGTGGCACGAACCCTATGTCCGTTCTGGGTTAAATGAAGCAGCAAGTGTGCTCCCACCATACCTGTTCCGCCCGTAACTAGAATCATTGGGCTAAGGTAATGTTTCTTAAGTAAATCGTTGTTTTTACTCGTATTTATTCAGCAGTCCAAAATCGAAGGGAGTCCAATAAGAAGCCTTTAGTCCACTTTCCTTAAAACCACTATTTGCCCAAGAATTGCATGTTTTTATGAATGAGTAACTTCCTATCGCCCTGTAAAAATTATCATTGTCCGAATATCCTGTACCAGGTAGTTCAATTTTGTTTCCATTGGCATCCAGATTAAAAGAAGCCAATATGAACTTATTCAATTCCTTCATTTTATTTGAGTCGATAGCAACTTCCACCCAATGGGCACGACGATACCTGTGCCTAGTTATATGCATTAAGGTAGGACTCTCCAAGAACATGGCTTTAATAGCGGTGCCGAATGTAAGGTCACCCCAAGTAGGTGTATGTAAATAGAAATTTTCGTCTCCCCACCCAAAGGCTAGGTACTTTTCATCTTCCAAGAAAACTAGGTCTTTAAGCAATGCTTCATCCATGCTTTCCCTTGGAATAACAATATCCAGATGCACACCATTTGTACTCAAAAAGATGGAACCGGTATTGCGAGCAACTTCAGGATTTTCCTTGTTAACAGTAATGGCCGACAATAACAGAGAGATCAGTACATAGCATATGGGTATTGCAATGATGAAGCCTAAGAACTTCAATATTTTTTTAAGCAGTCTCATAAGATCGAATTTACGTATGGATTAGTTCGCCGATGAAGCCACAGGAATTGTGCCAATTTAACAAGAAGTCTCTTGGTTCTGAAGGAATAAAAGTAGGCAATGAATAAGATTTCGTATCTTTAGAGGGCTATGAAAACCAGAAAAATCAGAATATGAAACTGAAAATACTCACCCTATTTTTACTTTTAATAGGATCTACGGTATGCTCACAAATCGTGAATATACCCGATGCCAACTTTAAAAATGCTTGTGTTAATTTCCTAGTGGTCGATACCGATGGAGATGGTTCCCCAGATGCCGATGTAGATACGAATGATGATGGTGAAATACAGGTGAGCGAGGCAGAAGCTGTGGAATTCTTTTTCCCGAGGAATTCGAATATAGTTTCACTTCAGGGCATTGAAGCATTTGTAAACTTAAGAACATTGAATTGTGCCCAAAATCAATTGGCTTCTTTAGACGTTACTCAAAATGTGCTCTTGGAAAATCTGGCATGTTTTTTTAACGACATACCAGAATTGGACATTTCGACCCTGACCAATCTAAAAACTTTGGATTGCGATTTCAATGAGCTTACGGAATTGGATGTTTCGTCGAATATTAATTTGGAACGATTGAATTTCCCTTTCAACCAACTATCTAATATAGATCTCTCGCAAAACATAAATTTGATCAATCTAGATGCGGAACAAAATGATTTTACCGCAATTGATATTTCCCAGAATCCGAATTTGGAAGTGCTTTCCGTAGAAAGTAACCAAATAACTTCTATGGATTTTTCGCAGAATCCCTTATTGCGTGTTGTCGACCTCCATGATAATTTAATTGTGGATATAGATATGTCTGCCAATACGACTTTAGATAAACTTTGGTGCTATGACAATGACTTGGCATCCCTTAATATTAAGAATGGTAACAATATGGCCATTTCTTTACTTAACGCAACCAATAACCCTAATTTAACCTGTATACAAGTGGACGACCCCGTTTTTGCTGCTGGACAAGGTGGTTGGAATATAGATGCCACTGCATTGTACAGTGAGGATTGTGTATTGGGAGTTAATGAATCTGAAAAATTTGAATTAGCCATCGCTCCCAATCCCGTTGCTAATAGGTTGCAAATTGAAACCAATGGTGCTTTGCGTTCTATTGCCGTGCAGATTCACGATGTGCTAGGAAGACAGGTGTACGTAAATAAAGGCGTTTATGAATATGTGGATATTTCCCATTTGAAATCGGGACTGTTTTTTTTGACTTTGACTTCAGAAAGTGGAAAGCTTACAAAACAATTTATTAAGGAGTAGCTTTTTTACATTACACTTTTCTCTTTAGGGGCATCCCACTATCTTTGCGCAAATTATAATTGCGATGCCAAAAAACTTTGTAGAAGAACTTACTTGGAGAGGTATGATTCATGACGTCATGCCAGATACTGAAGACCATCTTAATGAAATGATGAGGGCAGCCTATGTGGGGTTCGATCCTACTGCAGATTCCCTGCATATTGGAAATTTGGTGCCTATAATGCTTTTGGCACACTTTCAGCGTTGTGGTCACAAACCGATAGCGTTGGTCGGTGGAGCAACTGGAATGATTGGTGATCCCTCAGGTAAATCGGCAGAGCGCAATTTATTGGATGAGGCGACGCTAAGGCACAATCAGGAATGTGTAAGAGCACAACTTTCCCAATTTTTGGATTTTACTTCGGGAGAGGCCAACGAAGCCGTGATGGTGAACAATTATGATTGGATGAAGGAATTCAGCTTTTTGGATTTCATTAGGGATGTTGGGAAACATATCACAGTGAATTACATGATGGCCAAGGATTCGGTCAAGAATCGAATTTCCAGTGAAAATTCTGAAGGGATGTCCTTTACAGAATTTACGTATCAATTGGTGCAAGGGTATGACTTTCTTCATTTGTTCAAAGCTCAGGACTGTACCCTTCAATTTGGCGGAAGCGACCAATGGGGAAACATTACTACCGGAACGGAAATGATTCGTAGGATTGGGGGAGGTAAAGGATATGCGTTAACCTGTCCTTTAATTACCAAAAGTGATGGGAGTAAATTTGGGAAGAGCGAAGGAGGCAATGTATGGTTGGATGCCAAAAGAACCTCACCCTATAAATTCTATCAGTATTGGCTGAACTCCAGTGATGAGGATGCCGAAAAATACATTAAGATTTTTACATTTCTAGATGAAGAAACCATCAAGGGCTTAATCGAAGAGCATAAAGAAGCACCTCACGTCAGAATGTTGCAGAAACGCTTGGCTAAAGAGGTGACGATTACGGTACATGGTAATGACAATTACGACAATGCTGTAAAAGCTTCGGAAATTCTCTTTGGTAAATCTACCAGCGAAGATCTTAAATCCCTTGATTCTGAAACCTTCTTAGATGTATTCGAAGGTGTGCCTCAGGCCCAATTAACCTTGCCGGAACTGGAAAACGGACTGGATGTTATTGGTGCGTTGGCTGAAAAGACAGGCTTCCTAAAATCGAATGGTGAGGCACGAAGGGCATTAAAGGAAAATTCCATTTCGGTGAATAAAGAAAAAGTCGGGGAAGGGTACCAACTAACCCCCAAAGATCTTATCAACGGAACATTCATTCTTTTGCAACGGGGCAAAAAGAACTATTTTGTAATTCGGGTAGAATAAAAGAAAACCCCTTGCAGGTGCAAGAGGTTTTCAAACTAACTAACCAACCAATTATGAAGGATCTTAACATCCCTTTTTCATAACACTGGTTAAGTCGTAGACGTTATTCATTCCTTACAAGTCACTATAAAAAGTTTGAAACTTCCGGATATGGGATAAGCGAACTTATTAAAAGAGCAATACTGCCTTTCACTATTAAAGTAATGCTCAGTAAGGTAGCCACTACCAAAATAGCCACAGAGATATTGTTATCCTTTATAGCCTGAAATTCGTTGATTCCCCTTGTTAGAATTGAAAACAGCAGGAACACGGAAGCATTGATAATGACCGCAGCCAGAAACCCGATCAATAAATAGAGTCCTCCATATTGAATAATGGTGCCCACGTCGACAGCATCTGTTTGAGTGGTCGAAAGCCGCACCATATTGGTTATAGAAGGAATGATTTCACTTAATATAAGACCAATTGAAAGCACGATCCCCGAGGTGAAAACCGTAAAAGCGGTATTTCCATCTTTCAGATTTATGTTTTTAAAGAAAAGCCGGTGCAAAATGCTGTAGGAAACATAAATGATAACTACCGAAACCAGAATTGCCAGTATGATTTCAAAAAGTGCCAAGGTAAATAGTTTGTCGTTCATTGTTTTTTATTTACTGGTTAAGACCACATCCCAGTATGAGATATCGTTGAAATTTGAAGGGAGTGAACCCGCTTCGTAATATTTTGCGGTGGTTTCCCAAACCACGTATTTTTTTCCTCTGTATAATTTACTCAATCCCTTAGAGGGAAGGTTGATTCCTAGTATAGAGTGTCTATAATGTGAACTATTTAATATGGCCACATCGTAATTGAAATGTTTAAGCACAGAATAAATTAAAACCGTTCGGGTATCGCAGTCCCCTTTTAGATTTTGAAGGAAAGCGACAGGGTTTTGTATGCCATAGGGGACATTACCCATACAGCAGTCGGGACAATCCTCTAGGATTCTTTTTATGGAAGGTTCATACATATGAGCCTCTTGGCATTCATCCTGGAAAATGAAAGAGTAGGGTATATCCTGTATACAACTTACCACCATTTCGGCAAACTCCATTTGGTTGAGTCGCTTCTTTGAATGGATTTCCTGAAAAGTGTTCATTACCAAATCCAAATACGGGCCATCCTTTTTTTCGATGTATTCGTATAATCCTCCCCAAAAATTTCCTTTCCCCGATGGTCTGTATTGCAGTATGTGTTCCCTTAGATCGATGAAATCCCTTTCCCTTACCATAAAGTCGCCAAAATAATCATTGCCATAGTTGTCCCTCCAAATCCTATGGCTGGAATACACCGATATGGTGTCAGATTCTTCCACTAAGGTACTTAGGGCAACCCCTTCCTCTACTTTAAAGTTTGTCTCTTCCAAGTCTATTTTAAGGGTTTCCAAAAAATAGCTTCCTATGAACTTGAGGCCATAAAAAATGACACTGATCACAACTAAGTTGGTAAATATGCTTTTCCATGAAGGCCTCCCGACCAATCGCACTAACAGGAATCCTGTTACAACGAGTCCAATGATAACCGAAGGTTTGCGCGGAAGTTTAAGGACCACCTCCAGAAAAACCCACCCAAATAAGCTAAAAGCCCCAAAAAGGATGAACCAAAGACAACCATTGTTTTTTTGCTTGTTTGTGTTCATAAAGAAACCATGAGGTTACAACCGCGCACGTCACTCGTATCAAATCTACCTAAAATTTCGAAACTACCATCAGAATGATTCTTGCCTAAATCCTGTGTGGCGATGAAAGAGCATGAGTATAGGTTGGCAAGATCAATTACATTAATGCCGCCGGTTTTTCCTACTACTTGAGAAAGGGCATCTTCGGGATCCCTAGTGTAGATTCCCATCCATGGAGGGCATTCAAAAATGCCATTGCCATTGGAGTAAGCTTGGGAAAGCAATTCGGTCATGCCGTATTCACTATGAATATGAGAAACGCCGAATCCATTTTTAAGAATGGCATGTAGTTCTTCCCTCACCATTTCTTTGCGTCTACCCTTCATGCCTCCCGTTTCCATAATAACGGTATGTTCTAGGTTGAAGCTGTGGGATTCTAGAAAATCCAACAGGGCAAATGAGACCCCAATTAACAGTGTTTTCTGTCCTTTTTCTTCCAAGTTGTCAAGGGTAGCTGCCAAGGAATCAAATTCGTTTAGATAAAAACCACTTTCTGGATGCCTACTCATTTTTATCAATGCATCGGCCATATACACAAGCGAAGAACCTTCCCGCTCCAAGTAGGAGGGCAATAGTGCCAAGATTGTCCAGTTTTCGGGAGCGCCATATCTAATTTTAAAACCTTCCAAGAAGCTTTTCTCATACAAATGAGTATGGGCAACAAGATGGTGGCTGGTAGCTTTTCCTGTCGTTCCACTGCTTGTAAAAGTGATTTCTGGGGTGTTTCCTTTTGCAATCACTTTTTTGCTTTTGAAAAATTCTATAGGAAGGAAAGGTATTTTCCCTATTGAATTTACTTCTTTCGGATTCGTTTGCAGAAGGTTACAAAACCTTTGGTACACGGGAATATGTTCATACTGCCAGCGAAAAACCTCTAGGGCAGTAGTTTCGAAAATTTGTCGGGATTGTATTTCGAAAATTCTATTTTCGATCATAACGAATCTGGTGAACAAAGACAAAAGTAACCATAAAAAAAGCTTCTGCCAGCGGCAGAAGCTTTTCTGAATTATTGGAGTTAAATGATTATCTCACGATAAGCTTCTTCGTAGAAGAAATACCTTCCTGTGAAATTTTCACTAAGTACATTCCACTCGTTAGTTGAGAAATATCTAAGGTGTTGCTGTTCAATGTAGTTTCAATTACTTGCTTTCCTGAGATATCGAAAACAGTTACAGCTTTCTCACCGCTCAATTGTGAAACAATATTAATTTCGTTTTGAGCAGGATTTGGATATAAACTAAATGCGTTGGCATTACTGTCTTCAATTCCTAAGGTAGTAGAAGCGTCCTCGTTGTCCCGTGCAGTAATATAGTGTCCGCCATCATCTTCTCTTTCTGTTATAATACCAGCAATGAATACAGCAGTGGTAGGAACATCCTGCCCAATATAATTGGCATCGAAGAAAGTAGTTCGGAAGTTGAAAGATCCGTCACCATTGGTCAAAGGATATACAGTTCCTACTTCCCAGAAAGGGTTAGGTCCTGCTCCAATGTTTACCGCTGGTGTAATGTTTACATATTCAGACTCATAATCGTCAGGGTTGTTGTTTAAATCGGTGATCGATACTTCCTGCGGTGTAATCGTATTACCTGTACTAGAAGGTGCTCCGGGATCTGTAACAGGTACGAATTGCATCATTCCGTTGAAAGAACTCAAAGTACCAATGATTCCAGTGATTCCGTCACCAATAGCATACGAAGTAGTAATATTACCTGAAGTATCATCAATTAAAATAGCACCAGTGGCATCTTCGATGAACTTTTGGTTTCTGAAGTCCTGCTGAAATGTCAATAAAGCTTCACCAGTTAACGTGTACACGTTTCCTTCAACCGAACCTCTTAAGGTAGCTATATCTGCTACGTTCGATCCTGGATCGCAATCTGGAGCGTTTATCGTGTTCGTGATATTACAAAGAGTACTTGTTACACTGTAATCGAAATCTACACCTTCATTTACGCCAGAAATAATGATTTCACCAGTTGCCTGCGAAGAAGGGTCATCACCTGAAATAGTTCCTTCGGTAGAAGAGATCGTATAGGTTTCAGTTCCTCCTCCTTCAAAATTCAAAGTAGTTGTATACGTATCGGTTCCAGATGTAATCGCGTCACAAGTTACATCTACCACAAAAACGTTCAATGAGCATACTGCACCGCAGTCAATGTTATCTGCTCTTAATGTAGGTGCCCCAACACAAAAAGTATCTCCACTACCTCTTTGAATAGATTCGATATCCTTGTTTCCATTGGCATCCTCATTGTACTGAACACTTAGGCCCAATCCATTAAGCAATTCTGTATCGTCATCATCATTGGTGTCATATACAATAGCATCTACTAAGTTCGTTGAGGTCACAAGGGTACCATCAGGAAAGTTTGCAGCACTGTCTTGGTAAATAGCAATGGCATCAGCACCATTTTGAATAGTATTGTCGGCGCCTAAGGCGATATCTACTCCAGGCACTGCATCACTTCCTATGATTAGGAATCCATTACTGTCTGTAGTAAATCCATTCAAATCAACGGTGGTGTAACTAGCATCTCCATTTCCGTTGTATAATACCACAATGTAACCATCTAAACTCTGGCTTGGGTTCTGCGACAATAGCTCGATGAACTCCATAGTGTCGGTAGAAGTCTGATCGGCATCAACCTCATTGATCTTCACCACTTGGGCAAAAGTAAAACTTGCACAAAATAAGGCAAGTAAAAGGGTAATTCTTTTCATTAGTTATGATTTTAATTAGTGCTACAAAGATAGAAATAAAACCTAGGAAAAAAGTAGGGTATTGCAGCTTTTACATTAGCATAATATGATTGGACTTTTTTTTATAAATTGTTGCTGCAATGTTACTTAATCGTTAACATCTAGCCTTATATTCGGGGCACGTTTTATAATGGACTATATTTAGCTCGCTGAACACGTAACTTTCAAACATGAAGAAAAAGCACACTAAGATTTTATTGGTCGACGACGAACCGGATATCTTAGAAATTATTGGGTACAACCTATCAAGCGAGGGATACCAGATTTACACTGCTGAAAATGGCCTGGAGGCTATTTCACAAGCCAAAAAGCAAAAACCCCACCTTATTATACTAGACGTAATGATGCCCGAAATGGATGGTATCGAAGCCTGTGAGAAACTAAGGGCAATCCCGGATTTATCTGAAACAGTGATTACATTCCTAACAGCTAGGGGGGAGGATTATTCTCAAGTTGCCGGTTTTGAAGCCGGAGCGGACGATTATATAACCAAGCCGATAAAGCCTAAGGTATTGGTGAGTAAGGTGAAAGCCCTTTTAAGAAGATTTAAGGAGGGCGATGAACAAGACACCAATATTAAACTAGGGAATCTTGTAATAAATAGGGAAGAATACAAAGTACTAAAAGGGAAGGAAGAGATCATTCTCCCACGAAAGGAATTCGAATTATTGGCTCTATTGGCCTCGAAACCGGGTAAGGTTTTTAAGCGTGAGGACATCTTGGATCGAGTTTGGGGCAATGAAGTTGTTGTTGGAGGAAGGACTATTGACGTACATATTCGTAAATTGCGGGAGAAAATTGGTGACGAAAGATTCAAAACAGTAAAAGGTGTAGGCTATAAGTTTGTAGTTTAATGGCCAGAAACTTTAAGAGAACATATAAATTCGCGGGGTATACCTCGACGTTCCTAACCGTCTTTTTAACACTCATTCTGGGTGTTTTTTTTTACGTGCATGGAGGCATTAGCTATTGGTTTTTGCTTTTGTTCTTTGGCCTTTGCTATTCGTTCTCTTTTTTCATCATCCAGTATCGTGTCGAAAAATTCATTTATAAACGTGTAAAACGCATTTATGACGATGTAAAGTTGTTGGACGCCTCTACTTTTGATAGGAGGCAGGTTACGACCGATATGGAGACGCTTACCAAAGAACTGGAACGCTTCGCAGAAAATAAAAAACTCGAAATTGAAACATTGAAGGTGAGGGAGAACTATAGAAAAGAGTTCATGGGGAATGTGTCACATGAACTAAAAACCCCTCTGTTTACGGTACAGGGATATATTCTTACCTTATTGGATGGCGCCATGAAGGATAAGAATGTCCGAAAAAAATACCTTCAAAGGGCAAGTAAAGGGGTCGAGCGCCTCATTTATATTGTAAAGGACCTGGACATGATCACCAAACTGGAAGTAGGGGATCTTATACTTTCCCGCGAGGATTTCAATATTATTGAATTGGTGCAGAACGTGTTCGACTTACTGGAAATTAAGGCTCAAAAGAAGGGAATAACACTAATCTTTGATATTGAATACGACGACAGCATTATGGTAAATGCTGATAGGGAGCGTATGCAGCAAGTATTGACCAATCTTATTGAAAATTCAATTAAATACGGCAAAAAAGGGGGGACTACAGAAGTAAGCGTAGAAGATTTAATAAAGAATAAAGTAATCCTGAGAGTTACAGATAATGGGGAAGGGATAGAAAGTGAGCATATCCCTAGATTGTTCGAGCGCTTTTATCGTGTAGACAAAAGTGGCTCCCGTAAGGAAGGGGGGAGCGGATTAGGCTTGGCTATTGTTAAACACCTCATTGAAGCCCACAGCGAAAAAATCTATGTAGAAAGTCAAATTGGGATTGGCTCGGAATTTTCATTCACTATGGAAAAGGCCAAATAGTTTTTCGTAATCTATTTCCGTTTTAAAAGACCTAAGCCCACTGTAAAGGGGAATCTTGTTCAATTGCTGAAGAGTAAATTGATCCTGTTTACAGGACGGGACAATTCCTTTCTGCTTTAGTTGTTTGGCAAGGTATTTCTGTTCGTATTGGCCGGGAGTGGGTATGAAGAACGCATCTTTTTCCATAGCGGCAAGATCCATAATGGTGGTGTAACCCGAGCGGGAAATTACCAGTTTACTTTCATTGATGCTTCTCTCTAGATCCTTGCTCTGCATGAAATTTACAATCGTGATGTTGTTTTTTGAGTATATTTTGTTTTCTTCTTCAACCACTCCTCTTACCAATAGCACTTTTTGGTCACTATCCATAAAGCTATCGATCATCTTTACTTCCAATAAGGTGCGTTGAGGTTCTGGTCCAGAAAGCAATAGGAGCACGTCGTATTTTAGGGTCGCTTCTTTTTTCTCCATTCGACTAAGGGCCCCAATATATTTAACTGGAAAATTCAATTCTTTGGGGTGGCCTAATTTTCCTGTAAGATTCACAGGATCATCAACATCTGGAACCCAGCACTCATCGAATTTCTTTATTATTTTTTGGTGCATTTTACTACTAAGAAATGAAGTATTGCCGCTTAAAACATTTAGTTGGTGCGTAATAAAAACCGAAGGCACTTTTTTGTTTCGCACTCCCATCCGGTTATCACTAATGATCCCATGTATTTTTTTCTCCGATACCAATTGCTTCACAAGGCGTTTTTCTGCAGTGATTGTTTTCTTTATTTGGGGTAGTTTTAGTAACATGTTCATTTTAAACCAAGCTCCTTTTTTCGGGTACGTAATATCGTATGAAGGCAATTCAACGAAAGGAAGGTCTGGGAATTCCTTGCGAAGAATTAATAGGGCGCCTCCGTCGCTACCCAAAAGGACGCCATATCCAGCCTTAAGTAAGGCCCTAATAATAGGGATGCATCGGGTGGCATGCCCAAGACCCCAATGTAATGGGGCAACCAATATGGTGTTGCGTTTTTTCAAGTGGATGAAATTGTAATTATATTCATGCAATTCATGATAAAACAAAGGTAATGATTCTAACACCCCACTAATATTTCCTTAATTTTACCGAAATTTTAATCAAGTATTAAATCTGTGGGAAGCAAGAATAAACTTAAGCGGTTTAAAGAGAACGAAACCTTCGGTAATGTGATACAACCCTCACGGGAAGAGGTCACAAATGGAGATTTTATCCTGAAAGGGAAATGGGGTTCAGATTTTTTTAAAAATAAAAATCCCATCGTTTTGGAGTTGGGTTGTGGTAAGGGTGAATATTCTGTAAGCCTGTCACGAAAATATCCAGGGAAAAACTTCATAGGTGTGGACATAAAAGGGGCCCGGTTTTGGAGGGGTGCAAAAACTGGCATAGAAGATGGTTTGGACAATGTTGCTTTTTTGAGAACACAGATAGAACTTATTGAAGGTTGTTTTGCACCTAATGAGGTGGATGAGATCTGGATAACGTTCCCGGACCCACAAATTAAGTACAAGCGTACTAAGCACAGACTCACTAACAAGGTGTTTTTGGAGAAGTATCGGAATGTATTGAAACCAGGAGGGTATATTCATTTAAAAACTGATAGCGAATTCATGCATGGGTATACTTTAGGGTTATTGCATGGTTTGCAAGAAGAGATTCTCTATGCCCACCATGATGTTTATGGAAGTGAAGGCTCACCTCCCGAGGTTACCTCCATCCAGACATTTTATGAATCCCAATATCTAGAGGTTGGTAAAAAAATAACCTATATCCGATTTCGGTTACGTTCCGAATAAATCTGTATATTCACGATAACAAACTAACCGAATGTCTATCCTTTCAAATTTTCTTATTGGCTTTATAGCGGCTTTAATCGGGGTAATCCCTCCAGGATTATTGAATATGTCTGCTGCGAAAATAAGTATGAAACAAGGGCGTAAAGTGGCGATGCTATTCTCTATTGGGGTTAGTATTACCGTGTGTATACAAACGTTTATCGCCTTGCTTTTTGCTAGGTATTTAGATATGCACCCCGAAGTGGTAGATATACTTCAAAAGGTAGCCCTTGGGATTTTTCTCTGTATCACGGTGTATTTTTTCTTTATCGCAAAAGACACCAGAAGGGAAGTTCCCAAAAGTGTAAAAAAATCGAAGACCAATAGATTTTTTTACGGAATACTGTTGGCAGCCCTTAATTTATTACCCTTACCCTATTGGGTTTACATAAGCATCACCTTTGGAGCATTCGGCTGGTTCTCTTTTGATCAGATCGAACTTTGGGCAGCTGTAATTGCATCAGGCTTAGGCACATTTGTGATGTTAGCCATGTATGCTCAATTCTTTCGTAAAAAAGAAGATGGTCCGTTGTTCAACTTCAATATGAATTATGTCATTGGCTTGCTTACGGCTATCATTTCTGCGATTACTCTAATTAAAATTGTAAACGCAATCTAATGGCCGAGGAAAAGAGCTTTTTCGAAAAGGTATATGACGTGGCAAGGTTAATTCCCTATGGAAGGGTAACGAGCTATGGAGCCATAGCTCGCTATATAGGTGCCGCAGGAAGTGCTAGAATGGTAGGATGGGCAATGAATGGTGCGGGTAAATACCCCGATGTTCCTGCTCATAGGGTGGTTAATAGAAAAGGACTTTTAACAGGGAAACACCATTTTTCGGGCACTAATTTAATGCAGCAATTGTTGGAAAGTGAAGGGGTAGAAGTAGAAGAAAATGCAATCCAGAATTTTGAGGGAGTGTTCTGGGATCCAAGCAAGGAGCTGTGACTTTAATCTCTTATTAATCTCAAGTTAGTTTTTTTATTGATGGATTGGTTTTATATTGCGAAGCCAATCTACATCTTACTGCAATGAAGTATGTATTTAGTTTTCTTGGTTTTATGCTTGTGGCCGTAATGTTTGGCCAACAGGCACAGCGGACCAGTATGGGTATGAGTGGAGGTACTTATACCGTGGAAAATGGAGAATCAAGAATCTATGTGTCCCAAAGCGTAGGTCAGGAAGGGATCATTGGAAGTTTTCAAGGATCGGAATATGGGGTACGCCAGGGATTTCAACAACCTCCTATCCGTATAGTTTCTATATCACAAAATGATAATGCCCTCGATGCCGTTGTCTACCCAAATCCGGTAGCAACTGTGGTTACCGTAAAATTTAATGAAGCAGTTCTGGGTTCCATTCAAGGGAAACTATTTGATGTTTCAGGGAAAGAGGTGTTTTATAAGGAATACGACCCTATGCAAACACTTACAATCGATTTATCTCACTTGCCAGTAGGGACCTATATCCTAGTTGTAGGAACACAGGGAAAGCAATTTACATCTCGCCTTATCAAAAATTAATACTCTAAATGAAATACTTTTACTTAATCATAAGTTTATTAACCATTTCCACGAGCGCTTTACAGGCTCAAGAATTATTTGTTGAAGGAGGAAAGTCTATCACCTCTTTTTCCTTTCAGGATGTTTTTTCTGATGAATTGGATAATTTACGTTCTACCAATCATACTTACATAGATCTCGGATACAGGGGAAAACTTTTTGGAGAACAGGTTCAGTTCATTGGAGGGTTGGGGTTGCACACCTATGGGTCAATAGGAAGTGATAATAGCCAGAATACGTATTTCGAGTGGGAAACAACCTATGCTAGTATACAGGCAGGTATAGATATAAAGGTGATAGAGGCTAATCGCTTTTCATTTCATGTAAGGGCTACAGTAGCTCCAGAATTTTTAATGAGCGGCACAAGGGTTCTTAACAATGAAGTGTTAGATATAAGAGGCAGGGAGGATTTCGATACTCCCATCATCTTTTTAAGGGGAGCGGCTTCTTTCGAATATAAAATCAACAGTACCATGGCGGCTTTTTTACAGTACCGATATGGTCAGGGAACCCAATTGGAAAAAAGTGCCTCAGGAGGAGAGCTCACCTATTTCTCCCAGGACTTTGGATTGGGGCTCATTTTCAGTATAAAAAATGGAGAGTCTCAAGGAGGGACATCTCAAGATAATCAGTAAGGAAGATGAAGAATATACTATTTATAATTGCATTTGCTTTCGCAGTCACTGCGCAGGCTCAAACAGACGGAATAAATTATCAAGCCGTTATTATTAATCCAGATGCGCAACAAATCCCGGGGCCTGATACCACGGGAACTGTATTGGCAGAAGCTGATATTTCCTTGCGATTTACCATTTTGAACGAAGATGGTTCCGTGGTGTACCAAGAGGTTATGGAAACCACTACAGACCCTTACGGAATGGTAAATGTTTTTATAGGATCGGGAACTGCGTCATCCATTAGTGATTTTAACCAAATAAATTGGGATGGAACCCCACGTAACCTTGCTGTAGAGCTTGATATGGGTCGTGGTTTTGTTTTCCTAAGTATGGAAACACTCACGTTTATTCCACAGGCATATCACAGAAACATTATTGCAGATGGCGATTTAACCGTTCAGGGAATAGCCACTTTTAATAGTGATTTTGTGATTGAAGGACAGACGACCATCAATAGCGGATTGGATGTTGCTGGCGATCTCAACGTTGGGGAAGACCTAACGGTGACCGAAGATTTGAATGTTGGAGAGGATATCGTGGCAGGAGATGATTTAACGGTAAATGGCCGTACCGACCTTAATGGAAACTTATTTGTAAATAACGAAAGCGTTGCCATATTGAGCGGAAGGCTCGAAGTGGGAAAAAATGCAGTAATCGAAGATGTACTGGCTGTAGGAGGAGGAGCTTCCATTGGTGGCGATATAGATGCAGGTAGTAACTTGAGAGTAGTAGGAAATCAAACCATTGGCGGTAGATCCAATGTTGTGGGAAGCCAAGGTATTGGAGGTGATCAGACCGTAAATGGACGTCAGATTATTGGAGGCGACTCTAGGGTGGAAGGAAACCAGACTATAGTAACGGATCAACAAATTAATGGAGAGCAACTTATTCTGGGCAACTCAATTATCCTAGGGGATACATCCGTAGAAGGAACCATGGAAGTAGGGGACGCACTTAATGTATCAGGTCCGGGTAATTTCAGTACCGATCTTACCGTGGCACAAGAATCAAACCTTTTAGGCACACTTACCGTTGAAGGCGAAACTGCTATAAATGATGATGTAGCTATCTCGGGAGACCTTGACTTAACAGACTTTTTAACCGTAGGCCAAGGAGGTTCGGTAGGAGGTAACTTCGATATCTTCGGAAAAGCAACGATTTCTCAATCACTTAAGGTAGATGGCACCACAGTGCTAGAAGGAACATTAAAAGTAAACAATGGCAGTGAATCATTTTTGAACGGTCCACTTCAAGTAGACGGTCGTACAGATTTCAATAATGCTGTTTTCGTTACCAATTCATCGCCTACCACTTTAGAAGGAACGCTGGATGTTGTTAAGGATGCGTTCTTCGGGGATGATGTAATTATTGATGGAACGCTTACCGTAAATAATAATTTAACACTGGACGGTCTTAACGTTAGTGGAAGTAGCAGCAATCATATTGCGACATTCGAAAACACCGGAAATGGTGGTGCCGATGGGATTGCTATTCAGATAGATACTCCGCAACTTGGTTCAGAAAACCGCTTTGTCACATTTTATGGGCAAAACGATTATGTAGCTGGTAAAATTGAAAGTTATGAAGCAAGCGGCATTGGCTCTGGACAGGGAGGTGTCGTTTATGGTTCTACTGGTGCAGATTATGCCGAATGGTTAGAAAAGGAGAATACAGAGGAGGATTTTAGAATTGGTGAAGTAGTAGGAATTAAAGGAGGGAAAATTTCACGCATAACAGAAGGTGCAGATCATGTACTTACCATTTCCATGGCACCAATTGTATTGGGAAATATGCCGGATGAAACACGTAAAGATGATTTTGAAAAGGTTGGGTTCATGGGTCAAGTTCCTGCAAGGGTAAAAGGACAGGTGCGTATAGGAGATTATATCGTCGCTTCCGGAAATAATGATGGGTATGCAATGGCTGTAAGTCCAGAAGATATTGGAATTGAGCACTTAAAAAGAGTGATTGGAAAAGCCTGGTCTGCTTCCAACAAAGAAGAATCGATCATCAATGTTTCTGTGGGATTAAAAAGCGGGGAATGGGTTCGTATTTTGAAGGATCAAGAGACTCGTATAGAACGATTGGAATCTAAATTGAAGTCATTGGAAAATCTATCAGAAAGATTACAGAAGATGGAATCCAAGATGGATGTTATAGATATGAATTAGATCTTTGCGAAGACAAACATATTGAAGAGCCTATTCTTTTAGAATGGGCTCTTTCTTTTATACCCCTATAAATCATTTCAATGGTTCCTTTTTATATTACCAAATCTACACCGTATCTTTGCATTTAGAATAAGTCTAATTAAAGACATATCAACATAATTGCTTTGTGAACTAGATGAAATTCAATAAAAAAGAAATACTAAAAGCACTAGAAACCATCACTTTGGCGGGAGAAGGTGCAAATATGGTAGAAAGTGGTGCTATTCAAAACGTGATTACTTTCGCCAATGAGGTGATCGTGGATCTGAAGATGAGCACTCCTGCCATGCATATTAAGAAGCGGGCAGAATCCGACATCATTAATGCCATTAAAGAGCACATTTCCCCGGAAGCCGATGTGAAGGTTAATATTAAAGTGGAGGCCGCTCCTCAAACCCAAAACCCCAATTTAATTAAGGGGAAGCCCATTCCGGGAATCAAAAATATCATTGCCGTAGCTTCAGGAAAGGGAGGAGTCGGAAAATCTACCGTAACTGCGAATTTGGCCGTGACCCTATCAAAAATGGGATTCAAGGTCGGAGTTTTGGATGCAGATATTTATGGTCCTAGTATGCCGCTCATGTTCGATGTGTTCAATGAGCGACCTTTATCAGTTAATGAAGGTGGAAAGAGTAAAATGAAGCCAATAGAAAACTATGGGGTCAAAATTCTCTCCATTGGGTTTTTTACAAAGCCCAATCAGGCAGTAATTTGGAGAGGTCCAATGGCATCAAAAGCACTGAATCAATTGATTTTTGATGCTGCCTGGGGCGAACTTGACTTTATGCTGCTAGACTTACCTCCAGGAACAGGGGATATCCATTTAAGTATCATGCAGTCCCTTCCCATAACCGGAGCGGTAATTGTAAGTACCCCCCAGACTGTTGCCTTGGCCGATGCCAGAAAAGGAGTTGCCATGTTTCAACAAGAAAACATTCAAGTACCCGTGCTAGGTGTAATTGAGAACATGTCCTACTTTACACCAGCCGAATTGCCCGATAATAAGTATTATATTTTCGGAAAGGAAGGAGCGCATAACTTAGCGGAAGATCTGGAAATTCCCTTTTTAGGAGAAATTCCCTTGGTTCAGAGTATTCGTGAAGCAGGAGATGCAGGTCATCCAGCAGCTTTGCAAACTGCTACACCTATAGAACAAGCTTTCGAAGCAGTCACAAAAAGGGTGGTAGAAGAAACGGTTCGAAGAAATGACGACCTACCTCCGACGGAGGCGATAAAAATTACAACTATGGCCGGCTGTAGTGCCGTAAAATAAAACTATGAGTAAAGACGAGTTAACTCAAAAAGTAGAAACTGCACTTGAAGAAATACGACCTTTTCTGCAAAGTGATGGTGGTGACATTTCATTACTGTCTATTGAAGACGGTAAGATTGTGAGAGTACAATTGCAAGGCGCCTGTGTAGGTTGCAGTGTGAATCAAATGACTCTCAAGAGCGGAGTTGAAATGACCATTAAAAAACATGCTCCCCAAGTAGAACAGGTGATCAACGTAGAAGGCTGATAACGATCATATTTTGTGTATTACATTCCCTATATTTTTGCCGTTAAATTGATTCTCGTATTGGTATGATTAAAACCGATATTCTTATAATTGGAGCTGGCCCCACAGGATTATTCACTGTTTTTGAGGCTGGTTTATTAAAATTGAAATGTCATCTTATCGATGCCCTTCCTCAACCTGGAGGCCAATGCGCCGAGATTTATCCCAAGAAACCAATTTACGATATCCCTGCATTTCCTGAGATTCTAGCCGGTGATTTGGTCGATAATTTGATGAAACAGATTGAGCCGTTTCAGCCAGGATTTACCCTAGGTGAGCGGGCCGAAACAATCGAAAAACAAGAAGACGGCAGCTTTATAGTTACCACCAACAAAGGAACACAGCACCAAGCACCCATTGTTGCCATAGCGGGTGGTTTGGGAAGTTTTGAACCAAGAAAACCCCCTATACCTGAGATTTCACGATATGAGGATCATGGTGTAGAATATATTATTCGCGACCCAGAATTATATAGGGATAAAAAGGTTGTTATTGCAGGAGGTGGGGACTCTGCCTTAGATTGGAGTATATTTTTAACCGATGTTGCTTCACAAGTGACTTTAATTCATAGAAGAAATGAATTTAGGGGTGCCTTGGATTCTGTGGAAAAAGTGCAGGAATTAAAGGATCAAGGGAAAATAACCCTCATTACCCCAGCAGAGGTAAAGGATATTTTAGGAAAGGATAGAGTTGAAGGCGTAGCGGTTAAAAAAGGAGAAGATACCTTAACATTAGAATGCGACCATTTTATTCCACTTTTTGGTTTAGCACCCAAATTGGGTCCCATTGCCGATTGGGGCTTGGAAATTGAAAAGAATGCAATTAAAGTGGATAATTCATTGGATTATCAGACGAATATTCCCGGAATATATGCCATTGGTGACGTAAACACCTATCCTGGAAAACTAAAACTTATACTTTGTGGCTTTCATGAAGCTACGCTAATGTGCCAAAGCGCCTACCAACGAATCTATCCAGATAAGAGATATGTCATGAAATATACAACCGTGGGCGGAGTAGAAGGTTTCGATGGTTCCAAAAAAGAGGCTCCAAAGGCTGTTGTGAAGGCTATTGAATAATAAAGGACGAAGCATTCTTGAAAGATATCACCATACATATTACAGATAGGGAGGGAACCAAGCATGAAGTGCTAGCGCCAACCGATATGAATATGAATCTTATGGAGGTCATTCGCTCATATGAATTGGCGCCAGAAGGAACCATAGGAATTTGCGGAGGCATGGCCATGTGTGCATCCTGTCAATGTTATGTGCTCAGTGAACATGAGTTACCGGAAAGAAGCGATGATGAAGAAGCCATGTTGGCCGAAGCCTTTTTTGTTGAGGACAATAGCCGTTTGGGTTGCCAGCTCCATATTCATCCGGAACTACATGGATTGGAAGTCCAACTTGCTCCAGAAGAGTAGATTTTTCTTACAAAAGTTTAAAATTGATATATTTGGGAACCAACTAACTATGTTATTATGGCCTCCCGCCTCATTCTATTGTTGCTTTTTGCGGTGACCTTCTTTCCATTGTGGGGGCAAGATGCTATGATCGATAGCCTGCAAAAAAGGTTAAATGAGGACTTGTCTCAGGAGGATAGGGTTCGTGTTCTTACCAATATAGGTGTACGGTATAATAATAAGCAGGTTTATTTCGATAGTGCATTTTACTATACCGAAAAAGCTTTTCTGTTAGCTAAGCAATATAACTTAGAGAAAATGCAAGCCAATACCCTATTCAATTTAGGGATTATTCATAACTCCATAAACGATTACTCAACTGCAATTTCCTACTACGAAAAATCTAAAGAAGTAATTGAAAGATTGGGATTAACAGGCCCCTTGGGAAATGTATTGAACAACATTGGAGGTTGTTATTTCGAGTTGTTTGAATACGATACTGCTATTCGATATTACAAAGAAGCCCTGACTATTGCCGAAGAACAGGGAGATTTAAATAGTGTCGCAATAGATTATATGAATATTGGGGAGTCCCTTTATAAGAAAGGGGATCTTCAAGGGGCTAAACTGAATCTTGAAAAGGCAATTGAGATCATTTCCACCGGAGATTTTGACCCTGCCACAGTACATCTGTTCTATGGAAGAACATTATATGCTTTGGGCGATATGGAATTGGCCAGGATGGAAGGTGAAAAGGCTTTACAAATATCTGAAGGGGAGGGAGACACAAGATATATTGCAGAGTCTAGTGAGCTACTAGCAAAAATATATGTCGAACTAGATGATTTTAAGTCTGCACACAAGAATGAACGGAAGTTTCGAATTTATAGCGATAGTCTAAATACAGCGAAAGAGATAAATGAAATAGAGAAGTTGAGACTTAATTTGGAGCTACAGGAAAACAAGGAGCAATTGGCTCTTGTCATGCAGAGAACCAAGTACCAAAACATCATTTATATCTTGGTCTCTTTTGTGGCTATTATACTTGTCATTCTGGTATTTCGCCAACGTAAGATTGTAAAAATGACCAAGGAAATTCATACCATTCAGAAACGATTGGTAGGACAGGAATTAGATAAACGGGAGTGGAAAAGAAAAAACCCGAACGTCTCTTCTTTCGAAGCCGCACGAAAACAGGATGAAGAAATATAACTTCCTAAACACCTGTTGAAAAACTTTCTAATTTATCCTCTTATATTTCCTATTTTTAAGGAATGCTAATCCAAATTCCACTCACCTTTCCAAGCTTTAACCTGTATAGCACACCTTTACTAATATTAGTGTTACAAGGATTGGTTTTTGCCGCGCTATTATTTTCTAGATACTTTTCAAAAAAGAACATATCCGACCTGTTATTGGCTACTATCCTGTTGATTACCTGTTACCACCGCACAACCTATACCATAGGTTTTATGGATTGGTATGACACTTACAGAAACACCAAAATAAACTACTATCTCATAAATATGGGGTTGGTATTTGCACCCTTACTGTATTTCTATGTGAAGAGTATTACTGTTTCAGATTTTAAGTTCCAAAAGAAGGATATCTGGCATTTTATCCCATGGGGGATCTACTTTGTACTGAAAATGATCGTTTTGATTTATGATGCGCAACAACCAGGGTTCTCCGAAACACAGAATGGCCCCTTGGTGGTGAACTTTCAATGGAAGTATATCGACCCTTTCCATAGTCTCTTGCTCTATTCGCAAATGTTATTATACCTAGCTTTTACTTTTCAACTTTTTTATCAGTATAGGCGGAATATTCAGCAATTCTTTTCTAATGCCTTCAGTTTGGAATTGAATTGGATGCGGAATTTTTTATTTATATATGCTGCGCTTTTTTTGTATGATTTAGGGCAGACCATAGTAAATATGGCTATTTCCGAATTAAGTTGGACCCAGAAATGGTGGCTTCACTTTTTCAATGCCTTGGCGATTATTTATATAGGTGTAAAAGGATATTTTACAGATACGGGGAGATTAAAAGGGCTTCAATTCAATGGAAGCCAACAACTAATGGCACAGGATGCCCAAACCTCGGATAGAACGAAGAAAAATAATGATGACCTAAGTGGCAAGGTGTCCAAAGTAACCCAGTATTTCACAGAAGAAAAGCCGTACCTAAACCCTGAGCTCAATCTGTTAAATCTATCGGAAGCGCTTTCCATGAATAGGGCCGAACTTTCTGAAGTGATTAATGTAGGTTTTGGTAAGAACTTCAATGATTTTGTGAATCAGTATCGCGTAGAGGCTTTCAAGGAAAAGCTGGCAGATGGGAAACACCGTCAACTTTCCTTATTGGGAATTGCCTTTGAATGCGGTTTCAACTCCAAAGCAACCTTCAATAGGGTATTCAAAAAGCTTACCCAACAATCTCCCACACAATACCTTTCTTCCCTGTAAAAAGCACCTTTTGGGACGGCTCAAATCGTATTTGAGACCTCTCTAGACTATTTGAAGCGCAGGATTCGTGCTTGTTTTTCAATTTTGAACCGTTGAACCAAAAAAACAAGAACGATGAAAAATTTAGTCTACAGAATTATTAAACCTACACTTCAAAAACATTGGGCGGCCGATTTGGTCTTTGCGGTTATGCGCTTTATTTGCGGTATGCTCCTCGCAATCGATTTTGGGGCCAGTAAATTCGGGATGCCCTGGACCCCAGATGATAAGAATCTCTCCCTTTTTCAAGTAGTCGATTGGTTTCCACAGGATGTGGCAGCTTATGGTGGCCTCTTCGAAGCATTTCCCGTTTTCTTTGCTTGGATGGGAGCTTTTAGTGAAGCCGTTGGAGGATTGTTTTTAGCATTGGGATTAAAAACGAGGGTATTTGCCTTTCTAATTATGTGTACCATGTTGGTAGCTATCATTTTTCAGAAATGGGGACAGGGAACTTGGGGGATGTTGCCGGCCTTTGGATTTCTTTGGATTTCCGTATACCATCTGTATTTGGGCTCCGGGCGCTTTGGTGGCGACTATCTTATTTCAAAATTCACTTTCAAGAAATCTTAAAAACAAAAAAAATGAACAGACTATTCGTATTGCTATTTCTTGTTGCGACAACAGGGATAGCCCAGATCAAGGGAAATAAAAACATGACCACGGTGACCATCCTCACCGAAGAAAACCTAGTGAATTTGGAAATGGAATTGTATGCCAAGGTTTTCATAGATATGTCGGCATCTTCAGAGTACGTAACCATAACTGGAGATAGCAACCTCATTCCGTTAATTGATACCGAAGTGGTTGATGGCAAACTAAAGCTGACACAGTTAGATTGGATACAACCCTCGCAGGATATTAAAATCTCCATCGGTGCACCTAATTTAAAAAGGCTTCAGGTCGGAGTGCATGAAACAGTCTACATAGAAAATGTATTTTCCGAGGATCTTAACCTAATGGCATTAATGGGTAGTATTGTTGCCAAGGGCAAGGTGAACCATATATCCCTTGGGATAGAAAACGGAATAATAGATGCATCCCAGCTTAAAGCAAGTACTGTTAACGTGAATATTTGGGGAAGGGGCAAAGCAACTGTGAATGCTTCCGAAGTTTTAGAAAGTAAATTGAGTTCCAGTGCCACACTGGAGGTGCTAGGAGAACCAAAAACCATAAAAGGGGATACCAAAAGGGCGCAGGGTAAGTCGAATGAATTTAACTTTGAGTCGGCAGAATATATAACGTTTAAAATAAAGAACAACTCTTGGAATCGCCACAATTTTGTAGTTGTAGGACCCAAGAAGGATGGGAGTACATTTAGTTATGGGTTTCCTATGATGCCAGGAGCTACCCGAAAGGAACGCTGGACCATTGGTACAAAAGTGTACAAAAAATCGAAATTGGGAATCCGAAAGTTGTTGGTAACCATTACTGAAAGCGATGAAGGTGCAACCGTAGAATTGTTTAACTAACTTGATAATCGGATAACTTCTCGGGGCCTTCCAATAATTTCCGAATCACTCTTAAGGTGCCGTCTTGGGTCGTGGCAATTTGCCATTTGATCAATGAGATGGCACCATTTTCAATTTCCATACCCGTAATACTTCGGGGATGGACACAGCTACCATCATTAAATAAAGGAATTTCATGAGGCTCTGGGAAACGGGGCCTATGGGTATGTCCCGCTATGGTAATAAGGTTGTCGTTTTCTATGATCCATCGTTTCAACCTTTTTTCCACCTTAATAAGTTCCCTATAATTCTTTGCCGGACTCGTAGGATCACCAATACCAAATACCTGCAGTTGACGCCATAGGGCACGAACCATAAATCGGTTAAACTTCCATCCATGATAGTTCATCCAATCGGCTTGGTGTCCGTGTAGCATGAAGAGCTCTTGTTTGGTTTCTTCATGCTGTAATACCAGACCTTCACTAAAGGTAATATTAGGAAACAGGGGATCTTCCTTTCCTGTGACCTTATTAAAATAGGTATACAGATGCTTCTTTACATAATTCTGATTCTTATACACCATATCATGATTTCCCAATAAACGGAAGAGGCGGTTTTCCTCAAAGAATCGTTGCATGAGCTCGAACACATTCTTGTGCGCCTCCAAAATTGATTTGAAATCGATGTTCTCCCATAATTCATCACCATCACCTAATTCACAGTAGGTAAATCCTTCGTTATAATAATGTTGAAGGGCATGGAAATAGATATTTCGGTTATTGGCAAAGTCATCGGCAAAACTGTTATCTCCGCGATGGCAATCACTGAAAATGATAAATTTTGAATGGTCATTAAAAGAAATCCGAGGGGCAGTTTTATAAGCTTTGGATATCCTTTTTCTTGAAGACATGAATTTTTTGTTTAAATATACGATATGTCTTTCAGAAATTGCGGGAATAAAAAAGGCCCCGAAAAGGGACCTTCTATTGTTTTAGTAACCAGTGGTTATTTGAACGCACTGTGTCCAGTAATATCCAATCCAGTAATCAATAAGTGAATATCATGAGTTCCTTCGTAGGTAATTACACTTTCAAGGTTCATCATATGGCGCATGATACTATATTCGCCGGTAATTCCCATTCCACCTAGAATTTGTCTGGCTTCACGGGCTATTTTAATCGCCATGTCCACGTTGTTTCGCTTGGCCATAGAGATCTGTGCCGAAGTCGCACGACCTTCATTTTTTAACTGCCCCAAACGGAACGCCAATAATTGTGCCTTTGTAATTTCGGTTATCATTTCGGCTAGTTTCTTCTGTTGAAGCTGGAATGCTGCAATGGGCTTACCAAATTGTACACGTTCTTTTGCATAGCGCAAAGCCGTATCGTAGCAATCCATGGCAGCACCAATTGCTCCCCATGCAATACCGAAACGGGCCGAATCCAAACAACCAAGAGGTGCTCCCAATCCAGATTTATTGGGCAATAGGTTTTCCTTAGGAACCTTTACATCTTGAAAGATCAACTCTCCTGTGGCACTTGCACGAAGGGACCATTTGTTGTGGGTTTCGGGAGTACTGAATCCTTCCATACCACGTTCTACAACCAAACCGTGAATTCTACCTTCCTCATTTTTTGCCCAAACAATGGCTACATCACAGAAAGGGGAATTGGAAATCCAAAGCTTCGCCCCATTCAGTAGGTAATGATCACCCATGTCCTTGAAATTGGTTACCATTCCACCTGGGTTACTTCCAAAATCTGGCTCTGTTAAACCAAAGGAACCCATCCATTCACCGGTGGCTAACTTAGGTAGGTATTTGTTGCGTTGCGCTTCATTTCCGTATTTCCAAATAGGATACATTACCAAAGAAGATTGTACGGAGGCCGTAGATCGTACCCCACTATCTCCTCTTTCTATCTCCTGCATGATCAATCCGTAGGAAATCTGATCTAATCCGGCTCCTCCATATTCGGCAGGAATATATGGGCCAAATGCACCAATTTCCGCCAATCCTGGAATAATGGATTTTGGAAACTCTGCTTTTTGGGCAGCATCCTCAATAATGGGGGATACATCACGCTTTACCCAAGCTCGGGCAGCATCACGAATTAGCTTATGTTCTTCGGTTAAAAGATCGTCCAGAAAGTAGTAATCTGGTGCTTCAAATAAGTCGGGCTTCATCTATATAAATTTTTGGTTGTCAAATTTAATTATTGCAGACGAATAACTCATTTAATTAGAACGAAATATTTGAAGAAATTATAAATTATTTGTTCAGGAAATCTGCCAGCAGACGATGAAAATGATGTACTCCTTTTTCACGTGTGGGAGAAAACCGTCCAGCCTTGTAAAAAGTGGAATTCACTCCTTTTTGTACATTTTCGACCACAAATTCATCTTCCCGTTCTACTTTTTCGAGTGCACTTCCTGCCCCATTGTCCAATTTTGATGGATCGTATACATAGGAGATAAATGAGACTTTGGTTCGGGAAATATCAATGGGTTTTACCACATTAATGGAGAGTCCCCAAGGATAAAAATTGAACATCATATTAGGGAAGACCCAATAGTAATAGGCCGCTACGTTCTTTCCATAGTCTATATGGCCTTCGGGTAAATCGAATACTTCGGTAGCCTCATCGGTGTATCCAATTTGAAGGTTGCAATATTCGTATACCTCGGTGGTATAACTTCCATAATCCAGTGCCTTGTTCAAGTCTTCATGTACGAAAGGTATGTGAAATCCTTCCAAATAATTATCGCAATACAATGCCCAATGAGCGTGTACTAGAAAATCCTTTGATAGGACTTCATTAAATGAAAACTCTTCCAATGGTAAAAATCCCACGCGCTCTTTCATTTTGGCAATGATCAAAGAAAAATCAATGTCCGTATTCAAGCCTACAAATAGAAGTGGCCCCCATTTTTCCAAAGGAAATTTATGCAGATGATCGCAGGGTCTAGGAAAATCTTCCGCTTCATCAAACTCGGGCATGCTTTCAAATTTTCCATTCAAATCAAAACGCCTTCCGTGGTACATGCAGATAAGCCTTTTGGACTTTCCGGGATGCAAGGCAACCAGATTTCCTCTATGTGTACATACATTGGTAAGGCAACTAATAGCATCGTCTTCATTTCGCGTAAGAAGAAGGGGCTCGGTTAGGTAATTTTCAAGAAGAACAAAAGGGTGAACCGATTGAGGTAGCCTAACCAAATTCTCATCACCAATCCATTGCCATGACTTCAGGAATATTTTCTCCTTTATAGCATCAAAAACCTCCTGATCCCTATAAAAGGAGGCGGGAAGTGTCTCTGCTTTTGCGATATCTGGATGAATTTGGAATTTCATATGGATAGAGCTAATAAGTGTATATTTAGCATTCCTTAAATGTAAGTAATTAATACGTAAGTCCTAAAAATTCAGAGACTATGGGCAAAGAGCCACAAAAAATCGGACTTATTATTACCACCTCATTGGTTGTCGGTAATATGATCGGTTCGGGCATTTTTGTCTTGCCGGCAGCACTGGCTTCTTATGGTAGCATTAGTTTATTGGGTTGGATTTTTACAGCTGCTGGGTCCTTGGTACTTGCCAAGGTATTTAGCAACTTCAGTAAGATTATTGTCAATAAAAGTGGGGGCCCATATGCATATGCCAAAGCAGGTTTTGGCGATTTTATCGGATTTCTGGTTGCCTGGGGATATTGGGTGTCCGTCTGGATTACCAATGGAGCCATTGCCATTGCCATTGTTAGTGCTTTGAGTTTCTTTTTCCCTGTTCTAGAGACAAATCCCGTCTATTCCATTAGTCTTGGTCTTGGCTTTATTTGGCTTTTTACTTGGCTGAACTCCCTTGGAATAAAAGAATCGGGAAAAATACAAGTAGTAACGACCATCTTGAAGTTATTACCCCTGCTATTTGTGATTATTGTAGGTATGTTCTTTTTCGATAGTTCCAATTTCCCTGCGTTCAACGAATCTGATGATAGCACTTTTGATACACTTTCTGTGGTTGCCACGCTAACCTTATTTGCGTTCTTAGGCCTTGAGAGTGCAACCATTCCAGCAGCTAATGTAAACGAACCAGAAAAAACGATCCCCAAAGCGACAATGCTTGGGACCATTATTACGACCTTAGTCTATATTTTTGGTACGGTGGTATTGTTTGGGTTACTTCCGGTAAATGACCTCATGAATTCTCCGGCTCCCTTTGCTGAAGCAGCCAAATTAATTGGAGGCGATGCTGCTGGCTATTTTGTAGCTGGAGGTGCGGCAATCGCTGCCATAGGAGCGTTGAATGGTTGGATTTTGGTGATGGGTCAAATTCCCATGGCAACTGCTAAGGATAAACTCTTTCCCAAAGTGTTTAAAAACGAAAATAAGAAGGGCACTCCCATTATGGGATTGTTGATAGGAAGTGTATTGTCATCTTTTGTAATGCTCATGAACTATACTGAAGCACTGGTAAAGCAGTTTGAATTTATGGTGCTGCTCACAACTTTGTGCTGCTTAATCCCATACATATTTACCGCAGCTTCCTATGCATTGGTAAAAATTGACTCAAAAATGCAAACAAAGGGGAGGCTCAATACGATAATACTTTCCTCACTTGCATTTGTCTATGCCATGTGGGCCGTTTATGGCTCTGGAAGTGATACGGTTTTTTATGGTTTTTTATTACTATTGTCGGGAGTTCCACTTTATGTTTTCATGAAATGGAACCGCAAACCTTAATTCATGAAAGAAACACATCATTCAGAATATTTAACGCTCAAAACGGTTTTTATCAAACCCGTGGAACACGCATTTGTTTCCGATAATATTCTGGCCGAACAATGGAAGCCATTAAATTACCTATCAAAGCCAGACTATGTCAAAGCGCAAGGGGAATATTCAATTTTTGAAGACATATTGCTTCGATCTGGGGTGCAAATCAAGCATTTTGACAAAGATGACAAATTGATGATCGATTCCATCTATTGCAGGGATGCGTCCATTGCTACGGATTTTGGAATGATAATATGCAATATGGGAAAGAAGGGAAGAAGAAATGAGCCTAACTCACAAAAGCAGGCATATGTTAGGCAGAATATTCCAATTCTTGGGGAAATAACAGCCCCTGGAACCCTGGAAGGTGGGGATGTAGCGTGGTTGGATGAAAAGACGCTGGCCGTTGGTCATACCTACCGAACAAATTATGAGGGTATTGCCCAATTGAAAAATATGCTTGAACCTAAAGGAATTGAAGTGTTAGTGGCAGAATTGCCGCATTATAAGGGAACAGAAGATGTGTTTCATTTAATGTCCATATTGAGCCCAGTGGACAAGGATTTGGCAGTGGTGTATTCTCCACTCATGCCTATTGCTTTTAGAAACGAATTAATTGGGCGTGGTTTTAAGCTAATTGAGGTTCCGGAAGAAGAATTCGAATCTATGGGTTGCAATGTCCTAGCGGTAGCACCGAGGAGATGCATTATGGTCGAGGGTAACCCAAGAACGCAAAAAGCTATGCTGGAGGCAGGTTGTAAGGTTTCCGTATATCGAGGGGAACATATTAGCGTCATGGGTGGAGGAGGCCCTACTTGTCTAACACGTCCCATGTTAAGAGGGAATTGATTACATCTTTAGATAAAAATCCTTCACCAGTTCTATGTATTCCGGGGTGTATTGATGCCTACTTGTTTCAATAATTAGTTGTTCCGGAATTACCTCTTTTTCATGGAATGAAAACTCCATAAGGCTTCTTTTTTCTTCAGCATTGGGACTGCCTTTAACACGGCATAGTCTGTTTAGGAATAGATGGTGTTCTTTTGCCAATGCTATAAATGCCTCTTCTTCCTTTCTAGGCAATATTAGTGCGAAACGACCTTCTTTAGCCAATAAGTGTGCGACACAAACGATCAAGTGCTGAAATGGCAAGGAATCTACGAATCGCGCCGAATTCCTGGAGGTGTCATCACTTTTAAAGTCTTCGGAATAAAATGGAGGATTGGAGATAATTAAGTCATAGGTGTCATCTATCTCACTAGCGAATTCCTGAACCGAGGCGTGGTAACAAAAGAGGCGATTGCTCCAAGGGGAGTTCTCAAAATTTTCTGAACATTGTTCGTAGGCGTCGTCGTCAATTTCTATGGCATCAATAGTTTCCGAGTTACTTCGCTGTGCCAATTGTAATGCAATAACGCCAGTCCCGGCCCCGATATCCAAAGCGCTATTGGGGGAGTGGTGCAATGAAGCCCATGCACCCAATAACACCCCGTCCGTGCCAATTTTCATAGCGCATCTGTCCTGATGTACGGTAAATTCCTTGAATTGAAAAGGTGCGTTCATTACAGATAGAGTTCGATGAGTCCATCTGGAGCTTCTAGGATGATCTCTTTCTTGGTGCGATCTACCTTTTTAATAATGTCATCATTAATGGGGATAAGAACTTCAGTGCCCTGGTGGTCAATTTCCAAAAGATGTTGTGCCGTGGAGTCGTTTACTGCTTTAATCGTTCCCAATTCGCCAAATCGAACATCAATGGCAGTAAACCCGATAATTTCGTGGTAATAGAATTTATTTCCGGTAAGTGCAGGCAGAAGGGCTAGTGGCAGGTAGAGTTCCTTTCCCAATAAAGCATCCGCATCTGCTTCGGTGTCTACCTCTTCGAACCTAATCCGAAGAAGCGAACTTTTATGAAGTGACAGTTGGTCAATAAAAAATGGAATCAAATTTTTGTTGGTTTCAACAAAAACAGATTCCATTTTCAAAAATTGTTCGGGATCGTCGGTATCTAATTTTACCAATACCTCGCCCTTAAAACTGTATTTTTTTACGACTTTGCCAACGAAGAAACAATCCTTCTTTTGCATCGCAAGGAAATTACTCCTCTTCTTTGGCAGTTCCTTCAGCGCTTTCGGCTGCTGCTTCAGCACCCTCGGTCGCAGCTGCTTCTGCTCCTTCTGCCGCTGGGGTCGCTTCTGCCGCTTCAACAGCTGCTTCAGCACCTTCTACGGCATTTTCAGCACCTTCTTCCACTTCTGGTTGTGGAACACTGGCAGCGATTCTAGCTTCATTAACAGCTTTTTCAGCTTCCAATGCATCCGCTTTCGCTTTTGCTTTGGCGTCTGCTAATTTTCCTTTTTTGTTGTCAACCGCTTTTGCTTTCTCTTCCAACCAAGCATTGAATTTTTCGTCAGCTTGTTCTTCGGTTAAAGCACCTTTTCTCACTCCTTCTGCAAGATGTTTCTTCAACATAGCTCCTTTGTATGAAAGGATAGCTCTTGCTGTGTCCGTAGGTTGAGCTCCATTTTGAAGCCATTGTACGGTACCATCTAAATTAAGGTTGATTTCCGCTGGGTTAACGTTCGGATTGTAAGTTCCTAATTTCTCTAAGTACTTACCATCTCTTTTTGAGCGACTGTCTGCCGCTACGATCCAGTAAAAAGGTTTTCCTTTCTTACCGTGTCTTTGTAATCTAATCTTTACAGGCATAATAATTAATTTTTGGGGTACACGACCCCGGTTTTAATTTGAGTGCGCAAATGTACTATTATTTTGCTTTAAAATTAGGTAGATCGAACTTTTATTTTATATTTGTTGCAACCTATTTATGCAAATTACCATGAGAAGACTAATTCTACTAGGATTATTAGTAGCAGTTTGTTTTATGACAGCCTGTGAAAGTACCGAAGACAACAGCCCCGCTCTTCAAGGTCAGATGGAAGATTTTTTCTACAAAGCAACTGATGTTCGGGCAAAACAAAACGAAGATGGGACGTATACCATTCAAGGTATAACCCAAAATGAGACATTAACCCTTCATTTACGAAGCGGACAACTTTTAACCTATCCATTGGGTGAGGGCAATGCAAGTTATGCAACCTACGAAGATGGCTTAGGTAATACGTATACGACATCGCCCTATGGGTCTGGAGAAATAATCCTTACAGATCGTTGTATCTCCTGTGGCTGGCTTACTGGAAGTTTTAATTTCTCAGCCATACAAGAGGGTGTAGATACTATTTCAGTAAATAAGGGCTTCTTTTTTAAAGTTTCCTTTCTGGAAGGACAATTGCCTTCAGATATACCCACGGTTTCCGATGGTGTGATGGTTGGTGTTGTCGATGGCGTATCTTTTGAAGCGAACAGCGTAAATGCAGACCTTGCCAGTGGTTCTATTCGTATAGATGGACTTAAAGAAGGCAAATCCATTAAAATTTCAATTCCATCAGACGGTGTGTCTGGGAACTATACCTATCCTATGGACGGCTTTTATGCTGCCTATGTGGATAATGGAGTAGAGGACCCTGCAGTTTCAGGACTCATATCTATTAATTTTAATGATACTGCTACCCGAAAAGCACGTGTATTTTTCTCTTTTGTTACCGAAAGCGGTAAACAAATTACGGAAGGAAACACTAGGGTAGACTATTAAACACTTAAAGCAATTGAAAAAAGCCAGGTTTTTGCCTGGCTTTTTTTGTTTATAACTGATCGTGTTTTGTGTACAACTTTCGGAAGGGTATAAGGGTCAGATTTCTTACTTTTACTCCATTCACGATAAGTCTTTATGTATTTAATTTTCGATACAGAAACCACAGGGTTGCCTAAAAACTTCAATGCCCCGGTAACCGATACCGATAACTGGCCAAGATGTATCCAGATCGCATGGCAATTGCATGACGAGATGGGGAAGGTTGTATCGCATGAGGACTATTTGATACAACCGGATGGTTTCGATATTCCTTACGATAGTGAACGTATTCATGGAATATCTACCGATCTGGCGCGTGAACAGGGAATACCACTGGAAGAGGCCTCCATTCGCTTTGCTGAAGCGCTTGCCAAAGCGAAATTCATCGTAGGGCAAAATGTTGGGTTCGACGTGAACATCATGGGATGTGAGTTTTACCGATTGGGAATGGATAACCCAATGCCCGATATGCTGGTATTGGATACCTGTACCGAAACCACTGCACAACTCTGCCAGATTCCTGGAGGACGTGGTGGAAAATTTAAATTACCCACCCTAACAGAATTGCATCAGTTTCTATTCGATGCCCCATTTGCCGAAGCGCACAATGCAACCGCCGATGTAGAGGCAACCACCCGTTGTTTTCTCGAATTGGTTCGCAGACGGATATTTACGGAAGAAGAACTGGATGTAGCACCAAGTTATTTTGAAGAATTTTCTAGGGAAAATCCTCAGCCCATTAAGTTCATTGGGCTTAAGCACATCAACTTAAAGGCCGCTTCCGAGGAGATTAGAAAGGCACTGGAATCGGAAACTGAAACTGAGGAAATCTCTTCCGAAGAAATTGAGGAGAACATTGCAGTACTGGAAGAACTTCCTTTTGCGCATTTACATAACCATTCCCAGTTTTCTATTCTCCAGTCAACCTCATCCACTAAGGACCTTGTAAATGCAGCCATTGCCGATGGTATGCCAGCGGTGGCATTGACTGATAGTGGTAATATGATGGGTGCGTTCCATTTCACCAAAGCAGTAAACGATTACAACAGGTCGTTAGAAGAAGGTGAGCAGGATAAAGCGCTAAAAGCCATAGTAGGGTGCGAGTTTTTCGTGTGCGAAGATCATGAAAACAGATCCGTAAAGGATAATGGGTATCAGGTTGTGATGCTGGCCAAGAATAAGAACGGATACCACAACTTGGCCAAAATGGCATCGATAGCCTATACCAAAGGATTTTATTATGTTCCGCGTATTGATAAAAAAGTAATTGAAACGTATAAGGAAGATATTATCGTGCTTACTGGAAGCCTTTATGGCGAAGTGCCTTCCAAGGTCCTAAACATTGGTGAAAAACAAGCAGAAGAAGCTTTGTTGTGGTGGAAGGAGACTTTTGGGGACGATCTCTATATTGAAATCATGCGCCACAATCAGGAAGATGAACAAAGGGTAAATACAACCTTAGTTGAATTTTCGAAAAAGCATGGCATTAAATTGGTTGCCTGCAATAACACGTATTACATTGCAAAAGAAGATGCCAATGCACATGACATTTTGTTATGTGTGAAGGATGGCGAAAAACAAGCCACTCCCATAGGAAGGGGTCGCGGTTATCGCTATGGCTTGCCCAATCAGGAATACTATTTCAAGAGTCAGGAAGAAATTAAAAAGCTGTTCCGCGATCTTCCGGAGGCTGTTGCCAATATATCAGAAATCATAGATAAGGTGGAGCCCTTTTCATTGGCAAGGGATGTGCTCTTGCCCAAGTTTGATATTCCGAATGAATTTAAAGTAGCCGAAGACGAAACAGACGGTGGAAAAAGGGGAGAGAATAAGTTTTTGCGCCACTTAACCTATGAAGGAGCCAAGGAACGCTACGGCGAACTTACCGATGAAATTAAGGAACGTCTGGATTTCGAGCTGGATGTTATTCGAAATACAGGTTATCCCGGGTATTTCCTTATTACCGAAGACTTCATTAGGGAGGCTAGGAATATGGGTGTGTCCGTGGGTCCCGGAAGGGGTTCTGCAGCAGGGAGTGCCGTTGCTTATTGTTTAGGAATTACCAATATTGATCCCATAAAATATGACCTCCTATTTGAGAGGTTCTTGAATCCTGATCGTGTGAGCATGCCCGATATCGATATCGATTTTGATGATGAAGGCAGGGGTAAGGTTATGGACTATGTGATCAATAAATATGGGAAGAACCAAGTGGCCCAAATTATCACCTATGGAACAATGGCTGCAAAGTCTTCCATTCGCGATACTGCTAGGGTGCTTGATTTACCGTTGAACGATGCAGATCGTATTGCGAAGCTCATTCCTAACATGACCAAGCTGAACAAGATTTTTGCAATGGATGATAAAACATTGCGTAGTAAGTTTAGGAGTGATGAGCTACCCAAGGTGAACGAATTACTGAATCTTTCTGAAGGAAGCGATTTGGAGTCTGAAACTATAAATCAGGCGAAGGTATTGGAAGGCTCTGTTCGTAATACGGGAATTCATGCCTGTGGGGTGATCATTACCCCAGATGATATTACCAATTTTGTTCCGGTAGCCACAGCAAAAGATTCCGATCTGTATGTGACCCAATTCGATAACTCCGTGGTAGAAAGTGCCGGGCTGTTGAAGATGGATTTCTTGGGATTGAAAACCTTGACCCTAATAAAGGATACCGTAAAGATTGTTTGGCACAAACATGGGGTAAAATTAGATCCCGATAACTTTCCGCTAGACGATGAAAAGACCTATGAGCTTTTCCAGAGAGGGGAAACCGTAGGTATATTCCAGTACGAATCGCCTGGGATGCAGAAACACATGAAGGATTTAAAACCTACTGTTTTTGCCGACCTCATTGCCATGAATGCCCTGTACCGTCCCGGTCCCATGGAGTATATTCCAAGTTTTATTAGAAGGAAGCACGGGGAAGAAGAGATCTCTTATGACCTCCCGGCGATGGAAGAGTACCTGAAGGAAACCTACGGTATTACGGTTTATCAGGAGCAGGTGATGTTACTATCGCAGAAGTTGGCAAATTTTACCAAGGGTGAAGCCGATGTGTTGCGAAAGGCCATGGGTAAAAAACAAAAGGCCGTGTTGGATAAGATGAAGCCAAAGTTCATTGAGCAAGCGGAAAAGAATGGTCATCCTGCAGACGTGCTCGAAAAAATCTGGAAGGATTGGGAAGCATTCGCTAGTTATGCCTTTAATAAATCGCATTCTACCTGTTACGCATGGATTGCCTATCAGACAGCCTATCTAAAAGCCCATTACCCAGCAGAATATATGGCGGCTGTACTTTCCAATAATATGAGCGATATAAAGCAGGTAACTTTCTTTATGGAAGAATGCAAGAGGATGGGACTGGATGTGTTAGGTCCAGATGTGAATGAATCGTTCTATAAGTTTACCGTTAATGATCAGGGTGCCGTTCGATTTGGGATGGGGGCCATTAAAGGTGTTGGAGGCAATGCCGTGGCCACTATAGTAGAGCATCGGGATGAGGGCAAGTACAGGTCTATTTTTGATCTGGCAAAACGCATCGATTTAAGGGCAGCCAATAAAAAGGCTTTCGAAAATTTAGTCCTGGCCGGTGGGTTCGATAGCTTTGGAACCCATAGAGCACAGTATATGCATGATGAAGGGGATGGTGTGTTGTTTTTTGAAAAGGTATTGCGGTATGCAGCTAAATATCAGGAAAGCCAGAATTCCAGTCAGGTGAGTTTATTTGGAGATGCTAGTGAGGTACAGATTCCCGAACCACAGGTTCCGCCATGTGAAGAATGGGGAACCATGAAAAAACTGAAACAGGAAAAAGAAGTGGTTGGGATCTATATTTCGGGTCATCCTTTGGACGACTTTAAAACCGAAATTGACAATTTTTGCAATGTAAAGGTGTCCGATTTTCATGAAATGGAACGCTTTGTAAATCGGGAAGTTTGCTTTGGGGGTATCGTGACCGATGTGCAGCATAGAGAAAGTAAGCAAGGCAAAGGCTGGGCGATTTTTACAGTTGAGGATTATGACGATAGTTATGAGTTCAAGATTTTTGGAGAGGAATACCTAAAGTGGCGCCACTTTTTAGTGCCTAATTCCTTTATTTATGCACGCGTATTTGTAAAGGAAGGTTGGGTAAACCGAGATACTGGGAAAAAAGGAGATCCCCGTATGCAGTACAATCATTTTATCATGTTACATGATGTTATGGAACAACAGGCCCGAAAGTTGACGATACAGATGAAGATAGATGAATTGGCCGAAAAACGCATAGCGCTATTAAAAGATCTTTTCCGTACCCACAAGGGGGACAAGCAGTTGCATTTTACCATGTATGATGTAAAGGATAAGGTGAAATTGAATATGCCAAGCCGCAAGACCAAGGTTGCCATAAGCAAAGAGTTGCTGGACGAACTAAAGGAACAGAAGGTTACCTACAAACTGAATTAACCAACCACCCCGTCCCATTTAAGGGGAAAGAGTCTACTTTTTTTAGTAATTTTAGTACAGATCAAAAATTTACGTGATGAAAAAACGAATACTCCTTTTAATAATGGGGCTGGTTTCGCTGAACACCTATGCGCAAGATCCTGAATTATTTGGGACATGGTATTTGTATGAAGTCACGGAAATTTATAAGGGATATAGGTATGTGGTTTCTGAAATAAATCCGCGTATTAGCCCATCGCCCACTTTAACAATTACGGAAGCGTTTGAGATGCATGCAGAAGGGGCGTGTAATACCTCTGATGCGACCTACGAGTTCGATGTAGAGTGGCAGACAATCCGGTATATAGATTCCGTCCGGACTAACGATGATTGCGATTTTCAAATGCATGAATTTTTTGAAGATGCATATTTCAGGTTTCTAGTCAGTGACCTGTGGTATAATCTGGTGTCTGATAGTCAGGGACTTACCCTGTATTTGGAGAACGATGCTTTGGGGTTTGCGGTCCTAAGAAACTATCCACTTTCTTCGGAAGATTATTCCCTGAACAATAGCATTGCCCTGTATCCCAATCCGTCTTCTGATACAATACAAATTAGCACAGAGCAATTTCAAATACAGACGCTAGCGGTATATAGCGTCACAGGTCAACAGGTTCTGAAACATGTGAATACCGATAATTCCATTGATGTTTCTTCTTTGTCCGCGGGCATTTACTTTCTAGAAGTTACGGCTGATACGGGAAGGCAGACCACCCTAAAATTCATTAAAAAGTAAACAGTCCCTTGACTTTTAAAGTTTCACAGAACATGGTTGCCCTTGGTTTGGCAGACGTTTTAAGGGGCGCTACACGTTTTGAAAATGGCTTCGATCCCCGGGCAGGGATGGAAGCGGCATCCTTTTGCTAAGGTTGGGTGCCCAAACCTAAGCGAAAGATACAGCGTACAGCCCGGTCGCTTGTGCCGCAGTGTGAGCTTAGGCGCAAGAGGGCCCGCACTATAGAAAAAAACAATCTGCCAATTAGTCAAAGCTATACTTTGGCTGTAAGTTTTGGAATAAAATTTGACTACTTTTGCGTAACATTTAAATAATAAAACAATGGCTTTAGAAATAACGGACGCAACATTTGAAGAAACTGTATTAAATAGTGACAAACCTGTAATGGTAGACTTTTGGGCTGCTTGGTGTGGGCCTTGTCGCATGGTAGGACCTGTAATCGATGAATTAAGCAACGAATACGAAGGGAAAGCAGTAGTAGGGAAAGTAGATGTAGATGCGAACCAGGAATTTGCTGCTAAGTTTGGAGTACGTAACATACCCACGGTTTTGGTTTTCAACAAAGGAGAATTAGTAGGCCGTCAAGTAGGGGTGGCTCCTAAAAATGTGTATGCCGAAGCTTTGGATTCACTTTTAAACTAGAAATGCAAAAATAGTTTTAATAAAGGCTCTCTATTGGGAGCCTTTTCTTATTTTAGTAAGCTGTCAGGTCGAGCGCAGTCGAGGCCTTTATAGAGCTAGAATTTAAGACCTCTCGACTGCGCTCGGGGGGACATCAAAATGGAATATGGAAAAAGTATATAAAGTACAGGACCAAATAGATAATGTCCTTTTAAAAGAGCGCAAAGTGTTCTTGTGGGGAATGGTAGATGACGACACTGCTAAGCATGTGGTGGACAGGTTGTTATACCTTGATTCCCTGAGCAATGAAGAAATTAAATTATACATTAATAGCCCTGGAGGCTATGTTACTTCTGGTTTCTCCATGTACGATACCATTAAGGCCGTGAAAAGCCCGGTGTCGACCATTTGTACGGGACTGGCTGCTTCTATGGGTAGTATACTCCTATCGGCAGGGGAAAAAGGAAGAAGGTTCATTCAGCCCCATGCGAGGGTAATGATTCACCAACCAAGTGGTGGTGCCCGTGGACCTGCTAGCGATATTGAAATCACCGCACAGGAAATCATTAAGACTAAGGAATTGAGCGCCCAGATTTTAGCCGACAACTGTGGTCAGACTTTTAATAAGGTGATGAAGGATTTTAACCGTGACCACTGGATGGGCGCCGAGGAAAGCGTAGAATACGGTATTGTGGATGGAGTTATAGAAGAATAATATTATCTGGCATCTCGATACAACCACGCGCACAGCGTGGTCACTCGATGCCCTAAGGTGATTAAGTATCATACGGTAAACGTGATGTATTGAAATCACCATTGTTAAAATGAATATAGAAAAAGAAATAAATGAGATAACTGGGTTTAAGAACCTGGAGTTATTGGCTACCCAAGTGGTAGAAGGGTTTATTTCCGGTCTTCATAAAAGCCCATTTCACGGGTTTTCTGCAGAATTTGCAGAACATAAGATTTACAACAACGGCGAAAGCACCAAGCATATCGATTGGAAGCTCTATGCCAAGACGGATAAATTATACACCAAACGGTACGAAGAGGAAACCAATTTGCGCTGTCATCTAATCTTGGATAACAGTAGCTCGATGCATTATCCTAAACTGAAGGAATTTCATATCGATTCACTCAATAAAATTGGGTTTTCGGCTTTGGCCATTGCTGCTATTATGAACCTATTGAAGCGTCAACGGGATGCTGTAGGGATGAGCATTTACAGCAATGCGTATGATTATTATGCCCAAGAAAAGGGCAGTGAGCGACATCACCATATGCTTTTGGCGCAATTGAATAAGGCCATTTCAAACAGGAGGAGTGAGGTAACTACCAAAACGTATACGCACCTTCATTTAATTGCGGAGAAACTGAAACGACGTTCCTTGGTATTTTTATTTACCGATATGTTTCAGACAGAAACTGAGGAGGAAAAATTGTTCGAAGCATTACAGCATTTAAAGTATAACAAACATGAGGTGGTGCTTTTCCATACCTATGATGGCAACAAGGAATTGGATTTCGATTTTTCGAATCGGCCAAAGCGTTTTGTCGATGTGGAAACGGGGGAGCATGTAAACTTATATGCCGACACGATCAAGGAGAATTACCAGAAGGCCGTGGAGGACTATTTTGGGGAATTGGAGCTCAAGTGTGGGCAATACCGGATTAATTATGTAAAGGCCGATATTAATAAGGGATTCAATAAAATTTTGACCACTTATTTGGTGGAACGGCAGAAGTTTGGATAAGGGTGCATTTTTTTTCTGAAAATTGTTTGTGGAATAAAAAAGACGTGATATATTTGCATCCGCCTTTGCAACCAAGGTTACTTGATACTGTAAAGGAGAAACAATTTCTTCGAAGCCCAACTGTTGTTGGGGTCTTTGTAAAAAGGCAAGAAAATTGGTCTGGTAGTTCAGTTGGTTAGAATACCTGCCTGTCACGCAGGGGGTCGCGAGTTCGAGTCTCGTCCAGACCGCAACGGATTCTGAATCTGGTTCAGAATTAAGATGTTGTGTTGTGACACAGAAATGTGTTACGTGGTTTAGAAATAGACCAATGAGAAGCTTATCCTGATGGATGGGCTTTTTTTGTTTTAATTTCTTTTCTTAAGCTAAAGCTAGACTCTCTGCTTGCTCGGTTATGGTGAAGGTAGGGTTTTTAACAAATTGTAATCTTTGCTTGTAGGTGTTAGTGCTTATATTTTAAGTACTGAGGCTTATTTTTTTTGATTTTTTCTTGTTCTAAACTTATACCCGAGTATTCGTTGCTAGCAACTGAAAAAACGGTTTTTGTTAAAAGGGGTGTAAATCTTATTTCAAAATGGATAAGAATATCAGGTTCCCTAAAAGAAGCCTCCTGGTTGAGTCACTTGAGACAAGTTTATATCTCATATTCAAGCACTTACTTAAATATTGTGGAGTTTGGATTTGCAGGAGTGCTTTCCTTTTATTTGTCTTTGCAAGTATGACATAGGTTGGCATTGGAACTATTAGTGCGGTATAGTGTGTTTTTGGAACCATATATTAGCGATCCTGTGTAATTAAACCTATCCAAACCAAATGAGTCAAACCCATTTCTAATGGACATAAATAAATCAAATAAAAAAAGATGATCTTAAGACTACTTTTTACATTTAATGTGTTGGTCTCTATAACTGTTTCTGCACAAATTACTTATCCTATAGTAGATACGGGTGTAAGTGATTTTTATAATAATAATTCAGTTATTTCCTCACCTGGGGAGGGAGATCCTTTTTACGGCCAGGATGCTACATATAATGGAAATCAACCCAATTATACCGACAATCAAGATGGAACCGTAACGGATAATATTACCGGACTTATCTGGCAAAAGAACATGGGTGAAAAAATATCTTATGATGAAGCAGTTGTCAAAGCAGAAATGATGACACTTGGGGGGTATAATGATTGGAGAATTCCAACTATAAAAGAACTATACTCGTTATCAAATTTCACCGGAAGGTGTTTTGGAGATATGGTAATAGATGAATTTATAGATACCAATTATTTCGATCAGCCTATAGGTGATACAAGTAATGGAGAAAGGGAGATAGATGCTCAAACATGGTCTCAAACCCCTTGTGTTGACCTTTTGGTAGCAGGTGATGTTTCCATTTATGGATATAATTTTCTTGATGGTAGATTAAAGGGTTATCCAATATATGATCCACAAACAGGCTCGCCAAATACTATGTACTTTAGGATGGTTAGAGGAGTATCCAATTACGGAATCAATAACTTTTCCAATAATAATGACGGAACCATTATGGATAATGCTACTGGGCTTATGTGGCAACAAGCAGATGATGGTAATACTTATGATTGGGAAAATGCTCTATCATATGCGGAGAATTTGACTTTGGGAGGTTACAGCGACTGGCGCTTACCTAATGCAAAAGAATTACAAAGTATTGTTGACTATACAAGAAGTCCCAATAGTACTTCCTCTCCTGCCATTAATCCATTGTTTAGTTGTACACCTATTATTGATCCCTACGGTGATTCGGGACAATATGGATACTATTGGAGTAGTTCTCCTTTACAGGATGGTCCAGAGCAGTATTCGGATGCAGTTTACTTTTGTTTTGGTAAGGCTCAAGGGCAAATGGAAATGCCTCCAGGCTCAGGAAACTTCCAATTACTTGATGTACATGGAGCGGGAGCTCAACGTAATGATCCCAAAACAGGAGATCCTAGCGATTTCCCTGATTATTTTGGACCTCAGGGGGATGTACGGTATGTTTTCAATTTTGTTAGATGCGTAAGAGATGTAAATTCAGTTTTAACAGTCAATGATACTAACGCAAGAAGCAGCATAAAGATTTATCCCAACCCCGCTTTATCGGTTCTTCACATTGAAAGCACAGGTGAACGTATTCATAAAGTTGAAATTATCGATTTAAATGGACAAATGATTAAAGTTATTAGTGACGTTACTGAATTGAAAAATATTGATATTAAGACACTTCCTTCGGGAGTTTACTTCTTAAAATTATATGGAGCCAATGGAAATACAATTAGGAAGATTATAGTTAAATAAATAAGTATATATGATTTACAGCCTATCCTGATGGATGGGCTTTTTTGTTTGTACTCAATTTACATACCATGCTATAGCCTTTAAATTATAGTGAACCAGTATTTTGAAATTTTATCGAATTAAGGGAAATCTGTTCGATTCCGATTTCCTAGCTAGGAATTTTGTAGCTTTATGAAATCCTGTTTAAACTATCGATTATGAAAACTTTAATTTTTCCAAATACAAGAAAAGCAATAGTACTACTCTTATTAACTATAGGTCTTATGGGTTCATGTAAGGAAGAATCCAAAAAGCAGGATGCCACCACTGATACACCCACGACCGTCACTACTGAAACATCGGCCGAAAAGACTTCAGATGCGAAAGGGGAAATAGCATTAAATCCGGCACATGGTCAGCCCGGACATCGATGTGATATTAAGGTAGGAGCGCCTTTAGATTCGTTGCCTGCAACCAGTAAAAGTGATACTCAAAGTGGCTCTCCAGTGATCAATACCGGGGAGGTTAAGCTTAATCCACCGCATGGTCAGCCGGGACATCGTTGTGATATTAAAGTTGGGGACCCTCTGTAGTTTTCAACGAAAGAACTTTTACTTTAAAAAAGAGATTGACCTAACTACTTGTTTTTTGTAATCATTTTTAAACCAATTTTAGCATGGCAAATTCTAAAGGGAATCGATACCCACTTTGGGCTATAGAAGTAGACGGCACCGTAGTAGCATACGACGCTATGGCAACCCGCCATAAAATGTCTCAAGCAACTTTCGCAACTCAAGTTTCTGTTAGTGATGATGGTACGGTGTGGATAGTGAGTTTCGATACTGATCCGAGTGGCGGAGGATTGAAAATCTTTTTCTCTAATGGAACCGATAAATGGCAGGAAGCAGAGGGGGAAGGACCAGGTGCAGTGAAAATTGCAGGAACGAGCAATGGCGATTGTGTAATACTGACGAGCGATTATGAATTGTATGCACTGAATCAAAAGAAAGAATACACAAAGCTGGATACAGGGGTTTACGACATAGACTGTGGCGGGGGTAATTTTTGGGCGCTAAAACCCATCAAAGAAGGGGGTGTTCCTGTGTTGCAATACTGTGCGGCCAATGCTCCTTTGCAGTGGAAAGTTTTTGAAGGAAACCTATCTCCAAGAAGTATATCTGTTGGTGCCTCGGGAGAGTGCTGGGCGTTGCTGGATGAGGTTCCTTATCAATTTAAATCCGATGGAAAGACAAAGAAAGCCGTAATTCCGGGAGCCACCATAAATGCCATGCAGATTTCATACAAAAATTATACTAATGCCATCTTATCGGCTACCGATGTTACGGACAAAGGAAACTTATTCCTTCAGTACACCGCTTCGCCCACAGTAGATCCCGTTTATTTACCTGTTAATGGGATACGTGCAAATAACATGGCTACTACGTATTATGTTCCTTAAATTATGATTTTTTACGGGTTTATATAGGCTAGAAGCCTTGCTTTCATGGTGAGGCTTTTTTGTTTTGAAATGAAAGTAGGCAACCCTTAATTAATCTATTTTGGATTCTTTAGTACCATTTAATCAAAACAATCGAGATTGTGTTTTTCAAATTCAGATGGTTGCATACGGGAACCGGCATTGCCAATTTCCACTGAGTGATATGTCCCAATTGGGATCCTTAGGCTGGCATTATTTTTGAATGTTCTTTCGGAAGTTTTCCAAAAATAATTGTTCATGAATAAAATTACCACACTACTTCTGGCTTCCATAGTGTTCCTTTCCTGTAACAATAATGATGATGGACTCACTACAGATAGGGTTGCAACTGAAATTAAATTAACAACCAATACTTCCTTGATGATTGCAAATGGGAATTCCCAACCTGAGTTAACCGTTAATTTTTTTGATGAAAATGGGGCCGCTATACCATCAGAATATTTCGATTATGAAATTCTGGCTAATGGTATATCGGTAGGAGATAATACGTTTACCACCTTGAATACTGGTCTACAAAGATTGAAGGTGCGGTATAATAATCTCTTCAGTAATGAAGTCACCATTTTGGCCCGGGAAGACAAGGCATATTCCAATGTTTCCATTCCCATTGTTTTTCACGTTGTGCATTTTAATGAGCCTGTTGGGCAGGGGTTTAATCTTAGTCAAGTAGAGGTACAGGAAACACTGAACATAATAAATGATGCCTATGCAAATAGAAATGGGAGCACTAATCTCAATGCTGTAGATATGAAAATTCAGTTTAGATTGGCATTGCGAAACCCAAATGGTGGGACTATGGGAGAACCCGGAATACATAGAATTGGTGGAGTTCCTTATGATATTTCCGGGGATCAAAAATTCAGCCTATCGGAAGTTGTGCCCATGTTCGACCATCACCAATGGAATCCCCGTGAATATCTTAACATTTGGCTATACCCAAGTAGCAATGGAAAATCCTATGGCCTATATCCTTTTGTTTATCAAAGTTACTCGCTAGAAGGTTTGGATGAAGTGCCAGATTCATGTATTTGCTCTCCAGAAAATTTTGAAAAAGGACATATCAGGGTGGATACGGAGAATCGGGATGGCATCATTGCCCATGAGATAGGTCATCGATTAGGAATGTTTCATAATTTTTCGGAAAACGGATGTATATCTGCCGATTATTGTTCCGACACCTATTCGTATGTGCTCGAGGGAGGGGAATGTCAGGATATGAATTTAGGAATAAAGGAATTGGATAATATCATGGATTACAACGGTATTTTTACCACATTTACTTATGATCAACGCGAACGGGCACGTCATGTGTTAGATCATGGCCTTTGGTTTCAGGAGTTGCGAAATTCGAATAAGTAATCCACTACGGTTAGACTATCAAGCCAAAATACTCTCATGCCCAGAATCCTTTACGAACAGACATGAACTGTTCGTCTTGTGAGTCATTTCCTTTACAAATTCAAATCGAAGATCGGCATCCATGCCAAAGATGTTAAGGTCTGCTCGTGGGGCTTGGGTTAATACAGTTCTGAATTCCCCCACATGGACTTCTGTTAACGTATTGGGCAAACGGGCCAGATTTATTAATTTATTGAGAAATCCAGTAGCATTTTGAAGTTCCTTTTCGTCTTCAATGACCATGATCAAGCGAATTTTGGCATTCCAGTTTTTCTTTAATTTGTAGGCTATTAAGGTAGAGAGGTCTAAATTGCCAATATCCCAGCCCAAATTCCAATTGTCCTTACGATCACTCAACCAAACATTAATGGTATTTCGTTGACCCAGTAAGGCGGTGGGATGCGACTGATAGACCAAACACCCGATCTCCAAACGAATGCATTCCCGAATTACGGGTCGCAGTTCGGTTTCATAATCATCATGCTGCTGTAGGTTTAAAAAGACAATATTGGGTCTAAAGAACGCTCCCAATAAAGCCTGATTGCCATAGTTAACGCCCTTTGCAAATTCTGTAGTATTAATGATGGTCCAGCTGGAGAACACACCTTTATCGCGAAAAGCCTGCGCCATGTTTTCCAATTCCAGGGGCATGGCGCTTCTGCTAGAATCAGGTTCAACCCCCAATAGTTTTATAGAGCCTTTCGGGTGTGCAATGTTCCGCAGGAAGTCAAAATTACCACGGGCTCCAGTAATGTCGCGTACCGGTACCATAAGGTTGGGTTTCCAAGCCCGTTGTTGCATTTTTTTCATGCCCCAGGTGTGTTTGGCAGCCCATTCTGCAAAAGAAACAAAGAGTCCGGAACGTACATCTTCAAAAGGTGTTTCAAGATTTTGACGTGACAAGTACCAATACACGGCCAGTACGATTCCAATGGTCACCAAACTAATGGTTGGATTAATAATAAACATAGCCAATACCGAGGAAATGAGTCCCATCCAAGGAATCCAACGCTTTACCTTGAATAGGGGCCTATAGCTTATAAGTCCTAAATTCTGTTCAATAATAACCACGATATTGATCATGGCATAGGTTACCAAAAAGAAAAGCGTAACCAGTGGTGCAACCGCATTAAGATTTCTAAGGAGCATGGTTGCAAAAATCAATATCCCTGTGACAATCATGGCGTTTCTTGGCTGTCCGTTTGCACTTTGACCCGCTAAAAATTTGGATTTGGGCAATACCTGATGCTGCCCCATTGCAAATAAAATACGAGAGGATCCTACCAAGGAGGCCAAAGCAGACGAAAATGTAGCGCCGAGAATGCCAGCTATGATTAAAGGACCTACATAGGCTTTTTCGACAATAATATTGTAGTTGGAAACCAATTCTTGTTCGGAGGCAGACCGTGCCAACCAAAATGCCAGTAACATATAGATTACGAAGCTTACGCCTATGGCCCAGAGTGTCCCAACGGGAATACTTTTGCGTGGGTCTTTTAATTCGCCAGACATATTGGCGCCGGCCATAATACCAGTGGCGGCAGGAAAGAATACTGCAAAGACCAACCAGAAATTACTGCCGTTGAAATTGTTCTCTGGTGACCCCGAAAAACTTCCCCAGCTTAATGCCTTATCCGTTGGGATGGCCATAGACCCATCGTAAGCGGCCAAGACAATAGATACCAAAGAAGCAATAATAATCACCATGATGAGGTATTGGATTTTGATGGCCAAATTGGCACTGATATAGGCAATTGTTAGAAGTCCGGCAAAAACACATATATCCACCAAAAATGGACTGTGGTCCGGGAAAATACCCAACCAACCTTCCCGAAAACCAAAAATGTACATGGTTACGGCCAAGCCCTGGGAGATATATCTGGGTATTCCTAGACTGCCTCCAACTTCTAAACCAAGCGATTGTGAAATGATAGCGTATGCTCCGCCAGCACCAATTCTAATATTTGTAGTGATAGCAGACATGGAAAGCGCAGTGCAAAGGGTAATTAAAAAGGAAATAATGATCACAAGCCACGCACCCAACAAGCCTGCATTCCCTACGACCCACCCCATCCTTAGGTACATGATTACCCCTAAAATGGTAAGCAATGTGGGAGTGAAAACACCCCCAAAGGTTCCAAATTTTTTGGCTTTTGCTAGATCTTGCTCCATGATTACTACAATATTAGCATTTTTAATGAACTATTTAAATAATGGGTATTTTTCTTATCCGAGGCATTTTAAAAGTGAAGTATTCATGTTGGTAAGAAAATATAGGAATGGACTAGGAATACAAAATTCAATAGGATGTCCCTTTAGTGTATAACCGTTGTTTCAGTAATTACTATCTTTAATTCCACATGGAAAATCCTTGTCATGGATCATATACTAGCGGTTCTTAAAAAAGTTTCTTTTTTCGAAAGTCTTCAGGACGATCAGTTAATGTCCCTTTGCGAAGGGCTCGACTTATTGAGCTATCACAAAGGTGAAGTTGTTTTTGAGAAAGGGAGCCAAGGGGATGCATTGTATGTAATTATTGAAGGGGAGGTAAAAGTACATCAAGGGAAGCATGTTTTTGCAACCCTTTCTGAAGGTCAGTATTTTGGGGAATATTCCATGTTCGATCAACAAGAACGGTCGGCCACCGTTACTGCAATCGAGTCCACTCAATTGGTGGGGATTTCTGCGGTTCGTTTTTCACAATGGATGCAAGAAGATGCTGGCTATGTAGATGCTGTGATTAAAGACCTGATACAGCGTCATCGCATGCTGGATAGTGTTCAGCAAGAGCTCGCAGGGTCCAAAACCGCTCTGCAGCGAACCAAAGAGGAGTTGGATGCACTTATCAATGGGGCAAGGGACCCTATTTTTATGATCGATCAAAAAGGTAAAATAATTCTTTCCAATCCAGCTGCCTATTCCATATTGGAGAATGATGATATAGTTGGCAGAAATTTTCTTTTATTTCTTTCCGATACCGGTAAGGAGCTGGTAGCATCGCACTTAGGTAAAGCAGACATTAAAAATGGGGTATTGGAAGAATGGATTGAGCTAATTGGTTCGGAAGGGCGTTCGACCAGGCATGAAGCTACCGTGAGCCAGGTGGAACATAACCAATCGGTATTGTTTGTGTTGATACTTCGAAATATCGAAGATCGTCTTCAGGCCGAGAAAACCATCGAGAAGCTTACTTCGGAGACCCAATACCTAAAATCGGAAATTGACCAGCTTACAACACGGAATGGAATTATTGCCGAAGCACCGGCAATGAAGAATGTTTTGCAGCAGATCGAACACGTAGCCGCAACATCGGCCACAGTATTAATAACGGGAGAGACGGGTACAGGGAAAGAACTTGTCGCTCGAGCCATTCACAATGCTAGCGAAAGGAGAACCCAGTCTTTAATTAGAATAAACTGTGGGGCCATTCCCGAAAACTTGATCGAAAGTGAACTTTTTGGTCATGTTAAAGGTGCGTTTACGGGAGCTGGACAAGATCGTAAAGGGAGATTTCTACTAGCCGATAAAGGAACCTTGTTTCTGGATGAAATAGGTGAGTTGCCCATTTCACTTCAGCCCAAGCTTTTACGGGTTATCCAGGAAGGGGAGTTTGAGCCCGTTGGAAGCAATGAAACTTTAAAAGTTGATGTCCGGATTTTAGCGGCTACTCACAGGGATCTTCTTGGGTTGTCAAAAAAAGGTCAGTTTCGAGAGGATTTATACTATAGGTTGCATGTCTTCCCAATCCATGTGCCAGCCTTACGGGATAGAGGTGGGGATGTTATCCATATTGCGGAATTTATGTTACAGCAAATGGCGATTAAATTTGGCAAGCGACCTATTTCATTGTCTCAATCAATCGAGGAACGACTCAAACAATGTCCTTGGAAGGGGAATGTGCGCGAATTGCAGAATGTACTGGAACGTGCAGTGATCCTTTCAAATCGGGGCAAAGTAGATTGGAATCTTATACTTCCCGAGAATACCGAAGCCATAAATGATGGAGAAACCATACAAACAAAAATCTACACACAGAAAGAACTTCAGACTTTAGAAAGGGAGAATATTGTAAGAGCCCTTAAGCAATGCCAATGGAAAGTGTCTGGTCCTAATGGTGCAGCCGAATTACTAGGAATGGTTCCTACCACTCTTCAATCCAGAATCAAAGCCTTGAACATAGCGCGACCTGTATAATCACGACATTTCGTAAAATACTTAACGATATTTCGGCATTTTACGATATTTCATTAGCTATTGATATTACTTAAATCATTTTAAATATTTGAAAATCAATTAGTTATACTTTTTGGCACAACAAATGCTTATACGTTGTTGTCAAAAATTGTTAACTATTAAAAACTATTGAAATGATTACAACAGACAAAATGAGAAACGGAGTAAACGTAGAACAATTAGGAGCGACTGTAGAAGCCGTTCAAAACGATACTTCATTAGCTAAATTTGAATTTAGGGCCAAGAACAATTGGATTACCGGTGGGCACTGTGTTTCTAGTGTTAAAGGATTCTATGGAGTGGGTCAAGAGGATGCTACCCGTAAAGAAACCTTTACAATGGAAGCAGATCACCCAGAAGTTCTTTTGGGAGAGGATCTTGCAGCGAACCCTGCCGAATTTGTACTTCACGCACTCGGTTCTTGCTTAACCGCTGCGATGACCTATCATGCTGCCGCACAAGGTATCGATATTGAAAGTATGGAATCCAGCCTTAAAGGAGGCGTAGACCTACAAGGTTTTTTAGGATTGGATCCCGAAGTACGTAAAGGATTCAAAGGAATCGAAGTAAAATTCAAGGTGAAAAGTGATGCCTCTGAAGACCAGTTGAGAGCACTTTCGCAATTCTCTCCCGTATTCGACATGCTTACCAATCCTACCCCGGTAAACATCGTTTTCGAAAACTAATCTTAATCTTCATTGGGCTACCTCATGAGGTAGCCCTTTTTTTATTCAACACCATGAGACTCCTAGATGCCAACCAAGCCGTTGCCCGTGTTGCTTATTTTATGAGCGATACCATTCCGGCCTATCCTATTACACCAGCAACCCCAATGATTGATTGGACGGCAAAATGGAGTTCGCAAAATGAAACCAACCTAGAAGGAATGGTGCCCGTGCAAACCTCTTGGCAAAGTGAAGGGGGTGTAGCGGGTGCTCTGCACGGCTCTATTCAATGTGGCGGATTGGGTACGACATTTACAGCCTCGCAGGGGCTATTGCTTATGTTGCCCGCTATGTACCGAATGGCAGGATCTCTATTGCCTAATGTAATTCATGTGGCCACTCGTAGCCTTGCCAAGCATTCGCTGAGTATTTTTTCGGATCATACCGATATCATGGCCGTTCGCGACAGTGGTTATGCTTTACTGGGAAGCACAACAGTACAAGAAGCCCAGGATATGGCATGCATTGCACATATGGCTACACTTAAGAGTAACATTCCATTTCTACACTTCTTCGATGGATTTAAAACATCCCATTCTATTGAAAACATAGATGAACTTACCGAGCAACAACTAAGGGACTTATGGCCCAAAAAGGAAATTCAAAAGCATAGGGTTCAAGGACTTTCTCCCAATAACCCAGAAATAACAGGTGCTGCCCAAAACGGCCCACAATTTTTCAAGGTTCGTAAAAGACATGCTGAATATTATAAGAAGTTGCCTTTGCATCTTGAGAAATGCATGAACGATTTTTATGAATTGACCGGAAGGGAATATCACCTTTTCGATTATTATGGTCATCCAGAAGCCACCCATGTATTCATCGCCATGGCCTCTGCGGTGGGTCCAACACGAGAAACTGTTGCCAAATTGAACAATGAGGGGCATAAGACAGGAGTGATTGTAATTAGGTTGTTCAAACCTTTTAGTCATGAACATTTTTTGAATGTGCTGCCGCTAACCTGTACGAATTTGTATACGCTGGAAGCTGGAGGCGATAATACGTTAAAGGGTGGGCCCGTTTTTCAAGAAGTCTGCGCTGCCGTATCGGAGGCCTTCAGTTCGCATAAATTGCTTGAATTTCCAAAAATGAACAGTATGAGCTATGGGCTGTCGGGTTATCCCCTATCTTCGGATATGTTACTGTCACATTTCAATCGTATTAACGAGGGAAAGAATTCAGTTCCTTTATTTTTAGATACCATGGTATCTAAAACCGAAGACCCCTTCAGCCCTATTTCTGAAGCTATTTTTGTTTCTAGAAAAACCTTTGACTTCGATGTTAAGGGGTTTATGAATGAACTTTTGAAGAATGGATACGACTATGTGCAAGGAAATACCCATGTCACCTACAAGAAGAACGATCCATTACAAAGAATGCAGATACGTTGGTCTAGCGATCCTATATTGCCAAATCATTTAGTTCAATCGACCCATGTCCTTTTTGCGCATTATGAAAGTCTACCATTTTTGGAGTCCGAAATGGAACAACTAAGAAATGAAGGAACCTTATTCGTAGTAGGACCTGGAGATACTAAGGATACCTATGGGAAAGAACTTCAGAAATTACAATCTGTATTGAACACCAAGGATTGTAAAATGATTTGGATTTCTATGCCGGAAACCACGGGCAAACCCATGTGGTCTGATGCTTTTCAGGAATTGGAGCAATATGATATTTCCCATAAGACCTTTGGTAAAACTCACGCCGAATTGTGGCAACCCGGCTATTATGTTCCGGATTGGGATTCTAATGCTTGCACCCAATGTGGACTTTGTAGTTTGGTATGTCCTTCAGGAGCACTGGAAGCCAAGGCATTTGAGCCAACATTTGGTATTATTGCCCCTTCAAAATTTCCTATATCGCGGGCAAACGATTCCATTGGTTTAAAGGAAGAAGGGTCTTTCAGTATTCAGGTCAGTGCCAAGGACTGTGACGGATGCTATAACTGTGTAACCAGTTGTCCCGAAAATGCACTGGGCAAATCAAGTCACTCTGAAGAAGAAAGAGCTAAGCATTGGAAGTTCTTTTCCAAACTTCCTTCTATGACAACAGATACCCTAGATAAAACACATTTGTTCCAACTTCAGTTAGCGCCTTCATTCTACAAATATCCAATGTCTGATAAGGGTTCGGCAGTTTCCGTGTATTTAAAATTACTGTCCCAACTTTTTGGTGATTCATTGGTTATTGCTAATGCAACTGGTTCTTCCTCTATTATTGCTGGAACTGAAGGGTATTCCCCTTGGAAAAAAAATAAAGAGGGAAGGGGCCCCGCTTGGTCTAATTCCCTTTTTGAAAATAATGCGGAGTATGGATTAGGCATGCGACTTCAGTATGATCAGGAGAAAGCCCGGGCTCAGAAATGGCTCAAAAAGTACCATCCAGATTTGCTGCATGAATGGGTGGAAAGGGACATGGACCAAAAACCTGCCGAAGAACAACGATTGCTTATTTCAGGATGGAAGTCAGTACTGAACACTAACGATGAAATTTCAGATACGACCGCGTACAATCTGGATGCATTGGTTAAAAAGACCATTTGGTGCGTTGGGGGCGATGGCTGGGCCTATGATATTGGTTATGGCGGATTGGATCATGCGTTAGCATCTGGAGCGAATGTAAACCTGTTGGTTTTAGACAATGAACTCTATGAAAATACGGGAGGGCAATTTTCTAAAGCGTCTCCTTTGGCGGCAAGCGGACTAAGGCCAAAGAAAGATTTGGGTCGAATGGCCATGATCTATGACCATGTGTATGTAGCTTCGGTATCTTATGGTGCCAATCCAGAACAATTATTGAAAGCTATGAAGGAGGCAGAATCCTATGAGGGACCTTCCTTGATATTGGCGTACGCCCATTGTGAATCGCACGGAATTGATATGAAAGAACCGCATAAATATCATAAGGCCATAGTAGATTCGGGGAGTTGGTTGCTGTATAGGCGCGACCCTCGTTTGCAGCATCCGCTGCAGTTGGATTCCCCTAGACCCAGCATTGCTGTAGCAGAGTACCTAGGCATGGAAGGACGTTTTCAAGAAATTTGTGATCCTTCTTCAAAAAAATACGACCCAGAAATAATGGAACAGTTGCAAAATAGGGTAGATAAGCGCTATAGGTCCTTCGAAAGTCAAAATGTGTCGAGTAGAATATTTGAAACAGCAGAGGTTTTGTAATGATTGGTTCTGGGAATATCCTTATTCTATTCCATGGGCTTTTAGCATTTCTGGATATCTGGGATCGTCGTGAATGCATTCGAAGAAATTGCCATGTTCACGCCTAAATAAGCTGGATCTTTTATTACGAAGTGTATCCAAGTAATAGAAAACACTATCCAGTTCTTTTATTCCAGCAAATGACATGGCTTGTAAGTAGCTTTTTCCATCTTCATCGGCCATATCCAAATGCTTTATGCGATTAATGATTCGGTACACATTGGCAGTATCTCCAATTTTTCCATAACTGTAAGCAAGAAACCTATTGAAAGCAGCTTCTTCCGAAGCCAATTTTTCGAGAGGAGGAATCACACTTTCATAATCATCCATGGCGGTATACAATCTGAAAAATGCACGGTTTATGACAAATTCATTGTTTTCAACATTATTCTGTTCAACCTGCATCATAAGTCGTTCTGCCTCTTCAAATTTGTAATTTTCTACAAGGGCGTTGAAGTATGCATTGGCGGTAACAAAGGAGAGAGGGTCTAGACGATACGCAATTTCTGCTTGTACAAGTTGCTCTTCGTACTGCTTGTTGTAGTAGAAGAATGTGGAAAACTGCCTTCTGGTGGTAACATCATTTGGAGAGATAGAAATAGCTCGTTCGAACGCAGCTTTGGCAGAATCATATTTTCCTTCGATATTATTGATGAGACCTCGAACGGAATAGATGCGGACCACCTTATCATTTATTTTTTCGGCCTTATCCAAATAGATTTTGGCGGTGGTAGCGGCTTCTATTGGATCGCGATCGGCATAATATGTTTCTAAGTAAATTGAATTTGCAATTTCTGCTAAGGCTTCCGCATAATTCGGATCCAGTTGCAATGCTTGCTCGTACAGTTGAATACTTTTAGCAATACTTTCCTTGTTTCGTTTATCAGCTTCTTTACGGCCCATTAGGAATAACTTATAGGCTTCGATGTTTTGTGTCTGAATTTCGGTTAGCTGGGATTGCTCGTCTGAGGTAAGGTTGATTTCCAAAGAATTTACGATCTCCTCCGAAATTTCGGATTGGATCGTGAATAGATCCGTTAATGTTTTGTCGTAGGTGTCTGCCCAAAGTTGTTCATCGTTTTGGGTATTGATTAAATGGGCGGAAACCCTAACTTGATCGCCTTGCTTGCGAATACTACCTTCTAAAATAAGGGAGACATCCAGTTCCTTGGCAATTTCTGCAATGGGTTTATCGGTATCTAAATAGCGGGTAACCGATTTCCTGGAAATAACGCGAAGGGTACTGAGTTTAGACAGTTGTGTAAGGAGGTCTTCTGTAATACCGTCCCTGAATAAATCGGAATCGGGTTCTGTGCTTAGATTTTCGAAGGGCAGTACCGCAATGGAAAGATCTTCGGGTGGTTCTGGACCAGTAAAGAATTGAAAATATAGAAAGAATAGAAGAATGGCCGAAATGGCTCCAATAGCAAACCAATGGCGTCTTCGATATGGCTTTTTCAATTCATTGTCATTCGGTTCTTTTAATTTTCCCTTTATGGATTTTGGGTCCGGAATTTTTATTCCTTCATTAGAAATGGCAAATAGTGGAATGGTGCCTTCTACATTTTTGAAATCATAAGCATCCATAAACTCGGTTGCAATATGAGGTCTGTTCCGGATTTGATCGTGTACCTTATCTGAAATCAGGATACTTCCGGCAATGGCGCACGATTCAATTCGCGAAGCAATATTTACGGCATCTCCCATAATATCCTCTTCAGAATATACAATATCGCCCATATGGATTCCAATACGCACCGGGAGGTTGGCCTCAATAAATGCCAGCTGCATTTCTAAGGCGCATTCTACTGCTTGAACAGCACTTCCGAATACGCTTAAGGTGCCATCGCCAAAATACTGTACTATCTTTCCTTCAAAGGCCGAATTGGTGTGTTCAAAGATACTTCGATGCTTGTTCCGAATGGAAATGGCTTGTTCTTCATTGTTTCCCATTAGGGCAGTATATCCTTCAATGTCGGTAAACATTATGGCTGCCAATTGTCGGGTTGAAGACATGCTGAGAATTTGGTTGAACGTTTTAAAGGTACATTTTAGATGTGTATTCAGCAAACAATAGGTTGATACCTAGTATTTTCCTCCCTTAAGTGCAATTGCAAAGCCATTAGAAATTTTAGATCAAATGACTAGTTGAAGGACTACCGATGTAGAAAGGTGAATCGACCTGTATTATCATTTGGGTTAAGATTGTGGAGGTAGCCATAAAACCATCACAACATTGGCATAGGTCTAAATAATCTTGACAATCCACTAATTATAAAATAATTGGCCTTACATTTGCACCAGTATTAGCGATTACCGTTTATGAAATCGCACCACATTCTGGACTGTAGTGTTATGTTCGTTTGGATTATTTGACAGTAGTATTTTTTCCTAGTAGTAGTTTTTCTTCCCTAGTTTATAGTAATATCCTTTCTTTTTTCCTTTTGATTTTAATCTAGTCTTTTTGAGGTTCAAACCGTCTAGGCGCGTTTTTACGGTATTCCAGATATCACATTTTAAGTGAATTACTAGGAATAGTATTCAAAATTTTAAAAAGTATTTAAATTTTAAAACGCAAACATTATGAAAAAAGGAACTGTAAAGTTTTTTAACTCGACAAAAGGATTTGGATTCATTACCCCAGAAGATTCTAACGAAGATCTTTTCGTACATCAATCTGGACTGATTGATGAAATCAGGGAAAATGATGTAGTACATTATGAAACTGCCCAAGGTCGTAAAGGATTGAACGCAATTAATGTACAATTAGCCTAATCTAAAATTATCGAGGAACTGTTTTAAGGTATTACTTCTTTGGCTCGCTGCTACCCAATTGGCATCAGAAGACCTCCGATTATAGGTATGGCTTCCAAAATCGGGAATGGATGATGAAGTAAAAGGGGAATGAGTATGGTAGATTTTTCAAGAAACGGTATGATTAGTAGCATTTATCATTTTGTTGGATACCTATTCTGTAAAAACCCCTTATCAGTAGGTAAGGGGTTTCAATTGTTTTTTTATGCCCATAGGATTAGTGACAATATCTGAGCAGCGAAAAGAGTAATAAAACTCAATAATACGGATATAGATATCAAGATATGCGTAATTTCCATTGCATGACGGACTGCTTGGACCGAAATGGTAAGCCAGACTGAAACCAGTGTAACTAATACCAGTTTTCACCAACCTCTTTTTTTAGGTTTTACAGTAAAAAAGGAGACCAACAATAATGCCATTGAGAACATATATGGCAGCCTGAGGGATGAAATTCGTCTTTGTAATTTCTCCGCTTGTTATGTACTCCAATACATTTTTAAAGTAATCCCTGTTGATCATAAATTGAAAGAATTTGTTTAAATTTTCCATGATTGAGTTGTTTTTTTGAATTCGAATACAGCTTACCATATAATCATTTAAATGTCAAGGGCGGTGTCTTCTGCATTTATGATATTTACCTTTGTGAAGGTATTTTTTGATATAAGGTCCGACAGTAGTTTTGTGATTCTAAAAATTAAGTTTCATTAAAACTATTTGTATGAAAAATTTTACTTTTAAAGAAGCGATGGGCCTTAAGGGCCTCGTTAGCCATGGCACTTATTCCGTTTCAAATGATACGTTTGAAATCAACACTGAAATACCCAAATTGAATTTGGCAGACGGATTGGGTAACACTTATTCTTTGCAGTATTTTAAATCCTATGATATCTCATCTAGCGGTGTCTCGTGTATTTTGAGTATTTTTAAGCATAACCATCCAACGCACCGAAGTGTGCTGAACTCTGAAAGCCTGATATGGGACAAGCAAAAAGGTAAGTTGTCGGATATAATCCCACCAATGAATTTATGTACCACCAAGATTCTGGTGATAAACATGCATGATGAGGATTTTGAAGAATTACAATTGGAAAAGTACCGGGGTTTTGTTGATGAGAAGGTTACCTTCGATGGACAGACATCAATGTTCAATTACGGTTGCACGGAACTACAACAGTACTTAGGGACAGGAACCGGATCAGGGACTTACAATGAAGAGCCACGAACCTGCGGTGGAGGGGTGTTGGACCCAATCTAGTAGTTTATGGTATATAAAGAGTTCAAGTCATTTTTTAGGGCTATCCATATTGTCTTTATAATGATGAATACCATGGTTTTTTCCCAAGACAAAACCATGGATTCATTATTGAGAAAAGATAATCTCAAATCCTTCGAAAAACACATGGATGCTTTTTTAAGCATAAAAGCTGACAGTAACTATCTTTATTACTATAAGGGCAAGTATCACCTTAGCAAAAGGGAGTTAGGCTTGGCGTTGGATAATCTCTTGAAAGTTGATACCGTAGCATTGAGTGCCCCTTATAAACCATGGTATTTTTATTGCTTGGGCGATGTATATCGCTACCTTAACAGGGAGGAGGATGCTTATCATCTCAAGATAAGGTCACAAGGACTGTTTGAAGAGAACAAAGATGTGAAATTAACAAATAAAGTAAACTATGACCTTCACTATACCCTGATTTCACAAGAGTTATTGGAATATGACGGCTCTTCATATCTGCAGGAATTCTATAAAAATGCCATGGAAATGGAAGACGATGAACAGCTTTTTGCAGCACATTTGGCACTCAGTATGTTAAAAATTGATCCTGATTTCAAGGAAGTTGCCAAGCATCACCTGAATATAGCAGGCGAATATGCTACTGAGCTCGGGACTGTCGAAGTATTCTATAAATACCAAAACTATCTTTCAGTGTTCCATCAGAACTTCACACGTGATTATGGGTTGGCAAGGTCACATGCAGATAGTATGTATTATTATGCCCGTGTTTTGGGTTCGCCAAATAAGCAGGATTCAGCTTTAAAGAACATGGCATACTCAAGCACTTTGGACGGTAAATACTCTGATGCTGTAGAATATTTGCTACGGGCGGATTCATTACCAATAACAGAATATGTTTTTAACAGAAAAAGGGGGCTTTATAAATACCTATCCAAAAACTACGAACACTTGGGTCAGATTGAAGATGCCTTTGGAGCATTAAAGAAGAAATCACAGTTTGATGACAGTGTTTCTATTGCTTCCCAAAATACATCTTTGATTATGTACGAGACCTTGGAAGTAGAGAAAAAAAACTTGGTTTTGGACCAACAACGGATTAGAAACAGGAACCTTCTCATTTTTTCCTTGGTTGCTTTGGCGCTTTTGGCCGTGCTTGCTACAATAGCGATATCAAACCTCAAGAAAAAGAAGCTCTTGGCTGAGAAGGAAAAAGAACTTAAAACAGCTAGGATTGAGAAATTAATCAGGGAACAGGAAGTCATGAGCATAGATGCAAGATATGAGGGAAGGGAGCGTGAGAGACAAAGGATTGCAGCAGATCTTCATGATGATCTTGGAAGCTTGCTTTCGACAATAAAATTGTATTTTCAAAACCTGAAGATAAGGAAAGAACGCTTACGGGAAGAGGAAAAAAAGCTGATGCGGAAAACCAATGAGCTTTTGGATGAAGCATACAAGAAAGTCAGAAATATTGCCCATCTTGAGGATGCTGCTTCCAGTGTGTCAGAGGGTTTAGTGGAGGCTGTCACTAATTTTGCAATTAAAATAAACTCCATTGAGAACACTATCGTGTCGGTCCAAAACAATGGGTTGGATAGAAAGCTTGATCCGATTATGGAAAGGGACTTAAGGAGGATAGTGGTGGAGTTGATAACAAATGCGATACGGCATGCGGATGCTTCCGAAATCAATGTGGAATTCAATTTAATCGATGGGGTGCTAAACATAGTGGTCGAAGACAACGGATGTGGCTTTGATACCAAAGATGCTGATTATACAGAAGGTTTGGGGTTGAAGAGTGCAATCAAGAAAATCAAGGCTGTGGAAGGGGAAATGGTTGTTGAGTCCGTAGGTAATAACGGCAGTAGTATAATTATTGATATACCATTAAAATGATAAGAGTCTTAATAGCAGAAGATCATAGAAGTTTTATTGAGGGGATAGAGCTTTTTTTCGAATTGGAAGATGATATTTTGATTGTGGGTACAGCTGTTTCTGGAAAAGAGACATTGGATTTACTGAAAAGAAAACACGTTGACATCCTAATAACAGATATTCGTATGCCCGATATTGATGGTATCGAGTTGACTAAACAGGTAAGTCAGGGATATCCTGGTATCAAAATAATCGCTTTAACGATGTTTGATCAGCCTGAAGCCGTCCTGAACATGATTCATGCAGGTGCAAAAGGATATATTTTAAAAATCTCCAGTTTGGAATACCTTAGGGAAGCCATAAGGATGGTGAATGGAGGGGAAACCTATTACGACCCGAGTTTGTCGTTCGCTGTGGATTCATTGCCAAGTATAAGTGTAGTCAAGAAGAAAGGGGTTCTTACCAAGAGGCAATTGGAGATATTGGAGCTTATCAGGCAGAGAAAAAGTAATGCGGAAATAGCTGAGATCCTATTTATAGGAAAGCATACTGTGGCTACACACCGTCGTAACATGATTCAAAAACTAAACCTGAGTGGTCCTAATGCACTTTTGAGCTACGCTAAGGAAAAGCGATATAATTTTGAACAGTAATTACCTTCGTGAAGGTATTGCCCACTGTCGTCCACAACCCTTTCTTTGTCAAAATATTTTAATTAAGATATTATGACACTAGAAGAACTTTTGGAAAAAGAAAATCTACGAAACACCCCTTTGGATGTATTCATCAGCTTGAGGGAGAACATAGATGACATCGAGATACTCAGTGAAGTATGTTCCCATATAAATTTTGAAAATGACAATACATTTTTTCAAAGCCTCAAGGATTTTTTGGTATCCTATGGGAAAAAGCTCAGTATGGTCGATGGGCGTTCCATGTTGAGGGATATCAATAATTCCAAATCGAACAAGAACACATATCAGAAGGCCAGTGAGAGTATTATTAGGACCATAAATAGGCCTGCATTTTTAATCCGAAACGATAAAATCGATAGCTCGATCGACATCATCTGGAAAAAACGCCTTGATGAGAGTGAGGCGAATATCAATTCAGCTATTCCGAGTGTGGGCAGGATAGAAATTGGAAATCACCCGCATTATAATTGGGTTGGTACAGGTTGGCTCATAAAAGGGACAAATATAGTGGTGACCAATCGACATGTGGCCTATAATTTTGCATCGAGGCAGGATGACTCTTTTGATATAAATTCCAATCACAAGGGAAAAACCCTTAGGGTTTCAATAGATTTTAAGGAAGAGTATAACGTAGACAATGAGAACACGTTCCGGGTAAGCAGGGTACTGCACATTGCGGAGAATGATGAGCCAGATGTAGCACTCATGGAAATCCTTTCAACAAGTTATGAGGGGAACCCCCTCCCAAAAGGACTCGAAATTGCTAAGCATGAATCCGATCCTAAAGATGCTGTTTTTACAATAGGATATCCTGCGAATTGTTCCATGTTGAACCAAAAAAACCTAGACCCTATTTTTAACGGAATTTATGATGTAAAGCGATTGGCCCCTGGTATCATCTACCCCTCCAGTGCGGCCCCTTTCATTTATATGCATGATTGTACCACCTGGTATGGGAATTCGGGGTCACCGGTCATTGAACTGACTACAGGGAAAGTAGTTGGGATTCATTATGCTGGCTCTAATGAAGAATATGGGGGGATTCTTACCAATTGGGCTGTCCGTTCTACGTATCTACTGGAACTTCTACAGGAACTCCAGATACGCGAAAACCATAAAATACCTTAACCAAGGTATGTTTTGGCTTACCCCTGAGAAATATTTTTGAAAAGAAATCCAAACAAAAATGGAAGAACAAAATCCAATAGGCGATCAGCTAATTTCCAATGCTAAGGAGGAATCCTTTGAAGCAGAAATTTTGGACGACAACCATTCTAATGAGATAAGTGAGGCTGAACCTGACCGGATTTCCCGTTGGGGGTTTTATACCACTATCAGCAATCCAAAATCTGCGGCAGAAGCGTTCAGCGAATTACTGAATCGCAGAAGGAGCCATCAGGAATATACAGCTAAATTAATTGAGGAAACATATAAGAAGGACTTGGAACGGTACAGCCATCAGATAGAAGATCTTAAATCAAGTATCGCTTACCATTCTGCAAAACTCGATGATTATGAAAGTGAGCTCGAACTTTATGAAGAGAAAAGTAAATTGATTAAAGAAGAAATTGAGTCACTTGAGGAGAAAATACTAAAGAACTTGGAGTTGCTGGGAGAAAAGAAAGCTACCCTTATTCAAGATCGTATACGTCAGGCTCGGTTAGAACTACATGAGCTTATCGAAACGCTTGATGGAGTTAAGCATAAGAAGAATGCAATAAACCAAAAGACATTTGATATTAATAAGGAGGCGTTAAAAGAAGAGTCAAAATTGTTCATTCGTATCGCTGAACATTATGAAAACACCTATCAGAAAATAGAAAAGGAATTAATCGGTCTAGCAGGAAAAGGGATTAACAATGGAGTTTCCAAATTCTTTATTTTTTCTGGGGTCTCCTCAACAGGTGTCGCAGGGTGGTTGTTTTCCATTTTTTCATCACAGAGGGGGCTCAACAGTGATGGATGGCTGTTTTTTATTTTGGAGGCTTTATTGAATTTCGGTTCGAATGTCAAAGGGGAACGAGGCATTCCCGAAGCTTTATGGGTGATTATTTTTATTGGGGGGCTCTTACTGATCTTCATAATGGTATTCCTTCTATCATGGGGGTGTCAGATTTTGATAAAAAAGTACTTAAGCGAATCAAAGGGTGAACAGCATATCGCATTGGATGGTTCTTGGGAAAATACCCTGAGGTTCAGTAAGAAAATTAAATCGACATCTTTTGCCGGGATGTGGTTGCAGTTACTCCCTTATATTTTCGTAGCAAGTATAATTTATGTGGTATTGCAATCAGGAAGTAACATATCTGATCTCAACAGTTTGGATGAAGCCCTTTCTGGACAGGTTGCCGGTAGTACACTTGCATTGATGATTGGAGGTATTGGATTTGCATATATAACTTACATAATGGCTCCCAGAAAATATAATGCTGAGAAGGAAAGCCAGGGCCAAGAAAGTTTACACATTACTGATATAGGTTTATTGAGAATGAACATTGAAGTCTTGATCCTTCTGGTTTTGTTCTTGGTCACATTGATAATCATGTATTTGTTCAATGAAAAAGGAGGGGGAGCTTTGGTCGGCTTTGCGATTTGCAGTTTGCTTTCTGGGTTTCTCTTGGGAACGGGACTGCGATATAGAAGTCTTTATCAAACAAGGGATCAGATCGAAAACAATCTGTTGTATCTGCAATATCGGATAAAAAACAATTCTAGGCCTATTCCACTCTATTTAACAAGCTCAGAGAATAGAGTTTTTAAGAGAAGGTTTTTGGAACTCGAAAATGAATTGCTCGAACTTTTGGTTTTGAAGACAGGTCATATCAAGAATCTTTGGCCCAAGCCACTTTGGCAATTAAATAGGTTAGGGAGGAAACTACCTAGGTGGTTGTTCAATCTATGGTTTTGGAACCCATCTCAAAGCAGGCACATGCGTAGTAAGGTTGCTTTGACTTCTTTTGAGGAAGTACAATTCCCATCCGAGAAATTGGTTCTTGACAATTTACAACAAAAATTGTTGCAAAAGGATTCTGAACTTCGAGATTATAAGAGAAACCTAAGAGAATTGAAGGAAGGGCAGACAGCTTACCAAAAAGAAAAGAACACTCTGATTAAGACCCTTAAGTATAGGATAGAGGTATGCAGAAAGTCATATACCGATAGGATGAAAGGGCATAGAAAACAACTGGAGTACCATAACGAAAAGGGAGTTCAGGAAGAGACCGAACTTCGAAAAGGTTATGATTTAGCATTATGGTTCATTAATCAAAATTCATTAAACATTAAGTGATGACAACAAAACTGAATCAATTGAAGAATTGGGGAAAAGGGATCATAGGTTCTGTATTCAAAAAAAAGGATGACAATGGGGAAACTGTAAAAAACCCTTACTCCAATATACCTAGTCCGGAAATGTTTTTCACCAAGACCTATACAATAGAGGCCGTGGATGAGGATATGGAAGCCTCCAAGACATTGAAGAAGATGTTGTCTGAAATTGCCCAGCTCGGAGAATATTTTAGGAAAGTGGGAGATATAGATGGACAGTATGGGGTCGAGGAGAAATCAATGCTGGATATAGTAAGGAATGCTGCCTTAAGGACAAGGGCATATATTGAAACCATTTTTTCGGGACAAAGAGATGGGGTACTCTCAAAACTTGAGAGCAAAAATGCGATCCTAGAGTATTCAAAGAGTGATTTCGAGAGGAATGACAGAAACCTGACCAAGATTCAGAAGGCTCAACAATGGAGACCCAATTCCTATTCCAGACCCTTGGGGTGGATATATACAATGGCTGGGTTGGCATTAATAATTGCTGACTTGATTTTGTCCGTACAGATTACCCAACAGGGGTTTGAACTTGAAACAGGTGTGGAAAAATGGGGGATGGCATTGGGAATTGCCATCTGTACCATTTACGTGAAGATCTATTTCGATATGTATATCCTTCCTTCCCTAGAGAGAAGCATTACTGCATTTAAAAGGGAAAACCTTCCCGGGGTAGAGGACAATGTCAAGGAATTAAAAAGGGTATTTATGGTGTGGAAATACAGGTTTGGCTTCAATACCTTCCTTTTGATCCTTTGCTTGTCTACGATAGTGGTTTTGGGACTGTTCAGGTTTCATCATTTCATATATTCCATCAAGACGGGCGCCTCCCTATTCGGTTGGGAAACAAAATGGGCCTTTATATTGGTATCCCTGTTGTTTCCATTAATTGGGGGTATTTGTTCCGCCTTCGGGATTTATAAGTTTAGTAATGCTGCCACTCTGAGCAAGGCGAAAGCGCGTTTTGAAGAGAGCAAACAAAAATTCAACAATGCCCAACAAGAGGTCAGTTTGATCAGCCAAAGGCTCAAGAACTATGGAAGTTATGTTTCATGGTGCAGTCTAGAAGGTACATTTATAAAGGAAAACACGGATTTCTTTTATGCATGTTACAGGCATGGATATGAATATGGTTTCCAAAAACAGACAGCAGAATTGGATCTTTTCGATAGGGCTAGGGAAATGCGAAAACAATTTGCAGCAAGGAATGCCCGAATCAAGACGATTTCCCTTAGTCAAAATAATATTGCACTAAACAATTAATGAATAATTATGAAAATGAGAAAGATAGTTTTGCCGGTATTGATTCTTTTACTTGTATTGTATGTATCATGCGAAGAATCAAAAAAGGATGATCATATTCCTGTTAAGGTCATTGCCTTTTGTGATATGACCTCGAGTTTGGATTCATTGAGCATATATGATGAATCCAATAAAGTTGTAAAGTTCATAAATGCTTTGCCCTGGGGTTCTGAATTAACTGTATATCCAATAAATGACAATACCTTTTCGAATAACTTTTTCCATTATGAAATTCCTCAGTGCAATACCAATATTGAAAGGAAGATTAAAGAGCTTGAGGATCAGAGGAGTAAATTTGCTGACAGTTTGGGGAGGTATATTGTTGAAAACCATGATAGGACGATTGAGGTCAGCGTTGATGAATTTAGAAGTTGTATAGTCTCAAGTTTAGAGACAGCGTATCAACTATTGAAGACGTTAAATAATCGGGGAAATATTCGATTGGTTTTCTTTTCGGATATGATTGAACAGTGTCCGATTTCCAGTTATGGAAAAATGTATATGTGTAGCAATAATGTTGAGCCGAAAAAAGAAAAGCTTATCAAGCAGATCGAGGACAACTACACACCTAATTTCAATTTGAAGAATTTAATAGATAATAGAATAAGTATTGTCATCAGCACCAATAAGAGGAGACAGGAGAACTGCCTGCAAGAGTATGAAAGAAAGGCCCTTTGGCAAAAGATTTTTGAAAAAATAGGATATTCAAAAGAAGATTTTGAATCATTTCACTACAATCAGGAACTTCCCAATTGGTAGGCGATTTCTGGATTAAGAAAAGGAAAAGGTTATGGAGAAAAATGTAATAGGAGTTAAGCCATTCACAATGGTTTTGGAAGGATCCAATTTCAAACTGGATGATTTTCCAACCCGATCCGTAAAGTTGGGGTTTGTTGATTTGGATGGAGATAGAAGACCAATGGCAAACAAAGAATACAAGATCATTTCTGCTGGGGATGAAAAGTTAGATACACTTGAAGTCCCAAAGACACAATATAAAAGGTTGGACATGGATCTTTACTCGTTTTATGTGGATGATCTCCCAGACTTTTGGTCCAAAAAGAATGAAGGGTTTTTAAAGATATCTGCAACCACGAATGACCCAAGTGACCTAAAGGGGTCCCAAAAGAATGCTACTCTTGCAACAAATTTTAGTGTCAGGGATGGAGATTACGCCCCTTCCTTTATGTACCGTGGTGTGTTCAGGAATATTATTTTTCAGGATTTTATTAACCTAAAATTTGACCTTTACGAACTTGATACGGATGCGAGTCAATATTTTAACCGGGTTAAAAGCGTTATTAATGGTGTGCCTGAAATCAAAAATCTTGATATCCTTAAAGGGATACCATACTTGACGCTTGCCACTCAATTATTCGAAAGCATTATTGCTACTTTTGGAAAAAACCCCGATGACCATGTATGGGGTGAAATACCTGTTATGGATATAAACCCAATAATAGGAGGAGCTTTTTTGAGGGATGGAGTTTATGTTTTGTTTGAGGATAAAAATAGTAATGGGGAATTGGTTTCCAATGCTGATTTTACATATGTTAATGAAAAACTAAAATTAAAAAAGGGCAATGTAAAAAAAGGTTTGCCGAATCATTTAATATTTGGATTGAAATTGAACTCTTATCATGTTTAATAGATTGAAAAGTATGGTTTGGTAGTTGACCAAACTAATGGAAAGCCTGTCCAATTGGACAGGCTTTTTTGCTTTTTGGAGGTAAAATTCACTCATTTCTGCAATATTTTAACCCCTCTAAAATTGCAGTTGTTCCCAAATACGCCCGCCTATTAACCTATACCCGCACTTGTTACTTTGTGCAAGTTTAATTCAAGTTTTTGACTTTACTTTACTTCAGATTTTCATAAAGGATCTTTGACAAATTGGTATAACCCAATGCATGATTTTTGAAGTTTGACGGCACTGTTTCTTCTTTAGCTCGACTGTATTCTAACAGGCCGATTACTTTTTTTAAATGGCATATGCATTTGACCTTACCCATTGGATCTTGGGGGAGTATCCTGGCCATGGGTGATTACACGGCCGTGGGTAAGGTCAAGGGTTATTAACATAAATTCTATTCCTTTCCATTACTTCTTCAAAAGGAACTAAATGGGGGTTTAGGTTCCTTATGGGAAACGGAATTGAATTTTACCGCGAATCGTTGTTTACTGCGATGAGTGTGTAAAGGGGGTGCTGGTTAATAGCACTCCCTTTTTTTATTGCACAGTCTTACATATAAAAGATGTAATGTTTGGAATCTGAAGATGCTAAGCCTGAAGTTATGGTTTATTTACGTAATGAAGTCATTCTTTGAAATGTTAGTATATTTAATGAGCCTAAATCTAAAATCTTTCACCATGAATTCGCCGAAATACTCCCTAAAATTGATCAGCTTAGTGCTGGCAACACTATTTCTTTTGCAAGGATGTACCGTATATAAGGGCTCTGTTACATTGGAGGAGGCTGTAAATGGACAAAAGAAAGTAAAGGTTATAACATCAGATAGCGATACACCCAAGGAATACGAAAAAATAAACTTAGTCGAAGGAGAATACCGGGGTGTTCCTAAAAGATACAGTCAGGGTGCTGAAGAAGTAATCGATGCCGATAAAATTGTGGAAATAAAAGAGCACGACAAAACCATGTCTAATATCATTTCGTTTTCTCCACTTGCCATCATAGTAGGTTTGGGAATTCTCCTTTTTTCCAACGGAAGTGATTAGAATAATCAGGCTCTTGTAGGACTTTTCTTTAAGGGATGATTTAAGAAAATCCTAACACTACTTCATTCTTTATTAAATACCTTCGTTTGTCTTATTTTCCTAATCATAAACATTTTATGAAAGGTAAAAAGGCCAAACTAACTAATTTTATTTATGAAAATCGGGAACCTTTTCTCCGCAGCCGCCCTATTTTTTTCTTTTTGTACCTACGCACAATCTTCTTTCTCCGTTTCGGGCGAAGTGGTCGATATAAATAACGAAGGCATAGCTTTTGCCAATGTACTTTTATTGACCTCGAACGATTCTACTTTAGTGAAGGGAGCTATCACTTCAGAAAATGGCAGGTACGATATTTCCAATGTGGAAGCAGGCGAATACTTCGTTCAAAGCTCTGTTATTGGATATCAAACGACCAGTTCTTCCCCGTTTCAATTGTCCGGTGATTATCGAGTGCCAACTTTGGAGCTAGTAGAAGGAGAATCCTTAGATGAAGTTGTAATTACGGCAGAAAAACCATTGTTTACACAAAAGGTGGATCGTTTGGTAATCAATGTAGAAAGCAGTATTGTATCATCTGGAGGCTCTGCTTTGGAGGTTTTGGAAAGGTCTCCAGGAGTAGTTGTAAATAGACAGAATAATAGTATTTCGGTGGTAGGGAAAGATGGAGTGGTAGTAATGATCAATGGAAAGACAAGTTACGTTCCTGCTTCATCCATTGTTCAGCTGTTGGAAGGAATGAGTTCGGACAATATTGAATCTATCGAGCTAATCACGACTCCACCTGCCAATTTTGATGCCGAAGGAAATGCTGGGTTTATCAATATTGTATTAAAAGAAAACCCCGATTTAGGACTAAATGGTTCCTACTCACTGTCCGGTGGTTATGGTAGGGGAGAGACCACATCGAACAATATTAACTTCAACTACAGAAAAAACAAAGTAAACCTATTTGGGAGTTATTCGTTTTCCTTGGACAAAAGGGAGCAGGTTTTCAAGACCAGTCGGGAATTCAGGGAGAATGACACTTTAAGGGGGACCAATACCCAAACAGATAGGGATCCCAGACAGCGTAACCATAATGCTAGAATAGGGTTGGATTACCAATTAACGGAGAAGACCATTGCAGGTGTTTTAATAAACGGTTTCGACAATAGGTGGTCTATGGATGCTTTTAATGCAAGTTTTGAAAGTGCTAATAATGTTCCCACATCCTTCGTAGATATTGTGAACGATGAAATAAACCAGCTAAAGCACTTTGGTGCTAACATAAATGTGAAGCACAACTTTAATGAGGACGAATTTTTGAGCTTGGATGTCGATTACCTTTTTTATGAGTTCGATAATCCAACAAATTACGCCAATTCATTTTTCGACGCCGATCGTGTTTTTCAGAACACCGAATTTTTACGAAGCGGAAAGTTTACTCCGATCACCACATGGGTAGGAAAGATCGATTATTCCAATAAGTTTGGCGAAAAGTTGAAATTGGAAGTGGGTTTTAAAGGTACACAGTCTGATTTTGAAAATGATGTCTCCGTCGAAAATCTCATTAATGAGGTTTGGGTGTCAGATCTAACCTTGACCAATAAAAGTAATTTAGATGAGTCCATTTTGGCCGGTTATGCAGCTGCAGACTATACGATAGACGATAAGACCAGTATGAAAGCTGGAGTGCGGTATGAGTATACCGATTCCAAATTGGATACCGATACCCAAGGTACCGTAGTGGATAGGGAATATGGGATATGGTTCCCCAGTGTGTTTTTACAGCGAAAGATTACTGAAGATCTTGGGATGAACCTTTCGTATTCGAAACGTATAACACGTCCTACATTTAACGATTTGGCACCTTTTGTCATATTTTTTGATCCCAATACCTTTCTTTCGGGGAATGCTTCGTTGCAACCCGCAATATCAAATACCGTAAAGTACGATATCAACTATAAATCTTATTTCTTGTCCTTTCAGTATACCGATCAGGATGAGTCTATTGCAAACTTTCAGGAGTCTATAGATGAAGAGACTGGCCGACTTATTTTCGAAGCGGCCAATCTTGATTATACGCGCACTTTTTCAATCATTGCCGGAATACCCGTTAAGATAGCGCCATGGTGGCGTACCCAAAATAATGTGAATTATTTTAAACAAAAGGTCAGGGCTTTTTACAATGGGGTTCCCGTTGAACAGGATTTGGGTAATTTTTCTGCGAATAGCTCCCATTCCTTTAAGATTTCCGATAGTTTCTCTGCAGAACTTTCAGGTTTCTATAATGGGCCGGGGTTTTTCGGAACGGCACGTTATAATGAGGTCTACGGTATAAATATAGGTCTACAGAAACAATTTGGAGAAAAATGGGGAACCCTTAGGGCTTCGCTTAATGACGCATTGGACTCGGTTGAGTTTGTGGGAGGAACCGATCTGCCAGACCAAAATATTAGAACCAGAAATACGTTCGACTTTAGCAATAGAACCTTTACCATTACCTATAGTAGAAACTTTGGTAATAGTAAGCTTAAATCTTCCCGAAATAGGGAAACGGGATCTGAAGATGAAAGAAGAAGGGTTAACTAAGGCCTAGTTATTCAATTTTCACATAATTCTCAGAATTGTAACGATTTCCGTCGGCATCGAATGAAATCTGGCTGTATGAATTTGGGCCCATTTCAAGTGCGAAACGAAATACTTGTACTGTATCAACAATTTTCATCATTTCGTTAGAGGCATATTCCAATTGCTCTTCCAAATACCCATCTACTATTTTATATGTGCCATAACCAAACCATTCATTGGTATCTTTTGGGTTAAACCGTGTCCACATGATTTTACCTTTGCTGTACATTTTTACCTGGCGATACCCTTCTAGATTAAATAGGGTATCCTGAATCTGATTGTCATCAAATAAATACTGATGCTGGAGTTCCCAAACGCCTTCAAGCGAAATGGTGTTTTCTGGGGAGTTGCTTTTTGTAGCCGAGCCAAGGAAAAGCAGGGCAATAAGACAACCTGAAATAAGACTAATTCTTTTCATGATGGTAAATCTTTTAGGTTGATTTTTAAAACATTAACACCAATAAGATACGAAAAAATCATGGCTTAATCCAGTGAAGTAATAAATCGACCTCAAGATATTAGCCGTTCATCTGTATTTTGTAGAATACTCTTGCCTTTAGACGAAAACACATTTTCTATGCATGCATATATTTTTTACTCCTGAAAAGTGTTTTTATTTTTGTGCTGTTAAAGAATTGATTACAAGAAAGATAATTGATTTTTTTTCATATTTAAAAATTGGTTAGTTTTTTAGCCTCCACATGTGTTAGCCTGTGGGGGCTTTTACTTTTCCATTAGACAGGGGTTAGCCTCATCTTTCCAAAAGGCAAAATTCCTTTTAATTCCCGATTTTTTGGGCACAGCACATCCATAAAAATATTTAGCCCTAAGGTCAAAGTGCGTGTACCAATTTCCAGAATATGCTGTTTAGACAAAGTCTAAATAATCTTCTTTAAGACTTTTGTGTAGTCTCCATAATTAATTTGGCATAAGCACATTCTAGAGCTAACCCCTTCTCCTTTAAGGTCTAAGAACCGGCATGTTGTTTGGGTGTGTAAAATATTATAAATGAGACTATTATGAAATATTAAAATTCTATTACGTCAAGTAAATTTTTGATAAACTTAAATTAGTTTTCATAACTTTTCCATTACGTTTCTTTTAAATACGGTTTAAGGTTTCATAACACTCCAAATTTACTTTTAAGTGTCTAAAAAATTAACTCGTAAACCTAAAAACGAAACAATGAAACGTACTTTACTTACCTTAGTATTATGTGTAGTCCTGGGGGTTGCCATGACCGCCCAGAATAACTTTCCTTCCCGTGTTGTGGATGTAGATTGGGAAGCCACAGAAGTGGTTATTCCTCCTTCACCATTCCAATTTCAGATCCTTTTTGTTGGAGGAGAAGATATGGTGCAAACAGGAGAGAACGAAGCAGTGCCAGCAAAGCAATGGCATGACTTTATTGGATTCACGCCTTTAACCGATGAAGATTGTGTGGACGATCCCAATGCTATCGGTTGGGTGTCTATTAACCATGAAAGAATCCAAGCGGACGATAAGATTGGTGACGGAGGCGGAATGACTGCCTTTCTTATGGGGAGACAGCCTAGTAATGATTTACTTTATGTAATTCCCCAAGAATTGAGCGACGGACGTAAAGGGGATTTTTTCAATGTAGATTTTAAGAATGTTGGAGAAACAGGGATGAATTGTGGAGGAATTAACTCGATCGTGGATGGTCGTATCTGGACTGCCGAAGAATGGTTTAGAACGGACAACGCCAGTATTTATGCAGATGGTAATGGAGTACGTGATACGACTGCCTATACTATTAAGTATACTGAGTTCGAAATGGCTAATTTCCAAACGATACCTAAGTACCAAAACTTTAACTGGATGGTTGAGATAGATCCTAAAGAAGCAAAAGCAGTTCGCAAGCAATACAATTGGGGACGCCAGCCTTTCGAAGGAGGAACAGTTGCTGCCGATAACAAAACAGTTTACATAGGAGCAGATGCTACACCAGGATTCTTCACCAAGTTTGTTGCCGAAACCGAGGGGGATTTCACAGTAGGGACCACCTATGTTTATAAGCATGATGCTGCAGGTGAGCCTTGGGTGGAGATCGATAATACAGACTTCTCAAAAATGTTGAACTTCAAAGATGAAGCCGTTGCGGCAGGGGCCACCATGTTCAATAGATTAGAATGGGTTACCATAAACAAAAATACGGGGAAGATTTATATGACTGAAACTGGCCGTGACAATCCCGGCGATCGTTGGATCGACGAAGCGGCCGAGGGAGCGGTATATGCGCCCCACCACATTCAAAGGGCGGCCGATCAGGGCGCCACGGGTCCAGATGATGAAAACTACTGGGATTACTACGGAAGAATCCTGGAATTCGATCCAGCTTCTGGTAATGTATCCATTTTCGTTGAGGCAGGTCCATTTTTCCCTGTGAGTCCAAGTGTGAACGATTATCCAACAAAGCACCTTTCAAACCCTGATGGATTGAATATGTTATATGTAAATGTGGCTGGTGAGGATAAAACCTATATGTTGATCAACGAAGATCTTAACGGAACTTCTTTTGGACGTACTCCCATCGAATACCCAGACGATAGAATGTGTGAAATGTACATACTGGATATGGAAGTTGCCAATCCTACGGTCGATGATCTAATTCGATTAACCCAAACTCCAAGAGGAGCAGAAATAACTGGAGCTTGCGCAACTGCAGATGGAAAGTCTGTATTGGTAAATTCTCAGCATCCGGATAGTTCCAATCCGTTCCCGTATAACAACTCATTGACATTTGCCATTACAGGATTCGATGATTCTGGAGCTTTAGAAACCTTAAGTGCACCGGATTTTGATGGGACATCTGCAGATAGTTTTATCATATATCCCAACCCAACCGAGCGTATCGTATACTTTAATAGAGTGACAGACGTAGCATTGTACGACATTACTGGAAAGCGAATCGCAGTATATCGTGATGTGAAGTCCATAGATATTGCTGGAATGGCTCAAGGAACCTACTTGCTGAAGACCAAGGAAGGTGATACCAAGAAACTTTTGGTTAAGTAATTTCTTCATTTCAACTGAAAAGTCGGGCTCCAATTTTGGGTCCGACTTTCTACCTTTTAAATCTAATTAATATGAAAAGCGACACCTTTTTTTTTCTTGGAAGCCTCTTTTTGGTTGGGATGCTTATTCTTGCCAGCAAACCTTACCAAAAATCGGCTCAATACAGGGATAAGGCCATTGGAAGCATTAACGATAAATTTCAAGAAGATTTATCCGGTTTTTATAGTACTACTTTACAATTCCATGAGGTGGCAACAGCTTTTGAAAATAGTACGGCCTCCCGAGAGGAACTGGACAATGTATACCGGAAACTAAGGGATAGCTTTAAAAAAATTGAATTTTTTGTGGAGTACCTAGACAAGGAAGCTTTCGACAAGACAATGAATGGAGCTCCCTTGCCAAAACTTGAGAAAAAAGTAGCAGATGTAAACGTGCTGAAACCGAAAGGAATGCAGGTCATAGACGAATTCATGGGATCTGACCTTGCTTCAAAATCTTCGAAAAGGGAATTGGCGGAAATGATCCTTAAACTGGAGAACGATCTAAAAAAGATTAGACAATTTTTGGGTGTTCGGCGCATCACAGACCGACAGTTTTTTGAAGCTTCCAGACAAGCTTTAATTCGTCTGGCCACCTTGGGGATCTCTGGGTTCGATACACCTGGAACACAAACAGGTATACTGGATGCCGACGTTGTCCTAAAAACACAACAGGAATATGTTCAATTGTACAAAGGGGAACTTGCAAATGTGAATGCAAAACAACTCCTGCATAAATTCAATGACACCATTCAACGGGGCATTTCACAAACCAAAAGTCAAAATTTCAGCAACTTCGACCGACTAACATTTTTAAAAAATGTGTTGCATCCATTGTACAAAAATATCAGGGAAATTCACCTTGCGCTAGATTATGAAACCATAGTGGAAGTTTCTCGATTCCCACTTGCCGTTAACTATGATGCAGATCACCTTTTCGAAAAGGATTTTCTGAATAAATTCTATTATGTTAGTATTGCGAACGACACCAATTTTAGTAAAGTTGCCCAGCTAGGCAAATTACTTTTCTACGATCCAGTACTTTCTAAGAATAATGCAGTTTCCTGTTCTAGCTGCCATGCACCCGAAAGAGCATTTACAGATGGACTCATTACCAGCAAATCTAACACAGGGAGTCCACTTAAACGCAATTCGATGACACTAAACTATTCGGTTTTTGCATCGGCCTATTTCCATGATCTCCGCGCCAAGCGATTAGAAGATCAATTTGAACATGTAGTGCTGGCCAAGGATGAATTCGATTCTTCCTATCCGGAAATCATTCATAAGCTGTATACAAGTGAAACCTACACCGACCTATTTTCTAAAGCCTTTCCAGAATATGATACGCCTATAAAATCTAATAATATCGATTATGCCTTAGCCGCGTACGTAATGCAATTTACCACTTTTGATAGCCCTATAGATGTTTATTTTCAGGGCAATTCAACCACACTTCCGGAAGAGGTAAAGAACGGATTCAATCTGTTCATGGGTAAGGCAAATTGTGCTACCTGTCATTTTCTCCCCACATTTTCAGGCTTAGTGCCTCCATTGTATAAAGAAACCGAAGCAGAAGTGCTAGGTGTGCCGGAGAGCAACCAAGAACCCTGGTTGTTAGATGATGATATGGGTAGGCTAGGAAATGGCATAACTCAAGATGTAGCTTCTTTTTATAAGAATGCCTTTAAAACACCGACTATTAGAAATATTGAGATAACTGGACCATATATGCACAATGGTGTGTATGATTCTTTAGAAGAAGTAATGGAATTTTATAATGTAGGAGGAGGGGCTGGCCTGGGTTTGGGGATGAGCCATCAGACGCTGGCTCCGGATCCTCTTAAACTCACCCAAAAGGAAATTGAGGAGATCATTGCTTTTATGAAGTCATTAAATGATCAAGAGGAATTTTTACCTCCTTCGGATTTACCCCGTGATTTCTCTGAAAAAAAGTTAAATGATCGTGAATTGATAAAATAAGCTGCTTCGGATTTAGTATTTTTCGGGGTATGATTATAGATCTTATCTCAACCCGAAGAGCCGTATTTCCAGTTCAGTATATGGATGAGCCTATCACTGAAAAGGAACTGAAAACCATATTAGAGGCCGCCAATTGGGCGCCCACGCACAGAAGAACAGAACCTTGGCGATTCAAAGTGTTCCATTCGGAGGAGGCACGCAAGAATTTGAGCGAATTTCTAGGAAGTACCTATCGTGAAATCACCGATCCGATTTCTGAAGTGAAATTCCGAAAAATTGTGGACAAACCATTGCAATCTGGTTGCGTTATGGCCATTTGCATGCAACGGGATCCGAAAGAAAGTGTGCCCGAGTGGGAGGAAATTGCATCAACCGCCATGGCCGTTCAGAATATGTGGCTTACTGCTATTTCCATGGGAATTGGATGCTATTGGAGCACGCCCAATCTAAAGGACCATATGGATAAACATATCACATTATCCAGAGGTGAAAAGTGCCTTGGCTTTTTCTATATGGGTAAATACAATGGTTCACTTCCTGAAGGAACCAGGAAAACCACAATTGCCGAAAAGACAGAATGGATATAGGACTATTCCTTTACAAACTGATGGGTTCCCAAGGTTTCATTGTTGCTCTTAAGTACTGCAAAATATATTCCCGAAGGTAGTGCATGTACATTCAGGGATTGGGTGCTGGTATATCCTTCGCTAATAACTTTACTTTGCACCAGTTGGCCATTGGAGGAATACACAAAAAAATCTGCAGTTTGCCAGTGGGAAGCATTCAATTGAATATTGAGCATATGGGTTACCGGATTCGGATACACCGAAAATACAGCACTGGTTTGTTCAGCGTTTCCCAATGTTCCCTCTCCTTCTACAATATCATGTGTGCTATTAATCGTATCTACCTCGAAACTTTCCGAAGTTCCGACAGGCCATTCTACTACTACTTCATCGATTGTAGAGGCATCGCCCAAACCAAAATGAACTACATAACTATTCTGGCTACAATAGCCTGAGGAAGCGGCAATTTTTCTCGTTTGCCATACTTCGTTCCCATTAATGGTAGCTCGTATTTTTACTTTTGCTCCAACGGCCGAGGTGTTCGAATCGGTCCCTACACAATTCAATTTTACCCAGTTATTTCCACTACCGGTATTTTGGTATAAGGAATTGGTCTGATTTTCACTTAACGTATTGGCCAGCACGATATCTAACCATCCATTATTGTCGTAATCCCCAAACGCACAGCCAAAAGTCCATCCCTGATGGTTGGCCAAATCACTACTGGTATCTTGTGTGAAGTTCCCATTTCCGTCGTTCATGTACAAGAAATTTGTGTTCTGTCCGGCTAGGAATGCATTGCATACAAATAAATCCAGGTCACCGTCATTATCCACATCGGCAAAAGAGGAACCAAACGAACTTGTGGAAGGGACGGCTATAGCGGAGGTTAGATCCTCGGTAAAATTGCCATTTTCATTAATAAAGAGCTGATTTGCCTGCCCACCCGTTCCGTAATTAGCTACAAATAGGTCGAAATCTCCATCATTGTCGATATCGCCCCACGAGCTCCCAGCCGAATTACGAAAGCTTAATGTAATGGCGGAATCGGTAATTTGTGTAAAATTATCGGGGCCATCATTTCTGAACAAGGAATTGGTTTGACCCTCTTCGTTGGTCACAAAAAGATCGCAATCCCCATCATTGTCATAATCTATCCAATCTATGGAACGAGAAGGAAGTACATCGTCGGTTATGGCAATGGCAGTAGATCCTTGAAAAGTGCCATCCCCTTGGTTTTCAAAATACATATTACGAAGGTTTCCAACGCTATTGGTGAAGTAGAGATCTAAATTCTGATCATTATTCACGTCTATCCATGTGGCCATTTCGGAATAAGTAAGTGGAATTCCCATGGCAATGGAGGGTTCATAAGTAAAGGAGCCATCCCCATTATTGCGATAGAAGTAATTCTTTTTTCCAACTCCGTTGGCACCAAAAGTCACCACAAAAGCGTCCAAATCCCCATCGTTATCTGTGTCGGCAAAACTGGCCCCGTCGGATCGATCCCCGTCCAGTACAATAGCCTCTCCAGACACTGTGGTGAACGTATTGTTTTGGTTATTGATATATAGCATATTGTCCTGCCCGGCAAATGGCCCATTCGTAATAAAGATATCATCCCATCCATCGCCATTTACATCTATAAAATTAGCACTTCGGGATGCCGAAGCAGTTGTAGTAAGGTCAGGAATAGCGGTCTCTTGAAAAGACTGAGCAATTACTGCAGTATGAGTAATGGTAAGCAATGTGGCTGCAACTAGAATGTTTCTGAAGATCATAGCAATAGGAGTTTATTGCACGAAATTCATCAAAAAAAGAATTTGACCCCATTTGTTTGATACCAAGTCTTCAAAAAATGATATGAATGTAAACTCAGGAACATGGGGATGTTTCAGATATAGGTGCAGTCATCTCAGAATTTATAGGACTGCTATCAATTTTTGGTACCTTGAAGAACATTTTCAGTATCATAGTAGTTTCATAAGAACTTGGAAGATAAACCACCCATAAAAATCCTTATAGCGGACGATGAGAATTTGGCTCGAAAACGCATCAAAAGTTTTCTTGCAGATATCTCATTCCCGATAACCCTATTGGAAGCTTCTAACGGGAAGCAAACGATCGACAAAATCATGAACGATGCCCCCGATCTTGTTTTCCTGGATATAAAGATGACAGATATGACGGGGTTTGATGTGCTTAAGCAAATACCCAAAACATCTATCCCAGAAGTTATTTTTGTAACGGCTTTTGATACGTTTGCAGTAAAGGCATTCGAGGTGCAGGCACTGGATTTTCTATTGAAGCCTTATAAGAAAACGCGCTTTATGGAGGCGTTGGAACGTGGGATACAGCGAGTAAAGCAAAGTCAGAATAAAGGATTTCGGGAAAAAGTGGACAAGCTAATGCACTACATTTCCGAGGGGGTGAACATAACCGACCATCCGCAGGAACATCTTGAAAAAATTGTACTCAAGTCTAACAAGAAATATATTTTCATAGAAACGGAAATGGTAAAATATATTAAGGCTTCGGGGTACTATGCAGAAATTTTTACACAGCAGGGAGACAAGCATTTGTACCGAATCTCTATGACGGCATTATCCCAAAAGCTCAATCCAGGCACTTTTTCAAGGGTGAATCGATCTGCCATTGTAAATCGAAATTTTGTAAAAGAGGTAATAAGTGAGGGTCAGGGTGATTTCAGTATTGTGATGACAGATCGCGAAGCATTTCCCCTTTCAAAAACACAAAAAGCAACTTTTCTAACACAAATGGGGATACGATCCTAATGAAACTGAAAACCCTAGATAGCGCTTTATTAAAATACCTATTGCTGTTCTACAGCTTTGCATTTGGTCTATCCGCATTCAGTGGGGTGCTGGCAAAATGGCAAGAGGTTGCCTATAAGACCTATAGTTGGTGGGGTCTTATATTAAACACCGTATTTCGCTATACCTCAAAGTTTCTATTTATCATCATCGCCTTATTGGTTGTGAGGTATCTATTGCAAAGGAAGAAAATCCCAGAATGGATGGGGTTATTGTTTCACGGTTTCTTTGGTATTTTGCTTACATTCTATTCGGTCACTTCTCAGGTACTATTTGGCAATTGGGTATACGGTTTTGAGGATCCCGTTACTTGGGAATACATTTATCCTAGGGCAATTTTGGGAACGGATTACAATTTCTTTCTGTACTTCTGCTCTGTAGCTATTGTGTATGCGTACTATTACTTCAAGAAACAGCAGGAGTATGCGCTTCAGGAGTCGCAATTAAAAACGCAGTTACTCGATTCTAAAATTCGCTCCCTCCAGAGTCAGTTACAACCTCATTTTTTGTTCAATGCATTGAACGATATTGCTGCTTTGGTAGATGAAAGCCCAGAGAAAGCACAGGATAGTATTGCAGATTTAAGTGAAATGCTTCGCAGAACATTACAGTTAAAAGATACAAAGTTCATTACGCTGGCCGAAGAGTTAGAATTGCTCCAGAAGTATCTGGGGATTGAACGGATTCGGTATGACAACAAGTTGATAGTAAATACGGCGGTTAGTGAAGAAGTACTGCAATTATTGGTTCCTCCTTTATTACTGCAACCCATTGTAGAGAATTCGCTAAAACATGGCTTTTCTTACGACCACGATCGTCTAACCATAGACATTGATATAAAAGAAAAAAGCAGAAAAGTGGTTATCGATATTGGAAACAATGGGCAACGACTCAGCCATGAAAGAGATCATTTTGGCATAGGTCTTAGCAATATACTAACACGATTGGAAACCCTATATCAAGGAGATTTTAGGTTCGAAATGAAAAATAGGGAAGACGGGAATGGCGTACAAACCAGTATCGAAATTCCAATGCGGAAAAAGTGAATACTTTCTAAAATGGGAAATCGAGTAGGCTCCAGTTTTTAATGACGTGGTAAACAAATATTCCGAGGTAGACACAGGTGGCGAAGAACTTCATAAAAGTAGAGGCTAAAAACCCGAAAAAAGAGCCAATAGCTGCTTTAAATGCTTGCGGTCCTTCAGTTTCATTAAATACAAGTTCACCAATTAGGGCACCCACAAAAGGCCCAATTAAAATGCCAAAGGGAATGGGAGCCAGGATTCCTACGATTAAACCAATAGTGGTTCCCCAGGCACCGGCCCTTGATCCTCCAAATTTTTTCGTCCCCATAGCAGGGATCAAATAGTCCAGAATATATATGACAATTGCCACAACTCCTGTAATGCTTATAAAAACCCAATCGAACTCTAGCGAAGGGGAAAGATAAAGAACTACAAGTCCTAGCCAAGAAATAGGTGTTCCGGGTATTACCGGAAGTATACTGCCCGCAATTCCCACGAGCATTAATAAAAGTCCAAAGAAGACAAAAAGTAAATCCATAATCGAACAGTAAGACGCTTTTGAAGATACGATGTTACATTTTTTAAACTAAAAAATTAGTTTAAACTAAATATTTAGTTATATTAGCAATCTAAAACGTGAACAAGTTATGAAACAACTTACGAAGGCCGAAGAAGATATCATGCAGATCCTTTGGGATCTAAAAGAAGGGAATGTTGCATCGGTAATCGAACACCTACCGGATCCTAAGCCTGCCTATAATACGGTGTCCACAATTATTCGCATTCTGGAGAGTAAGGGTTTTGTGGGTTACCGCAAGGAAGGTAGGGGGCATATTTATTTCCCATTGGTGCCAAAATCCGATTATAGTCACGAATCCATGAACAAGTTAGTGGATGGCTATTTTCAGGGCTCTTTTAAGAGTATGGTTTCGTTCTTTATGAAGAAAAACGATATCAGTATCACAGAATTGGAAGCGATTATGAAAGAAATAAATAAAAAGGAGAAATGATACATTATATTTTACAAGTGGTTGCCTGCCAATTGTTATTCTTGGCGGTTTATGATCTTTTCTTGAAAAAGGAAACCTTTTTCAATCTAAACAGGGCATACCTTTTAGCAACACCTTTGGTGAGTATCCTTATCCCGTTTATTGAGATTGCACTTATACGGGAAAGTGTTCCCGAAGTCTATCAAATAAAACTACCGGAAATAGTAATAGGCTGGACTGGAAATACGGAGGAAGTTGCTTCTGGAAGCCTCTCTTGGTTGCAACTTATTTGGATAATTGGGGTATTGGGAAGTCTTGGCCTTTTCGCATTTAAGTGGTTTCGCTACGTACAATTAAGGAAAAAGGGGAGAGCCAGTAAACAATTTGGGTTCACATTAATTGAAATTCCCAACACCACAATGGCTTTCAGTTTTTTTAAAAATATTTTTCTGGGTCAGGATCTTTCGGAAAAACAACGCAAAAGTATTTTGCAGCACGAACAGGTGCATGTAAAGGAAAAACACACTTGGGACTTATTGTGGTTCGAAATACTGCGTATCATCTTTTGGTTTAACCCGCTTATCTATGTATTTCAGAAGCGAATCACAGCTTTACAAGAATACATAGCCGACAAAAAGGCGATGGACCATCATGGTAAAAGGGACTATTATGAGAATCTTTTGTCGACCATTTTTCAAACGGAATCAATTTCATTCATCAATACATTTTTTAATCATTCATTAATCAAAAATCGAATCGTTATGTTACAAAAATCAAAATCTAAAAACATCGCAAAATGGAAATACTTATGGATCTTGCCTGTATTGGGCCTTATGCTCACCTATGTTTCCTGTGCAGAAGGTAATGCCATGGAAGAGGATTCCTCTTTAGATATGGTAGAGGTAGAATCCATAGATGAGCAAGGAACCGATAAGGATAAGCAAAAGACATATGCCTTTACAGAGTTAGATAAGATCCCTGTGTATCCTGGGTGCGAAGACTTGGCACCTGAGGATGCGAAGGGATGTTTTACAAAAAAAATTGCGATGTTCGTTCATGAAAATTTCAACACCAAAATTTCCAATAAGGAGATTAACGGGAGACAAAGAATTGCTGTTAAATTCAAGATTGACAAGTATGGAAATGTTACCGATGTAGATGCCAAAGCACAGTACACCGAATTAATGGACGAAGCCATCCGTGTTGCCAAATTATTACCGAAAATGACACCTGGCGAACATGAGGGCAAAAAAGTAGCCGTTCAATATGCCTTACCTATACTTTTTGAAATAGAATAGGCTAGTGAAAATTAAACTTAGTAAAGCCGAGGGTGATCCTTCGGCTTTATTTTTTGTTAAATTTTTTCAAAATTTCAGGAAAGGAAACCCATCAATTGTTTTATGATCAAGATAACGTATCTGTCAATTAAGCAGCCCTCCCCAAAATGTGGTTTTTTCTTTTACCTATCGAGAATGACCAGATAACATTTTGGGGAAGAGGCTCACAAAGGAGTATGGTATCACTACACTTATTAGAATGGTTCTTTGTGTCTAGTTGGACTTCAATAAACTAATGGATACTGTTGCAAAATCCGTATCTGGAAATTTTCTAAATGTATTCATGTCGGGAGTAAGGCCAGCTTCTCGGATTAATGTTAGAAATTCATCTACCTCTATGATATATTGGTCGGAGTACCCATGTGTGAGGTCATAGGCCGTTGCCGATGTCCTTCCTATGTTTTTAGCGGTCAGTTCTGGTTGTACTGTATGCAATTCAATAAGCAATAATCCAAATTTACCTACATATGGGGTCCACTTTTCAATATGTTCTTTCAGGGATTGTGCTACCAAATTGTTGTCAATTCTTTTACCTTGATGGGAATACGCTCCAGTAGACGTAGTGGTCCTTACAGGAGAATCAATGGGGTTTTCCCAAACCCTGTTGTGATCCAGAAAAGAACGTACGTTCAATAAATCCTCCAAATCGATATCATAATTGTCCTTTAGGTCATTGGCCAAAAGTTCCGGATTGCCAATATCGCCCCAGATTATCTTAGCCCAAATATCTGCTTGAATAAGTCTGGATCTGGACACCTTTAAGGCAGCCCTGTTATAGTCGACACCTATGATTTGCAATGGATACTCGTCGAGAACGGTTCCCCTAAAGGTGCGATTTTCAATTACCGAGAACAAATGCTGAAGAAAGGCCCCATTTCCACATCCCATATCCAATATGCCTTTGGGCTGTTCGTTTATGGGTTTGTTAAATAGATCGATTATAATTTCGTCTACCACCTTAAAATAGGAACTATGGGCACCTCCACTACCCCAAATGTTCATTTCCCTATCTACGTGTATTTCGTCAGACCCTTTGGCGTTGTTTTGTAATATTAAGGGATCCCCAAAAATAAGATCATCCAATTTTCTGAGGGTTGGAATATAAGACACAGTAACGCCATAGGCACTAGCCCTTTTAGCAAAAAACAACCCGTGGTCTGTAAATGCATAGGAGCCATTCTTTATGGTAAACCACCCAAGATCGGAAAGTATGTTCAGCAATCTGTCAAACTCTTGATAGTTCTCATGAAACTCTTCTGGCTTAAATCTAGATTCCATAAAATACTTGTGAAACATACCGCTCATTCCCAAATGGACAATAGTAGGCCCTACAATGATTCCTTCAATATGTGTTAACACCTGTTTTTGGATTGCACTATGAAACGGATCATCAGAACTAACAATACCATAATCATCCTGATATTTTTTGTAAATAGCCTCAAGCTTCAAAAACGGCTCCATTTCAAATTTTCTGGGATGGTAGTGTTCGGACATTTTCAATAAGTCGACTACATCTTTATAGACTTGAAAATAGCTAAAGGCAATTTCGGAACTTTCATTTACTTCATAACTCACAGTGCCATTGGTATTGTCTGTATGATGAACCAACCATCCTTGTGAACTCAATCCCCGGAGGGCTACATTTAAATACCCTTCGTTCGCCTTGAATTTTTGGCTGAGTTCACTAAGTGCGGCTTTTTTATGTTGAAGCAAATAATCGGTTACTCCATGATCTTGTAAGGTATATGCCGTAGGGGCGATCACTATGCCGTCCAGATGCCGGAATAGTTTATTTCTGAGGGTTGCTTTTTGGTTTGAATTCATAGAAATTTATATACAGTACAACGGTCTTGTTTTTATTGGGTTATACTACCCTTGTTTATAAATTGTTGAGGAGGATATTAGCATAAATGTACTATATATTTCGAACAAATCATCAGGATCCTATTCATTGACGTTGGATTTATATTTTATAACAACAAACTCCCGTTTCCCCAAAATTTGTACATTCGGTATCAGGAAACAATTGTATGAGACAGGCTTTTTTTTGGATGGTGTTACTCGGCTTAAGCTCCTGTCAGTGGTTTGAAACCGAGAAGATTTCTTCTGAAACATTTTATGAAGAGGATCTTAAGGCCATTGATTGGAAAGATGTAGACGAGTATCCCGCTTTTAAGGCCTGCGATCATTTAATTGATAAGGAAGCACAAAAGAAATGCTTCGAAACTGCTTTGGTAACCCCAATCTATAAAACCATTTCTTCCAAAAAGCTGGTTACACATCGCGATCTAAATGATACGGTATGGGTGCGATTCAGTATTACCAAGGACGGTGCTTTTTCAAATGTGGAGACTGAAATAGATAGTGCGCTAAAAGCACAAATCCCCCTTTTGGAATCTTGGATACATCAGGGCATCGATTCCTTACCAAAACTGGAGCCAGCCATTAAAAAGGGAATTCCGGTAGAAACCCGGTTCGGACTTCCTATTGTCATAAAAACGGAAAAGTCTAAAGGTTAATTTTATAACCTACCACAAAATCCATGGGGAACTCCCCATTATCATTCAAATTAAGGGCTAAAATGTCGTAATACCCCAAAGTGATATAACCATTGCCCAACGGAATATCTGCACCAATACCTAACGAGAATGGTGCTTGAAACTCACCTCCAGAATTACTAAAGGTTTCGGCCGTATCAGGATTCCCATCTGGGTCGGGGATATTTGGGGAAAGGTAGACGTAGTCTGCAATTTTTGTGTTAATGAAAATGTCCACACTTTCTGAATACACAAATTTGAAACGGTAATTCAACGAAAACTGCGAAGAGCTCACATCGTAATCACTAGAAGCAAATAGTTGACGGAATTGGAACACGATGCTATGCCGTTTAAGCCCTGCCTCGTCAATAAGTTCAAAATCGATACCCGCCTGCGGAAGTAGTGTATTGTCTGGATTAGGGATAAAGGGATAATTTGTCATACCCAGAAAACCACCCAATCGAGTCTTTAAAACGACTTTCTCTTCCTCCATATCGAAATTAGGATCTACTGCCCTATTGTAACGAATATAAAATTTACGGAGGCTAGGAAGGTTGAGATTTACCTTAGATTCGGTCAAGGATACATGATCCGAAGTCTGTTCGGCTAGCACAAGGATATATTCTTCTTGATATTTCTTCCCAGAACGGGTGTTGGTAAGTTCCTGTATGTCATTTCCTTTTTTCGAGAAATAACGGTATTCACCATCTATAATGTTCCAGAGCAATGTTAACTGCCCTTCCACTTCCGTTTGCAAGGAATAGGTGGTGCCATTTACCTCATAATCCTGTTGAGCGTATAGGCCTAAGGTGAGTAAAAAGGCCATTATTAAAAGTAAGCGCTTCATAATTATAGATTTGGATTAGTTAAAGGTAAAAAAATAATTGATACCCCTTATTTGCTGTGGGTTCTTCCCTTCCAGGTATAGGAACCGTTCAGGCCTTTAAATACAACAATCATAGTGATAAATGGATAGACCAAGATGGAAGCCAAGGAATGGAATATGGGCATGCGTTTCTTGAAGAAACTTGCCATTAGTGTTAAAACCACTACATCTAAGGCAAACTTTGAAAACATAAAGGAAATATAAATCGCCCCGCTTCTTGGAAAAAAAATGAAGCCCAACAGGGATACCAGAAATAGCAAGTTGGCTATAAATACAACTCCACCTATTCGTTTCACCCATGGGTTTTTTTGTTCGGTTATTTTAGAAGCCCATCGCACGCGTTGTTGTATGGCATTGGACCATTTGGATTCAGAATCGGTTGTTACTTCAGCGTCTGGATATTTCAGGAATTGAATTTCATCGGGGAAGGCTTTTAGCATCTTTTCGAGAAGGAACACATCATCACCGCTGGCAATATGGTCGTTACCTTTATAACCTTCCACCTCATGGAAGGCATCCTTATGATACGCCAAATTCGCACCGTTATTCAGTAATGGGGCTTTCCAGCCAAAACTTCCCATGGCCACCAATTGAAGACTGAACCCATCCAGCACCTGAAATTGCCCCAATACCGAGACCCCATTTCTATAGCCAATAGGGCCACAGATCATTTTGGGACGCGTTTCTCCTATACATTGATTATAATAATGAAGCCATTTTTTTGGAAAGATGCAGTCGGCATCGGTAGTAATGATCCAATCGTACTTAGCCCTGTCCAAGCCGATGGCTAGGGCATCTTTTTTTGGTGATTTGGAAACCCGATTGTTTTGAAGTAGCTGAAAACTGAACTTAACCTCCCTTTTGGAGGCATTCAATAACGCTTCTCCATTGTCCTCGGACGCATCATTAATAAAAATAACCTCGTACAGATCCTTAGGATAATCCAGGGCAGATAGTGAGCCCAATAATTGTGGAATATTTTTGGCCTCGTTTCTAAAAGGAATAAGAATGGTAAATCTAGTTTTGGGTGCTGTTTTTTTGGGTCGAAACCCTTGAAGCTTAAAGAACCCTTTAATGAGCCAGAGCAGTGTCACCAAATACAAAAACAATCCTATGGAAAGAACTAAGGTCATGCCGTTTTATATGTTAGTACATATGGACTGCCAAGCAATGCGGGTAGTACAAAATTAAGGAACCATGAGGCCATTACGGCGCACACTACAGTGACTTCATTTACCCCAGCCAAAGAAAAAAGCCAAATGGCAACACCGCCGCGAATAACTACATCTAACACTAAAAAAGAAGGTATGACCGAAACAAAAAGGTACATGGTAATGATAAGTGGAAATGCAGTTTCTATATCTAGTCCAGCATTAAAGTAATTGAGTAGCAGAAAGAATAATGTCCCAAAGGAAGTATATCGAATCACAGAGAACAATAGGGTTTTAGTCTTTACAATTGCGGCAAGATTCCTAAAATACTTTGCCACATTACTAAAGGTAAGTCCCTTAACAACCAATGCGCTCTCCTTGAAAAGGTAACCCAAAATAATTAGCGCCAAAACCGCAAGTAGAAGCATCACGATTTTAGTAACTGAAAAAGTGATTGTATCCCCTTGCAAAAGGATAACCATTCCTACAATTCCCATCACCAATGTAACGAACATCTGATTGAGGTTGGAAAAAAGGTTGAGTAATAGCACTCTTTTCCTTTTTTTTCTTTCGAAGAAATAGGCCTTGGCACCATATTCCCCAATGCGGTTTGGAGTAGCCAAGGAAACGGTGTGCGATGTCAAACTTTGTTTCGCTGCCTCGGCAAAGGAAAGTTGCTCTAGGGTATTGGAAAGCGTCCACCATTTTGCGATTTCGAACAACCAATTGCATATGGCAAGACCCAAAAAGAGAAGAATTGGGGTCCAGGGCTTTTCAGAGAGGATCGCAACAAAACTTGAAATGGATAGGGTCTCATTTCTTGAAAATTTCAAATATATGTAGGAGAAAGTGATGCATAAAACCAAAACTTTTAGGGCAATAAGGCCATATTGCTTAGATTTGTTGGAAAGGGCTACCATGAGTGGCTAAAATAACGAAAGTTTTAGACTGATTGGCTTCAGAAAGGATCATATTAGGGATTGACCCGGGAACTACAATTATGGGTTTTGGACTCATAAAGGTAATAGGGAAAAGCATGGAGTTTCTGCAGCTCCACGAGCTTCAATTGTCTAAATACGACGATCATTATGTTCGGTTGAAGCATATTTTCGAGCGTACGATCCACCTTATCGATACGTACCATCCCGATGAAATTGCCATCGAAGCACCATTTTTTGGAAAAAATGTCCAGTCCATGCTCAAATTGGGTAGGGCACAAGGTGTGGCTATGGCAGCAGGACTTTCGCGTGAAGTACCCATTACCGAATATTCCCCTAAAAAAATTAAAATGGCCATTACCGGCAATGGAAATGCTAGTAAGGAGCAAGTGGCAAAGATGCTTCAGAGTACATTGGGCCTAAAGGAACTCCCCAAGAATTTAGATAGTACCGATGGCCTAGCTGCTGCGGTATGCCATTTTTATAATGCTGGGAGAATAGATGTGGGGAAAAGTTACAGCGGTTGGGCCGCTTTCGTAAAACAGAATGAAGATCGGGTAAAAAAATAACTTGGAACCTTCAAACACATATTGCAAGAACTGCGAAACACTTGTAAAAGCCAACTACTGCGGACAATGTGGGCAAAGAGCCACTGTTCATAAAGTAACCTTCAAGGAAACGTTTACCGATCTGATCGCATCCTTATTTACCTTTGAAGCGCCATTTACTCGCACCCTGTACATGTTAATGTCCAATCCGGGCAAAATGTTCAGGGATTATTTAGAGGGAAAGCGGAAAAACTATTTTAAGCCGGTATCCTTCTTCATTTTGCTTACCGTGGTGCATATTTTGACACGTTCTTTGCTCAACTACAATCCCATTAATGATACGTCGTTTCCGAATTTCCCGGGTGCCGAAGCATTTAAGGAGGCGGCCGAATTTATGGTCCGGAACATAAATAACATCCTATTCGTGTTGGTGTTCACGTTATCGGTTTTCATGAAGTTGTTTTTTTTCAAAAGATATAGTTGGGCGGAGTACATGGCGGTAGCGTTCTACATGGCCGGGGTCTACATTCTTGTCGGAACACTTAACCTGTTCCTTATGAAGTTTTTGGACTCCAGTATTCAGTTTCTTTCCATGGTTATCATGCTCTTTTATTTTGTGTATGCCATGATCTCTTTCCTTACCAAACATAAGATTTTGGTGGCTATTGGATCCGTAATAGCCTATGTTCTTGGGATGTTTTGTTATGCAGTACTAGGGTATTTAATTTCTTTTATTATTGTTTCAATACGCTAAGATGGCAGGCATTTATCTACACATACCATTTTGTAAACAAGCATGTCACTATTGCGACTTTCATTTTTCAACTTCGTTAAAGAAAAAGGAGCCGTTGGTAAAGGCGTTATGCCGCGAATTGGTGATGCGAAAGTATGACATAGAGGAAACCATACAAACGATATACTTGGGAGGGGGAACTCCATCTTTGTTATCCCAAAAAGAACTGAACAAGATCTTCAAAACGATTTTTGATCATTATACGGTTTCCGAAACAGTAGAAATAACCTTAGAAGCCAACCCTGACGATTTAACCAAAGACTACCTCATACAATTGTCGCGAGGTATTATAAATAGATTAAGCATTGGGGTACAATCTTTTTTTGAAGAAGACTTGAAATTGATGAACCGTGCACATAGCGCAGAGGAAGCTATAAACTGTATAACAGATGCCAAGGATTTCTTCGAAAACATTAGCATCGATTTAATTTATGGGATTCCAGGGATGACGAAAGAACGTTGGCTAAAAAATTTGCGCAAGGCCATAGATTTAGACATTCCGCACTTGTCTTGCTATGCCCTTACGGTAGAGCCCAAAACCGCATTGAAAACCTTTATTGAAAAAGGCGTAGTTCCTCCAGTGAATGACGAAATGGCTCAGGCACACCATGAAGTGCTATTACAAGCTACAGAACAATCGGGCTACGTAAATTATGAATTCTCCAATTTTGGAAAACCTGGATTCGAATCCCAGAACAATATGGCCTATTGGATGGGGAAACCCTATTTGGGAATAGGTCCATCCGCCCATAGTTTTAATGGTCATACCCGTGCTTGGAATGTGGCAAATAATGCTAAGTACATTAATGAGATAGAAGCTGGAAACCTTCCTCAGGAGAAGGAATCCCTTTCAGAAAAAGATAAGTATAACGAATACGTTATGACCCGATTGCGCACGCAATATGGAATTAATCTGGAAGAGGTAGAAGAGGTTTTTGGGACCAATTACAAAGAATACATGATGCAACAGGCGCAAACACACCTAATTGAAAATAGACTTTTCCTGGATGGGGGTCGTATGCTCGTGACCAAAAAGGGAAAATTCTTAAGCGACGGTATCGCCAGCGATTTGTTCATGATACATTTAGGATGAATGCAATCCAAATACGACCGAATAGGAAAGAGTTATACTTCCCTAAAACAGGCACATCACTTTTAGGGCGATTTTAAAACCTTGTTTTCCCCTGAAACGGGAAAAAGGAATAATGCTATATTGCATAAGTGAAAAGTACTATAGTAATAGGAGGCAATAATTATGAGGTAGATTTATCCAATCCGTATGATATTTCTATTCCACTTCATGCCTCTTCAAGGAATCCCAATGCGTGGTATGTAGATGCACCTGTCATAAAACCTGTTGAATTAGAAGGTTGGGTAGGCAAGGTAAGTGATGGGGCTTCAGTCAATTTTAATGACATTTATTTTAATCCGCATGCCCATGGGACCCATACGGAATGTGTGGGCCATATTTCGGAAGAATTCCATTCGGTAAATAGAACCCTTACTGAATTCTTTTTTTTGGCTCAGGTCATTTCAATCGAACCAGAGAAAAGGGGACAGGATAAGGTAATTACATTAGAAAGCGTTCAGGATTTGTTACAAGGGTCCAAACCTGAAGCATTGGTTATAAGAACACTGCCTAACCCAATGTCTAAAAAGGAGAAACAATACTCCCATAGCAATTGGCCATATATAGACGAAGAATTGGCCAAGTATTTGTGCGAAATCGGAGTGCAGCATTTACTGATAGATCTTCCCTCGGTTGATAAAGAAAAAGACGAAGGCAAACTCTTGGCACATAGGGCATTTTGGAATTACCCCAGAGCCACACGCCCCAGTGCCACCATTACCGAATTTATATATGTTCCGGATAGCGTTGGTGATGGAATGTATGTCTTGAACCTACAGATTGCATCATTCGAAAATGATGCTACCCCGAGCAAGCCCGTACTTTATAAAATTGAATAGCATGAAAACAACACTCAAATTAGAGGAACTCGCACAATTGCTATTTGCAATTGGACTGTTCTCGATGTTGGATTATAAATGGTGGTGGTATCTTGTTTTGTTTTTGGCACCAGATATAGGTATGCTAGGCTATTTGGTAAATACCAAGTTTGGTGCATTCACTTACAACGTATTTCATCATAAAGGGATAGCCATTGGTTTTATGTTGGCTGGAATGTTTTACTTAGGCGATCTTTATACTTTTATTGGGACGTTATTATATGGTCATGCTGCCTTTGACAGGGCTCTTGGATATGGCCTTAAATTTTCGGATAGTTTTCAAAATACCCATTTGGGCCGTGTAGGGAAAGATAAATGAATAAAGGTTTTTTCATAATATGCCTATTGTCCTTCATTCCTTTTATGAATGCACAGGATTATGAACGCATTGATGCGACCATAGAATTGTACCCAAAACGGTTCAGTGCTGCAGAGGAACTTTCAGCGTTTATAACGCGCGATTTTCAAACAGAGGAAGAAAAAGTAAGGGCAATTTATACATGGATCATTCAAAACGTCGTGTACGATCCGGACGAATATAAAAAGTTCAATTTCAATTTTAAAAATTATAGGGAACGGAATCAAAAAGAAGAAAAGACGCGCGAAAAAGTGATTGCCCGAACACTGAAGGAAGGTATAGCAGTGTGTGAAGGCTATGCGATGTTGTTCGAGCGGTTATGCGAATTACAGGGCATTTCGAACTATTTGGTACGTGGGGATATTAAAACGCATTTCGATGATATTGGTCGCCCTTTCCGAAAAAGCCACATGTGGAATATAGCTTTTGTTGATGGCTCACCTTATTTGTTCGATCCTACCTGGGGAGCGGGTAAGTACCGCGAAAGATTTATAAAGGAACCTACCTATTTTTATTACAAAACGCCACCAGAGTTGTTTGTGAATACCCATTACCCACATCAGTCAGAAGACACTTTTTTAGACCCCTCGTTTACCAAGGATGTATTTGCCCAGATGCCTTTTATTATAGCCAAGAATGTAACAATAGAACAATTGAACAGACAAAAGAAAGGGGTGATTTCATCACAGCGGGAAGATGGAAGGATACCTTTTAGTATCGAAGTAGAAGGAATAACCAAAGTATCCTACTCTTACGATTTAGGAAAGGAAGTAAAGGAAATCCAATTTACAAATGAAGAATCACTGGACTTTCAAATACCCATAGAACTGGGAAGTGAAAACCTATTGATTTTTTTCAACGATACACCTGCCTTAGGCTATAAAATTAAGTAAGATGCATATTGAAGAATTCCGGGATTATTGTTTGGCGAAAAAAGGAGTGACAGAATCCTTTCCATTCGATGAACATACCTTGGTATTTAAGGTTATGAACAAGATGTTTGCCGTCTCTGGACTGGAAAGAACCCCATCTCAAGCCAACTTAAAGTGCGATCCTGAGCGATCCGAAGAATTGAGGGCCGAATACGATGGATTAATTATCCCCGGATGGCATATGAACAAGCATCATTGGAATACCGTTATCCTAGAAAGCAATCTTCCACATTCTTTAATTTTTGAATTGATAGATCATTCGTACGATCTTATTGTAAGTAAGCTTCCCAAAAAAGTAAAAGCCGAACTAGATAACCTATAAATGAAATCAAAACGCGAATTGCGGGAGTTCTATCAATCCGAACTTGAAAAGAACCAAATTGCCTCAGACGAATTAAGAAAGAAATTGTTCTTTTCGAGCCTGCTTAGATTTGGTGTTTTCCTGCTTGTAGCCTTTATGTGCTATATAAGTTGGGGCCACATAACAACGGTTGTGGTTTCCCTCGTTTTAGGAATAATAATCTTTATTTTGCTTATTAAAAGGCATGATAGGTTAAAAAAAGAACAACAATACCATAAAGCCTTAGTCGCTATAAATGATAGGGAACTCCAGGTTTTAGAGGGTGAATTTCATCATCTCCCTGAGGGGAATGTTTTTAGTGATCCCAACCATTTTTATAGCCAGGATATCGATCTCTTTGGAAAGGGATCCTTCTTTCAATATACAAATAGAACCGCCTTGGCTAGTGGGTATAACCGATTGGCTAGCTTGTTAACTGCCAATGACTGCAAGGATATTCCCTCAAAACAGAAAGCCATCACAGAATTGAAGGACCTTGCCCATTGGAGACAACAATTTTCGGCTTTGGCCTCCTTGGTAAAAGTGGAGGTAAGAGCAGAAAGAGTAGTGAAGTGGTTAGATCAGTACCAAGGATTCGTTCCTGAACGCATTCCTATTTTATCTGTGTTTTTCTCAGTGGTGTCTGTAGGGCTTCTCGGATTATTTTTTAACGGATCCATATCGGGAATTATAGTAGCTGTTTGGTTTTTCCTTGGCTTGGGAATTGTGGGCTTGTTCCTCAAGAAAATCAATAAATTGGTTTATGACACCTCTCATGTGCAAGCCACTTTCGAACAATTCTATCAGCTTTTATCCAAAATTGAAGAACAGGATTTTTCCTCAGAAATATTGCAGAATAAAAAGGCAAGTATCATCAATGAAACCGAAAGGGCGTCTTCCATACTAAAACGGTTTTCGAAATTGCTGGATGCCTTGGACCAAAGAAGTAATATGATCGTGGGCATTTTTGCTAATGGATTTTTACTTCGCGATTTATGGGTGGTACGAAACATTGAACGATGGATTATGGAGCACCACAAAAAGATCGAATCGTGGTTCGAAGTGATTTCCTTTTTCGATGCCTATAACAGTCTCGGAAACTATGCCTTCAATCACCCTAATCACACCTTTCCAATTATTGAGGAAGGTACTGTAGTGTTGAATAGTGAAAAAGCCGCTCATCCCCTTATTCAGGAAGAAGTGGCAGTAGCCAGCGATTTTCAAATTAACAAAGAACAATTCTTTATCGTGACGGGAGCGAACATGGCTGGAAAAAGTACATTTTTACGAACCGTTGCACTTCAAATCGTGATGGCAAATGTAGGATTGCCCGTATGTGCCACATCGGTACACTATTCCCCAATAAAACTGATTACAAGCATGCGGACCACGGATAGTCTAACGAACGACGAATCCTATTTTTTCAGTGAGTTAAAACGCCTAAAGTATATCGTAGATCGTATAGGTAGTGACCAATATTTCATTATCCTGGATGAAATACTCAAAGGGACCAATAGCACCGATAAAGCCATAGGCTCCCGAAAATTCGTAAACAAACTAGTGCGGTCCCATTCTACGGGTATTATAGCAACGCATGATCTAAGTCTATGCGAAGCTGCCGATCAATTGGAACAGGTGGAGAATTATTATTTCGATGCCATAATTAGGAATGACGAGTTATTTTTCGATTATAAACTGCGAAAAGGAATCTGCCAAAATATGAATGCCTCTTTCCTGTTGAAGCATATGGGAATTGTGGATGACTAGCGGACTATTTTATTGCGGTATTGAAAGGGTGTTTCCTGAATCATTTTTTTAAAGATTCGATTAAAGTTTGAAATATTCCTGAACCCACATTCCTCCGCAACTGCCGCAATAGGCATTTCTGGATGTTCCCTCAAGAGCTTGCACGATTCTTCTATACGTATTTCGTTTAGGAACGCCATATATGTTTTACGGGTGCGATTTTTGAAATATTTACAAAAAGCATTGGGGGTCATTGACGCCTCTTTCGCAATACCTTCTAGAGTTACCCTGTCTTTATAGTGCTCCATGGTATATTGAAATACCGCATTCATACGTTGGCCCTCATTATCTGTATATTTTGTCATTACCTCGCCGGAGTGAAATGAGGAAAGTGCTTCTTGCTTTCCCTTATTCACTTGTTTTAATAATTGCATGAATAGAAGGAAACGATCCAATTTTGGTGATTTAGGGAATCTTTCGAAAATGGAAATGATCTCCATGGAAGGATTTGTAATCTTAAAACCGTTTTGAGCTTTTCCGAAAAAAGAACGTAAGGATTTCATTTCTTCGATCGCAAAAAAGTCTTTCCCAAATGAGTCTGGTGTAAAGAAAATAGTGTTCATGTGGCACTTCGTACCTGTTTCGGAAATACTTCTGAATACATGAGGCAAGTTTCCGCCGAGGACTATAATTTCTCCAGGTTCGAACCTATTAAGGGTGTCACCCACAATCAAGGAACCTTTGCCTTTTTTTATATAGCTTATCTGGTACTCTTCATGCTGGTGTAGAAAGCCATAAAACGAATCGACATGGTCTTCCTGCCATAAAACCGTTTCCTTCCCGGATTTCACGATTGTAAAAGGTAAAACCTTCATAATTATTGAAATATTATTCAAATATCATGAATAATATCATAATATGGATAAAAAAGTATCATTATTGAATAAATCACTATTATCAGCTCATTCCTTTTTCAGATACTTTTGGAGTAAAATCTTATCCTTATGAAATTTGAATGGAAGGGTGTTATGCCCGCAGTAACAACAAAATTTACGGAGAACGATTCCTTGGACATTCCTTTGTTTCTCCATAATATCGATGCCCAAATCGAGGCAGGGGTTCACGGAATTGTGCTGGGCGGCACCTTAGGGGAAGCAAGCACTTTGGAAGATGAAGAAAAACGTGTGCTAACACGTGAGACCGTACAAAAGGTTTCAGGAAAGGTTCCCGTAATGATGAACATTGCCGAACAAAGTACCAAAGGCGCTATAGCAGCAGCCCAAAAAGCAGAAGAGGATGGAGCCTCAGGGCTCATGATGCTTCCACCTATGCGCTACAAGGCCGGAGATCGTGAAACCGTGGAATATTTTAAGGCCGTTGCCAACAATACCTCCTTGCCCATTATGGTGTATAATAACCCGGTAGACTATAAGATTGAAGTAACTTTGTCTATGTTCGAAGAACTACTGAAATGTGATAATATAGAAGCCGTAAAGGAATCTACAAGGGACATTTCTAATGTAACACGAATTAAAAACCAATTTGGAGATCGCTTAAAAATATTGTGTGGGGTAGATACTCTCGCTTTAGAAAGCCTATTGATGGGTGCCGATGGATGGATTGCCGGTTTGGTATGTGCATTTCCAGCGGAAACAGTCGCCATTTATGAGCTGCAAAAGGCAGGACGAATAAAAGAAGCCATTGCTATTTATCGTTGGTTCCTTCCTTTGTTAGAATTGGATATTAACCCTAAATTAGTACAAAACATTAAGCTGGCCGAAGTAGCCACAGGAATAGGCTCCGAAACTGTTCGTGCCCCTAGGTTGCCACTTTTTGGAAAAGAACGTGAACATGTACTAAAAGTGATTGCGGAGGGTATGGCAACCAGACCGAAATTACCAGAATATAAAAATTTATAATGCTAGAAATAAGACCCACATGCGAGCACTGTAATAAAGCACTTCCATACGATAGTAAGGAAGCTATGATCTGTACTTTCGAGTGTACTTTTTGTTTGGATTGCGTTGAGAATGTGCTTAAAAGTGTATGCCCAAATTGTGGTGGAAACTTTGAGAAACGACCCATTAGACCCCAAAACCTTTTGGAGAAGTATCCCGTTTCGGAAAAGGTTGTTCACAAACCAGTAGATGTGGAAGCACATTTAGAAAGAATAAAAAACAAAAGATGACAGGACATAATTATATAGGTTTTCAGCTAAGAGCAGAAGGAGATAAGGTGTATCGTACCTTCAACCCTAAAACCAACCAAGACAATGCTTCCACATTTACAGAAGCTACTGATAAGGAAATTGAGGATGCCGTTCAATTGGCGTCCGAGGCGTTTCCAGTTTATAAAAATTTATCAGGAGCGAAACGAGCTGAGTTCTTACGCACCATTGCAGAGGAAATCTTGGCATTGGATGATGTGTTGGTGCAAACCTATTGCAGCGAAACGGGATTACCCGAAGGCCGCGCAAAAGGAGAACGGGGTCGAACCGTAGGACAGCTTCGAATGTTTGCCGATCTCATAGAGACAGAGGATTGGAGACAGCCTACCATAGACAATGCGATACCAGATAGACAACCTATGCCCAAACCAGATTTGCGTCAGTTTTTAATACCGTTGGGTCCCGTAGTGGTGTTTGGAGCCAGTAACTTTCCGTTGGCGTATTCCACCGCAGGAGGTGATACGGCCAGTGCGCTGGCTGCTGGATGTCCTGTAATTGTAAAATCGCATCCCATGCATGCTGGCACAGGAGAATTGGTTGCCTCGGCCATTGTCAGGGCGGCCCAAAAAACAGGAATGCCAGAAGGGGTCTTTTCAAATTTGAATAGTTCTGGAATAGAGGTTGGACAAAAATTGGTACAGCACCCAAAAGTCAAAGCCGTTGGGTTTACCGGTAGTATTCGTGGAGGACGGGCCTTATATGATCTAGCAGGACAACGCGAAGAGCCCATACCCGTATTTGCAGAAATGGGTAGTATTAACCCAGTGGTAATCACTTCTGGTGCCATAGCTGCGAGAAGTTCCGAAATTGCCTCTACCTATGCTGGTTCCATCACGCTGGGAACCGGACAATTCTGTACCAATCCAGGTCTTATTTTAGGGATAGAAGGAAAGGGATTGTCAGAGTTCATAATGGATTTAGGTGAAAAAGTGAGTCAAATTGATGCACAATGTATGCTGCATCCAAATATCCAAAAGGCATATGCCGCAAATGGGGAAGAGGTGGCCGCTCAAGAGGATACAAAACTTGTGTCTGCCTATGGCGGTTCCGTTCCAGACAATTATGCCCAATCAAAAATTGCCACTACGTCTGGCGATGCCTTCTTAAACAATAAAAAGCTGCACCAAGAAGTATTTGGGCCTTTTTCTTTGGTGGTACAATGTAAAGATGAAGCACAGCTTAAACAGGTGATTTCAAGTCTGGAAGGTCAATTAACCGGGACGATCATAGCAGAAAAAGAGGAGTATGCAGGACTTAATGGAATTGTTGAAGCTTTACAAGACCGTGTGGGGCGAATCATTTTTAATGGGGTTCCCACGGGAGTTGAGGTGTGCGATGCCATGACCCATGGAGGTCCATACCCTTCTTCTACCGATAGTCGATTTACGGCAGTGGGGAATCACAGCATAAAACGATGGGTAAGGCCATTTTCATTTCAGGACTTTCCTGAGGAGCTCCTTCCTACTTTCTTAAAATAAAACTCATGAAGCACTGTTTAAAAATTGTCTTATCACTTTTCGTTTTCTGGGGTTTCGGTGAGCATATTTCAGCCCAAAACGCTTCAGAAGAATTAGCGTCAATCATTAAAACCGTGGAAGACCATAAGGGATATGACAACAAAGCCTATCCTCTGGGACTGTTCACTAGGGAGTATTTTAAAGCAGAAGCCGATTTTGCAGAGATACAACTCAATAAGTTAATGACGATTTCAACCAATGGTCTGTCCGAAACCGAATCCATTTCCCTTGAAATGCTAAAGTTCTTACTACAGGATCAGATTGAATATTATGAGTTCGACAGATTTTTGAACCCGCTATTATCTGATTCCGGATTTCATGTTAGCTTTCCCTATATGGTAAGACCCTTAACCAATTACAACCAGGTTATTTCCTATTTGAATAAATTGAATGCCATTCCTGGGGTCGTGGACAGTTATTTACCCCTACTACGCGAAGGATTGGAAAAGGGAGTATCTCAACCGCGGGTTATTTTTAAAGGATATGAGTCTACCTACGATACTCATATTGTTAATAGTTATGAGGATAGTTTTTTTTATGGCCCGTTTAAAAACTTACCGGAATCACTTTCAGAAACCCAGAAAGATTCAATTTTAAAAGCTGCTAGAACGGTGATTTCCGAGAAAGTGATACCCCAATTTAAGAGGGTGAAAAAGTTTTTTGAAGAAGAGTATTTTCCAAAGACCAGAAAAACCATTGGAGTTTCAGAAACCCCTAATGGAAGGGAATATTACCAGAATAGGATCAATTACTATACAACAAGTACGCAATATACGGCAGATGATATCCACGCCATTGGATTGCGTGAGGTAGCCCGAATAAAGGCAGAAATGAATAAGATCATTGAAGAACTTGAATTTAAAGGAAGCTTTGCCGAATTTTTGAATTTCCTAAGAACCGATCCGCAGTTTTATGTAGATACCCCAGAAAAATTGTTAATGCATGCACGGGACATGGCAAAAAGGGCGGATGCCCAATTGCCTAAATTCTTCAAAACATTACCAAGAAAGCCATATGGTGTGGCTCCTGTGCCAGACGCTATTGCCCCAAAATATACAGGTGGGCGGTATATTGGAACCAGTAAGAACAGTACAGACCCGGGGTATTATTGGGTGAATACCTATGACCTTCCCAGCCGACCCTTATATACATTACCCGCTTTGACAGTGCACGAAGCCGTTCCCGGACATCATTTACAAGGAAGCCTGAACAATGAATTAGGAGATAGTATACCTCAGTTCAGGAAGAACACCTATTTATCCGCTTATGGCGAGGGATGGGGGTTGTATACGGAGTATTTAGCAGCAGAAATGGGCATGTATACCACACCCTATGAACGATTTGGACAGCTTACTTATGAAATGTGGAGGGCTTGCAGATTGGTGGTCGATACGGGTATTCATGCCAAGAATTGGACTAGGGAACAGGTTGTAGATTTTATGGCATCCAACACTGCACTTTCCTTACATGAAGTAAATACGGAGACCGACCGTTATATCTCTTGGCCGGGTCAAGCCCTTTCCTATAAGATTGGGGAACTAAAAATTAGGGAATTGCGACAGAAGGCGGAAACCGAATTGGGATCCAAGTTCGATATTAGGGAGTTTCACGAGGTGATTCTTGAACAAGGAACTGTGACCCTTTCTATCTTGGAGGAAAGGATGAATGCCTATATTAAAAAAACGAAGGATGGGTCGTAGTACATTTCATTGTATAGACGGTCATACCTGTGGTAATCCGGTACGGGTTGTAACCACTGGTCACCCTCCGCTCAAAGGGGATTCCATGAGTGAGAAACGCCAACATTTTTTAAAAGAGTACGATTGGATACGAAAGGGATTAATGTTCGAACCGCGGGGTCATGATATGATGAGCGGGAGTTTCTTTTTTGAACCCCAATTTCCTGAGAATGATTTTGGAATCCTTTTTATTGAAACTTCCGGGTGCCTTCCCATGTGTGGCCATGGAACGATTGGAGCTATCACTATTGCCATTGAAGAAGGACTCATTGAGCCCAAAATAGCCGGTCAGGTGAGAATGGAAACCCCTGCAGGCTTGGTCGAAATAGAATATGCTGAAAAAAACGGAAAAGTAGTCTGGGTCAAACTGAAAAATGTCACCTCTTATTTGGCGGCCGAAGGGTTGACGATTGATTGTCCAGAACTGGGGGAAATTGTATTCGATGTCGCTTATGGAGGTAATTTCTATGCCATTGTAGACCCGCAGAAGAATTTTAGGGGAGTACAGGAGTATACAGCGAGCAAACTCATTCAGTATTCTCAAGTGGTTCGAAAGCGAATCAATGAAAAGTATCCAGATTATTTTATCCATCCCGAGAATGCAACCATTCGGGATGTAAGCCATATGGAATGGACTGGAACACCTATTCACAAGACATCTTCTGGACGCAATGCTGTGTTTTATGGAGATAAGGCGATAGATCGATCCCCTTGTGGAACGGGAACATCTGCAAGGATGGCTCAATTATATGCCAAGGGAAAGCTTAAAAAAGGGGAGCCCTTCATACACGAAAGCTTTATTGGGTCTACCTTTGAAGGGCGCATAGAAGAAGAGACCGAAATTCATGGAAAAAAAGCCATTATCCCGTCCATTAAAGGATGGGCAAAAATTTATGGGCGCAATAGTATAACCATAGACCCAGAAGACGATCCGTACGCCTATGGGTTTCAAGTAATCTAGATGAGCAAAAAAATTGTCGTCATAGGAGGAGGAATCATTGGGCTTTGTACCGCTTATTACCTGCATAAAGGAGGCCATGAAGTGATTGTGGTCGATAAATCTAAAATGAATGAAGGCGCCTCCTACGTAAATGCGGGCTATATAACCCCTAGCCATATTATACCTCTCTCAGCCCCGGGAATGATTACCAAAGGATTGAAGTGGATGTTAAATCCAGCGAGTCCATTTTACATTAAACCCCGTTTGGATAAAGAATTTCTTAAATGGGGATGGGCGTTTAAAAAATCGGCGACTAAATCAAAAATGGAGCAGGCGATTCCGGTGATTAAGGATATCAATTTATTGAGTAGGGAATTGTATGAGGAAATGAAATCTACCAGTGACTTCACTTTCCATTATGAACGTAATGGTTTATTGATGCTGTGCAAGTCTGAAAAAGCACTGGAGGAGGAATGGCAGGTAGGAAATAGAGCAATTTCTGAAGGCCTTAATGTGACGCGACTCACCAAGTCGGAAACACAGCAATACGAGCCAGAAATCGATTTGGATATTGCAGGTTCGGTTTACTTCGATTGTGATGCCCATATGACGCCTTCCGAATTTATGGGCGGGATGAAGGATTATTTGAAAAAGGAAGGAGTTACTTTTTATATCCAGGAAGAAGTAAAGGATATTAATTTTTCTGAAGCCATCATATCCGGAGTGATCACTTCGAAAAGAACGATTACTTGTGATGAGGTGGTTTTGGCTGCGGGTTCTTGGAGTCCCATGTTGGTTCAAAAGCTCGGCCTAAGTATTCCCATACAAGCAGGAAAGGGATATCGCATCAATGTAAATCGCCCAACAGGAATAAGGACTCCAGCTGTTTTGGTAGAATCAAAGGTGGCCGTAACCCCAATGAATGGTTTTACCCGTTTTGCAGGAACCATGGAAATTGGAGGCATAAACCACCGTATTAATCCGGTACGTGTAGATGCCATAGCTCAATCTGCTTCCAAATACTATTCAGGATTAACAATTACACCACAGGAAAAGCAATCCGCCGCTTGCGGGCTAAGACCTTGTACACCCGATGGACTGCCATATATTGGACGTTCTTCAAAATGTAATAATCTAACAGTTGCGACAGGTCATGCCATGATGGGCTGGAGTCTAGGACCTGCCACTGGCAAATTGATTTCAGAAATTATTGATAGTAAGAAAGTATCCTTGGACCTAACGCCTTTTAATCCGGATAGAAGATTTTAGTGGGGACTAAAAATCCATGTGTTCAATATTCATACGCATATTAATCAGGTTTTTTTCAAAACCTGCTTTTTCGTAGGCTCTTATGGCAGCAGGATTTTGGTCATATACATCCAATTTAATTTCGAATACCCCTCTTTCTTTGCACCACGCCAATAATCCATTCACAATTAGTTTGTTATAACCGTTGCCCCTATGCACAGGTGGAACAAACATAAACCCTAGATATCCTTGTTTGTGATGTTTAAGATAAGGCCTGTCATCCATGATTTTCGCATAACCCGAAGCAACAATTTCCCCATCTAAATCGACCACAAGAACTTCCGACTCTGGGTTTTCAATCAATTCTTCGATGTCATAATAACTCGTCGTATCCTCCTTTATGGTGGGATCCATAGGTAACTCTGCCTGAATAAGTCCCAGTTTAAACTCCTTTAAAACATCGATATCCAAAAGTGTGGCCTTTCTTACAATAGGAATTGGTGTATTGCTCATGTAGGGAATCTAATCTTAAGTTAGCTACTCATGTCTGCTACTATTTTCCATTCGCCATTTATCTTTTTGAAAATGATCAGGAAATTGCCATTGGCATCACCCACGCTTCTTTTTAAATGATATTGGCCCATCACCCAATAACTGTGGTCTTCAATTTTAGAGATATCATCAATTACAAAGGATAAGGTTCCACTATGTTCTTTGGTAGGATACCCTTTTTTATAGTTTGCCAAGGTCTGGTCCCAACCTTTTGTGAGCCCTCGGCTACCATAGAATTTTAGAGAGTCACTTTTCCAATAGCCCTGCATAAAACCTTCCAAATCATTGTTGGACCAAGCTTCTTCCTGAACTTTCATAACCTTCAGTATGGCGGCTTTATCCTCTTTTTCGGTAGTTTGTGAGGTACATGAAAAAAGGGCGGTGAAACAGCAAAGGATAAATAATGTTCTCATGATATGGTTGTTTTGTGATTAAAATCAATAGGTCTACATAAAATCCTCCGAAAAGACTTGATGGAGTCTAAAGATAAGCTCTTTTGCGTTTTCTTTACTGAAAACCATCGGCGGTTTTATTTTGAGCACATTGTGATCTGGTCCGTCTGTACTCATTAAAATTTGCAGCTCTTTCATTCGGTTGGCAAGGTAAGATGCATGGTTTGGAAGGGGTTGTCTAGATGGATTGACCAATTCGAATCCCAAGAACAAACCTTCCCCGCGAACCTCACCAATAATGGGAAACTCCTTTTGCAGTCTCTCCAACTCAGATTTCAAATAACTCCCGGTTTCCAACGCATTCTTCTGAAGACCTTCCAATTCAATAGTTTCCAGTACTGCTCGGCCAATAGCACAACTCACGGGATTTCCTCCAAAGGTGTTAAAGAACTCCATTCCGTTGGCAAATTGCTCCGCTACTTCTTTGGTACATATTACAGCGGCCAATGGGTGCCCATTACCAGCAGGTTTTCCTATGGTTACGATATCCGGGACCACATCATGCAGCTGAAAGGCCCAAAAGGATTTGCCGACCCTTCCGAATCCTGTTTGTACTTCATCCGCAATGCAGAGACCGCCCGCATTGCGGACATGTTGGTAGACTTCTTTGAAATAGTTCTTTGGCGGAACAATCTGTCCACCACAACTTAAAATGGGTTCGCCAATAAAAGCGGCAACCTCAATATCTTTGGCAAATGAGGCATAGCGGGATCCCGAGTCTGGGCCTCTTTCAATACCGCGATATGGGTCGGGCATAGGCAGGATATGGGTATTTTTTGGCTTACCTTTTCCGCCTTTTCCATCAAATTTATAACTGCTTACGTCAATGACCGCATTGGTGTTTCCATGGTACCCAATTTCCATTGCCATCATCGTATTTCTTTGGGTTACTGTTTTGGCCATTCGTATGGCCAATTCGTTGGCTTCGCTGCCCGAATTTACAAAGTGCGCTACACATAGTTCTTCGGGAAAAGTATGTAAAAGGGCCGTTGCGTAGCGATTTATTTCCTCATGTAAATAACGGGTGTTGGTATTTAGAATTGACATTTGTCGTTGGCCCGCTTTCACCACATTTGGATGTTCATGGCCCACGTGGGCTACATTATTTACGGTATCCAAATATTTTCTTCCCATGGAATCGAGCAAATAAATGCCATCTCCCCTTACAATGTGCAGGGGTTCGGCATATGAAATACTCAATCCTTTGCCCAGATGCTCATTTCGATAGGCAATGATATCTTCAGGATCCGCTTCATACTGTGTAACAAGATTTTCGTTTTTGAATAGGAGATTGGGGTCAGGGCAAATACTTTTCCATAGCGGTAATTGGTTAGGGTAACAAACACCCGGGAAATCGATTTCATAATCAAGGAGCGTTAGCATGACTTGAAAATGAAGATGAGGTGACCAATCGCCATTTTCATTCGGAGTTCCTAGCACGCCAACTTGATCCCCTTTCAGAATGCGATCCCCAACTTTAGAGGCATTTGCGCTTGCTACGGCAAGGTGCCCGTGAAGGGTATAGAAAGCAATATTGTTTTCTTCGTGTTTCAATATAATAAGTCCTCCATATTCTTTGTATCCCTTATCATTCACAGCGACAACAACTTCCCCGTCAAATAGTGCATGCACGGGAGTCCCAGCTGGCAGCCAGAAATCGACACCTAGATGAACCGCTCTGCTCTCTGGTCCATTATTTCCTTCTTTGTCATAAGTGGAGCTAGTATAAATGGGACGGGGTTCCAAATAGCCCCCAGCTATGAGGCTGTTAGGATGATCTTGTTGCAGTTTATTTATTTTGAATTCAAACCAATCTAAATCATTGAATTCATGTCGACTGCCTATCCAGGTACTGGAAAGTTTCAGATCCAGCAAATGAACTTCTTCTTTGCCTACTGTAGGGAAAAGACAGGAAAATTCGATCTTCTGTTCCGAGGCCCATATTGCAAAATCATTTTCATTGGGATGTGCGGTGTATCCGCAAGTTAGTCTGAAGGCATGTTCGGCAAAATCGGGATGAATGGCATACCATTTTTTCAACACATCCCAGGCTGGCTTCTCGCTAATTACATGATATTTATTGGTAGGGTCTTCGGCCTTCCGGATGGCCGCCTTGGTGATCGTAGTGACAAGTCGCATAGCAACCAAAGGGTATAAACAACTAAGTTCCTCTTCCGTAATTTTATGGGAACGAACATAGCCTTTTAAAACATCCAACGAGGCTTCCAATGGATCTGGAGTGTCCATGATGGCATAGGCAAGCATAATGGCAAGATCATTAATGGTCTGTGTATATACTGCATCGCCAAAGTCGATGATACCATTAACTTTTGGGCTTTTTAAGTCGTCCGAAACCAAGATGTTATAATCGTTTACATCATTATGCACAATGCTTTTCGGAAGGTTTTCATAGTAAGGTTGTATTTCAGAATAAAGCTTTTGAAAATAGGCGATGATCCCGCGGGCTTCGTCCTTAAAAAGGTCAATGTGGTCCGAGGTCCAGGAAGCATCCGCTAGGTTCCAATGAAACGATCTGTTGGCCATAGGATGTTGGAAGCCCTGAAGCGATGCTGTTAATAGACCAGCTTTTAAACCAAGGTCATATCGCATACTTTCCCTTTTCGGATTGCACTTGGCCCAAATCCTTCCGTCTATCCAGCTAAGAACCCGTAATGCCCTGCCAGTTTCATTTTCGGAAGGAGGGCACATGAGACTCCCTTTTATTGTAGGTATTACCACGGGAAGGTCAAGGTTTAGTTCTTGTGTCTGCAAATACCGCAACAGCTCATTCTGAAATTCTAAAAAGGATAGGTCTGATTCCTTCGGCGAGATTTTGAAAATGTATTGATCGCCAGATACTGAGGTGATCTTAAAATTCTCGTCTTCATCTCCAGGAAGGGTGCTGATCTCCCCTTGAAGACCAAAATGCAAATGGGCAAGTGTTGCGACTTTTTCTAAAGCTGTTTTTGAGGACATGATTGGCTACTTGGAGTAACAATATTAAAGAAAAAGAGCGAATGTAATAGCTTATTAAAAGGTCAAAATCTGGAAACTTTTCATAGGAGAGAAAGTTCTACCGTACATTCATTTGATGTCTCCGGTTTGAGAATCATTTTGCCAATACCATTATTAAATGCATTGGCCACGCAGGTCATGGGTTCTATAGCAATAGATTTTCGATCTTCGGGTATAAACAACTGAAGGAAATCGAAACCTGGGGTTTGCATTTTCAATTGATATTCTTTTGTCTTTAAAATGACTTCAGGATGATCTAGATGGAAAGCAGTATCCAATAGAGCGTCCTTCAATGGAAGTGATTGGATGGAGACATCTTGGGCTTCTTTAGGAATCATCTTGGCATCTGTAACATAGGTAGTGTTGGATTTGAAAAACAGGATACTTTCTGTATCGTCTTTCAAATTAAAATAGGGATGCCAACCCAATCCAAACGGAAAGGATTTGGGGTCAAGATTTGTTGCTCGGAACGTAACGGACATGCCTTTGAGGGAGAATTTATATCCTACTTGCAGGCTAAATGCAAATGGAAAGTCTGTGTTAAGCGTATGTTCGTATTCCAAGGAGATTGAAGTGTCCGAAACCTCCGAAACTGTGAAGGTGCGATTACTCACACAACCATGAATTGCATTCGCATGGCTCACTTCATTCATAGGAAGGTCATAACGATGGCCCTCATGGGAAAATTTCCCGTCTTTCAATCTATTGGGGAAGGGGAACAAGATACTGCTTGCGTAGAAGGCTTTATAATGATCATAACCCTCATCGCTAATGGGAAAAGGGGAGAGGATATGTGTTTCATCGTGGATCCATTCCAATAGACTACCTCCTAAATGAGGAAAAACCCTAAAGGAAGTTGCTCCATTTTCAAAATGATAGTGAGAAAGCTTGGGGTTAACGTGGGAAATAAAATGGTGGGTCATATATGTATTTAGACCCACCAAGTAACAAAAAATTTATGAGTTGAATGGCTATAGTATACTTTGTTGCTTTTTGTAAAAGGCGTTGGCCTGTTCCTGCATTAATTGTCGGGCAATGCGTCTTTTGTATTCGTATAATTCCTTTTCCTCAGCAATGTCTGCGTACACTCTGTTGTTTACATCGCGATCGGTCTCAACCAGGATATCCCTTTGGGTTTTTTGCTGCACGGTCCATGAAGTAATGGCTCCTTCCTGTTCGGCCAATTTAAGGTCGTACGCTCCTTTTGGAGATAGTAGTTTGGCAAGTATGGGAGAAGTTTCTATGGCTAAGAACAAAAGAAAGATGAAGAAAGAGGGCAGCCAGGGTAGTTTGCCAAGGGCATTTACACGGGCCATAAGACCATCAAAGCCATCAATGACCGGCTGGGTATTGGCGACTTTTGTTTTATAGTCGGTAGTTAATTGGGCTATTTGGGCTTCAGCAGCTTCAATTTTGCCTTTATTTTCAGTTCGCAGTGCTTGTAGTGCAGCCAATTCGGAATCGTGTTTTTCCCTTTTTTCCTTGTAAACGGGTCCTTTGCCAACGATTTCCGTCCCTTTTCTTCCTTCGGCTTCAGCGATATAGGTTTCGTACAGATCATTAACCGCCGTTTCTTTAGTGATAACCTCGTTTTTCAGGTTGTCAATTTCTGTATTCAATGCTTCTATGGAAGGAGTGTATTGCAAAGCCAACTGTTCTTGGTTTTCTAGGGTCATCTGGTTCTTTTCTTCTAAAAGTACCTGATCTATTTCCTTCTCAAAAATTTTCAATTCCAAGGGTTTCGAAATAACAATGGCAATGATAATAGCCAATAAAATTCGAGGGGAAGCCTGAATGAGTTCGTCGAAAAAATTATCTCTTTTTTTGATGGTAGATACAATGAAGCGATCTAGGTTAAAGATGAGCATACCCCATATGATTCCAAAGAAAACAGAGGGCAAAAGACTATCAAAAACAGTATAGAGCGCATAGGATCCAGCAATGGTGGCCATTACCGCAGTGAAGAAAACGGTAGCGCCAATGCCTGCATATTTTGTTTGTTCCCCAGGAGAACAATCGTCTAAAATGTCGGTGTCGGCTCCTGAGCAAAAAATGAAAAATCGTTGTAACATAACTAGTTGGATGAAGGATTGATGAGTTAGTTAGAACGTAGATTATCTGAATTTGTTACATAAAAAAGCCCCCAAATTGGTTGGGGGCTTGGCTTTTTCACAAAAGTTTAGCAACCATTAAGGTGTACTTCCATAGTTCCGTCTTCATTTTGTCGCAGGTCAAGCTGCAACACTTGATCTTCCCGAATCAACTTTTTGGCTTCTTCCCCCGAAATGGATTTGCCGCTCAAAAAGAACAAGGCTCCTTCCTGCATCATTTCGGAAATAATCTTGGCAGGATCTTCAGAAGGGCCAAAGGAAGTCTTTGTGGTCTTTAGGGTGCCTTTTTGAGCCTTGCTCCAAAAATAAACCTTGGGCTTTCCATCGTCCCCTTTTACCACACTTACCCGTTCTATGGCATCTGGCTTTTTTGTAAGCTCCACCGCTTTTTCTTGGCTAATTCGCTTGTCATTGAGAAAGAAAATAGCTCCTTTAGAGATCACATCTGTAAGATCAATAAGTGGATCTTGGGCTTGCTGATTTGGATTATGCGTGTTTAAATCGGTGAGTAGCACAGCATATTCTCCATTGCTATACTCTTTATTGGTCACCTGAATCGATCGGTTATTACTCAATAACTGATTGGCCTTTGCTGCAGATATTTTTTGCCCATTTAGGTAATATGTAGGTGTTCTTTTAGTGGGCTTAGCAAGGGGTTTTCCATCCGAATCTACAGGCTCACCATTTTGATTGAAGTAGCTCGTTACTCCATTTTTTGTAGTATAGAAATAGTCCTCTCCATTTATCTCAACATTGCCGGTTTTTAGGGAAAGGTTAGACGTTTGGATATTGATATTGACGGGCTTCCCCTTAATACTATTGCTCATTGATGGATTGGGACCATGTTCGTTCCCGTCCTCTTTTACCTCTTGTTTCCTCAGATAGATGGGTTCCTTTGATATCTTTACTGTCGGTTTGCTGGAATTGTATCCGCTTGACTGGATATTTAACTGATCATTATCCTGTTTTACTAGAGAAATGGCTTTACTTGCCGTTATCTTTTTCCCTTCATAGTAGAATATGGCTCCTTTTCCCGCCATCTTCTTAACATGCTCTAATGGGCTTTCGGGTGCTGGTGGTGGCGGTGGTGGCGGAATGTCTTTAACTGGATCCGGAACCCATGTGTTGGCCTCGGGAGCGTCAATAGCATCGGGTGCAGGAGGTGGTGGCGGTGGTGGCGGGATATTTGGAAATGGTTCGGCCGAAGCACGTTGTTTTTCCGTCATTTTATCGTAGATATACTTGAGACGTTTTATCTCTTCTTTTACAATAAACATATTATCCCTTGGCATCTCATTGTATTTCTTCGCCAAACGATTGTATTCCCTAATTTCCTTGTCTGTGGCTTTTAGGTTTTGTTCGGACACCAAGGTGGTGTTGTCGCCTTCATTTATTAGAACATCTTCAACATAGGAGTTTCGGGTATCGCTATTGGGTGGGGCAAAGGGTGTGTTGCCCTTTCCACGGACTACTTCTTGATTTGGAGCAACTAGCCTATAAAAACCATAGTCCCATAAGGTATCGAATATAAACTGCACCTCTTCATTAAGAACTTCCTTCGGTTGTACTATATGAATGTTTAAGATTCTATTCCGATCGGCCGCATTTATATCTTGATGAAAACCAGCGGCAACGGAGGCCAAGGTACTTCTGGTCGCTTGTATTCCGTCTACTAGATAGGTGCCGTCATCCAGAATGGCGATTTCCATACTGCGGGCTGTTAATTTTGAAGATTCTGTGTTTTCTGCAAATACGAAGTCGTTTTCTTTCTCTACTTGTTGGGTGCTGCTAAAACCATATACTAGCAACGCCAATAAAGGGATGACTACTAGACTGCGCACCCAAGTGCCTGTCTGTGATGTGTGTTTTTTCATAACTGTAATTCGTTTTTTGATGAATGAATAATTAATGGAGTTCGCCAAAGATGGGGAACAGGCATTTGATGAGAATGCCAACAATGTATTTTGATAGTCCGAAGCGTCGATACCGGTTTTCAACACTGCGCGGTCTGCCAAAAATTCGTGATTCAATTTTATGCTACGCCTAATAAGATGAAGTAGGGGATTGAACCAGAATACGATGAGTAATAGTTCAATAAAAAGGACATCCAAACTATGTAATTCCCTTGCATGTACCTCTTCATGATCCAGAACTTCCTTAGGAATTTCATTGGCCTCAAAGGCCGTCTGATTCAAGAAAATATAACTGAAAAATGTATGGGGTGTCGTAGGTGCCTTCAATAACACCTTAAAGATATTTTTGTCTTTAAATCTGGGGTTTTTCCGAATTTTTTGAATGATGGCAAAGATGTTTTTTCCAAACCTACCTCCAAAAAAGGTCACTCCCCCTATGAAAATAACCCACAAGGCCATCATGAGATAATTGGGCTGGGTTTCTTCAATAATAGTAATAGGGATATAATCACTGGTAATAATGGGTGTAGTGAGCACTGGCTGTGCTTCTACGTATTCTGTGAATGTAATAAAGGGGATAGTGTATGATACCACCAGGATTCCCAATAAATAGAACCGCTTTAAGGTATGCATGTTTTCACGCTCTAGGAATAACTTATAAAATGCGTACAGGATGGCAAGGCAGGCAGCCGATTTCAGCAGATACATTTCCATAATCACTTCTTTTTAATTTGTTCGTCAATTAAACTACGTAGGTCTTCCAACTCCTCCTTGCTCAGGTCTGTAGTTTCCGTGAAGAACGAGGCGAATTGAGAGGCACTATCATTGAAAAAATTCTTGATAAGCCCATTTACATGACGGGAAAAATAATCCTTCTTCTTTACCAATGGAAAGTACTCCCGGGATCGGCCAAATTGTTTGTAGTCTACAAAATTCTTGTCCTGCATACGCTTTAGCAATGTGGCTATGGTGGTAGTGGCAGGCCTAGGTTCTGGATAGCTTTCAATAAGGTCTTTCATAAAGGCCCTTTTCTGTTTCCAGAGGATTTGCATGAGCTGTTCTTCGGCATTGGAAAGTTGCATGTTCTTCTACGTTTTTAGAATTTACTCTACAAATGTAGAATAAATATTTTAATTCTACAAACGTAGAGTAAAAAAATAATTCATTTATTCTGCTACCTTTGCCGAAATTGCATACCCTATGAGTATTGAGAGAGCATTACATAAACGTGCCGAAAACAAATGTGAGCTTTGTGGAGCTGCAGAGAAGCTAATTGCCTACGAGGTTCCAAGCTCTCCATCGGTTGGTTTGGAAAGTCATATACTAACCTGTGAAACCTGTACCTCTCAATTCGATATAGAGGAAAGGGATGCCAATCATTGGCGGTGCCTTAACGATAGCATGTGGAGCCCCGTTCCCGCCGTACAAGTTATGGCTTGGCGTATGTTGCACCGACTAAAATCGGAAGGTTGGCCACAGGATCTGCTGGATATGATGTATCTAGATGAAGAGTTGGAAGCTTGGGCCGCAGCGGCTGGGGATGCAGAGGACAAAAGCAATGCTATTGTGCACAAAGATGCTAATGGCGCAGTACTCCAAGCTGGAGACAGTGTGGTGCTCATTAAAGACTTAAAGGTGAAAGGGTCCAGCATGGTAGCCAAACAAGGTACTGCCGTTCGACGGATTTCCTTAGATCATGAGAATTCTGAATATATTGAAGGGAAGATAGATGGTCAGCACATTGTTATTGTGACCAAATATGTAAAGAAATTGTAGTTTATTCTTTCGAAGAATTTCCACCTACAAAAATAGAAGCCACCCCTGCGATCATTCCCACAATCAATAGAATATCGCCATAGCCCCAATGCAGAATTTTTAAGATAGCTCCCAGTACGATCCCAACGCCCGCAACGGTATAGAGCAGTATCTCCAAGCCATTCTTTTTAGAGGATTTTTCATTTTGAGAAATATAAGCGATGATCAGTACGACCAAGGATAGCTGTGCCAATCGGGTAAACACATGGCCATAACTCCAATGAAACACTGCAAAAGCATAATGTAGGGTTGCGAATATGGCAAAGAAAAGCTTTGCATAATCCAGAAAGGACTTTTTACCCTTATTGAAAAAGTGCAAGGGATAAAGGATGAGTATTCCGGCCAAGCCTACCATTAGGACTTCCTCATCGTATGCCATATGAAGCAACTTGAGTAATATCCCTACCAAAACCACTGCCACTGCAATTCGCCATGGTTGATGGACACGCAGCCTAGCCATACCTTATTTGCTCATTTCAGTAAAGTAGTGATAGAACATGGGAATGGTTTCAATCCCTTTTAGGTAATTCCAAATCCCGAAATGCTCATTGGGCGAATGTATCGCATCGCTATCCAACCCGAAGCCCATAAGTATGGTTTTGCTTTTTAGTTCTTTTTCGAACAAGGCCACAATAGGAATACTTCCCCCGCTTCTTTGTGGTATTGGGGTTTTGCCGAAGGTAGCTTCGTAGGCCATAGAAGCCGCTTGGTAGCCCAAACTATCTATAGGTGTCACATAGGCCTGTCCTCCATGATGTGGGGTTACCTTTACTGTCACCCCTTTAGGGGCAATGTTTTCGAAATGGTTTTTGAAAAGTTCCGTGATCTGTTCCCAATTTTGATCGGGAACCAAGCGCATGGAAATTTTGGCATAGGCCTTACTGGCGATAACCGTTTTGGCACCTTCGCCTATGTATCCGCCCCAAATTCCGTTTACATCCAGAGTAGGGCGAATGGAATTTCGTTCATTGGTCGTATATCCTTCTTCCCCATAGACATCTTCAATATCCAAAGCCTTGGTATAGGCCTCTTTGCTAAAAGGCGCTTCCGCCATTTTATCACGCTCTTCCCTAGACAGTTCTTCCACATCATCATAGAATCCGGGAATGGTAATATGTTTGTTTTCGTCGTGAAGGGAGGCAATCATTTTTGTTAGAACATTGATGGGATTGGCCACGGCACCACCGTACAATCCGCTGTGCAGATCTCGGTTGGGACCGGTAACTTCTACCTCTACGTAGCTCAAACCACGGAGTCCAGTGGTTATGGACGGAATGTCGTTGGCAATCATGCCCGTATCGCTAATAAGGATAACATCGTTAGATAGTTTTTCCTGATTGCGCTCCACGAACCATCCCAGGCTTTCACTACCTACTTCTTCTTCACCCTCTATCATGAACTTTACGTTACAGGGAAGTTGCCCTGTATTGGTCATATATTCCAAAGCCTTTACGTGCATGTACATCTGTCCCTTATCGTCGCAACTTCCGCGGGCAAATATGGCTCCATCGGGATGCAGCCCTGTCGTTTTAATAACAGGCTCAAATGGCGGACTGTCCCATAGGTCTAACGGGTCTGGTGGTTGTACGTCGTAGTGTCCGTATACCAGTACAGTGGGTAGGTTGGGATCTATGAGTTTTTCACCATAAACGATGGGGTATCCCGGGGTTTCGCAAATTTCTACATGATCGCAACCAGCATGTATGAGACTTTCCTTAATCGCTTCCGAAGTTTTAATCACATCCTCTTTGTAAGCCGAATCGGCACTAATGGAAGGAATTTTAAGCAATTCGATCAGTTCGTTGATAAATCGGTCTTTGTGTTGGTCTACGTAGGCTTTTGCGCTGTTCATTAAAAAGGTATTTGTAATGTATAATGATAGAATGACGAAGGTACGAAAAGATGTAATTTTTGAATAAAAGTTTGTTTGTTAATTACAAATCTTCCTTATATTTGCCGTCCCTAAGAAGTACTATACTTTTTATCACGCGGCTGTGATGGAATTGGTAGACATGCTAGACTTAGGATCTAGTGCCGCAAGGCGTGGGGGTTCGACTCCCTTCAGCCGCACAAAGCCCTCGAAATCTCGGGGGCTTTTTTTTATTGGATTATAGCAAGGAAAAAATATCCATTGTAACCATTCCAGCCTACGGACGTACCGCATAGATCCCCACTTCGTCCTGTTTACCCTTAAGCGGGATATTGCCTAACAACTCGAATTGAAAGGCGCTATAGCTCAGGGCGTCTTTTAGGTTTTCCGAGATGAGCAGCTCCTGGCCATACTCATTGCACTTATTCTGTATTCGGGATGCCGTATTAATGGTGTCGCCATGATAGGCGATCTCCTTTTTGTACTTGCCTACCTCGGTGGCAATAACCACCCCTCCGTTTAACCCGGCCTTAAAAAAAGGCATGCAGTTGTACTTTTTTAGGTAATAGGCTTCCTTTTTCTGCAATCGTTTCTTGAAGTTATAAAAGGCGTGTATACAGTTTGCCTTGCGCAATCCTGTCTTCAAATTCCAGGTGAGGACCGCCTCATCGCCCACATATTGATAAATCTCTGCCTCATTTTCTATCACAACACCCAGATCGTTAAAACAATCCTGTACCAGCCTACTATACTTTATATGTCCCAATTGCTCGGCCAGTTTGGTAGAGTCCTTTAAATCGAGGAACATAAAAATGCGCTTCTCTTCGTGGGGTTCGTAAAACTTGCCTATGAGTATTTTCCAAAGATTGTTTCCTCCCAACATAAGGTTTACCTGCCATAGGGCCGCCATAAAAAAATCGGTGGTGAGGATAAAAAAGTAGATGGCACTGCTTCCCTCATCGAATATGAAATCGCGCAAACTAATATCTATTCCTAAAAGGGGAGGCACAATGATATAGGAAACGGTTATCAATAACGCTAGGATGACTACCGAAAGGGCCAAACGAATAATTAACAACCTTCCTGCAGAAATGCGTTTGTAGAATCGTTCGCCCGTAATGATTTGGGCATATCCCGAAATGGCCCCGAACACGGGTCCCATAGTGATACTATAGAATAAACTGGTGGCAATATCGAAATCTACAGCCCCGTCCTCCGTGGCTCCGACCCCACGTATAATGGTTAGGAACATAAAAGCCAGGGTCCACCCTGCGGAGAAAGTGGCAATAATCTTTAGTCTGCGAATGTTGGTAAAAGTCACCCGTTTTCTTGCTGGTTGTGTATTGTTATTCAAATGTAGGTAATTAAACGGAGGTCACCTCAATGCCCCAAATTAGGTCGCCGAGTGGTTTCCAGCAGGGAAATTGTATCGAGGGGACGAGTTCCCTTATGACCTTACTCCCTTTTATGGAGAATAGACGCGGCCAAGCTCCGAGATTCAGGTCTGTCATGGGCAGGCCGCGGAGTTGGCAAGTCGGTTTTCGGCGCAGCTGAAAAATTCCTTATAAAAGGCCTCGTTTTTTTCGTTCTTTTTTTGGAGGGGCAAAAAAAGGACAGGAAGAAAAATATATTGTTTCCAATGTTTTAATACACATTGCAAATTGTATCGAGGTGACAGCCATCCCGACACTTCGATACACTTCTCACTTTGTTCGAAGCACTCAGTGTCCCAAAGTAGGTCGCCGAGTGATTTCCCGGAGGGAAATTGTATCGAGGTGGCATGTTTCCCTTCGGGGATTTCCCTACATTTTGTTTCCCCTCGATACGTTTTGCTTCGCAAAACACTCGGGGAACAGCAAAACACTCGGGGACCCAAAAAACAAACCCTCCATCACCCAATTCAATCATTACCATAAAATCCCTACCTTTATACCACTCCCCAGCTTTTACTCCAGAAAATCCCGAACTGGAATGTTCTATAGCATAGTAAGAACATAATTTAAAAGCTATATACCCATGAAAACCAAACCCACACTCCGATCCGCAACCCGAGCGGTTAAAACCCTGTTGTTAAGTAGTATACTAGTTACCCTCTTCCTGTTCGCAAGCTGTAAGGACAAGGCCAAAACCCAGGAAAACGATAAGGATATCATATTGGCGACCCCAGAAGTGAGCCAGAAAGTACATGTGGCCTTTGCCGGAGGGGGTTGGAGAGCCCATACCGGACACTCTGCCTGGACCATTGGGCTTCTGGAAAACGGCACCTATTCATTGAACAACGTATTTGCCAATGTAGGAACCATGTCTTCCAACTCTGGAGGAAGTTGGTTTAGCACCATGCTCATGTATTCCAGCGATTTTGTGTCCGATATCGAAGCCAAGGATGCTTCCACCACTTGGGCTACTTCCAGTGGTTGGATTGGCAAGCAAAGAAAACTCTTCGATGCCGCTCCCTGCGGAAGTGAACCCGAGGGTATTTATTTGGAATGTGTATTCGATTATTACACCAATAAATCCTACACGGGCGGAACCTATTGGAAACTAATGGTCGAAAACCTAGTGTTTAAAAGTTATCCGTTGGGCAGTACCACACTCGGCGATCCACATCAGTCCTGGGCCGCGAACAAACCCCTTTTATTGGCCTCTACGCTACTCACCAATACCGTGGTGTTAAATAGTGAAGATAATGTTACCAATAACCATCGCTACTATCAGGCGTGCCTTGCCCCCAGCGAACCACAGTTAAATGGCGATTCCGGATCCAATTGTACCGATGGAAGACCAGCCGATGTTACCCCAGCCACCTTTTCCAGCATTCCTTCGGGCAGTAGTTACCAGCCTTCGCCCTTCTTTGCCGAATTGGGAACCAATACCCAATCCTGTACGTTTAACCTAGGGTACACGGCCGACTATGTCGTAGAAAGCGCCCCCAAGTTTACAGAACCATTAAAGTTACCCTTAAAAGACAGCAGTGTACCCGTAATGACGGCTGCTGCAGCGTCCAGTGCAGCCGCAGGATTTGGAGCCAGCGAGCATATTACGGGGGCTTTCGATCTTTCCTACCTGTTCCAGGACAATGCTGTAAGCTTTGGCATGTCTGGTGGTTCTGTGGACTATGTCGATACCGAAGGTTTGGACCTTCAAACATTGTCTAACCAGAAAGTAGTGCGTCTGGCCGACGGAGGTGCAGCCGACAATTCTGGAGTAGCCCAGTTGGTACGATCCTTACAACTGAACAACCAGGCAGATGGCTTTAACATTGTAGCATTCGACAATGTATCGGACATTACTGTCATCACGGGCGCGGCCAATGTGGGGGTAGACATTGCCAGTCTGTTTGGGTATAAAGATCCCCTTTGTGTAGATTTAAAACTCATCGAATACTGCATCACGACCCCCGATTTGCAAATCTTTGAAGCTACCCCCTTAACCAGTACTAACCACACCTGGGCCTATACCCCGAGTGCCAATCAGTTGGTGTATACACAATATGCGGTGACGACAAAAGCCAATCCAGCATTGGGCATTGCGGGAGGCACCAAGGGAACCCTGCATTCCTTTACCTGTTCGTATCCCAAGGCGCTTACCGCACCCATAGATGGCGATACCAATTTCGATGGGTACGCCAATATGTTCACCTTTATTAACAATGGTCTCAATGCCAACAATGGAGAAGGGTTAAAGTACTTAAGGACTGCGTTGGGGTTGTAGGTTGATTGCTTTTTGAACTTCGGTACTTTTTGCTTCCCCTCGATACTTTTTGTTTCACAAAACACTCGGGGGTCGACAAAACACTCGGGGAACAGCAAAATAATCAGTGTCCCAAATTAGGTCGCCGAGTGGTTTCCCGCAGGAAAATTGTATCGAGGTGACGAGTTCTCTCATGACCTTACTCCCTTTTATGGAGAATAGACACGGCCAAGCTCCGAGATTCAGGTCTGCCATGGGCAGGCCGCGGAGTTGGCAAGTCGGTTTTCGGCGCAGCTGAAAAATTCCTTATAAAAGGCCTCGTTTTTTTCGTTCTTTTTTTGGAGGGGCAAAAAAAGGACAGGAAGAAAAGTATGTTGTTTCCCCTCGATACTTTTTGTTCCCCTCGGTACATTTTGTTTCACAAAACACTCGGGGAGCAAAAAAAGGAATCCGAAAGCGGGTCGCCGAGTGATTTCCCGCAGGGAAATTGTATCGAGGTGACAGCCACATCCCGACACTTCGATACACTTCTCACTTCGTTCGAAGCACTCAGTGTCCCAAATTAGGTCGCCGAGTTATTTCCGCAGGGAAATTGTATCGAGGCGACAACCACCCCGACATTTCCAAGAAATGTATCGAAGCGACATATAGAAGGAACCAAAAAGCCAACCCTATGACAAAAATTTTTACACATGTAAATTATTTTGTCATTTCCCCAAACGCCCATCCCAACCCAATAGGTGATATGGTGAACGAATGAGGTTCTGAGCTTATCCTGTTGAGTTCCAAGCTGGTCTTTTGGAGCTCTTAACCCATTAATGGAGTCTCCCAACCTAACTCGCTACGTCCCGAACCAAGCCAGCTTCGTTCAAAGCTAAGTGCAATACGTTAGGCAACCTAGTTGACTTCCTACCGAAGCAAGCCGGCTTAGTAGCGCAACGTATCCAGCTTACTTCAGAACCCCACCAGCTTAGTCCTGCAACGTATTGAGCTTAGTAGTACAACGTATCGAGCTTAGTGGTATAACGTATCTAGCTTACTAGAGGAACGTAGTCAGCTTACTAAAGAACGCTATCGGCTTAGTAACACAACGTATCCAGCTTAGCGCCACAACGTAGTCAGCTTACTTCAATACCCTAGCGAACCCGCATCACTCATCACTTTTCACCCATCACCCATCACTTCCTACGGAAACCCACAACCTCATTCCCATATTTTTCCTACATTTATACCTCTCCCCAGCTTTTTATTCCAGTATTTGGTAGGTGATTCTAGTTGTAAAAAACTAAAGTAATGTCTTTAATCGATGCTTGAATAAAATGAATAATGGAAAAATAGAAAAAGGTTCTGAATGGAGAAAATGGGATTTGCATTTTCATACACCTTCATCTTATGATTATGAAGATAAATCGGTAACCAATCAAGAAATTATAGATACCCTTATTGCAAATAACATTTCGGTTGTGGCTATTACCGACCACCACGTTATGGACATTGAAAGAATTGCTGAACTTCAAAGATTAGGGAAAGCAGTGGGAATAACGGTTCTACCTGGAATTGAATTTTTATCTGATGCAAGAGGTAGAGCACCCATACACTTCATTGGAATCTTCTCAGAATATTGCAACTTAACTCATATTTGGGGACAAATTGAGAACAAAACTAACATCTCTAAAATTAAAGGCGAAGGCGCAAAAATCAATGAAGTTTATTGTAATCTTGAAACAACAATTGAACTGATTAAAGAATTAGGTGGACTTACCAGTATTCATGCTGGAGACAAATCAAATACAGTTGAAAACATCACTCATTCTTTACCACACGGAGAAGCTCAAAAAACGCTAATAGCCAAAACTGTTGATTTCTACGAATTAGGTAAACCAGATGATAAAGATGGCTATTTAGATGTAGTATTTCCTGCCATCAAGAAGCATATTCCTATGATTATATGCTCTGATAATCACAACATTAAAGAATACATTTTAAAAGAAAATTGTTGGATTAAAGCAGACACGACATTTGAAGGTCTGAAACAGGTTGTTTATGAACCAAAACAAAGAGTAAGAATTCAAGCATTAAAGCCTCACGAAAAAGCAGGTTACCAAGTAATTGATTCAATCAAAATATCACATAGCGACTTCAATTCTCAAACTATCTATTTTAATCAAAACTTGAACTCAATTATAGGTGGACGTTCAACTGGAAAGTCGATTTTATTGGGTGCAATAGCAAAGAAGTTAAATAGTGATAAAGAAGTAAAAACAGGAAACGAAGATTACATCAACTTTGTAAACGAGGTTGTAGAAAACTTAGTAGTAACGTGGAAGGATGGAACTGTTAATAATAAAAGAGATATTGAGTACTTTCCACAAAGCTATATGTACACATTGGCAAGGAACAAGAACAAAGAACTTGATAACCTTATAGAAAGCATTATAAAACAGGATAGTTCAAAAAATCAACTAATTTCTAAATATGAAACATTTAGTAGCGAGAACAATACTGATATAACAAATAAGGTCAACAAGATTTTCCACTTACAAGAAGACTTGGTCAAAAGACGTAATCTCTTAAAAGAAAAAGGAGACAGAAAAGGAATTGAGGCGGAAATTGAAAAACTCACAAAAGAATTAGCAGAATTAAAAAGTAAATCTCAAATATCAGAAGATGATTTGGAGAATTATTCCAAATTAAGAGCAAAAAAGGATTCAGTATCTAAAGCAAATGAGATTTTAGGAGATGAAATATCAAGAATTAACAATCTCAAAGAGAAGTTCTTCATCAACAAAGAGATTGATTTTGAACTCGTTTCAATTTCTGAAAATAACCGTAAAGAAATCAAGCTAAAATTTGACGAGTTAAGAGCAAAGTTTCAACGAGAATGGGAAGAAGAAATTGATAAAATTCAAGCCACCAACTCATCCGTAAGACAAGCGAATGAAAAAACAATTGATGAAATCAATAAAACCCCTATTTACATTAAAGGTTTAGAAGCCTTTCAGAATAACTCTCAATACCGAGATGTAGAAAGAAAATTAAAAGTTCAAAAAGATAAGCTTGCTGATATACTTGTAATTAAGACAGAAGTTGACAAGCTTAAAGAACAAATTGAATCTTTCAAAACATCTATTAAAGATGCTCATCGAGAATATTTGAACAAAATCGAGGCATTTAAAGAGGATTTAAGTGTTTCAAGAGAAAAACTCGAAATCAAGGCTTCAGCAAAACTTAGCAAGCGTGCCTATAAAGATTTGTTATACAGTAGCATTAACCAACAAAGCTCTCAAGGGCAAAACGTTGTTGGAGTTAAGTTAGAAACTAACGAAAACTATTTTAGTTCTGTCAATCAGCTATTTGAAAAGCTATTAGAGAAAAAAGTTACGCTTAAAGGACAATACAATCATAACTCATTATGTCAAAAGTTGATGGCAAGTAACTTCTTTGAAGTATCATACGATATAGTTTACGATGATATCTTTAATCAGATGTCTGAGGGTAAAAAAGCTTTTGTCGTTCTTCTATTGTTACTTGATTTTAGCAATAAAGATTGCCCAATATTAATTGACCAACCTGAAGATGATTTGGATAACAGAGCTATTTATAAAGATTTAGTTACATACTTGGTGAAGAAGAAAAAAGAACGCCAAATAATACTTGTTACTCACAATCCGAATATTGTGGTTGGTTCAGATTCCGAATTAATTATTGTGGCTAACCAAAACGGAAATGATTCGCCCAACAAAAATGGAATCAAATTTCAATATGTTTCTGGCAGTTTAGAAAATACTCGAGAATTTGACAATTCTATAGTGATTACTCTGGATTCTAAAGGTATTAAAGAACACGTTTGTGAAATACTTGAAGGTGGAAATGAAGCTTTCAAACAACGCGAAATGAAGTATAACATAAAATAATTTTAAGTTAAATGAGATCTGGAGAAAAGCACGAAAATATTTTAATGGAATTATTTGAAGAAGGAAGAAATTGGTTCTTTGAAAAGGAAATTGATAATATTTTGGCTGGAGTCAATGAAAGAAATTTATGTGGGAGGTTAGCAATGTATTTTGAAAAACTGCTTGATAAACATGGATTGTCGGAATATTATTCTGACCCCGAATATAACAGGAAGCAAAATGGTGAAATAAAAACTATCCTTGATAACGAAATGAGGGTTATAAAGATCAATTGTGACATTATAGTGCATAGTCGAGGTAAAAATATTGGAAGAGATAATTTATTGGCTATAGAAATGAAAAAATCTAATAGACCCGAACTTGAAAAGCTAAGTGATAAAATAAGATTGCGGGCATTGACAAAAGAAAGCTATGATAGTGTATGGTCAATTGATGGTAAAACTTATCCTGAACATGTTTGTGGATATGAACTAGGAATTTATATGGAGTTAGATATTGAGAGGAGAATATGTCTTTTTGAGAGTTATGAAAAAGGAACTAAAATTTTGGATTGGAATGAAAAATTTTAATGGTTACTAGAATGAATGGATTTTTACCAAAAGACATAACTCGAATTAAAAATATTACGAATAGGGAAACAGGGAAGGCTTATTTAGATCCCCTGCTAGCGCTCGTCTCCAGACGAGTGCTTCCATACGAGTAAGCGAGAAACCCGTCCCATTTTTAAGTAAATTGCAGGGATAGTAACCCCCCGCTAGCGCCAGTCTCCAGACGGGTGCTTACATCATTATAAGTAAGGACTTACAGTTCACGAGGCAACAAGAAGCAAGATTTACATTACTTTTATAGAGTGTTCTGGAAAAGAAAGAAAAAGAAACCCAACGAATTTACATGCACTACATGTGGGCAAGTACATACCGAATGGCCTGCTTTAGCTTTTAAGGCGCCTTTTAGTTATGCCTGTCTTTCGGATCAAGCCCAAAAAGAACGCGCAAAGTTAGATACAGACTTTTGTGAAATTCGACACGATGAGCAAACCGATCGTTTTATAAGGGTAATCTTAACCCAAAAAGTAAACGATCATTGTTCTAATTTGGAGTACGGAATGTGGGTTTCCCTAAGCAAGAAAAGCTTTTTCGATTACCTGGAAAATTTCGACAACCAAAACCACGAAACCACTTATTTTGGTTGGCTGTCTAATATGATTCCAGAATATGATGACACTCTACATATTCCCTGTAATGTAATGACCAAAAAGGGAAATACCCGACCAGAAATATTCCCGTATGATGACCATGACAATCCATTCGTTAAGGATTATTACAACGGTATTTCCAAAGAAGAAGCACAAAAACGGATTGACGCAATGCTGAACAATGTTGAGTAATGCTGCATAATTCCTTGATTCTATTTTATGAAATCACCCAGAAACAGAGGCAAAGAAGGCCGGGACGATCTATTGTTCGGTACTCAGAAGGTACAAGCTACTATTAAGGAAGCGGTGGCCGATATGCACTACCTGCTATCCCGTGGCTATGCAGAGAAATCTGCTTTGCAATTGGTAGGGAATCGACATCGGCTTAATGTTCGCCAACAAAAAGCGGTACAGGGCATGAGTGCCTCGGCAGCGCAAATTGCCCAACGAAAGCAAACCGAGCTGTCGTTGGAGCAATTAAAAGATCAGGAAATCGCTATCGATGGCTTTAATCTCCTTATCATTTTAGAGAGTGCCCTATCGGGCGCGTATGTGTTTAAGGGCTTGGACGACTGCTATCGCGATCTTTCCAGCGTACACGGTACCTACAAACGGGTACAACAAACCGAAGGCGCCCTGCTATGGGTGGGCGATACCCTCATGGAACTACAGACGGGGAATGTACTGTGGTATTTCGATCAGCCTGTTTCCAACAGTGGCCGCCTCAAAACCCTCTTGGGCCAACTTGCCCAGGAAAAGGACTACGATTGGACCATAGAGCTGGATTACAATCCCGACAAACTCCTGGCCGATAGCGACCGGGTAGTGGTGAGCTCCGATGCCTGGGTACTGGATCGCGCAGGACGGTGGTGCAATCTCGCCATGGAGTTAATTGAAAGTAAGATTTCAACGATGCAGGTGGTGTTTGCGGAGTGAGTAGTGAGTAGTGAGAGATCGTCTTAGCATTATACCGAACTCCGAGTGGACCGACCGTAGGGAGGTTTGTATCGAGGAGTGAGGAGTGAGGAGTGAAGTGTGATGGGTGAGAGATCGTCCTAGAGTTATACCGAACTCCGAGTTGACTGACCGTAAGGAGGTTTGTATCGAGGAGTGAAGGAGTGAAGGGTGAAGCGTGACAAGTGAGTAGTGAGTAGTGAGTAGTGAAAGATCGTCTTAGCATTATACCGAACTCCGAGTGGACCGACGGTAAGGAGGTTTGTATCGAGGAGTGAAGGAGTGAAGGAGTGAGTAGTGAAAGGTGAAGTGTGATGGGTGAGAGATCGTCTTAGCATTATACCGAATTCCGAGTGGACCGACTGTAAGGAGGTTTGTATCGAGGAGTGGCAAGTGAAGCATTAATTCATTAAAAAATTTGGAAGTATCCCACTAATTATTACATCTTTGCGGGAGTTCATTGAAATTGTTCTTTTGAAATTTTATGGGATATGTGGGTCAATAGTGGCTTACATAACGTATAAAATGAAAATTATGAATTGGAAAATTCAAAAATTAAGTAATGGCGAGACCATTATTTCAAAAGAACCCGGTAATTCTATGCTACCTGTCTTAAAATCGAAGCAACCTGTTAGGCTTGTGCCCATCTCATGGGAAGATTGCGAGGTAGGGGATATCGTTTATTGTAAAGTGAGAGGAAATTGCTTTACGCATCTGGTAAAAGGAAAAAACGATAAACGTGGCTTGCTTATTGGTAATAACCACGGTAGAATTAACGGATGGACAAAAAATGTGTATGGTAAAGTAGTAGAAATACTACCGATGTCGTAGACATTCCAAAATAAGTATAACTAAAACATATATATGAAGCTACGTAAATCACATATCGGGAACGCCTTAGGGGCATTTTTCTGTCGTGTGCATGGATAGTGGAACAAGAAAAATGATGTACCAAAAGGCGTTCAAGAAATTGAACGCTTTTTTTTTTGGACTTTTTTTCCGGTTCCCTCCATGGCCCGATGCGCCACCACAAAAAATGCAAATCGCTGCCCTCCAAGTGGTTGTGTTTTATACGGATATCCGCTTTAGCGCGGACAGGGAATAGTATGCCTTAAATGAAATATAAATAACTGATAATCAATTAATTAAATCAAAATTTTTGTTGTGTAATTCAAAAATTGGTTTCATATTTGCACCGAAATAATTACACACAAATTTTAAAACTGAAGTAAGATGAAAAATGACAATTCATTACAGATCGTAGGTATGAAACGCTGTTTCGTGGTACGATTGCTTCGGTCCTTCTTACCCATGTAATTTTCAGATTACATAAAGGAGTCCGAAGCCCGCCAAGAGTTTCGGACTTTTTTGTTGGTCCAAAGTAAGCCAAGGGTTCACATTGGGCATGGACAAATTCCATTTCGAAACTTCATTACAACATCACGGGAGCCATCCAGTATTGGACCACGCTACCGCAGTATTAAATTAATACTCCTAATCATGGGAAAGAAATTAAGCGGAAAGGACCTCATTAAACTAGGCTTTCCAAAAAACAATAGCATTAATATCACCTTGGGTCAGATAAATCGCTATCAGAAACGAAGAAAAAAAGAACAGATATTACAAGAGGCCAAGCAGGTACTCCTTAATCCCGAAGCCTATAAAGGCGACGGCGTTTGGGGCAAGATTGCCGAAAGTCTGTTAGATCCCGTAGTGGTGACCAGACAAAAGTTGAACTCGGTTCGTGCACCTTTCCAAATGTATGGGGAGAACGAAATCGATGAGCAGGCAAAGTTCCAACTGTACGATGCCCTTAAACTGCCCATTGCAGTTGCGGGAGCTCTCATGCCCGATGCGCATACCGGTTATGGTTTGCCCATTGGCGGGGTATTGGCCACACGCAACGCCGTGATTCCTTATGGAGTAGGGGTAGACATTGGATGCAGGATGTGTTTAACCATCTATCCTATGAAAACGTCCTACCTGAAAGGGAAAACCCATCAGTTGCAAAATATGCTTTCCGAGCATACCAAATTCGGGATGTACGAAACGCATAAAGTGAAGCATGATCATGAAGTCTTTAGCCGGGAGGAATTTAACACCATTCCCTTGGTGAAAAGACTGAAGGACAAGGCGTACAAGCAACTGGGGACTTCGGGAGGTGGAAACCATTTTGTGGAATTTGGCGAAGTGGCCATTACCGACCCTAGCAATGAGTGGGGATTAGAGGTAGGCCAATACCTCGGAATCCTTTCGCACAGTGGGTCTCGAGGGCTTGGCGCGAATATTGCAAAGCACTACACTTATTTGGCCACAAAGCAGTGTCCATTGCCGAAACATGTGCAGCAATTGGCGTGGTTAGATCTAAATACCCACGACGGACAGGAATACTGGCTCGCCATGAACCTAGCTGGGGATTATGCCCAAGCTTGCCATGACGACATCCACGCCCGTTTGGGGAAACTATTGGGATCTAAACCCGTGGCCAAGATCGAGAACCATCACAATTTCGCTTGGAAGCAACAAGTGAACGGTGAGGATTGTATCGTGCACCGTAAAGGGGCAACACCGGCGGCCAAAGGGGAACTGGGAATCATTCCGGGATCCATGACCGCACCGGGATACATTGTTCGCGGGAAGGGCAATGCAGAAAGCCTACAATCTGCTTCGCATGGAGCTGGGCGCCTGCATTCCCGAAGAAAGTGTAAGGAGCAATTTACGCGTAGTGATATCAAAAAAGCCCTAGCCGAAAAGGAGGTAACCCTAATCGGTGGTGGGATAGACGAGGCCCCGATGGCCTATAAGAATATAGAAACCGTGATGAACAACCAACGGGAATTGGTAGACGTAGTTGGGAAGTTCACACCTAAAATCGTCCGAATGGACAAATAAATTATGGGAGCAAATCACAACACAAATAGATACGGTGAGCTATGGCCCGAATATAGAATTGAAATGGGTATAGCCATCCTGAAATTGCTAAAACTATGGGTAACCCTCTCTGGAGGTTGGGCCTGGCATTTTATGTCGCCCGATGACCACCCCGAGTTTAAACACGCACACGATCATAAGGATATCGACATTTTCGTACATCCTGAAAATGTGCCCCAGGTAATGGCGATTCTTCAGGAAGAAGGGTTCCAGAAAGTTTGGACCCGATATGATCATTTACCGAACCCTGAAAATTTCAGGCGTTACGAGAAAGTAGAATGGCTTCCGGAAGGAAGACCGGTTCGCATCACGATCGATTTTTTTGAAGCGCGCGAATTGGATACGATTCAGGTAGATGGATGGAACCTGGTGGCTCCCAAAACTTTATTGGGCTACTATTCGAACATTCATTCAAGCGACAAGTGCTGGGCGGTAAAGGCCGCCAATGAACTCGTGGCAAAAGGATTGGATCCGGTGAAGCACGAATTGCTTATAAAAAGTCCAGTAGTGGCAAAATAGGTATAAACAAGAATGAAAACGATGGAAAGAATAGTCATAAACTTAGATACACCACCTTACGAGCGTTGGCTTTGCCTTGAACCTTATCGCAACGAGATAACGGTGTTGATACACACCTATCTTGCCGATTTGGAAGATGCCTCTTTCTTCGAAACGATCATCGACTACTACAAGGTAGCATGTATTGATGAAACTTATGTAGAAGAACTACGGGGAATCGCATCTTTTACAGGATTTACAGTCGATAATTTATTAATCGCCAACCTGTACTATGATGCCCTTAAGCTGGTCTTTGGCTGCACAGCCTTTTCGATACCTACGGCAGAAGGAAACCTGCATGCGAGGAATCTGGATTGGTGGAGCGACAATTACAGCCTGAGGAACTATTCCAAGATTTTCGATTACACAAGGAATGGAAACGTGGTGTTTTCCAGTGTTGGATGGCCAGGATTTATTGGTGTCTTATCTGGAATGAAACCTGGAAAGTTTGCCATTACATTGAATGCGGTATTGAGTGAGGATTCACCAGAATTGGCGCCACCAATTACTTTCAAGATTCGGGATGTGTTGGAGAAGGTAGACTCCTTCGATGAAGCCACTCGCATTTTGTCACAAGATTGTGTGGCTTCAGATTCCTTGCTTTTGGTTACAGGAACCCGGGATAAAGAACGCTTGGTGATTGAACGAACTCCTAAGCGTGCTGCTTTAAGAAGACCGGATGGCAAGAACAACCTTGTAGTAACCAATGGATATCTGGAAATGACTAATAAAGGTATTCCGGGAGATCTGCTTCAGGAGACTTCTTGCGGTAGGCAAAATAGAGCCTTAGAATTATTGAGTCGCAAGAATCCGGAGAACAGGGATGGTTGCTTCGCAATTCTAAATGATGACGAGATTAGAATGGACATCACTATGCAGCAAATGGTCTTTGCGGTAAGTGAAGGAGAAATTTATGTAAGATGAAAAAGAGATCACAAGTAATTCAGTTAACCGCCGGTCGTGGACCGGCGGAATGCTGTTGGGTCGTGGCCCAGGTGCTGAAGTTTTTTGTGGAAGAACTGAAGGCAAAGGGGCTTGCGTATGAAGTCATTCATAGGCAATTGGGTCCGGAGAACGGAACCTTGCAATCGGCTACCGTACAAATAAGCGGTGATATCCCATTGGGTTTTTTAGAATCCTGGTTGGGGACCCTACAGTGGATTGGGAAGTCTGAATTTAGAAAGTTTCACAAACGAAAGAACTGGTTCGTGGGTATGTTTTTGTTAGAGACCCTTGCGGAACCTACCCTTTTGGATAAGGATTTGAAATTTCAGGCCATGCGCAGCTCTGGACCGGGAGGACAGCATGTGAACAAGACCAATTCGGCCATACGGGTGGTGCATATTCCCACTGGGATCAATGTTCAGGTAATGGACAGTAGGTCCCAACATCAGAATAAGAAGATTGCCTTACAACGGCTTCAATTGAAATTGGCCGCAATGCGCCAGGAAAATGTACGACAACAGGTGGAACAACAATGGGAGAACCATTTGCAATTAACCCGGGGAAATCCGGTTCGGGTATTTACGGGATCCGATTTTAAACCGAAAAAGGTGAAGAAGACCAATAAGGCAAAACGCCAACAGGATAAGATGGAGTTGAAAAGAAGACTAATGGAATAAATGATGTTATAATACCCTTAAAGCTCTTTGTTGGCATAACCACGATGGTTACTTTTAATGCATTCATTCAATTCATCTTTCAAAAATGAAACCTATTTTATTACTTCCATTTTTTTTAGTGCTGCCCCTTGTAACTGGGATCGCACAAACCGAAGAAACAATCACCTCTATAGATTTCGTGGAGGTGCTCAACGACAATGTAGACGAGGCCGTGTATTACTACAAAAACAATTGGAACCTATTAAGAATACAGGCCCAAAAGGACAATGCCATACATTCGTACGAGTTGCAAATTAGTTTGCCCAATGAGGAAGGACCAACCTATATTACCTTAAGAACTTCCTATGCCAATAAGGAGCAATATGACAACCGGGAGAACTACTTTGGGAAATTGATCGAAGCTAGAACCCTTAAATTACTTAACGACAAAAAGCCAGGGGAATTCCGTAAAATAGTGCTGGGTTCAGATTTTAAAAAGGTAGAGTATGGGCCTCGCTAGGGTTATTTAATCCTGCGTATTTTAACCCTGTCATCACCTAATTGGTTACCAAAGGTGAGGTAGTGATCTACCTCTGTTACACGACCTTTTACGTCTTCGATCTCTACATGAACGGTAAAAATACCCCAGGTCCAAATAAGCAAACCACAGTCTAGGTTAGAAGGTCTTCGCTCTATGATCTTTACCCTGTTTTTGCCGAAAGTACTATGCAGGGTATACTTTACCTGCTTTACATAGGGCAGGTCGCGCCCTTCCAAGAAAATGCGGACTTTGTATAGCTTTTTCCCGCCACTTGCGGTTTCGCGGTAGTACACGACTTGTTCGGAATCTATGGATTCATCAAAATCGTCTAATGAATCCTTTACCCTGAGATTGTATGTTTTTAATTTCATTCGGTTGCTTCTATCCTACGGGTTCAATACTATCGTCATCTGTTTCTGTGGGATCTTCTTCTTCCTCTTCTTCATTTTCATTGTTTTCTTCAACCACATCTGGAACTACTTCAGGCGCCACGATATCACCCTCTGCAGCACTGTTCGCATTAGATATGACACCTGGGTCGGTGGTAATACCTTCGTTCTTACTTCTTGCAGCAGATTCTCCATAGTAATATCCAATGATCGATCCCAATAATCCGCCCAGTGATGCAATGACCAATTGCATGGCATCCATCATGTTGTCAAAATTCATCTGCGAGCTACCATTGCCAGCCCACATGGCGGCGATGATTAGAATAACAAACAGTAAGACAATCATAAGTGCCAGGAAATGTCGAAATTCCCCTACGATATCCACTAGGGACTGGGTTAAAATATAGGTGATGCTGGTGTTTTCGTCCTTTTGTTTCACTTTTACCACTTTCTCTTTTCCATTTTCATCCTTCACCTTATAATGGGTTTTGTATTTGCCCAAGGCGAAAATCTGGAACAACCAGCGAATAGCTATGACCACAGAAATAATGAGTACAACAAAAAGTAAAACCCCGGTTTGATGGTCTTCAAGAAATATCAAAAAATCTTTCATGGTGGCAGTAATTGGTTAGGTATGCCTTTTCAATAATTATTAGAATGTAGGTATGGGGAAATACCGAAACTAAAGATACTATAAAGTATTGAATTTACGGAATAAAAAACCCCCAGAATTCTGGGGGTTTTGTACTTTTTTTCTTTCTACGCCAACTTCTTATAAATTAAGCCGGCAATGAGACCAGTGACTCCAAAGAAGATCACATAAATAGCAAAATTGATTAGGGTTCCTTGCATATCCATCATATTGGCCGTGGCAAAGTCGATCAACTTTTCGCCCAAACCAATCATGATTCCGGTGAGGATTCCCATGTTGAGTCCCGTGGAAGCTCCATAGTTATCCATTCCGAATTTTCTGTAAATGGAACAGAATCCAAAGGCTTGAATTAAACACCCCAAGGCAAGAAATACCATATCGGGTTGTTCTTTTACGAGGTTTGGAATAAGCATGTTGTCTGCCATAAGGGGTTCTGCAATGATCCCCCATAACAGAAATCCACCACCCATGCCCCAAATTGCGGTAACAAGGGTACTCACAAGGTTCGCTTTAGAAAACATAATAATCTGGTTTTGTTGTTAGTAGATAGAAATGTACAAAATATTTCCCTGTAGGTACTTTCCCCTAAAAATATGGCTACTTTTGATGCGTGAGCACAGATTTTGATATCATTATTATAGGAGGCGGGGCTGCCGGTTTTTTTACGGCGATAAATGCAGCCGAAAATAACCCGAACCTTAGCATTGCCATTTTGGAGCGTGGTAAGGAAGTACTCACCAAGGTGAAGGTATCCGGTGGTGGCAGGTGCAATGTAACGCACGCCGAATTCGTGCCCTTGGATTTGTCCATGAACTATCCCCGAGGGGAAAAAGAACTCCTGGGGCCCTTTCATACATTCATGACAGGCGACACCATCGCTTGGTTCGAAGAAAGGGGTATCGAGTTAAAAATTGAAGAAGATGGCAGGATGTTTCCTATCAGTGATAGTTCACAGACCATTATAGATTGCTTTGTTTCCGAAGCCAAAAAAGCGGGTGTTACCCTGCTTAAAAACCATTCGGTAAAGGAAATACTAACTTCTCAAGATCGGTGGCGGGTAGTTACTGTATCTGATACGTTTTCAGCAGAAAAACTAGTGGTTGCCACAGGGAGTAACCCCAAAATTTGGAACATGTTACAAGGACTCGGTCATCGAATAATTGATCCCGTGCCGTCCCTTTTCACATTCAATATAACCGATGAACGAATTTCCGATTTACAGGGGTTGAGCACGGAAGTGCAGGTTAAAGTCCTTTCGGAAGCCGGAAAAGTCCTTTTAGAAAGTGCAGGTCCCTTGCTAATTACCCATTGGGGAATGAGTGGTCCGGCCATTTTAAAATTGTCTGCTTGGGGTGCACGAATGCTAGAACCGTTGAACTATCAATTTTCCATTCAAGTGAATTGGTTGGGCGACGCCACCGACATAGAGGTAATGCAAGCCTTGATGGAGTTGAAAAACCTACATCCCAAACAAACCTTACACAAGTATGCTCAATTTGAATTACCCAAACGCCTTTGGCAACGTTTTGTAAAGGCCTCGGGAATTGAAGTTTCAGAAATTTGGGCAGATGTGCCTAAAAAGAAGCTACAGCGATTAACTTCCGAACTTACCCAAGGGATTTACAGGGTTCATGGGAAAAGTACATTTAAGGAAGAGTTTGTAACCGCTGGTGGTGTTGATTTAAAAGAGGTTAATTTCAAAACTTTTGAAAGCAAATTGCTTCCCAATCTGTATTTTGCAGGGGAAGTACTAAACATAGATGCCATTACCGGAGGCTTTAACTTTCAAAATGCATGGACGGGTGGATACATCGTGGCCCAGGCCATTACCAACAGCCTATGAGAACAGTCATCGTATTTCTAAGGGGAATTAATGTAGGCGGTCACAAAAAGATAAAAATGGCCGACCTCAGGGATATGCTCACCTCCTTGGGTTTTGAAACCGTACAAACCTACATTCAGAGCGGGAATGTGGTCTTGCAAACTTCGGAAGCCAACCCTGAAACCATTATTGAAAATGGCATATTGGATACCTTCGGTTGGGAAGTGCCTGTGTTTGTTAAGACACCTTTGGAAATTGAAGCCGTATTGGCACAATGTCCTTTTTCTGAAGAAAAGAAGGAGAAAAGTTATTTCAGTCTATTGCATGCCGTTCCCACTTCTGAGAATATAGAACTGGCCTCTCAAATTTCCTATCCCAATGAAGAATTCCATATCACCGATCAATGCATCTATTTCTATTGTGCTACGGGCTTTGGCAAGGCCAAACTGAGTAACAACTGGTTCGAGAAAAAATTGGGAGTGTCGGCAACCGCTAGGAATTACCGGACACTCACCAAAATGCTGGAGCTTGCAAGAGCATTAAGTACCTAAAACTAATCTTTCAAAACTTTTAATGTCTTCTTACCATTGGGTGTGCTTACGGTTACGAAGTACATCCCCACGGGAACATTAAAGTCTAACTCCAGTCTTTTTGTTTGCTGTCTTTTTTCGGTCCAGATTATTTGCCCTGCCACATTGCTGACCACTACCGTAATTTCTTCCGAGATTACTTGGGTAGCAATGGTAAGTTTGCCTTGTGTAGGATTAGGATAGGCACTAATGGTATTGTGGGTTTCGAATTCTGAAGTCCCAAGTGTATCAAAGGTGTCTTCGATCACCTGTAGGGCATCCAATTTACCATATCCCCAATCATCGTTGGGAACGGTTCCGGTATCTGAATCCTGTCGGCTGGATTGTTGCAGTAAGGTTTTTATTTCCGAAGGGGTCAACGCCGGATTTACTTCTAGCATCAGGGCAATTACCCCGGTGGAAAGGGGGGCGGCGGCACTCACGGCATTCTGAATTCCGTAAAGGCCATTGCTATTCTGAAGTACATTGAAAGAGAAGTTTTCGTAATAGGTGTTGTCCGCATAAGCGGCATGACATACTTCTCCTGTAGCGGCAAAGTCGACTCCTAAACGGCCATCATGGGTTGGGCTACTGCTCGAACCTATCCAAAGTTCACCTGGATCCCCTTGTCCGGAAATTCCACGGGCAATTCCATCAATATCCGTCCATGTGCTTTGCACCACATAATCTGTCGGAGTAATGCCCAACTCAGAGCTTGCATAGTCGTTAATACTGTACCCTGGTACCACAAAACTAAGGAAGCGATTAGTGTTGGAGTAGGTAGATGGATTTAGGGTTGCGTGAAAACCTCCATCGGAAACTTGCGTGCCTTCTAGAATAACTTTGTATGTGCCTGTATTTCCAGAGAAGTCAATAAGCAATTCCCTTCTGTTGGAGGTAGCACCAAAAAACTCAGTATTTGCCCCACGATGAAACATGGCAATGTCACCTAGGTTTTGGTCTACTGCGCCATTGGGACCCGCTGGAGCTGCAAACGGACCTTCTACGACACCATTGGGTCGCTCGATGCTCACTGTAAACCGGTCGTCCTCACTATACCAGAGATCGAAACGTACATTTCCAGCTTCTCCTTTTTGTATTTCTACTTCGACCGTTTGTCCCTGGTTTATTGTCGTCGCTGCATGATTGTCATTTCCGCCATCGTCGCCTACACCAAGAACAAAGGTGTTTCCATTCATGACAAAATCATCAATAGCTTGACAAATAGTACTGGTTCCATCGGTAGGCCCGCCAATGGAGCCAATATTCATTAAGGTGACTGAAGGTAGTCCTAACTCAGCAATTTTATCGGAAGCGAACTGAAGTGCTACTGGAATGTAGGCTGGATTAAAGAAACCATCCTGACCGGGCTCTCCATTAAATGGTGGAAACGGATCGTGGGTGAGTTTAATGCTTATAAGGGTTGCTTCTGGAGCTACTCCCTGAAATTCCCCGGATGCAGTTCCCGAGCCGTTTCCGGCAGCTATTCCAGAAGTCGCGGTACCATGACCGTAGCGATCGGTAGAAAGTGGGGGGTCGTTATTGTCAATTGCTTGGTCAATTTGAGCTTGCGTAAATATGGTCCCAATACCATATGGGTTGTCGGGATCACCGGCACCTGTGGGATCCAGCATATCATATACATAGGCAAGGCGGGTATTTCCGTTTTCATCCAAAAAATCGGGATGGCGGTAATCAATTCCTCTGTCTATGATGACAACTACGACATTTTCACCAGTAAGATTGTACTGGGAGTAAACGGCATCTAAATTTGCTTCTTGCCTTGGTGGTATTCCTTGCGCCCAAGACGAAACAATGAAGGCCGTGATTGCGATAAAAAGTAAAGATTTTTTCATGACTAATAGGTACTTAAATGAGTATTCGCTTTAGAATACATCGTACCTATTCTAATTTGTCATCATAATTGCCGTTTTCGTTGCTTCAACAACAACCAAAGAAGGAGTATGCCTGCGACTAAGATTAGTGCCCACCCCCAAATCGGAAAACCAGAAGACAATTCTATCGATTGAGGATCTCCCATAAGAACTAGACCAGACCAATAAAAAGGAGCCTGTGTACGGCCTTGAGCATTGGCAATATAGTCTAGTTTCGCCTTCCTTAGTGCCACATCTTTCTGTAGGCCTTTGGCTAAATAGGCATAAAAGGAATCTACTATTTCATTGCTGGATTGTTCGTCTATTTTCCACAAACTTGTTAGAATGCTCTTGCTGCCTGCATAATTAAAGGCGTGTGCCAAAGAGATCATCCCTTCCCCTGGTTGAAAGCTGGGCTTCCCAGTTTCACAAGCAGTAAGGGTGGTGAGTTCCGAGGCTAGATTATGATTGTAAATCTCGTAGGTATGCAGGTAATTGGTAGCTAAGGAATCTGTTAAATCCTTAGCGAAAATCAATCGCGATAATTCGGGATTCAAGTTGTTCGATTCTGCATGGGTTGCAATGTGAATGATTTTGTGGTTTCGGGCATTTTGGGTAAAGGCATTTTTGGTAGAGGCACTGTTTAGATAGGTAACACCATCGAATTGAGAAGCGTATTTCTCTACAGTTTGTATGCTAAAGGGTTGCGGTAGTAGTGATACATAGGCTTTGTCTAAGTCAACGGAATCCAATAGGGTCCTTCTATAGTTATCTTTCATTTCGGCAGTGAATTCTGGCGCAAAAGACACAAAGTTGTCCCTTAATTCAGATTCATAGGGTTCATTCTCAATAAGGAATAGACTATAATTATATGCTAGATTATGCTTGGCTAAAAGGCTGTTTTCTGCAAGTTCCGTATAAGACGATATCTTATTTGGGGTTAGAATGTCGAAACTTACATTAAAAAGGACTTGGTCTGGAATGACTACTACGTTTTCGGTCGTGACTAAATGGGCGATAGGTTTCCAAAGAATATTATATAGGTGAGAGATGGAGGCGGCGACTGTGTTAAAATCACTGCTCGGACTATTCACATACTTAATGTGGTTCTCAATATCGGCAGCGTTTTCCAATGGAACCAAAGACTTTTGCGATGCGTTAAGCACAAAGGCATATAATGTTTCCTCCATGAACATATAGCGAATCACGGTTATTTTCTCGTCCAATTTTTCCTGAATACCATTTATGGGCTTTTGTATAGTGGCGTAACGCATTTCATGGTACAAAGGATAGTTGTTTTTTAAGGAATCTAAGAATCTATTCCATGAAGTCTGCGCTTTAAAAAAGCCATCTATAGATTCTGAGTCATCCAATGAGGAAGAAAGTACTTCCTTTAGTTGTGATTCCCTTTCCAGCACAGATACGGGGACATTTGAGAAAGTGATATCCTTTAGGTTTAATCGTGACCTAATTCGAGTATAGATGGCAGATTCGTGCAGTGAAATTAGATCGTCGAGATAACTTTCTTCTTGGGTGAGATTATAAAGGTCCCAATTTAGTTGCTTGGTGAAGTTGATAAGATCGCTATTGTCATTCAATAAAGTGGCTAGGTCCTCTTCGGTACTTATTCCCGTTTTTTGTCGTTCCAAAATGGATAGGGCATTTTGGGTTTCCTTCAATAGGGATAACAAGGAATCTTCGTCGTTAGAAGAGTTTAAAGAGTATGTCGACTTGGTTTTAAGATATAGTACACTTGGTTTCCGAATTTCATTTCGGATAGAATCCAATTCCGATTGTGCGGTAATGCGATCACTGGAATAATAGTCCAAGGCTTCCTCACTAAATACTTTTGCTTCTTCATAATTACCAAGGGTAAAATGTACTTGCGCCATGTTCTGAATGTGATAGAAAGCAATTAACTCGTTCGTAAAATCAATGCCTTGGGTAAATTGGTAACCTTCCTGAGCAAGTGCCACCGCCTTTTCTCGATTGCCAATTTTTGCGTAAAAACGGGACATCTCAATTAGTGCGTCCAAAAACACCAAGGAGTAGGTGCCATTGGCTCCTTGCCTATAAATGGTCTCACATTCTTCGTACGTCTCCTGTGCTTTTTCATAATCACCCACATTTTCATAGGTAGAAGCTCGAACCATTAAACCATAGGTCTGGAGATAGGGTGTTTTTTCAATGTGTGCCAATGCCTGATCCAAATAAGTGCCTGCCGCTTCGTAATTTCTAGCGATGAGGTTAATATGGCCTAAAATAAGTCTTGATATAGTGATGTTAGAGTCGTCCTCCTCCAAAAAAGACAATTTTTGGCGATAAGAGTATTCGGCTAATGCCATACCGCGTTCATTTTCGCCGATCCCTCGATAGAATCCGCCAAGATTGTCTACACTGGCGTATTGTTTTTTTAATCCGTTCAGTTTTTCTTCTTCATCTTGTACTGCGTCCACATAAAATTGGAAGGAATGAACGGCAGCTTTCATGCTTTGTATGGATGCCTTCATTTTTCCGGTATTGAACTCATTTAGGCCAATTCGGTTTTTCAGGATACCTGCAAAGTAGAATTCGTTCATAGGGGTTCTTTCCGTGCGGTCCAAATAGGTCAGCGCTTTTCGGAAATAGAAAGAGGAACTATCTAATTCCAATAACCGCTGCTTGGATATTCCTATTTCATTGAAGGCTTCATAGTGTCGGAAAGAAGCATCGGAGTGGGTACTGTCTATAGTGCTTAAAAAGAGCTTGAATTGAGTAATGGCATTTCTGTGATTTCCTTGTTTCTGGGCTTCTTTTCCCAATTGAAATGGATCTTCGGAAGGTTTTGAAACTCTGTCCTGTGCCTTGAGGGTACAACAGATTCCACAAAGCCATACCATTAGTGTAAACAATCGTATGCTTTGTATTGGATGTTTCATAGGCTATTCATTGAGTTCTGCCAATACTTTTAATGCTTGTGTGGTACCACTACTAGAAAGTGCTTTCTTGGCATTTTCAACATCTCCCTGTTTTAAATAAGCCATTCCCAAATAGTAGTACGTTTCTGTTCCAAAAGGATTGTCCGGCTTTTGGGATAGTCCCTTCAGATAGTCAATAGCCTGTGCTTCACTTTCATGGGCCAATTGTGCAACGCCCAGGAAATAGGTTAACGTATCGCCTTTGGTGCCTTCTGGCAGCGCTTCCCATTTAGTAATAGCCGACGCGAAGTCCCCTTTTTTATAATCTACCATGGCATCGTAAAACGAGAAGTCATTGGTTGCGCCCATCGTAGTGGGCAGTCCAGGATCTGGTTGAAAATTCCTATTGAATAGTGCTTCTGTTGAATTGTTGTTGGGTGATCCAAAATAGAGCATGGCTAAAATTGCTGCAGAAGCTGCGATGCCTGCAATCAAATAACGTTTTCCTCGATTGGATTTTTCTGGTGTTTCTGAAACAAGAGTATTCTGTGCACCAAGCGTGTCATGAAAATCATTCATTTTTTCTTTGAATGCAGCAGTTTCAATACCGGACAGCAAGGTTTTTATATCGTCTACTTTTTGCTGAAGTTTTGGATCGTTGTGCAACGATCCTTCAAATTCAATTTTTTTGGCATCTGAAAGTGTCCCTTGAAGGTATCCCTCTATGGTTTCAAAAAGTTCTTGTGTTATGTCGTTTTCTGTGCTCAATAGGTTACGAATTCGATGATTGGACTAAGGCCCTTAGTTTCTGTATACAGCGATATTTTTTATTACGTGCGGATGCTTCCCCAATATCGAATAGGGATGCAATTTCCCGCAGGGATTTTTTCTCGAAATAAAAAACTTCCAATAATTTCTTGCATTCATTGCCCATTTTGTGGAAGGCGTTTATGGCTCCTTCCGTTTTTCGTACGTCCTCTTGCTCAATCTCCTGACCATTTAAGGAAGACTCTTCCTTTATTTGAAAACCTTCGGGAATCTTGGTGGTTTTTTTATAACGCGAGGATCGCAAGAAGTCTGTCCATTTGTTTTTAGAAATTTGAAACAAATAGCCTTGTAGTGCGGTTTCATTCTTGGGCGCAAATTTATCTTCTTTTATGTTTTGGTACATGGCCAAAAACGCCTCTTGATAGATGTCTTTTGCTTGGGGCATGGATCCGTTATTCCTTAACACATGCATTTCAACCTTTTTGTAATTATCCTGATAGAGCTTTCTAAGGGCCATTTCATCATTTGATTTGATGGCTTTTACCAGGGCAAATTGTTGATCTATATGTTTTACTTCCCCCATCTTTTATTGAAGATAGTGGAAAGTTACTAATTTTTTATGGTCGTTAATCGTTGCTTTCTGGTGTTACATCGAGGGAATTTTCATTTATCATCAACACAGATTCAAAATTCATTTTGTGCTGCCTCTGTTTTAATGAACGAACACCTCCGAATTGGTTATATTTGTGCTTGAAATTCGAATCATGACCGAAAAGGATTTTATTCCACCCTCATATACCAAGACACTGGCAAATGGAAGTGTATCCTACAAATCTCCTAGTAATATTGCCTTGGTTAAGTACTGGGGAAAATACGGGGAACAACTTCCCAAGAATGCGTCCATTAGCTTTACCCTGAGCGAGTGTCATACATTGACCACCTTGAATTTTCAAAAGAAAAGCGGAGATGGGTATGATTTTGAAGTATATCTGGACGGAAAAAGGGAGCTTGGTTTCGAACCCAAAATCCAGAAGTTTTTTGAACGTATTGAAAAGTATATTCCCTTTCTGCAGGAGTATTCATTTAGAATTGAAACTACCAACAGTTTTCCACATAGCAGTGGTATTGCCTCTTCGGCAAGTGGAATGAGCGCTTTGGCACTTTGTCTTATGACTATGGAAAGACAAATGCAAACGGCAAAGGATGAAAGGTATTTCATGAACAAGGCTTCTTTTCTATCCCGATTGGGATCTGGAAGTGCCAGTAGGAGCATAGAAGGGCCCTTGGTGGTTTGGGGTGCACATGAGAATGTTCCAGGAAGCTCTAACTTGTATGGTGTAAGCTACCCGCATAAAGTGCATGCTAACTTTTCGCATTTTCAAGATGCTATTCTCTTGGTTGATAAGGGTGAAAAACAAGTGAGTAGTACGGTGGGTCATAATTTAATGCATGACCATCCGTTTGCGGAGCAGCGCTTTCAGCAAGCCAATGACCAGTTAGCGGCACTGATACCGGTGCTAGAATCTGGGGATTTGAATAGCTTTATTGAAATTGTGGAATCTGAGGCTTTAGCGTTACATGCAATGATGATGACATCTTCTCCCAATTTTATTTTGATGAAGCCCAATACCTTGGAAATTATTGAACGCATTCGAGGTTTCAGGAAAAACAAAGGTGTTCCCGTTTGCTTTACCCTGGATGCTGGAGCCAATGTCCATGTATTGTTCCCGAAATCGGTGAAACAGCAGGTGATGGAACTCGTGCAAAGCGAATTGGCACCATTTTGCAAGAATGGCGAGTTTATTGCAGATAAAACAGGTTCTGGAGCCACTGAAGTAACTGTTAAAGAATGACATAGGGTGATATTGGATTCTTTTTAAGAAATGACGAACAATATTGTCTTATCTTTGTAACGAAAATGTGGTTTTAGAGCCAAATACATTATCTTTAGAGAATTAAACCTAAATAATTTAGATGCGCGGTCCCCTTTTCTATTCAAAAATATTACTCTTTGGAGAGTATGGTATTATCAAAGACTCCAAAGGACTTTCCATCCCTTATAACTTTTTTAAAGGAGCTCTCAAGATCGACGAGCATAGTACAAATGCTACGCATAACTCAAATGATGCTTTGAGGCGTTTTAACCGAATATTTAGAGGAGCTTCAAGAAAGAAAGCCGGACTTGGTTTCTTTCGATTCTGATAAATTGAAAAAGGATGTTGCCAATGGTTTGTATTTCGATTCCAGCATTCCGCAAGGATATGGTGTGGGTAGTAGCGGAGCACTAGTGGCAGCAATCTACGACCAGTATGCGTTCGATAAAATTACGGTATTAGAGAATTTAACCCGGGAAAAACTATTGAAATTGAAGGAGATTTTCGGGGAAATGGAATCATTTTTCCATGGTAAGTCATCCGGTTTGGACCCGTTAAACAGTTATTTGAGCCTCCCGATATTGATCAACTCCCAAGATCATATAGAACCAGCAGGAATTCCTTCTCAAACGGAAAGCGGCAAAGGAGCGGTATTTTTATTGGATAGTGGACAAACAGGTGAAACAGCGCCCATGGTTCAGATCTTTATGGAAAATATGAAGCTGGAAGGGTTTAGGAATATGTTGAAAGAGCAATTTGTGAAGCATACCGATGCCTGTGTTGAGGACTTCTTGAAAGGCGATGTAAAGTCGCTATTCGGAAATATAAAGCAACTCTCTAAAGTTGTGCTGGATAATTTTAAACCCATGATTCCCAAAGAATTCCATACCCTTTGGAAGAAAGGAATTGAAACCAATGCCTATTATTTGAAATTATGTGGCTCTGGAGGCGGAGGTTATATGTTGGGCTTTACCGAAGACTTCAACAAAGCGCAAAATGCCTTAAAAGGGCATAAACTGGAAGTGGTTTACAGTTTTTAGTTCCATCTTTTCATTTATAGTATCTTCGCACAAGAACCTGTGCCCTTACTATGTTATTTAATTCCATAGAATTTGCCCTTTTCTTACCGGTCGTTTTCTTTCTGTACTGGTTCGTGGTCAATAGATCGCTAAAGGCACAAAATGTTTTACTCTTAGGGGCAAGTTATTTCTTTTATGGGTGGTGGGATTGGCGATTTTTAGGTCTTATTGTTTTCAGTTCTTTTGTAGATTATTTTGTTGGAATACTACTAAGTAAGGAGGAATTACCTAAACGAAGGAAGCTTTGGCTTTGGCTCAGTATATCGGTGAATATAGGATTCTTGGGCTTTTTTAAATACTACAACTTTTTTGCCGAGAGTTTTTCGGAAGCATTTACCTTACTTGGCACATCTATAGAACCTTCTCGATTGTCCATTATTCTACCCGTGGGAATTAGTTTTTATACTTTCCAAACCCTTAGTTATTCCATAGATGTGTATCGTAGAAAGTTGGAGCCAACGAAAGATATCATTTCATTTTTTGCCTTTGTAAGCTTTTTTCCGCAATTGGTTGCAGGCCCAATTGAAAGGGCAACCAATCTTTTGCCTCAGTTTTATACTAAAAGAAAATTCGATTATGACAAGGCAACCGACGGCTTAAGGCAAATCTTGTGGGGGCTCATAAAGAAGGTAGTGATTGCCGATAATTGTGCTCCTTTGGTGAACCAGATATTCGAAAATGCCGACGGTACCTCTGGAAGTAATTTGCTTTTGGGGGCCATACTGTTTTCATTTCAAATTTATGGGGATTTTTCTGGGTATTCGGATATCGCAATTGGTACCTCGAGATTGTTTGGTTTCGATCTCATGAAGAATTTCTCATACCCTTATTTTTCTAGGGATATTGCCGAGTTTTGGAGAAGGTGGCATATCTCTTTATCCACGTGGTTTCGGGATTATGTGTATATCCCTTTAGGTGGCAGTAAAGGAAGTCAATGGGTGCGTATACGAAATGTATTTGTCATTTTTTTAGTGAGCGGTTTCTGGCATGGGGCGAATTGGACCTTTTTGGTGTGGGGATTTTTAAATGCATTGTATTTCCTGCCTATTTTCATCCGGGGCAAGAACAGGGTCAATCTAGACGTAGTGGCAAAAGGGAAGTGGTTTCCCGATGCAAGGGAAATAGCTCAGATGCTAATGACTTTTGGATTAACGCTACTTGCTTGGATATTTTTTAGGGCGGCTACTGTTACAGATGCGTTTATTTACATAAAAGGGATGATTAGTAGATCACTCTTCTCAGTTCCCAATATTACGCATAATAAGCACTTGTTCTGGATAGGGTTAATGCTTATTCTTTTCCTGTGTTTCGAATGGATAGGAAGGGATAGGAATTATGCTATTGAGGGAATGTTACGAAAATGGCCGAGGCCTATTAGGTATGGATTTTACCTTTGTTTGGCCATGATTATAGTGCTTTATGGTGCTAAAAATCAAGAATTTATATACTTTCAGTTTTAGATGAAACGGTTTTTGCTACATAGCGTTGTTTTTTTGAGTTTGTTGGCCATACCCGTGTTTTGGTTGTTCTCCCAAGCAGATGGGCATACAGATCCATTTTATCTCAGGTTTACCTCTGCCGAACAGCAGTCATTGATTTTGGGAACTTCCCGGGCGGCTCAGGGCATTAGGCCAGATGTGTTAAACCGGCAATTCCCTGAAGCAAATTTTTATAATTACTCTTTTACCATAGCCCATAGCCCATATGGGCCCACCTATTTCGAAAGCATACAGAAGAAATTGGATCCCGATACCAGAAATGGGGTTTTTATACTTTCGGTAGATCCGTGGAGTATTTCTTCCAAAGCTCAGGACCCCAATAATGAGGAAGATTTTTTTGAGAATGAAAGGGCTTTGGCGAACACACCTTGGGTTTCCCAAAAGCCAAATATTCCTTATTTGCTTCAGAACTTCGATGGTTCTTACTATGAATTGCTGGAAGAAAAAACCGAAATGTTTTTACATGACGATGGTTGGTTAGAAGTAACAGTCAAAATGCTTCCCAGGATAGTTCGCAGTCGGGTAAGAAGAAAGGTGAAATCCTATAACAAACACGCAGAGGATTATCAATTTTCCCAAGTTCGATTGGATTATTTGAATAAGATCATTTCCTATTTACAGGAAAGGGGGGAAGTGTATTTGGTGCGTTTGCCCGTGAGCAGGGAAGTTATGGATATAGAAGAACGTTTTATGGACGATTTTAATAGGAAAATGAAGAAATTGGCACAACAAGGCGAAATCCCATATTTAGATTTAACTTCGGAGAATCATATACATCACTATACCGATGGTAATCATTTGTATAAGGAGTCAGCAACAGAAGTAAGTGAACAAATTGGATATTGGATACAAGGATTGAAAGATGTTAAACCGTAGACAGCGACATTTTCTGCTTAAGTTTTTTAGCCTTTTCTCTGTAGTAAGGGGCTACAATATCCTTATTATAATTATTGCCCAATACCTCACATCCATTTACATTTTAGCTCCGAACCTACCTGTTCGGGATGTGGTTTTCGATTTGAGTCTGTTGATGTTGGTTTTGGCCTCTGCGGCGGCCATTGCTGGAGGATATATCATCAATAGTTTTTACGATAGTGAAAAGGACTTGATAAATCGTCCCCATAAAACACGATTGGATCGCTTGGTTAGCCAGAACACGAAACTTTCGGGGTATTTTGTACTCAACTTTCTATCCGTCATTTTTGCCAGTTATGTATCCTTTAGGGCTGTAATTTTCTTCTCATTGTACATATTTGCAATCTGGTTTTATTCACACAAGCTAAAGAAGTATCTTTTTATAGGGAACCTTACGTCTGCAGTACTTTCGGTAATCCCCTTCTTTGCCGTATTTATTTACTACAAGAATTTTGACTTGGTCATTTTTGTGCATGCTACATTTTTATTCTTGCTTATCTCTATGCGGGAAATTGTAAAGGACCTTGAAAATTTAAAAGGGGATCTTGCACAGGGATATAAGACATTACCTATAGTACATGGTATTAGAATGGCCAAAATAATGCTTACCCTTCTTGCTATACTTACCTTAGTACCTACATTGCTGCTTATCTTTAAATTCTACTTAGGCTATATGCATTTCTATTTTTATGGAAGCATTTTAGCACTTATCGTATTTGTTGGATTTCTTTGGAGGGCCTCCAAAAAGCTGCACTATCTAATTCTTCATAGTATTCTCAAGTTTATTATTGTTATTGGTGTTTTCAGTATTGTACTCTTAGATGTAGATCTTTTGCTGAATCGATTCATGATGTATCTTTAATCTGAAGCTGTTTGCTGAAAGGTTTTCGATGTGACCCGACAGATTGTTATATCTTTAGATGATGAAAAAGACAAACGAACTGAACGTAGCACTGGCTCAAATTGCGCCAGTATGGTTGGACAAAGTAGCTACGCTCCAAAAAATTGAAGATCAAATTCATGAGGCAGGTAAAAATGGCTCAGATTTAATTGTTTTTGGTGAAGGATTGCTTCCGGGATATCCTTTTTGGCTAGCCCTAACGGGTGGTGCCGAATGGAATACTGAAGTGAACAAGCAATTGCACGCCCATTATGTTTCCAATGCTGTGACCATAGAACACGGAGATCTGGATTCTGTCTGTGGCTTGGCCAAAAAATATGGCTTGGCTATTTATCTCGGAATTATTGAACGTCCTTTAGATCGTGGGGGAAAAAGTGTTTATGCCTCATTGGTTTATATTGATAGGGAAGGAAATATTCAATCCGTACATAGAAAACTGCAGCCCACTTATGACGAGCGACTTACGTGGTCACCCGGTGATGGTAATGGATTAAGAGTGCATCCGTTAGGTAAGTTTACCGTAGGTGGATTGAATTGTTGGGAAAACTGGATGCCGCTGCCAAGAGCTTCGCTCTACGCGCAGGGCGAAGACCTGCACGTGGCCGTATGGCCAGGCAGCGACCACAATACCAAAGACATTACCCGTTTTATAGCGAGGGAGAGCCGAAGTTTTGTGCTTTCAGTTTCATCGTTAATGAAGCTAGAAGATTTTCCTCCCAGCACCCCTCATTTGGAGAAAATATTTGAAAAGGCACCAAAAGTACTTGCAAATGGGGGAAGCTGTATAGCGGGCCCAGATGGAGAGTGGATAGTGGGACCTGTGTTGCATGAGGAAGGGAACATTTACCATACCCTTAATTTTGAATGTGTTCTCGAAGAGCGCCAAAATTTCGATCCGGTAGGTCATTATTCGCGCCCAGATGTCACCCAGTTGGTGGTAAATAGAGCGCGCCAGTCCACGTTGAAATTCGACGAATAAACTTTGCTTTCAGTGCATTAAAGCTTATTGCTTCTTGTATCTTTGCAAAAATTTTAAAAAATGGGTAGACAAGATAGTGGTAGAAAAGAAAATGCATCAGGCAGAGGGAATAATCAGAAGAGAAAACCTGCCCGACCTAGTTCTCAATCCCGAAATCAGAAACCTTCCGGAGGACAAAAGAAAGCCAAAAGCCTTCCAGGAATCCGACTCAATAAATATATTGCTAATAGTGGAATTTGCTCACGCCGAGAGGCCGATATGTATATTGCTACTGGGCAAGTAACAGTTAATGGCAAGGTAATTAATGAGATGGGACATCGTGTTCAGTTAACCGATGAGGTGAAGTTCGATGGCCGCCGTATATCGCCAGAACCACCTACCTATGTGCTTTTAAACAAACCAAAAGGAGTAGCCACAACTACCAGTGAGACAAAAGGGCTTACAGTAATGGATATTATCGCCGGTGCAACTACTTCAAAGGTGAAACCTTTCGGCCGATTGGGAAGAAACGCAACAGGATTGTTGCTTTTTACCAATGACGATGCCTTCAGGCAAAAATTCAGCAAAAAGGGAATTGATCGGTTGTTTCATATTGAATTGGATAAAAACCTAAAAGCAGAACATCTTAAGCAAATTTCGGAAGGATTGAAGATCGATGGCAAGGAAGTTCATGTAGAAGAAGTGAGTTATGTACAGAATGCTCCTAAAAAGGAAATAGGGCTCAAGATAAAACATACGGGAAATAGCATCATACGTGCTATTTTCGAACATTTGGGTTATGATGTGGTGAAAGTGGATTGTGTGGCACTAGGCCCGCTTACTAAAAAAGACCTTCCAAGGGGACGCTATCGTTTTCTCTCCAATGAAGAATTAACGATTTTCAATAGGTTGTAAGCCTATTTTAGTTGTATTCCGAAGAAAGAGCTCCCAAATAAGAAAACCAGCAACTACTGTGTATTCCAAACCTACCAACCAAAGGTTTTCAGAAAAACCCTCTGCGCCGTAGGCCGAATAGCTTAGCAGAACCACGACACTCCAAACGATTGCAAATCTATACTTGGTGAATACAGACAGCACTAAGGGCGTTGCAATATACCAAGGGTGCACTGTGGTAGAAAGCAGGAAATAAAACGAAATTCCAAAAAGCAATGCGGTGATGAGGGACTTTGTTTTCGAATTCCTTCGGAAGAAGGACACAATGAGTAAAAACAAGATAATCACCAACGGAAGTATTTTACCCACACTCTCTATAATATTCCACCCAATTACCTTATAACCTATCCAACGGATAATGTAATAAATACTGGCGTTGAACTCGAACTTTTGGAACCAAAGACCAATGGTCGCCGCAAAATTTTCTAGAAAAGTCGTTGAAAGAAAAGGCAAAAAAGTTAATAACACCGAAAAAAGTGCAGTCGTATAAAAGAGCACCAATCTTGTTATTCGGGTTTTGTTGAAAATACCTTCTTTCTGAAAAGAATATCTAAAGAACAGTGGAAGGAAAAGCAAGGACAATAGCTTTACCGAAACGGAAATTCCCAAGAGTAAAGCAGCCCAAAACCATTTTCCCTTGTGGAGCAAGTACAGACTCCAAACTACAAAAAAGAGCATAACACCTTCAAAGTGAAGGTTGCCTGTTAATTCGATAATGATAAAGGGGTTCAGGAAGTACCAGAAGATTTGTTTTTCGGGGAGCTTTAGTGCTCGTAATAACTTCCTTCCAAAATATAGAATTCCAATATCCGCAAGAATAATCAGTATTCGAAGTACGATGGCCGAACCGATAATGCTTTTTCCCGAAAACAATGCAGCAAGGGCAAAACACAGCTGATTTATTGGAGGGTAATTACTGTAATGACTAGCATTTAATGCCCCCATACCTTTTACCAGTTCAGAATCCTGAGCAATAGTAATGGCATTCCATTTTTCCAGTTCCCAATGACCTAAAATAAACTTTGTGGGTAGATTTTCTATAAATTGCTCAGGGGTGAATAAATAAGGGTTAATTCCTTGAATTACCAATCTGCCATCCCAAAGAAAGCGGTAAAAATCTTGTGAAAGGTTTGGAATCGCAGGCAGGAATACCAATCGGAATAGGACTCCGAATCCAGCCAATAGCCAGAAATTCCAACCATACATTTTTATGAGTTGATAGGTGATTACGATTAGTCCGGTAAACATCGTAATTAAACGGGGGAAGTCGCTTCGCTCTAAGTCGTAGGCAAAAAAACCATAAAGAATTGAGACAACCACAGCAAGTAGAATAGCAAATCTATACTCGCGAAGGCTATGAACAATTCGGTTGGACATTAGTCTTGCCATTCGGCTATGAACAGGTTGGTATCCCTAGTTCCGCCATTGTTTCTATTAGAAGAAAACGCCAGATATTTCCCGTCGTTTGAGAAGACCGGAAATGCGTCAAAAGTCTCACCATGGGTAACCCTTTCCAAATTCTTTCCGTCTATATCGATCAAATAAAGGTTGAAAGGAAATCCTCTTTCTGCTTCAAAATTACTACTGAATAGTATTTTGTTACCACTTGGGTGAAAGAAAGGGCTCCAATTGGCATTCCCCAAATTGGTGAGCTGTCGCAACTCGCTTCCATCAGCATTGCAAATGTACAGTTCCATTTCGGTTGGTTGTACCAATCCTTGTGCCAAAAGATCTTTATATTCCTTAATTTCCTCTTCTGTTTTTGGCCTGGAGGAACGGAAAATTAATTTAGTGCCATCTGGCGAGAAAAAAGCACCACCATCGTAGCCAAGCTCGTCGGTAATTTGTTGTACATCACTACCGTCAATATTCATGGTATACAATTCTAGGTCCCCGCTTCGCATAGAGGTGAATACAATTTTGTCACCCTTTGGGGATACAGTGGCTTCAGCATCATAGCCCGGTTCATCCGTAAGTTGTGCGGTAATATTTCCTTCAAGATCAGATACGAATATGTCGAACGAATCATATACAGGCCACACATATTTGCCATTCTTCCGCAAAGGAACTTCTGGACAATTTTCATCTTTTAGGTGGGTGCTTCCGTACACAAAATGTTCGTTGTCTGGCAAGAAATAGGCACAAGTTGTGCGTCCTTTCCCTGTTGAAATCATAGGTGGCTGAGTGCCATTAAAGGTTTCATTAGCATTCATTAGGAACATTTGGTCACAACCAACACCCCATTCTGTATAGTTGGACTGAAACACCAACTGCTTATCATCAAAACTCCAGTAAGCTTCAGCATTATCCCCTCCAAAGGTTACCTGCCTAATGGATTTAAAGTGTTTTTCCTCCGGATAGATCAAGGAGTCTTTAACTGTCTCTACTTGGGTTTCGGAAGTTACTTCCTTGGAGTCTGTACTTTCTGTTTCAGAAGTATTTTTGCAAGAAATAAACAATGCAATGAATAGCAAAAGGGCTATAAGTCTCATAATAAGCGTAATTTTGTACAAAAATACAGATATGCGTTTAATTGTCCCCCTCTTATTTACTCTTATTCTTTTTTCATGTTCGGAAGAAGTAAAAAAGCCTGTCTCTATGAAAGAAGACGTGGTCTTTCTTTCCAGTGACGAAATGGAAGGAAGGGAAACGGGTACGGCCGGCGAGCTGAAAGCTGCCGATTATATTGCCCAACGTTTTGCAGATAATGGACTGGAGCCAAAAGGGAGTGATGGGTTCTTTCAAGATTTTACATTCAAACCAAGTAGCAATCCCCATGAAGAAACCGAATTTTTAACCGAAAGAAGCACAGATAGCACTGTTACAGGCCGTAATGTGGTGGCATATTTGGACAACGGAGGAGAACGTACCGTGGTAATTGGTGCACATTATGACCATTTAGGAGTAGGCGGATTCGGATCATTGCATAGGGGAGAAGAAGAAGTTCACAATGGAGCGGATGACAATGCAAGTGGAATAGCCATGATGTTGCGGTTGGCTCTCGATTTAAAATCCAACGATATAAAAGAGCAGAATAACTTTGTGTTTATTGCATTTTCTGGAGAGGAAATGGGATTACTTGGTTCTGCTTATTGGGTGAAGAATGCTACATTGGATATTAGCAAAGTGAATTATATGATAAATATGGATATGGTAGGGCGACTTAATGAGGAAAAAACCTTAGCAGTTCACGGAGTGGGTACCTCGCCCATATTTAAACAAACACTTTTTAGCAACAATAAAGACCTTACCCTATCGGAATTTGAAAGTGGTATTGGCCCTAGCGATTTTACCTCATTCTATGTGTACGATCTTCCCGTGCTGAGCTTTTTCACAGGACAGCACGAAGACTATCACAAACCAGGCGACGATGCCGAAAAACTGAATTATGAAGGGATGGATAGTATCTTGAGTTTTGTGTATGATATTGTCATGGACCTTGACGATAATGGGAAACTTGCCTTCCGTAAGACGAAAAACGAAAGCGAAGAAGTACCCGCTTTTAAAGTAGGATTGGGAGTAGTGCCGGACTATCTATATACTGGTAAGGGAATGCGTATTGATGGGGTGAGTGAAGATAAACCTGCACAAAAAGCTGGGCTTCTAAAAGGAGATATAGTTAAAAAAATGGGCGATAGTACGGTAGTCGACCTTATGAGTTATATGAAGGTCCTCTCCACCTTCGAAAATGGGCAGAAAACAAATGTAACGGTAGATCGCGATGGCGAAATGATAGAAGTAGAGGTAGAGTTTTAACTTGCCAAAAGGGTTCCGCAAATACCTAAACTTATAATGAGATAGATACCGCTAATGATCCAAAGGACTTTGGCGGTATTTTTTTTGCCATTTGTGCGCATGACAGCACCCACAATGGCAAGGATAATAGGGATGCCAAAACCTACAAATAGGATTCCTAAAATTAAGATCCCGAGACCGTCCATATTTCCTTCAAGAATAAATAAACTCATTGCATTTCTTCAAGTAAAGTAGTAAGATACGCTCTTTTTTCATCACGATAAAATAAATTCATTGTTTCGAAAGGGATGATATTGTAATCCTTATCCACAATATGGACGCAGGATTTCTTAATGGCCCGCACATCGAAATTGTGCGCATCAATGAACTGCATTACAATGATTCGGAATAAATTATCATAGCCCAATTCGGGTGCATCAATATTGGGTAGGCAACACATGATGGATTTTAAATTTTCCTCGGCCACTTCCACGGAATTACCTGTGCTAAAAAGTTCTATCATTTTACCATGCAGGGCTTCGTCCTGCTCATAGACGATGGTGTTTTTACTGTTATCCAACAAATCGTTGGGGTTAATGTACCGTGTTAACGGGAATACTTCCCCGCCTAATTTTAGGGCATACCCCATTACAAGGGCATCCGGATTGCATGGTACTGGAAGGAGATCATCTGTATTGAAAATAGGTGATTGCTCCAAAATTTTTCTTCGAACTTCTGTCAAGGTGATTCTGTCAGTATTCGTGTCAAAGTTTTCTAACCTTCCGGCAATTTGGGTAGGTTGAAAAGTGACACCCCTTACACATTTTTGCTGAAGGGCATAATCGATAATCTTACCCATTTCGTGGTCATTTTCACCTTTCTGAAGGGTAACTACGAGTGTTGTGGAGAGGTTCACTTCATTAAGATGTTGCAGGGCAGCCTCGCGAATACTGAATAGGTCCGCTCCCCTCATTTTTTGCAATACGCTGTTTTCAAAGGAATCAAATTGAAGATAGATTTCAAAATCGGGAGCATAGGTCCTAAGACGGGTAACAAAATCCTTTTCCTTGGCAATTCGGATTCCGTTGGTATTCACCATGAGGTGACGAATGGGAAGGGATTTTGCATAATCCAATATTTCAAAAAATTGCGGGTGCAACGTAGGTTCGCCACCACTAATTTGCACCACATCGGGTTCTTTTTCATATTCAACAATGGTGTCCAGCATTTTCTTTACTTCTTCCAAGGTACGGTGCCTGCCATAGGTAGGTGATGAGCCTGCATAACAGGTAGGGCAGGTTAAATTACAGCGGTCCGTAATTTCAATAATGGTAAGACAAGAATGCTGTTCATGATCGGTGCACAGCCCACAATCATACGGACAGCCATAATGTGTTTTTGTATTGAACTTATAGGGAGTTTCGGAGGGTTTGTTATAATTCCGAAGATTCTTGTAATATTCAATGTCATCTGCAATAAGCACTTTAGAATTACCATGCTCCTTGCATCGTTTTAGCATATATACATTGCCTTTTTCAAAAACAATCTTGGCGTCGACCCGTTTTAGGCATTCAGGGCAAAGACTCAAGGTGAAATCGTAATAGGTATATTTCCTAACGGGCATATGGTATCAGGTTTTAATGGACAAGATAGTTTTTCTGTAGTAAATAAGACAGAGCAAGCACAGGTATTGAATGCTACTTAATCCGAGAACGAGAAACTCATTGGGTTTTATGAATTCTATAAAGAATCGAAATAAAAAGTAGGAAATCATAAAGTACTTGAACAACTTGCCACTTTCTAATTCCGATTGTTTTTGCAAGCGTTTTAAAACAAAAAACAGCACGGCCAAGAAGATTAATTCGTAAAGGGCAATGGGATGCCTGGCAATACCATCGCCCAAATCCATTCCCAAAAAGGAACTCGTGGCAGACCCATAGGTAAATTCGTTGACGCCTGCCAAAAAACACCCTATTCTTCCAATAAATATGCCTACTATGATGGGAAGTGTAAAGAGGTCGCCGGACGACTGTTTTTCACCTATCCATTTTTTGGCGAGTTCAACGCCCAGTAGCCCACCAAACAATCCACCCATGATGGTTTTTGTGTTCAACAACTGTAACCAAATGCTTTCGGAGAAATCCATAAAGGGGTATTCTAGCCACCCTATGATTCTCGATCCGATAAGTGCTCCAAAGGTGGCTCCCAGAATTATGGATAATCTGTTGGTATATGAAATGGGATCCTTGCCTTTTCTTCTTAGGAATACATAATAGCGAAATGCCACAATGAATGCCAAATACTCGAGGATGAGATGAACATTCCATTGTATTCCGAGAAAGGTAGGTTCGAAAGGTATTTCCAATAGTTTGAGATAATTTATTTAAATGTACGCTATTTCAAAAACTACGCATGAATGAAAATACCATGTATAAATGTGGTTTGGTGCCATTGGTAGCGGGAGTCGCAAAATTGTAACCCAGTTTGTAGTTGTTTCTTTTGCTTCGATGGAATATTTCAAAATTGTACAGAAATAGGTTTTGGTAGGGCTCTTTAAGGAAGACCGAGAAATCTTCTACGATATTCCCTTCCAATAAGGCATCGTGGAAAATATACCGATATCCCACACGTACGGCGAAGAATAATTCTTTGGCAAATGCCCCTAGCTGGTTATAGGCAGCCGAGGTGTTCATGGAATTTCTTTTTCCAAAATAAAAGGCTACATCTTGTTGTAAATATATGTCCTTGGTGCCCAATGCCCCCATGGGGTTCAACGCAAAATGAACACTAAATGGATTGGGTTCCAATTTCCATTCCCTTACATATTGAAGGTAAACATTGGCATGGAGACTGTTCTTTATTTGACCTTCCCAAGTTGCCACCCGTGAATCTTCGGCAGCAGACTCGTGAAAATAGCTTTGCAAACGCTCCGCATTGGACAAGGGGCCCGAAAAACCAAATAAAAAACTAGCATCATACATGCGCTTATTATTGGTAAGCATAATACCATTGGAGATTCCTATAAACCCAGCATAGGGTCGGTCCAATCGCTTTATATCTGTCTCCAATAAATCTGAAGGGGTATATATTTCCTGCTGAATAAGGAAGCGGTATTGCCGTTTGTTAATGGAGTCGCTCTTTCTTGTATCGTTAGATCGAATCCCTATGAAAGTGCCCGTGGTATAGTATCGATCTGTAAACAATAGAAAATCGTTGTCATGACGCAGTTCGAAGGCATTCTTGAACTCACGCGAAGGTGGGTTAGGGGTGTCATTTTTTTGACCCTGAGCTTGGTATAAACAAGACAGTGCCCAAAAACAAATCCAAATCGATCGTATTCTAAGCTGCGTATTAATAAATTCGATATAGGAGGGCCTTTATGGTTCTGAGTGAAAGTTACTACAAATTTTGTAGCCTATCTGTTAAAAAACTAGGCCTTAGATACAAGACTTTTGAAGAAAACAAAGCCGAAACCAACAAATAGCATAAAGTGAAAAGGAAACAATCCAAAATCCCCACCTTGATCCCCAACAACGAAGGCAGAATACATACCAAACCCAAAGTAAGCCATCAACAATCCTTCAATGATTACGTTGGGAGAGATTTTCTTTTTCAAGTACTTATTGCCTTTCCAGCCATCTTTCAATGACTTAATATTGAACTTAGGTGTTCTAATGAATTCACTTTTCTTACCCATATGCCCCTCTAGAACAGCCAAGGAATTGTGCACGGAAAAACCCATTGCAATGGAGAAGAAAACAAAGAACATACCGACATACTCAAAGAAGCGGGATAAGCCACCACCGTAAATGTTCTTGTAAGTAAACCAATAGCAGATAAAGAAAATAATAGTGCTAACCACGAAGAAACTCATGACGATAAAGTACGTTTTTAAATGGGCGTACTCATTTTTTATGTAGAGCATTGGAATACTTAATATCGCAACAATAAGAATATTAAGGAACATGGTACTGTTCAACAAATGCAATATGCCATGAATTTTTGTCTTAAAAGAGGCATTCTTGTTTTTAATGACCTTCCAGAGCATTTTCTGAAAGTTTTCGGCACCTCCTTTGTTCCAACGGAACTGCTGAGAACGCGCAGCGCTAATAACCACAGGTAGCTCGGCAGGAGTTTCTACTTCTTCTAAATACTTGAACTTCCAGTTCTTTAGCTGTGCTCGGTAACTAAGGTCTAAATCCTCCGTTAGCGTATCGCCTTCCCAATTTCCGGCATCTATAATGCAGTCTTTTCTCCAAACCCCAGCCGTACCGTTAAAATTGATAAAATGGCCTTCACTATTACGTCCCACTTGCTCTAACGTGAAGTGAGCGTCCAATGCAAATGCCTGAACCCTGGTAAGGATGGAGTATTCCCTGTTTATATGTCCCCAACGCGTTTGCACAACACCAATAGCACTATTCTTGAAATAAGGTACCGTATTGAGAAGCCAGTCTTTTTTCGGAAGAAAGTCCGCATCGAAAATGGCAATAAACTCGCCTTTGGCCGTTTTAAGACCTTCTTTTAGTGCCCCTGCCTTGAACCCTACACGATTTTCACGGGTTACATGTTTAATGTCCAATCCCGTTTGTTGCAGCTTTTGGATATGAGTAGCCGTAGTTCCTAAGGATTCATCGGTAGAATCGTCAAGAACCTGGATTTCCAATTTGTCTTTGGGGTATTCAATTTGTGCAATATTATCTAACAAGCGCTCCATGACGTAAAGCTCGTTAAAGACGGGAAGCTGAATGGTTACATTGGGTATTTCGTCTGGATTGGAAAAATCGAATTTCGGACAATCCTCTTTCTTTTTTCTAGCCCTAAGATAATTGAATAATAGGTTTAGTTGAGCCAGCGCGTACATGAATATAAGCAGAAGGGCTATAGAATAGATGGTTATGGTGATGGTCTCCCAGAACATTATTTCACGCTGTATTTAAAAATCCAACCTAAGATTTTTACGCCTGCAAAGATAGCACCTTTTACGGTTCCTGAAACTTTTGAGACTCCAATTCTGTTTCTGTATTTTACAGGTACTTCCACGTACGAAAATTTTCTTTTCAACGCCTTTAATTGCATCTCTACAGTCCAGCCATACGTTTTGTCTTCCATGTTCAAGGACAACAGTTTATCATACTTTATGGCCCTAAAAGGACCGAGGTCTGTAAACTTGGAGCGAAAGAAAATACGCATTAAAGAAGTGGCTAGCCAATTCCCAAATAGTTGCGGGATCGTCATGGAACCGGATTCCCTTAGCGATTTTACCCGAGCACCTATGACCATGTCCATGTCTTCCTCAATTATGGGTTTTACAATTTCAGTTAACTGTTCCGGATAGTCACTATAGTCACCATCGAGAAACACAATAATATCAGGTTTTACCTCTTGTAAGGCCACGTATTCCATTCCCTTTAGGCACGCATATCCATAGCCTCTTCTTTCTTCCTTAAGTACTGTAGCCCCTGCATTTTGCGCAATGACTTCGGTATTGTCCGAAGAATTATTGCTCACTACAATTATTTCTGATACCGTATTTGGGATATCACCAATAACTTTACCAATGGAGCCTTCTTCATTGTAGGCTGGAATAATTACGAAAATGGTGGATTTCATCGAAGGGAAGCACCGGGGTTGTCACGTCTAAAGGAAGATATGGAAGTCCATTCCCCATCTTTTTGATCGTTTTTGTATCGCTCTGCTTTAATCAGTTTTTTCTTATTGTATCGCAAACAAAACCCGTTTTTTTTATTGTTCTTGTATTGAAACTTATTGGTTTTCTGGTTCGCAATATCGTAAAAAATCCACCAATTTTCGGCACTTCCATGTTTATAGTGACCTTCCTTAGTCAATTGACCATTTTCATCGTAATAATACCAATATCCGTTTTTCCTATTATTGCTGTAGTGACCTTTAGAGGCAATGTTGCCATTGCGATGGTAATAGATCCAATAATCCGTTTTAACGTTCATGAATTGCCAGCCCTCCGCTTTTAATTGACCATTGCTATAATAGGCCTTTTCATAAAACTTTTCGGAAACCTCATTGTGATTTCCGGCACTGATTTGTACAGATCCTGCTAGTAGGATGATGATTATGAATAAATGGGTTAGCCTTTTCATATGGGCTTAGACGCACCCGAAATTGAAACCTAACGACAGGGGCATAAAAAAAGCCTTTCAAATTAGTAAAACTTGAAAGGCCATTATCGTAGAGGGTTAATTCTTATTTGTTGTTGACCAAGCTCATTAGGTCTACATCATTACCCAATAGTACTTGATTTCCATCAATACGTCCTTCCAATGGACCATTTTCCAATTTCAACACACCCCTAGGACATACAGCAGAACAGATACCGCAACCCACACAACTGGCTCGAACGATATTTTCTCCTTTTTGGGCATAACTACGTACATCGATTCCCATTTCACAATAGGTAGAACAATTTCCACAGGAAATACACTGCCCCCCATTTGTGGTAATCCTGAATTTGGAAAACAAACGTTGTTGAATTCCTAAAATACCGGCCATGGGACATCCCATTCTACACCACACCCTATTTCCGAAAATAGGATAGAAGCCGGTTCCAATGACACCACTAAATACGGCACCAATAAGGAACCCATAAAAGGATCTTAAGTCACCAGCTTCGAACAAAAATAATTGGTTGTTCGAAAAGTAGTGAATGGCTATTAGGCCCAGTACAATTGCCAAATAACCAATGGCTCCATAACGTGCATCTTTGGCCAATTCCTGTCTTTTGTAATACCAAATAATGGCAAACAATAACCCTAAGAAAACGGCTACGCCAATAAGAAACATGTCTTTGGTAAGCCAATATTTTTCCGAATCATACCCTAAATAGGTGCTTATCACTGCGGTTGTCATTACCACCGAGAATACCAATACAGAATGGATAACCCAGCGCTCCACTTTCCAGGCTACCATGCGTTTGTCGCTTAGTTGACGGAAGGAATCACCAGCAGTTTCTGCCAATCCACCACAACCACACACCCACGAACAGTACCAACGCTTGCCATATTTATAGGTAAGAATCGGGGAAATCACGAATATGGAAAGCACGGCGAAAATTAAAAAGGCCAACCCAATGCTTTGCGCATTGATAAATTGGTCCACTCTCCAGCCATCAAACGCATAATAATTTAACGGCCACATATTTTTAAGGTCGTTGTAGGGCAATGAAAAGTTATCGGTATTTAAACGTGCCATTAATTCTGGAATTAAAAAGGCAAACCCCGTTTGAAAAAACATGACACTGAGCGTACGGAGTTGTTCGTATCGGTTATGGCGGTATTTCCAAATAAACTTAATTCCGAAGGCAAGAATGGCAATGGTGTACAATGTTCCGTACACAAACCATTGGCTGGCAGGATTCCCACTTAAGAATCTGCTTAAAGGGTCGAATAACCCAACAATTCCTGTGTTGCCATCAGGATTTACCCCCAAAAGTCCTTCGTAAAAGTAGAGGATCACATAGAAGCCCGTTAGGGTAATTCCAGCGATCCAGCCCCAGAAACCACGACTGGACACACTCTTAATCCATACGCCATGGTTTTTAATACCTTCTAACTTACCGCTATAGGAACCTTTGGCAAACAACACAATGCCGCCACCAATGGCTAGCAAAGAAATAGTAAGCCAAAGTGCTTTATTGGAAAATTCGTTGAATAGAGAAAAGAAAATGATTCCCAATCCAGCTAACCCAATTACAGTTGCAATTTTTTGAGTGGGGTTCAGGTAATTTGATGCGTCGCCAGTAAGCGACATATTTCGTTGTATCGTACTCATGATTTATGCGTTAACTGTTTGTTGTTGGGAATAGGATGAAAGAATTTGCGATTCGAAATGTTTGTAGAATTCTGGGTCGAAATTGGCCTCACGAAGGTGCTGCACAACATAATCTGTACTGCGTTCTTCTGTTAACCATCTGTCGAACACCTCATGTCTCATACGGATTCCAAAAGTGTTGATGCCCAAAAACTTTCCAGAGGACGTCTCCGTACAAACGGTAATGCATTTGGTATCGTCTTCATGTTTCCAATGGAAATGGGTTTCATTTTCCCTGGGCTTTGCAAATACCCAACCATAGGTTTGGTATTCTATATCGAAAAATTTGGCACTGTTAAACCAATGACCGGGTTTGTATTCGGTAGGATTGCCACAAAGGGTCTGAGCCAAAGTTTCTCCCATCATTCTGCCCGTATACCAAACGGCTTCGATGGGCCTTCTGTTTCCAATGGGTTCATGTTGTTCTGCACAATCCCCGATGGCGTAAATGTCTTTAATATTAGTTTCGAGCATTCGGTTAACCTTTATGCCACGTCCCAATTCGATACCGCTATCTTTCAGGAAATCTACATTGGGCGAAACCCCGGCAGTAAGCCCAACGACATCACAGGCAATTTCTTCGCCTGTTTCCGTAATGACCGCTGCACGTGCCCGTCCGTTTTCATCCGCTTTAATTTCTTTCAGATTAGAAGAAAGGCGTAAATCTATATGGTGGTTTTTAATGTGCCTGTTTATCATAGCGCTCTCACCTTCGGGAAGTACACCATTCCAGAAACTACTTTCGCGAACCAAGAAGGTAACAGGGATAGCTCTGGAAGCCAACATCTCTGCCAGTTCAATTCCTATGAGTCCGCCACCCACAATGACCGCATGTTTACATACTTTATTATTAGGGGCGTTCTTTTCCAATTTCTCTAAATCCTGATAGGAATAAAGTCCTTGAACACCTTTTAAATCCTGTCCAGGCCAACCAAATTTATTTGGCTTGGACCCAACGGCCAGAATTAACTTGTCGTAATCTAGAAGGGAATTGTCGGCAAACTTGAGACGTTTGTTTTCATGGTCTACAGTCTCCACATAGCCCCGTTTAAGGTCAATACGATTCTTTTTCCAGAAATAGTCCTCATATGGTTTTGTGTGCTCAAAATTCATATGCCCCATATAAACATACATGAGGGCTGTACGGGAAAAAAAGTGATCGGTTTCCGCAGAGACGATGGTGATTTTTTTATCCGAGAGCTTACGTATATGCCTAGCGGCTGTGACCCCGGAAATACCATTCCCTATAATTACAATGTGTTCCATAGAATTTCAATTGGTTGGCAAGTCTGTCGTCATTAAAGTTAAGTACATTACATGGAACATCTTATTTGGAATGAAAATAAATTTCGGATTAAGTGTAAGGTTTTCAGAATTCTAGTTCCGAAAAAAAATGGAAAAAGTTTGTAAGCAATGGTAAGTGATGTTCGACTTAGGCGACATCAAAAAATGAAAAAATGAAAAATCTAATTATCGCTTTTACGGCTTTTTTCGCATTCAATGTTTCTACTATCAATGCGCAATCCCTACAAGAGTTTTTTACCAAAACCGATACCTTTTTAAGCACTTATGTTTCTCAAGGGAAAGTAGACTACAAGGGAATTAAGGGCAATGTTGGGGAATTGGATGCGCTCTTGAAAATTGCCAAGAACGTTTCTGTATCAACCTCACAACCTAAAGACTACCAAGCCTTTTGGATTAATGCCTACAATCTCTCTGTGATTAAGGGAATAATTGACAATTACGGAATTAAATCCCCATTGGATAAAAAGGGCTTTTTCGATAAAACCAAATACGAATTGGCAGGAACGTCCATTACCCTAAACGATATTGAACACAAGAATTTGCGACCCAAATTTAACGATGCAAGATTCCATTTTGTATTGGTCTGCGGAGCCAATGGATGCCCTCCATTAATCGCTGAAGCGTACACACCCGCAAATCTTGAAAATTTGTTGGAACAGCAAACAATAAAAGCATTGAACGACAGTTCTTTTATCAGGGTTTCCGGAAAGAAAGTTGCTTTCTCCGAAATCTTTAAATGGTACAAAGAAGATTTTGTTACCAAGAGTAGCAACGAGATCGACTACTTGAACAAATACCGAAAGGAAAAAGTTCCCGAGAACGCTAAAGTCACTTATTATTCCTACGACTGGCGTCTCAATTCTAAATAACATTTCATCAGTCTTCCCGCTTGTCGAAGCAGTCCCCAAGGTTCGGCAAGCAGCGGAAGCACAATTCCTAATTTTTAAAATAACCAAAAAACAACAAGATGAATATTTCAAAAAAAATAATTGCTACAACATTGCTATGTTTTGTGTTCGCTTTTACCATGGCACAGGACGATGATGAAGATACTGGAGGGTCGGTAATTCAAACCCTTACCCCATCCAAATTAATAGGAAAGGGACAGTACGATATTAAGTGGTTCAATAATTTGTACACACAGACCGAAAGTACTTTCAGTGATGGGACAGAGCCAAGACAAACCTTTTTCACTTCCACATTGGAAGGATATACCGGAATAGGGGAGAACAAAAGGGTAAACCTAGGTGTCATCCTTGAGTTTAGAAGTAACGTAGTGGCCGATAGAGGTGCTTTAGATGTATTCAGTTTCGATGGGGAAAGGGGCACGGCCCGTAGTGGATTTACTTCCATCGCACCATCGGTAAAGTTTGTGCCCTTTAAGAACGTGAATAATTTCTCGGTTCAAAGTTCGTTTTTCATCCCTTTGGTTGATAATGAAACTGAAGAGGGCGTTTTTTTAGATCAGAATGGGTTCATTTGGCAAAATCGCTTCTTTTACGATTATACCTTTCCAGGGGATAAGTTTCAATTGTTCTCCGAAATTAATAGTGAATTGAATTTTGGAGACGAAGCAGATAGCTTTGCAAACAATAGTTTACGACTTACCCCAGGTTTGTTCTTTAGCTATTTTCCATCCTCAAAATTTACGGTGTTGGCCCTTGCACAACATTCACAGTTGATCGATTTGGGGAATGAATTTTCCCAAGACTTTACCGCCGTTGGGGGAGGAGCCAAATACCAACTTACAGACGAGTTGAATATAGAGGCATTGTATACCAACTTCGTTCGAGGGAATGATACGGGATTGGGAGAAACATTTAATATAGGTTTAAGAGCCGTCTTTTAGAAAAAAACTAATTTGTAGCAGTAAAATTGAATCTAAATGCGATTTCTAAAAATTCTACTGCTACTCGTTCTTTTACAGGGTTGCGAGGCACAAAATTCCCGAATTAATGGTGTGAGCTTTGTCGCTTCACCCAAAGAGGCTACACAATCCCATGTGGATCCCGTAGTAAGTGTAAAAGCAAATTATGCTGCGGTGATGCCCTTTGGTTTTATACGAAACCTGGAATCTCCTGAGGTAATTTATAATACCGATCGGCAATGGTTTGGGGAGACTAGGGATGGTGCCGAACAGTATATAGACCTTTTAAAGGCGAATGGCATAAAGGTGATGCTCAAACCACAGATTTGGATTTGGCGTGGTGAGTTCACAGGGTATTTAAAAATGAACAGTGAAGAAGACTGGAACACCCTAGAGGACTCTTATCGCACCTTCATTTTGGATTTTGCGCGTTTGGCAGGGGAAAAGGATGTGGCCTTGTTTTGCATTGGAACCGAATTGGAACAGTTCATAATGAACCGTCCTGAGTATTGGAGCCAATTGATAGGTGAGATCAAGGAAATATATAAAGGGGAACTCACTTATGCCGCCAATTGGGATGAGTACAAGCGGGTCCCGTTTTGGAAGGAGTTGGATTATGTGGGGGTAGATGCCTACTTCCCTGTATCCGATAGTGAGACACCTAGTTATGAGGAGGCAGTCGAAGGCTGGGAACCTTGGCTAAGCGAAATGGAAGGTGTTTCCAATAAAAGTGAAAAGCCGATACTTTTTACTGAATATGGCTACCGAAGTGTGAATTATGCTGGAAAGGAACCCTGGCGAAGTGACCGAAGTATGACCGAAGTAAACCTAGATGCCCAAGTGAACCTAACCAAAGCACTCTATGAAGTGATGTATGAAAAAGAATGGTTCAAGGGCGGATTTATCTGGAAATGGTTCATTGACCATCCCGGATCCGGTGGAAGTGAAAATTCACAATTTACACCGCAGAATAAACCTGCAGAGCAGGTCATTAAACACTATTATGAAAACAATAAGTAAAATTCTTATACTGCTACTAACATTGACCGCATGTTCGGAAAGCGATGATGCAAGCGAAATGGATACTGAGGTGCAAACCTTGGCGGAAATGGTCGCGTCTGGCCCCGTTGAATTCGAAGGTGTGATTTCTTGTGCTGCTGGAACGGAAAATGAAAACGAAGTAATTGTCTATGTATACCCAAGACCGGGAGTCACCAATATCCGCTATTTTGAAACAGCTACGGCAGATGTGAATCCAACAAACTATGAAAACTATATGGAGTTAGAGGTGAATGCCGAAGACTATTTCAATGGGTATCTCATGCAAATACCCCGACAGACCACAGACGAGAAATGGGTCATTGTTACCTTCGAGGAAGATGGTGTTTTGCAGGTTTCGAATCCCATTCGATTAAAGCATCGTACCCAGAACACCCAATTTAGGGACGGATTTCATGTAGGTGCGACGGCCACGGGTATGCCCCTATTTTCATGGGGTAATATAGCTACTCCTTTCGATGCCATATACTTTCAGATAGTGTCTAATGCTAATAATGATTTGCTTTCGGGAACCTACACACACGAAGCCACATTTCAGTATTATAAGACCGAAAATGTGGTATTGAATATTACACAGGACACCCCGCCGGATTTGGAAGCGGGAATGGAGTATAATTTCACTGTGCTCGCAGTTAGTGAAGATAATTGGGTGAATTTTATTGGACAAAAAGGGTTTTCATTTTGAAGAAATTAACACTTCTTGTTTTGTTATTGATTTCCGGAGCTGGAATGGCTCAGGAAATTAGTGAGTTGGTCATACAGGACAACAAAAAGACAAAGGAATCTTTTATTAGACGCTTGGTGAAGGTAAAGGAAGGAATGGTCCTGGACTCTACCAAGGCAGATGGGGATATAGCCCGGTTAAAGCGGTTGCCAGGTATTGCTCATGCGTATTATCAGGTGCATCCCAAAGAAGACGGGAGTTACAAAGTGATCTATGGGGTAGAAGAAAACTTTACCATTATTCCATCCGCAAATGTCTACACTACCAACAATGATGAATTCGCCTATAGATTGGGTCTGTACGAATTCAATGGGCTGGGAAGGAATATAAGCTTTGGAGGTTTTTTTCAGCGGGATATTTACAATTCCTTCGGAATCAATTTTAAAGCACCCTATCTATTTACCAACAAATTGGGACTGGCACTGAATTATCAGGACCTAACGACACAGGAACCTGTGTTTTTCAACAATACGTCTGCCGAATATCGTTACAATAATCGATCTATGGAGGCCTTATTGTTGTACGAGTTAACCTTTAATCATTGGTTCGAAGGTGGGATCAATTATTTTACCGAAATATACGAGTACAAAGAAGGAGCGACAGATCCAGCCGTACCCCAGGATTTGGAGGTGAAAAAGTTATTGTACAAGTTTTTATACCAATACAATAAGGTAGATGTGTATTATCAGTACGTGGACGGATTTAAGAGCACACTGAATTTTCAGTACGTAACGTCCACAGATGATGCCCTTCCCGAATTTTTGATCTGGTGGAATGATTTTGTGTATTACAAGCGAATTGGGGACCGTGGTAATTGGGCATCCCGCCTACGTTTGGGATTGGCCTCTAACGATGAGTCACCTTTCGCGCCGTTTTCGGTAGACAATAACCTGAATATTCGTGGGGTTGGAAATACTATTGACCGAGGTACGGGTGCCATTGTTCTTAACACGGAATACCGTCATACCTTGTACGAGAAGAATTGGTTTGTACTTCAGGGGAATGCCTTTGTCGACGCTGGTAGCTGGCGCAACCCGGGAGGGGATTTTGGCGATTTTGGTGAAAGCCAAAACTTACGCGTGTATCCGGGAATCGGTGTTCGGTTCATTCATAAACGCATTTTCAATACGGTTTTTAGGATAGACTACGGTCATGGCATTACCGAAAATGCCACCCGTGGATTCGTTTTTGGTATCGGCCAATATTTTTAGGGCGTCCAATCCTCTTCCAGTATGGCATACATATAGTTGTCCTGCCATTCACCGCGTATGGGTAAGATCTTTCTGCACAATCCTTCCCGTTGCATGCCTACCCGTTCCAAAAGTGTAATGGAAGCTTGGTTTCCGGTAGCTACGCCTGCTTCGATCCTATGCAGCTTGCGATCTTCGAAACCCCATTTTAGTAGAGCCATAACCGCTTCGGTGGCATAACCTTTTCCCCAATAATCGGGATGGAGTTTATAGAATATTTCAGCCTTGTTGTATTTGGGGATCGACAGGGTCATTCCCAATTCCCCTAGGAACCCCTTCGTTTCCTTTAGTCTAATGGTCCATCCCAATACGCCAGCATTTTCTTTTGAAGCATCCAAGGCCTTGGCCAAAATGCGGGTCATTTCCTCTTCACTTTTGGGAATACCTATGGTATTATATCGGGCTACTTCTTCAAAGGAGTTCATTTCAAGAATTTCCGGAATATCGTTTTCCGATACGGGAGTAAGAATGAGTCTTTGGGTTTGAAGGTTCATAGTTTTAGTACGTTTTTATTTTTCATTTTAATATTCAGCCCCACAATCCAAGAGAGCACCAATGCAAAGGTGATTTTCTGAATTAAAGGTAGATATTCTATATAATACTCACTGTAGTAAATGAGATTGTTAATTCCCAAAAGTACGATGCAGACTATCCCACTTATTTTGAAGACGTTCAAATCACTTTTATAAATAGCCCTAATTATTCCAACCACTACTAAGACTCCAAAAATGCTCGAAATGGTAGTCATGATGTCATGGTATTTTGTAAAAATCAAGACGGTTGAAATCATCGACAAAGTACCCAAGGTCTTAATGATTGATTTCCAAAATGTGCTCTCCACAAAATTCTTGGTGAACAGAAAGAAAAAAAGAGCTAAGCTGGAACAAAGAATGATTATACCCGAAATTGCGAAAGGTCTAGCCGGATTTTCCTGTCCATTCATTCCGTTTTCATTCATCAGGTTACACCAATAATTATGAATCCAACTAAACCCAATGGAGTTATTATCCATTTGCGATCCACCGGGGTATAATGTAGCGGAATAAAAATAAAGACCGCAAAAAACTATAATTCCTGCAGTCGGAAGCAAAGTCAATATGTCTTTAGAGTTTTTTATTTGTTAATGTGCTATACGTTCTTGTGGTAAGTGTTTATTCGTAGCCAAAGAATAGACTGTCACTTTTTATTTTCTCAATTAGTAATTTATTTTCAATGAAATCATATTCGATAATCATATCACGATGAGTAGTGTTAATGATAATACCTTTTTTTGAGTTTATGTAAAAAATATTAAAGCCATGAAATCCATCTCCATGATAATAATATTTCTCAATCTCGATGTCCTTCCCGTTTTCGGTAAAACTTTTTTTTCGAATAAACTCGAGTGTTTTACCCATCAGTTTCGTCTGTTTTTTCAAAATTAGTAGTGTGTCTATACTACCTTTAAAATTGTCATTGTCGTACCAAAACATGATTGAGTCAGTTCTACTTATGTTCTTTCCATAAATCGTATCTAGGTGTTCAAAATTATCTCTATGAGCCTTAATTAGTATTATTTTCGACTCCGTAGTTTTTTCTTTACATGACGTTGTGGTTAATATTAAAAAGGCAAGAATTAATTTTAATATGTTCATAATGACAGATGCATTTCCATAAGTACCATAAGCTGTTGTTAAACTAACTAAAGGTATTAAAGAAATATTATTAAACGGTTTACTTAATGAAGGGCCTTTCCCTCAGCACAAATTCATCCGTGATGAACAATCCAGACTGTTAGTAGGATGTCTTATTTTCGATTGAAAATTCTCTTCCACCAACTAATGTTGTTATTTGATTTGGTAATCTTCTCGCTATTTTCTATTTCTTCAAACGAGTTTTCTTTTTCTGGATTATCAATTTTTCCAAACCCATTGTCGGAGTCTGGAAAGAAAATATTTCCATTATTGGAGCTAACATCAAAAAAACCAACTTTATGTTTTTTAGCTAGTTCCAACATTTTTGGATAGGCATTTTCTGCTTCCGACCATGAAAAAGCGGCGTAGATCACATCTTTGCCTGTAGAATAGTCTGTCAATTTTGGGTTGTCGATATCGTCATGTGCGTAAGGGCCATTCATTGCCGGAAAGGTCTGGATCATTTCGAAAAACCAATTTCTCATTTCTTCAGAACTAACTTTTGGATCATCATAGCTATGTTGTTCTTTCCATTCTGATTGATTGTCGAACCAATCCATAAATTCATCCCTCTTTCTGGGGGCAGAATTTGGATTAAATATCATCAAGTCGTAACTCATTTTGTTTGATTTACCACTAACGGCAGCGCACAACCGTTGGTTAAGGATTGATTTTGGTTAATTGAGGTTATACATTTTTGGCAACAGTTTTATTTTTTATGAATAATAAAGAAACCCAATATACAGTTATGGTTAGCATTGTTCCAATTGCAATTCCATAGCTTAATCGCCAAAACCATCTCATTGCATCCTGTCCACCCTGAAAGGTTTCTTTTTCGGAAAATGAGAATGAAAGATTACCCGCAAGTAAATAGGATATTGGAACCCAAAGAATTCCTAAAATGATAATGATTTTAAGGAATGCGGAGAGTATTCTGTTCAAGTTGCTCGATGGTTTTCTCAGTTCATTTATTCCCCAATATATCGTTAAGGGTAATGAAATCATTCCAAGCCCAGTTATCAGGGTGCCAAGAGGAATTGATTTGTCGCCATCCAGTGCTATTGTGAGTACTGAAGAACCAGTAGCCAAAAGTATAATTACAGTTAAAGTCAAAATCAGGGCGCCGAAAAAATAGATCTTTCTTTTATTCATTTTTTAATTGTCCGCTGGCTTTGTCTCTTAATAATGAAGTCAAATTAGTTAAATTTTCATTCATTTCCCTATCAATATTCCATTCCAATATTTTGTTTCCAATCTTGAGTTGACAAAAAAGTCCGTCAAGAATGAATCCACTGACTTTATTTTTACTCAAATCCTTGTCTAGCAACGCTTGAATCTTTGAAAATTCCGGGTCACTGATTTCAATTTTCTTTTCATTTATTGCAATCCTATCTAGATTGAACCAACCATTTTCGAATCCTTTTCTGTAAAAATTTGTATTCCAATTTTTAATCCTCCATACGTTTTGGTTACCTATGGTCAGGCTAACTGAAAATGCATGATGCCATAGTTGACTAATTTGACAATAGGTAAATGCTATTGTCTCATTTTCGGCTACATCTAACCCGGTCAATTCCTTTTTAAGTTCATTGAATAAAGCGACTGTATCCCTAGTTATTCGTTCCATTTTGGGCTTGCGGACAACGTGTTCGTATATGGTTTCGTAGCGTCCTGAAAGGCGCTATGAACTATACACTGTGTTATCATTTTTTTATTTCAATTCGTTTATTTCTATCGTCAGCAATGGTTCGGCAGAGTTTCATTGTATTACAATCAAGCCCATTTGAAATATGCAGACAATCATTTATTCCATCAAATTCAAGTTCAAAGCCGACAAGATGGAAACTTAATTCTTGTCCATATTCAAGTCCATAAATTTTAGATATCGGTTTATTGAGTATTGAATTAATGTTTTCAAAAGTATTCTTTTTCCACTCCAGAGGCATTTCATCTCCAGATCCATACCAATCCAAGGGATCAGATAGATTAATTTTATCAATAGTTAGACTATATTCTAATTGATAAGCTGTGAATTCATATTGTTTTCCATCAATTAAAATAACAATAGGTCCGTCTTCATTCCATTTATTTTCATTCTTTTCCCATTGAACGAAATATGAATCAATTGGTTTCCCAATTAACTCATTAAAAATCCGTTTATGAAGTTTAATTACATCATCACAACTATTGAGATAATTCAATTCATATTTTTCAATTCCTAACATTCAAGTTTTGCTAATTAATGCCAACGTTTATGTATAAGAATAGTTGCGGGTTTGTATGCGAGGATTTTCCGAAGGAAAATCAGACGTTACAAACACGCAACGACCTTTGATTAAGCACTAAACCGCAATTATTTTTATACGGTGTTGTGCATAGTTTTTTATTCCGCAATATCTATTATCAGACCTTTGCGTGTTAATCTATAATTTTCGCCCGATTTAATCAGACTTTTGTTTTTAATCAGTTCGGTCAATTCAGTTTCATTAATTCCTTTAACTTCAATTGTTCCTTTCTTTTTGAATTCAGTTTTTAGTTTAATTAGCGATTCTAACATATTGTCATTGAAATATGCATTTCCACAAACAAACACTTTTTTATTCTTTTCAATAACAGATTCTAATTTCTTTACTAATCTCATTAAATTCAAAATCATTAAATGTAGATTAGAAGCTTTGTAGTACAATTTCATAAACTTTCCATTATATTCCACTTCCATAGAATTCAATCCATTTGTTATTGGTTTATTGTCATATTCTCCAACTAGAAAATTCAAGTCATTTTTAATTCCATCTACCAACATTTTTATTCCGTCCATTGGAATTTCGTTATCAGAAAAACTATTGAATTTCGTATCGAATTTATGTTCAATTTTCAGCGTATGATTTCGTAAAAAAGTATAAATATCAGAGGATTCATTCCAAAATATTCTGTCCTGAAATTGTTCATTTTCTATTATCTGTATGTAAATCCCTCTGTTCATTTCTCAAATTATGCACAACGGTCTTGTGTATGAAACGTAGCGTGTAAAAAGACACTAACTTTTCAGATTAACACAGAGCCGAATTTTTATATTTTGTTTTTAATTTTTCTCTTTTTAAAAGCCAAATTAAAAATTTGGCAGTCTTTGTAAATAAGTACAAAACTTTCGATTTAACACTTATTAGCTATGTTTTATACACGTTGTTGCCCACAGTATTTTATTCAATCTGCCAACTCCATTCACTTTCCAAGCCTGCAATTTCATCTTCAGTATAATTTAATTGGTCAATAACTCCATTATAGATTTCATTGGGATATTTTTTAAGGGCTAACCAGATAAATTCAGAATGATATTGTTTTGTGTAACCACTAGATTCTTTAATTGTTTTTTCTAACAATTCCCGAGAATTCTCATCTTTAAAACTGACGATACTTTGATAAAGTTCTCGCAACATTGCATAATTAAAGCTTGTTGGTTTTTTAATTTCTACTGAATGAATATTTTGTATTTGTTCAAATGATTTCTCATTTGGGAAGTTTTTCACAGCTTTTAATCCATAAAATTGAATGCCTGTATCTGAATTTTCAAGAAGATTATTTATTAGTTCAATGTCATTTTCTTTATGATATTTTGAAATAGCAATTATTGCTGACTTGTTCCCTTTGGAAGCTAATTCTCGTATTCTATCATAATAACTCTCTTGAGGCTCGATTCTTTCGATGAATCTGTCTTTGTAATCACTTATCAAGTTTGGTGTGAACAAAATCAAACTATCCAAAGTGTTTTTGTCAGATTCTGTTAGATATTCATTGTCAGGATTAGGTCTTAAAATTGACTCAATAAAATAGTCATTAACTCTTATCATACTTCCAATACATCCATATTGAGTTGAAACAGAAGTTGTGTCTTTTAAATTCTTTTTTAAAATATTGAAGCTGTTTTTATTTCTCTTATTAACAAGTAAGTCAAATGCGTAACACTTAACCACAGGATTTGGATGTTCAGTCAAGAGTAACAACTCTTGGTCACTAGCGTTTTTCTTTAAATCAGTGAAGTTATCCCATTGTTTTGGTTTTTTTCCAGAATATCCGACAGCTCTTCCAGTTATTTCTCCATACTCGATTAAATCACTAACAATATTTTTTGTTTTCTGGCTTAATTCGTTCGTATTAGTAAATTCAGTTTTCTTCTTTTCTTGAGAGCAAGAACATAGAATCAGGAAGAGGATTGATATTAGAACTGAAGTTTTTTTCATATTGTGGGCAACTCTTTGTTAATCGTAACTAAAGGTATTAAAGAATCTTTACTTTATTTTCTGGTATAGCCTGGGATTAGCAGGTTTTAAACGCATGTAAATATTTATAAATGCTTCTAAGTATTTATATTTCCTAATCTCGGGAAGCAATGCCCTGAGCTTGTCGAAGGGCAGGCGAGTACTAGCAATGAATTATATACGTTGTTAGCCTACGTTTTTTTTATTTGACTGTTTGTTTTAATTTCCGATTTTCGCCATTCAATTCAGTCAGTTCTCCTTTTTTCAAACAAAACTTCAAGTCATTAAATTCCATCCATTTTCCACTAGATAAAGCAAAACTTATTTCATCGTCCTTATTCAGATTCCTAGAATTTAAAATCAGCGTTTCATTAATGTTTTTCCACAAGCCTTCTGTAAAATCTGAACCGTGTCCTTTATCCACCCAATATTTAAATGTTCTGTCCTCTTTTAAAATTAATTTAATTTCAAATCGTTCTTTGTTTCTCCCTTGAAATTCGCCATAGAATAATTTTGTTTTTCTATTTGGTGGTTCAATTTTCATTAAAGAATACATTTTGCTATTAAATATTTCGATAAATTTCTTATCTCGATAAGAATCGGTACAAGTGTGGCAGAATTTTAAATTAACAATCTCGATGTTATTTAATTGAAGAGTGTCAATCATTTTATCTGGGCAACCAGAATAACCTCCAACTGCACTTACTAAAATTCTTTTTCCATCAAGAAATAATTGGGTTGCAATTTCATTAATTCTATTATCTAACCATCGATTGTCACTTTCAGTCAGTTTGAAATCTTTTCTAAGTCCGCTGTATATTTGAATACTGTTTATTGTATTCAATTCAGTTTGTAATAGTCGACTTTCAGGTTTATGAATTGAGTCAAATTCCAAGTTTTTCGGCACGTAATTTATTAAGTCATAATACTCTTTTTCATACAGAGTTGACGATTGAGGATTTTGAGCAAAAATTAATGTGCTAAAAATTAAATTTAATATGAAAACGGTTTTTTTCAAATGTTGAGTAACGGTCTCGTATTACTGTCAGTTACGGGTTTTAAGTTACTGTTTTTCGGTTTGGCACTGGCTTTCGTACTCCCGAGTGGATTCGGACGTAGTCGAATCCCCCAACACGAGCGTAGCGAACTGACGCAAGTAAATTGAGGTTATACATTGTTGCCAAACGGTTTTTATAATCCAATATCCTTAATATTCCAATAATCAATTTTACCTTTTTTCTCTGTTTGATAGAAAATAGCAAAATCAGTTCCAAGCGACCAATCAGTATCTGGAACATTAATATGCGCTTTAAAATAAAGTCGATTCGAGCGAATAAAATCATATTCCACATCTCTCAAAACAGAATATTTTAAAAAGTCTCCATTAAGACTATCTTTGAAGGTCGATTTTTTCACTTGAGATTTGAGTACGATTTCACTTCCTTTTCTCAATATTATTTCAGTTACATTATCGTGATATATGTCTTTGTAAATAATTGGTTTATTTAAATCGTTTATTCGGACAATTGAGCTGTCGTTTAGCGAGTATGTTTTTAATTCAAGTTGATGATTCTGATTCCCAATTTTCACTTCTTGGTTTTTTCGGATAGTATCAAAGTCCGTTCGCCAATAAACAATAGTTGTGTCTAATTTTTTGGGTTCAACTTTTGGTTGAACTTTTAATTCAGTTTTTGGTTTCGCTTTAGTGTTAAATTCAGATTGGTTTTTTTCTGATTTTTTTTGGTCGCAACTATATAGAAACGAAAATATTAATATTAAAGACAAAAGTTGTTTCATTATAAGGCTTTCAACTGTTTGCTAACGGTCTCGGCTATGAACAGTTGCGTGGTTCAACAACTAAATTAGCAAATACAAACTGAATAGAAAATTCGCGAGGATTTTCGTAAGCGATGCCCTGAGCTTGTCGAAGGGTAGGCGAGAACAAGCAATTACTTAGAGCCATTGTTGTGCATAGTTTTTATTTATTAAACTTCGATTTTGTTTTATTCCAGAATTAGCTTTTTTCAACGTAAAGTTTATTAATCGATTCAGCTATTTTTTCCACTTTTCTTGTTTCGTGATTCCAGAAATATAGGTCGTCAGTTAAATTCCCATTTCCATTATGAGTCAAGATTAGCTGATTCCCAAATCCGTCCGCGCCAATTGCGATTCCATTTTCAGGAAATCCATTCCATTTGCGAGCATTTCTTGTTTCAAGTCCGATGTGATTACAAGTCCGACTTATTCTTTTTCGGTCAGTTTTATCGAAAAACGGATGCAGTTCAAACTCAAATTCGTCCGAAACCAATAATTCTCCGCCATTTGATTTTATCATTCGGTTTTTAAATTCAGATGGAAATTTTACATTCAATTCCGATTCCGTTTCTGTTATATATTTTTCTTCTAATGGGAATGGCATTCTTTTAATCAGATATTAAAAATGAAACTATTAACATTGCGTAAGCAGTCCAATAAAATGATTGAAACCCTTTTGTGATTATACTTTGTTTGTCAGCTAACCAATTGTTGTTTGGATTTTTACGAACTACCTCCTTCACTAATTTAGTAACAGCATATTTATTCCACAAAAAAATGACTGCTCCTACAAATAAAATGAATGTGATTTTTTCTAAAACTGCCATTTTTTCAAGTTATGCACAACGTGTTTGTGTATGATTTCGTTGCGTGTTTAAGTAACCAATTTAGCAAATACAAACCGAATAGAAAATCCGCGAGGATTTTCGTAAGCGATGCCCTGAGCTTGTCGAAGGGTAGGCGAGAACAAGCGATTACTTATACACGTTGTTAGCCACAGACAGTATTTATTTAGCTAATTTCATTTTGCTTAAAAATAACAGAAGAGCGAAAATCGGAAGAATAAGCTTAGCAATTCTGTACCATTCACTCTGATATAAGTAGAACTTGCTCCAATTTTCAATTTTGATACCTTCAGTAAGTTCAGGCATAGAGTAGACCATCCCAGTTGCCAAAACAATCAGCAGAATCAATATTCCTATTAATTCCCATATTGACATGGTTTTTATCTTATTTACGTTTAAGTGACGATTGAATAGAAAGTTTAGAGCGAATAATGAAATTGTCACATTAAGAAGAATTAATATAACAAGAATTATAATATTATCTATTTGTAGCTTAAGGTGAATCCAAAATAATATCGTAGATAACAAATTAAAAAATTGAATAAAAATCAAGTATGATAAAACACTAATTAATGAAATTCGAATTACATTACTTTTTTCCATGTTCCATTATATTTTCGATTTTATTTAGAACGGGTCAATATTGTGGCTAACGGTCTCGTATAACAGTTTATTTTAATTGCGGTTATACATTGTTACCACACGTTTTTATTCTTTTGCAACAACCAAAACTTGATTGTCAATTTTATCTTCATAAATGTACTTTTTCCGATGATTCCATATCTCATTATCTAGATTAAGGTCAGATCCTGAAATCTCACCATTCTTAAAAAATAAAGCTTGTCCGTTTATAACAATCTTTTTTCCAAGACTGTCCTTTACAGTTACTGGATAAAATCCCATTCTCATCTCTTCGGCATCCCTTGCTTTTTCCCTGATTTTTTTTGAAATTCCGTAATTACTTGGTTCAATTTTCTCAATTTCGTCTATAAAGATGAGTCTTTTGAAGTGTTCAACATAGTAACCAATTGGAGGTTGATTTGAAACTCTAACTGTTGCGAAATCTAAAGTTTCTCCATTATTTAAAGTCACTTTTGCTGGTGCAAGCATGTTCATACTCCAATCAGAAGTAAGTCCGATTTTGTCTAATTCCGATTTTAGCTTTTCTGTTAGAACCAAATCCTTTTTTGAAAACACTCGAAGTGTTTCAATTTGTCCATCTATAAATCTTTGGAACATTTCTCCTTCTTTGTAAAATGAAGATTTGCAGATTGAGCATTGATAAGTCTGAATGCTGCCAATTTTTTCTGAGTCCGAAATTCTTGAATCAAATTTGGACTCTAAATAATCAGCTCCGAATCCCACAGTGTTCTTCTCGTGGCAAACAGGGCAACCAACTTTCTTCTTTTTTTTAAATACTTTAAACATTCAGTTCTAATAGTGCACAACGGTCTCGTGTAACCGTCAGTTAGGGATTAAATTAGCGTTTATTTCGTTTTAGCACTGACACGAGCGAAGTGAACAGGTGCAAGTAAATTGCGGTTATACATTGTTGGGCACAGTAATTTTTAATCCGTATACTATTTCCAGTAATGCAATGTTGTACCCATAACCATATCCATCGACAAACTCGGTTGGTAGCCTTTCGGTTTTAAATTTATCAGAAGCTTTTATATAGTCTTCTAATATTTTATTTGGCTCTCGATTCAAGTAGTTCGATAAATATTCTTCTGCCATTTTTCGTTTGTCAAAAGCTAGAAAATATTGGGTTGCGATTATTGGGCTAAAATCAAAACCTAACAAATTATTTTTGATGACTTGTTCGGAATTTTGAAAATCCTCAAAAAGTGGAATTAAATTTAAGCTGATTGACTCTGGGATTACTTCAGTTGCAATTTTTAAATCAGATTTATCTGCAAGATTTAGAATTAGTTTTCCTTTTTTTGGGTCAACTATATGTCCAATATCTCCTCCTATTAGAGTTTCACTAGTTTTGTTTATTAGCGGATTTCTTTTTGAAAACTGTTTTAACTTTTTTGAGTTTATATAAAAGTCAGCTTTACATTCAATATATTTTTCGGCAACATTATATCTACTTGAAGAAAACTTAACAAACAAAGAGTAATTTCCAGTTATATCATTCAGTTTGAGTTTATGTTGACTCGGAAAGTATTCAAATCCTAGTATGGATAATTTTTCGGCAACTTTTGAGCAAGTCTTTTCATAAATTTCTCTCGGTTTTTCAATAAGTTCAGAAGTAGATTTTCTTTCCGAAATTCTTTCTTTATTTCCGAAAATGTGCTCTTTAAAATCTTCTATGGTTTTTATCCATTTCATTTTGTTCTTATTGTGCCTATCGGTCTCGTGTACGGTTTGTAGTGTTAGGAGGTAAGTTATCAAAAAAGAATGAAGAGCGCGGAAATTCAGCAGAAATTCCCGAACCATCTTTAAACACTATGCACTATGCACTTTGTTATGGGCTTTTTAATTCATTTTAAATAATTCCTTATTCATATCAATATAGACTTGGTCCACTTTTCCCTTGTTGGATTTTGCCATTTCATTGGCATGGTCGTAAGTCATTTTCATTCCAAGTTCTACAAACTCTAAAGCCGAGTCACGTTTACCGAGAAAGCTGTTAATTTCCTTTAGTAACCAAGCTAGGTGGATTTCATTATGAATGTAATACTTGTCCAAGATTTTGACTCTTTTTTTCTTGCCATGTCCCAAGAACCTCGTTTGATTGAAATCTTGTGGTGTGATAGATAAAAAAGGCTCTGGAAAGTTGTTGAAGTCATTATAAAATCTCTGACCATATGTTTCAAACGCATCCCAGATTTGATTTATTGATTTGACATTATCTTCCTCTTTATCTCTAAATGTCCAATGATAGTCACCTTCACCTTTTGGAGATAGTCGTTCCCTAATAATACAACTTGCGTATGTTGCTTTGTCAAATGGTTTGCCTGCTAAATCTGGAATAAAGTCAAAGTGAATTGCTGTTTCGCAACATACCGAGCCACCGTCCCAACTTCCTTGTAGGCCAAAGATTTTAACAACATGATTGTCTTCGACTTTCCGAAAGTGGAATCCCGAGCCTTTCCAGTCAAGTTTTCTTATCCTTGGTGCAAAGTGCTTTGCAACTAATTTTTTAAATCCCGCTGCGTCCATTTATTCCAATCGCCCATAACGGCTCCGTATATGAAAAGTAGTGCTGAAAATAAGCTGTTACTTTTCGGATTAAGCACAAGTCGAATTTTTAAATTTTACTATTTGTTTTTTTTGGAAATCGTCAAATTTAAAAATTTGGCGGCATTCCAAAAATGCCCAAACCTTCGTGTTAGCAATGACTTGCGCTATTTTTTATATACAATGTTCTACACTGTTTTTTTTACTCTGTTTATTATAATAGCTTTTACAATTTGAATAATTCCGTAAATGCACAAATGTACGATTGGAAATAAAATCCCATAAAATAATACAACTAACGAGCCACCACCTTTAAAATTTTCTTCATCACTAAAGATGTAAATCATAAAAACCGTATAAACCAAAAACACGAACAGATGTAAATAAAATACTCTTTTTTGTCTGAACCATAAACCTAATAGAATTAGTAGGAATACAATTCCGTAAATCAAATACATCATCGAAAATTCACTATCCGTTGGAATCATTTAGTTTCGTTTTTCAAGTTCAGCTATTAATTCAATACGCTTTTGCTTAAAACTCCTTCGAGCTTTATTAAATTTTGCGCTCTTTTCGTCCGCTGTCAGTTCCGCAATTAGATGTTCAATTTTTCTAATGCTCAACTCGTTTGGCTGTTTAAAATATAAATCCGCACCAAATTCTGCCTGTTCATTTTTTTCGTTTTCGAGTTCGTTAATTCGTTCGATCGGTTTTTCAGTTTTGACTTCAGTCAGTTCATAATCAGCTTTCGGTAATTCGGCTTTTCCGATAATTTGCAGATACTCACTTAAAATCCGTTTTTCCACGTAGATTTTTCCTCCGCCAAATTTGTGTCGGTCAGTCATATCTTTTTTAACACCTGAAATCCAATATTCATCTCCGCTTTCCAAGTCAAAATAATTCCCCTTAATTCCCATTCCGTTCAGACTCTGAAATGCTTTTCCGTTAAAATGAATTGTCTTTCCGCTTTTTGAGAATGATACAAGTCCAATCCACGCATTTCCATTATCGGAAAATCCGCTTTTCAATTCTATGTATTTTATTTCTGCCCTCAATGTTTTTTCAAATGGTGTAGAACGTGTTTGTGTATGATTAGTGGCGTGTTTCAGCACTTAATTTAGCAAATAAAAACCGAATAGAAAATCCGCGAGGATTTTCGTAAGTAGGCGAGAACCAGCCATTAATTATACACGGTGTTAGCACCAGTATTTATTCCTTTTTTATTTCATTTATTGTATTCGGTGGAATAAATTCCCACTCTTTGTTTTTGTCTCCAATTATAAATTTGTGTTCAAATTCACGAACAATATTTCTTTTGTCGGTCTTATCGTAATAGAAAGTTTTTGAGTCCGCAATTCCAAATTTTTCATTATGCTTAAACACGTGATTTTTATCCGTTGCAAAAAAGAAAAATTCAGGACCATTAATTACTTTAAAAGTTCCTCCATCAGCATCAGGCATTAGTTCTCCTCTGAAGTAAACGTTTTCTCCGTCTGTCGCATATTCTTTTCCGAGATATTTAAAACTTTCAGGATTTGCTCTGTCCATTATAATTTTACTGAAATAGCAAACTCCGCAATCTTCATAGTCTACACAACCAACACTAATAGGATAGTAAACATTGTTTTTGTCTTTAGCATAACTTGTTCCAGCTAATACTACAAAAGTTTCTATATCTATTCCTTTTAGAGGCTCAATATTACAGGCTATTTCTCCGCCAAAAATAGAATCTCCAATTTTGGTATATCCATCAATACTTTCTTTGTCTTTTAGTGAAACCCAACTATTTTCATATTCAGCTGTTTTGTCAACTATTCCAGTCGGTTCGAAATATTTATTCTGTCCTCTACAACTTGTCAAAAAAAATGTAAAAGTCAGAATGATAATTAAGTGTTTCATCGTTGGTTTTATATTGGTGCTAACGTTTTGTGTAAGTTGCGTTTTAATGCAATTTACAAGTTGTTGGCAATGGGCTTTTACTTTTTTAGCATCTCAATAATTTTTTCATCTTGAAATGTTCTAATTCCATTTTCATAATTCGTCCGAAAATACTCATCATATCCAGTTTCATTGATTTTGTCCGCTATGATTTGTTCGTCCAAAAATTTCTTTGGATCTGGAACTGTCAATGTCGCGATTAAAAAATCAAAATCATCCATTTCCTCTGACCACGTGATATTTAGAAATCCATTTACATCAATTATCTCAGGCTCATTGTCTATTTGATAATCTGAATTATTCCAATTGTATTCTTGGTATATTTTACTCCACCTTTCTTTAATGATTTCAAGACTTCTGTTGTTCTTTAATTTTGGATTTATTAAAAGCCCCAAGGTTCCCCAAGTCTTGTTTAAAGAAGGTCCAGATTTTTTCCAAAGTCCTTCTGCAGCAGCCATAGCAAAGGCTTGACTTTCTAAATTTCTCGCATTTTTAATGGTTTCTTTAAATGGTAAGATATATGCAGTTCCAAAGTTGGTCTTTGGATGATTAGAAATAATCATTGTAAAAGTATCTTGTCTGGTACTTGATTTTCTTCCATAACGAATTCTAATTGCAATTGGCACTTTTTTGTCAACAGTTTCAAGATAAACTAGTCGCCACTTTGTTCGATTTGGTGTTTTCCCCCAGAATAAAGAACCAATAATTATTGCTCCTCCTTTAAAGTCCATTTTTGATCTGTTTCAGCTGGTTGCCAACTCTTTGTTAATCGTAACTAAAGGTATAAAAGAATATTCACTTTATTTGGAGGTATAGCCTGTGACTAGCAGGTTTTAAACGCATGTAAATATTTATAAATGCTTCCAAGTATTTATGAAACCGTAAACGCTTGTAAGTATTTACATTTCCTAATCTCGGGAAGCGATGCCCTGAGCTTGTCGAAGGGTAAGCGAGTACTAGCAATGAATTATATACGTTGTTAGCCACACGTTTTAATCCTCAACTTGAAATAAATAGTGGCAGTATATACGATACGTTTACTGGTTTTCCATCTTTCATCCCAGGTTTGAACTTTGGTAGAATAGTAATTACGTCAATGGCGTTTTGGTTTATAATTTCAGGGCCGCCACTTGCCGTTATATTTATTGGATTACCCTCAACATCAATGATAAATTCAATCATTATTTCAATTTTTCCAGAAATTCCTGCTTTACCAATGAGTTCAGTATTAAATTTTCTTTCTACGTGCCTTTGGATATATTTGGAAGTACACGCTTTTTCTTTACAACCAGGCGCAATTGGTGGGTTTTCTATAATAGCAAAAGGTATTAAATCTCTTTCGTTGATTTCTTTATCAGTTAGATTTTGCGCATTAACTGCAATTCCAAATAGTAATACTATAAATAATAATTTTTGTATCATATTTTTTCAAATGTGTGGAAACTCTTCGTTAATCATAACTAAAGGTATAAAAGATATTCCATTATTAACCCTACTTAAAAACCAACTCCCCTTTCAAAACAAAATCATCGGCTATGGCTTGATCCTTTAGCCGTTTAAAGAAGGAAGGCGAATTGTAAATTATATCGTAATCCGTGCGGTCCATGGTGTATTCAAAACGCAATTCAACTTTGCCCTCGGATAGATTTAGGGTCGCTTCAAGGGTTTCAGTGCGGGTCTTCCCTCGAATGGTCATCTGTCCCGTGAGTTGCGCCTTACCATCTTCAATTTGCGATGGGTTAGATAGTTGAAACGTGGCCGTTGGATATTTCTTAATATGAAAGAAATCCTTGTCCCGTAAATGATTCCGCAATTGGCTATTTTCCTGTTCCAGGGTGTTCATATCTATGGTGACCCTAAGGTCTTCAATTATATAGTCTGTAAGGGTCAAGGAAGCCGAAGCCGTTTTCAACGTGCCTTCGGGGGCATAACCGCCCACGGCTGCCTTTCCTTGCCACTGCAACGTTTGTGCTGTGTCTATGGTAAAGGTTTGCGCTTGTACAATAGTCGAAAATAATAGTGATAATAGAATAAGCCTTTTCATGATATTAGTTTTTAGTGATTAATACATTTGCTGTAGTGTTTATGGTTTCGTAGCCGCATACCCTTTCCCCATCGGCCGTTTCGCCAATGAAATACCATAATGCCCAACCACCAAAAAGGGATTCGCCCACACGCCAATTCTTATTCCAGGTGTAGGGTTCGGCTTGATTTAGGGTTTGTTTCTTGGTGCCGAATGTTTTGTCCAGCTCTTTCAATGCATACACCTGCCTAAGGTTCCATTGGTCATTGTAAAAAATGTAGGCACCATACTCTATGACCTTTATTTCACTTTCACGGCATAGGACAGAGGTAGCATGTTTCCAATAATAGGTGTCCTCGATTTTTATGGGATCGTTTTCCTTGGGAAAATGATGTACCTCGATCGCGCGACGTAGGCCTTCCAGTTTTTCGGGCAGGGGTTCATCGCTCGGAGTGCCATAATCTGCTTGTGCCAATAATGGGCTAATGCTACATGCCCAGATAAAAAATACAATTGCTTTCATGATTTCAGGTTTTTTTGATTTCGAAAGCAAATATGAAGGAAAGACCCTATGCGAGTCGTTGCGATTTGAAAAATGAAACGTTTTGAAGAAAAAAGGGAAGTTTCAATTTTAAAATTGAAACCTTTAATTAACTGTTTTTAAGATGTTTGGGAGATTTTCCTGTGATTCGGGTCACCGTGCGGTTAAAAGAGGCTTTGGAGTTGAATCCTGCTTCGAATGCAAGGCTCAGCAAGGTGAATTTCTCGTTTTCGGGCTGGGAAAGTAATGTTTTCAATTCCTGAAAGCGGAGCTCATTTACATAATCGGTAAACTTCTTATTAAAAATGGTCGATAAGGATTTGGTGACCAAATAGGGTTTGGTGCCAATAGCCTCAGAAAGCATGCCGACCGTTAATTCGGAATTCTTGAACAACTGCTCGTCCTGCATTTTCTGTGTAATCTTTTGAGCAATGACCTTCAATTGTTCCATTTCCTTTTCCGAAGGGACTTCCACTCTTTTGAAGGCAATGGTGTTTCGTCTGGAAAAACCTTCCAATCCCAACCAATAGGTAAGAACCGCCATAGTAGCAAAAATGGGATACCCAAAGAAACTGAAGGCATAATCGAAGAAAAAGTAGTGGGCTATGGTAAACAGGGTGAACAGAACGGAGAACACCACCAATGCCAGCACCACTCGCTTTATCCATTGGGTGTTTTGCGGGATAAGGCGATACCCTTCTATTTCGGGTGGGTGTTTAAGTACCTTCAGGGCTTTGTAGCCATATAATACGATAAGTGCCCCACCAATAACATACATGGTAGGGAAGTGCATCCAAACTACATATCCCCAATAGCCCAACCAAGTGAGGCTTTCGCGGGTTCCATCCCAATAAAAATTTTGGGACTTTATGAAGAAGCTCCAAATCACCTCGATAGTCACAGGCAAAAAGTGAATCCAATGCTTTCGTTTTACACGGAAGTTAGGATTGGTGTAGCTCAATGCGAAAAAGTAAATGAGTGTACCATAGATCCAATTAAACTCCAACAGAAAATAGTACCAGGTGTCGTAACGTCCCAACCCGAAAAAATAGAGTGTTTCGGCTAGAAGGCGGTACGAAAAGAAAAAGAGAATCGTCGCTAGAAACCTATTGGCAACTTTGTGTAGGGTATGGGTTCGCCAGAGGATAATCCCATATATGATGCCCTGTAAGGCACCCAGCACCAATAATACAATGAGCAATACGGTTTTGGTTTCCACTTCCCTAAGATACAGAAGAAGAATTAAGAGGCAATATTCTTTTTATAATAGCGGTACAATTCGTCGGCATCGGCCCCAAAGAATTTCTTTACATAAATGGCCCAGAAATGGTATTGTAAACGCCAAATGCCCTTTTTGCGGTAGAGTCGGCATGAGGTGGTCAATTCATTGCGAATGACCACAAATTCATTGCGGCGGTAGAGTTCGTTTATGAGAATATTGTCCTCGTAAATGGTATAGCGTTCATCGAAACCACCAATTTCATTGAAAAGGTCCTTGGTAATGTACTGACTCTGATCTCCACCACGACAGGCACGCCATTTAAAACGGGTGAGCCACCCGGCCAAACGCAGCCACCAATGATCACTATCAAATTTCATCTGAAAGCAACCGGCCCGATTTCCATTATCTACTTGCTCTAAAATAAAGACATCGAAATTCTCGGGAGGAAACGAATCGGCGTGCAAAAAATAAAGGATGTTCCCGAGTGCTTTTTGAGCCCCAATGTTCATTTGCTTGGCGCGCCCCTTTTCCGAAGAAAGAAGCAGCATAGGAATAGATGAACCGTTTTGGGAAATGAATTTTTCAACAATTTCTGGTGTCCCATCTTCGCTTCCACCATCTACCACAATGATTTCCGAAATGTGGTCAGGAGTGGCAGAGGCCAATAAGTAGGTCAATTGGGTTTTAATACCACTGGCTTCGTTCAGGACTGGGATTACGATCGAAATCATAAAACAAATATATTATTGCTTATTTAAATTCCAATCGTATTCCAAATATTCTACGGTAGCATTATCGTTAATTGGGTCATCAACATATTGATTTATGTAGCCAATTACATCTTGTTTTCCGTTTATCGTAAAATCCTTGGCATACCAATCGAAGATGGAAGAAAGCTTGGGGTTGCTGGCCGAAATTTCATTTTTTGGACCATCAATGAATGCCCGAGTTACCTGGTCCAGTTGTTCTTCAATTTTATTGGCAACGTAGGCTTCATTCAATAATTTAGGACAGGAAACTGAGGCGCAATTAATGGCAAAGTGAATGCGCGGTTCGTTCATTTTACGCAGGATGCCATTTTCTATGCCGCCCAAGGACAAATTTCTATTTCCAATGGGGACAATTCCCCGGGTCCAAGGGCCATTAATGTCCTTAATGCTCTCGGTAGGGTAGTGGTCTACAATTAATTTTACGGTATGGGCATTGTAAAGGTTGATGTAGTAAGCCAAAAGTTCTTGAACTGACCAGTTCTTTTTAGGGGCATTATTAGACAACAGTGTTAGATAATTTTCCAGGGTATTTTGTTCCTTCTGAAACCCTTCGTAATTCACCCAGCCTTCGTCGGTTACATATTTCTGAAGTAGTGTGTTCCATTGCGAATGGTCTACCAAAGAAGTATTTGCCGAAGTCAACTGCGGGGTAACCTGCTTTATGGGTTGTCCCTGGGTACTTAATCCAGCTGCGGAAAAGAGGGCGCAACTTTGCAAGGATACAAGGATGATCAATAATGTGACAATTTTGGAGAAAACGTTCATTTTATTTGTTTAGCGCCCAGTCATAGTCCATAAAACTTTTGCGGGCATTCGATTTAATGGGGGTTTCTGAATATTTATTGAGAAAGTCGATAAGACTTCCCTCTTTCTTAAAATCCTTTGCAAACCAATTAAAGATCTTTGAAATTTCAATTCGGTCACTGGTAATGGTGTTTCTCTGGGGATCGTTTACAAATTCCTTGGCCAAATCATCCAATTGGGTATCCACATTGGTAGCCGTAAACGCTTCATTTAAAAGTGGTGGACAGGAAAAAGAAGCGCAGTTAATGCCAAAATGAATTCGAGGGTCATTCATTTTACGTAGGATCTTATGTTCGATCTCGTCTAAATTGTACCATTTATCCCCTAGTTTCCATAGTCGTTGCTCCCAAGGTTTGTCAATATCCTTTATGCTTTCGAGCGGTAGGTTGCGCAGGATTAGGTCTACGGTCATGGCATTATAGGCATTCATCCAATAGGCCAATTGATCTGCTTTTGACCAGTTTTCTGAGGGCATTTGTACTCCCAATGACGTTATATACTCACGAAGCGCATGTCGGTTTTGCCGAAACCCTTCGTAATCTACATTGCCCTTTTTCGATACATGGGTCCTTAAGAGTGTATTCCAAACAGAATGGTTAAAGGCTTCTGTCATTTCAGAAGTTACCTTCTCTTCAACTTCATCGGATGCATCAATAACTTTCGTTTCTTCCACTGGAATCGAATCATCCACCTTTATAATAAGGGTATCTTTTACAACTTCCTGCACTACTTTCACAGTGTCTGTTTTTGTGTTCTTTATAGAAGTGTTATTAACCACCTTTTTACTTCCCCCACAAGAAGTCAGTAAAAAAAGCAGCACAATAAAATATAGGATATACCTCATGTTGTTTCGGTTAAGTATATGTACGTAAATAAGTATTGTTTGGATGTAGCTGGGTACAAATCCTGTTCCAAAAAACCATTCTTGGCTGTCATCGGATTGCATTCAACATATTCTTCCATGAGATCTAAAAATAATTAAAGCCTTGATATTAGTAGGATTTTAGCGCCAAACTTTCAGTAAATTGAAGAATATTTTTCAGAAAATGTAACCTTTTCAACGAACCTCGGTCTTCATACCGATACTAGCCAGCAAAGTCTTGAAACATCAGAGCGATGAAATACTAATGCAAAGTGTAGCCAACGGGAATTTGGATGCCATGAAAATACTGTTTGATAGGTATCATCAGTGGATCTATAATTTCTTCTTTAAGATGAAACCCGACGCTCCTTTTTGTGAGGACCTAACGCAGAATGTGTTTTATAAGGCATTGCGATATCGATCTTCGTATAAAGGTGGAAAATTTGCTTCTTGGATTTTCAGTATAGCAAGAAACCTTTTTCATGATCAGATTGAAAAGGAAAAGTACAGGTCTAATGTGTCGGTCGAACACTTAGCGATTGTAGATGATGATGGGAGGGAAGATAGGAGTGATGAGGTGAAGCGATTGCACGTAGTACTTAATAAATTGAAACAAGAAGAAAAAGAGCTTATTGTAATGAGCCGGTTTCAAGGAATGAAGTATCAGCAAATTGCCGAAGTTATTGGCAGTAACGAAACAGCTGTAAAAACCCGTGTACATCGGGTTATTAAGAAAATGAAAACATTGTATTTCGAAAATCAGATATCATGAAGTGTGAATTAGTTGAAAATAACATCATGTCTTTTGTTGAAGGCGACTTAGATGCCAAGCAAGCAAAAGTCTTAGAGGAACATATTGCATCATGCGACAAGTGTCACCAATTGTTGATTGAGACTCGCTATATGATAGAGGTGTTCAATGAAGTAGAAGAGGAAGTGCCAAGCCCACAGGTACGGGAAAATTTCATGGAATTTCTTGAAGAGGAAAAATCGTTGCAGAACTTTAATTTAGAAGGCAAAGGGAAAAATGAGTTCCCATGGAAAATGGCCTTTCAAGTCGCTGCCTCCATTCTACTGCTCATAGGCGGTTATGCCATGGGAAGTTTTCAGAAAGGCTCCCAAAATGACATTCAAATAGCCGAACTAAGACAAGAGGCTTCACAGTTGAAACAAGATATGATGTTGGCCATGATAGATAATAGATCTGCCAGTAAACGCATACAGGCAGTAAGTTACAGCGAGGAGATGACGGTGCCGGACAATGAAGTGCTGGAGGCTTTAATAGATCGTTTGCATTTCGATGGCAACGTGAATGTACGCTTGGCAGCAGTAGAAGCATTATCGAGGTATTCAAAAAACGAACAGGTGAAAGACGCCTTTATAAAATCACTAACCAATGAAAAGAACCCCAATGTTCAGATTGCAGTCATGCAATTCCTGGTAGCTATTCAGGAGAAACGCGCGCTTGCTCCCATGCAGAAGTTGTTGGAGCACATGGATACACCAGGTTTTGTAAAGGACCAATTGAATGATGGGATTATAACACTTATGTAAAACAAAAAAGCATCAATTATGAAACGAATAAGTATAAGCATTATCGCACTGCTCATTTCCCTTACGGCCTGGAGCCAGGAATACAAAGTGTCCCTTAGTGGCATAAATAAAGTAGTGCTGGAAACCAACACCACTGTAGATGTAAAAATAGGTTCATCTGGTGAGTTGATCCTTTTTGAAGGAAAAGATGGATCAGATTATTCCTATGACTGGGATGAAAAAGATGATGATAGAGCGAAGGGGCTTACAGCATTGTACGCTGGCGGGGTAGATAATACTGGTTTTGGAATGTCTTCCGAAAAGGATGGAGGCACTTTGCGATTAAAGGATTTAAAACCTTTTACCCAACGAGGCCGACTTACCCTCACCTTGCCCAGTAATGTAGACCTTACCCTTGATTGTGGTAATCTGGGTGGTGCTAACATTGAAAACTTTACGGCCGAATTGGAGATTGAAAGTAACGTAGGAAACATTAAACTCACGAATGTAACCGGGCCAATTACCGCCAATACAAGTACGGGAGCCATAGATGTGGTGTTTACCCAAGTAAATCAGGATGCGCCCATTTCTATTACCAGTTCTACAGGGGTTATAGACGTGACTCTGCCAAGTAGCACAAAAGCCGATATAGAAATGAGATCGACCATGGGGAGCGTTTACAGTAATTTCGATTTAGAACCTAAACGTGATGATGGAATGAAAGTGATAGGCGCCAATCGTAAAATAAAAGGACAGTTGAACAACGGAGGTGTCGATATTCGATTAATCTCCTCAGTGGGCAACATCTACTTGAGAAAGAAATAATTCAAAAAAAAATCAATCATGAAAAAATCAATCATTTGTATGCTCCTGGTACTGGCAGGGAGCCAACTGTTCGCGCAACGTGCGGTAGAGTTAGTGGAAAATGTGTCCAGTGGACAGGATGTGTTCTTGAACTTTAAATTCGCCAATGAAATTAAATTGGTGCAATGGAACAAAAGCGAAACGAAAGTGGAAGCGTCGGTATTAATCGATGATGGGGAAGGTAATGAATCGTTTAGCCTTAAAACCAAAGAAGTAGGATCCGAATTAAAGATTTATTCAGACTTTGGAGACTATTTTGAAAAGAAGAAACACAAAGACAATTGGTGCAATCACCAGACGGAAATCGATTACGTGGTGTATGTGCCCAAGAACACTAGGGTAGAAGTGAAAAGTATTTCTGGAAGCGTGGAGGCAGATGCCTATAATGGTACCTTAAAAACGGATTTAATTTCGGGAGATGTGACCATTAAGAAATACAGTGGCGACCTAAAATTGAAAACAGTTAGCGGGGATTTAGACGTCACTATGAATAGGGCCAAGATAGATGCACGAACGGTGACAGGTACCATTTACTCCGATTTGGATATTGAACAAAAAACCAAGAAAGGGAATTCCTATGGAAGTAATAAGGTTTTGGGAAGTGTGAATGGAGGAAGCGAACTAATCGTGCTAAATACGGTTTCGGGTAATATCTATATGAGAAAAGGATAAAATATCAGATTTTAACAAGAAAAAGAGAGCCTGTATGGGCTCTTTTTTATTAGAACTTGTAGGTGATTCCCAATTGCATTTTCCATCTCGAGTTTTCGCTATCTACTACCCATGCAACTGAAATGAAGCTTCATTGGATACAGAAATGAAAACCTAAACCTGCAAATACGTATTCCTAGCAACAGCCACCGCCGTCATAGTGGAAGGTAGATTCGCTTATGTAGATATCGTCACGACCCAATGCCGCAAGATTAGCTGCGGTTTTATCGCAGATGGCTATGGGTTGATTTTTCAATAAAATATGACCGTTGTTATCATCTAGGTATTCCTCTTTACCGAAGTAGATGGCTGCTTTTCCTGTAAAAATACAGGGGCCATCTTCTGGCATCGGGTCTTTAATGGCGGCCACTTCGATAGACTCGATATAAATGAGCTCATCGGTAGGATAGTTTTTCGGATCAAGAATACGGTAGGGTTTACGAGCCCTAATTTCTATGGTTCCGAACCCTACATCGGTCAAAGCTTTTACATACTCCTTAATAGGTAGACTTCCACTAAGGCAAAGCGCACGAAGGCGTTCATCATTGCGAAGTGTTTCGTTCATGGTTTGTTCGCAGGTAGGATCGCTCATTACCAAACGGCCATGCGGTTTCAATACACGGTACATTTCTTCGATGGCCCGTTTTAAATCGTCTTCCTTAAAAATATTGAACAAACAGTTCTGGGCAGCTACATCGATACTGTTGTCTGCCACAGGAAGGTTCATAGCGTCACCCTTCTTCAGGTCTACAAACTCACTTTTAAACCAATCATTCTGCGCTTCGGCTTCTTCAAAATTCTTGCGGGAAGCCTCTAGCATTTCATCTACAACATCTACTCCAATTACACCTCCTTTTTGTCTCGAAAAATAGGAGAACTGTAATAACTCCATGCCTCCACCTACACCAACATATAGGATTTTTGGATTGTTAATTAGATCTCGCGCATGAACCGTACTTCCACAGCCATAATTCATTTCCTGCATTATTTTGGGAATCTTTAAGCCTGGGAGTTCCCAAATTGGATTGGTGGTACAACAAAGTCCAACATCTGGGGTTAATGCCGCTTCTTTGTAAACGTCTATGGTAGTATCTAGATAACTCATGTGTATTATTTATGCCTTCAAGAATAAGTGATTTTGTCGGAACAAACCACTTTTCTTTACGGAATTTTATAATTGTTTTAATAATTCGGTAAAAATAGTGATCATATGGGGTTCCGCTTTTCCAGCCATGGCTATGATCTCCGGAATGTCCACTGGTTCCAGGTTGTCAGGGTCACATTCGTCCGTAAGCACAGAAATGGCCGATACCTTTAATCCAAGATGATTGGCGACGATAACCTCGGGAACGGTACTCATACCTACTGCATCTGCACCGATGATTTTCAGGTAACGATATTCTGCACGTGTCTCCAGTTGAGGTCCCACGACACTTGCATATACGCCTTTGTGCAGCGTGATATCCTTTTCGGATGCAATTTGTTCTATTTGTGCATTCATCGCTGCGTCATAGGGTGCGCTCATATCGACAAAACGTTCCCCTAATTGCTCCACTCCCTTAAAGGCTAATGGCGAACCACCTTGAAGGTTTATATGATCATCGATAAGCATAATTTCCCCTTTGTGAAAATCTAGGTTGATAGCTCCGGAGGCGTTGCTTACCAATAATGAATTTATACCTAATTCATGCATTACCCTTACCGGGAAGGTTACATCATTTAATGAGTACCCTTCGTATAAATGAAAACGTCCTTGCATTAAGATGACCCTTTTTCCAGAGAGATTTCCGTAGATCAATTTTCCCTTGTGAAACTCCACGGTTGCCGTTGGAAAATTAGGAATGTGATTATAACTTACCTCAGCGATGATATCTACTTTATCAACGATCTGTCCCAATCCGGTTCCTAAAATAATCCCGACTTCCGGGGAATCGAACCCCCTAGAGATTAAAAATTTAGCAGATTCTTCTATAAATTTTTTCATGTGTTTTTCAAATGTTTTAAAAAGGGCTGAAAAGCCTCAATGTCTTTTATATCGTCATAATAGTCCACATCGTTTCGTTCGGGAAGCATATGGACTTCTTCTGTTCCTAAATTAGCTAAAGTATCCTTTAAAACGGAAGCAGTGCCCCATTTTTTATTTTGAAATATATTGGGATTAAGCTGTTTCATGCCCAACAAATAATAGCCTCCATCCTCAGCCGGTCCGATAACGTAATTGTTTTCCTTTAGATTGTGAAAAGCATTTTCAAGATCAGTTTGGGAGAGATCGAACAGGTCACTTCCAATAATGATAATACGCTCATAACCGTCTTTGAAACCTTGTTTGAAAGCATGCATCATACGTTCACCCAGATCTTCGCCCATTTGTTGCTTTTTCTCATAAACCGCATCATCCCAAACATCATTATCCCGTATTTTGACTGAATAATGCACTTGTTTTTGAGCGGCAAGATTCGCGGTAACAGTTACGGTATGAATCAACAAGAACCTATAAACATCCAGCGCAGCCACATCACCAATGGTGGCAGCCAATCGTGTTTTGCATTTTCCTAATTCTGGATTACGGGTAAAAATGAGTAGAAGGTCCTTAGTCATATACTTTTATTCCTTTCTTCAGCCATTTGCCCCAAGATTTCGTGCAGGTATGTACACTATCGGTTTCTTTTTGAGATAGATTTAAAACGGGATACTCCTTGTTTTTCCATTCAAAAATACCTCCGTATAAATTCTTAACTTCGGTAAACCCCGCTTTTTTTAATTTTTCGCCGATTTCTTCAGAACGGATACCTAAGGAACAATAGACTACGATTGGGGTGTCTTTGTTTTCAATTTCGGATGTAACCTTGTCAATCGAAAAGTCTGAATACCCTACGTATTGTGCGTTTGCAATATGGCTTACATTGTATTCGGACAGCTCCCGGGAGTCCAAAATAACAACCGCTTCCTGGGATTGTTCCATTCTTAGTTCTTCCACAGATATATAAGGAATACTATGGGTGTTGTAGGTGTTAAGCAATTTGTCCACCGATTGTTGGGACCAACAAAAGGTGGTGATAAAAAACAGGGATATGAATATTAAATTCTTCATTGCTGAAAAATCCAGGATATTAGGCTACGGTTCCTTGACAACTGCTTCCAGCGCCAGCAGTACATCCATAACAATGTTGGGATATTACAATGGTACGATTGCTTAAAACCTCCTCATTGTACTCACTTATGTGCTTCACTTTACTGGCAACTTTTAGTCCTAGCATCTGATTGAAATCACAATCGTACAACCAGCCATCCCAGCTAATTGAGATCGTATTGGTGCACATAACATTGGCTACAGCGGCTGGATTATAGGCATCTACCAAGGAATACATATAATCTTCATAATTATCGCTGGCAATTAGATAATCTAGGAAGCGTGAAATTGGGAGGTTCGTAATGGCAAATAAATTGTGAAATTGAATGCCAAAGTCTTCCATAAGGGCCTTTTTAAAATCCTTTTCCATGCTAGCCTGATCTCCGGGTAAAAAAGCACCACTAGGATTATAAACCAAGTCCAATCGAAGGTCGCTATCCGGCATTCCGTATCCCACTGCATTTAATTCCTGAAGGGCTTTAATGGAAGCATCAAAAACACCATCTCCTCTTTGCTTATCTGTTTTTCCGCGAGTCCAGTGCGGCATGGAACTCACTACATGCACATTGTGCTTTTTGAAAAATTCGGGAAGGTCATAGTATTTTTTATTGGCCCTAATAATGGTCAAGTTACTTCGTACAATGAAATCCTTAATACCAGCCTTACTTGCTTCTTCAACGAACCATCTAAAGTCTGGGTTCATCTCTGGAGCACCACCGGTTAAATCTAAAGTATGTGCGCCCGTGTTACGAATAACCTCTAGGCATTGCTCCATGGTTTCCCTTGTCATAATCTCCTTGCGATCGGGACCGGCGTCTACATGGCAATGCTCACAAACCTGATTGCACATATATCCCACATTGATCTGAAGGACTTCCAATTTTTTTGGTTGAAGGGGAAATTGCTGTGTTTCCTTTATTTTTTCGGCAAAAGTGGGTAGTTCACCATCTTTGAAGATTCCATTAGATAGAATCTCTAGTTGTCTATTAGCATTGGCCAATTCGCTTTCCCTTTTATGAAGGGATTGTGTTTTTATTTTGGTCATACTTTATTTCCTAATGTATACTTTTTTGAGAGGTCCGGTTAACCGTCTAATTTGTTCACTTTGTTCATCATCATTACCCCATGAACCAATGTGGCGCCACTTTTAATAGCTGCTCCCACATGCACCGCTTCCATCATTTCCTCTTTGGTTACCCCACGTTGCAAACCATCCTTGGTATAGGCATCTATACAATAAGGGCATTGTTCCGTATGAGCAACGGCTAAAGCGATTAAGGATTTTTCGCGAGCTGTGAGGGCTCCCTCTTCGAAGACCTTACCATAATAGTCAAAAAATTTGGTTCCCAATTCTTCACTCCATTCGGTGATATTGCCAAATTTTCTGAGGTCTTTAGGATCGTAATACGACATAAATATTCTTTTAACTGCCTAATAGTAACAACAGTAGGGTTTAAGTATCGGGTAAAGATAGGGAAGTAGTCTTATTTGTAGGCGCACCCTTACGAAAGTTTTTGGAAAAAAATCAATCAAAAGAATAGCTAAAACCTGTTCTAAAATCGTACTGGGAATTTTGAATGCCCAATGCTGGTACCGCATCGTAAACAAATGTATAGGTGAGTTTAATGTCGAAGCCTCCAAATAGCTCGACGGCAAAAGAACTTTGGCTCGATATCCTGTAATCCGAAAACTCTCTTAGTAACGGTTGGTAATATGTAGTGCTAATCAATGAAATCCGTTCACTAGGATAGATGCTGAATGAAAGATAGGAACTTCCCCTGAGGTCACGCTGAATGGGGGTAAAATTATCGGCAATTTCTTCATATTCAAACATCACTAATGTTCCTAGATAGAACTTGTAGTTTTCCGAATTGGTTAACTTAAAACGAGGGCCAGTGCCCAATAATCCGCGAAAATCGATCAAGCTAACCTTGTTGTATTGTCCCTGTGTAAAAACCTCCCATGCGATTTTTTGATGAAAACGGTAATTATGCCGGACATGGGTAATACCGGCATTTTCAAACTTATCCCCTTCAATTTTGGTGAAGTTAATATCGTTTTTAAAGAGTAGTAAATGCTTATCCATTTTGTACTGGATGTGTATATCGCTCCCTAGAATCACAAAATCATTTACGTTTCTTTTAATGGCGAAATGTGCACTGGCAGATCCTGACCATCCTGAAGTGTCGGTTACTTTGCGAAGGGATTCTGCGTTTAGAATTTGCCCTTTTATTGGAATGGTAAATGCCACGAAACCAATAATAAAGAATAGCTTCTGCATGTAGTTAGTTTTCCTAAATATACATTTTTTGAAAAAAGTTTAACCGATTTTGCTTGCTTGTGTTAAAATTCTGTTTAAACAAAAGGCTATATACGCTCTAGAATGTATCTTTGCGGCGAACGAGGATGTATTTTCTCTAAGTTTAACCATAAGAAATAGGATTACATGGATATACTGGATCAAGCCTTGGAGTTCGAACAACGTAAAATGACGTTTAAAACAACGAGTGAACGAATTGAAGCTTCACGTGAGGTAAAAAGTTTAATTCTTGGAATTAACGAGATATATAAGAAAACAAAAGACGCGCAGTTAATGGATTTAATGAAACGCCTAACTGTGATTAAACAGAAAATTGAAAAACGATTGAAAGGTCGTTTGGCAGCTTAAAAAAAAATCCCTTGATGATCATCAAGGGATTTTTTTTGAACCTTCCTCAAATTATCTAAAATAGATATACACGCCTGTTACAATTACGATAATTGCTATTCCAACAGGTTTTGCAAATTTCCATTGCGTTATATCTACCTGTTTGGTGTACTCCTGCACATATGCTTCTTTCCTTGGCCTTAAGCGTCCAATAATAAGCATAATAATGACATTAAAGACGAATAGAATTGCCATTACATCCAAATAATGCAATCCGAAATATGCCTGCGATTCTATTGCCGCCAATTCCGCGGCGTCCGTGATCCCATTAGCTTTTGCTTCGTTAAGAGCATTCTTAATCATGTACGGTTGTAATACAAATTGGCTTAAGATGTACAATATAGAACCCGATAGAAGTCCAATTTTAGCCGCAATAGCAGGAACCTTTTTGGTGAGATAACCTACAATGATGATCGTTAAAATTGGAATACTGTAAATACCGTTGATTTCCTGTAGATAGTCGAATAAACTACCCGCATTGGCAATTAGGGGTGCAATGAACATAGAGGCAAAAGCTAGGAGCAAACCAAACCTTTTACCTTGTTTCACGACTAGTTTTTCATTGGCTTCTGGATTAATATGCTGCTTATAGATATCGATACCGAAAAGTGTTACCGAACTATTAAGCACACTATTAAAGGAACTCAAAATCGCACCAAACATAACCGCAGCAAAGAACCCTAGGAATGCAGGAGGCAACACTTCGGCTACCAATCTGGGATACGCCTGGTCTACACTATCTAGACCACCATTAAATACATGGTATGCTATAATCCCGGGCAGTACTACAATAATGGGTCCTAATATTTTGATGAAAGAACCGAGGAGTAATCCCTTTTGTCCTTCTTTCAAGTTCTTGGCTGCCAACGCCCGCTGAATAATCTGCTGATTGGTACCCCAATAGAATAACTGTACCAGCATCATACCTGTGAAAATAGTATGGAAAGGAACCGGATCTGAAGGCTTCCCAATGGACTTGAATTTATCTGGGTTTTCCGTGGTTAGAATATTAATACCATCCATTACACTACCGTCACCTATAAGCATAAGTCCGAACACAGGAATTAAAAGACCACCAATTAATAAACCAATGGCGTTAATTGAATCGGAAACCGCCACAGCTTTTAGCCCTCCAAAAACAGCATATATAGAGCCTATGATTCCTATGAGCCATACGCAAAGCCAAATGGATTGAGTTTCTGTGATATTCAATGCCTCGGGGATATTAAACATCCCACTTACGGCAACAGACCCTGAATAGAGGATAACTGGTAAAAGAACCACAACATACCCTGTAAGAAACAATGCCGAAGTAATTGTCTTGGTAGAAACGTCGAAACGTTTGGCAAGGAACTGCGGAACGGTTGTTAGTCCTCCTTTCAGATACCGGGGTAAAAGAAATAAAGCGGTGACCACCATTGCGATTGCAGCTAGGGTTTCCCATGCCATAACCGATAGTCCACTTTCATAGGCGGAACCGTTTAAACCAACGATTTGTTCGGTCGATAGATTGGTAAGCAAAAGTGATCCCGCAATTACACCGGCGGTTAAACTTCTTCCTCCCAAGAAATAACCATCGGAGGTACTTTCATTGGTTTTCCGGGTAGCTAGGTATGAAATTACCCCTACCAAGAGTGTAAAAGCTAAAAATGTAACAATTGTCATCATACAATTTGTGTTTAGTTGTTCAATATACTCGATATTATAAGGGCATAATCTGGGATCCTGCCGACATTTTGTAATTTTATGGCTGCCATTTTAAGGGCTGTTTCCATGCATACCCTATTAGATTTTCCTTTGATTCGCGCAAATAAAAATCCACTCCAAAAAGCATCACCCGCTCCTGTGGCATCCATGATTTGTTCAACTTTTAATGCAGAGAGTTCTAAAACGGGCTTGCCCATTTCGCTCAGCTTAGCCCCATTTTTTCCTAGGGTTAAACACACGAGTTTCGCACCCAATTGGTGTAAATTAGCGAATATTTCCTCGTGACTCATTCCCCTTCCGAACAAGCGATCCATGTCATCTTGGCTCACTTTTACCAAAGGCTTTAAAGCGCAATATTTTTTAATGGTGTGCAATGCTTCCTCTGTATTGGGCCATATTTTTTTAGAATAATTGATGTCAATACTCAATTGGCAACCTGCGTTATGGGCTATTTCGGCAAACTCTAAAATGGTGTCCCTTGCAGGTTGTTGGCTCAAGGCAAAGCAACTGGTGTGATAAATTTTTGTTGCTTCCAGGGTGCTACGCGTTATTTGTCCCTTTTCAATCAATCTGTCGGCACCGCGCATTGGGATAAACTCTGGCGTACCTGTGGTTCTATTTACAAAAATTACAGTAGAAGGAACTTCGTTGACTTCACGTACATCGGAAGTGTCGATTTCGACTTCATGCAAGCGTTTTAATATATAATCACCAAAGCCATCGTTCCCAACGGTGGCAACCATTTTTACCTTAAGTCCAAGACGTGCCATATTCATAGCAACGTTGGTTGGGGAACCACCAAGATACCGATGATAATCCTTGGTTTCCTTAATTGGTTTTTCCACTTGGGTGCCAATAAAGTCGATCAAGGCTTCTCCTATACTAAGGATATCTATTTCTTTCTGAGTTTCTTCCATTAATGATTGAATAGTGCTTCGGGTGAAACCAATTCATTTAGTTTTGCAATATATTGTTCATCTAAAAGGGACACCCCGTACTGAAATGAGGCGTTCATCCAACCAAATCCTTCGGTGGTAATGTATTCGAATTCAGTGCCCACGTTTCCATATTCGGCAAATACTTTGTGAGTGGCACTTACCACATCATATTTTTCAGGGATGGTTCCATTATAGTCTACTGCATTTTTGGTAATCATATAAAGCCATCTGTATATCAATTCTTGTTGTTCCTTATGAAAACCATAATTTTTGAGTCCCTTCCAGATCATCATTTGGTGTGGTGCCCATCCATTGGGGTAATCCCATTGTTTTTGGGGACGTCCTGGGCCAATCATGCCTCTACTCTCCATGTCGCAAGATGCAATTCCTCCTTTTTCAAGAAGTTTTGGCAACAATGCTTTTACTAGTTTCTCTGCCTGTTCTTGGGAGCATAGTTGTGCCCATAGGGGTGTTAATCCAGTTGCAGAATAAAATACGTGTGGTGCTTCCAATTCAAAGTTATAGTCGAAGTACATTCCTTCTTCTTCACTCCAGAGGTATTGATCTACTTTTTCTTTTCTCTCTTTGGCTTGGGCATGCCAATATTGCGAGGTGTATACGGTATTCCCAATTTTGAAGATGTCTTCAAATTCCTTTTCTATGAGTAGTGCAAAATCGGTTTCATACTTGTAGAGCATGGCATTGAGCTCAACGAGGTTTAGATGGGCACAGATACTCTCTAAGCGATAGGAAGTATCATGTCCAGACTCCCTAACGGATCTGTCATGGACGAAGTAATTGTCCAGCTCTTTATTTTGGATAGTACCCTGGGCATAAGCTTTTTCATAATCTTCAGGGGTCATTCCCGCTGCTTGTGAGTAGGCTTCTATTTCATGGCTAAAATGCCCTTCTTCCGCTTCAGGGGGCATGCCAATTCCTTCAGCCAAATACCGATTCAGTCCATTTGCTGAAAGTCTTTTTCCCTCGACCATCCAGACAGTTTCATATTCTTGAATTGCAGTTTCCAGATGATTCCTTAACCACTTTTTGTCTTTGCTTATTTCGAATATTTCCGAAATCATACTACTGTAAAATGGCGGTTGGGTTCTGGTTAGGTAGTAGGATCTATTGGCATTAAGGATTTTCCCGTAATGCTGAATCTGATACTGAAAATTATTAGCCATGCCAATGGCAAGATCTTCACGACCATCCAATAGCAAACCGACGGCTTCAAAATAACTATCCCAGCCGTACATTTCGTTGAATCTGCCACCGGGAACCACAAAGGGTTCTCCTCTAATGGCACCGTTTTTCTCTGAAAGTTTTAGCGAGAGAATGCCACTATTCTTGTTGAGCCCTTGCACATATTTGGGCGTAATTTCTAGAGGAAGTTGAATTACCTGTAGCGGTAATTGCCGTTGTAATTCGGTGTAATATTTTAATGCAAGGGTATCTTCGTGGGGCACATATACCGTAAGCATTTTGTTCTCGATGGTCTCGTTTTTTGTGTCTGCCAAAAGGGCCTCAATACCATGGGCATCCATGGTGCGGGTTAGGCCATTCCAATAGTAATCTCGAATCATACGGGAAATACGCTGAACAGGTTTTTCCTCAATTTTGGATGGGTCTATTTCCAGTTCGGTTTTTCCTTCATTCTTTGCGATGACTAATTCTTGCAATAGATTAGACAGACGATAGGTACCTTGAATCAAGTAGGAGCCTGATTCCGTGGTAATGGTAAACTCTTTTGGACCCTGATCCTCGATGGTTATTTTTTTATCACCATCGGTGTCTTCTTGAGCGAGTAGCCATTGTAAAGTTTCAGCGATATTAACTTTCATTGGACTTTCGGATTAACCTCTTAATAATAATTACCGTTACAATGAGAAGAACTAAAGGTATCACCAAGAAATAAAATGCATTTACTCCGCCAATTTTTTCGAATAGTATTCCCACAATTCGAGATCCTAGAGTTCCTCCCAGAGCCGAAAAGATGATAATTAATCCGCTCATGGGCGAATGTAAACTCTTTGGCAAATTGCTAAGTACAGTCGAATTTAGCAATGGGTAAATAGGTGCGATAAATAAACCGATTAATGGCAGGATGAATCCTAAGAAGGGAATATCCTTTATACTGATGAGGACTGAGGCCTCTCCTTCTTCTCCGATATTTAGTTGGGGTAGAACCGCCATCAAAATTCCTATAGAAATCAATGAGCAAAGGATGATGATAGTAGACCAAGAGATTTTCTTCGAGGCCCAACCGGCGATGAATCTTCCTAAGGCCAATGAAATGGCCAAAATTGATGCCATTTGTACACTTAACTTTTCAGAAAAGGCAAATATCTTTGCATTAAAGTGGGGTAACCAAGTCATGATTCCCTGTTCGATCATCACAAAAAAGAAAGCCGAACAAATAAACACAAGAACCAACGGAATCACCAATAGACCAAAAGAGTTTTTTATGTCGTCCTTTAAATTGCTTCCAGCAGTTTCTACAGAAAAATCGGCTTTGGAAACTAGAAGGAATATAAATGATAGTGCAATTAACACACAAAGTACAGGATACACACTGAGCCAAGCATTAGGATCTGTATCGCTATAAAAGGCAGGGAATAGGAAGTAAGCACTTGCAATACCTACCATAAAGAATCCCTCTATAGAGCTCATTAGAGCTGAGTGACCTTCTGGTGAATCTGTGATTACACCTATGAGGCTGTACACCGAAAGCTTTATTAAAGCAAAACTAACACCAATAGAAAGGAATAATATTTTCGCAGTGTCAAAGGAATTACCAAAGTACATTCCCAGACAACCAAAGAAGACAATTACTAGTCCTAAAAGCATTGCTTTTTTGTAACCAAATCTTGGTAAGAAAGAGGCTACTAAAAACGAAACGATGGCTATGGGTAAATCCTTAAAGGCCTCAAGAATTGAGGCACTGGACTCTGTTACACGATAAACATCTATGGATTTCTTGATTACAATCCCCACACTATTCAGTAAAATTGCAAATACGAAATAGTTGATATAGAGCGAAAGCTTTATGCCGAAGTTTTTCATGTCTATGCTGTTTCTTGAGTCTTTGGTACCTTAAGTCGAGTAGCCAGAATTCCTGCGATTATGAAGAAAACCCCAGCAAATAACATGGCATTAATTGCGTTATCCCCTAAAAGATATTTATATATAGGACCAAAACTTAAGGTCTGAATAAACATAGGTATTACAATCATCATATTTAAAATCCCCATATATACCCCCCTTCGTTCTTGCGGGACCACTTTTGAAACCATGGTATACGGAATACCCATCATGGCTGCCCAACCGATCCCGAATAATACCATAGGGACCAAAACAAGGTTTGGGTCGGATATATGCGGTATTAAGAATAGGGCCACAGCAGTACCTATCAGACTTAAGGCATAGATCTTCTTACCGCCAAATTTTACTGTCAATGGTACTAGGGCAAGAGCCACAAGCATAGTAACTGTATTATAAGTTAAGCTCATTTTGGCAGCTTGTGATGCTGCTTCGGATGTTGAATAATCCATGGTGAGTTTGAATAGCGGCGTAGTAAACTGCCAGTATATAAATAGGGCGTACCACTGAAACAAATATACCGCACCAATTTTCCACATAAACTTGGGCATATCTTTTATAGATTCAGATATTTCCTTAAATGGTTTCATCAAACGTTGACCAAATGGTAGACTATTTATCTTCTTGATTTCATCTAGCTCATCCTCAGATGGAGGTATCTCAGGAGTCTTAAAAACAGACCACAAAATAGTGGTCAAGGATAAGAATGCGCCAATATAAAAGGAATAATAAAGCCATTGTGGGATTGTGCCTGTTTGCTCAACCGATTCACCACCGAATAGATATTGAAATAAAACAATGGATCCATTTGCCAATAGAATTCCAGCTCCAACAAATAAACTTTGCATTTGGTATCCCAGACTTAGTTGCTTTTCAGGTAGTTTATCTCCAACAAATGCGCGGTAGGGTTCCATTGCCATATTATTACCAACATCCAAAATCCATAATAGACCCACAGCAAACCAAAGAACGGGGCTATGTGGGAATACAAATAGACATAGACTCCCTAATAAAGCTCCGATTAGGAAATATGGTTTACGTCTTCCCCAACGATTAGACCAAGTTTTGTCAGACATTGCCCCTATAATTGGTTGCACGATAAGCCCAGTAACTGGCCCAGCAATATTCAGGATAGGAAGCATGTCCTCTGGAGCACCTAAATAAAGAAATATTGGATTGATAGCAGTTTGTTGTAAACCAAAACTGTATTGAATTCCTAAAAACCCAACATTCATATTAAGAATCTGCCAAAACGATAAACTTGGTTTTTTAATCATACAAGAAGATTTAAAAATGGTTAGTCCCGTGTTAATTCCTATGATTGAGAATTTACACCCTAATATCTGTAATTTTTAAGAAAAAATGATTTTTTGAAATGCTAATCCACGAATTCCTTAACGAAAACGTTATCGATTTACGAAGTTGGTATTTTATCTAGCGCCAATTTCATAAAAACAATACCGGAGGCGGTATACCCCATCTTGGTTTTACCCCCTAATTCGAGGGATTTTCCATGAATGTATTCCTGAAAATCCCAATGGGAATGAGAGCGCACCGTTTCGGTAAAAGCACGAACTATCTTTTCTACCTCTTTATACATGCCGTTTTTTGCTAGTCCCATACAGAAAAGCCCCATCCATACTGGCCATACGCCCCCATTGTGAAAGGATCCGGGGTAATTTTTGAAGTCGAAGGAAAAGTTGCCTTTCAATAAGTGCCAGTCATCACTTTCTTTAGTAATTATCGGCCAAAATGCTGGTATTAAAGGCTGCCCCATTTCATTTTCTAAAGCATCGATATACTTAGAAAGCGCCTCTTTTTGAACAGGGTTCAATTCTTTCTGAAGTAAGGCAAGGGCGTTTCCAGCAGCATCGAATCGGGTATCATAAGAGCCTGGAAGAATAAATGCGATGAAGTGAGATAGCCCTTCTAGATTCAATTGCTGATAAGCACTTTTATGGTATATTAAATCTTCATTGGTATCGGTCGAGGGCCAAAAATTTTGAAAGGTCTTTTCCGTTTCTGGTTTCTCATTTTCTTCGACGAGATTCCAAATGGATTCACCCCATATTCGAAGCATATTGTCATAAAGTGTGTACCCATGAACGGGATATTCATCAGCCCAATTTCCGCTCAATGGCGTGTAAAGCCAGCCTTTGCTGTTGAATTCCACGGCCTTTAGAAAAGCTCGACATTTGATTACTTTGGGTTTCAATTGTTGCCAAGTATGTTCATCCCGGGTTTTTTGGTAGTACATACAACTTCCCAGTATAAACCACGTATTAGCATCGATGCGTCCCACCAAACTTCCGAAGGAAACATCATTTTCCTTGGGAAGTACATTGGAAGGGATCATTCCCAACCCATTTTGATGGGCTGCCAATGAAAGGAGTGAGTTTTTTAATCCGTCTATTACTTTAGCATCACCTACCATTAGGCCTGCATAACCACAGACAATGCTGTCCCTTGCCCAGATACGTTTATAATTGTCCGCTTCAATAGAGCTCGCAAGAATACCTTCTTCGGTGCAAAGTTCTTGTAGCAGCTTTAATGCGTCTTCAAAAAGTTTTGAAAATCCTTCAATCATTTTATTGTACCATAAGACTCATGGCAAAACCGCCACCAGGGGCCAATTCGACTGTAATTTTTGACGATGCATCTATATCCATGAATTCGATTTCATGGGCTTCTGGGTTGTCATTCCAATGGGCATCAGCAGCATCTTTGTAAATAGCTGCTTTGTATGTTTTTCCTTGTGGGAGAAAGCTCAAATCGATGGTTTGGGTTCTGGCTTCTTCATTGGTAATACCACCTATAAACCAATTTCCCGTATTTTTTTCTTCCCTTGCTATGGTTATATAATCCCCGATTTCACCATCCAATACTTTAGATTGTTCCCAATCTACCCCTACATCTGCAATGAACTGAAAAGCTGGATGTGTTATGTCGCCAGTGGTATAATGCTCTGGTAGATCGCAGGCCATTTGCAACGGACTATATATCACCACGTACAGTGCCAATTGATGCGCCAAGGTGGTGTTTATTTGATTTTCCTCTTTGTACTCATTGAATTTTATATTGAAAACACCAGGCGTAAAATCGATAGGACCTCCGAGCATTCGGGTAAAAGCAACTATGGGTAAATGATCGGGAGGATTGCCCCCATCTGTGGCCCAAGCATTGAATTCCTGTCCCCGTAGTCCTTCACGGGCTATGGCATTGGGATAAGTCCTTCGTTTTCCCGTAGCTTTTATAGGCTCATGGGCATTAATGGCTATTTTTTTTGCAGCTGCTTCCTTCAGTACTTTTTCGTAGTGGTTCACCATCCATTGGCCGTGATGGTATTCTCCTTTTGGAATTATTTTACCAACGTACCCAGTTTTAACGGAATTCATTCCATTTTCCTTCATAAAATCATAGGCGACGTCCATTTGCTTTTCATAGGTTCTGGGAGCAGCGGAAGTTTCATGATGCATAATCACTTCTACCCCTTTTTCTTTTGCATAGGCCATCACTTCTTCAAAATCATAATCGGGATAAGGCGTCATGAAATCGAACACACCTTCACGGTCTTCGGTATTGATCCATTGATCCCAACCTGTATTCCAACCTTCAACCAAAAGACCCTTGATGCCGTTGGCCGAAGCAAAATCGATATATTTTTTAGCGTTATCCGTAGTGGCGCCATGCCTACTGGAGTTTTTGGCCCCATCTATATAAGTATTCATGTCTTGACTTCCCTCCATGTCCCAAGTGGATTTGCCAATATGCATTTCCCACCAAATACCCACGTATTTCATGGGGGTGAAATAGCTTACGTCCCCAATTGCATTGGGTTCGTTGAGGTTTACCAATAGGTTAGATTCGATAAGATCCCCTGCCTTTTCTCCCATCTGGATGGTACGCCATGGGGTAGCAAATGGTAAGGATACTTGTGCTTTGCCTCCAAGAATTTCGGAACCAACCAACTCACTGGTCATGGTTAGATTGGCTGGATCTATCTTAAGGGTCATCCCCGAATAATTGGTAAGGTCTGCTTCGTGAAAACTCAAGTAAAGCCCATCTGTGGTTTTCATGGTTACAGGAGTGTTTACAGCGTTTTCCGGAATATAGGTGGCCAATAGGTTCGGGTGATTTGCCTTTGAAAGGGCATCTATTTCGGAGAACTTAGATTCGTTGTACAGGTGTTCATAGATGTCCCAATCCCCGGGTTGCCACCATACATCGTGATCACCTGTAAGATTGAATTCAGTATTTTCATCGGTAATCAATAACTCAGATAGTCCTTCCTGCTCAGGGAATTCGTACCGAAAACCTAAACCATCATCGTATACACGGAAGACCAGATTCATTTTTCTTGGGGTTACTGTGTTTTCTTCCAGTGCGATGTGTAATTCATTGTAATGATTAGATACCTTTCGTTGTTCGCCCCATGGCATTTCCCATTCCTCATTGGTAGTGCTGGTTTCAGATGAAACAATGGCAAATCCGTTTTTAAAACTAGGTCGATCCTTTACATCGAAGCTCATATACGAGGTATCTATAATAGTTGTGCCATTTCGCATGACCATATAGTAGGGTTGTCCAGTTTGGGAAAGACCCACTTTGGCCGTAATGGACCCATTGGGAGAGGTTACGTCTGTTTTAAGGCTTTCGGATTGGCATGAAAAGAGGAAAACCCATGTTGTTGCCAACAACAGGGTTGCTAAACGATTCGCAGTCATAATGGTATAAGTTTCTCTACTTAAAGATAATGAATTAATATGGTATCTCCCCAGGGCGAATATTTCTTTACTCTTTAATGGGAAGGAATATTTCAGCCTTCCAATTAAGTTCATCCCCACCCATATTGGGATTGTTGTAAAATATCTCAATAGGGGTTAATTCTACTTCTATTCCTTGGGCTTCAGCATATTCTTCTAAGGCATACCATGCACGATCCGATGTAATATAATTTCCATTATAAATGGCTTTCAGCGCTTTTTCGGGGAAGAACTTCTTGTACTTAATTTCTGGATGCTCGGGCAATTTTTCAGTTCTGCCAATGGGAAAACAGAAATTATAGGAAATACTATCGGTTGCTTTATCCCAATGGGTAATTTCAACAAATGGTGTTCCCCTGGGTTCTAATTCACCTGTAATCATAAAGTTGGTCAAAGAATTATAGGTGTTCATCATGCCCTTCGCCTTTTCTATTTGCAACCCTTTCATAGGAATGTAGGCACAGAAACTTGCTTTTGTCTCATCCTCTCCCTCTATAGTAATCCGAATCTTTTTAAGGTGTGAATTCAGAAGTTGATAAAACTCCTGCACTTTGGCTTTGGATTCCTTTTCGAATGGAGTATCTGAAAATGGAATGGCCAAGCGATGTTGTAAGCCATTTTCTTTATCGATAATCCCAGCACTTATTTTTACTTCGGCATTGGTTACTTTTTCTATCGTCCAAATATAGGTCCTGATCGTATCACCTTTTACAATGGTCTGTTCTAATTCCCCTAATCCTCTCTGAACAATAGGCTGCGAATTGGGCAGGGATGAATTCCATGATTTGATGGATTGGTTCACAGTACCGACCGAAGTATCTGCCTTGAAATTTACCTGATAGTCGTAACTCTTAATAAATAGATACCAAACCGCAGCTATTACGGAAATACCTAGTAAAGTGAGTAAAACCTTTTTTATCATAGTACAAATAAGGGTTATTTGGATTTATTCGTTGCGCATGTTTAAATTCTTGATAAAGTGCTGGCCAAGTGCTCTTCCTTGATCTAGGCCATTGTCAATAGCTGCCCTATAATGAATACCCCCGTACAATCTACTTACAGCGGCTTCTTCTGCAGCCAATCGGAATGATTTGAAGTTTCTTATAGGAAGACCATAGGGAACTTCTGTATTGTCATTGAAGGAAAAATTGTCCCCGAAAATACCTGTCAATACCTCAGAGGCCGCACCAGACACTACCGAATGACCGCTTACATATTCCGGAAAGGGAGGTGTTTGCAAAATAGGTTGCCAACTATCGTCCATATGCTCATTGATAAGTGTTTCGGGTCGAACCAAATTACTTCTGTATTTTTCGTCCCAACAACTAATAAATGCATCGGCAATGGCCAACGAAGTATGGGTGTAGGTATACACTGTTTGGGTAACATCGTAGTTTGCTTTTTTGGTAGCAATTTTAGCAATTCCAATCCAATGGGCACCCGGGGTTATTTTTTTGGTAGCAAACATGAGATGTCCCCTTGTAACCGACACATAAGGATTGCAATCCCAGAATTGAGCGATTTGAATTTCTTCACTCTCATCCCCGTTTTTGGTAATTTCCTGGCTTACCGCATACACTTCTTCCAATTCCTTGTAGAAGTCACTATCCTTATCCATTGAATAGGGAGGAGGAGCCACGGGTTTGAATTGTGAAGCCGAATCCAATAGAAACGGTCTAATTTTATTCCAGTGGGGTTCTATACCATCCATATAGGAAGGTGGCGTGGGTTGCCAACGTGATGGGTCATCGGTCTGAACCGTAAATTTTGGCATGGTACGGGTCTGTTTGTAGTTGTCTTTGTCCAACCATGCAGCAATATGATCGGCTACTTGCATGCCGTATTGTTTAGAAGCTTGAAACTCTGCGTCATTGGTCTTGCTCCAAACACCATACAAACTATCTTGAAATGCTTGTATTCGGTCTTCAGAAAAGATTAATCGTTTGCTAACGTCCATATGGGCAATAAGTGCAGCCAATTCATGATTTACCAGCTCATCTGAAGTCGAAGGAATTGCTTCGAGGTGATCAATTTGTCCAGCAAGGGAGCTGAACTCATTGGATTGACTGGCCAATATTTCGTATGCAGCCACATTGGGGTAAGCATAAATTCGACTAGCCACTGGTGGTGAAAAAATATCGTGAATCATCACTTGGGTTACTTTATCGACCGAATTATGAAAATCGTCCGGTGATATTGAAATGGGCTGGGGTGGTTCGCTACAGGATGCCATAAAGGCTAGGGCAAGTCCTGCTATTATTCCGTTACGCATCATCATCTTAGGCATGTTTTATGGTTTTTTGATTAGGTATACTTGTGCTTTGTCGTTATTGAATGTCACCACTAGGTAGTGTTTCCCTTGGTACTGGATGGTATGTAAGTGCCGCACCGATTTTTGAGCCAAATCCAATCCGAGGAAATGACCCAATACGGGTGAAGATTCATTTTTAATTAAGGCTCCAGAAAATGAATCCATTCGGCCATGGTAAGGTTTTACCCCAAAATAGTTTCCACCGGCAAGGACCTCTTCGTTGCCATCATTGTCAAAATCAAAAGTGCAAAATGCAAGTATAGGGGCCACTTGCAAACGTGGATCGAATGAAATGAACTCAAAGGTTCCCTCATTATTTTTTAAGTAACCGGATTGTAGTGTATGTACCTCTAGTAAATCACTCTGGGAACGTATTTCTTGGTCAAAGATATCCTCAATGGTTTGCCCGGCAAAAGACTTATAATCTGGATATTTCTTTTTCAAAAAAACCATTTGGGAGGCCAGTTCATCAAAATCTTCTAATGGATAGTAATTGCCATTTTTTTGAGTGGCTATGATGGTTTCAGTTTGGCCGTTTTTGTCGAAATCATTCAAATACATTCTCATGGGGGCTTCTTTTGAAGCTTTGAACTTGGAATTTCCTCCCCAGTTCCCTAGAAGGTAATCTTGGTCTCCATCACCATCTATATCGAATTCTGTAATGGACTGCCAAAGGCCATTTAATTTATTTGGTGCAAAATCCTTTCTAAGGAGTTTTCCGTTTGTATTTTCAAATAGTACAGGTGACATCCATTCTCCAATTATCACGAGGTCCTGCGTACCGTCATTATTCGTATCGGTCCAAATGGCATCGGTTACCATTCCCAGTTGTAATGGGGGATTATTGGGATCTATTTCGAAAGTACCACCCTTGTTTTTCAGAAAATACGACTCGGAAGTAACCCCAAAACTGTTGGTTACCGACTGGTTGCCGATAAAAACATCGATATCTCCGTCATTGTCATAATCGTTTGCTGCTACCACAGATGCATTTTGATACATTTCTGGTAAGTCTATTTTCACATAGGAGGTATCACTTTTTTTATAAAACGCATCCAATAGGGCAGAGGCTTTGTTGGAGAAATCCCCTCCGCCTGTTCCCACGAAAATATCAACCTTTCCATCTTGGTCGAAATCTGCTACCGCTGCATCTACATCTTCGGTAACCTTATTATCCTCGAAAACGGTATAGTTTTGGGAAACAAAAGAAGTGTCTGCTTGCAAGTGAATTTGCGCATTATTGAACTTAGAACCTCCAAAAAACAGATCGTCTTTTCCATCCGCATTAAAATCACCAACAACTGCGGCAGGCCCACGATCCGACACCTGATAAGGCATTAATTTTTCACGGTGAAAGTCGATATAGGCATCTTCTTGGTGTGTAAAGTCTAAATAAAGATTGTTCTCCACTTTTTCGAATATCACTTTTTCTGATGGTCCAAAAGAACTATAGTCGAAGGCCTGGGGACTTTCTGGTGTAAGATTTACTTGTTGATTTACAGCAATATCGCGAACCATTTGATAGGTGCCATTGGGCCAAATAATTTTTAGGGAATCCACTTTAGTGGAGGTGCCATACCCAAAGTGAACCATAGGTTCTGAAGAAGCCTGAAAGCCACGAACGGTATATAGTTCTTTGTACTGCTTTATCCCGTTATGATACGAAAAGATTTTTGTGCCAATGCCAAAAGGGTTTTTGTCTGAATAGTCCAGAGTAATTATTAAGTAATTGGCGCTGTCATCGGTTTTGTTCTTATAAATAATTGGGCTTCGATCTAAATTGTGCGTAATGATGTCGATATCGCCATCGCCATCGAAATCGGCCAGGGCAGAGGCACCAGAAATTAATGAATCGTTTTGCATCCATCTTTTGGATTCGTCTTTGAACATTGTATTGCCCATTCCCCTGAACACATAATTAGGGACTTTGCCACTAGGCATTAACTCTAAGGCTTCTTTATCCATGAGCCTTGTGGATTCCATTTTTTTCTGGATTTGTTCGTTTGAAACGAAATTGATGTAATCCAAGTCATTAGGGCGTTTGGCAATGCCGTTGGAAATAAAAAGATCCTGTTCACTATCCTGATCAAAATCTGCGAATAATGCACTCCAGCTCCAATCGGTAGCCGAAACCCCACTCAGGGGAGCTGTTTCGGTATAGTCGTATCCTTGCTGGTTCAGGAAAAGCATGTTGCGTGTATATTGGTAATGGTATCCGTAACGCTCGGTTCGAAGTTTCAGAATCTGAAAATTATCATCGCCTTCAGACGATTTAAGAACCTTTTCATCTTCAGGGAGCATATCCAAAGAAATAAGATCGGGCCAACCATCGTGATTAATATCGGCTACATCATTTCCCATAGAAAATCGTGAAGTGTGTCCGAAGTATTCCTTCATTTGTTCGGAGAAAGTACCATCTTGATTGTTCAGGTAGTAATAATCGTCTTCGTGAAAATCGTTGCCAACATAGAGATCGGGCCAGCCATCTTGATTAAAATCGGATACGGCCAATCCCAAACCATAGCTATTTACGCCACCATAAATACCAGCTTCTTCACTAACGTCGGTAAAGGTGTTGCCGTCATTTCTAAGTAGTTTGTCCCCTGTTTCATAGTTCCTTTTGTAGCGTAAGTCGGACTTCCCAAAAGATTCTTGGGTATGTACGGCATGATTCAGCAAATAAATATCCAAATCCCCGTCCAAATCATAGTCTAGAAAAGCAGCGTTAGAACTGTAGGAGTCATGGTCCAATCCATATTGTTCGGACTGCTCGGTAAATGTAGCATCGCCATTGTTTATAAACAGTTCATTGTGACCATCGAATCCAAGGATTCCCACTACTGCACAAACGTAAATATCTAAAAGGCCATCTCCATTTACATCGCCCATTACGGCACCGGTATTCCAAGTGCTATTACCCCCAACACCTGCTTGTTCGGTGATATCTTCAAATTGAAAATTCCCTTTATTCAAATAGAGTTTATTCTGAACCTGATTTCCTGAAATGAAGATGTCTGGCAGGGTATCGCCATTTATATCTCCAACAGCTATACCACCTCCATTATAAAAATAGAGGTAATCTATAATGTTGAGGTCATCTGTTTCGGTAATCTTATTTTCGAAAGTAAGCCCAGTATCTTCTGCCTCCAGTGTCTCAAAAAGGCTCGCCTTTTCTTTACACCCAAAGAATGATAATAATCCTAAGAGAAGAATACAATTTTTACTCATTTCGGGTAAAGATTTTGGGTGCACCGTCGTTAATTGCAGTAATAAAGAAGCTTTCCCCGTCTTTATCTTTAAACTCGGCCAAATATTTCATTTCCCCTTTTACGAAGAACCCACTTTCGTTGTAATCCTTCCATTCAAAATTGAAATCTCCCTTATTCAACAGTACATTTCCATAACTGGCATCGAGCTGGGAGTACTGGGGTTTGAATTCAAAATTATTACCGCCCATGATAAGATCGGTAAGACCATCGTTGTTTACATCGGAGCAAGCAATACCGCATACACAGGACAACTGTACGCGAGCAGGTAACTTCTTGATACTAAAGTTTCCGTTGCCATCATTAATGGCTACCACAGATTCTGGAGTACGTACCTCCCGAACGATGGACCGGTCTATTATTTCCTTGGGGAATAGCTCATCGATAGCTCTTTTGGAGTATTCTCTGGCTTTCAGGTTTTGTTTCTTTAACGAAACCATTTGGGCAGTCAGTTCTTTCTTCTGATGAATGGGGTAATCTTTGCCGTTTTTCTGAAGTGTGGTAATTTGTTCTATTGTTCCGTTATTATCAAAATCATTGATAAACATCTTCATGGGATTCTCATCTGAAGGCAAGTAGTGTATATTATTGCCTTCATTACCGAGCACGAGGTCCAAATCCCCATCTTTATCCAAATCGGATGCTGCTACTGTTTTCCACCAACCAGTTAAACTGTCTAGCGACGAGGTTTTATGGCTGAGTCGTTTACCTGAGTTCTTTAATATTTTAATTCCACCCCAATCCGTGGTAGTTATCAGGTCTTTTTTGCCATCACCATCCACATCAACCCATTCTGCATCTGTTACCATTCCCAAGTCTTTGGTATCGTAGGCCAAACGCTGTGTGGCATCATCGAATGTGCCATCTCCCTTGTTTTCCAGAAATAGGTGTTTTGGGGTAACACCATAAATTCCAACGACACTACGTGAGCCAATAAATAGATCTACATCACCGTCTCCATCGAAATCATGGGGCGCAATAGAGGATATATTCTGAAATGCCGAGGGCATTGCCTGCTCCGATTTCTTAAAATTCCCATTCCCATCATTTAGATAAAGTCTGGGGACATATTTGTTTTCGAAACCTACTTGGTTACCACCCGACCCCACAATTAGGTCTAAATCCCCATCGGTGTCCGAATCGAAAAAGGCGGCCACTACATCTTCACAGGAAATATCAGCTGTAAAAACCCTTTGGGGTTTGGGGCTGAGTTTCCCTTTACCAGAATGTAGATAGATTTGAGCCGATTGCCCTTGTGCGCCTCCAATGAAAATATCATCATTTCCATCCCCATTAACATCTCCTATAGCCATTGCTGGACCTTCTTCCGAAAGTTTGTGAGCGATTAAGCCTTCGTAATCGAAATCGTTGTATGCGTTTTCCTCATGCGCAACTAGCGAATGACTCACCTCTTTTAGCATGGGCGAGTAATTGGGTCTTTCGGGGGTGTAAACCACTGATGCATTGCTTTGTTTTAAATCATGTGATTGGTTTACTTCAAGATTTGTAAAGAGTTCTGTACGGTCATTAGGCCATATAACCCGAAGTGAATCTATTTTGGAAACCGAACCAAGCCCAATGGTCATATCATATTCCATAGAGGATTGAAATCCTCGGGATGGTACTAACTCTTGGGTAATTATTTGGTTGGAATGGTATAAAGCTACTTTGGTGCCAATAGCGAATGGGTTTTGCTCACCACCTTCAAATTTCAATTTTATATAGTTGTTTTGTGAAATTTCGTTGGTGTTATTTCTGTATAGAAAAGCTTCCATGTTCACATTATTCACTACTAAATCCAGATCCCCATCATTATCTAGGTCGCCATATGCTGCACCATTTGACATACTGGGTGTTCCCAATCCCCATTCGGCAGAAAGATCCGTAAAGGTGATATCTTTATTGTTGTGGAACGCATAGTTGGGTAAAGGTTTTACAGGCATTTTGTCGATAATGGAATCGATGGCTTGTTTCTTTCCGGTCAATGCCATGTTCTGAATAATTTCATTGGCAAAGAAATCGACAAAGTCCAAATCTGTTAAGTCGTGATTAATACCGTTGGTCACATAGATATCCCGGTACCCATCATTATCCATATCGAACATTAGACCAGCCCAGCTCCAATCCGTTGCCTCTACACCACTGTGGTACGCCACTTCGGAGAAGGATCCGTTTCCATTGTTAATTTGAAGGGTATTCTGGATGTATTGCTGGTAAAAGTCTTTGCTTTGTTTCAGTTTGAACACATTGTAACCATCAAATTCCATGACGGACTTAACACGCTCTTCTTCTTCTGGTAGCATGTCTGTAATGAAAATATCCTGAAGCCCGTCGTTATTTATGTCCGAAATATCCACTCCCATCGCAGAAAGGCATAGTCTGGAGGTCCAGTTTTTGATATCTTCGGTAAACGTTCCATCTTGATTGTTGATGTATAGATAATCCCTTTCGTAGAAATCATTGGATACATAAATATCTGGATAAAGGTCATGGTTTATATCGGTAACCATCACTCCAAGCCCAAATCCGATAAGGCTTCCGTATATTCCAGCTTCTTCGCTTACGTCTGTAAATACACCACCGTCATTTCGCATGAGCAGATCTCCCACACCCCTAAAAATATCGGGGACATTTTCCCAATCTTGAGCCCTTTTCTCACGTTGTTCGGCATATCCCAAACTACTAACCGGAATATTGCTATTATTCAATATATAGGCATCGAGGTCTCCATCTTTGTCATAATCGAAAAAGGAAGCGTGCGTAGAGAAACCGGTTTTTGCCAAATTGTATTCGTTGGCACTTTCTGTAAAAGTAAGATCGCCGTTGTTTATATATAAATCGTTGTCATGATTGTTGCCTTCCATATTTCCGGCATTACTCACATAAATGTCTAAATGACCATCTGCATTAACATCTGCCATGACCACACCTGTCGACCAAGGCTTATTGCCTACCACTCCGGCGCTTTCAGAAATGTCCTCAAACTTCCAGTCCCCTTTGTTTAGGTACAGTTTATTGGGACCCATGTTGGCAGTGAAATAAAGATCGGATAGTCCGTCATTATTAATATCGCCTATAGCCACACCACCCCCATTATAAAAGTTACGGTATTTGAAAATATTGAAGTTCTTTTGGTTCTCGACGAAATTGAGAAAGGAAACTCCCGTTTCGGAACCTGGAAGTAAGGTAAACACAGACTTTTCATCGTTACTGGAAATGTCCTTTTGCTCTGTGTTCGTCTCGCCGCACGAAGCCATTAATAGAATGGCTAGGGCGATGATATAATATCTTTTGCTGGGGATGTGATACTCGCGCATATATTATTGTTCTTTTTTTAAAAATAGGGGCGTATTATTGTTTCTTCCCACTACATAAAACTGTTCATTTCCAATGGTAATGGTTTCAATGCTTCTACAAGCACCATTAATGGAGAAACCTCGATTTTCTTCGGGCGTAAAAAAGCCACTTTTGTCATTTATTAAGAGCACACCATGAGAGGCGTCCAATCGACCAATTTGGGTGCTTACTTCGAAATTATTTCCAACCAAAAGTACGTCTAGATAGCCATCATTATTCATATCATCTACCATTACATCGTTCACTGTAGAAACTTGGGCTTCCATAGGAAGTGAATGCGAAATATAAGTATTATCGCCTTGGTTTTCAAAATATGTGGAGCCTAATTGAAACACTTTTTTAACACCCGATTCGGGGGTGGTTTTTAAGGGAAGCAAGTCATGTACATTGGCTGATGCGAAATCTTTATAGGAAAGGTATTCTTTGTTGATAATGGGAAGCTGTTTTGCCAATTCATCCTTGGTTGCCAAAGTGGTTTCTTTTCCTTGATAGTAATAGGTTAGAATGGGATCGATTTTTCCGTTTTTGTCAAAATCATCTAAATAGAGCGTTATGGGTTCCGATAAAGATGCATGTAGCCTTGTGTTAAAACCCCAATTTCCGGCAATCATATCAAGATCACCATCCTTGTCAAAGTCGGCAACATTAATGGTATTCCACCAACCATGAGTACTGTCTAATCCTTCCATTTGGGTTAGCGTAAGTGTATTGCCATCGTTAAGAAAAACGGTTATGGGCATCCAATAACCTACAACCACGGCATCCCAGTAACCATTTCCGTCTAGGTCCACCCAATGCACCTCTTTTACATTACCAATGCTTGAAAATTCTGAAGAAAGCTCATTTGTTTTATCGATAAAGTTACCGTTGCCGTCATTTTTAAAAATATACTGCCGCGGCGTTACGCCAAACTGATGAGACGCTACATTAGATGTAATACAAACGTCCATATCTCCATCATTCTCTATATCTACGATTGAAATGCTGGATGCATGAAGTTCGATTTGAGCAAATTGAGAGGTATCCCTTACCAATTCACCTTCCTTCTGAAGGTATAAACGTGGTTGCAATGCCATGCCACTTTTAAATTCGTTGCCTCCACTAACCACCAATAAATCGTTCTGGGAATCATTATTGGCATCGAAGATGACACCATGAACATCTTCACTAACTGAGGTGTTTTCTGCGTCGAATAATGGGCCTTTTTCGAAACTGCCTTCTTGATTTTGATACCAAACCTCAGTGACTTGTAATTTAGCGCCAAGGGCTACAAGGTCGTCGAGTCCGTCATTGTTCAAATCTCCAGTAAGTATACTACCGCTATCATTGGTGCTGGCAAAAGGAATAAGGGGATCTCTACTGAATTCTATAGAAACATTGTCTTTATGCTGAAAAGGAATTGGGCTTTCACTATTAGAAATAGCACCTGAAACACCATTGGAAAAAATGTCGTAATAATTGCCCGATGCATTTTCTTCATTCAGAGTGAGAATTGTGTTGGCAGTAAGGTTTTTTAGGAATTGATAACTACCATTAGGCCAAATGACCTGCAAGGAATCTACAGAAGGCTGATTGCCCAGTCCGACAAAAACTTCTGGTGCGATGGCAGATAAGTAACCACGTGTGGTGTAATTTTCGAAATATTGGATATGGTCTTCTGTAAAAATCTTGACTTTAGCTCCAATTCCTAAACTGTTTTCTTTCGTTCCCTTAAAGCGTAAAGTGAGGAAATTTGTGGATCCATCATTTCGTTGTGTGTTATTTTCAATGATATAGGCTTGTTCATTTACATTATTGACCACTAAATCTAAATCGCCGTCATTGTCCAAGTCTCCATAGGCACTACCATTGCTAAACGAGGGCATTTCTTTAAACCACTCTGCCGTTGTATTTTCAAATTTCGATCCCGTATTGTTGAAGAAATAATTGGCTGTTTTTTTCTGTGGAAGTATTTCGATGAATTTGAGTTCTTCTTGGGTCATGCCAGCTCCTAAGCGCTGCTGAATCTTGTCGTTCGCAATAAAGTTCACGAAATCCATGTCGTTGGTGGCGCCCAAAATACCATTGGTAATGTATAGGTCTTTGCGGCCATCGTTATTTAAATCTGCTAGTAAGGGAGCCCAAGACCATTCCGTGGCTGCGATATCATAAAGAAATGCGCTCTCCGAAAAATGATGATCCCCAAAGTTGAGATGTAATGTATTTTGCATGAATTGGGGTTCATAGCCGTATCGTAATTGATTCTGATAAATAGGGTAATTATATTCTGTTCCAGCCGATTTTAGGGTTTCTAAGTCCTCGGGAAGCATATCCACAGAAATAATATCGGGCAGGCCATTATTGTCTATATCTGCAATATCATTTCCCATAGAGAAATGGGTGGTATGCCCAAGTAAGGATTGGGCAGAATTCATTTCTTTGAAGGTTCCATCCTTCTGATTGATATAGCAATAGTCATTTTCGAAAAAATCATTACCAACATAAATGTCAGGATAACCATCTTGATTTAGATCGCTTACGGACAGGCCAAGACCAAAACTTATTTTGTTTTGAAAAATCATCGCTTCCTTTGAAACATCAATAAAGACCCCGTTTTGATTCTGTAATAATTTATCTCCTATAATTGAGTCGGTTTTGAAACGAAGGGAACCTCTTCCGAAGTTATTGTTCGGATTCAGTGTATGGTTCATTACGTAGGCGTCCAGGTCACCATCTAAATCATAATCGAAAAATGTGGTTTGTGTACCTAGGCTGGATAGGTTTAATGCGTAATCTGATGCCTGTTCCCTAAATTGGGGAACACCGTCTTTACTGCCTTGGTTAATGTATAGTAGATTTTCGCCGCTTAGATCTAAATGCCCGCTAACTTTTGTAATATAAATATCTAAAAGACCATCTGCATTAATGTCTACTGTGGTAACGCCAGTGGTCCAACCAGAGGAATTATCAATATGTGCTTCTTGAGTAATGTCCTGAAACTTTAGATTCCCTTTGTTAAGGTAAAGTTTATCGGCCTCTTGATTAGAAGTGAAATAAATATCCAGCAATCCATCGTTATTGAAATCGCCAAGGGCTACACCACCGCCATTGTAGAAATATAAATAATTGAGGATGTTTAACTCGGGAGTATTGGTTAGGGTGTTGCCGAAATGGATGCCTGTATCCTTTTTGAGTACAAAACGTTTTTCGTCTGTTTTTTCAGAACAGGATACGTGCAGTAATAGTAGGAGTAATATGGGGATAAAACTTTTATTCACCTAAATAATTCCTTTTGTTGAAAGGTAAAATAAATATAAAAGAGGATTAAAAAATTAATCCTCTTTTATTAATAATTTGAATATGGATCGTTTAGTATCCTGGATTCTGAACCAAGTTAGGGTTAAGAATCAACTGACTTGCTGGAATTGGGAATAGATTTCTATTTGAATCTCCCACAGCAGATGGATCTTTAAACTCCCAGTCTCTTGTATACTGTCCGAAACGGATCATATCATTACGTCTCCAGAACTCAGCATAAAGCTCACGTCCTCTTTCGTCTAATAGATCAGATTCAGAAACAGAACCTAATGGCGCAGCACCACGAAGTACACGTAGCTCATTTACCATTCCGGTTGCGTCTCCGCCACTTCGCATCATAGCTTCCGCTTTCATTAGGTGAGCATCAGAATATCTGAAAAAGATCTCGTGCTCAGTAAATCCACCATAACGAGGGTTGTACTTCATCATACGGATACCAGTACGCTCATTATTGTTAATTAAGCTTGGCTGTCCGTTGTTATCCAAAAACTCTCTAGAGAACACCAATGGTGCACCAGCTCTATCAGTTAATGGAGTACCGTTAATCTCGTACTGCTGTCCTACCAAGAAACCGAATCCAATGTTAGATCCTTTTACAAAACCAGGGAAGTCATCAGACTCTTCGGTTCCTGCTTCGCCAGTGAAAGTTTCACCAGCCGTAGGAACATAACCGCGACGTTCTTCTTGTCCGTTACCTAATTCATTGTTGTTAGGATCACCTTCGAAAAGGTCATAGTATTCTGCAAGTGTAGAGAAACCATTCCAACCACCTCCAGTAATTTCTGGAGCTTGGTTGTAGTGAAGACCATTCCAGATACGGTTACCAACAGCTGTTGGAACATACCAGATAGTTTCATTGTCCAAATCATTTCTGAAAATATCGAAATAACCACTTTCTAGGCCATATCCTTCAGCAGCAATTTGATCTACCAAGGAAATTACTTCAGACATATCCGCATTATTTGGAGAACCTCCAATATACACGTGTTTGTTAAGAAGTACTTTTGCTCTAAGGTATCTAGCAGCAGATTTTGTTGCACGATCGTTTCCAGATGCAGGTCCTTCAGCAGGAAGATTGGAAATGGCAGTAGCCAAATCGGCAAGTATAAAGTCTACAGCAGCTTGTCCAGAAACAACAGATGGTGCTTCCAATGAAGGCGCCGTGGTATCACGGAAAGGAACTTGTCCGAAGTTATCTAAAATAACGAACATTCCTAACGCTCTTAAGAAGGCAGCATGCCCCTGTTCTTCGGGCGTTGCGTTACTTCTAGAATCCAATAACTGAGATCCTGCTAATTGTGTATCGTTCCATTGGTTCCATACATTCAGGATAAACTGATGACTTGGCGTCCAGTTGTGCTGGTGCAATTGTCTCCAAATACCATTATCCCCCCAGTCGGTACCACGGGTTGGGATCAAGGCAGCATCGGTAGTAACCTCACTCAAAGCGAAAAGGTTAGCTTGATCTCCGATACGTCCAAGAAGGTTGTTGTAAGCACCAGATAAAAACGATTCTGTGTCTTCTACTCCGGTAAATCCTTCAGTGATTTCCGAGTCGGTCTCTTCAATTTCCAAATCAGTACAGGCGAAAAAGGTACCAAAAGCTAGCATCGCAAGTACAAATTTGAACTCTCTTTTAAACATTGTTTGTTTTCTCATAGTAATTTTTATTAAAAAGTTGCATTAACTCCAAAACTAAATGTGCGTGGTCGCGGGAAAGATGCATAATCGATCCCTGCAGATGGAATACCATCTCCAAAATCTCCCGTGTTCACAGTAACTTCAGGGTCAAGACCACTGTAGTCTGTAATTAGGAAAAGGTTCTGTCCCGACACGCTTAATCTGAATGACTTGAATAAGGAGCTGTCTTTTAAAGGGAAGTTGTAACCAATAGAAGCAGACTGTAATCTAATGAAGTCTCCTTTTTCCAGATATCTGGTAGAAACCTCAGCAGAAGTACCAGGTGCTTCACCACTAGTAACAACATCAGTGATTACGTTACGAGAAGTCGTAATAGATCCAGATGTAAAGAATGCATTGGCGGTTGCGTTATACACATAGAATCCGAACTGTCCAGCGAAGCTGGCGTTGAAATCTAAATTCTTATATCTCATATCCAATGATAGACCTGTATTGATATCAGGTAAAGCGTCTTTACCAACAAATTTCTTATCTAATGCTGGATCCCCAACACCGTCACCATCTACATCGGCATAGGTTGGAAGGCCATCGGCATCCAATCCAGTAAATTCAGCCATATAGAAAGAGAACAATGGTTGGTCTGCAGCCAATCTTTGAGCGAATGCGTTGGTTAAACCTGCACCTCGAACGATTCCGATATCAGCAATACGATTGGTGTCTTCAACAATATTATCGTTATAAGAAATATTGAAAGATGCCCCGATAGTGAAGTCTTCGGTATCCACAAAGTCATAGCTAAGTCCTAATTCTACCCCTTGGTTCACTACCGTACCATCTTCTAGGTTTTGGAATACGAAGAATGGCGGTACAGCTGGTGCAGCCTGTTGAGAGAAGAACAATAGATCACTTGTTTCTTTACGATATACATCAAGACTACCACTAAAACGGTCGTCTCCGAATCCGAAGTCAAGACCTACGTTTAAGTCTAATGTTTGCTCCCACTTTAAGTCTGGGTTGTCATTGGAAACGAATATAGTTCCTGGTCTGTTGATAGATCCATCATTATCGATGATTGGAGCAGCAAAACGTTGTCTTAGTACATAGTTTGCATACCCTAGACCATCTTGGTTACCTACGATACCAGCACCAACTCTCAATTTGAAAGTGGAAACGCTCTCACCCAAGAAACCTTCTTCTGCCATTTTCCAGGCGAAGGAACCAGAAGGGAAGTAACCGTACTGATTATCCGGACCGAATCTAGAAGATCCATCCGCTCTCATTGTAGCAGTAAATAAATACTTGTCCGAAATACTTACTACGGCACGTCCAAAGAATGATTGTAGCTCATCGGCGTTGTCGAAAGAGTCTACCCAGAAAGAGTTAACTCCTCTGAAAGTTCCGAAAGGAAGCTCTGCAGTATCATCAATTTCTGGAAGTAGTGTATTAATGAAAGAACCATTTTGATCAAATCCAGCTTGTTGCGCTCCACCTAAAGCAGATACAACTTCATCGAATGTGTTTTTCAAAGATCCTTCCTGCTCACTTAAAAGGTCGTTTCCGAATCCCCATCCTTGAGAGTTGAATCCTTCCCTGGCAAATTCTTGGTAAGAGTAACCTGCTATAAAGTCTAAACTAACATTTCCAAAATCCTTTTTGTAGTTAGCGGTGATCTCCATAAGTTGGTTTTCACTGTCAAGAGTATTAAATGCACCCTGTCCATTATCCTGTACTCGGTTAATACCGTTAACACCTCCGTTGAATATGGCCAAAGTTTCTCCTTCAGACTTGTCATAACCGATACTTACTTTAGCACTTAACTCAGGAATAAACTGATAATCCGCAGATAAGTTTACTAAATATCTGTTCGTGTTAGTGAAACTTCTGTAGTTTTCTAAAAGGTTAGCTGGGTTCAAGGCTCCACCTCCTGGATCGAAACCAGGTCTGTTAGGCCAAGTTGGATTCGCTAAGTAAGCAGCTCCAATTAAATCCCCATTAAATCCAGCAGTCGCACTTAATGGCGGTGCTTGATCGTTTACACGGGAAACAGATCCCTGTAATCCAAGCGTTAATTTATCTTTTAAGAAACGATGCTGTGCATTAATACGTCCAGTGATACGTTCTTGATCAGAGTTTTCAACAACCCCGAATTGTTTACCGTATCCGAAAGTACCACGAATATTACCCTGAGCATAACTCTGGGAATAGCTCACATTAGTATTTACTGAAGCAGCCGTACGCAAAATAACGTCTTGCCAGTCTGTATTGCTTCTAAAGTTCAATGCGTTAGCATCTCCACCAAATTGTGTGATGGCATCCAAATAAGCAGGACCATCTAATAGGTCATAGTTTTCACGTGCCTTAGAGATACTTAGGTTTGTAGAAACTTCAAAAAGTCCTCCACGGTTACCTCTACCACTTTTAGTTTTAATGATAACCACCCCGTTTGCACCACGAGAACCATAAATGGCAGTCGCAGAAGCATCTTTTAGGATGTTGATACTTTCGATATCATTAGGGTTCAAGAAGTTCAATGGGTTTCTTGCTGCTCCTCCTCCAAAGGCAATGTCTCCAGGAGCCGCCGCTGTACCGTCTCCGGCAAGTGGCACACCATCAACTACGAATAACGGATTGTTATTCGAACGAATGGAGTTGGATCCACGAATACGGAAGGCAACACCAGCACCAGGTTCACCCGAGGTCTGTGTAATTTGCACCCCAGCAGTTTTACCTTGAATCAACTGTTCTGGTGAAGAAATCACACCTTGGTTAAAATCATCTGAAGTTACCGCGCTTACCGCACCTGTTGCATCCTTTACGGTAGTCGTACCGTAACCGATTACCACAACTTCTCCTAAAGACTCAATGTCTTCTTGAAGGGTAACATTTATCGTGCTTTGACCGCCCACACTTATTTCTTGTGTAGTATAACCTAGGTAACTAAATACCAGTACAGCGTCATTGGCTACATCGTTAAGTGTATAATTACCGTCAAAGTCAGATTGTGCTCCATTAGAAGTTCCTTTTACGATGATATTTACCCCAGGGACCGGTCCCGTTGCATCGGAAACCGTTCCGCTCACGGTAAGCTGTGCGTAAGCCGAACTACCCATCAACAATAGGACGGGGAGCAACAAAAGTTTAGTTAGTAATTTGTTTTTCATATAGTTTTCGGTTTAAAGTTAAATTTCAATAATTGCTAATTGTTTGTAGTTAATAATTCAGTTGTTATTGTGTCAATGTTTTGGTCTTTCTTTTTTATCCCCGAATACTCTATCTAATAAATGGGAATATACAATATTTTCTTCATATTAAGTGATTGGTCACAAGCCAAATGGCCTACACTAATTCCTAATATAAATAGGTGCTAAATCTACTTTTTTGTTTGAAAAATAAAGAAAATCAACCCCCGATCCATTATGGCTAATTCCTTGACCCTTTACCGAACTGTTCAAGATGCCCAATGCAATTCCATTTCGTATGGCACTTAATATCATTCTAGGGGATTGATTTACTTTTATTCTATAGTTCGCAATTTGTTTTAACCATTTTAATTGTGGCAACGAAAGGTCTTGCTTTTCAATGAAAAACAGGCATACTCTTGAAAGGGTACATTTCAAAAGTACTGCGCATCGCAAGAGCCAGACAGGAACCAAATAGTTAATTTTCAAGGTTGGTAACTATTAGAATATCAAACACTTAATTAATTATGAAACTAATTTTGCTATTGTTGTAACAAAAGTTGTTAGGCACTAATTTCAATTAAATTTTTTAATTTTATAAAAAAACCTATCCAAAAACACGAATTTAGCAACCGAAAACGTTTTCGATTTTCGTTTTCGAAAATTGCCCGTATTTTTTAAGTTTCTCATTTTTTTGCTTAATATCGTAGCTCTTTACAAAAAGGATTTCTTTTATGAAACAAGTAACTTTGAAACAAATTGCAGAAAATCTAGGGATTTCTATTACAACCGTTTCAAAAGCATTGAAGAATTATCCCGATGTAAGTAAGAAAACAAAGGCTCTTGTAAAGGAGGAGGCCAAAAAATTACAGTACAAGCCAAACGTATTTGCCGTAAACTTACGGACGAAGCAATCGAAGACAGTTGGGTTAATTATACCAGAGGTCGTACATCATTTCTTTTCGAGTGTCATTAATGGCATAATCGAGCAAGCGGAAAAGAAGGGGTATTTAGTAATTATCCTCCAGTCCAATGAATCTTACAAACTTGAAAAAAAGCAAATAGATCTCCTTATAAGTAAAAGGGTGGATGGTATTATGATTTCCCTGGCTAGTACTACAGTAGATATTTCCCATTTACAAGAAGTGCAAAGTTTGGATATCCCTCTTGTCATGTTCGATAAGATCTCCAAACTAATCCCTTGTTCCAAAATAATTATCGATGATCGCAAAGCGGCCTATGAAGCCACCAAGGTTCTTATTGATAGTGGATGTAAACGAATTGCCCATTTTCGAGGAGCATTGCTGCCCCAAAACTCGATTGACAGATTTTTGGGATATAAAAAGGCATTAGAAGATCATGGCCTTACCTATGATCCCTCATTAGTATATATATGTGAAAATGTAAATTATGAGGAAGGGAGAGAGGCAGCAGATAAATTATTGAAGGAACACGACGATGTAGATGGAATCTTCACGATTACGGATTTAGTGGCCGTAGGTGCTATTGCAGTGTTTAATGAGCGTGGAATAAAAGTTCCGGATGATATTTCCATTATGGGCTTTAGTAACTGGTTTGTTTCCCAAGCCATTACACCTTCACTAAGTACCATAGACCAGCCCGGTTATGAAATGGGGAAAAGAACCTTCAAGCAACTATATAAAGAAATGAAGGCCAAAAAGGAAGGGAAAATTTCCCCTCCTAAAATTAAAACGTTAGATACTTTTGTGATCAAACGAAATTCTACAAAATAGTTGTTGTAAGGCTCATTCCTAATTAGGAATCAGATGACTCTTTGATTTTTTTCTTTCTATATTTAGCATTCTCAAAATAAAAGCCATGACCAAATTTTCGTGCCTTTTTGTGGTCCTATTGCTGTTTTCCTGCAAGGATAAGGATGCAAAAGAACCAATCAAAACCGAACCAGAGGCATTAAATTTTAGTTATAAGGAAAAATTTCGTCCACAGTTTCATTTTTCGCCACCACAAAAATGGATGAACGACCCAAACGGTTTGGTGTATCATGATGGAACATATCATTTGTTTTATCAGTATTATCCAGAGGATATTGTTTGGGGTCCTATGCATTGGGGACACGCAGTGAGTCCAGACATGATAAAATGGGAAAACAAACCAATTGCATTGTTTCCAGACGAACATGGTCTCATTTTTTCCGGAAGCGCAGTTGTGGATACAAACAACACTTCTGGCTTTGGTAAGGATGGTACGGTGCCTTTGGTGGCAATTTTTACCTACCATTTAATGGAAGGTGAAAAAGCCGGAAGAAAAGATTTTCAGACGCAAGGGATAGCATTTAGTTTAGATAATGGGGACACTTGGGAGAAATATAGCGGCAATCCTGTTATTGGTAATGAGGGGATCAAAGATTTTAGGGACCCCAAGGTTTTCTGGCACGAAACCTCGCAGAAATGGATTATGGCCCTAGTGGCCGGAGATCATGTGAAATTCTATAACTCGGATAACCTGAAGGATTGGAATCTTATAAGTGAATTCGGAAAAGATGTTGGAGCACATGGTGGTGTTTGGGAATGTCCAGATTTGTTTAAGTTGAAAGTTGATGGAGGGGAAGAAGAAAAATGGGTGTTATTGGTAAGTATAAATCCGGGCGCACCCAATGGAGGATCGGGCACCCAATATTTTGTGGGTGATTTTGATGGTACTTCATTCTCCACTTCCCAAGAAGAAACAAAGTGGATAGATTATGGTATGGATAATTATGCGGGTGTAACATATAACAATGTGCCAACCGGTGAACGGGTTTTTATAGGGTGGATGAGTAATTGGAATTATGCAAGGAATACACCTACCGAGGTTTGGAGAAGCGCAATGACCTTACCACGGGATATAACGTTACATAAGGATGAAGGAAGTTATTTTATTAAAAGTATGCCTTTGCCTCAGTTTTCGGATTTGCAAGAGACAACAGAGGTCATGGATTCTATTGTATTGAGCGAAACCTTTAGACTGGAAAAACCCTCTTTCAATGATTCAGATATTTCGTTTAGGGTGAATCTTTCCGAGCCATTGGAAGTACATTTCATGAATGATGCTAATGAGAGTATATCCTTTTCAATGAAACCGGAAGAAGGAATGTTGTATTTCGACAGAACAAATTCAGGTATAGTAGCTTTCGAAGAAAGTTTTGGAAAAGAAATTCAAAAACAACCTTATATTCCTATGGATAGGGAAGTTGACATTCGTTTCATTATGGATGCATCGTCCGTAGAAATATTTATGGATGAGGGGTCTTTTATTTTTACCAATCAGATATTCCCTGAAAAAGAGTACACTATTTTAGAAATAAAGGGAGATTCTAAAGCCGTATTGCGGCAATTCACGTATCACAGTATAAATTCAATCTGGAATTAGTATGAGTAAAATGTTTACTTGGTCCGTCACCGTTGCGTTGGCCGGATTTTTATTTGGATTCGATACCGTTGTCATCAGCGGAGCTAACCAACCGCTCAAAGAACTATGGGACACCTCCCCTTTATTTCATGGAACCTTTATTATGAGTATGGCCTTATGGGGAACGGTCCTTGGCTCGCTTTTGGGAGGATTTCCGACTAAGTTATGGGGGCGTAAGAAAACCCTTTTCTGGGTTGGGGTGTTATTTTTCATTTCGGCTGTAGGTAGTGCGTTGGCCCAAGATCCTTATATATTTTCAATATCCCGATTCATAGGAGGAATAGGGGTAGGGGTGTCTTCTGTTGCTGCTCCTATATATATATCGGAAATCACTTCTTCCGAAAAGAGGGGAAGGCTAGGGGCATTGTATCAATTTTGTTTGGTCTTTGGAATCATGGTTGCTTTTATATCTAATTGGTTGCTCAAGGGTGTGGGCGGTGAAAACGATTGGAGATGGATGCTGGGTGTAGAAGCGATTCCCGCCTTGGCATATACCCTCATGGTTTTACGAGTTCCCAACAGTCCTCGGTGGTTGGTGTTGCAACGTAATGATGAAGGGAAGGCACTGTCCATCTTGGAGATCATCTACGCCAATGTAGACATGGCCAAACAGAAACTATCAGAAATTAAAGTGGACCTTGATTTGAAAGGCACAGGCGAAAGTTTGTTTCAAAAGAAATACAACCGTGTACTTTGGCTCGGATTCCTCATCGCTTTTTTCAATCAGTTATCAGGAATTAATTTTGTATTGTACTATGCGCCGGAAATTCTAGAGAAAGCTGGTCTTGGGGGTTCCGACTCGCTTTTTAATTCAATTGCCATCGGTATTGTTAATCTGTTGTTTACTTTGGTTGGTGTACGCCTTATAGACAGACTGGGAAGGAAACAACTAATCATCATAGGTTCATTCGGCTATATCTTTAGTTTAATAATGCTAGGGGTGAGCAATCAGTTTGAATTGGGATCGGTCTCAATATTAACGTTTATGTGTTTATTCGTTGCTTCTCATGCCATTGGTCAAGGTGCTGTGATTTGGGTGTTTATTTCAGAAATTTTTCCAAATCGTGTACGCTCCTATGGTCAAAGTTGGGGAACGGGAACCCATTGGGTTTTTGCCGCGATCATAACCTTAGTCACTCCATTTTTTATAGATAAACAAGAAGGTATTTTTAAGGACTCCATGGAGATCATCTATTACTTCTTTGCAGCCATGATGGTCCTTCAATTGCTATGGGCACTATTTAAAATGCCAGAAACCAAGGGAGTCTCTTTAGAGGAATTGGAGAAACAATTAACGGGAGAGGATGACTAATCTCCAGGTCATTTGTTTTGGTGAGATCCTTTGGGATATTTTCCCAGAGTACAAAGTAATTGGTGGCGCTCCATTGAATGTGGCACTGCGCTTGGCTTCATTACAGGTAAATGTGGGCATTGTAAGTTGTATTGGGAATGATGAAAGTGGCGATACTGCTGCCCGTTATATCAATTCGGAAGGTGTTGTGACCGATTTTGTTGCCCGCCATAAGGAACTGAAAACCGGAGAGGTGTGGGTAGTTTTAGATAAAAAGGGGAGTGCAAGTTATACCATAAGTGACCCCGTCTCTTGGGATGCCATTCCGCCTGCGCCCCATATTGTGGAAGCCGTTGGTAAGACCCCATATTTCATTTTTGGAAGCTTGGCGTTTCGCAATGAGTTCAATAGAAATACGATGAAAGTATTGCTGCCCAAAGCCAACACAAAAATATTCGATGTCAACCTACGAGCGCCTCACTATAATCTATCCATAGTGCATGAACTCATGCAACACGCAGATTTCATTAAACTGAATGACGAAGAACTGGTGGAGGTGTGTGACGGCCTTGGTTGTGAAATGAATGGTTTGGAAGAACGAATCCGATGGTTGCAACAAGTGACCCAGACAGAAACCATTTGCGTAACCCAAGGGGATAAAGGAGCCACGTTGTTATGTGAAGGATCATTGTTTTATCACCCAGGGTTCAAAGTTAAGGTGGAAGATACTGTTGGTGCCGGGGATAGCTTCTTAGCAGCTCTGGTCAATACCTTGTTAATAGAACAAAAATCTCCAGAAAATGCTTTGGCAACCGCTTGCGCAACAGGGGCGTTGGTAGCATCGAAAAGTGGGGCGAATTGTTCGGTTTCCGATGAAGAAATTTCAGCTTTGCTAATGGCCTAATTCCACGAAAACGGCTTCATTGTTTTGTACTTTTCCTTTAAAACGAACCTTGCCGCCCGTACGAACTTCCATATGTAGTTTGCCCTTTTTTCTTTGAATGGAAATATCTGTGTTCATGCCAAAAAGCTGAATCTTTTTTACTTCCAAAAAATCCCAGCTTTCAGGTAAAGAAGGCTTCAGTTTTATTCGGTCGAACCCCGTTGGTTCCATCCCTAAAATGCCTTCTGTGAAAATTCTGCAATAGAGAGCGCTTTCTGCCGATAGATGTTTTTTGTTGTTTTCTGGGTAGGCTTCAATCACATAAGGAACATGATCGCCCAACAATCGCTTTTCAGAAAAATCCTTGAGTTTTTGAAAACCTCGATCCGTGGCACCAACCTTGAAGGCACCACGGAGGGCATATAGTGTTGCACGATCCCAAAATGTTCGAACTTCTCCCGCTTCTTTGGGGCGTAGCTCAACCAGTATACCATCATCTGTCCATAATTCATTAAAAAGAGCTTCGAGTGTTCCCTCCTTTCTTTCGGTTATATCCATACACAATGGCAAGCAAATCCAATGCCTAAGGTGAGTGTTTTCTTCAAAGTATTTATAGGTGTTCAGGCCTTCAATATTGGCGGTGAAGTAGGTATTGATTACTTCCTTCATTTCGGCGAGTCGTTCGCTATACACCTGAGCTTCTCCTAACTTACCGAGTCTTTCGGCCAGTATCCAGCTGTATTTTAAACCTCCATAATAAAGCGATGAGGTAGATAGGTTAGCGGTCCCTGTTTCAATACGCCCTTCCATTTCATCACTTTCCGAAATGACTGCGCCGGATTCATTCCTATGATTGTGGCAATAGTTGAGGCTCCATTCGATCAGGGGCCAAAGTTCTTCTGCCGTTTCCTTGTTTCCGTTAGCAAGTGCGTAATGTGAGGTGCCATAGGCTATCATTGCGGCGTCCCCACGATCCAGATGTTTCATAGGGAAATTGCCATCTACCTCAAAGGCATATGGGATATGGGAACCATCATCAGGAATATTTTTCAAGAACCATTTGTAGGTATTGTAAGCGGCCATAGATCCTTTTTCATAACCTAAATATGGGAAGAAAGGACCGCTGTATTCTACCTGATCATTGGCCCAAATGCCTAGGTAATAGTTGCCGCCTCCTGGAGAGTGAACCAGCCCCATTTTTGATGATTCGAATATGCTTTCTGAAGCGCGTATTTTTGAAAAATAAAACAACTGATTCAAAACAGGATCTGGAGTGTTTAGTACAAGACTGTTCGCCATTTCATCCAAAAACTGTTGGCGTTCTTTTTTCGCTTTTTCAAAATTGAAGTCTTCCTTTTTCTCATTATTAAGTGTGGCTCCATAATACACCGGGAATATATAGGATTCGCCTGGGGCCAAGGAGATATTCTTTTTGGCAGTACTTAAGACTTCAATCGTATAGTTCCCCTTATACCCTTTTTCCGATTGGGAGGAAGCAACGTTGGAAATTTCAATTTTCAATGGGTCTTCTTCTAAATTGAGGAGTTTCCATTCTTCGACCATAAAACGATCCTCCATTGAAGGATAAATTGTTCGGATAATCTGAAGGCCATCCATAGGGGTGTGGTAAATCTTAAGATTGCCATGAATGGATAAGGAGTCTGCCTTTGTAGGCTTCAGGGTTTTGGTGTTCAGATGTATACTGGGCGAGTGATCGTCTGTAAGGGTTCTGCGGAAATAGGCACGGTACTTCTTCCAGTCGGGCTCCCAATACTTGTTGTAGGTTCTAAGCTGTGGAAAAATGACATCCCGCGATATCGAAATTTCTTTATCCTTATTGATGGAATAGTAGATAATCGCCGACACGTTCTTTCCCGACATTTCAATGTTTTCTTCATGGGGCAAGCGATCTTCTTGCAATAGATTCCATGAGATACTCTGGTCGGGTTGAATTCTCCAATAATTCCTTTCCTGAGCAGGGCTTAAAAAACAAAGAAAAAAGATGAGGAGGAATAAGGTGATTTTCATAGGATGGCCATCTTGTAACGTGATTAAAGATACTTATTTTATAACGATCCTTTGACAAGCATGGGGTTACGCGGGTAAGGTCTTTTTGTAGTGTAAGCCATCGTGATGTGTTTGTTGGTTAAGGTTGAATAATGACCTATATGTTTGATTTCTTATGGTTTAGTCCCCTTTTTTATGTGGATAACCAACAGCTAAAAGAAAGGGATCTTGTCTATCTTCATACCAACAAACCTTTAAAACAAAATTATTATGAAAAAATTCATTTATGTATTAGCACTAGCAGTATTGGTTTTAACCGTGTACAGTTTCACCAATTCTTCGAAAGACATGTACCCTGAAGACTTAGCATCGGAATATGTGGAAGTTCTTAAAAGGGATTTTGTAAAAACAATGGATAATGAATCGTTGTATGCTACCCTAGAAGCAAATTTTATTACCCTATTCGATGCCATAGACCAAGTGGATGCTCAGTTCAGTGAAAGTTATGGGTACTACTATACCGTTATAGGTAAGAAGGATGGTAAGGAAAAAGTGGAAATTCTTAAAATCGATGAATCCGACGTTATCAATGAAACCTACAGTTATATTGATTTTTCCAATTTGGATGCCATGACGGTCACGTATTGTACTTCGGGACCAGATAGTTCCCCATTCCCGTTTGTGTGCTTGGGTCCTTGTCAGGTAAGAACAGAAACTTGTTTAGGAGCTGTTTGTGGGGTCGTTGTTTTTGGAGTTTGCGTTCAGCAATAACCAAACTTCCTTGATATGTATAAACTCCTGTTGCAAAACGGGAGTTTTTTTATGCAAGACCATTAAACAAAAAACCCGAACGGATGTTCGGGTTTTTATGTGGTGCCTCCAGTACTAAGTAGTTGTTTCAATCTGAAACATATTTAATGACAAACGCTAATATGTCAGTTCTACCAGTAAGAGAATCTATCTCTGTCATTAAATAACTTTTAAAATAATTCAGAATTATTCAAACGAAAAACACACTCTAAAGCACACCGCTTTGGTACGTAATTAGCATTTGAAGTAGTATTAAAAACAGAAACAATGAATTCAACATTAGAAAGTACTCACGGAGTAGTCAGATTTAGCTTAAAAGAATCAATTAGAAGCTTAGAAAAGAATCCCAAAAAGGAAAGCCTTATTTTAATGCACTTTTCGTCAAAAAACAGAAGGTTCAAAAAAAGTATTGGATATAAATGTCCATTACTCCATTGGGATGTAAAAAAACAGAAGGTTAAAACTGGTAAAGGGATGATGCAAAATGCTTATAAGATTAATAAACGCATTGATGATATTAGAGTCTTTACTGAAAAAGAACTTTCTAATATGGTTAGTGATGTGGGAACTATAGATTTAGAAAAATTATCACAATTGGTTTCAAGTAAAATTAAAAGCAAGGATAATGAAGAAGATACCATAAAATCTTATGTAGTTAATTACGCTAAGAATTTGATTGAATCAAAAAGAAATAGGATTAATGTTACTACTTTCCGTTCATATAACCAGACTATAAAACTGCTTGAACTCTATGAAAAGTCATATTCAGACAAACTCAAATTTGATCATATAAATCTAACTTTCTATAGGTCATTTGTGGACTTATTAGAAGATGAAGAATATAGCCTTAATAGCATTGGAAAGCATATTAAAAATCTTAAAATCTTTTTGAATGATGCTCTAGTGAATGGTATAACTAGTAATACTATATTTAAACATAGAGCCTTTAAAGTACTTAAGGAAGTCACAACAGAGATATATCTTACTGAAGATGAGATTAGAATATTAGCGAAGAAAGATTTTGAGAATAGACCCGAGATAGAATTGGCTCGAGATATTTTTTTAATTGGATGTTATACAGGTCAAAGGGTTAGTGACTACAATGGGTTAACAGATTCCAACATTGATGTAATTGACGGTCACAAATTTATTAAGATACATCAGAAAAAAACTGGCACAATAGTTCATGTTCCTATTACAAAGGAGATTCAAGGGATTATGAATAGATATAATGGCAGTTTTCCAAGAAAATTGAGTGAACCTATTCTGAGAAAAAACATAAAGACAGCATGCAGTGCAGCAGGTTTTAAAGAGGATATAGAAATTTCTTATGTTAAAGGTGGAAAATTGGTCAAAGAAACCATTCCTAAATACAAAATGGTAAAAACTCATACGGCTAGAAGGTCATTTTGCACGAATTATTACATAGCTGGTAAACCAATACAAAATATCATGCTCTTTTCAGGTCACAAAACAGAAAGAGAGTTTTTAAAGTATATCCGTATTGTGAAAAAACAAGAGGCGTTGGCAGTCCTTAAAAGTGGATTTTTTGAATAAGTCGTGATTTGTAGTTTTAATTAAAATAAAACCCGAAACCTAAGTTTCGGATTTTTTAGAGTGGATATCGCTCACGGTTGTTAATTAATCAGTTTGATCTAGCACCTGTAGAATATGTTTGATTTTTTATTGAACAATTTCTACTTCCGACATTACTAATTTTGCATCTGGACAACTTATTTTAAGAATTTTAAATATAATTTCTAATATATATTGATTTTCACTGTGATCTGTAATAGGATTACCCATGCACATTATAAAAACTTCACTTGTTTTTTTATCAACTTTGTACAGATCAGAATCAATATCTCTCTTACCCATCCAACATAAAATACCGTTATCATCTTTATAAATAAGATCATTCGGTTTTACTTTTTTTTGAGAGTTTCTGAACATGGGTATAATGGTTTCATGATCAGATGCTAAATCAATTTTAATATCAGACTTAATCTTATTTGCATCATGTAATCCAATTGGGTAACCATAGAGTGCAGAAACTATATTATAGCTGTCTACTAGATTATTTATACTTTTAAAGGGTTTTTTTGTGTACTGCTCTATAAGTCGATCAGCAGCAGTTTGCTGGTTTGGATAGCCAAGTGCCGTAAATAATTGTTTAAAACCTCTGTAATACTTAGAATTTACTATCTGTTCTTTGTTCGATGCGATGTATTGCAATTTTGTATTGATTTCATCCATTAAAATCATAGGACTTTCAATCACACTGACATTTTCGATTACACCAGAAATAGGGTTGCTAACTCCTTTATCGAGTACCGATTTTGATATTTTTAAGTTAACCATTAGAATAAAATATTTAAAAAATTGGATACTTTTCTTTTTACTTGTTTAAACGGGCATTTGCTTTCTAAATAATTGCCGTTAATACAATCTGAAATTTCAAATACTGGCTGGGTGTCCGACGATGTCATTACATTCGCCTGACTTACCTCGCCTATTTCCCCTTGATATGCATTAATAAATCCTAATTTTTGTTGTCTCTCTCTAGTAAATTTTTTGAATTTTTTATAGAGATTTATCTCCCTTAAATAGTCAAATTGTCGCTGAGGATTAATTACAAATGTTGTGAACGGGAAACGTCTATCAACATATTTTGCACAGGGGTGACTGTAATTCACAAAAATTGCGTCAAGGCCTATACTTAATGTGAAATTTTTGTCTTTAGGGTTTGTACTATATCCTTCTGGCCATCCGTAATTTGTGTAATAATAATCTGCTATTTCTTGCCAAATGGACCAAAATTTCAAATCGGCCTCTCCAATGCTACTAAAGGTTTCGTCTTTAAATATGACTAAAAGAGTAAGGTCATTGCCTTTATCTGTGTCTAAGGACTTATATTCATTTATAAATTCGATTAAGTCTAATTGAATTTGGTTTTCATATAAAGCATCATCGTAGCTTTCGTAAATCAAGTATCTAACCTGATTTTTTATAATAGTCCCAGGGGCACCAACACAAGGGAAATTTTTGTTCTTTATAAAGCTAATGATACTTTCTGCACAATAGTCCTCATAATCTGCAACTGGTGTTGGATTAATACCTAACCTTTGCAAGTCCTTAAATTTGTTCGATTTTTTATCAAAAAATTTAAAAGAATATCGACTTGCAAAAGGTTTCGGATGGTTCTTTGACGCCATGATATCCATCTGCGATCTCGCACTGCTGACTGGTAAAGCAATTTTACTATTTCCGAATTTTTTATAATAATCTTTCATAACGTTTATTTTTTATAGTTACTTGTTTTTTGTGTCCACCTGTTGCTTTACCGAGAGTAGAAGGCGAAAAGCTCCCGGCTCCATCTCCGCCCTTGGCGGTTTTGGAGTACTATTCTTTTGTTTCATTCTTTTCTAAAGAGAAGTCCGTTAGGGTCAACCGACGGTAGATTTTCTTGTATGCTACGAGCAGTGCTCCGCAGTCATTGTTTTGATTTTGATGTTTGCTTAATTCCTGTATTATAGCAGCCAGTTTTTCACCTGGCCATAAAATGCTCATTGCATTACAGGGTGAAAATTGTGAAAGCCATGGACCAGAAAAAAAAGGAAGATTGGCGACAGCATAGCTTATTAAGGAAGACGCTTTACTGCCTTCTTGAAACTCAGAACTTGGTTGATAAAAATGAAAACCCATAATCTTAACTTATTATTATGGGTGCAAGTTCTATCTAAACAATGGTGCGTCAAGATAGATTGTTTGACTCGGGTTAGCCATGTCAAATCAGGTTATACAAGTTGCTTTAAATTATGGGGGTTATTTTGAATTATAGGGGTTACTTTCAGTTACACCCCAAAATGCATCTAACCTAAATTATTTAGTTCGCTTTTAAATGATTCTCTGTCAAAAGTCTCGAAGTTGCATTCTAATGAATCAATTTCTGAAAGAAATTCATTACCGATATTTTTGAGTAATTTCTTGTCATAAGGAAAAAGCTGATTCCTTACCAAGTGGTATGTTTTTTTTCTTCTTGAAATTTCTGGTAACGCACTTGTTTTAAATAAAAAGTAAGAGTATCGAAAACCATTTTCAATAGTTTTGTCACCTGGGTCGTCTTTCGTTCCTTTTAATAACCAGTATATATTTTTCTGACTATAATTGCACACCAGGTATAGAAAAGCAATTAACCTTCTTGTGTTTAGTCTTTTAATAAATGTAGGGATTGCATTTCCAGAAGTATTAAAGTTTTTCACAATTGAAGTATCCCAAACTAACAGGGAGTTTGCCACAACATGAGCAAAATTATCATCCACATCAGAAGAGATTTCACAATAACTAGACAGTAGATATGCTAGGATTAAATTACGTAATCTTTTTTCCCATTTCTTTTCTTCTTCCCTCCATTTTGGATTTCCAATCAATTCTTTAAAATACTCTCCTAAATCCAGTTCGAATTTAAATTTGTCATCTTCTTTGAGATTAGGAATCTCATGAAATATACTATAGTATTCTTTGGGGCTAATATGAGAAAATAAACTCGAAGTGATGTAATTTTCACCTGCAATGGAAATTTCAGAGTTCCCCATAGATACATCCTCTCGGATACTGTGAATTTCATCGTAAGAACAACCAGCAATTTTTGATCTCACGAACCTGTCATAATGGTGCATCAAAAACTTTTTGATTACATTTTGATTGGCGTTTTTATCTATTATAGGGACACCTTGAACGGTCAGACTATCACTTCGATTTCCTCCATCTTTTGAAAGTATTAAAAGCAAAATATCCTTTTCAACAGATTTCAATTTAATCAATGCTTTATCGATTACACCATCTTTCTCATCTTCCTCCTGAATTCCTTCCGGGATAAAATTTAAATCGAGAAATACAATATCGTAGTCAAAATCATTAGGGTCTATAGACATGAATGGTATACCCTTATCTTTTGGGGCCAACTCAAAAAAGTAAAATGAATCAAGATCCACATTATCCTTAAAAAAGGTATTCTCAATGAAATTAAGCTTGACCAGCATATGGTCTGCTTCTTGGTCATCACAGATTAATATTTTAATTTTCTTCATTCTCAATCTCTATTTTGATCTTAAATACTTTGGTGAGGTCAATGTTCTTCAAATCATCTATTTCAATTGCAAAATTCGTAATTTTTGAAAGACGAGAAATTACCCACCATCCAAACCTATTGGAGATACGTTCCTTGTTTTTAAGAGCGGCATAATTTCTCATCACCTTTTTAAATGTGAAATCAGATATGCTGTTTTCTATTTCGATAATCGTATTGCCTTCGGCCTGCTTGACATTAATTGCAAGGTGGGGGTTCGTTACGTTAATATTTTCAAGCGCATTAACCAATAACTCTTTTAATATGATCGTCAAAATGTTTTGATAACTACATAAAGTATATTCCTCTGATTGGTAAGCACTTTTAAGAAGGCGTGGTACCTTAGATTGATATGTTTCTTTATCACATGGAAGAATATTCTTTAAAATTGTGTAAAACGATTCTTGTCTTGTTATCTCATAAAGTATACTGATATGATCATTGATTGTTTCAGTAACCGAAAATTCAGTAGGTTCTTCTGGCAACTCCTCACGATTATCATCATTGACCACAGCGAGCAGTTCCAATATATCAAAATGACCTTTTAGTATGGAAGTGCTTAAAGTTGCAATGTTACCGACAGCTTGTTGTTTGAAATCTAAACTTGAAAGTGAACTTTCTAATGCATTTAAGTAGTGCTTTTGTGTATGCTTGAGCAATTTGAGAATAGAATTTTCAGTTTGAATTTCCTCTTTAGCGGTAGCTTCGACGATTCGTAGCTCATTGTATATCCATCTTAGCCAATTGGAGCACTTCATCAGAAACTCTGAATCATATTCTTCAGATGTTAAAAACATAGCTGTTCCTAAATCTACATCGTCACTATAACTTTCTAAGAAAGTAGTATACCAATTATCGTAATAAACTTCACATAAATCAGATTTTTGATGGTATTCGTTTCGGTAAGCATTGAATGGCTTTATTCTCTGAGCAATTTCCTCATAACCATTTTTTGAAAATTCATTTTTAATAGTAACATAATTCTGATTCCGAAACTTTTTGTTGCCTAATGATTCTGACAGCCAATATGTATACGACAGGACTTGTAGTTTAGTCTCATTTGACTTATTTCGATCAATGGACTCAGAATTACGACCTGTTTTGTCCTGGAACTGCTTTGGCCATTGTATATAATTTTTCTTGTGGTACTCTTTTACCCAATCAACCTCGATATTCTCAACTGCCAAAGCATTTTCGACAATTTCTCCTGATTCATTAAATCGATTCTGTGGGACCTCAATAGTTATTCTATTTGGGGAATAGCTTATACCTTGATTGCCAACTTTGACATGTAAGATTCTTAATTCGGATCCATCTTTTTCTAATGGCATAGGAATGAACTCCAATTTATCATTCTCCCCTAAAATCTTTTGAGATGACTTCCAATAATGAGTGGAGGCCACATTGAAGTCAGAACCATTTAAATCGTCGTCTAAGTATTTTTGGTTGAGAATATTATCGAATGCCACGACACTTGGAATATTCTTTACCCAAAACGATGAGTTGTACCCTCCGAAAGACACAACATGATTTGTGTCAGTTAGAAATACATTCAATTCTTCCTTTAAACTGGTACTATAAATTGTGTTAGGATTATTTCCGATACCAGTAAAATATCTTTGTGTTTTAAATTCACCTCTTTGTGCACCATTTATGAAGATTCTTTTGTTGTCTAAAGTTGTATATCCTGGCCAGAAATAGAATCGGAAATTGTGGATTAAATTTTCAATATCAGCCTCTGCGTTTTCATTTAGTTGTTTATTTATGGAGTGGTATAGGAATAGTTTGTAAAATTGTTTCCCAATATCCTCCAATAATTTCGGAATTGCTTTTGAATCAGTTACTGGATTAAAATATTTCAATCGCCTTCCTCCATCGTCTTGGTTATTGATCTTCCTCATGGTTTCATTTGCCTTACGCTTTAGATTATCCCACAAGGTTGCTTCACTGATATTTAGGAAATCGTTAGGCATAAATTGATAGAAGAATTGACAACAGAATGATCAAGGTAGAAACCACCAAGTATGGATTAACTTGTTTTAATTTCCCACTAAAAAGGTTACCTAGAATAAAGAATCCAAAACCGACAAGCATAGCCTTATCAAGTGCAAAAGTTGCTACAGTGACAAGTATCATCAAAACAACTGCCAACAGTTCAACTGTAGTAATTTTTTTAATACGTACCAGCTTTGGCATAAGTTCTATACCCACCCATAGCAATGCACCAGTGGTAGCAATAACAGGAACTAAATTTACTATGGGGGCAAGAGGAATAAACAATAACATCATAAGCCCACAAACTACTGCGGTAAAACCAGTTCTTCCCCCAGCTCCAATACCCACACCACTTTCTACAAAAGTGGTTAAGCTTGTTGTCCCTACTGTTGATCCAACAATAGTGGCTGCACCATCTATAAGTAATGCTTCTTTTTGATTTGGTAACTTACCTTCTTCATCAAGAATAGTAGTGTTTTGTGTAAGTCCGATAAACTTGGCAATACTGCCATAAAAGTCAACAACAAACAAAATAATAATGGCTGAAAACATTTTTGGATTTGCAATTATCCTTATATCCAATGCTCCAATCGCAGAAAACATTTCTCCGTTCAGTGCTATTGAATCAGAGTTTGATTCATAAAATCCAAGTAAATGACTGATCACAGTACACAATATGATGCTTACAAGAATGAAACCTTTCACCTTTAGACGATGGAGAATAATGGCGATTGCAAAACCTAGGACAAGAACGAGTGCTTTTGAAGAGAATACATTGCCAGTAGCTTTGATGCTGGTTTCTTCATAAATCAATACATCACTAAGTCTAAAAGCAATGATTATTAAAAATACTCCCACTGATGCCGCTAAACCAATCTTCAGTGAATCTGGAATTGCCTCAATTATTTTTTCACGGACTTTGGTAATGGTTAGTACAAGAAAGAGAATACCCGACCAGAATACCGCACCTAATCCAGCTTGCCACGAAACTCCAAGTCCAATTATTAAAAAGTAAACAACGTAAGAGTTCATCTCTAACCCAGGAGCAAGAGCAAAGGGTTTTTTAGCCCAAACCCCCATAACAAAAGTAGAAATGGCAGAAATAACTATAGTAGCAAAAAGAGCAGCTGATTTATTAATCCCACCTTCGCTTAATATTGCTGGATTGACTACAAAAATGTAGGACAAAGCAAGAAATGTGGAAACCCCTGCAATGACTTCTGTTCTAAAGTTGGCCTTATGTCGAGCAAATTCAAAATATGTCTTTATCCGTTCTATCATTTCTTTAATTCAAAAATTATAAAGTCTCTTAAATCGAAACCTTTCAGTTCATATTCAGGTGTGAAAAGTATGTCTACTACTTCTAAGTCAGCCTCTTCAATTATTTTCCGATACCATTCTATAGGTCTGTGCTTCTCGATAATTTCGTAATTCCCTTCTTTCTTAATTTTCTTGTATTCGTGATTAAGTAAATAGTCTTCACCAGTAGGAAACCGATAATCAAGATTTGATTCTTTCACATCAAATATTTTAGGATTACAAAAACCAATGTAAATTTTACCAGTTGGAGCAATTTTACCTCTCAAAGTCTTGAATATAGAAATCACTTCCTCTTCTTCCACAATACAGACGACCAGATTGCATAAGATAACATCAAAGTAGTTCTTTGGAATACTTTCCACCTTATCAAAAACTGCTGGCCTTCCCAGCTTCTCAACTGCTATCTCTCTCATTTCTTTACTTATATCATAAACCTTGACTTGTGCGCCCAAGTTCTGTAGTAAATTTGCTAACACAGCAGGACCAGCACCATAATCCAAGATTTTAGTTTTAGAAACATCACCAAGGTGTTCAACTATAGTCCTGTCATACGATTGAAGCTTAGCATACTCCGCTTCAAGCTCTGAAAGAACCTTCGCCCATTGATCTTGATTGCTTATAGATTTTCTCATATCATTTCCTTTAGCATTTCTGTTGCCACTTGATCGTTTATGAAATTATTCTTGCCAGTATAACTTTCAAGTAACGGTATAATATTTTTATGTTTCCAATTTTCAGCAGTAGTATAACTGAGTAAGTATATCCACGCTTTATGTTTTGGATACTTTTCATTCGAAAGTCTTTCTCGAATGTACAAATCCAATTTATCCCAGTACATTTCATGATTACTTCTGATATCTAACCATTTTTCCAAGTCACTTTTAAATTCTGAAAAATTATTCCTCACAAATTTGTATACATCAGTCAACACTTCATTACTTAAGTCTTCTTGGTCTAAAATTCTGTAGATAAGACGCAGTTTGTTGTTTACATCTTTCGATTCTCTATATTCCTTATATGGATCTTTGATAATTCCTAACACCCCTTTTGTAACATCTTCTACTTTAGGGTTGTCTGCGTTTAAAATGATACCTCCAAGACTTAGTAGAAAATCCTGCAATTTCTTAGTTCCAGGACTTATCATTATATGCTTGGTTCCTTTTTCTATTAATTTACCTTCTGAAATAAAGATTATTTTATCTGCGACATTCTGGGCAAACAATAAGAAGTGGGTAATGATTAATATTCCTGTTCCTTTGTTTTTTAGCTCAATTAGGTATTTGAAAAGTGTAGCCACTAATTCTGGGTCTAAAGCGGAAGTAATCTCGTCTAAAAAAAGAAACTCTGGTTTTAGCATAACAGCTCGCACAAATGCAACCCTTTGTTGTTCGCCTCTGCTGCATTGATGCGGTAATTTGTCAATAAAGTGTTCCATTTTAAATAGCTCAAGTAAGTTTTGTAGTTCACTTTGCTCCGACTCAGATATTTCTTTGCCAATTGGTCTAAGGATGTTTTGTCTATTGGTCCAGTGTGGTATTAAATCAAGGTTTTGAAAAACAACCCCAATTGTTTGTTTTCCGTCATAACTAAACTGCTTGCGCACTTTTCCCCTAGTATTGGGAAACTCAAATGAATCACCATCCAGACTCACCGTTCCTGAGCTTGGGTTTTCAATTAATGAAAGTGATTTTAGAAAAGTAGTTTTTCCGCTGCCACTTGGACCTATGAGCACTGTTACTTCACCGCGTTCTATTTCCGCATCTATTCCATTCAGAATAGTTAAATCACCATAGGTCTTTGTTATGTTTTTGCAACTAATCATTTAATGAAGGAGAATTTTCGTTTCAAAAAATACGCTGCACCTGTAATGGGTAAACTTATGACTAAGAAAAAAATAGCCAAAGTTGAATAGACTTCTACGGGTTTATAAACTTCTGAATTCACCCTGCTTGCGATGCGAAATATTTCATCAACAGATATAAGGGAGCCAAACAAGGTCGAGTGCATCATAACAACTTGAATGAGAAGAATTGACGGTAAGATCTGTCTTAGGATCAGAGGGATCTGAATTTGTTTTATAATTTCCAATGATGAAAATCCACATACTTCTGCTGAGATGATATACTCTTTCGGGAAGCCATCTACAGAGTTTCTCACTTGCTCAGCTACAAGAAATGTATTTAAAGTCGCTAAAGTGAAAACTGTTGTCACAAAGCCGTCAACCTGTATGCCTAATATTGTTTGAGCAGGGTAATGCAACCAATAAAGAAACACTAAGACAGGTATTCCGCCCAAAAGAAAGGTAAGTGCTTTAGTAGGGATGCCAATTACCTTGGGGTATCGGGAGGACAAAACGCCTAGTAAAATGCCAAAGACGATTCCTATTAGCCATATAAGAATCGTCATTTTTAGTGTAACTGTTATACCAACTAAAAAATCACCTTTGTACTCAACCAGAATTTTGAAAATTTCTCCCATATCTTACTTGATATTATTTGCAGCATATGGTTTTGCTACCCTGTAGAATAAATTAGGTGCAGGTTCGTATTTGGCTATCGTCTTTTCTACAAAACCACTGTTTATCAAATCTTGAATAGCGACATCCAACATATGCTTCATTTGGAATTCGTCCTTGCGAAACATGTAACAATTCCCAAATAACCGAATTGGACTTTCTGCTGCAATGTTCTTTATCGTACCAGGATTGTTTTTATCATACTCATAAGCATAGTATGGTTCGGCAAAAACGACATCACACTTTTTGGATTCCAAGTCCAAGAACTTCTGAGAGATATCAGTAAGCTGAACCGATGAATATTTCTGAGCATTTGGGAAGTCTTGTGCGGCTATGACTGAAGAAGTTTCGCCATCTATAATACCAACTTTTACGTCAGGACTATTTATTTTACTCCAATCGTTATCAAAACGATTGTCATCTGCTCGAACGTACATTCCAATTCCGCTGTAATAAACTGGTGAGGACATTGTTGTTTTGGTGCCTCTAACAACATTTGCCCAAACAGGACTTCCAACTATATCATAACGGTTAGCATCTAATCCCTCGATTTGAGAAGCCCAACCAACTTCTTCTGTCCATTCGAGTTCCAGTCCCAGGTTCTCGCATGCTTTCTCAAGCACTTCCACAAAAATTCCTGACATTTCCCCCGTTTCGGTATCTTTCATGCATGCAGGAGGATAATTTATAAATGCTGCTTGAATCTTATCTTGCTGTATAACTCTTTCATACACCGTAGTTGTAATCGGAGTAATGGGGTCGTTCTTAGTTTGCTTGCAACCTGATAGAAATACTATTAGAATTGAGAGCATTAGTACTCTTGAAATACTCATAATGTTTTTATTTTTATTTCAAAGTACTTAATTCTTAAAGTTACTTCAAGTTATTTTTTGAGGAATCTCTTCCATTTCTTAATCTCGCATTCTTTAGCTATGGGTAAAATGGGGAAGTCTTCAGGATTCCTGAAATGATTTACTGTATACTCCATACACAGTTTGCCTGTTACATTAAAGTCCTGGAATATTCTACACCAAGCATTGAACAGTATTCTGCCTCCTTCATTTGTTTCTGCTGTAATTGTATGTATTCGTCTGTTCGCCCTTTCAACGTAGGGAATATAAGCCTTCAATAGTTGATCGAGCATGTTTTTGTTGAAATTATTCTTCATTAGGGAAATATGAAGATCACATTTTTTGTAAGATCCAATTTGAACTTCATCAAGTTTCAATCTGGGAATGTCATATTCATTGACTTTGGCATTTTCACTTCTTTCAAATCTTCTTAAATATTTTTTATCAATTTTCTCCTGCTCTATCGTTCCTATTATGCCATCGTTTCTTCTAATTAAATCGATGATATTATTCCATAGAACAACCGATGGTTCATCATTAAGATGCAATGTTCTACGATAAGATGCTATTTCAACTCTATACTGGTCATCAAAACGGTTATCTTCAAAACCAAACTTATCAATTTCATTGGCAACAGCGTTTGGGACATTGTTTAAAGCCAAATGTATTTCATGTAAAAATTCCATAAATCTAAAGGTGCGAAGGTTAAAAACAAAAAAGTTACTTCAAGTTATTCTTCGAGAAAACCCTTCTTCTTGTTTGTTCCTATATTCTAAGTAAATATATGTTCTTTTATGAAATACTTAGTTTACATAACATGAAGTGCATTTCGAATTGATGTAAGAATGTTGTGGATTTATTATTTGCTACAAGACGAAATTTTAATTGCTTAGCAAATAGAACGAAATTCGAATTCATGAAAATTTATCGTTATCCAGAAGAGCTTAGAGGCGTTGGCAGTATAAAAGTGCGGTTTCTTTAATTCATAGTCTTAATTTCCTTGGGTTCTTATAATCTCACAAGTTCCTTGTGTGTTCATTGGGATAAGATCAAAAAAGTTCTTTTCATCATCTGGATGAATTGTAAGACATCCTGCAGAACCTCTAATGTATTGGGTAAAGCCTTTATGTATTAGAATAGTCGTAGCGTAGAAAAAAGGATAATTTGGGTCTTGGACATTTAGTTCGCTCAAAAGTTCATACACCAATTTATATTGCTGTTTATCCCAAGAATCCATATCATTTTTGAATCTTTCACTACTTATATTTATAGCTGGGACTTTTCCATTTTGATTAAAGCGTAAACAGGCGTCGCCGTTGCTTCTTTTCTCTCTTTTCCATAAATAGTATCTATCCTCAGAAACACTTTGGTACATGTCTGACTTTGACATAACGATTGTATAAATCCAATCATCAGGTCGGTTTGAAGAAGGCGTAGAATTCGGAAATGTACTGCCCCTAAAAGTGCCTACTAAATTGTCATTCACAAATAACTCAACTTTAGCAAAGTAACCTGAGTCCTTCTTTTTGTCAGCAGTTTCTTGAAAAACTACATGATAACTTTTTTTCGTTTCTGTCGTTGCGGAAATAATGTTTTTCTGCAGTTCTGTTAGCTCTTGAGAAATAAGCGTGTTACAGCTAAGCAAAAGCAATAATAAGGTTATTCTTTTCATCTTGATTTTAAGTTTGGCTATTTAATTCTTTAAGTGATATCGATTTGACACCGAAGTATTTCAAATAAAATTCATCCATATTTTCACTTATTACCTCAATGCGTTGCCCTGGCATCTGATCGTTTTTGGTATCGCTTGGTTTGTCACTTCCAAATAGACCTCCATTTTTGCCTGGATCAACTGTTAGTTCTATACGATTCAAATTTTGCATATTTGCTCTCTGATAATCATTTTCAATAAAGTAAACGTCATATTCAATTATACCTCCAATACCCCCATTTCCTCCTTTACCAGAATTCCCTTGCAAACCGACATCTTCCATAACGGTCCTGTTGTTCGAACCTCTAACTAATGTGTATTTGAACTTCCTACCTTGGCCCCCTGGTCCACCGTTGCCTCCGTTTTGTCCGTTATTGTATATCCGTATACCACTATTCCCTAAGTAGTTAATACCACCTATTAAACGAATTTTAAATTGTTTTTCTGATTCTCCACTGTTACCAGTAGAGCCTGGCGACCCTTTAGCCTCTTGCTTTGTGGAACTCAAAGCTCTGTTTTTCGAAGTGTTATTCCAGTTCGCATTAATTTCTATGTCGGTTTTGTCTAATGGGCTTAAATTATTGGGAGTCACATTATTTAGATGCGAAGCGGTTCCAGCGTCATATTCTACTAACACATTGTCTTCAATAATTATATTTTTTGCTTGAATTTCTAACCCTAAAAGCCCTAAATCTTCATTCAAATAGATTTCGGTTCCCTCTTTTAGAACTATTTGATCTGCTGCTATTTTTAAGATGTTATTGTCAACAGAAATAAAACTCTTGTATCTATTTAAAACCTCATTTAAACTTTCCCTACTCGTAATCTTTAATTCAACATTTTCATCTGTAAACGTGATACATTTTTTTAAATCTAGAGGAATAACCTCAATATCTCCGATCCCTGTGTTATTTCCCTTTCCTTCCCAATTGGAAATATATTCATTGACATAATTATTTGCATTTTGCAATGAGGCTAAATCGTTTATTTTTTTCAATAACCTAAGTTGCTGAATCTTCGTGCTAAAATATTTTTGAAGGTTTTGAGCTAGAAGGTAAAACTTGGAAGACTGATTCAAAGCGGCAAAGGCCTTATTAATATCTGATTCGCTCGCACCTTGGTCCTTATTCACATAGCATAGAGCCAGAGTTTCATAAGCTTCAGCGATACTATTCGAATATAAAATACTATTGAACATATGATCCTCAATATTCGTAACTTTTTTTACATGTTGTTCTAACTTTCCGATACACTTTAAATATTCACCGTTACTCTGATACAATTTCCCCAATGAAAGATTTAGTATGTCAGAATTCGAACTCACCTTTGTTGATATATATTCTAATGCTTGGATTTTACTCGATTCATCCATCGTATCGTCAGGCAGTTGGTTAATACTGTTTGTTAGCAATGTAGCAACCTCTGGGCCGTATACGGAAATAAACCTATTATCTAACCACTTTGATATATTCTCCGATGTAGGGATTGTTCCTGTCTTGTTTAAAAATTCTTGGAATTTTACTAATCTTCGCTCTAGATTGATTTTTACTTCAATTTGGTATTCAGTGTAACTCTTTAAACGAGTTGCTTTTTTTCTAATAGATAATTCATCATCTCGAACTAGCGTTTGAATATCAAGACCATCTTCCTTGTTAAACGAAGAGCTGTTTGCAGGTACTGAAATTGTTTTTGCTAAATAATGAGTGTTTGAACTCCTGTCAAATTTTACGTCTTGTTTATCAAAGCCTATATATTTAGATCCAATTTTTAGCTCAATTAAATTAGGGACTTCAGTTGCTTTTTTAAACTGATCCTTCCACCTTATATCAGTTTCGTTGAAAATGACATATTTTTTTCTTCTCTTAGGGTATTTATAGGGAGATAGGTTGGCTTCACCAAAAATGAACACTGAAACCTCTTCATATGGGTAGATTTTAGTGTCAATGGAATGATCACCTGCTTTCACTGGGGTAAAAACCGTTGACGAATATGAGTTTCCTTCTACTGGAATATTGCCAATAAGTCCAGCCTCATTTGAGCTGTCAAATTTCATAACTCTCTGAGCAAAACAGGTTTTTGCGCATATTGAAAGTATTATGAATAACAATAAATTAAATTTCATATCTATTAATTTTTAGAAGCTGAAATTACTTCGTAGCTAGGGTTAAAATCGTCTTTAATATCTTTGGTACTAATAGGCTCGAACAAATTATCTACATCTCCAAGAAGCTCAATCGGATTGTTCAAATAATTGGGTTTTGCAAGTCCCTTTTCCCTTTTAGTCAAGACGTATCCGTTGTGAACAATCCGAACTCTACTACATAAATCTGTCGATATTCCTTCAGGTAATTCACTACAGCTTTTATAAGGAGCTATTTCACCGTTAATCTTGTAGTCCAATTCAACTAAAAATGGGTCATTTTTATATGCATTCTTGTCGAATTTATATAGGAACGCTATTTCAATTTTACTAATATCATCAAGTTTAACTTCATCGAGGTCAATGATTAGATTCCATTTAGCATCTAAAGGGTATGAGAAAAAATCAAGTCTTGAGGGATAATATGGCTTCTTCTCTATAGACTTTATAATGTTTTCAATTTCTGGGTTTTGCAAACATGTACTAAGCCCCGAAGGGCTATCGCAGGAGACTAATAAATTGGAGATAATTCTATCAGTTGGTCCTTTAGCAAATGACCGATTAAAATCAATTTCTTCCAATGTTTGCGGTTCAAATATTGTCCCAGAATTTCTTAATAAAATACCTGTACCGCTCTGATACCGTTGTCCATTGTTATCATAAACTAGAATAAATGTCTTTAGAACTTTTCTCAGTTTATGTTCTTTTTTCATGTATTGGGTTTGAATGTTGTTTATGCTAATAGGAATATTTATTTGATTATTCTTGACATCACCGCTTGCTTCTTTAGGCATGATTTGCACCACTTTTGAAAATGCAAAGTCTTGGCCAAGTGCTGTGGTAGATTTTTCAAGACCATCAACAAGAGTATTAATGTTTTGCCAATCCGCAATCAAATCATAAACATCAGTTCGCTTCCCAACATTATTCAATTCTAGCCATTGATATAATCGGATATCTGGATCAATCGCAAGCCGAATATTTTCAGGATTGGAATCTACATATTCATAGAAAGAAAATCCTTTCCATTCCAACATTGCTCTGTTGAAGCTTGCATATCGCTTTCGCAACAACTCACTTAGATAAAATAGTCTTGGAAGTATTTTTTCAATCAAAGCCCGCTTTTTTTCGATACTCTCTGAAATAGCCTCAGACTTTAAATGAACATACTCCAACTTTTTTTTAGCAATATTAGCTCTTATTTCAACTAGTTTTTGCTCGGACCTAACAAGATTGATTTCTCTAATAATGTTTTTCTTTTTATAACTTAGGCCAGAAAGTTGCTTTTCTAAATTTCTGATATCATTCAAAATTCTTTCATAATTTTGAATGATATCATCAATGTCTACCATGCTTTTCACACTATTGAAAACATAGCCTGATCCAGGTAAATAGTAATTCAAACCTGAGACTAAAGCCTGTTCGAAGAAGGCGGAATCTGAAGAGTAATCATCGCTATCTAAAGAGACCTTAAGCTCATTGATAATATTTCTAAAGTCCTTAGATATAGTATTAGCATCAGAATAGAATTTATTCTGGTTGTAGTATTCAATTCCTACAGCTATTTTTGTTGCATAATCTATCAGTTGCCGTCTTTCTGAACTTTTGATGTTGTCGTAAATTTTATCATAAAAAAGTTCTTTTGTACGGGGCTCTGAAGAATTTATAATTCCAGATATTTCATTTTTTAACCTTGCTTCAAATTCTTGAACTAAACTGTAGTAATTCTCACGGATATACTTAAAGTTATCCGCTACAAAACGAGCCAAAGAAGCATCGTAAATTTTAGAGTTATTAATAAACTCTTTAATCAATAAATTAAAGGATAGTTCTGTTTTCCATGATTGGGGAAGACGTCTAAAAGTTCCATTGTTTCGTTCTTTAAAAAGGTTGATTTCAAGTAATTCTTGATTTAGAGGAGAAAATACAATCCTACATTTCTTAGGGTTTTCATAGCAACGATTACGTAGGTAATTTTTAATTTCTTCAACGGAGTCCAGTTCTATGCTACCGTTTCCTATAATTCTAGATGTGTGATCATCCCCCAGTCGATTGATTAAAGTTTCTACGCCATAGGAAAGTAGAAACCTAAATAAACGTAAGTTCAATTCTTCATCTTCTTCAAGTAGCAATTGCTTTAAAACATCTGAAGCAATTGATTCAAGTTTACCCTTTTCTGAGTTATTCATCTCATCAAAAAGTATCAAAGCTAACTCGTTGTCTAATGTAAGCCTGTCACCAAATTTTTGATATATAATACCTAGAGGTTTGATATTACGAGAAAAGTCAATCCAATCATCGGAGACTTGCTGGAATTCCTTCGAATTGACGAATACGCTTTCGCCAATTTTATAGTATCTTTCAAACGGCACATCGTTTTTAATTTGTGACAGGGAGTCTATAACATCAGTGTATTTTGAGTTGATATCCAAATCTGTATACTTCGAAATTGTTTTGAGAATTTTGGCCCCTGAGCTAATATCTATTTCGCTTAGAATGTTGTTTGTTTCTTCAAAGAATTTAAGTTCTTTCCCGAATTTCTCTCGTATTTCAGTTTTTAAGCTATTCCATTGTTTGTTATATCCACATAGATCTGAGCTAATTCTACAGATCTCATCAAGTTTTGTTTCTACCAGGTTATTAATACAGTCTAGATCTTGATTCTTCAGACAATTTGAGAAATTGTCAGAGATTCCGAGGGTTTTTGAGAAGAGTTTTAAATGGTTAAGAGTTTCTAACTGATTATCAACTTTGTCTCTTAATTCTTTGACCTTTAATGCTAATTCTTTATCTATTTCAACTTCTTGCTCCAACGCATCTAAGACATTCGCTCCGAAACTTATTAAATCGTCAAGGTTAGTTGTCTGTCCCGTCAAAATTTTGTTCGCAGCCTCTCCAATTTTTACCGTATTTACAGCCAAGTTGTAATATTCCTTAGCTTTTTCAAATGAATCCGCCATTTCATATAATCCGTCACTATCTCCTATTAATTCAGATACACCTTCTAAATCTTCCAGCTCAAGACTTGATATTATTTTTAAACCGTCAGAAAGAGTTAAGTCTTCTGTTAAATCAGGCAGCCCAACAGAATTAAAAGCCCCTTTTTTCATGTTTTTGAAAAGAGAATTTTCTGCTTTTTCCAGTTTTCCAAGCTCCATGAGAAGATTATTACTTTCTACCTTTATTTGTTGAAAAGCATGATCCATTTCAGCATTAATGCTCTGTAAATCGGACACATAAATTTTTTCACGTTCTTCCAGGTATTTTTGTTCTAACTCATAACTTATAACTCCTCCAAGAAACCCAATTTTTCCTATTTCTGCTTCCAATCGATCAATTGTCTTTGTATCTTTCCAAGTATCAATTTTGATATAGTCGTTTGCGGTCTCATTAAAGGATTCAAACGCCTTCTTAAAATTATTCATTGCAGATTCTGGTGTTTCATATGGTTCAGAGGATCCTTCCCAAAACATCTTTTCTGCTTCTAGCAAAGAAATTCTATAGTCGATATCAGCACGTACTAATTTCACGAGAACGTCATCCGTTAAATAATTCTCAAAATAATAGTTGGTTGCGGTTATAGAATTGTTATTATAATTGATCTTCTTTGCCTCCTTATAGAGTGAATAAGCTTTTTCTAAGGTCTTTATAGTTCTTTGGTCGTCTTTTCGTTCAAAGGAAGAAGCTTCAATAAAATATTCATCAGCAAGATTTTTTAGAATCCATTGTTTCTCGAATTTAATATGGTCAATTCCCAACTTTCCTGAATCTTGAGAATTAGCCGATTTGAATAAAAACAACGCACAGAAAATGGACAGAAATACCTTTTTCATACTTTGATAATTAAAATAAAATTAAGGGGAGATTTTTCTAAGATATAAAATTTCTACGAGCTAACAAATTCATTATCAAGAAATAATAAAAAAATTCGAAATCAACACTTAATGTTCGAGCATTTAATTCTGAAGGCAAAATGGTTAGATAAAAATAGAATACTTCATTTGAATTCGGTTGTCTTTCAGAATATTGAACAACCATATTTTATTTACCTACCAATCCCGCTCTAAGAACCTTCGCTGACGTTCTCGATCTGCACTTTTAAGTGCATATTGGACATTTCTTTTTATTTGATTGTTAATTGGGATTAACTCAGGTTTAATAGGAGCTTTTTCAACTATAGCTTGAATATTTCTCCAATCTGCGGCTTCAATATCTCCAATGTTAACATTTCCAGAATATGTCCCTCCATTGCCTCGCCACCATATCCTTGAAAAGGTATCGATATCTGTGTTCAAAGAAATATGTTGTAATAGAATTTTTTCAAACAGATGATTCATTGAGCCCCTCACAATATCGACAACAATGTTCATTCTCTTATAATCACCATTATTCTCACGGGCATAGTGAACTATAAATTCTCCCGCTCTTTGTTTGGTATCTTCATCCTTGATGTCATCAAAAAAAGTATTGCAGTAATGATTTAGAATTCCGTAATATGGCTCACTTTGGGCACATAAGTTAAATACCTCAATCAAATATTTTTCAATACCGTCTATTTCCCATATTAGACTTAGCTTTCGACTTTCTCTCGAGAGACTCAGTCTTCCCTTTGACATAAGTCTTTCAACATACGTGACTAAAAATCTTGAATCAGATTTTAATATATTTAGTAGCCCTTTTCCTTCATAGTCGAAATTCTGTTGAAAGGCATCTTGTTGAAGATATGCCTCTTGAATTAGAACGGAATTTTCTCCCAAGTCAATAAAATAATCATTGAAAAAATTAGTCCACATCTTAATTTCTCCACCATCTTTATTACGTTCTACTATAGTTTCTAGGAGGACTTCAAAAAAATCAGGTTGGATCTTTTGAAACCTTGCTAGTTTTTCAAAATGATTTATGTATACATTTTCTGTCTCTTTTATCATTTCTATGAACATTTGGAGGTGCTCCGATGATATCGAATTGTCATCCAGGCTGTCAAAAAAGGCTAATTTCCACAAAGAACGATTTTCAAAACGATTTGAATCTATCAATGACCAGACTTTTGATATTCGATCACTTTCATTTAGTTGACCAATTAGCGCTCTGTATGGGATAAATTTTAGATGATTCTTCGAGCTAATTATTAATTCTAAAAACTTTAGGCCAATGTTAAAATCCCGACTGATATTTTCATGAATTACTATATCCAATACTTTATTATAATTCCAATCGTTCTCTGCACAATTTCGAATCTCCTCGTAATTCTTATAAAATGAAAATATTTCCTCTTTGGAATTAAAAACAAACGAATCTCGAATCTCGCTTTCCTTTAGTCGATCATATTCACGATGATCGGGGAAATCATAAAACTCTTTATCTCGAAACCTATTCCAATCAATCTTGAGAAATGTTTTATAAATGTCATTGGTAAAAGCTAATTGGAGATCTTCAAAATCCTCATGCGAAATATTACTTCTTTTGAGCCACCTTATTTTTTCGTGAACATATTTATCATGCATTAAAGATTCTCTATCTAAGTATTTGTAGATAATTGGTACAAGAAATGTGAGGTCATGCTCCATCAATCCTTTATTTATATCTCGACGTGAATCTTTTAAACTAGTTAGCAAGCTAAAAGCTCGGTTTGGGAAACTAGAATATTTTTCTTCAATGGTTACCCATAGTTTTTTTCGGAAAGATCTAACTTCAATGCTGTTCTGAATGGGGTAGTCGTAATGTATAAAAGAATTTTTCCTACCACCCTTGAAATGATGAAACTTATACTGAAGAAACGTTTTACAAAGTTCGAAGAATATGGGGCCATAAAAAGCTTCGTCTGATTCAATCCCATCTACTATAAAATCAAACAGAGTGTTCTGTTTATAATACCTTATTTGATAATCATTTTTGTCAAAAGCTAATAAACCAACGATTTTGTGAATTAATTCTGGCACATGTTCAGGTTTTTTTCTAACATACAAGAAGCTGAGACTAATGGCTTGTTTCAAATTTTTTGTATGGTAAAAAAAGTTGCCAAGGAGACTAATTATCTTATTCTCATTATGTGGTGAGGAAAATTCATTATTCTTATAAGTCACTTTGAGTTTAAAGGAATAGGGAGTCTCTATGTCCTTTATTTGGTCATAAACAAACTCTAAAGTCTCATCTTGTAAATAAAACCAGAACGTGTTTAAAAACTTATAAATTCTCTCAGAATCTACGGATTCTAACTTCCTGAGGAATGATTCCAAAAAAGGGGTTAGCTTATGCATTACCCTTTCAGGACCAAAGGTATTGTTCGCTGGAATTACTGAATCTCTAAACCTGAACGTATTACTAAAGAAATATTCTTCTAGTAATAATTCAAAAGACAACAATTCGTCTTTAATAAAGGCTCTATAAAAAAAATAAGTAGCTAAGTTTTGTTCGGGGATTTTGACATTTTCATATTGAATTTCTACTAATTCCAAATTGTCTAACTTATCAATTGTTGCAATAAAATCGCTGTAGCTAACCTCAAATTTCCCCAAAATATTATCTGTAACTTCCCTATCCTTAAATGGAATAGTGAAGAAGAATGAAATCAAACCAAGACACTTCAAGTTCAAGTCAACCGAAAACTGTTCGTCATCATTTATGAAAGTAGAAAAATAAGTTTCAAACAGATCGGAGACGTCATGAAGAACACTAATATCTTGTTCCTGCTTAGCTAAAAGAGAGGACATTATCGCAATTCTTGGATTGCCGTCCGATATACGTATAATTTCTTTTTGGTAGTCTGGATTTAGTATCTCGAAAGGCTTTGATTCGATTATTGCCTTGATCTGGTCATCGTTGAATTTTTTGACTTCGATTCTGTCGAGATTTAAATTGTTAGAAAGCTTATAGATTTCTTGAAAAGCATAATCTCTGACGGTTATTATAACCTTGAATTGCCCTTTCTTTCTTGACCTATAAAAGCTAATTATCTGTTGAAATGTATCAATTCTATTCGCATCATCAACAAATAATATATACTTGCCTTTGCTGTCAAATTGATGATATAAGTCTTCAAGTAAAGGATGATGTTTGTTTGAAATGCAATATGCTCCGAAAGAATCGTTCTCCTTTATGAAGCTTTTAATTCCTTCTAATGCAAGTCTAGTCTTTCCAACGCCTGGAGCACCAGTAATGATAATCAAATCATTGCTCTGCATTGAATTTTTAAGTTCTCTGGTTTCCGCCTCTCTATAGAAAAAGGTATTGTCAAGAGGAGTAGCGATTCCATTGGACTTTGAATTGTACTCCCGGATAAATTTTTCAATCGAAACTACTTGTCCAGAATCAAATGGTAAATTCAAATAATTGTGAACTAAATCCCTATGTTGAAGGGTCAATTCAAGTGCTAGGCGATCAACTGTGTAAATTGTAAGGGTAATCCTGAAATCAGAAATCAAACTTCTTAAAGACTCTATTTCAGTCGCTTTAAGCTTAAAATTGACGCACAAGATTATTTCAGATATTTGATCATTTTTAATACCTGTTTTTTCTTCGTCTAAACATTTATTAACATCGTCTTTTAATTTCTGAAGTCCCTTTGACTTATTAGTAGAATACTCAACAAAAATGTACTTTCCATTTGGGAGTAATAAAAAAGTATCGGGTGTACCCTTTATCGTTTTTTGATTTCCTAGTTGACTTCCAGACCTAGAAAATGCAGAATAATTTTCATTTCTCAGAATCAGAAAGCTATCGCATAGTTCCTGAAACAAGGCCCCATTCATTGATGATAACGCTTTCTCGACTGACAGAAGTCTACTCATTCCTTTCGACAATATTGAATAATTCTTCTCTAACTAGTTCTCGAAGTTCGTCGTCGTCTTTATATATTAAGAACCTCTTCGATTTAATATCAATAGGTAATTTTTCTGGCTCCTTTGAAATTAATATAACGGGTTTGTCTAAGGCTTGGGCAATCCCGAGTTCATAAAGCACATTGGGGTTCCTGCCGTTAATATTAGCAATAATTAAATTAGCCTTTACTATAAGTTTCAACATCTCTGGGAAAATATCACTTTTAAAGTAATTCTCATCACCTCTATATGCCTTAAAACCTATCGATGAACATACCTCTCTAATAATTTGATAATCTTTTAAATACTTTTCATGAAAGGGTGTGAGAATAAAAATAAGTTGTTCATCAACAAGTAAGTCGTTTTCTTGGATTCCATTTGATCTGAGAAATTGTGATAGTCTAATAGCGGAACGATTCATTAGAGGAGAATCATTCTTCAAATATTCATCTCTCAAAAGAAGATGATTTACATCCCTCCATCTTTCTTCATTTAGAACTAGTCTATCATTAATCCCATACATTTGAGTTTCTAATGATCTTCTGATGCTTTCCAACATGGCCTGATTCTTTTCATAATCGTATTTGGCTCGCTTAGATCTTAGGGTAAGTATGTAAACGAAAATGGCAATCGCCAAACTTAAAAGAATAATTATGATATGAGGTATGTACTGGTTTAACATGTTTCTGGTAGATTAAAGGCTTGATCATTGAAGTAATTATTGATAATCTCCATTTGGCTTTGATTTACTAACTGGATCGACTTGTGAATACAAAAACCCGAAATAGCAAGATTTATGGCAAGTATAATCACGAACCAAACTTTCCTCCCTTTTTTGTAAAATAAATCTAGCGACAGCCTCCAAAGAACAACTACTAAAACAGCTATTGCAATACCAGCAATTGCATAAACGAAGCCCGTACTTTGACTTTCGAAATCTCCAACAGTTGCTGTATAGCCAATTGTGAATGAAATTGCTAAAAAAATGAGATCTACAGGTAATTCACATGACGCCTCCCCAAGGGTTTTTTTGGCAAGAGGTCGAGCAATAAATAGCTTCAAGAGAACGCCAATTAACAATAGCAAAGATGGCAAGATAATATTGAGGTTTTCCATTGTTTTCAATACGTACTTAGGTAAATTGATTCAATCATTTATTAACTTTTTGATCAACCATACAGCTAGCAAAACACCGCCAATCGTAATGGCAGCTTGCAGAATATCGTCTGCATTTTTATTAGACATATAATTTTCATATTGTTCTTCGGAAATTCTATTTCCAGAGTACATTAGATCTATAAACTCTCTCTCTTCTTCTTTAGATGCCTGCTTTCTATCAATCAATTTTTTTAACTCCAACAAGCGATTGTAATCATCAGTCCTGCTCATTTTCTTGCCTTTTTGTTTTGTAAAGCATCAATTAATTTTGGAATTAATCCGTCCATCTGTTTGCCAATTTGATCAATAACCTGTTGTTGCAAATTGTCCTTTTCTTGTTGATCTTTAAGAGCTAATTTGAGATCATTTATTTGACTCTTGAGGTCATCGTTTTTATCTCGAACGTAATCTTTTATTTTGTGTCTAGATGTTATAAAAGTTATGACGGCTGACAAAACAATACCTCCTATGTATAGAATATCTCTTAATCCAAATTCCATGGTTTATCTTATTTGTTAAGTCTGATACTTCGTTTTCTTCTGTGAAACCTCTATCAATTATTGATTTCGAAATATGTGATCGGTTTTGTCAAAAGCATAAGCATATCTCAATTCTATCAAGATATTTAGTAAACTCTTTGGCTTTAACGATCAAAAAATTAAGTGGGGAGATAGTAAAAATACTAAAAAAAGCTGATAACGATGTCAATTAATTGTTAGTTAGATATGATCCCAAATGAGATATCAAAACATCGTCTGTACGAAGATATATTGACAGAGACTTTTAATATGTTACGCTATATTATTCTAACAGTTCGTCGAAGGACACATTAAAGACTTTGGCAAACTTGATGATTGTTGAAAGCTTCGGTTCCTGCAGACCCTTTTCGTACTTTCTAACATTTTCTCTGTCAATATTCAATGCTGCACCCAGATCCATTTGAGACATCTTACGTTCAAGTCTCAATTTCTTTATTCTCTTACCGAAATTAATTACTTCTTTTGGAATTGGAGTTTTTCTTGATCTTGACATAAAACAAAAGTCAAGAAAAAGGGTTGTTTACTAGGGATTGTTTGCTAGGGGTTGTATGCAAGGCAAATTTTGTATATTTGAACTATCAATAGTTATAACAACTCAACCATAATTATCTTACAATGAAATATATCGTAAGTATTGTAAAATATTTCTACTCGAGTTATCCTTTTTTATCAATAGTTTATATTATATGGGTTTCAGTCAATTTTGTCGTGCTATTCGTTTCAGACAAAGAGGGAGGGTCATACTTCTATCCATTCCAAAAAAATGAGGCCACTTCTGGTACTTTCATTTATTATCACGATGGTTCAAGACCACATTCCATTTTTCATGCCTATGACTATAGCGAATTTTTGGTATACGTTGTTTCTCCACTTTTGTTGATTTTAATTTATATCTTGATAAAACAAACTTTTCAAAAATCATCTTAAATGAAAAAGCTCTTAGTTTACTTTTTACTCATTTCTGCAAGTAGTGCCTTCTCTCAAGAAATAAATGCAATAACTGAAAACGGGAAAAAGGTGATACTAAATGAAGATTTCACATGGAAGTATGCCAATAAGAATGAATCTTCCAAAGTCTCCTGTACCATTCAAAATGATTTTAAAGAACCGAAATGGAATAAGAGTAAAACTTGGAAGAAGATGGGAACCAGAGTGGACGACCTAAAAAAACACATATCTATTGATCTATCTGTTGACGAAAATAAAATAATTCTTTTACAGTTGTCAGAACAACTTGGTAACGCTGTTTATGTACTCTGTGTCGATGGTGTTAAAATGAAATATCGAAGAACTGGTTCTGTTTTCAGAAAAGACGGAGAAGATGTACTTAAAATGGATTAGTTGATATGGATAGTATGTTTCAGTTTTGTGTTGATCTTTTGAGAGAGTCAGCAAACTTTATTGGTATATCCTATGAAGCAATTAATATCTGGTTATTTGTGATTATTCACCCGCTAATTACTTTGTATTTCTTTTACCTATATCGAAAGTATAGGCGACTTCTTAAAAAAGTATAATGAACGGCAACAGCAAAAGAAATAGGATCACAGAGTTGATTTTTTGTCTATAAAGATTTTTTTCCTCTCAAATTTCTCAATTTGACATAGGGGGGCATAATTTTAAAAAATCTATAAATACTTTTAAGAATAAGCAGTGCTTTGATTAAAATTTATTTTGTTTCCTCGCTTCGCTCGGTTGAACCTAACAATATTTTTCTAGGAATTAGTTTTTACTAAACTAACTTTGATAAATCAATTAACTTAGATTTTGCCTGCTAATTGGCATTTGGTTTAAATAAGCCGTCTGCTTTAGAAAATGATTTATGTGATTTTCTTTGATGATTTCATGCGCTATCTAAAGCAACATTTTATTCTACTAATGGCTTAATTAAATATGGCCTTTGGAGAATGGGTTTTTGCTTAGAGAACCCCCAAACCCCCTTACTCAGTATCTAATACCAGTATAAGTAGTTTGGTGATCTATAAAAGAATGCTCTCCCACAGGAGGAAAAACCCCAAATCCGTCGCCCTGTGTAGATTTTTTTGATCTATTACTGAACCACCCCTTCTTACAATCTAGTAGTATTCGAAAACTTGTTTTACTTAGTTTTCTACATGCGTAAAATTAGCAGGAATCATAAAACCTGCTATCCTCTGGCGGTTATTCCTATATAGGTCCCTTTTCCGTTGAGATCTTCCCTACGATGTAATTAAACACTCCCCGTAGCATTAAATATTTAAAAAGATAATTGAAATTATAGATAGATACGCAAAGATAATCGTATCATCAATAGATTAAAAATCGGTCATAAAAACAGATGATCTAATTTATTTGTTGATTTGAAAAATTAAGTAAATCACTTTTTAAATAAAGTACTTTTCCATTAAGTCGCTTTGCAGGAAGAACTTGTGTTTTGTCTAAGTTCCATAATGTTGTTTCTGAAACCTTTAAAAATTCTGCTGCTTCTTTCCTTGAGAAAAATTCATCAGAACTACTTGAACTTATAATCTTCAATAGTTGTTTGAACTCTTCTTTTAATAATGCTTTTAGCATTTGAATTAATGCATCTGGATCTATATTGTGCATTTGAATAACTCGTTCCATAGTTATGATATTTTTTAATCAAATACTTCATTGTATTGACAGAGCAAAATCACGAAAAGGGAGTAAAGGGAAAGTTTAAAGGGAGAATTAAAGAGATTTTTTTAATTCTTCTGGAAGGTTAAGCTTATCTAAATTAATATGTAATTCTAATTCAATTTGCCGTAAAAGTTTTTTGGCATTTTTAAAAGGGTAACGTTTATGGGGATTTTCGTAAGATATTATTGTGTCATTTGAGTGGACATAATATTTCTTGTAATCATTTTTGTTTATAGTTTTGCTAAGAGGCAAGAAATCAAAGTCCCTCTCATTATCGAATTTTAAACCTTCCTTTTCCTTTAAAAATTCAAACCGATAAAAAAAGTAGAATAATCCAAAATAGTCAACCTGACTAAGGTTCCTTATATTCCTTATGCCACAAGAGTTAAATTGATTTAAAGAAAAACAGTTGAGAATAATATTGACTTCAGTATTATTGAAACCCATGCGTTTCAAATAAAGAATTTGTTTTTCATTATCCTTTTTTAGAGTTTCAAACTGAGATTTAAGTTTTTCTTCCTCTTCTATTGTAGTATTTGTTTTTTTACCTTCAATCTTAAAGGAATAATACTCATACTTAATTAACGCATAATATTGCTCTAACTCAATTTCAAAATTAATTTTAGAATACTTAGAATTATGAGCTTTAAGAATTGTTTTTAGTGTGTTTTCATAATTAAGTATGAACCCATTATCATCGAACCCTCCTTGAACTTGGAATAATGTATTTTGAGTGCATCTCAATAAGTTATCTAACAATTGGGATTCTAGCTTATCTTTTAACTTCGTGTATGTCTCAATAGGGGTGCTAATTTTATTATTATGGACGTTGTTAATCTCATTCATGGCAATCTGCATTATCTGATTTGATTGGCTTGCTAGAAAATTAAGATACTGTATGTAATAGGTTATGTATTGACTCGGGTTTAGTTTTCTTAGATTAATATAATCTTTGAAATAGGAATTGATATCACTTAGAGTTAAATTCAAATTATAAGTCGGCCCCCAAGCAAAACCATCTTCATTTATTTCATCTGGATACCCAAAATAGAACTCAGTATTAATGTATTCCTGAAAAAGTTCAATTTCTTTTTCGGATATAAGTTCATTGAACGTTCTTATTTTTGAAACAGGTTTATTAATATCAGTATCCCAAAGAAAGCCTTCAACATCAATAAGCTTATTGATGGCAATGACATAGTATTCATAGCTCACCTCAATTTTTTCCCCAGTATGGAACAATTGAAGCTCATGATTATGGAATTCATCTCCAAAAAGCAAAAGATAAATGGAAAAGTCAATTAAAATATCTTTTTTATTCAAATCGTGAATGGTTTTGTGTAGGACTACCTTAAAGCCCTAAAAATAGCTAAATTATACCCGACTCATAAAAGTAAAGTATAATATTGAATTCATCTCGACGCACATGTATACCAATTTTATAGGTAAGGCTCTGCTTATTTTTAAATAGAAACTCTCTTTAAATTATGGCCTTATACTTTGATTTGCTCCAGATTGATTTCTTTTATAAAATCTCCAATAAACTCGAAATAACGTTTGTGACTAATTTTGGTCTTGAATAGTTTGAAAGTATAGGCTTTATAGTACTTTGAGAGATTTCTTCTTTTAAGAATTAAAAATATAATGTATACCTAAAATGTAGGTTTTAAACAAAAACACAAAAGAGGTATTGTTAGGTTTACCACTATGGGAAAATTTTTAAAATGCAAAGCCATTTTTTTGAGCACCCCCCGACTTTCTTTAAAAAGAAAATTTTATTGTGTATTTGAAAACTAAAAAAATAGTCTCAAATAAAGTGAAGATTCGAACTAAACTAACTTCAGAATTCTCTAGGCTTAGAATTTAAAAATTAGTATCTTAGAGTTATAAATCAGATGATTTTTTCTTCAAAGTTCTTTATTAGCACACTGTCAAGCACCCTCTATAATAAAAAAACTCGCAATAGCACTGTTTAAAGTGTATTACGAGTTTTAAAGGTGGTGCCTCCAGGAATCGAACCAGGGACACACGGATTTTCAGTCCGTTGCTCTACCAACTGAGCTAAGGCACCTCGCTAATGCGGCTGCAAATATAATCCTATTTTGGCTTTTGCAAAACATATATTCGAAAAAAAATACTTTTCCCTTTCACCTTACTTTAATAGTGTGTTAACAATCACAATTCATCCGTTATTGTATTTTTAGCGCCTCACTACGTGACATGAACCTAATCATAGATGTTGGAAATACTTCAATTAAGTTGGCGGTCTTTGCCAATGAACAGCTTCTAGAGCGTATCGTGTCAACTGTGAAATCCTTTTCCAATGACTTGTCAGAGTTAGATAAAAGATATCCCAATGTAAAAAGGTGTATTGTTTCTTCGGTAGGAGGGTTTGGTAAAAAGGAATACGGCCTACTGAAAGAGAAGTATAGGGTGATGGAATTGAACCATACTACTTCAGTCCCTTTTCAAAATTTATATGGAACACCCAAAACCCTAGGGGTAGATCGTATTGCATTGGTGAGTGCAGCAGCAAGTCAATATCCGGATTCAAATGTGTTGGTTATTGATGCAGGAAGTTGTATTACCTATGATTTTATAAATGAAAAGAACGAATATTTGGGAGGAGCCATTTCCCCAGGTCTTCAAATGCGGTACAAAGCGATGCATACTTTTACCGCGAACTTACCGTTTTTGGATACGGAAACCCCTGCAAATATGATTGGCGAATCTACTTACGAGTCCATGCACATTGGAGCCGTAAAAGGAATAGCACATGAAATAGACGGCTTCATTGAAGAGTATCGGGAGGAATTTTATGATTTAACGGTTATTTTAACAGGCGGAGACACTCATTTTTTGCGAGATCGCATAAAAAATGACATCTTTGCCAACTCAAATTTTTTGTTGGAGGGTTTAAACCACATTTTGGAACATAACAAGGATTCATGCTGAAACGTCTTTTTATAATTATACTACTGCTTATCAGTAGTGCTGCAATTGCTCAAGAGGGAACCATCTCACCTTATTCATTCTTCGGTGTGGGTTCACTTAAATTTAAAGGGACCGTAGAGAACAGAGCGATGGGAGGAATAGGTGTGTATGCGGATAGTATACATCTTAATCTTCAAAATCCGGCGAGTGCAGCTGGCCTGCGCTTGGTAAATTATTCGATTGCTGGTAGCCACCAATATGATAGATTGGCTACAGAACAAGAATCTCAAAATGCGACCACTACTACATTGGACTATATTGCATTGGGTATACCCATGGGTAAATTTGGGGCCAATTTTGGATTGGAGCCCTTAACATCTACGGGATACAAACTCCAGAATGAAGTGGGAGGTAGCCTTACACAGTTTGAAGGAAGTGGAGGATTGAACAAGGCTTTCTTAGCGATCGGATATCAGGTTACCCCTAATTTTAGTATTGGGATAGACGCTAATTACAATTTCGGAAATATTGAAAACGTGGCTACCAATACACAGGAAGACGTAGAGTTGGGGAGTCAGGAAATTAACCGTTCTACATTGTTGGGATTCAATTTTAACCTTGGAGCCTTCTACAAAACAATGATTTCAGATAATTTGGAAATGATGGCGAGTGTTACCTATACACCCGAAACAGACCTAATTTCAGAAAATGAACGTGTGGTAGCAAGTATTCAACAACTTCCTTCGGGTGCAATTCGTCCGTTGGATATTCGTGAAATAGATATAGAGGACACCGATTTAACTTTTCCTTCCCAGTTCACTTTGGGTTCGGGAATTGGGAAGCCAAAAAAATGGTTTTTGGGAGCCGAGTATACTTCGCAAAAAACCAGTAACTTTACCAATCGATCATTCGATCTCCCAAATGTGGTTTTCGAAGACGCTTCCCAATTTAGTGTGGGAGGATTTTATATCCCAAATTACAATGCTTTTGGAAACTACTTTAAACGAGTGGTTTACAGGGCTGGATTCCGTTTTGAGGAGACAGGAATCAATATTAATAATGAATCAATAAATGAATTTGGCATATCTTTTGGTATGGGATTACCTGTAGGGGGAAGATTCTCCAATATAAACCTCGGTTTTGAGTTCGGACGACGTGGAACGAAAAATGCAGGTTTGGTGCAAGAAACTTTCTTTAACACATTCATTAGTTTGTCACTGAACGACAAATGGTTTGAAAAAAGATATTATGATTAATTACAAAAATACTAACACGATGAAAACGAAAGTTATTTTATTAGTAGCAGCTTTAACGCTTACTTTTAGCAGTAACATGCTGGCCCAAATGGACGAATGCGTGGTAACGGCCTCCTTGTTCATAGAGCCTGCCAAGGCTAAAAATTACGATGCAGCTTTGCCGCATTATGACAAGGTTGTGAAGGAATGTCCTACCTACAGTTTGGCTACCTATCAATATGGTGCTAAAATGTTTGAGCACTTTATCAAGAATGGTGATACCGATAAAATTGCCAACTATGAGAGTAACTACAATCTTATGAAGACCAACTATCCTGCTAAAACCAAAGTAGGTAAGGAAATGGCTAAGATTGCCCAGATTAAATTCGATAATGGTATTGGTGCCAAAATGGATCAGTTCAATGCTTTCGATAAAGCATACAACACCGATGAGAATACATTTACAAGCCCAAAAAGCTTATATACGTACTTCTCTTTAGCCAAGGATCTTTTCGAAGATGGAAACAAGGATATCCAGGAAGTGTTCGATCTATACGACATCGTACAGGAAAAAATAAATAAGGAAGAAGGAAAATATGCGGGAAAATTAGCAAAGCTAATTGAGAAAGAAGAGGCTGGAACTGCTTTATCCTCAAAGGAAACCAAGAGAATGAAAGGGTATGAGAAGAACTTGGAAAGTTATGGAAAGATCAGGGGGAGTATTGATACTAAATTAGGTTCAATCGCCGATTGTACCAACTTGGTTCCTTTATATGAAAGACTATGGGAAGAGAAGAAAAATGACGTAAGCTGGTTAAAGAGTGCCGCTGGTAAGTTGAACTCCAAAGACTGTGATACTCCAATGTTCTTCCAGATGGTACAACAACTTCATACATTGCAACCTTCTGCGGCTTCTGCTTTCTACTTAGGAAGATTGGCTGAAAAAGAAGGCAAGGCAAGCGAAGCTTTAGATTACTATAACCAAGCAATCTCTTTGGAGTCAGATCCAAACCAGAAGGTAAAGTACTACTATAGCTTGGCGGAGAACTACAGAAAAAAAGGAAGCTATGGGCAGGCTAGAAAGTACTACAGAAATATGTTAGAGCTTAAGCCAAATGCAGGATCTGCTTACCTAAAAATTGCAGGAATGTACGCTAAGAGTGCCAACAATTGCGGAGGTACTGTGTTCGAGAAGAGAGCCATTAACTGGTTAGCGGCTCAAATGGCAGATAAGGCTGCACGTGTAGATCCATCTATTGCAAGTTCTGCTAGAAGTGCAGCAAGTAGCTATAGACAAAGAGCTCCTAGTAAGAGTGATATCTTCAGCGAAGGAATGGCAGGAAAATCTGTTTCCTTTAGCTGTTGGGTTGGAGGAAGCGTTAGGGTTCCTAATCTATAAGGATGATATCCATAAAATATATGATTAAAAGCGTGGTGGTTGTTTTGGCAACCATCACGTTTTTTTCTTGTGAAGGAAATTATAAAAACGTCCAGAAGTTAAGTCAGCAAGATGATCTACCTGCCGGAGAGGGATTAGGCATAAAAATGGTCTATACCGACTCAGGGAAAGTAGTTACTACCTTGAATACGCCTAAACTCCTCAATTATGAAAATCTGGAATTTGGTTATCAGGAATTTCCGGAAGGTGTTGAGGTTAACTTTTTTGAAAACGGCGAAAAGAGCACGGTTACTTCAGACTATGCCGTTCGATATCCCTTAACTGGAATAGTGGATCTAAGAAAGAACGTGGTGCTGGTCACTTCCGACGGAAATGTGCTCAATGCAGAACAACTCTATTGGGACCAGAGCAACAAATGGGTGTTTACCGATAAGCCCTATAGAATTACTTTTGAGGACGGTTCCTATAATGATGGTGCCCGTTTCGATGCGAATGAAGATTTTACCGTATTTTTATCCCGCAAAAATGATGGTATCCAAATGATTGACCAAAACCAAGAATCTGATGAGTAGTACTATTTACCGATTTTTCGAATATGCCTATATAATCATGGCGGCCTTTGCTGCTTACATTGTAGTAACCAATTGGGAGTCTGACAGGGGAAGGGCGTATTTGTTTGGCTTTTTTGGGGTAGTGGCTATATTCATGTTCATTTTCAAAAGATGGTTTAGGAAACGATTGGAGAAGCGTAACCAAGACCAGTAAATGGAATTTCAGATTCTGATTATTGTCCTTTCCTTAGTATTATCCGCCTTTTTTTCTGGGATGGAAATTGCGTTTGTCTCCGCCAATAAGATTCATATCGAAATAGAGAAGAAGCAAAGTAATTTTCTCGCTTTAATTCTTCAAAGGATTACCAGAAGACCTTCAAAATTCATAGCCACCATGTTGGTGGGAAATAATATTGCCCTCGTTGTTTACGGATTGTTCATGGGTGACCTGCTGGTAGATTGGTTTCAAACCTTTTTGCCGTCGGAACATGCTATTGTCAACTATGCCCTTGGCGATTTGAGTTTGCTCACCCAGACAGTGATTTCTACCCTGGTTATCCTATTGACGGCTGAATTCCTTCCAAAGGTATTCTTTCAAATTTATGCCAATAGACTGGTAAAGGTATTTGCTTTTCCCGCTTATCTATTCTACCTGCTCTTTTCCATTATTTCGGAATTTGTAATATGGATATCGGACCTTGTGCTTAAAGTGTTTTTTAAGACAGAGGGCGATGCCGTACAGTTAAGTTTCAGTAAAGTGGAGCTAGGGAATTATATAAGCGAGCAAATCGAGACATTAGAGCAAAAGGATGAAATAGATAGTGAAATCCAAATATTTCAGAATGCGCTGGAATTTTCGGAAGTAAAGGCTCGGGAGGTCATGATTCCGCGAACCGAAGTAGTGGCGATCGAAATCCATACTACACCCAAGGAACTTCAAAAACTATTTTCCGATACTGGGTTTTCCAAAATATTGGTCTACAACGAAAGCATCGATGATATTCTGGGGTACGTTCATTCATTTGAACTGTTCAAAAAGCCCTCGGTCATAAAAAAGATACTAATGCCCGTGGTTTTTGTGCCCGAAACCATGTTTGCGAAAGATGTGTTGAATATCCTGAGTAAGAAGCGTAAAAGTATCGCAGTGGTGATCGATGAGTACGGCGGAACCTCTGGAATCATTACAGTAGAGGATATTATCGAAGAACTTTTTGGGGAGATTGAAGATGAGCACGATTCTATCGCCCTTATCGAAACCGAACTTGCCGATGATCACTATCAGTTCTCTGCCCGGCTGGAAGTAGATTACCTAAACGAAACCTATAAACTGGACCTTCCGGAAGACGATGCTTATGAAACATTGGGTGGGATGATTGTTAATTTTACCGAGGAAATACCGAAGCAGGATGAGACCTTGGAAATTGAGAATTTTACCATTCAAATCGTCGAAGTATCCAATACCAAAATAGAATTGGTCGAGGTGATCAAGAAGAACGAAGAATAATTTTCGTGAATCCCTTGTTTTTTTAAGCCTATCCTTTTTATAAATCGAGGGAAAATGGTATTTTCGCCCACTATTAAATTTCAACAGAAATGGCAATATTAAACAGTATTAGAAAAAGAGGTGTATTCCTTATCATAATCATTGCACTGGCCCTATTCGCATTCGTGCTGGATGGAGTAATAAACAGTAAGACCGGTGGCGGTGGTGAAATAGAGAATACCGTTGCGGTGATTAATGGGAAAGAACTTTCCAGAGAGGACTTCATGGGCAAGGTAGAGAATCAACAAAGATCATTAGGGCCTGGTTCCAATACTGCACGTGCCGTACAAATGGTTTGGGATCGCGAATTGCGCAGTGTCCTTATGGAGCAACAAACAGATGCTTTGGGTATGACTGTTAGCCAAGAAGAGATCAATGCGCAATTAAGTTTGGTGTTGGCTAATAACCCAACATTCTTAGATGACAATGGTTTGTACAGCGAAGTGAAGATGCTTGACTATGTACAGAGTATTCAAGGGAACGAGCCAGCACAAATACAACAACGTCAGGCGTGGAATGATTTTATTGAAAGTACCCGTCAAAGTATTCTTCAGTCCAACTATATGAATATGGTTCGTGGAGGATTGGCTTCTACCCTTACCGAGGGAGAGCAACAATACCGTTTCGAGAACGATAAGATCAATGTAGAGTACGTGTATGTTCCATATACAAAAATTGCGGATGAAGATGTAGCAGTATCTGAAGCTGAAATTACACAGTACATAAAAGCAAACCCTAAGCAGTTCGAAGTAGATCCATTGGTAGATATTCAATATGTGACTTTTAACGAGGAGCCATCGGCCGAAGATATTGAAGAGGCAAAAACAAGTATGGCTGCTAAGGTAAGTCTGTTCGACGCTGCCGAAGATGCAGGTGCTTACGTGAATGAAAATTCGGATGTAGGTTACAACGACAATTGGATCAAAGAGGCGAATTTATCTCCTGCCCTAAAGGATACCATTCTTACACTAGAAGAAGGAACAGTGTATGGTCCCTACCAAGTAAATGACTCTTGGAATCTTTCTAAGGTTATCGCAAGAAGACAATTACCGGATACGGTTAGTGCACGTCATATCCTTATTCCAATAGGATTGAGCAGAACGGATAGTATTACAAGAACCCTTGACCAAGCTAGATCATTAGCCGATAGTATTTTAGGCGTTGTTAAAAGAAACAAGTCTAAATTCGGGGATATGGTTAAAGAATTTTCCGGGGATCTTGGAAGTGTAGAAAACGGCGGAAGATACGAGTCATTCGCTTACAATAGAATGGTTGCTCCATTCCGTGATTTCTCTTTTGAAGGAAAAGTTGGTGACATGGGAGTAGTGGAAACACAATTTGGTTTTCATGTAATTGAGATCGAAGAACAGGAATACTTCCAACCAGCAGTTAAAGTGGCTACCGTTACTCAGAATGTGGAAGCAAGTGAAACTACCCTAAGTGATATTTTCTCAAGAGCTGCTAAGTTTGAAGATGCTGCCAGAAATGGAGACTTCAATGCTTTGGTAGAAGAAGGTGGGTTAGAGTCCAGACCCGTAAACAAAATTGGGGAGTTGGATGCCAATATACCTGGTATAGGAGATAATCGTTCCATTATTAATTGGGCGTTTGGTGATGAAAGTGAAGTGGGTGATGTAAAACGTTTTGAAGCCAACAACACGTATTATGTAGTTCAGTTAACGAGAAAAAGTACCGAAAAGGCACTTCAGAGTGTAGCTGAGGCATCAAGTATCGTAACCCCTATTTTGAGAAACGAGAAAAAGGCGCAAAAAATCCGTGAAGGAATAACAGGAAGCACCCTTCAAGATGTGGCTTCTAGCCAAAACGTTACCGTTAAATCGGCAAGTGCGCTTACACGTGCAAATCCTACAATTGCTGGAGCCGGAACGGAACCAGCCGTAGTGGGTGCTGCTTTCGGAAAGGAAGCTGGAGAGACTACAGGTCTAATAGACGGTGAAAATGGAGTGTATATGGTAAGGGTTACTACCGTAAATAAAGCTCCAGACTTAGACAACTATGCAACATTCGCCAATACGCTTAACACACAAGCAAGCGGAACCATTGGTAATAGAATTTTCGACGCACTTAAAAATGCTGCCGATATAGAAGATAATAGAGCTAAGTTCTATTAATAGAATAATGGCTAATTCTACTAAAAACCCTCGAGATTTCTCGAGGGTTTTTTTATAATATCATATCACTGAAAGGAATAATGGTGGTAAACCTTTTTTCTTTAAAATAATTGAGTGCTTGCCCGTTCTCGGCAACCACCAATACGAAATCACCACCCCATGCGCCAAGGCTTTTCACAGTTCCCTTAAAGTCTGGAAATAATTTTTCTTTAATCGTTGGAATTTCGATAATCTCCGAAATTCGTGCCTCATGAATGGAAAGGAGGCGGGAAAATTCGGTGAGTGATGTGCAGGTAATGATATCTGAAGTGATTTCAGAAAAAGAATCCAAGTCTATTTTGTTATTGGACTTTGCTTTTTTATATCGTGAGATTCCTTCTTTACTATCTTGTTTTTGGTTTAGGTGAACAAAGTATAAATGCTCAGTGAATTCCCAGTGCAAGGATACAGGAGTCACAATAGGAAGGTGCTGCTTTAATTCATACAAAATAGGTGTTCTATGTGCAGCAACTGCAACATCATAACCGCTTCCGCCAAAACTTTTTTGAAGTAGTAAGTGCGCATCAATTCCCGCCCATGATGCGATATTATAAATAAGGGTTGAAGAAGTTCCCAAACCCCAATCCCTCGGAAAATCCAATACGGTGGTTATTTCATAGCCAAGATTGGAATCCAGGAAGTTTGGGTTAAGAGCTTTTGCTGTAAGCAATATGTCTTGAAGCGTTTGTGAAAAAGAGTTTTCAGTGCCCTCATAGTTCAAATCTTTAATTTGAAATGTTTCTTGAAACCAAGTATTCCCTTGATGGTCAATACTGTTCCATTTCAATATAGCTGAAGTGGCGGTAGACACCCGCACTTGCATGGATTGACCATATTTTGTGGGTATAGCCAATGCTTTTGCCCCATCCAATACGACATATTCTCCAGTAAGGAGTAATTTTCCAGGACTATGAAATGTTTGGGTAGTCACTAAACACGAAGGTTTTCAATGAATTCAACAACAGCACTATGCGATACGGTTTGTTCTTTAAAATGATGTACGGCCTTCTCTTTCTCGCTTGCATTTGCTTCCATCTGATTTAGGATGTTCATTAGGTGCATTTTCATATGCCCTTTCTGAATACCTGTGGTTACAAGGGAACGTAGTGCCGCAAAATTCTGTGCCAATCCAGCTACGGCAACAATTTGCATAAGCTCCTTGGCATTTGGTTTTTGCAGGATTTGAAAGGCCAGTTTTACCAGTGGATGAAGTGATGTAAGACCACCCACGGTTCCAAGGGCCAACGGAATATCTATACTAAAACGGAATTTGCCGTTTTTAATAGAAGCATTTGTTAGGCTTCTGTATTGTCCGTCCCTAGAGGCATAGGCGTGTATACCTGCTTCAACAGCCCTAAAGTCATTCCCAGTGGCTAAAATAACCGCATCTATGCCGTTCATGATGCCTTTATTGTGTGTTACTGCCCTTCTTGTTTCCATTTGTGCAATTTGGACAGCACGGACAAAGCGCTCAGCAAAATCCTGTGCTTTTTCCCGATCTGGATGCAATGCTGCAACGTCACAATTCACTTCGGCACGAACGAGGCACTCTGGAACATAATTTGAAAGTATGCTCATGACCACTTCAGGATACACATTGTCCTCCTTGAAAGTGGGATTTGTTTCTGCCTCTTTTTCAAAAGTTTCTGCTATAGTCTCTAAGCAACTATTTATAAAATTGGCTCCCATGGCATCTAAGGTCTCGAATGTGCAGTGCAATTGATAGAATCCATCCAAGGCATCGGTGCGGTCTACCAATTCTATATCCAGTAGTCCACCACCACGTTTTTTCATGTTTTTTTCAATGTCCTCGATACTTTTTTTGAGCGTGTTGCGCACACTATGGAAAAAGGCTTCCATCTTTTCTGTTTTTCCGAAGTAATTGAAATAGACCTGTCCGTTTTTTGTGGTGCCTAGGATTTTAGTGGTAAAGCCACCTTTGTCCAACCAAAATTTAGCGGCATTACTCGCTGCGGCTACCACCGAACTTTCCTCTATTACCATGGGGAGGGTATACAGGGTATCGTTGATTAGAAAGTTGGGCGCAATCCCAAACGGGAGGTAATAATTGGTTAAGGTGTTTTCAATAAAGTCATCGTGTAACTTCTGAAGGGCAGTGTCCGTATTCCAGTAGTTTTTCAATACCGAAATAGCAGAAGGATCATCCTGCAAATAATGGGAGGCAAGCCACTTTATTTTTTCTTCTTTGGTCTTTTTCGAAAATCCTGAGACAGGGTTGGCCATCACATTTTTATTTTGACCACAAAGATAGCGTTAAAATCTTCATTGAGGAATTGGTAGCGATTGATGACAAAGGTGTCGAAAAGTTCTTGTTTTATGCTATTTTTAAAGAGAATCAGTCTGTATTTAACAGAAAAAACAGGTGAATTTTCAGGAAATTTTAGTAAAATTGGCATAACAAAATTTTAACAATTTGAAAAAAGTACTTTCACTTACTGTGCTTGCATTTCTTGCAACGTTTACTTCAACTCTCACAGCACAAGAAAAGAATATTACATTAGAAGAAATTTGGGGTGGTTCCTTCCGTACAGAACGCTTGGATGTTTTGCGGTCCTTGAAAAATGGAAAGGAATACTCGGTATTAAATTTTAACCGTTCTAAAGGGACTTCTGCCATAGACGTCTACGATTATAAAAGCGGTAAAAAAGTAAAAACACTTGTAGACAGTGAGGATTTGAGTGACATAAATCGTTTTATCTCGTATGAGTTCAGTAGCGATGAGTCGAAAATCCTTTTGGCCACACAATTGAAACAGGTGTTCCGTAGATCGGCACTGGGCACTTACTATGTCTATGATGTGAATTCTAAATCGATCACATTGCTGTCCGACGATAAGGTTCAGGAGCCTACTTTTAGCGAAGATGGAACCAAAGTTGCTTATGGGTTCAATAATAATATTTACATCAAAGACCTTTCTAGTGGTACTGTTACCCAGGTGACCACAGATGGCGTAAAGAACAAGATCATAAACGGTATAACGGATTGGGTGTATGAAGAAGAATTTGCCTTTGTGCGAGCTTTCGATTGGAGCAAAGATGGAAGCCATATAGCGTATATTCGTTTCGATGAGTCGAAAGTGCCTGAATTCTCAATGGATGTCTACGGGGAAGATCTGTACCAGACCCAAACGGTATTTAAGTATCCGAAAGCAGGCGAAGTGAATGCCGAGGTGTCACTTCATCTCTACGACGTCAACTCTGGTAATTCTACCGAAGTGGATGTTTCTGAATTCAACAGTTATTACATCCCACGAATTAAATGGACCAACGACAATGATGTGTTGAGTGTTCAATTGACCAACCGACATCAAAACATTTTAGATTTGGTATTTGTGGATGCTTCATCTGGAGAGGCCTCCTTAATTCATCAAGAGAAAGATGATGCCTATGTGGATGTAACAGATAATTTGACCTTCTTAAATGATAATAGCTTCATTTGGACGAGCGAAAAGGATGGATGGAACCATATCTATCACTATAGCAAAAAGGGGAAGTTGATCAATCAGATTACCCAAGGTGAGTGGGAAGTAACCAACTACTATGGTTTTGATCCTAATACTGGCCGTGTGTACTATCAGAGTACCGAGAATGGAAGTATTAACCGAGATGTATATTCCATAACCAGTACTGGAAAGAATAAAATTCGTTTAAGTCAAAAAACAGGAAATAACAGTGCTGCTTTTAGCGCCGATTATACCTACTTCATCAATACTTTTTCTGATACGGAAACACCGTATGAGTTTACGTTAAAAGAAGCTCTTTCTGGGGACCAAGTAAGGGGAATTAAGGATAACAGCGCATTAAAGGCAAAAGTGGCCGAATATAAAACCTCCAAAAAGGAATTCTCTACGATTAATATAAATGGTGAGGATTTAAACATGTATATGATCAAGCCTAAGGATTTCGATCCTAACAAAGAATACCCTTTGTTTATGTATCAATATTCGGGTCCTGGGTCGCAAAGTGTGGCTAATCGATGGGGAGGTTCCAATGACTATTGGCACCAGATGTTGGCACAGGAAGGTTACATAGTTGCCTGTGTAGATGGAAGGGGAACTGGATTAAAAGGACGGGAATTTAAGAAAATGACCCAGAAGGAACTCGGGAAGTATGAAGTGGAAGATCAGATTGCTGTAGCGCAAGAGTTAGGCAAACTACCTTACATAGATGCTGAAAGGATAGGTATTTGGGGTTGGAGTTATGGTGGATTTATGTCCAGTAATTGTTTATTCCAAGGTGCAGATACCTTTGCCATGGCCATTGCTGTCGCTCCGGTGGGCAGCTGGCGTTTCTATGATACAATTTATACCGAGCGTTATATGCAAACCCCACAGGAAAACCCAAGTGGTTACGATAACAATTCCCCTATTACTCATGTAGATAAATTAAAGGGGGATTTCCTATTGGTTCATGGTACGGCAGATGATAATGTGCATGTACAAAACTCAATGCGCTTGGTCGAGGCTTTGGTTCAGGCTAATAAAGACTTCGACTGGTTGATGTACCCCGACAAAAATCATGGAATCTATGGAGGGTATACACGACTTCATTTGTACAATAAAATGACCAATTTCATAAGGGAAACTTTGGGTAAGCCTAAAGGGGGACTTCTAGAAATTCGTGATTAACTAACCAATAAAATACTAACTAATATTTAAATCTATGTCAACAACTCTCCAAAATCAAAAACAATTATTCGGTCACCCAGTGGGTTTATACGTACTGTTTTTTACCGAAATGTGGGAGCGTTTTTCCTACTATGGAATGCGAGCTATTTTGGTTCTTTATTTAGTAGCGGAAGCCACAGCAGATAATGCGGGGCTCGGATGGTCTAATGGAGATGCTCTTTCTTTATATGGAACATATACGATGCTAGTCTATGTAGCTTCTATTCCAGGTGGTTGGATTGCTGATAAGTTTTTAGGTCAGAAAAAATCGGTTCTATACGGTGGGATTTTACTAGTGGCTGGACATAGTATTTTAGCTGTGGAAGAATTGTGGGCATTCTATACAGGTTTGGGCTTAATTGTATCCGGAGTAGGAATGCTGAAACCAAATATTTCTACTATGGTTGGTGGATTGTACCAACAAGGAGATATTAGACGGGATAAAGGATTTACAATTTTCTATATTGGGATCAACATTGGAGCATTTTTGGCGGCCCTAATCGTGGGGTATGTAGGTGAGGTGCATGGATGGCATTATGGTTTTGGATTGGCCGGAATTGGAATGGCACTTGGTCTCATTCAATATCTTGCAGGTCAGAAGCATTTAAAATTAGTGGGTAATTTCTTAGGAACCTCTGAAAATCTAGAAGAGAAAGAAGCCATGAAAAAGCCATTGACGAAGATTGAAAAGGACAGGGTTGTCGTTTTGTTTATTTCATTCTTATTGGTTATCGTTTTCTGGGGAGCTTTTGAGCAGGCAGGAGGTTTAATGAATATCTATGCTTCAGAGAAAACAAACAGAATGTTAATGGGATGGGAAGTTCCTGCTTCATGGTTCCAGTCTCTGAATGCCATGTTTATTATATTTTTGGGAACTTCGGTAGCTGCTTATTGGGCAATGCGAAAGCTAAAGGGGAAAGTTTCCACTTCTTTATTTAAGATGATCATAGGTCTAATTATTATGGGAACAGGATTCTTTTTTATGACGGCTGCAGCTGGACAATATGAAAGTAATGGTGCTTCTGCTATGTATTGGCTAGTGCTCGCGTATTTATTCCATACCGTTGGAGAATTATGTATTTCTCCAGTAGCACTCTCCTATATCACGAAATTGGCTCCTTTAAAATATGCTTCTTTAATGATGGGGGTATATTTTGCGATGACTGGATTTGGAAATAAATTGGCAGGTCTATTGGGAGAGGCTTCAGAGTCTCTAGGTGAGTTTACAATATTTACCGGGATAGCTGTATTCTGTGTGTCATTTGGATTATTAGTAATGATATTTAGAAAGAAATTGGAAGCACTAACTCACGGTGCGGAGGATGATGAAAGGGATCTTCGAAATGAAGAAGCGGAAGGTTTCGAATTAGCAGATAATTAGAAAAAACATTGAAAACAAAGCCCTGGTCTCAATTGATTAGGGCTTTGTTGTTTTTATATTTCAACTAAAATCAGTTTTATGAATTCTACTACTAAAGAAAACTTTTTTAAAGATAAAGTGCTAGGCCATCCTGCAGGACTTTTTGTCCTGTTTTTTACAGAAATGTGGGAACGTTTCTCTTATTATGGAATGCGCGCCATATTAGTAATATTCCTTACCGGAGTGGTTACAGGAGAAAACCCGGGCTGGGGTTGGGATAAGACAGCAGCACTATCATTATTAGGGACGTATGCTATGTTTGTTTATTTAACGCCAATAGTTGGTGGCTGGCTGGCAGATAATAAAATTGGTTATCGCATGGCAGTTGTAATAGGAGCACTATTAATGACCTTAGGACATGCATCTATGGCTATTGAAACCCCAACTTTTCTTTACATTGGAATTACTTTGTTGATTTTAGGGAATGGCTTTTTTAAGCCTAATATGACATCCATAATTTCTAAGATGTATGAAGGACACGACGACAAGAAAGACGGGGCATACAATATCTTCTATATGGGTGTAAATGCAGGTGCATTTCTGGGAATTATGTTATGTGGTTGGTTGGGTGAAAATGTTGGATGGAGCTGGGGCTTTGGATTGGCAGGGATCTTCATGTTTTTGGGGATGATTCAATTTTATTATGCGCAACCCTTATTTGGAGATGTTGGAACTAAGCCTACTAATGAAAGAGAAGATTTGATAGACACATTGGTTGACAATGTTGAAACTTCCAAAGAAAAAATAAGTGGTAAATTAAATAGATTTATTACCCTTGATTATGTCTTAATCGGTGTTTTTATAATCTCAGCATTGATTTTTATTATTAATGATCCTCTTAGTAAGATAGGTAACATTAATACCTTGAATTTCAAAGTAGCCGGAATGGGCGATTCACTGTTTTTTGCTTTGCTGTCCGCTATTATATTTATTTTGATTCTAATTGTAAGGATTCCGCGTTATGAAAAGATTGTAAGGGATAGGATGATTGCCTTTACTATTTTTTGCATTTTCACCGTATTCTTTTGGGCAGCTTTCGAACAAGCAGCAGGTTCTCTTCCTTTATATACAAGAGATTTTACGGACAGAGTTTTAGAGGGAAATGCTGCTTTGATCTTTAAAATAATAGATTTAATAGTGACTGTTGTACCAATTGGAATAATCACTTATGTGCTAATTAAGTTATTTCGAAAGACTTTTAGTAGAATAAGCTTATCCAATATAGTTTTGGCTTTGAGCTTTGTTGTTATTTGGATTTTGGTAATCTACAAATTGTACATCAATTTTAGTGTTGAGGCTAAAGAAGTGGAAATCACTTGGTTTGCAATTTTGAACTCACTATTTATAATAATTTTTGCTCCTTTATTCACAAAATGGTGGGATAGTAAGTACAACCCACCGGCTTCTGTTAAATATGGTTTAGGGCTTATTATCATGGCTATAGGCTTTGGATTATTGGCTTTTGCAGCCAGGAATGTCCCGTTAGGTGCAGAAACTGCCAAGTTAAGTATGATATGGTTGGTTCTTGCCTATTTATTCCACACATTGGGAGAATTATGCTTGTCCCCAATGGGATTATCATATTTAAGTAAACTGGTTCCCGCAAGAATGGTAGGTTTTATGTTTGGGGTCTATTATTTAGCCATTGCAATAGGTAATAAAATGGCACACTATGTTGGGGGTGATATAGAGAAAATTACAGAAGAAAGTGGATTGTCTCATTTCTTCTTAATATTTACCATAGTTCCAATTGTATTGGGTTTAATTTCATTTGGCTTACACCCATTATTGAAAAGACTTATGCACGGCGTAAGATAGAAACAACAAAAACGCCCAAAAAACGTTCCCATTGTGGAACGTTTTTTGCTATATTACAACCTGTTATATTTAAGTCCCATGAAAAGAATTGTACTCTTACTTTCCTTATTGGTAGTTTCGGTCGCTTCGGCCCAGAAGATTAATTGGATGTCCATGGATGAGGCCCTTGCGGCACAGGCCAAAAAACCCAAAAAGATTTTTATAGACATGTACACCAATTGGTGTGGGCCCTGTAAGATGTTGGACCGTGATACTTTTAGTAATAAGGACGTGGTAGCATACGTGAACAAAAATTTCTATGCGGTAAAGTTTAATGCAGAGGGAAATGAATCCGTAAATTATCAGAACAAGGCATATACCAACCCCGGTTTCGATCCTGCAAAGGCCATGAGACGAAACAGTCAGCATCAGTTTGCCCGTTTTATGGGCGTACGAGCCTATCCCACGGTGTTATTCCTAGACGAAGAAGGAAACCTTATTAATCGTGTAAAGAGCTATAAGAAACCACGACAAATGGAATTGTATCTCAAATTGTTCGGAACAGATCTTTGGAAAGAGATCACAACCCAGGAACAATTCGATGAATATTTTAAAAACTTTAAACCCGAGTTTAAAGTATAATCTTACTTGTTATGAAAAGAATTGCCCTAATATTCATTTTATTAATTTCTGGCATTGCCAAGGCCCAAGAAATTGAATGGATGACTATGAATGAAGCGCTAGCAGCTCAGGAAAAAGAACCTAAGCATATTTTTATGGATGTCTACACCAAATGGTGTGGCCCATGTAAACTTTTAGATAAGCGAACTTTTAGTGATAAAAATGTGATTGCTTTTATCAATGAAAATTACTATCCCGTAAAGTTCAATGCAGAAGGAACTGAAGAAATTACCTATCAAGATTTCACATACACCAATCCTAACTATCAACCAGAAAGAAAAGGGCGCAATGCAACCCATTTTTTTGCGGATGCCCTTAAACTAAGGGGATATCCAAGTCTGGTATTTTTTGAGAAGGATGGTGCTCTTATTCAAGCAGTAGCGGGATATAAAAGTCCAAGGGATTTGGAGATTTACCTGAAAATGATTGCCAATGGGGACTATAAAAAATTGACCACCACCGAGGCTTGGGAAGAGTATAGGGACAACTTTAACCATACCTTCAAATAGGTCAGAAATTATTCTATGATATAGGCTCCCATTTCACTGGTATTGTGAAATGGGAGCTGTCGTTTCTTACAGGTTTTTTCCCACCGTTGGGTATAGCTTTTATAATTACTACCATCGGCAATAATAAGTCGTGGCTGTAGACTTTCAATTAATCGCTCCAAGTGAATTTTCGGGCTTTCCGAAAGAATGACGATGTCGGTTCTTTTATTGGAATAGATTCCCACACTATCCAGACGAATAATACTTCTTCCTTTAAATAAAAAGATATCTGGAATAGCACTCACCTTATTTTTGGAAATATGGTTTTCGGTCACATACCCTTTTATTGGGTATGACCTTAAAGGGTTTAAAGAATCATTTGTAAATAGGGTTATATGATCATTATTTTTATATGCTATAAGACTCGTTCGAGGTTTGTGCAGTACAATTAATTCCTCATGGGAATGTATTTTCTGTTCCCACCGGTGAATACTCAGAAATAGTGCGATTAGGAGTAAGCTTGACAACACCAATCTCTTGTTTTTTGTTCTCCATAGATATGCAAGGGAAAACACGAAGGCATAAGCTATCAGCATTTTCGGTAGGGAAAAAGCAATATTGCTAAACAAAAAGGACTCCTGCGATGCGATCCATTGTACAAAGAGATTTAATAAGCCTATGGCCGCGTCATATACAAATACCATAGATTCAGGGACGTTTCCGAGTAATGACCATATCACGGTCACCAATCCAAGACCCAGTAGAACTCCTAGAAATGGCAATACCACCATATTGGTTAAAAGAAACAGCCCCGGGAATTGATGAAAATAATAGAGGCTTAATGGGCCCACTCCAATTTGCGCCGATAGGGTTACTGTAATCAATCCCCACAAATAGCGATCAACCAAGGTTCTTGGGCGATATAAACGATATAGATTGGGTTGCAACCATAGAATGAAAAATACCGCCAAATAACTCAATTGGAACCCTACGTGAAATAGCCATCTGGGTTGTAGCAACAAAAGGATGAAATAGGAGAGGGCGAGGGTGTTGAACCCATTGGTAGGTCGGTTTATCATTTTGGCAAGTGCGAAGCAAGAAAACATCGTGACAGCCCTTACTACCGATGGGGATAATCCAGCCAAGAACGCAAATCCCCAAAGCAATAGCACAATGCAAATAGCTTTAATTGATTTCCCTTTGCGAAAATAATCCAACGGCTTTAGGAGCCATGAGAAAAGTAGGAACAGTATCCCCACATGCAACCCAGATACTGCAAGGATATGTATAGCGCCAGCTGCCGCGTAATTGTTGTACAATTCTTTGTCCAATGTCCTGCGTTCCCCCAATACCAAGGCCTTTGTAATTGCCTTGGCATCTGTACTAAGACAAACCTGATCAAGTTTAGAGGTAATGTTAGATCGCAGATTTTCGGAGAATCCTCTAGCCGTAGTTTCCCCCGTTTCAATTTTGAGAATTTCACCTTTAGCAATAGTGATTTTTCCATAAACATCCAATTTATGCAAGTAGTCCCGATAGTCAAACTGATGGGGATTCAAAGATGTTGGGATTTCATCAATTTTTGAAGATAGTAGTAATAGGTTGTCAACTTTCAATTTTGGGTATAAGGCGTCATTTCTAATAGTAAGGAGCAACTTCCCTTTAGCAGCAAACTGATTCCTGCTAAGTAATTCAGCGTAGTACTTATGATTGTAGCGATCGGACTTAAGTATTTCAATTATTTTCACCTCTAGCATTTGATCATCGGAAGTATGCTGTTGGTGCACAAAGTGCCCTGATTGAAAATGGGGCTGTCCCTTTTGTAGATTAAGATACCCCAATGCGATAAATACCAGAAAAGTTAGCAATCCAAAAAAGGGACCTTGCTTTAGTTTTCTCCGTTCCCTTAACCAGGCTATAAGCAGTAGTGCAAACAGGAACATGAAAATGGCAGTGCCAATATGTGAAGGAGTGGGAAAGTAGTGACCCAAGATAATTCCCAAAGTAAGACAGGCTGCCAACTTAAGGATAAGAAAATTAATAAACCTCATATTTCAAGCACAGTAAAGTGCTATTAAAATTGAGGGGAGTACTTAAAATTAGAAAATTTAAATGATTCTTCTAACCTCCACGAAGGCGTTTTTCCAATATTTTTCGTCAAGGGAGGAAACAATCACCCCGCGGGAGGAAGTAGAATGTATAAATTGGATATCCCCACTACGGCTCTCCACTACTAATCCAACATGGTTAATCACATTTCGGTTCTTGTTGGTTTTAAAGAAGACCAAATCGCCTTTTTGCACCTCTTTTAATTTGATGCGGATTCCTTTTTTGGCCATATCCCTAGATACCCTGGGTAATTCTATATTCTCACTTTTGTAAGAAGTATATACCAATCCAGAACAATCCATGCCTCGTTTATCCGTGCCGCCAAATTTATATCGGGTGCCTTTAAAGGTTTGGGCATGGTTCACCACTTTGGAGATCCTTTTGGAGGATACAGCAGTGGTACCTTTTCCAATAACAACGGTTTCGGTAGTTTTACGGGAGGAGCCACAAGAGGCTAAGAATAAAGATAGTAAGGAGATAAGTATTAATTTTTTCATGTAAGAAAAGTAGATTCGGTTTGCTAAATTTACTAGATTTGAGTTAAATAAGAAAAAGAATGCGCATTCCAAAAGAGTTTGAACCCCTTCCATTTTATGAAGACCCCATAATTATTGAGGTAGCTGTTTATATGTTTCTTATGTTAATGATGGTATTTATAATTAGAATGGCAGCCTTTTTTAATCGGGGTGGTTGGCTTACGGATTCGGATCCGTTGAATTTCAAAAACCGAAATAGGATTGTGTCTCCATTCCTTATCAAAGAGCAGGTATCTGGTGATGTCATAGTGCAGTATGGAGGTAAGCAACGGGCCTTAAGGGTTTTCGCCCTGTTTTTAATCGTAATTTTTGTTTCAATACCGCTATCGGAGCTAATGAATGATAGCAATTTTATTATTAGTTCCCTTTGGTACTAGCATTTACCATTAAGGCTGCAGCCTTCTTACTTGCCCCTTTTCCACCCAAAGCATTTTCAAGGTCGTAGTAGTCTAAGAAAAGCACTGCGCGGTGATAGTCATCCAGAATTTTTGATAGCTCCTCTTTAAGTTGTTTGGTGTTGAATTCTCCTTGGATCAGTTCCTTAACTGCAGGCTTATCTAAAATTAAATTGACCAAGGAAATGTATTTAAGCTTTATGATACGCTTGGCAATTTCATAGGAAATACGATTGCCTTTGTAGCAGACTACTTGAGGAACTTTGTAAAGTCCGGTTTCCAAAGTAGCGGTTCCCGAAGTAACCAAAGCAGCCGTGGAAAGGCTTAGTAGGTCGTAGGTTTTATTTTGGATAAAGGTGGCATCAGAATCTTGGGTAAATTGTTTGTAAAATTCTATTTCCTGGCTGGGTGCACCTGCTATTACGAACTGATAGTCTGGGAAATCCTCTGTCACGGAAAGCATGACTTTCAGCATTTTAGAAATCTCTTGCTTGCGACTTCCAGGTAGTAAAGCAATAATTGGGCGATCGTCCAAATGGTGTTCTTTGCGGAAAGTTTCCGAATCTACCTGCTGTCTCTTGGAGATGGCATCAATAAGGGGATGGCCCACGAAATGTACAGGAAAATTGTGCTTCTTTTCATAGAAGTCTTTTTCAAAAGGGAGTATGACATACATTTCATCCACATCCCTTTTTATGGCTTTTATACGCCCTTCTTTCCAAGCCCAGATTTGAGGTGAAATATAATAGAGGGTCTTGTATCCCCTTTGTTTGGCCCATTTCGCAATTCGCAAGTTGAACCCAGGGTAATCTATAAAGATGATCGCATCTGGTTGATAACCTTCAATATCATCCTTGCAAAAAGAAATATTGCGCAAAATGGTTCGGAGGTTTTGAAGTACTTCAACAAATCCCATAAAGGCAAGTTCCCGGTAATGTTTTATAGGATCGCCAGCTTCTTGCGCCATAAGGTCGCCTCCCCAAAACCTGAATTCCGCATTGGTATCTTCGGCTTTAAGTGCAGCAATGAGATTTGCTCCATGCAAATCGCCCGATGCTTCCCCTGCAATGATGTAGTATTTCATTTTAAACGAAATAGATTAGATAGGCTGTAATGGCAGCTAAAAAAGTAGCCAATAACACGCCTCTTGCCCTATAATCCCTATTGATCCTCAGAAAACCAAAAAAGGCCGCCAAATTAGGTAAAGCCCCTAAAGTAAGCAGCATCCAAAGGTTGCCGGAACCGTTATATAATCTAAATGTACTTTGAAAATCCAGATTCTTAACTTGGGAGACAATGTAGGTGCAAATAATAACTCCAATTGCATTGCAAATGATCCCTACTAAAAATCCGATTCCAATTTCTTTTTTCATTAAATATCCCAATTGTTTATGTCCTTAATTGCGTGGTGGGCAGTGAGGTCGAACTGTACAGGTACTACCGAAACATAACCATTCTGTAATGCCCATTCATCTGTATCCTCACCTTTGTCTTCATTTACAAATTCGCCCGAAAGCCAATAATAGTCCCTTCCCAACGGATTGGTACGCTTGTCGAATTTTTCAATCCAATGCGCATCTGCCTGCCGGCAAACCCTTATTCCCTTAATGTCTTGTTCTTTCAATTTAGGAAAGTTCACATTTAGCACCACACCCTGTGGCATTCCGTGTTCTAGAGCTTGTTTGGCCAATATCCTTACATAAGATTTTACAGGCTCAAAATCTGCCGTTAAGGAATAATCCAATAATGAGAAACCGATGGAGGGAATACCCTGTGTTCCTGCTTCGACCGCTGCACTCATGGTGCCGCTATAAATAACATTGATTGAAGAATTACTTCCGTGATTAATCCCGCTTACACATAAATCTGGCTTACGACCAAGGATTTCATTTACGGCCAGTTTTACGCAATCTGCAGGAGTGCCACTACAGCTATATTCCTTTTGCGCGGCCTCTTTGTCTATAACTACTTCGTCACAATACAACGTATCATTTACGGTAATGGCATGTCCCATTCCACTTTGTGGTGAGTTGGGCGCTACCACACAAATATCACCTAACTCCTGCATTACCTCTATGAGGGTACGTATCCCTGGAGCGGTGATTCCATCATCATTGGTAATGAGTATTAAAGGTTTTTCGCTAGACATTGATATGGTTTTTCTTCAAAACAAAAATACGTTTATTTCATTAGGATTCGGAACCAGCTGGGAATTGAATTTTACACTTGGCTGTTTAACAAAAAATTAGTATCATGATACCTATTTGGCACGGTTTTTTATCTATTTTAGGTGTTCATAAAAAATGAAGATATGCGATTAATGAAAAAGAATCTCCGAGTGTTGCTACTCGCTGTTTTTGTGGCTGCAGCTTCTTGCAGTTTTACCACTAAAGAATTTAATGATCCTGATAAAGATAAATTACTTATCGACCTTATTACCTATGTATTGGAAAAAGGTCATTATGACGCCAAGGATATGGACAATGTCTTTTCTGCCGGTGTCTACAAGGACTTTATCAACACTATGGATCCTTTAAAACGATATTTTTTGGCTTCGGATCTAAACGAATTTAGTGTGTATGAAACAGAGATCGATGATCAGATTAGGAATAAGGAACTTACCTTTTTTAACTTAGTCTATGATCGCTACATCGAGCGTTTGGAAGATTCAAAAAAATACTATTCCAGCGTCCTAAGTTCACCTTTCGATTATACAAAGGACGAGACCATAAATGTGGATTATGAAGAATTGGAATATGCCAAAAACAAAAAGGAACTTAAGGAACGATGGAGAAAGCAGCTAAAGTTCTCGGCTATTTCTAATTATTATGACCTTGTTGAAGAGAAGAAAAATGTTGAAAAGAACAAAAAAGAAGCACTAGAGAAAGGCGAGGAATATATTGAGTCCGAGAATGCCAAACTTTCTACTTCGGAAATGGAAGAAAAGGCACGAAATACTGCCATGACCTCGTTGGACGAGTATTATGAGTTTATTGAGGACTTAGAGCGTAAAGATTATTTTGCGCAATTTCTAAATGTGGTAGTAGAGGAATTCGATCCGCATACAAATTATTTTGCACCACCGGACAGGGATCGTTTCGATCTTCGTATGAGTGGTAAGTTGGAAGGAATTGGAGCACGATTGCAGAAGAAAAACGACTACATAAAAGTGGTTGAAGTTATTAGTGGTGGTCCTGTCTGGAGAGGGGAACATTTAGAAGTAGGGGATCTTTTAATGAAAGTAAAACAAGAAGACGAAACAGAACCGGTAAGCTTGGTTGGTATGCGGGTAGATGATGCGGTAAAGCTTATTAAAGGCCCTAAGGGAACCAAAGTTACACTTACTGTGAAGCGCGTGGATGGAACGATAGAAGAGGAAACTATTACGCGCGATGTGGTAGAGTTGGAGGAGACCTATGCAAAGTCAACACTTATTGAAAGAGAAGATAAGAAGTACGGCTTGGTGAACCTTCCTGCATTCTATTTCGACATGAAGGATTATGGCGAACGCAATGCGGCCAGTGATGTGAAAAGGGAAATCGAAAGCCTTAAAGAAGAAGGAATGGAAGGTCTTGTATTGGATCTAAGGGGTAATGGCGGCGGATCGTTAAAGACTGCTGTGGACATTGCTGGATTATTCATAAAGGAAGGCCCAGTAGTGCAGGTGGCATCTGGTGGGAAGCGCAAGGAAGTGCTAGAAGATAAAAATGAAGACGTTACTTGGGATGGCCCTCTGGTGATTTTGGTAAATGAACTTTCTGCTTCAGCTTCCGAAATTTTAGCAGCAGCTATGCAGGATTACAAACGTGGAATTATCATAGGTAGCAAACAGTCTTATGGAAAAGGAACGGTGCAGAATATGATTGATCTCAACCAGTGGTTACGGAAAAATGATATGGGCGATATGGGTGCTTTAAAGCTGACCACCCAAAAGTTTTACCGAGTTAATGGCGGCTCTACACAATTAGAAGGTGTGAAGAGTGATGTGGTCATGCCAGATAGATATAGTTATATAGATATTGGCGAGCGTGACTATGACAATCCATTACCTTATGACAAAATCTCTCCTGCAGAATACGAACATTGGGATGGCTATATTGATTACGAAGGAACCATTCGAAGAAGTAAGGAACGAATGGCAAAGAGCCAACAGTTACAATTGATCGAAGAGAATGCGCTTTGGATTAAGAAAAGTCGCGATGAGAATGAAGTGAATCTTAATTTCGATAAATACCTTGCTGAAATTGAAAGAAGAAAGCAGGAAACGGAAAAATTTGACGCCATAGGCGATTATGACAATAAGTTGAGTTATAGATCCCTGCCCAGTGAAGTTGCTTTGATGAAGCAAGACACTACACTTAGGGAAAAAAGGAAAAGATGGCATAAGAATCTAGCTGGTGACATCTATGTAGAAGAAGCAGTAAATGTATTGCAGGATCTAAAAATGAACAATATTAGAAGTGGTAAGGTAGCAGAGATTAAAAACTAATTTTAGCTACATTTACCATGTGAAAGCTTCGACCTCATTAAGTAAACTAGCGCTCCAAAAGTTTAAGAAGAACTTTTGGGGCGTTTTCAGTTTTATATTCCTCCTTCTTTGTACGTTGATAGCCATTTTTGCCTATGCATTGGCACCGGATAATTCACAAAATGCGAATCAGATGCATTTGTCCATCCACTCAAAAGCCCCAGGGTTTACAGTGCAAGTACTCACTATTCCAAGTGAAGAAGAAGATCAGAATGCATTTTCGGAATTCTTTTTTGGCAAAAAAACCACCAGCACTGAAATTCCTATATCCAGTCACACCATAGTAGAAAATGGAATTGAAATTGTGGAATATACCCCAGATGGTTCTGCGGGATTATCCAAGGTGTATCCACTTTCTATGTTTCCAAATGCAACGAGCATCAATGATGCGAAGGCAACATATGTTACCACAAAGAAGTTTCTTCTAGGAACAGACAAGTATGGAAGGGATTTGTTAAGTCGTATGCTTATAGGGATCCGGGTTTCACTTGCCATTGGATTTGTAGCAGTATTTATTTCATTGGTGATTGGTATCTTTTTTGGAGCATTGGCAGGCTACTTTGGAGGTAAGGTAGATGCAGCCATTATGTGGTTGATAAATGTTACATGGTCCATTCCTACGTTATTATTGGTTATTGCCATTACCCTTGCCCTAGGAAAAGGATTTTGGCAGGTCTTTATTGCCGTAGGACTTACTATGTGGGTTGAGGTGGCCCGTGTGGTTAGGGGACAGGTGTTGAGCGTTAAGGAACGTCAATATGTGACTGCCGCAAGGGCTTTGGGGTATAATCACTGGAGAATTATTACCAAGCATATTTTACCCAATAGTTTGGCCCCAGTAATCATTATATCTGCAGCAAATTTTGCAGGAGCCATCCTTATAGAAAGCGGACTGAGTTTTCTGGGAATAGGTGCACAACCACCCATGCCAAGTTGGGGAGGGATCATAAAGGATCATTACGCATATATCATTCTTGGTAAGCCTTATTTGGCCCTTATCCCAGGACTGGCTATCATGAGTTTGGTTACGGCATTTATGCTTATGGGAAACGCTTTGCGTGATGTGCTGGATGTGAAAAACTAAATATTAAAAGGCCGCTCCATTCGGAGCGGCCTTTTGCTTCATAACAATTTATATGTAATACCTAATCTAGGAAAAGGGTAAAGTCTATTCCAGGGTATTGCGGGTACAAACAAGGATCTGAAGGCGATCCTTCAAATGTAGTTCTTATAGGTCTAGCCATAATGATACTTGCATTAGTAGCAGCGTATTCGTCATTAACGATAGTTGGAGGCCAAATATAGCTTTGGGTTAGAGCATTATAATAGAAGTGTCTACCTTCATTGGAACTTGCCGTGGTCAACGGATGTGATGTTGTTGTAATTTCAGGATTCACGGTTAACAAGTTAAGTGATGTAGGCAGGAATAACTCCACGCAGTTTTCAGTAAGAATTGCTTGATAATACAAAACAGTTAGCATAACTCCATTGTCGTCAGGAAGTCCACCAATTACTGGAGGAATTGGAGGTGGGTTATTATTGGTACTCGGCCATCCGCCACCAGCATCTATATATGCAGCCATACGATCCTTGAACTCTTGGTCAAAACTAGGGATTAGCGCATTGGAGCCAATTAGGTTTTCGGCAGGAATGGTACTATTGCTCGATGTGTTAAATTGTAAAGCGAATGCTGAACGAATACTGGGTTCATCGGTTAAAATTTCTGCAGTAAGGAAAGAGAGCCAATGTAATTGTCTCTCGAAGATGCCCTCTTCATGGCAGCATTGATTATTTCCACCTAGGCCAGCGTTGGCATCTACGGTAAAGTTTAATTCTGTTTGTAATTCATTTGAATCGGCTTCTTCTTGTTCACATGAAACGAAAGATGCCATGAGCAGGAGTAAAACTGCAAGGGGGAAAACTGTCTTTTTCATAGTTTCTATTTTTACGATTAATAATGGTACAATGGTAGTCTTAATTCTTGAAATTTGGAACAGTGTTTACGTATACAGCCCCTAATATTTCATATCCGTAGTTGTTTAATTCAAAAGCGTTTTAGCGGAAAATGCGTTTTTAATCGAAAATTCGCTTTAGGGCATAATCTTTCCTTCTGCTGGAAACTGGGACCTTAAAATCCAGATTCACCACAAGAACGCCTTGTTTGCTGTATTTTAATACATGCTTCTTATTCACAATATAGGATTGATGACAACGTATAAAGACGTCATCGGAGAGAATTTCCTCAATTTGTTTTAACGCTTTGGATACCACGATTTTTTCCATTTGTTGGGTGTAAAATGTGGTATAATTTCCATCGGAACGACAATAAATAATATCGTCTTCATAAATGGCATAAACGGTATCTGAAGTTTTTAATATAACCCTCTTTTTCTCGACCCCTCTAAAGTATTCACTGGAGATTTCGATAAGTTTCTCGAGGTTATTGTCTTTTTGGTAATTGTCAATGGCCTTTTGAACGGCCATTTTAAATTCATCTTCATCCACGGGTTTAAGAATGTAATCCAAGGCACCTACTTTAATAGCCTTAATGGCATGTTGGTCGAAGCCCGTGATAAAAACCACATCGAAATTTTTGGTAGCGCATTGTTTTAAGAGATCGAATCCTGTACCATCCCCCATGTTAATGTCAAGGAACAACAAATCGGGCTGGTGGTTTTGGATGGCTGCAAGTCCTTCGGCAACGCCATTGGCTTCGGCAACAACCAATATTTCATTTCCAAAATAGTTGTTCACCATTTCCCTAATTTCTTCGCGTACGAACGCCTCGTCGTCAATAAGTAGTGCCTTAATCATGTTCTGTGAGTTTAAATGGAATGAGGAATCGAACCAATAAACCACTTTTCTCGGGGTTTATTGTACGCTTATCTATGATTTCGAGGTCTTTTTTTGTGGATTTTTTAAGGAAGTCGGAGATCAATTGAGTAGATGCCGACTCCTTACTGATGTTTTTACCCTTTCGAATTCCACTACCGTTGTCCTCTATTTGACACGCTATAAACTTTCCTTCTAACGTAAGTGAAATATCAATTTTTCCATGGTAGTCAATATCCGAAAAACCATGCTCTATGGCATTCTCCACAAAAGGCTGAAGCAGCATCGGAGGAATAAACAACAGTTCATCTTCTTCCATATGGGTATAATGGAACTCGTACTCAAATGGTTTAGGGGCACGCAACAATTGCAAATCCATGTATTTCTTTAAAGACTCAATCTCCTTTTCCAAGGCTATGTAATCTCCCATAGAGTTTTCTAGGAAAAGACGTAACAATCTAGAGAATTTTAAGAGGTATTTTCCTGCTTCTTCTGGCGCCTTTTTTATTTGAGACTGAATGGCATACAGAGTGTTGAACGTAAAGTGCGGATTCATTTGCGATCGCAGCAAGCGCTGTTGATTCTGTAGACTCTGTTTCTCGAACTTTAATCTACGGCTTTGATAGAATAGGAACCCAATAATACTTAGTAGTCCAATCGAAATAAGTAATAAAATAGAACGGTTTTGTAACTGCAGGTTTTCAATTTCAGTGGCCTGTTTTTCTAGTAATAGTTGCTTTTCTTTTTCATTGGCCTTTGTGAGTGCCAAGAGTTCATTTTCTGACTTTTGCCTGTAAACTTCGTCCTGGTGATCATTTATTTCATTTAGTAGGTTGGTGATTTGCGAACTGCTTTCTCCACTTTCCATGGCTAACCGCAATTCGTAATTGAGCAATGATTTTTGCTTATCCCTTGCCAAATTTGCAATACCAAGCAATTTCACCGAATCAAGATACTTACGGGCATCTGCGTAGCGCTTAAGGTCTATATTAACCTCTGCAATATTGTTATAGGCATTGGCGATACGGTTGGTTTTGTCCAAAATTTCACTCTCTTTGGCTACCGCAAGACCTTTTTGGTAATAATTCAGCGATTTTTCGAAGTCCCCGGCATAGTACATTAATACTCCATAATCTCCATAAAGCACATTTTTATCTGAATTGGATAGGCCATCGGACTGGCTTACAAGATCTTCGAAAATTTTAAAGGTTTCTTGTTTATTGGGGGAGTAATAATATATGGACCATGCCTTGGAGATCCTTGCTGCGGTAAGGCTGGCAGAATCTTTTTCTTGGGCAATTCTAATACGCTCGTCGATACTCTCTAAGGACTTTTCGTGATCGCCCATCATTTGATAGGTATACTGATCCCAGTAGTATGCCCAAGATAATGACCTAAACTGCTTTTCAGGATTCAATAGGGATTTGAATTTTTGACTCACAACAAAACAATCGCCAGAAAGGCCAAGGTTGTAGTATGCGTCCCAGGCCGATTGAAAGTAATAGCCTTCAATTTCCTTAGTGATGGAATCGTTTACGAATTCCGTGGCATTCTGAAAATAGACCGCCGCACTATCCAGTTGTTCGGTTTGCTTAAAATGAAGCCCCAATAAATAATTATTGTGCGCTTTCAAAGAATCTGGACTGGAGGGTACTGATAAATACTCCTTCTCTAATTTCTTTAATAAAGGGAACACAGAATCCTTCGATATAGAATCGATCCTTTGGTGTAAGGAATGGATATCCTGTATCGTAAGGGATTTGCTCTTTTCCTGCTGACAACCAATGAATAACAGAATGGAACATAAGGCAATGGGGAAACTTCTTCGCATTATTCAAATGTAACAAAAACATTAACACAGTCTTGATTCTTGAAAGTGTTAGTTCTTCGTATTCATAAAAACAGACCATATAATAATGAATCGGATATAGGTAAAAAGACCGCCTCGAAAGGCGGTCTAAATTCATCTATAATTCCTCTTTTTCTTAATCTAAGAAAAGTGTAAAATCTACATCTGAATACTCTGTGTAGAGGCATGGATCTGTCGGAGTAGGAGGAGATGTGCTCCTTACAGGACGAGCCATGATGATCATATTTCCGGTACCCGCATACTCATCGTTTACAAGTTGGGGGAATGTTGAAATACCATTGGGGTAATCTTCGTTTACGATGGGGGTGTGGATTCGTAAAATCCCCGAATTTTCCAATGTAGTATTAAGTGGGTGCGCCGTACTTGTAATACTATATTGGCCCCAAAAGTTTATGCCATTAGGAAAATAGAATTCCATGCAATTGTCCTGAAGCAGATAATCCATTATTTGCTGTACCAATACCTCTGGATCTGGATCTCCGCCTCCAAAAGGTGGTGTGCCCGGTGGTGGTGGTTTCTGCGTCTCATCATCAGGGTCTGGACAACAATTTATGTAATAGAATAATCTCGACTTAAACTCTTTGGCGAAATTATAGGGTCCAGCCGAAATACTATGCTGGAATACATCGTCAAAATCAACCACATTACCAGCTCCTAGTTTGTGCTGAAAAAGTGATTGTGCATCTGGAGAATAACGTAACAAATAACTAGTGGTAAATGCAGCCCATTGAGAGTAGTTTTCCAATGTGTACGGATCGCTTTCGGGAGATGGGTTGTCAGCAATGACTTTTACGTCCGCAGTGGTGAAAAGTTGTGCGTCTGCAGCCTTTTCCGTTTCACACGAATGTAAGGTGATTATCCCGAATAGCAGGAGCAATAATTTTTTTGTGAATTTCATAAGAATAGGGTTTTATGTTAATAATAGCGCAATAATACTCTGAATTCATGAATACTGAAAGCTTACTTATATATATGCTGTTTCTGGATTCATATTCGTCAGTGTTTTTTTCATATTCGTTTTTTTGCAAATGCCTCGATATCTTCAAATTTTCAATTTTATCCTTCCTCAGTAAGGGTAAAGGGGATGGAAAATCGAACTAGTGTGCCAGAAGCTTGAGAATCGGTTTCACTCTTATCAATAATTTGTAATTCCGTGCGTGTTAGCTTTTTTAGAAAATCGGAAATCAATTGAGTGGAAGCCGATTGTTTTTCCATATTGTTTTTAGCAGTAAGACCAATTCCGTTGTCCTCTATGGTACAATGAATGAATTTCCCTTGTAGGTCCAATCGAATATCGATCCGTCCTTTGTGATCTATCCCAATAAATCCATGTTGAATACTATTTTCAATAAAAGGTTGGAGTAACATGGGAGGAATGAACAGAAATTCGTCTTCCTCCATATTATTGAAATGAAAGTGATATTCGAATTGTTGAGGCGAACGCAATTGCTGCAGATCCATATATTTCTTTAGGGAGTCTATTTCTTTTTCCAACGGGACATAATCTCCCATAGAGTTCTCAAGGAATAGACGAAGCAATCTTGAAAATTTAAGAAGATAGTTAGTGGCTTTTTCGGGCTCCTTTTTTATTTGGTTCTGAATGGCATGCAGGGTATTAAATGTAAAATGCGGGTTCATTTGCGAACGCAGCAAACGTTGTTGCAATTGAAGGCTATTGCGTTCAAATTTCAACTTACGCCTGAAATAGAAGAGCAGCCCAAAACTAAAGAGCAAACTCACTAGAACTCCCACAAATAAGAGGGATGTTTTAAGGTTGGCATTGGCTACTTCGGTTTCCAGTTTTTCCCGCAGAATTTGCTTTTCCTTTTCATTGGCCTTGGTCAGTTCTACCAACTCATTTTGGATCTTGTCGTTGTATGACAGCTCTTGGTACTTCGCGATGGTATCTAAGTGATTGTATAAAGTTGAAAGATTAGAGTTCGTAGCATTGGCCCACTTTAGCTCGTATCTCAAGGCACTTTTGCGTATCCTTCTGGGAATGTTGTGAATTCCCAATTGGGCTAGGGTATCTAAGTAGCGTCGTGCCGAATTTAACTCATTCAATTCAATACATACTTCGGCCAAATTTGCATAGGAGGTAGCCAATAATGGAATTTTGTCAAATTCTTCCGGGAGTCTTTTTTTAATTTCCAATCCCTTTTGGTAGTTGTCCCTCGATTTTGTGAAGTTGCCTTCATAAAACTCGTACACACCATAATTGCCATACAATTGGTATTGGCTCACTTCGGGGATCTCATCCAGGTGGCCCAACAAACTATCTAACAAGTGAAAGGATTCTTCTTTATCTCCCTTATAATAGAGCTTTTGTGCATAGAAAATTAACGTTCCATATAGCCCTTTCTTGTCTCCAGATTTTTTTAGCAGTTCTATTTGTTTCTTGTTGTGACCGTTAGCAATTTCGAGGTTGCCCAGTTTGGTATGCGCATCGGATAAAATCACATATGCCAATGCCCGTTCCTTGAAGGCAGTACTATCTAATCGGTCTATCAATTTTTCACCAATAGCAATACAATCGCCGTATTTGCCCAAGTTGAGATAAGCCTCATGGGCATTAAAGAAATAGTTGTACGCCTTCTTATAGGTAATTGGGCCTTTTACCTGATCTACCGTTCTTTGGTAGTAATACGCACTACTGTCTAGGGCACCTCTAATGCCAAAGTGCTTTCCTAACCAATAGTCGTTTTTAATAGAGAGTGTGTCAAATCTTTCAGGATTGTTTTTAATTTCCTTTTCAGCTCGTTTTAATAAGGAATAGACCGAATCCTGGGGTAATGAATCAATTTGTTTATGGATTGAAATTACACGCTCTGCTGACCATGAAGTGTCTTTTTTCTGGCAGCTGAGTAAAATCAATAAAAAACAGAAGAAAACAGGGAAAAATCTTCGCATTGTTCAAATGTAACAAATTCTTTAACATACTCTAGTTTCATGAATCTTATGCCCCAGACAATTCATAAATTTCGAGAATAATTTTACATTGCCCTCATGAACCGAAAATACACTTACATTGTTCTTGTCCTATTAGTTACCACAGCACTTTTTTTCCTTGAAAAGTATGTGGGCCGAACTTCTCTAAACGATTATGAAACAGTTTCTGTGGAGCCATCGGGTTCCTCAGAATTTGGTAATGAATACTTGCCCGGTTCTACTACGGGAGTCATTGTGCGTCATGTTCATTATGCACTTTCGTATTCGGAAGCACATGAACAAGCGGAATGGGTGGCCTACGAAATTCAAAAAAACCATTTGTCCGATAATGATTTTGATCGGCCGTATTTCATTCAGGACGATAAAGTGAAAAGTGAATCGGCAGATTGGCGCAATTACAAACGATCAGGTTACGATCGTGGCCATCTATGTCCTGCAGGCGCCAGGCGATTTTCTTATAATGCCTATAAAGAAACATTTCTTACCAGTAATATTAGCCCTCAAGATCATGATTTCAATTCAGGTATTTGGAACCGATTGGAACAAAAAGTGCGCCGTTGGGCGAATGAAAAGGACGGGGTGTTTGTTATTACGGGCGGAGTCCTAAAAGAGGGCTTAAAGACGATTGGAACGGAGCGTGTTTCCGTTCCTGAAGAATTCTATAAAATAGTGGTAGATGCTTCGGGTAAGGAGCCCAGAACCATTGCTTTTTTAATTCCGAACAAAAGTTCGAGTCAATCATATTTCGATTATGTAGTATCCATAGATGAAATTGAAACTGTAACGGGAATCGATTTTTTGCAAGGTCTGCCCGATTCTGTTGAAATGAAATTGGAAAGCCAGGTAGAAACAGACTTCTAATGATTTATAGGCAAGGCATTTAATGTGCTGGCTTTACCGCTAACGATTGCGATTTCAAATCCCAATAGAGTCGATGCGAATTCTTGGCGTACCACTCCCTTAAAATAGCAATATGATGTAAGGTGCCCAAATGAAATGATTCTTCATCTTCATCGCATGTGCATTGTGTCGCGTAATGTGCTTTTCTGTAATGGGTCAACGGATCCAATACCCCTATAACATGCATGGACAGGTCCCAATTAAAGGAGCCATTCAGGACCATTAGTTCCATTTCATTCACTAAGGAAAGGAAGTAGTCGTTGGGCTCTCGTGTAATTGGTATAGGCTTTCCTATTGTTTCTAACACCCCTGTTTCCTGGTTTACGATGAGCTGGTGTTTGTTTAATTGAAACCATTGGGTCCAATCTTCTAAATTGTATGAAACGGGAATTCTAGTGTAACCTGTCCAGCAGGACCCATCGTCATTCGACATAATTCCGGTAACATTTTCTAGGGATTTAACCCTATATGGAAATTCCTTAAAGTCTTTAGAATAGCCTTCATTGCCTTCAATATAATCCTGTACAGACCTAAGGTAACTTCTGTATATCACAAAAGCATGATGTGTATTGTCTATTTGGGAAACCGTAAGTGCAGGTGTGCAAAGAAGCGCTAATAGGAAATAGGTTTTTTGGGGTGTAAGCATTCAGGGAGGTTTCTAGATATAACTACCTAACCCCGATATTTATTTTACACACAATTTAAGTGTAATAATAATTTGAACCATCTAATCGAACAAAAATGAACACTAAGATAGTAAAGCCCCATAGTCCAGATCCGCCATAGCTAAAAAAAGGCAATGGGATTCCGACGGTAGGCAGCAATCCCGTAACCATCCCAATATTTACGGCAAAGTGAATAAAAATAATGGCTGCCACACTGTATCCATACACACGGCTAAATTGTGTTTTTTGTCGTTCGGCTAGTATTAGGAGGCGAACAATAAGGAATACAAAAAGGATCACAACCACGATGGATCCCAAAAACCCCCATTCTTCACCCACTGTGGTAAAGATATAGTCCGTTTGTTGTTCTGGGACGAAGTTTCCTTTGGTCTGCGTACCTTGTGTCCAGCCCTTGCCAGTCCATCCACCACTTCCAATGGCAATTTCACTTTGGTTGGTATTATAGCCGATACCTTTAGTGTCTGCTTCTTTGCCCAGTACGATATTGAAGCGATCCCTATGACGTTGCTCGAATACATTGTTGAATACATAATTCACCGACAGGGTGAACCCTATACAAGTAGCTACTATAATTCCATATGGGATCCAACGCGTTTTTCTCTTCCTTCGTTTGAATAAAAAAACCAACAGCGCGATTAAAATGATAACCAAAGCCATTCCGGGAACACCAATGAGCAATGTACCTACGAATAGAGCAGCGGCAAAAAAGCCCAATAATAAAAATATAAAATGCAATCCTTCCCGATACATAGGAAATATAAAGGCTGCATAAACCAACGCACTTCCGGGGTCGGGTTGTGGAATAATGATCAGTGCTGGGATGGCAATAATAAGAAATGCCTTCAATTGGTGGCCAAACTCTTTCATGTTGGTCTGGATATCACTTATGTATTTGCCAAGCGCCAGTGCCGTGGCCGCTTTTGCAAATTCACTGGGTTGTAGGCTTGCGCTGCCAATGGCATACCAGGATGTGGCTCCGTTTATATTTTTTCCGAAGAGAAAAAGCCCTAAAAGGGAGAGCAAGGCGATCAAATAAATGACACTGGAAAAGCGCTCATAGAATTTCGAATCGATAGCCAAAATGAAAATGATGAGTACCACACTTAAGGCAATCCACAAAAGCTGTTTTGCATAAACCTGGGTAAAGTCGAAAAAGCCTGCCGCAGTATCATCCAGGGAGGCCGAATATATATTGATCCACCCGAACCCTACCAACAAAACATAGAGTAATATGGTAAGCCAATCGAATTTTACGTATCGGGTAGTGGTATTCATTTATTGGTTAATGGTGAAGGGTTCGCCCGTATAGGGTTTCGCATATTCTTCTTCCAAGCTTCCTTCCATTACAAATCTTTCAAGGTCTGTTCGTGTAATTTCGCCCTTTATGTATTTCTCTATCATTAAACTGGCAATTCGGCCGGCCCAACGCGAACCCCAATACCCGTTTTCAACAAAAACCGCAATAGCGATTTTTGGATCATCCTTGGGAGCAAAAGCCACAAATACGGAGTGATCTGTAAGTTGTACCCGTTCTCCGTTAATTTTGGTGTAGTTTTCTGCGGTTCCTGTTTTTCCGCAGATATCGATTCCGGGGATTTTTAAATGGGAGGCTGTTCCGTAGTTGTATACATCGAAAAGGCCATCGATTACAGGCTCAAAGTTAACAGGATCTATAGTGGTCTGATTTCGTTGGGTATAGGCATTTGGAATGGTGTCTACATCCGATATTTTTTTTATAATATGTGGCTTGTAGTAATAACCCCTGTTAGCTATGGCGGCAGTAAAATTAACCATTTGCATGGGTGTCATTAAGACCTCTCCCTGACCTATGGAATTAGAAATTGTCGCCGGGGTATACCAATTATACTTTGGGTATTGGTAGTATCTATTGTAATATTCCGAATTTGGGATTAAACCCCTCTTGCCAACGGGAAGATCATAGCCTAAATAATTACCTAGGCCAAAACTCGTAAGGTGTTTGCGCCAATTATCAATTCCTTCCTGTGCCGTTGAATATTTGTCTATGGTTCTACGATATACAGTAGCGAAATAGCTGTTACAGGAATTCGCAATTCCTCCAATCATGGATAGTGGGCTTTTATGATGGTGACAGCCCAAGGGCTTCTTTCCACCATAATTATAACCACCACGACAGGATACTTTTTCATCTATATCTATGACACCCTCCTGAAGGCCGATTAATGAAGTAAGCGCTTTAAAAGGAGATCCTGGAGGATACTCGCCTTGCAAAACCCTATCAAAAAGTGGTTTGGCAATGGTATCGTAATACAATTTTGTAAAGTTCTTGGAACGTTCCCTTCCAACTAACAAGGCAGGATCATAATTGGGAGCGGCTACCAAAGCCAGTATCTCTCCCGTTGAAGGTTCCAAAGCAACAATTCCACCCCTTTTATTGACCATTAGCTCCTCTCCATATTGTTGAAGGACCGCATCTATGGTTAAGGTAATGTCCTTTCCACGAGTGGGTAGGGTATCGAACTTCTTCTCCTTATAAGGGCCAATGTCGCGATTAAATTTATCCTTCTGGATATACCGAACACCCTTGTTACCCCGAAGTATATCTTCGTATTGCTGTTCCACTCCACCAACACCGATCAACTCACCCATCTGGTAGTAGGGATTATTCTGAATAATTTGCTCGTTTACCTCCGAGATGTTGCCCAATACATTGGCAGAGTGATTTACCTGATAATCCCTTAATGATCTCTTCTGAATATAAAAACCATCGTATTTATACATTTTTTCTGAAAGTGATGCATATTCAGATTTTGTGAGCTGAGGTATGACAGGAGAAGGTAGCCTAGGGGAATACGTCCTGGCTTTCTTCATAATAGAGATAAAATCTTCCTTCTCTATTTTTAGTAGATTACAGAATTCCAATGTATCCAGGGGTTTCACGTCCTTAGGGATAACCATGACATCATAGGATGGCTGATTAGACACCAATAGGGTTCCATTACGGTCAAAAATATAACCCCGTTGAGGGTAGTCATACATGATCTTTACCGCATTATTTTCGGATAGTCGTTGAAAGGAATCATCATAAATTTGAAGATAAAACAACCTTCCCGCGAAAATGACGCCGGTAATGAGTACCACAAATAAGAGTAAAAATTTTCTCACGTACTTTTTCTACTGAACAATAAAACGGAAAACACCATTAATATTCCACTGAATATACCACAGAATAACGTCGACTTTAAAATTAAAAGTATCTGGTTAACGTTAAAAATTTCCATGGAAAACAACATTAAATGATGTAGGAATACCATACTAAAAATATAGATTAGCTGTTGCGAAAACGGAGCTGTACTAATCTTCAGGGTATTTAATTGATAACTCACGCCAAAAGAATACTTTAGGGCAACGGGGCGTATCCAAGCTATAAATATGGAAGCCGCTGCGTGAACCCCTCCCGAATCGGAGAACATGTCTATGGTGAGTCCTAAGACAAAGCTCAGAAATATGAGCCAACTTTTATTTCCTGTCAATGGAAATACCAAAATGAATAGGGGATAGAGGTAAGGGTTTATGTATCCTCCTAGGTTAATTTGATTTAGGATAAATACCTGAACCAACACCAAGGAAAGAAACCTCACTATATTAACAATCGTGGCATTACTCTGCATCTTCTACTTCTTTTTCCAGTTGCTTTATTTCTGCCGCATCCTTGTGCGATATTATATAGACATGTTTTACACTGGTCATATCTGTAAATAACCTAACATCGATGGTGTAATAATCCTGATCGGGGTCCCTTTCAAAATTGGAAACCACACCAATTGGAATGCCTTCTGGAAATATGGTTGATCTTCCATCGGTTACAATCGTATCCCCTAACGCCACAGGTGCCAATCGTGGGATTTCCACCAATTGTAAAATGTTGGCTTCCTGTGCATTCCATTTAAGGGTTCCATAATGGTCCGATTTTTTGAATTTGGCGACCACTTGACTATTGGTGTTCAACACCGATTGCACAGAAGCGTATTTATTTGAAGCAGCGGTTATAATACCAACAACCCCGTGGGAGGATATAACACCCATATCCACTTGTATACTATCTCGAATGCCTTTGTTTAATGTGAGGTAATTTTTAGAGCGCGCATAATTGTTGTTGATCACCTTGGCGCCGATAAAATTGAAATTTGTATCGAGAATAGGAGAAGTTAATCTCTCTTCTTCATTGGAGTTGGCAATAATTGTTCGAAGCCTTTGATTTTCCTGGGTTAGGATCTCATTTTGTTCTTCCAAATCAAAATAATCGGTAATACTGCTCCTAAACGAATAAATGCCTCCCGAAAGGAAATTCGATGAAGTCACAAACTTGTTTTTGTGATACGAACGCGAATTGATGGTGAGCGCAAACGAAATAACAAATAAGAAAAGGAACAACAGGAAGTTTTTATTCCGAAGGAAAAAGAATATGATCTGCTGCATGGCCCTCTATCTGTTATTTAATCAATACACTTTTATACTTGTTGAGGTTTTTTAAACAAATTCCTGTTCCCCGTACCACTGCGCGTAAGGGGTCTTCGGCAATGTATACAGGTAAATCGGTTTTTTGGGACAATCGTTTATCCAATCCTCTCAACATAGATCCTCCTCCGGCAAGATAAATCCCGGTATTGTAGATATCGGCCGCCAATTCGGGCGGGGTTTGTGATAAAGTTTCCATTACGGAGTCTTCTATTCGTAAGATGGACTTGTCTAAAGCCTTTGCTATTTCACGGTAGGACGTTTGAATCTGCTTCGGCTTTCCAGTAAGAAGGTCACGACCCTGCACCGCCATTTCATCTGGTGGCAATTCTAGGTCTTCGGTCGCAGCCCCTATTTGTATTTTAATTTTCTCTGCAGTTCGCTCCCCAATGTAAAGGTTGTGTTGGGTGCGCATATAATAAATGATATCGTTGGTAAAAACGTCTCCAGCAATTTTCACCGATTTATCACACACGATTCCACCTAGGGCTATTACCGCAATTTCGGTAGTACCTCCTCCTATGTCTACTACCATGTTCCCTTTTGGCTGCATGATGTCGACACCAATACCAATAGCCGCCGCCATTGGCTCATGGATAAGATATACTTCCTTACCGTTTACACGCTCTGCACTTTCCTTAACTGCACGCATTTCAACTTCGGTAATTCCACTAGGGATACAAATTACCATGCGCAATGAAGGGGTTAACAATTTCTTTTTTAATGCGGGGATATCCTTGATGAACATATTGATCATCTTCTCACTAGCATCGAAATCGGCAATTACCCCATCTTTTAGGGGTCTAATGGTTTTGATGTTTTCGTGTGTTTTTCCCTGCATGCGGGCAGCTTCGCGGCCAACTGCAATTATTTTTCCCGTAGTACGGTCCCGAGCTACAATGGAAGGGGCATCTACAACGACCTTATCATTATGAATGATTAAGGTATTTGCAGTTCCAAGGTCGATAGCTATTTCTTCGGTTAGGAAATCAAAAAATCCCATAAGTAGTAGATATGATGTAAATTATAGTGTTCGTGGTTTGCTATTCCTACAAATGTAACAAAATTTAGTGCTTAAAATGGCGTACCCCAGTAAATACCATGGAAAGGCCATTTTCATTACAATAATTAATGCTTAATTCGTCTTTTATGGATCCTCCAGGCTGAATCACAGCAGTAATCCCTGCGTTGTCCGCTATCTCCACACAATCGGGAAAAGGGAAGAACGCGTCACTAGCCATAACGGCTCCTTGTAAATCAAATTCGAAGGATTTCGCTTTTTCAATAGCCTGCCTCAATGCATCAACTCGTGAGGTTTGCCCAGTTCCACTGGCGCAGAGTTGCTTTCCTTTGGCGAGTACAATGGTATTGGATTTAGTATGCTTACAAATCTTGGAAGCGAATAAAAGATCCTCCAATTCACTTTCGGATGGCTTATGGCTAGTGGCCTGATTTAAAATATCCTGGGAATCTGTTACATTATCACGATCCTGAACCAAAGCACCATTTAAGCAGCTTCTGGTAATGGTTTCTGGTAACTCATGTAGTTTTTGAACAAGTAGAATACGGTTTTTCTTTCCTTTCAAGATCTCGAGCGCAGCTGTGGTATAGGAAGGAGCGATAACTACCTCGCAGAAAAGCTTGTGAATTTCTTCGGCCGTGGAAGCATCAATTTCGGTATTCGAGATTAAAATACCCCCGAAGGCAGAGACTGGGTCCCCTGCAAGGGCATCCACATAGGCTTGTAATACAGTGTCCCTTTGGGCAATACCACAGGCATTATTGTGCTTTAAAATGGCAAAAGTCGGTGCTTCGCCTGTAAATTCATTCATGAGGTTTACAGCGGCATCTACATCCAACAAGTTGTTATAGCTTAGTTCTTTTCCGTGTAATTTGTCGAACATGGCATCGAAATCCCCAAAGAAGAATCCTCTTTGATGCGGGTTTTCGCCGTAGCGCAACACCTTTCCTTGGGTTTCACTAATCTTAAGACTGGCTATAGAGTGGTCGGCATTGAAGTAGTTGAAGATTGCCGTGTCGTAATGAGACGATACATTGAATGATTTTGCTGCAAATCGCTTTCTCTGATCGAAGGTAGTACTTCCATTTCCTTCAGAAATCATTTCAAGAACTTCTGCATAGTCTTCCATAGAGGAAACACAAAGGGTGTCCTTGAAGTTTTTGGCCGCGGCACGGATTAATGAAATCCCACCAATATCTATCTTTTCAATAATATCTTGCTCGGATGCACCAGAAGCAACCGTTTTTTCGAAAGGATATAAATCTACAATGACCAAATCCAGTTGGGGAATCTGGAATTCCTTCATTTGGGCTACATCACTTTCATTGTCTTGTCGGTTTAAAATCCCACCAAAAACCTTAGGGTGAAGTGTTTTTACACGACCTCCCAAAATAGACGGATAATCGGTTACACTTTCTACCGGAACCACATTGATTCCAAGATCATTGATGAACTTTTCCGTTCCTCCTGTTGAATAAATTGTTACACCCAACTCATCGAGTTTCTGAACAATTGGTGCCAATCCGTCTTTGTGAAATACCGAGATGAGAGCCGAAGCGATTTTCTTAGAGCCTGCCATTGAAAGTTTGTTGCTAGATTTAAAGTTGCAAAAGTACATAATTGAGACCTAAATTTGTAACTTATCGCCTACCAAAACGTCTTATTTTCAATTTGAAATAAGGAATGTCACAGTACATTCCCGAAATATAAAAAAACAGCCGCATGGTTATCTATCTTCGGGTACTGAAAGAGAGCTTTAATTTTGCCATAAGTGCACTTGTTAATAACAAGTTGCGGACCTTTCTTTCCTTGTTGGGAGTGACCATCGGAATATTTTCAATTATTGCCGTCCTTGCTTCAGTAGATTCATTAAAAAAAGAAATAGAGGGAACGATAAGCGGATTGGATAACAGCACGATTTTCCTGTGTCGCTTTTCGTTTGGTCCGACGGAAGTTCCCGAATGGAAAAGGGACCAGTTTCCCGATGTGAATTACGATGAGTATATGCTGGTTAAGAAAATGATGCCAGACATGAAAGGGATTTCCTATCAGTTAAATGTGCAAAGGGAAACAGTGAAGTTCGAGGACAAGTCGGTGGAAAATGTTGAAATGATCGCAGTAACGCACGAACAAACCAATATCGAAGATGTGAAACTATCCTTCGGTAGGTTCTTCAACGAGTCCGAATCCAATCGTGGAGCCACCGTGATTGTAATTGGCGATGAAATTGCCCAAAGCCTCTTTGGGTCAGCACAAAATTCAATAGGGAAGAAAATTCGTGTATATGGTCGTAAACTTACCGTAATAGGAACGATGGAGAAAGAGGGTAGTGGACTTTTTGGGGATAGCAAAGATGTGGCCACTTTTTTACCCGTCAATTTTATGCGACGCATTTATGGGGATAACAACAAAGCCACATTTCCTTTTATCCTTATTAAACCGGAAAGGGGAGTTGACAATGAAGAGTTTATTGCCTTGCTAACATCGAAAATGAGAATTATACGGGGGCTCAAACCTGAGCAAATGGACAATTTCTTCATCAATCAGTTACAAGGTTTTACCGATGCCATCAATAATATGACCGGGACCATGAATAAGATAGGAGGGGTCATTAGCCTGTTTTCTTTGCTGGTTGGTGGTTTCGGAATTGCCAACATTATGTTCGTGAGTGTAAAAGAGCGAACCAACTTAATTGGAATTCAAAAATCATTGGGGGCGAAAAATAAGTTTATCATGCTTCAGTTTTTATTCGAAGCCATGATTTTGGCCATTATTGGAGGGCTTGTAGGTTTATTTTTGGTTTTTATTGGATCCTTGATTGCTTCGAGCTTATCGGGCGATTTTCAGTTTGTCCTTTCCCCTTGGAACCTATTTTTGGGAACGTTGATTTCTGCCATTATTGGGCTTATCTCGGGTATAGTACCTGCGTACTCGGCTTCACGACTCAATCCGGTAGAAGCTATTAGATCTGGAATGTAGCTAGAGGATTTCGGCTACTTTTTCATTTACCCATTCTAAAAACTGCTCATCTTCCTTGGTAAACGGATTGGGTGTATGGGAGTCGATATCTATTTGTCCAATATTTTTTCCATCCTTAAATAATGGAATCACGATTTCAGCTTTCACGTAAATACTACAGGCAATGTAATTGTCTTGGGCTTTCACATCCGGGACCACAAAATTGGCATTGCTTTCAGCTACCTGTCCGCAAATACCTTTGCCAAATGGGATTACGGTATGATCGGTTGGCTCGCCAGCAAATGCCTTCAAGTGCAGGGTTCTTTCGGTTTCATTAGCAAAATAGAACCCCACCCAGTCATAGGCAGGCAAGGAGGTTTGTAATAGTTCACAAACTCCTGTAAGCTTTTCATTCACGCTTGTTTCTGGAGTCGTGAGAATGGTATTTATCGGGGATTTTAAGGCTTCAAAAATCACGGTAATCAATTTTTTGGTAAAGGTATTTTAAAAACGTTTTATCTCCCAAGATCTATTTCTATATTTTTGTATGTAACCAAGGTCTAATACATTAGTTTGAAAGACATCTTTAAAAGATATAAATCGGTCATACGGTTTGTCGTTCTCTTTTTGGGAACCTATCTCGTACTTACCTTTTTATATTCTTGGTATCTCCAAAGTGCAAAAGGAACCCAGTACCCTCCAGATTTTATAACCCATTTAGTGGCCAAACAAAGTAGTGATGTGCTAAATGGTTTGGGATATAATGCCATGGTTACCCCTCACGAATCGCAACCTACCATGAAGTTATTTGTTAACGATATGTATCTAGCACGCATTATTGAGGGGTGCAATGCAGTAAGCATCATTATTCTTTTTATGGCATTTGTTATTGCGTTTGCCCAAAAACTAAAAAAAACACTGTTATTTATACTAGGAGGGACGGTACTTATTTACGGAGTTAATATTCTTCGAATAGCCATTTTAGCCATAGCACTCTATAAATATCCGCAATACGATGATCTGCTTCACGGCATTGTTTTTCCGGGGATAATCTATGGAATGGTCTTTTTGCTCTGGATGATCTGGGTAAGGGGCCTCAAACAGAAAAAAGAAACAAAGGTATGAACAAGGGGACGCAATGGTTTGTCGTTATAGTATTGTTTGGGCTTTTAATCCTTATTAGGGCATTTGCCGCCGACCTTTTTTACGATCCCTTAATAGTATTTTTTGAGACAACCCATAGTACAGACGTTTTACCCCAAATGGACATAGGGAAACTTCTTATGCATACCTCATTTCGTTTTTGGCTGAATACATTTCTTTCATTGCTTATACTTTGGGTCATTTTTAAGAGAAAGGATGTGCTAAAGGTATCACTGTTGCTATATGTGTGTGTTTTTGTACTATTAATGATATTTTTCTCTATTCTCCTGGGATCGGATCAGGAAGGAGGACATATGGCCCTTTTTTATGTGAGACGATTCCTTATCCAGCCCTTGTTCTTATTGCTATTAATTCCAGCCTTTTACTTTCAGAAAAACCTGTAGTAATGTATCTTTGCCTAATACTGTAAATCTATCCCAATGAAAGCACGAATTCTTATTTCCCTTATGTTCATAGCTGTATTTTTTTCCTGTAAAGACAATGCAAAATCACCTGAAATAGAAACAGTTGAAGTTGAACCAGTCAAAGAAGTCTACACATCGGCCGAAATGGAAGCCGAATTCAATGACCCTAAAGTAGCTGAGGTATACAAAGCGTATAATGCCTTGAAAACGGCCCTGGTAAATACCAATGCAACTGAAGCTCAGGAAAAAGCCTCTGTACTGCTTACAGCTTATTCTAACCTGGGTGTGGACGAAGAGGTGTTTAGGGCGGCTCAGGCTATTTCCGAAAGTGAGGATGTAAAAACGCAGCGAGCTTCATTTTCCGATGTTTCAGCACATGTGGAAGCCATGCTGGAAGGAGCATTGATCTCTGGTGCGGTGTATAAGCAATACTGCCCGATGGCATTCAATAACACAGGTGGGTATTGGCTAAGCAACACAAAGGAAATTCGCAATCCTTATTTTGGGGATGTTATGCTTAAATGCGGTAGGGTGTCTGAGGAAATCAAGTAATTTTAACGAAATTTTACTTCCAAGGCTCATTTTTTGACTTAATTTTGTAAAGTGAAGCAGATCATTTCTATACTGTTATCCCTTTTATTGCTCATTAGTAGTACTGGAGTTACCTATGCCCAACATTTTTGTGGGGAGTACGAAATGATGGCAAAGGTAACCTTAGGTCAAGAGGTCTTGTCCTGTTGTATGGTTGCTATGGATTCGGGCTGCGAAGATGAGTCGGCCGAAGATCATGGCTGTTGCGATAATAAGTACACCCAAGTTGATATTGATGACAATTTTGCCGATGCATCTTTCGATATTCAATTGGAACCTGCATTTGTTGCCTCTTTTGTAGCCGTTTTTGTGCTTCAGCAGGACCCAGATCTTGATAATAACCCAGACTTTTTTAAAGACTACAGCCCACCTCCCTTGGAGGACAATCTACATGTGCTGTACGAATCTTACCTAATTTGATGTAATTCCGCAGGGATAACCAGATCCCGTAAAGTCCTTTGTTAGGACTTATAAGCAATGGAATTAACCTAACATCAAATGATAATTCATGATAACTAAAACATATGCGGTATCGGGTATGACCTGTGATGGTTGCCGAACTACCGTTCAGAAAAAAATAGAAGAACTCCATGGGGTTGACTCGGTGACGGTCAATCTCCAGAAGGGTAAGGCCTCCGTTCAATCGGAACACTTGCTCGACATTGCTCAATTGCAATCGGTTCTTGGTTCCAAATATCAAATTACACCATTGGGTGTTACCGACGGGGAAAGAACCAAATCGAAGTTGCAGCAGCTCCAGCCTTTATTCCTAATTCTAGGATATATATTGGTAGCATCCGGACTGCTTAATTATAAGGAATGGCAATTATCATCCTTTATGTTCGATTTTATGGGATTGTTCTTTATTGTGTTCAGTTTCTTTAAGTTGCTGGACCTAAAAGGATTCCCCCCTTCGTTTAGAATGTATGATCCTTTAGCTAATGCGGTGCCCATATATGCATGGATATATCCTTTTTTGGAAGTGTTATTGGGAGTGCTTTTCCTAATGAGAATAGAGCTTAACTTAGCACTTATTGCTACTATCGTTATTCTGGGAATAACCACAGTTGGTGTAACTAGGAGTTTGCTGGATAAACGAAAAATAAAATGTGCTTGTTTGGGGACCGCGCTTAATTTACCCATGACAGAAGCCACTTTCATAGAGAACACTTTAATGATTGCCATGGCCATTTTCATGCTTTTAAAACCAGCTGGAGTATGAAAAATTGGATAGTAATAATACTGTTGTTGCCACTGGCACTTATGGGCCAGGAACAACTGGAAGGTAGAATTTTGGATGGAGCTAGCAATTCGGAGGAAGGGCTCTTAGGAGCGAATGTTGTTTGGATGAATACCAATATCGGGGCAGCCACGGACATCGATGGAAATTTCAGTATTGACTATGACCCGTCCTACAAGGAATTGGTCATTAGTTATGTTGGGTATATTACCGATACCATCACAGTTTCGAATAGTAGACGGATAGAACACACCTTACAGGCAAGAAGCAACCTAAATGAAGTTACTATATCGGCGCGAAAAAAGGCATCTGCTAGATCTTACATTAAGGCCGAGAATACTATTTTGGTAAGTAGTGATGAGTTGCTGAAAGCAGCCTGCTGCAATCTTTCGGAAAGTTTTGAGACCAATCCATCGATCGATGTAAATTTTGCCAATGCGGTAACGGGTACCCGACAGATACGAATGTTAGGGTTGGAAAGCCCCAATATTTTAATTGCCACCGAGAACATCCCATCAATTAGGGGAGCATCACAAGCCTATGGTTTGAGTTTCATTCCAGGGACTTGGGTGGAAAGTATTCAGATAACCAAGGGTGCCGGTAGTGTGGTGAATGGCTTTGAGAGCATTGCTGGGCAAATTAATACCGAACTACAAAAACCCACCAAGGACTTTTCCTTTTATCAAAATTTATATGCCGCTAATAGTGGTAGAAGGGAGCTCAACACCCATCTGAATACTAAGGTAAGCGACAAATGGGACGCCGGTTTTTACCTACACGGAAATCTTCGGGACGGACATCACGACAAGAATAATGACAATTTTTTGGATATGCCCCAAGGGAAACAAGTTAATATATTGAATCGTTGGCAGTACACTAATCCAGAAAAAGGATTGGTGAGTTTTATCAATATTAGATTTATGGATGATCTTAATGAATCTGGGCAAATACATTCAAATCAAAATGATGAGGATACAGGTGGTCATGGCCATGGGGGGACAAATTCGAGCGGGGAGCCACTTTGGAGAAGCGAGATAGAGACACAGCGATTTGATGTTTCTGGTAAATTAGGATGGGTAAACCCAAAGATTCCCTATCAGAGTGTGGGGATACAGTCGGCCTTTAGTTTTCATGAACAGGAGTCTTTTTTTGGATTGAATACGTATAACATTATTCATAAGAGCTTTTACGGAAATGCCATGTACAATTCTATTATTAGCGATTCACGGCATAAAGTGAAAACAGGCGTTAGTTTTACGTACGATCATTATGATGAAGATGTGAATGCAACGACTTATGAGCGTACCGAAAACTCGGTAGGAGCTTTTTTTGAATACTCCTATGATAACCTGGATGCATTGTCCTTACAGGCAGGGATACGGGTAGATAATCATAACCGATTAGGCTTTTTTGTGACCCCGCGTCTCCATGTTAAGTATACACCTTGGGAAAAGTCGGCATTTCGTTTTTCTGCTGGTAGTGGAAGGAGAAGTGCGAATATATTTACTGAAAACCAGAAGATGTTTTCAAGTAGTAGGAATATAAATATTCTCGACACCAATGGAAAGGTGTATGGTTTGGATCCAGAAGTGGCTTGGAATTATGGGGTTTCCTATTTACAGGGATTCAATTTATTGGGAAGAAAAGCCGACGTCACCTTCGACTTTTATAGGACCGATTTCCAGAATCAAGTAGTGGTCGATTGGGAAAACCCGCAAAATGTGCGCTTCTATAACCTTAGGGGAGAAAGTTTTGCCAATTCTTTTCAGACCGAATTTAATTATAACCTATCAGAACAAATAGATCTGAGGTTAGCCTACAAATATTATGATATACAAACCGATTATATATCGGGTAGGTTGGAGCGACCCTTGACTCCAAAAAACAGGCTGTTTGCCAATGCAAGTTATGAAACACACCAGAAGGAAAACGGATCGCAATGGAAGTTCGATATTACTGCCAATTGGCTGGATTCACAGCGATATCCATCTACGGCAACAAGTCCAGCGGATTTTCAATTACCAGATCGTTCTCCAAGTGTAACGACTTTGAATGCCCAGATCACTAAGGTGTTTTCTCCGCGTTTTGAAGTATATTTGGGAGGCGAGAATATGACCAATGTAAGGCAGGACCAGCCTATAATTAATGCTGAAAACCCATTTGCAACCTATTTTGATACTACATTTGTTTATGGTCCGATATTTGGTAGTATGTATTATGCAGGATTGCGATATAAAATAAAATAACATGAAAAACGTATTAGTAATTGCTTTGTTAATTGTGGGAACAGGACTTTGGGCCCAAGATAAAAATGCAAAAGCCACCTTGGAGGTTGATGGTGTTTGTATGATGTGCAAAAAGCGCATTGAGTTGGCTTCCTTAAAAACCAAGGGTGTAAAGTCGGCTGTTTGGAATGTAGAAACCCATGAGCTGAGCCTTATATATGATGAACGAAAAGCGGACTTAGGTAAGATTCAGGAGAATATCGCTGCTGTGGGTCATGATACCAAGGAAATAAAGGCAACCGATGAAGCCTACAACACCGTGCATGCCTGCTGTCGTTATCGCGACGAAAAAGTAAGGGATGATCATGAAGACGATGAGGACGGCGGGAAATAGCCGATTATCATAACGAATATATGGCCTATAGGATTTACTTCTTATAGGCTTTTTGTATTTTGCTGCGCCAAAAACAAACCCATGCGTACCTTTTTTCTTTTATCCCTAGTGCTATTGTACGGTTGTGCAAACGAAGCGGAACCTACCCCTGAAGAAATTATTGCCAAAAGTGTTGTAGCCCATGGAGGCCAAGAGGCTATGGCGAACCTTGATGCCATTGAGATTCGAAAAATCACAAAACTGTTCGATGCAACTGGGTATTTGGAATCTCAAGATCGGCAATATCAAACGTTTACTTTCAAGCCTAGTTACACCACTAAAATTCACGGTATTTGGGATGGAGCGGTTCGTGAAATCTCATATGACGGAAGTAAGGTATTCGTTTCGGTGAATGATTCCGTTGTTACAGACCAAAGTGTCCTAGAGCAATCTTTGAAGACAATTCAATCGGCCGAATTCGTGTTCATGCAACCCTTTAAATTAAAGGATGCAAATGCCCAAATGGAATATACAGGAAAGAGGATTTTGTTTGATAGTGTTCCTGTTTCAGAAGTAAAGGTTGTTTATCCAGGTTCGGAAGATATATGGTGGTTTTATTTTGACGAAGAAGATCGCTGTGTAGCGAATAGGGTCTTGCACAATGACAGGTATAGTCTTATTGAAAATTTGGAATTTCAGAATTACCAAGGATTGTTGCTCCATAAGCACCGCAAAAGTTACTTTGTGGATTCTTTATTGAATAAGCAACAATTAAGGGCAGAGTATTTCTATGATCTTGAGTGAAAAAGGGGAGATATATCAACTCTTTTTTGGAATGCGAATTGCTATTGGTTTTCTGCCTTGTAGGATATAAAAAACACATTATGAATTTTCCTACATAACCTATAGAGAATGCATTAAAAATGCATTTCATCTATAATATTCGAACTTCATCCGATTATTTTTGGTGTTTTAGGATTTCAGCTTTCTGATAATCTCATTTATTTTGGGTTAATCGAAAAGTTTTGGAGCCGGTCTAGGGTCGAACATATATTTGTTCAACACTTAACCTACGCTTACGATGAAATCTTTTTTGCCCTTATTAATCATTGTTCTCTTTGCGGAAGGCATCTACGCTCAAGTCGGGATTGGAACCACCGATCCGCAGAGGGAACTCCATGTGGCTGGGGAAACATCTTCGATTAGGATAGATGGCCTTAACGCAACCAATAACCCAGATAATTTCGGGGGGACAGGCCTCTATAACCTAAGGGTCGACTCAGATGGTGATCTAACCTTGGGTTCGGGAAGTTCTCAACTGGTTTCTGTTGTGAATACCATGAGTCCAACAAATTTGCAGACCACAGCAAATTCTGATTTCGTAGATCAGGAATTGTACATAAGAACCTTCACCTTAAGCCAGCGTTCCATAGTGTTCATTTCTTACATCATGTCGGCCGAGGTAAAATCGTACGATAATACGTCCTTTGTGGAAGATGGTAGGGCCAAAATGATTTATAACTATTTCTATTTGGGAGACGGGACGACCTCAAGCTATACGAAACCCTATGGTATGGAAAGTACGGTGTATAATAATTCCGACTGCGATGCTGCCAGTGGCTATATCATGAATAGCCAAACCGCCATTTTGATTTTGGATGCAGGCACCCATAGTGTGCATTTCATGGGGGCGGTTTATGGAGGGGGCTTGAACTCAGACGCTGCTTTCAGTACCAACTTCGGTGACCGGGAGCGTCTCGAAGTGTCAATTTTAAATCTTTAACCTTAAACCTATGTGCCTGGGAAATCTTTTAACAAACCGTATCGTGATTTTTTTAGCCTTTGTGCTCATTTCATCGACAGGGCTAATGGCCCAATCCTATGTGACATGGTCAACCACAGCTCATCAACCCTCTATGACAGGAACCTTTCCAGGGGGAACCGTCACAGTCACTAATACGGGCGGAGCGGGCACGGATGTGTTCTTAACTTCACCTGCACAAAACCAACCCAACCTTGTGGCGACTGGAAACCAGACGTTTCATAGTTTCGGTCCAAATAATATGCCTCCAGCAAGGCAACTTACATTTACATTTTCAACACCTGTAATGATAAATAGGCTTAACATTGCCGATTTTGATTTAGTTGCTGGCGGATGGGATGATTCCCTGCTTTTTAATGGGGTTGCGTTCACCTCTTTCACGAATGTACAGTGTAATGCAACAACCACTGGGGCAACTCCTATTGGCGAAAGCGGTAGCAATGCAGAGTACGTTCATTGGTTCGACAGTGTAGCTCCTGTTACTAGTTTTACAATTCAATTTTTTACTATTAACAGTGTTACCACTGCCCATCTTGCTTATTCGATACGAGTAAGTCTACCTTGTCAAGCAGGTAAAGATGGCCCGGAATTAAATTAATTTTTTTTGGTAAAAGATTATATAGACGGTATGCCATCATATCTACTGGGTTCGATCTTTTCCCCATTCTCAAAGTGCTCTTATTTTTTCGAGATAACCACCTTTTTTCCGATCAGTTCAACTTGGGAAATACTTTCCACTAAATATTTTGCTACGCTTTTACGACTAATAGTCAAACTTGGCCTGGATGTATTATCTAGCGTTTCCTTGATTGATTGTGATTTAACGGAATTGGTGAGTCCAACTGGTCTTACAATTGTCCAGTTTAGATTGGATTTTTCCAATATCAATTCTTGCCGTTCATGATCACGATATGCCGCTCCAATGTTACTATTATTGATAAACCAACGAAACCATCCCGGAATATCCTTTTCAGTCTCTAATACGCCCCAAGCAGAACATACGACTATTCGGTCAATGTGATGGTTTTCTGCAATAGGAACGAGATGTGTCATTACATTGGAAAGAAAATTGATTGGAGTCTTTAACCCGGACCAAGGAAAATCAGATTTCCTGGAAACATTCAATGTGCTTATTACGAATTGACACCCATCAATTGCTTTGGATAGGTGTTCTGGTTGTGTCACATCACCTTCAAAAACAGTAAGTCCTTCTTTTAGGGGTATCCTATCTGCATCACGGGCCAAGCAATGAACCTCATGCCCTTTCTCAAGTGCCGTTTCCAACACCCACTTGCCGGTTCGGCCAGTAGCTCCCAATAAGAGTAGTTTTCCTTGTTCCATACGATACTACTAAAATACCGCTTTCTTGCCCAAACAAAAACCCCCGCAATTAGCAGGGGTCTTTCAGGTTCCGGATGAACCAAAATCTATTTATGGTTTGTGCCAATGTGCATTACATCATACCTGGCATTCCACCGCCACCCATTGGAGGCATGGCTGGAGCATCTTCTTTAATGTCTACCAAAGCACATTCAGTGGTAAGGATCATTCCTGCAACAGAGGCTGCATTTTCCAAAGCGATACGTGTTACTTTCTTGGGATCAATGATTCCTTCTTTCAACATATCTACATAGGCATCGTTCTTGGCATTGTAACCATAGTTCTTTTTGCCTTCCATTACTTTGTTAATTACTACCGAGCCTTCTCCACCAGCATTTTCAACTATGGTTCTAAGAGGGGATTCGATGGCGCGCGCTACAATCTGGATCCCAGTGGCTTCGTCCATCGTTTCGGTAGTCAATTTTTCCAATACTTTTTTGGCGCGAACCAAAGCTACACCACCTCCGGCTACAATTCCCTCTTCTACCGCTGCACGAGTGGCATGAAGTGCATCGTCTACACGGTCTTTCTTTTCCTTCATTTCTACTTCGGAAGCAGCACCTACATACAATACAGCAACACCGCCAGCCAATTTGGCTAAGCGCTCTTGTAGTTTCTCTTTATCGTAATCGCTTGTAGTAGTTTCTATTTGTGCTTTTATCTGTCCCACACGGGCTTTAATATCGCTTTTGTTTCCAGCACCATTTACTACCGTCGTATTGTCCTTGTCTATGGTTACAGTTTCGGCTGTACCTAACATGTCAACCGTTGCATTCTCTAAGGTGAAGCCTCTTTCTTCAGAAATTACGGTTCCTCCCGTTAGGATAGCTATGTCTTCTAACATGGCCTTACGGCGATCCCCGAATCCTGGAGCTTTTACAGCTGCAATTTTAAGTGCTCCCCTTAATTTATTCACCACTAAAGTAGCTAAGGCTTCGCCTTCAACATCTTCGGCAATGATTAGTAAAGACTTTCCTTGTTGTGCGACGGGCTCCAATACAGGAAGTAGGTCTTTCATATTGGAAATCTTCTTGTCATATAACAAGATCATTGGGCTTTCCAATTCGGTTTGCATTTTATCGCTATCGGTAACAAAGTAAGGGGATAGGTACCCACGATCGAACTGCATTCCTTCTACCACATCTACATAAGTATCGGTTCCTTTGGCTTCTTCTACAGTGATCACTCCTTCTTTACCTACTTTACCAAAGGCCTCGGCGATTAGATCACCGATCTGGATATCATTGTTCGCAGAAATGGAAGCTACTTGCTGAATTTTCTCAGAAGAGTTCCCCACCTTGGTCGATTGTTTTTCCAAATCGGTAACGATGGCTTCCACAGCCGTGTCGATACCGCGTTTTAGATCCATAGGGTTGGCTCCAGCAGCCACGTTTTTAAGTCCTTCTTTTACAATCGCTTGTGCTAATACGGTAGCAGTGGTTGTACCATCTCCGGCAAGATCGTTGGTTTTGGAAGCTACTTCCTTTACCATTTGTGCTCCCATATTTTCCAAGGCATCTTCCAATTCGATTTCCTTGGCTACGGAAACCCCATCTTTGGTTACTTGGGGTGCACCGAAGGATTTACTAATGATTACGTTTCTACCTTTAGGTCCTAAAGTTACTTTTACTGCGTTTGCCAATGCGTCTACACCACGTTTGATAGCGTCACGTGCTTCCACATCAAATTTTATATCCTTTGCCATTTTGTTTATTGCTTTTGGGCCAACAGCGAATTGCTATCGGCAGTTTGGTTTAACTTTTTTCTAAAAATTAGATTATTGCGAGTATGTCATCCTCTCGCATGATGAGATAATCTTTGCCGTCTAATTTAAGCTCGCTACCAGAGTACTTTCCGTACAATACGGTGTCGCCAACTTTTACGGTCATGTCATGGTCTTTTTTACCCTTGCCAACGGCTACAACTTTTCCTTGTTGTGGTTTTTCTTTTGCAGAATCTGGAATGTACAGTCCTGATGCAGTTTGGGTTTCGGCGGCTTGTGGCTCTACCAAAACGCGATCTGAAAGTGGTTGGATTTTCAATGCCATTTTCAATTGTATTTTATGAAGTTAATTTTTAGTTTTTAATTGTATGCTTTCCCTGTTTTCAGAAATTATGCCATTTGATAATTACTGTCAAATTGAAACAAAAAATGCCAACTTGTCACAAGTTGGCATTTCATATATCGTATGATTCTTTCTTTACTCTGGAGTATCCGTACCGCCACTACTTCCGTTTCCTCCTGTATTATCATTGGTAGCATCGCTTCCTGTATTGGTATCAAGAGGGCTAACGTTTTCAGTTTGTTCTTGGAACAGATTAGGGTTTCCTTGTTCGTTGAATAAAGAGATATTAGACAAAAGGATTAAGGCCAATAAAATAATGGCTAGTGTCCAAGTACTCTTATCTAAGAAATCGGTTGTTTTCTTCACTCCTCCCAATTGTTGACCACCGCCACCACCAAAAGTAGAAGATAATCCTCCTCCTTTAGGGTTCTGCACCATGATCACTACCACTAGCAAGAATGCTACGAAAACGATTAGAATTAAAAATATGGTAAATTGCGTCATTGTTCTTCTGTTTTTATCAGTTTTTCTATCGCCCGAATTTGGTCTGCAAAGAAACCACTTTTTTCGGGATTTTTCAAAATTAAAATTTTATATGCCTGAATGGCTTTTTTATAATTTTTTTGTTGAAGGTATACCTTAGCCAAAGTCTCTGTCATTAGCTGCTCAGGAGCCTGTGTGTAAGGCTTGGCAAGATTCTTGTTTTTCTTTGGAGTCTGTTTGGGCTCAATTTTGGGACGTTCCTGAATAAATTTTTCAATCAGCTCAAACTTACGTTGACGGTCCTCATGAAGGTTAGTCTGGTCCTCATCAACTTCTAATTCTTCGCGTTCAATAGGTTGTGCTTGTGTTAGCTTTAACCATTCGCCGAAGGAATGTGTGTCGCTTTTGGTGAATGTAATAGGTTCATTTATCTCAAGCACTTCTTCCGAAGTGGCCTTTTCTTTTTCTTCTGAAGGGGTAATGGCAACAGGAACGGATTTGCGTTCAAACAGCTCTGGATTAAGAATGGCCTCTGCCTTCTTCATCTCAGTTTGCAATTGCTCATGAATTTCCCGGCTTACCGTTTCCGAAACATTTTCGGAAATTACTTCGATGTCCTTTATGGCATCACTCTGTTGAAGGATTGCTTCTGAAATGTCATTCTGAATAAATTCTTTTGAAGTGATGTATTCGAAAAGAATATCCCTATCGGTGGTATGGGCCGCTGCTATTTTTAGGGCATCATTGTATAGATAGCTGTTTTGGTTTTTCAGGCCTTTTAATTGCAATGCACGGGCACTTTGAAAATACGGGTATTTCTCCAATAGTGTATCCAGTTCCTTCACCTGTTCCGGATGGATGGTTTGAGGATTTGCCAACAAATATGTGAAGGTCTGAATGTTCATATTACCAGTCTGCCAATGATTTATTTATGATATCCTGTGTTAATCGTTCAAAAATGATTTCCAAAGCTTCATCCAATTGCGATCCAATTAATTGTGCTCCTCCTTCGTAGTCGAAGTAAAACGAAAACTTTTCTTCAAAGTCCTTTTCGGAATCCAAGGTATTCGTGTACCTCACGTTTACTTCCATGGTCAATCGGTTTTGGGCAGCAGTACTTTGCGAAGTTGCCGTAATAGGGGACACGTAGTATCGCGTTATTTCACCTTCGTAAATGAGGTCACCATTGGTGGGTGTAAGGCCCAAACTGGTTTGGGTTAGGATGATGTCCTGGAGTGCCAATGTAAAATCCCTTGCAATCCTTGGCTCTACCAGGGCTGCATTGTTTACAAAGTTATTTACCTGAAAGGTCTGTGCATTACCCACACTAACTCCGGTGAAGGAATATTTTACCTTACATCCTTGGGCTAGGAGAATGAAACAGAAGCATAGTGAAATCTTAAGGATTCGATTCATATAGAGGATAAACTACAGGTTGTATTGTTTTATTTTACGGTAAAGGGTGCGTTCGCTAATACCCAGTTCTTTGGCAGCGTCTTTTCGTTTACCATCGTATTTTTCCAACGACTTTTTAATGAGCTCCAGTTCTTTTTCATGCAAAGAAAGGTTTTCTTCTTCCTGAATCTCCTCTGCAAAGTGATATTTGTCTTCGGTAATTTCTGCCACAGCAGCTTCTGGGGTTGAAGGGACCACTTCTACATCGTATGCCTGCGGACTTTCTTCTTCTGCAATAGCCGCCAATTGTGCTTCGCGATCTGTTTCTTCGGAATAAATCTTATCGATGAGTGTAGAATTTTCTTCCCGAACCTCGGCTGTGTTTCCACCCTTCATCAATTCCATCGTCAGCTTTTTTAGGTCATTAATATCCCGTTGCATATCGAACAATACCTTATAAAGGATTTCCCGTTCGTTGCTAAAGTCACTTTCGGGTTTTTTAGTGCTAATGACAGCTGGAAGATTACTTCCCACATCGGGGAGATAGTTCTTCAAAGTTTCATAAGAAATCGTCCTGTTTTGCTCCAAGACAGAAATCTGTTCGGCGACATTACGTAACTGACGGATATTTCCACCCCATTTATATTGTAGTAAAAGCCCAACTGCTGCATCATCCAACCGAATGGTTGGCATCTTGTATTTTTGGGCAAAATCTGAAGCAAACTTTCGGAATAACAAATGAATATCTTCGTGGCGTTTCCGAAGCGGGGGCAACGCAATTTCTACTGTGCTCAAGCGATAGTATAGGTCTTCACGAAATTTACCTTTTTCGATGGCCTCTGCCATTTTCACATTGGTGGCTGCTACAATACGCACATCGGTTTTTTGTGCTTTGGAGGATCCTACTTTGAGGAATTCCCCATTTTCCAAAACACGTAATAGGCGAACTTGGGTTGGTAAGGGTAGTTCCCCTACTTCATCCAAGAAAATGGTTCCGCCATCTGCCACCTCAAAATAACCGCTTCTCGTGGCGGTGGCTCCCGTAAATGCTCCTTTCTCGTGGCCAAACAATTCGCTATCAATGGTTCCTTCCGGAATCGCCCCGCAGTTTACGGCGATATACTTTCCGTGTTTTCTATGGGAGAGCGAATGAATGATCTTTGGAATACTTTCCTTCCCTACACCACTTTCTCCAGTAACCAGTACCGAGATATCCGTTGGAGCCACTTGAACGGCTTTTTCAACGGCACGGTTAAGTCCGGGATCGTTCCCTATAATTCCAAAGCGTTGTTTTACGGCTTGTACGTTTTCCATAGGTTAGTTGTTGTGAGAGTATTCAACGGCCTTTCCAATTAAAGTAGCACTGGTGCAATCTTCAATTTTTACCATAACAAAATCACCCACTTTATAATGTTCTTTCGGAAATACCGCAACGGTATTTTGTTGTGTACGTCCGCTCCATTGAGCGTCGCTCTTGCGCGATTCTTTTTCAATGAGCACTTCCACGGTCTTCCCAACAAATTCTTGCGTTCTATAAGCACTATGCTTTTGCTGAAGATCCACTATTTCCGTTAGTCTACGTTTCTTTACGTCTTCGGGAACGTCATCTTCCATTTTTCTAGCGGCCATGGTTCCTGGTCGTTCAGAATACATGAACATAAACCCAAAATCATACTTTACGTATTCCATTAAAGACAATGTGTCTTGGTGGTCTTCTTCCGTTTCGGTAGGGAAGCCAGTGATCATATCTTGTGAAATGGCACAATCTGGAATGATTCGCTTTACGGTATCGATAAGCTCAAAGTATTCCTCCCGAGTGTGAAGGCGGTTCATTTCCTTCAATATTCTTGTACTGCCACTTTGCACGGGTAGGTGGATGTAATTGCAAATGTTATCATATTTGGCCATGGAGTGCAGCACATCCTCGGTCATGTCCTGTGGGTTACTGGTTGAAAAGCGAATGCGCATTTTGGGTTGTGCCAGCGCTGCCATTTCCAGTAGTTGTGCAAAATTTGTAGCCGTCGCTTTCTGTATTTCGGTAGCGTTTTTGAAATCCTTTTTCAATCCGCCACCATACCATAAATAACTGTCTACATTTTGTCCTAGTAGTGTGATTTCTTTATAGCCTTTTTCTGCAAGATCGTTTACTTCGTCAATAATGCTCTTGGGATCCCGGCTACGTTCTCGCCCTCTTGTGAACGGAACTACACAGAACGTACACATATTGTCGCACCCACGGGTGATACTAACAAATGCAGTAACCCCATTTCCTCCCAGTCTTACAGGGGAGATATCGCCGTAAGTTTCCTCTTTTGAAAGGATTACATTCACGGCATCCCGACCTTCTTCCACTTCTTTTAAAAGATTTGGTAAGTCTTTGTAGGCATCTGGTCCCACTACCATATCTACAATCTTTTCTTCTTCCAGGAATTTACTCTTAAGGCGTTCGGCCATACACCCCAAAACCCCAACCTTCATTTTTGGGTTGATTCGTTTTACGGCATTGTATTTTTCCAAACGTTTGCGAACGGTTTGTTCTGCTTTGTCTCTAATGGAGCAGGTATTAACAAGAACCAAATCGGCTTCTTCCAATTTTTGAGTAGTGTTGAAACCCTGTTCTGTCAAAATAGAAGCGACAATTTCACTATCGCTAAAATTCATTTGACAGCCGTAGCTTTCAATATATAATTTTCGGGCATTGCCTTCTTTGGCTTCCAATACCAAGGCCTCACCCTGTTTGTTCTCATCTATAATTTTTTCTTCCATGGTTGCAATCCGTCTGCGATTTAATATAGCAATGAACATGCAAAGATAGGAATAAAATGAGGTTTATGACAAAGTGGCAGTTTTCTTTTTAGTACATTTACATCAATAATTAGCTAACCAAAATATTTCTTCTATGGAACACCCTATTTTTAAAAAGATTGAAAATTCTCAGTCCCCGGACTTTGGGGATATTTTCAGTAAAAGTTTCGAATTGTATAAACAGGTATTCACTCAAGGAATGGTACACGTGCTAGTAAGTCTGGTGGTTATTATTCCATTTGTATTGGTAATATATATTCCTATTTTACCCATGTATATAGATGCCATTTCCGGTGGGTACGATCCTTATTATGGAGATACCATGTTCGATAATTATTCTCCGGTCATCATTATACTATGGTTTTTACTGGTCCTTGTTCTTTCTTTCCTAATGCAAGCAGTCAACTATTCGATCTATGGCAATTTCCTAAAGATGCTAAAGAATGAAGATATGGGATTGTCGGAAGAAACTGGCGGATATTTTTCACTACTTAAAAAACACTTCAGTAAGTTGGTTATGTTAACATTGGCTACAATGGGTATTGCAATATTGGCTGCGCTTCTATGCTATTTACCATTGTTGTATGCAATGGTGCCGCTTCAGCTTATGCTGCCAATCTTTGTGTTTAACGAAGACCTAAGTGTGGGCGATATTGTCAAGGCGGCCTTTAAACTTGGTAATAAACATTGGTTCATCATTTTTGGGCTTTTATTTGTAGGGAGTTTATTGTCTTCTTTAGGTGCTATACTTTGCTATATCGGGATGATTGCTACCTTGTTCTTTACCTATATAATTTTATATTATATTTATAAGGAAACTGTTGGTTTTGAGGATGATAATGCGATATCCAATATTGGTCAATCTGAAGACGAATAGAGCGTATTGCCTAGGTAAACATTTCTAAAATATTTTGAGCCGGAATTACTTTTTTCCGGCTCTTTTTTTGGTGTTAAGGGAAGCTTAAATCTTGACTGCGTTCGGAGCGTATTAAAAAAATCATATACTTTTGTACTCCAAATTTACGGACTATGGCAAAGAATTTAGTGATTGTGGAGTCGCCGGCAAAAGCCAAAACCATTGAAAAATTTCTAGGAAAGGATTTTAAGGTTGCCTCTAGCTTTGGACACATTGCAGACCTTCCCGCAAAGGAGTTGGGAGTAGATGTGGAAGGCGGATTTGCACCTAAGTATATTATATCGAGTGACAAGAAAAGCTTGGTCAAGGAATTGAAACAATTGGCCCAAAAAGCTGAAATGGTCTGGTTGGCTAGTGATGAGGATCGGGAAGGAGAAGCCATTGCATGGCACTTGGCGGAGTCGCTAAAATTAGACAAAGAAAAGACCAAGCGGATTGTTTTTCATGAGATTACAAAATCGGCCATACTAAAGGCGATTGAAAACCCGAGACAAATAGATTATAATTTGGTGAATGCCCAACAAGCGAGACGTGTATTAGATCGTTTGGTAGGGTACGAATTATCCCCTGTGCTATGGAAGAAGGTGAAAGGAGGGTTGTCCGCGGGTCGTGTTCAATCGGTAGCGGTACGTTTAATTGTTGAACGGGAACGTGAAATTGAAAAATTTAATCCTGTAGCTTCCTATCGTGTGGTTGCAGAGTTTACTACCGAGAAAGGAAATAAGTTTAAGGCGAAGCTGCCCAAGAACTTTTCTACAGAAGAAGAGGCGAGAACTTTTCTTCAAAAAAATATTGGAGCTTCCTATAAAGTGGCCGATCTTGTAAAGAAGCCGGCTAAAAAATCGCCAGCACCTCCATTTACCACTTCTACACTTCAGCAGGAAGCATCAAGAAAATTATATTTTTCCGTAAGTAAGACAATGACCATAGCCCAGCGTTTATACGAGGCAGGTTTAATTACTTATATGAGAACGGACAGTGTAAACTTATCCGATGATGCCCGTAAGGCCGCTCAGGAGGAGATTTCGAATTCCTATGGTGATAATTACAGTCAGCCAAGAAATTATAAAGGAAAATCAAAGGGCGCCCAAGAAGCTCACGAAGCTATTCGACCCACCGATATGTCTAGGCATACCATAAGCGGGGATTATGATCAGGAGCGTTTGTATCACTTAATTTGGAAGCGTACCATTGCTTCACAAATGAGCGATGCCCAATTAGAACGTACCAATGTGAAGATCGATATTGCCGGAGCTCAACCAGTTAGCGAACAATTTGCAGCAAATGGTGAAATGATAAAATTTGATGGGTTTTTGAAGGTGTACCTCGAAGGAACCGACTTTGAAGAGGAGGAACAAGACGGAATGTTGCCTAAATTACAGGTTAGCGATCCGCTTACCAATAATTATATTACCGCTACCCAAAGATTTACTAGACCACCATACCGTTATTCGGAAGCTGCTTTAGTAAAGCAGTTGGAAGAGTTGGGAATTGGTAGGCCCTCTACCTATGCTCCAACCATTTCTACCATAGTGAATAGGAATTATGTGGAAAAAGGAACTGTGGAAGGTGTAGAGCGCAATTATGTTCAGCTTCAGTTGCAAGAAGGTCAGATTGAAGATAAAAAGCTGACAGAGACTATCGGGAGCGACAAGGGGAAAATGGTTCCAACGGATATTGGGATGATTGTAAATGACTTCTTGGTAGATCATTTTGATGATATTTTAGATTATAACTTCACAGCGAAAGTAGAGGAGGATTTCGATGCTATTGCCGAAGGGAAGGAAGAGTGGACCTCTATGATGAAGGACTTCTATACCAAGTTTCATCCACACGTCGAGGATGTACAAGAGAATGCGGAACGTGAAAGCGGTGAGCGCATATTAGGGGAAGATCCTGAAACCGGGAGACCTGTTTTGGTTCGATTGGGGAAATTTGGCCCCATGGCTCAGATTGGAAGCCCGGACGATGAAAACAAAAAATTTGCAAGCTTGCGTCCAGATCAGCAATTGCATTTGGTGACTTTTGAAGAAGTCTTGGATTTGTTCAAGTTACCTAAATCATTGGGTGTGTATGATGGAGAAGAAGTGGAGGTAGCCAATGGTAGGTATGGACCTTATATCCGATTTGGGTCCAAGTTTATTTCCCTGCCCAAAGGGATGGATCCACTAGATGTGGCTATGGATACGGCAGCTACCCTTATTGAAGAAAAGAAAAAAGCCGATGCACCTATATATACGTATGAAGGGATGCCGGTACAGAAAGGAAAGGGAAGGTTTGGGCCATTTATTAAGTGGAACAACATGTTCATTAATGTGAACAAAAAATACGATTTCGATAATCTTTCCGATGCAGACATCATACAACTAATCGAGGATAAGAAGCAGAAGGAGATTGATAAACTGATCAATGAGTGGCCTGAGGAGGGCATTCGTTTGGAAAAAGCAAGGTGGGGACGTTTTAACCTTATCAAGGGAAAGACGAAAGTAGAACTTCCCAAAACCACCAAGGCGGATAAGATGACACTGGAGCAAGCACAAGAACTACTGGAAAAGAATGCCCCAAAAAAAACGACTAGAAAAAAGAAAGCGACCGCCAAGAAAAAATAAATGATAGAATTTCTTTCCCCAGTTTCAAAGAAAGTAGTAGCCCATAGGGAAGTATTATCCTTAGGAGTGCTAGGAAAAGAAATAGAAATTCATCATAAGGTTGGGGAATTGCCTGCACTAAAGGATGTCCGATTTGCCATTCTAGGCGTTAAGGAGAACAGAAACGACATTAATTATATAGGTGCTGACATTTCTTTTGATGCCGTTAGAAAATCACTCTATTCTTTATATCCTGGAAATTGGTCCTATCCCATAGTGGATCTTGGCGATATTGAGAAAGGGGCAACGGTAGAAGACACCTATTTTGCATTGAGAACCGTATTAGAGGCTATTTTATCTAAAAACATTATACCTATTGTTCTAGGGGGCAGTCAGGATTTGATGTATGCGCAATACCGCTCGTATGATACATATGGTAAAATGATCAATGTTGTGAATGTAGATCATCGTTTCGATTTGGGAGATGCAGAGCAGCCTATTTCAAATGTGTCATATGTGGGTAAGATCATTGTAGATAAACCTTACAACCTATTTAACTATAGTGTGCTAGGATATCAATCCTATGATAATCCACCTGCGGAGATTGCTTTAATGGAAAAATTATTTTTCGATGCCTATCGCTTGGGTAAGGTTACTGGAGACATTACATTGGTGGAGCCCATCATGAGGGATGCGGATATGGTAGCCATAGACACATCGGCAATAAAAGCATCGGAATTGAGTTATAATAGTAGTTCAGGCCCCAATGGATTCGATAGTAGAGAAATCTGTGCTATTGCAAGATATGCAGGAATAAGCAATAAAGTATCTTCCTTCGGGATTTACGAACTGAAAGAGTTTAATGCTGAAAGTGCCTCCATGCTTGTGGCACAGATGATTTGGTATTTCATAGAAGGAGTAAACTTTAGGATAGACGATGAAGATTTCGATAATGAACAGAGGTTTACTACGTATAAAGTACCGGTAGATGACGAGGTTTTAGTGTTCAAAAAGAGCAGTAAAACGGGTCGTTGGTGGATAGAATTACCATTTATTTCAAATGTTAATAATAAATTAAAAAGACATACGTTATTACCTTGCACTTATGGCGAATATTTGAGTGCAACAAATCAGGAAATTCCTGAAAGGTGGTATAAAGCCCGCCGAAAGAATGAAGTATAATCAAACAAACTAAGAAAAAAAGGTTTAAGGGTTTTTTAAAGAAATTGTTGTTTTTTTAAAATTTTATAGATAGGTTTACGCCCTTAAATCTTACATAATTTAACCTAAATACCTATGAAGAAGTTAATTGCATTCACTGCGATGGTAGCCTTTTTGTTTAGTTGTAACTCTGGTGACAGAGGGGAACTAATCGGCGCAAAAGGTAAAAAATGGTACCCTCAAAAGCCTTATGGTATGACACTTATCCCTGGTGGTTCTTTCATCATGGGTAAAGCAGATGATGATTTTGTAGCAGTAAATGATGCTCCTACAAGAACAGTTACGGTGCGTTCCTTCTACATGGACGAGACCGAGATAACCAATTCTGAATACAGACAGTTTGTAAACTGGGTTCGCGATTCTACAGTTCGATTGAAATTGGCCATCCTTGCTGATGAAGTAGGGGCTGCCCCCGGAGACGGTGGTATTGGTGATTTTGCCTTTGTAGATCAGGAGAACGAAGAAATGAGTCCTTACGAGCAATACATGTACGATAATTACTATGGTATGGGAGAAGATTTCTATGCCGGTCGTAAAATCAACAACGATGTAGATCTTATTTGGGAAACAGGTGAATATCCCGATGAGTATTATACAGAAGTGATGGACACTATGTATATTCCTGCAGAGGAAGCATATAATGGACAAAGAACAATCGATGTGTCCAAATTATTGTTCCAGTACACGCACATGGACATTCAGGCTGCTGCGCGTGCTAAAGGACAACGTAGAAAGGATTTCATCAAAAAAGATACAGTTTCTATCTATCCAGATACAACGGTATGGATCAAAGATTTCAATTACTCATACAATGAGCCAATGCACAACGATTACTTCTGGCATGAGGCGTATGGGGATTATCCTGTTGTGGGGGTAAGTTGGAAACAAGCCAAGGCATTCTGTGCTTGGAGAACTTTGTACAAAAATTCATATCAAAAATCAAGAAACCGTCAGCACGTTAACTCCTTTAGACTTCCAGGTGAGGCCGAGTGGGAATATGCTGCACGTGGTGGATTGGAATCTGCTACTTTCCCTTGGGGAGGGCCGTATGCCAAAAACGATAGAGGTTGTTTTATGGCCAACTTTAAGCCACTTCGAGGAGACTACGCAGCAGATCAGGCATTGTATACGGTAGAGGCCGATGCATATGAGCCTAACGATTACAACCTATATAATATGGCTGGAAATGTGAGTGAGTGGGTAGCCTCTTCTTACGATCCAGATTCTTATGAGTATTCTTCTACAATGAACCCTAACGTAAATGATGACAAGAACATGCGTAAAGTAGTTCGTGGGGGATCATGGAAAGACGTAGCGTATTTCTTGCAAGTGAGTACTCGAGATTATGAGTATGCAGATTCTGCAAGAAGCTATATTGGTTTCAGAACCGTACAGGATTATATGGGAACCGATGTAACGCTTAACAATAACTTTGGAGACGCCCGATAATCTCCTTTAAAAAGCTTGAATCTTAACCTAAATAAAACTTAACTTAACTTAAAAATTGTATTATGGCACAGTCAAAATCATCTAAGAAATTATTTAACATGGCCTACGGGCTTGGAGCTTCCATCGTAATTTTGGGAGCGCTATTTAAGATCCTTCACTGGGAGTTGGGTCCACTTAATGGTGGTCTTCTTTTGGCGATTGGTCTTATTACAGAGGCAATCATTTTCGCTATCTCGGCTTTCGAACCAGTAGATGACGATTTAGATTGGTCTTTGGTATATCCTGAATTAGCAGGAGGAAAAACAAAAGATAAAAAACAACAGCCACAAGACGCTCAAGGTATCCTTTCCCAGAAGTTGGATGAGATGCTTAAAGAAGCACGAATTGATGGCGAGTTAATGTCTAGCTTAGGAGAAAGCATTCGTTCTTTCGAAGGTGCTGCCAAAGGAATGGCTCCAACAGCAGAGGCTATGAACTCTACTAAGAAGTATAGTGAAGAAATGGCATTGGCTGCTGCCCAAATGGAGTCATTGAACAGTCTTTACAAAGTACAAGTTGAATCTACAAGCCGTCAGGCAGAAGTTAATGAGCAAGTAGCAGAGAATGCAGCTCAGTTGAAAGCTCAAATGGAGCACTTGGCCAGCAACCTTTCATCATTGAATGGGGTGTATGGAGGAATGTTATCTGCAATGAGCAATAACTAGAAAGTTATCTAACTGTAATATTAATCTTTAAAAAAGAGAAAAGATGGCAGGAGGAAAACTATCCCCGCGGCAAAAGATGATTAACCTAATGTACTTGGTTTTCATCGCGATGTTGGCATTAAACATGTCCAAAGAAGTATTGTCCGCTTTCGGACTACTTGACAAAAAGATCGACCAAGCTAATTTAGCTGCAACAGAGCGTAATAACAATTTCATGGAAAATTTGGCAGTTAAAGCTTCCGAACAACCTGAGCAATATGCTGCTGTAAAAGCTCAAGCCGACAAGGTTTCACAAATCTCTGCTGATTTGGATTCCTTTTTAGCTGACCTGAAAGGCCAGATGATGACTACGGTTAAATCTGATGAGCAGGAGAATTATGAAGTTCAGGATAAGCCTGATTTCTTAGATCAGCGCTTTTTCCAAGGTGACAAGTTAAAGCCAGAAGGTCAAGAGTTCTTGAGTGCGATTAACACATATCGTACTGAAATGCTCGAAGTACTTTCTGATACAGCTTTGGCAAAAGTTCAAGGAATTGAAGATATTAAGAAGACAATTGAAGCTAACTTCTCTACTACTCCGGTAACTAGATTGAAGGATGGGAAAAAAGTGGATTGGTTAAACTATAACTATGAAGGATTCCCGCTTATTGCTTCTAAGACAAAGATGACTTCACTCCAAAACGATATTAAAGTAACTAAGAATGAATTGCTATCTAAGATGTTGGCTGGACAACAAGAAAGGGTTGCATCATTCACTCAGTACAATACATTATTGGAGCAGTCTAAATCTGCATTCTATGCAGGAGAGGCATTCGATGGAGGTATTGTTTTGGGACGTAAAGATCCTAACACAAAACCAAACAGGGTAGAGCTTACATTAGATGGAAGACCTTTAACTGAAAATCAGTACACCATCGAGAATGGTAAAGTGAAACTGAACATTAGTGCAGGTGCTGCTGGAGATCACAAGATCGAAGGTAACCTTATCTTCCTTCAAGATGGAAAGGAAGTTGAGATTCCAGTAAGTAGCACATTCGCAACTATCACTAAGCCTAATTCTGCTGTTATCGCTGCAGATAAGATGAACGTGGTGTACCGTGGGGTAGATAACCCAATGACAATTTCTATCCCAGGAATTCCAGATAATAAGGTTTCTGCTTCTGCAACAGGTTTAAGTAAGTCTGCTGGAAGTAAGTATGTGATGCGTCCTGCACAAGGTAGAACCGTTAGTATTAATGCTAGGGGTACGTTGCCTGATGGAACAGGAGTTAATACAACTACCGAGTTCCGTATCAAGGATATTCCACGTCCAGTAGGAACCATTCGTGGGGAAACTGGAGATGGAGCATGTGTACGTATGCAACGTCAAGGATTAGAGATCTCTAGTGTAGGTGCTCTTTTAGAGGATTTCGATTTCGATCTTAACCTTAATGTAACTGGATTTAAGTTCAAGGTTTCTGGTCAACCTACTGTAGCGGTAAGTGGAAGAAAACTGGACGGTCCAGCTAAAAATGCATTGCGAAGAGCAAGGCGTGGAGAAACTGTACAGATTTTCGATATCAACGCTAAAATTGCAAATAACTCAGGATACAAGTTGAAGAAAATTTCTCCGGTTTGTATTGAGTTAACAAACTAAAAAGTAAAATTTCGTTTTTATGAATTTTAAACATGTTGTTTTAAGTGGAATTGGCCTTTTAATGGGTGTGAGTGCTGCTGCACAAATCAACATCCTTAATGCCAAAACTCCCGACGAGATTGGAGTCAAGACAGAAGCACAAATCGCTTATGATAACGACGAGCCACTTCCATATGGCTACGTTGATGAGCGCGATGTTCTTTGGTCTAAAACGACTTGGGAGTATATTGATCTAGATGAGCGAGTAAACTTCCCATTGTACTACCCAATCGATACCAACAACATTGGATCAGAAAGGCGTTCGCTATATGACGTTTTGGTGAGAGGAATCAAAGACGGTGACATTGAGCATGTTTATGCCGACTCTTACTTTACCGAAAAAAGAACCTTGGACCAGCTTGGTGCTTCGCTAGTGTATCGCGATACTACAGATTTGGGTATCGAGCAGTACAATGCCGAGGGAAGGGTAGATCCAGAATACATCCGTGAATTTACTTTGGATGCTGGAGATATTCAAGCCTGGAAGGCAAGAGGTTACTGGTATTTGGATAAGCGTCAAGGAGAATTGAGATACCGTATGTTAGGTATCTGTCCTGTTGCCAATGAGGCACGTTCTAAGGCGTTCGATGATGAAGGTGTAGATGCTTCTGTAGATTTATTTTGGGTATGGTTCCCTGGAGCCAGGAATGTATTGCACAAAGCAAAAGCATTCAACCGCAAGAATACCTCTCAACCAATTTCCTATGACCATCTTCTTAATTCAAGAAGGTTCCACGGAGTGGTATATAAAGAAGACAACGTTCAGGGTGACCGTAGTGTTTCAGACTATATAAATGATAATGCATTAATGCAGTTGCTGGAATCGGACCGAATCAAAGAACAAATTCGTAATATCGAAATAGATATGTGGAACTATTAATAGTTTCTATTAGATGATATATTGCCCTCCATTGCGTAGCTTTGGAGGGTTTTTTTATGAAAGAGGTTGACTACATAGTCGTTGGGCTTGGTATTGCGGGCGTTTCTTTTTGCGATCGGCTCATACGGTCCCAAAAGGATTTTGTGGCCTTAGACGTCCCTAATACGTCTGCTACAAGGGTTGCCGGGGGTATAGTGAATCCTGTCGTGTTAAAACGAATCACTCCTGTCTGGAATGCTATTCCGTTTTTGGAAGAGGCAAATTCCTTTTACGCATCGATCCAAACTAGATTACAATCCCAGTTCTTAAAGGAAACAGAAATTCTAAGGATACTGGCAGGTGCTGAGGAACAGAATGAATGGATGATTGCAAGCGGCAAAAATAATCTTGCGGGTTTCCTCACATCCAAACTAAAGCCAAATACATATGCTTCCTTGCAAGCACCATACGAATTGGGAAAAATGAATAGGGCCTTGCAAATCGACACCAAACTTTTGCTCGATAATTATGCTGACTTTTTAATGGAATCGGGAAAGTATAGCCCCCAAGAATTTCAATACGACCAGCTTACTTTAGAAGGAAATAGAATTAGGTATGGAGATATAGTGGCCAAGCAAATTGTGTTTGCCGAGGGTGCTGCAGTCGTTGAGAACCCCTATTTTACTATAGAAGGCCTAATTCCTAAAAAAGGGGAGTACATAACAATTAAGGCCGAAAAACTACAATTGGACAAGGTGGTTAAAGGACCTTTCTTCTTGATTCCGCTTGGTAGCGATTTGTATAAAGTTGGCGCCACTTTTGCGCATGGTGATGTCTCCCCGGAACAGACACTAAAAGGAAGGGAACAGTTAATTGCAGCTTTACATAAAATGATAGACTGTCCGTTTCAAGTGGTAGCTCAAGAAGTAGGGATGCGACCAACCGTAAAAGACCGAAAACCTTTGTTGGGGAGTTTGTCCCACAAACAGTTGTATTTTTTTAATGGCCTGGGTACCCGTGGACTACTTATGGCACCCTTGCTTTCAAAAATGCTTTTCGATCACATTGAAAAAAACCAAGGACTGCCTTTAGAAATGGACATTAAGAGGTTTTCTTCCGATCGAACTTAAAAAAGAAGTTGATCCAGATGTTTCTTGAGAGTCGGAGTATAATTGGCAGTAGTACTACCAAGGTACCGACAATTACAAGAAACGATTCGAAGCGTCCAAGATCCAGAACAAAAAAGGATATAAGGAAAGCGGCAATCGCAAAGACAATACCGACACCGTAGCTTACATACATAGCCCCGTAGAAAAAGGAAGGCTCAATTTTAAACTTGGTGTTGCAGTGGGAGCAACGCTCATTCATTTTAAGGGTTCGGGAAAAATTATAGGCATTTGCGCTTTCGTACATTTTACCATTTTGGCACACTGGACATTTTCCGGTAAAAATACTGTAGATCTTAGTGCCTTTTAAGAATGACATAGGCCGTTTTTTTGGTACTGCAAAATTAAGCATCTTTGCAGAAATTATATGTTCAAAGAATGCTAAACATTCATAATATATCGGTTTCTTTTCAAGGGGAATATTTATTCCAAGGAATCACCTTTATGCTCACCCCTGGCGATCGTGTAGGGTTAGTGGGTAAAAATGGTGCCGGTAAATCCACATTATTGCGTATCATATCCAAGGAACAGGAGTATGACGAAGGAGCCATTGCTATGGATAAGGAAATTTCCATAGGGTTTCTGAAACAAGATATTGACTTTGTAAAGGGAAGAACGGTATTGCAAGAGTCTTATGAGGCATTTTCCCAAATAAAGGATCTGGAACAGCAACTAGAGTCCATTAACATACAATTGGCCCAGCGTACGGATTATGAAAGTGAGTCCTACAACCAGCTTTTGATCGACTTAAATGAGACCCAGCATCAGTATGAAATTCATGGGGGCTATAATTATCAGGGCGATACCGAACGTATTCTCCAAGGGTTGGGTTTTCGACGGGAAGATTTCAATAAGCTTACCGACACCTTTTCTGGAGGCTGGCGTATGCGCATTGAACTTGCCAAATTACTTCTTCAGAACCATGATATTCTTCTACTGGATGAGCCAACCAACCATTTGGATATTGAATCCATCCTGTGGTTAGAGGACTTTTTGAGATCTTATCCGGGAGCCGTCATGTTGGTTTCGCATGATAAGATGTTTTTGGATAATGTGACCAATAGAACCATTGAGATTTCACTGGGCAAAATTTATGACTATCCTAAGCCATATTCGAAATATTTAGAACTAAGAAGAGAGCTCAGGGAGCAACAACAGGCAGCACAAAAGAACCAGCAAAAACACATTGAGCATACGGAGAAGCTCATCGAAAAATTTCGGGCTAAAGCCTCTAAGGCGACCATGGCGCAATCGCTCATTAAGAAGTTGGATAGGATGGAGCGTATAGAAATTGATGAAGATGATAATGCGGTAATGACCCTTCGTTTTCCTATTTCCGTTACACCCGGAAAAGTGGTAATCACTACCGAAAATGCCTCAAAGAATTATGGGGATAAAGAGGTACTTAGGCAAATTGATCTTTTGGTAGAACGAGATAGTAAAACTGCCTTTGTCGGGCAAAACGGACAAGGAAAATCTACCCTGGCTAAAATGATCGTTGGTGAAATTGAGTACGATGGTGAAGTGCAATTGGGGCACAATGTTCAAATAGGGTATTTTGCCCAGAACCAAGCAGATTATTTAGATGGTTCCAAGACTGTTGAAGATACGATGCTGGACGCAGCAGACGAGAAAACCAGACCTAGGGTTCGGGATATTTTGGGAGCGTTTTTATTCCGTGGGGAAGAGGTAGATAAATACGTTCGTGTATTATCGGGAGGAGAGCGAAATAGGTTGGCATTGGCTAAATTACTCTTGCAACCCTTCAACGTATTGGTGATGGATGAGCCTACCAACCACCTGGATATTAAGTCTAAAAATGTATTGAAAGAAGCCTTAAAGAACTTTCAGGGAACGCTTATTGTCGTTTCTCACGACCGTGATTTTCTTCAGGGACTTACCAATAAGGTATACGAATTCAAGGATCGAAAAATAAAAGAATACCTGGGCGATATCGATTTCTTTTTAGAGCAACGTAATCTACAGAACTTACGGGAAGCCGAAAAACGGACGCAGATCGAGACAAAGGAAGAGAAGCCTACAGAACGTTCGGGGAAACTGAGCTATGAGCAGCAAAAGAAACAGAAATCGCTTAACAATAGACTGAGTAAGGTTGAAGCATCCATTGGCAAACTGGAAAGGGAGATCAAGGAAATTGATGTAGAGCTTTCCATTAATTATGAAGAGACCATTGCCAAACCCAATTTTTTTGACGAATACCAAAAGAAGAAAAAAGATCTGGAACAATTAATGGAGCAATGGGCCGAGATTACCGAAGAAATTGAAATGAATTCTTAGGCATGTTAGAACATTATTTCCAATGTCCCCACTGTTGGGAGTCTATTTCTATGTTACTGGATCCTTCGGTGAGTACTTCCTATATAGAGGACTGTGAGGTGTGCTGTAACCCGATACAAGTCACGACACATTTTCAAAATGGTGAATTACAGGGATTTGAAGCGAACAGCATTCAACAGTAATTTATATCTTTACCCGTAACAAACCTTAATAGAACTTTTCGTGTTTTTAAACTTCAATCTGGGAGATGATGTAGTTGGCTACATTGTAGATGGGGTTATGGATACCCCTTCCATAGAATATCTTCGCGATGAGATCCTGAAGCGATTGGATGAGCATGAGACCATCTGTGTCTATTTAGAGGATGGTGGGGTAGAGCACTTCTCCTTAAATTCTATTGTCACCACAACACTCTTCCCGCATAAGCATAGAAAACGTATCCGAAAGACGGCCATGGTAACGGATCGGTCATGGATTCACCTCATTGCCGGATTGAATAATATTTTTGTGGATACCAAGATTCGAAATTTTAAGATTAAAGATCGGATGAAGGCGATCGATTGGGTTTCAAGTTGAAGAAAGATGTCTCGTAGTTAGTTTTTTTGAAGTAGTAGAGCGCAAGTACTTTCTGTTAAATTATTATCATGAGTCGTATGATGAAATTAAATTATTCGTAACTTTTATCCTTCAACAACCCCAAATATGTTTTCAGGCTTTAGTTTTGCGCAAGACACCATTGGTTATATCATTGATGGTAAGATGAATACCGAGGCTATAAATGCCTTGCGTGCGCAAATTTTGGAAAAGTTTGAAGAGCATGATAAGATCAATTTGTACTTGGAGGATGCTGGAATTGAAAGTTTCTCCCTTAATGCTGTTTTTATTGCTACCCTTTTTCCCATAGAACATGCTGGGAGGTTTAATAAGATTGCATTGGTTACCGACAGAAAATGGATTCATCTTTTGGGAAATTTGGATACGCTGGTTGCTAAGGTAAATATCAAGAATTTCACCACCGAAAAGCGGATGGATGCTATGGCTTGGATCGCTAGACATAAGAAATAAAAACACTCAATTTATTTTCTATTCAACTTGTAGGGTTTAAAACTCTGTTGTATCTTTGCCGTCCATATCGCGGGATAGAGCAGTAGGTAGCTCGTCGGGCTCATAACCCGAAGGTCACAGGTTCGAGTCCTGTTCCCGCTACAACGAAAGCCTCTTGATTTCTCAAGAGGCTTTTCTTTTCAATAGATAACCCAAACTTAACTATCACCTTGCCATACTTTCAATATCTTCGCAAAAATCTTTTTTTGAATGATACAAGCCGTTTTGTTCGATATGGACGGGGTAATTATAGACACGGAACCCCTGCATAGAAAAGCCTATTTCAAAATGTTCGATGAAGTCGGGATTCAGGTATCTGAAGAGCGTTACTCGGGCTTTACGGGAATGGCAACCCTTCCCATATGCGAAAGGTTATGTGAGGAATTTCAATTGAACCTTGACCCTGGGGAGCTGGTTAAGATAAAGCGGAAGTACTTTAAGGATCTTTTTCAATCCGATCCCAGTCTGGAATTACTGCCGGGAGTATTGGCACTTATTCAGGAGTATACGGCTAACGCTATAACCCTAGTGCTAGCGTCATCTGCTTCTATGGAAAATATTAATAGGGTGTTCGATAGGTTCGATTTAAACAAGTACTTCAAAGGAAAAATAAGCGGCGCGGACTTAGCACAATCCAAACCACATCCGGAGATTTTTGAAAAGGCGGCCCAAATGGCAGGCGTGCCCAAAGAACATTGTATGGTGATAGAAGATGCCACCAATGGCATTAAAGCAGCTCATGCCGCGGGTATTTATTGTGTGGCATATCGAAGTGCGCATTCCACCCTTCAAGACTATTCCTTGGCAGATAGGGTAATCGATTCCTTTTCCGAAATAGCCTTTAATGAGTTATTGAAAAAATAGATGTGGTTCCCCTAATCTAATTTTTCTTTCAACACGGCATACTTCGAATCTTGTCCTATAATACTATAAATGTTCAAGAGTGTTTTGATCACATCCCTATTATTGGGTTGTAATTCTACAATACTCTCCAAATACGGCAGGGCTTCATTATATAGATTGTATCGCTCTACCTTCAATTCTTCATAACGCTTGTCGTCGGCATCGGACATTCCCAAACCATTCATTTCATCCAAAATAGCCGTTTCCTGATCCAAAATCAAAATGGATAGGTTCATTTTAGCATTGACATGTTTCGGATCTATTTCAAGTGTTTGTTTGTAAAATTCCTTGGCTTTTTCAATATCACCGCTTTGTGTGCTTGAAACACCAAAGTTGTAGTATAGGTTAGGATCATCTGGCGATTCGGCGATGAGTCGATCTATTACGTTGTTGTATTTGTCCTTTGCGCCCAATTGACGGTATAGGTGGAATACCTGATTTAATAGTTTCTTGTCATTTGGCGATTTAGACAATGCCTTGTCTATTGCCAGTACCGCAGCGTCCTGTTGATTTATCTGAAGTGAAGAGGTTGTTATACCCCTTAGTAATTCTGGCACTTTGGAGCTCGATCTTATAATTTCCGGATTTTTATGTGAGCCTTGTGCTATGGCCGTACTCCTGGCACCAGAGGATGCAAATGCTTCCTTTTTTTTAGTTTGAACATTGGTTGCCACATAACGTACTTTCGAGTTGGTGAAACCCATATCTATAAGGCGTTTGTACGCCCTATGGGCCTCTTCGTATTCTTTTGCCAGTAAGTGGCTTTTGGCCGCTTCGAAGTACAGCAGGGTGTCCTGAGTAGATTGGTAGGCCACATTGTAAAGTGTTGCGGCGGCGGAGTAGTTTTTTTTCTTGAATTCACCTGCTGCAGCTCTTGCAGACATGTTTTTAAGTTTGGATTTAATGGCAGCAATTCTACTTTTCAGCGTGGCATTCAATTCATAATTGGTGGCTCGTTCCACGGAGTTGGAAATAGATTCCATTCGCTCCATGTCCATCTCCGAATTGGCGAGCTTCATTTCCGCTTCCACAACATAGAAGTGAGCACGTGTTTCACTATCGGCTGCGGCAAATATTTGTTTTGCCTGTTCCAAATAGGTAAAAGCAGTAGAGATATCACCGGAATTAACGGCTTGTTCCGCTTTCTTAATTTCCTGTTTCTGCGCTTTTAGGGTTGGGATTGTTAATAGCAATGCAGCCAGAATCGTAACTGTTTTCATGGTAGTGTTTGTTATAGGTTAGTTCTAATTTGTCGGTTCTGTTTTTAGTTGGGGACCACCGTTTTATTCCTCATTTTGTTCTTTTTGGCTTAGATTAAAATGTTAAATATTTATTAAAATACGTGTGTAAATGAGTAAGCGATAAGGGGTTAATGGTTAGCAATTTATAAAAAAAATCATACGAAATAGGAAAATACCTACATAAATTTTACATTTTTTATACACTTTATCGATGTTAATTGTCAATAAACGATGAAATAATGAAATTTGTAAGGTAAATCGTCAATTATAATTTCGTATGCTCCCTAGTGTTTTAGCTTTCTGAATAGGGCAACTTCAAACGTCCTTTACATGCCGTTTTTTTGAAAGGGATATGATGTATTCAGGTTAGGATGAATCATAACTGCTTTTCAAAATTCAAATTTGTCAAAACATGAAAGGTGTGTTTAGGTATGGTTTTTAGATTGTAGGCTTCCATATTCACATGTAGCATGATTTAGTAGTATCGAGGGAGGTACTTAATGATTTATAATCGCTTACCTTTGCACAAAGAATTTCTATGGCGCATAAAGCAGGTTTTGTAAATATTATCGGAAATCCCAATGTGGGGAAGAGTACCCTAATGAATGCTTTTGTGGGAGAACGCCTATCCATTATCACTTCCAAAGCCCAAACAACACGTCACCGTATTTTAGGTATTGTAAATGGTGATGATTTCCAGGTAGTGCTTAGTGATACCCCAGGCATTATTAAACCAGCGTACCAGCTTCAGGAGAGTATGATGGATTTTGTAAAGTCGGCTTTCGAAGATGCCGATGTGCTGCTTTATTTGGTAGAACTGGGGGAAAAGAATTTGAAAGACGAGGCATTTTTCAATAAAATTACCAATGCCAAAATTCCAGTACTGCTGCTCATAAATAAAATAGATACTGGCGATGAACACCGATTGGTAGAAGCCGTAGAGCTTTGGCAGGGAAAAGTGCCTAATGCTGAGGTTTTTGCTATTTCTGCATTGGAAAACTTCGGGGTTTCCCAAGTATTTCAAAGAATTCTCGAATTACTTCCAGAGTCCCCACCATTTTATCCGAAGGACCAGTTAACAGATAAGCCAGAACGTTTTTTTGTAAACGAAACCATTCGCGAGAAAATCCTAATGCATTATAAAAAGGAGATTCCGTATGCTGTGGAAATCGACACCGAAGAGTTTCATGAAGATGAGAAGATCATTCGTATCCGTTCCGTAATCATGGTTGAGCGCGACACCCAAAAAGGAATCATTATTGGCCACAAAGGATCGGCACTGAAACGGGTGGGTGTGGAAGCCCGAAAGGATCTGGAAAAATTCTTTGGAAAACAAATTCACTTAGAACTCTACGTAAAAGTGAACAAAAACTGGCGTAGTAATGAAAAACAATTGCGGCGTTTCGGTTACAATAACTAATGTTTCAATACATTTTTCATGAAATGATGTAGCTCGAGCATTTCGTCATGCCCCGTGGCTTTACCCATTCTTCCCGCAAAGTACAACACAAACCATAAGATAACCAATAGCCCCATAACGGTGAGCTGTACTGCGAAAGGCGCATCAAGCGAAATTTGTGTGTAGACCCAGATACCCATTCCAATAAACAAGGTGGCCACCAAAAAGTGAATGAACATAAACAGGGTCCATACACTGGGTTTTGGTCCAAACAGACCATGCAGTGTACAGTGGTTTTCTTCAAAACTAATGACTTCAATGTCCAATTGAGGCGACCAGAAATGCTGTTTCGCTTTGGGAATTTTAATGAAAACGTGGTCGTCTATACAATGAATCACATACTCCTTGGTGTTCTCTTTGGCTTCTTCAAACCATGATATTACCCGTTCTTTTGGATGATCCAATTCCATTTGAAAACGAGGCCTAAGTACAATTTCATTAGCTATTTCCTTGGGTTGCTTCATGTTTCCAATGTACACAGGTGATAACGCCCTGAAAATGACAAAAATCACATTTACCAATATTTTAGGTGAAAAGGAGTGTAGCTGTCACGGAAATAGTATTTTTGCAGTCAATTATTGAATTATGAGTATTGTAGCCATTGTAGGAAGACCCAATGTGGGAAAATCCACCTTTTTCAATCGTCTCATTCAGAGACGTGAAGCCATTGTGGATTCGGTGAGCGGAGTTACCAGGGATAGGCATTACGGGAAGAGTGATTGGAACGGAAAGGAATTCTCCCTGATCGATACTGGGGGCTATGTAGTGGGAAGCGACGATATTTTTGAAGAGGAAATCGATAAGCAGGTTGAACTGGCTATTGATGAGGCAGACGCTATCATCTTTATGGTCGATGTGGAAACGGGGGTCACAGGAATGGATGAAGAAGTGGCGCAATTGCTTAGAAAGAGTAAAAAACCCTTTTTCTTGGCTGTAAACAAAGTAGACAGTGCCAATAGACAGCATGATGCAGTCGAGTTTTATTCGTTGGGTGTAGAAAAGTACTATACTATTTCCAGTATTAATGGAAGCGGAAGCGGGGATCTTTTAGATGATTTGGTAAAGGTATTGCCCGAAGAGCTTCCAAAGGAAGAGGAAGACCTTCCCAGATTTGCCGTTGTGGGACGTCCTAATGCGGGAAAATCATCTTTTATCAATGCACTCATTGGGGAAGATCGTTTTGTAGTAACCGATATTGCTGGAACTACCAGGGATAGTATAGATACCCGTTACAACCGCTTTGGTTTCGAATTCAATCTGGTTGATACCGCTGGGATTCGAAGAAAAAGCAAGGTAAAGGAAGACCTTGAGTTTTACTCGGTAATGCGGAGTGTTCGCGCGATAGAGCATTGCGATGTCGTGATTCTCGTATTCGATGCAACCAGGGGATTCGATGGGCAGGTACAGAATATTTTCTGGTTGGCGCAGCGTAATAATAAAGGAGTTGTGATCCTGGCCAACAAATGGGATTTGGTGGAGAAAGAGACGCATACCGTGAAGGAGTTCGAAACCTATATTAGAAAGCAATGTGAGCCCTTTACCGATATCCCCATTGTATTTATGTCGGCACTTACAAAGCAACGAATTTACAAGGCGATTGAAACAGCGGTCGAGGTGCATAAAAGAAGGAGCAAAAAGGTTAAAACTTCGTTGCTCAATGACACCATGTTGCCCATCATTCAGGCAACACCTCCACCGGCATACAAAGGAAAGTATGTAAAGATTAAGTTCTGTACACAATTACCTACCCCACATCCATGTTTTGCCTTTTTCTGTAATCTGCCGCAGTACCTTAGGGATCCATACAAGCGATTTATAGAAAATAAGTTGCGGGAGCATTTCGATTATACTGGGGTGCCACTTACCATTTATTTCAGAAAGAAGTAAAAGGCTATCCCTGCAATAGAAAACTTCCTTTTTGACAGGATAACTGTAACCTTTGGAATATAAAACCAGTCTATTCAAATAATCGGTTTGGGGGATGTACTAAATTCTCCTTATCTTTTTAAGATTGTTATGAAAAAATGGGTGCTCATCATATTTCTTTGTGTGAGTGCACAGGCTGTTTCGCAAATCACCATTAATGAGGATTATACCACTCAGCAAATGGTGGAAGATATTCTTATAAATAGCCCCTGTGCAGAGGTATCCATATTTTCTTCGAGTACCGGAACCGATTATAACGAAGTAAATGGTATTGGGGTGTTCAATGCCAATGGTACGGTATTTCCTTTTCAAAATGGAATTATCCTTAGTACAGGAGATGTGCTAAAAGCCAGTGGGCCCAACGATAGCATTCCCGACAGTGACGGTACCATCGCATGGCGTGGGGATTTAGAACTCGAAGAGATTACCAATGTGCAGGAGACCCATAATGCGTCCTCCATAACGTTTCGTTTTGTTCCGCTCTCAAATCGAATTAGTTTCGATTTTATTTTGGCATCCGAAGAGTACAACCAAGATTTCGAATGTGACTTTTCAGACGCATTTGCCTTTATCCTTACCAATATAGATACGGGAGAACGACAAAATTTGGCAGTATTGCCAGGAACCAGCACTCCCATTGCCGTTACCAATATACGCCCTATGGTGGAGGAAGGACCCAATACAAGTGGGTGCCCCGCTCGTAATGAAATTTATTTCGACACCTATAACTTCCCACCGTTTCGGGCTAGGGAAGATTCCCCAACCGATTTTAATGGACAAACAGTCATCCTAACGGCACTGGGCGATGTAATAAGGGGCGCTCGGTATGAAATAAAACTGGTAGTAGCAGATTCTGGGGACACCTTGGTGGATACTGCCGTGTTTCTAGGTGGAAGTACTTTTAACATAGGAATAGAATTGGGGCAGGACCTCACTCTGGAAAATGGCAATGCCCCCTGCGAAGGAGATCAAGGTATCGAAATTGGTGTGGAACCAGATGACGCTATTACGTACCAATGGTATGAGCTTAACCCTTCGAACATGACGTTCGAAATTGTTGTGGGAGAAACCTCAAGCACTTTGTTCGTAGATGCTCCCGGTACTTATAGGTTACAGGGCTCACTTAGTTCGGGTTGTATCATAGAGGATGAGATTATTGTAGAATTTGGCCCCATTCCAGTGGCAGGAACCCCGCAAGATTATATCCTATGTAATATAGAGAACGATGATACCCCAGTCCTTTTCGACTTAACCAATCCTACATTGATCGAAAACATTTTGGACGGGCAAGATCCATCCATATTTACGGTAACTTTTTATGAAACTTTGAGCGATGCCCAAGAAGGGATAAACCCTTTGCCAGATTTGTATGAGAATGTTTCGAACCCTCAATTGATTTATGTGCGCATTGCGGCTGGAAATACAAATTGCTTCGATATTACTACCCTACAATTGGAGGTAAGGACCATTCCTTTTGTTTCCTTGGAAGATGTATATCGTATCTGCGTAGATGAGGAAGGAAACGTAATTTCTGAAGAAGAAGGCGATCCGTCACCAACACTTATAGAAACAGGATTGGGATCAGGTAGCTTTCAGTTTCAATGGTTTTTGAATGGCCAATTATTAGAGAATGAAACAGCTTCCAGTATTTCCCCTATGCAAGAAGGAAACTATAGTGTGGTCATAAGTGATGTGGTAAATGAATGCTCTGCTACATTGAGCACCAATGTGGTAGCCTCTTCCCCTCCCTTTGTATATACTGCTGAGGTGACCAGCGATTTTTTTGCTGCCACCAGCAATATAGAAGCAAGCGTCGAAGGATTGGGGATTTATGTATTTCGTTTAGATGATGGAGCTTTTCAGGAAGATGGGTTGTTCGAAAATGTGGCTTCGGGAAGCCACACAGTGTTAATTAAGGATACCACGGGCTGTGGAAGCGTCTTGGTTCCCTTGCTCATTGTAGATTATCCTAGGTTGTTGACCCCCAATCAGGACGGATATCACGATACTTGGAATATTTTCGACCTTGCTGAAATCGATCCCAGTGCAAGGGTTTATATTTTTGACCGCCTCGGAAAACTACTGAAAGAGTTACGTCCCACTTCCCAGGGTTGGGATGGTACTTACCATGGTAATCCGCTTCCCTCCAGCGATTATTGGTTTCGGATAGATTATACGGAAGAAGGAGTGGGAAAAACATTTAGGGGGCATTTCACGTTGAAGCGATAAAAACCACTTTTCTTTTTAAAAAAACATAAAATTTAAAGACAGCTTATTGGAATATTTCCTAGTTTTGGAATAATTCCAATAAACTATGTCTAATCGTACGATCCTCCATCTCGATTTGGATACTTTTTTTGTCTCCTGTGAGCGCCTACTAGATACACGTCTAATGGGCCGCCCCGTTATTGTTGGGGGAACAGGGGATCGTGGAGTAGTGAGTGCTGCTAGTTATGAAGCAAGGGTATATGGGGTGCACTCGGGTATGCCGATGCGGATGGCGAGGGAACTTTGCCCCATGGGGACTTACATTCGTGGCAATGCAGGGACTTATACCAAATTCTCCAAAATGGTTACAGAGATTCTTCAGGAGGAAGTTCCGGTGCTGGAAAAGTCTTCTGTAGATGAGTTTTATGCCGATCTAAGTGGCATGGACCGTTTTTTCGGTTGCTACAGGTTTTCGAGCGAACTGCGCAAACGTGTTATTAAGGAAACAGGCTTGCCCATTTCCTTTGGTCTTTCACAGAATAAGACGGTTTCAAAAGTGGCCACCAATGAAGCCAAGCCTAACAATCAATTAAAGATAGATACTGGATACGAAAAACCTTTTTTGGCTCCACTGTCCATAAAAAAGATACCTATGGTGGGCGAAAAAACCTTTCGTACTTTTTGTAACCTAGGGGTAAAGCGTGTAGCCACCGTACAGGAAATGCCATTGGAGATGATGCTATCGGTCTTTGGAAAAAATGGAAAGATCATTTGGCAACGTGCTAATGGAATTGATACAACGCCTATCATTCCATATCACGAGCGTAAGTCCATTTCCAGTGAGCGTACCTACGGAAGGGACACGACCGATATCACCAAGATAAAGACTACCATTACTGCCATGGCCGAGAACTTGGCTTTTCAACTGCGCCGAGGGGAGAAACTTACTTCCTGCGTTACGGTGAAGATTCGGTATTCCGATTTCCAGACCTATTCAAAACAGGCAAAGATTTCCTATACTTCTGCAGATCATAACCTTATTCCCAAAGTGATGGAACTCTTCGATAAGCTATACAACCGTAGGTTGCTCATCCGCTTGGTCGGGGTACGATACAGCAGCCTTACCGCAGGGAATTATCAGATCGATCTGTTCGAGGATACCAAAAAAACAGTAAATCTCTATCAAGCAATGGATAGAATACGCCTTAGGTATGGAGATAGGAGTGTTGTGCGGGCAGCTACTTTAGGCGAAGGTGCGCGTACGGTAGGGAATTTTACGAATCCGTTTAATGGCGAGCCTCCCATTGTGCTTGCCCATAGGCATCAATAATGTACCTGAACAATCACACATATTACAGTTTACGGTACGGAACCCTTTCAGAAGAGGAGCTATTATCACTTGCCCAGAAGTGTGGCTGTGCAAAAATACCCATTACCGATATAAATAACACTTCGGGCTGTCTTAATTTCGTTCGTAAAGCTTCCGAATTTAATATAGAACCTATTTTAGGGGTTGACTTCAGGAACGGTGCAGATCAACAGTTCGTAGCCTTGGCAAGGAATAATGAGGGCTTTCAGGAGATCAATAATTTCCTTTCCCATCATTTGCATGAAGACATTCCCATTCCACAGGAACCCCCGCCTTTTAAGAATGTGATTGTTATCTATCCTTTCGAAAAAGTACTGTTATTGGAAAAAACAGAATTCCGGGATAATGAATACATTGGGATACACGAGCGGGAACTGAATAAGCTCCGTTTTTCTAGATTATCGGGATATCGCGATAAATTGGTAGCCCTACATACGGTAAGTTTCCGCAATAAACAGGACTATAACATCCATAGATTGCTAAGGGCTATAGGGAACAATACCTTGCTGAGTAAATTACCCGAAGAGGAGCAGGGAAACAGGGAGGACAAAATGATTCCCTTACACGATTTTGAAACACTCTTTTCTGAACATCCTTATATAAAAGAGAATACGGCAAAGATCATTTCTCAATGTCGTATTGAATTCAATTTTTCACGTGAGCAGAAACCACAGAACCTCCGTGCCTATACAGGTTGTATGGAGCAGGACTTCGAATTGCTGAATAAACTCTGCCATAGCGGGCTTCCCTATCGGTATCCCGATGTTACTGAAGAAATACTAACACGTTTATACAAGGAACTTGACCTGATTCAAAAGAAGGGTTTTGTCTCTTTTTTCCTCATCAATTGGCGCATTGTGCAATATGCCAAAGAGAATGGATATTACCATGTTGGACGTGGCAGTGGCGCCAACAGTATTGTTGCCTATCTCCTAGAAATCACCGATGTGGACCCTATAGAACTCGATCTGTATTTTGAACGTTTTATGAACCTGTATCGTTCAACACCGCCCGATTTCGATATCGATTTCTCTACTTGGGACCGTGAGGATGTGACCCGATTTATTTTCGAATTTTTTGGCGGAAAGGGGCAAGTGGCACTTTTAGGGGCTTATGTGTCTTTTAAGCATAGTGGTGCGGTTCGTGAATTGGGCAAGGTGTTCGGATTGCCCAAAGAGGAGATCGATAAATTAAGTAACGGTAAGTTTAAGGTGAGCGATTTGGACGACCTCTCCAAGTTGGTGCTGAAGTATGCAAAGTTGTTTCATGGTCGCCCCAACTATGTAAGTATCCATGCGGCAGGTATTCTTATTTCGGAAAAACCTATCCATTATTTTTCAGCTACTAATTTTCCGCCTAAGGGATTTCCCACGGTACAATTCGATATGCATATTGCCGAAGATGTGGGTTTGTATAAGTTCGATATTTTGGGGCAACGGGGTTTGGGTAAGATCAAGGATGCCATTGCTATCATTAAAGACAATCATCCTAAGGTTAAGTTACTGGATATTCACAATGCTAAGCCCTTGTTCGAAGACAAAAATATTAACAATATGATTGCCCGTGCGGAGTGCATAGGTTGTTTTTATGTAGAATCCCCAGCAATGCGGATGCTACTGAAAAAGATTGGGGTAAACGATTACCTGACGCTGGTAGCTGCCAGTTCCATTATCCGTCCGGGAGTGGCAAAGAGTGGAATGATGCGGGAGTATATTCTTCGTCACAAGGATCCAAAGAGGAGGGCGCAAGCCCATCCAGTACTTTGGGATCTCATGGAGGACACCTATGGGGTGATGGTGTACCAAGAAGACGTGATTAAAGTAGCACACCATTATGCTGGTTTAACCTTAGGGGAGGCCGATGTGCTTAGAAGGGGAATGAGCGGAAAATACCGATCTAGGGAGGAATTTCAGGCCGTTCGACAAAAGTTTATCGATAATTGCCGGAATCGGGGAGAGGAGGATGCCATGATTTTTGACGTTTGGAGGCAGATAGAAAGTTTTGCGGGTTATGCCTTTGCCAAAGGGCATTCGGCTTCCTATGCAGTGGAAAGCTACCAGAGTCTGTACCTCAAATGCTATTATCCACTAGAATATATGGTGGCAACCCTTAACAATGGCGGCGGATTTTATCGGGTAGAAACCTATGTGCACGAAGCACGTCGGTACGGGGGAGCAATCCATCCGCCCTGTATTAACAAGAGTGAGATTCAAACCACGATTTATGGAAAGGATATTTATCTAGGGTTTCAACATCTGAAGGGATTGGAAAAAGGGACCATGGTAAAAATTGTCAATGCTAAGGACAGTGGGGTTTTTGTTTCCCTCGATGATTTTATTGAAAGGGTACCCATGAGCATTGAACAGATGGATGTCTTGATACGGATCGATGCATTAAGGAGTTTAGGGAAGGATAAACGAAGCTTCTTGTGGGAAGCTTATATGAAGGAAAATAAATCGTTAAGCGATGATGCACAACAGCGAATGTTCCGATTATCGGGGAGGGAATTTTCGCTACCAAGTTTTGAGATTACCGATCTTGAAAACGCTTTCGAGCAGATGGAACTTATAGGGTTCCCCTTATATGATCCCTTTATTCTGCTGGAAGAACCACCACATAACCATTTAACCGCAAAGGAATTGCCTAAATTCTTGAATAAAACGGTAACGATCTACGGATATTTGGTCACGATAAAAAACACAAGTACCTCTAAAGGTTCAAGAATGAATTTTGGGACTTTTTTGGATCGGGAGGGGGATTGGATCGATACGGTACATTTTCCGCCTGTAGCGAAAAAGTACCCTTTTCGCGGAAAGGGTATTTATAAGATTACCGGAAAAGTAGTGGAAGAGTTCGATTTTCTTACCATTGAAGCTTCAAAATTGGAACGAATGAACTATATCCCCGATCCTCGATTCGATACGTCTTTTGATAGAAAACCTGTGAAAGGTCCCAGCCTTCTTTTACCAGAGACTATTTAATGGGTTGTTATTACATTAAGTTGTTTACTTCGCACGAATACGATGACTGGTTTGGATAATTTCACCAGCACCAAGGTCCCAACTAAACAAAAGCACTTCGGATTCCGCAATATTTTTGGATCTACAAGCGATGCCTAAATGACTTGCTACATGTTTGCGGAAACCCTTATAATGATTGAATCCCTTGTATATTAGTTTTAACACATAATCCCCTTTGCCTTCCGGTAAATCTTGCTCATGGATGACCGTTCCGTTTTGATCGGCATCAAACTCGAAAATAACGATACGCTGGAGACCCGTATCAACATTTTTTAGAATAAAAGCAGCGAATTGATCTATGGTTCTATTGATGTTTGCGGTAATACCAATTTCTCGTCCGAAACGCCAAACCGATCTATAGCTTCTGTCGTACTCTCCTGTAGAGAGACGTTCCTTAAAAAAAATACCCTTTTTGTTTTCTGAAGACTGTACACCTTCAAAATTCCATCGCTCTAAAGAATCTTGGGTTTTCCCAAATCTATTTAAATCTGCTTCCGAAAAGTTTCCCCCTATATAGCCTCTACTCTTATAATAGCTTATTAGGGCCTTTCGCATCCAGGAACCATCTATACTGATGTTGTCTAATTCTCCACGACTTAACAGCGAATTGTAAATTAAAAACTCCTCTTCACTTACCAGATAAAAACTGCTTGCGTCACCTGTTTTTGAACCAAAGAAATCTTTGGGATTGCTAATAACAGTGGCAAAACCTGTTCTCGTGTCAATTCCTTTTATTTTAACTCTTTGACCAAATGTGAAGGAATCCAGTAATACATCCTTAGCTTTTGGATCCCTTAGATATAGTTTGTTGGGAAGTGCGTAATGGTATTCATACACTTTTCCTGGGATTCTATTCTTGCTGTCTAGATAGGCGTAAGCACCCCAGCTCAATCCTCCCATTAAAAGAATGATTCCCAATATCCATATTATTTTTTTGTTCCTCTTTTGGGTCCTTGGGGCTGTATAAGTCTTTAGATGCTTCTGTAAAGGCTTCTTCAGAATCCTTTCTAGCGCCTCTAGAAACTCTGCTTCTTCGTTATTAATCTTTGCTTTTTGGTAAACCTCATTTATTTTACTTTCAGAAATAGTACCCCTTCCATAGGTTTTCAGAAAGTCATCAAGTTTCCCCCAGCTTTTTAACTTTTCGAGTATGTTTTTGTATTTCTGATGATTGGCCATAATTCAGCTATCTGGTTAGTTACTTGCCTTTTGTCTTCCGCGCTCGTCGGTTATTCCCAAAAGAAACTCGAAGGGAATCTCTGCATAGTCCACTTCATTTTTTTCTACGAGCTTAACAGTATATCCATAGGTGTCATCTGTGTCGTGCACGGTAAATAGAGGCGTAGGTGTTTCAAACTCACGGGAAAGTAGTATGTCCATTGCCATGTCATTGAAAAAAATCCTACGATACGCATCTTTGTTTTCCAATGAAACCAACAGAAAAGAAACTGCATCTCCATCTGTTTCGATTTCAACTTTATCGTTCCATCCAATATCTGCAATAAGTGCTCTTAGTGTATCGAGTCTTACAAGGCCCATATGTCGTTCTTCGATGATGACCGAATCATTCGAATTGAAATTTTTATCGGTCTTCTCTTCTACTTCATTTTCAGTAATTTTTACGGTTTCGGTTTTATACAGCCATAGCCCAATCCCTGATAATACTACCAGTGCTATAATGGGAAACAGTATTTTCTTTACTACTTGCTTCATGGATTGATCGTTATTTCTGTTGGGGTCTCATTAAAATATTTTTCGAAGCTCTCACTGTTGGTCTCAACTTCCTTAATGATTTCCTTGAGTAGATCGTGTGGAAGATTACCGCATTCGTAACAGGCAAAATAGAAGACGTAGAACTTGTTATCCTTAAGCTCTTCATACCTCATATTATTAATTCTGTTTTTGCTTATAACAAACAACAATAATTTATCACTTTGCCGCCTACCCTGTCGGGTCTCGAAATTGATGGTACCGGTTTTAGCATAATAGAAGTAAGGAGACTCCCGCTGCAAACTACTCATGCTTTGTAGGGTACCTCTAGAAACTACCTGTTCCAGACCTCCGAGCAATTGAGGTCGGTAGAAATTCTTATAGTACCGTTCACGGCTTCCCCAGGATTCTTCATCTACACTGAAAGGAGTATAATCCTTTGTTTCCTTTGAGTCGTCCAAGGTGATTTTAAAATCACTGTTCATGCTAATTAATCGACCTCCCATTTCAGACATTTTTAAAGGAGTAATAACAATGGGGGATCCACCTAGAGTACTTTGCTTTAAAGCACGGCCAAATCCCTCCTTTTGCTCCCTATTGTCATGAATGAAGGAAGACCGTTCAGGATAGCTGAAGCTTTTGAACTCCGTTTCATTATCGGTGTATATACTTTTGGAGACCTTAGGGTCAAAATTCACATAATTGTTTCTTCTCCGTTCTTTGGGTAAGGATACCTTTAAATCGAAGTTAGCTTCCAGTCCCTTTGCCAGAATAGAATTGGTGTTACCAAAAAAGTCGCTATCGCCTTCTCTAGAACGGGGCCAATTTTCTGGATTGAATGTTTGGTCATAGTTTCTGTTTCTATGGCGAATTACAGGATAACTCATTGAATCCCTGTCAAAAGGTTTTAAAATGGTGCTGGAGTTATATTGAAGGGCAGATTTGTTATAAGACCCTAGGAACATTACGAGCGAATGATATGTGTTGGATGATTGTACAAGATAATCCACGTTGTTGCTAGGGTACGTGTCCACCCCTGTAAGGGTCCAAGGGGTGATTTTTTTACCTCCATAGGTTTTTAATTTTCCTTCTTCATTCAGCACTTCTTCCGAAACTTCTTGACTCAGGCCTCGTAGTTGCAAGGTGTTCCAATCAAAATTAAATTGAGACGTTGTAGCTGCATACATGATGGGTTTTACTGAAGATCCTGGCCCGATCCTCACCTGGAAAAGATTTAGATTCCCTTTTTCGTCCCTACCCGAAGATGGACTTTGAACGGCATAGGATTCTTTTCTGAACTTTAGCAAGCCTTTTATATCGTTAGGGTTAAGACGTTTGTTTTTGGTGTAGTCTACCATAGCCCTAATCCTACCGTTGCCATCAACAACCGAAACAGCAAAACTCTGCTTATTCCAACGTTGTCGTTTGGTGTATTTCTTAATAATCTCGTTAAGGTTTTTGGTAAGGTCATAGTCGATACTTACCCTAACACTGTCATTGGTATTTTCCTTGTTAGAATATTTAGCTTTTACGGCATTGGCATAATTATACGCCCAAATAAAGTCTTCTCCCAGTGGATAAAAGAAACGCTGTTTACCATTGAGCCATAAATTGCGCATGAGATAATCATTGTTGTTTTTAACCAATTTATATTGGCTCACACGATTTCTTGGATCGTAAACATTGATGAAGTCATTTGGGGTAAACCGAAGAGCAAAACTATTATATGCTTGCTCATAAGAAGTGTAGTTCCCGGTGTTGTTTATCATTTTAAACTTCCCCATTTCTTCTTTGATATTGGTAGATTTTTTTCGGAGCAATAGGGCCATTTCATCATTAAGAAGCCAATTTCCAGGAATTACGGAAACTTCATAATTACGAATGTTTTTATTTTCCGTCATCCAATCGAAATCGGGCACGAATTTGTTGTTTTCAATGATGGTGAATTCAGAATCATTGTTAGTGTTTTCCAAGGTAAAAGACAATTCCTTTTGGGCCGCATACAAATGTCCCATCCATTTGTTTTGCTGGTGGGCAGGAGGCTCTATGAGGTAGTATTGTTCATTAATTGCTAGTTGCAGATATTCATTTTTTACAATTAGATGCAATATCTCGGCAGGATTCCTTTTATTTTTTAAATCCTCACAGAAATACTTATAAATACTGTTTACAAAGAGTTTGTCACTTATGTTATTTGGGTTTAACCTGTCTTCCTGTGCTTCTTGTATTAAGTACCCATTAAAGTTGTCGATAAAGATGTCCAGTCCATTAAGGTTGCCATAAAACTCTACAATACGATCCCTGTCAAAATCTTCATCGTAATATTCACTATCCCTATCTGAAAGCTTGTTTTGGTATACCTTGAGGTGCTTGTTAAGAAGGATGACCCGATTCTTTATTTCCGTTATGGTTGGTTTTATATTGAACAGTTTGTCTTCAATGATGTTGTTTCTAACTTTTTGAAGCCCCGCAATAATTAGGAGAACCCCCAATGTGGCGACCACCACTCTCATTTTGTGCCTTTTCTCTGCACTCGATTCCTTCACATCGCTCTCCCTTTTCTTAGAAAGGATTCCAATAAGAAAGAGCAAAAATGGCATATAAAGAGTAAGCTTACTGGTTGTACTCAAAAACGGGAAGTCTTGCCCAAAAAAGATAAATCTATTGGTGGCGGTGAGCCAAACGAAAAATGCAATGGTAAAAATTAGAATTATGGCATTAAGTCCAATAAAATTATAACTGGACGTCTTTCTGTATTCCAGAATATAGATGAATAGCAACGCCACAATGAGTAAGATAAGGCCAATCACAACAAACTCATTATGTTCTGCGATAACATATCGAGTTACAACAACATCTCTCGTTTGGGTAGTATATCCAGACCCTTTATTGAAGTGTGGTTTTAAGGAAAAGAATCCCTGTGTCGAGCCTTCAGGTTCGAAAAGCTCCTTCTTTAAATAGGCATTTATAAACCATTGGTTTTGCCCTGCTCTCAGAATTTGACTTACCTCTGAAGATTTAAACTGCTCTTGCTGTATAAGTTCGTCTATGGAAGTATGATGTATCTGTGCTCGGTACTTCACATAATTAAAGCTTTTTAGAAAGTCTGGAGCTCCTTTTGCAAAACCAATTATAGATGCTAAGACAATCAAACCAAGAATGGCGCCCGAATAGAGTTTGATTTTAGGAGGACTAATTTTAAGGGAATCCAAGTTCCTAATAGACCATAAGATCCCTGCAATTACTAGTAATCCTGCCAAACAAACCAAAATATACGTCACTTCACGGTAGGTTATAGCCAAACTAATAAGGTTGCTGCCTAAAAAAATGAAAATCAAGAACAATAGCGCAAATGTAATTGCCCGTAAAGTGCTTCTCTTCGAGGTTTTTCCTATAAGTGCAATTAAGAATTCCCTAAGGCAAACGAACAAAAAGAAGATGATTCCGAAACCAGCGTCCGCTATGAACATCCATCCCATAATCAATAGCGTGTTGAATGCATTAAATGGCTCTATATTAAAAGGGGAAATTGGCGGGCGTTTTATAGATAGGTTCAAGAAGGTTACTAAAAAATAAAGACTGATGGGTAGAAAAATATTCAAAACACGCTCTAAAGCATCAGAACCTACGAAACTAATTACTATTGCACTACAACAGATAAATCCATAAACCAAAACATAACCCCAAAACGGGACTTTTCTCCATAATGCCTGAATACGATTTCCTAAGCCAATAAGCATGCGCATCTCCTTGACATAGAAGATACCAATTCGGATAACAAAAAAAGCCAGCATCCACAGAAAGGTAAATACGAACCAAGTATCACTTCGTAAGGTATTTTCATATTCGTGTTTAGAGATTTCTTCAATGGGAACAAAGGTGCTTATGCGCCAATGTAGAAGAATGCGAAGCATAAGGAAAACGAAAAGAACGATATAGGTGCAGATCTCTACCAAATGTATTTTTTTGTGACCAACGAGTTTAATAACCAGTAAGATCAAGAAGATGTAGGTAAGAATGAAACCGTAAAGCTTGAAATTGGTAAGGGCATTAGAAGCCCTTAGATTGGTAACTTGAAGACGCCAAGCTACATTCTGATCCTTGTTTTTGGTAGACAAAACAAATTGCTCATCCGCTTTTACCTCTATAATACTATTGTCGGTAGATCTGTCGATCGTAGGAACGCTTTCGTTATATTGATCGTTTATCTGAAAGACCATGGCGCGCTGGCTATCACCTTTGTCGTAACGTATACTTCCCAAACAATGATTTTTGTTGGAAGCACTTTCAAATAATGGGAAATAATACCCTCCATCCAAGGTGTTTTCAATCACTTCATCCAATGATGAAGAAATAAACATCAGATTTTTTGGGTCGTCCTTGAGTTTGAATTTTTGTGGGAAATCCAATTTTAACGTTCGTTCATTGTTCTTTCTCTGAAGACTATCGGGAGGGAGGATCACTAATTTCTCCGTTGCCTTTTTCCCAAGGCCAACATAAAACTGGGTATTATATGCCAGTGTAAAATCGAACGCCCTATTGGCTTCATTGATTTCTATACTTGAAATACCGTTCGAAATAGTGAGGCCGCTTTCCTCAGCAAAGCTCTTCCCTGGAAAAAAGAAGAGCGTATTGTCTGAAACTGGTTTTCTTGGGTTTGTACTGTAAGCCTTCCTTATGAGATAACTGTCCTGAAAAAGGAACAACAATCTATCCAAGTTTGGAAGGTTACTTTGTAAAATCAAATCTGAAAAGGGATAACCAATAGAAAGCTTTCTGTTAAACTCAATACTTTCCATGCCATCCGAGTCCAAACCTAATTTGTAAATGGCTCTGTTCTTAGAGACATTCCCATCTATTAATGAGTCGCCAATTTCAAGCCTAAGGATAACTTCTCCATTGTGCCTAACAGCAAAGCCTTTTGAAATGTCTAATTCGTATATGTTGTTTTTTAGGGAATAACGGCCAGGTTCTTTTACGTAAAAAGGTTCGTAAAAGTTTTCTACGTTTAACCGAGTCTTATCTTCATCGGTATTACTTAGGGTAACACGTCCTTCTTTTCCCTCCCACAAAGCAAACAGGGAATCCTGTTCGTTTACCAAATGGAGGGAGTTTTCGTAATCGAATCCTATGTGTTCTAGAATGTGATAATCCGTGTTACTGAAAATATGCTTATTGGCATCGGGAAAGGTGTAGTTGTTTATCGTTCTCATGCCAATAACACCCAAAATGAGAAGTGCCGGTAATATAAATTTTGAAGTATTAGTAGGGAACCTACGGAGTGCGATAATAAATGCCAACAACAAAAGGCAAAATATAATTAACGACGTAAAAGTGGTTACAAAAAAAGCACCACATAGAAGGAAAAGCAACCATACGGACGCAAATATAGTTTTGCCGTTAAGTGAAATTAAATTCCTTTTAACCATTCAACTCGTCTTTTAGATGATCCGGTCCTATATAAAAACCATAAAACAATATCTCGTCAAGGGTCTCAATGTTTACTTCATGAGCCAATTCCAGTATTTTTCTAACTTCCATAGGCGTTTCGATAGCGCTTTTGGTCATTCGCTGATATTGATTTTCATTAAGCTGTTGTAAGGATTCGTTGTTTAGTATCATATTATAGTTGAGGTCGGAACCATCTGTTTTTGGAAGGCTTAGCGTAACTTTTACATAGTCCAATATGTGGAAAGCCATGGTAAAAAGTTGTTGAAAAAGCCAGGATTTGTCCGCTTGCGATAAAGGCTCGTACTGCTCGAGCCTTTCGGAGAACCCCTTAAAGCGTTCATGGAACTGATACAAATAGCGATTCTCTTGACTGAAGTTCCGCTCGTATTGCGACAATAAATCCAAATAGGGGCTAATTTCTCTACTAATGAAAGACTCTACATCGAATTCTCGAATCAATTTGTTTTCAGGTGTAAGCTGTTGATAGGCTAATTTTATGTTATTGATAATTTGAGGTTTTGCCTCGCTTAACAAAGAAGTTTCCCGTTCTTTTATAGAAGTAAGAAAGGCATTAAACAAGTGGTCGCCAATCAAGCTACGGGACTGTGCTTTAAAATCGAATCGGTTTCCGGGAACAATGGATTGCAGACTTTCGCTAAGTTGATGCATCTCTTCGATATTACTCAGCGGAGTCTGCCCTTCAGATAAGTTGGGACGTTTTAGAAATGATAACAGTTTATCTATTTGTTTCGAATCTCTGAGAATCTCCTCTCCTTGCGATATTAGCGAATCGTCTATTTTGAATAGCTTAAGCAATTTAGCCAATTGTCCTGCATTCTTTTCAGTATTTGCCTTATGCAAGGTGTTGCTCAATATGTCCAAAAGTTCACTGTCGCTATCAACCGTAGAACGCTCTAGAAGGCCTTTCATATTAGCTTCCGTTTTGCACAATTCTTCGAGGCGGTTCTTGAACATTTGTTGCTTTTGATTGGAGTTTTCATCCAAAAGGGTAAGAAAGTTGGATAAATGACTGTCTATATTACCTACCGTAATTGTTACATCGTTTAATTCTTCCCTTTTATTCAAAAAGGTTTGAAGGTTCCCCAATTTTTTTAAAACACCGTTATTACTCTTAAAGTAGTTCAAAAGGGCTCCATTTATTTCTTTTAAGTTGGTAGCGCTTAGTATGTCTCCCTCCAATTTTCTATGCCCCACAACAATGCTTTCATGGTTCGAATTTGGGCCGTCTTTGGATTCCTGTTGAAATTTAAGTCGTTGAAAGATGGCTGCGAGGTAACCTTTGTCATTCTCACTCAATGCTTTTGGAGGGGGGGTATTATTGCTTTCTAAATAATTTTTGAGTTGATTTACCGAAATGTAATGCTTCTTCATACGAAGATACCCTAGAACACTAGCAATTACCACTACCAGCAATAGCGATATCCATTGCCAAGGGAAGCCCTCTTTTTCTGGATCAACTGTGGTTGAAGAAGAAGTGTTGTCACTCTGCTCTTTTCGAATAATAAATCCCTTATTGGATTTATCTATTTCATATTCATCATTTCCTATTTCAACGCTACTTAACTTTCCGTCTTCAATAAAAACATGGCTTTCTGAATTCTTTTTCGCAATAGCAATTAAAGAAGAGCCAAGGGCATTTTTAAGAGCCAAGGATCTCCATTGCATGTCTATACTATCTTGGGAGGCACCAATATCTGCAAGGAGTGTTTCGAATTTCCAACCGTGAATGGTGTCTTGTAATTGGACATAATTTTTCCCTTCGTTGAATACAAGGTTGGGGAAATACTTTTCAACGGCTTTTTGGAAGGTCTCGGCACCGATGATAGAATCATAGGTAAATTCTAAATTTTCATTTTTAAAAGTCTTCTCATCGAATTCTATTAGAAATTCCCCAATAGATAATTCGGTATTATCCACTTCAATAATGGGTAAAGGATTCCTAGGTAAAGCCATTCCTATGATGGTAAAACCTATCACTAGAAGTACATATACTTGGGAGAGTTGTTTGTAGCCGAAAAAGAACCGTATCATATTCTATTTGTTATCAAGGCGTTTGTAGTAGTTTAATGTATTTCTGTACAATATTTTCATGCCGCATTAAACGGCTTGTAGAGCTCTCAGTATTGTTTTTAATAATGGGAATATCTTCCCCTGCAGGAATATTCGGGAACAATGATCTAATGGCATCATCATCTTTTTTATTTATACTCTTTTCTATTTCCAGTTTTGTACTCTCATCTGCAGATCTCACCAAAAAAGCATCTCCAGTATAGATGAGGTTAAAGGTGTCCTCTTGGGTATTAAGAAGGCTTTCGTTTTCAAGGATGTATTGATATCCGCTAATGGTAATGGTCTTGATGTCCTCTTTTTTAAGGTTGATTCCCGACAGGAAAAAATTATCCGAAGCTGCTACAAAATCATCATTTTGAGGTTCTTCAGATTCACTAAACCCAATACTTTCCAGAAAATTACTGCGATTGGTAACAGATCCTTTAGATGTAACTGGGATTCCTACTAGATTCGAATTTTCGCTAATTCTTATTCGCTTGTCTAGGCTGTTTTCCAAACACTTTTCCTTTGGCCGTTCGAGATGATCGATATCCCTGGAAAACTTTTTGAGTTGTTTTTCAAGTTTTTCCCGCAAAGGTGAAAAAAGAAAGGCCCTACCCGCAAAACGGATGTTGTAAAATTTCTTTTCCTGAGTGTTTTCCAATTCATGCATCAATTTTTTTACATATGAATCGATCGACTTGTCAATGATTCCATAGTAATCCATGATACGCTTGTTTGCATCGGTAAATTTTTTCAAAAAATCATTCAATTCCCGTAACCCTAAATCCTGAAGGGTGCCGAATGAGATATTGAGATACTCATTTTCTTTATCCAGTAATTTTTCGGCAGTGATTTCGTCTAAACTGTCATAACTCTTTTTAATCTTTTCTATCAGGTAAAAGAAATTAAGTTGTCTGTAAGCATCTGCTTTTAAAATCTTCTCCTCGATGAACATTTTGCTTTTTTGAGGATTGTTGTTGGTAATGGTGGCGACAATTGCTTCCATAATTGCAAAAGTCATGAGGTTTCCGGCACCTGCAATACCCGATCTATGGCTACTTATATATCGATTAGGGTTTTGCAAACATTCTATGATTGAAAAATCGGTGGTTCCTTTGCCGGCATCGATAACCAGACAATAATCAGGGCTACTAGCTCCGTTTCTGTCATTTCTTCCTTGCTCGTATTCCTTGTAATCGAAGGAGGCGTCACTTTCTGAGGAGGTAAGAAGCTCTATGCCTTTAAAATCGTTTTTAAAGTGATCCTGTTGAAAAATGGCACTTGTATTTTCATTCAAACGTTCCAACATATTGAAAACCTTATGCTGGGAATAAATATTGGGAACAAGTAAATTAAGCCTAAGATATATATCGGTTTTTTGGTTCGGGTTTTTGGTGGTGTAATAGTTGTCTATTCGTTTTAGTAATAAATGGACAAACTGACTCATGATGATTTCAAAAATCTCATCCTTTACTTCCTGATTGTCGAAATACTTGGTTTCGCCATTCTTACCATCATACTTTATATTGGGAAAATCAACAACATCCGCAAGCTTTAAATTGGGTAACAAAAAGTGTCCCATATCATTGTTCTTGTTAATGTTGTTGAAAAAAACAGGGTCTGTGTGTTTGGCTAGAATTTTTATCAAACTGTTTTTTCCAGCCTGGAAAGGAACACCTAGTTTATTGGATATACCTTCCTGGGTGCGTAAAAAGAAATAAGACAATAGAACGTGGTTGTGGCCATGTTCATATTGGTAAAAATCGGCATTTGTGGTGTCTGTGTCTGCAAATTTTCTCTTGTAAAAATGATCGTAGGCAAGAGAAATTAAATTGAGTAATTCAATATTTTCTGCATCATTAAACATTACGCCAATTTGTGAAGCTTCGGATCCAAAATCAAAAACAGCGTTTACTATTTGGGTATTAGGGACAATATCGAAAGTCAAATAAGACGTAAAAGATCTATAACTTATGTTACAAGCTAAAGTCCTGGGAGTGGTAGCCGTATTTTCAAGAACCAACCCATCATCTTTAAGGCGATATCTTACGTCCATTTGCTCCAGAACATCCTCTCCGTCAACTTCCAATATTCCAACTTTCTCTGGAAGTTCTTCCAAAACTAAATTTAGGGTATTATCATGACTTTCAAATATAATTTTGAATGCTGAAGTCCAATTTTCTCCGTTATGGTCTAATACTAAACGGTCATCATTCGTGCCATCTTCGGACAAAAGTTGGGTTCCTTTTTTGAGGGTTAGAAAGGTGTTTCGGGAGGCATGGGATACAACAAATTCTGAAGAAGTATTGTTTTGTCCTTTCGTGAGTTTACAAATATGAACTCTACGGCTTTCAATATGAATGGGTAAATAGTACATAATAGACTAAAAATATTGCTGGCTAATAAATTAATCTTATTAGAAAACATCAAAATACGGAAAACCGTATTTTAAGAACATCTTTTGGGGAGTGTAACCAGGTGAGTAAAAAGTAAATATAGAAATTTTTATAAAACTATTAACTCAAATAGAACGTATTTAAGCAGTGGCATCACCATCCACAAGAAGCACCACCTCCTCCAAAGCCACCACCAAAGCTCCAGCCTCCACCGGAGAAACTGCTGCTTCCTCCATAGGTAGAACGTCCCATATTGCTAAGGATGATAACATCCAGTAAACTGCCGCCTCCACCACTATAACTTAAGGTGACGAACAATATGATAAAAATGAGAATGATAATGAGTTCTTTTGGGTATTCCTTTATCGCTAAGGCCTCTGTCTTTTTTATAAGTGCCACTCAGCAAGGCAATCATAGTATCGGTACCTTGATCGAGTCCTTAAAGGAACTGTCTATTCTTGAAGCTGGACACCATATTGCCGTTAATGACCAGATTTGTATCTCGATTACAAGTGGTGTACTCAGTACAATACCCAGTATTGATATCCACTTTCCACCCGTAGCGAAAAAGTATCCTTTTCGCGGAAAGGGTATTTATAAGATTACCGGAAAAGTAGTGGAAGAGTTCGATTTTCTTACCATTGAAGCTTCAAAATTGGAACGGATGAACTATATCCCCGATCCTCGATTCGATACGTCTTTTGATGCAAAAGCGGTGAAACGACCAAGTCTTTTGTTATCAAGAAATTAAATAGGGAAGATAAAAAGCCCTTACAGACCAAACCCCTGATGACAATTAATGAGTACGTATAAAAAGATTTAGACATACCCCAGACATTTTGTACTTTTCAAGTCCTTACCGTTTCAACATGGCAAAACAGAACAAACGAAAAGTATCTAGATCTAAAAAGAGAAGAACCTCGCAAAGTGCGGGGCAAGTGCCAGGTGCAGTTGTCTACATTGGGGATAAAGAACACCTAGAAACCTCTTTGGAGGTATTCGACTACTCGGTAGATAGCTGTAAATTCTTTGAAACCAATGCTATTAATGAGGTTTTTACCTTTAAAGGGAATGATCATATTTCATGGATTAATGTAAATGGGCTGGGTCATACCGCAGAAATTTCTGCCCTTGGTAACTATTTTAAACTTCATCCGCTTATCCTTGAGGATATTGTGAATACGGATCAGCGACCTAAGATCGACGAATACGAACATTACTTGTTTATTGTGCTCAAGATGTTGTATTTCAATGAAGCCAAGGAAGTGGTTATCGAACATGTTTCCATGGTTCTTGGTGAAGGCTATGTGATTACTTTCCAAGAATCTGAAGAGGACGTATTTGAGGTTATTAGGGAACGATTAAAGAACCCGAAAAGCCGTATCCGCAATTCCGAGGCAGATTATTTAGCGTTTAGTATTCTAGATGCCGTAGTGGATAATTATTTTGTCGTAGTAGATAATATTGAAGAAGGGGTAGAACGTATGGAAGATCTTATCTTTTTGGAAGGTCAGAAAGATTCTATACCTCATGACATACAAAGCTTAAAACAAGAAATATTGAGGATACGCAGAAATGTAATTCCTGCGCGAGAGGTGATTTCGAGAATTGTGAAAACTGAGTCTGGGTTAATTCAAGAGAAAACGGTCGATTACTATAGGGATCTACAAGACCACATTCTGCACATAAGTGAAAATATTGATGTGTACCGAGAGATGACTTGGGGGCTTATGGACATGTATCAGACGACCATAAGCAATAAGATGAATAGCATCATGAAGGTACTTACCATTATTGCGACCATATTTATTCCGCTGACATTTATAGCTGGAATCTATGGGATGAATTTTGATAATATGCCCGAGTTGCATTATAAATATGGGTACTATATTCTTTTGGGCGTTATGGTACTGGTATTTTTTGCCTTAATTCTATATTTCAGGCGAAAGAAGTGGTTGTAGATTTGTAGTTTATATTAAGCTATTCAAGAAGTAAACTTTAACTAATCTTAATTGCTGCGAAACTGTTGCGCTTTCTCAATTGCGCCTTGACAGGATTAAAGACTATCTTTAATCTTCAGCAATTCTGCCTTTACCGACTCTAATTTGCGAATGATTCCAAAGTTGTCCAAAGTGCCTTTTTTGTTTTCTTTTAAGTGTATTTTGGCACCGTCCAAGGTAAAGCCCCGTTCCTTTACCAAGTGGTAAATCAATTCGAGGTTTTTAATATCTTCTTGAGTGAACTTACGATTTCCCTTGGCATTTTTCTTGGGTTGCAATACATCGAATTCCTTTTCCCAAAAACGAATAAGAGAGGTGTTTACCTCAAAAGCACTGGCTACTTCGCCAATACTGTAATATCGCTTTTCTGGGAGATCTACGTGCATTAATCTAAGGATTGATTTTCTTGTTCCGATTTTTTGAGCAACTCGGCAAACTCCTCGGCACTTAAGTTCCCATAATAAAAATTGATGGGATTGATTCGTTCATTATCCTTGAAAATCTCATAATGAAGGTGAGGCGCTTCACTTCGACCGGTACTTCCCACAAAACCAATTAGGTCACCACGCTTTACTTTTTGCCCTTTCTTTACATTGTATTTGTATAAATGGGCGTATAAACTCTGGTATCCAAAGCCATGATCAATTCTAATATGCCTTCCATAGCCCGAGGCTGAATTATCCGCCCTAATAACCTCACCATTTCCAGAGGCATAGACCGGAGTTCCCCTTGGAGCGGTAAAATCCATTCCCCAATGAAATTTTCTAGCTTTGGTAAACGGATCCGTTCTATAACCATAACCTGAAGCCATGCGGGTTAGATCTTCGTTGTTCACAGGTTGTATTGCAGGGATTGCTTCTAGGAGTTTTTCTTTTTCTTCTGCCAACTGGGTAATCTCATCCAGGGATCGGGATTGTACCACAATTTGTTTGGTAAGGATATCCAGTCGTTGGCTCGAATTAATAATCAAATTGGAATTGTCATACCCTTCTAGTTCCTTGTACCTGTTTATACCACCAAAACCAGCCTTTCGCTGTTCTTCTGGAATAGGATTTGCTTCAAAATAAACCCGATACAAGTTGTTGTCACGATTGGCAAGGTCTTCCAATACGGCTTCCGCTTGCTCCATTTTGCGATTTAAGATGTCGTATTGAAACTCAAGGTTTGCCATTTCCCGTTTCATGGATTTCTCCTTGGGAGTTTCAATCCCAGGAATATTGTAGATCACCAATAGTCCGAGTAGACCAAAAAAAGCGGCTGCCACAAAAAAGAGCATCACATAACCGAATTTCCTTCCTTTTTTCGGTTCAATTTTTCGGTAGGAAAGCGTATCGCTATCGTAGTAATATTTTACCTTAGACATAAATAAAAAGTCCTATTTTTGCGGTTGATGGAGCGCGTTACCAATTGTGTAACGCTGGGCAAATTTAGAAATTGTTTGGCCATCACAATATACGTAAATTCAATTAATCGATTTTTATGACTTCTTCCGAGATACGAAGCCAGTTTTTGAAATTTTTCGAATCGAAAACACATTCCATTGTTCCTTCTGCCCCTATGGTGGTTAAGGATGACCCAACTTTAATGTTTACCAACGCCGGAATGAACCAGTTCAAGGAGTTTTTCCTTGGAAATAAAGAAGCAAAAAACAAACGTATTACCGACACCCAGAAATGCCTACGTGTTAGTGGAAAGCACAACGATTTGGAGGAAGTGGGTATGGATACCTATCATCACACCATGTTCGAGATGTTGGGGAACTGGAGTTTTGGGGATTATTTCAAAAAAGAAGCCATTGGATGGGCTTGGGAGTTGCTTACCGAAGTGTTCGGAATTGATAAGGACATTATTTACGTAACCATTTTTGAAGGGGACGAATCCGAAGGGCTGGAAAGGGATACGGAAGCCTACGATTTTTGGAAAGATCACATTGCTGAAGACCGAATTCTTAATGGGAGCAAACATGATAATTTCTGGGAAATGGGAGAACAGGGCCCTTGTGGACCTTGCTCCGAAATTCATGTAGATATCCGTTCTGCAGAAGATAAGGCAAAGATAGATGGTGCCACCTTGGTGAACCAAGACCACCCACAAGTAGTGGAAATTTGGAACTTGGTATTCATGCAGTTTAATAGAAAGGCCGATAGGAGTTTGGACAAACTCCCAGAGGAACATGTAGATACCGGAATGGGATTCGAACGCCTGTGCATGGTATTGCAGGGCAAACAGAGTAATTATGATACCGATGTGTTTACTCCGCTTATTCGTGAAGTAGAAGCTATTACGAATACCAGCTATGGCAAAGACGAAAAAGTAGATATTGCGATCCGGGTTATTAGTGATCATGTGCGTGCCGTGGCGTTTTCTATTGCCGATGGCCAATTACCTAGTAATTCTGGAGCGGGTTATGTAATTCGCCGAATCCTTCGAAGAGCCATCCGTTACGGGTTTACTTTTTTAGATAAAAAAGAGCCTTTCATTCACAAGTTGGTACCTACCTTAGTGAAGCAAATGGGAAAGGCATTTCCGGAATTGGTTTCAGAAAAGAACCTTATTACCAATGTTATTCGCGAAGAAGAAGCTTCTTTTTTACGGACCTTGGATCAGGGGTTGGTGTTATTGGAAAATGTGATAAACAACACTTCAGGAAAAGAAGTTTCGGGCGTTAAAGCCTTCGAATTATATGATACCTATGGTTTTCCAATAGATTTGACCGCTCTTATTTTGAGGGAACGAGGGTATGATTTGGACGAATCTAGCTTTAAGGCAGAACTTCAAAAACAAAAAGATCGATCCCGAGCAGCTACCAAGGTAGAGACCGGGGATTGGGCAATTCTTTTGGATGATGCCGAAGAAGAATTTGTAGGTTACGATTTATTGGAGACCAATGTAAAGATTACGCGTTATAGAAGGGTCGAGAGTAAAAAAGAAGGAGAACTCTATCAATTGGTGTTTAACATTACACCTTTTTATCCAGAAGGGGGTGGACAAGTAGGGGATAAAGGGTATCTGGAAGCTTCCAATGGAGAAGTGGTATACATAGTGGATACAAAAAAGGAGAATAACCTAATTGTTCATTTTGCCAAAAACCTTCCACGTAATCCTCAAGAAATATTCAAGGCCGTAGTAGATAAAAAGCAGCGTTCCAGAACCGCTTCCAATCACACGGCAACGCATCTATTACATCAGGCGCTTCGAAATGTACTGGGTACGCATGTAACCCAGAAAGGTTCTATGGTACACAGTAGAAATATGCGTTTCGATTTTTCACATTTCAGCAAGGTAACCGACGATGAGTTGCGCCAAGTAGAAGATTTTGTGAATGCCCGAATCCGTGAAGGAATCGATTTGGAAGAAAGAAGAAACATTCCTTACCAGCAAGCCTTGGATGAAGGTGCACTGGCTTTATTTGGAGAGAAGTACGGTGATACCGTTAGGGCAATAAAATTTGGAAAATCCATGGAGCTGTGTGGAGGAACCCATGTGGTAACCACTCAGGATATCTGGCATTTTATCATTACTTCCGAAAGTGCAGTGGCAAGTGGAATTCGTCGTATTGAAGCTATTACCGGCGATGCGGCCAAGGACTATTTCATGCAAAGAAGCGAAAGCCTTAAAGGGGTACAAAAGGTGCTGAATAACCCAAAGGATCCGGCTGCTACCATTCAGAAGTTACAGGATGAAAACAATGAGCTTCAAAAACAGATACAACAGTTATTAAAAGACAAGGCAAAGAACTTGAAAGGAGAGCTGAAGTCTGATATTATCGACCTTAATGGGGTGCATTTTCTTGCCAAGGAATTAGACTTGGATGCCGGAGGACTTAAGGACTTGGCATTCGAATTGGGAGGTGAAATAGACAACCTTTTCGTCATATTTGGCTCTAATGCAGGTGGTAAAGCACTGCTAACGTGCTATATTTCGAAGGATTTGGCTGTGAACAAAGAACTGAACGCCGGACAGATTGTTCGGGAATTAGGGAAACACATTCAAGGCGGAGGTGGTGGACAGCCATTTTTTGCTACCGCTGGGGGAAAGAACCCAGCCGGAATCCCAGAGGCGCTAGAAGCCGCAAAGGCATTTATAAACTAAATTGAACTTACAGACCCAAATACGGTTAAGTGCAGAAAAGAATCCGTTGGATTACGATTCTAAAGTGCTGTTATTGGGTTCTTGTTTTACAGAACATATAGGAGGTAAGCTGGACTATTTTAAATTTCGAAGTCTTACAAATCCTTTTGGTATTCTCTTTAACCCTGTGTCGATGTTTAAATTGATTCATAGGGCACTTTCTGATGAATTCTTTACCCCAGCGGATATTTTCGAGAAGGATGGTGCGTGGTACTGTTTGGAGGTCCATTCATTGGTTTTCAATAGTGAAAAGGAAGACTATATCCATCAATTGAATACGTTGCTTGTAAGGTTGAAAAACGAATTGATGGAAAGTTCTCATATTATTTTCAGTTTTGGAACGGCTTGGGTACATCGATTCCTAAAAACTAACGAGATCGTTGCCAATTGCCACAAGATTCCGCAAAAGGAATTCTCGAAGGAACTGCTCTCTGTAGAAATGGTTGCTACCTGTATCGAAGGGATGGTTGCCAAGGTGAAAAAGGTAAATCCAAAAGCTACTTTTTTGTGTACCGTTTCCCCAGTAAGGCATATTAAAGAGGGACTTCCAGAGAACAGTCTGAGCAAGTCTCACCTAATTGCAGGGGTACACCAGGTGGTGGCTTCTTCTGAGGCTACTTATTATTTTCCTTCCTATGAAATTATGATGGACGAACTAAGGGATTATCGGTTTTTCGAAAAAGACATGATTCATCCTAATGAAACGGCCATCGATATTATTTGGGAAAAATTCAGATCTGTTTGGTTAGCACCGCAAACCGCCCCATTGCTCAAGGAAATTGATGCCATTCAGAAAGGATTGTTACATCGACCCTTTAATTCGGAGGGGAATGAACATAAAACCTTCCTGAAAAATCTTGATGCCAAGATACAACACCTAAAAGAGCATCTTCCGCACGTATCTTTTTCATAATACGGCAATTGTCGTATTGAATCTCCTGTTGGGTCATCGCACCTTTGTGCCTGTACTAACTACAAAACCCAACAATTATGAAAACGTTCAAGACTGTATTATTACTATTCTTATTTTCTGCCGTCCTTATCTCGTGTAGTAAAGATGATGATTCTGGCGATTCTGAAGCCACTTCTGGTGGAGGAAGCGAGTCATTTTCTGCCTCTATCGATGGAGCCGATTTTGCGGCTTCTACGGATCCAGCTACGTTAATTGGAGCGACCCTAAGTACCAATAATGGGATTACTGTACTTACCGCACAAGGAAGCACAAATAATGGAAGTTTCATCAATTTTACCATTATGAATTATGACGGCACGGGAACCTATACCACAGGGGACAACCTTTCCAATCCCAATCTCATTCAATATGGAGAGCTAAACGGGACCACCGCTAGTGCTTGGGGATCAAATTTGGCTACGGCTGCAGTAGGAGGACTTCAACCCGGTGAAATAAATATCACCAAACAAGATGATGATGGAGCCGAAGGCACATTTTCTTTTGAAGGTTATAATGCGAACGATACTTCTACCAAAATGATAACGCAAGGACAATTTAAAGTGACCTTCGATAACTAATACTTAGGCATTCAAAAATCTCATACGTTGAGGTTTTTATGCGTGACCGGGAGTGGAACCTAGTTCTGCTTTCGGTTTTTTTATTCCTGAATATAGGCGCTCTGGTAGGGAATATACGTCAATTGCCTTATTGAATTGAAATCGATGGTTTTACACCTTTGAACCATCAACTTAAAAACCGCAATTATGAAATCTTCAACGTTACAAAAAATGATCTTTCTTTTGGCGATTATGTGCTTTTCCTTAGTGCAGGCGCAAAGGGCCGAAACACCTGACTTTAGATACGATGTAGGAGCTAAGATCAATGAAATGACCCTTACCGAAGGAGGCACCATGGTGGTAGCCACCAATGACGGGTTGGTAGGAATTAAGCCAGGAAGCAACGAACTACTTTTTAATTTCACCGATTATGGACGGGTAAAACCCGAGGAGTTGTTTTTTGTGCCACGGGCACCTTATGTAGTGGTAGGTCAAACAGGGTTTGGTGCCATGACCACCAAAAAAGCAGTGATCGACTATATGTCGGGTAAAAAACTGTTCAGTACCGAAGACAACGGATGGAAAATGATTATGACATGCGATGTTATGATGCCACAAAATAAATTGGTTGTAAGCGGACAGCGTAGGGCCAAAGAAAAATATGCGATGGCAGTGGCGGTATACGATCTAAATTCAGGTCAACAGGATAGTTTTTTCACTTTCAAAGGTTCTGAGGCCGTCAGCGGGAGACCGTTAATGCTACAGAGTGGTTTAATTATCCCTACCACCAAGTCCTTGAAAAAGGTAAATATGGAGACTGGCTCCATAGATTGGACCATTAAAGCAGACGATATTAAATGGATGGTAGCCGATGATTCTGAACAGGAAATCTATGGTTTCGAAGTATCCCAAAATGGCAGTAATACCAAGGTGCACAAAATAGGTGCCAACGGCAGTTTACTTTGGCAAGACCCACACAAAGTGAAAGGAAAAGTAGTAAACTTTGAAATCCTTCCACAAGGTTTGGCTATTGTGAGCAATGTGGATAATTCGGGTAAATCGAAACTTATGAAATTGGCATCGGGAAGGTCTGAATCTAAAATAGCATTCCTAAGTGCAGAAAATGGGGAAGATCTTTGGGAAAAAGCACCTAAAACCAAAGGGTATGTGCAACATTTTTATGTGATGGAGGACGGTATATTATTTGGAATATATGAAGGAGGGATCAATAAAATATCATTCGATGGAAAGACCTTATTCAAAAAACCACTAAAAACTGGGGAAAACATTCTTACCATGGCCAATACACCACAAGGATTGATCTATATTACCTCAGAAGATGCAAATATTGTAAATTTAGATACCGGGGAGCAGGTGTGGAAAAAACCGCTCAAATACAAAAGGGCCGATGCAGTCGCCTCCGATTACGATGAAAAAAATGGACGCTATCTAATTAGTGCAGATGAAAAACTATTTGCTGTAGATGCAAGTACGGGCGATGTTTCCACTTTGGCAGAATCAAAATTCGATGGTAAGGAGGATCCAACAGGCGTGGAAGTAAGGGATGGTGGTATTTTGCTGTCCAGCGATCAGAATATGATGTTATTGGATTGGGACGGAAATGCGAATTGGCATGAGTATCACCGAGCGCCCGGTAAGAGTGCCTTTGGAGCCATTTTAATGGGAGCTTTAGCCGTTGCAACTGCGGCCACTGCAACTGCATCTTACGCCGAGGCCAACCGAAACCGCAATCGTCTCGGGTATTATACGTCCCGAGGTGAAGCCTATGCCAATATGGGCGATAGCATGGCGGCTGCATCGGGAGCATCTGTTGCCGAAATGTTGAAACGCTTTAAAGCGACTTCGGCCACAGCAAATGCTCAGTTTGTGTTGACAAAATTGGACGATGGTGTTGGTTTGGTGAAACTAAACAAGGATACCGGAGCCAAGGAGAAAGAGATCATTCTTAAAGATAAAAAACCTGAATATACTGTAGATGACTTTGGAGGCGTGCTCTATTACAAAGCCGATTCCAATTCCATTTACGCTTACGATTTAACTAACTAGCCAATGTTAGGACATCACAAATGAGAGGAGTATTTGTGGTGCTTGAAAGGGGTCGTCTATGGCGGCGGCCTCTTTTCTTTATGAAACGCATTAAAACTTTAGACGATGAAAACATGTATTCAATTTTTAGCAGTAATGCTCCTTTTGCCAGCTATGGCAATGGGACAGCATAAAAGGAGCGATAACGCTCCCCTAAATCCCTTTTCAGTACGTTATCATAAAAGTCAATTCAATTTAAAGGGACCCCTTAAGGAGTATAAGGATTGGTTGGGAACGTACCATTTCAATAAAGAAGGATATCTGGTTAAGGATGAAAGTCTTTTGGGCTTGACGACAGACTACCTCTACGACGCATCCAATAATCTTTACCAAATCGTAAGTACCTATGCGGGTACACCGGTTACGTACAATGTAATATTAGATCAGAGTAAGAACGTTCAAATTAAGGCCACAGCCCTGAACATAGGCGAAAAATACATCTACGATTCTAATGGAAACCTTCTTGAAAAATATAGGATTGACGGCAATGAAATACAGAATCGCTACGCCTATGATAGTCAGAACAGATTAATTAAATCAGAGGGATTCTACAATTCCATAAACGAAACTTCAACAACGACCTATAGTTACGCAAAAGAGGGAAGTTACTTAAAGATCAACTCGCATTATACATCTTCAAATCCATCGAAGGAAGAAAGCAGGTATATCAGTTATTACAAAGAAGGGGAATATTGCGGGCAGACAAAGAATTCGAATATGAAATATGATAAGTACGGAAACCCTCTACATTCCTTAGATAAATTTGGTAAGGTGAGCACCGACAACAGTTACGTCTATTTTGGAGAGGAAAACACATCATCAACCGCTGCCGTTAGCGCTCCCCAGGTAAACACACCATCAAGTACTTCTACTGCCAGCACCAAGACCAGTGGATGCACTGGGGACTGTCAAAATGGATGGGGCCATATGGTCTACGGGGACGATTACTATGAAGGCTTCTGGAAAAACGGGAAAAGGGACGGTTACGGGATGTACTTTTGGACCGGAACGGGGAAACATATAGGTTTCTGGAAGAACAATAATCAGGAGGGTTTTGGAGTCTACCTTTCCGATAATGGCGATAGTAAAACCGGCGAATACAAAACAGGCAAAATGAACGGTAAGGGATACAGCAAAATTAATGAGGTTTGGGAACGCGGAATCTATGTCGGAGGTTCATTAACCACTGCCCATAATTTTTATGACAACAAAGTAGAGACGGGGTGTGTTGCAGGGGATTGCCAGAATTCTTACGGCCGCTATAAATGGGAAAATGGTGATGTATTTACCGGATATTTTAATAATGGGGTTATGAATATGGGATACTATTCTTTTGCAAATGGAGATGCTTATGCCGGTATGTTCAATAGCAAGGGACAATTTCATGGCGACGGACGCTATTTTTTCAAGGATAAGGCCTATTACGGAGGACAATGGGAAAATGGAAAGTACCATGGTCGTGGATATTTTCATGATAAGGATTTGAAACAACAAATAGGTGAATGGAGTCGCGGTACACTTACCAGAAGTCTCAAGTAAATAGCTTGTTACAATATTTTTGTACATTTCGAGTACAACTAATTAACCCACTCAAGATGACCCCTAAAGCACTCGGCATTGTATGTGCTATGCTGTTTTGTTGCCAATTCGTGTCTGCACAGGATAAGGTAAATCACATCGATAGCTTAAAAATTAAGCTTCTGGAAACAGCGAAACAGAATGATAGGATCCCTATTATAAATGAGCTTGCAAAACAGTACTTAGAAGTCAATTTAGACTCCTCCGTAGTGCTATATCGGGAATTGGAGGCTATAGCAAATCAATCGAGGGATGATGCGTTAAAGGCAAAATCCTATTTGGGATTGGCAAGGGTATATGATGACAAAACCCGGTTCGATTCGGTACAGCATTATTTAGAACTTGCCCAACCTTTAATTGATCATGAAAAGGACTATGAATTGCATAGCACGTTTATGATTTTGCAAGGTCTTCGAGCAATGGGTCTTTCCGATTTCGAAACTTCTGAAACCAATTTCAAGGATGCCATAGCCTATATAGAACCCAAAGGATTTAAGGAAGATCTTGCCATTTGCTATAACAACTTAGCCATTATATACGACTACTGGGGCAAGTTTGAGGATGCAATTCAGATGCATATTCAGTCAGCCAATATATCCGAAGAAATGGGCGATTTAAATGGAGTGGCAAAATCGTATAATAATATTGGTCTGGTACATCACGGTCTCAGGGATTATGATAGCTCAAAAAAGTATTTTTTGAAATCCCTTGCGATAAAACAACAAGTGGGAAACATAACGGGAACCGTGGCTTCCTACCATAACCTTGGAAATGTATATCGCAGGCATGGCATAAAACTGTTGAGCATGGAGAAATTGGACAGTGCCAAAATGTATTATGAAGAAGCCTTACGTTTAAGTGAAGTTTCCAATTATGATAGGGGCATTACCATTTCCTATATAAATCTTGCTCTTATCTATACCACTGTAGAAGAATTTGATGAAGGCATCAGATTCGGAAAACTTGCCCTGCAACGAAGTGAAGAACTGAGCGATATTCATTCGGTAATGACAGCTTCAATAAATTTAGGGGACACCTATTTCTTCAAAAAACAATATGATGAAGGTGAAAAATACTTGCTTAAGGGACTGGAGATTGCAACACAGGTAAAGGATGTTAATGTAAGGAGAAGAACCCTCTATTTATTGAGTCGATTAAAGCAACAACAGGGAGATTACAAATCTGCATTGAACTATTACAAAAAACGTGTGTCATTGGCAGACTCCGTGGCATCCGTAGATGTTAAGAATCGGGTAAATGAACTGGAGACGAAATATCAGACCGAGAAGAAGGAAAAAGAAATCCTTGCCCAACGTGCTGAACTAGCCGAAAAAGACCTTGAGGTGAGAAGAAAGAATACCTGGATAATAGGAGGTTTTGGTTTGGCGATGATACTGGCCTTGCTTGGATATTTGTTATTCAATCAACAAAAACTTAAGAACCGTCAGCTTAAAAAAGAAGGGGAGTTAAAGGCGGCACTTGCCAAAATTGAAACACAGAACAAGCTTCAGGAACAGCGTTTGCGGATATCCCGGGATTTGCATGATAATATTGGATCGCAGCTCACATTTGTTACCTCCTCTGTAGATAATCTAAAATTCAAAATGAAGGATGAAGATGAAAAAGTAACCCAAAAATTGGGTGATATCAGTGAATTTACGACCCAGACGATCTACGAGCTGAGAGACACCATCTGGGCCATGAACAAAACGGAAATAACCTTCGAAGACCTTCAGACACGTATCGCTAATTTTATTGATAAGGCAGGAGGAGTAAGCGATCGGGTCTCTTTCAATTTTAACGTAGAGGAGGGTATGGGAGTAGATACCGTGCTTACTTCCATTCAAGGGATGAATGTATATCGAATTATACAGGAGGCGGTGAATAATGCCCTGAAATATGCAGATGCCAAAGAGATAAAAGTTGCCATTTCCAATGGTGATGCAGATGATATGAACGTAGTTATTAGCGATAACGGCAACGGCTTTAATGTAGATATGGTAGAAATGGGCAACGGACTTACAAACATGAAGAAAAGGGCACGGGACTTAGATGGGGAGATAAAAATCGCTTCCGAAGAAGATGTTGGGACCAAGGTTCATCTTAGCTTTAAATACGGCAAATGACGTATAAGTGCTTGACGATAGGTTGTCTATCTTTAAAGTATGAAAATAATTTTGGAAGGTTCATTTTTAGTGCTGATGACCATTGTTGTGTTAGCATTGATTTTAGTGGCATGCTTTTATTATCACAATCAGAAATTGAAGCATGTTTTTGCCAAAAATATCAAAGGAATGGATGAGTTGATGGTGTCGCACGAGCGTCAGTTGGAATGTAGGCTTGAGGCATTGAATAGGTATGATTTTTTGTTGTATAATTTGAGGGAAGCGTTAAAAATTCAAAAGGATATCGAATTATGAGTGTACGGGTTGCCATAGTTGACGACAATACTTTTTTGATCCATGCGATCAAGGAAAAACTATCTTTTTTTGAAGATGTGCAAGTAAAACATACTTCAACGAATGGGAGTGAATTACTCACCAAGCTTGAGGATAATCATCATTTGGATGTAATTCTTATGGATATTGAAATGCCAGTTCTCAACGGTATTGAAGCCACACAGGTTGTGAAACAAAAGTATCCTCAAATTAAAATCATTATGCTCACCGCTTTTGATAATGATGAGCATATATTCAATTCCATTAAAGCAGGCGCCGACGGCTACTTACTTAAAGAAATTGATCCTGAAGGATTGTACAATGGGATAAAGGAGACATTGAATGGAGGTGCCGCCATGAATCCTTCCATTGCCTTGAAAACCCTAAAGTTGCTACGCAATCCTTTGAATATCGTTAACCAAGAGGACAAGGAAGAAATATCCCTTTCAAAACGTGAAATTGAAGTGCTTGAACAATTGAGTACGGGTCTTAGTTATACCAGTATAGCCAGTAATCTGTTTTTGTCGCCGAGTACCGTTCGCAAGCATATTGAGAATATTTATAAAAAGCTTCAGGTGCATAGTAAGATTGAAGCCGTTCAGAAGGCGAAGAACCACAACATTATATAAATAAAAATCCCCTGCTTTTCAGGGGATTTTTAGTTCTTTGGAAGGACTACCTAGATTTGAAAGGCATTCTTCACAGTATCTACATAATCCAGTTTTTCCCAAGTAAACAACTCTACTTCCATAGATTTGCTCTCTCCATAAGGTGTCGCAAAGGTTTTGGTAACCACTTCATTGGTACGGCCCATATGTCCGTAAGCAGCCGTTTCAGAATACATGGGTTGGCGAAGTTTTAATCGTTCTTCGATAGCAGCAGGTCGCATGTCGAAAATTTCAGATACTTTTCGAGCAATCTCACCATCGGTTAGGTCTACCTTAGAAGTTCCGTAGGTGTCTACAAAAATACCCATAGGTTCTACGACTCCGATAGCATAACTTACCTGTACCAAAACTTCATCACAAAGCCCAGCAGCCACAAGGTTTTTAGCAATATGTCTTGTTGCATATGCCGCAGAACGATCTACTTTACTCGGATCCTTTCCGCTAAAAGCACCACCACCATGAGCACCTTTTCCACCATAGGTATCTACGATAATTTTACGTCCAGTAAGTCCAGTATCCCCATGAGGTCCGCCAATAACGAATTTTCCCGTTGGGTTAATATGATATGTAATGTCGTCATTGAATAACGCCTGAATTTCGGGTTTGGATTGCCCTTTAATTTTTGGAATCAGGATGTGTATAATATCACTCTTAATTTTGGCCAGCATAGCAGCATCATCGGAATCGAATTCGTCGTGCTGGGTGGATACCACAATAGAATCGATTCGTACAGGTTTGTTGTCATCGTCATATTCTATGGTCACCTGACTTTTAGAATCAGGTCTTAAGTAGCCAATTTCACTTCCATCATGGCGCATGGCTGCCAATTCCTTTAGGATGCGATGCGAAAGATCTAAAGCGAGCGGCATGTAGTTGTCCGTTTCGCGGGTAGCATAACCGAACATCATTCCTTGGTCCCCGGCACCTTGTTCCTCTTTGGTCTCCCGATCCACCCCACGATTAATATCATCGCTCTGTTCGTGGATGGCAGAAAGAACCCCGCAGCTATTACCGTCGAATTGATATTCCCCTTTGGTATAACCAATACGGTTAATCACATCACGGGCAATTTTTTGAACATCTAAGTATACATTAGACTTTACTTCACCAGCCAATACTACTTGTCCTGTGGTAACCAATGTTTCGCAAGCCACTTTCGATTGGGGGTCGAAAGCCAGAAAATGATCAATTAAAGCATCACTTATCTGATCTGCTACTTTATCTGGGTGTCCTTCAGAAACACTTTCCGAAGTAAATAAATAAGCCATAAAAATGGTTTTAAAATGGTTTGTATTTGGAAGTAGATTTGACGAAAACGTCTCAGGAAGTTAACACTGCCTTTAGCATTTTTTCTCGAGGTTGCAATCAGTCAAATTTGTCCTCAATTCCGTCGGCAAATGTAAGCATTCTCTAAAAAATACAAAAGGTTTTTACTGTTTCTGAAGCACCGCTCTTTGCACTGTGGTAATTGGGTAGGAGATGACCTCGGTTTGCTCTTCATCTTTAGCGTAAGTACTGTTCTTTTTGTTCTTTGGAGCGAAAACAATTTCAAAAGTCATATGATCCTTTTCAAAAGTGATAAAGGTGGTCAATAAATTACCTCCTACCTCAAATAAAGCATACATTCTATTGTCTATGACCTTGTCATCCAATACAATTCCGTTGTTTTCATCCACCACAAAATGCCCCCTTTCTAAATCTTTTTCAATCAAGGTATAGTTTCTTTCCTGTCTTTTTTCACCTTCGCCATAGACAAGGATATAATTATAGGATCCTATAGAATCGGTCGAAGTGAGATGAAACTCCATGGGAATGTTTTGCTCTCCCCTTTCAGAGTCTATGTGCAGGATTCCCTTGTAGATACCTAGATAATCATCCGGGAATTGCAGGTTTTCTTGGGATTGGGTTTGCCAGATGGATATGAATGTAAGTGCAAAAATGGCAATGAATCTCATAAAATGTTCCTTAGGTAAATTAAAAATAGCGCTTTAAATTTTGAATTCTAAAAAACTTTTCCAAACATTTGTAGAGATGAATACTCAAAATATTATTACTGTCATTCACAACATTGTCATTCCATGACGATGCGGGACGGTATTCATTAAATTGATAGTATTTATCAAGAAAGCCTTCCCAGAAACGGGAAGGCTTTTTTTATTGAAACAAACATGAAGCATATTATTGTCATTTCTGTCATTCGTATTGTCTCGCCACCTTGGCGCTGATACAGACGGTCATGAATCAATGAGAGACCTGTATCAGTGCGATACAGGTCTTTTTTTTGAATAAAATTAGCATGTGGACATCGGAATGAATAATGATTTAAATAACTGAAAATCAATAAAATAAATAATAATCGAATGAAATTAGGCATAGCTCAAAGTGTAAATTGGAAAAACCTTTAGCTGTAAGTATGGTCTACTTTCGAACTAATTTAAAATATAATGTATTACGATCAGGAAACACAGTTGTATTTAGACGGAGCTTGGCTGAAGGCTAGCGAGGCACAAACAGGGCTTTACGCCCAAACACTTCATTATGGTAATGGGGTCTTCGAAGGAATCCGGGCATACAAAACCAATGATGGAGCTCAAATATTTAAAGCGAAAGAGCATTTCGAGCGCTTTTTATATTCTGCCGAAGTCATGCACATACCTTGTCCATATACTGTGGATGAATTGATCCGACTGAGTTACGAATTACTCGAAAAAAATGATTTTGAAGATGCCTATATCCGTCCATTATTATATCAAGGCGAAATGATGTCCTTGCAACCAGCAGAGACTTCGCATTTATTATTATGTGCATGGGAATGGGGTAAATATTTGGGTACCAAGGAAATTGAGGTGATGACTTCATCTTACCAAAGACCCAATCCAAAATCTACCCATATACAAGCCAAACTGGTTGGGCATTACACCAATTCTATTATGGCGACAACCGAAGCAAAGGCAAAGGGATATGACGAGGCTCTATTGTTAGATCAATATGGTTATGTGGCTGAAGGACCAGGAGCCAATTTCTTTTACGAAAAGAACGGTGTGTTGTTCACCTGCCCGTTAGGCAACATTCTTTCGGGAATCACGAGACAGACAGTTTTTGAAATGGCTGAAGAGTTAGAAATAATGATTTTGGAAAAACACTTTACACCTAGCGATGTGTATAAAGCCGATAGCGCGTTTTTCACGGGAACTGCGGCCGAAATTGCACCCATAAAATCCTTGGATGGAAAGAATTTTGAGAAACCATGGCGGGAAACCTTGGGTTATAAACTTTCAGAACATTACCAGAAACTTGTTCGGGCACATACCACTCATTTTTTTGAACCAGCATACTAATGAAACTAAATAAATACAGTAAAACAGTTACTCAGGATCCAACCCAACCTGCTGCACAAGCCATGTTGCATGCTATTGGTCTTACACGCGAAGATTTCGACAAAGCATTTGTTGGCATTGCCAGTACAGGATATGAAGGGAATCCGTGCAATATGCACCTAAACGATTTAGCCAAATTGGCAAAACAAGGAACCAAAGAGGCAGATTTGGTGGGCCTCATTTTCAATACCATTGGTGTAAGCGATGGTATTTCTATGGGCACACCGGGAATGCGATATTCATTGCCCTCTCGGGATATCATTGCCGATTCCATGGAAACCGTAGTGCAGGCTATGAGTTATGACGGGTTGATTACCGTGGTAGGGTGCGATAAGAATATGCCCGGCGCCTTAATGGCTATGATTCGTTTAAACAGACCTTCCATTCTGGTCTATGGAGGAACCATAGATTCTGGTTGTCATAATGGAAAGAAATTGGATGTAGTTTCTGCTTTTGAAGCTTGGGGAAGCAAGATGGCGGGCACTATGACCGAAATTGAATATGAACAGGTGGTTCAGAAGGCATGTCCTGGCGCAGGCGCATGTGGTGGAATGTATACAGCAAATACTATGGCCTCGGCAATTGAAGCCTTGGGAATGGCATTGCCTTACAACGCCTCCAATCCTGCACTTAGTGAAGAGAAGAAAAAAGAGTCTGTAGCGGCTGGTGAAGCGATGAAAACTTTGTTGGAAAAAGACATCAAACCCAGCGATATCATTACCAGAAAGTCATTGGAGAATGCCGTGCGATTGGTTACGGTATTAGGGGGATCCACAAATGCGGTATTGCACTTTTTAGCTATAGCAAGAGCTGCTAACATTTCATTCACCTTAAAAGATTTTCAGGCAATTAGCGATAGCACACCATTTTTGGCCGATCTAAAGCCAAGCGGCAAATACCTTATGGAAGATATTCATGCGCTGGGCGGGATTCCTGCCGTCCTTAAATATTTGCTTAGAAATGGATTACTTCATGGCGATTGCCTTACGGTAACAGGTAAAACCTTGGCCGAAAATGTGATCGATGCACCCAATCTTCCAGAAGGTCAGGATGTAATTCACCCCATTGAGAAGCCCATTAAACCTTCTGGGCATTTGCAGATGTTATTTGGCAATCTTGCAAAAGAGGGATGTGTGGCGAAGATAACTGGTAAGGAAGGGCTGTATTTTTCTGGAACTGCAAAAGTATTCGATAGTGAAGTTGAAGTGAATAAAGGAATTGCCGAAGGCAAGGTTGAGAAGGGCGATGTGGTTGTAATCCGCTACGAAGGACCTAAAGGAGGCCCGGGAATGCCAGAAATGTTGAAGCCGACAGCTGCCATTATGGGAGCTGGATTGGGTAAGGACGTGGCGCTCATTACAGATGGTCGTTTTTCCGGGGGAACCCATGGATTTGTGGTTGGGCACATTACACCGGAAGCGCAAGAGGGAGGAACCTTGGCTCTGGTAGAAAATGGCGATACAATAACTATCGATGCAGCACAAAATACCATTCAATTACATATAGATGATGCTGAACTAACCGCTAGGAGGGAACGGTGGACAGCTCCTCCGCTCAAGTTTTCAAAAGGGGTTTTATACAAATATGCTAAAACGGTTTCATCGGCTTCTTATGGCTGTGTTACCGATGAGTTTTAATTGTCACATTATAAAATGAAAACCATGGAATTACAAACGATATCCAAAACTAAGATCACGACCACTTCTTCAAAGCCTATGACCGGGAGTGAAGCTGTCGTTCATTGTTTGCTGGCAGAAGATGTGAAAACGGTCTACGGATATCCTGGCGGGGCCATTATGCCCGTGTATGATGAGTTCTACAAGTTTCAGGATAAGTTGCAACATATATTAACCCGGCATGAACAGGGAGCAACACATGCTGCCCAAGGCTACGCCAGAATTTCTGGAAAAGTGGGTGTGGCCATAGCTACCTCTGGCCCCGGTGCAACAAACCTAATCACAGGAATTGCAGATGCCATGATCGATTCAACACCTATGGTGTGTATTACCGGACAAGTGGGGGCTCATTTATTGGGGACCGATGCTTTTCAGGAAACAGATATCATTGGTATTTCAACACCCGTAACCAAATGGAATTACCAGATTACCAAAGCTTCCGAAATACCGGAAATATTTGCCAAGGCCTTTTATATAGCTCAAAGCGGCAGACCGGGCCCTGTATTGATAGACATCACCAAAAATGCACAGTTTGAAAGTTTCGATTTCTCCTATGAAAAATGTACAGCAATTAGGAGCTACCATCCCGTTCCAACCTGCGAACCCAAAGCACTGGAGTCCGCTGCGACTTTAATAAATAACGCCAAAAATCCCTTGATTGTTTGGGGACAAGGGGTGATTTTAGGAAAAGCGGAAAACGAACTCAGAACGGTAATCGAAAAAGCGGGTATACCATCCGCATGGACCATTTTAGGAGCCTCGGCTATTCCCACATCCCATCCATTAAATGTGGGTATGGTGGGTATGCATGGAAATTATGCTCCAAATATCCTAACCAACGAATGCGATGTCCTTATAGCTATCGGGATGCGTTTTGACGATCGTGTGACAGGAGATTTAAATTCCTATGCCAAACAAGCAAAGGTGATTCATTTTGAAATCGATCCTGCCGAAATCAACAAAAATGTGCATGCAGATGTAGCAGTTCTGGGCGATGCCAAAACAACACTTTCAGGGCTTATTCCTTTATTGAAATCTAATAGTCACGACGCTTGGTTGCAAAGATTCATAGACTTGCGATCCATAGAGCAAGAAAAAGTCATTCAGCATGATTTATATCCATCGAAAGAAGGGCTCACAATGGGGGAGGTAATGGTTGCCATTAATCAGGAAAGTAAAGGAAAGGCTGCCATTGTAAGCGATGTGGGACAACATCAAATGATTGCTTGTCGCTATGCGCAATTCAGTCAAACCCGAAGTAATATTACGTCAGGAGGATTAGGCACAATGGGCTTCGCACTCCCAGCGGCAATCGGTGCTAAAATGGCCGCCCCAGAAAGACAGGTGGTTGCCGTAATTGGCGATGGTGGGTATCAAATGACCATTCAGGAATTAGGGACCATTTTTCAAAATAGAACGCCTGTAAAAATTGTAGTCCTAAATAATGAATTCCTAGGAATGGTAAGGCAATGGCAACAGCTGTTTTTTGAAAAGCGCTACGCCTCAACAGAAATGACCAATCCCGACTTTGTTAGCATTGCCAAAGGGTATCATATAGAAGCACAACGAGTAACCAAGCGGGAAGAATTGCAAACTGCGGTTAAGGATATGATGCAGTTTGACGGACCTTATTTCCTTGAAGTGTGTGTCGAAAAAGAAGATAATGTATTTCCAATGATTCCTTCTGGGGCTTCTGTTTCAGACATCCGATTGGAGTAGATAAACCATATCAAAAGAAAACGAGATGAGTTCAGAAAACAAATTATATACGGTTTCCATTTATACCGAAAACAATGTGGGATTACTGAATCGTATTTCAGCTATTTTCCAAAGAAGGCATATCAATATTGAAAGCATCAATACCTCCATATCAGAGATTGAAGGAGTGTCCCGATGGACGATTATTGTAAATATAACTGAAGAACAGATTCAAAAAATAATTGGGCAAATAGAGAAACAGGTCGATGTCATTAGGGCTTTTTATCATACAGATGAAGAGACTATTTATCAGGAATGTTGCCTTTTTAAAATACAGAGTGATCTCTTTTTTGAAGATGCCAATATTCAAAAGATCATTTCAGAAAGTAATGTCCGGATAGTCACGGTGGAACGCGAGTTTTTTGTGCTAGAGAAGTCTGGAAGAAGAAGTGAAATTGAAAGTCTATATCAACAACTGAAGCCCTTTGGAATCATGCAATTTGTGCGATCGGCGCGCATTGCCATTACCAAGGAGTCATTAAACATTAGTCCATTATTAACAACGTTTTAAGCGATATCATAAAATATACATCATGAAAAATTACTTTAACACATTATCCCTAAGGGAACAATTGTCACAATTGGGTCAATGCCGCTTTATGGAGGCCTCCGAGTTTAAGGATGGTATTGAAGCCTTGGAAAATAAAAAGGTGGTCATAGTTGGATGCGGTGCGCAAGGTCTCAATCAAGGAATGAACATGCGCGATTCCGGATTGGATGTATCCTATGCATTGCGGGAAAGTGCCATTGCAGAACAACGTGCTTCCTATCAGAATGCCACCTCGAATGGTTTTGTTGTGGGAACGTATGAAGAACTTATTCCAACGGCCGACTTGGTCTGTAATTTAACACCAGATAAGCAACATACTAATGTGGTGAAGGCGGTAGTGCCGCTTATGAAAAATGGAGCTACACTGTCGTATTCGCACGGATTCAATATTGTAGAGGAAGGCATGCAGATTCGTGAGGATATAACGGTGATCATGGTGGCACCAAAATGTCCGGGTAGTGAAGTTCGCGAAGAATACAAACGAGGATTTGGCGTACCCACACTTATCGCTGTACATCCACAGAACGATCCCCAAGGAAAAGGGATGGATCAGGCGAAGGCATATGCCTTTGCAACGGGTGGTCACAAAGCAGGAGTATTGGAATCTTCATTTGTTGCCGAGGTAAAGAGTGACCTAATGGGAGAACAAACCATCCTATGCGGGGTATTGCAAACAGCATCTATTTTGTGTTTTGACAAGATGATCGGTTTTGGTGTCGATAGAGGGTATGCATCCAAATTGATTCAATATGGATGGGAGACCATCACTGAGGCATTAAAGCATGGCGGGATTTCGCACATGATGGATCGCCTTTCCAATAACGGAAAGATTCGGGCCTACCAACTTTCCGAAGAATTAAAGGAAGTGCTAGCACCATTGTTCGAGAAACACATGGACGATATCATGAGTGGGGAATTCTCCAAGGGCATGATGACCGATTGGGCTAACGGGGATGCCAATTTATTACGTTGGAGAGCTGCGACAGGTGAAACGGCTTTTGAAAAAACACCCATAACCGCCGAGCACATTTCGGAACAGACCTATTTTGATCATGGAACCCTCATGGTGGCATTTGTAAAGGCAGGGGTAGAATTGGCTTTCGACACCATGGTAGCTTCAGGTATTATTGCCGAATCGGCTTATTACGAATCACTTCATGAGCTTCCACTCATTGCCAATACTATAGCACGTAAGAAACTGTTCGAGATGAACCGGATAATTTCGGACACTGCCGAATATGGCTGCTATCTTTTCGATCATGCTGCTAAGCCAATGCTCACCGAATTCATGGAACAGGTTACTTTAGAGGATATAGGAGGATATCCAGCGTCAAAAAATGTGGATAACGCAGAGTTGCTTCAAATTAATGAAGCAATAGCCGCGCATGAGATTGAGGCCATTGGGAAAACATTACGCGGTGCCATGACCCACATGAAGGCAATCAACGTGGCAGCACAAGAAGAGTTGGTAGCAGTAGTTTAATGGAGGTTCTTTCTGAATATAGACCGAAGATTGCCGATATAAAATCGGCCGCCAAACAATTGGATGGAGTGGTGGTGAGAACCCCTTTGTTAAAAAATGATCGGTATTCTCGTAAATTTAATTGCGAGATCTATCTAAAACGGGAAGACTTACAGCCAGTAAGATCCTATAAAATTCGAGGTGCCTACAACAAAATGGCTTCGTTAGCACCTTTGAAAAGGGACCATGGGGTGGTTTGCGCCAGTGCAGGAAATCATGCACAAGGCGTTGCCCTTTCCTGTAAACTTCTACAGGTACATGGAACCATTTACATGCCAGCTACTACCCCATTCCAAAAGGTGGAACAGGTAAAGCATTTTGGTGAAGGGTTTGTAAAAGTTTGCCTTGAAGGGGATACTTTTGATGATGCGCATGCCATTGCATTACAAGCTTCTGAAGCACATCAACAAATTTTTGTACACCCTTTCGATGACGAAAAGGTTATTGAAGGTCAGGGAACTATAGGTTTGGAACTTTTGGAGCAAATGGAAAGGCCATTGGATTATGTCTTTGTTCCGATTGGAGGCGGAGGATTGGCAGCAGGATTAAGTACGGTTTTTAAGCAATTGTCTCCCAAGACCAGGATCATTGGGGTCGAGCCAGAAGGGGCTCCGGCCATGAAACATTCCCTGGAAAAAGGGGAAAATGTATATTTAGATACAATAGAGAAGTTTGTGGACGGCGCTGCAGTGAAACAAGTTGGCGAAAGGAACTTTCAGATTTGTAAAGATACTTTGGATGCCGTAATTACGGTTCCCGAAGGCAAGATTTGCCAAACACTATTGGACCTATACAACAAAGAAGGATTAATAGTGGAACCTGCCGGCGCATTGAGTGTATCGGCTTTAGATTACTATGCTTCTGAAATAAACGGTAAAACCGTTGCCTGTGTCATAAGCGGCAGTAATAATGATATTGTTCGTACAGCAGAAATCAAGGAGAGAGCCCTTCTTTACACTAATTTAAAGCACTATTTCATAGTAAAATTTCCACAGCGTGCCGGAGCTTTGCGCCAGTTTCTTACCCAAGTACTGGGGCCGGAAGATGACATTACTTATTTTGAATATACCAAGAAAACGAATCGATCTACTGGATCGGCAGTGGTAGGGCTGGAATTGAAATCGTCCAGTGATTTTACTCCTTTGGTTGAACGTATGAAGGCCCATCAGTTTTATCAGGATTATCTGAATGACAAGCCTGAATTGTTTCAATTTTTGGTTTGATTCAGAAAAATTTGAGAAATAACCTATTTAATTTTGAATTGTTATTTTCTTTTCAAACATTTGTAAGGAACAATGAAACACAGTATTACTAATACCACGACCACAGTAACCGGCACAAGTTGACGGCAGGGATGGTATTATATGATATATAAATAGAAGACCTTCCCAAAACGGAAGGTCTTTTTTTATGCAGTAAAAAGAAATTAAACGATGAACCATCAAATAAGATAATCATGGAAGTTCTAAAGTTTGGGGGGACTTCTGTCGCCAATGCAGAAAATATAAAAAAGGTCATAGCTATTCTTGAAGCTAAAAGCAAGAATAGTAATCTAGTTGTTGTGGTTTCCGCCCTAGGAGGTGTTACCGACGTACTTCTCGAAGTGGGTGAAAAGGCAAATGCAAAAGACGATGATTATAATGCAGTGCTAAAGCAAATAAAAGACCGACATTTACGCACCGCAAATGAATTGGGGTTAACCTATGATGCTCTGGAGCAACTGCAGCAATTGCTTCAAGAATTAACCAGCATCGTTCAAGGAATCTACCTTATCAATGAGTTCTCCGATAAAACCAAGGATAAAGTGCTTGGCTTTGGGGAAGTGCTTTCCTCATTCATGATAGCAGAAGCGCTGAAAGTCAAGGTCACTGATTCGAAATTAAAGGACAGTCGCGAATTGATTGTAACCGATTCCAACCATACACAAGCCACTGTAATTTCGGATAGTACAACTAAGAATATTCGTGACTATTTTAATAATAATAACACCAAAGTTACGCTCATGCCAGGTTTCGTTTCCCGAAATGAGGAAGGGGAGGCCACAACTTTGGGTAGGGGAGGTTCAGATTATACCGCTGCTATAATTGCCGGAGCATTACAAGCCTCCGTATTGGAAATTTGGACAGATGTTAGCGGAATGTTTACAGCAAATCCGAAATGGGTTAGACAAGCGTTCCCCATTGAAAAGTTGTCCTATCAGGAAGCTATGGAACTTTCCCACTTTGGGGCTAAAGTGTTGTATCCACCTACGATTCGCCCAGTTCTGGAACGGCGTATACCCATTGTAATTAAAAATACTTTTGATCCCGAGGCTAGTGGTACGTTTATCCATGAACAGACCCAGACCGACAACGGACCTGTGAAAGGAATAAGTCACCTGCCGGATATCGCCTTGCTTACCCTCGAAGGAAATGGAATGGTAGGCATTCCAGGTATCTCAAGGCGCTTGTTTGAAGCATTATCATCGGCAAAAGTAAATGTAATCATGATTACGCAGGCATCTTCAGAACACTCGATTTGCCTGGGGGTAAAGAGTGAGGATGTACAGGCTGCAGTGCAGGTCATTGATTCCGAATTTGCGTTTGAAATATCATTGGGAACGGTAGATCCGGTTATTTCCGAAGTGGATCATGCCATCATCTCCGTAGTGGGAGATGGGTTAAAAAGCTATCAGGGCGTAAGTGGAAAGATGTTTAGTGCTTTGGGGAAGAACAACGTAAATATAAGGGCCATTGCCCAAGGAGCTTCAGAACGGAATATTTCGGCAGTGATCGCTCAAAAGGATGTAAAAAAAGCCTTGAATACACTTCATTATCGCTTCTTCGAACGACAAGTCCAGACGTTAAACCTGTTCATTGTAGGCGTTGGAAATGTAGGACATCGTTTGTTGGCACAAATCAAACAACAACAGGAATATTTGTACGAAAATTTATTTTTGAACCTTCGTGTGGCTGGGTTGAGCAACTCTAGGAAAATGATCTTTAATGAAGATGGAATTGACCTTTCAAATTGGGATTCCACATTGGATCAAGGGGAACCCAAAAATGAAAAAGCTTGGCAAACCAGAATCAAGGAGCTCAATTTAAGAAACAGTGTTTTTGTTGATATAACAGCCAATGCCGAAGTAGCCGGAAGTTATGATTTCTATTTAAAAGAAAGCATTGCCATTGTTGCCTGCAATAAGATTGCTTGTTCCTCAGAATATGCCAAATACAAAGAATTGAAGATGTTATCCAGAAAGTATAATGCTCCTTTCCTTTTTGAGACCAATGTTGGTGCAGGATTACCCATAATCAATACTTTGAAGAATCTTATCAATTCGGGTGATGCAATTACCTCTATACAAGCTGTACTTTCTGGAAGCCTTAATTTTGTATTCAATAACTTTTCATCTCAAACTACTTTTTATGAGGTGGTGAAGCAGGCACAGGAAGAAGGCTATACAGAACCTGACCCGAGAATTGATTTAAGCGGAGTGGATGTGGCCAGAAAAATACTGATCTTGGCTCGCGAAAGTGGAAACCAAGTCGATATGGAAGACATACAGAATGTGTCCTTTCTGCCCAAGGCATCTCAGGAAGCAGATACGGTTCAGGATTTCTATGAAACCTTGAAAACAGAAGCCAAGCATTTTGATGCCCTATTTGAAAAGGCAGACAGCGCGGGAAAACGATTAAAGTACGTAGCCCAATTTACGGACGGGAAAGCCTCAGTTGGGTTGCAGGAAGTAGCTCATGACAGCCCATTCTATAATTTGGATGGCAAGGATAATATTGTGCTTTTTTATACCGAACGATATGCGGATCAGCCACTTATCATAAAGGGAGCCGGAGCTGGTGCCGATGTTACAGCTTCTGGATTATTTGGTGATATAATTAGTTTAGGAAAGAAATAGGATGGATAGATTACACATATTTTCTCCAGCGACGGTGGCCAATGTTTCCTGTGGATTCGATGCCATGGGATTCGCCTTAGAACATTTGGGAGACGAGATGACCTTTCAGAAAATTCCAGAAAAAAGGAAAGTTACCATCACTAAGATAGAAGGAGCTAAATTACCGTACGATACCGAAAGAAATGCAGCCGGATTTGTTGCACAGAAAATGCTCGAAGATGCTAAGGTGGATTTTGGATTGGAAATAGAAATCGTAAAGAAATACAAACCCGGAAGTGGTCTTGGTAGTAGTGCAGCTAGCAGTGCGGGATCGGCTTTTGCAGTGAACCAGTTTTTGCATGAACCTTTTTCACAATTGGAATTGGTAAAGTATGCCATGTTAGGTGAGGAAGTGGCTTGTGGCGCTCAAATTGCAGATAATGTGTCGGCAGCCCTTTATGGCGGCTTTGTTTTGATACGTAGTTATGATCCGTTGGAAATTGTTTCCATTCCTACCCCAAAGGATTTGTTTGTTACCGTTTTGCATCCGCAAATTGAATTAAAAACCGAAGATGGCCGTAATGTACTTCCCAAAAAAGTACCGTTGACAGATGCAGTTAAACAATGGTCTAACGTTGGAGGGTTAATTAGTGGTTTATATACCAGTGATTATGGACTCATTGGTCGGTCATTGGAAGATATTATCGTAGAGCCTGCCCGTAAATTGTTTATCCCGCATTTCGATCTTGTAAAGGAACGAGCTATTGCCAGTGGAGCCGTTGGCGCAGGAATATCGGGATCGGGACCATCTATTTTTGCCTTGTCCGAAGGAAAAGAACAGGCGCAGAAAACAGCTCATTTTATGGATGAGGTATATAAGAACAAAGGAATTGAGTATAACATCTACGTCTCCAAGATTGGAGATCAGGGAACAAGAATCATTTCAGCATGACCTATTACAGCTTAAATAACAATGCGCCAACGGTATCATTTAGGGAGGCCGTAGTTAATGGATTGGCACCCGATAAGGGGTTGTATTTTCCTTCAAAAATAACACCATTACCAGATGTTTTTTTTGAAACTATAGAAGAATTGGATAATGCAACCATTGCATTCGAAGCTATTAAGCAATTTGTTGGAAATGACATTCCTCACTCGGATCTTAAAGGTATTGTTAGGGAAGTTCTTTCTTTCGATTTTCCTTTAATCGAAGTAGAAAATGGAGTTTATGCCCTAGAGTTGTACCATGGCCCCACACTTGCCTTTAAAGATGTGGGGGCACGATTTATGGCGCGCTGTCTTGGATACTTCAACCAGAAAAAGAAGACCCAAGAGAATGTGACTGTTTTGGTTGCTACGTCCGGAGATACTGGTGGCGCTGTAGCTAGTGGGTTTTACGAAGTGGATGGCGTAGACGTAGTCATTCTATATCCTAGTGGTAAAGTGAGCGATATTCAGGAGAAGCAATTAACCACTTTGGGAAAGAATATATCGGCTATTGAGGTCGATGGCACTTTTGATGATTGCCAAGCGATGGTAAAAAAGGCATTTATGGATCAGGACTTTCAAGGTAAGCGCACCCTTACATCTGCCAATTCAATAAATGTCGCAAGATGGCTCCCTCAGATGTTCTATTACTTTTTTGCTTACAAAACGTTGAAAACCCATGACAAGGATATTGTTTTTTCCGTACCCAGCGGAAACTTTGGAAATATCTGTGCGGGAATGATGGCTGAGCAATTGGGGCTACCGGTCCATCACTTTGTAACAGGAACGAATGCAAATAATATAGTTCCCAACTATCTGCGATCCGGGGATTATATAACGAAACCTTCAGTAGCCACCATTTCGAATGCAATGGATGTGGGAGCTCCGAGTAACTTTGTTCGAATACAGGAGATATATAATGATAATCTTACCGAATTGAAGGGTCATCTTTCTGGATATAGTTATTCAGATGATGAAAACAGGGAGGCGATGCAATTCCTTTTTAAGAATTACAAATATATTGCAGACCCACATGGTGCCATAGGTTACTTAGCTTTAAAAGAACATTTGGGCCATACCAATAATACGCTAGGGGTCTTTTTGGAAACTGCTCATCCTGTGAAGTTTTTGGATGTTATTCCAGAAAATATAGCCAAGGATATTAGATTACCCAATGCAATTGAAGCCTTGCTTCATAAAGAAAAAAAGGCCGAGAAACTCTCGACCTATCAACAATTAAAAAGTTGGCTGTTATCAGACTAACCTATTATTTTTTTGGAAAACCTTCCCAAGATCACTTAATAGTTAAATGATGGTGGATTGTCCTAAATGGATGTTCATGAAGTTTAGATTTGAATCTTCAGGGTTCAAAAGAAAATCTTCAATAAAATCTCCTACACGTTCTGTAGTAATATTTACATTTTGAGGGTTCAGGTCTGGAGTGGTAATATCTAATTCCAATGCCTTTTCTACGGCCTGTGTAATAGCATTGGCTTCTTCATGAAGACCAAAGTGCTCCAAGAGCATTCCAGCGCTTAAAATGGAAGCAATGGGGTTGGCAATGCCCTTCCCGGCACCTTGAGGAAAGGAACCATGAATGGGTTCGAACAGACCGATCTCCCCTCCAATTGAAGCAGATGCCAATAGGCCAATGGAACCGCCAATAACACTAGCTTCATCGCTAATAATATCTCCAAACATGTTTTCGGTAAGGATTACGTCGAACTGCTTTGGATTTAAAATTAGTTGCATGGCCGCATTATCCACAAAAAGGAAGTCCAATTCCACATCCGGATAGTGGGTTCCTATTTCGGTAACCACCTTACGCCAAAGACGTGAGCTTTCCAGCACATTGGCTTTATCCACCAAAGTTACTTTCTTCTTGCGGCTTTGTGCTGCTTTGAAGGCAAGGTGCGTGATACGCTCAATTTCTTCACGGGTATACAAACAAAGATCGGAAGCTTCTGTTCCTTCCTTGTTCATCTTTTTCTCGCCAAAGTATATACCGCCTGTTAACTCACGGTATATACTGATATCGGTTCCCTTGATGTTCTCAACTTTAAGGGGTGATTTATCCAATAAAGTGCCATAGGCTTTTACTGGGCGAATGTTGGCAAAAAGTCCTAATTCTTTACGCAGTTTCAATAAACCCTGTTCTGGACGAACGGGAGCTGAGGGATCGTTGTCATACTTAGGGTCTCCAATCGCACCAAATAAAATAGCGTCACTCGCTTTGCATAGTGCTAAGGTTTCATCCGGAAGGGGAGCCCCTTTTTCATCTATCGCAATGGCTCCAACGGCAGCGGTTTTGAAAACAAACTCATGGTCAAAAGACATCGCTATTGCCTTCATGGCCTTTATGGCTTGCTGGGTGACCTCTGGACCAATGCCATCTCCTGGCAATACTGCTATATTTAATTTCATACTTTTCTTTTAATGATTTTATATCCTTTCGGTTTCAAATGCTCTAATGTTTTCTAATTTGCTCATTAGGAAATCGATATCGTCGTATCCATTCAACAAACACGTTTTTTTATAGGGATCAATCTCAAAAGTTTCCTCCAAATCATCTTCAATGGAAATGACTTGTGCCTTAAGATCTACTTGAATGATGGTTTCGGGATTTCGCTTAACAATGGTGAACAGCTCTTGAAGAAATTCTTCAGAAACTTGAATCGGTACTAGTCCATTGTTTAGGGCATTGCCTTTAAAAATATCTGCAAAAAAACTTGAAACCACTACTTTAAATCCATAACCTACCAAAGCCCAAGCCGCATGTTCCCTACTGGAGCCGCATCCAAAGTTGGTGCCCGCGATTAAAATACATCCCGAATAGCTTGTATTGTTTAGCACGAAGCTTTCATTAGGGTTTCCATCTTTATCGAAACGCCAATCCTTAAATACATTGTCACCAAATCCTTTTTTGTCAGTAGCTTTTAGGAAACGCGCAGGAATGATCTGATCGGTATCCACATTTTCTATCTCCAATGGGATGGCTGTTGAATGCAATCTGTTGAATTTTTCCATTAGTTCAATTGATTTGTAACGTCAATAATTTTTCCTTCAATTGCCGTTGCTGCAGCTACCAAAGGACTGGCCAATATGGTTCGTGCGCCTTGTCCTTGGCGTCCTTCAAAATTTCTGTTCGAGGTAGATACGCAATATTCTCCCGAAGGAATTTTGTCGTCATTCATGGCGAGACAAGCAGAGCAACCTGGTTGACGCAATCGAAATCCGGCCGCTTCAAAAATATCCCGTAATCCTTCATCTATAATTTGGGCCTCCACCTGCTTACTCCCAGGGACCAGCCATGCAGTTACGTTTTCAGCTTTCTGTTTGCCTTTCACATATGAGGCCGCAACCCGAAAGTCTTCAATCCTTGAGTTGGTGCAACTTCCTATGAATACATAATTAATAGGGGTGTCCAAAAGTTGACCCCCTGCTTCAAACCCCATATAGGCTAAGGATTTCTGAAACGAAGTATCTTCTTGTTGAGGTATATGACCATTAATCTTGATTCCCATACCGGGGTTGGTGCCATATGTAATCATGGGTTCAATATCCTGGGCTTCGAAGACATACTCCTTATCAAAAGTGGCTCCTTCATCTGTTTTCAATGTCTTCCAATAGGCCACTTTCTTATCGAATTCGGCACCTTTGGGTGCAAATTTGCGACCATTTACATAGTCGAAAGTGGTTTCGTCTGGAGCAATCATACCGCCACGTGCTCCCATTTCAATACTCATATTGCACACCGTCATACGACCTTCCATGCTCATGTTTTCGAACACTTCCCCTGCGTATTCGCAAAAATAACCAGTTCCTGAGTTAGTGCCTATTTGTGAAATTATATAGAGGATTACGTCTTTGGGAAGCACCCCATTTTTTAAGGTGCCATGAACCGTTACCCGCATTTTTTTGGGCTTTTTAAGCAGTAACGACTGACTCGCAAATACCTGTGCTACTTGGCTGGTACCAATTCCGAAGGCAATACTGCCAAAAGCCCCATGGGTTGAGGTATGACTATCGCCACAAACCATGGTCATACCAGGTTGGGTAATGCCCAATTCGGGAGCCATAACGTGAACGATTCCATTGTATTGATGGCCTAATTCGTATAGCGTAATCCCGTTCTTTTTACAGTTTTTGGATAATTGTTCTAACTGGTGGCGTGATAAAGGATCCTTAATGGGCTTATCCTGATGTATCGTCGGTGTATTGTGATCGGCTGTAGCAACAATTTGATTTGGACGAAATATAGGAATGTTCCGGTCTTCCAGGGCTTGAAATGCCTGTGGACTCGTTACCTCGTGAATAAGGTGTTGATCTATATAAAGAATTTGGGGCCCATTTTCAATGGTATCCACCACATGGGCATCCCAAACTTTGTCGAATAGTGTCTTTTTCATGGTTTGCGGATCTCTGTACTACTAAGCACTAAGCTCTTGGTATATGTTTGATGTTTCAATGATCTCATGAATATCGTTATCCTCGATTTCCTTTTTTCTATCAGCAAAACTTAAAAAATTGTCGTACACTTCGTCTAGTTGAAGCTTTGTTAGCTCATAGCCTACTTTTCTAGCACGGTACGCCAATGCAGCACGTCCACTACGGGCGGTTAATACAATAGCAGACTCGGTTACTCCAACACTTTTTGGGTCAATAATTTCATAGGTTTCCCTGTTCTTAATTACCCCATCCTGATGTATTCCCGAACTATGGGCAAAGGCATTAGATCCTACAATGGCCTTATTGGGCTGTGTATATATCCCCATATGTCTGGAAACCATTTGACTGGTTTCGTATAGCAATGGTGTTTGTACGTGGGTGTGCAAATCTAAGTATGGATGCTGCTTAAGGATCATGACTACTTCTTCTAAAGCCGTATTACCAGCTCGTTCCCCGATTCCATTTATAGTGCATTCAATTTGTCTAGCCCCATTTATGACTCCTTCAATAGAATTGGCAGTGGCTAAGCCCAAATCGTTATGGCAATGGCAGGAAAGAATGGCCTTCTCTATGCCATTTACATTTTCTTTCAGGTATTTAATTTTCGCACCATATTCACTGGGAAGACAATATCCTGTGGTATCTGGAATATTAAGTACCGTAGCACCAGCTTTTATGGCAGCCTCACAAACTTGAGCTAGATAGTCATTATCTGTACGTCCCGCATCTTCTGCATAAAATTCAACGTCCTCCACGAAGGATTTGGCATAGCGAACTGCTTCATACGCTCTGGTTATTATTTCTTCACGAGTTGCCTTGAACTTGTGCTTTATATGTGAATCGGAAGTACCTATCCCCGTATGGATTCTTGGTTTTTTTGCACTTTTCAGTGCTTCTGCAGCAGTTTCAATGTCTTTCTTAACCGCTCGGGTAAGGCCACAAACAGTGGCATTTTGTACCACTTCGGAAACGGCCTGCACACTTTTAAAATCGCCCGGACTCGAAATTGGAAATCCTGCTTCTATTACATCTACGCCAAGCAAATCTAACTGTTTAGCAATGATGATTTTTTGATCGGTATTCAATTTACAACCGGGAACTTGTTCCCCGTCACGAAGTGTTGTATCAAAAATTTGAATTTGTTGTTGCGACATTTTTGAAGGATTAATTTTCTATTTGTAATACGAATTTATATTTTGGATTGCTGAAGACGGGATTTTTACGGTTTCGGTTTACGGTGTTAAAAACACTTCTTAATTTTGTAAACAACTGAAAACAAATTAATTACAACATAAAGTTTTGCTATGCCCAAAACCCAAAAAGATAATTTGTTCGATCTGGTGAAATCGCTATCCAAATCCGAAAAACGACAATTTAAACTGTATGTGGGGCGATTGGGTGTAAATGAAGATGCCAAGTTCATGCAGCTTTTTCAAATTTTGGAAAAGCAATCTGCCTACAATGAAACCCAGATTTTAAAGGGAGGCACCATTACCAAAAATCAGCTTTCCAACATAAAGGCACATTTGTACAAACAAATTTTGGTGAGCCTTCGGTTAAACCCATCTCACCAGAATGTGCGAATTCAACTTAGAGAGCAGTTGGATTTTGCCACTATTTTATATCATAAAGGGTTGTATAACCAAAGCCTCAAGATTTTGGATCGAGCAAAAAGCAGTGCGCTTCAAAATGAAGAAAAGAACATTGCTTACGAGATCATTGAATTGGAAAAGGTAATAGAATCTCAGTATATCACCCGAAGTATTAGCAATAGGGCCGACGAACTCACTGTTGAGGCCAAGGACATTAGCCGTCTAAATGTGATCGCCAGTAAATTGAGCAATTTGTCCCTTCAGTTGTATGGGATATTCTTGAAAAAGGGATACGTAAAGAATGATGAGGAGTATCAGATAATCACCAATTACTTTCACGATCGCATGCCCAAATTGGAGGATGAAAAATTAGGGTTTCGTGAAAGATTATGGCTTAACAAAGCATATCTGTGGTATAGTTTTTTAATTCAGGATTTTAAGTCGTGCTACAAATATGCGCTGAAATGGACCGATCTTTTCCATGAACAACCTGGTATGATTACTTTGAACCCAGTGTTCTATTTACGAGGTATGCAATACTTGCTCGAAGCACTTTTTTATATCAAAGATATAGGACGTTTTAAGGAAGCTCTTGAAAAAATGGAAGGTACGGTCGCCTTAGGAACCTTTCCAAAAAGTGAGAACATTGAGAGTCTTATTTTCTTGCATATATACTCCCATAAAATAAACCTTCATTTCATGGAGGGAAGGTTCGAAGAAGGACTACCATTGGTTAAGGAAGTACTTGCTGGGATAGAGGAACACAAAGAGACCATAGACGAACACCATATCATGATCTTGTACTATAAGATTGGGTGTCTGTATTTTGGTGCGGGACGCAATAGGATGTGTATAGAATACCTTCAGAAAATTATCGAGAATAAATCATTGCAAATGCGGGAGGATTTGTTGTGTTTTTCGAGGATCCTAAACTTGGTTGCCCATTATGAAGCGGGCGATGATTATCATTTGGAGCGATTAATAAAGAGCACCTACAAATTCTTGATAAAGATGGAAGATCTCTATCAGGTTCAGAAGGAAATGATCCGATTTTTAAAAGGCCTTGGTGATATTTATCCTCATCAATTGAAAGGTGAATTCCAAAAATTATATGATCAATTGAAGCAGTACGAAGACGATCCCTATGAGCGCCGAAGCTTCTTGTACCTTGATATTCTGTCATGGTTGGAAAGCCATATTACCGGCAAGTCCATTTCCGAAATTATTCGTAAAAAAGCGGGGGCGATAAAATAAAATTTCAAAAATTATTTGGAGAATTCAATTTTGTGTTGCAATCTTTGTACTCACAAAGTTCAAATCTTTATTGAAATGTTATCAAGAAAGGTGGAGGGAATAGACCCGATGAAACCTTAGCAACCCTTCGTTCTATACGGAGAAGGTGCTACATTCTACAACAGAGCAATCTGGAGATAGATAACGATCCACTTATTTCCCTCGGAAATAAGATGGCAAATTCTTAATAACATTTTTCTATAGAAGTACGTCCAAGGACGCATTTTGACTTTTTGGTTTAATCAATTTATTAACTCAAAAAATTAGAAAAATGAGTGCAACAAAAATTATTCATTCAATTCCCAGTGACCCACTAACCGGAGCCATAAGTGTTCCTGTGTATCAAACATCCACTTTTATTCAAGAAGCCCCAGGGGTAAATAAAGGGTTCGACTATGCCAGAAGCAATAACCCGACCCGAGCGGCTTTAGAGAAAGTGGTAGCCCAATTAGAAGGTGGGCATGGGGCCTTTGCCTTCGCTACAGGTCTTGCAGCTATCGATGCCGTTCTAAAACAATTGTCTGTTGGTGATGAAATTGTCGCTGTAGATGATATCTATGGAGGCGCTTACCGCTTATTTACGTATGTGTACGAAAAACTCGGAATATCCATAAAGTATGTTGATACCACCGATGTGGAAAATGTAGCCAATGCAGTGAGTAGCAATACCAAATTTATCTGGATTGAATCCCCAACCAATCCTACGCTAAAAGTCTCGGATATAGCTGCCATTTCTGAAATTGCCAAGAGTGTGAATGCACTTTTGGTGGTGGATAATACTTTTGCGAGTCCCATTGCACAGCAACCAATTTCATTGGGTGCGGATATTGTAATTCATAGCGGGACCAAATACATTGGAGGTCATAGTGATTTGGTGGCTGGATTGGTGGTTACCAAAACCGCTGAGCTTTCGGAAAAGATCAAGTTCATTCAGAATGCATCCGGTGGAATTTTAGGGCCATGGGATTGCTTTCTTACCATTCGAGGTATAGAAACACTTGAAATTAGATACAAACGACAGTGCGAAAATGCGCAGAAAGTTGCCGAATATTTACTGCAGCACGATGCCGTAGGGGAAGTATATTTTCCAGGATTGGTTTCGCATAAGAACCATGAAATTGCGAAACGCCAGCAAAATGGTTGGTTTGGCGGTATTGTGTCCTTTACCTTAAAGGAGGATACGGTAGAAGCGGCCAATACGTTTGTTACTTCTACCGAATATTTCAAATTGGCTGAAAGTTTGGGCGGGGTAAAAAGTTTGCTCTGCCATCCACCACAAATGACCCATGCCTCTGTGCCTGGGGAAAAGCGATTGCAAGCAGGAATCAAGGATTCCCTTATTCGTTTATCCTGCGGGATAGAAGAGGCCAATGACCTTATTTATGATCTCGAGAATGCTTTTGAGGTTGCCAATTCACGCAAACATGTACAACTCGTTTAATTCAGGATCATTATGAGCGCACATATAGAAACTCAGGTCCAAACAAAAATCGACCTTAAACAGATTAAGAAAAAGAAAATAAACATTGCCATTTTTGGTCATGGTAACGTAGGAGGGAAACTAGTGGACCAGATAATACAGGAAAAGACAGAAATTTCAAGAAGAAGAAATCTGGACATCAACATATTTGCTGTGGCCAATTCAACGACTGTATTACTAAATAAAGATGGTGTTTCCCCTCAATGGAAATATGATAAATTAGAACAGGGCGAGGAGTATCCCATCTCTAAAATTATCAACTTTGCACAAGAATTTGGCTTGAAAAACCTTATTGCTATAGATAATACGGCGAGTAAGGATTTTGTGGAAAATTACCCCTTATTGGTACAGAATGGGTTTCACTTGGTATCTTCAAATAAAATTGGCAATACAAAATCCTTGGATTTTTATCAGAATCTACGCCAGGAGTTAAAAAGATACGACAGGGAATATCTATATGAAACCAATGTTGGTGCAGGATTACCTCTTATAGACACTATAAAGCTTCTCCATCTTTCAGGTGAGAATATCACGCGAATAAAAGGGGTGTTTTCTGGCTCTCTCAGCTATATTTTTAATATCTTTTCCGATAGCGAACTATCCTTCAGCAAAGTATTGCGAAGTGCTATAGCCAATGGACTTACGGAGCCGGATCCAAGAGAAGATCTTTGTGGTAACGATGTGGGAAGAAAATTGCTAATTTTGGCTCGTGAATTGGATCTTTACAATGAATTTGAAGATGTGACCATTCAAAATCTAATTCCGAAGGAACTAAGAAAGGTTACAAAAGAAGATTTTCTGGAGCATATTTCCGAATTGGATGTTCCTTTTCACATAAAGAAAAAGAACCAAGCCAAAGATCATGTGTTACGTTATGTAGGTGATTTGCACGGAGATTTATCTGAAGAAAAGGGTGCCAAATTAGATGTACAATTGGTTTCGGTTCCAAAAAATTCGGTGCTGGGACAATTAAAAGGGAGTGACTCCCTTTTCGAAATTTATACCGAGAATTATGGCTCCAGTCCCATTGTGATTCAGGGAGCAGGAGCTGGTGCTCAGGTGACAGCGAGGGGTGTTTTTGGTGATATATTGCGATTAAGTGAAAAATTAAATTAGTTTAGAATATATGGGAAATGTGGCGATTATTGGTTGTGGAAACCTTGGTAAATCCATTCTTAACGGACTGTTGGAAGGCAACTCCTTTGCACCAGAACAAATAATTGCAACCAAACGAAATTTGAAGGGTTTGGAGAACTTTGAAGAAAGTGGAATTACAATTACTTCAGACAATGCCTATGCAATTACCAACTCTAAGGTAGTGGTACTTGCATTGAAGCCTCACCAAATGCTCCCTTTTCTAAATGAATTTGAAAACACTTTTACCAAGGATCACATTGTTATTTCCCTAGCTACTGGAATTACCATTGCTCAATTGGAATCAGGGCTTAAAAACCCCGGTACTGTGGTTAGGGCCATGCCAAATACTGCAACGACTATTTTGGAGTCAATTACATGTATTTGTATGAACAATGAGGATGAGGGGCATCGACAATGGGTCTCCAAAATATTCGATGAATTAGGGGAAACGGTATTTATTAATGAAGATTTAATGGAATCTGCTACCGTATTGGGAGCCTGCGGAATTGCATTTGTGCTTCGGTTTATGAGGGCCATGGTGCAAGGTGGGATTCAAATTGGTTTCAGTGCCGATATAGCAGGTAAAATTGTTAATCAGACGGTAAAAGGAGCTGCGGAATTGTTGATGCAGAATGGAGAGCACCCCGAATTTGAAATTGATAAGGTAACCACGCCCAGGGGATGTACCATAGCGGGTTTAAATGAAATGGAACACAATGGATTTAGCTCTGCCCTCATAAAAGGGATTGTAGCTTCCTATGAGAAAATTGAAAAGTAAGTAGATATGAAAATAGTTTTGGATCGTGTAAACAATGATTATTTGTTCGAAGGAAAGGGTAAAACAGGTGTGCCCATCCCAATAGATAATACTTCTGCAGATGGAGCAGCGGGAGCCAGTCCTATGGAGCTCTTGCTAATGGGAGTTGGTGGGTGTAGCGCAATCGATGTAATCGCTATTTTGAAGAAGCAGAAACAAGAAATAACGGGCTATCACATGGAAGTGGAAGGGTTTCGCAAGGAGGTTAGACAGGCCAAGCCATTCGATTCTATCTTGGTTCGGATTTTTCTAGAAGGAACTATAGACCCCATAAAAGCGAAGCGAGCTGCAGCCCTTAGTTTTGACAAGTATTGTTCGGTATCCATTACATTGGAAGGATGTGTAGGGGTTTCTCATGAAATTCTCATAAACGGCGAATCCATTGGGTAGTTTTCCATTATATTTATCAAGTAAATAGAGTATATATGTTATCTCGTAAAACGAAATACGGACTTAAAGCACTAAGTTATCTTGCAAAACAGGACGACGAGAAGCCAGTACAGATTTCTGTGATTTCTGAAGCTGAGAATATTTCCCAAAAGTTTTTGGAAAGTATACTCCTTAGTCTGAGAAAAACGGGTTTCTTAGGCTCTAAAAAAGGAAAAGGGGGAGGGTATTACCTACTTAAGAACCCAAGTGAAATTTCAATAGCCGGGGTATACCGTGTACTGGAAGGGCCTATTGCCATGGTGCCTTGTGTAAGCCTCAATTTTTATGAAAAGTGTCATGACTGTCCTGATGAACACCAATGCAGTGTGCATAAGTTAATGATTCAAGTTCGGGATAACACGCTATCTATCCTTGAAAATACTACACTCAAAGACTTTGTTGCAGAGAATTAATTAGGGAGCTATTGTTTATCTAAAACAAGATCGTATTTTTGTTTAATCTATTAAATCTATAGGATAAATATAATATGAAGCAAATTTCATCGAAGAACATTCAATTATTCAACCAAAACCTTAGGTACGAATCTCCAAGCGATATCATAGCATTTGTCCTCGAAATTTCGAATAGTCCTATTGTTAGTACAAGCTTTGGAGCGTATTCCTCTGCTATATTACATGCCTGTGTTCAAAAGAAACCGGATATTCCTGTTGTTTGGTGCGATACAGGCTATAATACGACAGCGACCTATACTCATGTCCAAAATCTCACCAAGCGTTTTAATCTCAACTTGGACATATTTACTCCAGATGTCACAACAGCTTTTTTGGATCATACGCTAGGAAGGCCTGAATTGGATAATCCTAATCACCAACTCTTTTCCGAAAAAGTGAAACTAGAGCCTTTTCAGAAGGCGCTGAATAAATACCAACCAGATCTTTGGTTTACGAATGTTAGAAAGGGACAAACCGAGTTTCGGGATTCTTTGGATATCTTGAGCTTTTCTGAAAATGGAATACTCAAAGTGAGCCCATTCTACCATTTTAGCGATGCTGCTATACTGGACTATATGGACCAATACAATTTGCCAGTAGAATTCGATTATTACGATCCTGTAAAAGCCCTTGCCCATAGGGAGTGCGGAATTCATTTAGGAAAATAATGCCAGCAGGGTTGCGTATAAAAATTATATGCCGTTACTTTGTCTGCAGTTCATTAATAGATTGATATGTTATCAAGAAAGGTGGAGGGAATAGACCCTGTGAAGCCTTAGCAACCCTTCGTTCTGTGCGGAGAAGGTGCTACATTCTATCCCTAATGGGTATAGATAACACCAACTGATTTTTTCATCTTTCTTGATAGTTTTATAATATGATATAGCTTAACCTATGTCAAAAATTGCTATGAAAGAGAAATTATATAAAGCACTCGAAGAACGTATTTTAATATTGGATGGCGCAATGGGCACCATGCTACAACGGTATGAATTTACCGAAGCGGATTTCCGTGGGGAACGGTTTGTGAATTTTCACAAATCGGTAAAAGGAAATAATGATCTGCTTTCAATTACACAGCCCAAAGCCATTGCCGAAGTACATGCTAAGTACTTTGAGGCTGGAGCGGATATCGTTGAAACAAATACTTTTTCTGGGACTACAATTGCCATGGCCGACTATGATATGGAGGATCTGGTGTATGAACTCAATTATGAAAGTGCCAGAATTGCCAAGGAAGTTGCCACGCAATTTTCAGAAAAGGAGCCGGATAAACCCCGATTTGTAGCAGGTGCCATGGGACCAACGAACAAAACGGCCAGTCTATCTCCAGACGTAAACGATCCAGGATTCAGGGCTATATCATTTGATGATCTTCGAATTGCATATAAACAGCAGGCAGAAGCGCTCTTGGATGGCGGTGCCGATATCCTTTTGGTAGAAACTATTTTCGATACACTCAATGCCAAAGCAGCACTCTTTGCAATTGAGGAAGTTAAAGAGGAACGGGATATCGAAATTCCCATTATGGTAAGCGGTACAATTACCGATGCTTCCGGAAGAACCTTATCTGGGCAGACGGCAGAGGCATTTTTAATTTCTATTTCCCATATTCCCATTGTGAGTGTTGGCTTTAATTGTGCTTTGGGTGCCAAGCAATTAACTCCTCATCTTGAGGTGGTTGCCAATAGAACCCCTTTTGCTATTTCGGCATATCCCAATGCCGGTTTGCCTAATGCTTTTGGGGAATACGATGAGAGTCCGGAACAGATGGCGGCTCAGATCCAGGAGTACCTCGATAAGCAACTTATTAATATCATTGGTGGATGTTGCGGTACGACTCCACCCCATATAAAGGCTATCGCTGAGATGGCAAAAAAGTATAAGCCCAGACCAATAATACAATCCGTGATATGATTCCAACAAAGAGTGACATAGAAGCCGCTTGCAGTCAAATCTGGCCCTTTGCACACAGAACCCCGGTATTGCAATCCACCTTACTTAATGAATTGGTTGGATGCGAGGTGTTCTTTAAATGTGAGAACTTTCAAAAAATGGGGGCCTTCAAAATGCGTGGGGCACTCAATGCAATTGGCAATCTATCACAAACACAAAAAGATGCTGGAGTAGTAACACATTCTTCAGGAAATTTTGGCCAGGCAGTAGCTTTAGCCTCTAAAAACCTTGGGGTGACTGCATATATAGTCATGCCAAAAAATGCTCCGGAAGTGAAGAAAGCTGCAGTAAAGGCATACGGAGGCATTGTTACCGAGTGCGAATCTACATTGGCAGCAAGGGAAACCGCTTCGAAAAATATCCAACAGGAAACAGGTGCTACTTTTCTGCACCCTTCCAATGATATGGATGTAATTCTAGGGAATGCCACTGCCGCAGTCGAATTATTGGATGAACAACCGGAATTGAACATACTTATGACCCCTGTAGGAGGGGGTGGATTAATAGCGGGCACTGCATTGGCCGCCCATTATTATGGGAGTCATTGTAAAGTGATTGGAGGTGAACCGTTCAATGCCGATGACGCCTATCGTTCCCTTAAATCGGGCAAAATAGAAACCAATGAAACCGCAAATACGGTAGCCGATGGATTGCGAACTCATTTGGGAGATAAAAACTTCCCAATTATACAACAATTGGTTTCTGAAATAATTCGGGTGGAGGAAGAAGAAATTATTGTTTCCTTGAAACTCATTTGGGAGCGTCTTAAAATTGTGATAGAACCTTCCTGTGCAGTTCCATTTGCAGCGTTGCTTCGCGAAAAAGAAAAATTCAAAAACCAGAAGATTGGGATCATTCTCTCTGGGGGAAATATTGACGTCAAGAACTTACCTTTTTAAAGGGTTTACCATGGAGAGAGATACTAGATATTTAAAACTATCAGGCCTTGAGCCTTTGATTATAACCCCCGAGAGTAATTTCATAAATGTGGGTGAACGAACCAATGTGGCGGGTTCGCGTAAATTCTTACGATTAATAAAAGAGGAAAATTATGAAGAAGCCCTTGCCGTTGCACGAAATCAGGTAGAAGGAGGAGCCCAGATTATCGATATAAATATGGACGATGGCCTCATCGACGGAAAGGAAGCCATGGTCAAATTTTTGAATTTGGTGGTTGCCGAGCCCGATATCTCCCGTGTGCCCATTATGATTGATAGTTCTAAATGGGAGATCATTGAAGCTGGACTTCAGGTAGTGCAGGGAAAATGCGTGGTGAACTCCATAAGTTTAAAAGAAGGAGAAGATGAATTTATACGCCAGGCAAAGCTTATAAAAAGATATGGTGCTGCCGTAATTATTATGGCTTTCGATGAAGTGGGTCAGGCAGATACTTATGAAAGACGAATAGAGATTGCCGAACGGAGCTACCGGGTTTTGGTAGATCAGGTCAAATTCCCACCAGAAGATATCATATTCGATCTCAATATCTTCCCAGTGGGAACTGGGATGGAGGAACACCGGAAAAATGCCTTAGACTTCATAGAAGGCACGCGTTGGGTTCGTAAGAACCTTCCATATTGCAGTGTAAGTGGAGGTGTTAGTAATGTATCGTTCAGTTTTCGAGGAAACAATACGGTACGTGAAGCCATGCATTCCGCTTTTCTGTACCATGCAATTGAAGCCGGAATGAATATGGGTATCGTTAACCCAGCCATGTTAGAGGTCTATGACGATATCCCTAAAGATCTATTAGAGCATGTAGAAGATGTGCTATTGGATAGAAGGGAGGATGCTACCGAACGACTTTTGGACTTTGCTGAAACGGTAAAGGGAGTCAAAAAGGAAAAGACGATAGACCTTTCTTGGCGAGAAGAACCCATACAGGATCGAATTACAAGGGCTTTGGTAAAGGGAATTGATCAATTTATCATTGAGGATGTGGAGCAGGCTCGAAAAGAGTCAGAAAAACCTATCCAGGTGATCGAAGGTCATTTAATGACTGGGATGAATGTGGTAGGGGATCTTTTTGGTAGTGGGAAAATGTTTTTGCCACAGGTGGTAAAATCTGCTAGGGTAATGAAAAAAGCGGTTGCTTATTTAGAACCCTATATTGCCGCCGAAAAGGATGAGGTCACTTCCTCAGCTGGGAAGATTTTGATGGCAACCGTAAAAGGGGACGTTCATGATATTGGAAAGAATATTGTATCGGTCGTGTTGGCCTGTAATAACTACGAAATAGTTGACTTAGGAGTCATGGTACCTCCAGAAAGAATAATTGCTGAAGCTAAAGCGCACAATGTCGATATTATTGGATTAAGTGGACTGATTACTCCTTCTTTAGATGAGATGGTTTTCTTAGCCAAGGAAATGCAACGGCAGGATTTTGAAGTGCCATTGCTGATTGGAGGTGCGACTACGAGCAAGGCACATACAGCGGTAAAAATTGACCCTCAGTACAAACATGCCGTGGTACATGTAAATGATGCCTCAAGGGCCGTGACAGTTGTGGGCGATTTACTTCAAAAAGATAAAAAAGCAGTCTATATCGATACCTTGAAAAAAGACTATGCACACTTTCGGGAAGGCTTTTTGAATCGCCAGAAAACGAAAAATTATATCAGTATTGAGGCAGCAAGATCCAATAAGTTTAAGGTAGATTGGAATTCTGCAGAAATAATCAAGCCCAACACTTTAGGGATTCAAAAGATTGAAAAATTTAATATAGAACTTCTGAAGGACTATATAGATTGGACCCCTTTTTTTAGAAGCTGGGATTTACACGGTAGATTTCCAAATATTTTGAATGACGAGGTGGTAGGACAACAAGCTACGGACCTATTTCTGGATGCAGGAAACATGCTTCAAAAAATTATTGATGAAGAATTATTGGTGGCTCAAGCTATATTTGGTTTGTTCGAAGCCAATACAATAGGTGACGATGATATATCGGTAAAGTATAACTCTGAAGAATATCTGTTCAGAACGCTTCGACAACAAGGTAAAAAGGCAGCGGGAAGACCCAATATCGCCTTGGCAGATTTTATAGCCCCTGAAGAATCTGGCAGACAAGATTATATAGGCTGTTTTTGTGTTTCGGCTGGTTTCGGAACAGAGGAATTGGCTCAATCCTATGAAAAAGAGAATGATGATTACAATAGTATTATGGTAAAGGCCTTGGCAGATCGTTTGGCCGAAGCCTTTGCCGAATACTTGCACAAACATGTTAGAAAGGAGTTTTGGGGATATGCTAGCGATGAAAACCTGACCAACGACTCCTTAATTAAGGAAGAGTATCGAGGAATTCGTCCTGCTCCAGGATATCCTGCCTGTCCAGATCACTTAGAAAAGCTGACCATTTGGGAGCTGTTAAAAGTGGAAGAGGAGATTGGGGTGCAACTTACCGAAAACCTGGCCATGTGGCCTGCAGCTTCCGTTTCGGGTTATTATTTCGGAAGTCCCGAATCCCGTTATTTCGGATTGGGAAAGATAAAAGAAGACCAAATAACTGATTTTGCCCAGAGAAAGGGAATCTCGGTACATGAAGCCACCAAATGGCTTCGAACCAATATAGCAGATTAAATGAAAGTAACCGAACATATTGCAAAGGCAAACGGGAATACACAATTTTCCTTCGAAATTCTACCCCCATTAAAGGGTCAGAATATTACATCTATATTCGAAAGTATCGATCCGTTAATGGAATTCAACCCTCCATTTATCGATGTCACCTATCATAGGGAGGAATATGTGTATAAAGAAGTAGAAAACGGATTGTTGCAAAAGCAGGTAGTAAGAAAACGTCCTGGAACCGTAGGGATTTGTGCCGCTATTCAAAATAAATACAATGTAGATGCCATTCCGCATATTCTGTGCGGTGGGTTTACCCAAGAGGATACGGAAAATTTCCTAATCGATTTAAATTTCTTGGGAATCGACAATGTAATGGCACTACGGGGAGATGCGGTAAAAAGTGAAACATATTTCACCCCCGAAAAAGAAGGACACAATTATGCAAGTGAGTTAGTAAGCCAGATTACAAATTTGAATAATGGGGTGTATTTAGATGAGGATATTCAAAATCAGGCACAAACCGATTTTTGTATCGGAGTAGCTGGATACCCCGAAAAGCATATGGAAGCCCCTAGTTTGGATAGTGATATTCACTTCCTGAAAAAGAAAATAAAAAAGGGGGCTACGTATATAGTTACCCAGATGTTCTTCGATAACAAGCGGTATTTCGATTTTGTGAACAAATGCCGTGCAGAGGGAATAACGGTTCCCATTATACCTGGATTAAAACCCATTGCCACCAAAAAGCAACTAAACTTAATTCCACATCGTTTTAGCCTTGAATTACCAGACGAACTTATTATGGAAGTCGTTAAGTGCAAGGATAACAATGAGGTGCGTCAAGTTGGTATCGAATGGTGTGTGGCCCAGAGTAAGGAATTAGTAGCATCTGGAGTTCCAGTATTACATTATTATTCTATGGGGAAAAGCGATAATATCAAGTCTATTGCCTCCCAGATTTTTTAAATTGTTATTTTTACCTGCATGCTACGGTATGTGATATTATGCTGTCTTTTCCCCGGGACACTTTTTTCACAAGAACACGTAGGGGAAACTAGCTATTGGGATGGCCAGTACTACTATGGGGCCATGTTAAGGCACAATAAGAATGTGGCACATTTGGTGACCAATCAGCCACAAGGATTCATCCTTTCCTACAATCGAAAGACTTTCGGGGAAAAATATTGGCAGCGTGCCTACAATTATCCGGATTGGGGTGCTTCTTTTATATACCAGGATTTTAATGGAGTGTCCCTCGATAGAAATTTTGGACTGTATGGCCATTATAATTTTTATTTCCTGAAAAGGAACCTTCAATTCCGCTTAGGCCAAGGAATAGCTTATACCACAGATCCCTTCGATATAGATTCCAATTTTAAGAATACGGCATACGGGAGTTCGTTTATGGCCTCCACTTATATGATGATCAACTTTCAGAAACAGGACATTGTGCAAGGATTGGGCCTTCAGGCCGGTCTTGTCTTTGTACATCATTCTAACGGAAGTTTTAAGGCACCCAATACGGGAACCAATGTGGTGGCCTTAAATGCCGGAGTTACTTACAATTTCAGTTCAGATACACCTGTGGAATATGTAGAGGATTCCATTGAGGAGGATTTTTCAGAAAAAGTCACATACAATTTTCTGATCCGTGGGGGAGTAAACGAAGGGGATATAATTGGGTTGGGGCAGCATCCATTTTGGGTGCTCACGGCCTTTGCAGATAAGCGGTTAAATTACAAAAGCACCCTTCAATTTGGAGTGGAAGCCTTCTTTTCGAAGTTCCTGGAAAAGGAAATTGAATACCGGGCACTGGCTTTTAATAGCAGTACGCTAAATGGCGATGAAGATTACAAACGGGTAGGTGTCTTTGTAGGGCATGAATTTAGGATGGGAACCATTGCAATTCCTGCACAAGTGGGGTACTATCTTTATTGGCCTTATGAATATGAAATACGGGTGTATTCCCGAGTTGGGGTAAAACATTACTTCACTAATAAGTGGTTTGGTGTTGCGACTGTGAAAACACATGGAGCCAATGCAGAGGCTATAGAATTTGGAATAGGTATACGATTGTAAATGAAAAAATTTGTCCTTTTAACGATGTTTTTTAGTGTCCTTGGTTGTAATAGTGAGGATGCTTTGGATTGCTTTCAGACCAAGGGGGATGCCATAGTGACTCAATTTACGCTTCCGGTATTTTCAAAAATCCGTATCGAAGACGATGTTTCCTTACTCATTCGCCAAGGCGATGTGCAAGAAGTACTCATTGAAACTGGCGAGAACCTTATCAATGATGTGGTGGTTACGGTAGAAGGTGAAACCCTTGTAGTGAAGGACAATAACCGTTGTAATTTTGTTCGGGATTTTGGAATAACCAAGGCCATTGTTACCACCCCAATACTCACTGAAATTAGAAATAGTAGCGAGTTTCATGTTGTGGGGGAAGGTGTACTTAGATTTCCCTTCCTGGAACTTATCAGTAATACTTCGGGCGGAATAGAAGGTTCAAGAAAAAGTGGTGATTTCACCATGACTGTTGATTGTGAAGACTTCCGGGTAGATGCTAACGGATATAGCGGTTTTTACATAGATGGTGTTACCGAAAATCTTAGTATTGCGTTTCAGGATGAAGCGCCTAGGTTCGAAGGCCCAAATCTTATTGCGAACGATGTACGTATCCTTCATAGAAGTGCGAACAAAATGATTGTGAATCCACAGGAACGAATAAGGGGGCAAATTCTGAGTACGGGAGATGTTATTTCGTTGAACAGGCCGTCTATAATAGATGTAGAAGAAATTTATACTGGCCGCTTAATTTTTCAAGATTAGTGTATATTTGCGCCATTCGATTCATTATGAGAAAGACCTTTTTCGTTATAGCTTTTCTTTTGTTGGGGATGGTGGCATACTCACAGGATAAACCACAAAGACCATTTGAGATTGAAGCGGACGTGTTCTACGGAAGTATTTTGGAACATAATCCAGATATAGCCCACCTTATTACCGAACACCCCCAGGGAGTAGTACTTAGTTATAATAGGAAGACCTATGGTTTTAGGGAGGTAGAACGTCGCTATAATTACCCAGATTGGGGGTTTACCTTTGCCTATCAGGATTTTAATAATCCAATCTTGGGCGAAAATTACAGTTTGTATGCACACATGAACTGGTATTTCCTGAACCGCAACCTAGTGTTCCGTATGGGCCAGGGAATTGCTTATGCGACCAATCCTTATGATCCCGAAACGAATTTCTTGAACAACGCCTTTGGTTCAGATATTTTGAGCACCACCTTTTTGAAGTTGAATTATGTAAAGGAAAACATTTGGCAAGGCCTTGGGTTTCATGCAGGTTTCAGTATAATCCACTACAGTAATGCAAACTTCAGGGCACCAAACAATAGTACCAATACTTGGGCCTTTAATGCAGGGTTAAGCTACCTGATAGATCATGAGAATTTCCCAGAATACATCGATGTGGAAGATCCTCCCAGCAAAAGTCATGCAGAGCGAATTAAATATAATTTGATATTCCGTTACGGATGGAACGAAAGCGATGTAGTGGGTCAAGGGCAGTTTCCGTTTTGGGCTGTTTCTGCCTATGCGGACAAGAGAATTAATTACAAGAGTACGTTGCAATTGGGAGTCGATTATTTCGATTCCAAATTTCTGGAAGAATTCATTCGGTACAGAACCGTGGCATTTCCAGAGGAAGGTCTAACGGGTAATGAAGATTACCGAAGGGCTGGGATTTTTGTGGGTCACGAACTAAATTTCTACAAAACAGCATTTGTTTCACAAGTTGGATATTATGTGTATTGGCCCTATGAGTTCGAAAATAGGTGGTATAACCGTCTTGGGTTAAAACGTTATGTATATAAGGATAACGTATTTGCAATTGTAACGGTAAAAGCCCACTGGGCTAAGGCAGAAGGTGTTGAATTTGGAATAGGCGTACGATTATGAGAAAGTTCATTGGTTACATAGTGGTAGTCATGCTCTTCTGGGGCTGCGATAGTGAGGAAGGTCTTAATTGCTTTCAGGCTGCAGGCGATATCGTCCAGGAGGAGTTTGAAGTTCTCCCATTTGAGAAAATATTGGTGCGGGAACGCGTTCAGTTAATTTTAAAAGAAGGGCCTTTTCAGAAGGTGGTTGTAGAAACAGGAGAAAACCTGCTTAATGATATCGTGGTTGAATCGCGCAACAATATGTTGAGTGTAAAGAACGACAACGGTTGTAATTTGGTTCGGGATTATGGCCTTACAAAGGTGTATGTTACTTCACCCAATATCTCTGAAATACGAAATAGTTCGGGATTGGCTGTGGTATCTGATGGTGTGATAACCTATCCAGAGCTTACCCTTATATCTGAAGATCAGGATAACGAAGATGAGTTTCATATAGATGGGGATTTTCATCTTCAGTTTGAAGGAGGTATCCTGAACATTGCTGCAAGTGGTCTATCCAATTTTTATCTTAGCGGTACTGCAGATGAAGCCAATTTCAACCTATTTGATGGTGACGGTCGAGTGGAAGCGGAAAACTTCTTCATCCAAGATCTAAATATCTTCCACAGAAGTACCCAGAAAATGATTGTACATCCTATCAACTCTATCCAAGGTGAGATTCGAAGCTTGGGCGATGTGATTGCCAAAAATCGTCCAGTAATTGTTTTGGTAGAGGAATTCTACACAGGAAGATTGATTATTGAGGACTAGTTAATTCTACGAATAATTTTTCGAGCGTTGTATTTTTTTGATGCAACTGTAGGATTTTAAGCCCATTGTCATGTGCAAAATCGAATACCTTTCCACGCATATCTTCTTGGGTGCTGAAGTATAAGTGATATACAAATCCTTCTTTATTTTCTACTTTGTCAATATGGCCCAGACGTTGTAAGGCAACTTCCTCGACGCGATAATCGAATTCAACTTCCACGATCTGTTGTTTGCCTTCCTTGAGGTCTTTCAAGGGCTTATCCAGAACAATTTCACCTTTGTTGATAATAATGACCCGATCGCAAATAGCCTCAACCTCTTGCATGATATGAGTAGACAGTAGCACTGTTTTTTCTTTGCCAACCGTTTTTATCAATTCTCGAATTTCAATAAGTTGATTTGGATCCAATCCCGTGGTGGGTTCATCAAGGATGAGAACATCCGGATTGTGTAATAAGGCATTAGCCAATCCTACACGTTGCCGGTACCCTTTAGAGAGTTGCTCTATACGTTTATGGGCTTCTGTAGCAAGACCAGTAAGCTCAATTACCTTTTCAACCTCGGTTTTATTAGCCCCATAAACTTCAGCATTAAAACTAAGGTATTCCCTTACGTACATTTCTAGATACAATGGATTGTGCTCTGGGAGATAACCAATACTTTTCTGCACCTTTTGGTTTTGCTTGTCAACCGAATATCCATTAACGGAAGCTTGTCCTTCCGAAGCTTTCAAATAGGTAGTCAGAATTTTCATTAAAGTCGATTTCCCAGCACCATTAGGTCCTAGGAAGCCTACAATCTCCCCTTTGTTAATAGAAAATGAAATCTCATTGAGCGCTTTTTGCGCCCCGTAAAACTTAGTGATATTAGCTACTTCTATGGACATAGGTTACGAAGATAATGTTAGATATTCAGAAAAACGTAAAAAAATATTGCATGTTTTAAAACAATGTGTACATTAGCATTAACAAATAAGAAATGAAACGATTTTTTACATTTTTCAACTTTTGGTTTTTTTATTTCCGCGGAAATGACCGGGTTGTTATGTAATTGATCTAATCGATACAAAAATTCAAAACCCGGACAGTTGTTCCGGGTTTTTTTATGGTGTTAAATTAAATGATACGATTATGAAAATTGCAATTCAAGGAATAGAGGGGTCCTTCCATGATGAGGCCGTTCAGAAACTCTTCCCAAATGAAGAAGTAGAGCTGGTAAAATGCGATAGTTTCGATGCCGTAACCCAAAGTGTGAAACATAGCAAGGCACAGCTTGGGGTATTGGCCATTGAAAACAGCATTGCCGGTTCAATCTTACCCAATTACAACCTCATTGAGGCAGGAGGCTTCGAAATTTATGATGAGGTTTTCCTGAACATTCAAATGTATTTGATGGCGCTGGAGAGCGAGTCAATTATCGATGTGTTCGAAGTACATTCGCATCCTGTGGCATTATTGCAGTGTAAGGATTATTTGAGAAAGTTCCCTCCGCAATTTAAGATCATTGAAGGAAAGGATACCGCAAGTGAAGCCAAACGTATCAAAGAAAACAATTTGAAAGGGGTCGCTGCCATAGCGGGAAAACAGGTCGCAGATAGATATGGACTGAAAATTTTGGATAGCAATATTCAGGATATCAAAGAAAACCAGACACGCTTTGTGCTTGTTGGCAAAAAGGGGGAAACATTTAGTAAAAAAACACCGAACAAAGCGAGTATAAAATTTGTGTTGGGGAGTGAAGTGGGAACCTTAAGTAATGCATTGCAAGTAATGGCGACCAACGATCTCAATTTAACGAAAATACAATCACTGCCATTATTGGGAACTCCTTGGAAATATGCGTTCTTTGTGGACGTTATTTTCGACCAGCCACAGCAATTTTATAGTGCTATGGATAACTTAGAAGGAGTGGTAAAGGAATTAAAAGTTATAGGTACTTACACACAAAACAGGAACAATGTGCCTAGCGAATTGACAAATGTATTAGCACATGGAAAATAAGAAGGAATTACGGAACTGGTTAAATGATATGGAGCTTGCACACCCATTGGTGATCGCAGGACCATGTAGTGCCGAAACCGAAGAACAAGTCTTAAAAATAGCACATCAATTAAAAGATACGGATGCAACCGTTTTGCGAGCCGGAATCTGGAAACCAAGGACCCGTCCCGGAAATTTTGAAGGAGTAGGGGCGTTGGGCCTTAAGTGGTTGCAAAAAGCCAAAGAAGAAACAGGAATGATGACGACGACCGAGGTGGCCAACGCCAATCATGTAGATTTGGCCCTGAAGCATGATGTGGATATCCTTTGGATTGGTGCACGAACCACTGTCTCTCCGTTTATAGTCCAGGAAATTGCAGACGCCTTGCAAGGTACCGACAAACCTGTGTTGGTGAAAAACCCGGTGAATCCAGATTTGGCTTTGTGGTTGGGTGCTGTTGAGCGTTTCCACAGTGCAGATGTAAAAAACCTTGGGGTGATTCATCGAGGGTTTTCTACCTATGAAAAAACGAGGTACCGTAACAATCCAGAATGGCAAATCCCGATTGATCTACAAAATCGTTTTCCAGATTTACCATTGATTTTGGATCCCTCGCATATTGCAGGAAGAAGGGATATCATTTTCGACCTTTGCCAAACAGCCTTGGACCTCAATTATGATGGGCTAATGGTAGAAACGCATTACGATCCAGATAATGCTTGGAGTGATGCCAAACAGCAAATTAAGCCACAGGTATTGGACCAGATGACGGTAGACTTACGTATTCGGGAAGAAGAAGGTGATGCGATCGAATTTCAAAATAAACTAGCCACCGCGCGAACCAAAATTGATGTAGTGGATCACCAACTTATCGAAATGTTGGGTAAACGTATGCGCATTAGTGATGAGATTGGACAATTGAAAAAGAAGAATAATGTGGCCATTCTGCAAACCAAAAGATGGAATGAGATATTGGGCAAGATGATCCTTCAGGGGGAGGAGCAGAATTTAAGTGAAGAGTTTATTCTCAAAGTATTTAAAGCAGTTCACCAAGAATCGATAAACCATCAGAAGAAAGTGATTAGCGAATAAGATATAAGGCCTCCAAATGGAGGCTTTTTTTATTTCCCTCAATGAATGCTAGGGTTGACTCAATAGTGTTTTTTTGAAAGTGATTCTCTTCATAGGTTTGAATGTATTTAAAATTCAATCATATGAAAACACTACTACTAACCACCGTCCTATTCGCACTCACTTTTAATGCACTAGCCCAGGAATGGGTTCGTGGTAAAGTAACCGATAGCTTCGATAAGAAAGGTCTCACAGATGCAAATATTGTGAACCTAAAAACGAAAAAGGGTGTTGTAAGTGACAAAGAAGGAAGTTTTAGAATTGAGGTAACCAAAGGGGATATATTGGAAGTCTCCTATGTAGGTTTTAAATCCAAAATAGTCGTTGTTGAAGATAACAAACCCGTAGATGTTTCTTTAGAGGTTGATACTCTGGATGAAGTTCTGGTACTTGCTGAGGCAGCTAAATGGGAGAAGGTGCATGTTGCCTGTATGTTCATTTCTTGTAGCTTGGAATCATCCAATGAGGAGAGTGAAGATATTGATTTGCAAAACAATATAAGTTCTTTAAATAGTCAACAGGTTCGTTTGTTCCCAAATCCATCATCGGGTATATTCCACATAGGTTTTGTAAAAGAGTATCGAACTGTGAATGTGCATGTCCATAACATTTTGGGCCAGCAAATTCATTCCTCAGAATTTAAAAATTTCGGTAAGGAAGTTAAGGTTAACCTTTCAGCTCAGCCCACAGGCATTTATCTGGTAAATGTGCTGGCAGATGGAGAAAAACTGAAAACCCATAAACTGATTAAGAGCTAAAAAAAGGAGGTCATTGACCTCCTTTTTAATTGATATTAGGGCTGTATTTTCCGTTTAAATATATAGCGGGTAATGAAAATACCACTATTGTCCCCTTCTCCAGCATCACTCTCTACGGCGCTGGTCACATGAGCAAGGTCCCATCCATTAGCCAGCATGGTATTAATTTTGGACTCTATCACAGCATCATTGGCCGCAATATTCTGAAATCGGATTCCACCTAGATTGTAAAAGTTCAACAATTTGGTTTCGTCGAAATCCTTCACGCGGATGTCTTTTCTTTTAGATTTATTCCTTTTGTTGTCATCTTCGGTTTGAGTAGAGGTGAATTCCTCGAAATTACGCTCAACATTGGCAGAAATAAGACGAGATCTCCCCAAGCCATTTGGAACAATAGATTCTACACTGGTTACGACTTTTACTTCGTATTCCTGTGCATTCATGGCAAAGGCCATGAGTCCTGTGAGTGCTAGCGTTAGAAATGTTTTTCTCATAATGATATGGTTTTTGAAATAATTATAACAAAAGAAAGACCTTTTCCGCAGAATGAAATGAGCAATATCATATTCATTCAAAAATTGGCTTAATTGGCCCTTCTAGTGAACAAGTTAAAAAAAGGTTTCCCGACACTTGAACAAGTTTCTTGCCAAAAGTGGTTATTTTTGTTTTTCCTGAAAAATTATGCGAGGAACCGTTTATAAATCAACTGGAAGTTGGTACAATGTAAAAGCCGAGAACGGCACCTTTTACGACTGTCGTATCAAAGGACGTTTCCGCATACAAGGAATTAAGAGTACGAATCCCATTGCGGTGGGCGACCATGTGGCTTTCGACGTGGAAACCAAAGGTGACGAAACCGTCGGGATTATTCACCGAATTGAGGAAAGGGAGAACTATATCATCCGAAAAAGTGTAAACCTCTCTAAGCAAACCCACATCATTGCTGCAAATATAGACGTAGCATTCCTTCTGGTAACGTTAAATAATCCGCCCACATTTACCACCTTCATTGACCGATTCTTGGTCACGGCAGAAGCCTATGATGTAGAAGCAGTGTTACTTTTCAACAAAAGTGATGCCTACACGCAGGAAGAACTAATAGAAATTAAGTTTTTGGCAGATCTGTACAGAAGGATAGGGTATACTTGTATTGGGGTGTCGGCGACAGAGAAAAAGAATATAGAAAAAATAAAGGCACTAATGGAAGGCAAGGTAAGTATGTTTTCCGGGCATAGTGGAGTGGGTAAATCTACTTTGGTAAATGCTTTGGAGCCGGGCCTTGACCTTAAGACGTCTTCCATTAGTGAACAGCACCAACAAGGGCAGCACACCACTACGTTTGCCGAAATGTATGATCTTTCTTTTGGTGCCCAAATTATCGATACCCCAGGGATTAAAGGATTTGGGGTGGTAGAAATGGACAAAGAGGAATTGGGAGACTATTTCCCTGAATTTTTCAAGTTGAAGGAACACTGTAAATTTAATAATTGCCTGCATTTAGAGGAGCCCAAATGTGCCGTAAAGGACGCGTTAGAAAAAGGGGAACTCGCTTGGTCGCGCTACAAAAGCTATCTTCAGATATTGGAAGGCGATGAAGAACAATATAGAAAGGATGTTTATGGGGAGGAATCTTAATCTAATACTGTTATGAGAGCTGTAATTCAACGTGTAAAGGAAGCATCTGTAACAGTGGAAGGGGGAATTATATCCAAAATTGATCACGGATACCTTATACTTTTGGGAATTGAAACCAATGATGGTCTGGAAGATGTTGAGTGGTTAACATCCAAAGTTGCCGGGTTACGGGTTTTTGGCGATGCCGAAGGAGCGATGAATTTGTCCATCCAGGATGTGGGTGGGGATGTAATCGTGGTAAGTCAATTCACCCTTCATGCCAGTACCAAAAAGGGAAAACGCCCCTCTTTTATTAAAGCAGCAAGGCCAGAACAGGCCATTCCTTTGTACGAAACGTTCGTTTCTGAAATGGAAAAGCACCTAGGGAAGAAAGTGCAAACAGGTAAATTTGGGGCCATGATGGATGTACAATTAATTAATGACGGTCCCGTGACCATTATTATAGACACAAAAAACAAGGAATAGTTTTTGAATTTTCATCATTTTTTATAGATTCGCAATACTTCCCTCTTATTAATTTGCAGCTTATTTTATGAAATTCTTACTTTTCCTAGTATTCGGTCTGATATGCACCGTAGGCTTTACACAGAATCTATATAACACGGCGGATATATCCGATGAGTTAAAAGAAAATTCCAATAGTGTGGTTCGTTTCGAGTCCGTGGCTATAGATATTCCCCAACCAAAGAAGATGAGCGTGCAATATAAAGTAGCAATGACTATTCTTAATAAAAATGGAAATAGTCATTTGTCTCCAGTGGTGCACTATGATAATGTTTCGAAAGTGAAGAGGGCAGAGGCCAAGATTTTAGATGCTTCTGGAGAGGAATTGGAAAAATTTAAGAAGAAAGAATTTTTAGACATTAGTGCGGTTTCGGGAGGAACTCTTTACTCCGATAGCCGAATGCTAGTCTTCGATTATACACCTACAGAATATCCATACACGGTTATATTTGAGTACGAATGGGAAACAGGAAATACAGCCTATATACAACCTTTTATTCCTCTCGGAGGGTATAACAGAAGTGTTGAGGAAAGTCAGTATTCCATTACGTATGGGGAAGGAATACAAATAAGGCAAAAAATTACCGACCCTAACAGTAATTTAGTTAAAACTGAAAATCCTGGAAGCATTTTTCTTTCTACTAAAGAGCTTCCTGCTATTGAAAGCGAGTTTCATGGCCCCGGTTTGAGCAATTATACACCCAAGGCAGTTTTTGCTATGAACAATTTCTATTTGGAAGGAGTGCCTGGAAGTGGTAAGAACTGGATGGAATTCGGGAAATGGATGAATACCGCATTAATGAATGACGTAGGTGACCTACCCGAAGCAACCAAAGCAAAAATGAGGGGACTTGTTGCCAATGCTAGCACCAATGAGGAAAAAGCAAGGATAATCTATGAGTATGTACAAAATAATACAAGATACATTAGCGTACAAGTAGGAATTGGAGGGTGGAAACCTATGTCCGCCTCCGAGGTGGATAAACTGGGTTACGGAGATTGTAAGGCCCTAACAAATTATACCAAAACACTTTTGGATGTGGTGGGTGTTCCGTCCCATTATTCTGTAGTTTATGGCGATCGGCAGAAAAGAAACATAGATCCTGATTTTGCCTCCTTGCAAGGAAATCATATCATTTTAGCAGTGCCTAATGATGAAGAAACCATTTGGCTGGAATGTACCAGTCAGACAGTTCCATTTGGCTTTGTAGCCAACTTTACGGACGATAGGGATGTTCTCATGATAACCCCAGAGGGTGGTGAGATTGCGCATACCACCGCGTATCCGTATCATGAGAACACTTTAAAGACTAATGGTAAGTGTGTCCTGCATGAAGATGGGACCATAGTAGTAGAAGTGAATTTGGAGTCCATGGGAACCCAATATAGTATGAGGCATGATATAGAATCAATGACTTCGGATGAAATTGATGAATACTATAAAGAATACTGGGATTATGTCGATAATATCACTTTGAAATCGAATACGTTCAAAAATAATAAAGAAGACATTAGGCTTACCGAAACTGTTGCCTTCGAAGCAAGGTCCTATACGAGCTCTGCAGGTGAAAACCTAATCTTCCCAGTGAATGTGCTGAATAGATATACCTACATTCCTAAACGATATAAGAATCGAAAATTTCCACTTTATATTTCTCGGGGCTTTGTAGACGAAGACCAAATTTCTGTGGAATTACCTCCAGGATTTGGTGTAACCTCTTTGCCCGAACCAATCCAATTAGAGACAAAATTTGGAAAGTACGAATCTCAAATTCGAGAGAAATCACCGGGTAAATATGAATACTTAAGAAAATTCGAAATTCATGAAGGGGAATTTCCAAAAGAAGAGTACGAGAACTACCGAAAATTCATGAAAAAAGTAGCTAGACACGATAACCAAAAAATAATACTAACTAAACTATAGATTTATGAAGAACATACTTCTTTTATTGATTTCCTTAATTGCCATTAGCTCTGCATTGTTAGGACAGGATTATAAGCCTGGAAAGGGTATTGAAAAAGATTTATTAATGGAACAGGACGTAAAGTTTCCTGAAGCCGAAGCACTAGTGCTTTATAGGGAGGTAAACACTGTTCTCGGGTCAGAGGTGGAAGTCTATGAGCGAATTAAAATTTTTAACGAGGAAGGGTATAAATACGCAACCATTAGTATCCCTTATCGTGATGTAAAAAGGGTAAAAGGGGCGACTTATAATTTGGTGAATGGGGCTGTGGAAAAGACAGAACTGGATAGGGATCTGATTTTTACGGATGAAGTGGTGAAAGATGTTAAGATTAAGAAGTTTTCTTTCCCTAACGTAAATCCGGGTTCTGTACTAGAGCTTTCTTATAGGACAGATAAAGGTACTTTCAATGATATCTATTTACAATACGATATTCCCATACGAAAAGAGAAAATTCATATTGTGAACAACACAGGGTTGGGAATAGAAATACTTCAGAATCCACGAGCGTTTTTAAGAGTGGCAAGGGTAGAGGAAGGTAGGTCTACAAACTTCATTGTAAACGATGTGGCTGCATTAGAACCGGAAAACTATGTGTATGACATGGATGTGTACCGTTCTTTCCTTAAGATTAATGTTACCACTTTGGGAGATACCTTTAAATTCAATAACTGGAAATCCCTTGGAAGTAAAATCATCTCCGTAGATTATTTCTCAATGGGTATGAAGCCAAAGAAGTTCTATCGGGAGGATCTGGAAATTGCGCTTAATGGTGAAATAGACCAGTTAAAAAAGGCACGTATTGTGTATGATTATTTAAAGGAGAAAGTAGAATGGAATGAGAATTACGGCTATGTTCCCAATCAATCGGTTCGGGAAACTTATAAAAAAGGTGAAGGAGGCTTAGATGACATCAACATTCTATTGGTTTCCATGCTAGAAAGTGTGGGTGTTGACGCCGCTCCTATTTTAGTGTCCACAAAACGCAACGGAATTCCCTTAAGCGCTAGTAGTAGTGCCTTTAATGGAGTGCTGGCTTCTGCTGTAATTCGAGGAAAAACATATTTGCTAGATGCTGCTCACCCTAAATCAAGTTTCGATTTCGTAGCCCCTCATTTTCTTAATTGGCAAGGAATGCGCATTTTTCAAGACCATAGTTTTGATTGGGTGAACTTGGAAAATCCGAACATCTCTACCAAAAATATTATGGGACAGGCGGCCATAGATGAAGATTTAATGATTTCTGGAAAATTAAGGGAGAGGCATAGTGGTTATTACGGTATACAGAAGAACCGAGAAATAAAGGATTTAGGAGAGAATAAAATGGAAACCATTTTAGATTATCAGGTGGATGGATTGGAAGTAGACGAAGTGAAAGCGGGATCCAAAAAAGGGGATGAAGTGGATGTTTCGTTCGCTTTTGAAATGGAAAATGCAGTTGATGAAATTGATGGTAAGCTTTACTTTTCTCCATTACTTTTCACGGCACTTCCAGAGAATCCATTCCTAAAAGAAGAGCGTAAGTACTCCATAGATTTCGAGTATTTACTGAAAAATCAAATCATGATGACAGTGACCATTCCAGAAGGGTATCAGGTTGAGTCAATGCCGGAACCCATAAAGTTTTCGCTGCCGGACAATATGGGCTCATTTACTTATAGAATTTCAGCACAAGGTCAGAACATTCAGGTACAGTGCGCTTTTCAGATTAATATGCCATTAATGCCTTACGATGCTTATGATAGTTTAAAAGAATTCTTCATGGTCCGCATTGAAAAGGAAACAGAGAAAGTGGTTCTTTCCAAAGTCTAATTTGTGGTGAAGTGTTGACCGTAAGAAACATATTCGTTTTATGCTGTTTTTTCTCTGCATGGGGTCTTTGGTCCCAGCATAAAAAGATGCCGGAGATCACCAAGGAACAACTCTTGGAAAAGCAGGATGACGTTTTTAAGGAAGCTTCGGCTAAGATTATTTACCGAGATATTTTCCTCGAGTTTGGAGATGTTCTTAAGGTAAGGGAGGCCCGGAAAATCTATACTAAGGAAGGACTGGAGTATTCTGATTTTGAAATACCTTATGACGACGCAGAAATTTTAGAAGCAAAAACCTATAATTTAGAGGATGGAAAAATAGTTGTTACTGAAGTCCAGAAAAAGGAGATCATAGAAAATGAAGTATCTAAGGATGATACCGATTATATTATTCCCTTCCCGAATGTAAAAGAAGGTTCTATTATTGAAATATCCTATGTGGTAAAAGATATAGGGATGTGGGTCTTGTATTATCAAAGTATTTTACCCTTGGAGCATTTTCATTTGGCATTTACCAATCCTACACCTGTAGAGTTGACCCTTTCTCGAAATGGATACTCTCCTATTGAGTTAGAAGTAACTAAGAAAAATGGATTTCTTTATTATACCGGCAAAAATATTCCAGCCCTTAAGCAGGAAGCGTACCTAGGTAGTTTGAACAATTATCGAGGTCGTCTTTTTATTGAGGTTTTGTTAAATTATAGGAGATATAAACTAAAGGATTGGGGCGATATAGCCCAATATTTCAATAATATATCGTGGGCAGGTGGGAATTTTAAGGATTCATTATCCAAGAGAAACTTCCTTCGAAGTGAAACAGTTCGTGTAATAGGAGAGGAAACCGATCCTTTGCAAAAGGCTATTAAAATATTTTCCTACATACGGGACAGCATGGAATGGGATGGCTATTATTGTGATTTTGGCTTTTCGATTAAGAAAAATTTCAAAACGAAAAAAGGAAGCGCTGGGGCCATTAACGTCCTTTTGGCCATAATGTTGAGAGAGGCAGGGTTGGATGCAAACATGGTAATGATGGCTTCCAAGGATAGGGGGTTTATTCATTTTGTAACGAAAAGCCTATTTAATTACATTGCGGTTCATATAGATATTAACGGTACTTATTACCTTTTGGATGCTTCAAGGAAAAATTCAGGATTTGGGGAACTTCCAATTCATTTTGTAAATGGTGATGCATTGTTGTTATATAATGGTAGGGGACATGCTATGATCTCTACACAATCCAGGGTAAAATCCCAAAACTCTTTAGTTGTAGATGTAAAATTGGATGCAGAGAATTTGGGTCTTATAGGAGGTGTTAAAAAGCGCCTATCGGGCTATTATGCTTGGGGTCATCGCGAAGACTATCAAGAGTCGGAAGAAGATGAAGGATATCAAAAGGATTTAGAAGAGTCAAATGATTTTCTTTCCATATCCAACCTTGTTGTAAAAGAAATGGATAATCCAGATCGCCCATTAAGTTTGTTTTATAGCTTCGATTGTGATGAGTGCGTGGAAGAAATAGATGGTAACCTCTATTTCGAACCTTTACTGTACTTTGGTTTGGAAGAGAATCCGTTTACACAGGAAACAAGATTGTATCCAATGGATTTCGGATTTCCTTCTTCAAGAAAAGAAAAAATTAAATTCAAGTTACCCCCTGGCTATAAAGTAAAAAGTCTCCCGGATCCAGTTGCGGTTGCTACTCCCGATAATTTGGTTTCATTAAGTTTTCAAACAACACTGATCGATGATCAAATTGAAGTATCTTTGAATTTAAATATTAACCAAGGAATTATACCGCAGGGTTATTATCAAAGTATAAAGGAGATTTTTGCAAAATACACAGAAGTGTCGGATTCAAAAATCGTTCTAACAAAAGCCTAAAAATGGACTTAAAAGATGCTCAGCTAGTAGTTGATAAATGGATTAAGGAGCATGGTGTTCGTTATTTCAACGAACTTACCAATATGGCTCAACTTACTGAAGAAGTAGGCGAAGTAGCCCGTATTATTGCCAGACGATATGGCGAGCAGAGTGAAAAGGATAGCGATAAAGATAAAGACCTAGGGGAAGAGTTGGCCGATGTGGTTTTCGTGGTGCTTTGTTTGGCAAACCAAACAGGAGTAGATCTGCAAACAGCGTTTGATAGGAAGATGGATAAAAAAACCAAAAGGGATCACGATCGTCATCATAATAACGAAAAGCTCAAGTGATGTTCAAAAGAATAATTACCCATCCGGGTTTTTGGAAATCGGTGGCATTTCTTAGTGTCATGTACCTTTTAATTCTGTTGGTGATTCAATGGTTCGTTTCAGGGTTTTCTTCAGAATTCATAACCCTTTTGCTGCAATCCAGTAAGGTCTGGATGGTCCCATTTGCTGGGCTAATTGCTGGATTCATGGTCAGTTATGGTAAGTTTTGGGCGAAGCTCAAAAGACAGGATCAACGCAAATGAAAGCCGTCCTAAATAGATCATCTAGTTTGGTGCATCAGGCCACCATAAGAGTGACAGGTTCTAAAAGTGAATCCAATCGCCTTTTGGTGCTAAAAGCACTTTTTCCTTCCCTTACTATTGAAAATCTTTCCCAGAGTGATGATACGGTAGCATTAGGGAAAGGATTGGAAATTCAAAAAGGCGAGGTGGATATTCATCATGCGGGTACCGCCATGCGTTTCTTGACGGCCTATTTTGCCTCTCAGGAAGGCAAGGAAATTCTATTAACCGGAAGCCAACGGATGCAAGAAAGACCTATTGGGGTATTGGTGGATGCATTGCGTGAGTTGGGTGCAGAAATCAACTATGCTGGGAACGAAGGGTTTCCACCATTAGAAATTAAGGGTAAGGAATTAACCCGAGACCAGGTATCTATCGCGGCCAATGTTAGCAGTCAATACATATCTGCCCTCATGTTAATTGCACCATCTTTACCTAACGGACTAAAGATTTTCTTAGAAGGGAAGGTTACTTCAGTTCCCTATATAAAAATGACACTTTCCCTATTACATGAATTGGAGGTAGAAGGTTCTTTTTCCAATAATACCATTTCCATAGCGCCAAAAACAAGTAGTGATGCATTTACTGTAATTGTGGAAAGTGACTGGAGTTCGGCATCCTACTTTTATAGTATTGTAGCCATGTCCGAGAACCTTTCCGTTACGTTACATAGCTACAAAGCAAACAGTTTGCAAGGGGATTCTGCCCTAGCAGAATTATATAAGAGTTTTGGGGTGGTCACAACCTTCGATGAAGCCAATTCGGCGATAACAATCTCCAGGAATGAGGAAACTATCCCTACCGATGTTTCTTTCGATCTAGTGAAAACACCGGACATTGCCCAGACAATTGCGGTAACATGCTTCGGACTGGGAACTGGTTGCGAATTAACGGGGTTGCATACCTTGAAGATTAAAGAGACAGATCGTTTGGTAGCCCTAAAAAATGAATTGGAAAAACTGGGAGCAACCATAGAAATTACAGACAATTCATTAAAACTCTATCCAGCAACTTTAATAAGACAAAATATATCTATAGAAACCTATCACGATCATCGCATGGCAATGGCTTTTGCGCCCCTTGCTTTAAAGGTTCCAATTAACATTCTAGATAGCGGGGTAGTTAGTAAGTCTTTCCCAACTTATTGGCAAGACCTTTTAAAACTGGGCTTTAGGGTGCATTTCGAAGAATAAACCACTAATTACTTGACAACCCCTATGTCGAGATCGTATATTTGCGCTCTTTAAAAATAAAACGATACGAAATATGGGAATGAAATTATCCAACTTCAATTTTGATCTGCCACCCGAGTTATTGGCAGAATATCCAGCCCCAAATAGGGACGAAGCTCGTTTAATGGTTCTGAATCGAAAGGATCAGACCATTGAGCACAAAATGTTCAAGGATTTAATCGATTATTTTGAAGCGGATGATGTGTTGGTCTTGAATAACACCAAAGTATTTCCTGCCCGCCTTTTTGGGAATAAAGAAAAAACAGGTGCCCGCATAGAAGTATTCTTGTTGCGGGAACTGAATAGTGAAACCCGTCTGTGGGATGTGCTTGTAGATCCTGCTAGGAAGATCAGAATTGGGAATAAACTGTATTTCGGAGAGGATGAATCCCTTGTAGCCGAAGTTATTGATAATACGACCTCAAGAGGAAGAACCTTACGCTTTCTTTTTGATGGTTCCTATGAAGAGTTCAGAAATAAATTGACTGAGCTAGGTGAGACACCATTGCCGAAATACATTAAAAGGGATGTGGAACCGGAAGATGCAGATCGATACCAAACCATTTTTGCTAAAAATGAAGGTGCCGTTGCTGCTCCAACCGCTGGATTGCACTTTTCTAAGCACTTGCTGAAACGCCTTGAAATTAAAGGAGTGGATTTTGCTGAAGTTACTTTGCATGTAGGACTCGGAACGTTTAGCCCTGTGGAAGTGGAAGACCTTTCAAAACATAAGATGGATAGTGAAGAGATTATTATCAATCAAAACGCTGTAGATGTTATTAATAATGGGATAGACAAGAAAAGAAGGGTGTGTGCTGTTGGAACTACTGTAATGCGTTCTTTAGAGAGTTCAGTGTCTTCCAATAACACGTTGAATGCCTATTCTGGCTGGACGAACAAATTTATCTTCCCACCTTACGATTTCAGTATTGCAAATTGTATGGTAACTAATTTTCACACTCCGAAATCAACGTTATTGATGATGGTGTCGGCGTTCGCAGGGCATGAATTTGTAAAGGAAGCGTATGCAGAAGCCATTAAGGAAAAGTATAGATTCTATACGTATGGTGATGCCATGCTGATTATCTAAAAAAAGAATTGAAAAATATGGGAAAAGCCTCTGTCCACTTGGATAGGGGCTTTTTTAATACGCTATTTTATTTTTCTATCTAAGAATAATCCTGTATTTTAGTGTGTTATAACGGCTTAATCAATTGTGTATAGGTGAAAACAGTACGCCTTTTAATGTTGTTGTTTTTGATTCCCTCGCTTTCTGTTTTATCACAGGAAAGAGACGGGGACAAGCCTGTTAGTTGGGATTTAAACCTTAATGGGATCGCTCCTATTGAACTTCCCCCTATTGATCTGGAAGCCATCCGGCTCGAAGATAGTATCAATGATCTTGATAAGAGTTTACCATGGCGCTACGGTGTGGTACGCCCTATTGTTGTTAATCTGGAAACTGATGGGGAGTGGACCTATCTTGACAATGGGGATAGAATTTGGCGGGCTGCCATTAAGTCCCCCGAAGCTATTAACATGAGCCTTAATTTTAACGACTTCCTACTTCCGACTGGGGGGCGTCTGGTTTTCTATAATTATGATAGAAGTGATATCTCTAAAACTTATTCCCATCAGAACAATCGGGACTCTCAAAAATTGGGTTCTTGGTATATAAATGGGGATACGATTTACATGGAGTATTACCAAAAAATTGGCACCCAAGAACCTGTAGAGATAGAAGTGGGTAGTGTTATTCACGGGTATCGATTGGGAAGGGTTAATGATCTGGTCGAAGGGAATTCTTCAAGGGGAATTAATGATTCAGGGGATTGTAATTACGATGTAAATTGCCCTGTTGGTGATGATTTTGACGATAAAAAAGAACTTCTAAAAAAGGCAGTCGCACTGCTTAATCTAGGTAACGGATATCTATGTTCTGCTGCGCTGGTAAACAATACAAGAGTAGATAAAACACCCTACTTACTCACCGGAAATCACTGTTTGGAAAATTCAGATCCTTCCTTGTGGTCCGTGCGGTTTAATTGGGTAAGCCCAACTCCTGTATGTGCCGAAGAAGATGAAAGTATAGATGTTCAAACGAACTTTACTATGAGTGGAGCGGAACTAAGGGCGAATAATGCTCTGAGTGATTTTGCCTTGGTAGAGTTGGTCAATGATATACCCGCATCTTGGGATGTGGCTTTTGCAGGTTGGGATAGATCGGATGATATACCTGAATTTCAAGTAGGGATTCATCACCCAAATGGGGATATCATGAAAATATGCCGGGACGATGACCCAGCTGTCAAGGAAAATGCCAATGGTACAGAAGTATGGCTCATTAAAGGGGTGTCTGCAGGTAATGGTAACGGCTGGGAAATGGGGACTACCGAAAGTGGTTCCTCAGGATCACCTTTGTTGAACCAAGATGGAAAGATTATTGGTCAATTGTATGCCGGCCAGTCCTTTTGTAATGGTACAGAAAATAATGGTGATTATGATGTGTATGGTAGATTTGCGATCTCATGGGACAGTGGTTCTTCACCTGACACAAGATTGATGGATTGGTTAGACCCCTCTGGCTCTGGACAGGTTACCTTAGATTCGCATGCCAATGCTCTTAATACCCCAGAATTTGAGTTGACAGGTTTATTGCGTGTGTACCCAAACCCTGCAACTACCCATATTTCAATCATGAATACACGCTTCCCTAATTTAAGCTATCGGCTTTACAATGTGTTAGGACAGGAGATGTCCTCAGGGAATGCGTCAACCTCAGAAAATAGAATAGACGTATCTGGTTTTCAAGAAGGTATTTATTTCCTTCATTTGGTAGATGAAAACAGTCAAAATGATATTACAAAGAAAATCATTGTCAGCAACTAACCAACCAACTAAGACAATGATTGGAAAACCTCTTTTGTATGAAAGAGGTTTTTTTGTGCAAAGCATTTAAATATGTGGTAATTTTGCAGTCGATGGAGCAAGTAAAAAAGGACATTAGGGCACTTTCTAAGGAAGAATTAAGAAACTTCTTCGTTTCTATAGGAGATAAGGCCTTTCGGGGTAATCAAGTATATGAATGGCTCTGGAGCAAAGGCGCACATACCTTTGAGGAAATGACTAATATATCTAAGGAAACCCGGGTCCATCTGGAAGATAATTTTACCATCAACCATATTAAAGTAGATCACCTTCAAAGAAGTAAGGATGGTACTATTAAAAATGCGGTAAAGCTGTTCGATGGATTGGTGGTTGAGTCTGTACTAATTCCCACCGAAACCAGAACCACAGCCTGTGTATCATCTCAGGTAGGTTGTAGTTTAGATTGTAAATTCTGTGCAACGGCCCGTTTAAAGAGAATGAGGAACCTAAACCCCGATGAAATCTATGATCAGGTAGTAGCGATTCATAGGGAAAGTATGCTCTATCACAACAGGCCACTTTCCAATATCGTTTTTATGGGAATGGGAGAACCGCTCATGAACTATAAGAATGTCTTACTTTCTATCGATAAGATTACAAGTGATGAAGGCCTGGGGATGTCACCTAAGCGTATTACGCTATCTACCTCTGGGGTGCCAAAAATGATAAAGAAATTGGCCGACGATGAAGTTCGATTCAACTTGGCTGTTTCCCTGCACTCTGCAATTCAGGAAACCAGGGAAAAGATTATGCCCTTCGCAAAGAGTTTCAAATTGGACGACCTTCAAGATTCGCTAGAGTACTGGTACACCAAGACCAAGAGAATAATTACCTATGAATACGTGGTTTGGGAAAATATAAATGACAAGGAAGAAGATATAAAAGCCTTGGTCAGATTTTGTAAGTATGTACCCTCTAAGGTAAATTTAATTGAGTACAATCCTATTGACGACGGTGAATTTCAACAAGCGTCAGATTCCGCTATCGAAAGATACATTCAAGCCTTGGAAAGGAACAGGATCCCTGTTACGGTAAGAAGGAGTCGTGGTAAGGATATAGATGCTGCCTGTGGTCAGTTGGCTAACAAGCAATAAAAAACGGCCCTAGATTTCTCAAGAGCCGTTCTCATTTCAGATAATATCAAACTAAACTAAACTTATCTCTTAACGAATTTGAAAGACTTAGTCTGTCCTTCAACAGTAACTTTAGCAATGTACATACCTGCATTCAAGGCAGCAATGTTAAGTGTCTCATTGGAGCTTGTAAGCTTCTGAGCCAATACATTTTGTCCTAGTACATTGAAAATCTCTACATTCTGGATTGGGAATGCTGCGCGCAAAGCCATCTCATTGTTATTAACATAGTGAGTTAGTGTTCCAACTGCACTTTCATCTGTAATTCCCAAAGCGCTATCAACAACAACGTTATCAATAAGTACGGAGTTGTGGTCAAACGTATCGAAGTGTCTAAAAGCAATATAAACCTGCATTCCAGCATAAGCAGAAAGGTCAAGGCTAATGTTTACAGCCGAGTTCTCACCTCCATTATCGGCAGGTGTTTGGTTTCCAATCTGATCGTCAAATACAGGAGTTTCAGTGATAAGGGTTACCGGGTCGTTAGATGTAGATACATATACGGCCAAACGGTCTTCCAAGAATGTCCCATTAATTTGGTACGTACCAAAGGTAAAGTTCAAAACAGCATCGTTAATTCCAGTTAAATCAATTGGATTCGTAAGAACTAGGAAGTTGTCTGGAGTCATTGGGCTATTTGGGTTTCCATCTTCCCAAGAATCGGAGTCTGCAACCATGCCATCTAGGGGAGAAGCAGAAGCATCTGAAGCTGAAATATCAGAAACTTCAAAGAACTCTCCGTCATTATCAAAATCCACAGAAGTCCAATTTGCAAATGTGGTTGCATCTGGAGTTTCGGCATTAAAGTCATCAGAAAAGATCTGAGCACTTGTAGTAAAAGTAGCAAAAACCGCTACTAGTAATGTAATCTTTTTCATAGTATAAGTTATTTAATTTATTAGGTAGAACAATGATAGGTATAAATGCAGAATTTGAGGTATCTCCTGATCAGGTTTAACATCAATTTGTAGCTTTTGTGAGAAAAAATGTAGATTTTCTCCGATGTATGAGAAATGCAATTAAGTCATTAACAAAAGAATACTAATGCAAAGCAACCATACCTTATAATTGGCCGGCTCGTTGCCTGTCCGTAGAAAAAATAGCTTTGCCCAATTTATTACACTGTTTTCTACTATTTTTGATGGCATAAATGAAAATTGTTTCCCAAATAAAAGAACCCATTGAAAAGGAAATGGAACACTTCGAAAAGAAGTTTTCCAATTCCATGACTTCACAGGTTTCTCTATTAAACAGAATTACCCATTATGTGGTAAATAGAAAAGGGAAGCAAATGCGCCCCATGTTTGTTTTCCTTATAGCCAAGATGTGCAATAATGGGGAAATCAATGAACGCACCTACCGTGGTGCATCTGTGATAGAATTAATTCATACTGCAACATTGGTTCACGACGATGTGGTAGATGATAGTAACCGAAGGCGCGGTTTCTTTTCCATAAATGCACTCTGGAAAAACAAAATTGCCGTTCTAGTGGGCGATTATCTGCTCTCAAAGGGGTTGCTTCTTTCTATAGACAACGACGATTTCGATTTACTTAAAATCATATCTGTAGCTGTTCGAGAGATGAGTGAGGGCGAATTGTTACAGATAGAGAAAGCGAGACAATTGGATATTACGGAGGAAATCTACTTCGAGATCATACGACAAAAAACGGCCACATTAATTGCCGCTTGCTGCGCCATGGGGGCGAAATCCGTAAATGCCGTAGAAGAAGAGGTTGAAAATATGCGACTTTTTGGGGAGTTAATTGGAATTGCTTTTCAAATAAAGGATGACCTATTCGATTATGGAGAGGAAAAGATCGGTAAACCCACGGGAATTGATATTAAAGAGAAGAAAATGACACTTCCTTTAATCTACGCACTTAATCACGCCGCTCCAAAAGATAGGGCCTGGCTCATCAATTCGGTTAAAAACCATAATTTAGATAAGAAGCGGGTAAAACGGGTGATCTCCTATGTGAAGGAGAATGGTGGGTTAGAGTATGCCATTGCACAAATGAAAGATTACCAACAACGTGCCCTCGATATTCTTAAAACATATCCTGAATCGCCATACAAAGCGGCACTGGAATTGATGGTGAATTACGTAATAGACCGAAAAAAATAATTTTTTTCACACCCCAGACAACCATTTTTCAAAAACCAATGTCTATATACATAGAAAGCGTTGTAAAATAAATCTATGCGAGTTGTATCCTTACATAAAAATTATGTGAGACTTATTGGTAAAGCCAAGAAGGGGAATCGAAAAGCCCAGCATGAGCTATTCGAATTGTTCGCTCCAAAAATGATGAGCGTTTGTAGGCAGTACCTAAAGAAGGATGAATTGGCCGAGGAAGTTATGCTTAACGGTTTTTTAAAAGTGTTTACCCGGTTGGATTCCTTTAAAAATGAAGGGAGTTTCGAAGGTTGGGTGCGCAGAATCATGGTTAACGAATCCATTTCGCAATTGCGAAGGAAAAGCAAGCTCGACTTTAACGACAATAGTACGGTAGAAAATTCTATGGACCATGTGGCGTACATAGAGACCGAATTGGAAGTAGAGGACATTCAAAGAATGATCGATTCATTGCCCGAAGGTTATAAAACGGTTTTTGTGCTGTATGCAGTAGAAGGGTACAAGCACAGTGAAATCGCAGAATTGCTCCAAATTTCGGAGAATACATCAAAAACACAACTCTTCAAGGCTCGGAAGATGCTGCAGAAGGCTGTGACAAAACAAAATAATAAATTGAGTTATGGCACCCATTAAATTTGAAGAAAACATACGGGAAAAATTGCAGGATAGGGAAATCCAACCCAGCGATGGTGCCTGGGAAAAATTGGAGGGGCAATTGGGAGCTTTGCCTAATCAAAAGAGGCCGGCCTATTTTTGGATGGCTGTTGCTGCAAGCTTTGTAGGCGTCCTATTAATTGGGAGTTGGTTGTTTTTCGGAACCGACTCTAGTACAGAACAGCTAGTAGAAGATAATAGTGATAAAGTACAGGAAGAAACCCCATACATTGAGGACAAAAGAGAAGAGATCGTCGCACCCCTTAATGATAATTCGGAAGAAGAGCTCGCAGTTTCGGAAGAGATTCCAGAAGATTCAAGTGAATCAATTATTCCTTCTGAAGAAAATGTCAACACAGAATCGGATAAAAAAGCTATTGCAAGCATAGAAATTACCCAACAGAAAGTCGAGAAAAAGGTTGTAGAGAACACTGCCCTTGATGCTAAAATGAACGAGACGATGGCTTTTAAGGATATAGAGGAGGAAGAAAAAGCTCAAGTAGTTACAAACAGTGGTGAAGAAGCATTTATCCAGCAAAAGGTAGATCAAGTAATCGAAGAGGTAAAGAAGATACAAGAATTGAATAGCACGGTAAGTGCAGAAGAAATCGATGCGCTATTGGCCAAGGCGCAGCGAGATATTGCAACCAAAAGAATCCTAGATTCCAGCCATCAAAAAGTAGATGCGCAAGCTTTGTTGATGGATGTAGAGGTAGAGCTGGAGCGTAGTTTTCGAGATCGCGTCTTCGATGCCCTGGGAGAGGGATTCAGCAAAGTAAGAACCGCAGTAGCAGAGCGGAACAATTAAATATTCATCAATCACGCTTTCTCCGAAAGCAAAATAAATCGAACAAATATGAGAACCATTACCTATTGCATCGCACTTGTGATGTGGGTGCTAGCTATGACCCAATGCCATGCGCAAGAGGTGTATACCTTAACCCGCTTGGAAGTGCTAGAACAGAGTAAAGAACAAATCGTAAATGAAGAAAAAGAAGCCCTTAAATATGAGGTCCAAGGCATTAATGAACGCGTCGAGCGAGGAGAATTAACAGAGGAAGAGGGTGAAAGGCTTAAAACAGAAGCCGCTGAAAAACGGGCATTAAACATTGAAAACCGTTTGGCCATTGTAGATAACAAAATTGCCTTGCTAAAAAGAAATGGTGATGCCGATGATATATTGGAAACCGACAAGTTAGAAATACAGTTTTTTGGTGAAGGCAGAATCTTTGGACTCAATTACACACCCAAGAAACGCAAATATGACCGGCGTACCACCAGCGACTTTGTGCTTGCTGTGGGTTTTAACAATGTAATTACCGAAGGGGAGTCTCTAGAAGATAGCGACTTTAAAATTGCAGGAAGTCGTTTTGCAGAAATTGGTTGGGCATGGAAAACAAGGGTTTTCAAGGAAACCAATTGGCTACGAATTAAATATGGTTTCTCGTTTCAATTCAATGGTTTAAAGCCTACCGATAACCGATATTTTGTGGATACCGGTGCCCAAACCGAATTACAGACTTTTGATCGCGATTTGGATAAATCTAAATTTAGGGTAGATAATTTGGTGTTCCCAGTACATTTTGAGGTAGGACCATCAAGAAAGGTTGAAAGAGAAGACTATTTCCGCTATTACACGCACAACAAGGTAAAGTTTGGCTTTGGTGGTTATGCAGGCTTACGTCTTGGGACACGCCAAAAGTTAAAATTCAACGATGGAACCGAGGATGTGAAGCTCAAGGAAACGGGTAACTTCAATACCAACAATTTTATTTATGGGGTTAGCGCATACCTGGGTTGGCGCGGTAGTGCTCTTTATGTAAAATACGATCTAAACCCCATCTTTAAGGACAATCTTGTGGAACAACGAAACCTTTCACTTGGACTTCGTTTCGATATGGACTGATTTTGCTTTAGGTTATTTTTTTGAATATGCCGATTGTTTAATGAAAAGGCCTCCCTTTGGAGGTCTTTTTTGTTTTCCTATTTCGTATTTTGATACATAAGAAAAAGTATATTTGTTGCTAAGGATATACTTCAACCATTTCCAATATTGATTTCTCGAATTACCATAGACCAAGTTTTTGATACCGCCCGCGTAGAAGAGGTGATTGGCGATTTTGTTCAATTGAAGAAATCCGGTAGTAATTTTAAGGGGCTTAGTCCCTTTTCAGATGAGCGAACCCCTAGCTTTATGGTGTCTCCTGTAAAACAGATTTGGAAGGATTTTTCCAGCGGTAAAGGAGGTAATGTGGTAGCGTTCTTAATGGAGCACGAACACTTTTCCTATCCAGAGGCCATTCGGTACTTGGCTAAGAAATATGGGATTGAGATAGAGGAAACCGAGCAATCCGATGAAGAAAAGGAGAAAGCCAGCGAGCGCGAAAGTCATTATTTGGTTAGTGAATTCGCCAAAGATTATTTTCATGATACCTTATTGAATAGTGAGAAGGGAAAGGCCATTGGTAAAACCTATTTCAAAGAACGGGGATTTACGGATGAAACCATTCAAAAATTCGCTTTAGGATATTCACCCGATGAGTGGGATGCATTTACCTCCCATGCCCTTAAAAATGGGTACCAGCTCAGTTATTTGGAGAAAACGGGACTTACCATTGTAAAGGGAGAGAAGCAATTCGATCGCTTTAAGGGTAGAGTCATGTTTCCCATACTAAGCATGAGCGGACGAGTGCTTGGTTTTGGGGGCCGAATCCTAACCAATGACAAGAAGGCTGCAAAATACCTTAATTCGCCCGAGAGTGATATTTACCATAAAAGCAAAGTGTTATATGGTATTTATCACGCTAAACAAACCATTGCTAAGGAGGATAATTGTTATTTGGTAGAAGGATATACCGATGTCATCCAAATGTACCAGCGGGGTATCCAAAATGTGGTTTCCTCATCTGGTACCGCATTGACCCCAGAGCAAATACGGCTGATTAATCGCCTTACCAAAAATATTACCTTATTATTCGACGGGGATGCGGCAGGATTAAGGGCCTCCCTACGTGGCGTCGATTTAATTTTAGAGCAGGGAATGAACGTGAAGATCTGCACTTTTCCAGAAGGAGAAGATCCAGATACGTTTTCCAAACATAATTCCTTGGAAGAGGTAACGCTGTATTTGGAAGAAAATGCTCAGGACTTCATCAATTTTAAGGCTTCATTATTAGCTAAGGATGCAGAAAATGACCCCATAAAAAAAGCCGAAACCATCCGGGATATGGTGACTAGTATTTCTAAAATCCCAGACGGAATTAAGCAGGAGGTCTATATTAAGGAATGTGGGCGCATTATGGATATTAGCGAGGAGGTGCTTTTTAGTACCCTTGCTCAAATGTTGGAAAAGGAGAAACGGGATGCTTCCAAAAAAACAAGGCAAGAAGCTCCACAGCCCATGGAAGTCGTTTCAGAACAAAAGGCCTCCATCGAAAAGGTAGATGTTCAATACGAGTTAGAGCGAAAAATTATCGAACTGTTGCTATTATACGGTCATATTGAAGAGGATTTTGAAGATTTGATCCTTGAGGCTTCAGATGATGGAACCATTAATTTTAAGCCTGAAAAGATAAAATCAAAGGTGTTTGAAAAGGTGTATCTCGATCTGCAGGAAGATGAGATCGAATTTGCAAATGATAGCTTTAAGGAACTGTATTTCGATATTATTGATACACTCAATCAACAGCAAGAAATAAAAATGGAAACCTTTGTGAATCAATTGCCACCCAAATCTGCCGAGGCTGTGACCCATATCTTAATGGATGATGAAAAATATCAATTGGCCTCTTGGGATCGAAAGGAAATTTACGTGAAGCTTAAGGAATATACCATTCCACAAATGGTAATGGAGACTATTTTAAATCTAAGGCGTCATTTCGTAAATATGAAAATCCATGAACTGGCAACCACCATTTCAGAAAAAGAGGAAATGGAAAAGCAAGATATATTACAGGATGTACAGGATTACAACACGCTACGTATGGTGCTCTCAGAAAAATTAAGAAGAGTGGTGTAACCTACCCGAATTGAAACATTCTTGATTGGTGGATTAAATCTGCCAAGTTATCCACCTTCAATTTCTTCAATAATCTTGTTTTGTAAGTGCTTACCGTTTTTTCATTGATATTAAGGGCATTGGCAATGTCCTTATTTCTTTTTCCACTGGAAAGAAGGTTCAATACTTCAATTTCGCGCGAAGAAAGTTTCTTATATCGGCTAATAGCACTTGCTTCACCTACATTACGACTGGTAAAGGTAGTGGTAAGTTCTTCATTTAAGAAGATACCGCCTTTAGCAATTTGTTTGAGGGCTTTCAAGAATACTTTTGTGGAAGCAGTTTTAGGAACATATCCGGCTGCTCCAGATTTAATGGAGCGCAGCGCATAAATCTCTTCGGGATGAGTAGAATATATGAGCACGCGAGTTTCTGGAAATTCCATCTTTATATTCCTAAGCGCATTGATGCCATTTATTTGCGGCATGTCTATCTCCATAATCAAGATGTCCGGTCTTAGCTCATTCAAGTTCTTGAATAACTCATCTCCATTGTTGGCTTTTCCTACAATGGTGTAGTTTTCATTTTTCTTAATCATACAAGCTATACCCTTACGGGTTACCGGGTGATGATCTGCAATAACGATTCTTTTCATTTCTTGGTCCGTTTTTTACGTTTCACTCAAAACGGGGATACTAGTTTTAATGTGTGAGGTTTTTGTAATACTTCTACTACAAATTCAAAACTATAAAAAGAAAATACCGTTCGAGCGATTTTTCGTTCAACTTCAAGAAAATTCGTTAAAAGCAAAAATTATTTGAATTCTTGGGGGATTTCACATACTGGGATAGGTACCATTTTGTGCTGATTGGCACGATTAAGCCTTAAGTAGATTTCAAATACCTCTTTTTCCCTGCCACTAAATTCTGCTGGTTCCTTACCTGCATCCTGCATGCTCATGGCCCATTCTAATTCATCATAGCTTGCCCCGATTTGGTCTTCGTCGCTTCTACTATCCCCAAACAATCCGTCGGTTGGAACCGCATTTAGGATGGCTTCAGGAACATCTATATGGCGTCCAATAGCATAAACTTCACTTTTTAGAAGATCGGCAATCGGACTTAGGTCAACACCTCCATCTCCATATTTTGTAAAGAATCCAACTCCAAAATCTTCCACCTTATTACCGGTTCCGGCAACGAGATAGCGATGTAATCCTGCAAAGTAATAGAGCGTAGTCATTCGTAGCCGAGCACGGGTATTGGCCAAACTTAAATCTAATGTTTCTTGTGAGGTTTCTGGGACTTCTGTTTTAAACTCTTCAAATACAGGAGTTAGGTCAACCCTAGCGTCACTCACATTGGGAAAACGCTTTTTTAATTGGGCAATGTGCTCCTGGGCACGCGTAACTTGAGAGGGTGCTTGGTGAATGGGCATTTCGACACATAGCGTCTTTAATCCTGTCATGGCACATAGGGTAGAAGTCACCCCAGAATCGATTCCACCGCTTACACCCACAACAAAACCATTCATCTTAGCTTTCTCTGCATAATTCTTTAACCAATCTACCAAGTGTTGCGTTACTTTTTCCGTCTGCATTTTATAAGGGTTTAATTGTGAATAGTGATACCTTTGCAACGCAAAAGTAAGGGAAATGCAAAATTAATAAAAGACCGTTCCGTTACTATCTTGTAAAAATATGTGTATGAAGAACTATTTTTGGGCCCTTGTTATCCTAATGAGCGCTTTTGGATGTAATTCCAAATCCGAAATTGAAAAGGAAATTGAACAGATTCCTGTAGATTTCGAATTAGTACGTTTCGACAAAATATTCGGAAAAGCATCTGTTTCCGATCTACAAAACCTGAAATTGCAATACCCTCAGTTTTTCCCAAGGCAATTTCCAGATAGTATTTGGGTAGGTCGAATGACAGATACGCTGCAGCAGCAGCTAAATGAAGCTGTGGCCGAGGTATTTCCCAATGAGACAGCATTGGAAGACGACCTAACCCAACTGTTCCAGCATATTTCCTACTACTATCCCAATTTTTCGATTCCGAAAGTTTATACGACAACGTCCGACGTAGATTACAAAACCAAGGTCATAGCTCGAGATAGTGTGTTAATTATTGAATTGGATACGTATTTAGGATCAGAACATCCATTTTACGAAGGGATATCAAAATATATTACCAAGAATATGAAACCCGAGGCTATTCTGCCGGATGTGGCTATGGCATACTCGAAAAAATATATAATGGTTCCTAGGCAACGTTCCTTTTTAGCCCAAATGGTGTATTTCGGAAAAGGACTTTACCTTAAGGACAAATGGCTGCCCCAACTCAATGATGCCCAGAAAATTGGTTATACGGATGTTGAGTTGAATTGGGCCCAGACCAATGAAACTGATATTTGGCGCTATTTTGTGGAAAATGAACTGCTGTACAGCACAGATATTAAATTGCCTTCCCGATTTATAAACCCTGCACCGTTCTCCAAATTCAATTTGGAACTTGATAATGAGTCACCTGGAATGATAGGCCGTTATGTAGGGTGGCAAATAGTAAGGTCTTATATGGACAATAATAAGGTGTCCTTAAACGAACTAATGCAGATTGAACCAGAAGAACTTTTCAGGAACTCTAAATACAAACCGAAAAAATGAGTGCGCACACCTCCGAAATTAAAATAGAAGTCCAATTGGACGAGAATAAAATTCCAGATAAACTGAATTGGTCTGCCCCAGATGGTGGGGTAAATAATGAAGAGTCCAAGGCCATGCTTTTATCGGTTTGGGATCACAAAGCTAAAGAAGCCCTGCGTATCGACCTTTGGACCAAGGATATGCCTTTAGATGAAATGAAAGTTTTTTTTCATCAAACACTTACGGCAATGGCCGATACTTTTCAAAGAGCCACCAGCGATGAAAAAATGAGCGATACTATGCGCGATTTTTGTGATTATTTCGCTGAAAAACTGGAGCTTACCAAAAAATAGCCTGTTAAAATATTGTAAATAAATGATGAATGTAAGCTAGCTTACATTTTCTGATTTCATCGCTTTATAAGTTTGTTGTATTAACAAAAAATAAATACGATGAGAGAAAAATTATTTAAAAACACTACCCTGCAAAGTAGTATAGGAGCTTTCCTATTTTTCTTTGTTTGGAGCTTTGCCGCTAATGCTCAATGTACAGCAGACGCAGCGGCAATCGAAATTACCGGAGCCGGAACTACGGCCATTGAAATTTGTGCTGGAGACGGAACTGGAGATCCAATAGATGTGACTGTTGTTGGAACCGGAGTAGGTGCTAACAGTGGTTGGGTAATCACAGATAATACGACCGGGACCATTTTGGGACTCCCTCCCGGACCTCCATTCGACTTGGACGGAGCTGGCGATGGCGTTTGCGATATCTGGTATATCCGTTACGAAGACGGTCTTACGGGGCTTACAGCAGGTGAGAACGTGGCCAACCTCATGGGATGCTACGACCTTTCCAATGCAATAACCGTAACCCGAAACGACCCAGATGCTGCTGCCATTGAAATTACCGGAACCGGAGCTACGGAAATAGATATTTGCGCCGGTGATGGAATTGGCGATCCAATAGATGTGACTGTTGTTGGAACCGGAGTAGGTGCTAACAGTGGTTGGGTAATCACCGATAATACGACCGGGACCATTTTGGGACTCCCTCCTGGACCTCCATTTGACTTGGACGGAGCTGGCGATGGCGTTTGCGATATCTGGTATATCCGTTACGAAGACGGTCTTACGGGGCTTACAGCAGGTGAGAACGTGGCCAACCTCATGGGATGCTACGACCTTTCCAATGCAATAACCGTAACCCGGAACGACCCAGATGCTGCTACCATTGAAATTAGTGGTACGGGAGCCACAGAGATCGAAATCTGTGCAGGGGACGGAACTGGAGACCCGATCGATGTAACATTGGTGGGAACCGGAGTAGGTGCTAACAGTGGTTGGGTAATCACAGATAATACGACCGGGACCATTTTGGGACTCCCTCCCGGACCTCCATTCGACTTGGACGGAGCTGGCGATGGTGTTTGCGATATCTGGTATATCCGTTACGAAGACGGGCTTACGGGGCTTACAGCAGGCGAGAACGTGGCAAACCTTATGGGATGCTACGACCTTTCCAATGCAATAACCGTAACCCGGAACGATCCCGATGCTGCTGCCATTGAAATTACCGGAACCGGAGCTACGGAAATCGATATTTGTGCCGGTGATGGAATTGGCGATCCAATAGATGTGACATTGGTAGGTACTGGAATAGGTGCTAACAGTGGTTGGGTAATCACCGATAATACTACCGGGACCATTTTGGGACTCCCTCCAGGACCTCCATTCGACTTGGACGGAGCTGGCGATGGCGTTTGCGATATCTGGTATATCCGTTACGAAGACGGTCTAACAGGGCTTACAGCAGGCGAGAACGTGGCCAACCTCATGGGATGCTACGACCTTTCTAATGCAATAACCGTAACCCGGAACGACCCAGATGCTGCTGCCATTGAAATTACTGGTACAGGAGCCACGGAGATCGAAATCTGTGCAGGGGACGGAACTGGAGACCCTATCGATGTAACATTGGTGGGAACCGGAGTAGGCGCCAATAATGGTTGGGTTATTACCGACAATGCTACAGGAGATATTTTAGGACTTCCCCCGGGGCCACCATTCGACTTGGATGGAGCTGGTGACGGTATTTGCGATATTTGGTATATCAGATATGCAGATGGCTTGGCTGGGCTTACAGTAGGACAAAATGTTTCTGGACTAGACGGATGCTTCGATTTATCCAACCCAATTACAGTAACAAGAAATGATCCTGATGCGGCCGCCATTGAAATTAGTGGTACGGGAGCAACGGAAATCGATATTTGTGCCGGTGATGGAATTGGCGATCCAATAGATGTGACATTGGTAGGAACCGGAGTAGGTGCCAACAACGGTTGGGTAATTACTGATAATGCCACCGGTACCATTTTGGGATTACCCCCAGGACCTCCATTCGATTTGGAAGGAGCTGGTGATGGCGTTTGCGATATCTGGTATATACGATATGAGGATGGCCTAACGGGATTAAGTGCGGGTCAAAATGTAGCTGATCTGGCGGGTTGTTTCGATCTTTCCAATCCTATTACCGTGAATAGGGAAGGTGTAAGTGCCCCTCCAATCTTTATCACAGGGTCACCAGGAAATACTGAAATAACCATCTGTGCTGGAGATGGTATTGATAATCCAATTAACATTACCATAGATGGAACCGGAATTGGAGCCAATGGTGGTTGGATAATCACCGATAATGCTTCGGGTGCTATTTTGGCCTTGCCAGCTGCCCCTCCATTCAACTTGGATGGTGCTGGCCCCGGTGTTTGTGATATCTGGTACATTCGATATGCGAATGGACTTTCAGGATTGGAAGTAGGAGAAAATGTGACAAATCTTGACGGATGTTTTGATTTGTCCAATCCAGTGACCGTAAATAGACAAGGTGTGGATGCTGCTGCTATTGAAATTACAGGCAGTGGTGGTGCTACCGAAGTGGATATCTGTGCTGGCGATGGAGTTGACGATCCAATAGACGTTTCTGTAGTCGGTCAAGGACAAGGAAGTTTTAGTGGCTGGGTAATTACCGATAATGCTACCGGAACCATACTTGGTTTGCCACCTGCCCCTCCATTCAACTTGGACGGTGCTGGCCCTGGCGTTTGCGATATCTGGTATATCCGCTACGAGTCTGGACTCATTGGCCTGAATACTGGTGAAAATGTAGCTGATTTGGTAGGGTGTTATGACCTTTCCAATCCCATAACAGTGAATAGGGAAGGTGTAGATGGTGCTGCAATTCAGATTGCAGGGACTAACGATACAGAGGTTTCCATATGTGCTGGTGACGGTGAGGCCGATCCTATAGACGTAGAAGTAGTGGGTGCAGGAATAGGTGCCAATAGTGGCTGGGTAATTACAGATAATGCAACAGGTGAGATCCTCGGATTACCAGCTGCCCCGCCTTTCGATTTGGAAGGAGCAGGATCTGGTGTATGCGACATCTGGTACATTCGATATGCAGATGGACTTACGGGATTAGAAACTGGCCAGAATGTGGCCGATTTGGACGGATGTTACGATTTTTCCAATCCAGTAACCGTTACAAGACTTACAGGTGATGATTGCGAAATCCTGTCTATCGGAGAGTTCTCGAATAGTTTTGAGTTTTCTATGATTCCAAACCCTGCTAATAACAGTGTTAGCATTTCCTATTTGGGTGACCAAACCGTAAATGCACAAGTTAGTGTATACGACATTACCGGTCGTCTTGTCCTAGGTAAGGAACTTGCAGCCCAAAGTGAGGTGAGGCTGGATATTTCTTTCTTGAACAGCGGTACTTATCTGGTTCAGATTGTTGACACTGAAACAGGAGGTAATACCACAAAGCAACTAATAAAGAGATAATAGATAAAAGAATTTTTTGTTAGTTACGTTGTCGAAAAGGAGTGAAGCCCTAGTGCTTTGCTCCTTTTTATTTACTATGTATTTTTGAAGTACATTTACTGTGCGATGAAACTCATATTTGTATATAATGCCGATTCGGGGTTTGTTGATAGGCTTCTGGACAATGTCCATAAGATAGTTAGCCCTGCCACTTACGATTGTAATCTATGTGCGATTACCTTTGGGAGGTTTGTCGAAGATGACCTGTGGAAATCCTATAGGGAATCATCAGATAATGAGATGGTGTTTTACCATAAGGATGAATTCCTCAAAAAATATAAGTCGAAATGGTTGCCTAAATACGATTTTCCAGTAGTGCTCTCTAAAGAACAGGAGTTAGAAATTATCATTGACTCCAGTACATTAAACGACATGAAATCTTCAGAGGAATTAATCGAGGAAATTTCAAAAAGAACTCGTTAAGGCCTAGCGCAATTGATCGTTTATGGCAGCAATATAGGTGAGCAATTCATCCCGTCCATGCCCTTTACTGGATGAAGTGACAAAGTAGGTGGGCATCTCCTCCCAAGTTTCCAACATCTTTTCCGTATAGGCGTCAATATTTTTAGAAAGTGCGTTAGGTTTTAATTTATCCGCCTTGGTGAAAATAATATTGAATGGGATCTGGCTTTCGCCCATCCATTGCATAAACTCCAAATCTATTTTTTGAGGTTCATGGCGGCAATCTACCAATACAAAGGCCAACACTAATTGCTGCCTTTTTTCGAAGTATTGAGTGATAAACTTCTGAAATACCTTTTTGGTAGATTTAGACACCCTTGCATAGCCATATCCGGGCAAATCGACCAAATACCAATTATTATTGACGATAAAATGGTTGATAAGCTGCGTTTTTCCCGGTCGTCCAGAGGTCTTTGCCAAATTTTTGCGCTGCATTAGCATATTAATGAGGGAAGATTTGCCCACATTGCTACGTCCAATAAAAGCATATTCTGGCAATGCATTTTTTGGGCATTTGGCAACATCGCTGTTGCTCATCACAAACTCTGCAGATGCTATTTTCATGTGATTAGAATTAGTACCCTCGCTTTTGAATCCAGGCGTATAACAACTCGTTAAAGGTGTCGGGATGCTCCATCATGGCTGCATGTCCACATTTGTCGATCCAGTAAAGATCTGAATCTGGAAGTAATTCGTGGAATTCTTCAGCTACTTCAGGAGGTGTAACAGTGTCATTTTTCCCCCAGATTATACAAGTAGGGTTCGGCATATGTGGTAAATCCTTTGCCATATTATGTCTAATTGCACTTTTGGCAATAGATAGCGTACGAATCAATTTGTTTCGGTCATTGACCGACTCATAAACTTCGTCTACAATTTCCTTAGTCGCAATAGCTGGGTCGTAGAAGACATTCTCCGCTTTTTTCTTGATATAGTCGTAATCACCCCGTTTCGGATACGTTTCTCCCATCGCACTTTCGTAAAGACCAGAACTTCCAGTAATTACGAGTGCCTTCACTTTCTTGGGGAATAGTTTGGTGACCATTAGGCCAATGTGTCCGCCTAAGGAATTTCCTAATAAAATGACTTCATCATACCCTTTATGTTCTAGGAAATCAGAAACATAGACCGCAATGTTCTTGACATTGGTCTTCAGGATAGGCATACTGTAAATAGGTAGTTCCGGGATGACAACTTTGTAGCCTTTACTAGGAAAGAAATTGACGACCCCATCAAAATTACTAAGCCCACCCATGAGCCCGTGCATGATAATAATTGGAGTTCCCTCACCAATTTCTAAGTATGAAAACTTGCCTTCTTTCTTAAGAGGATGCGTCATTTTGGGTTAGCGAATTACAAAACAAAAGTACATAAATTTTAATGAAAGGATGAGTCGTAAACTATTGTTGAAAACTTACATTTTAAAATTTTCATAAATGATTGATTCTCAGAATAAATATCCCGCTCAAGGCGTTTTTATAATTAGGTGGTGGTAAAACTTATCAACAAAGTGGTAAAATGTGGTAAAATGTGGTAAAACTTATTTATATTTGATTCAACGAATTCGATAAAAATCAGTACTGAGTGCTCAATCTCATTGGGACATACGAATGTAAAGCAGACGTCAAAGGGCGGGTTATGGTACCGGCCGATTTGAAAAAGCAATTAGCTCCTGTTTCAGGGGCTGGCTTTGTTATTAAGCGTGCTGTTTTCCAGCCTTGTTTGGAATTGTATCCTATGGAGGAGTGGCAAAAGCTCATGGAAAAAATGAGTGGACTGAATAGGTTTAATAGAAAGAACAACGATTTCATTCGTCGTTTTACTGCTGGGGTTCGCACGTTAGAGATGGATGCAACCGGTAGAATCAATATCCCGAAGGACTTGATGTCTTTTGCTGGTATTGGTAAAGAGTTGGTCGTGTCTTCGGCCATCAATATCGTTGAGATTTGGGATAAGCAGAAATACGAACAAGCCATTAATGATGCGGCCAACGATTTCGCCGATCTGGCCGAGGAAGTAATGGGAGATGCAAATGATGCTAATGGAATATCATAATCCGGTCTTGCTTCATGAAACGGTAGCGGGTTTACAGGTAAAACCTAATGGTGTTTATGTAGACGTTACGTTTGGTGGAGGAGGGCACTCCAGGGAAATTTTAAAACAATTGGGGGTCGATGGAAAGCTCATCGCCTTTGATCAAGATAAAGACGCTTTAGAAAATGCTATCGATGATCCGCGTTTTATGCTCATCAATGAAAACTTCAGATACCTCAAACGATTTCTTCGCTTTTACGGCCATAAGGAAGTCGATGGAATCCTAGGGGATTTTGGAGTTTCTTCACATCAGTTCGATGCGCCGGAACGCGGATTTTCAACAAGGTTCGAAGCGGATCTGGATATGCGGATGAATCAAGATAATGAGTTATCTGCTTTTCAGGTGGTTAATGGGTATGCCGAAGCCAATCTTCGGAAGGTGCTTTCCCAATATGGGGAATTGCGCGCTGCTGCGGGGATGGCCCGTGTGATCGTAGAAGCGAGACAGACAGGTCCCATTAAGACTAGCAATCAATTAAAATCGGCTTTGGGTCGATTTCTTCCCAAACACAAGGAGAATAAAATATTAGCACAGATATACCAGGCTATTCGGATAGAAGTGAATCAGGAGTTGGAGGCATTGAAGGATTTTCTCATGCAGACTCAGGAGGTGTTAAAACCTGGAGGGAGGCTTAGTTTAATTTCCTACCACTCCTTAGAGGATCGATTGGTAAAGCGCTATATGCGCAATGGAATGTTTGAAGGTGAGCCGGAAAAGGATGTCTTTGGTAGGGTAGAAGTGCCTTTTAAGCCAGTAGGCAAGTTTGTAATCCCTTCGGATGAAGAAATAAATGAAAATAGCAGGGCTCGAAGTGCAAAGCTTCGGGTAGCAGAAAAACTATAAATGAAGAAGAGCTTCTACAATATTGTGAAAGGTAGATTCTTGGTGAGCGATGATGCGTTCAAGAATTGGCGTTTTATCATTTTCCTGTCCTTCTTGGCATTGGTGATGATAGGGAGCTCGCACAGTGCAGATCGCAAGGTGCATGAGATAGCTAGGCTCAATAACGAAGTAAAGGAACTAAAAAGCGAGTATGTAGATGTAAGGATGCAGCTCATGCAAGCTAAAATGGAAAGTAAAATTATTAGGGCGATGGAGCAACGAGGACTGTTCCCCTCGGAAACGCCGCCCAGTAAAGTGGTAATAAAGACAGAGAGGTAAAGCATGTCGGTTGAAGAAAAGAGCATATTAAACCGTTTCTACTTTATCGCCGGAGGTATGTTCATCTTCGCGGCCCTTATCGCATTTAAACTGGTGAGCATTCAGTTTGTAGATGGGGATAAATATCGCGACTTGGCTCAAAAGAACACCACCAAGAATTTTACCATTGCTGCCAATAGGGGAAATGTGTATGCTGACGACGGAAGTCTTTTGGCCACCTCGGTCCCCAAATATGATATTCGCTTCGATGCAGTCACGGTGTCTTCAGATGATTTCAAGGAGTATTTAGCACCTCTATCAAAGGAATTAGGAAAGCTTTTCGGTAGATCACCTTCCTATTATGAAAACCTTTTCAGAAAAGCACGGGCCAACAAAAACCGCTATTTATTGGTGGCTAAAGGTCTTGGGTATTCCGATTACGTAGCAGTGAAAAGTATGCCATTGTTTGAAAAAGGTCCTTACAAAGGTGGAATTATTGTAGAACAGCGGACAGTGCGTGAGCATCCTTTGGGCAAAATTGGGGAACGCCTCATCGGTAATGAAATGAGAAATGAACCAGGCGTATATGAAGTGGGTTTTGAAGGTGCTTTCGACAAGTTTTTAAAAGGAAAAAAAGGACAGCGCTTAAAGCAAAAGATCGCCAAGGGGCAATGGAAACCCGTGTACGATGATAATGAGATTGAACCGGAAGATGGCTATGATATCATTTCCACTATTAATGTGAACATTCAGGATATAGCCCATCATGCTTTGTTAAAACAGATGGAGCATTATGAGGCAGAGCACGGTAGTGTTATTGTAATGGAAGTGAAATCTGGAGAAGTGAAAGCAGTATCAAACCTAGGTAGGACCTCAGATGGTAAATACTATGAAAAACTAAACTATGCTGTGGGGGAAAGTCATGAGCCTGGATCTACATTTAAGGTAATGGCGCTCATGGCGGCATTGGAAGCAGGGGTGGTAGATACCTCGACTGTTGTGGATACTAAAAATGGAGCAAAAAGATTTTATGGGCGAACCATTAATGACTCTAGGCATGGTGGTTATGGCGAGATTTCAGTTGCTAGGGCATTGGAGGTTTCGTCTAATATTGGCTTGGCAACAATTGTCGATGAAGGGTATAAAAAAGACCCTCAGAAGTTTATTGATCAGTTAAAAAAATGGAAACTGAACGAGCCGATAGGTATTCCCATTATTGGAGAAGGAACGCCTGCGATTTACGAACCGGGCCATAAGCTTTGGAGTCGGAATGCACTGCCTTCTATGGCCTATGGATATAATTTATCCCTTACGCCCCTTCAAACACTAACCTTTTACAATGCCATTGCCAACAACGGTGTAATGGTGAAGCCAAGATTTATTAAGGAGATTCGAAGAATGAACGTAGTCGTTGATGAATTTGGAACGGATATTATCAATTATAAAATCTGTTCTGATGAGACTTTGAAACAGATGCAGAATATATTGGAGAATGTGGTGAAACGCGGAACGGGAGAATCCTTGTATTCGGAGTATTTTTCCATGGCCGGTAAAACGGGAACGGCGCGTACTGAATATGCCGCAGCCGATTGGGCCGAGAATAAACGATACATATCTTCTTTTGCGGGTTACTTTCCAGCCGACAACCCCAAGTATTCTTGTATTGTTGTGATACACAAGCCCAGCACCAAAAAGGGATACTACGGAGCCGATGTAACGGGTCCAGTTTTTAAAAGAATAGCACAAAAGATTTTTACCGACAGCCCATTGATTGATTATGTCATCGATCCGGACGAGAATGATCCCGAGTTGGGCGGTGATTATCAAGAATTTTACGCCCAGGTTCAGAACCGCTATGAAAAGATGCCCAATGTAATGGGTATGGCGGGAATGGATGCGGTATCCCTGCTGGAAAATTCAGGTTTGAAGGTGCGCTTGGTTGGAAATGGATCGGTGATTTCCCAATCCCTCAAAAAAGGAGAAGCTTTTAAAAATGGACAACAAATAACATTGCACCTAAAATGATATTGTTGCGCGACATATTGTATAAAGTAACCCTAGAAAAAGTAGTAGGGAATACAGCTGTGCCCATCACCGACATTCAATTCGATTCTAGAAAGGTGCAATTAAATGATGTGTTTGTAGCGATTAGGGGAACCCTTTCCGACGGTCATGAATATATTCAGAAAGCCTGTGAAAATGGAGCACTTGCCATTATTTGCGAAGAATTACCCCAACAGATTATTAATGGCATCACCTATGTTCAAGTAAAAGATAGCCAACATGCGCTGGCATATATGGCAGCCAACTTCTATGATAATCCGTCAGAGAACCTAAAACTGATTGGTGTCACGGGAACCAATGGCAAAACTACTATTTCTACGCTGCTATATGACTTATTTACGAAAGCTGGATATGAAGTTGGATTATTATCCACAGTAAAGATATTGGTGGGATCGAAAGAGTATCCTGCCACACATACTACACCGGACAGCGTAACTATTAACATGCGGTTGAAGGAGATGGTAGAAGCTGGGGTGGAGTTTTGTTTTATGGAAGTTAGCTCCCATGGAATCCATCAGAAGAGAACAGAAGGCCTTCATTTTTCCGGAGGCATTTTCACCAATCTTTCTCATGATCATTTAGACTATCATAAAAGTTTCAAGGAGTATCGAGATGTGAAAAAGACCTTTTTCGATCAGTTGCCAAAAAGTGCCTTTGCCCTAACCAATAACGACGATAAAAATGGAGCCTTCATGCTTCAAAACACAAAAGCCAAAAAGTATACCTATGGGTTGAAAACTTTGGCCAACTACAAAGCACAAATTCTTGAAAACCAATTCTCTGGATTATTGCTTAAAATAAATAATAATGAGTTGTGGGTAAAGTTGATAGGTGGGTTTAATGCTTATAACCTATTGGCTATTTATGGTACGGCAGATTTGTTGGGTATGGAGACCATGGAAGTGCTACAACTTATTAGCACGCTCGAAAGTGTAGGCGGAAGATTTCAGTATTCCGTGTCCGAAAATAGGGTGACCTCCATAGTAGATTATGCCCACACACCAGATGCCTTAAAGAATGTTCTTGAGACCATAAATACCATTCGAACTGGAAATGAAACGCTGATTACCGTAGTAGGTTGTGGAGGCGATCGGGATGCAGCAAAGCGACCCAAGATGGCTCAAATTGCGACCCAATTAAGCAATAAGGTTGTTTTTACCAGTGACAATCCAAGATCCGAGGATCCGGAAGAAATCATCGAACAGATGGAAGCTGGGGTTCCTCCTGAAAATTATAAAAAGACACTTTCTATCGTAGATCGAAAACAAGCAATCAAAACAGCTTGCCAAATGGCCGAGGAAGGAGATATCATTTTGGTCGCTGGAAAAGGACATGAAACGTATCAAGAAATAAATGGTGTGCGAAATGATTTCGATGATTTCAAGATCGTAAACGAACTACTAACCGCCCTCAACAAATAACTATGCTGTACTATCTGTTCGACTATCTAGACAAAACATATGATCTCCCAGGTGCTGGCTTGTTTCAGTTTATCACGTTCCGGGCGGCTATGGCTACTATTTTGTCCCTTATAATAGCCACGGTGTATGGTAAAAAGATTATTCGCATCCTTCGAAGAAAACAAATGGGGGAAACGATAAGGGATTTAGGTCTGGAAGGGCAAAAGGAGAAGGCTGGAACGCCGACAATGGGAGGGATCATCATTATACTCGCCACCATTATCCCAGTACTGTTATTTGCCAAATTAGAAAATATCTATGTCATCATGCTTTTGGTTACTACCGTGTGGATGGGCGCCATTGGTTTTATGGATGATTATTTAAAGAAATTCAAAAACGACAAGGCGGGCCTCCCCGGAAAATTCAAAGTTGTTGGACAGGTAGGTTTGGGAATCATTGTAGGTGCGACCATGTTCTTTCATCCAGACATTACCGTAAAAACTGAAAAGGTAAACCCCATAAATAACGAAGAGATAGTGGCCGAAGGAGGGGTGCAGGAATTTAATGAGGCGGAAAAGACATTGCTTACCACTATGCCATTTGTGAGCAGAAATGAAATTAATTATGAAAAGTTGGTGACTTGGGCAGGTGAGGACTATAAAAAATACGCTTGGCTCGTGTTTATACCAATTGTCATTTTCATTATCACAGCGGTCTCCAATGGAGCCAACCTTACGGATGGAATTGACGGTTTAGCCGCAGGTACCTCTGCCATTATTGGGGTAACATTGGCAATTTTCGCTTGGGTTTCTGGTAATGTGATCTTTTCAGATTATCTGAATGTTATGTACATACCCAATACAGGAGAGCTTACCATCTTTATCATGGCTTTTGTGGGTGCGCTTATAGGGTTTTTATGGTATAACGCTTTCCCCGCACAAGTGTTCATGGGCGATACAGGGAGTTTAACCATTGGAGGAATTATTGCGGTTATCGCCATTGCCATTAGAAAGGAATGGCTCATACCCATCCTATGCGGAATCTTTCTCATGGAAAACCTTTCGGTGGTCATGCAAGTGAGTTGGTTTAAATACACTAAGAAGAAATTTGGTGAAGGCAGGCGGATATTTAAAATGTCGCCTTTGCATCATCATTATCAAATGAAGGGTTATCACGAAAGTAAGATTGTTACCAGATTTTGGATTGTGGGGATCGTATTGGCGGTGCTCACTATAGTAACATTGAAAATACGGTAGTTATGAAGCGTCTGGTGGTGCTTGGTGCTGGAGAAAGTGGAGTAGGAACGGCCCTATTAGGTAAGAAGAAAGGATATGAAGTTTTTGTTTCCGACTTCGGAAAAATAAAGGAATCGTACAAACAAGTTCTTATACATCATGAAATAGTTTGGGAAGAAGGAGGACATTCCTTGGAGCAAATGTTAAACGCCGATGTGATCATGAAGAGTCCTGGGATTCCTGATACTGCAGCTATAGTAAAGAAATTGATAGAAAACGAAATATCTGTCATATCCGAAATTGAGTTTGCAGGACAGTTTACCACAGCAAATTTGGTTGGAATTACCGGTAGTAATGGAAAAACCACCACCGCCAGTATTGCGTACCGATTGCTTGCAGATGGAGGTTTAAATGTAGGCCTAGCTGGTAATATTGGTGAAAGCTTTGCCCAAAAAGTGGCCGAAGGGAACTTCGATCACTTCGTGCTGGAACTAAGCAGTTTTCAGTTAGACGGTATAAAAGATTTCGTGCCGCATATAGCGGTACTTACCAATCTAAGTCCAGATCATTTAGATAGATACGATGGCAAATACGAAAATTATATCGCTGCTAAGTTTCGAATTACGATGAACCAAACAGAGGAGGACTATTTCATTTATGATGGAGATGATAAGGAAATATTAAAGTGGGTAGCCAACTATCCAATCAAGGCCCAGAAGTTACCATTTTCATTAACGAAAAATATTGAAAATGGAGCCTGTTTAAAGAACGAAGAAATACATATAACCATAAAAAACAAAAAAATAACTATGCCAATCGCCACACTAGGATTACAAGGAAAACACAATGTTAAAAATGCCATGGCCGCATCCACGGTAGCAACATTGTTGAATATCCGAAAAGAAACGATACGACAATCCCTTGAACAATTTCAAGGTGTTGAACATCGTCTTGAAAAAGTATTGAAAATAAATAAAGTCATGTATATCAACGACTCTAAAGCAACTAATGTAAATGCTACATTTTACGCGTTAGATAGTATGGAAGTACCAACTGTCTGGATCGTTGGAGGAGTAGACAAAGGAAATGACTATTCCGAATTACTACCCTTGGTAAATGAAAAGGTGAAAGCCATTGTTTGTCTTGGGGTAGATAATGACAAGATAGTAAGATCATTTAGTAATGCGGTAGATATGATTGTTGAGACACAAAGTATGAGGGATGCAGTGCAAGTTGCCTATAGATTGGCCGAACGTGGTGAAAATGTGTTGCTTTCGCCTGCTTGTGCAAGTTTCGATTTGTTCGAGAACTACGAAGAGCGCGGGAGACAATTTAAAAATGCAGTAAGGGAATTATAGAATAACAAAGTGCGAACTATTTTTAGTAACATAAAAGGAGATAAAGCGATTTGGGCCGTTGTGGCGTTGTTGGCCCTCTTTTCCTTTTTGCCCGTCTATAGTGCCAGTAGCAACTTGGCCTATTTGTACGGAGATGGAAACACGTTCAAGTTTTTACTGAAACACCTCGCACATTTGCTATTGGGATTTGCCATTCTATATGGAGTGCATCGCATTCCATACAACTATTTCAAAGGACTTTCCATAATTGCCTTACCAGTTGTATTGGTGTTATTGTTAATTACCCTAAGTCAGGGTACAACTATAGGTGGCGCAAATGCCAGTCGGTGGATTCGGGTACCCTTTGTGGGTGTAACATTTCAGACGTCTACATTAGCCGCAGTAGTATTAATGACCTATGTAGCCCGGTATCTTTCAAAGATCAAGGGCAGGACAATAACCTTTAAGGAAACCTTATTGCCGCTATGGCTACCCGTATTCGTAATCTTGGCCCTTATTTTACCTGCCAACTTTTCGACTACAGCCATCATCTTTGCCATGATCTGTGTGCTAATGTTTATAGGTGGTTATCCCATAAAGTATTTGGGGGTCATTTTAATGGCAGGTGTCATCGGTTTGGGTGTTTTCTATGGTTTTGCTAAAGTGGCAGGCATAGAATCCTTAACCGTGAAAGTGCAGACTTGGGAAAACCGTATCAAAAACTTTGTGGATAATGAGGATACAGAAGCAGACTATCAGATAGAAAAGGCCAAAATTGCCATTGCCTCAGGAGGACTAACAGGTCTTGGACCAGGCAAAAGCGTTCAGAAGAATTTTTTACCACAATCATCTTCTGATTTTATATATGCCATTATAGTTGAGGAATTTGGTCTTGGTGGAGGATTGTTTCTGTTGCTGTTGTATTTGCTGCTCCTGTTTAGATTAGTAATCGTGGTGCATAAAAGCGATTCTCCATTCGGAAAACTTATGGTCATTGGGGTGGGATTACCCATCATATTTCAGGCATTGATAAACATGGGAGTTGCTGTTGAGTTGTTCCCTGTTACGGGACAAACCTTGCCGCTAATAAGTAGTGGTGGTACCTCCATATGGATGACCTGTTTGGCCATGGGAATGGTGTTGAGCGTAAGCGCGAAACGCGAAGTACAAATAAAAGAAACAGAAGAAGAAAACCCGTTGGATATTTTAAGCGAAACCATTTGAGTAAACAGCAAGCATATCGATTCATAGTAAGTGGTGGAGGAACCGGTGGACACATCTACCCTGCAATTGCTATTGCCAATGAATTAAAATCAAGGTATCCAGAATCGGAGTTTTTGTTCGTGGGAGCAAAGGACAGAATGGAAATGGAAAAGGTCCCGCAAGCTGGCTATGAAATTGAAGGTTTGTGGATTTCAGGAATTCAAAGGAGCCTTAATTTAAAGAATTTGATGTTTCCCTTCAAATTGATTTCCAGCCTTTGGAAATCAAAGGCCATTGTACGAAAATTTAAGCCCGATGCTGCCATTGGTACAGGCGGCTATGCGAGCGCCCCTTTGTTGCGTGTTGCATCCAAAAAGGGCATCCCAAGTTTAATTCAGGAACAAAACAGTCATGCAGGGATCACTAATAAATGGTTGAGCGGACGTGTACAAAAAATATGTACGGCTTATGAAGGGATGGAGCGTTTCTTCCCGAGGGAAAAAATTGTGCTAACTGGCAATCCTGTGCGTCAGGATTTGCTTGACGTATCCTCAAAAAAGGAAGAAGCCATAACATTTTTTAAGCTGAACCCTTCAAAGAAAACCTTGCTGGTTTTGGGAGGAAGTCTAGGAGCCGGAAAAATAAATGAGCTCATTTATCGCGAATTGAATTATCTAGAGTCAACAAATGTTCAGGTGATCTGGCAATGTGGGAAATATTATTTCGAACAATACAAGGACCAAGAAAAAGGGAATGTTCAGGTGCACGCGTTTTTGAACCGAATGGATTTGGCCTATGCAGCCGCGGATATCATCATTTCCCGTGCAGGAGCGCTATCGGTTTCAGAACTGTGTTTGGTAGGTAAGCCCGTGCTTTTTATTCCATCGCCCAACGTTTCCGAAGACCATCAAACCAAGAACGCTCAAGCTATAGTGAGTAAGGAAGCTGCTGTAATGCTAAAGGAAACAGAATTGGAAGCAAAGTTTCAATCTGTGTTTTCCGAAATCATGAATGACGCCCATAAGAATAAGAAGTTATCTGAAAATATAAAGAAGCTGGCCAAGCCCAATGCTACTACAGATATTGTGATCGAAATTGAAAAACTCCTACGTCCTTGAAAGATTTGAAAGACATACATAACATCTATTTTGTCGGTATTGGAGGCATAGGGATGAGTGCATTGGCTCGGTATGTATTGCGATTGGGGAAAAGTGTCTGGGGATATGATAAAACACCCACCAGGCTAACGAATGAACTCATCATTGAAGGCATGGAAGTCACCTTTACGGATGCGGTTACCGAATTGGATCTTGAAAAGTTGAATCCAAAAGATACATTAGTGGTGTACACACCAGCTATCCCAAAGAACAACAGCATTTTGAATTATTTCAATAAGCATGAGTATTCTGTAATGAAACGTGCGAAGTTCTTGGGCGAAGTAACCAAGGATACACTTTGTTTGGCGGTTGCTGGAACACATGGAAAAACGACCACTTCCGCAATTCTGGGACACTTATTGGCCGAATGCGACATGCCGGTCACGGCTTTTTTGGGTGGAATCGCAGAAAATTATCATTCCAACTTCATTAGCAAAGGAACCGAAATAACTGTGGTCGAAGCGGACGAATTCGATCGCTCTTTCCTTCAACTAAGCCCAGACATAGCCTGTGTAACCTCGATGGATGCCGATCATTTGGATGTGTATGGAGACAGTACATCGATCGAAGCCTCCTTCAAGGAATTCGCTGGGTTATTATCCAGAAAAGATAATCTGCTGTATAAAAAAGGACTACCATTAGAGGGTAAGTCCGTTGCTATAAATGAGTCTGCCGATTTTGAGGCTCAAAATATTAGAATTGAAAACGGAACTTATGTTTTCGACCTAAAGACCCCTAGAGAGACTATTAAAAACCTAACGTTTTTACTCCCTGGACATCATAACCTACACAATGCGGTAACAGCTTTGGGTATGGCAATCTTCGCGGGAACCCCAACTTCCTGCCTGCCCAAAGCTTTATTAAGTTTCAAAGGTGTCGAAAGGCGCTTTACCTATAAAATTCGGAGGGAAGACATGGTGCTCATAGATGATTATGCACACCACCCAACCGAAATTGATGCATTGCACCAAGCCGTTTCAGAAATGTATCCCGAGGGAAAGACACTTATTGTTTTTCAGCCACACTTATTCAGTAGAACTAGGGATTTTGTGGATGGTTTTGCCGAAAGTTTGGGACGATTCGATGAGGTGGTTTTGTTGGAAATTTATCCAGCAAGGGAGGAGCCTATTCCAGGTGTCACATCGCAATGGCTAAGTGATAAAATTTATAAAAAAGAGGTTAGGGTGATCTCAAAAGAAGGCTTGCCTGAAGTGGTCCATAAATCTACCTGTAAAGTGAAATTACTGGTTGGGGCGGGCGATATTGGCGCCGAGGTTGAAAAAGTAACCAAATACGTGCAAGATGAAGGGTAATTGGAGCGTTATTAGAATGGTATTGGCCCTTGTATTGGTGGGGCTTTTGTATGGTTTTACCCAAACACGGAATAAGAGTAGGAAACTAACAGGTTTGGAGGTGCATTTTACAGATGAGAACAGTCCATTTATAACCCTTTCTACGGTTAATAAATTGTTAATACAAAATGAGGATAGCGTTACGAGCATCACTAAAGAAACTTTAGTTTTGAAAGAGATGGAATATAGATTGTTGCAAAACCCTATGGTGCGTGAAGCTCAAGTGTTTGTAACGGTTGATGGGAAATTGGGTGCAAAAATTGAACAGCGCAATCCTATCGCTCGGGTCGCCGATAACCCTGGTTACTATGTAGATGAAGATGGAGAAAAAATGCCGCTTTCCAGTGTGTATGCGGCACGGGTTCCAATAGTAACGGGTACGTCCAAAACGAATTTTACCGAGTTAACTTCCTTGCTTCTCCAGATTCGGGATGACGAATTTATGAAAAGAAGCGTAGTGGGGATTCATAAAAATAGAAATGGAATGATCGATTTCGAAATGCGGAAAATGGATTTCAATGTACGGTTGGGAAATCTTGAGGATGTGGAAAGGAAGTTTCAGAATTTTAAGGCTTTTTATCAAAAGGCAAAACGAGACAATAAGCTTACAAGTTACCGTCTTGTAGACTTACAATTTGGAAGTCAAGTGGTAGCGACAAAAAAATAAATCATGGAAAACAATAGTATTGCTGTAGGGTTAGATATTGGTACCACGAAAATCGTGGCCATGATTGGGCGGAAAAATGAATATGGTAAAATGGAGATCCTAGGAATCGGAAAATCCAAAAGTCTAGGGGTTCATCGCGGAGTGGTAAATAATATTACCCAAACCATTCAGTCCATTCAGCAAGCAATTCAGGATGCAGAAACTTCTTCAGGGATGAAGATTGAAGATGTTGTAGTGGGTATTGCCGGACAGCATATACGAAGCTTACAACATAGTGATTATATAACAAGAGCCGATAGTGAGGTAGTGATTGACGATGAGGATATAGATCGTTTGTGCAATCAGGTGCACAAATTGGTCATGCTACCCGGCGAAGAGATTATACATGTACTTCCACAGGATTTTAAAGTCGATGGACAGGCAGAGGTGAAGGAGCCCATTGGGATGTATGGAGGACGTTTAGAAGCCAATTTCCATGTGGTGGTAGGGCAGGTTTCCTCCATTCGAAATATTGGCCGTTGTGTAAAAAGTGCTGGGATTAAACTCTCAGGAATAACATTAGAACCACTTGCTTCTGCTAATGCGGTATTAAGTCAGGAGGAGAAGGAAGCAGGAGTAGCACTTATCGATATTGGGGGTGGAACTACGGATTTGGCGATTTTCAAGGACGGTATTATTCGTCATACGGCAGTAATCCCTTTCGGTGGAAACGTAATTACTGAAGACATTAAAGAAGGTTGCTCCATTATAGAGAAGCAGGCGGAACTGTTGAAGATTAAATTTGGTTCGGCTTGGCCAGGCGAGAACAAGGATAACGAGATTGTGTCTATTCCCGGATTACGTGGAAGGGAGCCAAAGGAAATAACCCTTAAGAATTTATCCAAAATCATTCATGCACGTGTGGTGGAAATTGTGGAGCAAGTGTATTTGGAAATCAAGAATTATGGCCACGAAGAACAAAAGAAAAAATTAATTGCGGGTATCGTACTAACCGGAGGTGGCTCACAGTTACGTCATTTAAAACAATTGGTAGAATATATTACAGGCATGGATACCCGTGTGGGATATCCCAACGAACATTTGGCGGGCGATAGCGATAGCGAAACCACAAGCCCTATGTATGCTACTGCCGTTGGTTTGGTAATGAATAGTCTGGAAGCCCAAGAAAAGAACACCCAGTTGGAGAAAGTAAAAATAACTCATGAAGCAGTTACTTCTGGGGAGGACTCGGAGGAAATTATTCCAGAAGAGAATGAGATCATGGATGAGACACCGAAAGAACGGAAACGCTTTTTCGATAAATGGGCAGAAAAGTTCAAAGAATTTTTGGACAACGCCGAATAAAACATAACAGAAGACAAGAATCAATACAACTAACTAAACAAGAATCCTGAGAAGGATTGTTAACCTCACAAATAAGAAATATATGAGCAGTAACACAGAATTTGAGAATATTTCGTTCGATCTGCCCAAGAATCAGTCCAATGTCATCAAGGTAATTGGTGTTGGAGGTGGTGGTAGCAATGCCATTAACCACATGTTTAGCCAAGGCATAAAAGGGGTAGATTTTGTGATTTGCAATACAGATGCGCAAGCATTAGAGAATAGCCCTGTGCCCATAAAAATTCAATTAGGGGTATCCCTTACGGAAGGATTGGGAGCAGGTGCCAACCCATCCATTGGTGAACAAGCGGCAGTGGAGAGTGTTGAGGACATCAAGAATATGTTGATGACCCACACCAAAATGATTTTCATCACAGCCGGAATGGGAGGTGGAACAGGAACAGGAGCCGCTCCAGTGATTGCTAAAATGGCTAAGGAGTTAAATATCCTTACGGTAGGAATCGTTACTATTCCCTTTCAATTTGAAGGTAAAATAAGAAATGATCAGGCGCAGATTGGAGTGGAAAAACTGCGTCAGAATGTAGATTCTTTAATTGTAATTAATAATAATAAACTTCGTGAGGTATATGGAAACCTTGGTTTTAAAGCAGGTTTCTCCAAAGCCGATGAAGTGTTATCTACTGCTGCTCGTGGAATAGCCGAGGTAATAACGCATCATTATACGCAAAATATTGACTTGCGTGATGCGAAGACCGTATTGGCCAACAGTGGAACGGCTATAATGGGTAGTGCCAGTGCTAGTGGTGCCAATAGGGCACAAGAAGCCATCACCAAGGCATTGGATTCACCATTATTGAATGACAACAAAATCAAAGGAGCGAAGAATGTATTGCTACTAATAGTTTCTGGAACCGAAGAGATCACTATCGATGAAATCGGTGAAATTAGTGATCACATTCAGGCGGAAGCTGGTCACAGTGCAAATATCATCATGGGTGTTGGAGAGGATGAAGCACTGGAAGGTGCGGTTTCCATTACCGTAATTGCTACAGGTTTTAATGCCGAGCAACAAGACGAGATTGTTAATACCGATCCAAAGAAGATCATACATACCTTGGAAGAAGAGCAGAAGGCAGAGCACGATTTAATGCCCAAGCCAACCGCTATTGAAGTGCCTATTGCAGAGAAAGAGGAAGAGAAAGTGATTCGTCATACCTTACTTTTCGATGAAGAAGAGGAAAAGCCAATGGCTAAGAAAGAAGTGCAGAAAGAACTTCCCTTCGAAGGATATATAGAGACCACCGAATTGATCAAGAACATAGAGGTAGAATCTACACTTATCGATATTCATTATTTGGCAGAATTCGAACAAATTCAGATCAATCAGATAGACGTAAATGATTTTGTAATTGTATCTGCCGATAGCGCTGAAGAGGTTCAAGAGGAAGAATCGACAATAGTTCGTAGCGAGCAAAATGAGATCGAAGAGCAAATGTTAATGTTCGACCTTCCAATTAACGCGAAGCCACCTGCAGAAAAGCAAACGGCGACTACAGAAATGAAATTGGAGGAAGAAGAACCTGAGTTATTGGTAAAACGAATTGAAGATATTGAGGTAAAGGATCCTATCGAGGTAGTTCCAGTAACCGAAGTGACCGAAGAGGGAATTAAGCGATATAGTTTAGACGATTACCAAGAAAAAGAGGACGAGTTGTTAGGTGCAAAGCCAAATTCCGTCCAAGATGAAGAAGTGGCATTCGAAACAAGAACGGTAGAACAGCCTGATACCAAGGAAGATGTAGATGAGTCTGCGGACCCGTTGAACTCTCCTATTTCCAAATTGCTAAAAGATAGAACTGAAGAACGCAAGCGGAAAATGAAAGAGTTCAATTATAAATTCAGGAATAGTGCTTCCAAAATCGAAGACATTGAAAAACAGCCTGCCTACAAAAGAGCAGGAATAGAATTGGAGGAAATTGATTCTAGCGAATCGAATATTTCGAGAACATCGGTGAATACTGATGATGACGATATCGATCTAAGAAGCAATAACTCTTTTTTACATGATAATGTAGACTAACGGTTTAGCTCCTCAAGACCGCGATGTCTGCGGACCTTTCAGGTTGAATGACTTGGAAGGTTTTTTCTTGAGAACTATCCATTTGTTTCCATATTAAAAAGCTAGGTACCATGGTGCCTGGCTTTTTAAGTATTTATACGTATGAGATTTTGTAAATGAGAAGGTTAGCTTTACAACTGTTTCACAATAACCATCCATAACCATGAAAGAATTCACAACTATCTCAAGAATATGTGCGCTAATGGCAATGGGAGCTATTCTATTTGCTTGTAAGGGGAATGGAAATTCCAATGATTCAGACAATGATTCTTTTGAAGACAATGAGGAAGAAGCGGACATAGACATTTCGGTTAATCCTACATTCATGACTATTTCCGACATTCATTTGGACGATGCGGTTACCGATGTTATCTATGGTTGTGATACTGGGACAGCCCTCTGGAATTCGGCGCATGCACAAATTGTGTCGTTAATTAAGAGCAAAAAGCCCAATTTCATTCTTTACCTAGGCGATTTGCCCGTTCATTCGAATGATAAGTGCTTAGAAAAGGCCGTTCCTTCACATTCCATTTCGTCCAAAATACATGATGATATTGGATTGGTCTTAAAAGGATTGCGCAGTATTTCGGATACGACAGATGTTCCTTTACTATACCTTCCCGGTAACAATGATGGATATTCGGGGGATTATGCCTCATTTGCCTATATTCATAAAACAGATACCATTACCCCGTTTACTTTAGACACCACCGGAACCAAAGATTGGCCTATTATAAGGGGCACTAAGTCCGATAGTTACTTTCAAAGAACAGGAAACAAAACACTAGGCTACTATAGTGCGTATCCTATGGGTAAGGATACAACGAGGGCGTCAAATCTTAGGGTGTTGATGTTGAATACTGTTATACTTTCCAGTAACTATTTCAGTATGGATCAAATCGATAAATATGACGCCGCCCAAGATCAGTTTGATTGGATGGGCACTCAATTGGCCGAGGCTAAAACGAATAATGAGAAAGTAATTATTGGAATGCATATTCCTCCTGGTAGGGATGGCTATTCTAAAGACGCAATGTTTTGGAGAAATCATCCTGCAGATACCTTAAAAAATGGGAATACCTATGTGGGGGAATTTGTATCGCTAGTAGATCATCATAAGGATCAAATCACGGGTATTTTGACCAGTCATACGCACATGGACGAATTGAAACGAGTGTTTAATGACAAGAATGAGTTAATTGAATTGTGTATATCTACTCCAGGAATTAGCGTAAACCATCATAACAACCCTGGAATGAAAATATTCGAATATGACTCAAGTGGCTACGAATTGCTTAATTACACTACGTGGTACGCCGATAGCGCAGCAAGCGGATTCACTTTTTCGCCCGGTCAGCATTATTCATTCAATTCTACCTATGGCGGCTGTACAGGTGCCAAAACTATGCTGGATTGTATTTCTGGAATTAGCTCCGATGCAACTCCAGCAGGGAGAAAGGCAATTGTCGATCTTATGGAAGAAAATTACAATGTGAGACACGATGTCCCAGCGACCTACAATTACGATTCGGGGTTGGACGTTTTACCAAATATGTAATCACTTCTGAAATAGGAAATCCTTTTCATTAGTAAGGTTTATTGATTATCTTCGCGGTCTGTTTTAATTTTCAATTATGAGTTTACAGAAGGAGATTATGGAGGCTATGAAAATGGCCATGAAGGAAAAGAACACGACGGCTTTAGAGGCTCTTCGTGCTGTTAAGAGTGCGTTGCTATTGGCCCAGACTGAAAGCGGTGCTAAACAAGAACTTTCTGAAGATCAAGAAATTAAACTTTTACAGAAATTGGTAAAGCAACGTAAGGATAGTGCAACTATTTTTACCGAGCAAGGACGAGATGATCTGGCAGGACCTGAAATTGACCAGGCTGCGATCATTGAACAGTTTTTGCCAGAACAAATGAGTGAAGAAGATGTGGCCAAAGTAGTAGATGCTATTATAGCCGAAACGGGTGCCTCTTCTATGAAAGATATGGGAAAGGTCATGGGAATGGCCAATGGGAAACTCATGGGTAAGGCAGATGGTAAAACCATTTCTACTATTGTAAAACAACGCTTGGCGTAAGCCAATTATTGGCCCCGTAGTTCAACTGGATAGAATATCAGATTTCGGCTCTGAGGGTTGGGGGTTCGAATCCTCCCGGGGTCACATCAAGCAGAAAACCACGCCATCGGCGTGGTTCTTTTTTCTATGGAGAAATCTAGAAGCCAAAAGCTTCAAGGTTTCGGAAAAAAAAATAAGGAACCAGAGCGGTAGCTTGTGGTTTTCTATTTGCAGCAGTGAGTTTGTAAGGATCAACGCTAGTTAATCCTCCTAGGGTCATAAAACAAAAAGGTGCCATTTTAATGGCACCTTTTTTAATTAATAGCAATTTGTGCTGCATTCTAGCCGCCATAAACCATTATTTCGTTTATGAATAATTGTCCAGTGGCGTTATCATCCAAACTTAGCTCAATTATATTGGCTCCCGCTTTTAAGGAACTAGCTGGGATGGTTTTGGAAAATGGACCAAAATTTCCACTTTTCGGGTTTAAATTCCAAAAAGTAGTTCCATTTACCGTAACGGTACTTGGGGAATTGGCAACACCATTCACCAACGCAGAACAAATATTCAGTGTTAGCGCTACATCTATTGGGTTCGAAATGTCTAGCTGAAAACGCATGAAACCATTATCTACCAATAGTGACCATGTGCGATAGTCTGCTCTATAACCAGCGCCTTGATATAACGGCATAGACAATTGTGCGGACTGGGATGGGTTAGGAATAGAAAGGTCGATAGATTGATTAGACAGTACTGCCTGATCTACGCCTACAGCTTTAATAAATAATTGTGTAGTGGCCGACGAATCTAGTATTACCCTAACTTCGTTATCTCCCTTTTGCAATAAGGAAGAAGGAATTACCCAACTTACGTCATGGAAGTTGGCATTATGCTCACTGTAAGAATTTACAAAGCTCTTACCGTTTACTGTAATACTAATTGGGTTATTTGCCTTTCCATTCACCAAGGCAGCGCAGATATTCATAGTCCATTCTACTGGAATTGCTTCTGAAAGTGAAAGGTTGAACTTCATGAAACCACCGCTCTGTATTAATGACCATGTGTCGAAATCGGCTCTATAAGCCGCTCCTTGGTATAACGGTAGTGATAAATTTTTTGTTGCTTTAGGATTGTCAACAGAAAAGTCGATTGTTTGTTTTTTTAAAGTACTCATAATTTTGTTTTAACAAGTTTAGCCTACTCTTTGGGTTTTCGGCATCTCCCCTAACAATTAAAACAGACGGTAGCTACTTAATCGAAATATTGTTTTAATTGTATTTCAAATGTCTGTATTTAAGTAAGTTGAGAATAGAGTGAAATAGCCTGAATTTAAAAACAGGTAGATTGACCTATTACAGTTTCTTTAGGATTTTTTGAAAAACATTTTCCAAATGAAAATTGGAAATGAGTTGGGTCGGGCAGATTAGTTGGGAGATGAATCTTTTTTGAGGTTTAAAAAAACCTTAACTTTATAGGAATCATTAATAATTAAAATTCATCAATCATGTTTGCACCCTTTTTATTTTTAGTAGCAGCTCTGTTCAACCTTAATTTTGTGTCCCCGGATACCCATCAACCCTCAAATCTGGATGATGGTCAACCATTAATTGTATTAGACGACCCACCTTGCGATGATTGCTAGAGCGATGCATTAGTAGAATACACTTCTAAATCGAATTATGGTATTTTGAGCATGAATCCTTTCATATGGAACATGCTAAATGGCTTTCAATTTTTTTCATTGTATTTAATTATTTCATTGCATCCAATTCGAATTACTTAGTATCTTGCTTAAAAATTAATGAGCATTTATGAATAAGATATTAGGAATTGGTTCTCGAATTAATCACCCAGAATATGGTAAAGGTGTGGTGACCAATGTGGATTCCAAAATGTATTGGGTCACCTTTATTGATAGTGGTCTGGAAACAATTGAGATAAATGACGATTTCGAAGTTATCGAGGCTTCGGACGATGATTTGGATACCGTTAGCTTTTATGAAGTAGAGAGTAGCTTAAGAGCCATACTTAAAAAATGGAGCGACGTTAGTGAAATTGTTCCCATTGCAGATAAGTACAAAGGAGGAACGATCATCCTTCAGCCCAAAGATCCAGGGTTGGCGAATAAGGAAATCCCAATTAACACTTTCTTTCATAAGATTGTGATGCTACGTGACCGATTACGGGTAATGGAGCAGAAAATAAATTCTAGCAAGGTCCTTGACGAGCAAGAGAAAATAGATTTACAGCAATATATTACACGGTGCTATGGTAGCTTGACTACTTTTAATGTGCTGTTCAAAAATAATTCTCAGCATTTTAAAGGGGAATCTTCAAAAAAATAGTTGAGACAATTCAATAATAAATACGTTAAAGCATAAGAAATGAGTGAAATAAAATCTCCAGAAATACCTAAAGTTGCAGGATTGGATTCTGAAGCAAGAGTTGCCTTTTACCGCAAAACATACACACATTTGGCATTGGCGGTACTTTTGTTTATCGTGGTTGAATCGATCTTTTTTAGGATTCCAGCCGTAGTTCAGCTCGCTTTTTCCTTAACCCAAGGATCGTTGTGGCTTATCATGTTAGGAGGGTTTATGTTGGTTACGACCTATGCTGAAAAAATGGCGGTTAAGTCACACGATAAAAACCAACAATATTTAGGGCTTTTGTTATATGTAGTTGCCGAAGCATTTATTTTTGTTCCACTTCTTTTATTCTCATTAGAGTATGCAGGAAGCGGCATTTTATATCAGGCCGCAATTATTACCATATCACTTTTTATGGGGCTTTCGGCAATAGTATTTATTACTAAAAAGGATTTTTCCTTTTTAAAATCTGCCTTAATGATTGGTGGGTTCGTCGCCATAGGTCTAATTGTAGCTGGTATCCTTTTTGGCTTTAACCTAGGACTGGTATTTAGCGTGGGCATGGTAGTGCTGGCTGGAGGATCCATTTTATATCAAACCTCCAATATGATTCACAGGTATGAAGAGGACCAGTATGTGGCCGCCTCTTTAGGGTTATTTGCTTCCTTGATGCTATTATTCTGGTATGTTTTGAGTATTCTGGGCAACGATTAGGGTTTACATATAATTTAAGGGAACTTCTTCCGTTACTATACTAAATTACTGGGGCATAGTAAAATAATCGCTATCTTGTTCCTTCCAAATCGAAAAAATGTTACTAATCCAAGCCGAAGAGAATGCTCCATGGTTGGCACCTTATGCCTATGCCATAGTATTGCTTGGATTCGCCTTTTTCCTCTTTAGGGTGTTCGAAAATTGGTATGCCAGTAGGTATGACCGGCCATTGTATAGAAACTATTTCATTTATCGCAAATTGAGGCCAACTCAAGTTGCTGTGCTGGAAAGCGAGGTTTCCTTTTATAATCTACTTTCGAAAAAAGAGAAAAGACAATTTCAGCATCGGGTCGCCACCTTTATAAAGGATAAAAACTTCATAGGAAGGGATGGATTGGAGATTACGGATAGAATGAAAACCTTAATTGGTGCCATTGGCTGCATGCTGAGTTTTGGAAGGAAGAATTTCGATTATGGGCTTATTGAACACATCCTGATTTATCCTAGCGAGTTTTATAGCACTATGAACGGAGCCATGCATAAAGGTGAATTTAACCCCAAGGGGAAAGCATTGGTGCTTTCATGGGAAGACTTTGAACGCGGGTATAAAATTCAGAATGATAACCGAAACTTGGGAATACACGAGTTTATGCACGCAATGCAATTGGAAGCTCGCAAAAGCAGGGATCTGGATTCAACGCGCTTTGCAAAGCAATTTCAGAATATTTTACGACGCCTGACCCACCAAGAGGTGAAGGACAAATTAGACGAGACCCAATATTTTAGGTCATATGCTTTTACGAATCAGTATGAATTTATGGCGGTGTTGTCCGAATATTTCATAGAATCACCCAACGATTTTAAGACACACTTTCCACAGCTATATACCTATACCCAAAAGTTACTGAATTTTAGGTTTGCAGGATATTAGGGGAGTTAACAATGGCATTTGCGATGATCTTTGCATGTACCCTTGAGTTTTCTATAAACCATTTATGGGTTTGTGTTCCACCGCAAACAACTCCTGCTAGATAAAGTCCACTTACATTACTTTCCATGGTATTCTCATTGTAACTAGGCGCTTTATTGTCACCGGTTATATCAATACCCAAAGATTCTAGGAAGGCAAAGTTGGGCAGGTATCCGGTTAAGGCGATGACAAAATCATTTTCCATTTCAACCAATCCGCTTGGGGTGTTCACAGTGACTTTTGTAGGTTCTATATTTTTTATTTCAGCATTGAAAAGAGCTTTAATACTTCCCTCTTTAATTCTATTGTCAATATCAGGTCGCACCCAATATTTTACCCGTTCCCCAATTTGCGGTCCACGAACCACCATAGTTACATCACCACCTTTTCTCCATATTTCCAGCGCGGCATCTACGGCGCTGTTGCTGGCACCTACCACAATGGTTTTTTGCATTACATAAGGATGCGCTTCCTTAAAATAATGGGAAACTTTCGGCAGATCCTCTCCCGGTACATTTAGAAGTTTGGGGATATCATAAAAACCCGTGCATATAATAGTATTTGTAGAACGATACTTGCTCTTTTCTGATTGTACATGAAAAAGACCATCCTTTTTTTTCACCTGTAATACCTTTTCGAACAAATGAATGTTTAGGTTATTAGAAGTGGCTACCCTGCGGTAATATTCCAGTGCCTCATTTCTATTGGGTTTGGCATTGTTGCTAATGAAAGGAATGTCATCTATTTCCAATTTTTCTGAAGTAGAGAAAAATGTCATGTTCAATGGATAATTGAACAAAGAATTACACAAGGCACCCTTTTCTAACACCACATAGTCCAGGTTTTTCTTTTTGCATTCCAGGGCACAGGCAATACCTATAGGCCCTCCTCCAATGATGACAACGTCTAGTTCTTTTAGCATATTCAAAAATACTACTTTACAGGGTAATTAACTTCCCATAGGATAGGACGGAAACATGTAAACCCATTACCGAGATACGGCAATGGGCTTACAAAAACAAAAACTCAGTAACCTGAACCTTCAGTCTACCAAAATTTTTGGATCAAGGAATTATCGTTTAACAACTATTTTCTGTGTTCCTTTTTTGTTGTTCTCCAAGGTTATCATCAAGAAATAGATGCCTTCTGTTAGGGCAGAAGCATTCCAGACTAAAGTGTCCGAAACGGGAATGTCAGCAACTCTCTTACCATCCATGGAAATTACTTCCAATTTCTTTACGGGAACATTATTCATTCTTATTTCGAATTCGTTTCCCATGGTGGGAGCGACTTTTACTTTTTCGAACTCAACATCTTCCACTCCTGCAATTACATCTTCCCTAATAATTACGGCATTGGGTTGCATAAGACCTCCAGAACCGGAAGGGACGATATTTTCGATAAAATTTCCGTCACTATCGTATTTTTTTACCGACCCGTCACCGCCATTTCCAACAAGTAAATCGCCATTGGCATCTTGTGCAATTCCCTCCGGTTGGGACAGTCCGCTAATGAACTCACCGATATAATCACCTTGTGGATCGTACAATTCGGCATTTCCGCCACTCCAGTCAAGTACCACCCAATTAAAATTGTCCAATTGATGTATGTTCGTAGGTCCCTGCAATTCGACGGTATCTATGAACTCACCGGCATCAGTTCCCGATGGATTGAACTTACGAACGGTTCCTCCACCATAAGAGGAAACAAAAAGGCCTCCGCCCATATCCCAATCTATGCCAATACTCTGTTGCACCCCGATTTCAGTAAATTCATCCACAAAAGTGCCATCTTGTTCATACCGAAGTACTTTGTTGGTAGTGTTGCTCCATTGCAATACATAAATATAACCATCGGTAGGATGGATTTTCATTCGAGTTGGACCTCCAGCAATGGCTGCGAAATCTTCGATATACTCTCCTGTATTGGCGTCGTGTTTTGTAATTCTATTACCGACCAAACATGAAATGAGTACCACTCCTTGGTCCTCTAGGAAAAGAATGTCCTGTGGCCACCCCACGTTATTATCTACAAAAAAGTCATTGTCAATAAATACGAGCGGATTGCTGCCATCGGCATCATAGCGCATAATTTGCCAAGGTTGTCCATTAAAATTACCAGCATCACTTACGTAGATGAAGTCTTGCTGTGCATGAAGGAAACTTACGCTGCATAGCAGTGTTAGTAGTAAAAAAAGTTTTAGATTTTTCATAGGAATTGGATTTTAACGTTATCTGATACGAAGAACCAAATTCCTATATAATAACCCGTTCAATTTTATAATTGTAAACTCTTTATTTAAGTTTTAAGACCTTCTGCCCGGGCATTTCTGTATTGCGTTGGGGTACAATTGAATTTCTTCTTAAAGGCATTGTAGAAAGTAGCCTTGTTGTTGAAACCAACTTCAAAGTAGATGCTTTTAATACTGGATTCATCGCCTTCACTTAAAAGCTGCTGAGCCTCAAGCAAGCGATATTCATTCACAAATTGATTGAAATTTTTCCCCGCTTTTTTATTAATGACTTTAGAAAGTAAATGAGTGGAAAAACCTAGTTGATCTGCTAAATGAACCAATCGAAGTTCATTATCTATAAAAGGTTTCTCCTGCTCCATGTGTTGGGTTAATCTTTCGAAAAGCTCACTCATTAAGGAGGATTCCAGTGACTCATTCTTGTTCTTAATAGGCAGGAATAATTGTGAATATAGCTCACCATTAAAAACCTGGGGTTGCATAAAAATAAAGTACCCAATAGTGTAGATGCCTAGGCTCATCATGATAGAAATCATATAATCCCATTGATCGTTGAAAAAGGAAAAATTCACGAGGACATAATAGGAAATATAGGCCAGCACGAATAGGAAATATAGACTAGCGAGTACGCGGGCCCAGCGATTTCTTACAGTTGAAAATTCGGAGATGTTGTCTTTGTCCGCATTTTTATATACCAGCCGAAAGAATAGAAACGTGTACACTAACATATGGGCTGCAATAAACCAATGCTGTTGTGCTAATTTGAGGAATACTATCCGGCTTTCGGTGAGGCCTAAGTATTTCATCCAAAGAACAACATTGGGAATAAGCATAATGGCAGCTGGCAGAAAATGCAATCCGTAATTGAATGAAATATCTTTTTTGTAAAGCCGTAAGAGGTATAAGTAGAGTAGGGGTCCAGTAAGGTAATAACAAAAAGGAGGCAATAATACAAGATAGGGAAATGTCTCCTCGTACCGTGTCCAATACAATACATACTGAAATAGAATAACAGAGAATGCCAAAATTAGGAATGCAATGGGAAGATTCTTTTTGTTTTGACTGCTAATCAGTAAGATGAACAAAAATAAACCTAGGGCCACAGCTAGCAAAAACCCTGATGTCCAGGTGTCTAAAGAAGGTATAGTCTGCATCTATCCAATTTTAATTTCAAGATACAACATTTACGTCCTAAGGGGTAAAAATTTATAAGATTAGACCTTTTAGGCTGTTAATTGCTTGAGTCCAGCTACTGTTTTTATGGGATCATCAGATTTAAACACATAACTTCCAGCTACCAACACATCGGCTCCAGCCTCTTTTAGTTGAAGTGCATTCTTATTGGTAACACCACCATCGATCTCAATTTTGGTTTTGGCACCCTTATCATCTATAAGTTTACGCAAGGCGCGCACTTTATGATAGGTGTTTTCAATAAAACTCTGACCTCCAAACCCTGGGTTCACACTCATAAGGCATACCAAGTCTATATCCTGAATGGTATCCTCTAACAGGCTAATATTTGTGTGCGGATTTAATGCGACTCCTGCTTGCATCCCTTCAGCCTTTATGGCTTGCAATGTTCTGTGCAAATGCGTGCAGGCTTCATAATGGACGGTAAGCACATTAGCACCTAATTGAGCAAACGTCTTTATATACCGATCTGGTTCTACGATCATAAGGTGCACGTCGATTGTCTTTTTCGCATGTTTCACAATGTCCCTAAGCACGGGCATACCGAAAGAAATATTGGGAACAAAAACACCGTCCATGATGTCAATGTGAAACCAATCTGCTTCACTATCGTTTATCATTTCAACATCTCGTTGAAGGTTGGCAAAATCGGCTGCTAATACGGAAGGTGCAATGAGTGTATTGCTCATGAGTTTTCAGGTTTGCACAAAAGTACGGATTATGGGAATACCAAACTAGGCCCCTTTTTAGATGAGTGCCAAAAATTTTTGGGTTAGGTAAGCGACTTCAGAATATCCTTCTGGATTGTATTCCTTTTCCTGTTTCAGATAATTGTATACTCCCTTAATTTCGGATGGATTCAATAATACTTTAAAAGAGGAACGGTACGTTTCGAATAAGCGTGATCTATTGTGGCGTTCAATTATTTTAATAACATTGTAATGCCTGGGATCATTCTTGATTTTTTCGAATAGAGACACCAAGTTTTCCTTTTCGGCTATAGGGCATTCCAAAATCTGAAAGAAATTACCGTCTTTAAAAACTAAAATACCACTAATGTTCCTGGCATTATTAGAGGTTTCCGTATGTTCCAAGAGTTGTTGGATATCGGTCTCTTCCATATAGGGCTGAGCGGTGCTATAGTAAATAATAGAATACAGAACAGTGGTTTTATATATCTAAAGTGAAAAAACCGAAAATAACTTTGTTTAACCTTTTAGGCGATGAAGTAATTGAGCTTTTCGGCGACTTCTTTGTGCTCTTTTTTGTCGAGCGCTTGTTGTATTAATAATTTGAGATTCGTGATATCATCCTTTTCGGTAATGATGCTAAATCCCGTTTTGTACTTTTCAAAAATCCTGTTCCCTTTTTCCGTATCCACCAATTTTACTAAGTGTTCGTGGCGAGGGTCTTCTGCGATCGTCTCGTAAAGACTACTAATGATAGGGTATTCGCCTTCTAAAACCTGAAGAAAGGTCTGCTCGCTGTATAAAAGGATACCGGTGATTTCGAGATCACTATTGTTGAGCTCGGTACTTTTGAATAAGGTTTGTAAGTCATTTTCTGAAATGGTTGATACGGCTCGACTTACGTACACAATGGTACCAATTCCTTCTTGTAGCATTGACACAGGGGTTTATGAATTAGTCTAAAAAATTTTGAGTTGAAAAGTTAAACAAAAATCTTAGAATATACCCATTATGCCATAAAAAAACCTCCGGGAATCACTCCGGAGGCCATTCATCAATCAAAAAACGAACAGTTATGTTTTGTAACTGTTGTTGCTTTCTTTGGGGTTAACCCAAATATGTCTTTAAGATCTTACTTCTTGAAGTATGCTTTAATCTACGGATTGCTTTTTCCTTGATTTGACGTACTCGCTCCCTAGTAAGGTCGAAAGTTTCACCAATTTCTTCAAGTGTCATTGGGTGTTGATTCCCCAATCCAAAGTACAAGCGAATTACATCGGCTTCACGTGGTGTAAGCGTTTCCAAAGCGCGCTCAATTTCGGTACGCAAAGATTCATGCAATAAGGTACGGTCCGGATTTGGAGACTCTCCACTACGCAATACATCGTATAGATTAGAGTCTTCCCCTTCTACTAATGGAGCATCCATGGAAACGTGACGTCCAGAGTTTTTCATAGACTCTTTAACATCGTTGATCGTCATATCCAATTCCTTTGCAATTTCTTCTGCAGAAGGTGGACGTTCATGGGCTTGCTCTAAAAAGGCAAAGGTTTTATTGATCTTGTTAATACTACCAATTTTGTTCAGTGGTAAACGAACAATACGCGATTGCTCTGCCAATGCTTGTAGGATAGACTGTCGAATCCACCATACGGCATAGGAAATGAATTTAAATCCACGGGTTTCGTCAAAACGTTGTGCAGCTTTTATAAGCCCTAGGTTCCCTTCATTGATAAGATCTGGAAGGGTTAATCCCTGATTTTGATACTGTTTTGCTACCGAAACTACAAAACGAAGATTTGCCTTAGTTAATTTCTCCAACGCACGCTGGTCACCCGCTTTTATGCGCTGTGCCAATTCTACTTCTTCGTCTGCGGTGATTAAGTCAACTTTTCCAATTTCTTGAAGGTACTTGTCCAAAGATGCAGTTTCCCTATTGGTAACCTGCTTTGTTATTTTAAGTTGTCTCATGTAAGGTAATGTCGCTTTAAGTTATTTTCCTTTCGTACTGAGTTATACGTAAAAGATTACCAAAAAGTTACATTATTGTAAATGTTTTTCGGTTTAATTACAAAAATTATCGATAAATGACTAGCTTTGAGCTACTTGAAATCCCTTCGAAATTTTCAGTTTCAAAGGGATATTTTAATTTTTATTGGACTATTCCTTTTTTGGACTGCCTGAAATTGGATCGCAGGGAATGGCTTCAACCTCGAATTGCTCGATTTCGAGTAGTTCTTCATCCTCCAGTGTTTCTATTCTGAAGTAAATGGTTTGTGGATTGGAAATCGTGCTATACTCAATAGGGTCAATTTCGTTTACATCATCTATGGCATCCTGTTCCGTTTCAAAATAGGTAAGTAAAAGAGAACTAGAACGATCATGGCCCGATGGGATTTCTGCACACAGACTATAATCTTGAAGATCTAGGATAGCTGAACCAGGGTTGTCTTCCTCCTCACATACCTGATACACCTGTGTGCTGCATATCCATTCACAATTTTGTACGATGCGAATGCGTTGAGCGCCTTTTTGTATTTCTATGAGGTTTGAGGATAAGGTAATGACTTCCCAATCGAAGTTCCAGTATTGCCCTGTTTCATTTTCTTCCTCAGTAATAAAACTGATGTTCATGTGGAGTTCATCCCCAATATGGAAAGTAACCCAAGAGCCAAAGTAAATTTCCTGACCAGAATGCAATTGCAAAATATCATTATCATTTACGGCAATATAGTCCCCTTCGAAATCATTAGGAAATCCATCCCATTCCTGAATTTCCCAATAGCAGGTTCTAAATGTGCCATTACAATTTCTAATTTCTTCATCCTTTTCACAGGCTTCTAAGGCCGCTTTCAATTCTTCATTATTGGTTATTTCCAATAGCTCTCCGTTAGATTGGGTTCCTTTTATAGGGTAACTGATACTTATGGAATAATTATCTGGCATGGCTTCCAATAGTCCAACAAACTGCTCGTTGTCGCCTATGGAAACGGGTTCTATATATTCTAGGGATTCATTGAAGATGAAGATGACAAAGGAATAATTGAATTCAATGCATTCTAAAGGGTTTTCCGCTTCATCACCAGGGGTGCGCTCTAAAAGGGAATAGAGTTCAGATGTGGCTTCAATAGTGTCATAATTAATGGTAGCCTCTCCTACGGGTTCGCTTTCACAACTTATTAAAATAAGGCTTAGTAATCCTATGAATGTTAATTTTTTCATGCGAGGTTTTTTTATTTGTTAAATCTAATATTTGCTTGTCTAGGCTAAAAGAAAAGGCAGTCGTAATACATGAAGCATGGCAAGCTTCTAGCTACGGTACTACTGAGGTGCGTCTTTTGAATCTTGCCTTTTTCTATTGTTAAACACATAACGAAGTCCAAAATTTATACCGAGTGAATAGCTTGTACTCCCCAAGGATTGAATGTTCTGGGTATTGAAATGGTACTTGTACATGGGCCGAATCTCGGCATAGAGATTACGGGTAAGGGCACCATAGAATCCAAGTCCTACATTAAAACTGAAATTTGTTTTGGAGAGGTTTTCTGCCATACCCAATAAGATAGAATCGCCGCTTTCATTTTCGATGAAGACTTCATTATTGGTTAAAAAATAGGTGCTGAATCCCCCCAAAATGTTCAGGCCTATCTTTTCCTTCCCTAGAATGGTGTAATCCAGTGTAATGGGAACTTCTATGTATTCTATTTGCTGTTTTAGTTTTACCGCTGTCGAATCACGAAAGAAAATGGTGTCGCTCGTAACAGGATTGTTAACTTTCAGGCCTTGGAGCGAGAATAGCCCAAATACTTCTCCAGCGGTAGAAGTCGGTATATTATCGATTTCATAGGATAACTTTGTCTGCATTACACCTGCACTCAAAGACATTCTTTCATTTAATTTCCGGTTTAGCTCAACCCCATAGTTAAAATTAAATTCCCCATTTTTCTTTCTGTTTTCTAAACCAGTCCCGATAATGGATTTGTTTCGGGGTATATTATAATAGGTAGGTCCACCAAGCACCCGAACCCCCCAAGGTGATCTTTCGTCATTTTGGTTTTGTAAGCCCAGGGAATCCTGGATTTCCTCCTTTATGGCGGTTTTAAAACCTCCCTTCTTAAGATGGGTTTGTACCGAATCATTTTTGCTTGTTCCGTCTACCTGTTCTTCCAAGTATGAAGGGGAATCTGAATTCTGCAATGCTTTATTGGAAGTCCTTGAATGTTTGTTGAGCTCATTTCCTTCCATACCTGGAGATTCTCCGTCAGCATTCATATCTTTTTCAAAATTTGTCTTAGAGCTTTCAAGAATGCTGTCTATCACCTTCTTGTTTTCAGTTTTAATTTCGATGTTTTGGGAACTGTTGTAGTAATAATAGGCCGTTTTGGTGGTGGCGAATGAGTCCAATTTTTCTTCTTTTTCAGTCTGTTGAGCGTCTTTCTTCTGTTTTGTGTTTTCTCTAGTTACGTTGAGACCCATCTTATCTTTTGATGGATTTTTTACTGAACCTTTAACCTTGCCAATAGGCGCAGCGTCTGTAGGATCGATAAAACCCTTTATTGAATCCTTTATATAATCTGGATTTCGTTGGGTATTCTCCTTACTGAGCTGTGGCACCTCCGAAAGTTTGCCCTGGTGCGATATTGAAAGTGTTGATCCTTCTTGAGGTTGTCGATGGTTAGTGTAAGCAGGAACTTTGCCCAAAGTATCTTGTTTCTCATTTTGTCCCAATGTATCTTCATTATAGGTGTCCGTTATAAGTAAGGACTTGTCTTCATTGAGGGGAGTGGTATTTTTTTTATCCACTACAACGGTGCTTTTTTCTTTATCTGAAGTATTCGTTGGATTTTTCTTGAAGGGACCATTTACAACCAAGATGGACACGAGTAGTACCGCTAGGCCGCCAAAAAGTGAAAACAAAAGGAATTTGCGTCTTCTCTGTTTTCCATCTAAAGTGGTTTCAATTTTATTCCAAAGATCTTCGCTTGGTTCAATTTTAGAACCTTCGAATTTATCTTTTATTAGATTTCCTATGTCGTGCTTTTGCTCGCTCATTTATTTTTCTTTAACTGGCTTATTTTGTCACGCAAAATTATCTTAGCTCGATGCAAGTTAGATTTAGAGGTTCCCTCGGAAATGGATAGTTTCTTCGAGATTTCCTTGTGAGAAAAATTGTCTAATTGGTAAAGGTTGAAAACCATTCTATACTGATCTGGTAGCTCTTGAATGGCTTTTAGAATAGCTCCTAAGGGAACATTCAGGTCTTCTTTCGCAATTTCGGCAGTGTGTTCATAGTGCTCTTGATCTGGGGTGTTAATCAGTTGTTTTTTCGATTTAAACTTTGTGATTGCTTGGTTAATCGCAATTCGTTGCATCCATCCTTCGAAGGAGCCATTTCCCTTAAAGGTTTTAATTTTTCTGAAAATCGTAACAAAAGTGTCATGAAGGTTGTCCTCTGCTTCAACTTCGTTTCTGCAGTATTTTAAGGAAGTGACAAATAAAGTATCCTTAAATCGCATAAACAGTTCCTTCTGTGCAACTCTATCGTTTTTCTTGCATTGTTCAATAAGTTCTTTTATCTCCAATTCGACGGATTCACAAATTTTTTAGCTAGCATTAATTTATGACTTTTTCAGTCTATTCAATTATAATGTATGCGATATGCAAAAAGGTTGCGTGTATAATTTAAAGAAATGCGAATTTTTCTGGGTCATTATATTGCGCCAAGCCAAGGAAGTCCTACCGCTATGGGATAAAAAAAGCCTTCCGAACTGGAAGGCTTTTTTTTATTAGACAAAGAAGGGATTATTCACTCTTCTTGTGGTCCCTGTTTCTGTTGTCCCTATTTCGGTTATCCCGACCTCGGTTTCCTCCACTTCGATTTCCATCGCGTTTAGGACGGTCCTGATATCCCTCAGGTTTAGGTAAAATGGCTTTCCTAGACACTTTTTCTTTTCTTGTTCTAGAATCCACACCAAAATATTTCACGTCGAAAACATCTCCCATGTTTACCACATCGGTTACATTTTCTGTGCGTTCCCATGCCAATTCGGACACGTGTAACAAAATTTCATTACCCGGTGCTTCTGTATACTCTACTACTGCACCGAAATCTAGAATCTTAATTACTTTGACTTCATATACACTTCCAACTTCTGGTTTGAAAGTAATGGACTCGATCTTTGCCAATACAGCATCGATACCTGCTTGGTCTGTTCCAAGAATCTCCACAATTCCTTCTTCAGTCACTGGATCTTCATTGATTACAATCGTGGTTTTGGTCTCCTTCTGAAGTTCCTGGATTACTTTTCCTCCAGGTCCAATAAGTGCACCAATGTATTCATTTGGAATAACAGTAGTGACCATTTTTGGAGCATGAGGCTTCACATCGGCATTTGGAGTGGAAATCGTATCGGTTAGTTTCTCCAATATATGAAGACGTCCAGCACGCGCCTGTTGCAATGCCTTGATCAAAATCTCATAGCTTAAGCCTTTGATTTTGATATCCATTTGACAAGCGGTAATACCATCGGCTGTTCCTGTAACCTTAAAGTCCATATCCCCAAGATGATCTTCATCACCTAAGATATCACTAAGTACTGCGTACTTTCCAGTTTCACCATCACTGATTAATCCCATGGCTATTCCCGAAACGGCTTTTTTCATTTGAACCCCAGCATCCATAAGCGCCATTGTTCCACTACATACGGTAGCCATAGAAGATGAACCATTAGATTCTAATACTTCACTTACCACACGAACGGTATAAGGACAATCGTCAGGAATCATTCCTTTTAATGCACGTTGTGCCAAGTTACCATGTCCTACCTCACGACGTGATGTACCACGAATTGGACGGGCCTCACCAGTCGAGAAAGGAGGGAAGTTATAGTGTAGATAGAATGTTTCTTCACCTTCAAAAGAAGGCATGTCAATTACATTAGCTTCCCTAGAAGTTCCAAGGGTTACTGTAGCCAAGGCTTGAGTTTCCCCACGTGTAAAGATTGAAGATCCATGGGTAGAGGGTAGGTAGTCTACCTCGCACCAGATAGGACGAATCTCATCTGTTTTTCTACCATCCAAACGCAAACCTTCATTTAAGGTAAGGTCTCGTACTGCAGCTTTTTCTGCCTTGTTGAAATATTTGGAAACCAAGCCTCCAATGTCTTCCAGTTCTTCTTCGGTAAACGTAGCAAGGATTTCTTCTTTTATTTCAGAGAAAGCCAATCCTCGTTCTTTCTTTGAGGATCCTTGCTTTGCCACAGCATATACTTTGTCATATGCCATGTCATGTACTTTTTTCTGAAGGTCTTCATCTTCTCTTTCACCCTCGTACTCACGTACTTCTTTCTTTCCAAATGCCTCAGCCAAGCGTACTTGTGCTGCACACTGAACCTTAATGGCTTCATGGGCAAATTTAATGGCTTCGGTCATTTCTTCTTCGGAAATCTCATCCATTTCACCTTCAACCATCATAACGCTGTCGGCAGAAGCACCAATTACCATATCGAGATCGCTCTCTTCCAATTGTGCTCTGGAAGGGTTAATGATGAACTCACCATTAACTCGTCCTACCCTAACTTCGGAGATAGCACATTCGAATGGGAAATCCGAAAGCTGGATAGCAGCAGATGCTGCCAATCCTGCCATGGCATCTGGCATTACATCTTCATCATGAGACATTAATTGGATCATTACCTGGGTCTCACTGTGATAATCCTTTGGAAATAAAGGACGCAATACACGGTCTACCAAACGCATGGTTAAAACCTCACCATCACTGGGTCGCGCTTCCCTTTTGAAGAACCCGCCTGGGTAACGCCCAGAAGCGGCAAACTTTTCACGGTAATCTACAGTAAGTGGCAAGAAATCCACATCACTTTGCCTGTAGTTAGAAACTACAGTACATAGCATCATACATTTTCCCGATTGAACCACTACGGATCCATGGGCTTGTTTTGCTAATTTTCCGGTTTCGAGCGATATTTCACGTCCGTCACCAAGGTCTATGACCTCTCTAAATACTTTAGGTATCATTTGTTTTTCATTATCCCCAATGGAATGGGGTATTTACTAATGGTCAACGATCGTTTTTCGATCGTGAGTTGTGTTGTTGTGGTTTGACCAATGAAAAACTAAGGGTAGCTTTTTATGTATGCTAGGGCACTGCCCTAGGTATTAAAAAAAGAGGGGACAAACTGTCCCCTCAATATTCTTATTTACGTAGTCCTAATTCTTTAACAATCGCACGGTATCTCAAGATGTCTTTCTTCATAAGATAGTTCAATAACGAACGACGTTTACCTACTAGTTTTACCAAAGAACGCTCTGTGTTGTAGTCCTTGTGGTTTTTCTTTAGGTGTTGGGTTAGGTGCTCAATTCTGTGTGTGAATAAAGCGATTTGTCCTTCAGCAGAACCGGTGTCGGTTTTTCCTTTCCCGTGTTTTGCGAAAAGCTCTTCTTTCTTTTCTGGTGTTAAATACATGCCAATATTATTTAAATGATTTTTATGTATATGATTACGATTTTCATAATCAAGGTGCAAAGATACCATTTTTGACTGTATTGCAAAGAGTTATAAAAAAATAATTATTCTATTAAACCTTTTTCATTTTGTTGGGTCATAAGGGCATAAAACTCTTAAATACAAACACGATGAAAACAAACGTATTAAACAAGGGAATGTTACTCCTTATGAGTGCCGGCTTACTTTTCACTTCTTGTAGCCAAGATGATAATGATTCAAGCGAAGAAAGTGTAAGTGCTGATATTACTGCGGAGAATACCCAAAATGCTACGCAAGCAGAGATTGCGGCCGATGAGCTTTTTAATGTTATGGATATTGCCTATTCCGAACAGGAAGAGGAAGCTGGAAGGAACGCAAGTTTCTTTCCAACCTGTGCTACCATAACCATAAGCATGCAAAACGGGATAAAGTTCGTCACCCTGGATTTTGGACAGGGCTGTCAGCTTCAAAATGGTGCCGTAGTATCCGGAATCATTTACTTAACTTATAATCCTTCCCAAGCAGGTACAGTGACCATTGACTATGACCTCGAAAACTTTGCCCACAATAATAAGTTTATTGAAGGAGGGGGATCGTTATTCCGGGAACGGAACAATGCCAATGGCAACCCCCAGCATACAGTAAACCATGAATTGGAAGTTACCTTTCCCAATGGTCTGGTAGTGGATGTCGATGGTACACGAGTTGCAGAATGGATCGAAGGATTTGGCAGTGGAACATGGGAGGACAATGCATTTTCAGTTACAGGAAACCGTGACATCCAATTCAGTAATGGGTTTTCACACTATGCTATTGTAATAGACCCTTTGCGTAGGGAAGCAACCTGCCAGCATTTTGTGAGTGGGACGGTAGAGATTACTCGAAACAACGGAACCGGGACTTTAGACTTTGGAGACGGTACCTGCGACAATATTGCCACTCTTACGGTGAATGGCGAAACATACACTATTATTCTCAATTAATAATAGTTAAGTTGGTGGTTTTTGTAAATGGAATCGGCTCCTCTCGGAGCCGATTTTTTGTTTTATGCGTTGGTAGCAATTTCTCGCAACGGTTGATTTTGAATAAGATCAAGATACAAGTTGATCTTTCGTTTTAAATCTTTTCTATGACTTATAAAATCCAAGAACCCATGTTCCTGAACAAACTCGGCAGTTTGGAATCCTTCAGGGAGTTCCTTTCCAGTTGTGTCACGCACAACACGCGGACCTGCAAAACCAATTAAAGCTCCAGGCTCACTTATATTAATGTCGCCTAACATAGCGAAAGAAGCTGTGGTCCCTCCTGTGGTTGGATCGGTACAAAGTGAGATGTAGGGCAGTTTTGCTTCGGCCAATTGAGCCAATTTAGCACTGGTTTTAGCAAGTTGCATTAAAGAAAGGGCAGCTTCCATCATTCTTGCTCCACCACTTTTGGAAATCATTAAAAAAGGTAACTTTTTCTTTAAAGCATAATCAGCAGCACGGGCAATCTTTTCACCTACCACACTTCCCATGGATCCTCCAATAAAACTGAAATCCATGCAGGCAACCACCAAATCTTTACCCATTGATTTTCCTACGGCAGTTCGCACTGCATCATTGAGCCCGGTTTTTTCCTGAGCACTTTTTAAGCGATCCGTGTATTTCTTGGAGTCCTCAAATTTGAGTGGGTCTTTTGAAGTAAGGTTACTGTCTAATTCCTTGAATTTATTATCGTCGAAAAGGATCTCAAAATATTCCTTACTTCCAATTCGCACATGATAGCCGTCTTCAGGGCTTACATAGAAGTTTTTCTCGAGTTCTTCGGCATCCACAATTTTCCCAGTAGGGGATTTGTACCAAAGCCCCTTAGGAACATCTTTCTTCTCTTCGGTGGGAGTCTGTATTCCTTTTTTTGTTCTTTTAAACCAAGCCATAATTGAGGAGTAGTTAGTTTTCTGTTAGGAAAGTGTGTTCACATTATTTAGATCTTCGAAAGCCTGAATTAGACGCTTCTTAAAAGTAAGCTCTCCTTCCCTAAGCCATTTTCTTGGATCGTAATATTTTTTGTTGGGAATATCACCACCATCAGGATTCCCTATTTGGGTCCTAAGATAATCAATATTATTGTTCATATAATCCCGGATGCCCTCGTTAAAGGCAAATTGAAGGTCGGTATCGATATTCATCTTTACAACACCATAACCTATGGCTTCACGAATCTCTTCCAAGGTAGAACCGCTTCCTCCGTGAAAAACAAAGTCGATAGGGTTGTGCCCCGTTCCATACTTTTCCTGAATGTATTCTTGGGAATTCTTCAAGATTTTAGGGGTCAATTTTACATTTCCTGGTTTGTAAACACCGTGAACGTTACCAAAGGCTGCTGCCACTGTAAATCGATCGCTAACCTTTTTCAATTCTTCATAGGCATAGGCGACTTCTTCTGGTTGCGTATATAATTTAGAACTGTCAACATCGGTATTATCCACTCCGTCTTCTTCACCTCCGGTAATTCCCAATTCTATTTCTAATGTCATATCCATTTTGGACATGCGCTCCAGGTATGTTTTGCAGATTTCAATATTCTCTTCAATAGGTTCCTCGGAAAGATCGATCATATGCGAACTATATAACGATGCCCCTGTTTTTTGGAAATGCGCTTCACCAGCATCTAAAAGTCCGTCTATCCAGGGTAATAATTTTTTTGCACAATGATCTGTATGAAGTATTACAGTGGCACCATAGGCCTTAGCCATTTCGTGCACATGAAATGCACCTGCTATGCCACCTGCAATTGCAGATTTTTGTCCTTCATTCGATAGGCCTTTACCGGCATTGAATTGCGCCCCACCATTCGAAAATTGAATAATCACAGGAGAGTTTAGCTCTTTTGCAGTTTCAAGAACGGTATTAATACTGTTCGACCCCACAACGTTTACGGCGGGCATGGCGAATCCTTTTTCCTTAGCAAGTTGATGTATTTTTTGAACATCCTTTCCAGTGGCCACACCGGGTTTTATGTCGTAGCTCATGAGTTGTATTATTTAGGCGGTAAAAATAAAAAAAAATGATGGTTTAGAAGGGATAGTTGATACCAATGTTCAAGACAGAATTTTTGAAGTTGTAATCCTTAAACCATCTTTGACCTTCTAACCTAGCTGGGTCGTAGGTTTTAAAGCCTACATCGAAACGCAATACAAAGAATCCGAAGTCATATCGAATACCCATTCCTGATGCAACTGCCAGTTCTGAGAGATCTTGAAGGCCATCGAATCGAAACGCAGGAATTTCCACATTGTCTTCTACATTCCAAATGTTACCTGCATCAATGAAAAAAGCTCCCTTGAAACTTCCCAAGATGGTATACCGGTATTCTGCATTAAAGGCAAGCTTAAAGTTCGCTTCATTAAAATCTAAAAGGCCACCACTACTTCCAGGCCCCAGATCATAGGCCCTCCATCCTCGGTTGTCATTGGCACCACCGGCAAAATAACTTCGGGTAAAAGGAATACTGTTACTATTGCCATAGGGCAGGGCAACGCCCCCAAAGGCTCTAATGGCAAATATTGAATTATTAGGTAGTTCCCAGTGTTTAATGTAGTCTGCTTCCAGCTTCACATATTGCGAAAAGGCGACTCCGAAAGTTTCGAAGTTTCCATTTTCATTTTTTTCAAGACCAATAGAAGAGGCGATGGTAGAGAGCAAGTTACCTGCGGCTTCCACTTTCCATCTAAAAATGGAAAAACTATTGTCGTATATTCCTTCCCGGGTATCCCTGGACCAATTATAGATAGACGCGAAAATTAAGTTGTTCTCGGTCAGTCTTACTTTTCGCTGCGCAATACCAATGACTTCTTCCCTAATTTCAGTAGATACGTCTAAACCACTGTTCTCTGTAAATACAAGTTCGATGAATTGATCTGCTTCTTCGGGAATTCCTAGCATGCTGCTCTCTTGGTTCTCAAACTGATATCCTGTTTCTACGGCTATTTCATTCAATCGGTCATAAGAAGTTCGGTACACATTAAAATAGTTATCCGTATTCAAATTTCGAACATACTGCACATTTATGAGGTCAAACTGATTGGTCCGAATGGTTTGGGGTTTCCATCGATAGCTAAAAATCCCATTGAAATTCTGTCGGTCCAAACCAATATTATTTTGGGCATTTAGTCCCAAACTCATACTAGTGAAAGGCGACATGTATTTTGGGATGATCTTGTTGGTATTGGCCGGAAACAGAATAGAAGGTACCGTTAGTTTTACGTCGCCACCCACATCGGATGTATTAAAAAAACTACTGTCGCTATCTGCATTGTCTTTTGAAGAACCCACACTACCCGAAGCTGATATTTCTAGGTTTTCAGCACCACGAAATACATTTCGGATCAAGAAACTACTACTGAACCCAATCCCAAACTGTTGAATGGTCGAGGTATACGCATCGAAATCCACACTGGCGGTATACTTCTTTTTCGGGGTTAAAAGAACCGTTGCGATAAGACCGGTACCCGTTGAATCCCTCGGGTCTTCCGTGTAACTAATATTGGGATAGCGGAAATTACGTAATTCCCTAAGTTGGTTATAAGTTAAGGTTCGATCTATATCCCTGAAAATTTCACCAGGGACAATGGAAATCGCATTGGTAATGGCCTTGGGACGATATTTTAATTTGTCATACCCAAATAACTTATATCCTGCATATGTAGCGGAGTCGGTTATAGTGCTATCCCTATTCGTATAGGAGTAGTCTGTAACGATACGCACTTCATTTATTTTGTGAATTTGAAACGGAACCGTTCGGGTTGAGTCCCCTTGGGTTATTCTTCGGTTGGGGATGATATAATCAATATGTACCTTATGTCCTGTATTGTTGGTGTCTGCATCGAAACCTATGTACTCCTGATCGAAATAATACAAACCCGAATTACGAAACTGAATAGTAAGTCGGTCCCTTTCATTCTCAAAATCGTAGGCGTTGTATTGTTTTTCCGGAATAATGAACGTATTGCCCTTAGTAAGCTGAAACAAGGAGTCAACTATTGGGGAGCTTATTTTTTCTGAAATGGAGTCGATTACATAAGGTTTATGTTTTTTGATGGAGTACGTAATACTTCCCCTTTTGTCTAATGTAGAGTCCTTTTCAACTTTATAGCTGCCTTCCACATTAAACCATCCTTGGGTAAAATAATACCGTTTCAATTCCCTCAAAGATTTACGGCTTTTACTTTCATTGATGGTTACCGGGGCGCTCCCGGTACGTTTAATCCATTCATGTATCCCAATTTTGGTCTTTCCAATTCCCTCCACCTGCTTACGCGAAATGAGTCGGCTCCATCGTTCTAATCTTTTGGGTTTCCTGTGCAGCCAGTCTTGGAAAGTGGAATCTGGCTTTTCCTCCGCCATATTGTAAAAATGAAGACCAAAGGGAACACCCAGCAAAGGAACCTTGGGGTTTGGCTTCTGGTTAATTAAGCTATTTAGCTCACTATCGTTAACTTCTTCACCATCAACAACGACAGTGTTTTTTGTTAGTAGGAGTTCGTTTTCCTTAACGTGCTTGACGGTATTGCACGAGACAAGAAGCGTTACAGTTCCTAAAATTAATGATATTTTTGTGAGGATTTGAGCCAAAGAGTTCGAGTTTCTCAACTTCAAAAATACTATATTTTGATTAGCAAAAATCAAATTAAACTTATAACGGGACTTCATCAAAAAAAGTACCGCAATAAACATGGCTTATTTATTGCCGAAGGACCCAAGATTATTAAAGATCTCTTACAGGCAGGAATGGACTTGCATTCTGTCTATACCACCGAAAATACCTCAGAGGTCACTGCAAATTTTGAAATCATCTCTGCTGCCGAGATGCAGAAAATAACGGCATTAACAAACGCCAATACTATTTTGGCTATTTTTCATATTCCCGATTCCCAAGAACTAACTTCCCATGGATTGACGGTAGTATTGGATTCCGTAAGGGATCCTGGTAACCTTGGAACCATTATTCGTCTGTGCGATTGGTTTGGGGTAACACAAATAGTATGTTCCAAGGACACTGTAGATTGTTTTAACCCTAAAGTGGTGCAAGCCACAATGGGCTCGATAGCAAGGGTTGCGGTTCATTATCTGGAATTGGATTCCTTTCTTGAACGTTCGAACCTTCCTAAATATGGTGCTGTCATGAATGGAAACGAAGTATATAAAGAGCGCTTAGATCAGGACGCTTTGTTAATCTTGGGAAATGAAGCCAATGGAATATCTTCGGAAATTCAAGCTATGGTTACACATCGTATCACAATTCCTTATTTCGGTAATCCAGAAACTGCCGAAAGCCTTAATGTAGCATCGGCTACTGGAATTCTTCTGAATGAATTTAGAAGAACTATTGAAAAGTAAAATTGATGAATACTCCCCGTGTCGCTAAATTGGAAATATTTGATGTCCAAGGACTATCGGGGTCATCATCGGGAACCAATTCGTTGCTCATCGCAAAAACACCCCGTATAGATGGCGTGAACTTGAAATAATAGAGATAAAAGTCGATTCCAAACCCCAATTCAAAATAATTGGTACCCCGCGTCATTCTAAATTGCCCTACATTGTTGTCTTCAGGGTTCTTCTCATTACTACTTAAATTAATGGACCTAGAAACACCGCCTACAATAAAAGGCCTGAAGTTATTTAATCTCTTGGTAGAAAATTTCACCAAAAGAGGCACATGGATATAGGTGGACTTCACTTCACGCAAAGCATCATTTTCTTCTACAAAATTTGGAAATCGCAAATTTCGTTGCGTAAAATACAATCCAGGCTCTAAACGAAGGTTAATGTATGGGCTAATACGCATATCACCAATAAGTCCCACATTGAACCCAGCTTGGGTTTCCACGGAAATATCGGTTAAGTCATCATTAATTTGATTGTTGTACTCAATTTTAAAATCGTAGCTATTAAAACCCAAAAAGTAACCCCATGACAGGAATCGTTTGTCAAAGTTTTCAATATTGGTAAGGCGCTCCTTGCTGAAAAGCTGTGCATTCGCACTTTGCCCCAACAAAAGAAAACCAATAAATAAAATAATATGTCTCATCATTTCGTAGCTAAATAAATAGTGGCTACACCCAGCGTTTGCGGTTTATTTTCAACCTCTATAAACCCAATTTTCCTTAAAATATTGTTGAGTTTTTCACCAAATGGGAAAACGGATGCACTTTCACACAAATACTTGTATGCAACTTTGTCTTTGGAAAACAATTTACCAATAACAGGTAAAACACCTTTTGTGTAAATGTAGTAGCCTTGCTTCCAGGGAAATCGCGTTGGAACACTCGTTTCCAAGATCACAAATAGACCGCCTGGACTAAGAACCCTCAGAATTTCGGACAATCCTTTTTCAAGATTTTCAAAATTCCTAATGCCGAATGAAACCGTAATGGCATCGAAGGAGTTGTCCTCAAATGGAAGTGCTTCACTATCTCCTTTTACAAAAGTTACGTCAGTTGCACTATTGGTTGCTTTTTTACGAGCTACTGAGAGCATTCCTTCACTTAGGTCTAGGCCAACTACCTTGGCATCTGGAATGTTTTTTGAAAATTGAAGTGCTAAATCCCCAGTACCTGTTGCAATGTCCAGAACGGCTTTCGGATTGTGAGCTGCTATCATTTGTACAACTTTCTTCCGCCACTTCACATCCGATCCAAGGGATATTACCCTATTAAGCCCATCGTAATTCCCAGAAATAGTGTCGAACATCTCTTCAACTTGCTGTTTCTTGGTATTTTCAGAGTCTTTGTATGGAGTGATTTTTTTGCTCATAATCTAAAACGGATGCAAAGCTACGGACTTTTTGAATACTTTTTCACGAATGGATTTACTTTCCTCTTGGAAGGGGAATTCATGAGATGTTACGCATTAGTATTTTACTAACGTAATGAGTGTAGGTAAATTTGTACCTTTGCCGCACTTATCGTTTACGGTTATTTATGAAAATTATTATTGCCGGTGCCGGTGAAGTAGGATTTCATTTAGCAAAACTCCTTTCTTTCGAGTCCCAGGATATTACACTTATCGATACCAATCGAGAGTCTTTGGCGTATGCAGATACCCATTTAGACATCCGCGTAATTCGCGGGGATGCTACTTCTATTTCCGTCCTAAAAGAGTCTAGGGTAGATGGTACCGATTTGGTCATTGCCGTTACCTCTTCGGAGACCACCAATATTACTGTTTGTGTATTGGCCAAGCAATTGGGTGCCAAACGGACCATAGCGCGTATTTCGAATACCGAATTCCTTGAGAACAAGGAAGAAGTGCAGTTCACCAAATTTGGTATCGATGAATTAATTTCGCCCGAGTCATTAGCATCATCGGAGATTGAATTACTGCTTAACCAAAGTGGGTTCAATGATACCTATGAGTTCGAAGATGGAGCACTTACCATGATTGGATTGCAATTGCCTAGGACTTCGGCTTTTGTGGGCAAAACGGTAAAGGAAGTAGGTCAGCAGTATCCAGAATTGAATTATGTACCCATCGCTATACAGCGAGAAGGTACCCAATATACACTCATCCCTAGGGGAGACACTATGTTTAAGGAAGGGGATCAGGTATATTTTACTACAACCCAAGAAGGGGTAGATCATATCTTTCAGCTTTCTGGAAAGGTGAAGGAGCCTATTAAAAATGTAATGATTCTTGGTGGAAGCAAGATTGGGTATAAAACGGCAAATGATTTATGCAAGAGTAAGTTCAATGTTAAATTAATTGAGAATAGTAAGGAAAAGGCATTTGAGATTGCCGATGACATTCCCAGTTGTTTAGTGATTCATGGAGATGGACGAAATGTTGAGCTTCTGGACGAGGAATCCATTCAGGATATGGACGCCTTCATTGCGGTTACAGGAAATAGCGAAACCAATATCATGTCTTGCCTAATGGCGAAGTCTAAAGGTGTTAAGAAGACCATTGCCTTGGTAGAGAACATGGATTACTTCCAATTGTCCCAGTCTATCGGGATTAATACCCTTATCAATAAAAAACTGTTAGCTGCGAATAATATTTTTAGGCATGTTCGCAAAGGAGAGGTGGTCGCAATGACCATGCTCAATAATATGAATGCCGAATTATTGGAGTTCATTGTATCCCCGTCTTCGCAAGTATGCGATAAAGTTGTGCGAGAAATTGATTTTCCTCGATCGGCAATTATTGGAGGAGTAGTTAGAAACGGAATTGGGATGATTGCCCTGGGTGATTTTGTGATCGAAAGTGGTGACCGTATCGTAGTCTGTTCCTTGCCACAATCCATAAACAAGGTCGAAAAACTGTTCGTGTAATGCATTCGGTCTCAAAGCTCAATTACAAGATTATTTTTCATCTTTTAGGGATCCTCTGGTTGTTTAATGGAGGTTTCATGCTAATAGCTTCTATATTCAGTTTTATTTACAAAGATGGAGTAGGGGTGCAAATGGTGTTGGCAGGATTCCTTACCCTTCTTATGGGTGGAGGACTCATGCTGTCCACTAAAGGACATCGAAAGGAAATTAGCAAAAGGGACGGTTATGTAATTGTGACTTTTGGTTGGATTTCCATGTCGCTAGTTGGAACTTTGCCGTATATCCTTACGGGAGCCATACCGAGTTTTACCAATGCCTTTTTTGAAACCATGAGTGGTTTTACCACTACGGGAGCCTCTATTTTAAATGATATTGAAAGCTTACCGGAAAGTGTATTGTTTTGGAGGAGCATTACACATTGGATTGGTGGAATGGGAATCATTGTATTGGCGATTGCCATACTTCCGTTACTAGGGATTGGAGGGATGCAGTTGTTTGCAGCCGAAGCTCCAGGGCCAGGAGGAGATAAATTACACCCTAGGATCACCGATACTGCCAAGCGATTGTGGTTAATTTATGTGGGTTATACAATTGCCGAAACCATTTTACTGAAAATTGCGGGAATGAGTTTCTTCGATGCAATCAATCATTCATTAAGTACCTTAAGTACAGGAGGATTCTCTACGAAAAATGCGAGTGTTGCCCATTGGAATGATCAGCCGCTCATCCAATATATAATCATGATTTTCATGTTTTTGGCAGGTACTAATTTTGTGTTGAGCTATTTTGCTTTCAAGACTAAATTCAGTAAAATATTTAGGGATGAAGAATTTAAAGCGTACGTATTTTTTATCGTTGGGTTAACGATTACCGCTGCTTTGTTTATCTATTATAAGGCTGATGTTTCCACAACGACAGTCGATCATCCGATGGTCTTGGGTGAATTTGAAAGTGCCGTTCGTCATGGATTATTTCAGGTATTGGCGGTGGTTACTACCACAGGGTTCGTAACGGCCGATTTTACTGCTTGGACTCCTTTTCTTACCATCTTTTTCTTCGGATTGATGTTCTTGGGAGGTTCGGCGGGCTCTACTGCTGGAGGAATAAAAATTGTGCGCCACCTGATCATGATTAAGAACGGACTTTTAGAGTTTAAGCGAACGTTGCACCCCAATGCTATTCTTCCGGTGCGCTACAATACTAGGGGAGTACAACAACCTATTGTATTTAATATCTTAGCATTTTTCATCCTATATATGCTTTCCTTTATAGTAGGAGTACTTGTTTTTTCCATGTTAGGACTGGATTTTGAAACAGCTCTGGGTGGTGCTGCTTCCAGTTTGGGAAATGTAGGGCCTGCCTTGGGTGATTTAGGGCCTGTCGAGAACTATGCTGCACTATCTGGCCCAGCCAAATGGTGGTCATCGTTTTTAATGTTAATAGGGAGACTTGAGCTATTTACAGTATTAATTCTCATCACTCCGTTCTTCTGGCGGAATCGATAATTTTCTGTAATCTTCTCGTACGGGATTGAAGACATCAAAAATTTTGCAAGCTGTGATGGCACGACCCGAATGTGGCACGTGAGATTTAATAAGAGCTACATCCCCAACATTACATGTACGTGTTTTACCATCAACGGTCAATTCAAAAGTACCTTCAAGTACTTTAGAGAACTGCTCGTGTACATGAGAATGTTCTGGTAAAATAGCACCTGCTTCTATTTCAACCAATGAAAAAGTTTGTGTGTCCGTATGGATGAATCGAGCGGTAAATCCTGGCAACAAATCTACCGGAGGACTGTTTTCGAATGATGTGAACATAGATTGGGTCTTGTGTTAATCTACAGATGTAATTTCTATTTCAACGCGCCTATCAAACTCATCCCCTTTACCAGTAGGCTGCATAAATGCCATACCCAAATAGCGCATACGCCGCTTATCTATGCCTTTTTTGGCCAAATAATTATGCAAAGCTTGCGCCCTGGCTTCCGAAAGGTTACTTTTTCCCGTGCGTACATTTTTCACATCCTTGTAAGGTTTCATAGGGTCCCCACAGCAGATGTGACCTATGAGTTTAAATTTAACATTGGGATTGGTCTTTAAAAAAGCCACTAGATCATCCAATGCCTCACGGCTTTCATCCATAATTACATCCCGGTCCGCATAGAACCTAATACCTTTCAATATAAGCTTGTCCCCTTTTTTGGGATTGGACAATGCTATAATGGTGGGCTCAACTTCAATAATGGGCTCCTCCACTATTTCCCCTACCTCTGGAATATGATCTTTTTTAAAATGTACCAGAATATCTACCCTGCGATTGTCCGAAGCGGCACTTCCCAATTCACCATAGCCCTGAGAGGATATAATGGTAAAAGCACGTAATTCGTTCTTTACGTTTTCGGCGCGCTTTCGAGAAAGTTCTAGATTGTAGTCTTCGCCGCCAATGCTATTGGTATATCCTTTAATGTGCACATCTAGGGAGTCTTTATTAGGGAGTTTTTTCAAACTGTCCAATAAGGCTTGGTGCTTCGAAGTAAGCTCATACTGGTCGTTGGCATAGTACAATGAAAATCTTTTCTCTGTTTCCTGTGCAGTAAGAAAAGAGCAAGTGAGCAGTGCGAAAAGGACTGTTATTCTCAAAGGTTAGGTTTCAATACCTTAAAAATAAGGCGTTTTGTGTTTCCGAAGTATTATTTTATTGAAAAAATAAAAAATCGTTGAACCCAATTAGAGAAACTGCAAATTTAAGCGAGTGCCTTCTGCATTCTTGAAACCGCTTCTTTTATGTCACTTTCTGAAGCCGCATAGGAAATACGAATACAGTTGGGATCTCCAAAAGCCTGTCCGGTTACGGTAGCCACATTGGCTTCTTCTAACAAATACAGGGCAAAGTCACTTGCATTTTCAATGGTTTTGCCACGTAGCGTCTTTCCAAAGTAATAGGAGATATCAGGAAATACATAAAAAGCACCTTCTGGTTCATTGGTTTTAAACCCAGGGATTTCCTTCAACAAGCCCAAAATTAGTTTTCTTCTTTCCTTGAAAGCATCGATCATATACTGAATGGCACTGGGCGATGCTTCCAATGCAGCAATGGTTGCACGCTGTGCGATACAATTAGCACCACTGGTAACCTGTCCTTGCATTTTATTACAAGCTCTTGCAATATACTCTGGGGCACCAATGTACCCAATTCTCCAGCCGGTCATGGAGAATGCCTTAGAAACACCGTTTACTGTAACGGTACGGTCGTACATATCATCAAACCCAGCCATAGAAACATGGGGTCCTGTAAAATTGATATGCTCATAAATCTCATCACTTACTACAATAATATCTGGGTGTTTAACCAAAACATCGGCCAGCGCCCTTAGTTCTTCCTTAGAGTATACCGAACCGCTTGGGTTACAGGGAGAACTGTAAACAATCATCTTGCTTTTAGGAGTAATGGCGGCTTCAAGCGCTTCTGGGGTAACTTTAAAATCGCTTTCTATAGAAGTGGGAATTTCTACTGGGATTCCCCCTGCAACCTTGCTTATATCACTATAGCTAACCCAAAACGGTGCAGGTAGTAGCACTTCGTCTCCAGGATTCAGGATCACCTGTGCCAAATTTGCCAACGATTGCTTCGCACCCGTAGATACCACAATCTGCGATGGATTATAGGTTAACCCATTGTCCCTTTTAAATTTTTTGATGATGGCTTGTTTAAGATCACCATACCCATCAACCGGCGTATACGAATGGTAGTCATCTTTTACTGCCTGTACAGCAGCATCTTTAACAAAATCTGGAACCGTAAAATCAGGTTCTCCTAAACTTAAGCCAATAATGTCTTTTCCTTGTTCCCTTAGTTCGCGTGCCTTGGCTGCCATGGCAAGTGTGGCCGAGGTGGCCATCTCGTTGACGCGGTCGGATAATTTTGGATTCATAATGAGGTTAGGTAGTTAGGGCAGCAGGTTTCATGCCCATTTGTTTCAAATATCTAAAGTGTGCAATAATTGCTTTACGTGTGGTTTTATATTCGTTGTAAGGCAAATTGAATTCCCTTGCCGTGTTTTTTACAATTTCCGATATCTTGGTATAGTGCACATGGCTAATATTAGGAAAAATATGGTGCTCTACTTGATGATTCAACCCACCGGTAAACCAATTTACAATTCGATTTTTGGTAGAAAAGTTAACCGTTGTAAACAACTGGTGTATGGCCCAGGTATTTTTCATGTTTCCTGTAGCATCCGGCAACGGCATTTCGGTATCCTCAACCACATGGGCTAGTTGGAACACGACACTTAAAATAACCCCAGCCACATAGTGCATAATAAAAAATCCAATTAATACTTGCCACCAAGCTATTGGGAAAAAAATAATAGGTAAAACAATCCAAACAACAGCGTACAATGCTTTGGTACTTATCAAAATACTCCATTGTGCCGCTGGTTTAGGTAATTTACCGTAGGATAGCTTTCTGGCCAAATAGCGTTTGGTTTGCTGGAAATCTGCCGTCAGCACCCAATTTATGGTCAGTAAGCCATATAAGAAAATACTGTAAATATGCTGAAACTTGTGAAAACGATTCCATTTGGAATGTTTGGTAAAACGCATGATACGACCCGCTTCCAAATCTTCATCATGCCCATGTATGTTGGTATATGTATGGTGCAGTACATTATGCTGTACCTGCCAATTGTACACGTTACCGGCAAGGATGTACATGCTACTTCCCATCAATTTATTTACCCATTTCTTTGATGAATAGGAACCGTGGTTAGCATCGTGCATCACGTTCATCCCTACACCAGCCATTCCAACACCCATAACGATACTTGCCAACAAAAGTAGATACCATGGCATATCCAATGTGAGAATTAAGAAATATGGCCCAAGGTAAAGGGCGAACATAACTATGGTTTTTATGTGCAGCTTCCAATTCCCTGTTCGGGAGATATTATTTTCCTTAAAGTAACTGTTGACACGTTTGTTGAGAGTTCTGAAAAACTTTGCCGAATCAACCCTGGAAAATTTTATTTGCTTCTCATTCACAATAAGTAGTATTTGGTTTTGGGGGGTCCCAAAAATTAAGCCACTAAAATACGCATCTTAAACCAGATAGAATGTAGCGAAATCTTAAAATTTATTAAGGAAGTGCTACTTTTGCGGTTCATAACTCATTATGGAATTACTTGAGACATATTTCGGTCAATTATCCGAAAACCAAATTTCCCAGTTTAGGGCCCTTGAAGATCTTTACAAAGATTGGAACCTTAAAATCAATGTGGTTTCCCGGAAAGATATAGACGAGCTCTACTTGAGACATGTATTGCACTCCTTAGGTATTGCTAAGGTACAGGCATTCTTACCTGGGTCAAAAATACTGGATGTAGGTACGGGTGGAGGCTTTCCAGGAATACCTTTGGCCATACTTTTTCCAGAAAGTCAATTCCATTTGGTAGACAGTATAGGCAAAAAAATAAAAGTAGTAGAAGAGGTGCGTGACGGATTGGGTCTTGAGAATGTTAAAGTGACCAATGCAAGGGTAGAAACGGTGACAGATCAATACGATTTTATAGTGAGCAGGGCTGTTGCTCAGATGGAAACGTTTGTTCGATGGGTAAAGGGAAAGGTGCTAAAAACCAGTCAGCACGAGCTCAAAAATGGAATTCTGTATTTAAAAGGAGGGGACCTGTCAGAAGAATTGGCCAATTACAAAACGGCTAAGGTCTATCCGCTTTCAGATTATTTTGAAGAAGATTTTTTCGATACCAAAAGTGTAGTGCATCTACCCATGAAATACAAAGGATAGGACATCTTAGATAAAAAATAAGCCCTTCAGAGTTAAATTCCGAAGGGCTTTTTTCTTTCTTTCAATTAATGATTTATCCTAGGAAGGGATATCTATAGTCCGTTGGGGTAACAAAAGTTTCCTTAATCATTCTAGGCGATACCCAACGGTAAAGGTTCAGTTTGCTTCCCGCTTTGTCATTGGTTCCACTAGCACGAGCCCCTCCAAAAGGCTGTTGCCCTACAACTGCCCCTGTTGGCTTGTCATTTACATAGAAGTTTCCTGCTGCATTTTCCAAGATTTTCACACCCATTTCAAGGGCATAGCGGTCCTCGCTGAAAACGGCACCTGTTAAAGCATATTCACTGGTTTCATCAACCAAATGCAAAGTTTCCTCCCAGGCATTGTCATCAAAAACGTAAATAGTTACCACAGGTCCGAAAAGTTCAGTACACATGGTAGTGTATTTTGGATCCGAAGTTTTGATCACAGTCGGTTCAATAAAATACCCTTTACTTTTGTCATAATTTCCACCAGCAACAATCTCGGCATTTGCATCCGATTTTGCCTGATCAATAAAACTCGCAAGTTTATCGAAGGACCCTTCGTGAATCACTGCAGTAATGAAATTGCCCATATCTTCTGGCGATCCCATTTTGAATGAAGCCAAGTCTTCTTTTAAGTATGTTTCTACATCGTTCCAAATACTTTTTGAAATATAGCAACGACTTGCCGCACTACATTTCTGACCTTGGAATTCGAAAGCGCCACGGGCAATTGCCGTGGCTACCTGTTTTGGGTTAGATGTTTTGTGGGCCACGATGAAGTCTTTTCCACCGGTTTCACCAACAATGCGTGGGTAAGTCTTATAGTTATGGATATTGGTTCCAATTTTTTGCCAAATATCCTTGAATACATGTGTGGAACCCGTAAAGTGCAATCCGCTAAAATCTGGACTTGCCAAGACGGTATCGGTGATCATAACAGGATCTCCCATGACCATATTGATAACACCTGGAGGTACCCCAGCTTCCTGAAATACATCTAGAATTACTTTTGCTGAATACACCTGGCTGTCACTAGGCTTCCATATAACCACATTACCCATTAAAGCCGCACTTGCTGGAAGGTTAGCAGAAATAGCTGTAAAATTGAAGGGAGTAATGGCGTAAATAAAACCTTCTAAAGGCCTATATTCTAAACGGTTCCAAGCCCCAGAAGTAGATTCTGGTTGTTCATGATAGATTTCGGTCATGAACTGAACGTTGAATCGCAAGAAATCGATCAACTCACAGGCCGCATCTATTTCCGCTTGATGAATGGTTTTAGATTGCGCCAACATAGTTGCTGCATTGATCTTGGCACGGTATGGGCCCGCAATAAGCTCGGCCGCCCTTAAAAAGATGCCAGCGCGTTGTTCCCAAGGCATTTGAGCCCATTTCTTTCTCGCTTCTAAGGATGTTGAAATTGCTTGTTCAATATGGGATTTTTCCGCTTTATGATACGTTCCCAAAACATGCTGATGATCATGTGGGGGAGACATGGTTGACGTATTTCCCGTAGCGATATGTTCACCATTAATATATAAAGGTACATCTACCGTACTATTGAACATTTCCTTGTAGGTTTTTGATACAGCTTCTCGTTCTGGAGAGCCAGGAGCATAGCTCCAAACAGGTTCGTTAACAGCTATTGGAACTTCAAAAAATCCTTTTCCCATGGTGTCGATTTTTGGTTTTTTTAATTTGAGTTGCAAAGGTACAAATTTAGCAACAGTAAAAGAGAATGCTTGAGGTATCTTATCTGGACTTTTAGACATGGAATTTTGTTACCTAGGATATACTTATTTTTGTAGTGTTAGGTTATTTCATTTTAATTGATATTTATGTGTACCCTTACCTTTTTTCCCAACACCGAAACGGGCTTTATTCTAACGTCAAACAGGGACGAATCGCCTGTAAGGAGAACGTTGCCTCCTGCCGAATACATGGCAGAAGATGCTAGGATGATTTTTCCAAAAGACGAAGTGGCTGGTGGGACATGGCTTGGGGTAAGCGATAGGAATCGATTGGTATGCCTGCTTAATGGTGGCTTCGAACCTCATGTTCGAGAAGCAAGCTATCGAATGAGCCGCGGAATTATAGTGACCTCACTTTTAACCGCCGAAAATGCAGTTCATGAAATTGAGCGATTTGATTTTGAAGGAGTCGAGCCATTTACCGTGGTTACGATAGACTGGAGCACTTCCCTGAAAATTCATGAATTGGTATGGGACGGAAACACTAGGCATTTTTCGGAAAGACCCATTAAGCCCAGTATTTGGTCTTCTTCATTATTATATAACACGGAGATGAAGAAGAAGAGAGAGCATTGGTTTTCCAATTTCCTTAAAACAAGCAATTATATTGATAGCAAGGCACTTTTAGATTTTCATAAAAATGCGGGTGAAGGCGATCCTGAAACCGATCTTGTAATGAATAGGGGTTTTGTTAAGACTAAGAGCATTAGTCAGATCGAAAAAAATGACGATCTTGGTACTTTCTTGTACGAAGATTTGCAAACAATGCGATCGAAAAAACTTGAATTTTGAAGCATACAGGAACTCTATTCGTATTAGCGTACCCAGATACATTCGTTACCATGAGCGATGAATGGATATGCAATGTATTGCCACTGGTAGGTCTAGGAACCCGCGAGTACATTAAGGCGGGGCATGCTGCTCTTATGCTGGTTGAAAATAAAACCGGAAATGTACAGTATTTCGATTTTGGAAGATACGTTACACCAAAAGGCCATGGGCGTGTAAGGGGTGCAAATACGGATGCTGAACTCCATGTGCCATTAAAAGCAGAGTTTTGTGAAAGGGGAAGAGTGAAAAATGATCACGAGCTTTTACTCTGGTTAGATGCCCACCCACATAAAACACATGGGGAAGGAAGGCTCTTGGCTTCCATTTGCTACAGTATAGATCACGAAAGGGCGCAGCGCTATATTTTAAGTCTTCAGGAAAGGGGCAGTATTCCCTATGGGGCTTTCAATAAAAATGGAAGCAATTGCTCCCGTTTCGTAACCGATACCATTTTGGCCTCTACTAGTGATTCTAAAATTGTAAAATCACTAAAATTCAATAAAAAATTCACCCCCAGTACCGTAGGTAATGTGGAAAAAGCAGCTTCATTTGGTGAGGTGTATGAAGTTTTTAATAAAGAGGTTAAGCCTTTCCTAGGCTCGGCATTTAAGGAGAATCTTACTAATTACTTCGATAAAAAACGCTATCCTTCCAGTTCTATGGTTGATTCTAGCGTCCTTCCAAAGAATGCTCAAAAATTGACAGGTACTGGAAGTAACGCTTGGTTTGAATTGATATTGGATGAAGAGCTTCCCAAATCTCATTTCAGGATACGTAGGTATAACGACTTGATGGAGGTGGATTATGACGGGATATACCTTTCTGAGGAGTTTAATGCCTCGACATCCTTTGAGTTTATATACGATTCCCATTGCGGGTTTTGTCACGTGCTTCAAGATGGGAAAAAGCTGAAACTTGAGGGTCTGACGACTTACATGGCCTTTAGTTCATCGCGAAAGGTGCGTTCAGCTTAAACAACGGAATTCCTACTTTTATTTTTTTGCTTTGGGAAACTATATTGTAGTGTCCCTGCATTGATCCAAAAGGTGAAAGAAGCGCACATCCACTTTCATAGGTGTGGGATTTTCCTGGGCCAATGATGGGCTGTAGTCCAATTACGCCATTGCCTTCAACCACTGCGGTATGGTTCAAGGAATCTTTTATAAGCCAATACCTGGAAATTAATTGAATGGATTCTGAACTATTATTTTCAATAGTGATACGATACGAAAAGGCATACTGCTTCTGCTGCTTGTTGTAAAAAGCATCTTCGAACTGGCTCTCGACAGAAACCTTAATCCCTTGTGTAGTTAATTGTATCATATCAATACATGGCCGCAGTAACGGTAAAAAACAGAATGGCACTTATGGTAGCGCTTATTCCAAAAACGAAATTTAGGAAAATAAATTTTATAATGGTAATGAATCGGTTTTGCTTGTAAAAATTACGCAATGCTTTGTAAAAATAGAAGGGGCCAATAAGCAAGAAAAGTGCGGCAACGAAAACCTCCTGGCCAATGAGGTAATCCGGAAGTAGGGCAATAAGCATGGCTAGGAAAATGAAACTAAAGATATGGAAGATGAAAATCATGTGTTCCATATAGGTGTATTTCTTCTTGGAGTAGATAAGCCAAAAGAACAAGGCATAAAAAGGGGTAAAAAAGAAAACAAAGAATGGGGTCTTTTCAAATAAATAGGTGGCAAATTCGGCCGGATGCTCCTTTATCTGCTCAAATACTTCATTCTTTTGGTAGGCCCATCTGTTATAACTGGTATTCTTGTGCTTTAAGCTGTCGAGGGCCCTTACGGGGTCTTCAATTTTTGTTGCATCGTAGAAATCGTAGTACAGGCTAAATCGCTTTACAATTTTATTCAACCTGTTCAAGGTGTCCAAGCTTTCTTCAGAAATGTACTCGTAAGTGTTGAGGCTGTCTTGCTCCTTTTTCGAATTGATTTGATCATTAATCAGCGAATCCAGTTTTTTGGTACTCCCAATTTCATTGTGAGCTAGAATCGAATCCAAGGGGATGGCAGCAGTTGGAATTCCCTGTGCTTCTAAGATGGAGTCTATACTAATACTATCTGGCGTTTGGGGGATCAATTTAAAGTTGTCGTTTTCGTCTTTTTTCAATTCAAAATTAGGTCCGGAATTACTGGAATCGTTTATAAAACTATTTTGACCTGTTACGGAAGCTATGATGCTCTGAACCAAAAAGTATATAATGGAAACGCTTAGGAAAAACCGGAATGGATTGGCGTACTTAAGACGTTGCCCTCCCACATAGTTACGTGTAATTACACCGGGTTTGAACAATAAATCCTTTAGGGTATACCTAAAACGCGAATCGTAAGTAATGATACTGCCAATAAATTCTCCAAAAAAGTCCTTTAACGCAAGGCTTTTAGTAGTGTTCAGTTGCCCGCAATAGGAGCAATAGACATCACTCAATTCTAAAGGGGTGCCACAATTCAAGCATTTGGGCCCTCTGTATTTGGTGGCTTTCCGCCCTTTCTGTTCTGCGGGGAGTTGGTCAGACATATCGTAAAGTTAAAAAACTTAACGAAAGTAGCACGTCTGTTTTGTCAAAACGGAATTAACCCTAGAAAAGAATATAGGTCTGCACCGAAGGATTAATTGTTATTTATATTGGTAGAACTTGCCCTTCCATAACCAATCACGCGATCGAACCGCTCCCCAGGTCCACGGTAATAAACAATAACGGTATAATTATTTTCCGTTTGCCAGAAATTGCCCCCAATTACACCTTGATCGATAGAGCCGTCCCGATCTACCAATACAAATCGGTAGTTATAGAACCCTTGCTTAAAGAGTCGGGTATTTTGAAATGAATCAGTTGCCGGATTATACTTCATATAGGTGCTTTCATCGATTGCCCAATTGTTGAAGTTTCCATACATGTGGATTTCCTTATTGCCGATATCCTCATAATACTGGAGGTTGAAATGCATGCGAATGTATTCGGCTTCGATATTGGGGTTTCTATCAGAGTCGATTCCAAAGGTGCGAACCACAAAATTCCCGTTTATGTCCGGGAAGAAGGTGTAAGGTCTATCTGCCCGTGATAGCTGGGTGTAGAGGTAATGGTCGAATAAGTCATTAAGTTCAATACGTCGTATGGTGTTATTTGCCCCTCGCACTTCTTTACTATCAAAGTTCAGGAATTCATTCCCTGCCCAAAATGCACTTTCTTGATCGTATCGGTATATAAGTTCGCTGCCAATAGTATATTGTGGGACGAGGTCGGTAATGGCTGTTTTTAAATTACTGTTCTGAAGAACGAGTGTCTTTACATTTTTCTTTGGATTGATCAGTATCCTTTCAGGGGAGTCTATTGTAAACTGAACACTCTGTTTGGTTTCAATAAATTGGATGTCCCGAGAGCGCTTTACTTCAACTGCCACTTTAACTTCCTGCTCCATCACCATGAATTTTCGCGTAAATACCAATTCGCCATCATAATCGTAAATGCTTAAAAGGTAATTTCCGCTTTTCTTTATGCGGCGTGTTTCGCGATTAGGAATAGTAAGGGTATAATGCGAATACAGTTGAAGGGAATTCAGTGAATTTTCATAGGTCTCTATCCGAACATCGTCGAAACCGTCCATGTATTCGCCTTTGGAAAGATCACTTTCGGTCCAATCGAAGTCATGGTGCGTTATTACATAATAGTAATCTTCTTCGGTGCCATTTATATCGTCGAAAGAAAGTTGAAGATTTTCTCCCAACCGAATAATTGGTAGTTGACTGAATTGGGAATTACCTTTAAACTGGATGGTTCGAATGTATTCCGGTTCTATTTTTTCAATGATCTGGGCTTGCATCTGTAGTGCCATTCCCAGTAAACCGAAAAAGAAAAATGCTCTTCTTAGCATGAATTGAATGGTTTTGTGCATAAAGGTAAACAAATTTTGTGCCTAAATCTTTTTCGAAAACCTTACCGTTGCCAGAGGGTGAAAATTATTTCCTTTTATTATGAAAAGCAGCTTTTAGTTCGTAAATTTGCCGTCGCAAAATCTGAACAATTCGATGTTCTGATTTTTACGAGAACTTTAACACATATATCCTATGTCCAAAGACATTAAGATTAGAAAAGGTCTTACGATTAATTTAAAAGGCGAAGCGGATAAAACCCTCTCCAAAGCACCACGCTCCCGTACTTTCGCCATAAGACCTCAAGATTTTCATCTCGTTACCCCTAAAATGATACTGAAAGAAGGAGCCAAAGTTCAGGCAGGGGATACTATTTTCTATAGTAAATCCAATGAGGAGATCAAGTTTGTTTCACCAGTAAGTGGAACACTTACCGAGATTGAAAGGGGTGCAAAGCGAGTCATAACCAAAATTACCATAGAAGGTGATCAACAAGACACCTACAAGGATTTTGGGATTATTAACCCGGATTCAATGAAGCCAGAGGACCTCAAAAATCATTTGTTGTCTTCAGGATGTTGGCCTTTTATTAAACAACGTCCGTACGATGTGGTGGCCAATCCAGCAAATGCTCCCAAAGCAATCTTTGTTTCTGGATACAGTACTGCACCTATGGCGGCAGACCTTGACTTTACCTTAAAAGGTAAGGAGTCTGAATTGCAAGCTGCACTCACTGCATTGAGCAAATTGACCGAAGGACAAGTACATGTTGGGATAGGTAAATCTGGTGCTTCTCCCTTCGATGGAATAAAAGATGTTACCATACACCGGGTAAGCGGACCACACCCTGCAGGAAATGTGGGAACCCAAATTGCTAAAATAGATCCAGTAAACAAGGGAGAGGTAGTTTGGACCGTAGCCGCACAGGACTTGGTAATTATTGGGGAATTGATCCTCACTGGGAAGTTCAATGCGGAACGAGTAATTGCCCTAGCGGGTTCTTGTGTAAAGACACCTAAGTATTATACCACCAAGATAGGATCTGAGGTAGCAACATTTGTCTATGATTCTGGTCTTTCTGAAGAGAATGTACGAATCATTAGTGGTGATGTACTAACAGGAACACAAATTTCGCCAAAAGGACATTTGGGCTTTTATAGTAATACGGTGAGTGTAATTCCAGAGGGAGATGATTACGAATTCTTTGGATGGAACAAACCTATATTTAATAAAATTTCACCTTCTAGGGCATTGACATTCTCATGGATGATGCCCAAAAAGAAGTATGACCTTAACACCAACACCAATGGTGAACACAGGGCTTTTGTGGTTACAGGTAATTACGAAAGCGTATTCCCACTAGATATTTTCCCATTGCAGATTTTGAAAGCCTGTATGGTAAAGGACCTAGATCAGATGGAGGCACTCGGGATGTACGAGGTGGCACCAGAAGATTTCTCACTAACCGAATTTGTATGCGTATCTAAACAACCGCACCAGCAAATAATAAGGGAAGGGTTGGATTTAATGTATAAAGAAATAGGATAACGCTATGGGATTGAAACAAAATTTACATAAGCTAAAGGAAAAGTATAAAGGGAAAAAAATGGCACCGGCGTTTAACGCCTTGCATACGTTCCTTTATCTGCCGAATGAAATAACTCACAATGGAACTCATGTGAAAGGTGCGGACGATTTAAAGCGTACCATGAACACGGTGATCATGGCATTGGTTCCATGTTTGATCTTTGGAATTTTTAATGCAGGTTACCAACACCACCTAGCCACTGGAGAGATTACAAAGGCCGCTGGGTTTTTATCTCCAGAATTCTGGAATATGGCAAACTTCGGTATTGGCGCATGGAAGGTATTGCCTATCGTAGTGGTATCTTACGCTGTGGGATTGGCGGTAGAATTTCTGTTCGCTGTCATAAAAGGTCACGAAGTAGAAGAAGGTTATTTGGTTACGGGTATGCTAGTACCACTTATCGTTCCAGTAGATATTCCACTATGGATGTTGGCTGTAGCTGTTGTATTCGGTGTGGTTATCGGAAAAGAAGTATTTGGGGGAACAGGTATGAATATCCTAAACCCCGCTTTGACTATCCGTGCTTTCCTATTCTTTGCCTATCCAACTTGGATGAGTGGTGACAAAGTATGGGTTCATGGAGCAAAAGATTGGGTTTCAACTAATGGAGTGGATGCTATTTCAGGGGAAACGATTCTCGGTGGATTGGCACAAAACAAACCCTTGGATTTTGACCTTATGGATATGTTCTACGGTCTCATTCCTGGGTCTATTGGGGAAACCTCGACCATGCTCATATTAATAGGTGCACTCTTCCTAATCTTTACGAAGATTGGTAGTTGGCGAATCATGGTGTCTGCCGTAGTAGGTGCTTTGGCCATGGGATTGATCTTCAACGTAGTTGTAGACCAAGGATGGATTGGAGAAGGAAGTAAGTTCTTTAGTTTAATGAATACCGAATTCTGGCATCACTTATTGATTGGTGGACTGGCCTTTGGTATTGTCTATATGGCTACGGACCCTGTGACTGCCTCTCAAACCAATAAAGGTAAATGGGTTTATGGATTCTTAATAGGATTCATTTCGGTTACCATTCGAGTGTTTAACCCGGCCTATCCGGAAGGGGTAATGCTTGCAATTCTATTAATGAACGTATTTGCACCAACCATTGATCACTATGTGTTACAAGGAAACATAAAGAGAAGGGCAAAACGTCTAAAAGTTAAAACCGCATAACTATGGCTATAAATACTGATAAAAATAGTTACACCGTCATCTTCGCCATTGTTATGGTGATTGTGGTAGGATCCATTTTGGCGGGATTTGCCAGTGGGTTAAAACCTACCATTAAGGCGAATGAAAAATTCGAAAAGAAACAGAACATTTTATACGCCATGGGTGTTAATGAGAACGAAGGGAATAGCGTGAACTTCGTAAGCACTGAGGTGGTAAATGAAGAATTCGGAAAATTCATTAAGAAGCAGATAGTGCTTCAAGATGGTAAGGAAACCGAAGATACTTTGGCCTACTTAATAGATATTAAGAAGGAAAAGAAATTGGCTAAGGATCCTTCCTATGCTAGACGTCTCCCTTTATTCATTGGAGAGAAAGATGGCAAGACCTATTACATTGCCCCAGTTCGCGGAAAAGGACTTTGGGATGCAATATGGGGATACGTTGCCATGGACGAAGATATGATTGTTCAAGGAGCGTTCTTCGATCACAAAGGGGAGACCCCAGGATTGGGGGCGAATATCAAGGAGCGATTTTTTATGGATGATTTTGAAGGAGAACATCTTTTCGATTCATCAGGTAATTTCAAGGGAATTACAGCATCGAAGAGTAATGCCGATCCAAAGAATGAAATTAAAGATGATAACGAGGTAGATGCCATTGCCGGTGCTACGATTACTGGAGATGGGGTTTCTGCCATGTTGCGAAGTGATCTTAAGCTATATGTGCCTTATTTCAAAAACTTAAAAAACTAAGCAGATGGGATTATTATCAAAGAAAGATAGCAAGCTAATTTTAGATCCTTTGGCAGATAACAACCCAATTACCATTCAGGTATTGGGTATCTGTTCGGCACTTGCGATTACAGCCCAGTTAAAAGCTTCGATCGTAATGTCTATTTCTGTACTCTTTGTATTGGGAGTAGGTAACGTGGTTATCTCATTAATGAGAAACATCATTCCATCTAAAATTCGAATCATCGTACAGCTAATTGTAGTTGCGACTTTGGTGATTATCGTAGATCAGGTGTTGAAAGCATTTGCCTATGAGTTAAGTAAGGAACTTTCGGTATTTATTGGATTAATTATTACGAACTGTATCATCATGGGACGTTTTGAGGCCTTTGCTTTGGGTAATGGTCCTTGGAGGTCTTTCCTTGACGGAATTGGAAATGCCTTGGGATACGCTGTGATTTTGATCATCGTTGGATTTTTTAGGGAACTTTTAGGTTCTGGTACATTATTGGGAATCCCCGTTTTGGGAGACCCAATCGAACAAACAGGATTATATGCCACGGGATATGAGAACAACGGTTTTATGTTGTTATCACCAATGGCATTGATCGTGGTGGGAATCATTATATGGGTTCAACGTTATAAGAACAGGGCATTAATCGAAGAAAACTAGTAGGTCTAGTATAGAAACAAAAGAGTTATGGAACATCTTGAGTTATTTTTTAAATCGATTTTCGTAGACAACATGGTATTTGCCACATTCCTTGGAATGTGTTCCTACCTAGCCGTGTCTAAAAAAGTAAGCACAGCTGTTGGGTTGGGTGCTGCGGTAATTTTTGTACTTACCGTTACCGTACCCCTAAACTGGTTACTAGATCAATATATATTACAAGAAGGAGCGCTAACATGGTTGGGCGCAGAGTATGCAGATTACGACCTAAGCTTCCTTTCCTTTATCCTATTCATCGCTACTATTGCAACAATGGTACAGTTGGTGGAGATTGTAGTAGAGCGCTTTTCGCCTTCCCTATATAATTCATTGGGTATTTTCTTGCCACTTATTGCCGTTAACTGTGCAATTTTGGGAGGATCGTTATTCATGCAATCCCGAGAAATAGAAAGTTTTGGGTTGGCACTTAATTATGGGTTCAGCTCTGGGATAGGATGGTTCTTGGCAATTCTTGCCATTGCTGCCATTCGAGAAAAAATCCGTTATTCCAATGTACCGGCACCTTTAAGGGGATTGGGAATTACGTTTATTATTACTGGTTTAATGGCGATTGGATTTATGAGTTTTGGAGGAATGCTAACCGGTGGGGATGATGAAGCCAAAGAAGGTGAGACTTCTGCCGCACAGGTAGAAGAAAAAGTTATTGAAGTTGAAGAAGATACAGAAACTGCCCAAGCGGTGGTTTCAGAAAAAAACAATTAGACTATGATCTTAGCAAGTACATTGGGTGTAATTGTAGCCACCGTGGTTGCATTTTTAGTGTTGGTTCTCCTTTTGGTGGCACTGCTATTGTTTACAAAACAAAAGCTTTCTCCATCTGGCCCCGTTACTATAACCATTAATGACGAAAAGAAAATAGAAGTACCTTCTGGTGGTACTTTGCTTTCTACTTTAGGAAATCAGAAAGTATTCTTGCCTTCTGCCTGTGGTGGTGGTGGAACCTGTATTCAGTGTGAATGCCATGTTTTAGATGGAGGAGGGGAAGCATTGCCAACAGAAACCCCTCATTTCACGAGGAAGGAACTAAAAGAAGGTGCACGTCTGGCCTGTCAAGTAAAGGTAAAGCAGGATATGAATATTCATATACCTGAAGAAGTTTTCGGAATCAAGAAATGGGATGCTACAGTGGTTCGTAACTACAACGTAGCATCGTTTATCAAGGAGTTTGTAGTAGAGATTCCTGAAGATATGAATTACAAAGCAGGGGGATATATCCAGATTGAAATTCCTCCTTGCGAGATTAAATACGAAGATATTGATATCACTGCCCACCCTGAGGAGCATGAGACTGCAGATAAATTCCAAGCGGAATGGGACAAGTTTGGTCTTTGGCCTTTGGTAATGAAGAATACAGAAACAGTGGAAAGAGCCTATTCTATGGCTTCTTACCCTGCTGAAGGACGTGAGATTATGTTGAATGTACGTATTGCTACTCCACCATGGGATCGAGCTAAGAACCAATGGATGCAAGTAAACCCAGGAATAGCTTCTTCCTATATATTCGCCCAGAAACCAGGAGACAAAGTTGTGATTTCGGGACCTTACGGTGAGTTTTTTATCAACCCTTCCGAAGCCGAAATGCTATATGTAGGAGGTGGAGCTGGAATGGCGCCAATGCGTTCGCATCTATACCATTTATTCAAAACATTGAAAACAGGACGTAAAGTGACCTATTGGTATGGTGGGCGTTCTAAGAGAGAGCTGTTCTACATAGAACACTTCAGGGCATTGGAAAGAGACTTCCCGAACTTTAAATTCTATATGGCGTTATCAGAACCACTTCCAGAAGATAACTGGAAAGTAAAAGAAGGAATTGAAGGAGAAGGAGATGGTTTTGTTGGGTTTATTCATCAGGTTGTAATAGATAATTACCTAAACCTACACGATACTCCAGAGGATATTGAATTATATTTCTGTGGCCCACCATTAATGAACCAAGCCGTTCAGAAGATGGGAGAGGATTTTGGAATTCCGGATGAGAATATTCGATTCGATGATTTCGGAGGATAATTCTTCAAAAAAAACAAAAAAAGCTTCGTGGAAACATGGAGCTTTTTTTATACAATAGAATTACGTTTTATCGTCTAAAAGTTGTTTTTTATCGATAAAAATGTAAATTTGGAGATCGTCGAATTAATTGGGATAGATGGCTTCAATAACCCTATTTGGCCATTGCGAGCATAAGTTATAAGCTTTCGTTCTCATTGGACTTGGCGAAATTTTTGGACCTGATAAAATCTGATTTATGAGAAGAAGAAAACCAACCTTACTTTTGCTCATGCTGTTCATGGTAACAGCAATTGTAGCGCAAGAAAAGACAAGTGAGAAGAGTGATACCTATAAAACAAGTAAGTATCCAACCAAAATTATTTATCCAAAAAACTTCTACGTTTCCAAGCCCGTTAGGGATATGCCGGTCTGTGATGATCTTGTCACTTTCGATGGCTATTATGTCCCAAAAGATGGGGTGAATACCACGAGCGAAATGAGCCAAAAGAGGAAAAGAAAATTAGCTTATTTAAATGCAGCCGGAAGTAGTAGTACATCAGTAGATCCATTGATGCAGGGACCAGAAGGGCATCACAGAACTTCTTCAACTAGAGCCCCTTTGGTGAGTTTTGAATCAATAGGTCTTAATGTTTCCCCTCCAGATCCGTCAATGGCCGTGGGCCCAAACCATATTGTAACTATGGAAAATGGGCAATGGGCGGTGTATGATAAAACTGGGGTAATGGCCTCAGGTTTCCCAAAATTACTTACAGACCCGCTTTCCGGTCCTACACATGCAGATAATGCAGGTGACCCAGTGGTAATGTATGATAGGGAGGCAGATCGCTGGTTCTTGTCTCAATTTCAATTATCTGGAAACCCATCCCAAAGTGACGATGTGTTTCTTATCGGTATTTCCACAACGCCAGATCCAACGGGATCCTATAATGTATATGAATATGAATTGACCGCAGGTAATGACTATCCGCATTACGGAGTTTGGGGAGACACGTATGTGACCGCCGGTAATTTTACAGGGGCACAGAAGGTATATACTTTTAATAGAAATAAAATGCTCGCTGGGGACGGAAGTGCTGAGATTGCTGGTTTTTCCCCTTCAGGATTGGGGTCAGCTGGATTTGCAGCTCCAATTCCCGCACATTCTGAAGGAGCAGGTGCTGCTACAGGCGATGCTAAAATATTATTCTATCAGGATGACGCATTTTCTGGAGTAACCTCCGATCATATTGGATTGTGGAATATTGATATGGATTGGACGAATGCAACAACCATTGCCAATTCTACTATTTCAGGAAAGATTCAAATTCCAACAACGGCATTCGATGCTGCCATTGCTGGTGGATTTGCTAATTTACAGCAGCCTGGGGTTAGTCAGAGGATTGATGCAATTGTTGGCGCTGTAATGAATATGTGTCACTGGTACAAGTTTCCAACCTACGAGGTTATATTGCTGAATTGGGTGGTTGAGATTCAGAATGGAACTCAAAAATCGGGAATCCGTTGGGTGGAATTAAGAAGTACAGATGCGGGTGGCACTTGGACCGTGCATCAGGAAGGAACCTTTACAGATCCTACCCAAACTACAGTGGCACTTAAAGAATCTGTATTTATGGGTTGTATGTCTATGGACGATCAAGGGAATATTGGATTAGGATATACCAAAACAGGATCGTCTACTTTCCCATCTTTATATTACACGGGTCGTTTGGCTAGTGATACCGCAGGGGATATGACTTTTGGTGAAAACCTTGTAATCTCAGGAACCAATTCGGTCACAGGTAACGACCGATATGGTGATTACGGCCAGGCGGTAAGGGATCCTAGCGATGATCAAACCTTTTGGGTAACTTCGGAGTATTCGGGAGATGGCGGTACTAATGGCAGACAGGTTAGGGTGTATTCCTTTAAATTGGCTCCTGATACCCCAGAGATTAGTTTTTCAAGTGCCACGGGTGATGCAACGGAAGATGCGGATGCCTGCTTTACAGATATTAATGTACCATTAAGTATTGCTTTGGCGCCATCTGCGGACGCCGATGTCAATTTTGTGATCAATGGAAGTTCCACAGCTACTACAGGAGTAGATTTCGATTTACTAACTTCAAGTGTCACCTTTAACTCGGGTAGTTCTGCTGGACAGAATATGATGCTGCGAGTTTACCATGATGGTTTGGTTGAAGGTGATGAAACAGTAACCATAGATTTTACCGTAAATGCAAACGGCGGGGATGCTACGGCAAATACAAGCGCAGATTCATTTACTTTAACAATTTCAAGTCCGGATACAGTTCCGGTGGCAACACAAACTGCCACCTTGTTCACAGAAGGTTTCGAAACCTATTCTGATTTCGATATTAACCCTGTGGGTGGGTGGACTATGTTTGATGGTGATGGGGATTCCACTTACGGTTCTACTGCTTACGATTTCATCAATGAGAACTATACAGGGACATTTATTGTGTTTAATCCAAGTCAAACATCTCCCTCGGCGGCAGGAAGTGATTTCGATCCGCATACCGGTGATAAAGGTTATTATTGCTTTAATGAAAGTCAGACTCCATTCCTTAATGATGACTATATTTTTACCCCCCAGATTTCCTTGAACGGCACAAATAGTGAATTGAAATTTTGGGCCAGATCTGTAGTGGATACCTATGGTTTGGAACGTTTTCAGGTAGGGGTTTCCACCACTGATACCGATCCAGGAAGTTTTACTTTCATAAGTGCCAGCCCTTATGTTGAGGCGCCAATTACGTGGACAGAGTATACCTATGACCTGTCCGCATACGATGGCCAAGATGTTTATATCACGTTCCGTTGTGTTTCTTCCGATGCCTTTGTTTTCATGTTGGATGACGTGTCGGTATCGGCAGTAGTTTCTACCGATGTACAAACTGCAGAAAACTCAGCTACACAAAATCAAATGGAGGTGAACGGTACCGGTACGAGGTACAGTACAGATAGTAGTTCGGATGATATCATGATGGGAATAACCAATAACAATAGCTTCGATTATGGTTGTGTAGATTCATATGTATCCCGAGCGGGTACAAGTGCACAATCTTATAACGGTAGTGTCGCACCAAACTTGGTAATGGATAAAACATTTACCATTAGTCCAGCAAATACCACAGTTTCTGGCGATAACACCATTACTTTTTATTTCACTGAAGCCGAAATAGCTGGTTGGGAAGCGGCTACTGGCCAATTACGTGCAGGTTTAGTAGCTGCAAGGGGATCAGCGAGTAATGTAGTCGAAACTTCTGCTTTAACTATTGGTAATTTGGGAACAAATGTCACCCTAACGGGAACTTTTACCGGATTGGATGGTAACTATTACTTCGGCCCAGAAGCAGCTTTTGTGTCTTGTGGAGGTGTTGCTAAAACATGGGACGGTACGAATTGGAGTCCAGCAGGTGCACCAGATGCAACCAATGAAGTCACTTTAGCAGGCAATTATAACACCAATACTCACGGTGACCTTAATGCCTGTAAACTAACTATTAATGCTGCAGCAACACTAACCGTTCCTGGTGGTACGTATGCCAGCGTTAATGCAGATATTGTCGTAAATGGTTCATTAATTGTAGAACATGAAGGTAGTGTGGTACAGACCAGTACCAGTCCGGCAGTTCAAAATAATGGAACTATTAACGTAAACCTTACAACACCTAATCTGGCTTCTCGGGATTTTATGGTAATGGGTAGCCCCATGACTACAGAAACTCGTGAAAGTGTTTGGAATACGGCTTTCCTTGTACTCGATGCGGAAACTTCCAATTTTGTACCGCATCCAGATGTGGCAATACTGTTTCCGGGAGCAGAGAACTTTGCGGATGATAATAATGACTTTTGGATTCCCGTGATAAGTGGAACGGTAACGCCTGGTGAAGGTTATATTGTACGTCCACAGGCTGGTTATGGCCAACCCGGAGGGATTTTTAATTATACGTATGATGACGGAACGTTGAATACAGGTAATATAAACTTTACCGTGGTACAGAATACCCCTGGTCCAACAGCCGCCGATAATAAAAATGCGAGCCCCAATGTATTGGCAAACCCATACCCATCAGCAATTTTTGCTGATGATTTCATAAATGCCAATGCCATGGTGGAGGAATTGTATTTTTGGGAGCATCTTACCCCTCCTAGTTCATCGTTACCCGGGGCAGGCAGCATGAATTTTTCTATGGAAGACATCTCCATGTATAATCTTTCTGGAGGTACAGCGGCGGCATCCGATCTGTCTGGAATAGATACCCGTCCCAATGGGTATATTTCAACTGGGCAAGGATTTGGGATAAAGGCCACGGCAGCGGGAACCGCAACCTTCACAAACGCCATGAGAAGAACCGATAATAATAACACATTGCGTTTGCAGGATGATAAGGAGCGTATGTGGTTGAACATATCCACAGCTCAATACAGCATGCAGAAACAAGCCTTGTTGGCTTTTAGCGAGGATGCCGGAGAAGGTATGGACCCAGGATACGATAGTAGAAGACTTGCTACGGTTCTATCTATTTATACGCACCTTCAGAATGGAATGGAACAATTGGGCATTCAGACCCTAGGGACGTTCGATAATTCAATTACGGTACCAGTTGGTTTTTCAACCTTAATAGATGCCGATACCGAATACAAGATTTCGATTGCGGACCTAGAGGGTGTTGAATTGACCAATACAGAAGTATATCTTGAAGATAATGTAACTGGTACAATTCATGACCTAAGTGCAGATTCTTACGGATTTGTAAGCGGAATGGGAACATTTGATAATCGTTTTACATTACGTTTCAGTAGGGTGCTGGGCACAGAAAGTTCAGTAATTGATTCCATTGCGTTATTCCCGAATCCAACGTCTGGCGAATTGAATATTTCGTCAACCGAAGCTGTAATTCAAAAAGTGGAAGTATTCGATATAATGGGAAGAAAAGTAATTGAATTGGAAGGATCAGGCAATACTGCACTTCGACTGGATGTTTCTGGATTTGCTAGTTCAACTTACTTCCTAACTGTAACAACCGACCAAGGAAAGTTTACTAAGCGGATCGTGAGAAAATAATCCGTTTCTAAATACCCTCTTATAAATGCCTCGATAATCGAGGCATTTGTCTTTATATTCCTGAGATTACTTTATCGTTAAAAAGTTGCTTTTTGCCGATAAAATGTTATTTTTGACAATTGGTTTAGGAAAAAATAAACTTGACGTAAGAATTAACTTACTGTAATTTTAGCATATTGTTTTCATAAGTGCATTCTAGTGCTATGAATTACTTATAATGCTATTATTTGTTTAGCTTAAAAGTTCTTTAATCATCTGGAAAATAATACATTTATACAATAAATAATCTTTAGTTACCATCAATAAATAGTTACCTATGCGAATGAAAATTACATCAACGGTATGCATACAGGTTCTTTGTTTCACGATGTTGTGTTTTGTGTCCAACCTAACCACGGCACAGAACAACTCGAATGGAAAGAGTCAGATCACTGCATTAAACACAAATGAGAAGAAGGAAAGCAATCAAGTTTCCATTCAAACATTCTTAGCGAATCAGGACTCACCAGACTTCGTAGTGACGGCAAGTCACGTAAGTAGCGTAAGTGGGATTGAACATACCTATATTCGCCAAGCAGTCAATGGAATTGGTATTATAGGTACCGAATCCAGTGTTCATAAGGACAAAAATGGAAACATCATAAAGGAGCACAATAATTTTGTTCGCAATATTCAGTCTACTGTGCGCTCAAATACTCCGGGAATTTCAGCATCAGAAGCCATCAATTCGGTGGCACAACAAATGGGATATGCGATTTCAGGACTTCAAGAATTGGAGAGAAGTGGAAGTAATACTCAAAAAGCACTTTTTAACAAGGCCGGTATTTCTGCCACAGATATCCCCGTAGAGTTGGCCTACTTCTATCAAGAAGGATTGGGAACTACACTTGTTTGGCAACTATCTGTTGAAGAATTGGATTCTTCGGACTGGTGGGAGTTTTTGGTGAATGCTAGTACAGGAGCTATAATTAGCCAAATGAATTATACGGTTTCTTGTTTCAATGAAGGTAATGATCATAACCATAATCATGGTGATGAGGATGCGGAAGTAGCAAATGAGGAAGAAGCTTTGTTTTATACAGTAGAAAATAACCCTGCTTTCTTAGTAGGTAGCTATAATGTTATTGCCATGCCAGATGAATCCCCACAACATGGTTCCATAGGAAGGCAAGTAGTAGTAGATCCTGATGACGCTGTGGCATCGCCTTTTGGATGGCATGATACAGATGGTGTTGCAGGAGCAGAATCTGAATATACTATTGGGAATAATACCGATGCGTATGATGACAGCTCGAGCACGGTAACGGGAACAGGTGATGGAGACGATACCGAAAGGGCGTTTGGAGGTCCAACGTTGACGTTTAGTGACCCTTTCAATACAAATGTAACTGTGGGAGATGGTAGTATTGATGCTGCTGTAACCAACCTTTTTTATTGGGCTAATATTATACACGATGTAACCTATCATTATGGTTTCGACGAAGCTTCAGGAAACTTCCAAGTGAACAATTACGGAAATGGTGGGGTAGCTGGAGATTCGGTTCGTTCCGAAGCACAGGATGGATCCGGTACTTGTAATGCCAATTTTGCGACACCCGCAGATGGAGGACGTGGAAGAATGCAGATGTACGTATGTAATACACGCGATGGAGATTTCGATAATGGAGTAATTGCCCATGAATACGGTCATGGTATTTCAAACAGACTAACAGGTGGAGCGGGTAATGCCGGTTGCTTAAATAGATTTACTACCCCAGAACAAATGGGAGAGGGCTGGAGTGACTTTTACGGACTTCTATTAACGATGGAAGTAGGTGATACGAGAAACGATTCTAGAGGAATTGGAACGTGGTTAGTTGGGCAAGCAGCAAATGGCCCTGGAATTAGACCGACACCTTACAGTACAGATTTTTCAGTAAACGGAACTACCTATAGTGCCTTGCCATCGTCTGTTGTTCCCCATGGAGTGGGTTACGTTTGGGCGACCATGCTTTGGGAACTCACTTGGGATCTTATTGATGACCAAGGTTTCGATACTGACTTTTACAATGGAACAGGGGGGAATAATATTGCCCTTAACCTAGTAACTGAGGGAATGAAATTACAACCCTGTAGTCCAGGGTTTGTCGACGGTAGGGATGCCATCCTTGCGGCAGATGCTGCCATTTATGGAGGAGCCTATAATTGTCTTATTTGGGAAGCATTCGCAAGAAGGGGATTAGGGTTTAGTGCGAGCCAAGGAAATTCATCAAGTATTGCAGATGGATCCGAAGCATTCGACTTACCTCCGGGATTAGGATCGCCTACCTTAGATACTGTAAGTTCAGTTTGCCTTACGAGTGGTGTACAAACCGGTCTTGGAGGTGGAACTCCTGTTGGTGGCGTGTATTCTGGAATTGGTGTTACCGATGACGGAAATGGAACTACATACACCTTCGACCCTTCAATAGGAGGTGTGGGAACCACGGTGGTATCTTATACCATTACCAATATATGTACTAGCTCTGTTGAGGTAGATACCGATTCCATTATTGTGGGCGATGGAACCTTAAATATTGTATGTCCTGCAGATATTACTACATGTTACCCGGAAATCGATTACGAATTCCCTAGACCAAGTGACGGTTGTTTTGGTAGAACTAGCAATAGAGTGTCCCAGAATAATAATGAGCTAATAAATAATGGAGTGGATTGCGCCGGGGATACTTCGGGGCACTTACGTAGGTTTAATTTAACAACAGAAGGAGTAGCGAGGGATTACCTCATTACGGGAATAGACGTTGGAATAAATACAACCACAGGAGCTAACATTACGGTAAACATATACCTTGATAATACAATAGATAATGCTATAACCACCTACACGGTACCAATTTCGGACACTGTAACGCCTTATGCTACTGCGATTAGTGCAGTGCCATCAGGTAGTGGTTTTGTACATACTGTGCCATTTGATGTCTTCTTGCCAGCAGGAACAGCATTTACGGTTGAAGTAATTTCCCCTTCAACACAAGACTTTATGATCGGATATAACGATTCCGGGACCAATAATGTCCCTGATGCCACAGCGACAGGTTATACCAGTTGTAGTGGAGGATTGGCGTATTCAGACCTTATTGCTTTCGATTTAGGGGAAAATGCTGTACTTATTCAGGTACAGGGTACAGAAAGTGATAGCTTAACAACGACTCAAACAGCTGGATTGCCTCCTGGAGAGACATTCTCATTGGGAACTACAACCAATACTTTCGAGACAACTGATGGTTCCAATACCGAAAGCTGTTCTTTCGATGTGAATGTATTGGGTAATTCGGTAACCACCTACACTGGTGGAGCTTGGAATAATGGAACACCAACCACTACTGCTGTTGCAGTTTTTGAAGATGCTTATGATACCTCAGGAGCAGGTAATAGCAGTATCGATGCTTGTTTATGTGAAGTAAATTCTGGCGGGGACCTTACAGTCGCAGCTGGGGATTATCTAAATGTACAGACAGATGTTATTGTGAACTCAGGCGGTTTACTTACTGTAGCGCATACAGGAAGCGTGGTTCAGACTAATGATACTGGTGTAGCCACCAACAACGGCACGATCAACGTTAACCTTACGACGCCTAACCTTGCCTCCCGTGACTTCATGGTCCTTGGTAGCCCCATGAGCGGTGAGACGCGCGAGAGCGTTTGGAGCAGTGCCTTTTTGGTACTGGAGGCCAACACGGTGGACTTCGTCCCCCACCCTGACGTAACGGCCCTGTTCCCCGGTGCGGAGAACTTCGCTGACGACAACAACGATTTCTGGACCGAGGTGGTGACCGGCACGGCCAACCCGGGCGAGGGCTACATCGTGCGGCCACAGGCGGGCTACGGCCAGCCCGGCGGTATCTTCAACTATACCTATGACGGCGGCACCCTCAACACGGGCGACGTGGACTTCACCGTGATACAGAACACCCCCGGCCCCACGGCCGCGGACAACAAGAACGCCAGTCCCAACGTACTGGCCAACCCATACCCGTCCGCCATCTGGGCCGACGACCTTATCAACGCCAACGCCATGATAGACGAGGTGTACTTCTGGGAGCACCTTACGCCCCCTAGCCCTTCGTTGCCTGGTGCTGGCAGCATGAACTTTTCCATGGAGGACATCTCCATGTACAACCTTTCGGGGGGTACGGCGGCGGCCTCGGACCCCGGGACCTCGACGGAGCCCAACGGGTACATATCCACCGGGCAGGGGTTCGGCATAAAGGCCAGTGCGGCCGGTACGGCGACCTTCACCAATGCCATGAGGAGGACGGGCAACAACAACACCCTCCGCCTTCAGGGGCAGGACAGGGAACGCATCTGGCTCAGCGTGACCAACACGGAGTTCGGGATGCAGAAACAGGCCCTTGTGGCCTTCGACCCGGTGGCGACACTGGGGATGGACGCCGGTTACGACAGCAGGAGGCTGGCCACGGTGGTATCGCTCTACACGCACCTACAGGACGGTAGCGGGGAACTGGGGATACAGAACCTTGGGGCCTTCGACGAGTCGATGACCGTCCCGATGGGCTTCAGCACACTGATCGATACCGATACGGAGTACAAGGTCTTCATCGGTAACCTTGAGGGCGCCCAGCTTTCCGGTTCCGGGGTGTACCTTGTCGATAACCTGACGGGGGTGGTGCACGACCTGAGGGCCGATTCCTATAATTTCACCAGTGGGATGGGGACGTTCCACAATAGGTTCACGCTACAGTTCACGCCTGGTATCCTGGGAACCGACGTGGCCACGCTGGAGAGCATAGTTATGTTCCCGAACCCGACCACTGGGGAGCTCCAGATATCGTCACCCTTGGCGATGTTGGAGAAGGTGGAGGTCCATGATCTGATGGGCAGGAAGGTGACCACGGTTTCTGGGAAGAGTAATGCCTCCTTGAAGTTGGACCTTTCGGGCCTTAACAGCTCGGTGTATTTTGTGACCGTGACCACGGATCAAGGAACAGTAACCAAAAAAGTTATTAGAAAATAGGATAATAGAACAATCTAATTCTTAAGAACGCCTCCATGACGGAGGCGTTTTTAATTGTATATACTTGTTTCGAAAGCACTTTGCTACACATCTGTAAAATGTTAGCTTGCAATAGATCTTCGAATTTTATGGCTTTCTGAAAAGTAGGAAGTATCAGAAAGTACTAAATAGATGTTTTTGAATGCTTATTTAATTGAATTACAGTTCATTAATTCCCAATAATATAATATATTTATATTTCTTACTATGGTAATGTAAGTACCATGTATAAATCTTTAGCTATGAGAATGAATATTATACCATCCGTTTGTATCCGCATATTATGTTTGGGAATCCTTTGCTTTTTATCAACTGCAACTACCAATCACAATAAGAACAATCATACCCAGAGTCAATTTTCGGAAATTACCACTACTAGTAATACGCATGTCCATGCTTTGGGTAATGAATCCATCCAAAAAGAGAAGGCAGAGGCGATGATAAAAGAGCACGCTATTGCATTAATAGCTCCCTATTTGGAAAAATCGTTGAAGCAAGCTATCGAGTCAACCAAGAGTGGTTCGGAAGATTTTCTAGGTTTTCCAGCCACATGTTTTGCACCCGATACGGACCCTAAAGTTGTCGAAGAGTTTTACAGGAATAGGACAGCACTGGAAAATAGTCTTGATTTACCAGATTTAGAAGGATCTCGATTTAATTTATTGAATCGATGGAACAGTACCGCTTCAGATGGTGGGGGTTTGGGTCAAGGTGACTTTACAACCCTAACTTGGAGCTATGTTCCCGATGGAACGCCTATAGGAAATGGAGGTTGTGGGGTTCCAGGTGAATCCAGCGACCCGAGTGACTTTATAGCCTTCTTTAATGGTATCTACGGTGGTCCAACAACTCCTGGCGATTTTACTACGGCACCGTGGCATGCTGTATTCGTTAGTATGTTCGATTCTTGGTCTGCAGTGAGTGGATTAAACTTTGTCTACGAGCCAAATGATGACGGAGCAACAGTGGTTACGGGCGGAACAGGAATAATAGGGACAAGAGGTGATTTTAGAATATCGGGGCACAGGGTTGATGGTAACAGCAATGTCCTTGCATGTAATTATTTTCCTCAAAATGGCGATATGATTATCGATACAGATGATAACTATTATTCAAACAATCCAGGGGTAGGAACTACCAATGTATTGACCCATGAGATTGGTCATGGATTGGGGATTTTGCACGTATGTCCGGTACAACAAACTAAACTAATGGAACCCTTTGTAACTACTGTGTTTTCAGGGCCACAAGAAGATGATATTTTAGCCACAAACAGGAATTACGGAGATCCCGAAGGAGCCAACGACACTTTCGGAACGGCTACTTTATTGGGTAGTACGTCAAATCCAGTTACTTACGACAAGGTTCAAAGGAGTATTGATGATAATGGCGATGTAGACTTTTATTCGTTTACGATTAGTGAATCAACCTTGCTATCGGGAACACTTACGCCAACAGGAACTCAGTATTTAAGTGGCGTCCAAAATGGAGATGGAAGCTGTTCTGCAGGATCGCTTTTTAACGCATTGACGGTTGCCGATATAATGTTTGAAATACTCGATACCGATGGTACATCGGTGCTGGCAACTGCAAACGCTAATGGCGCGGGTAGCGCTGAAAGTGTTACCGATGTTCCATTATCGGGTGCTGGAACCTATTATGTAAGGGTAAGTCAGCAGGGTGGTGCAGTAGACAATGTTCAAATGTATGACTTAAGTATTTCCCTGGCTGCGGCAGTATTAACTCCCGTGATTTCCTTTGCCTCAACTACAGGGAATGGAACCGAAGGTACCGATTGTGCATTTACAGATGTTGATGTTACCCTGAATATTCTTGCAGCACCCTCGGCGAACGCCGAAGTAAGCTTTAGTATTGATGGATCCTCTAGCGCTACGCAAGGCGTTGATTTTGATTTGATAACATCAAGTGTAATCTTTAACACCGGAAGCACTGCTTCTCAGACAATGACACTGAGGATATATCATGATGCTTTTGTAGAAGGAGATGAAACCATTATTGTGAACACCTCATTAAATGCCAATGGTGGAGATGCAACCTTAAACCCCTCAGCCGATACTTTCACCTATACGATAACCAATGACGATGCTGCCCCTGTGGCTTCTGTGGTTACTAATATTTTTTCTGCGGATTTTGAGGATGTAACGGGCTGGACAGTTATCGATAATGATGGGGATGGGAATCAATGGGGTATCTTTAACCCAATTGCGCATGGTAGCCTTACGGGAAGATGGGCAGGCTCTGTTACCAATCTAGCTGTTATTGGAGGAAGTGGTACCCTAACACCGGATAACTTCCTTTTTAGTCCTTCATTTTCGATTCCAGCAGATGCTACCAATACACAGATCACTTTTGAAATTGGTGACTTGGGAACAGTTGCCGAACATTATGCAGTATATTTTGCCTCGACGAATACAGTGGCTGCTGCATTGAGCGGTACCTTGATTGAAGAATCAAATACCATTGTGAACGATACCGAAACCCGAACAGTTAATCTTGCCTCATTGGCTGGACAAACCGGGGTTCTTGCTTTTAGGCATTACAATACTACGGGAAATAGCCTCTTAATGTTAGATACCATAGATGTTGTAGTTACCCAAGGTACGGGCGTGCAAACTGCAGTGAATACGGCTAATGCTAATGAATTTAATTTTGAAAATACAGGGACTGCCTATGCATATGACGATGTCTCGGACCTTATCATGGCGGGCTTAACAAACAACAATAGTTTTAATTATGGATGTACCTCGGTCAATGTAACCCGATCTGGTACCGGTGCACAAGCTTATAATGGGAGTAGTTCTCCTGATTTTGTGACAGACAAAACCTTTACCATTTCCCCAGCAAATACTACGGGTTCTGGTAATGTAGATGTTACCTTTTATTTCTCTGAAGCTGAAATAGCTGGATGGGAAGCAGCGACAGGATTGTCCAGAACGGCTTTGGTTGCGGCAAGAGGATCCGCTTCCAGTGTTACTGAAACGGCCACGCTCACCATAGGCAGTTTCGGCACCAATGTTACGCTTACTGGAAATTTTTCAGGATTGAATGGAACTTATTATTTTGGACCTGCCGCCGCATTTAGTTCTTGCCCGGGAGTCACCAAAACTTGGAATGGAACGAATTGGAGCCCTGCTGGAGCCCCTGATGCTACTAATGAAGTCGTCTTGACAGGAAATTATGACACCAATACTAATGGAAATTTGAATGCATGTGACTTAATAGTGAATACAGGAGTTACCTTAACAGTTCCCGGAGGATCTTTTACAAGTGTGGCAGGTAATATCACGGTCGATGGAACACTAATCGTGGCACATCAAGGTAGTGTAGTTCAGACGGATGCTAATCCATCTGTGATAAACAACGGCACGATCAACGTGAACCTTACGACTCCTAACCTTGCCTCCCGTGACTTCATGGTCCTTGGTAGCCCCATGAGCGGTGAGACGCGCGAGAGCGTTTGGAGCAGTGCCTTTTTGGTACTGGAGGCCAACACGGTGGACTTCGTCCCCCACCCTGACGTAACGGCCCTGTTCCCCGGTGCGGAGAACTTCGCTGACGACAACAACGATTTCTGGACCGAGGTGGTGACCGGCACGGCCAACCCGGGCGAGGGCTACATCGTGCGGCCACAGGCGGGCTACGGCCAGCCCGGCGGTATCTTCAACTATACCTATGACGGCGGCACCCTCAACACGGGCGACGTGGACTTCACCGTGATACAGAACACCCCCGGCCCCACGGCCGCGGACAACAAGAACGCCAGTCCCAACGTACTGGCCAACCCATACCCGTCCGCCATCTGGGCCGACGACCTTATCAACGCCAACGCCATGATAGACGAGGTGTACTTCTGGGAGCACCTTACGCCCCCTAGCCCTTCGTTGCCTGGTGCTGGCAGCATGAACTTTTCCATGGAGGACATCTCCATGTACAACCTTTCGGGGGGTACGGCGGCGGCCTCGGACCCCGGGACCTCGACGGAGCCCAACGGGTACATATCCACCGGGCAGGGGTTCGGCATAAAGGCCAGTGCGGCCGGTACGGCGACCTTCACCAATGCCATGAGGAGGACGGGCAACAACAACACCCTCCGCCTTCAGGGGCAGGACAGGGAACGCATCTGGCTCAGCGTGACCAACACGGAGTTCGGGATGCAGAAACAGGCCCTTGTGGCCTTCGACCCGGTGGCGACACTGGGGATGGACGCCGGTTACGACAGCAGGAGGCTGGCCACGGTGGTATCGCTCTACACGCACCTACAGGACGGTAGCGGGGAACTGGGGATACAGAACCTTGGGGCCTTCGACGAGTCGATGACCGTCCCGATGGGCTTCAGCACACTGATCGATACCGATACGGAGTACAAGGTCTTCATCGGTAACCTTGAGGGCGCCCAGCTTTCCGGTTCCGGGGTGTACCTTGTCGATAACCTGACGGGGGTGGTGCACGACCTGAGGGCCGATTCCTATAATTTCACCAGTGGGATGGGGACGTTCCACAATAGGTTCACGCTACAGTTCACGCCTGGTATCCTGGGAACCGACGTGGCCACGCTGGAGAGCATAGTTATGTTCCCGAACCCGACCACTGGGGAGCTCCAGATATCGTCACCCTTGGCGATGTTGGAGAAGGTGGAGGTCCATGATCTGATGGGCAGGAAGGTGACCACGGTTTCTGGGAAGAGTAATGCCTCCTTGAAGTTGGACCTTTCGGGCCTTAACAGCTCGGTGTATTTCGTGACCGTGACCACGGATCAAGGAACGGTGACTAAAAGAGTGATAAAAGAATAATTGAAAGATATATAGTTTGTAAGTGCCCTGATATATGTCAGGGCATTTTTTGTCTTAATTCAAAATAAAACCGTAAAGATTCAGTTTTTAAAAAGAATGAAGAAACTCATACTAGCACTAGCATCAATTTTCGGTATCTATTATTTCTTTTTTTCAGATAGGGGGCAGGTCGTTAAAAATGTAGCCTTGAGCTATGTGGTTACACCCAGTTATCTAAATGAAGAGGGACTTACGGTTGTAGATAGGGTTATTGTTCCCGATGGATATACGCGTTCAGTGTATAACGATGGGACCTTTCAGAAATACATACAAGAATACCCTCTTAAAGAGTTTGGAAGCGAAGTGATTAATTATGATGGGGAACCTTATGTGTACCAAGCTGGACATGTAGGTGTTTTCGATCTATCAGTACCTGCTAATGGACTTCAACAATGTGCAGATGCGCTTATTCGGTTGCGTTCGGAATACCTGTGGCAGCAAGAAAGAAAAGATGAGATAGGCTTCAATTTTACTTCTGGTGATTATTGTTCTTGGCAAAAGTATGCCGAGGGGTATCGACCAAAAATAAACGGAAACAAGGTCACATTCCATAAAATAGCCACTGTGGACTCTTCTAAGGAGAACTTTTACAAATACCTAGATCTGATATTTATGTATGCGGGAACCCTTTCGCTTTATCATGAACTTCCAAAGGTCAATACGTTAGAAGACATTGAGGTAGGTGACCTTCTTATTTATCCAGGAAGTCCTGGGCACGTTATCTTAGTTTCGGACATGGCAGTGAATGAAATGGGCGAAAAAATATTTATTTTTGCACAAGGGAATACACCAGCGCAGAGTGTTCATATCCTGAAGAACCCAAACGATGCCTCTATTAGTCCTTGGTATCAGATTTCATTGGGGGAGCGTTTGGAAATTCCTACCTATTATTTTGATAACGTACAGTTGGTCCGATTTAAAGAATGAGCAAACCTCTTACCGAACAGGAATTACATAATCTCGCCATGAACATTGTAGGCAAGGATTTAGAATCCCAGGGATTTGAATTTCTGGGTGTCAATTCAAAATTGAAAAAAGACCCACAATTCGTAGCCTTAAAGAATAAAGACCTACATTTTGTCATAGTAAGGGCTATTTCTTACCCGCAAGATGCCAATGCCTACGATCCTGTTTTCATGCAAACCATTAAAGACCATGCTACTAAATTTGAAGCTAAAACGTATTATGCAGGTGTTGGATTGGGCCATGGGAGCGATTATGGAAAACCGGTCATAAAGGATGAAGACTACACGCTAATTTATAACGGAATCCAAGAAATAAAATAAAGATGAAGAATATATTCCCAGCTATTTTATTAGTGCTATTATTTAGTTGTAAAGAGGAAAAAAAGGCTCCCGAACTTAGAACGATGCAAGGAAATGCATTCGGCACTACCTTTGGGATACAGTATTTTACAGAGGGTGATATAGATATACAGAAGGGCATTGATTCTATTTTTCAAGTCGTGAATACATCCGTGAGCACTTATATGCCCGATAGTGATATTTCGAAAATTAATCGAGGGGATTCTACTGTTGTGGTAGACGCTATTTTTAAAGAGGTTTTCGAATTGTCCGAATGGATGCATCGGGAATCAAATGGTTATTTCGACCCGACCATTGGTGTGCTAAGAAACGCCTATGGATTTGGGGATGAAAAACCGTTGGCCGAAATAGATAGTCTTACTTTAGATTCGTTGATGAATTATGTAGGCTTTAAGAAAGTACAGCTCACTGATAGAGGTACAGTGAAAAAGGACAATCCAAATATTTATTTCGACTTTAATGCGGTAGCTAAAGGGTATGGTATTGATCTTTTGGGTGAATATTTGGAGGCTAATGGTATAGAAAACTATCTAATTGAATTGGGAGGCGAATTACGTGCTAAGGGCACGCACATTACAAAGGAGCAACCTTGGGTAGCCGGTATTGAAAATGTAAATTCTGGATTAGAAGATCGGTCCTATGATCAAATAATTTACTTGAAAGATATGTCAATGGCTTCTTCGGGTAATTATCGAAAATTTCGAATCGATTCGGCAACAGGCAAAAAATATGTACATACAATTAATCCACTTACCGGTAAGGCAGAGCAATTATCTATAACCAGTGCTACGGTTCTTGCCCCAACATGTGCGGAGGCAGATGCCTATGCAACCGCATTTATGGCAATGGGATTGTCTAAGGCTAAGCGCCTGTTAAAGGAGTCCGTAGATATTGAGGCATATTTTACCTATATCAATTCTCGGGGTCAGGCACAATACTTTATGTCTGGGGGATTGATTAGTTTAATGAAAAAAGAAGAACAATAGATTATTTGTAGCAGACGGGTAGTAATTCTCCTTTCGGGAGACGGTATTTTTCAATTGTTTCTTCCGAGAATTCCTTGGTGTAATCCACTGGATCTACTTTAAAGCCCACATCAGCTAACTTATCGAAGTAATCCATTCCGTAGACCCGGACGTGGTCATATTGCCCAAAAATCTTAGCCCTTTCCTTAGGATCCGTAATAGTGTCATCTTCAAAGGTAGTTTCCCTTTCCCTTTCGTAAGGTACTTGTACAATAGCGCATCCGCTAGGGGAAAGCACTCTGTATAGCTCTTGCATTGCTTTGGTGTCGTCTGGAATGTGTTCCAATACGTGGTTGCAAATAATAAAGTCGAAACTATTATCCTCAAAAGGAAGCTGGCATATATCCGCTTTAACGTCGGCGATGGGTGAGTTAAGATCTGTGGTGGTATAGGTGATGTTTGTCAATCTTCTGAAACGCTTCAAAAATGCCTGTTCGGGAGCAAAATGAAGCACCTTTATGGGTTTGGTAAAAAAGGGGGTTTCATTTTTCAGGTACAACCAAAACAGCCGGTGACGTTCCAGTGAAAATGTTCCTGGAGCCAATACATTTTCCCTTACGTTTTCATAACCATACGGCAAAAATTTTCTATAAGACTTGCCATCTATAGGATCTGTATACCTATTACCTTTTAGAAACAAAGCCATTAAAGGCCTAAGAATATAACTTATGCGTATAAGTAGGGGGCGAGGTATTAGGTTTAGAAAAAACTTTGCGATTCGCTGCATAGCAGAAATTATAGCACCAATTCGTTTTGCCTGAATTCGTCTTCTTCGTCACTCACGATCCCAAGAGCTTCATAAACATACCCAAAAGTGGAAAGTAATTCAGGTTTTCCATCTACGATGGCAATATTATGCTCGAAATGTGCACTAGGCTTTCCATCTTTGGTCACGATAGTCCAGCCATCCTTTAATTGACTTACCCTATGGGTTCCCATATTAATCATAGGCTCAATGGCTACTGTCATTCCTTCCGGAAACTTTTTGCCACGGCCTCTTTTCCCATAATTAGGCATCTCTGGGTCTTCATGAAGTTTTTTGCCAAGTCCATGTCCCACCAATTCCCGAACCACTCCATAACCAAAGGATTCGCAATAATTCTGAATGGCGTATCCAACATCACCTACACGATTATTTATTTTTAATTCACGTATTCCAATGTAAAGGGACTCTTTGGTAACCTGAAGTAATTTCTTAACCTCAGGATCCACTTCTCCTACTTCGAAAGTATAGGCATGATCTCCATAAAATTCGTTCTTAATGGCACCACAATCTATGGCAACAATATCGCCCTCCTCCAAGGGTTTGTCCGTAGGGAGTCCATGCACTACAGCTTCATTAACGCTGGTAAGTAGTGTAGAAGGGCAGCCGTATAACCCTAAAAAACCGGGTACAGCACCTTGATCGCGAATAAACTCTTCAGCAATTTTATCTAAATAGTTGGTAGTAACACCTGGCTTTACTTCTTTGGCAAGCATCCCTAAGGTTTTGGAAACCACCAGTGCACTCTCGCGCATCAATTCAATCTCTTCTCTTGTTTTTGTTATGATCATAATCTATAAGCCAAACCAGTTTTTCTTCTTTTTCTTTTTTATGGAAGACAGGTTAATGTCTCCAATAATTTTCTGATAAATCTCGCCCCAACTCACCATTCCGCCAAAGTTTCTATCATCTATGAAGATATCGGCATTAATTTTTCTACTGTATTTAGAATCGTATTTCTCCTCTGGAAAACTCTTATTAACTGCATAAAAGGTAATGCCATTTTCTTTACAAAAGGCCACAGCTTCATCCAAGGCTCTTCCGTGTCGGTACGTCCATAATACAAGACGATGTCCATTTTCCTGGAGTTTCTTTAATGTTTCGAAGGCGAACAATTGCGGTTTACCAATGTTAGGATAGTTATCTTCTACAATTGTACCATCGAAATCCACAGCGATTGTCATGGTTTCTTTGATCATAAGGGGACAGTTGAAGCCACAAAATTACGAAGAATAATTTCGTTTAGGAACTTATTCTTGGTATGCATGTTTATAGGGATCCCCTTTAAGAATTGCGATCATATCTTTTTCAAGGGTTTCTTGGGCATATTCTACAATTCGGTTTAGTTCTTTGCCATCCCTGTAAAAAATAATGGTAGGCACATATTCTATATTCAAATCCTTTTCGAATTCTTGAGGAGTCGTTTTTTCATGAGTCATGGCAATCATTTCGACATTCTCATCATTGTAATCCACTTGATCCAGTATTTTGAAAAGTGCCGGTACTTCGCGCTGACTATCTTCGCACCAAGTTCCCATAAAGGTTTTAATTGTTACATCTTTCAATAGGGGAGCCAAACTATCCACGCTAGTAGAATCCAGTACGTGAAGGTTATAATTTTCGGCAAACCATTCATTGAAAGGTTCTTCTTGCAATCCTTTGCAATTGATCGTTCCCAGCAACATCTCGCCACCATCTTCCTCGTCTGGAACACGAACGTTAATGCCATCTAAGGCCACTTCTTTCTTTACTTCTTCTGTTTGTGTGTCCGGTGTTTCTTCCTTGTTGTTAGACTTACACGCAACGATAGAAACAAGCATTAAACAAATTAAAAGGTATTTCATTGTATCAGGTTTTAAACTAGGCTGTTTTGGGTCATTGCATCGGGCTTTGCTACATCCATTAGTGTCAGGATAGTGGGTGCGATGTCTCCCAATACGCCATTTTTTATAAATTTTATGTTTTTATCCACCAATATTAAGGGAACGGGATTCGTGGTATGTGCAGTATTGGGTGAGCCATCAGGGTTTCTCATGGTTTCACTATTCCCATGGTCTGCTATAATTAGGGTTGTATAATTTTTGGATAATGCCGTTTGTACAATTTCTTGGGTACATTCGTCAACCACTTCGCAGGCTTTCATAGCAGCTTCCATGACACCCGTATGACCTACCATATCTGGATTTGCGAAATTTAGGCAAATAAAATCGGCTGTTTCTTGTTCTATTTCCGGAATGATTTTATCCCGAATATCGTATGCGCTCATTTCCGGTTTTAAGTCGTAGGTCGCTACTTTTGGGGAGGGACAAAGAATCCGTTTTTCACCATCGTAAGGTTCCTCTCGACCCCCATTGAAGAAAAATGTAACATGCGGATACTTTTCAGTTTCAGCTATCCTAATTTGGGTTTTGCCAGCTTTGGCCAAAGTTTCCCCAAGGGTATCCTTAATATTTTCCTTATCGTAGACGACTTTAATGCCTTCAAAAGTGTCATCATAATTGGTAAGGGTGACATAATAGAGTGGCATTTTCTTCATTTCGTAATCCGGAAAATCTTCTTGACTTAATACCTGTGTCAACTCACGACCCCGATCTGTTCTAAAATTGAAAAATAGAATGACATCATCATCCGATATAGTGGCTAATGGAGCACCATCCTCGGTAACCACCAATGGCTCTATAAACTCATCGGTCACACCATTGTTATAACTATCGAGAATATCTTCAGAAATATTCGTGGTTGCTTTTCCTTTTCCATGAACCAATAAATCATAGGCTTTTTTAACGCGTTCCCAACGTTTGTCCCTATCCATCGCAAAATAACGACCAATTACTGAGGCCAATTTACCTGTAGACTGATTCATATGAGCTTCCAATTCCTGAACAAAACCCACTCCGCTTTTAGGGTCTACATCGCGACCATCTGTGAATGCATGTACAAAAACATCGTCCAAATTAAAGTCATTCGCAACAGTAAGGAGCCCTTTTACATGTTCTATATGGGAATGCACGCCACCGTCGGATAGCAGGCCTAAGAGATGTACCTTTTTTTGATGGTCCTTGGCATATTGAAAAGCTTCTTGTATGGTTTTTTCATCCTTTAGGCTATTGTTCTGAACTGCCAAATTGATTTTCGCAAGATCCTGGTATACAATTCTACCCGCGCCCAGGTTCATGTGCCCTACTTCGCTATTGCCCATTTGACCCTCTGGTAATCCCACATTCATGCCATGGGTAAGAAGTTGGGCATTAGGGTATTTATGTGGAAGGGAATCCATAAAAGGGGTTCTTCCTTTAGCAACAGCAGATACGTCTGGGTTTTGTGTAATTCCCCATCCATCAAGGATGAGTAGGATGACTTTTTTGTTCATGGAACAAAGATACTAAGATCACTATAAGATTCTTAGTCTATATCGACTAAGTTGACCTTTTAATTCCCGTATTTTTCTATGGAAGCTTTAATCTGTTCTATACGATTCTCTGGATCCGGATGTGTGCTCTTATGTTCTGGCACTCTATTAGGCCCAGCTGCAGCTTTAAGGATTTGCATGACGTCGATCATTTCGTAGGGGTCATACCCCGCCTTGATCATAAAACGAACCCCAAGGTCATCGCTTTCCAATTCGTCACCCCGCCCATTGGTCAACAATTTGTTTTGCCCAATACTAGCGATAATCCCTCCAGCATCTGCACCTACCGATCCGGCAGCAGAGAGGTCTTGCCATAAACCGGCTTCAGCAATACGCTCGCTGGAATGACGCCCCAATACATGACCTATTTCATGACCTAACACACCGGCCAATTGATCCTCATTTTCCAGTTTGGAATAAAGAGCAGCTGTAATAAAAATTTGTCCTCCAGGTAAGGCAAAGGCATTAATGGTTTGATCATCTGCCAATAAATGGAATTCGAAATGCCCAGCATATTCACTTTGGGCTGCAATACTATTAGAAACCAATCGATTGCCCACTTCATCCACCGTCCTTTGTGCTCCTTGATCGGGATGCAATCCACCGTGCTGTTGTGCCATCTGTGGAGCTGTATTCAGTCCCATGGCTATTTCTTGATCTGGGTCTAAGGCAATCGCTTGCACCCTTCCGGTATATGGATTCTCTTCCTTGCTATTGCAGTATTTGAAAAAGGCAAAAGCCGCAAGGGCCAAGCCAATGATGATTCTAATTTTCCAATTGCCTCTCATGATGGTACGTTTTATACTTCCATAAATTTACGAAAGTAATTGAGGGTTGATGTCTAAAATGTTCTCTTTTCGATATTTGGCTATGAAATCATCGGTGAAATGTTCATGCCCCATAATCTTCTCTTCGTTTAGAATATGCTTCACATCCAGTTTTTTGTAATCACTTAGCATCGGAATGGAAACAGGCGCGTAGCTAAAGTGCCAAGGTTCATATTTAAATCCTTTTCGCAGGGCATTGTCCGTATATACTTCATAAAAACCAAAAGATTCAGCATGTTTATCCATCCATTCCTTGAATTTGCAAAAAGGTCCTTTTCCATGAAAATGCTGTGCCTGTAATACGCTTTCTGGTCTTGGTGCACTCGCATCAATTAGATCTAAATCGGTACCCCAGTGGTGGCGTGAAGTTCCAGGAATGGTAGAGTATTCTATAATTTTTTCAATGGCTTCCTTAGGAAGCAATCCTTGTCCTATAAAACGTTTGTATTTACCTTCGAATATTTGTTTTTGCCTATCGAAACTACGATATGCCGAAACCACTTCTATGTCTATTCCCTCAGTTTTAGCAGCTGCTTTCATTTTTGAAAGGGCTTTGGCAGTTTCCCTATGCATGGTAGAAGTATAACTGTTACCAGCGATGTCCTCATTGTACTTGCCGATAAGTTGATCACGGGTATATCCATCTTGAACCATTCCCAATGAAAGTGAAGGGAACAAGCTGCATGCTCCGGTAATTATGAGTGAAGTTTTTATAAAATCTTTTCGGTTCATTTCTTACTTTAGTGTTCTCTAAAAGTACTATTAATTTACGATTTATGTCCATCGATTTTCGCATCATACCTTCAGAATCTATTTTGGATGCCTTACCACTTATCCACAAATTGAATGACGGAAGAATTTCTGAAGAGGTTCTTACCGAAAGACTTTTGGAAATGGCACAACAACACTATGAATGTTTGGGCATTTATGATGGCGAATCCTTGATTGGGGTATGTGGTATGTGGTTTCAGACCCGCCATTATTCTGGGAAAAGTTGCGAGGTGGACCATGTAATCATAGATGATGCCTACCGGAGTATGGGAATTGGTGATAACATGATGCAATTTGTGTATGAGCACGCCTTAAAAAGGGGCTGCCGTTGGGTAGAGTTGAATACCTACGTACATAATTTTCCTTCTCATAAGTTCTATTATAACCAAGGGTTTGTCGCCAAGGGATATCATTTCATTAAGGACATCACTAAGTAAGATCGGATAGGGAGGTTCCAGAGTCTACTTCATAAGCAGCCTGTCCTTGTTCAAAAATGCGAGCAGTGTGCGATCCTTTCAAATGAATCTGTTCTCCCGATACCTGCAACCAGCTTCCTTCCCTTAGACCAACTACCGGGACATTGTTTTGTGTGTGAAATTCCTTAATTCTGGTTTCACGGGTTTCTCCCATGTGTGTGGTTCCTTCCACTGGATCCAGATAATGAGGGTTTATATTGAAAGGAAGTATTCCTAAGGTCTTGAAAGAAGGAGGGTATACAATGGGCATGTCGTTTGTGGTTTGCATGGTAAGTCCACAGATATTGCTTCCTGCACTGGTGCCCAGATAAGGCGTTCCTTTATGAATTACCTCCCTCAAGACTTCCATGACACCTGTATGGTACAATTTAGAAACCAGTACAAAAGTATTACCACCACCGGTAAATATTCCTTTGGCATTTTGTGTCGCCTCTACGACGTTTTCAAACTCATGCAGCCCTTTAATCTTCTTGTCTATTTTAGAGAAAGCCTTAGCTGCCACTGCCGTATATTCATCGTGCGATATTCCACCGGGCCTGGCATAAGGGATAAAAATAATCTCATCTACTTCAGAGAATAAAATGGATAGCTCGGGAAGTAAGTACTCCAAATAGCCACTTCCATAAACGGTAGAGGTACTTGCCACAATAAGGTGTTTCATAACTAAGGTTTGAGTTCAAATTTAACAAAACCTTAGGTGGCGCCTTAGGATTTTTCTAAGAAAACTCAGACTATATTTACGTCGTGACTAAATATACCATCCTGCTTGCATTGCTTTTTACATCTGCGCTATTTGGGCAACAAAAAAGACTATTTGGTAAGATCGAGAACGACAAAGACGTAGAAGGTATTCATATTCTTAATACTTCTTCCCGCTATAACTCGGTTACGAATCAATTGGGGGAGTTTTTCATTACCGTAAAACCATCGGACACCCTGTTGGTCTCGTCCATTGCCTATGTGCCCGAGCAAGTTGTGGTTACAGAGGAAATTTATGAAGAAGGGTTTATTTCCATTACCCTGAGGGATTTGGTGAACGAATTGGATGAGGTGTACATTGGTCCAAGTCTATCAGGAAATCTAGAGCGAGACCTAAAAAAGATCGAAGTGGAAGATCCTATTAATTTTGATGATTTGGGCATTCCTGGATTCAAAGGAAAGGCAGAAGAAAAGATACCCAATCTTGTAGGGGAGGTAATCACACCGCTTTCCGTAAATATTGAAGGCCTATACAAGTATATAAGTGGATATTATAAAAAGTTGAGGTTACGCAGGAAATGGGACGCCCAAAATGTGCTGGTTTCACTTCTCATTTACCACTATCCACAAGGGTTTTTCAATGAAGCTTATGGAATTCCTGAAGAAAGAACCTATGATTTTCTGCTGTTTTGTGTGGAAACAAGCAATATGCAAAAATACTTCGATGGAGGGAACCATGCATTGGTAATGGAAATATTTGAAACCAAAGCTGCGGAGTACAAAGAAAGATTGGCCGAAAAAAAGGAATAGAATTTGTAACATTACTTGAAAATAGGCGTCTTATTAATTTTAGAATCGATTTAAAAAAATGAAATTTTTACGAATTGCGCTTGTCGCATTGCTTATTCCTGTGCTTACTTCTTTTACTGCACACAAGTTCTACGTAAGCATAACCAAGGTAGAGTTTGCCGAAGAAGAGCAATCCCTCCAAATAATTTCCAAAATATTTATAGATGATATCGAAGACGTATTGCAAGAGCGATACGACAAGAACTTGGTGTTGGGCGAAGGATATGAAAAGGATAGCGATGTGTCGCTAATGAAAAAGTATGTACTTCAAAAATTAGACGTTCAAGTTAACGGGGTGCCTATGAAATATGAAATCCTAGGTCATGAATATGAAAACGATATCGTTAAAATTTATATAGAAATACTTCAAATTTCTGAGCTGGAATCGATAATGATAGAGAACAAAATACTCATGGATATGTTCGAAGAACAACAGAATATAATTCATGTGAAACGATACAAAAAGCGGAAAAGTTTGGTGTTGGATAGGGATAATCCTAAAGGAACGTTAAACTTCGGGTAGTCGATCCGCAAAACCGCTCAGAAAAACTATTTTTAAAGGCTTTAAAATAATCAACAATCAAATAATAATTATGAGACTAGCAAAATACCTTTCCCTCGTTGTTCTGTTTTTAATGGCAGGCATGGCGTATGCTCAGGATGATGCAGAAACAGAAGAAGAGCGCAAGCCCGGACATTACAACAACAACCGCTTCAAGCAATTGTACGAAGAATTTTCTACCCCAAACATGTACCGATCCGGTAATGGGGCTCCAGGACCTAATTACTATCAGCAGCAGGCCGATTATGTAATGGATCTTACCATAGACGATAAAGAAGCGCGACTTTACGGAGAAGAAACGATTACCTACACCAACAATTCGCCAGATGCACTAGAATATCTTTGGGTGCAATTGGACCAGAATGTACGTGCAAGGGACTCGAAATCTCCACTTATCGAGCCAAGCGGTGCGTTTCCTGCAGAAATGACCGGTTCTTTCATCAACAAGTACATGGGAGAAGGATTCGACGGAGGTTTCAAGATTGACTGGGTAAAGGATGAAAAAGGGAACCCGCTTCCGCATGCCATCAATAGAACCATGATGCGTATTGAGATGCCTAAAGATCTTAAAACGGGTGAGAAGTTTGTATTCTCAATTAAGTGGTGGTACAATATTCCAGAACATACAGTAGATCGTGCACGTAGTGGGTACGAAACTTTTGCCGATGGTAACCGAGGATATGTTATTGCACAGTTTTACCCACGTATGGCTGTATATAACGATGTAGAGGGGTGGCAGAACAGTCAGTTCTGGGGACGTGATGAGTTCGCTCTTCCGTTCGGAGATTTCGATGTTACTATTACAGTACCGGAAGATCACGTATTGGATGCCACTGGGAAATTACTGAATCGCAAGGAAGTATTCAGTAAAGAAATGATGAAGCGTTTCGAAAAGGCAAAGAAGAGCTACACAGAGCCAGTGCTTATTGTAACGCAAGAGGAAGCAGAAGAAGCTTCAAAAGGATTTGCTACGAAAACAAAAACATGGAAATTCCGCGCAGAGAATGTACGTGATTATGGATTTGCCTCTTCCAGAAGGTATATCTGGGACATGATGGCTGTTAAGATTGGTAATAGGGATGTAATGGCCGTTTCGGTATACCCGCCCGAAGGGAATCCGCTATGGGAAGATTGGTCTACGAAAGTAGTGGCCAGTACCCTCGAAACATATTCCCGTATGGCATTCGATTACCCATATCACAAAGCTATTTCGGTACATGCAAAGAACCAGGGAATGGAATACCCAATGATCTGTTGGAATTACGGTCGTCCTAATGAGGATGGTACCTACAGTGACAGAACTAAATATGGAATGTTTGGTGTTATTATCCACGAAGTAGGGCATAACTATTATCCTATGATTGTAAATAGTGACGAGCGTCAGTGGACATGGATGGATGAAGGAATCAATACCTTTGTACAGTATGTTGCAGAGCAGGATTTTGGTGAAAAACACCCAGATGCCATTGCGCCAAACAAAAAGTACCCATCACGAAGAGGACCTGCAAAAACGATTGTTGATTATATGGCAGGAAACCAAGATCGTATGGCGCCAATTATGACCAAAGGATTGAATACCTATAGTTTTGGTTCGAATGCATACTCTAAACCTGCAGTAGGATTGAATATTTTACGAGAAACCATTATGGGACGCGAGTTGTTCGATTATGCCTTTAAAACGTATTCGCAAAGATGGATGTTTAAACACCCAACCCCGGAAGACTTCTTCCGTTCTATGGAAGATGCTTCGGCGGTAGATTTGGATTGGTTCTGGAGAGCTTGGTTCTTCACTACGGATTATACGGATATCGGCGTTTCTGAAGTAAAGAAGTTCTATGTTACTTCAAAAATGAATAAGGAAATCCGTGAGATGATGGAAGCAAGGGGACTTACGGAAAGTGACCTTCCCCCATTGGTGTATTTGGTTGAAGAAGGAAGCGAAGATTATGATGAGAGCATGAAGAATGCCACGCTAGATGATGTTACAACACTTCAGGAATATATCATGGATAACATGGAACCTTCCGAAAGAGCTAACCTGAAGAGCCCTAAGTTCTTTTATGAAGTAACATTCGAAAAGCCGGGTGGGATTCCAATGCCAATCATTGCCGAATATACGTACAGCGATGGTTCTACCGAAAGGGTAACCTATCCTGCTCAAATTTGGAGAAAAGATGATGCAGCGGTAGGCAAAGTAATTGCTTCCGAGAAGGAAATCACCAAGATTGTGGTAGATCCAGACGAGGAAACTGCAGATATTGATACTTCCAATAACACTTGGCCAAAGAAGAAGAAATTGGGTGAATTCAATGATTTCAAAAACAAAGTAAAAGGACAATAGTCTTTTTAGGATAGATTTAAAAGCCCTTTCTATTTGAAAGGGCTTTTTTAGTATGACTACATTCCTAAATTTGTATCTTTGCCTTATGACACTTCCTCTATTTATTAGTGGTGCCGAGATTGCATTCATTCTATTCATCGTCCTTATGGTCTTTGGTGCTGATAAGGTGCCAGAAATTGCCCGTGGTTTGGGTAAGGGAATGCGACAAATTAAGGATGCCACCAATGATATTAAAACAGAGATCACCAAAAGTGCCGAAAAACAAGGTCTCGATGTGGACATCACCAAAGACGTAAAGAAGGAGATCGATAAGGTAAAAGAGGATGTGAATGAAATAACAGGACCTATCAAACGAAATTTCTAAATGCTAGAGACGCTCAAGCAATGGGATAGGGATCTACTGATTTTTCTTAACAATTTAGGCAGTACTACATTCGACGGTTTTTGGGTTTTTATTACGAAAATTGAAAGCTGGATTCCCTTTTTTCTCTTTTTAACTTTTATCGTATTCTATTATTTCCGTAAAAAGGAAGGTGTAAAGGTGTTTTTATGGGGGGTTGCAACCTTTGCCATTACATTATTGCTTACCGATCTTACCAAGATAGGGTTGGAGCGCTTAAGACCTAACAATGTATTGGATCTGGCACATCAGTTAAGGGTATTGCAACATCCAGATAGTTTTAGTTTTTTCTCGGGACATGCTTCTACCAGCTTTGCCATAACTACCTTCTTGGTACTTATGATAAGGTCTTTCAATAAATGGATCTATTTGGCTTACTTGTGGCCACTTTTATTTTGTGCCAGCAGAATATACGTAGGCGTTCATTATCCTTCAGATATCATGGTAGGAGCCTTCGTAGGTACGACCCTGGCAATACTTTCATACCGCATATTTGTATATATAAAAAGAAAGAGCCCAGGATCTCCTCTTTCCTAGGCCTTTCTAAAGAACTCGACTTCTCGAATTTATCTATATGAAATAGTTTATAAGAAAAGGAATCCTCCCCAAGTCGACTACGTCTTGAGTAGGACCCCCAGATATATTATTGTGGGTATACAACAAAAGAGAAAGCACTGTCACGAGCAGTTCCCGTTGCATCCTGAATACGCACTGTAAAAGTATTAGCTCCTGTAGTTTCGTATCCTGCGATTTCCGGAACACCAAAACCAATCGTAAATGGTGTAATCGTTACTATGGTGTTAGCAGGATTAGAATCAAGGTCCAACGTAATTTCGTAAACTCCTGTAGCAGAATTGTTCACAGAGTCGATACCGTAACCTGTAGAGATTCCACCTAAAGAATCAATACTTCCGTAAGCAATTGCCGTACTGTTTCCATAAATTCTATTGGCTGCTGGTGAAGTAGTGGTTTGAGTACTTTCGTAGAATCCAGAAGTAGTAGTGTTACCTGTAGCCAAGTCGATAGACAAATTAGTGGTTCCACCGGCCATGTACAATACATCATCTCCTGCATCGGAATAACCAATACCCCAACCTGGGAATCCAGGAGAGTGCTGAGCGATCATTTTGTCTGGGTTTGTGGTTCCAGATCCATAGATCATAACCTGCGCACTTTGCTTACTGTGCAGTGCTGTTGCCACACTACCAATAGCAGTTTCACCTACAGAAGTTCCGTTAAGGCTTACGTGCAACCATGGCTCTATGTCTAACCAGTTTACATTGTCTAATGGGTTAACACTTCCTACCTGTACAGAGAATACTCCGTTTGCATCGGTAGTTGGATTTTGTGTTTCATTAAAAACACCAGCTCCACCAGCTCCATTCCTGATTTCGAAATCTACAGTAACTGCAGAGTTAATGATTAGGTCACCTGCTGCATTTCTAGCAACCGCTTGGTAGTTTATTAATTCGGCAGCAGCAAATTCCCTGCTGTCGTTGTTGTCTCCTTTTTGTACTGGTACTACTTTATCCGCAGGATCCTGGGCTTTTGTAGTAGTTGTGCTTACTCCCTCAAGACTTTGAGCAAAAGAAAGTGTAGTGACCATCATAAGGGCCATTAGGGTTGTGTATGTTATTCTAGCTTTCATGATTATGGTTTTTAGTTTTTAACGATTTTAAATGTTTTGGATTTTTGGGTGGACTCCTGTACTACTTTTAGTACATAGTTTCCGGTGCTTAATGCACTTAAGGATAAGGTTTCGGCAGACGAACTAGCTTCAATTTCCTTTTGCATTACCTGTTTCCCTTGCATATCGAACAGTAATGCTTGAAATGTTTCCCCTTGCATGTCCTTGAAAGAAATGTTTAGGTAGTTGCTAACCGGATTGGGATATACTGTAGCGCTTGCCTCGAGCGTAAAATCTTCTGCTCCAAGGGTAATCTCTACAATGGCACCCAGCCAAAATCCCTGTCCCAATGATGGGCCATTGGTAATAGAACCAATTACGGGTTCACCCAAAGTAAAACTTAGGGTGTTAGATGTACCACTAATGGTTGCACCCGAATTGCCCATAACCGTTTGGCCTAGGCTTTGCGACTGTGCCGCTCCGCAGGTGAGTACCACTAACAGTAATACATAGATTGTTTTCATAGTTTTCATATTTAATGTTACGTAATTAATGATCATTTTACTGAACATGAGTTTCGAAATCACAGTGACAAAGATGAGGAGATGGGACAACTTCATCAAGAGTCAAAGGGCTATTAATGAAGGTGTTATGTACTGTGTTTTTTGTAATGGTAATTCCCTACTATTTAGAAGGTAATACCGTACATTCCATAAGTTGTTTTCTTTTCAGAAATAGGGGAAAACCCCCTAGCCCCAAGGTTTTTTTCACCTTTTTGTAGATTGGTAGGGGCTGTAAAATACTAGAAATCAAATAAATATATATAAAATTATGTAACCATACAAGATGTTGACTACTGTTTTTCAGTATTTTATCTCTAATTTTATAGGAAACTTTAACACCATAAATTATGAAATCAAAAACCCCTTTTGCAGTATTAGTTCTAGTATTTTTCTGCTCCATCCTGTTCTTTGCCTCTTGCGAAGAACCAGTAGATCCACCTGCGCAGTCCATTAATTTTGATCAAGCTGCCGAGCTTCAGAATGAATTTGTGAGAACCCGATCGGCTATTTTGGATACCGCACTCGGTTTTCAGGACACCCGGGATTTCTGGTTTTCCTTGGACACTATCAAGGAGTACATAGAATATGTAGAATACGAAGCGAAGAAAAGAGGGTATGAAGACTTGGGTATTCGTATACATTTTGCGGCCTATTCGCAACCACAGGATAATGACCGCTATCCTTATTCTACGGTAGTACTGGTGCCTACCGCTAGAAATGGCAGAAGTACTGGGATTAAGCAAGGGTTTTTCCCGATGGAACCGGACGATGAACCCGCAGATAGTATTAATTCACTAAACTTCGGTCACGGAGGGAAGCCGCCAAAAGACCTATAATAAAATGGAGCTGACCGATCTATTTTATATCACCAATGTATTACAACTAACGGCAGCCATAATGGCTACCATTCACTTTAGAAAGTACAAACAATCCCATGAACGGTATTTCCTTTATTTTCTATGGTTTACAGTTCTTGTAGATGGTTCTGGAGCCCTGCTTGCAGACGTCTTTAAAGTGAATAATTGGTGGGTATATAATAGCTTTATCATTATCAGCTTTTTATTTTATTTCAATTGGTATCACAACATACTAAAGCGCCCCAACTTTAAAAGAACGGTAATTCCTTTTACGGTTATTTTTGGAATTGTGGCGCTTCTAAGTTTATTTTTAGATAGTTGGGAGAAGTACCACACGTATACATTTTTTACGGGCGCCGTATTTTTATTGGTGCTAACCGTTTTCCACTTTTATCAGTTATTGAATAGCGATGAGGTGCTAATCGTTAAATACAAGCTTAGCTTTTGGATATCCACCGCATTGTTGTTATTTTATATGGGAATGATTCCTTTGATATTTTTGATGGAGTATGACCCGATACAGTTTTTAAGTTATTTTATCATTTTAATTAGTTTGAATCTTATTCTCTATGGCTGTTACATTATAGGATTTTTATGGACGAAGAAGGAGTACAATCGTTTCTAGTAATTTTTTCGATTATCACTTTTTGCTTGGCCTTAACGGTAATTATACTGTTCGCCATTTTTCAAAAACGAAAGAATAAATTGTTACGTGAGCAGCAGGAAGCAGAAAATAGGTTTAAGGAGGAAATTATAGAAACCCAGGTAGAGATACGCGAGGAAACACTGCGTAATATTAGTTGGGAATTGCACGATAATATCGGGCAAATGCTCACCTTGGCCAAGATACAATTGCAGAATGAGGATGATCCGTCGCCGAGCATTCACGATGCGGCCGAAACCATTGGGAAAAGCCTTACGGAATTGCGGAGTTTATCCAAATTAATAAACCCCGATACCTTCAACAGTCTTTCCCTGGTAGAAGCACTTAAGTTGGAGATAGAGCGCTTTAACCGAATGCAATATTTAGAAGCCAGTCTCACTTTTTCTAAGGAAACATTTGAGCTGGACCACAAAGTGGAAGTGATCTTTTTTAGGATGCTTCAGGAGTTCTTTACCAATACCATTAAGCACTCCAAGGCCAATAGGCTCGAAGTTCATGTAAATTATGAAGACGATGTCCTTAATATTACAGCCAAAGACAACGGAATTGGGTTCGATACGAGCCAACTGGATTCCAAAAAAGGAATAGGTCTTACCAACATTAAGAGTAGGGCACGACTTATAAATGCAAATGCGGAAATTGTATCCCAAAAAGGGGAGGGGACACAATTGAATCTAACCTATAAAAATCAAGAATTATGAGTTATTCGGTAGTAGTAGTAGACGATCATAATCTATTATCCCAGGCCATTGGAGGATTGGTAGAAGGTTTTGAACAATTTAAGGTATTATACACCTGTAAGAACGGGCAAGAGCTATTGGATAAATTCAAAAACCCAAAGAACATCCCCGACATTGTCCTTATGGATGTAAATATGCCTATACTGAACGGTATTGAAACCACGGCCCATCTATATGAACACTTTCCCCAAGTTAGGGTATTGGCTCTCTCCATAGAAGAAGACGAGTCTACCATATTAAAAATGCTTCGGGCAGGTGCAAAGGGCTATCTTATGAAGGATGTCAAGAAATTTGAATTACAACAAGCCCTCCTAGAAGTAATGGAGAAAGGTTTTCATCATACCAACACCGTTACCAAGGTATTGGTCGATTCGCTTTCAGGTAAAGAGTCCCCACAGGATATTTTAAAGGAACGTGAAATAGAATTCATTAAGCTCGCATGCACCGAAATGACGTATAAAGAGATTGCCGACGTCATGTTTTTAAGCCCTAAAACCATAGAAGGGTACCGCAATGCCATTTTCGAAAAACTAAACCTACGAAACAGGACGGGTTTGGTAATTTATGCCATTAAGAACAAAATATTTGTTCCTTAAATAATACAAATTAGAAGAACTATTTCAAAATAAGAAGCCTTTAGGGCTAAAGATGATCTCCTCATGAGTGTTGCATTTATAAAATGTACCACCTTTTAACCCCAAGTTTGATTACAAAATGCACGCAAAAGTGTACTAAGTCTTGAGACCCCATCTTAAGGAAGGGAGTCCATTTATATAATTATCAATAAACGAACTAATTAAATACATTAATTATGAAAAGAATAACCACCTTACTGCTCCTAGTTTTTTTGTCATTCACCACCTATGCACAATCCGATTGCGAACCCTATCTGCCCATTGATGTAGGCACACAATGGGAAATGACCCATTACAACGCCAAGGGTAAAAACCAAGGTAAAACCAGTTATGAATTACTGGACAAGGTGTCCAATGGCAGCGAGACCATCTTTACCGTACAGACCAAAGCCTTCGATAAAAAAGGAAAGGAACTCCTTTCGAATACTTTTGAGGCGAAATGTGTGGATGGACAATTTGAGTTCGACATGGCCATGAAGATGGACGGTACCTCTATGGGAGCCTTCCAGAATATGGATTTTGAAGTAGATGCTTCCCGTTATGAGATTCCAAGCATGGATGCAGCAGCCGGCACGTCACTGGAAGATGGTAGTTTACGCATAAGCTCCACCGGAGGACCCATTGGCATTAATATGACCATTGATATTACCAATAGGATGGTAGAGGCCAAGGAGACCATTACCACACCAGCAGGCGATTTTAATTGCTTGGTATTAACCCAAGATGTAAGCACCAAGGTCGTTATGAACATAAAGGCCACATCTAAGGAATGGTATTCGCCCAATATTGGGGTGGTGCGTACGGAATCCTTCAACAAAAAAGGAAAGATGACTGGGTACAGCGAAATTACCAGTCTGACCAAATAATAGGACCCGTTAGAAAATGAAGCGGTCCAGACCGGGCCGTTTTTCGTGGCAGGAAAACCATGGAATTCGGCAGTATTCTTTATCTTCACAAGGATAAGGATCTATTGTCAATAATACGAAGTGAAAGTACTCGGAGTAAATGCAACCTATTTAAGCCCCGATCGCAGGAGAATGGGCGCCAAGGAACCCATTGTGCAAACACAAAGGATGCTCGCCCGTGTCCCAAATTTAGATCTCTGCGTATCCTACAATGAAGCCATCCTTTTGCTTAATGGTAATGCCTCTTTCGATACCGTTATTACGAGTTTTACCCCCATTCAGATTGTACATCCAAGCGATAAGGCACTTATTTCTGGAGCCAAGGATATAGAATCCTATAGAATGATAGGAGGCCCATCCTACTTTTCTGCCTTTTACTTTTTCGATAAGCTGGCCGAACGAAACCCCGATGCTCATTTTATTATTTATTCTGGAGCTTACTCTGGGGATCGAAAGCCCGATTCGCACATTTTAAACTTCTTGGAAAAACGTACCCGCAGTTTCGATTGGATTAATAAGAGCGATGCTGATTATGATGACAAGCGGAAAATAGAAAAATCCATTATAGATAGCCGTATCGAACTGGACCTTAGCCTAAATGCCGATAACCAGATTGTTATCGTTCCTAGAATAACAAGGGGTCCTGTAGATTATCGATTCGATAATGAGTCCCATTTAATCTCCAGGCCTTCTTTTGTAAACAATAAGTACATTCTAAATCAGGAGATTCTAGAGTTTCAGGAACTCATCAACAAAGATGGTGTTACCGAACACCAGATACAGAATTTCTTGGAACGCTTTCCCAACTTTCTGCTAGGCTCTAAATACAAATCGTTACGCAGCCAGATGCACCTTAAGCGATACGATAAGGGAGATCTTATTCCCGATTTTATTTTGGAACCCGTAAATAAAAATGACTTTTGGAAAATCGTAGACCTTAAGCTTCCCGATAAAAGAATCGTAAAGGAACGTGTAAACCGGGAGGGCTTCAATTCGCAAATTATGGATGCTTTAAGCCAGCTCCGAACCTATCGCAACTACTTCGATAATCCCGAATATCGAAAACTATTGCAACAGCAAGGTATTCATGCCTATAAGCCCGAACTCTCCGTTATTATAGGGCAGGACTACGGCAACTTGTCCTATGAAGAAGTGATCGAAGCCAAGGAACCGTTTAAAAACTACAACTTCGAAATCCTGACTTTTACCGACTTATTGGAACATGCCCATAACCTGAACAAGATCCTATAATCGGGTTGAAACACCATGTGGTTACTTTCGTGAAGCTCTATCGGTACCCGCAATATTTTCGGTTTCAGTAGGAATAAGTATCTTTATCCTACCAGTAAATAAGGAACATTACCTTTTTAAAACCCCAAATACTATGAAAAAACTATATTTTCTTTCCGTACTAGCTTTTCTTTTCTCGTTCAGTGCATTTAGTCAAAGCGTTTTAGAACTAGAAGCAGATCAGAGTATGTCCATTACCGGTAAAGGCCCCGGACAGGATGCCGTTGTGAACCCACATGCGGGCCATCCTAGTTTGGCCGTTGTCGATAACAGTGGCGAAAATGCATTTGAGATCAGGGTGCAAAAAGAAGGAAAGGTGGTAGAGACCATTACCATCAAACCTGGTGAAACCAAGCACGTAAAGTTATTACAGGGCTATGAAATGTACCTGGATAGCAAACTAAAATCCGAAGCTAAGGTAGAATTTCGGGTGCTAGCGTATTAAATGGCAATTTTATGAAAACCAGTATTGAGACTGAACGCCTGGTATTGAGGGAAATTACTTTCGCTGATAAGGAAGATCTGTTTCAATTGCACACCGATCCCGAAGTACAGAAGTACACAGGAGAACCCGTGGTAGAAACCATGGAAGAAATAGAAGAAGCCATAAGGGTAAGGCATTTCGATTATGCCACTTACGGTTATGGAAGGATGGCCACTATCTTAAAGGAAACCAATGAATTCATTGGTTGGGCGGGACTTACCTATTTACCAGAGTTCGACAAGGTGGACCTTGGCTATCGCTTTAAAAAGGAATACTGGGGCAAAGGATATGCTACCGAAGCCTCAGAAGCCATTTTACACCATGGATTTCGTGTACTCAATCTGGATCTCATTATAGCCATAGCCATGCCCGATAATAAAGCCTCTTTCAAGATTATGGAAAAAGTTGGTATGCACTTTGACAAACAAGCTCCATACGATGAAACTATTCAAGACGCCATATGGTACCGATTGGATAGGACAGATTATGTGGAAAAGGCAGCAACCTAAAATAGCGGTAGTCTCATTATTTATGTGTTAGCAAAGCACTTCCTTTCTGCAAGGTATATCATATCCATATGGTTAAGCGACCAGAACTTATTTTCGTAGTTTAATTACGGATAGGGATCATGTTACTAATTTTATGGTTTTGTGATTTTTCAAAAAAAAGAATAAATATTCCATTTAACGAAATAAAAAGGGCAGTTCGCTCATTTAGGTTTTTCCAGGATACCTAGCCAAGCTAATTTAGGGGAAACCAAAATTTAAAAAATGAAACTTCTGACCACCATCGTATTTTTATTATTTACGCTACCCAATTTGGGACAACAGGTTAAGACTCCAAAAAATTTAAAAAGGGCTGTTGTCTATCTCAATAAGCATACTTCAGATAGCATCAAAAATGCAATCAAATACAGTGCGAATGATACTATAAAAAAGTGTAGTTATCCATGGGGTGGACAATTCAAAACCATTTATCATTGGACAAGCAGCGATAATTTCGGATCAAAGATAAATTCCTATCTTAAAGAAAAAGGCATTACTAATCATAAAACCGAAGTAATACTCATTGCTTTTAAAGAATATCTGACAAATGGCACCTACAATGAGGAAAAGATATTTGCACCATTTCAGAGAATTGAACGTAAGTGGAAGGAAGAAGACAAGGTTAGATTTGTAACCGATAGTTTAAGGGGCTATTATATACCTAAAAACTTGCAGGATGCTATAAGTGTCCTAGATCGTATGTATTCAGATAGTTTGAAATTGGAGATTACCAAGCTTACTGAAAAAGATTATGTATATGGAAACTATAGGTTTGGTATGGGACTATTCATGCGAAACAATTGGCAACTTTGGGGAGGTTCACGATTATCCCATTTTTTTCGAGAAAATAAAATTGGACATCCCGAATCTATGTCTGTTGTGATTTTAGAGAGCTTCTACCGTTATTTAAAAGGTGAAGACATGCGCTTTCAGGAACAGATAAGCGATTATGTAGCTTGGGAAAAAAACAGGGAATTGGAAAATCGTATACGGGAAAAAGAAGCTGAAGAGGAGAAGTTGGAAAACTTTAACGAATACAATGTTGGTTCAATCGTAGATTATGTTTTCAATTATGACTTTGCCAGTAAGAAGCAAGAAGACCATTATTATAATGATACTTGCCTTGTGAAAGGGAGGATAGTGGAAAAGGATGCAGAAAACTTAAAAATTAAAGTGGAGTTGTTGGAAGGCTGCGACAGGAAGGGCATTGTAATTTATAATAATGACAACATAAGTTATTATGATATAGAGGACAAGACATGGTCAAGACCGAAAAAGCGAGTCGTAACCTACCTCAGAAAAGGTAAATCGGCTTGGTTCGAGGTAGATGACTGGGAGACGGAATATTGAGTTTGCCCAGAATGATAATTATTTTACCATGAACTACATTTTGTAAATAATTTAACCAGCATTATTTGTGTCATATTCATTTATTGGCAATATAGTAGGAGTTGGGAAGCCCGAGGAATTTGTGTATTTTCATCTACTATTAAAAACATACCATGAGAACCTTCGTACTCCTATTGCTTATAACCTTAGCGCTATTTCCTGAACAACTGTGGGGCCAAGATCCCCATCGGTTTGATGATGCCATAGCAACATTCAAAAAAATAGCGATCCCTGAAGGAAGGGAAGTGGTTGTATTTACCGGTAGTTCCAGCATTCGTTTTTGGGAGACCCTACAAGAAGACTGCCCGGAAAAGTTTACAATCAATACGGGGTTTGGTGGATCACAAATGACCGATCTATTATATTTTTTAGAAGAAACTGTCCTACGCTTTCGACCCACCACAGTATACATCTATGAAGGCGATAACGATATTGCCGAAGGAAAATCCCCTGAAGCCATTTTGCAGACTACCAAAGAAGTAACCTCTAGGCTACTTTCGGCCCTGCCAGACACTAAAATCTATTTTATTAGCGCCAAGCCCAGTCCATCCCGTTGGAACCATAAAGATGGTTATATGGCGTTTAATGACCTATTAAGGGACTATTGCAACCAACGTGACCAGTTATCATTTATAGATGTATGGTCGCCCATGCTTACACCCCAAGGACGTCCCATTCCCGGTATCTTTATTGAAGACAGCCTCCACATGAATGGAAAAGGCTATGAGCTGTGGCGGGATGTGATCTGTGGGGACGGGGAATAAGGTCTTAAGCATCTGAACTAAGATAGCATGAGTTTTCTAAAATCACTATTTAAAACAAAGGAAGAACCGATAAAATCATACGATGATTTTTGGAATTGGTTTGAACAGAATGAGAAAAAGTTCTTTAAAGTGTTGAAAAACCAAGGGAACATCAAAAGATATTTTTTTAATAAACTAGAATTGAAGTTGAATGAGCTAAAAGAGGGATTTTGGTTTTTAGCAGGAATGTTTGATGATAATACGGCAGAACTTATTTTAACAGCTGATGGAGTTATAAAGAATATTGTGTTTGTGGAAGAATTGGTCGAGTCTGCGCCAAAAATGAGTAATTGGAAAATTACAGCACTCAAACAACCTTCTGGTTCAAATTATTTTGGAATCGAAATGGATGGGTATAAGTTCGACGAAAGTAAGTTGAATTTCTATTCCACTGTTCATGAGTCCATGCCAGATGAAATTGACATTACTATAACTCACAGGGATTTCAATGAAAATAATAGAACGGTTATTACAAACGGGGTATATCTTGCTTTAGACAACTCTCTTGGCGAGTTGAACTCTATTACTAAAATAGATAGTATTACCATCATTAATCCAAAAGAAGCATCCAAGGAATTAATTCCAATAAAAAAGCTCAGGGATTATCTATCATGGAGAGAGAAAGAGTTCGTTGAAAAGTATATGGGATTTAGGCACAATACGGAAAACGACAGTTACTCAGGACTGGAAGGCACCTTAAAAAGTGGACTTCCGCTACTAGCCGTTTTAAATATGGACTTATTGGATTGGGATAGTAAAGCTTCTCATCCTTGGATTGCAGTACTGAGAATAAAGTACAACGGAAAGAATAATGGAATGCCAGATGATACTACATTTAGGTTAATGAACGAAATCCAGGAAAGAATTATGGAAGCGCTAAAAGATTCCGAAGGTTATTTAAACATAGGAAGGCAAACGGCAGATTCGATTCGCGAGATTTACTTTGCCTGTGTTGAATTCAGGAAACCTACCAAAGTTTTATACCGGCTACAAAAAGAATACCAAGTGAGAATTGAAATAGACTTTGATATTTATAAAGATAAGTATTGGAAATCATTCAATCGTTTTCTAAAAAAATGAAACAAGAACTAATGAGTTTTAATATCTAAGAATGGATTATTTGTCTAATCCGAGATGATCATTATAGGATAATACCTGTCATACATAGATTCAATTAATTATGTATCAATAAATGAAAAGTCGTAATTTAGGATTGGGTTTTTTTGTACGATGTTAGGAGCAACACTAATTTTTAATTGAAAAGCAGATGAAGCAATATTTATTTTTGTGCATGCTATTAGTTCTATTTTCACGAGGTTATTCTCAATTTGGTCCGCAACAAATTATATCCGAAGATGCATTCGGCTATCCAAAAATTACTACTGCAGATGTTGATAGTGATGGGGATCTAGATATTCTTCTAGCAGGCCAATACGATATTTCATGGTATGAGAATACAAATGGGATGGGTCTATTTGGAGGTAAACAGGTTGTCGCGGAGAACTCGGATGAATTGGCACTGGCTGTATCTGCAGCTGATCTGGATGGAGATGGGGATCTAGATGTGCTTTCTTCTTTTTCATATGATTGGACCGGAATAAGCAAGATTGCATGGAATGAAAACCTTGATGGGCTTGGACATTTTGGCCCGCAACAAGTTATTGATGATGGTACTAATGTGTTTTCGGTCTTTACTATCATGGGAGCCGATCTAGATAATGATGGAGACACTGACGTACTGATTGTGGATCGAAATTCGGATACAATTGCTTGGTACAAAAATTTAGGTGGATTGGGTGATTTTGGGAACAGAATAACAATATCCACCGCTTTGGACTGGCCAATTGATGCAGTTATCGCGGATATTGACAATGATGGTAATTATGATATTTTATCGCATGGTCTCGAGGGGGATCATATAGGTTGGTTCGAGAATTTTGATGGACTGGGATCATTTGGCGCAGTGAAAATTATAACTACAGAAGTTGACGGTCCCTTACATATTTATGCGGCTGATATTGACATGGATGGTGATTTGGATGTTGTTTCAGGATCCATTCATGATAATAAAATAGCTTGGTATGAAAATACAGATGGAGAAGGCACATTTGGGTCTCAGATGGTAATCATGGAAGAAACTTTCTCACCGAGAACATTGTATGTTGAGGACATTGATAATGATGGAGACATGGATATTATTACTTCTTTATACGAGAACGGAATGGGAGAAATTTTTTGGTTATCCAACTTAGATGGCCAAGGCAACTTTTCTGATCCTCAATTGATCTCCAATGAGGTTTTATATACCACCTCGGTTATTGCCAAGGATATCGATCTGGATCAAGATTATGATGTGGTTTCGGCTTCACATTTTGACCAAAAAATTGCATGGTACGAAAATCAGACCATTTTAAATACTTCAGATTTTAATTATCCGAAAAGCGATTTATTTCCAAATCCATTTGATACTGTAGTTAATGTAACATCAGAGTGGGGAATCGAAACTGTGCGTGTATTTAATCAATTAGGTGAGTTACTAATATCAAGAGACTATGTTAAGGAAATTGACACACGTATTTTACAGCAGGGTATGTATTTTTTTGAATTGGTATACTCTAGTGGGGAAACACAATACTTCAAAATGATTAAAAAATAAACAAATTAATACATTGTGGATGGATGGGGCGTGTAGAGTCAATGATTATTAGATAATATTAAATGAAGTAATAATAGGGGCTAGCGCTTTCCTAGCTGCCGATGCTTCAATGGGAGTAGTTCATGGTAAAATTAAATTCAATCATATCGCTTCCCCGCACTTACTTTTCAGAGAACATTGTAGAAATTATCCTACCGAACCCTACTCACCGTCAAGCCATCGCGTATAGGCAATAGCACAGTTTCCAATTTGGGATGTTCATTGAGCGCTTTGTTGTATTCCAGAAGCACTTGGGTATCAATATCGTCTTCGGCAACCCGTTCCACAACCTTGCCGCTCCATAATACATTATCACTTAAAATTACTGCGCCAGAAGGCAGTTTGGGCAGCAGCAGTTCCAGATAGTTAAGGTAGTTCCTTTTGTCGGCATCGATAAACACCAGATCAAAAGTAGTATCCAAGGAAGGAATGACCTCTAATGCATTGCCCAAATGTTGTACGATCTGTTCCCCATGACCGGACGCATCAAAATACTTGCGTTGCAGGTCGACGAGTTCTTCGTTGCTATCTATGGTATGTAAGCTCCCGTCCTTGGCCATACCCTCGGCCAAACATAGGGCGGAATACCCAGTGTAGGTTCCTATTTCCAGGATATGCTTAGGGTGCACCAATTTGGAAATCATGCTTAATACCCTTCCCTGAAAATGCCCGCTCAGCATTCTGGGAGCCAATACTTTTTGCCAGGTTTCACGGGTTAGCTGCTGCAATAGCTCTGGCTCCGGTTGGGAATGGGCTACCGCATAATGATCTATTTTTTCGGGTAAAAAATCCATACTAAAAAGATAAGCTCCGCAATGTTACTAAAAATTGCGGAGCATTTATTATTGTAAAATGGGGAATGTTTATTGAATGGAGAATTTTTAATTTTCGGATCCTTCCGATCCCTTTCCCTCTGCACCTTCTGCACTTTCTGCACCACCGGCAGCAGCCTCAGAACCACCTTCGGATCCTGTGATGGCGTCTGCCACGGCTTCTGCTCCAGATTCGGCTCCAGCAGCTACATCGGCAGCGGCTTCAGAACCACCTTCAGATCCTGTGATGGCGTCTGCCACAGCTTCTGCTCCGGCTTCAGCTCCATTGGCCACATCGGCAGCGGCTTCAGAACCACCTTCAGATCCTGTGATGGCGTCTGCCACAGCTTCTGCTCCGGCTTCAGCTCCATTGGCCACATCGGCAGCGGCTTCAGAACCACCTTCAGATCCTGTGATGGCGTCTGCCACAGCTTCTGCACCAGATTCAGCTCCAGCAGCTACATCGGCAACGGCTTCAGAACCACCTTCGGATCCAGTAACTGCGTCTGCCACGGCTTCTGCTCCAGATTCGGCTCCAGCAGCTACATCGGCAACAGCTTCAGAACCACCTTCAGATCCTGTGATGGCGTCTGCCACGGCTTCTGCTCCGGCTTCAGCTCCAGCAGCTACATCGGCAACGGCTTCAGAACCACCTTCGGATCCTGTGACTGCCTTGGCTACAGCCTCTGCTCCGGATTCAGTTCCAGCAGCTACATCGGCAACAGCTTCAGAACCACCTTCAGATCCTGTGATGGCGTCTGCCACAGCCTCTGCCCCAGATTCGGCTCCAGCGGCTACTGCTTCAGAACCACCTTCAGATCCAGTGCCTACAGCTGCACCAGCTGCTGCCGCTCCTACAGCTTCAGCGCCAGTGGGTTCTTCTGCATCAGATTTTCCAGTAAAAAACATAATCGCACCAATAAGCACCAGTCCAATCTTAATGGCCCAGGCTACGCCTTCGCCCCAAGAATAAATCCACATTAAAATGGTAGGAACCCGATCAATAAAATTGAGCACGATTGCAAATAGGCCAAAGAAGGCCATGTACATCCCTATTTTTCTCATAAAAATTAAATTTGGTTAATTCCTTTAAAGATAGGGAATTAAAAATAGGGGCTATTCCCCTAGAATGCGCTTTTTCATATTTTCTTTTGCGGTTTCATCATTTCCGTGCAACCACTGCAGTACATTGTCCTCCCACATGGCATCGCAATCTTCCTGGGTTACAATGTTCCGTTCTTTTGCAAGGTCCAATATCTTCCCAGGGTAAGACGATTGGGGTGCGCTTTCCATTTCGCCCAAGGGATATGGATCGTCCAAGCCCATTAAAACCTGTTGTGTGCCTTGATTTTCTATAAGAAGTTTTAAGGATCCCGTATCGTGGACCAAGGTGTCGAAAAAGATGTTGGGGTGTCCTACCGCCTTTCTGGGGTGGGATTTCCCTTCAAATAGGTCGGGTCTACCATCGAACCCTTGTATGCGTCTTCCCAGATTTATCTGGGCCAATTGCCCACCATGAGCAAAACAAGTGCGCATATTGGGATATTTATCGGCATAACCATTTAGGGTTAGGAAGTGATACGCATCGGCGCATTGAGCCAGCATCCAGATAAGGTGAAAACGCCAAGCTGTATTTTCCAATTTTATGAATTTTTCGCCATCATATGGGTGAATCTCTACCGCAAGGTTGTACTTACTGGCCAATTCAAAAATAGGCTCGTTTTCTTCATCAAAAATACAACGCCAGGTTCCAATAGTATCCATATAATGAGTCGGCAAACATAATAGGCTCATGCCTAATTCTTCTACACAGCGTTCTATTTCCCAGAGGGCACCACGTACAAAACCAGGATGCACCACAAACCCACAGGTAAATTTGGAAGGGTGATCGCGCTGTATGCCGGCATTAAAATCGTTCTGAAATCGCAACGCCTGCTTCATTTCTTCCAAGCGAAGACCATTACCGTACAACTGTGATAAATTGAGCACCACGGCATGATCTATATCGTACTTACTCATCCATTCCAGCTTTTCATCTAGGAAGAAACTGGAATCGGTCACTGGGCGGCTCCAATCTTTCTGAAGCATAAATTTTCGATCTTTATCTACCCAGAAGATACCTTTATCCTGCATAAACTGTGGGATTTCCTCAGGATAGGGAAGGAGATGAGAGTGCCCATTAATTCGTAGTTTTCGTCGCGCCATGAAATGGTTTTTAGAAAGTTAGGTGTTTGGGCGTGCCCCTATTTTGCTACGCTCTAGGGTCGGGCTTTCGCTGTTACACACCTCTGCCAAGCATAGGTGGGGTAACTGGCTCAATCCCTCACGCGAATTCTATAAAGTTACAAACTTTTGGTGCGTCCACCATCTACAGGGAGATTAATTCCGTTAATATAGCCCGCAGCAGGGCTGGACAAGAATGCCACAGCATTGGCAACCTCATGGGGTTGGGCAAATCGTCTTACAGGGACCAGTTTTTTCATAAAGTCTATAGCTTCATCTTCGGTCCGGTTGGTTTTACGCGCGGCATTGGCAACAATATCGTCCAAACGGTCCGTAGCTGTAAACCCAGGAAGGACATTGTTTACTGTAATGCCTTTAGGGCCCAGCTCTACAGAAAGTGTTTTGCTCCAATTGGCGACGGCTCCTCGAATGGTATTGCTCACCCCTAAGCCCTCAATAGGCTGTTTTACTGAGGTCGAAATAATATTAATAATCCTACCATAACCATTCAGCTCCATTCCCGGTACCACACTCTGAACCAGAATCTGGTTGCAAACCAAGTGCATTTTAAAGGCATTTTCAAATTCGGCCACTTCTGCCGCATAGGCGGTTCCTCCTTTGGGACCACCCGTATTATTTATAAGGATATGGTAATTCTTCTGTAGGGTAGCATTTAATAGTTTCTCTTTCAATTCGGACGGTTTAGTAAAATCGGCCACCAAGTAACCATGTTTCTGTCCGTGTTCCGTAGAAAGTTCGGTAAGCACGTCTTTTAGCTTGTCTTCATTGCGTGCTACCAGTGTTATGGCAGCTCCCATGCTGGCAAGTTCTAAAGCGGAGGCTTTGCCAATTCCAGCGCTACTTCCACAAACCAATGCGTTCTTTTGGGTGAGATCTAAATTCATCTATAGGGTATTACGATTCATTGTAAGTGATACATATATTTTTGGGTTCGGTAAAGAACTTAAGGGCCTCAAATCCACCCTCACGTCCAACTCCACTGTCTTTTACACCTCCAAAAGGTGTTCTTAGGTCACGGTTTAACCAAGTGTTGACCCAAACTATTCCGGCCTCCAATTTTTTGGAAACGCGCATGGTTCTATCCAAATCCCTGCTCCAAAGGGTCGCCGAAAGACCATATTTTACATCATTGGCCAATGCAATAGCTTCTTCCTCGGTAGAGAATGTGGTAATGGTTACCACTGGACCAAATACTTCTTCTTGCTGTATGGTGCAGTCATTGGTATCTACCTCGATCACGGTGGGTTGTACATAGTATCCATTTTCATGGCCGGGCACTGTGACCTGTTTTCCACCAAACAATATTCTACCCCCTTCTTTTTCTGCAATGTCCATATAGGATAGCACTTTTTCCATATGGGGTTTAGAGACAAGGGCCCCGAGGTTGGTGTCATTTTCCATGGGATTCCCCACCTTTAGTCTGGACACCTTGTCCACAAAGTCTTTTTTAAATTGGTCAGCGATAGATTCCTCCACATAAATCCTACTTCCACAAAGGCATATTTGACCTTGGTTCGCAAAAGAGGATTTAACGGTTACTGCCAACATTTTATCGTAGTTGCAATCGGCAAAGATGAGGTTCGGGTTTTTTCCACCCAACTCCAATGATAATTTTTTGAACATAGGAGCTGCGGTTCTGGCCAAATGTTCTCCCGTTTTTGTTCCCCCGGTAAAGGAGATGGCTTTGATATTTGGGTGTTCCACAATGGCTTGTCCGGCGTTGGGTCCGTTTCCCTGTACAATATTGAGTACACCTTTGGGTAGTCCTGCCTCGGTAAGGATGTCCCCTAAAAGACAGGCGGTCATTGGAGTCACTTCACTGGGTTTGGCCACCACACAATTACCCGCAGCAATAGCTGGGGCCACTTTCCAAGTAAAAAGGTATAACGGTAGATTCCATGGTGAAATACAGCCCACGACCCCGATGGGTTGCCGAAGGGTAAAATTCATGGTTTGTCTTCCAACACTTTCATGTGCTTCGCTTGCAAATTGGGTAATGGCATGGCCAAAGAATCGAAAATTTGCACTGGCCCTGGGAATATCAACCGCTCTTGCCAAGGAAAGGGGTTTCCCGTTGTCCCTGGATTCTGCTTCTGCAAGTCTATCCAAATTGGTTTCAATAAGGTCTGCTATTTTAAGAAGGATGCGACTGCGTTCTTCAATTGGGGTTTGCGACCAAGCGGGGAAGGCACTTTGTGCTGCTTCAAAAGCAACTTGCACATCTTTGGAGGTACTATCGGCAATCTGTGAATAGACTTCTCCAGTGCTAGGATTGTAATTATCTATCCAGGAATTATGTAATGGATCGCTATAGGTGCCGTTTATGTAGTTACGTATTTTCAAGATTGCCTATTTTTTGGATAATAATTCTCCTGCTTTGTTGTCAAGTACGTATATGACTGCTTTTTTCATGTCTTCATAATCAAAATCCTCCTGAAACCAAATGCCCCAGTTATAATGCGTTCCATTATAGTCGGTTCCCAAAACGTATTTTGCTTCATTCAAATTTATTGCTACTGGAGAGTTTTCGGATTGAATCTTTAACTCAATTTCGTTGGTCTCACTCACTAAGAAGAAAAGGTGCTTGTAATATAGTTTGCCATCACCTTGCTCATATCGTTCGAATACCTGAACCAACTGACCGTTCCAATTAAACTGATCGAAACAGAACATATCCTCCAGATAGCCTTCCAAAAGTCCTGCCTCCTGGGCCTCGTACATTTTTTGCTTCAATGGTATGGCTTTGTCGTATTCTTTTTTACCATAGTATACTTGTATGAGTTTGGAAACAGAAGGGTAGTCTTCTGGAATCAATCCCAATAATTCCAAATAAGCCGCTTCTGCCTTGTCGTACTCCTGTTTAAGGAATTCATATAATCCAATATTGTAAAGGGCAATGATATAGGATTGGGATTGTTTTGAAATGTTATTTTTTGACTGATAGAACGCTTTAAGGGCTTCTTCTGGTTTGTTTAGGGCAGCATACACTTGCGGAATCATGGTAAAAGCCCTTTCTGCAGGTTCTTTTTGCTCTATGGCTTTATTGTAGGCCGTTAGGGCTTGATCAAATTCTTTCAAGCTAAAATAGGTGTCCCCCAATCCGCTGTAATGCTCAGAGTTGGTAGGGTCTAATTCTATGGCCTTGTTTATTGAAGTAATCGACTCTTGAAATTGTCCCGAAAAGCTCAGGGTAATTCCCTTCATGAAATGTGCACTTGCATTATTGCCGTCTTTCTCAATGGCAAGGTTCATGAATTTTATGCAATTGGGATCATCTTCTTTCGCATAATAAGTCATTCCAACAATGTATAGTGCTTTTGAAGATAATCCTTCGGTATTTTCACCATAGCGTGTTATTATTTCATCCAATTCACCTGCTTCGTATGCTTGCTGTATTTCGAGTTCAATTCCCTCTTGCGCTATAATGCTTAGGCCAAAAAGGAAAAACAAGGCAAGTGTAAAATACTTTGTCATATTATAGTGGTTTGTAGGCCATGGCCTTAATTTCTACCACAAGATTAGGATGGGGTAGTTGATGCACCGCTACTGTGGTTCTAGCTGGTCCAGTTTCTTTATTGAAATACTCGGCATATACTTCATTGTATCCAGCAAAATCGTTCATGTTCACCAAGAAACTGGTCACATCTACCACATCTTCCATGGAAGCACCTTCGGTAGCTAGATAGTCCTTTATATTTTCTAACACGGCCCGTGTTTGTTCCCTAACATCCAATCTCATGGATCCCATCTCATCTACTTGATGTACCCCTGCGAAGGTATTATCGGGCAAGCGCGAACTGGTACCGCTTATAAAGATGAAGTCACCCACACGTTTTACATGGGGATAGGCGCCACGTGGTGTTGCTTTTCCTTCTACTAATCTACTCTTATTGCTCATGGTTATGATAGGTTATATGCTACTTCATCGTCGTGAAGTATGTCTTGTGTTTCTTTTTGCACCAGTTCCAACTTTTCCTTTAGTGAAAGGTGATCAGGCAGTTTGCCATCATCAAGTAAGTTGAGAATAGCCTTATCCTGGGCCCTTCCTCGGGTCATGGCTTCGTGGTACGTAATGTTTTCATTAAAGGTTACCAACGAATATTTACTGTTGTATTCATTGGGGAACTCATTTTCGAAAGCTACTTCCAATTTCCTTTTTTCCTGGAACAATGCACTGGCAGTATGTTCTTTCATCTCATGGAAATTATCGACAGCCAAGTCTGCGATGGCATCTGTATCTTTCTTTCGGGCTTTTTCATACGCTTGAAAAACAGCCAACCAGTTTCCTTCGTGGCGATCCACTGCTTCATCAAAAACAATGACATCCTCGAAAGAGGCATTCATTCCCTGCCCGTAGAAAGGTACAATTGCATGTGCTGCATCACCCAGCAAAAGGGTCTTTCCGTAACTATTCCAAGGGGAACATTTTATGGTTCCCAGTGGGCCGGTTGGATTCTCGAAAAATTCTTCAACAAGATTAGGCATAAGGGCCACGGCATCAGGATACTCTTTGTTGAAATATTCAACTACCTTTTCTGGGGTGGTCAGATTATCGAATCCGTAATCGCTATCCGAATAGGGAAGGAAAAGGGTCACAGTAAAGCTTCCATCCAAATTAGGCAGTGCAATCAACATATCCTCGCCTCTGGGCCAAATATGCAATGCGTTTTTATACGTTCGGTATCCACCACCTTCGGCGGCAGGAATGGTAATTTCCTTGTAGCCATGTGTAAGCCAATCTTGCGAAAAACTGAAAAGAAATTTTTTATGATCGAACATACTCTTTCGTACCATGGACCCAGCACCATCGGTACCAAGGATAATATCTCCAGTATAGGTTACTTCTTCCTTGGTTTCGTAATCGAAGAACGTGGCAGACGGGCTTTCCAAATCAACTTGAATACATCCTTTGTTGAACACAATTTCCACGTTGTCCAATTTTTCTGCCTCATCGAGCAAAAGCATATTCAATCCTGGGCGGGAAATGGAATTGATGTATTCATCTTCGCGTCCACTATACTTGCTCAAGAAAGTGTTGCCTTCTTTATCGTGTATCATCCGGCCGTTCATTGGGATGCAAAGTGCACGGGCCTTGTCTTCAACACCAGCCAGCCGCAATCCCCTTAAGCCACGATCGCTAAGGGCTAGGTTAATGGAGCGTCCAGCATCCTGTTCAATTCTACGGAGATCTGGCCGTTTTTCTACAAGGGTAATGCTATATCCTCTTTGTGCCATGCGCAGCGCCAAAAGGCTACCGCAAAGTCCTGCACCTATAATGAGTATGTTTCCTTTTTCTTTCAATTGAGTATGTTTTTCAATCGTTGTATAAATTCGTAAACGTCTTCGAAACTATTATAAAGTGGAGTAGGTGCAACCCTAATTACATCGGGTTCGCGCCAATCGCTTATCACTCCAGCTTCTGTTAATTGGGTGTGCAATTGCTTGTTAGCGCTTTTCACCTGTATACTTAACTGACAACCGCGTTCCTCCGGATTTCTCGGTGTGATAATGTGTATTCTTGGATCATTCATTTCATCTACCAAAAACTCCAAATAGCCTGTTAGCTTTCTTGATTTCTCCCTCAGATTTTCAAACCCCGCTTCCATAAACACATCTAAGCTTGCCCTAATGGCAGCCATACTTAAAATGGGAGGGTTACTCAATTGCCAACCTTCTGCCCCTGGTAATGGATCGAATTCGTGCCGCATATTAAAACGCGTTTCCTTATTATGTCCCCACCAGCCAACAAATCTTTTTAGGTTAGGATTTTGGGCGTGTCGTTCATGTACAAAGAGGCCACCCAAACTTCCAGGGCCACTGTTTAAATACTTATAACTACACCAAACGGCAAAATCGGCACCAGTTTCGTGCAAGTTTGGAGCAATATTCCCAGCTCCATGGGCTAGATCGAAACCGACCATACAGCCATGTTTATGACCTAACTCGGTAATCTTTTGTAAGGGAAAGTGTTGCCCGCTATAGTAATTGGTGCTGCCAATCATTAATAAAGCTATTTCCTCCCCTTGCTCATTCATTATGGCTTCCAGATCTTCAAATCTGCAAAGTTCCTCTCCTTCCCTCGGCTTCCAAAGAATCAATCCTTCTTTGGGATCGAATCCATGAAAGCGCAACTGACTTTCCACCGCATATTTGTCACTTGGAAAGGCATCGCTTTCTACTATAATTTTGTATTTGGTCTTTGTAGGCTGATAGAACGAGACCATTAATAAATGCAAGTTGGTCGTTAGGGTATTCATAACCACCACTTCATTGGGTTTGGCACCCACAATGCTAGCCATGCTTTCTGTAAGGAATTCGTGGTAGGGCAACCATGGGTGGGAAGCATCGGTATGCCCTTCTACTCCAAAAGCAGCCCAATCTTTTAATTCTTGCTCTATATATGATTGTGTGCGTTTGGGTTGCAGCCCTAGCGAATTTCCACAAAGGTAAACAAGGGGGTTTCCTTTAGGGTCCTTAGGAAACAGAAATTCATTCCTGAAAGAGGACAATGGATCTTGTGCATCACATGTTTTGGCAAATTCGCGGTTGTTTTGGTAGGTCAATGTGTTGTTATTTGTGGTTAGGCTGTCGTGCATCTTATTTTACTTCGATATTGGTAAAGTGCAATTTGAAATTTCCAGTGCTGTCGCGATGCGTTTTCGCAATCTTTAATCCGTTAAAGTCTTCATAGTCTTCGAAGGAATTTATCATGGATGGTTTTGCCTGATTGCCCTCTCTAAAGACCCATTCCCGGATCATGAAGTCTTTTCCGAAGTAAAAATCGTAAGCATCGCCCGGAGTATAGCCCCCTTCAGATCCATAAGTAATGGTAAGCATGTCTAAAGTGTCTTTGGACAATGGCGCTACTTGGTTTTCTTTTTCCGAAAAAGAGGTGCCTTCATCCCAAATGAGCTGAAATTGAGGTAACAACCAATACTTGTCATTTATAAACGCTTGGTCTGCTTTGGTTTGCAAAGAGTCCAATGCTGTTCCTCTTTTGTAGGCAATGGAGTCTTGGCCATTCATATAAATAACTTCATCCGTTTTCGTAAACCAAATAAAGGAACGTTCGAAATGACGTTCGCCCCGGTCTACATTAAACGTGAATGAAACTTCATTGACATTTTTCCAGTGTTCGAATCCGCTCTTATAGGCAATGGTCTCAGCGGTCGATAATTCTTTTTCTTCGGTCTTTGTTTCATCTGCGCTTTCCCCTTTAGTATCACTATTGGTTGATGTGTCCTTACAAGCAAAAAAAGTGGCTACTACTAACAAAGCCCATAGGAATTTGTTCATGATTTTGGTGTTTTCAGTAAAAATACGCAAAGTATTTTTTGGCACATAATTTTTGTATTTTTAAAATATGGATATAAGAAAAGAATACACCAACGGAGATATTACCGTCGTTTGGAAACCGGGGCTATGTTTTCATGCGAAAGAATGTGTTAATGGCCTGCCTGGGGTTTTTAAGCCAGGGGATAAACCATGGATACAAGTAGATGCCGCCACCTCAAAAGATCTCATAACCACCATAAACAAATGCCCTAGCGGTGCGTTGTCCTATTACAAAAATACAGACGGCAGACCCTCGGAAGAAAAGGATAAAGATGGAATGGGGAAAGTCGAGGTGCTAGCCAATGGCCCGCTATTGGTGTATGGCACCATTGAGGTGAAGCATACCGATGGACGAACCGAAACCAAGAAACGAAGTACCGCATTTTGTCGTTGTGGCAAAACTGGAAATAATCCTTTCTGTGATGGTTCACATAATTCATAAGAATGGAGCTAGAGGTATACGAAAACAAGGAAAAAAGAAGGTTTGAAGCTTCGGTTCAGGTAAAGTTAGCATTCATTGAGTACATTCGCGCCAAAGGAGCGGTCTATCTTACGCACACTGAAGTTCCGCGTGAGTTGGAAGGAAAAGGTGTGGGTTCAGAATTAGTGGTTCAGGTGTTGCGTATATTAAAGGAAGAAAATAGTTTATTGGCACCTTTGTGTCCTTTTGTGGCGGCGTACATTAAGCGCCATCCAGAATGGAAGGAATTGTTGGCTCCAAATTACAATGTTTAGTTATGGATTTGAAAAAAGCCTTTGAGGTAAATAAGGAAACTTGGAATCAGAAAGTGGCGATTCATGCTGCCAGCGATTTCTATGCACTTGAGGATTTTAAAAAAGGGGAAACATCGCTAAACTCCTATGAATTAGAATCTTTGTGGGATGTGTCTGGTAAGAGTTTATTACACCTTCAATGTCATTTTGGGCAGGATACTATGAGTTGGGCCCGAATGGGAGCAAAATGTACGGGTGTGGATTTGTCTGACGAAGCCATTGGGTTGGCAAGAAGCCTTTCTAGTGAATTGAATCTGGATGCCAAATTTGTATGTTGCAATGTGCTAGATACTTCTGAACACGTTTCTGAACAATTCGATATTGTATTTACAAGCTATGGAACCATTGGTTGGTTGCCAGACCTGAAACCATGGGCTCGTATGATTGCGGAGCGATTAAAACCTGGAGGTGTTTTTTATATTGTGGAGTTTCATCCTATTGCTTGGATGTTTGACTATACGGTTTCTCCACCTGAAATGAAGTATGGGTATCATCAAAAAGAGGCTATTTATGAGGAATATGAAGGTACGTATGCCGAAGATGGAAAAACCAAAATGGTGAGCAAAGAGTATGGATGGAACCATTCTTTGAGTGAAGTGATTGGGGTCCTACTTGAAGCTGGTCTTACAATTGAAGTAGTAAACGAAATGGATGCTTCACCGTATGATGTATTTCCCGATTTGGTAAAAAACAGCGATGGATGTTATGAGCTAAAAGAGAAATTATATCCTTTGTTGTTTGAGGTGAAAGCTCGAAAATAATGACTTAGTCGAAGATAGGAATGGTTCTCCAGATAAGTGTTAAAGGGAAAATAATCAAGCTGATGATCAAGATGGTTTGCCCGTGTTTTCTATCTTGGTAGCTATACGAAAACACCTTTTCGCCATTGGGCAAGGTTTTCTTCGATTTCCACAGTAGATAGCCAATTACGATTCCTATAAAACCGCCCAAAATAGCAAAAAGGTATCCTGCATAAATCCAGGTCTTCTGGTTTCCTTCAGGTTTGGCAAGATCCTCAAGACGTTGTTTCTTTAACGAATCCAGTAATTCCTTGTCAACGGGCTTTCCCCTTTTTTTGAGTATTTGTTGTGAAAGCACATAATCGAATTCGTTCCATTCGTCGGGTTTCAATAGGATGTCATACAATTCTTGATCTTCGAATGAAAACAAATAGTAGTCTTTGTCTACGGTTTCGATGGCATTTTCGGCTTCTTTTTTTAGGATTTCCTCTGCTTTTTCGAAATCGTCTTTAGGGATGCGAACCTCAATACTGTATTGCAAAGAGCTGCCACCAAAGTTGGAATCGACGGGTGCTGAATTATCACCTATTTGGGTTTCGATGTTGTGTTGTTGTAAGGTGTTGGCAAGTTCTAATGCCAATTCCATATTTTTTAGCTGCTTAAAAATGCTGAATTCTTTTTGTGTCAAATTGTAAGGGTTGGTTAGAGACTGCAGTCAGTCGAGGATTCTATTTGCCATTCCTCCGGATCATATCCATTTCCAAAAACGGAATATTCGGGGAATCCACCGCTTAAATCCGACACGACAGTGTTTTGCATGTAGTTGGTAAGACCACAGAAGTCCGTTAGATTTGTATTCCCACCTACATAGAAATATATGGATTTTTCATTAACACTATCTACCAAATTTGAGAGATCATCCATGTTTTCCAATTGATCTAAGGAACCAAGGTTGATCCAAGTGGTGTATTGCAGACTATTTAAAGGGCTAAAATCACTCACATTGGGGAGATATAATAATTCTAATCCGCCGGATGATACCAAATTAAAACCTTCCAAAGAGGTTAGAAGTGGTAAGTTATTTAGTTCGAAGCGACCTGTATTTGTTTGTAGATTGGAAATACCCGATATAGAGTTCAAATTGGGGAGATCAATCAACTGAAATGTCTCGGGAAAACCTCCGCCGTTGATTTCAATTAAATTGGAGAACCCATCCAAGTTAGATATTGCTAAATCTTCCAAATTCAATTTTCTCGTAAAGTTCAAGGAAGGAAAAGACAATTCATTTACCAAAGGGAGGTTTTTGAATTCTAACCATCCAACCACGGTTTGAAGGTTATCTAAATTTCCGATATCCGCAAAACTCGCACAATCAACAATTCTAAGATCTCCGTCAATAGTACTAAGATTGGGAGCACCATTTAATGATGTAAGTGTTTCCAAATTATCAAATATCAATGATTTGGCACTTTGAAGATTATCAAGTCCATCTAGGCTCGAAATGGGGAAATCCACATACAAATCATCATTTAGTGCCTGTAGGCTATTGAGTCCTTGAAATGAACTTATATTGGGTGTGTCTTCCAAGCGAAACCAACCGATGGTTTCAATATTGTTCAAACCTTCAAAAGAAGTAAGGTTTGGTAAATCCAATAACCAAATACTCCAAACATTTGCAGGGCTTAAAATGCCATCAAAATTTTCAATTGCCATGTTTTCTACATAAAGCCTGTCTGCATTTTCTGAAAGCCCCAAGCCATCCAAGTTTGCTAAATTAGGGTTGTCCTTTATCTCTAACCAATCGATTTGATCCCTAATTCCTTGCAGGGCTGATACATCTTCAAGGTTTTGGTTGTTGGTAATGACTATTTTCCGAGGTCCTTCATTGAGATTGGTTAAATTTTCAAGCCCATTGAGATTTTCCAAATTAGAATCACTTATATATAAATTTCGGACACTCTCCAAGGAAGCTAAATTTGATATGTCCGTGACATTTGTTATGAGTAGATCAAGGCTTATAGAGGTGAAATAAAAATTATCGGCCTTTTCTTGGGTGTCAACTACATAATGTCCTGCGTGTGTTAGGTCTAATGAAGTAGTAAATTCAAAATTGGCGAAGGTTTGATTGCCATTCTGCTCTATAGCAAATACCACTCCGTTATAAGTGGTGGTTTCTTCCAGACCGTTTAAGTTATACATTGATCCTGTGTATCCTTCACGTACTGTTTGTCCACTCAATACTATTTCATAAACCACGGGAGAAGTATTGCCCTCCAACGTCCAGCTTATAACAGCATTCTGTTCACTAGTTTCGTTTACGGTAACCGTAAGGGTTAGGTTTCCATTTTCTGCATTACCGTCATTGTCATCATCACTGGAGCAAGCAATAAATAGAAGAATAATCGCAAATAGGTTGATTAGCTTTTTCATAGGTAAAAAATAAGCGAATCCGTCTGGATTCGCTTAAAGTTACTAAAAAAAGTGAATGGCTATTAATGCTTTTGATCGGCTTTCAACAATTGCGGGAACTTTTGTTGAAATCGGATCAATCTCGGAAGCGATACACCAAGGATATATGAGTTGTACGGATTCCGCTTTTCATAATTCTGATGATAGTCTTCGCCCACCCAAAACTTTTGGAAGGGTAGCACTTGTGCGGCCACTTTGCCTTCACCATAAATAGCTTCCTGTTCTTTTACTTTTTCGTCTATAATCTTTTTCTGTGCATCATTTTGATAGAAAATAATGGAACGGTATTGGGATCCGCGATCCGGTCCTTGTCCATTTACCTGGGTAACATTCTGGGATCCGAAATATACATCTACCAAATCACTAAAGGAGACTACGGAGGAATCATAAATGATCTCTACAGCTTCTGCATGTCCTGTAAGCCCTGTGTTACTGGATTCGTAGGTAGGATTTTTAGTATGGCCACCGCTGTATCCCGAAATGGACTCCTTTACGCCTTTTACACTTTCGTAAATGGCTTCAACACACCAAAAACATCCACTCGCAAAATAGGCACGTTCGTAACCATCATTTATTTTTACTTCTACTGGTGTTTGTTCTTTTTGGGCTTTGGCCTGATCTTCCTTGTGTTTCTTGCTCATATCTTGGCAAGATGCCTGGGTAGCCAACAATACTAAGGAAAAGGAAAGTAATACTATTTTTTTCATCGTTTTTAAAGCTAATTCGTTGTATTAGTTCGGAGATTTTTGCAAACCTTACCTAAAGAAACAAAAAAAGCCCTCACGAAGGTGTGAAGGCTTTGTTATATCTAATTGGATAAATCTTATTTCAATTTAGTAAAGAGTTTGTTCATTTTCTCTCTTTCTTCCTCTGCCAATGCAGGATCTACCAAAATACGACCACTGTGTTCATCTGTAATGATTTTTTTGCGGGATGCAATTTCCATCTGCACCTGCGGTGGGATCGTAAAGAAAGATCCACCGGAGGCACCTCTTTCTACAGGCACTACAGCCAATCCATTCTTTACATTGGATCGGATGCGCTTATATGCATTTACCAATCGATCTTCAATGTTCTTCTCGTATTTGGCTGATTCTTTAAGTAAGGCCTCTTCTTCCTTTTCGGTTTCGGCCAGGATTTCGTTGAGTTCCCCTTGCTTGTGCTTTAGGTGCTCTTCGCGTTCTTTTAATCGTCCCTTGGTCGTTTCGATCACTTCATTCTTCTGTTCAATCTGCGCCTTAAACTCCTTAATGTGCTTTTCGGCCAACTGAATCTCCAATTCTTGGTATTCAATTTCCTTGCTCAAACTATTGTACTCACGGTTGTTTCGCACGTTGTCCTGCTGGGAAGTATATTTTTTGATCAACCCCTTGGATTCTTCGATCAAGTTTTTCTTGTCCTTAATGCTTTCCTCGATTACCTCTAAATCGGCATTCATTTTTTCCAAACGGGTATTCATTCCCGCAACTTCATCTTCCAAGTCCTGTACTTCTAAAGGAAGTTCTCCACGAACATTTCTAATCTCATCCACGCGTGAGTCGATAAGCTGTAAATCGAACAATGCTCTTAACTTCTCTTCTACAGTACTTTCTGTTTTCTTAGCCATAAGTTTAATAATATGTAATAGGATTGGTGTTAACCCTTGATAAAATCACCTTGCTTTCCGTCAAGGCAGGTGCAAAATTAGTAATTTTTTTCCTAAGGTGAGCAACTAATAAATCTTTTGTATACTGCTCACTTTCATAGTGTCCCACATCTGTGAGCAAGATTCGGTTTTCTGCGCTGAAAAAGTCGTGGTATTTTAGATCGGCGGTTATGAAGGCATCGGCTCCTTTGCCTTGTGCCGCTTTAATGGCGAAACTTCCGCTACCGCCTAATACAGCTACTTTCTTAATGCTTTTTCCAGTGAGTGCACTATGGCGAACGCAGCCTGTTTTAAAAACGGCTTTGGTATGTTTGAGAAAGGCTTCTTCAGATAATGATTCTTCCAATTCCCCTATCATCCCCATCCCAATATGTTGGTTGGTATTGTTCAAGGTGGTTACTTCATACGCCACTTCTTCATAAGGATGGGCTTGGAATAGCGCCTTTAGGATAACAGGTTCTAGATGTTTCTGAAAAGTAATCCCTATTTCTATCTCCGGTTCAAAATGCGTTTCCCCCACATTGCCCACGGTAGGATTGGCATCTTCATTCCCTTTAAAGCTGCCCATCCCAGAGTGGTTAAAACTACAATTGCTATAATTGCCAATTTCACCTGCCCCGGCCGCAAAAAGTGCTTCCCGTACTTGCTCTGCCGCATTATGGGGCACGTACGTAGCCAATTTACGGATGGTTCCCGATTGGGGAATAAGTATCTGTCTATTTTGTAAGCCCATTTTTTCACACATCATGGCATTGACGCCATTCCATGCATTATCCAAAGCGGTATGAATGGAAAAAATGGAAATATTGTGGGCGATGGCTTTTAGTACGACTCTTTCTACATAAGTTTTCCCTGTGATGCGTTTTAACCCTTTGAAGATAATAGGATGAAAACTTACGATAAGGTTACAGTTGTTTTCGATGGCTTCCTCTACTACGGCCTCCAAGGTATCCAGAGTAACGAGGATGCCCGATACTTCATTCTGCGCATTGCCCACCAGCAACCCTGTATTGTCAAAATCTTCAGAATAGGCAAGGGGAGCCAATTCTTCCAACAGCTGAATCACATCTTTTACCTTCATATGGGTGTATTTTACCGTAAAGATAAAAAAGTATACTTTCGTTATATGAACTTTCGCAAACTCCTTTTTCCTTTTTCCATTTTGTATGACGGAGTGACCACCCTGCGCAACAAGGCCTATGATATGGGGTGGAAAGAAAGTACCACATATGATATCCCTGTCATTTGCGTTGGGAATCTTTCGGTGGGCGGTACAGGGAAATCACCCATGATCGAGTACCTATTGCAATTGTTGAAGGAAAAATATAATGTGGCTGTGCTGAGCCGAGGATACAAAAGAAAAACTTCCGGATACCTGGAAGTACAACTTGAAAGCACCGCCGAAGAGGTAGGGGATGAGCCCCTGCAATTCAAAAATAAATTCCCAGGGATAACGGTAGCGGTATGTGCGGATAGAAGGGAAGGAATCGAACAGTTGAAGAAAAAAGCAGGAGTCATTTTATTGGATGATGCGTTTCAACATCGAAAAGTGAAACCCTCCTATACTATTGTTCTAACGGCTTTTGATGACCTTTTCCTTGACGACCACTTACTTCCGGCAGGTAACCTGCGAGAATCAAGGGCTGGAATTCAGAGGGCTAATGTGGTTATTGTGACCAAATGCCCGCAAGATGTGCCGTACGCCACACTTCAGGAAATTCAATATCGAATGAAATTGAATCCGGAACAGCGCGTGTTTTTTTCAAGGATTGGCTATGGTAAGTTCATTCAGGGCAAAACGGAACAGTTGCCTGTTGAGTATCTCATGGATAAACCTTTTTCATTGGTAACGGGAATTGCCAATCCCAAGCCATTGACTGCTTATTTAAAAAAGCGGGGTTTTGTTTTCGAGCATTTAAAATACCCCGATCATCATCACTTTTCCCAAGGTGAAATAGAGCTGCTTAAGAAAAAGGAAATCGTGCTTACGACCGAGAAGGATTATATGCGTTTACAGCCCAAACTAGATAAGTTTGCTTTGTACTATTTGCCCATTACGACCGAAATTCTAAATGATCAGGCATTCACATTAAATGAATTGGTGTTGGATGCAATACAGGGTTTCCGCAACTCCTAATTATTCACCAGCAGGTTTCGGCTTTCTAGCGTACGGTAAATCTTTTCGAAGAACTCCTCTGTTTTAAATGGCTTTGGAATGATCTCGTTGAATCCAGCCCGATAGAAGTCATCAAGGTTTTCATCAATGGTTACGGCTGTCAAAGCAATTATTGGAAGGTCTTTATTGAATTTTCGAATTTCCTGGGTGGCTTCAATACCACTAATACCCGGCATGTGAATATCCATAAGAACCACATCGAAGTTTTTCTCTTTAACCAAGGCAACAGCATCCGAACCGTTATCTGCTACCAAACATTTCATCTTGTTCTTTTCAAGAATCTTTTTGGTAATCATTTGGTTAATTTTATTGTCCTCTACGACCAAGATGTTTCTGTTTTCAAGGGCCACGTAATCTACGTCGTAAATAATATTTTGTGGGTTTCTTACCTCCCGTACTTCTTCAACTAGGGCAAAGTTAATATCGAACCAGAATTTGGAGCCTTTACCCAACTGGCTTTCTAGTTGAATCTTACTTCCCATTAACTCCAGCAAGTTCTTAACAATGGAAAGACCAAGTCCTGTACCACCGAATTTACGGTTAATCTGCAAGGAAGCTTGAGAGAATGTTTCAAAAATACTTTTCTGCTTTTTCTTTGAAATACCCACACCATTATCTTCTATTTCAAAACGAAGCGTTACACGTTCCTTACTTTCACCCAACTTCTTTATACGAACATTTACATCACCGTTTTGGGTAAATTTCAACGAGTTACCGATAAGGTTAATGAGAATTTGCGAAAGTTTTAATGGATCCCCCATAAGCTTCTCTGGGATGCTTTCATCAAACTCGAAATGAAGGTTGTTCTTCCTGTCGTCGGCCGATTTTTTAAGCGCAACCAATACATCGTTCGCCCTCTTTTTAAGGTTGAAGGATGTTTTTTCTACCTCCACTTTATTCGCCTCCAATTTATTTAGGTCCAAAATATTGTTGATAAGCGATAGTAGGTATTCACCAGAGAACTTCAATGAATTGAGGTGTTCTTTCTGATGCGGTTTTGGATCTTCTTCAAGGAGTAAATGGGTAAGTCCAGTAACTGCGTACAAGGGTGTTCTTAACTCATGGGTAATGGTAGATAAGAATTGGGCTTTTGCCAATGATGCTTTCTCAGCCTTTTCCTTGGCCAATTGCAGCTCATTATTCTTGTCTTGTAATAGTTCGTTTGCCTTGGCCCTTAAGTTATTGTTCTTATACAAAGAAAGGGTAAGCAGGGAGAGTATAACAATTAGGGCAATACTAAGCCCTGTGGTCATCTTACCGAAATTAATGGAGCGTTGCTGCTTGTCAATATTGTCCTGCTGGTCTTCAATAATCTTATTGAGGTCACCCACATTGGTTTCTGCATCTATCCCCTTCGATATGGCGCTTAAGTATATTTGGTACAAAGAATCATTTCTGGTTTCATATATCCGCATGCTTTCTTCGGCTTGCGTAAAATTGTTTTCCTTGAGGGCGATATACGATTGAATTTTGTAACTATCTATCTCTAACCTTGTGTAATTGTTTTCCAAGATAATAGTCAAGGCGTCATCAAGTGCCTTTTTCGATTTGCCAAGCCCATTGTCCACATCGGTATTACTAAGATGTAGCAGTGCTTCGGCTTTGTTCAATAAAGTAAAGGCTCTTTGGTATTGCCATTTGGGTTCTTCAAAATTGGGCAAGGCAGCATCAAAATAATTTACCGCATTCTTATAGGAATCTTTCTTTAATTCAAGAATACCGAAACCGAGCAACACATTCGCCCTATTCTTTTCATCATTGTTTTTAGTAAACCAATCATCCGCTTTGCGAAGGAATTCTTCCGACTTCTGAAATTCGCCAGTCCTTGTGGAAATTAGCCCCATTAGTGTATGGGCCTCTGCCAATGCCCTTTTATCAGCGGTATTTTCCAGCAGGGTAATGATCTTTTGGGTTTCCAGCGCCGCCTTCTCATAATTCTGGATAAAATAATTGACCTGTGCTATACTGAAAAGGACTTCTACACGCTCACTATTGTATTGCGCCGAGTAGGAAAGCTTGTAAGCCTTGTTTAAATTGATAATTGCTTGATCGTAACTTTGCGTGGAAAGGGAAGAAACCGCATCGGCATGAAACTTTTTGATTAGGGCCAAAGTATCTTCGTCTTTTTGCTGGCCCCATATACATAGCGGGGTAAGTAGGATAGCAAAAAGAAGGGCAAGTTGCGGGTATTTTCTTCGTATGTAAAGCATTAATTTTAACGCACTTCGCCGATAAATATAGTTATTTCCTCGATAATTGTAAGATTAAATCTACAATTCTTGACGAATAACCTATCTCGTTGTCGTACCAACCGATGATTTTAACCATTTTACCGATCACCGATGTCATTCCGGCGTCAAAGATACACGAATGCGGGTTTCCCACAATATCGATTGACACAATAGGATCTTCGGTGTACTGTAAAATACCTTTAAGTTCGTTGTTTGCAGCATGTTCGAAAGCTAAATTAATTTCTTCAATACTGGTATTTTTTGAAACGTTGAAAGTGATATCTGTTAAAGAGCCATTGGCTACAGGAACGCGAATACCACAGCCCCCGATAACATCCGCTAGCTCTGGGAATACCTTGGTTAATGCCTTTGCAGCCCCAGTAGTAGTGGGGACAATAGATTGCCCTGCAGCACGAGCACGCCTTAAATCGCGATGGGGTTGATCATGCAAACTTTGATCGGTAGTGTAGGAGTGTACCGTCGTAATATATGCCTGTTCAATACCGCATAAATCATGGATTATTTTTAGCATGTGAGCCGCATTGTTGGTCGTGCACGATGCATTGGAGACAATGGTGTCTTCTTCAGCGATAATAGCATCGTTTACACCCAATACGATGGTCTTAATAGAATCTTCTGAAGGAGGAACCGAAAGGATTACTTTTTTGGCACCAACCTCAAGATGTTTTTCCAAACTTGCTCTATCCCTATATTTTCCAGAGGCTTCGATCACAATATCAATATCATTCCAAGGAATGTTTTCAATGTGCTTTTCCGAGGAAAACCGCACTTTTTGTCCGTTTACAATAATATGGTGCTCATCATAGGTCACTTCCCGTTCTAAAACCCCATGAATACTGTCATATTTAAGTAAATGACTGAGGGTTCTGGCATCCGATATATCATTTATAGCGACCACTGCAATGGACGGATGATCTAGCAATAAGCGAAAAAGATTCCTTCCAATACGTCCAAAGCCGTTTATTCCAATCGTTATTGGGCTTTTCATGAATTGTTAGCGGTTAAGTAAGGTGTTTCTGAGCCTTATATGAAGAACGGACCAAGGCACCACTTTCTACATGGCGGAAGCCCATTTCAAGTCCTATCTCTTCATATTTCTTGAATTGTTCTGGAGTAATGAATTCTTTTACGGGAAGGTGCTTTTTTGAAGGTTGCAGGTACTGGCCAATAGTAACGATATCCAATCCAACACCACGAAGGTCTTCCATGGTTTGAAGGACTTCCTCTTCAGTTTCACCAAGACCAAGCATGATTCCACTTTTGGTACGACGTATTCCTTCTTGTTTTAGATAGCGAAGTACTTCTAAACTGCGCTCGTATTTTGCTTGAATCCTTACTTCCCTGGTTAAGCGTTTCACGGTTTCCATATTATGGGACACCACTTCTGGAGCTACCTCAATAATTCTGTCGATGTTCCTTGTGTTTCCTTGAAAATCAGGGATCAATGTTTCCAGGGTGGTCTCTGGATTCATTCTTCGAATGGCTTTTACTGTTTCTGCCCAAATAATGGATCCCATGTCCTTAAGGTCATCCCTATCTACGGAGGTGACCACCGCATGTTTTATATCCATTAATTTGATGGAGCGAGCCACTTTCTCTGGTTCGTCCCAATCTACAGTTTCTGGCCGACCCGTTTTTACTCCACAAAAACCACAGGATCGCGTACAAACGTTCCCCAAGATCATGAAGGTAGCGGTTCCCTCGGTCCAGCATTCTCCCATATTTGGACAGCTTCCCGAGGTGCAAATTGTGTGCAGATTGTATTTGTCTACCAATCCGCGTAGTTCCGTATACTTTTTACCCGTGGGTAATTTCACCCGAAGCCATTTTGGCTTTGGTGCTGGTTTCTGAATTTCTAGGGATGTTGTTTCCATAGCTGTGCAAAGATACTACTTAAAACGTCCAAATTCCAATTGCAGTGTTTCAAAAAATGAAGGGTTGTCATAAGCCGGAAATAGAATAGATATACCACGCGCTAAACCCAATGAGCACCAGTATGGAAACGACACTAAATACCCGGTAGTATTTCTTGGGTCTGGCAGCGGCAGGTGTATGTTTTCCGTTTATAAGCTTGAAATTTAAAATGGCATAAAAGGGAGCGGTTAAAAATGACAATACGGTGGCCACTTTAATGAGAAGCCCCATTTCGGCAATAAAAAAGAAGAAAATGGATAGGGTTCCCAGCACTAAAACCAGCAACCAGGTGATATATCCTTTTTTCAGGGGTCGATTTGCAAAAATTTCGCTTGTTCTGTGCATCACTCGCGGGGAGGCATCCAGAGTCGTTAGGGTAGTACTGAACATGGTTGTTAATGCAGCTATGCCGATAATGATTTTGGCCCAATCCCCTAAGCTGGAGGTGTACATGGCAACCAATTGATTCGCAAATACAGTTCCATTGGATGAGAACTGTGTGCCACTATTAAACATAATGAGAGCACCCAAGGCAACAAATCCGATAGCCAAAATAGTTGTGGCAATGTAACCCACATTAAAATCGAACTTAGACTGTGAGGGCGTAATGGTCGGATCAATCTTTTTCTTTTCTACCGTCCATATGCTCTGCCAAATCGATATGTCCAGCGGAGCTGGCATCCAACCCATGAAAGCAATAAGGAAACCAATAGACATGGCATCCTTGGGCAGTACCTGCGAAAAAGTAACGCTTTGAGTTTCTTGAAAAGCTAGGGTAACAGCCAAGATTGTGCTAATGGTAAGCCCGATAACAATAATTTTCATGAGGCTGTCTAATACCTTGTACCTTCCCAGCAACAAAATCACAAAGCAAATTCCTATAATTACTGCTGTCCAGATTTTTGGATTACCTCCAAACAAAGAAGAGGCAATTCCAGCAGTTACAATGGTTACCGCTGTTTGTATGGTAAACATTGTGGCGAATGTGATAATGAAATAAGCAATTAGAACACCCCTGCCCATTTTTTCATACCCTTTGAGTAAGCTTTCCCCTGTGGCGCTGGCGTAGCGCGGTCCAAACTCGAAAAAGGGATATTTAATTAGGTTAATAAGGAGCAGTGCCCAAAGAAGTCCAAATCCAAAATCGGCCCCGGCCCTTGTAGATTGAACCAAATGGGATACACCGATGGCTGCTCCTGCAAATAAAAAACCAGGACCTAGTTTTTTAAGGGTTTCTTTCAACTTTTTCTGTTTTGGGTAATGACTTCCAGCAATAGTTTCCGTGCTCGTAACAAACGCACTTTTACGTTGCTCAAAGGTTCTTTCAAGATTTTGGAAATCTCATTGTAGCTCATTTCCTGAAAGTATCTCAAATTAATGATCTCTTGGTAATCAGGTTTTAATTCCTTTATACACCTCAGTAGTTCAGCTAGGTTTTGTTCGCGTATGAGTTGATCTTCTGGCGACGGTGTGCTGTCCACAATTTTTCTAACCTGTTCATCGGTAGCCTCTGTGGTTTGAGAATGTATCGAAGCATTTTTCTTCCGGCTTTTATCTATCTGAATGTTCTTGGAAATAGTTACCAACCATGTGCTGAAATTATAATTCGGATTGAAGCTGGAAATTTTATCAAAGGCCTTGGAAAACGTTTCAATGGTTATGTCCTCGGCATCGTGTTCGTTTTGTACCCTTTTAAGCTGAAAGCCATATACCGTATTCCAGAAATGATCTAACAAAAAGTTGAAGGCACTTTGGCTTCCCTCTTTGGCTTTCTCTATTTGTTCTTTTACTTCGACCGGATTTATTTCCACTTTTTAGGTTTTGAAATGGAATTGGTAATAAAGATAGTTAATTGAAATAATACCAAAAACAGTTCTAATAGTGGGATGAAGGGAGTCAGGTCTTTTTCCTTTAGAACTTTAGCCCCATTGCCTATGAAAATATATTGGAGGGCAATTCTAAATATGAAAACACCTAATGTCATTTTCCAATCAACAAATGCAAAGCACAACCCTGTCAATACCCAAAACAATAAGTTGCTACTGTAATAAGCGGCTAGCAAAAATCTATGCTTGGGTTTGTAATGAGTGGCCGTGGTCACATGCCTTCTTTTTTGGGTAAACCAACTTCCGAAAGAAGACTTAGGTTCGGAATGAGTGAAGGCATCTTCGTGAAAACATATGGAGGTATTATTTTTTGTAGCCGACTCATTTACAAACAAATCATCATCGCCAGAAGGAATATCCATATGGGACATAAAACCCCTATTGTCATAAAAAAGTTTACTCGTATAGGCCAAATTCCTGCCTACGCCCATATAAGGCATTCCTGCTTTAGCATACGAGAAATATTGAATGGCTGTCACCAATGTTTCGTACCTCACAAATCTATTGAGTAGGCCCTTTCTTTTTTCGTAGGCACCATACCCTAGCACGATTTCAGTCTCTTCCGATAATCGCTGGGTCATAAGGGATAACCAATTATTACTGGCGGGTTTGCAATCGGCATCGGTAAACAGCATGCGTTTATTCACTGCCCTTTTTATACCTAGTGTTAGGGAGTATTTTTTATTGGACCAAAAGGCTTCATTGTTTTCAATGTTTACGGTATGCACGCGATTATCCTTTTCGGCAAAGGACTCTATAATCTCCTGCGTATCATCTGTAGAAGCATCATTAATTAAAATAAGTTCAAAACTGGGATAGTCCTGTGCAAGCCAAAGGGGAATGTTCTTTTTAAGGTTGTCCGCCTCATTTTTTGCACATACAATAATGGAAACAGGGAATGCTCCATTTTTTTCCTGGGCCTCGGGTTGTAAAAAGGTGAATTTGGAAAAAAGGAGAAAATAGGCCGTATTAATAAGTACAACGGCTATGAATAACCACAGTAGCAACATTTTGGTAAGCTACAATTTAGTTGTGTTCTTTTTCGTTACAGCTGGAAAACTGTTCCGGGGTTTTTCCACAAAAACTGCAATTCTCGCCATCTTGGTTCAAAAAAGGACTTTGACTCGCACAGGTTCCGGCAAACTTGCCATCCTTCTTAGCCCATATTTTTACTGCAATTCCAGCGAAAGCCAGCAACAAAAGAACAAGCGTGATAAGTAGAATTCCCATATAAAACAATTAGGGTGCAAAAATACAATCTTTCTTACTGAAATGATAAGATTTTAGCTATTTTTAGCATCAAAATAATACAATCTCATTATGAATTTTTTCCGTTGGACCCTTTGTTTTGTATGTGTTGGAGTGTTATTCGTTTCATGTAAATCCGATTCAAAAAAAGAGGGTGATCAAATTGAAGCAAATGTACCCGCAAAAGAGGAAGTTGTTGCCGTGAAACAGGATTTGAACGATAAGAACCTCTTGGTAAAGACGATGTCAACCCCTGAAGCCAAGGTTTTTACCAGTGCTTTGGTCACCACCGGATTAACGGATTTATTGAACGCAGATGGGCCCTATACCATTTTTGCACCCTCTTCAGAAGCATTTGATGGGGTAAACAAGACCAAATTAAACTTCTACCTAAACCCTGAGAACAAAGAAGCTTTCACCCAACTTGTCCGAAATCATATAGTCGGCGTAGATATGAGTTCGGCCGATTTGTTGCAAGCGGTGAGAAAAAATAAAAACTACGAGTTAGAAACGCTTGGAGGTGCCGTTTTGAAAGTATCTGTGAAAGACGGCAACTTGTTTTTGACGGATGCGCAAGGCAATGAGGCGTCATTAGGTAAAACGGATATTTTGGCTTCCAACGGAAAGCTGCATATCATTGGTAATGTGCTCAGCGTAAACGCTAAATAACATTTACTTCGGGTTCTATATAGATTCCGAAATCTTCTTTTACTTTCTTTTGAATTTTTAATGCCAATTCCCATAGTTCGGAACCTGTGGCTTCTCCATGATTTACCAAAACCAACGCTTGGTTTTTGTGAACCCCTGCATCTCCATAACGCTGTCCTTTAAAACCAGCTTGCTCAATGAGCCAGCCCGCAGGGATTTTAAATTCGGTAGGGGAGACCTCGTAAAACGGGGCATTGGGATAAGCAAGACGGAATTTTTGAAAATCATCGGTACCAATCACAGGATTTTTGAAAAAGCTGCCACTATTTCCAATTTTAGCCGGATCCGGTAACTTGGATCTTCTGATGGCTATAACAGCATCGGACACATCCTTGATAGAAGGGGAAATCACGTTTTGTACTTCCAACTGATTTTTTATGGCACCATACGAGGTGCTTAGTTCGTGGCTTTTGGTTGTAAGCTTTAAAACCACACTGGTTATAATGTGTTTTCCTTTAGCCTCATTCTTAAAAATAGAATCCCGATATCCGAATTGACAGTCGGACCGATTAAACGTTCGCTCTGTAAGGCCGTCTATTTCCAAGGCCTTACAACTCACAAACACATCTTTTAATTCAACTCCGTAGGCTCCGATATTCTGTATGGGTGCAGTTCCCATATTACCAGGAATTAAGGAAAGGTTTTCTACACCACCATAGTCATGCGCTACGCAATGCATGACGAATTCGTGCCAGTTTTCGCCAGCACTCACTTCGAGGGTTATAGTACCATGGTCTTCAGAAAGGACTGTTATGCCTTTTAAATTCACATGAACAACCAAGGCGTCTATGTCTTGGGTGAGCAACAGATTGCTTCCGCCACCCAGTACAAAATGCGAGGGATGTACTTGCTTAGATAGAAGGGTTTTTAGTTCGGCAACTGTTGTGACCGATGCAAAATACCGTGCTTTGCAGTCGATCCCAAATGTATTGAAGGATTTTAAAGATTTATGTTCTTCAATTAACATTAATCTTGATATTGCTGTAATGCCTGCCTCAATATTTCAACAGCCTTAATAAGGCTCTCTTTTTTCAGTACGTAGGCAATTCTTACTTGATTTAAACCTTCGCCAGGAGTGGAATAAAACCCTGCTGCTGGAGCGACCATAATGGTTTCTCCATCCAAATCGAATTCTTCCAATAGCCATTGGGCAAAGCGATCACTGTTTTTAATTGGAAGTTGTGCTATGCAATAGAAAGCCCCTTTGGGAATACCCACGGTAACCCCAGGTATTTTTTGTAGTTCGGAAATCAAAGTGTTTCTACGATCTACATATTCTTCAATCACATCATCAAAATAACTTTGAGGCGTATCCAAAGCCGCCTCGCTGGCTATTTGGGCAAAAGTGGGTGGGCTCAATCGAGCTTGTGCGAATTTTAATGCAGTTGCAATCACTTGCTTATTTTTAGAAACCAAACATCCAATTCGCGCCCCGCACATACTATAGCGCTTGGAAACAGAATCGATAATGATACCGTTTTCCGCCATGCTCTCTTCCTGTAAAATAGAATAGTGCTCCAATCCGTCGTAAACAAACTCACGATATACTTCGTCCGCTACCAAAAACAGATCGTGCTTTTTCACGATTTGGGTTAGCGTCTGAATCTCCTCTTTTGAATATAAATAACCTGTTGGATTCCCCGGGTTACAAATGAGAATGGCTTTGGTATTGGGTGTGATTAATTTTTCGAACTCCGAAATAGGGGGCAACGCAAAATTGTCTTCTATTTTTGAGATCACAGGAACAATCTTCACCCCCGAAGCTGTTGCAAAACCATTGTAATTGGCATAAAACGGCTCGGGTATGATCACTTCATCACCTGCATCACAGATACTTCCCATAGCAAATAGTAAAGCTTCACTTCCTCCGGTGGTTACAATGATATCGTCGGCGTCAACTGGAATATTGTTTCGTTGGTAGTAGGCTGCTATTTTTTCACGGTATTCTTCCGAACCTTCCGATCTGGAATAGGCAAGCACATCAATACCGTGCTTAGCCACCGCTTCCATAGCCATGGAAGGTGATTTAATATCGGGCTGACCAATATTGAGATGGTATATATGTTTATTTTCTTTTCGGGCTTTTTCTGCGAACGGAACCAACTTACGAATAGGTGATTCCGGCATTTGTAATCCTTTACTGGAAACTGTTGGCATATTTTAAAAATTGAGACAACAAAGTTGCAAAATATTTATTAAAAACATTGCAATTGAACCTAATTTGAGGGTTTTTTTATATCTTCTTCATTCAATGAAAAATTGGCGTTCATTTCGTCCTATGGGAATAGGACTCACTTTGTTTTTCCTGATCTGTGGTTACGGGTATGGACAAGAAGGTTTTAGGCTTCCGAATGGACAAAAAAAGGATAGGATAGCATTCGATTTTGTAAATAATTTGGTGGTTATTCCTGTTGAAGTAAACGGCAAACCCCTTTCCTTCCTGTTAGATACCGGGGTGAACTACACCCTGTTATTCAGTTTATACGAAAACGATTCCCTTCAAATAAATAATGTGACACCTGTTAAGATACGTGGGGTTGGGAGTAACGGAAATATTGACGCACTAAAGAGTGTCCATAACAACCTTAAGATAGGTGATGCAGAAGACAAGGATCATACTTTCTATGTCATTTTTGATGAGGCCATCAATTTTTCCCCTAGAATGGGTATTCCCATCCACGGGGTTATTGGCTTCGATTTTTTTAAGGATTTTGTGGTTCGAACCGATTATGTTGCGGAGCACATTACAATTTTTGACCCATTGCAATACAAGAAGAAGCGGTGTAGGAATTGTGAAGAAATGGACCTGAGGATGATAGGTAAAAAGCCGTATATATCACAAAAGATAGAATCTAATGGAGCCACATACGATGTCAACCTTTTAATAGATAGTGGGGCTAGTGATGCCATTTGGTTATTCGACGAAGGAATGGGTATTGTAGAACAGCCGAAGAACTATTTTAAGGATTTTTTGGGCCTTGGTCTTAGCGGAGGCGTTTTTGGGAAACGATCAAAATTGGATAAGGTGCTATTGGGGCGGTTCGAAATACCCCGGGTGAATGTGTCCTATCCAGACAGTATAGCGCTTAAGAGTTTTAAGGCATTCAAGGATCGTAGCGGTACGCTTGGCGCTGGAATTTTGAAGCGATTTACGGTTACCATGGATTATAGGTCACGGCAAATGACCTTGCGCAAAAATAAATTTTTCGGGGATCCCTTTCACTATAATATGGCAGGTTTAATCGTAGAACATGATGGTTTGGTACCAGCTTCCGAGGTGAAAAATGGAACGGGTAGAAGCTTTAATTTTGCTTCTGATGAGAACGATAGCACAGGAAAGGTTAGCTTCAACCTGCAACCGGTTTTTACCTTCTTTTTAGCTCCAAAATATATCGTTTCGGAAGTCCGAAAGGGCTCGCCTGCAGATCTGGCTGAGATTCTTCAGGGGGACGAGTTAATATCGATAAATGGCAAGGCTGCCTATAAATATGACCTAGAGAGCATTACGGCACTGTTCTCCTCAAAAAGTGGTAGGAGGATTAACATAGTTGTAAATAGGGATGGGGCCATACTCCGAAAAAAATTCTTCCTTAAAGAAGTGCTATAAAAAAAGCCCCCTGAAAAGCAGGAGGCTATTTTCTCTACATGAATTTTTTATTTGGTCTTCTCCAATACGCTTTTATCGGCTAAGACCTCTCCTTTAATCTTCAAGGCCTTAATGGGCTCTGAAGCATTAGAGTATACGGTAATGGTCTTTCTAATCTTTCCAACTCTCTTTGTGTCATACTTTACCTTGATCACACTAGACTCACCCGGTTGTACAGGGTCTTTTGGTTTTTCAGGTACTGTACAGCCACAGCTTGATTTAACATCGCTTATAATGAGAGGTTCGTTTCCGGTGTTAGTGAATTCAAAAGAACGTACACCATCACTTCCTTTAGCGATTTGACCATAGTCTACCGTTTCTTGTTTGAACTCAATGTTGGCTTGTGCATGGGCGGCAAAACTAACTAAAGTTATTACTGCCATTAAAATAAATTTTTTCATCATTTTAAAATTTTGGGATTACTAAAGTAGGTAACTTTTGTACAACTGACAAAAGAAGTTATTCACTTTAATAATTTTATAATAAATAGGATATACCTACTTTTGCAAACTATATTTCAAAAATCAGACCAAAAATGGCTTTAGAGGCAAAATATAACGCTCAAAACGTTGAAGACAAGTGGTATAGCTACTGGATGGAGCACAACTATTTCCATAGTGAAGTAGACGAAAGAGAGCCTTATAGTATTGTCATTCCACCTCCTAATGTGACAGGTGTCCTACATATGGGGCATATGTTAAATAATACCATTCAGGATGTGCTAATCCGTAAAGCTCGTCTTAATGGGTACAATGCGTGTTGGGTACCTGGAACGGACCATGCTTCTATCGCCACAGAGGCCAAGGTGGTTGGGAAATTGAAAAAAGAAGGAATTGCCAAGGCAGACCTTACTAGGGATGAATTTTTAGAACATGCTTGGGAATGGACCCATAAGCATGGCGGAATTATTCTTGAACAACTGAAAAAATTAGGAGCCTCATGCGATTGGGAACGTACCAAATTTACCATGGATGAGGATTTGTCTCAGTCTGTAATAAAGGTATTCGTGGATTTGTATCGCAAAGGGCAGATCTACCGTGGATATAGAATGGTAAATTGGGATCCACAGGCCAAAACAACCTTGAGCGATGAAGAGGTAATCTATGAAGAGAAACAAGGGAATTTATACTACTTAAAATACCAAATAGAAGGGTCTGATGAATACGTTACCATTGCGACCACACGACCTGAAACCATTTTAGGGGACACGGCCATATGTATTAATCCCGAGGATGAGCGTTACGCCCATTTAAAGGGAAAAAAAGCCATTGTTCCTATTTGCAATCGCGTGATCCCGATTATAGAGGACGACTATGTAACTATGGAATTCGGTACTGGTTGTTTAAAGGTGACACCTGCCCATGATGAGAATGATAAGATGTTGGGCGATAAGCACAATTTGGAAGTGGTAGATGTACTGAATGATGATGCTACGTTGAATAGCTTCGGATTGCATTATGAAGGAATGGATCGCTTTGAGGCCCGTAAAAAAATCGCCAAGGAATTGGAAGGGATGGGTGTGGTTGAAAAAATTGAACAGCATATCAACAAAGTAGGAACCAGTGAGCGCACTGGTGCGGTGATTGAGCCCAAATTGAGTGATCAGTGGTTTTTGAAGATGAAAGCATTGGCCCAACCTGCATTGGATGCCGTTCTGGAAAAGGACGTGAACCTCGTTCCAGAGAAGTTTATTAATACGTATCGCTATTGGATGGAAAATGTTCGCGATTGGAACATTAGCCGACAGTTGTGGTGGGGGCAGCAAATCCCGGCATATTTCTATGGGGATGGCAAAGAAGATTTTGTGGTTGCCGAAAGCATGGAAGAAGCAATCGAATTTGCCAAAGAACGCACAGGAAATGCCAATATATCTGCTTCCGACCTGAGACAAGATCCGGATGTGGTAGATACTTGGTTTTCGTCTTGGTTATGGCCAATCACGGTTTTTAATGGGATTCTTGAACCTGACAATAAAGAGATTAATTATTACTATCCCACCAATGATTTGGTGACAGCACCTGAGATTCTGTTCTTCTGGGTGGCTCGTATGCTCATTGCAGGTTTTGAATATAGAAATGAAAAACCTTTCACCAACGTTTATTTAACGGGAATCGTGCGCGATAAACAACGCCGTAAGATGAGCAAGTCACTGGGTAATTCCCCTGATCCAATTGGCTTGATGGAGCAATATGGAGCCGATGGAGTTCGTGTAGGGATGCTATTGAGTTCACCAGCCGGAAATGACCTTATGTTCGATGAGGATCTTTGTAAGCAGGGGAGTGCCTTTATAAATAAAATTTGGAATGCCTACCGATTGATCGATGGCTGGGAAGTGTCCGAAAGTGAGGAAGAAACGGAAGCTGCGAAAATTGCGATCCAATGGTATCGTAGTAAATTTCAGAAGGTGCTGGCCGAAATTGAGGATCATTACAGCAAGTACCGAATTAGCGATGCCTTGATGGCTACGTATAAACTAGTCTGGGACGATTTCTGTTCTTGGTTGTTGGAAGCCGTTAAGCCGGCATATGGAAGGCCAATTTCTGCTGCCACCAAAGCTGAGGTAATTTCCATCTTGGAGGACAATCTTATTATATTACATCCTTTTGTTCCCTTCATTTCGGAAGAAATCTGGCAACATATTACCGAGCGTACCCCTGAAGAAGCTTTAATTATAGCTTCTTGGCCCAAGTCAACATCCTTCGATGCACAAATGATCGAGGATTTCGATTTGGCATCTGAAGTAATCTCTGGAATTCGTACCATTAGAAAGGAAAAAAACATTTCTTTTAAGGAAACCATCAATTTGTCCGTGATTAACAATGAAAAGGCTTCCGATGCCTTTGATGCATTGATTTCCAAATTGGGAAATATTGAAAACCTCGAGTACATTACCGAAAAGTTGGATGGTGCATTGACATTCCGTGTAAAATCGAACGAATACTTTGTTCCTATTGTTGGTGCTATAGATGTAGAAGCAGAAATTGCTAAACTCACCGAGGAACTTAAGTATACTGAAGGATTCTTGAAAAGTGTCCAGGGCAAGCTTAAGAACGAGCGTTTTGTGAACAACGCCCCAGAGCAAGTAGTAGCAAGCGAGCGCAAGAAAGAAGCTGATGCCTTGGCAAAGATTGAAACGATCAAGGCAAGCTTAGCTGGACTAAAAGGGTAAAACTATTGCATTTTCGAACTCGAGAGTTCAATATCGGCTGTAGCCCAAATGGTTTCTAGTTTTTCTGTGGTTTCCTTCAACATTTCGGTATCATTGAGATGTAAATAGGCCTGCTTTAGCCCATGCAGGGCCCAACCGTTTTTTGGATAGGTTTTTAGGTCTTCTTCAAAGGTTGCAATAGCATCTTCATAATTTCCGGCCTCCACCTGAACGGCACCTAAGTTATGTCGAACAGAAAAAAACCAATCGGGCGGTTCTTGATATACCAAAGCATCTTCTAACGCTACAGCTTCTTTTAAGAGCTGGATACTCTCGTTGTAATTGCCCTCACTAGCCAGTATTTCGGCTCGCAAAACGCGTGATGCGATTTGCAACAGTTGGTGTACATTGTTGAAATCCCAAATAGTAACCGTTTCTAATCCTTTGTTGTCGGCATAGGTCTGTAATGCTGCTAGCTCTTCCTTCGCGTTATCAAGGTTTTTCAACCCAATATAGGCCATTCCTCGAGCGTAATGCCTTATGGCATCGGGATATTCCAAAGAAACTCCCTCATTATTCATTTCAATTATTTCCTGCCATTTGCCGAACTTCACCATGACATAATATGGGATGGTATAATAATGTTGAATGGTTCCCCAACCTTCCATTTTCATGAGTTCCTTATTGGCATTTTCGGCTACCTTGTTGGCGGCCAATATTCCGAGTTCACTATTTCCTTCCAATGTAGCCGTCGCCGCCAGAAAGTGATAATTATGTGGATATAGAGTTAATGGATAGGTTCCTTGTGCATGACAAGTAGTAAGGTAGGAACTATCTACTTTCACCGATCTAATATTAGCTAGGGTTCCCTTATGATAATCGCCCGTTCGTATATAAATGTGCGAGGGCATATGAACCAGGTGTCCCGCTCCAGGAACAAGATCTTCATCATACAACTGGGCACTCCGCAATCCTCTTTCAGGATTAGCGGAAGCTTCTACCGCATGTATGTAGAAGTGATGGGCACCGGGATGCAAAGAATCGATTAAAAACAAATTGTCGAATTCGGATATGATTTTAGGTGTCCATGTTTTAGGCTCCCCGGCTATGTCCCATAAGTCCCAAGGGTGTAAATTCATTAAGGATTCTACATAAAGACAACCAACATCAGCATCTTGTGGATACGCTTCAAAAACTTCCTTCATGGCATCCGAATAGGCTTCATCTAGAGCCATTCTATCGTCTACCGGCTCTTTGACATAGCGTTTTGCAAGTGCCGCTATTAGCATCTTTTCCTTGGCGGTAGAATTGTCTTCTGACAGTTCGATAGCTTTCTGAATAGCATCATACGCTCTTTCATAGTTGTCGCTCTCCATTCCCGCATTGTAATTGGGGCCTAAAACATAAGCAAAACCCCAAAAGGCCATGGCGCAGGCAGGATCGAGTTTGGTGGCATAATAAAAAGAGCGAGCGGCTTCAGCATGATTAAAGCCATAAGCAAGTATTAAACCTTGATTAAAATATCGCTGTACTAATGAATCATTGGTGGTTATGGGAAAATTAAGTACATCGAGCCCTTCAATGATAGGTGCGGTATTGTCTATTTTGTACCAATCCTTATCCGATAAAACCGGAGGGGCACAACCAATTGAGGTGCGCTCGGTTATAGATGTCGTCTTAGGCTCTGGCTGTTTGCATGCAAATAGCAATAGGAATATGACTACGGGGAAATAATAGAGAGGTTTCATATCGTATTGGTTAGGTTTCCATAAAGATAAGAAGAATAGTATAAATATATCGTATAGATCTAATAGTCAACCACTTGTATAAAGAAGGGCTATTTTTCCTCAAACTCAGGGCAATCCAAACGAATGTCTTCACGGGCTAAAGGTTGTTGCAATAGGTTGCAATAGTCTGTACTTCCGTTTTTTTCATAGAACTTGCACTTAAAACAGGTCCGTTGTACGGCAAGAATCCCTTTTTGATTAAGCTGATAGATAAGTTTGCTCAATGTATGGAAGATGTCTTCTTGATCTGAAACATCCAACACATCAATTTGAGTTTTTAATGGAGCAGCAAAGTCCTTGCTCTCCGATACAATGTTTTGCCCTTTAGGGGATAACCGAATGGTATAACTTCTACTGTCGGCTGAAGAATGATCTTTCACGATCAGTCCTTTTTTGTCCAGAACCTTTACGGCATCACTTATGGTAGGTTTTGTTACGTTGAATTCTTTAGACAGATGACTCACATTGCAGAGCTCTTCTTTATGAAAAGCAACAAAGATGAGGATACGAATCTGTATGGGGCTTAGTCCAATCCTTTTGGCCTTTTCCCAGAGCAACACTTTAAAGACTTCAGAGATACGATCGAAACCTGCAATGATCTTGCTAGACATATCCTGCTGTTGCTGTTCTGGATTAAAAATGCTGTCTTTCATTATAAAGCCTGCCTTATAACTGGGAGGGGCAGGCTAAGTTAGTAATCCTAATTAAACTAATCACAATTTTCCATCTCAATGATATCATAACCCTTTAATCCAATCTGTGTTATCATAGTAGGTGTAGCTACTTCGATATGACAGAAACGGCATTCTTTTGTAGCGAGATTAGTATTGGAAATCGATTTCTTTTTTAAATACTCCTTACCGTATTCAAACACGGTGTTTTTGTCAGTAACATGATCCGGTACCAAAATATCGAAGTGCATAATACGGCCATCATGTCGTTTTACATAGGTGTCCCAAACAGAAACTTTCATTCGTTGTTGTTTTGTGTTTTATAGGTGAGAAGAATGTGTTTTCATTTTCATGAAGAGTAAGATAATTGCCCATAAAGTTAGCACTCCTAACTTTATGGGCTAAAAAATTAGGCCTTTACATCGGCCATGGAAGCACCGAAGTTAATGTGAAGTGCATTGCCGTTGGGTGTTACCAAGGCTGGGACCGATTGTACCCCAGCATTTTCTGCTTCAGGGATTCTCGAGGTGTCCTCACCTAGATGTACCACTTCAACGTTTTCCTGTCCGATAAGGTTTAGGATGTCGTGTTCCGCACTAATGCAAACAGAACATCCAGCGTGATAAAAAATGGATTTACTCATGTGTAGTTTTTTTAGTTAATGTATTATTTTGATACAAATATAGTAAGGAATCCTAACTAAACAAATTTTCTTCAGAACTTTTCACTTTAAAAGGTGATTTGTGGAAGATCAATAAATGGCTTTAGGTGAATTGAATGCACTGCTTCTTCAATTTGTTCAAATATCTAATTAGAATGAATAAAGGAAGGGACCAAATGATTCCATTTAGAATTGAAAGAACTGAAAAAAAAGTAAGTTGTTTTGGTAATGAACCATCCAAAACTTGTGTGATGGGAAACTCTTTTTTGATCTTTGTTTTGGCAAATTGGTAGAGGTGTGATACGGCTTCAATGAACCATAACTGTTGTTTCGCTGCGTTTTTTCGTCCAGTTTTTATATATTATCGAAACATTTACTGGTTGCATACCATGAAACTTCTTCTCAAAAACAATATTGGCTTTATAACTGATTCCATATTTCTCAAGTGCTGAATCAATCTTGTATTTCTCCCAATTCGCAATTTTTAGTTTATTCCTAAAACTGTTTAGTTTGGCAAATGCAATCGATAAAATAGTAATTCCTACTCCAATGATTTCAACTTGGTATAACCAAAAATACATTGTGCTGTGAAATAATTCAGCTAATTTCTTGTTTCCAGCGATCAATAAAAATCCAACACTTATAAGGAAATAATAGGTAAGGTGAATGGAATATTTCTTTCGGCGAATTCTTTCCAATTCAATAGTAACAGCCTCTATCTTGTTTTGAAACTTTCCATCCAGTTTAATATAAGAACAAGTGTTTTCGAAAGTTGGCTTTTTATTTGTCAATCCACAAGTCAAACCATCTTTTAGGCTTTTCTGTTCATGTTCGCATAACGCGCAATGGTGGTATTGACTCATTTACTCTAAATGCTAATGCAATTCACTTGGTTCACCTCTTTGCGGCCATTATCTTATTTACGGTACAAAAAATACTGGGTCACAGCTTCGATATATAGTTTCTTGGCTTCTTCGGCAGTGAGACCTTGGGTCTGGAATAGGGCATTGGTTTTAAAAGCATTTATAAGCGGATTGCTACTTCCGGGGGAAGATTGATCATTGGTAGCATGCTTGTAATAAGCGTATAGTTTCAACAGGACATCTGCAGGAAATGGATCCGTATGTTTATTGATACTTTCCACAGCATTATTAAAAGCGATATCCAGTTCTTCCGGCTTCATTTACTTTGTCGTTGCAAGGATACTAAGTCCTCCTTTTACTTTTTCGTTCAAAGATACATGTACTTTGGCATCTACTGGTAAAAACACATCCACTCGGGAACCAAACTTAATAAACCCACTATCGCTTGTTTGAATAACAGATTGACCTTCTTCTGCGTAGTTAACGATCCGTTTGGCTAAGGCTCCCGCAATTTGTCTATGAAGTACTTCGCCAAATTGTTCACTTTTCACTACCACAGTGGTGCGTTCGTTTTCTTCACTGGCTTTCGGGTGCCACGCCACTAGGTATTTTCCTGGATGGTATTTACTGAAGGTAACATCCCCGCCCACTGGATAACGCGTTACATGCACATTTAGTGGGTTCATGAACACTGAAATTTGAAGGCGTTTGTCCTTGAAATATTCCTTTTCGAACACCTCTTCTATCACCACCACCTTACCATCTACTGGAGATAGCACCTGTTCTTCGTTAGGGTTAAAACTGCGCTTGGGGTTCCTAAAAAACTGCAACACCAATACCAACAGGACAATGAGTGTAAGGAGCAATAGCATTCGAAGCCATTCCAATGTCACAAAATGATTTACTGCCAATGAAGCTCCAATGACAATAAAAAAAGTGATGATAATGATTTTGTGTCCTTCTTTATGAAACATAATCCATGATTTCTAAAAATGCATAAATAAACGGGCTAACGAATATAATACTATCCAATCTATCATAAATACCTCCATGGCCCGGCATCAGGGAGCCACTGTCCTTGACCCCTGCTTGCCGCTTGAATTTAGATTGGATAAGGTCTCCAAAAGTTCCCAATACGGTTACCATTACAGCCAAGAAAAACCACGATCCCAGGCTGAGTAATTGGGTATAGTTAAAGATAAGAAATCCTGCCAAAAATGTTCCAGCAAAACCTCCAATGAATCCTTCTACGGTCTTTTTAGGGGAAACACGTTCCAGTAGTTTCCTTTTACCGAAATTCTTCCCTACTAAATAAGCAAAGCTGTCGTTTGCCCAAATAAGTATAAAAACACCAATGATAAGCCAAATCTGATAGCTGCCATTGTGATATGGAATAAGGGTTAAGAATACAAAACCACTAATGATGTAAAAGATAAGAGCGATGTATTTCTTTTTTTCGAACATTGGTATCTTGCTCACCACCAATAGGTCTTTCAACAAAAAAAGATTCACAAAGATCCCTAGGATGGCATACACATAAATCGCATTTTCATCCCATACGAGATAACTAAGGAAATACAATAAAACAGCCAGAATGGGATAAGATATAAAGCTCTTGAGGTGTACCAATTTTTGAAACTCATAAATAGTGATCGCACCCAAAAGAAAGAAGAGAACAAGGAACCACTCTCGTGAAGCAAACATGGAAAATAGAATGATCGAGATATAAAGCAACCCCGAAATGCTGCGAACGATGAGTTCCTTCATAAACTATAGGTCTTCGAGTAGCAGCAAATATAGGTTTTTTGTGCTACTTCCATAACTCATAAAGTCTTTTTCCTTATTGTTTTCGAAGTCCTGAATAGTGGTAATATTACTGGGAATGTATTGGCGACTTTGGTTTTTTATGATGCGTAAACCCTCGCTAATGTTTTCTACCAACTGACTTGTGGTAGCTAAGATCACAAAGTTAGATGGCAGTTCATGTAATTTCTTTTCCTTTATCTGATTGGAGGAAAGCAGAATGGACCCATTGTTGGCAACGAGCGATTCACAATCGCACAGAAAGAAGGAAGCTTGGGTGTTTTTGCCGAAACTTAAGTTATAGCCCTGAAACTTGTCGCATAGCTTTTCGTTGATGCAAAAAACCTCCTTCTCGTACCAATCATTTTCCAAAAGGATGTTATCGAACGCCTCAGAGATTTCGTCCCAGTTTTCACAATACAGGAATTTACCTCCATTTTTATTGAAATTATAGGTGAATTTCTCGTCTATTGGAAGCTTTTCTTCAGGAAAATACTTACTATGGTCAGAGTTTTTTGCTTTGGGTTCTGACTTAGTACTTGATTTTAAAAGTCTTTTAAACAGACTCATGAAGGTCTAATTGAGGAGTTTATCAACGTTAATCTTCAAATATATAAAATATGGGGGTAAGTTTTGTAAGAAAAAATTAAACATTCCTACCCCAAAAGTTAAAATTGAAAGGTTATGTGGTCGCGATATTTTCCTCTGGAGTCTCTGTCTCTTCTTCTTTTCCGAAAGGTCTTTTTCCGAAGATACGTTCCAAACTCTCCTTAAAGATCACTTCTTTCTCAAGAAGTTCATTTGCCAATTCGGTGAGTTTGTCCTTATTCTTTTCAAGAAGGTCGATAGCTCTTTGGTACTGCTCCTCAATGATACGGGATATTTCCTTATCTATCAACTCGGCGGTCTTTTCACTGTACGGCTTACTGAAATTGTAGTCCGTTTGTCCCGAAGAATCGTAATAGGTCAGGTTTCCAATTTCATCATTTAAGCCATAGATAGTCACCATGGCACGGGCTTGTTTGGTCACCTTTTCAAGGTCACTCAACGCTCCTGTTGAAATTTTATCAAAAATTACCTTTTCGGCTGCACGTCCACCCATGGTAGCGCACATTTCGTCTAACATTTGCTCAGGACGAACAATTAGACGTTCTTCTGGTAGGTACCATGCGGCACCCAGGGATTGTCCTCGGGGCACTATGGTTACTTTTACCAATGGTGCAGCATGTTCTAGCATCCAACTTACGGTAGCATGACCCGCTTCATGAAAGGCAATCGCTTTTTTCTCGTCCGGTGTAATGATCTTGTTTTTCTTTTCGAGGCCACCAACGATTCTATCCACAGCATCCAAGAAGTCTTGTTTGCCTACTGCTTTTTTCTCGTTTCGGGCTGCAATAAGTGCCGCCTCATTACATACATTGGCAATATCTGCTCCAGAGAATCCTGGAGTTTGTTTTGCTAAGAAATCAGTATCTAGGGAATCGTCTTTTTTCAGTGGGCGCAAATGCACTTCGAATATTTCCTTTCGCTCACGCACATCGGGTAAATCAACATAGATTTGGCGATCAAATCGACCGGCCCGCATCAAGGCCTTATCAAGTATATCGGCACGGTTGGTTGCAGCCACCACAATAACATTGGTGTTGGTGCCAAAACCATCCATTTCGGTCAGTAATTGATTCAGTGTGTTTTCACGCTCATCGTTAGATCCGGAGAAGTTGTTTTTTCCCCTGGCACGACCAATGGCGTCGATCTCATCTATAAAAATAATGGAAGGGGACTTTTCTTTTGCTTGTTTAAACAAATCGCGAACACGGGAAGCTCCCACACCGACAAACATTTCTACGAAATCGGATCCGGAAAGCGAGAAGAAAGGTACTTTGGCCTCTCCTGCAACAGCTTTAGCCAATAAGGTTTTACCTGTTCCTGGAGGTCCTACCAATAAGGCGCCTTTTGGAATTTTACCTCCTAAAGAAGTATATTTTGTTGGATTTTTAAGAAAATCTACGATTTCCTGAACTTCCTCTTTAGCACCTTCTAAGCCAGCTACATCCTTAAACGAAGTCTTAACATCGGTCTTTTCATCGAATAATTTGGCTTTGGACTTTCCTATATTGAAAATCTGACCACCGGCACCACCTCCACCTCCGGCAGACATTCTGCGCATGATGAAAATCCAGATCCCGATAATGACAATAAAAGGCAGTAGGGTAAGTAATAGTTCTCCCCACATATTGGAATCCGTTTTCCATTCTATGTACGTGGCAAGTTGGTTATCCTGCTTTATTTCGTAAAAGTTATTCTCAAAATTCTGAAGGTCCCCAAATTCAAATTCATATACCGGATCATTGGGTCCAGGGGCCAGTATACTGTTACTGGATTTTGGTTTGTGTTCTTCCTTTGTCCTAGCATCTGGAGTAAGGTATACTTGAGCTTTGTTCTTGTTAATTATAATGATTCGCTCTACATCTCCATCTTTCAAGTATTCTTCGAATTCTCTTTGAGTGGTTTCTTTTGGGCGCGTTAAGTTACCTCCGCCAAAAAACTGAATCCCAACGAATAGGGCGAAAATACCAATGTATATCCACCATGCATTAAACTTGGGCTTTTTAGCTTCCGGTTTTTTATTTTCTTCTGCCATAGGGCGTTTTTCTAATTTTAATAAGTAGTTTCTATAGTAACCGTTTTGGCATCTCCCCAGAGGCCTTCAATATCGTAAAATTCTCTGATGTGCCTTTGGAATACATGTACCACGACATGTACGAAATCCATCAATACCCATTCTGCATTGTCACTTCCTTCAATGTGCCAAGGTTTTTCTTTAAGGGATTTGCTAACGGTTTTCTGAATGGAATTTACAATGGCATTCACTTGTGTATTCGAAGTACCGGTACAGATAATAAAATAATCGCATACTGTATTTTCTATTTCCCTTAGGTCTAGGATTTGTATGTCCTGTCCCTTTATCTCTTCAATTCCTTTAATTATTTGAGTTACAAGTAGGTCTGTACTAACTTCTTTTTTTGCCATTCAATCGTTTTAATCCAACAAATTTATTACTTTTTTGTTTCTTGCTGCCGATTTCAAAGGCAACATTAACACAATATTAATTTAGGTGAATATAATCAAACTTAATGCCATTGGCTCTACCAATGATTACTTAAAAGGACTGAGCAAGGAAACGCACCTAGAAGATGGTACGGTTGTGCTAACGGAAGACCAAACAAAGGGACGTGGCCAAATGGGTTCTTCTTGGCAGTTTGAACGTGGAAAAAGCCTTGCGTTTAGTGTGTTTAAGAGGTTTGATGGGATCCTTGTAGATCATCAATTTGCCATTACCGTTCAGGTCTCCTTAACGCTTTTGAATTGCCTGGAACAATTTGGCATACCCAATTTGACCGTAAAATGGCCTAACGACATTATGGCAGGTGACAAAAAACTATGTGGAATTTTGGTAGAAAACCAATTGATGGGTAACCAAATAAAAGGTTCTGTTGTTGGAATAGGTCTAAATGTAATGAATAGTTCATTTGTAGGGCTTCCAAATGCGACTTCCATGTCACTCATTGCCGGAAATTCGTTCGATGTAGAAGAGGTTTTTTCTACCATCGCAGAGGAAATCGTTTTTGACCTAAACCATTTCTATGCGGATCATTTCCACTTATTTAAAATGTACGAAGAATCATTGTATCGGAAAGGCCAAGTGTCTGTCTTTTCCGATGGGAATGAACCATTCAACGGAATCATAAGGGGTGTTGACGGTAACGGCGAGTTACGTTTGGAGATTGAAGACGGCACAGTGAAGACGTATCGCCTCAAGAAAATTAAGCTACTTAACTAAGATCACCCATTTTCGTGGATAGAGTTTCCAAAAATTTGGTGATAGGTCCTTTAACCATCATTGCCATCATAGGGTTGAAGTTTCCTTCAAATTTTAGTTCGGCTTCCGAGGTAGATTCAGAAACCTCAGAAATATTCCCAGTTAAGGTAAATGGAATTTTGTCGCTTATAGCACCTAAAACAACTTTAGTAGGGGCGGTTACCTCTTTTATTTCCAATGCGATTTCGGGCATTCCACTTAATGCAAATACAAAAGCGTCTTCCCTGATAACCTCAAACTTGGTAATATTATCGGGCATCAAGTTTTCAAAATTTTTAACGTCGCTCAAGTAATCACACAATTCTTGCGCAGATTTCTGAACGCTTACTTTTTTACTATTAATTTCCATAAAGGTTTTTTGTTTATCGGTGTACGACAAATAGTGTGCCTATTTCCAGTTGGCAGGATCTTTTCTCCAATTCGCCAACGTGGCAGCTTCTTGAGCAGTGATATACTGGGCTTTTTCGGCTTGCTCCAGTAAATTATCATAATTGCTCAAGGTATTCAGGGATAGGTTCGCTTCTTCAAAGTTTTCGGTAGAAACATCGAATCCGTAGGAGAAGATGGCCAACATGCCTTTTACTTGTGCTTTGGCTTCCCGAAGCGCTTCTACGGCCAATAGGCTGCTCTTACCCGTACTAATAAGGTCTTCGACCACTACTACTGTTTGGTGTTCCTGCAGATTACCCTCAATTTGGTTTTTTCTTCCGTGTTTTTTCGGTTCTGGGCGAACGTAACAAAAAGGGAGATTCATATAATCGGCTACCAACATACCAATGCCAATAGCACCTGTGGCTACACCGGCTATCACATCGGGTTTGCCGTATAACTCTTCTATCTGATTTGCCAAATGCTCCCGTAAATAGTTCCGAATGGGCGGATATGACAGGGTTATTCGGTTGTCGCAATAAATGGGAGACTTCCAACCAGAGGCCCATGTAAATGGGTTTTGCGGTTGCAATTTTATTGCATTAATTTGCAGAAGTAATTCGGCTGTTTTCTGAGCAGTTTCCTTATCTAGAACCATTGTGCAAATGTATAAAGTTTTTGTGAAAGACGTTCCGATTATTCTGTCTACTCAGAAAAATATTGGAAAGCAATACACAGCCATTCCCCTTAAGTTAGCACGTTTTAAGAAGATCATTAAAAAGATCAATAACGGAAAGCTTGTTTATGTGAATCTTTATCACAAAAATGAGGAAAAGATTGAAAAATTCTTACGTAAAAAACTTCCCCTTGTAGAAGCCGGTGGAGGATTGGTGTATAATGGCAAAAAAGAAATTCTCTTCATTTATCGAAATGAAAGGTGGGATTTGCCCAAAGGGCACTTAGATAAAGGAGAGCGTTATGAAGATGCTGCCAAAAGGGAAGTGGAGGAAGAGACAGGCGTGAAAGACTTAGAGGTGAAGCGGTTCCTTCAGAAAACGTATCATGTGTTTAAACGAAACGGCAAGTTTAAGCTAAAGGCAACCTATTGGTATGAAATGTATACGGAATACGATGGGGAATTGACACCACAGAAGAACGAGGGTATTAAAAAGGTGAAGTGGAAGAACTTCGAGAAAACCCAAAAAGCCTTACAGAATTCTTATGAAAACATCAAATTATTATTCCCTAACGAATACCTAACCACCCACCCGAACGATCGGATATCGCAGATGTGATTTTTCGTAATGATTGGATTTTTTATGAATCCAATCTAATTGGGCGAACCAATTGGCTGCAAATTTTTCATCGCTGGCCTTTTTGGCTTCAAATTCAGCTTTAACCTCTGGGTTTTCCTGCAAGAATGCCTCAGCCTTATCTTCCCATACATAGGGAGAGAATCCTTCCTTTTGTTGAAGGACGGTATCGAAATAATTCCAATTAAAAAAAGAATCAGGTGCTGTGGGCTCTAGGGTTTCCAACAGGTAGCGCACACCAGGTTGTTGCGTTTTTACGATATAGTCACCTTTGGCAACTTTCATTTCCTCTGTGGATATGCGTACTGTAGTATTATAATGTTGGTAATGCCCTTCATAAGGACTTCTTCGGGATTGGTAATCTGCTATATGATATACCTGGACCATATAACTAGTATCTTTTCGAACCCTATCGTAGTCTATGTTATTGTTCTTTAGTTGCTCCATTACGTTCCAATATCCTTTGGGGATAATATATTTTTCGGGAATTGTAGTAGTGGTGATAGGTGTGAAATAGTTGTAATAGGTTATATCCTTAACAAAGGGTTGGTTGGCATCATATTTTAACCGGTCAGATCCAGTGACATTACTCGGGACCATTTCGCCCTCATAACCCTTAAAGGAAAGGGTAGTGGTTTGGCTACTGTCCACTTTCCAGGAAAGGGGGTATTCATTACCCACTTTATGCCTTGTCATGGCATTTTTCCTTAGTTCCTTGATTACATCGGCTTCATTGTCTGCAATGGCGATAAAACTTTTCATGAGCTCGTAGGTTCCTTCTACGCGGTCTTTGTAAGGTTTCAGCATATGGGTTTCGACCATCATTCCCAACGTATTGAATAGAGTAGTATAACCAGTAGAATATCTTGGAGAATCCATAAACTGGGAAAACCCACTTTCTGGAGTAGTACCCCAAACATTCACATAGGGTGTAATATCCCATTTTTTTACGGTTAACGAATCTTCTAATTGAGGCATAAAGCTAGTATGCAGATAATTGCCAAGCGGGCCACCTAATTTATTGTGCTGCGTAAATAAATGTGTTAGGGTGTATTGATAGTCGGCTCCATTGCTTACATGGTTGTCAATGAACAAATCGGGGTCTAGCGCATGAAAGATTTGAGCAAAGGAGCTCGCGTTTTTCGTGTCAGCTTTTATAAAATCCCTGTTGAGGTCATAATTTCTTGCATTACCCCGAAAACCATATTCCTTGGGGCCATTCTGATTGGTGCGGGTGCCCGTATTTCTATTCAATGCACCGCCAATATTATATACGGGAATAACCGCTATGATTGTATTTTCTGGAGCTTTTATTTTTCCTTCCGCAAAATCCCTGATAAGTAACATGGACGCATCTATCCCGTCGCTTTCGCCCGGATGGATCCCATTGTTTATAAGAAGAATGTTTTCCCGCTTGTCATCCGAAAATTCTGATTCGAATGTCCTATTTGGATTAAAGGTTACCAAATGCAATGGCTCTCCACTATCTGTAGGCCCCATTTTATACATGGCGACACTGGTGTGCACATCGGCCAGATTTTGGTAGAAGGAAATTACCTCTTCGTAAGTAGCTGTTTCAGTTCCATCGCTCTTTTCGAATTGGGTTATGAAGTCGAAATCTGAAGCTTCTTCTTTAGATCCACAGTTCGATAAAACGAATGTGGATATAAGGAGCAGGAAAATTTTTTTCATGGGAATAGGCTTTTTCCAAAGATATGTAAGTCTTGAAAATATTGGAAGCGATGGAGATTTAAGTTTAAGGATGTCTTCATTTATGTTTTTGGAGTAGCGGGATTTGGATTTACGGTAATTCAAAAGTGATTTTTCTATCTTTGGTTAAACCTTTCAAAAAAGCCAATTATGAAAAAGATAATTACCCTTATAACGATTTTCATGTTTTCCGCTTTCACTATTGCCCAGAACGATGCGCAATTGGAAAACATTTTGGCACGCTATGAAACACTTAAGAATTCGCCCCTAAGTTTCGACCATGTTCTAAATGAGAATTTTACCTTTCAAGAGCAACAATTGCTGTTAGCCCATTTGCTGGAGAATAGGGAAGTTCCAACTGCCAACAGAAATTCTTCCATCCCCTTTCAGTTCTATGCACAGAACATTCGTGGTGATGCAGATTCTTTTGGAACCTTGCCGGGGACGCCACCATATGATACCTTTAATGTTCTTAATGAGAATGGGTTAAATATTTTTGCCGACGATTTTGATGCAAATGATACGCTTTACGCCATAGATTACGATACAGATGGAGATGTAGCGACTTTGGTTACTATAGATCCCCTGACCGGAAACTTTTCCGTAATAGATACTGTTGTAGGATTTTCTACCGGACATTCTCCGACAGGATTGAGTTATAATTTTAACGATGGAATCATGTATCTCCTTTCTACAAATGGAAATGGCACTCAGTTGTATTCCCTAAACCTTCTTACAGGTTTGCTAACTGCTATCGGGACGGGTACTGGGACCAATGTTGGAATTTGGCTGGAAATAGATAATGACGGAAATGCTTGGATGGCAGATGCGAGTAATGATCAATTTTATTCAGTGAACCTCACTACAGGATCGGCGACAGCTGTAGGACCCTTAGATATCGATATTAACTTTGCTCAGGATGTGAGCTACGATCATGAAAACAACGAGCTGTTTATGGCAGCCTATTTCGGTGGAGGTACCGGAGGAATTTATAGTGTGAATACCGATACAGGTTTGGCCTCTTTTATAGGTCAAACGGACCCTATTAATGTCGAACTTGGTGGGTTTTCCGTTCCTCCTCCAACATTAGGGGTAGACGATCTTTTTGCCAAGAAAATTTCGGTATATCCAAATCCTGTGCAGAACGAATTGCGATTGGAATCGAACAACGGAATTGAAATAACACAAGCAAAATTGTATAACGTATTGGGAAGTGATATGGGAATACCCTATGCCAATGGAACAATGGATGTATCTGTTTTGGCCCAAGGGATATACATACTAGTTGTTGAAACGACCCAAGGAAAGTCAAGTCGGAAGGTGGTGAAGAAGTAAAAATTGTTATGAAAAAGAAAAGCCCATTGAAATTCAATGGGCTTTTTTTTTTCCGTATTTGAACCCATCAATCGCATTTATGAATTTTATGAGTACATCTATACAGTCCCTATTTTCTAGATGCCTTGGAACCAGTAGTTTTATGGAATTGAAGAGCTAAAGCAGCTCTTCATGATAACCGTAAAATATATTGGTATGAAAAAAAATACTATTTGTTTGTCTTTTCTTTTTCTTATTTGCTTGACCTTTCGAGGATACGGACAGGAGGTGAATTTGGAAAATTGCTTACAACGCTATGACGACTTGTCCAAAACGGCACTCAGTGAAGCCTATGTGTTTCATAAATTTTTTAGTGCAGAAGAAAGAAAATTGCTGTCCAATTACTTCGAGCAGGAACGGCAAAAGGGACTTTCACAAGACGGGTCCATTGAGAGTTTTCTGGATCATACGTTTTATGTACATAACATAAGGTCTACGGGGAGTCTTGTGTTCGGTACGCTAGACGGTGAAGCTCCTTTTGATGAGATCGATATCATTGTGGAGCCCTTGTCTGCAAGCTGTTTTGCCGGAGATTTCGACAATACTGGAACATTGTATGCCCTAACTACAGAACCTGACCCAATAACGGGTTCTACTAATGTAAAGGACTTGGTAACTATTGATACAAATGATGGTTCCATTACGATTATTGGGGATATGAGTACATATATGGGAGCTGATATACCTTCTGGACTTACTTTCGATTTTACAACCTCTACCATGTATGCGGCTACTGGAGATGTCCTATTTAGGGTAGACCATATTAACGGTACCGCAGAGCCTATTGGTCAATTCAATACCAATGGAAATGTGGTGATTTGGATTGAAATAGATAACGATGGAAATGCCTTTGCGGCAGATGTGGTAGACGATTCATTTTATTCTGTCGATCTGGAAACAGGAAACACCGAACTAATCGGCCCATTGGGCTTCGATATTTCTTTTGCCCAAGAGGCGGCAATCGATCCTGTTACCAATACCTTATACATGGCTGGATATCAAGGCGGAGGTGTGGGCGCTATTCATTCGGTAGACAAAACTACGGGAGCTGCTACTTTTATTGGCGAAACAACACCATTGAATGTAGAGTTAGGCATTATGTCTATTGAAGGGGTTCCGGTACTAGGTCTTGAAGATAATGATGAACATTATGTTAGAATATATCCCAACCCAGTAGCCGATGAGTTAACCGTAACTGGGCTTGCGGGAATAGTAATAGAAGAGGTATCTGTTTTGGATATGCTAGGGAGAAATACTGGTGCTGTATTGAATGAAGATAAAGTAGATGTTTCCCAATTGAGTAAGGGAGTATATATACTTTCCATTAGAACTTCCGAAGGCATGTTAAGCAAAAGGATAGTTAAACGGTAGATAAATTTTTAAGTTAAATGAAAAAAGCCTCGCATTGCGAGGCTTTTTCTATAATGTAAATCTTTCTATTTATCCGTTCATGGAAATCAAGAATTCTTCGTTATTACGAGTTCGCTTGATACGATCGTTAATGAACTCCATAGCTTCTACAGGGTTCATGTCGGCCAAGTACTTGCGCATTACCCACATTCTCTGAATGGTATTTTCATCCAATAATAGGTCGTCCCTTCTTGTACTTGAAGATGTAAGATCGATAGCAGGGAAAATACGACGGTTAGAGATCTTTCTATCCAATTGTAGTTCCATGTTTCCAGTTCCCTTGAATTCTTCAAAGATTACCTCGTCCATCTTGGATCCTGTTTCGGTAAGTGCCGTGGCAATGATGCTTAACGAACCTCCGTTTTCAATATTCCTTGCGGCACCAAAGAAACGTTTTGGCTTATGTAATGCATTTGCATCTACACCACCACTTAATATCTTTCCACTAGCTGGTTGAACGGTATTGTAAGCACGTGCCAAACGTGTTATGGAATCCAGTAGGATCACTACGTCGTGTCCACACTCTACCAAACGTTTTGCTTTTTCAATTACCAAGTTTGCAATACGCACGTGTTCAGAAGCTTCTTTGTCAAAAGTAGAAGCAACTACTTCACCGCTTACATTTCGTTGCATATCGGTAACCTCTTCAGGTCGTTCATCGATAAGCAATATGATTTGATATACTTCTGGGTGATTGGCAGCAATACCATTCGCTATATCTTTCAATAGCATGGTTTTACCTGTTTTAGGCTGTGCCACAATCATTCCCCTTTGCCCTTTTCCGATAGGAGAGAACAAATCGATAATACGTGTAGATACATTGCCTTGACGATCCGCTATTCTAAATCTCTCTTCCGGGAACAACGGAGTTAAGTGCTCAAAAGAAACGCGATCCCTAACCACATTGGGGGATAGTCCATTTATTTTGTTCACCTTGATAAGAGGGAAATACTTTTCGCCTTCTTTAGGAGGTCGTACCTCTCCTAATACTGTATCACCAGTTTTAAGACCGAACAAGCGAATTTGAGATTGCGATACATAAATATCATCCGGGGATGACAGGTAATTGTAATCACTGGACCTCAAAAACCCATATCCATCCTGCATGATATCCAATACTCCTTCGCTTTCGATTATTCCATCGAATTCGAAGTCAGGCTCACGGTAACGATTACGGGTATCTTTGTTCCCGTTTTTGTCACTTCCTCCTTTATTGTTTTGTGGCTTGTGCTGTTTTTGCTGATTGCCTTTTGGTTGTTGTTTCGGCTTTTGTTCAGCAATGTTTTCTTTTGCTTCACCGTTGTCCTGGTGCTTTCCTTCTTCAGCATGCTTTTTGGGAGCATTGTCCTGCTTGTTCTGCTGATTTTGTTGGTTTTTCTGATTTCGCTGATTGCGATTATCATTCCTAGGACTGCGAGCCCTTCGTTCTTTAGGCTCGTTCTTTTGGTGTGATTGTTTTCTCTCTTGCTGAGGTTGTTTTCTTTCTTGTTGTGGCGCTGCGGGTTTTTCTTCCACAGCTACTACTGCCTTTACAGCCGAAGGATTGGCTGCTTGGTAATCAAGAATTTGATATACCAAATCTAACTTTTTCAAGCTTCGATATTTAGGGACGCTCAAGGTTTTTGCAAGCTCCTGAAGCTCGGGCAGCTTTTTTGCTTTTAATTCTGAAATTTCGAACATTTAAAAATGATAATAAATTAATTGAGATAAAGAATATCTGTCGATGTAGGTAAATTAGTTGAAAATAAGTCGAAGACTAAGTAACCTCTATTGAAATGGTTACGAACTGTTGATGCAAGTATACAACAATAATTTAAAACTTGTAGTTAATTTATTCAAAAGAAACCTTATTTTTGCCCTCGTTACTTTAAAAAACAATGTTACAGCGTATACAGACTATATATATTGTTATTGCAGCCCTTATAATTGGGGCGTTGTATGTATGGTTTCCCGCGCTTCAGGATGAGGCAGGCAATGCGATATTGTCTAAAGAAGATCCCATTATATTGGGGCTTATGGGCGCGGTTGTTTTGTTGTGTATTGTTTCCATTTTAAACTTTAAAAAGCGGCAGTTGCAGTTTGTGCTGAACCGTTTGTCTATCATATTAAACTTTGTATTACTGGGAGTTTTCGTATATCGATCTCTAACCATATCCGGAGAAACCTTGGTTTCCGAGAAGGGTATTGGGATGCTACTTCCCATCATTTCTATCGTTTTTTTAGTGCTGGCCAATAAGGCCATTAAAAGGGACGAGGATCTCGTAAAATCTGTAGATCGTTTACGCTAAAACTATAGCTTAGTATTATTAGTGCGAAACCCCCGAAGTATGCCAGCTTAGGGGGTTTTATCTTTTAAATTCGATCACTTCCAAGTTTTTGATTTCCTTTCCATCAATTTCGAAGCGCAACATGGTCCTCACTTTATGAAAGCCATGCTTTCCTATGGCTCCGGGATTCATATGCACCAATTTCAGTTTGGGATCGGGCATTACTTTAAGGATATGCGAATGCCCCGTGATGAATAACCGAGGCGGATGTTCCCTGATTCCTTCTCGAATTCTTTGATCGTACCTTCCTGGGTACCCGCCGATATGTGTTATCCATACATCAACTTGTTCACACATAAAGCGATTGTCCAAAGGAAATTCGGTACGGGCTTGGGCATCATCGATATTGCCATACACTGCCCTTAGGGGTTTCAACCTTTTTAAAGTGTCGGTAACCCTTAGATCCCCAATATCCCCAGCATGCCAGATCTCGTCGGCTTCAGAGGCATATTTTATGATTGTGTCATCAATATAGCTATGTGTGTCGCTTAGTAGGAGAATTTTAGTCATGCGGTCTTGTAATGCTCTTACAAATGTAATTTATTAAGAAAGGATTAACCTTTTTGCGGAAGGTGTATTTTGTATTTTTACTGAAATTTTGAAAAGCATTCGCTTGCGGTATTTTATTCAATTATCATATAACGGAAAGAACTATCACGGATGGCAAATCCAACCAGATGCCATTAGTGTGCAGGAAGTGCTTGAAAAGGCTATATCGACTTTACTGAGAACGGAAACAAAAGTAACAGGGGCAGGAAGGACCGATACAGGGGTACACGCTAAGCAGATCTTTGCACATTTTGATGCCGAAAAGATTGCAGACCTTACAGAGTTGAAATTTCGAATCAATTCGTTTCTTCCCAAGGATATAGCCGTTCAGGATATATTTCCGGTAAAGGAAGATGCCCATGCACGATTTCAGGCTGTTGAAAGGGAATATGAATATGTACTGGTTTTCCAAAAAGATCCGTTTAAGCAGGAATTTGCTTATTTCGTTCAGAGGAAACCTGACATGGATCTTATGAACGAGGCGGCACATATTCTATTGGACTATCAAGATTTTCAATGCTTTTCGCGAACAAAAACCGATGTAAAAACGTATCATTGTGATATTAAATCGGCTTCTTGGAAAGAAACAGAAAACCAGATGGTTTTTACCATTAGCGCCGATCGTTTTCTCAGGAATATGGTTCGTGCTATTGTGGGGACACTGTTGGAAGTGGGTTATGGAAAAATGACCTTGGATGATGTACACGAAGTAATTAAAAGTAAGGATCGGGGAAGAGCAGGGGCTTCGGCGCCAGCACATGGTTTATACCTCACAAAAGTGATCTATCCTGAAGATATCAAATTATAAAATGAATTATGGCAGACGCGAAAGGTAAAGCGTTCGATTTTAAATTGTTTAAACGACTTATGGGATATACCCGTAAGTACCGTCTTACTTTTTATTTTACTGCATTTGCCGCCATTACGATGGCAGGATTGGCAATATTGAGCCCGGCTATTCTGAAAAGGGTGATAGATGACGCCATCCTAAAATATAATTATACCCTAATGGTTCAATTGGTAACCATTATGTTGGCCATTCTTATAGCCGAGGTGTTGTTTCAGTTTGCTTTCATCTACTTTGCCAATTGGTTGGGACAAAATGTGATTAAGGACATTCGGGTGAAGCTCTTCAAATTAATGCTGAGTTTCAAAATGAAGTATTACGATAAAAGCGCGGTAGGAAGGTTAACCACCAGAGCGGTAAATGATATTGAAACCATATCCAGTATTTTTAGTCAAGGACTCTTTATGATTGTAAGCGATCTCCTGAAAATGCTAGCAGTTGCCGCATTTATGCTTTACGAGAGTTGGCAATTGGCCTTGATCGTGTTTTCAATCTTGCCTTTCATAGTATATGCAACACGAGTGTTTCAGCGAGCAATGAAGGGTGCTTTCGAGGAAGTGAGAACCCAAGTGGCCAATCTCAATTCGTTTGTGCAAGAGCGAATTACAGGTATGAAAATCGTACAGGTGTTTGCTAGGGAGGCGAAAGAATACAGAGAGTTCAAAGAAATCAATACCAAGCATAGAAAGGCATGGATAAAAACGGTTTGGTATAACTCGATTTTCTTCCCTATTGCCGAAATGTCCGGCTCACTTGCCATAGGTCTATTGGTTTGGTATGGAGGGCTTAGGGCCGTAACGGAGGATCTTGCCGGTCCCGGAGACATTACTTTGGGTCAGATAACTATTTTTATTACCCTTACCCAGATGTTGTTTCGCCCATTGCGACAAATTGCCGATAAATTCAATACGTTGCAGATGGGAATGGTGGCTGCCAATAGGGTATTCGAAGTTCTTGATACCAAATCGCATATTACAGATGAGGGTACAATTGAATTGAATCAGGTAAATGGATTTATAGATTTCAAGAAGGTTCATTTTGGATATAATGAAAAGGAGGAGGTCATTAAGGGGATTTCGTTTTCGGTTGCTCCTGGACAGACCATAGCACTTGTGGGTGCTACAGGCGCTGGAAAGTCCACCATCATCAATTTACTATCACGGTTTTATGAAATCAACGATGGTGAAATTTGCATAGATGGTATTTCTATAAAAGAGTATACTTTACAGTCCTTAAGAAGCCATATCGCAGTCGTATTGCAAGATGTCTTTTTGTTTGCAGATACCATTTTCAACAATATCACTTTAGGGGACCCATCTATTTCGGAAGAAGAAGTTATTGCGGCAGCTAAGGAGATTGGGGTTCATAAGTTTATCTCTTCCCTGCCAGAAGGATATCAATACAATGTAAAAGAAAGGGGAAGTATGTTGTCATCGGGGCAGCGTCAACTCATCGCCTTTTTACGGGCCTATGTGAGCAAACCCAGTGTGCTGGTCCTAGATGAGGCCACCTCCTCAGTAGACACCTATTCGGAAGAGTTAATACAAAATGCCACCGACAAAATCACCCAGGGAAGAACGTCTATTGTGATTGCCCATAGATTGGCAACGATCAAAAAAGCGGACCAGATTTTGGTGATGGATGCTGGTAAAATTGTTGAAAAAGGTACGCACAAAGAGTTGTTGAAAAAAGATAATGGCTTTTATAAAAACCTCTATGAAGTCCAGTTTATGATAGAGGAAACGATATAGCTAACGCCTCTTTTTTCTTTTTCCGCTTGAATCATTTCTTCCAGACCACCAGAGAAGTATAGATATGCGAACTGTATGATTCCGGCAACAATCATAAGGCCTAGCAAAACACCAAAGAAAAGAAGAGTTCTAAGAATTATTTTTCCGAGGGATAATGGGTACAGTTTTTTATAAATGTAGCCTACATAGATCATGAGCAATAAATTCATTGCGTTACCAACTATAAAATAGTTTCCTCCCAAAGCTACACTGGCGGTCAGAATAATAAAATTGGTAATGGCAAACTGGGCCGCTGCATATGACATGACTACCAGATGTTCTGTATAATTGAATTTCTTCAATCCCGTATAGGTGAGCTTTGCAAGAAGCGCATAAAGCGGAAGGTTAATTAAGGCCAAAAAACTATAATAATCGAAGGCCCAATCTATGTTAGCCACCTCCTGGGGCTGGGTAGTCGGGACAAAATTCAAATCCATGGATTCTGGGTAGAATTTACGAATCACAAATAATTGAATCCCGGTAAAGGTAAGGGCTATGGCGTAATAGCTTAAAACGTTCACATACTTCTTACGGGTACCGTTAATATAGGATCCGATCACCTCGTGAGGTTTTCGAAACATCGAAAGATAGGTTTTTAAAAACCTATTGTCGTAATTAAGGAATTGCTCTTGAAAGTCTTCCCAAATATTCTTTATGGTAAGCCTATTTCGAATAACTTTCGCACCACATTTTTCACAATAATTATGTGTAGAATTAAGTACAGATGAACAATTCTTACATTCCATGGTATTAAAAACTGAGGTCTTTTTTGAGTAATGATTGAAGTTCATCCAAACCATCGTATAGCACAAAATCACCTTCTTTCAAGTAAGAAATCTGGCCATTTTCTTCCGAGACCACAATACACACAGCATCACTTTTTTCGGTAATCCCGAGAGCAGCGCGGTGCCGCAAACCAAAACGCTGAGGTATTTTCTTTTCATTGGAAACAGGGAGGATCACCCTAGTGGCCGTAATGATATTCTCTTCAATTAGGATGGCGCCATCGTGCAAGGGACTATTCTTGTAAAAAATACTTTCAATGATGGGTTGGTTTACTTCAGCATTCATTTTATCGCCGCTGTTCTTTACGAATTCCAAACTATTGTTTCGCTTAAGCACTATGATGGCTCCCGTATGGCTTTGGCTCATTTTGGCACAGGCCCGAAGGATAGCAGAAATATTGGTTCGGGATTCTTCATCGGAGAAGAGATTAAACCGCTGTAACATTCTTTTACGGGCAGAGAAGTTGGTAGAGCCTATCATGAGTAAAAACTTCCTGATTTCTTGTTGGAAAACAACCACTAGGGCCACCATTCCGACACCCAGAAAACCTCCTAGGATACGACTAAGTAAAAGCATATCCATAAGGACGGTAAGGCGCCAAATTCCATACATGATTACGATCCCAACGAATATATTGATGGCCACAGTTCCTTTTACCAATTTATAGAGGTAATACATAAGGGCCGCCACAAGAACGACATCAATAATATCTATAATCCGTATTTCCTGGAAATCGAATAATTCCAATGCTATTAGGCTTTTTGTAAAAGTAGGTTAATTTTTGAAATCTTAAGAAAGCTGTTTTAGGTTTTCCAACAATGTGACGCACTCCATCGCTTCTTTTACATCGTGTACCCTTAGAATGGAAGCGCCTTTTTGTAATGCAATGGCATGAAGGGCAGTGGTTCCATTCAATGCTTCATTGGGGGTGCTGTTAAGTGCCTTATAAATCATTGATTTTCTGGAAACCCCAACAAGAATGGGTTCTTCCAACGGCAATAACAGATCCAAATCGGCAAACAATTCAAAATTCTGTTGAAGGGTTTTTGAAAATCCAAATCCCGGATCCACAATAACATCGTTTATCCCGGCCTGTCGAGCGGCAGCCAATCGTTCCGAAAAATAGTAGCGTACCTCTGTGGTTATATGGTCGTACCTTGTATCTTCCATCATTGTGTGGGGTGTTCCGCGCATGTGCATTATAACATAGGGAACTTGATACTTGGCAACGGTATCCAGCATGTTATCATCCAGGAGTCCACCGGAAATATCATTCACCATACAAGCACCCATTTCAAGGGCATTTTTTGCGACTTGGCTTCGAAAAGTGTCGACCGAGATTAGGGCTTTCGGAAATTCTTTTAGTATCGTTTCAATGGCTGGTAACACACGTTTCAATTCTTCTTCCTCACTAATTTCGTCAGAACCAGGCCGAGTGCTGTAACCTCCAACATCTAAAAACGTGGCACCTTCCTCTAAATGGGTGGAGGCCTTAGCGAGAATTTCGGATGTTTGAGTGGCCCTGCTAGCCTCAAAAAATGAGTCTGTCGTAACATTTACAATCCCCATTATCTTAGGTTTGGAGAGATCGACTAGGGTGCCTTTACAATTGAGGGTGTACAATTTTTTAAATTGATTTATTTAAGCGAAATTTACACAAATTCTTACACATATTTATGTCAGACACTTCCCTTCAGTATGATAGCGTTATAGAAACCTGTAGATCGCTGTTCATCAATAAAATGAAAGACTATGGTAGCGCTTGGCGCATTCTTAGATTACCTTCCTTAACGGACCAAATATTCATAAAGGCCCAACGTATTAGGAGTCTTCAGCAAAATGAGGTTCGAAAAGTGGACGAGGGGGAACGGAGTGAATTTATTGGGATAATCAATTATTCCATTATGGCACTGATTCAGTTGGAGATGGGTGTGGTAGAACAACCGGATTTAGATGTGGAGAAGGCAACTAGATTGTACGATGAGCAAATAGCGGTTACCAAAAAGCTTATGATGGATAAAAATCACGATTACGGTGAAGCTTGGAGGGACATGCGCGTAAGTAGTTTGACCGATCTTATCCTTCAGAAATTATTACGGGTGAAGCAGATTGAGGACAACCAAGGTAAGACGTTGGTAAGTGAAGGTATTGACGCAAATTATCAAGATATGATCAATTACAGTGTTTTTGCTATGATTCATCTAAACGAATCCATTGGCTAATTAGCACTCCATAAACTATCGAATATGAAAATACTTGTTGGGATTACCCGAATATTTGTTGGAATTCTCTTTATCATCAGCGGAATGATAAAACTCAACGATCCAGTTGGGTTCTCGTTTAAGTTGCAGGATTACTTTGCACCCGAAGTGCTGAATTTAGAATTTTTGGTTCCCTATGCGTTGGGAATTGCCATTTTCGTAGTGGTTTTTGAAGTGCTTTTGGGCATTATGATTATTGTGGGCTATGCCAAGAAATTTACACTCATAAGTCTCTTGGGGATGATCATTTTCTTCACCTTTCTTACCTTTTACTCGGCCTATTTCAATAAAGTTACGGACTGTGGATGCTTTGGTGATGCGCTTAAATTGACCCCATGGCAATCGTTTTGGAAAGACATAGTGCTTTTGGTACTCATCCTTATCCTCTGGTTTGGAAGAAAGCATATTCAACCTTTCTTCTCTAAGATAGGACGGAGCCTAATCGTTACGGCTTCATTGGTGTTTTGTCTGTGGTTTGGATACCATGTGTTAATGCATTTGCCGGTTAAGGACTTTAGAGCTTATAAAATCGGGGCCAATATAGAAGAGGGGATGACCGTTCCCGAGGATGCCCTCCCACCGATTATTGAATATATGTGGGAATACGAAATCAATGGCAAGAAAGAAGTAATTGTAAATACAACCGGTCGTGATCCCAAGCCAGAAGGCGGAACACGTATTGGGGTAGAAACGCGATTTGAACGCGAACCCTATGAACCGCCCATTCACGATTTCTCTATGGAACGGGATGGCGAAGACTTTACGTTCGAATTTTTAGGGGAGGAACACCTCCTAGTGGTTATAGCCTATAATCTTGATAATACCGAACATCAAGGATTTGGGAATATTAAAACGGTAACGGACGATGCCCTTAAGAAAGGGTATAAGGTCATTGGGCTCTCTGCCTCCAGTACGGAGGAAACAGAAGAACTGGCAAAACGGCATAAGTTGAATTTCAAGTTCTATTTCTGCGACATGACCACCCTCAAGACGATCGTTAGAAGCAACCCCGGAATTTTAGAATGGCAACAAGGAACCATTATGCAAAAGTTGCACTGGAACGATGCTTTGGATTTACAATTAAGTGAGCAGGAAGGTGCTATGCCCAATCTGGATTTTAAATTAAAGCAAAGCTTGGATAGTATAGGCGTTTTGGATCAGCGTTACCGTGCACTCATGTATACCGATTCTGAAGAAGAAAGGGCACAATTGGCAATGGAAGCTGGTTTTGAAGAAGAAGATTATGGGATAGATGCCCTTTGGGGCAAGCAATCTGCCATAGATTCTACCAACATGGAGTTTGTTTCAAAAATATTTGATGAAAAAGGATACCCGGGTAAGTCTATTGTTGGGGAAGAAACCCAAAGTGTAGCCTGGTATGTATTGCAACATAGCAAGCGAATTCCAAAGTACATCCCAATCATTAAAAAAGCTGGTGAGGATGGAGAGTTACCCATGAAGTTGGTAGCCATGATGGAAGACCGTTATCTAATGGGTAAGGGAGAGCCCCAGATTTACGGAACCCAAGGACAAACCATGAACGGCAGAAGCTATATTTGGCCGATTTCCGATCCTGATAATGTAAATGCAAGAAGAACTGAAATTGGCTTTACCGAACCCATCGAAGCATACGCCAAGCGTTTATTTGGTGATGATTTCGAATATGAGGTGCTTACCATAGATGATTTAAAAAACTAGGAGGATGAGGTACGTGCTTCAAAAATTGGGTTATTCCATACTCACTTTATTTGGAGTGGTTACCGTCATCTTTTTCCTGTTTACCATTTTACCGGGCGATCCTGCGCGTATGATGCTCGGACAAAACGAAAGTGAGGAGCAGTTGGCCATTGTTAAGAAGAAGTATGGGTTCGATCAGCCCATCTATAAACAATATCTCTATTACCTAAACGACCTTTGCCCACTTTCCTTTCATAGCAGGACCGAGGGAGATTATACTTATCTGCGGGAAGGCAAGTACGAGGCGTCTGCGTTATTTTCATTGGGCAATACCGAGGTGGTTTTTAAATGGCCCTATTTACGGGAGTCCTTCCAAAAGAATGGAAAGGAGGTAAGTAGTGTAATAAGGGAAACCCTGCCCAATACTTTTATTTTAGCCATATCGGCCATTTCCATTGCTATTTTTTTAGGAATTGGCTTGGGAATCATTTCTGTGGTGTACAAAGATGGATGGATAGATAAAACCATACAGTTGGTAAGCACCTTGGGCATGAGCGTGCCTTCCTTTTTTAGCGCCATTGTTTTTGCATGGTTGTTTGGCTACGTGCTTCATGAATATACCCAATTAAATATGACAGGAAGCTGGTACGAAGTAGATGACTTTGGGGAAGGAAGTTATATTCAATGGAAAAACCTCCTGTTACCAGCAATTGTATTGGGGATTCGCCCATTGGCTGTCGTAAGTCAATTGATGAGAAATTCCTTGATCGAAGTACTGGCCCAGGATTATATTAGGACTGCCAAGGCAAAAGGCCTGTCTTATTTCACCATCATAAGGAAACATGCCTTAAAGAATGCATTAAACCCTGTAGTTACAGCAGTTTCCGGATGGTTTGCGTCCATGTTGGCAGGAGCCGTGTTTGTTGAGTATATATTTGGTTGGAATGGTTTGGGAAAGGAAATCGTAGATGCATTGAATACTTTAGACCTACCTATCATAATGGGCGCTGTTTTAATCATAGCCCTATTATTTATAATCATTAATATAGTAGTAGATGTACTTTATGGTTGGTTAGACCCTAAAGTGAAAACATAATAGTTATTGAAAATACCAGAATTATGAGAAAAAATATTGTAGCAGGAAATTGGAAAATGAATTGTGACCTGTCGGAAACGGATTATCTATTGTCCCGATTAATGGAACAAAAATTGGACCCTAGCGTTCAAGTTATTGTTACACCGCCTTTCGTTAATTTATATAGTGCCTATAATCTTCTTAAAAACACTCCCATCCAGGTAGCGGCGCAAAACATGCATCAAGAATCGAATGGTGCGTATACAGGCGAAGTGTCCGCCCAGATGCTGAAAAGCGTAGGTGTGGAGACCGTTATTCTCGGACATAGTGAAAGGCGTGCTTATTTCGGTGAGGATAATGCTTTGTTGGGGAAAAAGGTTTCTGCGGCATTGGAAAACGAAATGAAGGTGATTTTTTGTTTTGGGGAAGAATTGAATGAACGCAAGGAAAACAGGCATTTCGATGTGGTAAAACAACAATTGGAAGAAGGATTGTTTCATATTTCTAAAGACGATTGGAAGCAAATAGTATTAGCGTATGAGCCAGTTTGGGCCATAGGAACAGGAGAAACAGCAAGTCCGGCGCAGGCGCAGGAAATGCACCATTTTATTAGACAGACCATTGTTGGGGCTTATGATGAATCTATTGCAAACGAGGTCTCTATTCTATATGGAGGCAGTGTAAAACCGAACAATGCGGCCGAAATTTTTGGCAAGCCCGATGTGGATGGTGGTCTCATTGGAGGGGCCTCTTTGAAGGCTGAAGATTTCTCTGCAATTGTGAATGCATTTAATTAATCTTAGGTAGGTGTCCACGTATATAGAATATGATTTTAGGGTAACCCCTTTGCAACCGGGAGTTGAGATTTTAATAGCTGAATTGGGATATGCCGGATTCGAAAGCTTTGTTGAAAATGAGAAGGGGGTGAAGGCGTATATTCAAAAAGATGATTGGAGCAATACCATTTTGAATGATATCCAAATTTTACACTCTCCCGAGTTTCAGATCAACCATAGCCATACAGAAATTGAACAGGTAAACTGGAATGCGGAATGGGAGCGTAATTTCAATCCCATTGTGGTGAATGATGATTGTGCCGTAAGGGCTCCTTTTCATGAACCTTATAATGTAACCTATGAAATCATCATAGAGCCTAAGATGTCATTTGGCACGGGACATCATGAAACCACCTATATGATCCTTCAGTTCATTTTGGAAAATGATTTCGAAGGTAAAACAGTACTGGATATGGGGTGTGGTACGGCAGTTTTGGCGATACTTGCCGAAAAACGGGGAGCCACACAATTGGATGCTATAGATATTGACGAATGGTGTGTGGAAAATAGCGTGGAGAACTGTGAAAGAAATCAGTGTCAACATATCAAGGTGCAATTAGGGGATGCCGCATTGTTAACGACCGAGCCTACTTACCATACTATTATTGCCAATATTAATAGGAATATTCTTCTTAAGGATATGCCTGTTTACGAAAGTGCGTTGTTGCCGAGTGGTGAGCTGTACCTTAGTGGGTTTTATAAAGAAGACCTGGATAGGATCAAGGCATGCTGTGAAGGCTTAGGAATGAAATATGTAACCCACAAAGAGAAGAACAACTGGATTGCTGCGAAATTCGTTAAGTCGTAAATTCACGATCTAACAAATTGATAATAGGGTTTTTGTGCAAAAATTTTTAAATTTGGGGTACTATGGGAACTCAGGAAAAACTGCAAGAAGACCTCTTGGTCTTGGAACAAGAGGATAAAGAAAACCAGATTGTACTCTATAATGACGATGTAAATACGTTCGACCATGTTATAAACATGCTTATCTATGCCTGCGACCATACTCCGGAGCAGGCCGAACAATGTTCCATTATTGTCCATTACAAAGGAAAGTGTACCGTGAAATCTGGGTCCTTCGATGACCTAAAACCACGCTGCAGTAAATTGCAGGAAGCGGGCTTATCTGCCGAAATTATCTGATTTTACGGTTTTACCCTACTGAATTTATGGATTAATGATTTATCATGTTTAACGCATTTTCATTGAATTAAATTTATAAAAAATAGATTTTTGATGGATTATTAATAAAAATTTACTAAATTTGAGCAACAAACCTAATTTAGTACTAATCACTAATACCATCAACAATGAAAAAATTCAAGTATGGATTTTTAGGCACTTTGTGCCTAGGTCTTATTTTGGTTTCCTGTTCCAAAGATGAGGAAATCGCAAATGAACAGGAATCCGCCAATCTTACCAAAGAGATTCCTCAAGACGTAGTAGATGCCGCTGGCATTTTAGAACTCAACACCAACTTCATTAAGTACGATACCTTCTACTTTCCCGACGGAACTTCGGAGGAACGATTGTTTTTCGAAGAGGACGTGGTGTTAAGTGAAGAAGAGCTTTTTGCCCTAGCGAAAGCAGCCGAAGATCAGCAAAGTGAAACCGATCGACAGTATCGTACGTTCAACCTAGTAAGCCAAGGAAGAAACATTTCTATAATTGGTTACACGGGTGGAGGCGGATTTGGTCTTTCCAGCAAAGAGCAAACGGCCTTGCAATGGGCGGTGAATAACTACAATCGTCTAAGTGGGGTTTCCATTAGTTTTACCCTGACCTTTGGAACCAATTGGCAGACAAAGGATATGGTAGTATACCGTAATCCTAACCAATCCGGATCTGGAGGAAGTGCAGGATTTCCAAGTAATGGATTGCCTTATCAATTTGTTCAGATTTATGGATTGTCCGGATACAGTACGAATGTGAATGAGCATGTAATTACGCATGAAATCGGACATTCGGTAGGATTCCGTCATACCGATTGGTTCAGCCGTCAGAGCTGTGGCCAAAATGTGAATGAAGGTGCTGGTAGCATTGGCGCCGTTCATGTAAGTGGAACTCCAACTGGATATGATTCAACTTCTGTAATGCTGGCATGTTTCAGCAGTAATGAGGATGGAGAATTTAACGGTAATGATATTACCGCATTGCGCAATATGTATTAACAAACCGACCTTAGTATTGCAACAATGAACCGCCATTGAGAGATGGCGGTTTTTTCATTTTAAATTTGATTTAATAAACAAAAAAGTTTTATATTTGCAGCCCTTAAAACGGCCTCGTGGCGCAACTGAATAGCGCATCTGATTACGGCTCAGAAGGTTGCAGGTTTGAATCCTGCCGAGGTCACTTAAAGTATAAATCCACTCCTTGACGGAGTGGGTTTTTCGTTTCAGGGAATGTCAAAAGCCACTGCTTTTGTAAATGGATTGAAATGAAAATGGATATCGCCATTTTCGGCGATGAGAGCTTTATATTTTCACATGGGGATTCAAAGGAACACCGAAGGATAATCCTGCCGAGGTCACCACAAGCGGAATCCCGATGCATTTTAGCATCGGGATTTTTCATTTCGAAGATGTATTCGGCTTTTGGACGTTATTGATCGCTTTAGAACCTGACCTTATGCTATACGCTAGGATCGCTTCAACAATACCAACTGCTAGATACAGCAGATGCAAATAATGGATGGATTGGAGAAAATAGACTTGAACCACGATCCAAGCTATTAAAATTAACCCTAACCAAAAGCCCAATCTTCCGGCATATGGTTTCTTAGTAAGCGAAGACCATGCACCGATGGCATGAAAAACACCATTAAAAGTAAAAAGGAAAATTCCCGGAATTAGAAAGTCTTGAAAAGGGGAGTGCTGTAACATTTCAAGCGGTGCTCCTATAGCCGAGCCGCTGGGGTCAATAATCACAAAAAGTCCAGCCGGAATAGCCCCTATGGCTACAAATGCCTGAATTAAACCTAAGGTACTCATTGCTTTTTTCATCGTACTCTTCAAACTATTATCATTATCCTTGAACTATGACTTGATCTATAGGCCTGCGCATTGTTTTTGGCATTTCAGGACCGTACCCAAAACGCACTAGCAGATCCGTTCGACGGTCTCCAATGCCCAAATAGTCTGCAAATTGAGCTCTCACCTCTGGTACTTCAACAGGTTGATTTATAAAGGCATGTTTTAGCCCTAAGGCCGTAGCTTGTAAGGCAAAGCGCTGATAACTTCTTCCTGCCTTGATCCAATGTTCTATAGTATCCTTGTCCGAAATGAAGGCTATTACACCTGCAGAGCTTCGCATTTGTTCCATATACTTGTCGTTCTCCGCTTTTTCGGTAAAGGCCATACTAAAGATCAAGTCTCCCAGCCAATTGGGTGCCGTGGGGTTGCCCGTTGTTGCCGAGAACAGGCCATCACCATGTTTGCGTGCAGAAGAGGCATTGTACCTTATCCATTTCTTAAGCTCTCTTATAAAAGCTTCATCGCGCATTTGAGCAGTATTGCCTTCAACTAAATATTCCAAAATAGTTTCCATATCCTTTTTATCGGTAAATAGTTGCGTGGATATCCCTTCATCTTGAGCGGACATTTCCAATATCTTTAGCTCATTTCCTGCTACTTTCTTTCCATTATATGTGACTTTTGTACATTGTCGTTTGGGTATGGCCTGAAACAATTGAGTGTTTTCAATGGACATAGGTTCAAAATCTATTTCAATCGTATTATTTTGAACATAAACGTTGGCTTTTAACCCAAAGGCTTTGGCGGCGTGTACAATGTTTTCTGTAGCACAACCCAGACTGGCGTACAGATGGTGATCATCTGGATCAACAACTGGACATCTGCGGTCAAAATCAGGAGAAATGGTAATACTTCGTTTTCCTATTTTGAAAAGCCAAGGTTGGGTATTGTGACTGTTAGCTGCTAAAGTGGCATATCGAACCAATTCTTTCATAACGACTTCATCTGACCCAGTAAATTTGCTTGAATGGCTCCAAATAGTAGCCACGTCCTTATTGTATTTACTCATTTGGTAATTGTTATTGATAAAATAGGTTGCTCCGCCAATGGCTACAACTCCTATCCCTGCAAGGGTTATAAATTTTCGTCTTTTCATGGTTTTAAATCTTCATTGTTGGGCTAAAAATGCCAACCTAGCTTAAGCGAAATTTCGGGTGTAAAAAAAGGTGTTTTGTAGGTGCTTTGGTCTACTCCTACGTCTTTATCCCCGGCTATTCTAAGATGTCCTGCTACCCAAGGATTCAAATAAAAATTTTTATAGAACTTCCAGACATATCCTCCGCCAAGGGTGAATATGAAATTTTCGTATTCCGAAATTTCCAATTCTGCATTGGTTTGTATCTCAGCATCCCAATACTCTATTCCTGGTCCTATCCACCAGCCATTAAAGTCTGGTTTAAAAAAATAATCCACAATGGCGGCATAAACTTTCATATTATTATTGGTAAATCCATCTTCTAGGATAAAGTCTGGTGTTTCTATTTTTGTAATAACTGCCCTATATCTGAAATGCTTGTGACCGATCCAGATCGAGCCATAATATCCCTTGAAAATATACGGTACTGCATCAAGTTCAAATCCGACTGTGGTTTCATGGGTTGTTGAACTATCGGTTTGACCAAAACATAACCCCACAGAAAGGATAAGTAAAATGGAAAAAAAATGTGCCTTCATGATTTTTGTTTTAAGTCACAAAGTACTTCCTTAGAGCATTATATAAAATGATGAAAATCAGTTTGTTGATTGAATTGAGATGGTTTGTTTATAAACCTTATTCTTCCTGTAGAAAATTGAGAATTGTTCGGTTTACTATCACTGATTGGGAATGTGTTATATCATGACTGGCATCAGGTATAATCTCTGTTTTTATTTGTGGCGCAACGTAATTAAGCCGCTGCACAACTTTATTTGGAGCGTACAAAACTTCTTGATCCCCTATAAGATATAATGTAGGAACTTTCAGGTTTTGTAAATCACGATCCGACATTACAGTTGAATTGACAAATTTTCTTTTTTTAAAACACTTTCCTGCCAATACAACTTCTTCAATCATTTGATCGGCCTTAGCTCGACCTACTGCTCCTTGTTTTACCAAACATTTTCTTTCCCAATTCACCAGTCTTCTTACAAAAAAATAAGTTGGGAAGAAATGGGTTATTATGGCAATTATTAAGTACCCAACTCTTGGTTGCATCACCGTTGAGGAGGGGGAGATTAGTATAACTTTATTAAGTCTTTCGGGATGTGCAAGGGCATAGATACTGGTTAGCCATCCACCGTATGAGAATCCCAAGAGATTAATATCATGTTTCAAATTTAATGAGTTAAACAATTCATTTAACCAGTTAACAAAATCTGCCGGCTCTTTCAATGGACGGGAATATATGCTACGGCCATTATCATAAATTTGGTCTAATGCATAGGTTCTGTACTGTTCTGAAAAATCCTTTATCTGAGGTATCCATGACAGTGAATTTTCAGTATCTCCAGGCAAAAGAATTAAAGGTGGTTTATCTTCTGGACCACTTATCCGGACATAGGTCTGACCATAAGAAGTTTCAATATATTTATTCTCTGATGGGACAGGCCATAGTCTAGCATGTTCATCATAAAATGCAAGATATTTTTCTTTCGCCTTTTCTGACTTAAACGGATGATATGATTCATTCATTGTAATAGTCTATTTTGGTAGTATCTTCCTTTTTACAATTAGCCAGATACTTAGTGAAAGTTCCGCAATAGCCATTATTAGCATTAGAATTGTCATTAATGCTTCAGGTAAATTAAGATCTACAAAAAATACTATATACGTGAACGAAGCAAGAATCAATAATATGCCAAGACTTTTCGGTATATATCCTGATTTGAAAACCGAATACCCAAGTACCAAGATATGCAAGGTGAAGAATAAGTATCCAATAAGTTTAAGGTTTGCATACCCATAAGCATCGATAATTTGCAATGCCAGAGCAATCATCCCAATCATCACTGTAAAAGCGTAGAGCAACCTGAGAGCCGAGGTAATCAAAGCAAGACTTTTGTTGGTCGGCTTAAGCACTACATAAAGTGCGAGGCCAATAATAGAATCAAGTACAAGTACTATGAAGTAACCAATAAGAGCAAAAGCAAATAGCCTTCCATTTGCCTCAATATCTCTAGCAAGTGCTGCGGTGTCTCCCGGCACAACGAAATTGGCCAAAATAAAATCATCTACTGCGGTGACGAATATAGTTGAAGTAATAAACGCAATCCCAACAGTCATACCAGCTTTGCTGATTGATAAATTAGTGATGAAATATTTCATGTTAATTTCTTCTTTTCCTGAACTTTTAACCCTTTGCTAATGAGCCATATTGCAAACACCATTTCTTGTATTCCTATTATAAAATCTAGGGCTTCCGTTACTTTTATATCAAAATATTTCAATAGTACTATGGTCATGGTTACTAGGGCTCCAAGAAAACCCCAAGCGGACAACCACCTAGGAACGAGTGCAAATCGGAATAATATGTAATTCAGTATCAGGGCAGAAATAGTAAAAACGATACCGAGTCCAATGTCGAATGTGGCTTCTGCTAGCATCAATAGGGAATGACCTATGGTTTGGAAGTTATTTACATCATGAACACTACTTACTGAATAATCCTTGCTTATGGACAATACAGCTAAAAATGCCGCAACATGAGCAGCGAATAGAAGCCCTTCCATAATACGCATACCTACATACCCCAGTGCCAAGCCTTCATTTTTCTGTTTAAGAATAGGAAATAATAATATGGCGATAAATGCAACTGAAATGGCATCTACAAGCATAAGAAGTGCTGCTATTGTAATTTGACTTGATTTGTCAGAAAATGCCTCTAGTAAATTCGCGGCTCCAAAAATGGGTTCGGTGATCCAGATGCTCAGTGAAGAAGTAGCCGTAGCCATGATAAATAATATTCCAACAATTTTGGTTATACGATTTGTTGAAGACATAATATCTATTTTTTATTGCAGATTACTTATGAAAGCATCTTAACTTCCATAGCCTTTACTTTTTTAAAGCCTCCGTAATAGCCGATAACAATTAATGTAATTTTCATTTAATTGAAGCTTAGTTTACTATGCGACTTTCAGAACCAGTTTGCCTAATTTCTCTCCGGAAAAGAGTCTTAGAAAAGCATCGTGAAAGTTTTCTATTCCCTCAATAATAAATTCTTTAGACCTTAATTTCCCCTCCATCATCCATTGCCCCATTTGCTTAAAGGCAATTGGGTAGTCCTTGGCGTAATCTATGACAACGAACCCTTCCATTTTCGCTCTGTTAGTGAGTAAGTGGTAATAATTAGCAGGCCCTTTGAACTTCGTGCTATTGTACTGGGAAATTGCACCACATATAACAATGCGCGCCTTTCTATTGATCTGAGCGAGGGCGATATCCAGTATTTCACCGCCTACATTGTCATAATAAATATCAATTCCGTCTGGGCATAATTCTTTGATTCGAGTTCTTACATCCTCATTTTTGTAATCAATAGCGCCGTCAAAGCCAAGTTCATTCACTATGTAATCGCATTTTTCTTTGCCTCCTGCAATTCCGACAACACGGCAGCCTTTGATCTTTGCTATTTGCCCCACAACACTACCAACTGCACCGGCCGCACCAGAGACCAAGACGGTTTCTCCTTCTTTTGGTTGGCCTATATAGAGCAATCCGAAATATGCTGTACGACCTGTCAAGCCTAATACACTAAGATATTTGGGCAGCGGAGCCAGATTTGGGTCAACTTGTACCCAACCTGTACCATCTGTCACCACATATTGATGTACACCGCTAAACCCGGCGTAATAGTCACCTACTTTTATGTTTGAGTTATTAGACTCAATTACTTTACCTACACTAGCGGCGCGCATCACGGCTCCAACTTGTACTGGTGGCAGATATGATTTCTTATCAGTGATCCAGCCACGCATGGCGGGGTCTATAGATATATATTCTGTTTTAATCAAGGCTTCACCTTCTTCAATAGTGGGAATAGGCTGCTCTTCTAGTTGCCATGTTGATTCGTCAGGCAATCCCTTCGGCCTTTTGGCTAATAATACGCGCTTATTCATGAGTTTAATGATTAAATGTTGAGTTCCTTTTCCAGTATATTCCTGAAACGAGTGGCACTTAAGTAATGGTCGTCTAACAGCTTACCATCATGCAACAAATTAAAAACACCAAAACCAGAAGGGGCCATTTTAACTTCTTGCACGGTGTTGAGTTTAGATACTTTTAAATCTATTCCATAGTCCATAGCAACGTTTAGTATCGCTGCCACCGACTTCTCATTCCATGGACACTGATCGGCATATAGTAAGTGCCAGCCTTTATACTTTTCCTGTTGGCTGGTCCAATTGTGAAATTTCGGTTTCGCCGCTTCACGGTTCCATGTTTTAGAAAGTAGTTCGAATCGGTCCTTTGCTTCAATCTGTTCAAAACCATTTTTCTCAAAAAGGGTTTTATTGGCTAACCAACCTCCTTTGCTGGTTATTACACAGACTCCATCCATGTTTTTGGCTTTTGCCACTTTTTCCGCATCTTCAATAAGCATGGAACCAAAGCCCTTACTTCGCTCTTTTTTGGAATAAATGTAGGTGCAATGGATGAACATATAGTTATCGGCATCTATAGGTCGCCAAGCGAATTTGGCTGGGACATATTCTATGAAACCAATCATCTTGTCTTCATCGTTTTTTAAGATCTTTATACGGAGGCCTTCCTTATAGCGTTTTTTAAACCATTTGACTTTATCTTTAAACCCTTGTCTTTTGGTATCTTTTATGCAGAAGAAGGTTTCTTTTATCGCATTCTCAGGGGTTACTTCTACTAATTTCATAATTTTCCTGTTATAGCTTTTATCACTTTTGCCGTATGAACAATAGGGATGTCCCAGGCTTCTTTGATCTTACCATCAATAATACACCATACAACAATGGCGTCAATCTCCATGGGTCCACCATCTAGTGACATTGTGTCCTTGACATGGGTAATGATTAGTTCATCTCCCATTGGGGTTATGGATACAGGATTTACCTTAAAGGAACCACCGGTACGACCAGCCAATCTATTGAAGAAATCCTTCAAACCAGAGAGGCCGAAATAGTCTCCCTCTAAATCGGACAGCTCCGGATTAATATAATGCCATACGAAATCTTCTGCTAACACCTCAGCCAAAGTATCTGGGTCTGCGGGGTTGAACCTCATTAATATGTTGATGTTGGGATGTTCTTTGTTCATGATGCTAATTTTTTACCAGTTCTTTTTTAGAGCGAAATGCTGTTAAAGTCAAGGCTCCATACGTAATTGTTAGAACAACAACAGAAAGTGATATCCCTACCCAAGGGATCATCGTTATCAAGCGAAGGAGGATGGTACATAGTAAAGCCAGTAAGGTGATGCTCCAAAACCCCCATTGTTTACTTTTCTTATGTTTAAAATAATATACCACCATTAAGGAAGCGATATAGTGACCAAATAGAAGGCTAAATATGAAAATTGCGGTTATGAAAAGGCTTAATGGGATGCCAATAGCAATTAATAAAGCAATAATTACGGCTAGTGGAATACCCACTAGATAGATCAATCCAAAACCAAAACTTTTAAGCCAATTTCCTTCTAGGCCTTCTACAGCATTTGGGAATGTTTTCCTAAAGAGGGTATGTAGAAATAGAATAGCTAGAAAGGCAGACAATATATAACCTACCCATAATTTAAGTGACTTGGTCCCGTAACTTGTTAAAGATAATTGCGATGCATCGGCTTCAAGATCTTCATTGAATTGGGCTTCAGCATTGACTAACGAATTCTTAAAATCTATTTCGCCATCGCTATTCCAATACTCAACTTCTTTATGGAATTTGGCATTTGACCCGATAGTGAAATCTTCCGCTATTACTTTTGAGGCTTCATGTATTGTTCCATCGACGAGCACATCGGCTCCTTTAATGTCAAGTTTTCCAACTATGTTGCCATGTATTTCTATATTTCCGGCAAAACATGTAAGATTCCCATGTATTTTTGCGTTTTCAGTTAGGATAACTTCTCCGCCAAAAACAACCAAATCATCACCTATTTCAGAATCAATTGTTGCCCTGCCTACGGCTATCCGAACATCATCGGCTACATAACTGTTGAGAAATAATTCACCTCCAGCCGCTGTCAAATCTCCATTAATGCTATCGTTAACAACAAGATTCCCTCCGGCCATGACCATGTCGCCTTGAATCACGGCATTTATCTCAATGGTTTCTCCAGCGCGGTACGTATCATCCTGCTGCAAATTACTAATGGAAATAGCACTGGTATTTTCGGTCTGTCCAATAGACAGTATTGCGTACAACGCAAAAAACAAAGTAGCTATAGTTTTCATAGGTGTTAAGTTTGTGGTTGAATTTCAAACGTACTGTTTATCAGTTGTTTAAAAAATGACATTAATCATTGACTATGCTGTTTCATACAGGTTAGGGGAATGCGTATTTCGTAATTTGGAATGATAACAAATTTGTATTTTTACAATAAACCTATGACAAGGGACTTTATACATATTAACGACTTTATTGTTCTGGTTGAGGAAGCCAGATCTACTATGGTTGAAGTAGATTCCTGCCGCTTTGAAGAGCCCTTAATTTCCGTTGCATTTTACGGATCGGGTAATGTAGATCTTGCTGTGAAATATGGTCAAAAGAAGAAGGATTTTCATCACACCAAGGGATTGGCACTCTCTTTTTATGCCAATGAGCACGTGGAATTTGAGCATACTATTTCAGCAGGGAAAAACCTAGAATGTATTGTGGTAGCCACCGCACTCCGCCATTTAGATGGATTACCCAATCAGGAAGGGGAAATTTTTAAAGAGCTGCTTCAGGAATTGGTGCAGCCTAAAGATCATTATGTGGAAGGCCCAAGTTTTTTTATGACTCCGGAAATGGAGCGAATTGTAGATGCCATCTTTGCGAATAAATATTCGGGAAAGACAAAGATGATGTTCTTTAGAAGTCAAATTACAGCTTTGCTTTCTCATTTCTTTGGACAATTGGCTTTGATGCATGAAAGCAATTCGAAGCCCGATCATAGGGATAAGCTTAACAACGCCAAGGAAATTCTATTGAACAATCTTGAAAACCCACCATCCCTCATTGAACTTTCCAAACAAATTGGTCTAAATACCACCAAGCTAAAAAAGGAATTTAAAGCTGTTTTCGGACTGCCAGTATTTAAATATCTGCAGAATGAAAGATTGGAAACGGCTCATACCTTAATACGTGAAAAACAAGCTACAGTCCAAGAAGCCGCTTGGGCAGTGGGTTACGATAGTTTGGGTTCATTCTCTAACGCCTTTGAGAAAAAGTTTGGATACAGACCTAGCCAGGTGTAAAATTCTTTTCGAATAAATCATAATTCTTTTGGAATAAGTGGCTGGTATACAGCAGCTATAGATTTGCGTCATAATTAAAACCAAAGATTATGACAACAAATAGACTACTTAGTATTGCCTGCGCTTTTTTAGTATGGGCATTAGGTGTAAGTTTTTACCTCGGATCGTTCTATGTTCCAATTTTAGAAAACCCAGAACAACAAGCGAATATCGTATTGGTATTGGCCATTATTCCCAGCGCTTGTCTAGGAACGTATTTGTTCTATAAAAAAGGGCAAATGAAACCATCTGTACTAGCCCTTACGTTTGTAATTGTTGCTGCTTTATTGGATGCATTTATAACCGTGCCGGTCTTCGTCATTCCTGCTGGGGGCAGCTATTCAGGATTCTATAGTGACCCAATGTTCTATACCATTATGGTAGAGTTCTACTTCATTGTAATGTACTTCGGAACGTTTGTAACCCAAAAAGTGATCGTATGAAAACCATCGTCTTTTTAATTATTGTAATCGGCCAAAGCATGGTGGTTTGGATAAGCGAACCAGAAGTTATGACCAATAGTTATATATCAAGCGTGAATGTAGCAACATCGATCGAAGACCCTATCAAAACCAGCGCTTTCCAAGTTCTTTCCAAGAAATGCAACGTCTGCCATAGCAAACGGAACAGGCGATGGGTATTCTCAGAAGAAAATATGAACCCAAGGGCGACAGATGTGTACAAGCAGGTTTTTGTAAAAAAACGAATGCCAAAGGGAAAGGGAAACAAACTCAGTTCCGAAGAGAATCAAATTCTATTAACGTGGATTTCAACTTTAAACAATCGATAATCATGGAAATATCAATTAAATCAATCGTATTGCTATCAAGCATTTTACTTACGGGTCTCACTGCTGGATTGTGTTTTACTTGGTCCAATGCAATAACACCCGGTATTGGAAAACTCACGGACCTAATGTTTTTGCAATCTTTTCAGTCAATGAATCGGGTTATTGTAAACCCTAGTTTTCTCATTGTCTTTTTTGGACCCATTATTCTATTTTTTGCAAATACCTACTATTTCCGTAATACGAACCCAGACTTTTTCTGGACCCTTCTTGTGGCAGCATTGCTATTCTTTGTAGGTGTAGGCATGATAACCATATTTAAGAACATCCCTTTAAATGAACTCCTGGATAAAACACAATTAGAGGTGCTCAATGCATCTGAATTGAAAGATCTAAGGCAAACATTTGAAAAACCATGGAATAGATGGCATATGGTACGAACCATAAGCTCTTTTACCTCATTTGCCTTGCTACTCTCAGCAATCATATTCAATAAATAATTATAAATCATAAATCAATTTAAAATGAACAAAGAAATGAAATCAGAAAACGTACTCGTTATCGGTGGAACCGGAAAAACGGGCAGAAGAATTGTTGCACAACTTGAAAGCAAGGGGCACCACGTAAGGGTGGGTTCCAGATCGGGCAATCCATCATTCGATTGGCATCAACCAGAAGGTTGGGCAAAAGCACTTGACGGAATGAAAAAGATATATGTTACGTATCAACCAGATTTAGCCGTTCCCGGTGCCTTGGAGGCAATTGAGCAATTGGTAAAAGAGGCGAAGAAAGCTTCAGTAGAAAAAATAGTGTTATTGTCAGGAAAGGGCGAACGGGAGGCAGAATTGTGTGAGCAAGTGGTCATTCATTCTGGATTGGAGTATACTATCGTTAGAGCCAGTTGGTTCAATCAAAACTTTAGTGAAAACTTCCTGCTCGACCCTATTCTCGACGGATTTGTTGCACTGCCCCAGGCAGATGTCAAAATTCCTTTTGTGGATGCCGATGACATTGCAGAAGTAGCCGTGAAAGCACTTTTAGAGGATGAGCACAACGGGCAAATTTATCAGCTAACAGGCCCTAGGCTTTTAACTTTTAAGGAAGCTGTGGAAGAAATAGCCTTGGCATGTGACCGCAACATCACTTTTGTTCCCATTTCGGTTCAGGAATACGGTGAGACGATGCGCAAAATGGATGTGCCTGAGGATTTCGTGTGGCTTATCGAATATCTATTCACGGAAGTTCTGGGTAATCCTCGCAATTCTGAAATTACCAATGATGTAGAGAAAATCCTAAAACGCAAACCGATAGATTTTAGTGAGTTTGCTAAGGAAGCTGCGTCTAAGAATGTATGGAGCGTGGCGGTTAGTTAAATCACAAAAGCGCAAAATAGCCTGGGATGAGTTTAAGACTATATCCCAGGCTTATTTTGTTTAAAATTCTTATAAAATTCAGTTTCAAACTGTTAAAAAAATAAATAAGGTTTCAATTTTGGCTAACTTGTGTGTGACTACTAAATCAATTCGTTATGCCAAGCTACTCTCTCAAAATCAATGGAAAAGACCTGAACGTAAACGTTGATTCCGATACCCCGTTATTATGGGTGTTACGGGATGAACTAAATATGGTAGGTACAAAATACGGATGTGGAATAGGACAATGTGGAGCCTGTACAGTCCATATAGATGGTTCAGCAGCAAGAAGCTGTCTTACCCCTGTTTCCACAGTTGATGGAAACGTAACAACTATAGAAGGACTTTCAGAGGACGGGTCCCATCCGCTTCAGGAAGCTTGGAGGGAAGTAGATGTGCCACAATGTGGTTATTGCCAGTCAGGTCAGATCATGACGGCAGCTTCATTTTTGAAGGAAAACCCAAGTCCTTCACAATCAGAAATAAGAGAAGCGATGAATGGCAACATTTGTAGATGCGCTTCCTACAACAGAATAGAAAAAGCAGTAGCCATTGCAGCTCAAAAATCCAACTAACCTTTCAACAACATGGAAACTCAAAATACACCCTTCACGTTTAGTAGAAGAAATTTTCTAAGGACCACTGCACTTGCCAGTGGCGGTATGCTCGTAGGTTTCAATTTGTTTACGGCTTGTAAGTCGGAAGTTGAAATGCCCATTGATATTGCCAATTTAAATTTCAATGATTTTAATGCTTTCATAAAGATTGCAGATAATGGAATGGTGACTATATTTTCTCCAAATCCTGAAATAGGACAAGGCGTGAAAACGTCCATGCCCATGATTATTGCCGAAGAGCTGGACGTGCCTTGGGAACATGTGCATGTAGCACAAGGGATTTTAGACAATAAAAACTATCAGAGACAAGTAGCTGGAGGAAGTCAATCCATCCGTTTTGGCTGGGATGCCCTGCGGCAAACAGGAGCTACTACACGACAAATGTTAGTAAATGCAGCTGCTGCCCGTTGGGGGGTGGATGCATCTACATGCTCTGCCTCCGATGGCGTGATTACAAATGCTAATGGTGAGACATTGGGTTATGGAGAGGTGGTAAAGGAAGCCGCCGTATTGGAAGTTCCAGAGAATGTGACCTTAAAGGACCCTAAAGACTATAAGATCATTGGTACTGATGCGATCAATGTGGATATGGATAAAATCATTACTGGAGAACCACTTTTTGGGTTGGACTATAAAGCAGACGGAATGAAGTATGCCGTAGTTATGCGTCCTCCTGCCTTTGGCAAGAAACTGGTGAGTTACGATGACACTGCCGCAAAGACTGTCAATGGAGTAGAGGAGGTCATCCGTTTTGGGGATAAGGTAGCAGTGTTGGCAACCAATACTTGGGCAGCTATGAAAGGGAAAAAAGCATTAACAGCAGAGTGGGAAGACGATTCCAAACTGGAAAGCACGGAAGAGCATGACACTTTGCTGAATGACATTCTCGACGGAAACTCATTTGAAGAGCGCCGTAATGATGGGAATGTTGCGGCGGCATTTGCCAATGCAGATAAAGTTATTGAGCGTACCTACGATTCTCCTTTCTTGCCACATAATTGCATGGAACCCATGAATTTTTATGCCAATGTAACAGCCGATAAAATTCATTTGGTGGGGCCCATTCAAACACCTTCGGGTACAGCACGGAGGGTAGCGGAAATGCTGGAAAGGGAGGAAGATGAGGTTTATTTGGAAATGACTCGAATGGGAGGCGGCTTTGGAAGACGTTTGTATGGGGATTTTGTAATGGAAGCAGCCGAAATATCCAATTTATCAAAAAAACCGGTTAAGGTAGTCTACTCTCGGGAAGATGACATGGCTGCTGGGATTTATCGACCTGCAATAAAATATAGGATTGCCGCCTCCATAAAGGATGGAAAGATTACAGGATATCATTTAAAAGAAGCCGCCATTAATAGAAATATGTATGGGCTGATACCCCACTTTTTCCCAGCGGGATGCATTGAAAATTATAAGGTAGAAAGTGCCAATTACCAAAGCAATATTACCATTGGGGCTTGGCGGGCACCCTATACGAACTTTCTCGCATTTGCCGAGCAAAGCTTCTTTGATGAGTTGGCGACCGAATTGGAACAGGATCCGGTACAGTTGCGTATAGATCTGCTTCAAAATGTAAAAGGAACGACAGACGAGAATATCCAATACTCTGGAGAACGGATGGAAGGCGTCATCAAACTAGTTGCCGAAAAATCCAATTGGGGAAATGCTCCGGAAGGTGTGTACCAAGGATTGGCAGCCTACTATAGTCATAACACCCATGTGGCCGAAGTAGCCGAGGTAGAAATAGATAGTTATGGTAATCCAGTGGTTAAGAAAGTTATTGTTGCTGTGGATTGTGGAATTGTAGTGAATCCTTCAGGAGCAAAAAATCAGATAGAGGGTGGAGTGCTAGATGGTATTGGCCATGCCATGTATGGAGATTTGGAGTTTGAAAATGGAGCACCCAAAACAACCAATTTTGATGGATACCGACTTATAAGAATGACGGAAACGCCACAAGTAGAAACCTATTTTGTTGATAATGGACTTTCGCCTACTGGTTTGGGAGAACCCGGTTTGCCCCCAGCAGGAGGTGCAATAGCTAATGCTATTAAGGCAGCTACAGGACAACGTTTAACAAAACAACCCTTTGCAAAATACATAAATAAGGAAGTGAAGGAAGTGCAAGGGTAGGATACAATTTTATTCCGATGGTAAACGCTGCAGCTTTTCATAAGCCTCAGGCGTATCGATATCAAAGTAGGGTTCGGGCCAAGTAAAGTCTGTAACCCTTTCTTTATGGGATTGTACCACGTTTTTGGCTCCCTCTTCCGAGGATAGTTTTTCCAATTCCAAAAAATAGGACCGGTTGAATACGGCAGGCACGCCCTTTACATCTGAGTAGGCTGTTCTGGTGATGTCGTTACCTTGAGAAATATGAAATTCAATAAGGGATTCATAGAACGTACTATCTAACAAGGGGAGATCGCAAAGAGTAATCAAAACCTGTCCGAAGGTGGAATTCTTTTTCACTTCTCGTATTCCTCTGGCAAGACTACTGCCCATTCCCATTTCCCATTCTGCATGATGAATAATTTCGATATCGAATGAAGCTATTTCCTTAGTTACCTCTTCCTGAAAGGCTCCTGTCACCACAAATATCTGTACGGAACTAAGATTGGTAAGCTGTTTAAGGGTATGGCCAATGAGCGTGGATTCCTTGTAGGCTAGCAGTTGCTTAGGCAACCCCATACGGGAGGAATTCCCTGCTGCTAGAACAATAATGGCGGTACGAGACACAATTAATGGATGCTTCCTGTTTTGTCTTTTAAAGATACGGGTTTTTCGTTTCGGAAGACCGTGAGTATTTCTGCAAGGATGGAAATGGAAATTTCCTGGGCTGTTTCGGCACCAATATTAATGCCTGCTGGTCCGTGAATGGCATCCAAAAATGCATCGGACAGATCACCGTGTTGATCCAGCAATTCATTCAGCAAGCGTTCCCGGCGTTTTTTAGGTCCTAATAATGCGATATAGGAGAGCTGCTTATCCATTAAAGCAGAAAGGTATTTCAGGTCTTTAACGAAACTATGGGCCATAAGTACCACAGCAGTTTGCGGATCGAATGACAGTTTGGAAAATTCCTTTTCATCTATTCCAAGGTACTTTTTGGCTCCAGGGAAATGGGCAATGCTTTTGGGGTCGTCCGGTGGTGCAACCACTAGTACCTCCCAACCCGTAAGGGCTGCATATTTTGTAAGTTGTACAGCATCGTGTTCGCTTCCCACGATAATGAGTCTAAAAGCTTCTTTTACGTGTTGCGTGAATTTATCGAGCTTTGGATTTACTTCAAATTCGGATAGTTTATAAGATTCCTTTTGGGAAAATATAAATTGACTGCCTCCATAAAACCGATGGGCTTCTTTTGTTGAAAAGAAACTTTCAATATGAAAAGGACTTCTTGATTCTTGTTGTTCCCTAAATGCCTCAAAAAAACCATTCTCAGGCATAAATGGTTCAATTAAAATATAGAGTATGCCTTCACAGCCCAACCGAACACGTCCATCATAAAGCATCAGTTTTGATTGGCCGTCTGTGAGTACGGATTGCGCCTGATTTCGCACTTCTTTTTCTACACAACCTCCACTTACTGCACCCACCATTACTCCGTCTTCACGCACAAGCATGCGAACACCAGGTCTGCGGTAGGAAGAGCCATTGAGTGCCACTACCGAAACGAATGCACACCGAATACCGCTCCTTTTAGCTTGATGAGCACTACTGATAATTTCATTTAGTTCATGCAACATCGGGTATCCAAGATTATCATAATTACCGGAATTAAACTGTTTTCAGCAAATGAAAATACAAGCAATAACCATAATCCACAAGGACTTTGGCAAAGGTTTTAGAAATGTCCTCTGTTAGATTAAAAACATCCTCCTATTACCCATCGGATTTGTTTCGCTTTTCCTTACGCTCTTTTTTCCTGAAGTACCGTCGGAACAAAAAATTATCCCGTAAGGCTTCCATATTCTCGTTAAACCTTTGCGTACTCTCTTTAATATGGATAAGCGTGGTATCGATTTGGCGCACTGCGCTGGTATCTGTTGTTAAATAGGACAATACACCATTTCCATTTTCAATGGTGCCCATAATGCTATCCAAACTTGCACCAACTTCATTAAAGCGTTCCCCAAGTGTTTCAAAATGGGTGAGGGTCTTTTTTATTTTGTCCCCTTCGATACTATCCGTAAGCATGAGGCCCATCGCACTGTTGTCCATATCAATGGAGCCGACCTTTGCCTGTAAATCTTCAATCATTGCAGAGGTGCTCACACTAGCTATGCGTAATTGCTTGATGCTCACTTTGAGATCTTGAGCGAGGCTCTCATCCCTTATAAGCATGGCAAGTGCACCATCACCTTCTAGGATTTCTGTTGTTATTTTCAATAAATCGGCAGTGAGCAATGCAGCATTTTCATTGGTGACATTTAAGGTGGTGAGCATATCATCGGTACCAATACGGCTATAGCTTCTTATAGTATCTCCTTTGGTTAAGGGCAAAGAGGTACCTTCCCTTGGAATGATATTGATAATCATGTTACCCACCAATCCGTCAGAACCAATAGTTGCCACGGCGTTCTTCTTTATGTATTTCGTCTGTTCTTCCCTCAATAGCATTTTGACCATAATGAGGGTATCCGACTTGATTTGAATGGCGTTGACCGTTCCCATGTCAATTCCAGAATACCTTACATTATTACCCACTTGCAGCCCATTTACATTGCTGAACATGGCGTATATATCAATATTCTTAGTAAACAAGTGTTGTCGGTTCCCGATGAAATACAAGGCAGAAATTAACAACAGGGTGCCTAGCACAACAAAGACTCCTAATTTTACTATTTGCGATCTTTTTTTCTTCATGACTTACTGTTTAAAAAAGGCTTTCACCTTAGGGTCTTTTGAGGTTATGAGCTCAGCGTAGGATCCTTCTATATAATTGATGCCATCTATGAGCAATATGATTCTATTAGAGATAACCCGGGCACAATCCACATCATGTGTAATAATCAATGAGGAGGTATTGTATTTGGATTGAATGGTTCTCATGAGTTGGATTATTTCCTTTGCAGTTATAGGATCCAACCCAGTTGTGGGTTCATCGTATAAAATAATTTTAGGTTTTAAAATGAGGGCCCTTGCCAAAGCGACACGTCTCTTCATGCCCCCAGAAAGTTCTGCGGGCATAAGGTCTATTGCATGGGCTAGCCCAACATTTTCTAGGGCTTCTATAATAAGTTCTTCGGTGCTTTGAACAAACTTCAATTTCTTTTTGTGCCTTCGTAATGGAAATTCTAGATTTTCCCGTACGGTCATGGAGTCATAAAGGGCACTCCCCTGAAATAAAAAGCCTATTTCTGTTCTTAGTAGGTCAAGTTCTACCTGTCCAAGGGAGGTAATACTTTTGTTTTTAATATGAATAGAACCAGAATCCGCTTGCATGAGCCCTACCAGGCATTTGATCATAACGGATTTTCCGGACCCAGATTTACCCATTACCACCAAATTTTCACCTTCGTTCAAAACAAGGTCGAAACCCTTGAGCACATGATTGTCATTAAAGCTTTTTTTCAAGTTTTTGATTTGGAGAACGGGCGCTATGTAGTCCATATGTTCCATATTAAATCTCAAAAAAGATATCCGAAATGAATACTGCGATGAAGTCTACTACGAATAATAGCATGGAAGCATAAACGACCGCAGAATTGGAGGCTTCCCCCACGCCAAGTGTCCCTTTTTTGCAATGATACCCTTTGTAGCAACCTACCAATCCAATAACAAAACCAAAGAAAAAGGATTTTATGGTTGCTGGAACAATGTCGCTAAAAGAAAGCGCATCAAATACTTTGTTGAAGTAAAGGAGATAAGACACACCACCTTTCAAATTTTCCACAAGGGCTGAGCCCAAAAGGGCAATGGCATCGCCAAAGATAATGAGCAAGGGAATCATAAGGGTGGTGGCTGTAATTCTGGTGATGACCAAATATTTAAATGGATTGGTTCCCGAAACTTCCATGGCGTCAATTTGTTCGGTTACCTTCATGGAACCAAGTTCGGCTCCTATTCCAGAGCCTATTTTTCCGGCACAAATTAAGGCTGTAATTACGGGACCTATTTCCCGAACAATGGAAATACTAACCATGGAGGGCATCCAAGACTCGGCACCAAACTCCATAAGGGTTGGCCTGGATTGCAAAGTAAAGACCAGTCCTAGAATAAAACCTGTTACCCCCACAAGTAAGAGTGATCTATAGCCAATAATATAGCATTGATTTAAAAGTTCACGAAACTCATAAGGACGGATAAAAACTTCCCGGAAGTACCTTCCAGCAAATAGGGACATGTCCCCCAATTCGAAGAAGAAGTCCGATACTTTTTTGGAAATAGTTGCTTTTTGCCCCATGTAGTTCAATTACTTAGTCAAATGTAACGGGAAGGACCTAGATGGGAAATGACGGAAATCAGTTAGTGTAGCATCAGGGAATCTTTACAGCTTATATCATAAATCATAGCGCTCCTATCATTTTGTCCTGAAGTGTACCCCATTTTACTATTTTTCAGAAATTGATCCCAAGATGATGAACCTTTTAAAAGTTGTATGCGTGTTATTCGCTTTGGCTTCATGCAATAGCGACGAATCCCAAGATCGTTCCACTGGCAGCACTATGGGAGGGGGAACTGGTAATACCTCGCAGGTGTATGATTTCTCGGTATTGTTTATTGGAAATAGCTTAACCTATTCCAATTCCTTGCCATTATTGGTAGCAGAGGAGGCCAGGGACCTTGGTGTGAATATACAGACACGTACCGTTGCCTTGCCTAATTACGCTTTAATAGATCATTGGAATGATGGGATGATTCAGTCCTTGATAGCAACGGGGGATTATGATTTTGTAGTCATTCAACAGGGACCTTCCTCTCAATCGTATGGTCGCTCCGTACTCATAGATTATGGAGCACGGATAAAGGAACTGTGTGATACCAGCGGAGCACAACTGGCCTTTTTTATGGTGTGGCCCTCTTTAACTTATTACGATACATTTCCTGGCGTGATTCAAAATTACTCCGATGCGGCCAACCTTTCAGGATCACTATTATGTCCTGTGGGAACCCAATGGAAGGCTTACCAAGACAATTCGGGTGATTTCAGTTACTATGGCCCCGACGGTTTTCACCCCTCTCAAGAAGGCAGTCGTTTCGCTGCCTATGTCATTGCTGACACCTTATTTAGATTTTAAAGGAAACAATCCCGCAGTCCAATTCAAAGATTTGCCCCGACATAGAGCTACTCTTTTCTGAGAGTAGGAAGCTTGTCATATGAGCGACCTCTTCCGGATTCAAATACTTCTTTAAAGGATGGCGTTCGACCATTTTTTCTTTCATAGAATCGTTTCGTAGGATCTTTTCTGCCAAAGTAGTATCGGTAACAGTAGGTGCAATGGCATTGATCCGGACAGTAGGTGCTAGTTCCGCTCCCAAGGATTTCACCAATCCTTCCACACCAGATTTTGCCGTTGCGATGCTTGCATGAAATGGCATTCCCAACTTCGAAGCTACCGTGCTGAAAAGCACAATAGAAGAGTTGTTGCCACTTTTAAGTGCTTTTAAATAAAACTGAATGCACTTTACAGCACCTAACACATTAACCTGAAAATCGGAAGTGAAATCTTCGATGCTAAGTCGAGAAATGGGTTTTAAATTGATGCTTCCCGGACAGTATACGAGTCCATCTAATTTCTCTATTACGGGTAAATCGTCATTCAAAACATCCAATCCATGATGCTCTAGGTTGGGATGGGATATTTCCGGCTCGGTTCTACTTATGTTTATAATTTGATGATCATCTAGAAGCTGGTGGAGCAATGCATTGCCAATTCCTTTACTTCCGCCGACGATGAGTACTTTTTTCATAGTGTTTATTTTCTTTTTGAAATTTTATTGTGGGTAATCTGTTTTTGTCGTGAGCATTTGAAACGGCCTTTTTCGAAATCCCTTTTCTTCGTATGTTTGGTTTTTCTGCCTTGAACCCGCGCACGCCATAATCTGAAACTACTGGGTTTCATTTCCCTTCTCATCAATTTGATAACCTCTTCTTCCTTAAGTCCGAACTGAAGGGTAATGGCATCGAACGGGGTTCTATCTTCCCAGGCCATTTCAATAATTCGATCAATATTTCTTTCTGTAAGTTCCATAGGTATTACCCCTGATTGAATTCAAGTTTTAGAGTCATTAGTTTATCAATGAATCGTTTGTTTTCCTTGTAGGTTACATTGCCCTTGAAACGGATGAAATCCCCGTTAGCATGAAAGCTTATTCCATTGGTTTTGAATACTACTAATTTGTAATAAGGAATGGCCCAAGTGAAGTTTTTAAGACCCTTGGCAATGTGTATTAAAATGCCGTTAGGTCTCAGTTCAATATTTCCATAATTAATGTCGGCCACAGTATTCAAATAGGGTGTAAAGCTGGAGCTCACTTCCTCAATGATCATTCGTTTGGACCCTGTGCCGCCAATTTTTATCGATTGCCACAGGGTGTAGGCTTTTCCCATTAGCTGGTCGATGATTTCTTTGTCCTCATCATTTCTATGTGTGGTGTTAAAGATCATTCTTCGTTTTTTAGCATTCTATTCCTATCGGCAATCGTATGTTTTTTCAATATTCTTTTGCTTTCTATACGAACGTCTGGATGTTTCTTCATCTCCCAAAGGATATCGCTCGCACGCTTACGGGTATCTTTAATATCCACAATGGGAAGGGGATAATCCCTCCCGAGATGGAAATCATAAAACTGTTGTTCTAATTGGGTCATGGCGAAGGGCTCATGTACAAACTGTAAATCTAAATGGGCTAGTTCGGGCACCCATTTCTTTATGAACAAACCGTCTGGGTCATGATCCTTGGCATTTTTTATGGGGTTGTAGATCCGCAAATTATTAATACCGGTTTCCCCAGCCTGCATTTGTATTTGCGGAAAGTGAATCCCAGGTTCAAAATCAAGAAACTGCTGTGAGAGATGCCGCGTCGCATCCTGCCAGGGTTGCCAAAGAATATGGGTGAAAAATGAAACTAAAAGTGCCCGCATTCTAAAGTTGAGGTAGCCCGTTGTATTCAGGCATCTCATGCTGGCATCGACCAAAGGAAACCCAGTTTGCCCTTCCCGCCAAGCTTTTTGATATTGGACCGAAATTTGTTTCTTCAACTTGTGATATCCTTTGTTAACACTTGCCTTTTCCATGGTATGCTCCATCTCAAACTTTTGGATGAAATGAGCCTGCCAGCGCAATCTAGATAGGAATGCACCTAAATGACGTTTTTGAGAAGACTTCCGCTTTAATAATAGCCCTTGTTGAAATACCTCACGAACCGATAAATTACCCCAAGCCAAGTAGGGCGATAGACGGCTACAGCTTCGCCTTGAGGCTTCGGGTCGTGAAATATGATACATGTATTCATTGTGCCTTTCCCTAAAAAAGGAACGGGCATATTTTAAACCTTGGGTGGTGCCTCCTTTTTGAAATGGCGAATTATGGGGTGTTTCCATAGGAGGAATAGAGAAATGAGACGCTATGGCTTTTATTTCATCATTGTTTATGAGTTGATCGGCTGTTGGATTGAAATTAATTACAGGCTGAGCCATGAATTCATTCCACCGCTCAAACCATAAATGTCGATCCTTTAATCCGCGGACTACCCCGTTGTTCTTATTTTCATGCCATTCTATGCCATTATTCCTACAATATCTGGAGAACTTCTTATCTCGTTGGTAGGTCACTAATAATCCGGTTTCAATATGAGAGTATACCTGAGATACCTTGAAAAGATCTTGTAAACGATTGAAAAAACTAATAACATCACCCCTCACTACCAACACTTTTGAGTTATAGGTGCTTAAGGCAGTATTTATGTCTGCTAAGGACTCTTTAATGAAATTCCAATGACGCGCACTGTAGTGCGGATCCCTCAATAGCCAATTTTCGAAAATGTAAAGAAGCAAAACTCGATTTCCAGATTTTAGGGCATTGGCAAGGGCTTCGTTATCCTGCAATCGAAGATCTCTTTTTAGCCAGACTACAGATATCGTCTCCTTACTCATGCATATTTAGTTTTTGCAAGAAAGATTCTGCGGTTACGAAATGCTGTTCCCGTTTGGTAACATCCATCTTGTCTAAGGTTCTAATAAGCATTCCGAGTCGCGGATTGCTTTGAAAGAATTCCCGATGTTTATCCATAAAATTCCAAAAGAGCCCATCCCAAATAATCTGCCATTCCCCTTTCGGGTAATCGCTCATTTTCATGATATAATTACTACTGCTTATATATGGCTTGGTCGACATGAGTCCGCCATCAGCATAAAGGCTCATTCCATATACATTGGGAACCATCACCCAGTCATAGGCATCTATGAATAGTTCCATAAACCATTGGTATACCTCATTGGGGTCGAATTCGCACAGTACCATGAAATTTCCTAATACCATAAGGCGCTCTATATGATGAGCGTAACCAGTTCTCATTATTTTTTTAATGGTATTATCAATAGGTGTTATACCGGTATCTCCCGAGTAAAAGGATGCGGGTATTTTTCTCGAAAACCCCCAGAAGTTTCGGTTCCGTTCTTCGGTTCCCTTTACCTCATAGACGCCTCGTATAAACTCTCTCCAACCCAATATTTGCCGTACAAAGCCTTCTGTGGAATTTATGGGTATATCATGATCTTTTGCAAACTGGGTTGCTTCATTAATTACGGTCATTGGGGGTAATAAACCTACATTAATAAGTGGTGACAACAAACTGTGATTTAGTATGCTTTCTGAGGCCACTATGGCATCTTCGTAGAGGCCAAAGTTGAGAAACCGCTTTTCCAAAAATTGTTGGAGCCAAGCTTTGGCTTCTTGAAAAGTCACAGGATAGTTTATTGTAGAATCCAAGGAGCCATAGTGATTTTGAAAGTACTTCTGGACATATTCTTCGGCCTCATCACGGTAGGCATTTTTATCTGGTAATTGAACTGGGGGAGGAACCTTATCCTTAGGGTATTTTTTACGGTTTTCAATGTCGTAGCTCCATCTATCGCCTTCAGGTATTCCATTAGACATCAAGATATTGCGTGTTTTTCGTTGCTCTTTGTAAAATGAAGTTTGAAAGAACTTCTTCTTGTTGAGTTTGAAAAAAGTGGACAGCTCTTCCTTTGTGTTTATAAAAAGTGGATTTTCAAACCATCGAACATCAATCTTGTCTTCAAAAAGGCGTATTCGTTTTTCTAGCCAGTTATCTGTTGGATCGATAATATTGAGTTTTTTGGCACCCAACGAGATAAGGTGCGGAATTAAGTTCCGAATATCCGAGGTATCCTCAATGGAAGAAATATAATTAACCTTATGGCCTATCCTGTCCAAATAATCTGCATAGGCCTTCATTGTGGCCCTATGAAATAAAATCTTTTGTTTATGAAATTTATATTGCCTGAAAAACAGGGATTCCTCTACCAGAAAAACCGGTACTCCTTGTTCGACCGATGGGTGGTTTTCAAACAATTGATGAGGAAAAAGTATGGTAATAACGTTATACTTCATGCTTAGAAAAGAACTGGTTGTAACCATAATCTTTGATATGTCCCTTTAGCATCATAGCGTTCCGCTTGCAGTGCAACATTAAATACCCGATCCCTGGGGTCGTTCCCTACACCAGCCGTGTACATCCAGTTTCCGTAGTTGCTGTGTACATCATAATCTATGAGAAGGCTTTCAAAATAGGCCGCTCCAATTCGCCAATCGAGATTTAATGTTTTTGAGAAGTAGGAAGCAACATTCTGCCTGCCTCGGTTGCTCATCCACCCTGTTTCCTTTAGTTCGATCATGTTTGCATTTACAAAAGGTTCTGGTGTTGTTCCATGGATCCAATTCTCAATTTTTGTGGGATCAACATCCCAGGGATATGTTCTGCCCAGAATACCCTGTAGACAGAAAATGGATGCGCCGTGCTTTAAGGATATGTATTTGAAAAAGTCACGCCAGATGAGCTCGAAAATTAGCCAGTAGGTAGATTGATTGGCAAAGAATCCCTTTTCGAATTCCTTTACTTTCCAGTAAATGGTTCGGGCCGAAATACATCCATTGGCTAACCATGGGGAGAATTTGGAACTGTAATCCGGCCCTATTAAACCATTTCTTGTTTTTTTATACACCCCAAGACGCTTGGTCTCAAAGAAGTAGTTTTCCAACCTTTTAAGTGCTTGGTGTTCTCCTCCTTCAAAAGGAAATGCAGCATGGGGGTGCGATTCAAAGTTTTTATACCCCAATGCTTGCAATGTGGGTATTTTCGATTGAAAAGGGATTCGGTTGGTGATTGGTTTCTTTGTAATGAAAACCTCAGGTCTAATCTCAGCTTCATTTTCCAATTTTTTCCGAAAGGCGGTAAAAACCCTTGGGATTTCATTTATACCTAATGGAATATCCTCTGGATGAAATAAAAACTGGTTATAGATTTCATGAACACTAATATTTTCAGGAAGCATTTCCCGCACCCCTTGCAGTTCTTCAACTTCTTCGGATGTCCATTCTTTTTGAAGGTAAATGGCATTTACCTGATGTTTTTCACATAGTTCTGGGAGTATTGTCTCTGGTACACCCTTATCAACAACTAAGTCGATGTTTAAGGCTTCCAATTGTTGTTTCAAGCGGGCAACGGATTGTAAAATGAACCTTGCCCTGAATTTCCCGATTTTACGAAATCCAAATTGGGTTCCATTGTATAGTAAATCGGAGAAACAATATACGCCTATTACATTTTCATGTGTCTCACAAGCCTGTTGCAGGACGTCGTTGTCATGAACCCGTAGATCATTCCTGAACCAAACTAAAGCCGTACTTTTTTTTCTTTGCTGCATCGTTTACTACAATACTTTACTTGTTCCCAATCCCGCTCCCATTTTTTACGCCAAGCAAAAGGACGTTTGCATACAGGACAGGTTTTGGTAGGGAGTTGCTGTTTTTTCAATTTCAGTTTTTAGCAACCAGCGCATTGATCATCCCCTTAAAAACAAAGGCGTGGAATGGAAGTACTAGATACCAGTACAACCTTCCCCACACCCCTTTGGGACGAAAAATAGCTCGTTGATATAATCGATCTTTTGCAATTTTGAATTCTAACCAAGCCTCGCCCGGTAATTTCATTTCTGCAAAAAGTAATAGTCGTTTCTCATCTTTGTCGGCAAGTAAAACCCTCCAGAAATCCAGTGGATCGCCTGGCTCCAAATAGGACTCATGGGTTCGCCCCCTTCGCAGTCCAACGCCACCAAATAATTTATCTATATATCCACGGATTTTCCATAGTCCATTAAAACTATACCATCCATTTTTTCCTCCAATTTGCCAGATTTTATTCAAGGTGTAGGATTCATCCAATATTTTTCTGGATCGTACATCTTTGAAACAACCATAACTGGGTACTTCTATGTATTTAGAAAGTTGATCTTGGAATACACCGCTGCTAACTGCATCCTTCCAACTGGAAACGACGGCATTCTGGCCTATTTTCTGGAAAGCCAATGTCACTGCTTCCTTGTATTTCATAGGTTTTATACCGATGATATCGTTTATGTTGCTTGGGGTTCCTATTACTTCTACTTTCATGCTATCTACTAAGGCAGAAGCCAATGGAAATGAGGTGGAAGTCACGAAGTATAGCCAATAGGAAGATAGTTTTGGGGTCAAAACCGGTAAGGTGAGGATATAGCGCTTTAAACCACGAACTTCCGCAAATTGTAAAAGCATTTCTTTGTAGGATAGAATTTCAGGACCCGAAATATCAAAAGATTTATCATATAACTCTTTTTTGCCAATCGCAGCAGATAAATAGGTGAGGACATCCCTAATGGCAATAGGCTGGGTTCGGGTATGCAACCATTTTGGGGTTACCATCACCGGAAGTTTTTCTACGATGTCCCTTATAATTTCAAATGAGGCACTGCCACTCCCTACAATGATACCAGCCCTAAACGTTGTGAGGGCATAGGTGGTTCCTTTTAGTATCTGCTCTACTTGAAGACGGGATCTAAGGTGTTTTGAAAGTGAATGGTCGTTTACAATTCCGCTTAAATAAATGACTTGTTGGCATTGGGTGTTTTCGATAAGGTTTTTAAAGTTCTTTGCACAGGTGCCCTCTAAGCTTTCAAAATCCTTGCGCGAAGTAGACATAGAATGAATGAGATAGTAGGCGGCATCAATTTCTTTTGGAAAGCGGACATCGCCCGGGGACAAAAAATCCACTTTTAGAAAGGTAACCGACGGGTGATTTTCTATCTCATCGGGAATCCGATTTAAGTCCCTGACGCAACATACGATCTCATGTCCTGCATCCAATAGTTTTAGCGCCAATCTTTTTGCGATATAACCTGTGGTGCCTGTGATAAGAATTCTCATGTCGCTGTTTCGTTTATGCCAATACCAACTCTTTAAAATTGTTAATTTTAGTATCCTTGGCCTTCAGATCGAACATTAGGTTATAAAGTCCGAAGAAGGTTCTGTTTATGTAAATGAAATGCTTGGAGCCTCGATTGCCATTCATTTTACGCAATTCGGTGCTCTTACTGTACTTTTCCCCTAATTCTGCGATTCGTCCGAAAAAATGTGCGTCCGAAAAATCGAAAATTTCTGTATGAAAAGGCTGTGTGAATAGACTTAACATTTCGTGAAACATGTCTGAGAAAAAGGAAATCTCTTCTGGAGAATCTTCTGGTTTCAATATCTCAAGTTCATAGAGTTTTTCTCGGAATAGTACTGGATTGGTAATACTTTCTTTTTTGGCCAATTCGAAGTAGGGTACGTAAAAATCTTCTGGGACTTCTTTCATACATCCAAAATCCAGCACAATCAGTTCTCCATCTTCAGAGATCAAGAAATTACCCGGATGTGGGTCTGCATGCACTTTCTTTAAATGATGCATTTGATACATGTAGAAATCCCAAAGTGCCTGCCCGAGTTTTTGCGAGATGTCTGCATCGGTATTGTGCGCCACAAATTCGGAAAGGTGTTCTCCTTTCATGTAGTCCATGGTAATGATGCGTTCTGAAGACAGCCCTTCATAATACGAAGGGAATTTAAGGTTTGGAATATGCCGACAGGCCTCTGCAATGGCTTTACTTTGTTCGATTTCCAATATGTAGTTGGTTTCCTCAATGAGCTTATTTTCCACTTCCTTGAAATACTTGTCCGAGTCCTTGCCCTTTATATTGAACATTTTAATGGCTATGGGTTTTACCATGGCTAAATCGGAAGCAATGCTTTGCGCCACCCCTGGATACTGAATCTTAACTGCTAAGGTTTTACCATCTTTTTCGGCTTTATGGACTTGCCCAATACTTGCGGCATTTACCGATTGGGAATTGAAGGAGTCGAAAATTTCGTTAGGATGTTTTCCAAAGTATTTCCTGAAGGTTTTAATAACGAGGGCAGGGGAGAGTGGAGGCACCGAGAATTGTGCCAACGAGAATTTTTCTACATAAGCTTGCGGCAATATACTTTTCTCCATGCTCAGCATTTGCGCGACCTTAAGTGCACTTCCCTTCAATTGTTTCAACCCGTCGTAAATATCTTCAGCATTGTTTTGGTTAAGACGCTCTTTGGCTTCTTCAGGGGAATTCACAAGCTTGTCGCCGTAGTACTTCAGGTAGTTTACACCGACCTTTGCGCCCGTTTGCACAAGTTTACCCGCTCTCTGAATTTTGGATGTAGGAATAGAATCTAGTGTTTTCATGAGGCGAAGGGAGTTTTTTCCTTGAGTAAGAACTTACCAAAGTCCAGCACACTTTTTAATGGTGTGGTATCTAAAATGTCTAAGCCTGCATTGATGGATTTTTCAATGAAAATATCTGTTTTTTCGAAGGATGGAGAGGTGTCGTCCAGCCAAAATTTTACAGTGAGCAATAGCTGTGTCCATGCCGATTCCTTGACGGATCGGGATTGAATTCTGTGTAATGTTTCCTGTTTAATGGAAGGAAGTCCGAAGTCAAGCTCGCTCACATATTCCATGTAGGATTTCCGGAGGCTGGATAGGGTTTCCATTGACTTTAATGCTTTGTTGTTTCCTTGTAATGCAAATACCACGTAACTTCTATTGGCTGTCAATAATTCGAAAAACGTAAAATGAAAGCTCAATAGTTTATTCCTTGTGTCGTAGTCTGCATACTCCTTGCTTTTCTGTAGGGTCTTCACGGTATTATCGAAAAATGCTTGGAAGATACCCTTTTCCAGAGCCTTGAAGCTTCCGAAGTGTTTGTAGAATTCTGCTTCGTCAAATCCCCCTTCTTTTGCAAAGGAAAATACCGATGTTGAGGCTGTTCCATGTTCAAGGACATGTTCCATATACATTGAGATGAGGGTTTCTGATGTGATTTTTTTCTTTTGTGCCATAACGCTGATTTCTGATGTAAAGATACAAAATGTTTAACCTTTATAAGTAAACATTAAACAAATATTAGCATTTGGAATTTGCTACCCCCAATAAGGTGGTATTGAAATTATTTCCTACCTTAGGACTATGGGAGTAGGAGCTTTAGTTTTTTGGAGTTTATTATTATGTTTCGCCATTGGCTTTTTTGCCATTGTAATGGAGCGGGATTAATCATATAACTCAGAGTATCCTTTATTAGTGGGCAATCTGTATAGCGAACTATATATTGCCGACTGTTTTTTATTGCCTAAATTGAACTATGATAGACCTAGAAGATTATATCAGGATTATACCCGATTTCCCAAAGCCCGGAGTTGTTTTTAAGGATATAACCCCATTATTGGGAAATGTGGAAGCCAGTACAGCATGTCTTGAACAGTTGGTGGCCTTAACCAATGGAAGGACCATAGATAAAGTGGTTGGGGTAGAGTCCAGGGGTTTCTTTTTTGGAATGCTATTGGCCCAACGATTGGGAGCAGGATTTGTGCCAGTGCGAAAGCCCGGTAAGCTTCCCGGGGCAACCCTTAAAGAACCCTATGAATTGGAATACGGTTGGGACGTGCTCGAAATTCATGAGGATGCCATAAGCAAGGGTGACAAGATCCTAATTCATGACGATGTATTGGCTACTGGCGGCACTGCAAAAGCAACCTGCAAGTTAGTAGAAAAACTAGGTGGGGATATCGTGCAATGTAATTTTGTAATGGAGCTGAATTTTCTGGACGGAAAAGACCGGCTAAAAAAATATGAAGTGGCCTCTGTACTTCAGTACTAATCCAACGAATTTTTAGTAACCCACAATCGATAGCCAAACAGCGCCAATTGAAGTTTACTGGCCTTGGCCAAATCTACACCGCGTTTGGTAAAACTGGGTAATACTGCTTTGTTGATTCTTGCCAAAAGTTTGAAGAAGTGTTGTTTCATATTCAAAAATACAAAATAAAAACCCCCGCATTTGCGAGGGTCCTATTTTTGAGAATTGAGTTTAGTACTCTATGATGACGTCTTCTATGGCTTTTTCGGTATCCGATCGTATAGAAGTCTGTGAACGCCCTTTACTGTCCTTTACATTGATTTTTATAGAGGTGATTTCTCCCCGGGAATTCCTCTTTACTTTTTTATAGGATAAACTCACACCCTTGGCTTTCAAATTACTCTTCATTTCTTCTAATTGGGCATCGGAGGTATTTTTTGTGATGATGACGAAATTGTCATGATCTCCATTTACATATGCATACTCCCTTTCGGCCACCCTAGCGAGACTCTCTGATTTTTCCATCATCTCCGCACGTCGTTCTTCTACTTCCCTGGATCGTTCCCTCATATGTTCCCTTAACTCAATTTCCCTTTCTTCCATTTCTTCCCTGCGCTCTTGCATTTCCTCATTTCGAACACGCATTTCGACATTGCGATCTGCTAACCTTTGCTCCCTTTCCTTCATTCGGTTCTTTAGCTGTGATTCCCTCTCTGCCAAACGCTCTAATTTACGCTCCTCAACTTCGGCTAAACGAGCTTTCATTCGTTCTTCCCTGCGCAATCTGTGAGCTTCCGAATAAAACCCGGTTTCACCATCATCGAGCATGTAGAATTCAAATTCTTCAATAGCCGTGTCATCGTCTTCTGTAATGCTGTAAGATCCATTCCTTTTGTTTCCGGAATAACTCATGTTAATAGAGGTGATCTCACCCCTGCCATTTCGAACTGTCGTATAGCTGAGGTCGATTCCATGCTCTTTTCTAAGCTCGTCTTTCATGCGTCTAAGTTCCTCATCGGTGCTGTTTTTGTGTATCCTGTATCGGAACTGGGCAACTTTAGAAGCGGTTGCTGCTGAATTGTGCGTTGGCCCATGGCTTAGATTTCCTTCTAATACAACGACACCTTGATTTCCTTTGGCACCATATATCTCTACCGCTTCCTTGGGGTAAAAGACTTGCAGTTTTCCTTCTATGGCGATTTCATTGTCCTCCGGGAATTCCTTTTTTCTTATTTCCTTACCATTAAGGATGTAAAGTGGGTTGTCGCCCAATTCGGTACTGCTTAATGGAGTCCTTTTTTCGGAAATGATTTCAGTTTCCTGATTTGTTGAGGATTCCGAAGCAAGGACAGGTTCCGTTTCCGGACTTGCCAAAACCATTGTTTCAGGCTCTTCCGAAGTAGTTTCGCGTTCCTCTAAGGTTTCCGTTTCTTGAATTTCAGGCTCTTGGTATTCTATTACTTCTTTTACCTGAAAACTCCAGAGAAATAGTGCCAATAATGGCAAAATGATGATTGCCTTTAGTGCATTTCGCTTTTTTGAATGCTGCTTGTTTAACATAACGATTCGTTTTTTGATGAATGATTGATAAAATTGAATGGTTAGCGAAGGTGCCGCCCATGCAGACGATGCCTTCACCATTGTTAGTTGGTATTGTGTTTTGGATGATACGCGATTCACGGTTTTACCATCGGCAATGAATTCTAGGTTTTCCTCCATGCTTCTTCGGTAAAACCAGGAAAAAGGATTGGCCCATTGTAATACTTGAATCAGATTTCCCAATAATATATCTAGCGAATGCCATTGGGACACATGTACTTTTTCGTGCTGTAAGATCATTTCCAATTCTTCTTGGGTGTGTAAAGAAGGATTGTAAACAATGTATCTAAAGAAAGAGAAAGGAGAAACAGTGTCTTCTACCATTACAAAACGATATTTCCCTTTCTTTTCGATAGGATAGGACCGAATGAGTTTAAATAGACTTGCGCATTGAATAATAAGTCGAGTAAGGAGTACAACAATACCCAATAGATAAATGCTAGTTAGGATCAAGGTCCAATCAATGCCTTGCTCTAAAGGTACGACAGCCGTAGTATTGGATGTCATGGGAATGATGTCACTGGGTAAGGAGGTCCTTTCAAACACGGGAGCTTCCAAATATACGGTTTGGGTAATTTCTATGAAGGGGAAGAATAGGGCTACCAGTATACCGATGAGGAAGAAATGCCTTTTCGCTTCAAAGAGAGTATCTTTTCTTAAAAGCAACACATATACCAAGTAAAACATGGATAGTATGGTTGCCGATTGCCATAAATGATTTAAAAACTCCATGTTATTTCTTTTTTTCGATGATTTCTAAAATTTCACGTAACTCGTCTGCGCTAATTTTTTCTTCCTTAGCGAAGAAGGACACCATGCTTTTGTAGCTATTGTTGAAGTAGCGCTGAGAAGCAATATTCATAAACTTCTTGGCGTAGGACTCCTTACTTACGATGGGGTAGTACTGATGGGTTTTTCCAAAGGCATTGTAAGAAACAAACCCTTTTTCTTCCAAGTTTCTAACAATGGTAGAAATGGTGTTGTAATGGTTTTCACCTTCCAGGCGTTCAATAATTTCCTTTACGAATGCTTTATCCAGTGCCCAAAGCGCTTGCATTACTTCTTCCTCTTTGTTTGTAAGTCGTTCCATGTGTCTCGTTTTATTCAAAATATGATAAGTTCATTCCATTTTGTGTATAGGTTTCCTTCCAATTGGAGTTGAAATGGTCCAGTACCACACCTTCCACCATTCCAAGGGAATATACAACGGTTCGCTTCTGGTCTGATAGCTCCCAATCTATAACCCGCTGTAATTGATTAGTAAGGAAAGTTACTCTAAGTTCATTGAATGGAACATAATCTTTAAGCTTTTTTAACTCATTGCTAGGTGAATAGTTCACCAATGCATTGAGATATTGCAATTCTGTATACCTAGCAATTCCTTCTTTCCAAAGCTGAAAGGACCAATACTTGCGATCATTTTTAGAAATGTAATTCATGAAGCGTTTCTTTTCCCTTATATATTGATCATAATGGGTGTTGCCCTGTGCTTGGTCAAGGTTTTGGTAGCAGGTCAAAAGTGCTTGTCTATATGCTTGGTAGTTTTTGTTTGCTTTTGGATCGTCATAGGGGAAAGGGAAATTTAATTGCCACATCCCAGTTTCATCACCATTGGAAAGGTTCAAGCCGTTTACTGCGTCATAATGCTGAGGGGTTTTTGCCTGAAATTGATGAAAGTTTTCATGAAGCAATGTAAGAATCCACCGGCTCGTGGATGCACTCTGCGTATTTTCTGGAATTCCAATGACCACACAATTAAGACCGTTTACGGCAGGAAAAGTGGCTTCAAAATTCAAAGGGAAGGTAGTCTCCCTATACAATATGTCAGATCCGGTGATTGGATCATGTTCCAATAATGTAAAATCATTGCTAGGGTAGGGGTGATTAAAAAGGTACTCATAGGTTTCGGTTACCAGGATAATCGCAAAAGGCACCTCGCTAATTCCTTTCCAAATCGATTCCCCGATGGAATTGCGGATTTCAATAGCTTCCCGAATCCTTATTTTATCTTCCATACGCACCTTAGGGGTCGCTAAGAGTTGCGTAGCAAATAGAATAGCGATGAGAATGGTTATGTGGGTTGCGTACTTTTTCATTTTACCTATTTTCTTCCACTTTAATACCATCTAGCTTAATGTCACCCTCGTCTGTTTCCAAAAAGGTAAGGATGAATAGCAAAGATTCTTGGGGCGTTGTTACTTCAGAAATGATTTGATCGTCTTCAACGGCAATCGATACAAGCTTTCCATTATCCATTCTCTTTTTGAATTTTTCGAAGTATTTAATGTGTGTGTCCATGGGAGCGGCATTCAAAAATTCTTCGGAGGCATTCCCCTCCAGTAGTGTTTCCCAAATTTCTGGTTTGCCATCCCGAATGGCCAAAAAGGTATCCATGACAAAATCATCTATCTGCGAGTCTTCCAATTCCTCTTTCATTTCGGAAGGTAATAGCGGATTGAAATCCTCTACCAATAGCAATCCGGCTATTTGCATAGCAACCCGTTCGGTGTGCGCCGAACTCCTATTGGACATGAGGATAATGGTTATGTCTTCAGAAAGATATCTCAGGAAGTCTGCAAAAAAGACCCCGTTACCTCCGTTATGGGTAATGAGCTGGGTGTTTCTTGGGGTGGGGAAAATGGCCCAGCCGTAGCCGTAATGTGATCTACCCTCGTCATCTTCCTTAATGTGGGGGTAGTAGTATTTTTCCTTGGCAGATGAGTCCAGTACTTCATCTGTTAATAAGATAGTATGCCATTTATAAAGATCTTCAACGGTAGATAGGATGCCTCCATTTCCTTTAAGATGAAGATAGGGAACGTTGCCATCCCAATTTTGTTCGTTGGGTTTTCCCAAGGCATGTTCGCCGTGATAACCTGTCGCAATATTCTGGGAATTCCAATCCGGTTTAGAATATCCAGTGTGTCCCATACCTGCCGGTCGAAATAATTGCGCAGAGAGATACTCCTCGTAGCTTTGACCAGAAACTTTCTCAATAATCAAGGATAAAAGGCTGTACCCTGCGTTGGAGTAGTAATATTTGGTCCCGGGTTTATGGAGCAGGTCACTTTCAAAAACCTGATTCTTAAATTCTGATTCCGAAATGGCATCGTAATCATTACCTATGCCATCTATTAGGCCCGAGGAATGTGTAAGTAACTGATGTACCGTAATGTCCTTTTTGTCATCCGGAACATTGTCAAAATAGGAAGACAGGGTATTTTTCACACTTAATTTGCCCTGCATTTCCAATTTAAGAATACCTGCGGCTGTAAACTGTTTGGTGATGGAACCCATGTCATAAACGGTTTCCGCTGTGTTTGCTATGCCTGCTTCAGAATTGTTCATTCCATATCCGTTTGAGAAGACGTCTCCTTTATAATTAACTAAGATGGAACCAGAAAAGCCCTCTAATGTTATTTCTTGCATATATGCCGATACCTTGTCCATATGGGTTGGGGAAACTTGAGAAAGTTCTTTGTTTGTTTCCTTGCAGGAGAAGGTGATTGTCGCTATCAATAGGAGTAATGGCTTGTACATATAACTAATGATTTGATTGATGATAGACAAACTTAAAACTATTTTTATAGTTATACAACTAATTTTGTAGTTAAATAACTAATAATGTAGTTTGTTATTGTGTGCTTGTTGAAAAAATATTGAAAATCTCAGGGTAGTTGCTTTATGGTATACCTATATATAATAGTATATTCGTGCCAGTTTATGAGTGTACTGTATATACTATTGGGACTTACCTTATTGGTGGTAGGAGGGGAATTTCTGGTAAGGGCATCTGTGGCCCTTTCTTTTAAATTGAATCTTTCCAGAATGGTTATTGGCCTTACTGTGGTATCCTTCGCCACATCGGCTCCGGAATTATTGGTAAGTGTTCAGGCTGCTATGGATGGATATTCATCCATTTCGCTGGGTAATGTCATTGGCAGCAATATTGCAAATATTGGTCTGGTACTTGGTATAACAGCGGTTATTACGCCTTTGGCTATCGATAAGGATTTCTACAAGTTTAATTGGCCGGTCATGATGCTGCTTTCTGTAGCGCTTTATATTTTATTGAACAACGACAAGCAGATTGATGCAATTGAGGGGTTTGGGCTACTGGTGGCACTTTTTATCTATTTATGGATACTGATCACCCGTGCAAGACGATCTAAAAATGAGGAAAGTTCTGAAGAGGTAGATGGTGCATTGGCCAAAGTGTCTGGTGTAAAGATCTTCTTGTGGCTGGTTATTGGTGGCTTGGCATTATGGGGTGGAAGCGAGTTGCTGGTGAAGGGGGCAGTAGATTTAGCAAAGACGATGGGAGTGAGTGAAGGGGTTATTGCTGTAACCATGATTGCAGTGGGAACTAGTGTGCCCGAATTGGCTGCTTCGGTAATTGCTGCACTTAAAAAGGAAAAGGCCCTTTCTTTGGGGAACCTTATTGGGTCCAATATTTTCAACATTGCCTCTGTATTGGGAATTACGGCCATTATTCAACCCATTTCCATGTTAAACGATGCTGGTGTGCTCTCCGAAGATGGTGCCAAGGTACTCTCTCATGATATCTTTTGGATGCTGGGTTTTGCCGCTGTACTTATTCCTTTAGCATTCCTCCCCAAAAGTTTCAGTATAGGTAAATATAAAGGACTGGTTATTGTCGTTGCCTATGCCATCTTTATCAGTTTGGCATTTATAAATTAATTGTTTCTTCTACAGTATCAATTTTCAATTAATTTTTCATTATTCTCAAAAAACAGGGGGTTGTCAACATAAAAATTACATTTTTTGATAACTTAACTATAAAAAAATAGGGGGTGTGTACTCAAAAATCATATTTTTGCCCCATAAAATTGATAATTCTGAAATATTTCAGGATTCAACCCTTAAAAAGTACATAGAAAATGTCCACATTAAGATTTCAAGCAATCAAGGAGAGTCAAAACAGACCTTTGGTTGAGGTAAAGGAAGCCGAAAGAAGATCGGCAATTTTTGGTCAAAATGTATTCAATGAAGCAGCAATGCGACAATACATAACCAAAGAATCCTTTAACAGTGTTATGGACGCTGTTGAAAACGGATCTAAAATTAGTAGAACGGTAGCAGATCAGATTTCTACCGGAATGAAAGAATGGGCCATAGCCAAAGGGGCTACCCATTATACGCACTGGTTTCAACCCTTAACAGGTTCTACTGCAGAAAAGCATGATGCGTTCTTTGAAACCACAAGTGGAGGTGGAGCCCTAGAAAAATTTGGAGGGGGACAGTTGGTGCAACAGGAACCGGATGCTTCCTCGTTTCCTAATGGTGGAATTCGGAATACCTTCGAGGCTCGTGGTTATACAGCTTGGGACCCGACATCTCCGGCATTCATTTATGGAACCACACTATGTATTCCTACCGTATTTGTGGCATACACAGGTGAAGCATTAGATAATAAGACACCTTTATTACGCGCATTACAAGAAGTTGACCAGGCCGCCACAGCTGTTGCGAAGTATTTCGATAAGAATGTGACCAAAGTGAATCCAACACTAGGCTGGGAACAGGAATATTTCCTTATAGATAGTGCATTGGCAAACTCGAGACCTGATATTGCATTAGCAGGAAGAACACTTTTAGGGCATTCTTCGGCCAAGGGGCAACAATTAGACGACCATTATTTTGGATCTATCCCTACACGTGTCCTTAACTATATGAGGGATTTGGAAAATGAGTGCATGCTTTTGGGTATTCCGGTGAAGACTAGGCACAATGAGGTAGCACCAAATCAGTTTGAGCTGGCGCCCATTTTTGAAGAAGCAAACCTTGCTGTTGACCACAACTCCTTATTAATGGATGTGATGAGCAAAGTAGGGGATCGTCACAGCTTTAAAGTATTGTTGCACGAAAAACCATTTGCTGGTATTAATGGTAGTGGAAAGCACAATAACTGGTCACTAGCTACCAATACCGGGGTAAACCTTTTGAGCCCAGGTAGTACCCCAATGAAGAATTTACAATTTCTTACGTTCTTCATTAATACCATAAAGGCAGTAAATGAATATGAAGAGTTACTGCGCTCGGCCATTGCCAGTGCGAGCAACGATCACCGTTTGGGGGCCAATGAAGCACCTCCGGCAATCATTTCAGTTTTTATAGGATCGCAGCTTACAGCCGTATTGGATGAGCTGGAAAAATTGAAAAACGGAAAGTTGTCACCAGAAGATAAAACGGACCTAAAGCTTAATGTGGTAGGAAAGATTCCTGAAATCCTATTGGACAATACAGATCGTAACAGAACGTCACCTTTTGCATTTACCGGAAACAAATTTGAGTTTAGGGCAGTGGGATCTACAGCCAACTGCGCAAAACCAATGACCGTTCTTAATGCGATCATGGCCAAACAACTTATTGAGTTCAAAGCTGAAGTAGATTCCTTGATCAAGGACAAGGGTATGAAAAAGGATGATGCGATCTTCAATATACTTAAGGTATATATTAAGGACTCTAAACGTATCCGTTTCGAAGGGGATGGATATGGTGAAGCCTGGGAGAAGGAAGCTGCGAAGAGAAAATTGAGCAATAACAAAACAACCCCACAGGCGTTGAAGGCTCAGGTTTCTAAAAAAACCATCGCTTTATACGAAGGACTAGGAATTATGAGCAAGGTCGAAATCGAGGCTCGCCATGAGATCGAGGTCGAAGAGTATGCTATGCGTATTCAGATTGAAGGTCGCATATTGGGTGATATTGCCAGAAACCATGTAATCCCAACCGGAATTCATTATCAGAACATCCTTATTGAAAACGTACAAGGGTTAAAGGATATTTATGGTAAGGACTTTAGGAAGTATGCCAATGAACAAATGGAACTTATCGAAGGCATAAGCGGACATATCGCTAAAATAAACAAGGGAATTACCGATATGATCAGTGAACGAAAGAAGGCCAACAAATTAGATGATGCCGAAAAACGTGCATTTGCCTATTGCGACAAAGTGAAACCCTATTTTGATGAAATAAGATACCACTGTGATAAATTGGAACTATTGGTAGATGATGAGATCTGGCCATTGACCAAATACAGGGAACTATTGTTCACACATTAATAATTGCAAACCAGTCATTGATGAAACCCCGCAAGTATTTGCGGGGTTTTTATTTTAAATACACCTGTAGGAAATTACATCGAAAGGTATCCACGTTTAATGGGCTAAATGGGGTATGATCCTTTTATATGCTTCATTTTCAAGTGAAAACAGTTGATTTGGTCAATTGTAAGAAAACTACATTAATTTTAACAAAAAATTAACATTTGGTCAATTTGATGCTTTTTATACCATTGGCCGATTTTTTAATGTTCGTTGTCTAACAACCAAATTTTCATTAACAAGTAAATTCCTACAAACCAATTTGAACCTCAAGGGTGTACGTATAAGTACGTATATAATTTACGGTTTTTTTTCACATCTTTGAAATGCAATTGAACGTTGAGAACCAAAATTACAACTAGTCATAACCCTTCAACGGATTGCATTCTCCTCGACATATATTTCCCAAATAACCTCGTGTTATTCGTAATTTTTTATGGATAACCCTACGTTCTACCGCTCAATTTAAGCGGCTTATGAAATGTGTAATCAATTGTTTAACAGTTAATTATTAACCTTATTACTAAATTTTAATTATGAAAAAACTAATGTTAAGTGTGGCTTTCATCATGTGCGCGGCAGCAATGTTCGGACAGATGAACACAAGCACTGTAACCCAAACAGGTAACGGTAACGGTTCATCTGTAAGTCAGACTGGTTATATGAACCTTTCTGATGTTGACCAAACAGGTGATGGAAATGCCTCTGAGGTTACTCAATCCGGTGTTACTAACGATTCTGATGTAGATCAGATAGGGAATGACAACGACTTTGATGTAGATCAGGTAGGTACAGACAACGAAGCCGATGTGTACCAAGAAGGTGATCGTAACTTAGGTGGTGGTCCATCTTTAATTTGGGGAACCAACCAGAATGGTGAGCGTAACTACTCTACCACTTCTTCTGTAGGAGATGACAACAATGCTGGTACGGCACAGTGGGGTAACGACAACACAGCTGCTATTGACCAGGTGGGTGATCGTAACACAGCCAATGGAGGAAACTTCGGAATTTTCCAGATTGGTAACGAAAACGATTACACTACTACACAAAGAGGAGACGACAACTTTGCGACTACTACTCAATTTGGTGACCGTAACAACGGAAACTTCCTTTGGGGAACAAGACAAGAAGGAAATGGAAACTCTGCTACAAGTGACCAAGACGGAGACGACAACGACTCTGGAACAGGTCAATTTGGAGACGGAAACACCTCTACTATTGTACAGGTAGGAGATCGTAACGACGCCAACGGTAGTTTCTACGGTAACTTCCAATTCGGAAATGGAAACACTGCTGCTATCTCTCAGTTTGGAGATGACAACGATGCCCAGAACACTCAAACTGGTGATGATAACGACGCTACAGCTACTCAGGACGGTACGTTCAACTTTAGCCGTATCACACAGGATGGAAACATGAACTTCGCAGATACTAGCCAAACAGGCGCATCTCACAGTAGTATCGTAGATCAAATAGGAAACAATAACTCATCTGTGGTAACACAGAGCAACTAGAAATAGTAATTAATTAACCTTTATTTAAATCAAAACAAGAATTATGAAAAATCTAATTTTAACTGTAGCGGCTCTTTTTTGTGTAGCTGTTGCTTTTGGACAAATGAACACGAGTACTGTTACTCAAACAGGTAGTGGCAACGGATCTTCTGTAAGCCAGACTGGGTACATGAACCTTTCTGATGTTGACCAAACTGGAGACGGAAACGCCTCTGAGGTTACTCAAAATGGAGTAATGAACGATTCTGATGTAGATCAGATTGGAGATGACAACGATTTCGACGTTGATCAAGTAGGTGCTAACAATGACGCCGATGTATACCAAGAAGGTAACCGTAACTTAGGTGGTGGACCTTCTTTAATCTGGGGTACTCGTCAGTTAGGTAACGACAACTACTCTTCTACTTCTTCTGTTGGAGACGATAACAACGCTGGTACTTCTCAAGAAGGGAACAACAACTGGTCTGTTATTGATCAAGTAGGAAACAGCAACATGGCAAACGGAGGAAACTTTGGTGTTCGTCAGATTGGAGATGATAACGACAACCTTACTCAGCAGTACGGAAACGGAAACTTCTCTAACTCTTTCCAAACAGGAACTTTAAACCACTTCATCACTACTCAAACAGGTGACGATAACACGGCTACTTCTGATCAGGATGGTAACCGTAACCAAGGTGGTGGACCAGGTCTTGTATGGGGTATCCGTCAGGATGGTAACATGAACACGGCTTCTAACGACCAGGACGGAGACGATAACGACTCTGGAACAGGACAGTACGGAGACGGAAACACTGCTTCTATTTCTCAGGATGGTAACCGTAACCTTGCAAACGGAGGTTTCTTCGGTAACTACCAAGTAGGAGACGGAAACACTGCTGACATTTCTCAAACAGGAGATGACAACGACGCTCAGAACAGACAAGAAGGTGATTTGAACCAGGCTTACACAACTCAAGATGGTGTATTCAACTTTAGCCGTACGCTACAAGTTGGTAACTCTAACTTCAGTACTGTAGGTCAGTCTGGTGCTTCTCACAACAGTGACGTTCAGCAGTACGGAAACAGTAACAGCAGTTCTGTATCTCAAAGTAACTAACCAATTTTTAATGGTCCTGCGGGCCTAAGAATCCGCAGGGCATTATTATCTAAGTATGAAAAAAGTTTTAGCATGTGCAATAGCCCTTCTAGTTGGAGTGGTATCTTATGCACAAATGAACAATAGCTCTGTGTATCAGCTAGGAAGCGGAAACGATTCCGATGTTACGCAAGTGGGCTATATGAATGACTCCGATGTGGACCAATTAGGGGACGATAACGAAAGTGACGTTCTTCAGGTTGGTGTAACCAATGGGTCTACCGTATTACAGGATGGTGATGATAACGACAGTGACACTCAGCAATTGGGTGACGGAAATACCTCTACTGTAACTCAAACAGGAAACGACAATGATGCGCATGCGCACCAAGGTTTTTCTGGACTGAGTACTGGTAACGATGGTAACACTGGAACCATTACTCAAACTGGAAACGGTAACTACGCTCATGTGGACCAGTATACTACTGGTGGAGATTCAGACAATAACATCAGTTCTGTACTTCAAATGGGCGACGACAACTTCGCTTTTACAGATCAGCAAGGTGACTTTAATGGAAGTGGCGTGTCTCAAGTTGGAAACGACAACGACTCATGGGTACTTCAAATTGGAGCTGCTAACGGATCTTTAGTAATTCAGTCCGGTGATGACAACTATTCTGATGTAGATCAGGATGGAAACAATAACACTTCTGGTGTTGCTCAATCTGGTAACGATAACGAAAGTTATGTAGACCAAGTAGGGACACTTAATAACAGTAGTGTATTGCAGAGCGGAGACAGAAACTATAGTGAGGTTAATCAAGATGGATTTGGAAACTTCAGTGATGTGAAGCAATTTGGTGATGATAACGAAAGTTATGTAGACCAAATGGGTACAAACAACATCAGTGGTGTAATCCAAACTGGAAATGACAACTATAGCAAAGTGTATCAGGATGGTTTCATTAATACAAGTACTGTATTACAAACTGGAGATGATCACACAAGCTGTGTTTGGCAAGATGGAGACTTTAACTCTAGTACCGTTACCCAGACTGGTAATGGTCATATGAGTGATGTGACGCAAATCGGAAACTCAAACAGTTCCGTTGTGACACAAAGTAACTAAGAAAAAGATAGTCGCTTTTAACTCCTAACTAAGGTGTAAGGGTAGTACGTCTACCCTTACCCTTTTTAATTATTTTGTATCTTTATAGAAAGCAATTTGCAACTATGTTGAAAAAACTGAACATATTATTAATCGTTGTGTGCATAATGGCGTGTGGAACTGTGTTGGGACAGACGTATCGCAGCGATAATTCGGAAGCACTTCTTAACAGTGTGAAGAGAGATAATGTTTCTTCAGCTGTAGTGTCCCAAGCAAGTGCGCAACAAAGTGCATCCAGTGCTATTTTTATAGAACAAATTGGGGACAATAATAAAATTTCAGCCAACGCTGATGCCAATGAGGTATCTTTCAATTTTCTTCAGAACGGAGATGCCAATAATATTTATGTAAATGTAGAAGCACAAGCCGTTAGTGAAACCGTTATCCAAAACGGGAACAGGCATAGCTTCGTAGATTTTAGTAGTGGAAGTAGTGTTCGCAGTCTACAATTGATCCAGAATGGAAATGGACAAAACCTCACACTTTACGGGAAGAATTCCATTTCTGAAGAGATGAAGGTTAACATGACCGGAGACTCCCAATCCATTATTATTAGAAACTTCAACTAGTAGATCATGGATCGTGCTACGATTCTAGTCACTTTCCTTTGTATATCCCTTTTTTCGATTGGGTGCACAGCCCAAATATATAATGCCGAAATTGAGGCTTCAATTGATATTGAATCCAATGGGGAATTTTTTGATGTTACTGGTTTTGCCGCCAACAAATCGGATGGAGATAAATCCCTTCGTTACGTGTTGAGCATATTTAAAAACGACTCCATAGGAAATAATCTTTCAAAAGACGAAAAGACAGACCGAATCGTTTTGCGATCGGGAGAGAAAAAACGCCTTCCTACCCTAAATGTAAATGCAGAATTAAAAACTCGAACTATCGCTTTACTACTTATATATGATAAGGAAGATAAAATTGTAGGAAAGGATAGGGTTATAATGAATGAATTAGGAGCCATACAAGAAGAACAACAAGTGGTTGCCAAAAACAACTCCGTGTCCGACGATAAGGTATATAGTGGCGCAGATGGGGTAGTTCTAAAAGGAATAGTGGTAGAAAATACCAAGACCAAACCCGGACAGGACTTCTACCGTTCGTATGCCCAAAAGTACCTGTTAGATCAAATAGAGGGAGAAGAAGTAGTTGTGGTAAACGAAGTTTTTGCTTTGGGAACCAGTACGAAAATACAAGTACTGGCTGGCGACATCATTATTTTTCAGTTTTTTTTGAATCCAAGAGCCGATTACCTTGATCAAATGGTAGAAGCGGCTATTAGAAGAACAAATATCTACTTTAACCAAATGAGGAAAAGTAGAAGTTTGGTTAAAAAGTATTAGTTTTATCGATATGAAAACAATCCTGACCCTTACCATAATGTTTGTATCCGTTGCTGCCTTTGGCCAACAATTGGTGTACAAGCCTGTGAACCCCGCATTTGGGGGGGATACATTCAACCATCAATGGCTTCTTAATGCTGCCAATGCGCAGAACTCTTTTACAGATCCTAGTGATGATGGTGACCGAACCGACTTACAAGAGTTTACAGATGACCTAAACCGGCAATTGCTAAACCAATTAGAGCGAAGTATTTTTTCTAGTCAATTAGGTGATGGATTGGAAGAAGGAACCTTTACTTTTGGAAGCCTGGAATTGGAAATTTTCGACTCGGGCGAAGGTCTGGTCATTAATATCCTAGATACTTCAACAGGGGAACAGACACAAATTATAGTTCCTAATTAACAACCTATACTTTCTTAATGAAGAAGCTATTCTATTTATTGGTTGCATGTCAACTTCTTACAGCTTGCGGCACCTATTTTAACCAACCCTACAAACCGGAAGACGCCCGGATAGGGGAGCGTACGCCTAGGAGCAAGATTCTCGAGGAATTACCAATGCCTCAAGAGCCGGTTGTTGTTGGGGTATACAATTTCAAGGATCAGACGGGACAATATAAAAGTGTTGAAAACGGAAGTACCTTTAGTACTGCTGTGAGCCAGGGGGCAACTACCATGCTCATTAAGGCCTTGGAAGACTCCAAGTGGTTTACTCCTATTGAGAGGGAAAACCTGAATAACTTATTGAATGAAAGAAATATCATTCGGACCACAAGGGATGAATTTAGAAAAACCACAAATCCTAATGAACCCAAATTGCCACCGCTCCTCTTTGCAGGTATTCTGTTAGAAGGTGGAATTGTTTCCTACGATTCCAATATTATTACAGGTGGAATTGGGGCAAGGTACTTCGGTGTGGGAGGTTCTACACAATACCGTCAGGATCGTATTACGATCTATTTGAGAGCCGTGTCCACGGCCAACGGGAAAATTTTGAAAACAGTGTATGTTTCAAAAACCATTCTCTCACAAGCTGTGGATGCCAGTTTGTTCCGTTATGTAAATTTCCAGCGATTGTTGGAAGCTGAAACCGGGATGACCAAAAATGAACCCGTGCAATTGGCAATGAAAGATGCCATAGAAAGAGCTGTTGAATCCCTTATCATAGAAGGAATCAATGACGAACTGTGGTCTACACAAGAAGGTCCTGAGATGAATCAACAATTGGTAGATGCCTATATGGAAGAAAAAGCCTTGGAAGAGTCTACCTTACTGTATAGCAGACGTCAGCGGGAGCGGGATTTTTATGGATCGGTTAATGCTTCTGGATTTGCTACGATTATGAACGGGGATTACGAAAAGAAACCCCTTTCCTATGGGGCATCCCTAGGATATTCCCATAAGATTACCAATCACTTAAACTTGGGAGCTAACCTTACCTATCAAAATTTTGAAAGTAGTTTCAGTTTTGATAAAGAATTCCTTACTACAGACATAAATTTAGAATATATCGTGCTTCCATACGATAACTTTACTCCATTTGTTTATGGTGGCGGTGGTGTGTTGTTCGATCCATCGAGTACACAATCTGCATTCGGAAAGGTAGATCCAGCACCAAAAATTCAAGGTGGTGTCGGCATCATTGCCCAATTAACGGATCGATGGGCTGTTCGCGGATTTTTTGAATCGGACCTCCTTTTTACAGATCTGTTGGATGGACTCGAAAGTGGTAAAAGGGATGATTATTATTACAACTTTGGTTTGGGTGTAAGTTTTTCCCTTGGGAAAAAGAAGAGTACAGCACCTATTCAAATTGAAGGAATTGGTAATTCTAATACAAATTAGAAATGAAAAAGATAATATATATACTTAGTCTAGTCGCAGGGATAAGCATCGCTTTTAATTCCTGTTCAGAGGATGGACTTGCGGAAACAGGATCTGGAATCTTAGAGGGTAAAGTGGTACAGGAAGGGTCTAATACACCTATAGCAAACGCAAAAGTTACCACCAACCCTGTAACCAATACGGTTTTTACCGACGAGAATGGAAACTTTACCATGGGTCAGGTACAAGTGGGTGACTATTCTGTCCAAGCTGAAGTCGATGAATTTATAACAGGATTCGAACCCGCCAATGTGCAGGATGGAAGAACCATTAATGTCGTTTTCGAATTGCTGGAGTCTTCGACGAATAATGCTGAACCCTTGGCGCCAGTTTTGGTATTCCCAGCAGACAACGCTACCGAAGTTGACACTCAATTGGAATTTGTTTGGAATTCATCCGATAGTGATACCGATCCTATAACGTATACGTTCGAACTGAGAAATGGTACCACCAGCGAAGTTATGTTGGTCGAGAATTTAGTCGATACGACATATGCCATGTCGGGATTGAACATTGGAACGAACTACTTCTGGCAAGTAACCGCATCAGACGATATAAATCCACCCGTTGAAAGTGCGCTTAGTAGCTTTTCTACGGTTAGTCTTATCGACAAACGCTTCTTTTTTGTGAAAAAGGACGGTAATAATAATGTAATATATTCTGGTGATGATTTGGCCGAAGAAAATGGAGATCCTGATCAAGGAGTGTTTCAATTAACGCCTTCTTCAGAAAATAGCTTTAGGCCGAGAAAGAACGTTCAAACTGGAAAGCTAGCTTTTCTTAGAACTGTTGGGTCTGAAACGCACTTGTTTACTATGAACCTGGATGGAACCGAGGTTGACCAAGTAACCAATGTGGTGCCCGTGGCAGGTTTTAGACAGGATGAAGTAGATTTCTCATGGTTGGATAATGGACAAAGGCTATTGTATCCTAACCTTAATAAATTATATGCAATCAATGTTACTGGAACGGGAAGGGACTTTATTTATCAGGCCGCTCCCGATAGGTTTATCACCGAAATTGATACCAATGAAGCTAATAATTTAATAGCAATAAAAACCAATGACGCCAGTGGGTATAACGCTAGGATAGTGATTATAGATCCAGACTTGGATGTTGAGGTTGCAGTCGTTATAGAAAATGTACTGGGTGCACTCGGCGGAATAGATTTTTCTATCGATGGAACTAAATTATTATACACAAGGGATGTTTCCGGTTTCGAAAATGCGACCTATAGACAATTGGATAGTAGAATATTTGAATATGATTTTGCAACAATGAATTCTACGGAAATTGCCACAGATAAACCCTCTGGAACGAATGATTTAGATGCAAAGTACTCACCCGATGAAGGAGCTGTGATTTTCATGAATACTTCAAACGATGGGGTTTCTCAACGAAATATCTACAAATTTGTCTTCGATGATATCATAGATCTAAGGGAACTATTGTTCACTAATTCCTTTATGCCCGATTGGGAATAATAAAATAGCAAACGCATAAAAAAACGTCCCTTATTTTCGGGACGTTTTTTCATTACGTATTTTTGCGAAACTAATTTAACGCCATGAGCCAAGAAATTTCAAAGCGCTATGCCCAAAGAGGGGTTTCGGCGGGGAAGGAAGACGTGCACAATGCTATTAAAAATGTGGACAAGGGATTGTTCCCAAAGGCATTTTGTAAAATTGTGCCAGATTACCTAACAGGTAGTAAGGACCACTGCCTTATCATGCATGCCGATGGTGCAGGAACCAAGTCTTCCTTGGCTTATATGTATTGGAAGGAAACGGGAGACCTTTCGGTTTGGAAAGGTATTGCCCAGGATGCCCTTATCATGAATATAGACGACTTACTTTGCGTGGGGGCTGTAGATGATATTTTGCTTTCCTCTACTATTGGTAGGAATAAAAACCTGATCCCAGGAGAAGTCATTTCAGCTATCATTAATGGAACGGAAGAACTCATTGCAGATCTCAAGGATTTTGGGGTCACCATTCATTCTACAGGTGGGGAAACTGCAGATGTAGGAGATTTGGTACGAACGATCATTGTAGACTCTACGGTAACAGCACGAATGAAAAGGGACGATGTTATTGATAATGCCAATATTCAGGAAGGAGATGTGATTGTGGGGCTAGCTTCATTCGGTCAGGCAACCTATGAGTCTGAATACAATGGAGGCATGGGCAGTAATGGATTAACATCTGCTAGGCATGATGTGTTTCACAAGATACTTTCGAAAAACTATCCTGAAAGCTATGATGCCGCAGTACCCGATGAGTTGGTGTATTCTGGATCCAAAAAATTAACTGATGCAATAGCCGATAGTCCTTTAGATGCAGGAAAATTGGTGCTTTCTCCAACCAGAACATACGCCCCAATAATAAAAAAGATACTTTCAGAAATCGATAAAAGTCATATTCACGGAATGGTACATTGTAGCGGGGGAGCGCAAACCAAGGTACTTCATTTCGTAGATAATGTCCACGTTATTAAGGATCATCTTTTCGAAGTACCACCTTTATTCAAACTAATTCAGGAAGAAAGTGGCACTGATTGGAAAGAGATGTACCAAGTCTTCAATATGGGACATCGCATGGAATTGTATGTGAATGATAGTAGCGCATCTGGGATTATTGAGATTGCAAAATCGTATGGGGTAGAAGCCCAAATTGTCGGTAGGGTAGAAGCTGCAAATTCCAAGAAATTAACCATTAAATCAAAATATGGTACATTTGAGTATAACTAGTTAATCCTTTTTTTTACATGCTCCCCAGTATAACGAAAGCGAATTACATGCCAGTTTTAAAAATTCTTTCCGTGATTTTTCTGGCTCTATGTATCTATGCGGAAGCCTTTTATGAAGACCCCACCTTTTATAGAATTACGCGAGTAGTTATCTGTTTTGTGTTTTTGGGACTCATGATTTTTTACGGCAAGAAGCAAGTGAACCCATTGCTCGCGCTTTTCCTTTTTTTCTACGGATTGTCGGGCTTGGCCATTATTTGGTACGAGGATCACATATTTGCAACAGTATCCATGTTCCTTAATTTTGTGGCCTACGCAATGTTCGTGAAGGCTTTATTGCCAAAGGTGAGTTTCAAAAAAATGAACTTCTATTTTGCAGGAGTATCCATAATACTCATCTTGGTTAATGTGTATATACTGTATAAATTCGTAGAACTCATTGGCGAATTTACACTTAGTGATTCGCATTATATTTTTATGCTACTCTTTGCAATGAGTTTCATAGCGACCGGTTTTCTCACCCTGCTGTACAATCACACCTATAGCACTAAAAATTCTTTTGTGTTCACAGTAGCTATTTATTGCATCATTTTTTCCGAAGTTCTTAGTGCTATGGCTTACTATTTTAATATGGGAAGCCCCGTGATCTATATTTCCCGGGCATTATTAATTGTGGGAGCAGCCTCATTGGTGCATTATGTGCTTCTTAAGAAAAATGAAAAAGAAGCCCTTGATCGGAAGCTGTTTTAACCCTTAGTAAAAATGGGTGTTTACACGTACCTTTTTTAGTAAGAAATTTCCTATTTTTCGTGCCGAACACATGGTTGTTTACCAGCAATGGTAGGACAATCATTTTACTTGGAACATGCGAGTGGGGATTACACATAAGAATTACAAGGCAATAATCACAGTCCTTGGAATTATATTCTTGATAGTTAGTATTTATATTCATACCACGGGCGATTTCTATACCTATAGAATGAGTCGGGGTATTATTATTTTCGCATTTTTAGCTTTGCTTATTTACTACAAAACCAAGGGCGTGAGTCGAGTAATGGTGGCTTTCCTCATGGTTTATGGGCTATCTAGTATATTAACAATATGGTACGAAAATAATACTTCGGCCACTTGGGCCATGTTACTCAGCTTTGTTTCCTATATCATTCTTATTGTTTCGCTCATTCCGAAAGTAAACCTAAAGAAAATGAATGCTGCGCTACTCATACTGTTTATTATTCTTATTGGAATAAACGGATTTCTATTGTTTGAATTAGTAGCTATTATAAAAGCTTTTACATTAAGTGGGTTGCACTATATCTTCATTCTTTTGGGGGCAATGAGCTTAACCTTGCTAGGGTTTTTAGCCTTGTTGTTTAATCATAACTATAGCAACAAAGCTACCTTAATGTTTACCTTCTTTGTTTTTTTGCTCATTTTTTCTGAAGTATTCCGATCCCTTGGGTATTACGATATTGCCTATGGGGATATTGCCGTTTACATTGCCAGGGCATTACTCATAGCGGCATTGTCTATGCTGCTTAACTATGCCATTTCTGATAAAAAAACGTCTGGACAATTAGGAATGAAGTAAGTGTAATGATTATCTTGGATTCATAATTTGAATACGTTTAATATCTGAAACCAGCTTATCTAACCCCAAATCGTTGGATAATCTATGTCATTATCCCAGCCATACTAATGGTGTGTAGTCTTCTATTACACCCCAATGAACAGCACTATTATTTTAGGGGTATGAGAGCAATGGTTAGCTTGGTGGCATTTGTCATAATTGCTTTTTCTGGTTTCCGGGAAAACAAAATGGTACTCTGGTATTCACTCTTTTATACCCTTTCAAGTGTTTTGACACTGTGGTATGAAAATAATGCCATCGCAACTTGGTCCATGATATTAAATGGTTCCTCTTTTCTATTTCTTATTGTCTTGGTAGTTGGGAAGCTTGAGTTTAAAAAGCCGGAAAATTTATTTCTATTTTCATGGATCGCCGTAGCACTCATAAATGCATGGCTAATGTTCATGTTCCTTGAGATACTGTATGAGTACATAAGTAGTTTGGAACTTTTTATTGCTATTTGTTTTAGCTGTGCTACTTTCTTTATTCTCTCGGTAACTACATTTCTTTATAATAATGAGCACAATACCAGAAACTCTATAGTCTTTATCTTTTTCCTTGTATTCTTAATTTTTGCGGAAATGTTCAGGGGAGTAGGGTATTACGAATTTGTAGATTCCATAAATGGACAATACTTCGCACGTTTTTTATTAATTATTTCCTTTACACTTTTACCGCGATTTACACTGTTAGAGGTAGAGGGTGAAAAAATCCTGTAATTGAGTAATTAGATAGCAATGAAATCTTTCCTTAGGCATTGCTTTCAAGGGTCATATGTTACCTGAAATTATTGTAAATTTGACCGATTACTAAGCATCTATGTTAGAAAAACTCGAAATCATAAAACAGCGCTTCGATGAAGTAAGCGATTTAATCATTCAGCCCGACATCATTACCGATCAGAAACGCTATATCCAGTTAAATAAGGAGTATAAGGACCTTAGAATCCTTATGGATAAGCGCAATGAGTACGTAACCTTATCGGATAATTTGAAAGAGGCCGAAGAGATCATTAGCGATGGTAGCGATGCTGAAATGGTTGAAATGGCCAAAATGCAATTCGATGAGGCTAAAGGGCGCATTCCAGAATTGGAAGAAGAAATTAAGTTTTTACTCATTCCCAAAGACCCGGAAGATGCCAAAAATGCCGTGATGGAAATTCGAGCGGGAACCGGTGGTGATGAGGCCAGTATTTTTGCTGGAGACCTCCATAGAATGTATACCAAGTACTGCGAGGGCAAAGGTTGGAAGGTAAGTGTAGTGGATTTTAGTGAAGGAACCAGTGGTGGCTTTAAGGAAATCCAGTTTGAGGTAGAAGGCGATGACGTCTATGGAACGTTAAAGTTCGAAGCTGGGGTACACCGTGTTCAACGTGTTCCGCAAACAGAAACCCAAGGACGGGTACATACCAGCGCAGCAACGGTAATGGTATTCCCCGAAGCCGAGGAATTTGATGTGGAGATAGACCCAAAAGATGTTAGGATCGACTATTTCTGTTCCTCTGGTCCTGGTGGGCAGTCTGTGAACACTACCTATTCTGCGGTTCGTCTAACTCACGAACCTACTGGTCTGGTGGCACAATGCCAAGATCAGAAATCACAGCATAAAAACAAGGAAAAAGCATTTAAAGTATTGCGTTCACGCCTATATGATCTCGAATTGGCAAAGAAACAAGCCGAGGATGCGGCAAAACGTGGATCTATGGTGACCAGTGGTGATAGAAGCGCAAAGATAAGAACGTACAATTACCCACAAGGAAGGGTCACCGATCATCGAATAAACCTAACATTGTACGATCTTGGAAATATAATCGATGGTGATATTCAAAAGATTATAGATGAGCTTCAATTGGTGAGCAATACAGAAAAGCTTAAAGAAGCAGGAGAAACCTTTTAAGTGCTAAACCCATAACCCAGAAGTTACAGCTTCATGACTACCGAAAAGCTCGTTTCAGAAATAAAGAAAAAGAAATCCTTTCTATGTGTAGGACTCGATGTGGATCTTGCAAAAATTCCTGAACATGTACTGGAAAATGAAGATCCTATTTTTGCTTTCAACAAAGCGATCATTGATGCCACACATGATCTTGCGGTGGCTTACAAACCGAACATTGCGTTCTATGAAGCGTACGGGTTAAAAGGATGGAAATCCCTAGAGAAAACAATTACGTACCTCAATTCGCAATACCCGGACATCTTTACGATTGCAGACGCCAAACGTGGGGACATAGGAAATACCTCAAAGATGTACGCCAAGGCATTTTTCGATGATTTGGCTTTCGATTCCATTACGGTCGCACCTTATATGGGGAAGGATAGTGTGGAACCCTTTTTAGGTTTTACGAATAAGCACACCATACTTCTGGCACTCACATCTAATGCGGGCGCCTTCGATTTTCAGACGAAGACAATTCAAGGAAAAGAACTTTATAAAGAAGTTTTGGAGACTTCAAAAAACTGGGAGAATTCAGAAAACCTTATGTACGTAGTGGGAGCTACCAAAGCGGAGTTTTTAGCGGACATTCGCAACATAGTTCCGAATTCCTTTTTACTGGTTCCAGGTGTTGGAGCCCAGGGAGGTAGTTTGACAGAAGTATGTAAGTATGGTATGAATGATAGAGTAGGGTTGCTTATCAATTCTTCTAGAGGGATCATTTACAAGTCAAACGGGACTGATTTCGCTGAAGCTGCACGGGCAAGTGCCCTAGAGCTGCAATCTCAAATGGAAGAAATCCTGAATGCAGGTTAAGGATCAACTAAATAGAGCACTTTATTTTCCTGAGACACCCAAACGAATCGTTTCATTGGTTCCTTCCCAAACTGAGTTATTGGTCGATTTAGGACTTCGAAATCGTATAGTAGGAGTTACCAAATTTTGTGTGCATCCACAAGAACTTAGGAAAGAGGCTACCGTGGTTGGAGGCACCAAGAATGTGCATTATGACCGAATAGTATCCTTGAATCCAGACATTATCATCTGTAACAAGGAAGAGAATACCCAGGAAATTGTTGAAACATGCGAAACCATCGCACCCGTTTGGGTGAGCGATATGGTACGTTTTGAGGATAGTTTAGATATGATAAGTGGTTTAGGATCCCTATTGGGGGCTACGGAAAGATCTATTCAATTGATTAACGATATAAGAAAGGCCAAGGAAGATTTTGAACTATTTATGGCACATAAGCCCTATAGAAAAGTAATGTATCTTATATGGAAACGACCTTATATGGCGGCCGGTAGCGATACTTTCATAAACACATTGCTGAAATTGAATCGATTTGAAAACGTTTCGAATGAAAAGCGCTATCCTGAAGTTTCTTTGGAAGACCTGAACCGTGCCGATCTTATTTTATTGTCTTCCGAACCATATCCATTTAAAGAAAATGATGTAACCGAGCTTCAACAAAAAACAAACGCCACCGTACAATGCGTCGATGGCGAATATTTTAGTTGGTATGGCTCGCGATTATTGGGAGCCTTTTCTTATTTCAAAACATTACATTCCTAATCCTGTAACGCAAATACTTTACGTAACAAATCTGTGGTACGTGAGGAAATTTTTGTCCTGATCTGTTTTTCTTCCACCGAAATCATAGTGTATACACCTTTCAAGGCTTCATTGGTCACATAATCGGTCAAGTCTGGGTTTACCTTATTTACAAATGGAATGGTATTGTATTTATTAATAATGTTCGTCCATATCTGATCGGCACCAACCCTTCCGAAGGAATTCTGAATTACGGGGCTAAATTTATTGTATAGTGCACTGTTGGTGCGGCCCTGCAAATAGTTCGTGGCAGCATTGTCGGGTCCCAATAAGATGTTCTTTGCATCATTAAAAGTAATCCCTTTCACGGCATTTACGAAAATTGGCGTTGCTTCCTTCACTGCATCCTCTGCTGCTCTGTTCAGTGCTTTAATCCCTTCATCGGCCAAACTACTAAGTCCAATATCGCGCAATGCTCTATCAACTTTTTGTAATTCCTCTGGCAATAGGATTTTTACCAACTCATTTTTATAAAAACCATCGGTCTGAGTAAGTTTTTGAACTTGCTTGTCTATCCCAAAATCCAATGCTTCACGTAATCCGTTTCCAATCATGGCATCAGTTATGCCACCATCTCCTTGGGGTAACGTACTAACTACATTTTGAAGTTCGTCGCATGAGGTTGTCATAAAAACAAGCGCGACAAGAAATAATTTTTTTATCATATTATTCGTCTAAGAGGATTTTTCCAAAGATAGTAAGTTAATACCAAACAGGCGCTTGTTTTAAGTATACGTCACAATGCTTTTCGATGCCATGCAAAGAAAAAACGGCCACTTCAACAGTGGCCGTTTTTCAAAGCTTCAATACTATGTTCTTAATTAATGGTTACATCAAAAGTGGCCGAAATATCCGTTTCTCCACCCGCATCCGATAATGTGCCATCATTAGGCTTGGTAGGCTCATGACGCAATGTAACTGTCATCGTTCCAGTACCGGCAGTATTTGCTGTAAGCGTAAATGACAATCCAAGGGGATTTCCATTTGCATCTTGATCAGAATACGTCGTGGTTACATCCAATCCGCCTCCAGCAACGTAGAAAATTTGGTGCTCGTCATCTTCTTCTTCGATTTCCTCGTTAATGTTTTCTGGAGGAGTTTCGGTTTCGTTCAAGAAAGATGCAGCTCCATTATAGGTAGTACCCGCAACTAATTCTCCTACTACCGTAATTACGGGAGGGTTGGGTCCATCACCATCTACATCACGGGTTTGCATAATAACTTCCGTTCCACCACCACCTTGAGGTGTTAAGGCAATCGTCATGGTGGTGATCACTTCCTCTTCGTTTACAGGGTCTGGGGTACTGTCATCATCATTGTTACATGCCATAAAAAGGGTTGCAACTAATAATAGGGTTAAATATCTATAGGTTTTCATATGTATAATTTTTGTTTTAATAATTGATTTTAAGGTTCAATAAAATATTTCTCCCAAGATCATCTGCATAAAACCTGAATCGGTTCAAATAGTTTCTGTATGATTCGTTAAGTAGGTTTTCTACGGACAACCCAAGGACAATTTGACTTTTATTTTTAATCGTAAAAGGATATTCTGCGCTAAAATTGAGCAATAAATATCCATCTGGTGGTGTACTTATATCCAGTAACTCAAAACTGTCTGTTTCGGGAATAAATACGTCAAAATTGTTATCCGGGAATTCGTTTTGCCGGAATACATAAGTGCTTCCCAAAGTCAATTTTAGGTTGTTTAGGCTCGAATTTTCATACGACAACCTATTGCTAAATTGGGTGGCGGGTATATTGATAAGGGGACGATCATTGTCACTTTCGTAGGCCTTTAGGAAAGAAAATTGACTTTCCCAATTCAGATTATCTGTAAAGGGTACAGAGGCATCCAGGTCGAAACCTAAAAAATAAGCGTCGGTTTGCCTGTATTCCCAAACTTGGAAATTACCCCGTATCGTTTGCTGGATTTCCGTGGGCTCGATTACCACAAAATCCGAAATGAAATTTGCATACGGATTAATGGCAAATTGCAACCCTTTTAGTTTCCCTTCTACCGTTACAGACAATTTGTTAGAGGTTTCCGATTGAAAACGCAAATCCCCCAATTCAATGCGGGAAGCGGAATGGTGCAATCCTTCACTGAATAATTCAGACGGATTGGGTGCCCGGGAAGCCAAAGCATAATTAAGGTATCCAGTGAACTGATCTGAGAATTCGTAGGAAGTTCCCACGGTAGCCGATAGGTTGGTGAAATCCAACTCTGGATTGGTAAGCACTTGATTCCCGAATTCTTCTACAACCAATTCTGGGAACAACTCATCGTAATTTCTGGACTCCCAAAAAGAAGTACGGTAGAATTTCAATGCGTCCATATAGGTATAATCCAATCGAAGTCCTGCTTCCAATTGCCAAGTATCATTTACCTCATAATCTGCAATGGCATAGATTCCAAGATGGTACCTTTCGTAATCCGGTATGAGCCGGCGAACGCCAGTTGCAGGATTGGCAAAGTTTTCCTGATAGTCGGCCATTATACCGGATTTAAAATTTAATCCATCGGAAAGCCTCGATTTGAAATCGATGGCAGCGGTGTGCGTTTTTAGATTAAGGTCTACAGATGCATTTTCCGCATCATCACCCCGACGAATATCAAATTCAAACCGATCATTTTGCTGATAGGTATAATGGAAGGCTATATTGGAGTGTTCCCCGAAATTCCGATCTCCTTTCAATTTAAAGACCTGATGGGTTACTTCTTGCCTGGGTACATCAATATCATAGGTAAAATCCCTAATAATTAAGGGTTCAGAGCTGTTTATGGCGATAAATTGATCCTGGGGTCCACCCAAATGAGAGGCTCTAAGAATCCCCAACGTATTTTTAAACAAGGAATAGCTTCCTTCCAAGCGATAGGAGAATCTGTTTACCCCAAAACGTGCAAAAAGGCTCTTTTCATCGATTCCTGTATTGCTCAGCACATAATTAGGGGCTTCAAAATCACCAAACCTTCTTAGGGTTCCTTGTAATTGTCCGTAGAATCCACTTTCAAAGCTTTTGGTAATCTGGGAGGAAACCACACCACCTCTTCCGTTGGAAGCGGCAGTTAGCATCGTTTTACCGTAGAGCGTATCCTTCACCACAATGCGACTGGGTTCCAGAATAATGGCGCCTCCAATAGCATCACCACTATACTGCAAGGCAGCTGCATTTTTAATAACCGCCACTTTTTCTGAAGCATTTATATCGATGTTAGGAGCATGCTCCGCCCCCCATTCCTGATCTTCCATACGGGTACCATTGTTTATTATGGTTACCCGGCTGCTGTGCAACCCATTTATGATGGGCTTTACCACGGAATTACCTGTATTGAGTGAGGATACCCCACTAATCTCATTTAAGGCATCTCCCAATGACTTCCCACTATTGCGGTCCAGGGCATCTTTGGATAGTTGCACTTCCTTCACGGAAACAAGTTTATCAAATTGCGACTTCCCTTCGACGATAACCTCATTAAGTTCTTCTAAATGATGTTCCATCTTAAAGTTTCGCTCGGTGTTGGACCTTACGACTATTTCACGGGTTATGGTGGTGCACTCTGGATGCGATATGATAATGGTATAACTACCACTGCACAAACCATTGAATTCGTAAAACCCTTCTTCATTGGCAATGGCTGTCTGACTCAACTGATTAATGTAGAGCATGGCACCTTGGTGGGGTACATTGTTATGAAGATCGACCACCTTACCGGATAGGGTAAAATCACAATCCTGAGCCTGAACCGTTACGTGCAGGGCAAATGCAATAAAAAGAATACGTAAATGCATTAATCTCTTATACTATTCACTGTTTGGAATACGTGTACTACTTGGCACAGAACAAATACTGAGGTGTGTCAACATTGTCAAGCCAAGATTTGAATGGATTATTTAAGAGATTACTGGAGGCCCTCTTAGAAACTTAAAGCCTAAATCGTATGAAGTGTAATTAAATTCAAATTGTTTTTCCGGACGCTCCGAAATGGTGATATCCGTAATGACGGTTATCTCCTGCTCTGGGGCATACAAGGTTGGCGTGATAAGGACAAAGCACAGGGAACATTCAAAATGGCCTTCGTGAATATGAGTTGTGGTTTCCTTACAGCTTAAATGCTCTTCGTCTTCACTATGGTGGTGAATGGTATTGGCAATGGTCGGAAGCAACACCAATAATGCCATTAGTGGCACTACCAGAAAATGTATTATGTTTTTGCTCCGAATCATATGAACAGTTATAGAGAACTGAACGAACCACAAATGTAAGGTATTTTGCCTTAAATACAGGTGTACAAAAATCTTAAGGAATCCTTAAAGAAACGTAGGGGTATTAAAAAGAAGTATTTGCAAAAGCTGTATTAGAAGTTACAGTTACCCTCTATTATATCCTCCGCGCTAGGGTTAAAAGGGTTGTTGAAAATAGATAACCCACCAAACTCACCTGCAACCACGAGTCCCTCCAAAGCACAGAAATCGGTTAGGCTATTGTTGGAATTGATACTTAAGTTGTGGACAATGGTGTTTAAGTTGTTGAGTCCTTCCAAAGACTCGAGAACATTATTGGCTCGTGCCTCCATCCCTCCGGGTATTAAGGTGATCTGACTTAGACCCTCGATGCTCCTTAGAGCACCGTTGTTATTTATTTTTATATGCTCCCCCAGGCTAGATATGTTGGAAACTCCATCTATTTCTACTAGCATTTGATTGGCGATTATAAAAAGATTTTCACCGACTGAGGTAACACCCCTAAATCCGTCGACATTTTGTATACTACTATTTCCGCTTACTTGAAGTCTGCCTCCCACGGTTACCACATTGTGTAGCCCTTCCAAACTTGCTAAGGCGGTGTTACTACCAATAATAATTCCTCCTTCAACACTTAATAAAGAGCTTAAGGAACTAATATCAACTATAGAATTATTGGGAGTGCCAATGGTTCCTATGAGTAGATCACCATTAATGCGTGTATAATTGTTACTGGCAAAAATGTCAACTTCTTCCTGAGTCATTAAAAGAACATCTCCATCAAAAATAGATTCTTCGAATACATCATTTAGGGTAACGGTGATGTTAGCATTTTCGAATATATCTCCATTGTGCACTTCGATAATACCTTGGAGGGTTGGATTCGTTTCAAAATCGAATAACGAATTATCCGCTACCGTCAATTCACCCGTTTCAGGATTTATGGAAAAAGCCCCTGCTTGAGTTTCGTTGGAAATTGAAAAATGGACAGAGCCTTCATTGGTTTGACCATTTATTATTCCCAGCACCTCGCCGTTAAGGGGATTTTCATCAATGGTGATATTGAAATCTGAAGTAGTCACGGTTATGGTAGTGGTATCGTCCTCACCACTACAGGCAACCAATAGAAGAATCAGAAAAGTAAGAAATGGAGTTTTCATAAAGCTAATTTTCGGCTTTAGTCGAAAATGGTGTTCGTAACTAACTTGATTGAAAAACCCTCTTTTTATTGCGAATTTCGTAAATTTGCACTTCAAAATTCAACCTATTTTATCAATGCAGCAACAAGCTCCTTATACCCCAAAAAATAAAGTACGAATCGTAACTGCGGCTTCTTTATTCGATGGGCACGACGCGGCCATCAATATTATGCGGCGTATTATTCAGGCCACTGGGGTGGAGGTAATTCACTTAGGCCATGATAGGAGTGTAGAGGAAGTAGTGAATACAGCCATTCAGGAAGATGCGAATGCCATAGCCATGACTTCATATCAAGGAGGTCATAACGAGTACTTCAAATATATGTATGACTTGCTACAGGAAAAAGGGGCCAACCACATTAAGATATTCGGTGGCGGCGGCGGGGTAATTCTTCCGTCTGAAATAAAAGAACTGATGGATTACGGGATCACCCGAATTTATTCTCCAGACGATGGTCGTGAAATGGGACTACAGGGGATGATCAATGATTTGGTGCAACAATCCGATTTTCCGATTGGTGATAACTTGAATGGAGAGGTGGACCGTCTTTCGGAAAAAATACCAGGTGCTATTGCCCGGGTCATTTCTTCGGCAGAAAATTTTCCGGACGTGGCAAAGGACACACTAGATGCCATTCATGAAAAGAATAAGACCATTTCAACTCCTGTCCTGGGTATTACTGGTACAGGAGGAGCAGGAAAATCGTCCCTTGTTGACGAATTGGTGCGTCGATTTCTGATCGATTTCCCTAAAAAAACCATCGGGCTTATTTCCGTAGACCCTTCCAAAAGAAAAACGGGAGGTGCATTGCTTGGTGATCGTATTCGAATGAATGCGATTAATTCGCCACGTGTTTATATGCGCAGTTTGGCAACGAGACAAAGTAATCTTGCCCTTTCCAAATATGTAGCCGAGGCAATCGAAGTGCTAAAAGCAGCCGAATATGACCTGATTATTCTGGAAACCTCCGGAATTGGGCAAAGCGATACTGAAATATTGGATCATAGCGATGTGTCCTTATATGTTATGACTCCGGAATTTGGAGCGGCGACACAATTGGAGAAAATTGATATGTTGGATTTTGCCGATTTGGTGGCTATCAATAAATTCGATAAAAGAGGGTCCTTGGATGCATTGCGCGATGTAAAAAAACAATACATGCGCAATCACCAATTATGGGATACTCCACAAGAGGAATTACCTGTATATGGTACGATTGCTTCCCAGTTTAATGATCCTGGGATGAATCAGTTGTACAAGGCGATCATGGACGAATTGGTAGAGAAGACAGAGGCAGATCTTGCAAGTACTTTTGAGATCACAGATGAGATGAGCGAAAAGATCTTTGTGATTCCACCAGCTAGGACCCGTTACCTTTCCGAAATTTCTGAAAACAACAGGGGTTATGATGTTCGGGTGAACGAACAAGTCGATGTTGCCCAAAAACTATACGGTATCCACAAAACTATGGAATCGGTCACTGAGACCAAACTTGGTTTGACCCAGCATGGAATGGATGAAGAAGCGATAAGCGAGGCTCAGACCGAAGAGAATCAGACATTGTTAGGATTGCTGAAGAAGGAATTCGATCGTGTAAAGATGAATCTCGATCCTTATAATTGGGAAGTAATTTTGGGCTGGGACGAAAAAGTTAATCGTTATAAGAACCCTGTGTATTCTTTCAAGGTTAGGGATAAAGAAATTAAGATAGACACGCATACAGAGTCCCTTTCCCATACCCAAATCCCTAAAGTGGCTTTGCCAAAGTACCAAGCTTGGGGTGATCTACTAAGATGGACGTTACAGGAAAATGTACCAGGGGAATTTCCCTATACCTCAGGATTGTACCCGTTTAAGAGAACGGGGGAAGATCCAACAAGAATGTTTGCAGGTGAAGGTGGGCCAGAGCGTACCAATCGTCGTTTCCATTATGTGAGTTTAGGTATGCCAGCAAAGCGACTTTCTACTGCTTTCGACAGTGTGACCCTTTACGGAAATGATCCAGGTCACCGTCCAGATATTTATGGAAAGATTGGAAATGCAGGAGTGTCTATTTGCTGTTTGGATGATGCTAAGAAATTGTATTCGGGTTTTGATCTTAGTCATGCCATGACTTCTGTGAGTATGACCATTAATGGTCCAGCTCCAATGCTGCTAGGATTCTTCATGAATGCGGCTATTGATCAGAATTGCGAAAAATACATTAAAGAACAAGGTCTGGAATCTGAAATAGAAGCCAAAATTGCAAAATTGTATAAGGGTAAGACTCGACCACAATACCAAGGGGATCTTCCTGAAGGAAATGATGGTTTGGGCCTAATGCTATTAGGTGTAACTGGGGATCAGGTATTACCTAAAGAGGTTTACGACAGGATAAAGGCAGATACTTTAACACAGGTGCGTGGTACCGTACAGGCGGATATCCTCAAGGAAGACCAAGCGCAGAATACCTGTATTTTCTCAACAGAGTTCGCACTGCGACTTATGGGCGATGTACAGGATTATTTCATTCAAAAACAAGTAAGAAACTTCTATTCGGTCTCAATTAGTGGGTACCATATTGCCGAAGCTGGAGCCAATCCTATTACCCAACTTGCATTTACATTGGCCAATGGGTTTACCTATGTCGAGTACTATTTAAGTCGGGGAATGGATATCAATAAATTTGGACCCAACCTTTCATTCTTCTTTAGCAATGGTATAGATCCAGAATATTCAGTAATAGGTCGTGTGGCGCGTAGAATATGGGCCAAGGCCCTAAAACATAAATACGGGGCAAACCCTCGGGCGCAGATGCTGAAATATCACATTCAGACCTCTGGACGTTCCTTGCATGCGCAGGAGATCGATTTCAACGATATAAGAACTACACTGCAGGCATTGTATGCCATTTACGATAATTGTAATTCGTTGCATACCAATGCATACGACGAGGCCATTACTACGCCAACCGAGGAGAGTGTACGCCGAGCTATGGCAATTCAATTAATTATTAATAAAGAATTGGGACTGGCTAAAAACGAAAATCCAATCCAAGGATCTTTTATTATTGAAGAATTGACCGACCTGGTAGAATCGGCAGTATTGGAGGAGTTTGATCGTATTACGGAACGGGGAGGTGTTTTAGGTGCAATGGAGACTATGTATCAGCGAAGTAAAATCCAGGAAGAGAGTCTGTATTACGAAACTTTGAAGCATACAGGTGAATTCCCAATCATAGGAGTTAATACCTTCTTAAGTAGCAAAGGGTCACCTACGGTTTTACCTGCGGAAGTTATTCGAGCTACCGAAGAGGAGAAGCAGTACCAGATTGAGGTGGTTGAAAACTTGAATTCACACCATGAAGAGAAAGTTTCTAATCTGCTCAAAGACCTTCAAAGAAGATCCATTAACAATGAGAATATTTTTGAAGCGTTGATGGAAGTCTGCAAGTATGCATCCTTAGGACAGATTACCTATGCTTTATTCGAAGTAGGAGGGCAGTACCGAAGAAACATGTAATGTTTTTAAGCTTTAAGACCTACTTGGTTTTAGGATTGGTGTAGTTATTGTAACTTACCCGTTGCAATGAAACCACAGTATTATTTACTTTGTGTATTCTTCTTCTTGGGACCCTATGTGCAATCCCAAACCACGACATTCGAATATGGAAAAGTAATAGATTCCGTAAATGTAAAGGGTGCCAACGAAACGTTTGCGCTTTACCTTCCCAAGAGGTACGATCCGAATGTACGAGCATCGGTCATTTATATTTTTGATCCCATGGCAAGGGGAAGGCTAGGGGTAGAATTGTTTGTCCCTTCGGCCGAAAAGTACAATTATATCTTAATTTGCTCGAACCATACTCGAAATTTTAGGGAGGATAATTTCGATATTATCAACAGGCTGTTCGATACCGTCTTTAATATGTTTCCTATAGATGAAAGACTGGTCTATACAGCTGGCTTTTCGGGTGGATCCCGATTGGCTGCCTCAGTAGCTGTGCTCACCAATCAAATTGAAGGGGTCATTGGTTGTGGAGCTGGTTTTTCACCCATTCCCGCCCAAACACCCAATCCATCAAACAATTTTTCATATGTAGGTTTTGTAGGCGCCCTCGATATGAATTATCATGAAATGTATAATGCCCAAACCTATTTGAATAAAATCAATTTGCAAAACGAACTATTCACTAATGGGGATAGGCATAGATGGCCATCTCCGGATCAACTTGTCAAAGGAATTGGGTTTTTGGAATTGCAAGCCTATAAAAAAGGAAGGAAACCTGTGGATAACAATATAGTTTCAGAGTTATATGAGTTATGGTACAAGGATGGACACGTATTGGAAAAAAATGGAAATTTGGTCAAAGCGGTGGAAGTATACTCTAAACTAAAACGGAACTTCGCCAGGTACTACAAATTGGATTCCATTGCCGAAAAAATTCAATGGTTGAGAAGTAGGAAGGAATTCAAAAAAGAAGAAAAATTAATTGCAGGTATTCAGGAGGAAGAGGATAGGGTAAAGAAGAAGTTTTTTGATCGTTTGAAAAGGGAACTCAATATGAGCCCTCCTCCAATTAAATTTAAATGGTGGGAGAAGGAGTTTCCCAAGTTCCGCGAAAAATATGCTGAGTCCGAAGAATTAGTGCTTCAGGAGTTAGGAGCACGGGTTGAAAATATGGTGTTTGCGGCTGCGGTTGAGACTGCTCAAATTGAATTGGGTGGCAGAAACATGAAGAAGGTCTTCTACTGCCATCGCTTATTGGCGACCATACAGCCCGATGCAGCATATCCTCAATTTCTGCTCGCGAAAGATTATTCCTTTATGAACAACAAGGAGAAAATGCTTGAACACCTTTATTTGGCCAAGGAAAAGGGGTGGAAAGAAAGAAAGTATATTGAAAATGATGAAGCCTTCCTTCCTTGGAAGAATGATGCAGATTTTAATGAGTTTTTAAATGGTCTACAATAATGCTACAGACTAAGCATCCAGCTGCGTTGTAGTTTTCTGAACTTCTTTAGCTCAGCTCTTAAAATAGGTAAGAAATCCCTACCATTACTATGGGTTCGTTCTAAGCGCTCGCAGTTCTTGTACAAACGATTGGTTAGGCGTGTAATAGAAGCCGCATATTTGTGCCTATCTTTGGAATGCAGATTATTCTCTGCTTTCAAAATTTCCGGAGCTAAGGAAACGGATTGTTGAACAATATCGCCCGTAAAATATATATGAGGGTTCTCATCCCCATTGTGCTGGAGCTGGTTAAGATCGTCCACATAATAGTGCGAAATCCTTCTGGATAGGGTAAAAATATCCACAGCCTTTTGATACAAAGGTGATTGATGTAGGTGATTTGGAACGTTGGGTAACATAATAATTAAAGTCTTCTTCTAGCAATTGTATCAAATTTAGTGACAAAATAGAACATTAAACTTTAAATTTTAAAGATAATTTGTTGTTTAGGTTTAAGAATGTGTTAATTTGCGTTAAATAATTTCAGAAATGAAGATTGACTCACTCAACTGGCAAATCCTGAGTTGTTTACAGGAAAATGCAAGACAATCGAATACGGAAATTGGACGTAAGGTTGGTATCAGTTCGCCTGCGGTTTCCGAGCGTATCAGGAAGATGGAGGATGCTGGTTTAATTCAGGGTTACCATGCCGATGTTTCGCCATTCGAAAGTGGTTTCCAGTTAAAGGCCATTGTTACGTTACGGGCATTCATGGGAAAATTAAAGCCTTTTTTGGAAAAGGTAAAAACCTACAATGAGGTGATCAACTGCTATAGGGTAACCGGCAATGAAAATATTGTGATGGAGGTTATTCTGAAGAACCAAAAGCATCTCGAATTGTTCATCGATCAGTTAATCAGTTACGGGGAGACCAAGACCCAAATAGTACTTTCCCAGGTTGTTTCAAAGAACCAAGTAAAATCCATTTAGTCATCCTGAATCACTAAATGAGGCACTTCATTTAAATTCCAATCAATTACCAATCCGCCCGCCAAGGATTCCGCTATTTCCTTTCCATACAAATACTCACACAAGTACAATGCTGCTTCGAAGCTTTTGGCTCCACCTGCTGAAGTGATGTATTTACCATCATGAACAAATAATACATCTTTTCTTATATCCAATTCGGGAAACATGGTACGCATGGCATCAATATCGCTTGGGAAGGTAGTTGAAACCGTTCCCTCTAATAATCCAGCCTTTGCCAATACAAATGCGCCATCGCAATGGGAGGTTACAAACTGAGCTTCTTTAGCTGCCTTTTGAACAAAAGCGATCATGGCTTCATTTTCTAGATCAGTATCCAAATGATGCTCAGCACTGGGCACGACCAAAATATCGATTTTGGGAATGCTGTCCGTTTTGTAATTGAAATCGGGAAGTATCCTCATGCCTTCAAAAGAGGTAATCGGATCGTCGGTATCTGCCACTGTGAACACATTCATGGGTTTTATGTTTTCACGGAAAATGGTATGTTGAAAAATGTCATAAGGAGCGGTCAATTCGGTATTGTAAACACCTTCCATAATGAGGAACCCAACATTATATCGGTTGGGTTCCAAGGTTGGGACTGTTTTCCCTTTCTTTTTGGGTATTTCGGAAGTAGGTCCCTTTTCAATGGAACTTTGACATGCAACTATGCATAATATGACACAAAGTGTTAGAATCTTTCTCATTTTTCAAATGTACCTATTTCGGAGTAATTTGTGTAACCATAGTGTCATGAGCCCAACGATTAGTAATGCAACGAACATGATATACCAAGTAAATTCATATCCAAAGGAATCGGCTAGGTTCATTCCGCCATTATGGCCAAATATATGGGATAGCGAAAAACTCATGCTATACAACGCCATGTATCCCCCTTTTCGTCCTTTAGGGGACATTTCCAAAGCAAGGGAGTTGGAAAATGGAGACCCTATCATTTCACCTAAGGTCATGAGAACCATCCCTATTATCAACACTCCGAACCATGAGCTCATGTTCAATACTATAAAGCTCGCAGCTAAGAAAATCATACTCCAAAAGGTAGCCATGGTTTTAGAGATGTTTATTCGCTCAAGCCATCCTACCAGCGGCATTTCGAAAATTACTATGATCGCTCCATTTAGGAAGAGTATGAGTCCAATTACTTCCTCTGATAATAGGTGCACTTCCTGATAATACAAGGGGACTACCGAAAAGTACTGAACGAACATAATACTGCTCAATATCATGATGGCGATAAGCAACATATATAATTTGTTCTGGAAAGGGGAAACCCCTTCTTTTTCCATACTTTCTTGTTCTTTTTCCTTAGCCTTTTTAGGTTTCAGCAATACAAATAGCATAATGGCAGCTGCAACGCAGGTTACACCATCAATCCAAAAAAGGGAATTATAATTAATTCTTGCTATAATGAGTCCGCCGATCATTGGTCCTATGGAAAACCCAAGGTTAATGGCCAATCGAATCAGTGCGATACTCCTCGTCATGTTTTCGGGTTTGCTATAGGCGTCGCATGCGACAAAAACTGCTGGCCTATAGGAATCTGCTACAAAAATGAGGACGAAAATACCGATGCAAAGCCCTACTAAGGAATCTAAAAATTGCAGCCCAATAAAACCAAGACCCCCAAGAAAAAGACTTATGGTGATTACTTTGTAAAAACCAATGCTATCGGTAAGTTTTCCACCTACGAAGGTTCCAAAAAATGAACCCAATCCGAAGCAGGTCATAATAATGCCAACTTCAGGTTTGGTAAATCCTTTATCGCTAACCAGGTATAAGGACAGGAATGGAATGACCATGGCCCCGGCACGGTTCACAAAGGTTACCAATGAAAGTAGCCAGATTTCCCTAGAGAGTCCCTTATAGTTGTTTATGTAGTGATTAAATAAAGTTTTCATTTGGTTAGGTATATAAAAATAAAACGTCCGGTAGGTTTACCGGACGTTTTTATATTGAATTAGTTTATAGTGTGATTGTCAATACATACATATCCGGACTTGGTGAGGATTCACCGAGGTCTTTTGGGTTTGGATATATGTATTAATTCGCATGTTTTGCTTCTTAGGGAATTCAAATGTAGTAAAATTTATGAATCGTTTATCTTTACGGTCAGAAATAATTTTTATGAGACAAATCGTACTGTTCATTTCCATTGTATTGATACTTCCCACTTTAAGGGCACAAACAGATTCGGAAATTGTAAAAGGGATAGAATCATATCAGAAGGAGGAAAATGAAAAATTCGGTAATCCAGAAACGACTATTCTGGAACCGAGGGATTTTAAGGAATTTGAAGAATTGGAGTTCTATCCAATTGACTTGAACTATAGGGTCAATGCAAAATTTGTGAGAACCCCCGATGAGAAGCCTTTTTTAATGTTTACTACCACGATGCGTCTTCCTGAATATGTAAAATATGGGGAAATTCACTTTATGATAGATGGTAAGGAACTAAAATTAAATCTATACCAAAGTACCGATCATGAAACCCAAGAAGGATATGAGAATTACTTGTTTTTACCATTTACAGACCTAACCAGCGGTGATGGTTCTTATGGCGGAGGCCGTTTTTTGGATGCATGGATTCCGGAAGGGGATACCATGATCATAGATTTCAACAAAGCGTATAATCCATATTGTGCCTATAGTGAAAATTATTCATGTCCTATTCCTCCAAAAGAAAACGATTTATTGGTACGGGTCGAAGCAGGCGTAAAGGACTTTGGAAATCATTAAAAGAAGCGGACAGCCCACATACCTATAAATACTGCGGCAAATCCTAGTATAAAGCTTCCCACGGTGTAGAGGGCAAAGTTAAGAAGGTCGCCATTTTTTAAAAACACATGGTTTTCATAGGCAAAGGTCGAAAAGGTGGTAAAACCTCCACAAAACCCAGTTGCCAATAATAATGTGGTGTTTTCAGAAAGATATTCATTTTTTGCAGCCATCCCTAATATAATTCCTATCAATAAGCTTCCAAGTATGTTTGCGGCAAATGTGCCATAAGGAATACCGGTAACAGCACTATTGAAATGTTTCCCAAGACCATAACGCAAGGTGCTACCAATTCCGCCTCCTAAAAAAACCAATAAGAGTTGTTTCATAAATGGAGCTATTGTGGGGTAATAATTTCGTGATTACTTCGCAAGTCTTTAAAAACAGGTATGTACACCTCTGTAATCCAATCGGCGGGATTAGGGAATTCTCCTGGGTCATTAGCATATACTTCGAACATTTTTTTTGCCGGATCCATTATAAGGTGGTTCTCGCTAATGTAGGCCTGGGCCTTTTCATACGTTTCAGGTAGGTTTTCGTAGTTGCCCGTTAAAATGGTCTTTACAGCAGAGGTGGGTTGCATATATCCGCACAGGACCTCGCTTCCTGCTGGGGTAATGATTCGTTCTTTCACTGGAATGGCTGCAGATAGGATGAAGTTACCCGTCATCATATCTGTTTCATGATAAATGGTAAATGGCATTCCTGCCGTAGAAATATTGTTCTGGGTCATAAAGTTCATAATCTGGCCGTACATTCCACCCATTTTATTCTTCAATTCCTCCGCTGGAGATGCTGTGGTAACATACATATAATATCCTCCACCATGCTCCGCAATACCCGTAACATCAATTGAATATTTTTTCATGTCCTCTTCTATGGAGGATGCTATACCCATTAAACCATTAACATGCATTTTCTTCATATCACCATTAAAATCGTTTCCACTAAAAGCATAATACACTTTATCCATAAAGGTATGTTCCCCTTTCATTCCCCATGTGACTTTGGTGCCGCCGTCTACTTCTTCGAAATTCCAATACACCTTGGGGTTTCGCTCACCGCCAGGGGTTATAAGGGTAAGGTCTTGCAAAATCTCCTTGTTAGGTGTAATGTTGGTTGTTGTCATGCTACCATCCATTTCTCCCGTCCATGAATAGGAAGCACCTTCGCCCGAAGTGCTTTCTCCATAAGAGAATGCCATCGAAGGATCCTCTTCCTTCCACGGACCCCAATCTTCCCATGTGGTAAGGTCATTTACTTTATTGAAAACCAATGCAGAGGGAGCACTGATAATTTTGGATTCACTTAGGTCATAACTGCCATCTTGGGTGCCAAAGTATACAGCACCTCCTATGAGGACAATTAGTATAAGGTATAATACATATTTTAAGAGTTTCATGGTCGAGTTGTTTTAGGCTTGCGCTAAGATAAATAATTTTGTCAACCCCTTCTTTTTCAATGGCCAATGTCCGCACCCATTATTTTGTTACATTTGTGGAAAATCAATAACAACTACCATGAAACATAACATTTTATTCGCTGTAGTATTGGGAAGCATGCTCATGTTCTCCTGTGCAGACGAGAAAAAAGAACCCGCCCAACCCCAAGAAGAGGTAGGAGCGAAGCAGGCATCCAACTTCGATTATATGGTGGATCAGTTTGCCGATCTTAAAATATTAAGGTATCAAATTCCCGGTTTTGAAGATCTTACCCTAAAAGAGCAAAAATTGGTCTACTATCTTACCCAAGCTGGTTTAGCGGGTCGGGATATTATGTGGGATCAGAATTACAGGCATAACCTAAAAATCCGTAAAGCTTTAGAAAACATCTATACGTCTTATGAGGGTGACAAGGCTTCTGAAGATTGGAAGAACTTCGAAGTTTACCTTAAAAGGGTATGGTTCTCTAATGGAATTCACCATCATTACAGCAATGCTAAGATTAAGCCTGATTTCAGCAAGGAGTATTTCAATCAATTGTTGAAACTAACAAACACACCTTTAACTCAAGAAGCAGTAGAGGTAATGTTCAATGATTCCGATTCTAAAAAAGTAAACCTTAGTAAGGATGCGGATATCGTTTTGGAAAGTGCAATTAATTTTTACGGACCGGACGTAACCACGGCCGATGTTGAAAATTATTATGGTGCAATTGAAGTTGATCCCAAGGAACCTATTGAAAAAGGGCTGAACACAAGATTGGTGAAGGAAAATGGCCAGTTGGTCGAAAAAGTGTACAAAAGTGGAGGTCTTTATGGTCCAGCTATCGATAAGATCATCGAGTGGTTGGAAAAAGCCCAAGGTGTTGCCGAAAGTGAGGCACAAGCGAAAGCATTGGGTCTATTGATCGAGTACTACAAAACGGGAGACCTTAACACTTGGGACGATTACTGTATCGCTTGGGTAGAATCTACCGAAGGAAACATCGACTGGATCAACGGATTTATTGAAGTGTACAATGACCCTAAAGGATATAAGGGATCGTACGAAACCATTGTGGAAATTAAGGATTTCGACATGTCAAAGAAAATGGCTGTACTTTCTAAAGAAGCGCAGTGGTTCGAGGACAATTCTCCTTTAATGCCAGAGCACAAGAAGAAAGAAGTAAAAGGGGTTTCTTATAAAACGGTTATCGTGGCCGGTGAAGCGGGTGACGCCTCTCCAAGTACTCCTATTGGGGTGAACCTTCCGAACAACAACTGGATTCGTCAGGCACATGGAAGTAAGTCTGTTTCCTTAGGGAACATTATCAACGCATACAACAATGCGGGAGGAAGTGGAAGACTTCAGGAATTTGCGCACGACGAAGAGGAAGTTCGTTTGGAGAAAAAATACGGACAGTTGGCCGATAAATTGCATACTGCGCTTCACGAAGTTGTAGGGCATGCTTCTGGACAGATAAACGAAGGAGTGGGAACTCCAAAAGAGACTTTAAAGAGTTATAAGTCGACCATCGAAGAAGGTCGTGCGGATCTATTCGGATTGTATTACCTAATGGACCCTAAGCTTCAGGAATTAGGCTTGGTAGAAAACTGGGAAGAAACAGGAACAGCAGCCTATGATGGGTATATCAGAAATGGAATGATCACGCAATTGGTTCGTTTAGAATTGGGTGATGATGTAGAGGAAGCCCATATGAGAAACAGACAGTGGGTAAGTGCATGGGTGATTGAAAAAGGAGCGGCCGATAATGTGGTTGAAAAAATCACCAAGGACGGAAAGACCTATTATAATATTAACGATTACGCCAAGCTAAGGGAATTGTTTGGAGAATTGTTGAAGGAAACCCAGAGAATTACTTCCGAAGGTGACTATGAAGCGGCAAAAGCTTTGGTAGAGGATTATGGGGTAAAAGTAGATCAGGATATTCATGCTGAGGTGCTAGACCGAAACAGTCAGTTTAAGTCGGCTCCATACAGTGGATTTGTAAACCCGGTGATTGTTCCGACTACAGACGATGCTGGAGAGATTACTGGATTCACTATAGAGCAGCCTGAGAGCTTTGAGTCGCAGATGTTGGAGTACAGTAAGAACTTCAATTACTTGCCAGAAGAGAACTAAGAAGAACTCTATAGCATACAAGAAACCTCCTTGCCGAATGGGTAAGGAGGTTTTTTAGTTTATTGATCAGAATTAATTTTAGTAAGATACCACTCTTTGAATTTTCCACTGTTTACGAATTTGTAGAGGGATAATTCTTTCATTTCATCACTTGTCTTAGGGGCTATATTATAATTTGAATAATCATTAGCATTCCTATTTGGAAACTTGTCATTCTCTTCAACTTGAAAAGACCAGGAAGGAGTTAGTCCGCCATAAGAACCATTACTTCCAAAATAAAAATTATTATCATATTCATGTTCTTGGACATTTCTAGGCGCATTAGCATTAAAATCTACCGAGTAATTTCCTGGTGTCACTAATTGAAAGGCCGTAGCTGTCAGTTGTCTATTGCCAATAGGAATTGGAGGTGTCGGCATTCCTTCAAGTGGTAGAACTCCATTAAAAAAAGGTCCGGTAATAAATAATTCTGGTGCGGTTGTGGAGGCAGCTGCATTACCACCCACTTCACATTCATTGCTCGAGAAAGTATTGAAAATATTAGTTCCCATTTCAATAATATCCCCAACGATCACCCCTTGAGTAGGGGGGATATCGCTATTGAAATATTCACCAGTACGTCTGTTAAAATATAGTTCATTCACAGCACTTAAAATTTGACCTGTTTGTGGATCGATTAATGGTACCCCATTTTGATCTAAAAGATCGACTACGGGTGGAATTAGTAAATCTGCTAAGGCAAGTACGTCACAGGCAATAGGATCGTCATCACAACAAGACAGATTAAAACTCAATAGAATTAGTAGAGAAAGTTTGGTTAAATGTTTCATTACAATGGCATTAATAGTTTTGTGCTAATGTATTGAAGAAGAATAGGTCCAAACATTCCCACTAACGGGTATTATGAAACAGATATTTACTCTCAATGGCGAACTTTAGCAATTCTCCCTGTCCCGATAGCTTCAACTTTTTGATTATTTTTTTTCGATGCGTACTTACCGTAGACTCGGTGATGTCCATGAGCTTGCCAATTTCCCGTGAGGAACAGCCCAACCCGATCCACTGGAACACTTCGTTTTCGCGTGTGCTCAAAGTGTCGATTTGGGAGGACATGATTTCTGTTTGTAGAAGGAGACGGGTTATTTTTCTAAGGAAATCTGGATGTTCGGAAATACGCTCTAAGGTCTCTATGGCAGCTATGGTATCATGAAGGTTCAGTGATTTACCTTGATTTTCTGCCTGGTCAATGAGGTGTTGTAGCTTAAGTAGGGTTTGCATACCCTAAAGTTACGTTGGCCCGAGGTTGAAGGATATACCCGTTGTAGGGAATATGGTACCCTAAAAATCATATTTTTTCTCCAGGGCATACCGCAATAACTCCCCTTTTCCGGAGAGCCCAAGTTTATGGATCATGTTTTTGCGGTGCTTTTCAACCGTAGAGACAGCTGTAAATCGGATATCGGCAATTTCACTGGTGGTTTTTCCCTGTCCTATAAGCCGAAGGATTTCCCGTTCGCTTTTGGAAAGTCCTCCCTTTTTTCTTTTGGCAGCATTGTTTTTCATGAGTTCCCCTAAATCGATAGAAGCATCGAAATAATTATCCCCCTTACTCACTGTTTCAATGGCCTTAAGAACTTCCTCCAAAGGAGAGTTTTTCAGGAGATAGCCCGAGGCACCGGCTTCAATCATTTGACTCACGGCATCCTCTTGGTCGAACATACTAAAGGCAATCACTTTTATATGTGGAAACTCCTGTTTTATAGTTTTGGTAGCTGTAATACCATCCATTTTGGGCATTTTTATGTCTGTTAAGACTACTTTGGGCTGTTTCAAACGTACTACATCCAACAAGGCTTCCCCATCGTTCGCGGTGCCTATAATGGAGATATCTTCCTCGTATTTGAGGAGTAAATTAATACCATCTACCAGCGATTGATGGTCTTCAGCTATAGCTACAGTGATCATAACGGAATATCAATTAATATGTTCGTACCTCGGCCAATAGCGGCGTCAACCTCTAGGGATCCTTCAAGATGTTCCACTCTTTTCTCAATACCATGAAGCCCCATTCCTTCTGCCTTCTTCATTTTTCGGGGATTGAATCCTCTTCCGTTGTCCTCAACAATGATATTGAGCATATCTTCGTGTTGTGTAATTGAGATATGCGCTTCGGTGGCCTCTGCGTGTTTAATAATGTTAGTGACCAACTCTTGAATGATCCTAAAAATGGCAATTTCCAGGGAGGCTTCCAGTTTTTCGTGCAACCCAAAATCCTGTACCTCTATTTGGAGGCCGGTACTGTTGGAAGCATTTTTGGCCAGTTTCTCCACGGCGGGTAATAGTCCTTTAGAGGCAATGACTCCACTATTTTTGAGATGCGCCATGGAACGGACTTCGGTATAGGCCTCTTCCAAAAGAGAACCTGTTTTTTCAAACAATTCTTCCAGTTCCTCCAATTTGTCTCGGTTTTTGGCAATATGGTCAAACTGTAATTTGGCAGCCGATAGGGTAGCGCCCACACTATCGTGAAGATCGCTCGCCAAACGTTGTCGTTCCTTTTCCTGACCTTCGATCATGGCATCGATGGCATTGAGCTCCTGATCTTTAAGAATTTTTTCCTTTTTCTGGATTTCCAGTTCCTTTTCCTGTTCGGCAATGCGTTGTTTCCTGCGGGTATTTTTGTAGACGAGAAAGGCAAAGATAGACACGGTGGCCAGCCCTCCACCAAGGCCTAAGGCTATGTTGCGGTTTTGGGTTTTTTGCTGTTCAGAGATCAAAAGTTGTTTTTCCTTTTCAGCGGTTTGGTATTTGGCCTCCGCTTCTGTTATCGCATTATTTTGAGATTCATCCTCAATAATACTATCTAACCTGAATTTCTCTTCAGCAAAATACAAGGCTTTTTCAAAGTCTCTTCTACTTTTCGCGGTTCTAAGCCCATTATTCATAAAGATTAGTTTTGCCTTATTCCCTTTTCCAGCTAATTTTACATTGTTTCTAAGCTCAGAATAAATTTCAGCTTCTTTATAACGTTCCAATTTATTCAGGACAACAATTTGGTTGCTGTAGTTGTAAGCTATATAGTCCTTATGGTCATATCGTTCAAAAACGGTCAAGATATGACGCAAGTATGTCAAGGAGGAATCTAATTGTGGTTTAGGATGGGTATATTGAAACGCTGTTGCCATATTAAACATAATTTTGGCACGAGATAATTTGTTAGGTGCTTTACCCAAATATGTAATGGATTTTCGATATTCTACTAAGGCTTGATTTCCGTTTTTAACTTTTAAAAATTTGTTCCCTAATCTTAGATGTTTTTTGGACAATAGTTCAGGGTGTTGAGTATTATTGGCAACTTTAATAAATTCATTAAGATAGAATTCCTTATCAATTTTTAATTCGTGCTGATGAGAAAGTACTTCATAAACTTGGTTGTAAGCTAATCCCAACCAATATTGTTCTTCATTTTCAAGAAAAAACTGTACCGATCGACGTGCATCTTCAAATGCTTTATCATGCTTATCTTCATAAACCATTAGTTGACTAGAATAATAATGAAAGCGCCCTCTGTCCGAACTCTTTAATTGAGTAGAATCTATACCATTTAGAATTAATTCTGCCTTTTCATACTTGGCAGTTTTTAATGCTAAATCTAACTCTTTCCACGGTTTCTTCTGAGCATAAAGAGACCCTGTGCTTAAAATTAGCACAAGGTGTATCATTAAAATGTAATAATATGAAATCAATTCATTTAGGTGCCAATGATTATATTACCGTCTTTATCAACATCAGGGACAATCACTCCTCCTACTGCAATAGGATTGCCTGAATTATACTTCGCACAATTATAAGGGCCGGAAGGATTTTCTTTCGTTCCGTATGTAACAACCACGCATCTTATATGCTTATTTAGTTCGTCGTAGTCCCTATTTTCTATTCTTACTGGAAAAGTTTCTGATGTATGTCCGTTAGAACCTACAACTTTACAAAATAATACTAAATGGTGCTTTACTCTATGATCAGGGTCATTAGAAATGGGACATAAAACGGCTCCTAGTAATTCAACGTGATTTATGCTGTCAACTGGAGTTATTTTTACATGTGTAACAGGAAACTTTAAGCTGCTCCAAATAAATTCGAAATAGTACTTGTTTCCAGCCCCATCAGCTGTAAATATATGCTGTGCTAGATTTCCTTCTCCAACGGGAATTTGTGATGCCATAATTAAATAATTTTCAAGTTATAAAAATGTTTTAAAGTTTAGGTTGCCAAAAAGGTTTGGACTTTGTAATATGTTGTCTATTTTATTGTGAAATGTGCGCCCTCTAAGATTGTTGCTTAGTATATTTTGATTAAGGAGTATGTCTATGTCAATTTTTTTGAAATCGATTTTTGCAAAAGTAAGTCCCGCTATTTTCCATTCGGCAGGCTTACCCTGATCTCCATGATATATGAATAGCGATGATCCTGAATCTCCCCCAGTAGCCATTTTACCTGTCATAATTTGATCGGTAAAAACCTGATAAGGTAATTCATTCTGATTTCCAGAATAGTTATTGTTTTTAATTCTTATTGCCGACTGAACACTTAGTATTTTCCCTCCCGTTAAAAGAGAGGACCTCCCTTGCTTTCTTACTGAATCTCCAATATTTTGGTATTCCACTGAATGAGTCCGTGGGATTTTAGATAGAAAATTATGAATTCCAGGGGAAATGTCTTTTGTAGAAACTTCACCTATTATTGCATCTATTGTTCCATCGAATGCTGCCATATCAGAGGTGCAGTTTCCAATGGGCCCTCCATTATAGGTTTGATAAATGTCATGATAATCTTTATTGGAGGGATGAACCAAAGTATATTTTTTGGCTGGGTTAGGTGGGTTTGTGTAAAAAATATTATCTGTCAGATTGTGATAGCATGTTAAGAAATATGTTTTATTGTTATCTTTTACAGTGAATAGACCACCAAGGGTTCCTGACTTATACTTTTTTCCATAATTACCAATTGAAAGCCCCCCTTTAATAGGTGAGATGATTTCTTTTCTTGGGATTCTATGAATATGATTATTTATTGATAAAAGTTCTCCTTCGCCAGTGGTGGGCATGTCTCCAGAGAAAGTTGTATTACCTCCATTGTCGGTAAAGAATGGCGAAAACTTTTCGATTTCGCTGCGAGTATTTTTTTCACTCGTTCTAAACGCCTCAAAGCTACTTCCTGGACGAGGAGGCTTGTATCCAAATTCAATATCCCATTCATTATCACTATTTAAGACAATAGCGGCGTATACATAAATGCTATTTGGCTCTTTCATGTCACGAACCAATTCATCATATTGCTTTTGTACTTTTATAGGAATCATGTAACTTAATTTATAATGTTATTTTTCGGGTTAATTGAACACATAAGAATAACTCCATTTTGCTGTAAAAGAAAACTGACTATAATTGAAGTTTATTGATACAATGTTACCGCAAATCTCAGTTTCCAAACATACCCACTAAAGGGTATATTCCAGATATTACTTTAAAAAGGGGATAAAAAAGGTGGTTAGGTTGGTTGCAGGCTCGCTTTATCCAATAGGATTGAACAAATACACAATTACAAACACCGCCAAAGCACCTCCAGCACTAATTAATGGAGCCGTGCCCGATTGCTCGGAAGTTTTCAATTGCACAAAACCGGGAAGGGCAATGCTAATAGAGGCTGCGGCCAAGGCAATAATGACTCGGATAAGCCCAGTTAAGTTGTCAAATATTTTTCCTTCACTGTCTAGATGAAAAAAACACAAGACCATAACGATCACTCCAAGGATAACCATAATTAGGTTAGGGACGATCTCTTTTGCGGGTTTAAGATTCATATCATAAAAATTGATTGGTTACAGCATAACGTACCCATCGCTGGGTATATCAATTTCTATACACAAAAGGGGAAAAAGAGCCGAAACGGCCCAATAGGGTATAGTTGGGTTAGCGAGCCATGAAATTAATTGCTTTTCGACAAAATTCCTAATCCTTTAGTAGGATTTTATGAGGAAGGTGTTAGTCCACGAAGTATAACTTGGCAGCCAATAATAGGCCCACAAAGACTAAGAAGCCGATCAATATCCAAATACTCCCTTTATATTGTTTTGTATGCAACTTTTTGTCCTTTCGGTAGCTAATCACCATAATAACCACAAAAGCAACGACAAAACAGATGGCAAATATCAATTGACCGGTAGAGAGCATAGAAAATCAATTTAAGAATACAAAAATACGGCAATTATGTGCAAATCTGGTTGAAAAGTTTCTGAAGTCCTCCGTATTTTCAGTATCCATTGTTCCTATTTTTAAAACATCAATGAAAGACCATTAAAGTACAAACTATGAAAGATAAAATCTCTTGTGTTCACGAATTTCATTCTGCCTTTGGATTGGGCATAAAGAATGCACCTACGGCCAATTTGGGCGAGTCTAAAAATAAGCTACGCTTCAATCTCATGAAAGAAGAAAATGAAGAATACCTGGAGGCAGCAAACGAAGGTGATTTGGTAGAGGTAGCGGACGCGTTAGGGGATATGCTTTATATCTTATGTGGAACCATTATTGAACATGGGATGCAGCATAAGATTGAAGAGGTATTTAATGAAATACAACGGAGTAATATGAGCAAATTGGGTGCTGATGGAAAACCCATCTATCGGGAGGATGGTAAAGTGCTGAAAGGTCCGAATTACTTCAAACCCAATATTCAGGCAATTTTAGAAAATTAGCAAACTCGGTATCTCCAGTTAAAAGGGTCCTCAGCCGCATTGTACTGAATATTCATCAACCGGTTTTTAAATTGGGTGGCAAAGGCGTCTTCCTGTTCGTTCAGTTGGTAGGTTTCACCTTTGTAATTAAAAGCGCTTACAGGACTAATGACGGCTGCAGTTCCTGCACCAAAAATTTCCTTTAGGCTACCGTTTTTTGCAGCGGCAACAATTTCGGCTACTTCCACAGGTCGTACCTCAGTGGGAATACCCATTTTTTCAGCCAAGGCAATCACACTTTTACGGGTTATTCCGTCCAAAATACGGTCATTGGTAGGAGCTGTAAGCAAGGTGTCATTCACACGAAAGAACACATTCATGGTTCCGGCTTCTTCTAGGTACTTATGCTCATTGGCATCGGTCCAAATAACTTGTTGGAATCCTTGTTCTTTAGCCAAATTGGTAGGATAGAACTGCGCTCCATAATTCCCTGCCGCCTTTGCATAACCCACTCCGCCGTCCGCGGCTCGGCTATAGTTTTCTGCAATGATCACTTTCACTTCACCCTTATAGTATGCTTGAGCGGGAGAAAGAATGATCATAAATTTATAAGCATTCGAAGGGGAAGCGGATACCCCATTTTGCGTAGCAATTACAAAGGGGCGGATATAGAGGGAGTTCCCAATACCTGGTTTCACCCAGTCTTTGTCCATTTCCAAGAGCTGATGCATGGCATCAAAGAAAAGTGATTCTGGAAATTCGGGAATTGCCATTCTATGGGCGGACTTGTTAATTCGCTTTAGGTTTTCCAACGGGCGAAACAAAAATACCGACCCTTCCTCATCTTTATAAGCTTTCATCCCTTCAAATACAGCTTGCCCATAATGAAATACCTTGGCCGAAGGATAGATTTCCAGAGGACCGTAGGGTTTTATCGTAGGGTTTTGCCACGCACCATCTACATAATCACATTCGAACATGTGATCCGTAAACTCATTCCCGAACACTAGGTTGCTAAAATCCACTTCATGGATTCGGGATGCAGTCGTTTTTTTTACTTGAATGGCGGGGATGGTAGTTAGACTCATAAAATTTACTTAATGTGCCAAAATTAGGCAAAATATATGCCATATAAAATGTAAAAAAATCATAAAATTGTGGTATATTAATAGCTATTCAAACTTTTATAAAAATGAAAAGAAACCTTCTATTCCTATTTGTGTTAACCATCGTATTGGCCTCTTGTAATTCGGCCAAGGAGAAAGAAGCTGAAACCCCAAAAAGCATGGGATTGGAGCAGGCTACCAAATACGATCTTAAAGGATATCGATTTGAAGATAATGATTTGACCTCCTCTTCAGAATTATTGGCGGCCTACAAAGAAATGAAAGTAGGTGATACCATCGAGATGAAGGTGAAGGCCAAGGTAAATAGCGTATGCCAGAAGAAGGGATGCTGGATGCGTCTTGATTTGGGTGAAGAAGAATCGTTTGTTCGATTTAAGGACTATGGCTTTTTTATGCCTAAGGATTTGGCAGGAAATGAAGTATTGGTAAATGGACTTGCGTATGTAGAGGAAACCAGTGTGGAAGACCTGAAACACTATGCAGAGGACGCAGGAAAACCGCAAGAAGAGATCGACGCCATTACCGAGCCCGAACTATCCTATAATTTCTTGTCTACAGGAGTACTTATCCCGAAGGAGGAGACAAACTAAGGGCGTGAAACGCGAATTTATGACTACGGGAGATGGATCGGTGACGATCCATTTACCCGATTGGAATGAACAATATCATTCCAAACATGGCGCCATTAATGAGGCGCTTCATGTTTTTATAGCCATGGGGCTGGAATTTGTATTGGAGCAACAATCCTTGCAAAAAGTCCAACTTATGGAGATTGGTTTCGGTACCGGTCTTAATGCCTATCTCACTTTATTGCGTTCGCGGGAAATAGAAACCACCATTCATTATGTGGGTGTCGAAGGGTATCCTGTCGAGGTATCCGAAGTGACACAACTCAATTACCCCAGTATGATTGGAGGGGATACCGAGGCCTTCCAAAAGTTGCATGCGATCCCATGGGAGCAATCTGTCAACATTTCAGAATCTTTTTCACTTCATAAACAAAAAAAGTTCTTTTCAGAAATTGAAGATAGGGAAACGTACCATCTTATTTATTTTGATGCCTTCGGGGCACGTGTGCAACCTGAGTTATGGACAGAGACTATTTTTCAAAAAATGTACGATGCCCTCTTGCCCAAAGGCGTATTGGTTACGTATGCAGCCAAGGGAAGCGTGCGACGAGCCATGCAAGCTGTTGGGTTTACCGTAGAAAGATTGCCAGGACCACCCGGAAAACGGGAAATGTTACGAGCGTGTAAGCCTTGAGTGACATTCAGCGTTGCTAGATGTTACGAGCGTGTAAGCCTTGAGTGACATTCAGCGTTGCTAGATGTTAAGGGTGCGTGAAAGTGGACTGTGGTACACTTAATTTTCAGTTAATGAATATGGTGACGCACATACCAAGCCGTATCTTTACATAAATTTAATGTTGATGAAAATTCTTATTGCAGGGGCTACGGGATTAATTGGTAGAGAACTGGTGCGACAATGCGAAGATGAAGGTATTGAGGTGCATTATCTAACAACGAGTAGGGGAAAATTGAATTCGTTGCACTACGGAGAAGGTTTTTATTGGGATCCTAGAAATGGCGAAATAGATATAGATGCTTTTCATGAAGTAACTGCCGTAGTAAATTTGGCAGGGGCTTCCGTATCAAAGAAATGGACCAAGTCTTACAAGGATGTCATACTATCCAGTCGGGTCGAAACCGCACGGCTAATCCATAAAACCCTTTCTTCTATAAATCACAAGGTTTCCCAGTATATATCTGCCAGTGGTATTAGTGTCTATCCTAGTTCTACAGAAAAGATGTATACCGAAGATGAGCCCACTATTTCTACTTCCTTTCTTGGTCATGTGGTAAAAGAATGGGAAAAGGAAGCCGATGCATTTAAAGATCTTGACATTGGGGTTGCGAAAGTACGTACTGGAATTGTGCTTTCGGAAGAGGAAGGGGCCCTCCCAAAATTGGTACAACCCATAAAAATGGGGTTTGGTGCGGCCCTCGGAAGTGGGCGCCAATGGCAATCTTGGATTCATATATCGGATATGGCCGGTATTTATCTTTTTTTACTGAAAAATAATCTCACAGGTGTTTTTAATGGGGTCTCTCCAAGCCCCAATACCCAACTAAAGGTGACACAGCTCATTGCTTCTCAATTAAATAAGTCGCTTTGGTTACCCAAGGTGCCTGCTTTCATGCTAAAATTATTATTGGGCGAAATGAGTGATCTCGTCCTTGAAAGTCAGTTGGTAAGCGCCGAAAAACTAGAAGAAGCAGGCTATCCCTTTCAATTTGTAAATCTTGAAAACGCGCTGTCAGACCTTTCGGATTAACTAAACCATTCCTGTTTTATACATTACCCTTTCTTTTTGGGGAAATTAGATGGTGACATTTTGACATTTTTGGGGAAATGGCAGTACTTTTGCTCCCTCAGTTTCAAAATAAAAAGGGAGACTCATCTATGAGCAAAAAGAATAAAGATCAGGAAACGGCACAAGAAGAAGTGGCTGTTAAAGAAGAAAAGACTTCGAAAGGAAAGTCCAAGAAAGAAAAGAAAGATCCCCTGAAGGAAGTTCAGGCAGAATTGAATCAGGAAAAAGAACGTTACTTGCGTTTGTTCGCCGAGTTCGAGAACTATAAAAAAAGAACCGGAAGGGAACGATTGGAATTGTTTAAGACAGCCAGTAGCGATGTAATGGTTTCTTTACTTCCTGTATTGGATGACTTTGACCGTGCATTAAAGGAGATTGAAAAAGCAGATGACGAGCACCTCAAGGGAATTGGCCTCATCAGCAATAAATTGAAGGAAGCCTTAAAACAGAAAGGGTTGGAAGTAATCGATACCAAAATGGGAGAAACCTTCAATGCAGATGTGCATGAAGCCATCACCCAAATCCCTGCGCCGAGTGATGATATGAAAGGAAAAATCATCGATGTAATTGAAAAGGGATATACCCTTGGAGAAAAGATAATCCGCTATCCCAAGGTAGTGATAGGACAATAATATGAAAGAAGATTTTTACGATATACTGGGTATTTCCAAGAATGCTTCTGCATCCGAAATAAAGAAGGCATACCGAAAAAAGGCAATCGAATACCATCCGGATAAGAATCCTGGCGATTCCAAGGCCGAAGAAATGTTCAAAAAAGCAGCAGAGGCCTATGAGGTATTGAGCGATCCCGATAAGAAGGCACGATACGATCAGTATGGACACCAAGCCTTCGAAGGCGGTGGCTTTGGTGGCGGCGGAATGAATATGGATGATATCTTCAGTCAGTTTGGGGATATTTTTGGAAGTGCATTCGGCGGTGGAGGATTCGGCGGATTTGGCGGATTTGGTGGCGGTGGCCAACGACGGGTGAAAGGAAGCAATCTGCGTATTCGCGTAAAACTTACCTTAGAAGAGATTGCAAACGGTGTTGAGAAGAAGATTAAAGTTAAGCGAAAGAAAGTAGCGCCGGGAACTACGTATAAAACCTGTACTACCTGTAATGGTCATGGACAGGTAACCAAAATACAAAACACCATCTTAGGCCGTATGCAGACTTCCGCCACTTGTGGAACCTGTAGAGGGGCAGGGCAGATGTTAGACAATGCGCCATCTGGAACAGATTCCAGCGGGATGCTTTCACAAGAAGAAACAGTTTCCATCAAAATACCTGCTGGTGTGGTGGATGGAATGCAATTAAAAGTGTCCGGAAAAGGTAACGAAGCACCGGGAAATGGTATCGCAGGTGATTTATTGGTGGCCATCGAGGAATTGCCTCATGCTAACCTTCAAAGGGAAGGGGATAATCTCCATTATGACTTATATGTGAGTTTTTCCGAAGCGGCCTTAGGGACTTCGAAAGAGATAGAAACGGTAACTGGAAAAGTGCGAATTAAAATTGAAGCTGGGGCTCAAAGCGGAAAGATATTGCGATTGAGAAATAAAGGAATCCCCAGTATAAATGGATATGGTTCTGGAGATTTATTGGTGCACGTAAACGTTTGGACGCCAAAGACTCTCACCAAGGAACAACGCGAGTTTTTCGAGAAAATGAAAAATGATGACCATTTCGAACCCAAACCAGAAAAAGAGGATAAATCCTTTTTTGAGAAGGTAAAAGATATGTTTTCATAATCAGGCACTTTTAATTTATTTTACCTATATTTGAAAATCGCTAGTCTTAAAAGCGATAATTTTTCTTTTTCATAGCAATTTTTTTCCCACCCTTTGAGCAATCTGAGGGTGGGTTTTGTTTTTTGTGTGAGTCCCTATTAAATCTAAGGTTTGGGGTTAATTTTAATCGGGAAGCGTAACATTTTTGCTAGGATACCTACAAACATAATTATAAGAAGGAAACTCCTTTTTTCTAAAGAAGGTTTAAATATCTTTACCCTTTACAAATTTATCTATGGACAATCTACTTGTAGCCAATCAAGTTTCAAAATCGTTTGGTGCCTACCAAGCTCTTAACAATATTTCTATTGAAGTACCCAAAGGAAGTATTTTCGGCCTTTTAGGCCCAAATGGAGCCGGTAAAACCACGTTTATCAGAATCATTAATCAAATTACCATGCCCGATACGGGATCGGTAACCCTAGATGGTGAACCACTTCAGCCCCATCATATCCAGCATATTGGATATTTACCCGAGGAACGCGGACTGTATAAGTCTATGAAAGTCGGGGAACAGGCATTGTATTTGGCGCAATTAAAAGGGCTTTCAAAAGCGGAAGCCAAGAAACGCCTAAAGCATTGGTTCGAACGTTTAGAGATCGGGGATTGGTGGAACAAGAAGATACAAGAACTGTCTAAGGGTATGGCTCAGAAAATACAATTTGTGGTAACGGTACTTCATGAGCCTAAACTGCTTATTTTCGATGAACCCTTTAGTGGCTTCGATCCTATCAATGCTAATCTCATTAAAGATGAGATATTGAAACTTCGTGACGACGGGGCGACCGTAATTTTTTCAACACACCGTATGGAGTCTGTGGAAGAAATGTGCGATCATATTGCTTTAATTCATGAATCTAACAAAATACTGGATGGGAAGCTCATTGACATTAAACGGGAGTTTAAATCGAACACCTATGAAGTTGGCTTAGTGACCGATGCAAAAGATATTGTGTCCAGTGAATTGAAGGCAAATTTCGAAGTGATGCCTGCCAATTTTAAAACCATAAACGACGAACTTCAATACACGATCAAGGTCCCTAATGATAATGCCAATGACTTATTGGGCTATTTGACCCAAAAAGGACGCGTAACCCATTTTGTAGAGGTTATCCCCTCAGCGAACGACATTTTTATCCAAGCCGTACAGAACCACTAAAAAGCCCTCCATGAATCATCTTTCCCTCATAATAAAAAGAGAATACCTCACCAAAGTCAAGAACAAAGCGTTCATTATCATGACGTTTTTAAGTCCACTGATTATGGTTGCCCTTATCAGCTTGGTAGCTTATTTGTCGCAGTTAAACAATGATAAGGTGCGCACCATTTCGGTATTGGATGAAAGCGGATTATTTATCAATCAGTTTGAGAATGACGATGACTTGAAATTTGAGACATTGGCAACGGTTTCCTTGGATGAGGCCAAGAAAAATGCCCAAGAAAGTGAAGTATATGGTTTATTGCATATCCCTAACACCAAGGACATAGATTCCTTGGCCAAATCCATAACATTTTTCTCAGAGTCTTCCCCATCATTAGGGGTTTTAATGGATATTGAAAGGGCAGTACGCAAGAAAGCGAATACCTTGAAATTAGAAGCCAACAATATTGATGCAGCTCAGATAGATGCCCTTAGGGTAAATGTAGAAACACAATTAGAGACTTTTGATGGGCAGGAAACTTCCGAATTGGGATCGTTGCTAAAACTCATATTTGGAGGGATTTCTGGTTACTTGCTTTTTATGTTTATCATCATTTATGGCAATATGATCATGAGGAGCGTGATCGAGGAGAAAACCAGCCGAATTATCGAGGTCATTATTAGCTCGGTAAAGCCGATAAAATTGTTGTTGGGAAAAATAATAGGAACTTCATTGGCTGGGGTTACCCAGTTCGCGGTTTGGGTAATCTTGCTTAGCGTTCTTAGTTTTGTAGTAACACTCATATTTGGAATCGATCCAGCAGCAATGCAAGCCGATCAGATGCAAACAGTGGTCGAAGCCGGTGGATCTGATGCCAAAATCTATGAAGCAATTAGCGAGTTTCGAAAGCTACCCATCCTCAATTTGGTCATTATGTTCCTGTTGTTTTTTATTGGGGGATATTTGTTGTATGCTTCCTTGTATGCGGCTATAGGAGCTGCTGTAGATAGCGAGACCGACACCCAGCAATTTATGCTTCCTATTTTGTTGCCGCTCATACTTGCGGTATATGTGGGTGCATTTACAGTAATTGAAGATCCACATGGCACTGTATCCCAAGTGTTCTCATACATCCCACTTACCTCACCTGTAGTGATGCTTATGCGAATTCCATTTGGCGTTCCACTTTGGCAACAGATTCTTTCTGTAGTCATATTATTTGCTACCTTTATGGGTACCGTTTGGTTTGCCTCCAAGATTTATAGGGTTGGTATTTTAATGTACGGGAAAAAGGCAAGCTACAAAGAGATTATTAAGTGGCTTAAATACTAATTTGTGCAGGACGAAAACATCACCGACAAACTCTCGGATGTCGTAAAAGAGGATATTTGGGGAAATATTAAGGAAGTACTCAATTATGGTTTTCACTTCGGTAAAGAGGAGAATCAAATTCATATTACAATTGGTCTGCTCCTTCTTGTTGCCGTAGCCTACTTTGTTACACGATTCGTTTTAAAATGGATACGCAGGTTGTTCACCCGTAAGATGGATGAAACTGATAAACTGAAATTTTTCAGTTTTTTCAAATTCGTTCAATATGTGGTCTATATAATTGTGTTCTTTGCCATACTAAGCTTTGCTGGGGTAAACGTTACCCCTGTGCTTGCGGCATCGGCGGCCTTGTTGGTAGGTGTGGGGCTAGCCCTTCAGGAGATATTTCAGGATATTATAGGTGGCATATTAATCATGATAGATAAATCGCTTTTGGTGGGCGATATCATTGAGGTAGAAGGTCGTGTAGGACGTGTGTTCGATATAAAGCTTCGCACCACCCGTGCACTCACCAGGGATGATAAAGTAATTGTGATCCCCAATCACAAGTTTATTAGCGATTCTATTTTAAACTTTACCCAAAACCATAAGACGACCCGTGAATTCGTTGCTGTGGGTGTAGCTTATGGCAGTGATACAAAAAAAGTGAAAGAATTGCTGTTGCAAAGTGTGGCAGAGGATAGCCGAATATTAAAGGTGCCAAAGCCTTTTGTCTCTTTCGAAAACTTTGGAGATTCTTCCTTGGATTTCAGGATCAATTTCTTTGTGTCGGATAGCTTTATAGATCCGTATATAAAAAGTGATATTCGATTTAAGATCGATGCACTTTTCAGGGAGAACGATGTAACCATTCCGTTTCCACAGAGGGATATTCATATTATGTCCGGCAATATTTCAGCTACCGAAAAATAAAGTAATTCACATGCACACAATTTTATGCGCCTAAAGGAGTTTTAGTTTGTTCAACTACAAATTAATTGTACATTGCCGTCCTGCACCAGCGTTTTAAAATGATCTGCTTTTGATTTTTCCGAATTCTGTATTGAAAAGAATTTTTGCAATTCTTTGCCTTGTTATGATTTGTGCTTGTTCAGAAGCGTTTGGGCAAAACACAGATTTAGCTAGGGTTGAATACACCTATATACCCCAAGGGAAGTCCGAAAATTCGGTAAGTCGCTTCAGAACCTTTGTAAATGTGCCTTTCCGTTTAAATTGGGAAGGTAGTTACCTTATTGCTGGTTTTGAGTACCGAAATTTGGACTTAGATTTTGAAGATGCGGTACCATTCGAAACCACTCAATTGGATAGGTTTCAATTATTCAGGACTTCAGTATCCTATACCTTCAAAATGAAGAACAATTGGCGTTTTGCTGCCAAAGTGGGCGCCGAGCTCAACTCTAATTTTGAAACCGATAAAATAACCAATAGGGATATTAATTTCACCGGAGCGGCCTATTTGATTAGGGATCGATCCGGGGATTCCATAGCAAAGCCCGATCGCCTCATAATAGGTCTTAATTATGCTACCACCGCAGGAAGGCCTTTTCCGATTCCCGTTATAAACTACTATAAGAAGTTTAAGCCTAATTGGTCGTACTCCGTGGGAACGCCCAAAACAAATATCAAGTACTTTGCGGGAAAGAAACATGCCCTACAGGGATTCATTACCTTGGACGGATTCTTTTCAAACATTCAGAATAATTTGGTGATTCCCAAAACCGATGGATCTTCCGTTACAGGAGAAAATATTTCCATGACCTTGGTTTTTGGTGGATTGGGCTATGAATATTATTTCACGAAACACCTATTGTTCTATGCGTATGGAGGGTATACTGTGTTCAATGAAATACGTGTAAGGGATGGAAAAAGAAACAATTTGTACACGATAAATGATGCAAATACTTACTATCTTAGATCAGGAATAAAACTTAAAATTTAACTATGCCAAGAATACTTATTATAGAAGATGAAGCCGCCATTAGAAGGGTGCTTGTTAAGATTTTATCTGAAGAGAGCGATACCTATGAAGTATCTGAAGCTGAGGATGGTCTTGCAGGAATTGAAATCATTAAGAAAGAAGATTTCGATCTAATCCTTTGCGATATAAAAATGCCGAAAATGGATGGTGTGGAAGTATTGGAAGCAGTTAAGAAAATAAAACCCGAGGTTCCTGTCGTTATGATTTCCGGACATGGGGATCTGGACACAGCGGTAAATACAATGCGCTTGGGGGCGTTTGATTATATCTCGAAACCACCAGATTTAAACCGTTTACTGAATACGGTAAGAAATGCCCTGGATAGAAAGGAATTGGTTGTGGAAAATACCCGCCTAAAGAAAAAAGTGGGTAAGAAGTATGAAATGATTGGGGATTCCGATGCCATTACCCATATAAAGGAAATGATCGAAAAAGTGGCTCCGACCGAAGCAAGGGTTCTTATTACTGGACCCAATGGTACAGGAAAGGAGCTGGTAGCCCATTGGTTACATCAAAAGAGCGATCGATCTAAAGGACCCATGATCGAAGTAAATTGCGCTGCTATTCCCAGTGAACTTATAGAAAGTGAATTGTTTGGTCATGTAAAAGGCGCTTTTACCAGTGCCAACAAGGATAGGGCCGGTAAGTTTGAAGCAGCGAATGGTGGAACCATATTTTTAGATGAGGTAGGCGATATGAGCCTTTCCGCACAAGCTAAGGTGTTGAGGGCCCTTCAGGAAAACCGTGTACAGCGAGTGGGTAGCGACAAGGATATTAAGGTAGATGTTCGTGTGGTTGCTGCTACCAATAAGGACCTTAAAAAGGAAATAGAAGAGGGTAATTTTAGGGAAGACCTATACCATAGACTGGCAGTTATTCTGGTAAAGGTACCCGCCCTAAATGATCGCCGTGAAGACATTCCCTTATTAATAAAGTACTTCTGCAAGAAAATTGCGGATGAACACGGTACTGCCCAAAAGGATTTTTCAGACAAAGCCATAAAGCTATTGCAAGAATACGATTGGACAGGTAATATCCGTGAGTTGAGAAATGTGGTAGAGCGTCTCATCATTTTGGGTAACAGTGAAGTGACCGAAAGTGATGTGAAACTTTTTGCTACCAAATAGAACCAGGTTTATTCAAGAATACAATACGTTGAGTTATTCGCATTTCTCCATCGTATTCAATAACATCTGAACCATTTCTTCGGTTTTTTGTGCGTAAAAGAGCCGAGTAGCCTGAATCGTTTCTGTTTCTAGGATTTCTTCAGATCTATAAAAAGAACTTAATTTAGAATAATCCTCGGTAGGGCAATTCAGGGATTGTGTCACTTTTATAAGGGCCGACTTCAATTCGCTCAAGCTTGCTTCCGCCTCACTTTTTATGGTTAATTGTTGGGCCAATTTCTCCTTTTTTTCATTTTCAAGGCGCTGTTGCAATTCCTTTTGCTTCTTTATTTGTTCTTCGATTTTCTTCTGTTCCTCCATAAGACGCTTTTGCTGTGCAAGTAGCTGCTCTTCTTGGCTTAGTAGTGTTTCTTCTTCCTCGTTAATCGTAGACAATAATCCGTTCTCTCCACATTCATCCAATAAATTAAGGACGAGTTGAGAACTAACCTTTGCTTTACTTGCGTGATATCGGCTTCTTTCAAAAGTTTCCTTTTCCAATGCTTTCTCCAAATGTTCGAGTGCAATGTAAGATTCGTTTTCGGCTTCATTGCAACCACAATTTTTGAGCATGGCTTGCGAATTTTCCAAAGAGATTCTAGCCCTATCCGCATATTGTTTAATGTGGTCCAGGTTATTGGCTTCCATGGATTTTTTAACATGTTGGTAGCTTAAGGTTACTCCTTGATAGGCAACCTCACAATCATTAGTGTCTTTTGAAATAAACAACGAAAATATAGCTACAATTAGGGTAGTTGTAGTATTCATAGGCATTTTGGGGTTAAGTAGGTTATAACAATTTTACAACAAAAAATTGAAAAAGCCGAAATTTGTGAATAACTATATTGTTAAAAATCCGGAAAAAATAGTGGTGGCCCTCCGTTGTTTTTAACTTCAATTTATGCCGCTTAAGTGATGGGCGGCAATGATGGTTCAGATAATGTTTTCTATATTTAGCCTTCTTGAAAAATTACATATGCAAGCAATAAAAATATCTGACTACAAAGTGACTGCACCATTCCATACCAAGGGAAGCACTACCTATGTAGATTATGAAGCGTCCAAAAAGGAATTGGAAACGGCTTTGGAAGAAACCAGGGAGGAACTGGGCGAATTACAGGATACCTTGTATGCCCACGGTAAATATTCTGTTTTGGTCTGCCTTCAGGGCATGGATACTGCCGGAAAGGACAGTTTGGTTAGGGAAGTATTCAAGGACTTTAATGCACGGGGTGTGGTAGTCCATAGTTTCAAGGTGCCAACAGAACTGGAGCTTAAGCACGATTATTTGTGGCGACATTATATTGCATTGCCAGCTCGTGGAAAATTTGGGGTTTTCAATCGGACCCACTATGAAAATGTGTTGGTTACCCGAGTACACCCTGAATATATTTTAGGTGAAAATTTACCTGACGTGCATACGCTTTCAGACATAAATGATGAGTTTTGGAACAAGCGCTTTGAGCAGATCAATAATTTCGAAAAAACAATTGCCCAAAATGGAACACTCATATTCAAGTTTTTTCTGAACGTTTCAAAAGAGGAACAAAAGAATCGTCTAATTCGAAGATTGGAGAAAGCCAAAAAGCATTGGAAGTTTTCCCCTGGGGATATTGAAGAACGGAAATTGTGGGATTCCTATATGGATTGTTATGATGATCTTCTTAATAGGACATCGAAACCGCATGCCCCTTGGTACGCTATTCCTGCGGATAATAAACCAGCGGCACGTTTATTGGTTGCTACTATTTTGCTAGAAGAACTAAAACGGTACTCAGATATAAAAAATCCTGAGCTTGATCCTAAGATTAAAGCACGCCTAGAAGAATTTAAAAAACAATTGGAAAAAGAATAAAAGTATGCATAAGAGACTCCTTTTTTTAGGGTTACTATGTGTGGCATTCACATTAGACGGATACGCACAAAAGGTAAATGAACAAGACTCGTTAACCATTAGGAATATCTACGATATGGCTCTTCTTAATGGGAAAAGTTATGATTGGTTAGATCATCTATCAAATGAAATTGGCGGCAGGCTTTCGGGTTCTTTGGAAGCCGAGAAAGCTGTGCAGTATACAAAGGATGAATTGGAGAAATTAGGTTTGGACAAGGTATGGTTGCAGCCGGTGATGGTACCCAAATGGACGAGGGGATTTCCGGAGCACGCCTATATAGAAACGGCACCTGGGCTTAGTAAACAAGTAAATATTTGTGCCTTGGGAGGATCGGTAGCGACTTCCGCTTTGGGGCTTAAAGCAGAGGTGATTGAAGTGCAGGGAATTGATGATTTGAAGAATTATGGAAAGGAGCGAATAGAAGGGAAAATAGTTTTTTATAATAGGCCCATGCAGGCTAACTTAATCAGTACATTTCAATCCTACGGTGGCTGTGTAGATCAAAGATATGCGGGGGCAATGGAAGCCGCCAAATATGGTGCTGTAGGGGTCGTGGTAAGATCCATGAACCTACGTCAGGATGACTATCCGCATACGGGTTCTATGAGCTATGGCGATACCCCGGTTAATAAGCGTATCCCAGCATGTGCCATTAGTACCAACGATGCCGACTACTTGAGCAGGGCTTTGGGTTTAAAAGCGGATCTTCAATTTTATTTTAAACAGAATTGTAGGGTATACCCAGATGTGCAATCCTATAATGTAATCGGTGAAATTAAAGGGAGTGTCTATCCAGATAAATATATGATAGTTGGAGGGCATTTGGACTCCTGGGATCTAGGGGATGGATCTCATGATGACGGTGCTGGTTGTGTACAATCTATGGAGGTGCTTCGATTATTCAAGAAGATAAATTATAAACCCCGCCATACCATTCGGGTGGTGCTGTTTATGAATGAGGAAAATGGTTTGCGTGGTGGAAGAAAGTATGCAGAGGAAGCAAAGCTGAAACAGGAAGAGCATCTTTTCGCATTAGAAAGCGATGCGGGTGGTTTTACACCTAGGGGCTTCTCTTTCGATACCGATGAAGCTAATTTTGCACAGGTAAAAAGTTGGGAGCCGTTATTTAAACCGTACTTGATTCATTATTTTGAATTGGGTGGAAGTGGAGCCGATATTGGACCACTAAAAGACAGTAACATTGTATTATCAGGGCTACGTCCAGATTCACAGCGATATTTTGATCACCATCATGCAGCCAATGATACTTTTGATGCCGTAAACCGAAGGGAATTGGAACTTGGAGGGGCAACCATGGCTAGTTTGGTGTATTTGTTTGATAAATACGGAACAAAGTCGCCTATACAATCGGTTAAAAATTAAAGAATTAAGACTACCTCTCTATTATTTTAAATAAAGTTCCTGTAACCGTTGATTTCATTGGATTTTGTTAAAATTTGAGTAAACTTTTGTCGGCATACAATGGTAAACTATTATCGGGAATTACCTGCGGACTTTTATTTACTAAAACAATTCGTATATTTAGGTAAGCGAATTTACCACTAACCTATGTTATCATTTTCTTACATAAAAAGGTATGTTGCGGTCATAGTTTTACTATTAAGTTTAGTATCCGATGATCGTTTACTGGCTATGGAATTGAATTTGGAGGATGATGTTGCCTTAGAAATGGTCCAAGAGAAGGTAACCCCGTTTGTATTTCACCAAGAAATCGATCAGCGTTATTTTAGTAAAGATTCGCTTCAAGCATTCCGAGAAAAAGCCATTTATGCAGCAAAAAATAATGATGTTGAAAATGCACATCATTATGCCAAAATGTATGTAAAGTATTCCGGTGATACTTCCTTTTTGGAGTATAGTTATTTCAAACCATTTGAAACTACAAAGGAGTTTTCAGAGTTGCGCGGCTCTTATGCTATGGACTTGAATAGGACAAGTTTTTTCTACTTATTTGCGTCCATCATTGGGTTCTTTATCGGTATAGTTCTATTGCTAAAAAAGAATCAGGATCGGTGGTCATCCGTCTTGATAAGCCTTTTCATGCTTATTAATTCGGTATTTCTCTTCCATAACTTTTTGTATGAGACGAACCTGGTATTCAGTACCCCGCACATGCTGTATGTGTCCGCTTCCTATGCCTTTATTTATGGTCCGTTAATGTACCTTTATTTTAAAAGGATTACTTCTAACTATCGTTTTACTAAAAAGGACCTTTTGCATTTACTGCCTACGGTTGCTATTCTTGTGTTGCTTATGCCAATACTAATGTTATCCGGAGAGGAGAAATCAAGGATAATGTTTGGTGTGGGTATTATAGATAGGGAACCTTATCGTTTATATATTGTTTCTACTAAGTTTTTGTCATTACTTATTTATGGAGGATTGGTACTATATGGTTATCTAAAGACCAGAAAGAGAATGACAATTACGGTTCAAGCAAAGAAATGGATCCGAAACCTGGTTATTTTGACCAGTATTTATGTGGTTTCATATCTAATTCATGGTCTGAATATTACTGGATTGGTACCGCAAATGGATGTTTTCCTGAATTTACAGGTAATTTCAATGGCTCTAACGGTACTATATATAGGTTATGCCTCTTACGCTAGACCTAACTTGATTACAAGGGGATATGTCGAGCAGAAACAAAAGTATACCAAATCAGGTCTTACGCCAAGCTATTCCCTGGAGCTAAAAATTGAGTTGCTAAAATTAATGGAAGAAGAAAAAATTTATCGCCAAAACAATATGAGCCTTGCTATTATTGCAGATAGGCTTGGTACCACAAGGCATAATGCTTCACAGGTTATCAATGAGCATTTTGGTCTTAATTTCTTTGAACTAATAAATAAATATAGGATAGATGAGGCCAAGGAAATCCTGAAGAACGACAGGAACAAAAATCTTAATATTATTGACGTAGCCTATGAGGTTGGTTTCAACAACAAAGTAACCTTCAATAAATCCTTCAGAAAACAATTATCCGTTACGCCTTCGCAATACCTGAGCTCTTTACAGGTGTAAATTGAAGGTTAATTTTCTTCGGAAACGGTAAAGTAGGTGGGGATTGCCCTTCATCCTTTTAAAAATAGGTTGATTAGCTATAGAATAATTAAGCAACGAATAATTATTCTGGTAGATTAGTTCTTTTCATATAAGTTTAGTTGGTGTATGATTTGTTTGGCTAATTCATTCAGTTTGGTTGGTTTTTCGTTTTTACCAAACAAATCACCTAGCCCGTTCCGTTACTTCTTCGGAACGGGTTTCTTTTTGGTTGTGAATTACTAGCTAATAAATTGGTCAAAAACATCATGGTAGTTTCCTAAGGGCTTCATTACCTTTGTCAAAAACTAACCCCTTTGTTACAACAGTATACTAAGGAATTCTCGTATAACTTCAGATTGGCCAGCCCTGTCATCTTGGGAATGCTGGGTCATACACTTGTAGCATTTGTAGATAATATCATGGTAGGGCAATTGGGCACGGCAGAACTTGCGGCTGTGTCGCTGGGGAATAGTTTTATGTTTATCGCAATGTCATTGGGAATAGGCTTTTCTACTGCCATTACCCCATTGGTGGCCGAGGCGGATGGGGAAGGCAATGTGGTGTCTGGAAAATCCGCATTTAAACATGGTCTCTTTTTGTGTACCGTTCTTGGGATCGCACTTTTTCTATTGGTATTTTTTGCAAGGCCTTTGTTGTATTTCATGAGGCAGCCGGAAGAAGTAGTCGATTTGGCAATGCCTTATTTGACGTTGGTAGCGGCATCCTTGGTTCCCCTTATTGTTTTTCAAGCATTCAAACAGTGCAGCGATGGTTTGTCACTAACCAAGTATCCCATGTATGCTACCATTGCGGCCAATGTGGTAAACATTGTTTTGAACTATCTGTTCATTTTTGGAAAATTTGGGTTTCCACAACTGGGAATTGTAGGTGCTGCCATAGGCACATTGGCCTCTAGGCTTATTATGGTGGGTTACCTTTGGTATTTAATGTCCCAGCATTATAAAGCAAGGGAGTATGTGTTAAGAATAAAACTTTTTAGGCTAACCAAAAGAATGATCAACAAGCTGTTAAGTCTAGGGTTTCCATCAGCACTGCAAATGTTTTTTGAAGTGGCTATTTTTACAGCAGCTATTTGGCTTTCTGGAATTCTAGGTAAGAACCCACAGGCAGCCAATCAAATTGCTCTGAACCTTTCATCCATGACCTTTATGGTAGCTATGGGCTTCAGTGTAGCAGCGATGGTTAGGGTCGGCAATCAGAAAGGACTGAAAAGGTTTCGTGAGCTGAGACGCATCGCATTTTCCATTTTCTTGCTCACAACATTAAGTGCAGCAGTCTTTGCCACTATTTTCCTTTTGTTCAATAGCCAACTTCCTAAAATGTACCTAGATGAAACCGATCCGAAGAATTTGACGGATAATCTGCAGGTGCTTACTATTGCTTCCAAGTTATTATTGATTGCCGCCATATTTCAAATTAGTGACGCCATACAAGTGGTGGTATTGGGGGCATTAAGGGGTATGCAGGATGTTAAAATTCCAACACTATTTACCTTTATTGCCTATTGGGTAGTAGGATTTCCTATTTCTTACTATTTGAGTATGTATACCGAATATAAAAGTTCGGGAATTTGGATCGGACTTCTGGCTGGCCTTACCACTTCTGCTATTTTATTGTTTTTTAGGTTTCAACACCTTTCCAAAAGACTTATTACTTCCAACCAATAGTAGTACTGCTGTAATTATTGTTGGTATATGGCACGAATTCATCTTAAAAGATAAACGGTAACCCTTGCTTTATGAAGTGGGGCATAAGATGTTTTAATTTGATTCAGGATAGGGCTAATTTTAGGTTCACCAATACGCAAAAAAAAACAAGACCATGAAAAAAACAATTACATTAATAGCCGTACTCGCCCTAATTTCTGTGCACGGGCAAACATGGACAAATTACACGACTGCAGATGGATTGATAGAAGGAATCCCTTCCTCATTAATACAAGATACCAATGGTAATATCTGGACCACGGATTGGACGGTAAATACATCGCCGGGAATCGGTTATTTTGATGGTGTGGATTGGATAAGGGTTGGAACCGATGATGGGGCTCCTACGAATGCCATAGCAGATAGTTTTCAGGATTCCGATGGGAATTACTGGTTCACCACGTTCGATGAGATGGGGGTGAGCAAATTCGACGGTACGGATTGGACAAGCTATACGACTGCGGAGGGACTCGTGTCCAATACTATATGGGAAACATTTCAGGATAGTCAGGGGGATGTATGGTTCACCGGTCTAGGGATTAGCCAGTTCGATGGCACTACGTTTACCAATTATGATCTCATAAATGGAGAGGTGTTTTTTTCGGAAACCATGGTAGAGGATACCGTTGGAAACTATTGGTTTGCTAGTAGCTTGGGGCTTTTGAAGTTTGATGGGACCGATTGGGAAATTTTCACAAGCGCCGACGGCTTCTCAACAGATCGTCCGGGAGCATTGTTCTTAGATAGTAATGGCGACCTATGGGTAGCGAGTTATTTAAATGGTTCCGGAATCGACCGATTCGATGGAACCACTGTGACCAATTACACCTTTTCGGATGGAATAAACAATATTGATGTTCGATACTCCAATGCGATTGCCGAGGATAGTAACGGAATACTTTATTTCGGAACCAACTTCGGGATAGCGGTTTTTGATGGTACCGATTGGACTTCAATTGCCTTGTCGGACGGATTACCCTCGGAACAAGTACGCTCTATTATCGAGGATACCGAAGGTAATTTATGGATTACGACCTTTGCGGGTGTAAGCAAATATGATCCTACTTTGGGCATATTCGAGACGTTGAAAGAATCCTTTACGGTATATCCAAACCCTGCAAATGATGCACTGCACATAGGGTCTGGAGCTCAGATTGCTCAAGTTGAGGTATACTCAATTTTAGGGACAAAAGTGCTCGATAAAAAATATGTTGAGAATACCCCAATCGATGTCTCGAGTTTGGCAGCCGGCACCTATATAGTTAAAGTAAGCGATATAAACGATTTAGTAGGTTTCAAGAAAATCATTGTTCAATAGATAGATTGTATTTTTAAGTTTGTTATTGAAATCCCGAGCATTCCGCTCGGGATTTTGTATGAAATAAAAGCGTGTAATCATAAAAGCCAAAAAACGTAACTTGCAGCCATAAACAAGATGCACATGAAACTTCCAAAATTTATTCTCGGGGACAATACAGATTTTCCGAATGCTGTTTTTGTGATACATACCGAATTTCCGCGCTTTATCATTAACCTGGAGAATGATGAAATTGAATGGTTTGAAGAATTCGATCAACATGATCAGAAGGAATTAGAGACCGAAATGGAGAATTATGTTAATGAAGCCAGTGCATTTTATGATAGGGAAGTAGCACGATACGAAGATGCTTGAGGAATTGTTGAAATATGATTCTGAACTTTTTCTTTTTCTAAATCTTTTAGGGAATGAGTCTTGGGATGGTTTCTGGTTATTTATTACCGAAAAGTATTCTTCCATACCACTCTATTTGTTGTTACTTTATTTAATATATCGCAAGTGGGGATTGAAGACAACCCTAATCATTTTGGTAAGTATTGCATTGATGATTACTGCTACCGACCAATTGGCCAATTTGTTTAAATATGTCCTTTTTAAACGACCCAGACCTTGTCGTGTAGAAGATTTGAGGGAGGCAATGCGCTTCGTGGCTGATGGCTGTGGCCGATATGGCTATTTTTCTGCACACGCCGCCAGTTCTATGGCTGCTGCGGTGTTTTTAGGGCTTCTCTTAAAGAAGCAATGGAAGTACTGGCCATTTGTTTTGTTGTTTTGGGCTGTCGTAGTTGCCTATAGCAGGATATATATAGGCGTGCATTATCCATTAGATATTATTACAGGGATGTTCTTTGGGGGTTGCTTGGGTTGGGTGTTTTTCAAACTACAAGGATGGGCAAGAAATAAATGGATTCCCGTTCCTTCGTAGAATTAGTATTATTTTCTCGTAATTAAATATAAATCACGCCATAACCTGGGACGATGGGAGCGCTCTCCCGGTCCTTTCGGATTCATATCATACCGAGTTACTTTTTCAAATGAATGATTGGGAAACGACTGTTTAAACTCCTCTAAGTGCTCTTGTGCTACCAATAGTCCGAAGGAGTCTTCAGAAGGGATCTCAACAGTTCCATCTTGCTTCAACACTTTTATAGGTTTGCCATAGTCCCAGATAAGTTCTGGGGTAAAACCGGCATATTCGTAGACTGTATGATTGGTTTCTAGTTGCCAGGATTTCATTTGGGATAACCCCTTAAATTCTGGGTTTACGGTTAATGCCCTTGCCATGGGCATTCCAAAACACATAATAGACGCAATAAAAGCGATGGTTAGGAAAAAAACCGGGGCTATACGCTTTTTAAACAAATGTTTGAAAATGAAAATACCAATTACGAAAAGCAAAATCGAAAGCGATAGGAACCAAAACCATTTTCCATCGAGATTGTCCTTCAAAAAGAAATAACCGCCTATAGGAAAAATGACACCGATGGTAGCAATGAGTCCGAAGTTGAAATACACTGGAATGGTCTGCCGCTTGTCTTTAATTTCAGTAAAAGTTCTTATTAGGTACTCTACATAAAATGCAGTATTAATGGCCATAGGAATGAGGACGGGAAGAAGGTAGCGTGACTTCTTCTCTGGAATTATGGAAAGGAGAACCACCGATCCCATGGTCCAGAGGAAAGAGAACAAATAGGCTTTCTTGTCGAATACACGATTTCTCAAATATGGATATATTAATCCGATAAATGCAGGTAACGTCCACACGCCACTCTGTGTAAAGAAGCTCCAATAATAATAGAATGGGCGAACGTTGTAGCCTGTCCAATTACTGGTTTCTTTTTTGGTGATAGCGGCAACGGTTTCCGGATCGAAGGTATAGGTATACCAATGCCACCATCCGGACAACAACAATGAAACGATAAGAAATAGCACTAATGGCAGGATACGTTTTTTAAACCCTTTGTATTTATAAACAATACCAAAGGAAATAAGAAAAGGTAACAATAGGGCATAAAACGAAACTGGGCCTTTGCTCATAAACGAACACCCAAAAAAGACGGCTGCCCAGAGGACTCGTTGGTATTTTTTTTCTTCAGAAGTAAAGAATAGGTATAGTTGATAAATACATACCATCATAAACCCATGGGTATAAATATCCCAATTGGCATCCCGTCCAGCTGAGACGATATAAAATGAGGTTGCCATAATAAGGCCGGAAATAAATCCAAAGTATTTGTTTAGGGTAAGGCGCGTTACAAAACGGTAAGAGGTAACTATTAATAAGATTGCCATTAAGGCTGCAGGAAGTCTTAGTGCGATTATGTTTTTAAGCCCGAAGATGATCCCGAACAGGGCCGTAATCCAAGTAGGTAAAGGAGGTTTCTGATAACGCGGGTATCCATTTAGGGTTGTCAAGAGCCAATTACCATCTTGAATCATTTCCCTTGCCGTAATGAAGTTTCTTGCTTCCATTATATTAACATGGAGTACAGCTAGATTTGTTAGAAAAATAGCTGAGCAGGCCACCAAAAGCCAAATAAGGTATTTATTGCTGCTCCAATTCACGACGTTCCTTTTTACCGATAAAGATATTGCGAATATAAATGATCATCCCAGCTCCATGGCCTACAAAGAGTACAGGATCTTCCCTGAAAATGGCATAGGTTAGAATTAGGGAAGCTCCAAGCACACTTAATCGCCAGAATCCTATGGGCAATTGTGAAGTTTTGGTTTTTTCCGAATAAATCCACTGGTAGATAAACCGAAGTGTGAATAAAACCTGTCCAACAATCCCTAAAATAAGTAACCAATTCGGAATATCTGCGTTGTTGAATAATTGATAAATATCGTATTCCCCATTATTATATCCATAGGCTATAATCGCAACGGGAAATAACAATAGGAACCAACGAAACCAAAAGGGGGATTTCTGCCATTGTCCTTGTAATTGCAGGTTTCTTATATAGATGAAGTAGGTTAGGGATTGCCCCAGCATAATGGCGAAATCATCTCTTAGATAACCATAAACGAATAATAAAAATGAAGCTAGTAGGCTTAGTTTCCAGAATAGGGAAGGGGTAATGATTCTCTTGTTCTTTTCGGAGAGAATCCATTGCACCAACAAACGACCAGAAAAAAGGATTTGTGCCAAAAAGCCGATGCTATACACCATCCAATCGCTCATCCCTTATTCTTTACCCTATAATTGATGTACTTCTTTTTCATCCATAGGTAGGCAAAACAATCCATTAATGGACCCAATAGACGGTTCCAGAGCCCAAATTTGGCGGTTCCGGCAATTCTGGGAAAATGTTGTACGGGTACTTGTAGTACCTTTCCATTTTGCAGCAATATCATGGCTGGAAGAAACCTATGCAACCCTTTGAACATGGGGATCCTTTTAGCAAAGTCGGTCTTAATTACCTTTAATGGACAACCAGTGTCATCCATGCCATCATGCGTAAAGGCCCGTCGAATACCATTTGCGATTTTGGATGACATATTTTTTACGAAGGAATCTTTTCGGTTGGATCGTACACCCGTAACTAGGTCGTACTCCCCAATATGCTCCAATAATAAATTAAAATCGGAAGGAGCTGTTTGTAAGTCACTATCTATATAGCCCAATAATTCAGAGTCCACATGGTCGAAACCAGCTTTAATAGCAGCACTAAGCCCTCTATTTTCTTCAAACTGAATAAAATTAAATTCGGGATGACGTTGACAAATGCTTTCGATTAATACTTGGCTGTTATCCTTGGAGCCATCATTCACGAAGAGAATTCCTGTCTTTTTTGCGGCAATTTTAGTGTAGGCCAGCAATTCTTTTTCCACCCGCTCCAAATTGTCTTCTTCATTATAGACAGGGACAATGATGGTAAATTCGTACATGAGGGTATCCTTTTCGTTTCCTGCAAAAGTATTTCTTTTTTCAAGAATAAAACAGAAACCTAAAAAAGCCGTTATTTTGCATTGATAAATTTCGAATATGAAAGTATTGGTTACCGGTGCTGCCGGGTTTATAGGTTCCCATACATGTGAACGATTGCAAAGTCTAGGTCATTCGGTAATGGCCATAGATAATTTTTCCGATTACTATGATCGTTCCTTAAAGGAGTTGAATGCGAAAGAACTTTCAGCAAAAGAAATTAAAATTCAAAAAATAGATCTTCGAGAAGACGACCTAACGGATGTGGTTACTGAGGATTTGGATTTTATTTTTCACTTTGCAGCTCAACCGGGAATTTCGGTAAGTAGCACCTTTCCAGATTATTTCACAAATAATATTCTGGGAACACAACGTATTTTAGATGTAATCGAGGGTTTTGAAAAGAAACCATTCTTCGTGAATATCGCTACATCTTCCATTTACGGTTTGCATGCGACCATGGCCGAAGACGAAGCACCATTACCGGCCTCTTGGTATGGCGTAACCAAATTGGCGGCAGAGCAATTGGTGTTGGCATATGCCAGGAGAGGATTACTTTCATCTACTTCGTTGCGTTTGTACTCAGTTTATGGCCCAAGGGAACGCCCCGACAAATTATATACCCGACTTATTGATTGTGGCCTGAACGATAAACCCTTTCCCTTATATGAAGGAAGCGAGAAGCACCTAAGAAGCTTTACTTATGTGCAGGATATTGTAGATGGGATTGTGAGTGTGATGCACCATACGGATTCGTGCAATGGGGAAATTTTCAATTTGGGTACCGAAGAAGAGAATTCTACAGCAACGGGGATTGCAACTGTGGAGGCCATCTTAGGGAAGAAAATAACCATTGAGGCCAAACCACCAAGACCTGGTGACCAATCACGTACCAAGGCCGATATTAATAAAGCTCGGAAGGTGTTAAACTATAACCCGCAAACGGGACTTAGGGAAGGTTTAGAGGCTCAGGTAGCTTGGTTTAGGGATAACTTTACAAATTAAAATTAACGATATGCGGTTTACTTTACTTTTCGCTTTTGTTTCGTTGCTATGCATAAGTTGTGGTGACTTTGGGAAAATGGCAGAACTTGGGGAGATTTCGGAAAAATTTGAATCTGGAGATTTTTATGGCGCCAAGATAGATATGGAGGCGTACGTAGAGACAAACGATGACAATGAATATGCCTGGACCATTTTAGGGCATATTTATGAAAAACTGGATCAGGATTCATTGGCTTCAAAGTCTTATAAGAAAGCACTTCAATTAAAGCCGGAAATGGAGGAGGCCCTGACAGGAATGGGCATTGTTTCAAGGAAAAGCGGAGATTTCGAAAAAGCGACAAGCTATTACGAACGCGCCATTGAAATAAACCCAGAATACGCGCAAGCATATTCTAGCCTTGTTGCGATATACTTACAAAGTAAGGAATTTAATAAGGCCATAGAAGTAGGGGAAAAAAGCTATAGGTTAGACAAGAGTGATCCAGTCATTGCTGCCAATCTCTCCGTTGCATATCACTTTGCCGGAGACACCATAAACCGGGAAAAGTACTTTGATATTGCGCGTAAAATGAGGTATGCGAATATGGAAGCGCTTCGGGAACTTTTTGATGGTGAACTTACGCTTTTCGATTAATTCATTACCGAAAAAATTTGTTCAGCCGCCTCGAAAGGTGTGGTCTTGTTTTCACTAAGTAATTGAAGCTGCCTTTTAAGTTCTTCTTTCACTTTAGGATGACTGTAAAAATCACTTTTTAATTGAGATTCAATAGTCTGTAGCAGCCAAAATTTGTTTTGTTGGTTTCGTTTTTCCAAAAAATATCCGTTTTCCTTGGTAAGCTTGCAGTAGTCATCAATTACCTCTTTAACCGCATCAATTCCTTTGTGCTTAATAGCCGAACACGTAAGGGTTTTAGGTCTCCATAAACTGTCCTTGGTCGGATAGAGATGCAGGGCTCTGTTAAATTCCAATTTGGCTTGTTTGGCGGCTTTTTCGTTTTCACCATCTGCTTTATTAATCACAATGGTATCGGCCATTTCCATAATACCCCTTTTTATGCCTTGAAGTTCGTCACCTGCCCCTGCCAATTTTAATAGTAAAAAGAAGTCGGTCATGGAGTGAACCGCTGTCTCACTTTGTCCCACCCCTACAGTTTCAATAATGATATAATCATATCCTGCAGCCTCGCAAAGGATTACCGTTTCCCTTGTTTTTCTCGCCACACCACCCAGGGAATCCCCGCTTGCAGATGGACGAATAAAGGCATTAGGATTCTTGACGAGATCTTCCATTCGTGTTTTGTCCCCGAGGATACTTCCCCCACTAAGACTACTACTGGGATCTACAGCCAACACCGCTACTTTATGACCTGCCTTAGTCAATACAGAGCCAAACGCTTCGATAAAGGTGCTTTTGCCAACACCAGGCACGCCTGTTATTCCGATCCGAAAAGAGGCATTTGCATACGGTAGGCATGCCTCAATAATTTCCTTGGCTTCTTTCTGATGCTTTCGAGCCCTACTTTCTATACGGGTAATTGCTTGGCTTAGGGCAGTCTTATCTCCCGAGAGAATACCATCCACCAATTTTGCCACGGAAGGAATATTTTTGCGGTGGGATTTTAACTTTTCGGCAGCACTTTTGCTCAGGGATTCTGGAGGTGTTATACCTCCTTTTTCACTTAGTGCTCCCTTCATGGGTTTCTTGCCTGCCAAAATTGAGGTTGGTTTTAATTTATTGATATAGGTAATGGTACAGTCACATTATCCCAGGCTAACATCATGACTAAATCACCCGTTGGGGTTTCTAAAAGGTTAATGGCAAAGTTTTCCTGTACGGTAATACTTTGTGAAACGGTTGCCGTAGCAACCAACGCATCGTGTTCCGCTTCGCGCATGGCCTTGCCGTCCTGAAAGCGCACTCCCCAGCTATACATTTTATTGTTGAAAATAATTTGCCAGCTATCTTCATTGGGTATGGTCCATAAGCTATATTTTCCCGCAGGAAGGGTTTTTCCTTCTATGGTAAGGTCCTTATTGGTGGTAAAGGTGCTGGCTTCATTAGCTCCGGTACGCCATACTTCGCCATAGGGGACTAATTCACCGAAAATGGTACGTCCTTTTTTAGCTGGGCTACAGTAAAACACTTCAATGTTTGCCGTATCGTTTTCATAGGTTTCAACTACTTCTGGACTATGTTTTTTGGTACTGCTTTTCATGATGGGCCCCACCACAAAATAAAATAGGAGTGCAAGTACAATAAGGGCTCCGAGTATTTTAAGGGAAATCTTTACAAGTTTATTCATGACCGATGGGTTTTCAAAAGGAAAGGTAGTAAATTTAAATATTCTAAATTTTGTAACGCTGAAAATTTTCCATCGTCTTTAACCCGAACAGCAACCAAAAAACCATCAGTTTTGTCCACAACGTTATTAGTTGAGCAATGCAAAGAGCATAATCCAAAGGCACAATTGGCGCTTTATAAGCAGTATTGTGATGGGATGTTTATTGTGGCCCAGCGTTACATTAAGGACATTGCACAGGCTGAGGATGCGATGCAGGATGCTTTTATTAAGGCTTTTTCCAAATTGCATCAGTTCAAGGGGGACGTCACCTTTGGAGCTTGGCTTAAACGGATCGTGATCAATACCTGTCTCGATGCTATCAAAGCGCGAAAGATGGAATCACTTTCCATAAATGAAGAGGTTTTAACCATTACGGAGGATGAGGATTGGAGTGTTGCAGATGAGGTGACCGTAGCAGAGGTACACCGTGCCATCGAAAATCTAAAAGATCCGTATAGGTTGGTCGTACAGCTGTTTTTATTAGAGGGATACGACCATCAGGAGATTTCTGAAATCTTGGGGATTTCGGAAAGTGCCTCAAGAACAAATTTGTTCAGGGGCAAAAAACAGTTACAAGAACAATTAAAACACTTGCACTATGGCACAGGATATTAGAAAAATGATGCGGCAGGACCCGCCTGAGGGAGCTCGCCTTCCCAAGGGACATGAGACGCGCTTCGAAAGGAAAATGCAGGAGAACTTTTCAGGTAAAAAGGAGAAGAAATCGCTATTCCTTTGGATGAAGGTAGCCGCAGCCATTGTAGTGTTTCTTGGTGCAGGATATTGGTTCATGAATTCCGGGGACAACGGAGGCGAAGATCCTGGTTTAACGAAGACCAATCCTATAGAAACTCAGGTTGAAACGGGTATCACACTGGGAGATATTTCACCAGAGTTAAAAAAAGTACAGGATTTTTATCAGAACGGAATCCAATTACAACTGGCATCGCTGGGTGAGGATAACGACAATAAGGAATTAATCGACGGTTATAAAAAACGATTGGCCGAACTGGATAAGGAGTATGAGCGCCTTAACAAGGAACTCAACGAAGTTGGGCCTACAGAAGCAACCATCAACGCTCTTATCGATAATTTGAAATTACGTTTGGAATTGCTGTTCAAACTTAAAAACAAATTAAAAGAACTTAAACAATTGGAAAATGAACAGTTTAATGAAATTAGTGCGTAAGACGGTATTTGCCGTGCTCTTAATGAGCTTTGCGGTAATGACCGCGCAGACTAAGTCTGTGGAGCAGTTTAATGTTGGGAATGATGTCTTGGTGTCTGTAAACACCTCCCATACCAACATTGTTTTCGAGACTTGGAATAAAGATGTCGTAGAAGTAGAAGCTTTTATAGACGACGAAAGCCTTTCCGAAGAAGAGAAGAGAATAGTATTCGAAAAATGGAATTTGAAGGTGCTAGGCAATAGTAAAGAAGTTGTAATCACTTCTAACGAAGGAAGCCTTTGGGGCGGAATTGAATCTATGGGTAGCTTGAAAGTACTCGACCGAATGAAAAGCCTAGAGTCTTTGAAACACTTGGAAGGCCTTAAGGAAATTAAAATGAGCCCCCTATTTGATGCCTTGGGTGATATGGAATTTAATATAGCCATACCCGATGTGCCTGAATTGGAAAAAATGCCTAGATGGCCTTTTAATGGAGAACGTCCAAACTTTAAGGACGGCAATGAGTACAGTTATTATTCTGACCATAATAAAAGATCCCAGGTGTTCGATCGTGGTGAGTATAGAAAAAACAAGCAGCGATATGTGAGCAAACTCAATGATAAGTTTAATAGTAATGTTACTGTTGGAGAAGTAGATGATTGGTTGGACGAAGTAGAAGATTGGAAGAAAAACATCGAAGATGTAATGGAAGACTGGGGCGAAGAGTTTGGCAACAGTATCGAGCTGAAATTTGGTGAAGACTTCGAAAAGGACATGGAGAAATGGGGTGAGGAGTTTGGAAAAAGCATGGAAGAATGGGGCGAGGAGTTCGGAAAGGATATGGAAAAATGGGGCGAGGAGTTTGGAAAAGATATGGAGAAGTGGGCTGAGCAATTCGAAAAGGATGCCGAAAAGTGGGCCGAACAGTTTGATGGTTATGATAATCAAGTGATTACATCTCCAACTGGCGATAAAACCATTATCATTAACGGAAATAGAAATGGACTTTTCGATGAGCCTGTAAAGGCAAAGAAAACCATTATCATACGCATGCCCAAGAACACCCGTACCGATATTAACGTACGTCATGGTGAAGTGAAAATGACAGATGTTTATAACGTAAAGGCCAATTTGGATTATAGTACATTAACAGCAAATAGCATTGATGGGGGTAACACCCTCATTAATGCTTCCTATGCTCCCGTATATGTAAATAACTGGATAGATGGTATGCTTGACCTTAAATACGTGGATGATTGTAAATTGAACGAAGTGCATTCCATTAACCTTCAGGCCAATTCCAGTAATGTGAACGTGAATTCCATTGTGGACAAGGCTTTTTTATCGGGTTCTTTTGGTAATTTGTACGTGAAGGAGATCAATCCCAGCTTTAGTAATGTCGATATTGTACTTGAGAATACCGATGCCTATCTGGATTTGCCCAGCAGCTCCTTTACGTTTCAATATTCAGGTAAGAAATCTAGGTTCGAAAGCCCTGCTTCCATCGAAATAACTTCCAAGAATAAAAATACAAGCCATACCATGCTGAAAGGCTACAAAGGCTCTAACGGAAGTTCTCGCTCGGTTACGATTAATGCATCGTATAGCAACGTTCGTTTTAATAATTAATTAGAAGCACAATTCAATAGGCCTATCAGAAAAAATAGTACTCCCTAAAGTACAGCAAATACCCACTTTATTGATATCATTGATTGAATCGCTGTATTCCTTCCTATTCTTTCTCTCACTTTGTTCTTTCTGAAATAAAAAAACTGCTTCAGAAAGCCCTTCCAAAGCAGTTTAACATTTCACAATATATAGATTAAGCGTCCTTGTTTAGTTTTTTAGTGGCATAGAATCCCGTGAACAATCCCAGTCCTGCCATGAAGAAGATAACACCTGGACGGGCCACATCTTCATCCATACCGAAGCCTTGTACAAATCCTTCGGCTATTAATGTCCCCAGTCCAATACCCATAAGGAGGAATGCCAGGTTAATAACGATAACCTTCCAAATAGGAGTGATTCTTTTATTCTTTCCGTAGAAAATGGAGGCCTCCGCACCTTTTTCGATAAGGGCCAATCGCTCTTTGTTACGGGCAGAAATGTATAAATAAAATATTCCGAAGATGACCCCAAACATGATTGGGATAATAATGATTTCTGGATTTTCCATATAAATTGTTTTTTAATTGATTATTATTTGTTCGCCCTTATGACGATACTCAAAAAAGATTGGTTACACTTTCCGTTAATTTTTTTTAAGTTGAAGGATGTAACCAAATAACCAAAGTAAACGTCTTAGGATAAAATGACGGCTAACACTGACCAATACCTGATCGAGCAAATCAAGCTAGGGGATACCCGAGCATTTGCTACCTTGGTAGAACGATACAAAGAGTATGTGTTCACCATTGTCATTCGCGTGGTAAAGGTTCGTGAAGAGGCCGAAGAAGTAGCTCAGGATACTTTTATTAAGGCATATGAGTCATTGGAGAGCTTTCGAGGCGAGTCCAAGTTTTCAAGCTGGCTTTATAGTATAGCCTACAGAAAGGCGTTGGATAGGGTACGAAAGAATAAGCGACAGCAAACCACAAATTTGTTGGAGGAAATCACCGAGGGCGATGCCGGAGCTATAGACAATGCCCTGCAATTGATGGAATCGAAGGAAAGAAAGGAAAAAATAAGACAATGTATCATGCAATTGCCAGAAATAGACGCCACGTTGATTACCCTATATTATTTTGAAGACCAAAGTGTCAAGGAAATAGCAGGGGTGATCGATTTAAGCGAAGATAATATTAAAATAAGGCTCTATAGGAGTCGTAAAAAATTATTTACCTTGTTGCAAGGTTATATTCAACCCAAAATTGCATAGTAGTATGGACAAGCTATCTAGAAAGGAAGAAGAAATTATTAAGAAATGGATGGGCGAAGTGGGAGTAGAGACACCGTCCCCAGGGTTTACCGATCGTATCATGCAATCGATCGAGAAGGAAAAAACAGTTCTTAAACCGTATGTGCCTCTCATTAGTAAAAAGGGATGGCTCATAGTAGCTTTGCTATTTGTATTGAGCATGGTATTGCTTTATTTCTTTCCCATCGGAGGAGCGGGTTATTTAAATGAAATTTCCGTTGAAAGGCCGAAATTTGAAAATCTCTTCAGCAGTATAGAACTTTCTAAGACCGCTATGTATGCTATTGGGATGCTTGCATTATTCTTGGTACAATTACCATTTTTAAAATCGTTAATCAACAAGCAGTACTCATAGCGTAAAAAGATAACAACAAGAACCGGAGTTTCTTAGTTACTGTACTTGCCCTTATAGCATGTGTCACCCCTTTTTTGAAATTCAATAGTTTGCTCACAGGAAAGGGGATACTACCTAATTCATATCAAATAATTGGTAATTCACTGAATATTAGTTTAAAAAAGCTGTTTTTGTCCCTATATTTGGTAGGAAACATTATTTTCAGCTATGAAAAATCTTTACTTCACCTTCTTTGTCATGATGTGCACTTGGGCGGTTCATGGTCAGATTGTAAACATACCCGATGCTAATTTTAAGAGTGCCTTGGTCACGACCAATTGTGCAGATCTGGACGGAGATGGTTCGTTGGATGGCGATGTGGATACCAATGATGATGGCGAAATTCAACTCGCTGAAGCACTGGCCGTCATAAGGTTGAGTATAAGTGATCGAGGTATCACTTCCTTGGAAGGAATTCAAAGCTTTTCCAATATGATACGCTTGACATGTAATGAAAACCCATTGGGTACGCTCAATTTAGGGCAAAACCCCAATTTACAGGAGTTATACTGTCACGGATGCCAATTGACCAGTATAGACGTAAGTCAAAACCCGAACCTTACCTCGCTATCCTGCTCTTTAAATCAATTGACCAGTTTGGACGTCACCCAGAATCCCAATCTCGAATCATTAATCTGCAGTATCAACGAAATAGCGATTTTAGACGTTACCCAAAACCCCAACCTTCGATATTTATTTTGTTCTGAAAACCAATTAAATGGTTTAAATGTTACCCAAAACCCACTTATTGAAGATCTACGATGCCAAGAGAATTCTTTAAGCAGTTTGAACGTTACCCAACTTCCGGGTTTAAGAAACTTGGTGGTTTTTGAAAATGAATTGACACATTTAAACGTTACGCAAAACCCATTACTTTCTTGGTTGTCCTGTGGTTCAAATTTGATACCAGAATTGAATGTATCACAAAACCCTAATCTAAACGGGCTTTATTGTAGCAATAATCTGCTTACGAATATGGATATAACACAGAATGTTAATCTAACGACACTGGTTTGCAATGATAACCAATTGACCAGTTTGGATGTCACCCAGAATACTATATTGGAAAACTTATTTTTTAGCGGTAATTCGTTAACCCAAATCGATGTCGTCCAAAATGGTCTTTTGGAATACCTAGAGTTCGAAGGAAACCAAATCTCCAGTTTAGATGTAACAAATAATACCTTTTTAAAGGGCTTAAATTGTAGGGATAATCAGTTAAGCGTTTTGGATGTAACACAAAACACCATCCTCCGTAACTTAGATTGCTCTTTCAATCAACTCACGGAATTGGACGTGAGCCAAAACACAGTCCTTCTTGATTTTTACTGTGAAAACAACGCAATAACCGCATTGGACCTAACACAAAACACGGGTCTTCGTAGAATGCATTGCCAATCGAACCAGATAACCGCATTCGATTTATTTACCACTACTAGCCTTATATTTGGGGATTTGGATTGTTCTTCAAATCAAATCACCAGTTTAGATGTATCCAAATTGCCATTTCTCACGAGATTGAGTTGTTATGACAACGAACTGGTCGAATTGAACATTCAGAACGATCATAATACAGATTTCATTGAGATGCTTGCTTACGATAATCCTAACCTAAGCTGCATTCTTGTGGATAATGCCAATTATGCCGACGCTCAGACTTGCGACAACCAGACCTCTGGGTGGTGTAAGGATGAAACAACGTCTTACAATCATGTTACTTGCTCTTTGGGTACGGAGGAATTCTTGGCTTCACAACTAAACTTAGCCCCAAATCCAGCTGGAAACAGCTTGAGGATTACTTCCGAAATTCCTTTCGATACGATTCAGCTATATTCCTTGCAAGGTCAACTTTTAAAAGAAACCACGCGCTCGGAAATAGATGTTTCCAGTTTGCTTCCGGGTATGTATTTTGCTTCCATATCTTATGATAAGCAGGTAATCACAAAGAAATTTTTGAAATATTAAATGAACAAAAAAAGGCACCTAACTAGTTGAGGTGCCTTTTTTCTATTTGTTCTTCTCTTAGTCTTCCACCAAGACCCATTCTCCTTTGTCAATAAGTGGAATGGCTTGTTTATACTTTAGGGTCTTGTTTTCGCCACTCATTACATGTTTAATGGTCACTCGATCGTTTCGTCCTATTTTGGGACGATCACGTGTGATCGTTTCTGTAATCTGTGGTCGTTGTTGTTGTGTGTTTCCAGCAGCATGGTTTTGTGCGGAGCGTTCATCCAAATTAGGGATTTCGTCTTTCTGCTCATTCAGCTTTTGCTTGGAACGAACTTCACGGGCTTCCTGAATTTGCTGCTGATTCTCTTGTGGTAATTCTCCTTTGAACAGGAAGGAAATCACATCCTTGTTCACCTTTTCGATCATTGCTTTAAAGAGTTCGAATGCCTCAAATTTATAGATCAATAATGGATCCTTTTGCTCATGAACCGCTAGCTGCACGGATTGCTTAAGCTCATCCATTTTACGTAAATGGGTTTTCCAAGCATCGTCAATAATGGCAAGCGTGATGTTTTTCTCAAAGTCCTGAACCAGTTGTTTTCCTTCGCTTTCATAAGCTGCCTGCAGATCGGTAGCCACATTTAGTGTTTTAACACCATCGGTAAAGGGAACCAATATTCTTTTGAATTTATCCCCTTGGGTTTCGAACACATTTTTAATTACAGGAAATGCCATCGCCGCATTACGCTCCATTTTATCTTGGTAATGCTCATAGGCTGCTTTATATATTTTACCCGCTACTTCCTGAACGGTTTCGTTTTTGAATGCACTTTCCGTTACCGGCGAACTCATCGAGAAATAACGAATCAATTCGAATTCGAAGTTTTTGAAATCGTCTGCCCCTTTATTAGTCTCGGTAATTACTTCGGCGGTATCATAGATCATGTTCGCAATGTCTACACGTAAACGCTCACCAAACAAGGCATGGAAACGTCTTTTGTATACCACTTCCCTCTGGGAGTTCATAACATCATCATATTCTAATAATCGCTTACGAATACCGAAGTTGTTTTCTTCTACTTTTTTCTGGGCGCGTTCTATGGATTTGGAAATCATGGAGTGCTGGATAACCTCTCCTTCCTTCAATCCCATGCGGTCCATCATTTTGGCAATTCGTTCACTACCGAACAAACGCATTAAATTATCTTCTAGCGACACATAAAATTGGGAACTACCAGGGTCCCCTTGACGACCACTACGCCCTCGTAACTGTCTGTCTACTCGACGTGAATCGTGACGTTCCGTACCAATTATCGCCAATCCTCCGGCTTCCTTTACTTGGTCCGAAAGTTTAATATCCGTTCCACGACCTGCCATGTTCGTTGCTATGGTCACTACTCCTGCATCACCCGCTTCGGCAACAATATCTGCTTCTTTTTTGTGCAGTTTTGCATTCAGTACGTTATGAGGAATGTTACGTATACTCAACGTGCGGCTCAATAGCTCACTAATCTCTACCGAAGTGGTACCAATTAATACCGGTCTTCCTGCTTTGGATAGTTCGGATACTTCTTCAATAACCGCATTGTATTTTTCCCTTTTGGTCTTGTAAATTTTGTCATCACGGTCATGCCTTGCGATTGGACGATTTGTAGGAATTTCTACCACATCCAATTCATAGATTTCCCAAAGCTCTCCAGCCTCAGTAACTGCCGTACCGGTCATACCTGAGAGTTTTCGGTACATCCTAAAGTAATTCTGAAGGGTGATAGTGGCAAAAGTTTGTGTCATTGCCTCAATCTTCACATTTTCCTTAGCTTCTATGGCCTGGTGTAATCCGTCACTATAGCGACGTCCATCCATGATACGTCCCGTTTGTTCGTCTACGATCATCACCTTGTTATCCATGACAACATACTGATCATCCTTTTCAAAAAGAGTATATGCTTTCAGTAATTGGTTCATGGTGTGAATACGTTCACTCTTTATCCCAAAATCACGGAATAGTTCTTCCTTAAGTTCTGCTTCTTCTTCTGGGGTAAGACCTTGGTCTTCGATTTTGGCAATTTCGGTACCCATATCTGGCATCACGAAGAAATCGGGATCATCTGCACCAGAGAGGTAGTTTACACCTTTGTCGGTTAATTCTATCTGATTGGTTTTCTCTTCAATTACAAAGTACAATTCGGCATCTACCTTTGGCATTTCCCGATTGTTGTCCTGCATATAAAAGTTTTCGGTTTTCTGAAGGATCTGTTTTACCCCTTCTTCCGATAAAAACTTAATAAGTGCTTTATTTTTTGGAAGACCTCTAAAAACACGTAACAATTGGAAACCACCTTCTTTGGTATCGCCTTCCTTTATAAGATTTTTCGCTTCAGAAAGCACCCCTGTTAGGTACTTTCGTTGTACAGCTACGATATCGGCAATCTTGGGCTTTAACTCGTTAAATTCATGACGATCCCCCTGTGGCACGGGACCAGAAATAATAAGTGGCGTACGGGCGTCATCGATCAAGACACTATCTACCTCATCCACGATGGCGTAATGATGTGGGCGCTGAACCAAATCCTTAGTGGCATTGGCCATATTATCCCTTAGATAATCGAAACCAAATTCGTTATTGGTACCGTAGGTAATATCTGCATTATAGGCATTACGACGATCTTCACTGTTTGGGCGGTGATTGTCTATACAATCTATGGTCATGCCATGAAATTGGAAAATAGGAGCCATCCATGCACTATCCCTACGTGCTAGGTAGTCGTTTACGGTCACTACATGAACTCCATTACCAGCCAAGGCATTAAGGTAAACAGGAAGGGTTGCTACCAACGTTTTTCCTTCTCCAGTTTGCATCTCGGCCACTTTTCCTTGATGAAGGGCAACCCCACCAATAAGCTGTACATCATAATGTACCATATCCCAGGTAACTTCTTTTCCAGCAGCATCCCATGAATTGCTCCAGATGGCTTTGTCACCATCTAGGGTCACATAATCAAATTCTCCAGACAGTTCACGATCGAAGGGAGAAGCATTTACGGTAATGCTTTCATTGTCCTTAAAACGCTGCGCTGTTTCTTTAATCACAGCAAACGCTTCTGGAAGTATCTCATCCAACGTTTTCTTTTCAACTTCATACCGATCGTCCTTTAATCGGTCAATTTGATTGTAGATGTCTTCTTTTTTGTCGATGTCCTCTTCACTTTCTGCTTGTAGCATGAGGGAATCGATTTCTGCTTGGACCTCTTTTTGGTCCTCTTTTATCTTGTTGCGGAAGTAATCGCTTTTGGCCCTTAGTTCATCAATGGATAAACTGGACATTTCACTTTCGTGCTTCTTTACTTTGTCTACATAGGGTTGTATTTCCCCAATATCCTTCTTCGATTTATCCCCTACAAATACTTTTAATACATTGTCTAAAAGTCCCATTTCTTACTATAATATTTTGGTTTGAAGCGTTCTTGGTAACGCTGGGCACTATGCCACACAAAAAAACTGTAAAAATTCAAGATAGACAAGGCTTTTACGGTTTTTAATATGTTGTTATTATATAAAAAAAAGTCCCAATTACTTGAGACTTTTTCGTTGTTTTATGTTGGGATCATTGCAGTAAGAGGATCCTAAATTGTTTAATACTCATCTTCGTTCCACAGATAATCTTCGTCTGTGGGATAATCTGGCCAGATTTCTTCAATAGAATCGTAGGAATCACCTTCGTCTTCAATTGCTTGAAGGTTTTCAACTACCTCTAGAGGGGCTCCGGTTCTAATAGCGTAATCTATTAGTTCATCTTTTGTGGCCGGCCAGGGCGCATCACTTAAATAGGATGCTAATTCTAATGTCCAGTACATAACAGAATCAAGGTTTAATTTTTTGCAAAAATAATTTTTTAACTGAAAAAGTCAAGAAAAAACATAATTATTTCCACTTAATTTTAAAGAACGTTTGCAACACTTTGTTTATCAGTGTCTTGCATTTGAGAAATTATTAGGAGATTATAACTTCTTCGGCTCCCATTTTATCTCATTTGCTTGCAAGTCATGTGACAATTTCCGTGCCAGCACAAATAGGTAGTCAGAAAGTCGGTTTAGGTACTTCAAAACAAAAGGATCTGTGGGTTCTTCGTTATGAAGTAATGTGGCCAATCGCTCTGCACGGCGGCACACACAACGGGCAATGTGACAATATGACACCGTTGTATGCCCTCCTGGCAATACGAAGTGAGTCATTGGGGGCAGATCGTCATTCATAGTATCCATTTCGGTTTCAAGGAGGACAATATCTTCTTCGTCAATTTTCGGTATATTCAATCGTTCCTTTCCGCTTTTTAGAATAGCTTTCTCGGGATCGGTGGCAAGAATGGCACCCAGGGTAAACAACCTGTCTTGGATATGGACCAATATTTCCTTGGAACGTGGATCGATTTTCTGATCACGGATCAATCCAATATGAGAATTGAGCTCATCTACCGTACCATAGCTTTCAATACGGATGTGATACTTAGGGACACGAGTTCCGCCAAATAATGCGGTAGTCCCTTTATCTCCTGTTTTGGTGTATATTTTCATGTAGGCAAAGGTACGCAACACAATTAAATTGCTATAATGTATATGCAAAAGCAAGTCCCATTCCGAAAGTGTATAACCCTAATGAAACGGGACTTTTTACTAAACAAATAATTGCGATCTAATTAATTTGCTGGAGGAAATGAAGGTGATGGCGGATTATTGTCCCAGAACACCTGTAAGCTCACATTGGGTTTCTGTGTGATATTACTGTTTACGTTGGCTTCAATCGCAGGATACAGGAATGATCTAATGAATGTCCCTGGATTCGCTTCAACATTAAATTGCAAGGCATGTGTTGGATTTACACCGCGATACGGAAAGCCCGTTCTTCTGTAGAAATTGTATCCTAAATGCCCATTTCCGTAATTTGTTATCATGGTTTGGTTACCCAGAATCTCCCATTTTCCATTTGTGTCTACCGAAGAGAATTCACCAACAACATTAGCAATGAAATTATTGATTGTTGCCGCATCTGGAATCAGTTCGGTATTGGCGTCTGGATCCAAGCTAGCGAACCCAACTACTTTTTGTGTTGATTTCTGCAATGCGGAACGCAATGCATTCCCTGCCGCTCCCGCATTATTTTGTGATAAGGAAGCTTCGGCACGCATTAAATCTACGTAGGAAGAAAGCATTATCGGCATAATACCAGCACCGCCTCCTCCGATTCCCAAGGAAACAGATTCAAATTCATCACCGTCAAAACGCCCTCCAAAAGGATAAATCCCCCCAGCGGTTTTTTGAAGTCCGTCCTGTGGTAGACCTTCCGCATTGCCGTGATCACGTCCCCAGTATCCTTCACTTACGGAACAAAACACCATGCCCGCTGTGAAATGAGGAGGCACTTGTGTCACCGAGCAAGGAAGCCTTCCTTGATCTGGCGGACATCCAGCACCGGGAGTGCAATCTACTTGACGGTAAAAATAGAATCGACGTCTGGGATCATCATTTTCTAGCATGGTATGCATTAACCAATTAGAGCGGTAACGGCTTACACCATTTCCAGTGTAATCGGCACTGTAGCCAGGATGTCGTGTATCTGGATTGCTTTCATTAACACCGTATTGAAATGCAAAATCATCTGCTTCGGTAGAAATATAGCTGCTAGGATTGTTTGCTATTGCATTGAACTTAATTATGATGCTTTCATCTAAAAGGCGTCTTGCCAAATAGGTTTGCATTTTAATGGTGTTGGCCAATTTTATCCACTTATCAAAATCGTTGTTGTAATAAAAATCATTTTCAAGACTGTTGCCCTCAGCACGGAGGTGTTCCTTTGCCTCATCCAACAATAAAATCGCTCCTCCATATACTACACCACCAGGATCTGCAACGGGGGAGGTGTGCTGTACAATGTTGGTTATTTGAGAAAAGGGAACATCCCCAAAATGATCGACTAGGGTTATTAACGCGTATGCCTTGAGAATCTTCATAACTCCCAAGTGTTTGTTTTCTTCAGCTTCCAAAGCGATACTTTCGGCTGCTGCGATATCCGAAAACATATTTTGGTAGGCCAAAGTCCATTCCCCATCCAAACTGGCAGGTTGAAAAACGTTGTTGTAACTCCTACCAAACATATATTCAACACGCGTAGCCTGAGCTGCGTTTCGCCCCATTTGTCTCATAAAACTTGCAAAGTCCAGTTGAATTCGGTTTGTGTAACGGTTTAGATCAGCTTTTTCAAGGGTAATGTTGTTGGGGTCATCCAGAAGCTCTAAATCTGAATTTTCGCAGGAAGTGAAGGTGATGAATGCTAAGATGGCAATCAAGATCGGTTTTTTCATGGTGTTATCTTTTTTAAGGTTAGCAAGCCAATGTTTTGTGCGCATAGAAGAGTCTTTCAAAACAAAGCATTGACCACATTATTTTTTACGTGATAACAAATTGATCTGAAATAGTTTTGATTTGGTGAATTCCGACAGGATTTAACCGGGGCAATAGTCTTGCTTTATGAAAAATGAGAGTACTTGAACAGAAGCAATAAAGGGATTATTGATCTTTTTTTTCCTTTTTCCTTTCGTAATAATTTTCCCGAAAACTTCTTCTTCTTCGATCCCTATTTTTCTGGCTGTTCTTTTTGTTCCAAAAATAGAGTATCCCAACCAAGACCATAAGCCCGAGCACTACAAAAAAAGGATTAGAGAGTAGCTTATCTACCATACTGCTAAGATAGTTGCGAGAAATTCAAAATCCAAATGATTCCGTTTAGGCTGAAGTTAAGATCTACTGACAAGTGCTTATTAAAAGTGACTTAATAGATTAATCTAAATGCTCTTCCTTGTTTCGTTCTTCTTTTCTTTTACGATAACTTGAGCTAAACCTGCCACGGTTACCCAGCCTACTGCTATTGCGATGTCTACTGCGTGCCTGTTGCATACCTAACAACAAAAAGGCAAGAATAGCAATCCAAAGCATACCTATTTAATTTTAACATCACTTTCAACCATACCATCCATAAGGCGAATAACCCGGTGCGCATGGGCAGCGATATCCTCTTCGTGGGTTACCAGGATGACGGTATTTCCAGAAGCATGAATTTCATCGAATAGCTTCATGATTTCAACAGAGGTTTTCGAATCCAAATTCCCCGTAGGTTCATCAGCTAGGATTATGGAAGGCTTGTTCACCAATGCCCTGCCTACGGCTACCCTTTGTCGTTGACCACCGGAAAGCTGATTTGGTTTATGATCCATACGATCTGCCAAACCCACATCGGTTAGCACTTCCTCTGCGCGGGCAGTGCGCACGCTTTTGGATGCACCTGCATAAATCATCGGTAAGGCTACGTTATCTAATGCTGTGGTTCTGGGAAGCAGGTTAAAGGTTTGAAATACAAAGCCGATTTCCTTATTTCTAATTTCTGCTAATTCGTCATCACTCATAACGCTAACATCCTGTCCGTTCAATTCATAGGAACCAGAAGTAGGCGTGTCCAAACAACCAAGTAGGTTCATTAAGGTAGATTTTCCAGAACCCGATGGCCCCATAAGGGCGACATATTCCCCTCTTTCAATATCCAAATCAATTCCTTTTAGCACCTTTACAACTTCTTGTCCCAAAGGGAAATCGCGCTTTATGTTTCGGATTTTAATGACAAGGCTCATACCTTTTCTATGGTTTGGGTGAACTTCAGTAAGACGTAAATATAAGATAGTTGTTACAAACGTAGGGTAAAATGTTGTTTGGGTTGTTCCGTTCTAAAAAACACCATTCCCCATTGAAATGTATCTATGCTCACGGTTACCTTTTCGTGCCCTTTTATTTCGTTCCATGCTTCTGTCATTTCGGGACTCCAATAGATGTCGTCGAAAATTAAAATGGAATCCTTGTGCACTCGCTCCAAGAGTTTATAAAAGTAGGACAAGGTATGCTCCTTGTCATGATTACCATCAATGTACACCAGATCGAAAATCGACTTGTTATGTTGGAAGAAAGCATCGAAAGTTTCATTGTGCATCACGATGTTTTCCATTCCATGATTTCTGAAATGCTCCACCGCCACGTTAGCTGTATTTGGGCAGCCCTCTATAGTCTGTATATGTACGTTGTAATTTCCATATCCCAAAGCATAGGTTCCCAATCCTACCGAAGTGCCTAATTCGAGCACTTCCTTAATCTGAAAATAATTCACCAACCGATGAAGTAGACGTTGCCTTTTAAAGGAAACACCCGCATTTTTAGCAATCTTTGAAACGGCTCTGGTAGTTCCCTTAAAAACCCTGGAGCCAGCTCCAAAATCCTGGACTTCTATTTGCCGGTCATCCTTTAGTAGTGCAGTTCTATGCTTTTTGATCTTGGCATAGGCTGGATAGTTTGCGCTGTCATTAAAGCATTTTGTGACCAATTGAAACACAAAAGGGGAGTGCACCCCATGTTTATTGGTGGAATGGAGTAGGTAATTTAAATATGACCTAAGAAGGTGCCACATAGCTGCATTATTCCATTTTTGCCGATAGTTCAAACCAACGTTCCGTTTTTTCGTCGATTTGGTCAATCATCCCTTGAAGTTTGATGGACTGCTTGTTAATTTCTTCTGCATCCCAATCCTGGCTCGCAAACAGGTTTTGAAGTTCTTCCCTTTGCTTTTCCAATTTCGCAATATCCTTTTCTAATCTATTGTATTCTTTTTGTTCGTTGTAGCTTAGCTTGGTTTGACTTTGGTCCTGTTTCCAATCTTTCTTTGGTTTCGAATTTGAAACCTCTTTTTCCTTTGGAGTACTGTCTTCGTAAATTCTGAAATCACTGTAGTTTCCCGGAAAGTCTTCTATAGTCCCTTCCCCTCGAAAAACAAAAAGATGATCCACGATTTTATCCATAAAATAGCGATCGTGCGATACTACAATGAGACAACCGGGGAAATCCAATAAGAAATTCTCCAAGACATTCAAGGTGACGATATCTAGGTCATTGGTTGGCTCATCCAATATTAGGAAATTGGGGTTTTTTATAAGAACAGTACACAAATAAAGGCGCTTTCGTTCTCCACCACTGAGTTTTTCAACAAAATCATATTGTTTTTTACGATCGAAAAGGAATCGTTCCAATAATTGTTGCGCGGATATTTGCTTTCCCTTTTTTAGGGGAATATAGTCCCCGAATTCCCTCACGACATCAATAACTTTCTGCCCGTCTTTTAAAGTGATTCCTTGCTGTGTATAGTAACCGAATTTTACTGTCTCACCAATGACAACCTTGCCAGAATCGGGTTGCAAATCACCAGTGATGATATTAAGGAAGGTTGATTTTCCGGTTCCATTCTTGCCAATGATGCCAATTCGTTCACCACGAAGGAAGTTATAGTCGAACTTATTGAAAATCACTTTTTGGTCAAAAGATTTAGATATGGAATGCAATTCGACCACTTTTGTTCCCAATCGTTCCATGTTTAGTTCCAGTTGGATCTCATGGTCTTTGCGTCTTTGGTGGGCCTTGGATTTTATTTCATGAAAATCATCAATTCTGGATTTGCTTTTGGTCGTTCGGGCTTTGGGTTGCCTGCGCATCCAATCCAATTCCTTTTTATAGAGCTGTTTTGCCTTTGTGGTCTCTGTTTCAAAGTTTTCAATCCGAGCGTTTCGCTTGTCAAGGTAATAACTGTAGTTTCCTTTGTAACTGTATAAATTCCCTTCATCCAATTCCACAATTTCATTGCAAACCCGTTCAAGGAAATAACGATCATGGGTTACCATGAATAGGGTGATGTTTTCTTTTTCAAAAAAACTTTCCAGCCATTCTATCATCTCAAGATCAAGGTGGTTGGTAGGTTCATCCATGATGAGTAAGTCGGGTTGGGCAAGAAGGGCATTGGCAAGCGCCAAACGCTTTTTTTGACCCCCGCTTAGATTGGCGACTTTTTGGGAGAGGTCTTCGAGCTTTAGCTTAAACAAGATCTGTTTGTAGGTAGTCTCGAAATCCCAAGCCTGAGAAGCATCCATGGCATCAAAGGCTTTTTGGTATTGTTCTGAGTCTTCCGGGTTTTTAAGGGCTTTTTCGTAATTCGCTATTACTGTTAGAATAGGTTTCTCTGAAGAAAAAATGGTCTCTTCAATACTTAAATTGGGGTTTAAATTGGGTTCTTGGGAAATAAAGGAAACATTCAGGTTTTTTCGATACACGACATTACCTTCATCCGGGGCTTCTTTACCCGATAAAATATCCAACAATGAAGTTTTACCCGTTCCGTTTTTGGCTACAAAACCAATCTTCTGTCCTTCATTTATTCCGAAAGAAATATTTCTGAAAAGGACACGTTCTCCATATGATTTTGCAATTTGCTCTACGGACAGGTAATTCATTTTTCGGCTTTGCTGCAAATTAAAGGCATTTTGGAGAGGAAAAATAAAATATATTTCATTATTACTCAGGTTACGCTATATTTGTCGATTAACAACCCAATCTTGTGATGAAGTTCCAGTACATAGTTTATTTCCTATTGGTGGTGGTTTGTCTTTCTTCTTGTGTTCCCTTAAAGCGTATTACTTATCTTCAGGAAAATGAGCAGGAGAAGGATAGTCTTTTACCCGTAAGAAAGGCGCAAGAACCCTATCGTTTACAGATTAATGATCTTATAAGTGTTCGTGTAAAAGCCTTGGATGACGAACTGGCCAGTATTTTTAATCCTATAGGGGAATCTAACCCAAATTCTTCAAGTGAAGAGAGTTTGTATTATGAAGGTTTTAAGGTAGATACCCGAGGAAATATTCGTGTGCCCCTTTTAGGGGAAATCCCCGTGATTGGTTTAACATTGGATGAGGTTAGAAACTCCATCGAACAGCGTTTATTGAAAGATTATTTCAAGAAAGAGGCCAATTTATTCGTAACAGTCAAGCTAGTCGGGATTCGATACACTATAAATGGTGAAATACGAAGGCCTGGATCTAATATTATTTACCGGGATCAGGCTACCATAATGGAGGCTTTGGGAAATAGTGGGGATGTGCCTGTTACTGGCGATAAAACGGATGTGATTATCATTAGGCAATACCCTTTGGGGCAAAAAGTACATCATATAGATTTAACTACTATTGATGCGATGAATTCCCCGTATTATTATATTCAGCCGAACGACCAAATTATAATTAACCCATTGCCTCAAAAGACTTTGGGTACGGGAACCACTGGATTGCAATCATTTACGACTATTTTGAGTGTGTTAACAGCATTAACAACCACCATACTATTGTTCATTAGGTTATAGCTAGACGAGCGTGGAAGACTTTGAGATTAAAGAAGCAGAAACAACATTCGACTTTAAGGGGTTCCTCATAAAGCTGTTAAGTTATTGGCCTTTGTTTTTAATATCACTTGCCATTGCACTTGGGATAGCCTATTACATAAACGTTAGAAAACTTCCTGTGTATTCCATCGGGAATGTAATTTCCATTAAGGACGATCAGAATCCTTTCTTTACTACCAATACAAGCTTAACTTTTAATTGGGGAGGAACTACGGATAAGGTGAACACAGCACTTATTTCGTTAAAATCCAGGACGCATAATGAGAAAGTAGTAGAGCGTCTCCAGTATTACTTAACCTATTGGATGGATGGTGAATATAAGAAGATTGACGCCTATAAACGAGTTCCATTTTATATTAAAGTAGATACGGCACAGCCACAGGTATTGAATAACCTTTTTGTTATAAAATTTAAGGATACGACTACGTTTAGCCTAGAAGTATCATTTGAGCAAGAAGGTAAAAAGAGGATGCAGATCTATAATGCTGAAAAGCAGTTTAAAAGACGATTTGTACCAGCGCAACAGTTTAAACAGGAATTCAGAATAGGAGAAGAGATTAAGCTGCCCTTTTTTAGCGGAACAGTGATCCGTAATCCAGAAATGCCGATGGCTATGGATTACCCTTATTATTTTAATTTCTTGAGCTTTGACGTTGCTGTAGCTAGAAACTCGAGGGTTTTTGTAATTCCTGAATCGAATGGATCTTCCATCCTTAAAATGCGCAAATCGGGAACCAATAAGGCTAAATTAGTAGACTATTTAAACATGTCGGTTCGCACCCTTAGTGACGATATGTTAGCACGAAAGAATTTATTTGCCACTAAGACCATCCGATTTATTGATAGTAGTCTCAGCGCAAAGTCCAAAGAGCTTTTGGATGTTGAAAATGAATTGAATGATTATAAGGATCGCAATGCTATTTTCAATTTAGATGATGAGGGTAAAGAGATAAATTCGAAGCTCAATGGCTTGGATGTTAGTAAGGAAGCAGTAAACAGGGAGCTCAATTACTACGATGTGCTCGAGAATTACCTAATTACCCGGAATGATTATAAGGAAGTGCCAGCCCCATCGGTTGCCGGAATTCGGGAAAGTAGTATAAGTTCTGGTGTAGCTCAAATTGTAAGTAAGGCTCAGGAAAGAAGCACCCTCGAATACTCATACAAGGAAGGGGCCCCGATTTTTGATGATATCGATCGGCAAATTGACGCCATTAAAAGGGTTCTCCTAGAAAATATCAGAAGCAGTAAAGGTCTTAAGAATCAGGAGCTTGTTAGAATCAATCGTGAGATTGCCAAATACGAGGCTGAAATTCGAAGACTTCCAAAAGAGCAACAAGAACTAATAAAGATTGAGCGACGTTACCAATTAAGCCAGAATACTTATAACCTTTTCCTGTCTAAAAGGAGTGAGGCCAATTTGGTGAAGGCCGCTAACGTTAGTGATGTGCTCATTATTGACTCTGCGAAGGACACTGGTGGAGGAAGGGTAGGCCCGAATACACAGTTGAATTATATATTAGCGGCGGTATTTGGATTTTTTGTTCCCTTCTTATTTGTTTTTGTTAGGGTGTTTTTTGATACGAAAATCCATACGGTTAAGGACATTGAAAAGCTCTCAAAGATCCCTATTTTAGGGATTATTGGAAAAAGTAGGTTGGAGAACAATTTGGCGGTAATTAGTAAGCCAAAGTCTGCAATAGCGGAAGCTTTTAGGGCGTTGCGTTCCAGTTTACAGTTTATCTATAAGAAGCAAGGTATTGAAGGCGCCAAGACCGTACTTGTAACTTCGTCCATTAGTGGCGAGGGAAAAACATTCTGCTCCATTAATATAGCCTCGGTATTTGCCCTTAGTGAAAAGAAAACGGTCCTTGTTGGATTGGATTTAAGAAAACCTAAGATTTTTGGTGATTTCAATATCAATAATGATGTTGGGGTCGTGAATTACCTTATAGGAAATGCTGGAATCGATGAGATCATTCAAAGTACCAATGTTCCTTCCCTAGATGTAATTACGGCTGGTCCTATACCGCCAAATCCATCTGAGCTATTAATGGGTGATCAAATGGAAGAATTGATAAACAGTCTTAAGGAGAATTATGATTATATCGTCTTAGATTCACCTCCGTTGGGCTTGGTATCCGATTCCTTGGAGTTATTGAAATTTGCAGACGCTACCATTTATATGGTACGCCAAAATTATACGAAACGGGGTATGTTCGGTCTTATTAACGAGAAATATAAGAATAAGGAAATCTCCAATATTAGTTTCGTACTTAACTTCTTTGAAGGTCGTGCGAAGTATGGCTATGGGTACGGTTATGGCTATGGTTACGGATACGGCTATGGTTATGGTTATGGACATGGCTATCATGAGGAAGATAAGCAGCCCACAAGATGGCAACGCTTTTTAAGGATATTCCGCAAGAAATAGGGAAGAATTCAATTAAGAATAAATAGCATGTTTATATGCTCACTTCAAGGCAAAAAACCACAAAGCGAATTTTTGATTTATCTATTTCTATCATTGTACTTCCGTTTGTGATATTTCCATTAATTTTGCTGCTCCTTATTGCATGGTTATCCACTGGACAAAATGGTCTTTTTGTTCAGGAACGAATAGGATATAATGGAGTCCCATTTAAACTATTCAAAATAAGGTCGTTAAAAGGAGCGGATCATGTGAGTGTTGTTGAGATGAAAAATCACGAAACGGGATTCGGGAGATGGTTAAGGAACACGAAATTAGACGAACTGCCTCAACTATTTAATATCTTAAAAGGTGAAATGAGTTGGGTAGGGCCTAGACCAGATATACCGGGCTATGCCGATACACTAAAAGGTGACGATAGGATTATTCTCACCGTGCGGCCAGGCCTTACGGGCCCTGCGACATTAAAATATAAAAATGAAGATGCCCTTTTAATCTTGCAGGATGATCCAAATTCGTATAACGATAAAGTGATTTGGCCCGATAAGGTAAACATCAATAAAGAATACGTAAAAAACTGGAGTTTACGGAAAGACATAAAGTATATTTTGGAGTCCGTAACAAAAAAATAGAATGAAAGAACAACCCACCATAGCAATTATTGGATTAGGATATGTAGGCTTACCCCTCGCGGTGGCTTTTGCAGAGAAATATAGGATTATCGGCTTCGATATTAATTCGGAACGTGTATCCGAGTTAAAACAAGGTCAGGATCATACGTTAGAAATAGCTACCCCACAATTGGAGCAGGTATTGAAGATGGAAAATGATAAAGGACTCTTGGTAACTGAAGACGCCAAAGACTTAGAAGATGCATCAGTATTTATTATTACCGTTCCAACTCCTACGAATAAGCATAACCAACCGGTATTAATACCCTTGGAGAAGGCGAGTGCCACGGTCGGTAAGGTGCTGAAAAAAGAGGATATCGTTGTATATGAATCTACGGTATATCCAGGGGTTACAGAAGATGTATGCGTCCCCATTCTGGAAAAGGTTTCTGGATTGAAATTCAACAAAGATTTTTATGCGGGCTACTCACCAGAAAGAATTAACCCAGGAGATAAGGAACATACGGTTACCAAAATTCTAAAAGTAACCTCAGGCTCCACTCCTGAAGTGGCACAGTATGTAGATAAATTATATGCTTCGGTTATTACTGCGGGAACACATTTGGCACCTTCCATAAAAGTGGCTGAAGCGGCCAAAGTAATTGAGAATTCACAACGCGATATCAATATTGCCTTTGTAAATGAGTTGTCCAAGATTTTCAGGTTGCTTGATATAGACACCCAGGATGTGTTGGCTGCTGCTGGTACCAAATGGAACTTTTTGAAATTTACGCCAGGATTGGTAGGAGGTCATTGTATAGGGGTAGATCCCTATTACCTTGCCCAAAAGGCGATGGAAGAAGGATATAATCCAGAGATCATATTGGCCGGAAGACGAATGAATGATGGCATGGGCAATTATGTGGCGCATGAGGTGGTGAAATTAATGATCCAGAAAGACTGCAAGGTTAAAAATGGAAAAGTTTTGATGTTGGGAATTACCTTCAAGGAGAATTGTCCCGATATCCGAAATAGCAAGGTTATAGATGTAATTTCCGAATTGGAGAAGTACAATTTGCAAGTAGATATTTACGACCCTTGGGCGAATGCCGAGGAAGTGAATCATGAATTTGGCAAATCCCTTATTTCAAATATCGATGACCTACATCAGGATTATGATGCTATCGTTTTGGCCGTTTCCCATTCGGAATTTGGTAATTTGGATTTGAATAAATATAAAAACAATACATCGGTAATATTCGATGTGAAATCATTTTTGGATAAAAGTATCATAGACGGAAGACTTTAATGTATACAACCCCTTATCATAGTGAAGACCTTTCGAGGTATTCTTTCTTAGTTACAGGAGGAGCCGGTTTCATAGGTTCCAATATCGTACAATACCTATTGGTCAATGGAGCAAAGAAAGTACGTGTGTTAGATAATCTTGCTACTGGGTTTGCTTCTAACCTGCAAGAGTTCGAAGGGCATCCATCTTTCGAATTTATGGAAGGGGATATCAGGAATTTGGCAGTTTGTAAAAAGGCAATGGAAGGTATCGACTTCGTGTCGCATCAAGCGGCTTTGGGATCGGTTCCGAGGTCTATTAACGATCCGGTAACTTCGAATGAAGTGAATGTTTCCGGATTCCTGAATATGTTGGTGGCACAAAATGAAAGCGATACGGTTAAACGCATGGTTTATGCGGCTTCCAGTTCAACGTATGGCGATAGCAAGGCTTTGCCTAAGGTTGAGGGAAATATTGGAAAACCCCTAAGTCCGTATGCCGTGACCAAATTGGTAAACGAATTGTATGCCGATGTGTTTTATAAGACCTATGACACGCCTACGATAGGCCTCAGATATTTCAATGTGTTTGGCCCTAAACAAAGTCCGAAAGGTGCCTACGCGGCAGTAATTCCATTGTTTATGCAAGCAGCAAAGGATGGAGAGGCGCCAACCATTAATGGCGATGGAGAACAAACACGGGATTTCACTTTTGTTGAAAATGCCGTTCAAGCAAATATAAAAGCATTCTTTGCATCGGAAGAAGCCAACAATGAAGTTTTCAACATTGCTTTTGGGGAGCGTATTAGTTTAAATACGCTTTGGAGCGATTTAAAGAATATTTCAGGTAAAAATATTCATGCCAATTATGGCCCACCTAGAAGAGGCGATGTTAAGGATTCATTAGCCGACATTTCGAAAGCGAGAAGATTAATGGGGTATGAACCATTATTTTCGGTAAGTGAGGGTCTTAAGATTACATGGAACGTATTTAATAAATAATGGGTACCAAGAATGAATCATGGTTGTTCGAAATCTCTTCCAAAAGGAAATGGATAGATCTTAACTTCAAGGAAATTTGGCGTTATCGGGATCTATTGGTTCTTTTTGTGAAACGGGATATTATAACTGTCTATAAGCAGACAGTGCTGGGCCCATTGTGGTTTTTTATTCAACCACTTTTTACTTCTGTAATCTTCACCTTAATTTTCAATAAAGTAGCCTCAATTAATACAGGGGTTATACCTGCATTTTTGTTCAATTTGGCAGGAATTACGGCATGGAATTATTTCAAGATTTGTCTTAATGGTACTGCTGCTACATTTAAAGCCAATAAAGGGATTTTTGGAAAAGTGTATTTCCCACGCTTTATCGTTCCCCTCTCAAAAGTGATATCCAATTTGGTGAAATTCGCTATACAAATGCTAATTCTTATAGGGTTCTACATATTCTATGTTTATACCAAGGAAGATATGGTCACTCCGGATTGGCATGTGCTTTTAATTCCAGTATATGTTATAATCATGGCTATTTATGGTTTGGGTCTTGGAATGATATTTTCAACAATGACCACCAAATACAGGGATGTATCCATCTTGCTTGGGTTTGCTATGCAATTATTGATGTATCTTTCTGCAGTTCCATACCCCATAGAAGCGTTGAAAAAAAATGTGCCTGAGTTTGCTTGGGTGGTAGATTATAATCCGTTAGCGCATATAGTAGAAGGATTTAGGTATGCACTATTCGGTACTGATTTACTTCAGTTTAATTGGAATGTATTAGGAGGTATTGCTGTCCTCGGGATTCTATTGTTTTTAATAGGTTTGGTGATGTTCAATCGGACGGAAAAAACATTTATTGACACGGTATAATGAGTAAAGTGATTCTTAAAGCCGAAAATATTAGCAAACAATACCGTTTGGGTCTTGTTGGCTTGGGGACGGTTCGTCATGATCTCAATCGTTTTTGGCATCGTATTAGGGGAAAGGAAGATCCTTATTTGTCTTTGGGTGCTGTAAATGATAGAAGCGAGAAGGCCACCCACGAATATGTATGGGCATTACGCGATATCAATTTTGAAGTAAAGCAAGGGGAAATCCTTGGAATCATTGGTAAGAATGGTGCTGGAAAATCTACCCTATTGAAATTATTGTCCCGGGTTACCACTCCAACTACCGGTGTCATTAAGAGTCGGGGAAGGATTGCCTCATTACTTGAAGTTGGAACAGGTTTTCACCCAGAACTTACGGGAAGGGAAAACATTTACCTAAACGGAGCTATTTTGGGTATGACAAGGGCCGAAATTAATGCCAAGATCGACGAGATCATAGACTTTTCGGGCTGCGAAATGTATATAGATACCCCAACCAAGCGCTATAGCAGTGGTATGACCGTGCGATTGGGATTTGCAGTTGCAGCACATTTGGAACCGGATATTCTAGTGGTTGACGAAGTATTAGCTGTTGGGGATGCCGAGTTTCAGAAAAAGGCCATTGGGAAGATGCAGGATATTTCTACAGGAGAAGGAAGGACCGTTCTTTTTGTGAGTCACAATATGGGAAGCGTGCAAAGTCTTTGTACAAGAGGAATATTGCTGGAAAATGGCTCCATTGCCTTTGAAGGCAATATAGAAGATGTGGTAAGTACATATCTTTCGAAAGGAAAAAAACAGGCGGGTCAAAACATAGCGGAACGAACCGATAGGGTTGGAGGTGATATATTTCGTTTTACCGACTGCAAAATATATGACGAAAAAGAAGTTGAAGTAAAAGACCTGTTATCTGGTAATGAATATGTTATAAAAGTTAGCTTTAGGAGTGAAGAAGAATTGAAGGGGCTTAGGTTCCGGGTTCAAATTAGCGATAATGATGGAGTCGTTCGCTTTATGTGCAACAATGCCTTTTCTTCTCAGCTATTAAATGTTTCTTCTGGCAACGACCAATACTTGCATTGTCATATTCCAAGGCTGCCATTACCCAATGGACTATTTAGTATTAGATTAACTTGTGCCACGACTCATGAATTTATTGATGATATTGAAATGGCTATGGAATTCGATGTGGTAGGAGGTGATTTTTTTGGAACGGGGAAACAGCAATATTCGAAAAATGGAGTTTTGGTAGATCATACCATAACCCTGAAATAACGGCACTTTATGATTATTAACCATACCCATAAGTTCATCTTTGTTAAAACCCAAAAGACGGCGGGAACTTCTTTGGAAATTGCCTTGAGCGAATATTGTGGAGAACAGGATATCATAACTCCAATTTCTATGGAGGATGAAAAACACAGGATGGAATTAGGTTTTCCAGGCCCCAGAAATTATAAAATGAAAAGAAAACTGGATTCCAGCTCATTTTTTGGTAAAAAATTTGAGGAGGTCGAATTCTATAACCACATGTCGTGTTTGGAAATAAAGGAAATGATTGGGGCCGAGGTATATGATTCCTATTACAAGTTCTGCTTCGAAAGGAATCCGTATGATAAGCTCATTTCACTTTATTTTCATCAAGGAGGAAACGAAGTGTATGACTCTATAGAAGATTTCATTTTGAAGGGTGGGTTGAAAATTATTAAAGGTTTCGACCAGTATACAATTGATAAAGTAATCGCAGTAGATCATATCTTTAAGTTTGAAGAATTAGGGGAAGCCTTACATACCTTGACCGAAAAATTAGACCTTCCCAAGAAATTGAGCATGCCACCAAAGAAAACAAAATCCAGATTTCGCAAGGACAAGCGGCATCATTCCGAAGTGTTAAGCCAAAAGGAAAAAGAATTGGTAGATGTTGTTTGGGCCAGGGAAAAACAATTAATGAACTATTCTTTTCTTAAGATATCTTGAGTAAGGTAGGCAACATATTTCATATTCTCTTTGGGAAGAAAAAGGAACCAACCACTACTGTGGATGATTCGGGAAAGGGTTTGTTAAAGGTGTATTCACACCCCAGATCAGGAACACATTTTTTGGAAGCCTTTATTGGAAGGAATTTTTATCCCGGTATGGATTTATTGATCAAACCCGTGATTTGGGGGCATTGGTCTGATAGAAGACAAAAATTGGAAGGGAATCCCTATGGTAAGTTATTTGGGAGTCATTATTTTCCAGATCAAATCGAAGAGAAAGGATTAATGATCTATATCGTGAGGGACCCAAGGGCGGTTGCATGGTCTATTTGGAAAACACCGAATTTTGTTCACGGAGAACACAGGCCGGATTCTTTTAGCGAATTCCTAAGAACTCCTTTGGACTGGAGGGGAAGTCCCGCACGAAAAAGGAATACCGGAAAAAATAGTATTGAGCACTGGTTGGAACATGTGATGGCATGGGAAGATTTTGCCCATGGTAATGCCAATATTATTATTGTTAGATATGAGGACCTTGTCGATGCACCCGTGAGTCAGTATGAAAAAATTCGAAAAACCTTTTTCAAAGAGCTTCAGCTTGACGAAACTTCCATAGATGCCGTAAGTGACCCTGTGGGCCTACTGCCGAATAAGGCACGTAAAGATGCCTGGAAAAGCAACTTTACCCCAGAGGACATAGATTATATAAACAGTTTGGTTCCGCAAAAATATCAAGAAAGATACTTCAATGAATAATGAAGCACTGGATAGCGATTCTGTCATTGTTGAAAAAAATGGAAGTCATTTCCTACTGATTTCATTTGGTGGGGTGAAAAAAGGGTATGGTATGCCCATTTTTGAATTTAAGAGAACCCTAGAAAGTATTCCATGCGACAAGATTTTTGTTAGAGACCATCATCAATGCTGGTATCAGAAAGGATCCGATGAACAAATAAACTCTAGGGAAAAGTTATTGCGTAGACTTAATCAGCTTATCAAAGAGGGTGATTATAAGAGAATTGTGTTTTTGGGAAATTCTATGGGTGGGTATGCAGCCATCTACTTTGGAGTATTACTTAAAGTAGATAGGATTTTGGCCTTCTCGCCCCAAACTTTTATAGATTCTTTTAGAAGATTGCGCTACAGAGACAGGAGATGGCAGAAACAACTATCTGCAGTGTCTAGGTGGAACCCTTTTTCGGCTGCCTTAAATCTTACATCCCACTTAAAAAAGCACAATGAATTTTCTGGTCGAGTCAATATCTTCTTCGGGGCATCCGATAAATTGGATACATTGCATGCTGAACGTTTGAATCGATTTTCAAATGTGAAATTAATTCCCGTTGAGGATCAAGATCATTCCGTAGTTCGATATTTGCGGGATAATGGCGACCTTAAAAAATACCTTGAAGAAGGATTTGAGTAAGTTTTTGGTTTAATAAATGCAATTGTCTTTTTAACTTGAGTTCAAAAAAACTAAATATCGCTTTTGTCGTCGGATGGTTTCCGATGGTTTCCGAAACGTTTATCGTAAACCAGATAACCTCTTTATTGGACTCAGGTCACGCAGTGACCATTTTTTCATATTACCCCGGCGATGATGAGACCTTGCATCCCAAGGTTGTAGAATATGATTTGCTCTCCAGAACGCATGTGTTTAAAGCAAAACCTGAGTCGATATTAAAAAGGCTAATTTTCTTTTTGGGTTTTACGTTTAAAAACCTGTTCAGAATCAACGCTAAAACCTATTTTCGATCATTAAACATTTTTAAGTTTCGAAGAAAGGCACTTAATTTATCTATCTTCTATGAAGCCAAGTGGTTCGTAAATAGAAAGGACTTCGACATTGTGCACGTGCATTTTGGAGTAAACGCCAAAAGGATCGCCTATTTAAAGTATCTCGGATTTTTAAAGCAAACCCGTTTGGTCACCACATTTCATGGATATGGCCTGATCCCAAATCAAGTATCGCGTTATCAGCTGATTTACCGTCATATTTTCAATTTCAGTGATGTTATTACGGTGAATACGGATTATCTGAAACAAGTGTTGGTGAAAATGGAAGTAGAAGGCGAAAAAATACATATACTTCCTGTGGGGTTAGATACCGATTACTTTAAGTCCGATGGACAAATAAAGGACGGTAAAACCATCATTTTTTGCGGAAGACTAATACCACTTAAAGCACCAGATACCGCTATTGAAATTGTTAATCGTTTGGTTAAAAATGGCTTTTCAGAAATTCGCTTGGTCCTTATTGGAGATGGTGAAATGAAAGACCAATTGAAAGATCAAGTGAAAACTTACAATTTGGAGGGCCATGTTGTACTAATGGGCTCGCAACCACAAAACATTATTTTATCTGAAATGGATAAGGCATCGGTTTTCATATTACCCGGAATTAAGGATCCCAACAATGGAAGGGCAGAAGCACAGGGTTTGGTAATACAAGAAGCTCAAAGTATGAAACTACCGGTTGTGGTTTCTAATGTAGGAGGTATGAAATATGGTTTACTACAAGATAAAACTGGATTCGTCGTTGAGGAAGGCGATATAGAGGCTTATGTTGATAAAATCACACTTTTATTGAACAACGACAACCTCAGAAATACGATGGGAAGGGAAGGGCGCAGATTCGTTCAGAAAAATTACGATAATATGGTATTGGGCGATAAACTAATAGATATTTATCGAAATTGCCATTAACTATTCTATGGAGGAATCAAAAGTCACAATCATTATTCCCACCTTTAATCGCTCGCAAACGATTGGAAGAACCTTACAATCTATTGTAAACCAAAGCTATGAAAATTGGGAGTGCTTAGTGATCGATGATGGAAGCACCGATGACACCAAAGCCATTGTTGGAGGCTGGCTGGATAAGAACGATAGAATAAAATGGCTGGTGCGTCCTCAAGATCGACCAAAAGGAGCGAATGCCTGTAGAAACCTAGGTATTGAGAAAAGTACGGGCAATTATGTGATGTTTTTGGATAGCGATGATACCATTGCACCTACTTGTTTCGAAAATAGATTAAGGTATTTGGAAGAAAACAAAACGATGGACGGGCTTATCTTTTCTACCCAGGAAAAGAGTAATGAGGGCACGAATGTGATTGTAAATAAGGATCCATCAATACCTTCCAACAAAGCCTATTTAGAGATGTTCCTCTCCTATGACATACCTTGGCAAATTACGAGTCCCATTTGGAGAAAGGAGGTGTTTCATGCTGGAAACAAATTCGATGAACGCCTCTTGCGATTCCAAGATGTCGATTTCCATACAAGCTTATTACTTTCAGGATGTAATGTTAAACGTATTTTTGAGGTAGATTTCTTTTATCATACAGATGATGCGCAAACTAAATTTCATGATGAGGGTTTCATTGAGGGAGCGCTGAAAGCTATCCGATACTATCTAAAAAAGTATGACGGTGCGCATATTACCGGAATACTTACTGCTCATGAGCGTAGACCATTTTTAAGAAAAATGTTTCTAAAGACTTTGAAACGGTTCGTACATAATAGAAGACGACCCCAACTATATAAAGGGTTCGTACGATTGGCTTGGAAAACCAAATTATTCAGTAGGAAAGAGTGTTTTTACCTTTCCTTGTTAAGAAGAGTAGATCGATATCAATTACAGGATACCCCTGGTTTTGGATTCTATCGATTGAATAAGTTTTTGCTTTCCCGTATCTTTCCTTCCAATTGAGCATGGAACAAAAAATCAACGTTTTAGTTTGGGTGCATGACTTTCCGGCCATTTCGGAAACATTTATCAGAAACCATATTGTAGGACTTCTAAACAAAGGGTGTCGAGTACATGTTTATGCAAAGCACAAACGGCCTAAACAAATGAAGGCTCTTAAAGGTTTTGAGACTTATGACCTTTACGGGAAATGTATTTCCAATAATGATCTTTTGCATAAAAGCTGGATGATAAGGTTCCTCAATGTCGTTGCGATCCTATTTTCAATGATAGGTACGAAAGACTTTGGGAGATATATAAAAACCCTTAACTTTTTTAAATTTGGAAGAGCTTCTTTACAGTTCCAAAACTTTTACCTACTCAGATTCATTCAGAATAACAAAATTGATATCGTACATGCTCATTATGGATTTATTGGTAATGAAGCGGTCTTCCTCAAGGAAATAGGACTTCCCATTGCATTTATCACAACCTTTCATGGTGTAGATATACGAGAGGGACTGAAACCAGAGAATAAAGGAATTTACAATAAACTGTTCAGGCATGTAGATGGTATCATCTCTATTTCCAATTATAATACTCGAGCCTTAAAGGAAATGGGAGCAGTTGATAGTAAATTGGTTTCGCTTCCCAATGGCATAGATACAGCGTATTTCTCCCCGTCTATGGAAGTAAATGAAGAAGGGATTCATATCCTAAGCGTAGGACGCCTCATGAAAGTGAAAGGATACGATGTGGCCATTTCGGCTTTTAAAATGGTTTGCGAACAATACCATGAACAAGCCCTCACCCTGCATTTGGTTGGGGATGGTCCTTTACAGGCCTCATTAGTAGAGTTGACAAAACAATTGCAAATAGAAGACAGGGTTGTTTTTCATGGCTGGCAACCGAGTAAGGTCATTAAGGAACTGTATCAAAAAGCGGATCTGTATCTATTGTCCAGTCGTGGGGAAGCCTTACCCACTGTATTGTTGGAAGCCCAAAGTTGTGGCTTGCCCGTTGTGGCAACAGATGTAGGATCTGTTAGGGACATGATCCCTAAAGAAAACTGTATAGTGATTCCTGAGAATACCGAGGCACTGGCAAATGGAATACTTCAAATGCTTTCCCAAAGGGAGAATTGGGAAAAAATAGGAAGTGATAATAGGAATCATGTGCTCACCCACTATGATGAAGACGTGATTATGGAAAAACTGCTTACTTTGTATAAGGAATACACCAACAAACCCTAGCACACTATGTGGAATCATTTGTGGAGCTCCTCCCAAGACAAAAATCCAGTAATCAATATATTGACCAGGACATCCAATCGTCCGAAAGGATTTCGTGTGTGCCGTGAATCGATAGAGAATCAAACATATAAAAACGTACGTCATATAGTATCCTATGACAATGATAAAGATTTAGACTACTTAAAGGATTATACTGGGGTAGATGTGGTAAAAGTTACCCCCATTTCCAAAGCCCCGCAAAATGCAGGTAAAAGGGCAAATTTTAAGTTCGCCCCCTACAATCTATATTGTAATACATTATTGAATGAAGTAGACAGCGGTTGGGTTTTATTTTTAGATGACGATGATCGTTTTATAGATTCCAGTGCCTTGGAAGACATCGTCGGCCATATTCGGAATGCATCGAGAAATACCATTATCCTTTGGCAAATGCGATATCCTGATGGCAAGGTACTCCCACCTCAGGACCATATGGCCCGGGAAATGATAAAATTAAGTCATATTGGTGCCCCTTGCTTTACCTTTCACAGCAAACATAAAGACAAAGCCAAATGGGACTGTTGGAAGGCAGGCGATTTTTTCTTTCTAAAGCAGCTTTTTAAACAGATCAAAAAGAAGGTATGGATTACCAAACCTTATATTCAATTGAACAATTCGGGAAATTTTGGGAAACGTGAGGATATTGAAATTTCGGATTAGATTACTGATTCCAAATGGATAGATCCTTACCGATCAGGGCTGCCAGTTTTTCATTATGAGGTTTAAAATAATCTACTAGTTTCTCCCTCTGGCTTTGACTGAGTTTTTGGTAGCCCGGCTTCTTATTCGAGAAATTCATATAGTTTAGAAAACGATTCATCTTAAAACTTTTGGTCAAACCCCATTTCTTGGCCAAATAGAGCGAATAGGGGAATCGCGGCAAGATGGTTTTGTTTCTTGGTTCCTCGTCAAAGTCAAAGTCTTGGGGTGATACTTCCAAAAATTGAAAAACCTCGTTCAATACATGATCCGGGCCATAGGGCTGTATGAGGTCTTCAAATAGCACAAATAGCATCTGTTCTTTCGGGAAGAAGTCAAGAAAATTTTGAACTTGTTCGTGGTATGTGCTTCGTTTTAAATAATGAAGGTATGGATCCCTTTTGTTTCTTTTTTCTTTTTGTAGCGCCTTTTCGAAGGAGTAAACTTCCTCACCATACCTCAGGTTGTGCATATAATTGGAATAGGATCGGTCTATTGGGTTCCTAAATACCCAAATTAGTTTTACATCGGGAAAGGATTCGGATATCCTTCTTGGAGTATAAGGGTTATGTGCGTATTCTGGGGTTTTTTCCCCAATAATTTTAGCACCCTCTTTCCATCCTTTGGTGAGTTCCTCCTGATACCATTCCAGTCCTTTTTGGAAATTTTGCTTCCGACTGAAAAATTGAAGTTCCTTATAAGCCAAATGCACCCTTTTATGGTTGGTAAGGTGCTGTTTAAGACTGGTAGTACCAGATTTCATGGTTCCTACAATAATAAAGTCTGGCGTATGGATGTCTGTTTTTTTCAACGAATTAGTTTGTTCACGAGATTGCTCGGTAGTCCTTTATCAGATTACAGGAAAGGAAATTACAATTATTATTGGCCATATTCGAATTTAAAATAAGCGATCTCTTCTTTGTAAAGTTCACTAACCAAATCGATGGTCTTTTCATCGTAGAACTCCGTATAATGACTGTTATTGCTTATGAGCAGTTTAGGAAGCTGGCTATCTTCCAAACCGATACGTTCACATACGCTACTGAAATCTTCCTGAAGGTTTCCGAACCTGCCAATAAAGTCCATTTCAACCTTACCTTGTCGATTCTTGAGAAAGTGCAATTGATTAAAGTTCTCTGGGTTAATTTTTTCCTTCAGAAAGGAATACAATGTGTAATTGGGATCCGTAATGCCATATCGTTCCCTATGTAATTCATCCCTCATAACGTTGGCATACCAAGAATACAGGCGTCCCCAAGTATTACGGACAAAAGAGAATTTGTAGTACGAATCGAATTCCTTTTTGGTTAGCATAGGTGAAATGAATAGGGAGAGATTCTTTTGTGCCAATTGAGACTTCCCCTTTTTTATAGAATACAAAAACTTCTTAAAGTAAAAACCCCGATCTGTAAGTTCCTCAATATCTGCAAGGGATCTATGATCCTGTACATCACGCTTCAAAGTATCGAAATGTCCCAATTTCTTTTCAATACTGGTACCTCCTGTTTTGTGAATGTGAATAAAAATGAAGTTGTGTTCCCTCGATATCATGTTCGGACAAAGGTACTATTTCTTCATTTCTGAAAACAACATAATTTAGGTCGGTATGGTCTTTAAATTTTAAAGCTATCTTTAGGCAAGTTTTAGAAATGCCCAATAAATAGCGATCAAAGTGCCACTAGTTTCCGTAATTATTCCTAATTATAATCACGCCCCTTTCCTTGAAAAAAGGATAGAAAGTGTATTGGGACAGACGTTTAGGGACTTTGAACTTCTATTGCTGGACGATACTTCTACAGATGATAGTGCAGCCATCCTAGCTACTTACGAAGGACATGAAAAGGTAGCAGCAGTTGTGGTGAATGAATCTAACTCCGGAAGTCCTTTCGGTATGTGGAAACAAGGTTTGAAAATGGCAAAAGGTTCCCTCATTTGGATTGCCGAAAGTGATGATTGGGCAGAACCCCATTTTTTAGAACGTTTGGTACCCAAAATGAACAATCCCGATGTGGTGTTGGCACATTGTAAGAGCTATAATGTCACTGCAGAAAAGAAATACCTTAACCCTTGGTGGAATGCATTTGGAATGGAGTTTTGGAAAAATGATTACAGCAAAGAAGGAACAGAACTTTTACATTTTTATGGGAAATATCGCTGCCCCGTAATGAATGTGAGCTCAGCTTTGATTAGGAAGGAATCTATTGAACTTTCCTGGTTTCCAGTCCGATTCCGGTATTGTGGTGATTGGTGGTTTTGGATGCGTCTTTTTCTGAAAGGACAGGTCGCATTTTGCGCAGAACCCCTGAATTATATTCGTGTTCATAAAGAATCTGCTATACGGAACCAGAAAAAATCCTCCCTTCCAAGGTTGCGTGAAAATGTGGAGGTAATAAAGGAAATTCACATTGCTATGGGTGAAAGATTAGCCTATTCCGAGCATTATGATTGGCTCATAGATCACTGGGTAGGGGAAATGTTTAGGGAAGGAAAGTACTTTAATCCTGCCTATCACAAAACAAGACTTCCTAAAACCTTTAGAAGTCCGTTTTACAAGGCCTATCGAAAGCAGTTGAAAATAAAACTCTCCAAAGGATAGCAGCATGATCCCAAAGAAAATCCATTATTGCTGGTTTGGCAAGGGGAAAAAGCCCGAAGTGTTTCAGCGTTGTCTAGAATCTTGGAGAAAGTTCTGCCCCGAATACGAAATCATAGAATGGAACGAAACCAATTACTTCGATACGAAGCATCCATTTTATAAAAATGCACTACGTAAAAAGCGCTATGCCTTTGTGTCCGACTTCGTCCGTACCTCGGTATTATTGAAAGAAGGTGGTATTTATATGGATACGGATATGCTACTCGTAAAAGACATAGATCCACTCATTAAAAATCGTTTTATTATTGGTGAAGAGGTGAAAGGAAGGGTCAATTTTGCTTTTTTTGCAGCCGAAAAGGAAAGCAGGTTGGTAAAAAAAATGAAGGAATATTACGATACGCATCCATTTAACCAATTTTCGCTTCCCGTTATAACCCATACCTTTACACCCATGCTTACATCAAGTCCATTAGAACCGGGAGAATTAATCTTATCTAAGGACTATTTTTATGCGTTGCCTTACGAAAATAGGGATCAACCCATAGAAACATTCTTAAGTGAGAACAGTTATGGCGTGCATTTATGGGATCACTCTTGGAAGCCTGAAAGCACAGAAACCATAGGACAGCTAATTAAAAACTTAAAAATTGTTTTTGGCGATTATTTCTTCTACCGATATCCAAAATGGTATTTCAGAAGGTATGCCAAGGAATTTTCACGCAAGTTATACCATAAGCTAATTGGTAAAGGGAAATGAAGGTAGTTCTGGTAACCACATCAAGTAAGGGAGGCGCAGGTATTGCGGCATTACGCCTGTACAATGCCTTGAAAAATGCTGGTGTTTCCAGCGCTTTTTTATCTCGTGACCTTACCATTGATTTTAAGGGAAGCGAAAAAAAGGATCCTTTTTTTGAATATAAAAAGGCCTCCTTATTCTCTAGGGCGTTCAGGAAATTTGGATTGGGTTTTTCCTCAGGCGGACAAGATCGAATGAGACGCGAAGTTTCAGAATTGGCCGATACCAATTCTTTCGAAATCTACTCACTACCATTTAGTCCGTACGAATTACAAAATCATCCGTTAATAAAGCAAGCCGATATAATTCATTTACATTGGGTGAGCGGATTGATCAATTTCGAAACATTCTTTCATGACATCAAAAAACCCATCGCATGGACATTGCATGATATGAACCCATTTTTGGGATTGTTTCATTATCAAGGAGATACGGATCGGAATTTTCAAATACTTCAGGAAGTTGAAGAAAAAGTAAGGGAAATAAAAAGGGCCGGTATTCAACATGTTATCAATGGGGCACTAATTACCCCGTCCCAATGGCTTTTGGACGAATCGAACGTAAATGATGTGTTCCAAAAATTCCAAATCAAGGAAAACATTGCAAACGCCATAGATTTGGAGACATTCCAGATTCGTGATAAAAAGGAAGCAAGATCATCCCTGTCTCTAGACACCACTTCCTTAGTGTTATTGTTTAGTGCTGGTAACCTAGAAATCTATAGAAAGGGGGCGGATCTGTTAATGGCCGCTTTAGAACTTTTAGACATTCCCCTGACCTTGCTCACCTTGGGGCAGGGAGATTTAAGTATTCAGAATCCAAGTGTAACCGTAATACCACTCGGTTTTGTGAAGTCTGAAGAAGAAATGGCAGTATGTTATTCGGCATCCGATGCTTTTGTGTTACCCAGTCGGGAGGATAATTTACCGAATACCATGTTGGAGTCATTTGCATGCGGGATTCCAGTATTGAGTTATGCCAGAGGAGGAATGAAGGAATATATTAGAGAAGGTTTGAACGGATTTTTGGCACCAGAATGCACTCCGGCATCCCTTGCTGAATCGATAGAAAAATTTTACCACCAACGAAATTCGTTCGATTCAAAAAAAATAAGGAAATTTGCCGAGGAACACTTTCACCCTGAGAAACAGGCGGAAAAATATCAAAAAGTGTACCTTAGGCTTGTAAAAGCCACAACCCCAAACCAATAATTAAGAAAGGAACCATGAAAAAAGCAGTTGTATTAGGCGCAGGCGGATTTATTGGAGGTCATCTTGTAAAAAAGTTAAAAGCCCAAGGGTACTATGTTCGTGGAGTTGACATTAAGGAGCATGGTTATGCCCAATTGCCCAGTGACGAATTTGTGCTGGGGGACTTAAGGGACCCACAAGTAGTGGCCCAAGTAATCGATGATGACATTGATGAATTATATCAATTAGCGGCCGATATGGGAGGTGCTGGATATATATTTACAGGAGATAATGATGCCAATGTAATGCATAATTCGGCATTGATTAATCTGAATGTGGCACATGAGGCTACAAAAAAAGGAGTGAAAAAGGTATTCTATTCTTCCTCTGCCTGTATGTATCCTGAATACAATCAAATGGATCCTGACAATCCTAAATGCTCTGAGGATTCAGCATATCCCGCAAATCCCGATAGTGAATATGGTTGGGAAAAGCTATTTTCGGAGCGCTTGTTCCTTTCATTCTATAGGAATTATGGCTTAAATGTTCGAGTGGCCCGATTCCACAATATTTTTGGACCCGAAGGTGCTTGGAACAATGGTAAAGAAAAGGCACCGGCAGCATTATGCAGAAAAGTAGCGGAGACGGAAGACGGTGGAAGTATTGAAGTATGGGGCGATGGACTTCAAACGCGCTCTTTTTTATACATAGATGAATGTTTGGAAGCAGTGGAACGCCTTATGGATTCAGAATTTATGGGACCCGTTAACATTGGTTCCGAGGAGATGATATCCATCAATGATTTTGCAAAAATGATCATCGGTATTTCTGGTAAGAATATCGGTATTCATAATATTGAAGGTCCCGAAGGGGTCCGTGGAAGAAATTCGGACAATGATCTAATTTTAGAAAAACTGGGATGGAAACCTACCCAACCCCTGAAGGAAGGAATTGAAAAAACATTCGCTTGGATTCAGGATAAGGTTACCCAAAAAGAGGTTGACGTTTCTGTGTAATCTATGAGTGCTAAACTCATGCTCATGAAACCATTTCTATCTATAATCACCATAAACTATAACGATCTTAAGGGGTTGAAGAATACCGTTTCCTCTGTAAAGGCGCAATCTTTCAAGGACTTTGAATTTATAATTATTGATGGAGGTTCTAATGACGGAGGAAAGGAATACATAGAGTCTGAAGCCCAACATTTTGCCTATTGGGTAAGTGAACCCGATAAAGGAATATTCAATGCACAGAACAAGGGAATTGAAAGGGCCCGTGGTGAATATCTAATGTTTCTAAACAGTGGGGATATCCTTTGTCATGAAAATGCATTGAAAGAGTTTATTGAAGACCCCAGTTTTGATGGGGATATTATTTATGGGGACTATAAGTATGAGAAGGGCGAAAAGATTTTTGCCGATACCTTGACTCCTTACTATTTTATGAAAACTTCTTTACCACACCAAAGCACCCTGTTTCATCATCGGGTATTTGACCGTATGGGAAAATATGACGAATCTTATGCCATGTCTGCAGACAGGGCTTTATACCTGAAGTGTTTGTTGAGTGAAGAATTCAAGTTTTTGCACATAACCTATCCGCTGGTGCTGTTCGATCTCGGTGGTGTAAGTAACTCCCCGGAATTTCATACTAAAAAGCAGGCCGAGGACGAACGAATGCATCGAGAATATTTCGGACTCTATTATGAAGATATGAAGGCACTTTTGGAAGCTAATAAAGAGATAGCACGATTGCAGAAAGAAACTCCAAAGGGATTGCTGAAACGAGTAAAGAATAAACTATCCAAGTAACGCGGCTAGATGGAAACAAAACCATTGGTAAGTGTTATCATTCCTACTTTTAATAGGGAATCTTATCTATTACAGGCTATCGAGAGTGTAGTAGAACAAACCCATCCTCGAATCGAGATATTGGTGATAGATGATGGCTCGAAAACACCTTATGCCAAAGGTATATGCGACCGTTTCAAAAATTGCAGTTATTATTTTAAACCGAATGGAGGTATTTCTTCCGCAAGGAATTATGGGATCGAAAAGGCTCAAGGGGATTTTATTGCTTTTTTAGATGATGACGATTTCTGGGCACCCCATAAGATTGAAGTGCAATTAAGGGCCTTTCAGAAAAACCCAAAGGTGATGTTGGTGCATTGCGCCTGTTCCGTTGTTGATGAAGATGGTAAGGAAACGGGGCAAAATATTGGTCCATCCCCGGGTAAAGAGCATTTAAGGACTGGCCATGTATTTTGGAATGCCCTAGGGGTTTGGCTTATAAAATCGCCAACACCACTCATAAAAAAAGAAGCATTAACCAAAGACTTACGATTCGATGAGTCTATGAAGGCTGGGGAAGACCAGGATTTTTATCAGCGGTTTTTTTATAGGCATTCTATTCAGTATGTAAAGGAAACTTTGGCCTATTATAGAATTTACGATAGCACCCAAAGGCTTTCTCAACAACAGGAACTGTACCGGGGAATAGCGCTTAAAATGTATAACAATTTAAAGGCTATGGGAATTGCCAACCCTTGGGAACGATATAAGGTTTCGAGGCGATTGCTTCAATATGCTGTTTTTACCTGGGAACAGAGTCATCCCGAAAAGTCTATGAAAATCCCTAAGTTTAATGCGTACTTTAGGCCACATTATTGTCTCAGGACTTATTTTTAAACCCTTAACATGCGAGTAGGTAGAAATCCAGAAAAGGATAAAGAAATTCAAGAGGATGCGTATCATCGTATCATCATTCCAGTCTTCGTGCCAAATTTGGAAGGGTATTTCGAAAAGGGTTTGGATTTTACAAAGTTATGTATCGATTCTTGTCATGCTACCAGACATTCCAAAAGTCATTTAACGGTGGTGAATAATGGCAGCTGCGAGGAAGTTACCCAGTACTTGCAAAAATGTTATGAGACAGGGGTAATTGATCAATTAATACATCACAAAGCCAATGTTGGCAAAATAGATGCGGTGATACCCGTCGCAAAATCCAGCCAAGAACCACTCGTTACCATAAGCGATGGAGACGTATTATTTGTTGAAGGTTGGATACAGGCCGTGGAGGATACCTATAGGAACTTCCCAGAAGCAGGAATGGTATCACCCGTGCCGCATGGAACAATGTTTGCAAATCATACTGTAAATACCATTTACGATGCATTCTTTAGGAGGGAATTGAAGTTTCAGAGTGTGTGCAATCCTGAAGACATGCTCAAATTTGCAAAGAGCATTGGTAGGGAAGATAGCATGTATAAGAACGAATTGCGCTTGCGATACCAAATGACAACTCAAAGAAAGGACTTTTCTGCAGTGGTAGGATGTGGTCATTTTGTTTCGACACTTCGCCGTGAAGTTTTTCAGAAATCTCCTGATAGTTTCAGTAAAATGGCCTATTCAAGTAAAGCCGATAAGGATTATATAGACATCCCCAATGACCTGTCAGGATTTTGGCGATTAGCGACAATCGGGAATCATGCTTATCATATGGGGAATCAGCCAGAATCCTGGATGTACGAACTTGCCGCCAATCTAAAAAAGAATGAAGGGCGCACAGTAGATATTCCGAATGCCAAACGAGGATCATTGTCATTTGGTTTCAAATCTTTTGTGGTACGTAGGCTGTTGATGAATAAATGGATACGCCCCACTTTTTACAAATGGCTAAAGCTTCCAGAAGGACATAAATACTATTAATTGGAAAAGGCCTATTTTTAGGTACGCTTTTAACCAACCCTATGCGCGGATTTATTAGAAAAGTACTTTACTATTTTTTGAATGCTCCCGAAACCACGGACAAGGTGAGTTTAACTGGTTTCTCGAGAGGAGTTCAGAATGTAATTTTTGAAGGGGCCAACAAAGTGCCCGATAGGTGTAACTTTTCAGGAAAAATAAAATTGGGATATGCTACCACTTTGGGGTACAATAACTTTTTGCATGGGAATATAGAAATTGGCAAATACTGTCAATTGGGAGCCGATGTGGCGATTCACACGACCAATCACCCCATTCATTATATGTCGACCTATATCAATAAAAACTTATTCGATGGAGAACTCTCAAAGTTGAAGGAGGTTAAAAAGGTGACCATAGGTCATGATGTTTGGATTGGTCACAATGCCATTATAGTGGGAGAAGTTAGCATAGGTAATGGTGCAATTGTAGCCAGTGGAAGTGTGGTAACCAAAGATGTGGCGCCCTACACCATTGTGGGAGGTGTACCGGCCAAAGAACTCAAAAAGCGATTTTCGGATACCGTCATACAAGAAATTGAATCGTTGCAATGGTGGAACCTATCCGAAACAGAGTTGGAAAAGATTAAGCCTTTGTTTTTTAAGGATCTTAATAATGCCAATAGTTTGCATGAATAATCCCTAAACTCTATTGGGTCTCCCAAAAACTATGAAAAAAAAGCCCATATTGGTAACAGGTGCCCATAGATCCGGATCGACTTGGGTGGGTAAGATATTGAGTGCTTCCCCTAAAATGCGCTATGTGCATGAACCTTTTAATCCACAGCGTCAATACCCTGTACCTCCCATAAAGACATGGTTTTTGCATCTTGGTAAATTCACCAGGGAAAAAGAACAAGCGGATATCCGAAAGTACCTGAAAGCATTTTTGGATACTTCTATTGGATCTATTAGGGCAACCATGGCGCCTTCTAAAAGAAGATTGAGCCTACTACGTGAGTTGCGCTCAAGATGGCTGCGGCGTACCGTTTTCAAGGACCCAATTGCACTTCTTTCTGCAGAATGGATGTACGATAACATGAATTGCGATGTAGTAATTGTGGTTCGACACCCTGCAGCTTTTGTAGCTAGCTTAAAAGTAAAGGATTGGCAATTCAATTTCCATAATTTCTTGAGGCAGGAACAACTTATGAACGGGTACTTGAAGGAATATGCAAATGAGATTAAGGCATACTCAGAAAACAATGAAGATATAATAAAACAAGGGGTATTATTATGGAATTGCCTATACAGCACGGTCAAGGCTTATCAGTCAAAATATGGTAATTCATGGTATTTTGTAACACATGAGGCACTCTCAGAACAACCAATTGAGGAATTTAAAAGTATGTATGGATTTTTGGAAATCCCTTGGTCGCAGGAAGTAGCGAACGAAATTGGAAAAACGACCCAAGGGCTGCATAGCGATGGAAATCATTTAAGGGATTCCAAAAAGAACATTCATACCTGGAAAGAGCGCCTTTCGACGGACGAGGTTCAAAAGATAAAAGATGGGACCCGGGAAGTCTGGGAGCATTTTTATTCCGAATCCGATTGGTAGGGCATTTTCAAAAATAGTACCTTTGAGAACCTAATCAACTCTAACTTTCTTTGATTACAACTATTGCAGAAATAGGACAAGCCCACGATGGTAGTTTAGGAATGCTTCATGCTTATATCGATGCTGTTGCAAAAACAGGGGTTTCCGCTATAAAATTCCAAACCCATATTGCTGAGGCAGAAAGTAGCATTCATGAACCCTTTCGCGTTGCATTTTCGAAGCAGGACAAAACCCGTTTCGAGTATTGGAAGCGCATGGAATTTACCCAAGAGCAATGGATAGGTATTGGTGAGCATTGCAAGGAAGTAGGACTCACATTTATAAGTAGCCCCTTTAGTAATACGGCGGTCGATGTATTGGAGAAAGCAGGTGTTGAAGTGTACAAAATTGGAAGTGGGGAAGTAACAAACTTTTTATTGCTTGAAAAGGTGGCAGCCACTGGAAAGCCTATTATTATTTCGAGTGGAATGAGTTCATATAATGAATTGGATGCCGCGGTAGCTTTTCTTAAGGAACATGGTGCCGATTTCTCAATTCTTCAATGTACTACAAGTTACCCAACACAACCTGAACAATTTGGATTGAACGTGATTGGCGAAATGAAGGAGCGATATGATGTACCCATTGGATTCTCGGACCATTCTGGCAAAGTAGCTACCGGAATAGCGGCAGTTGCGCTAGGCGCGGAAATATTGGAGTTCCATGTAGTATTTCATAAAGGCATGTTTGGTCCCGATGTAAGCTCATCCTTAACTCTAGAGGAAACCAAGGAATTAGTGGATGGGGCAAATGCCATCGCCAAATCTTTAGATCATACCATAGATAAAACCGATACCAGCGCTTTTAGTGAAGTAAAACAAATATTCGAAAAGTCCTTGGCTATAAATAAGTCCTTGCCACAAGGTCATGTGCTGACGTTTAATGATCTTGAAGCCAAGAAACCAAGAGGATATGGGATAGATGCTGCCCGTTTTCGGGAAATTATTGGTAAAAAATTAATTCGTGGTCTCGCTCAATGGGACTTTTTGAACGAAGCAGATATAGAAGAATGAGCCAATCTAGAAAAATATGTGCCGTAATCACTGCAAGGCCCTCATATAGTAGGGTAAAAACGGTGTTGCAAAGTATAAAGGAACATCCAAATCTTGAATTACAGTTGGTTGTTGCTGGTTCCGCATTATTGGATCGTTATGGAAATGCGGTCAATTTTATTGAAAAAGATGGATTTACCATTAACGAGAAGGTGTTTATGGTGTTAGAGGGTGAGAATAAAACGGCGATGGCCAAAACCACTGGGTTGGGTGTTATGGAATTAGCCAATGTCTTCTACAACTTGCAACCAGACGCAGTGTTAACTATTGCAGATCGATTCGAAACCATAGCGACTTCAATAGCTGCCGCCTATCAAAACATTCCGCTTATTCATCTTCAAGGTGGAGAGGTTACGGGTAATATTGATGAAAAAGTGCGACATGCCAATACCAAATTGGCAGATATTCATTTTGTAACTTCCGATGACGCAAAAAATAGGGTGATTAAAATGGGAGAAGATGAGAGCTACGTGTTTAATACGGGATGCCCATCTATAGATTTGGCTGCTGAGGTTCAAAAGAACCCAAAGTTAGATTTCGACCCTTTTCAGAAGTATGGCGGAGTAGGAGCTTCTTTTCCCTTAGAGGAAGGATATATGGTAGTGATGCAGCATCCTGTTACAACAGAGTACAATGAAGCCAAAGCAGATGTTACCAAGACCTTGGAAGTGATCGACGAAATAGGTGTTCCTACTTTTTGGTTTTGGCCAAATGTAGACGCAGGTGCCGATGGTACTTCGAATGGAATCCGGGCCTACAGGGAAAAACACAACCCTAAGAATATTCGTTTCTTTAAAAATATGGAACCCAATGATTTTCTTCGTTTGCTTGTAAACGGGAAATGCTTAATTGGGAATAGTAGTGTTGGTATTCGGGAATGTTCCTTTTTGGGGGTGCCGGTGGTTAATATAGGTACACGCCAAAATAGACGTTTAAGGGGTAAAAATGTCATAGACGTGAGTTATGATAAAGATGAAATTTACAATGCTATCGCTACACAATTAAAAGATCCTCGTAATACCAATAGTACCATTTATGGAGAAGGGGATAGTGGGAAAAAGATTGCTGATATTCTTTCAGAAATAGAACTTAGGTTTCATAAAACGATTAGTTACTAATGAGGATCCTCGGGCTTATACCTGCTAGGGCAGGGAGTAAAGGAATTCCCCATAAAAACAAGAAATTATTGGGGGACAAACCCCTACTTCAATATACTATAGAGGCCGCTTTGGATTCAAAATTATTGTCCTCAGTGGTTTTTTCTTCCGAAGATGATAGCCTTATGAATATGGCCAAAAGCCTTGGGGCAGCAGTACCTTTTAGACGGCCGGAAGAACTAGCCTCGGACACTGCAGGCTCATTAGGGGTAGTACAGCATGCACTGAGTGCATTGGATGAAGAGTATGATGCTGTCTGTTTACTACAGGTTACTACACCCTTTAGAACGTCTGAAGATATTGATAATGCGATTGAAAAGTTCCTAGCTTTGAATAGTGATAGTCTGATATCGGTACAGGAAGTACCCCATCAATACAATCCGCATTGGGTCTTTGAAGAAGAAGCTGGAACCTTACGAATTGCCACTGGTGAGGATAAGATCATAAAGAGACGTCAGGAGCTCCCAAAGGCCTATATTAGGGATGGAGCAATTTATATTACCAAAACCAAAGTCTTGTTGAAAGACCATTCTTTTTTTGGTGAACGCATGGGTTATATTGAGTTGGACCCTTTAAAGCATGTGAACATAGATACGTTAGAAGATTGGAAAATGGCAGAAGAACTTCATAAAAAACTCTATTTTTAATCCATGTCCCATTCAGAGAAAATATCGATAGTCGTTCCCGTGTATTATGGGGAACATACGATTGCTGAGTTGGTCGAGCGATGCCGTAATACCATAAAAAAATTAGGGCTTCAATGGGAATTTGTACTGGTCAATGATGCAAGTCCAGATCAATCATGGGAGGTCATTCAAAGCCTGAACAAGGAAGATTCGGCTGTTCGTGGGGTTAACTTTAGTCGAAATTTTGGGCAGCATTATGCAATTTCTGCAGGACTAACCTATACTACAGGCGACTGGATTGTCGTCATGGATTGCGACTTGCAGGATGTTCCAGAAGAAATTGAAAAGTTATACGCGAAGGCACTTGATGGTTTCGATATTGTGCTAGCCCAGCGCAAGATTAGAAAGGACGGTTTTTTCAAACGTTTCTTCTCTAGAAGATTTTATGGCCTGCTGAGTTATCTTTCCGGAGCAAAGTATGATGCACAAGTAGCTAACTTTGGTATATATCGTAAAAAGGTAATCGAAACGATCATTGCATTACCGGAAAAGAACAGATTTTTTCCTTCAATGATAAAATGGGTCGGATTTCATCATACGTCGATCGAAGTACGTCATTCCGAAAGGGCAGAGGGAAAGTCCAGTTATAATTTTAAAAGATTATTTAACCTTTCATTGGATATAATTCTTTCTTATTCGGACAAACCTTTGCGCCTAACAATTAAATTAGGATTAATCATCACCTTTTTGGCATTGGTGTTTTCAGCCATTATGGCGTATAAATGGTACGTTGGCGATATCGAAGTATTAGGTTATACTTCGTTGATTCTATCCATTTGGTTACTATCTGGAATTATTATTTTCGTATTGGGAGTGGTTGGATTGTACATTGGTAAGATTTTCGAAAACGTAAAGGACCGTCCCACCTATATTGTTAAAGAAGTGCTATGAGGGTAACCATGTATATCTTAGGTGAAAAGGGATATAAGTCCCTGATGGCCATTCCTGAAGGATTTAGAAAACAAATAGATACTATAGTCATTGGTACGGATAGCAGTGTTCAGGATGACTATTCATCTAAAAGTACAAGGTATTGTGAGGAACATTCTTTGAATCATTCCCAGAATCGGGAAACAACAACCACAGCAGACTATATCATTGCAATTGGTTGGAGATGGCTCATAGAAGCGAATCCTTCACAGACCCTAATCGTAATGCACGATTCTATTTTACCGCGTTATAGAGGATTTAACCCATTGGTAACAGCACTTATTAATGGTGATAGTGAAATAGGGGTTACGGCCTTATTGGGCACAGAGAACTATGACGAAGGGGATATTGTTGCTATTGAAAAGTTGAAAATTAGATATCCTATAACCATATCTGAGGCTATTTCCAAGCTTAGTGAGAAATATGGAATCCTTGTTCAAAAAGTGATTGGTTATATTTCAAAGGGCGAAGTCCCTCGCACACCCCAAGATCATACCCTTGCTACTTATTCGGTATGGCGGGACAAATACGATTATTTTATTGATTGGAATTGGAACGCAGAAAAAATAGAGCGGATGGTAAATGCCGTGGGGCATCCCTACTCAGGAGCTCAGATAAGGGTGAATGATCAAATTTATAAATTGGTGAAAGCTCAAGCAGTTCCTGATGTGAATGTCGAAAATAGAACACCGGGAAAAGTACTTTTCAAGAAACAAGATAAACTTGTAGTACTATGCGGCACAGGATTGCTCCGTTTGGATGAAGTCCATAATACAGAAAATGAAAAGGTGACTTTTCAAAACAAATTTAGAATCCGATTTACCTAATATGTATATCCCTTTCAATAAACCTTATATTTCTGGTAATGAGTTGACCTACATTGAAGATGCAGTGGCTCGGGGTAAAATTTCGGGGAACGGATACTATACACAGAAATGCCAGTCATTTTTCGAGGATACATTTCAGTTTAAAAAAGTACTGCTCACTACGAGTTGTACGGATGCCTTAGAAATGGCTGCCTTGCTTTTGGATATAAAAGAAGGGGATGAGGTTATAGTTCCGTCATATACATTTGTATCTACAGCTAATGCCTTTGTACTACGTGGAGCAAAGATTGTATTTGCCGATTCCAGAAAAGACCACCCAGGTATTGATGAAAGTGCCTTGGAATCGTTAGTAACCCCGAGAACCAAAGCCATAGTAGTAGTGCATTATGCAGGTGTAGCCTGCGATATGGATATTATTATGGGCGTAGCCAATGAGTATGGCCTATTTGTGGTAGAAGATGCTGCCCAAGCGGTACAGGGCTATTACAAAGGAAAACCATTGGGTGGCATAGGGCATTTGGCAGCCTTTTCGTTTCATGAAACCAAGAATATACAATGTGGAGAAGGTGGTATGCTGGTAATAAACGACTCCCAATTTGCCGATCGGGCAGAGATTATATGGGAAAAAGGAACGAATCGTAGCGCTTTTTTTAGGGGGGAGATAGATAAATATGGTTGGGTAGATGTAGGTTCTTCTTTTTTACCAAGCGAGCTGAATGCTGCCTATTTATATGCCCAGTTAGAGGAAATGGAGGCTATTCAAAGTAAAAGGATGGATCTTTGCCAGACCTACAAAAACGCCCTTTCCGATTGGGCAATGGCACAAGGGATTGGTCTTCCGGTAATTCCAGAATTCGCTACCCAAAATGGGCATATGTTTTACTTGCTATGTAAGGACATAGGGCAGCGTTCATCTATAATTGCACATCTTAAAGAGAGGGACATATTATCTGTTTTTCACTATTTGAGTCTTCATAAAAGCCCATACTTTTCGGATAAACACGATGGTAGGGAATTACCGAAAAGCGACCATTATACCGACACTCTCTTGCGATTGCCACTCTATTATGAACTAAACCCCAAAGATGTAATTTCTGCACTTCTTGCGTATGATGGCTAGAGCAATTTCTTATGTGTTTAGAATAACGATAGTGCTATACACATTTCTATCGGGATTTTATTTTTTGGGAAAACCCGGAGGAGGTGGGGACGAAGCATTATTTATTGCGGATCTTACATTAATTAAATCAGAAGGTTGGTGGGTAGCTATAGAAAAAGGGATTTCCATTCCTTATATGCTTCTAGCATACCCTTTAACATTCTTTCTGGATCTACATGTGGCATTAAGGATGGTTAACCTTATTCTATTCGGTGCCTTACTGTATTATTTTTACAAACGACTGCGAATAAGGAAATGGGATTTCTATGGTTTGCTGTTGTTTTTTTTCAGCACTGTGGGATACTTTATGGCCGGCACCAATGATACCTTTTTTGTAGTTGCCTTGGTTATTTTTATAGTAGAAACCTACAGGTTACTGGCATATGAAAACAAAAAGTCCTTGGCTTGGTGTGGAGTGGGTTTAGTATTGGCATTTCTTACCCGTAAATTGATATTTGTGTATCTACCGGTTATACTGCTCGCACTATTCTTTCTCTGGAAATTCAGGAAAGTGAATTTGAAGACACTCATGATTCCGGCATTACTACTTATACTTGGCTTGGGGTTGAATTTTCCCTCGCTCAACTCAGGAAATGGTATTTCCTACGATCAAAAATTGCCTCCAGAAGGAGTTAGTGCTACTTGGCCACAACGGCAGTATCTGGCACAATTGTGGGTTAATGAAGGGAAATTATCCAATTACAATCACCCGAATTGGAAGCAGACCGACGCATATTTGGAGAAAAATGGGGCAGAATCATTACCCAAAGGTGTTTTGGACGGTATGTTATATGATCCAGAACTGACCCTAAAGGAATTTTTTAAGGACCTCGTGTTTAGCATAACCTATGGGGTACGCCAGTTAGGACTAATTTTACCAACACTTTTAATAATGGCCTTATTGGGGTTGTATCGCATTAGAAGACTTTCTTGGAATAGCTTTGTTCCATGGTCTTTGCTCATAATGATCGGCATATTTTCTTTACTGATTATTTCTTTTGTGGAACTCAGGTGGCTTGCACCGGTATTTATAGCATCTATTTTCTATTTTTACACACTTTCAGAACAACGAAAACTTTCAAACGTATTAGTACTTGCCAATTACGCTTTTGTAACACTATTAAGTTGGTATGGAATGTATGGATTGTTCGGTAAATTATGAGCCAAACCCACAAGCATATACTTGTTTTTACTCCCGACGGAACTGGGATAAAGAATTATTTGTATTCCAAGGTTTTTCGGGATTCAGATGCGGATATTAGCCTGTTTCATAATTTCGATGATGATACATTAGCTCAGATCTCTACCAATATTGAAGTAAGGGAAACGTATGAAATTCCACATTACAAGGAATCCTTCAAGGAGAAATTTCTCCGCGAATTAATACATGCAGTACGTATAAGGGAAAACGCCACAAGGGAAAACAATCCAACGATTTTCGCCTTTCGGAAGAAAAAACACAAAGGTTGGAAATTGAAGGTGTTTTTCACCCTCGTGAATCTTCAGACCAAATTCCTAAAAGGTTCAGCGGCTATAGAAAAATTGGAAAAAAAGTATGAAATAGCACTAACCAAAAACCCTTTCTATTTTAAAATTAAGGACCTTCTTAAGGAAATTAAGCCCGATACAGTTTTTTGTACCCACCAGCGTGCACTCAAGGCACCTTCTGTATTTAAAGCTGCCCGGGATATGGGAATTAAAACGGTGACTGTAATTTACTCCTGGGACAACATCCCCAAGGCAAGGTTGGCATTGCGATCAGATACATATTTGTTATGGTCTGAGTACATGAAAAATGAAATGGTTCGATTTTACCCTGATATCCCACAGCAAAGCTTAAGGGTAACAGGGACACCGCAGTTTGAGTTTTATACGGACCCTGCCAACATAATTCCTAAGGAAGCTTTTTATGAGCAATACGGGCTGGATCCTTTCAAAAAAATCATTTGTTTTTCAGGTGATGATGTCAAAACCTCACCGTACGACCCCTATTACTTGAGGGATCTTGCCAATGGAATTAAGGAGGCCGGAATGGATGATTTTTGTCAAATAGTTTTTAGACGTTGCCCCGTAGATATATCGGGCAGGTATGATTGGGTGTTAAAGGAATACCCTAATTTAATTATTGATATGCCGCCACTTTGGAATTTCAACAGTGCGATTTGGACGGCTATTTATCCACAATACCAAGATGTAAAGCTTTTAGTAAGTTTGGCTTATTATGGGGATGTGGTGGTGAATGTTGGTTCCACGATGGCTTTCGATTTTGGCATGTTTAAAAAGCCATGCATTTATATTAATTATGATCACAAACCTGACCCCAATTGGTCGGTTGAAACTATCTATAAGTACCAGCATTTCAGAAGCATGCCCTCTGAAAAAGCAGTATATTGGTGGGACGAAAGAACCGCTATCGATAAATTGGTAAAATTGGCATTGGATAGGCCATCAACGGCTATAGACAATTGGTTTAAAATTGTGGTAAATCATGGGGATAGCGCCTCGCAACATGTAAAAAAAGCACTTCTATAATGCACATCCTTTTCTTATCGGGAGAATATCCCTTATGGACATCAGGAGGGGTCGGAACGTTCATCCAAACCTTGGGACGAGCCCTTGTGCAAAATGGACATAGGGTTACTGTTGTTGGACAAGGAAAGGAAAGGGAAGAAGTCTACTTGGAAGATGACGGTGTCCAGATCTATCGCCTTCCCAAAAACACTTCCCGATTGCCTAATTTTTTGTTCAATGCAAATCAAGTAAACAAAAAATTAAAAGCCATTCATGAGGAATATCCCATTTCTATTATTGAATCGGCAGAAGGAGGACTCGCATTTATCTCGAAAAATCATCCAGCAAAAAAAGTTATTCGCTTGCACGGAGGTCATCATTTCTTCGCAGAGGCCGAACGGCGCGGTATTAATTGGAGAAAAGGCAAATTGGAGAAACTATCTTTTAAAAAAGCGGATGGTTTCATAGCTATCTCCAACTATGTCAAGGAACATACCCAAAAGTACCTTTCGTATCGTAATAAACCTGTTACGATCATTAATTTGCCCGTGGCCGTTCCCGACCTTCGGGATGTCGCCATAAAGGATAATCATATCTTATTTGCGGGTACCATATGCGCAAAAAAAGGAGTGAAGGAACTAATAGAGGCCTTTCAAATAGTAAAGAATAAGTATCGGGATAAACAATTGGATTTATATGGAAGGGAGTGGTTTTATCCCGATGGTAGTACTTTCGAGGCTGAGTTACGTGAACAATACCCAGCGAGCTATTTTGAACGAGTACATTTTTGCGGGGCTATTCCTAGAAATGAATTGAACAAGAAGTATGCGGAAGCTTCATTTTGTGTATTTCCATCCCATATGGAAACCCAAGGCTTAGTGTCAATCGAGGCCATGGCTATGGAAAAAGCAGTGATTTTTTCTCAGTATGGTCCGGGCCCAGAAACGATTTCTCATGGAGAAAACGGATTGCTCTGCGATGTATACAATGCGAAAGATATTGCCGAAAAGATGATATGGTGTATAGAGCATCCCTCTGAAGCCAAAGAACTTGGGAGAAAGGGACGTGAGACTGTATCCGAAAAATATGATCCTGAAAAAATTCTTGATGCCAACCTGAAGTTTTATGCTTCACTTACAAAGGATCGATGAAAAGCAGAGCCAGTTCAACTATCTTTTTAGCCTTTTCAATTGGTGACTCTTCCATTTCCAATATGTTTTCCCAATTGGCAATTAAATTATCCTCGAAATATCACGTTGTTATATTTTCAGATAGAAAGGTTCCTTTCAAGCATGAATCAGACCATATAGAAACGGTCCATTGGCCTTCGCCTCGACCTACGAGAGCTAAGGATTTTTTGTTTCTTCGTAAAAAAATTAAAAAGTATCGTCCCGTTTTAATGTTATCCACATTTGGGGCCAACAATATCTTCCTTGTTATGGGTAGTCTTATGGGAGTTCCCAATCGAATAGCCTCCCATCAAAGTGTATCGAGACATTTTAAATCCAAGAGGCTTAAAGAGCTACGGAAGAAATGGGTGTATGGAAAAGCCACCCAGATAATTACCAATTCCAATGCAACAAAGGAAGATGTAATCGATTTATTTGAACAATCGGAAAAGAAAATTAAAGTCATTCATTTTGCCGTTGAAAACCCAGGAATTGAGAATAAAAGGGATCCTAATTTAATGGCATATGCAGGTAGGCTTTCTGAAAACAAAGGGATTTCAATTTTGCTTAAAGCAATCACCCTTGTCGTAGAAAAGAATCCCGAAATTAAGCTTGAATTAATGGGAGGTCCATCAGAGAAAGTTACCTATTACGAAGATTTAGCTCGAGAATTGGGTATTCATGGCAATGTGACTTTTTTCGGTTCCCAGCCCAAGAATATGGTCCTTGGATTATTTTCTAAAGCACAGGTAGTGGTAGTTCCTTCTTTGTCCGAAGGTTTTGGATTGGTTGTCATCGAAGCCTTTTCGGTGAAGACACCCGTTATTGGATCAGATACTGGAGGGATCGCGGAAATTGTAAGGGATAACAAGGACGGTTTTCTGGTACCACCAGGAAACGAGATGGCTTTGGCGAATCAGATTCTTGAGTTTTTCAAAATGGAAAAAGGACAAGAGATTTATGGAAGAAACGCTTATGAACAGTTTGTTGACAAATTTGAATTGAACAAAGTTGTGGAAAAAATGGCTGCGTATCTATCCGATTTAATACAAGCCTAAAGTTGATTTAAACACTATTTTATAGCTACCTTTCGAAGCAATGAAGTTTGTTATAATTACACATGTGCCACATTTTGCATTTGGGGATACCTATCAAGGGTATAGTGCCTATATCCGGGAAATGAATATTTGGGCGAAATATGTGGATGAACTTCTTATTGTTGCCCCATTAAGCAAAGAGGAAATCACTTCCATTCACTTACCTTACCATCATAAGAATATTAGGCTGTATCAAATCCCAGCAATGTCATTTACATCGCCGTTTAATGCGTTGAAAACCATTTGGAACCTCCCTAGGATATCTTGGCAGATTTTCAGGGCAATGAAAAGAGGAACCCATTTGCATTTACGGTGTCCAGGAACTATTGGATTGGTTGGATGTTTAGTTCAAATACTGTTCCCTAATAAGAAGAAAACGGCTAAGTATGCGGGTAATTGGGACCCTAAAGCCAAACAGCCTTTTAGTTATAAACTCCAAAAGCGTTTACTTTCAAATACAGTACTGACTAGAAATATGAAGGTATTGGTCTATGGAAAATGGCCAAATCAGACTAGGAACATATTGCCATTTTTTACGGCCACCTACGGTAATTCGAAAGTTGCAGGAATAGTTCGAAGGGAATTTAATACTCCTTACAAATTTATGTTCGTTGGAACCCTTTCACCTGGAAAACAGCCTAATTATGCTATTCGGTTAATGGCATCGTTGCGCGAAAAAGGTGTTTCCTGCACTATGGATTTTTATGGTGAGGGTACGGAGCGGGATTCGATGGAGTTGAATATAAAAGAGCTGCAATTGGAAGAGGTGGTGGTACTGCATGGGAATCAGACTTCGGAAGTCGTGGAAAACGCCTATAAAAACGCTCATTTCTTAATGCTACCATCATTATCGGAAGGATGGCCAAAGGTTTTGGCAGAGGCGATGTTTTGGGGATGCATACCAGTGGCAACAAGGGTTTCTTGTGTTCCATGGATGTTGGGAAATGGTGAACGGGGAATATTGTTAGGGGATGATTATACTAAAAATGTAGATCAATTATTGGATATATTGAATTCACGCGATCAATTGAATAAAATGGCAATGGTAGGGCAAGAATGGTCCCATTCTTATACATTGGATCGATTTGAAGGTGAAATAAAAGAGCTATTGAAATGAGAGTGCTTCAACTTATTGACTCATTGGATGCTGGAGGTGCCGAGCGTGTCGCCGTTAATTTGGCAAATGCACTTTCCCATCAAATAGATAAATCCTTTTTGGTAACCACACGAAAGGAAGGCATGTTGAAGAAGGAACTATTTAGCGAAGTGGGATACCTTTTTTTGAGAAGAAAACGCACGATTGATCCCAGTGCAGTTATGCGGTTGCGTTCTTTTGTGAAGAGAAACCGGATAACAGCAATCCATGCACATAGCACCTCTTTTTTTCTGGCCACACAGGTAAAAATGATATATCCCAAAGTACGTTTGGTATGGCATACGCATTATGGAAATAGAGTGATTACCAGTCAAGAACAGAATAAGGCACTTCTTTTTTGTTCACGATACTTTAATAGCATTGTCACTGTTAATGAGGAATTGAAACAGTGGTGCCTAGATACTTTGAAAACTAAAAGTGTCATTTATATACCCAATTTTGTTCCCTCCGAACGTGTTTTGAGATTGGAAATGGAGGCAAGGGAAAAAAGGATTGTGTGTGTTGCAAATTTAAAGGAGCCCAAAAATCATTTAAACCTATTGAGGGCGTTTAAGAAAGTACATGCCCAATTTCCAGAATGGGAATTGTGTTTGGTGGGAAGGGATTTTAACGATGCGTATTCCAAAGCCGTTACTTTATTTTGTGAGGATCATCAAATGGGGGATGTGGTGCAAAGAATGGGACAGCGTGATGATGTGGAACATATTTTATCGAAGGCATTAATTGGTGTGCTCTCATCGGATAATGAAGGCTTACCCATGTCCCTTTTGGAATATGGAGCAGCCGGATTGGCTGTTGTAACAACCAATGTAGGACAGTGTGCAGCGGTAGTAAATGGAAATGGAAAAATAGTTCCACCCAATGATTCCGATACGTTGGCTAAAGCACTTATTGTGTATATTTCGGACGAAGAATTAAGAAAGCAAAAGGGCGACGGTTTTCGCCGTCATATTTCAGAAAATTATACAACTGGAGCAATAATCCCTAGATTGATGGAATTGTATTAAACTATGGCAGTAAAGCGAATAAAAAAGATAACATATATTCAGTTATTGCTGCTGCATGCACTTTTTGCATTTATTGTCTATTTATTTGGTTTCGCGGCAAAGTTTCTACTTGTGGCCATGGTACTGTACTTTGTAATCAGAATTTTTTCGACTAATAATCGGAATGACGAAGTACTCATTGCAGCGGCATACATGACGGGCATTGAGGTCTTTGCTAGGATGACAGGTGGGGCCATATCTTATGAGTTCGCCAAATATTCTGTAACGGGCTTTCTGGTAATTGGGATGTTCTATCGGGGGTTCAATCGGAGTTCCTGGCCCTACGTAATCTATCTAACTTTTTTGGTTCCCGGCATTTTGTTTTCGGCCATTAATTTAGATTATGAAACCAATATTGTAAAAGCTCTGGCGGGGAATTTAACGGGGCCTATTTGTGTTGGGATATCCGCTTTGTATTGCTACAATAGAAAAATTTCGACCGCCCGGTTTCAACATATTTTGTTGGCGGTTTTGTTTCCAGTGGTGACCACAGCTGTTTATCTTTATCTATATACGCCTTCCATACAAGATGTGGTCACAGGAACACAATCCAATTTTGAGACTTCTGGAGGATTCGGACCGAATCAGGTAGCCACCATTCTCGGGTTGGGCATGTTCATACTATTTACGCGATTATTGCAGTTCAGAAGCTTGCTGCTTAATATTATCGATATTAGCCTACTCGCTTTAATTAGTTATAGGGCTATAGTCACATTTTCAAGGGGTGGAGTTATAACCGCGGCCCTTTGTGCAGTTGCATTTTTGGGAATTTATTATTGGTATTCCCGGACCAGTACAAGGGTCATACTAATCCCAAAAATTGGTATCGTTGTGGTGGCAATGTTGTTGGCCTGGGGATATTCATCCCTATCCACTGGTGGACTTATTGACAAAAGATACGCCAATCAGGATGCCGCTGGAAGGGAGAAACAGGATATTACTACCGGTAGGATAGATCTTCTTAATTCGGAATTGGAGGCATTTTATTCTTATCCATTAACTGGGATCGGTGTTGGAAAAATAAAGGAGTATCGCTTGGAAACCACTGGGCGGCAATCTGCGACACATAATGAAGTAAGCCGAATATTATCGGAACATGGAATGTTTGGGCTTTTCGCATTGGTTATCCTCTTGCTAAAGCCTGTTTTAATGCGATTTAAGGATAGATCTAATCTATTCTTGTATTCCTTTGTTATATTCTGGTTCCTTACTATTAACCATTCGTCTATGCGTTTAGTGGCCCCAGCCTTTATTTATGGCTTGGCATTGTTAACGATTATAAGTGAAAAAAAGAAAACTTCTATACATAGGAAACAACTTACGGGGTAAGAACACCAATGTTACTACCATTGAAACCCTGTCCTCACACTTACAAGATATAGGTTATGATGTGGTGACTTCATCTGCCAAAAAAAATAAATTCCTTAGATTGATCGATATGCTGTCGTCGGTTATTAGGTATGGAAACAAAGTGTCCTATGTGCTTATTGATACGTATAGTACCCAGAACTTCTATTATGCGGTGGCAGTAGCCAATCTTTGCCGACTTTTTAAAACGCAGTATATACCGATTTTACATGGGGGAAATCTTCCTTCAAGATTACGAAATAGCAAAGCCGCCTCTTATAAACTCTTTACTGGAGCGTTTACCAATGTGGCACCTTCGAAATATTTACAGCATGAATTTGAAATAGAAGGATATCGGAACATTACTTTTATACCCAACACCATTGAGCTCTCAGCCTATCCTTTTAAGGAAAGGATAATCATTAGACCGAAATTATTTTGGGTACGCTCATTTGCTGAAATCTATAACCCAATGTTAGCGCTTAAGTTGGTAAAGCATCTCAGTGTGAAGGTTCCGGAAATTGAATTATGCATGGTAGGGCCCGATAAGGATGGTAGCCTGCAAATGTGTAAACAATATGCAAAGGAGCATGGGTTACGGGTTAACTTTCCAGGTAAATTGACAAAGCAGGAATGGAGGGACCTATCTCAGGGTTACGATGTATTTATAAACACTACGAATTTCGACAATACACCAGTTAGTGTAATAGAAGCCATGGCATTAGGATTACCTGTTATTTCAACCAATGTAGGCGGAATGCCATACCTTGTTGAAAATGAAGTGGACGGAAAATTGGTTCCTCCCAATGATGTGGAGCACATGGCCGAAGCCATTGTCGAATTGTTGAATAATCCGCAAAAAGCCCTAAGTCTGGCCCAAAATGCAAGGGGGAAGGTAGGGAGTTTTGATTGGGAAAAAGTGAAACTAGATTGGGGAGAACTTTTAAAGGAGTAAATAAATAGCTACTTTTAACCACCAAACCAACCTTGATGTCCCAAAAATCAAGCATACATTTTGATATTTCGGAACGCAAAGTACTATTGCGTATATTCGATATTGCATGCGTTCTTGGGGCATTGTACTTGGTAGGAATCCTATTCGATTTCGACTATTTTCTGATCAATTCCCGGCACTGGGTTTGGTCTATCGTATTGGCTCTATACCTAACTATTTTCGCTACGATTTTCGAACTGTATAACCTTCAAAAGGCAAGTAAATTCGAAATTGTCATACAAAATATCATTCTCACGGCCTCCGTAACAGTACTGTTTTACTTACTTACGCCATTCTTTACTCCCGAACTTCCTGAAAATCGTTTACAGATTGTTTATTTCTACATATCAATCAACCTTTCCTTGTTTATTTGGAGGTATGCATATATTGTACTTATCTCTGCACCTAGATTTTTTAAGCGCGTTCTTTTGGTCACTGGAGGGGATAATGTAAATGATGTGATTTCGACCCTTCAGAAAAGTGATCCCAATTATAAAGTATTGGGTTTCATTAATACGGATAACTCAGAATATGAGCCAAATGAAACGATTGAGCTGGAGGAATTTAAACTAACCAATGTCTCGGAAACCGTACAAGAGCATCAAATATCTGAAATTGTGGTGGCTACATCCCAAGATAAAGGGATCACCTTGCATTTGTACAATCAGCTTATCGATCTCCTTGAAAATGGTGTACCCATTCGCGAATATACTCAGGTGTATGAGGAAATCACACATCGGGTTCCTGTACAGCATGTAGAGAAGGATTTTTATCGTTATTTCCCATTTAGCCGGAGTAATCAAAATAAACTATACCTCTTTTTTCATAGAATTTTAGACCTGTTGTTCTCCGTATTAGGGCTGATTTTCGGACTACTCATAAGTCCTTTCATTATTATTGGAAATCTCTTCGGAAATAGAGGCCCCTTGTTCTATACGCAAATACGTGTTGGACGCAATGGTAAACATTTCAAGATTTATAAATTGAGAAGTATGGTAACCGATGCCGAAAAACATGGCGCACAGTTTGCCCAGAAACAGGACGTACGGGTCACTAAATTTGGAAAGTTCTTGAGAAAGACCCGATTTGACGAAATCCCGCAATTTATAAATGTAATAAAAGGGGATATGAGTGTAATAGGGCCACGTCCGGAACGCCCAGTGTTTGTGAAGGAATTATCTGAAAGAATTCCTTTTTATGAAATTCGGCATATCGTAAAGCCTGGGGTAACGGGTTGGGCACAGGTAAATGCAGATTATGGTGCTTCCGAAGCAGATGCACTCGAAAAATTGCAATACGATTTATACTACATTAAGAAGCGAAGTCTTTTCCTGGACATTAGCATTGTAATTAAGACCCTGAGCACCATCATATTTTACAGAGGGCAATAGAGAGCTATTCCATCCTTTTAAGAAAGGACGCCACATAGAGATAACGAACCCCCAATGCAATAAACAAAGGAATAAATCCAATGGCAAAGCGCTGTACTCCTGTTATGGAATGTAGGGTGAGCAATAATAGCATGAGAATGAGTAATACCATATATCGGTACAACCATTTTTTAGGTTTCTTTTTGCCTATGGCAAAAGCAAACAGGAGGGAAGGTGGGAAGGCCCATAACAAATTGTAGTTATTGGCTGTTGAAGAATGATCTGTGGCAAACCAAAGCAATAATAGGATGACTCCAACAAGTCCAGTAATGGCAAAAAGTAAGGAATCCAAAATCCTACTTCTTTTCGAATTACGATAATCCCGATAAGTAAACCAAAGTATTATAAACCCAAGCAATCCAAAGACAAATAATGGACTCATAAAGAAATTACTTTTATCTTCTTCAGGATTGTTCTGAAAGATAATTTGGCTTTCCTTAATGAACGGGATCGTAGATCCATTAGACGCTAGCGTTGCATGCTCATTGGCCAAATAGACATAGTTAGGCAAGAATTGATGTTCCCATGGAGTTGCTGTTCTATCGGTAACCGCTCCAATAGCCACATCCATACCTAGGCTTCCCCAGCTATTGGCGGGTACATTTTGTTGAATAAGCTCCCTGAAGGTATAGTTTTCTTTCAAATAAGAGTCATCATACCTCAATTTATCCTTTAAAATATTGCTTAACGCATCACGTGGTCTTGTAGCACAGTTGTCGAAGAGAAAGTCATATAAATATGCTCGATTTTCCACCTTGGCGTTATTTTCAAGGAAAGAATAGAATTCCTTATTTTCGTCAGGTGTAAGATCGAGTACTTGTTCCTTTACCCAGCGATTTTGTCTTTTGTACGATTCCAAAAAGCGGTCAAAGCGTCTTACATCAAGAATATACAGGAGTTTACCTTGGGCGAACTTTGTATAGAAATTTGGGGTATTAAAATCGTAGACCCCATAATTAAAGGCGATATCAAAAATGCTGTCTTTAACCCGTATAGCAGTATGCCCAAACTTGTCGTAAAGGTTCTTGCCTGGCCCAATGGTAATAATGCTTATTTCAGAATTTTCCGAGAGTTCTGGAAGCTGGCAAGTTACATGGGAAGGCCAGAAAAGGGTCAGCAATAAAATGAAAGGGAAGAGTCGTTTCAAGGACATATGAAATTGGTGTTGTTAAATTTCAGAATTAAAACCAACACTTACAACTTTTTAAAAGTAAAATAAATCCTATCGGAAAAGGGACCAATCTAGCGTGAGTGAGAACACGTTTGAGTACAAAGCAGCGCTTTGATCACCTATATCGGTGAGTGCGTAATCTACTTTAATTCCCTTGTATTTAAACCCAACCCCAATATTTGGCTGAAAACCAATAGAGTCGCTGCCATCAAGTTGGGTGATGTTTTGAAAATTCCCGACTCCTGCTCGCACGTAGACCAAATCAATATAACCTGCTTCCAATCCCAAGGCAGGCGTTATACTCGTAAAAGAGGTAGAGATGATATCGTTGGTTTCTGCAAACCGGAAGTTGAGGTCGGCTTCCGCCATTAATGAAAAATCAGAATGAAGGTCAAATTGCTTTGCCATTCCAAATTGAACTTTAGGAATCGTTATTTCAGTTGTTTCCGGTAATTCTTGATTTTGTCCAGCTACCGCCCCTTGAATATCAGCAAATTTGTCTTCGTCTATGGTCCATGCATTGAAAGTGGTCGTTATGTCGCGTAGCATGAGACCAAACATCCAATTTTTCTTGGATTCAAATTGAATGGAAGCATCTAAGCCAAATCCCCATGAAGAAGCAAAATCACCAATAATCCTTCTAATAACTTTGGCGTTTACCCCTAGTTTAAGGCCGTCTAACGGAAGGTGTCGAGCATAGGAAAAAGTGACCCCATAATCTGCTGTTGAAAACAGGCTAATTCGATTAAAATCAATATTCCCTTGATCATCAATTAACTGAGTCGTATTAAGGATATCGTCTACTCCAAAACGAATGATGGATAAGCCCACGGCACTTTTATCATCCAAGGGCATAGCGAAAGCTGCATAATCGTAATTGGCAATATTGGCAAAATAAGAGGCATGCATGAGGGACAGTTGCTTGTCTTCCAGTTTTAAGAGTCCAGCAGGGTTCCAGTATCCAGAATTTACATCCCCTGTAGAGGCTACCACAGCATTGGCCATACCAAATGAGGCGGCGTCTACCCCAATGTTCATAAATTCATTGGAATACTTCCGCGTAGTTTGAGCCATCAGGGCACAAGACAGCAATAAAAAAACGATAAAAGTTGTTTTTTTCAAGCAATTAATTTTCAACAAATATCTCACAATTTTACACAATAGTAAACTATAATTTTAAATACATATTGTGCGTCTGAATATGTAGACGGAAATACTTTCCTATTTTTACAAAAACCAACTAAAAAATTTTCATGTTGAAACAAATCCCTAATATTATCACCTCCTTGAATCTGTTATCTGGCTGCGTAGCTGTTTTGTTTGCACTTTCAGGGGATTTGGTAAGTGCTGCCTTTTTTGCGATTGCAGGTATTTTTTTCGATTTCTTCGACGGGTTGGCAGCTAGGTTGCTTAAAGCCGAAAGTGACATAGGATTACAACTGGATTCATTGGCCGATATGATTACGAGTGGTTTGGTGCCAGGAGTGGTAATGTTGCAGTTGCTTAGCTTGGCATTAAACGGAGACTATTTTGTCATTACTGAAATGTTTGCCCAAGACTCATGGAACCATTCCGGATTGTATCTTCCTCTGATCGGACTTCTTATTACGGTTGGAGCGGCATACCGTCTGGCCAAGTTTAATGTAGATACCAGACAAACAACAGGATTTATTGGGTTGCCAACACCAGCGAACACTTTACTTATTTTAAGTTTACCACTCATACTTCATTTTCAATCCTCGGAAGCACTTAAAGACATCGTTTTAAACAAATGGGTATTGATAGGTCTAACCCTAGTAAGCTGCATTTTAATGAATGCGGAAATCCGGCTTTTCGGGTTGAAATTCAAGAAATGGGATTTCAAATCGAATGCCGTGCGGTATGTTTTTCTTTTGATTTCCTTGGGATTGCTCATCGCACTAAAGTTTATTGCGATTCCGGCGATTATTCTAATGTACCTACTGCTTTCAATAGTCAGTAAAGAGAGGGTGGCTTAATCCAAACCAGATACTTTGATTACAGGAGGGAGTATCCGAAAAATTTTACAACTTGAGGATCTAAAAATCGATTGATAATGGAAATATCCTCCTCCGTCAATTTCTCACGCCATTGCTCATTCAAGTAATAGTCCTTGTAGTAATCAAAGGACTTATTGGATTCCTTGGTAGATGTATTGTGGTTTTCGAAGTTCGTTTTACCCGGAAGTTCCCAAAGCAGTTGCAAGTCTTTTAATACCTTTTCAGGGTCTTCGATAATAGTTTCATAAGTAAGGTTGAACGTTTGTTCGGGAAGCTGTTTTTTCAGATCTAGATAAGACTTGTTTTTGGCATTCCACAGCATTATCGGATTTTCATAGCTCCTTGCCACATGGTTATCCCTGCCTTGAACTACCCAGGGATTTTTTAGAAATTCCGTAAATGTTACTTCGCGATCACCTTTGTAATGATAAGGACGCTTATATAGCGAGAGCAAAAAGGAATAAGGATTCTTTGTAATGGTAACAAAACCAATAGAGTCGATGTCCTTTTCCCTCAATAGTTTGGAAGTTAACACCGTACTGTGTTTCCATCCCAAATTAGATTTCCATACAGTCCCGAAATATAAATTTTGAAATACATTAGATCCCGTGGGAAGGGTAAAGGAACCAATTTTCATTTTTGGGGTGTTCCCAGAAACCATTAAAACATCTATATTCTTGGCCACTAATTTTGTGAAGTAATTAGTACCTGTATTACGTTCGCCGTAGATTTTTAGCTTTTTGATGGTCCTTTTTTCCAACTGTTCCAATTACGAAGTTGCGAACAACGAAGATATGGAAGTGGTATTAAAACTCGAGTTTTTTCTTGCGCAATTCGAAGTTCTGACCCAAATAGACTTTTCGTACCATTTCGTCATTGGCCAATTCTTCGGGTTCTCCATGTTTTAGGATGCTCCCTTCAAACATTAGATACGTTCTGTCTGTTATAGCTAGTGTTTCCTGAACGTTATGGTCTGTGATAAGAATACCAATGTTTTTGTTCTTTAATTGGGCTACAATACGCTGAATATCTTCCACTGCCACAGGATCTACGCCTGCGAATGGTTCATCTAAGAGAATGAAATTAGGGTCTGTAGCTAAGGCCCTGGCTATTTCAGTACGTCTTCTTTCCCCACCACTTAAAAGATCGCCACGGTTCTTTCGGATATGCCCCAATCCAAATTCCTCTATGAGCGATTCCATTTTCATTTCCTGCTCTTTTTTGGAAAGATCGGTAAGCTGTAACACACTTAAGATATTGTCTTCAATACTAAGCTTTCGGAAAACCGAGGCCTCCTGTGCCAAATATCCTATCCCATTTTGTGCACGCTTATACATGGGAAAAGATGTAATTTCTGTGTTATCTAGAAATATCTGTCCGCCATTGGGTTTTATCAACCCAACAATCATATAAAAGGAAGTGGTTTTGCCCGCTCCATTGGGTCCTAAAAGCCCCACAATTTCACCTCGGTTTACCTCTACGGAAATACCTTTAACCACCTTCCGGCCTTTATAGGATTTAATAAGATTATCGGCTTTTAATTTCATATTATGACAATACTACGACAAATGACGGATTCTTTTCTTAAGAATACGCTAAACTTGGTTTTCCAAGGCATCCCAATATTCGTACGCCCTTCTTAGGTGAGGGATTACGATAGTACCACCTACCAATAGGGAAATGCTCATTCCTTCTACCACTTCTTCCTTGGTAAGTCCTAATTTATGACATTCTTCTAAGTGATAACGGACACAATCATCGCATCGTAGGACCAAGGAATTGCCCAAACCGAGCAACTCTTTTGTTCTCTTGCTAAGGGCTCCTTCCGTAAAGGCGTTGGTGTCCAGATTAAAAATTCGCTTTAGGACTTTGTTGTTGTCCTCGAGCAATTTTTCGTTCATTTTGGAACGATAGGCGTTAAATTCTTCAACAATATTTCCCATGAAATTTAGGCTTTAGAGGCAAGCTTTTTATTCTGTCTTTTTATCACGGCTTTGGAGATAAAGATGCTTATTTCATATAAAATAACGACAGGAATCGATACAATTACCTGACTGGCAATATCGGGAGGTGTTATTATAGCCGAAACAATGAGCACGATTACCAAAGCAAACTTTCGGTATTTTCTTAAAAACTCTGGGGTAACCAAACCTATTTTGGTAAGGATAAAGATAATGATAGGTAATTCGAAAATTAGTCCACTAGAAAGGGCACAAGCCCTAACAAGACCAATGTAGCTGCCTAAATCGAACTCATTGAGAACCTGATCGGCAACTTGATAATTTCCTAAGAAGTTTATAGATAGGGGTGTTACGATAAAGTATCCAAAAAGGACTCCAATAAAAAATAGTAGGGAAGCAATAAAAATAAACCCTCTGGCCGATTTGCGTTCGTTGGCGTGAAGTCCTGGACTCACAAATTTCCAAAACTCATAGAGTACAAATGGAAATGCAACAATAAATCCAGCAGTAATGGACGTCCAAATATGTGCAGAAAATTGACCGGCCATCGTTCTACTTTGCACTGCGAAGGGAAGTTCTGAAAAACAAAAGCTGTCCAAGCCGATCATTTGGGCCGATTTACAAAGCAATTTGTAGGTTGGGAATGCAGCATCTTTTGGCCAAAAAATGATTCCGTCAAAAATCAGGCTCTTGAATACAAAAGCCAGCGAAGCGAAGACCACCACAGCACCAGTAGAACGAATTAAATGCCATCTTAATTCCTCTAGGTGATCGAGAAAGGACATTTCCTTTTCTTGATTTACGTTTTTGGGTGTCATTAAATGATTCCTTCTTTACTTAAATTATGAATATGAACTACACCGGCATATTTTCCATCCTTCTCTGCTAAAATTTGTGTAATACCGTGCTTGTCCATAAGTTCCATCGCTTCTATAGCCATGGCATCGTTATCTACTTTTTTGGGATCTTTGGACATAATATCCTTAGCTGTAAGCCCAGCAATATTATCCACTTTGGTAAGCATTCTCCGCAAATCCCCATCGGTAATAATACCCACTATTTCATCATTCTCTACCACAGCCGTGACACCCAATAACTTTTCAGAAATCTCAACAATCACTCTTTTTATTCCCATGTCTGGAGTTACCTGAGGCTTTTCATTTAATGAAGTGAGATCACTTACCCTTAGGTATAATTTTTTACCTAATGAACCTCCTGGGTGGAACTTGGCGAAATCCCTGCTTGAGAATCCCCTCAACTCTAATAACGACATTGCTAGGGCATCGCCCATTACCAATTGTGCCGTAGTACTAGTAGTAGGTGCTAGATTATTGGGACAGGCTTCTTTTTCAACATACGCATGTAGGACATAGTCACTCTGTTGTCCCAAAAAGGAATCTTTGTGCGAAGTGATACCAATAAGCTTATTGCCACTTCCTTTAATAAGGGGCACCAATACCTTAATCTCGGGTGTGTTACCACTTTTGGAAATACAGATAACAGTATCGTTTTCCTGAATAATTCCCAAGTCCCCATGAATGGCATCTGCAGCATGCATGAAAATAGCTGGCGTACCGGTAGAGTTAAGTGTGGCTACTATTTTGGTAGCAATGTTCGCACTTTTCCCAATTCCAGTGACAATGACTCTTCCTTTTGATTGAAAGATATATTGTGTGGCCTCTGCGAATTCAGAAGAAACCAACTTCGAAAGATTCAAAATGGCGTTTCCTTCTGTTTCTATAGTCTGCTTTGCAACAGAGATTATTTTATCCTCGTAGTTCAAAATGTTACCCTTTCTTTTATTTTGTCGCTGTACAACTTTTTTATTATATTTAATTACGCAAAGCATAAAGATGCTTGCCCCCAAACACAACAGTTAGATACAACTTGACTAAATAGGTTGCAAAATTACAATTGTTCTACAGTTCACACAATTTTAATTTTGTTCCAGAATGATTGAAATAAATGAGTACAGCGTGAACGAATCAGACTTATACGCATCCCTTAAAAAGTACTTTGGGTTTACGCAATTTAAAGGCCTTCAAGAAGATGTCATTACAAGCCTGCTGGCGGATAAAAACACCTTTGTTATTATGCCCACCGGTGGAGGGAAGTCCCTCTGCTATCAATTACCTGCTTTAATGAAAGAAGGTACTGCTATTGTAGTATCTCCCTTAATAGCGTTAATGAAGAATCAAGTGGACGCACTTCGTTCACTTTCTTCCGAAGAAGGCATAGCGCACGTTCTTAATTCCTCCCTCAATAAAACCGAGGTAAAAAAAGTTAAGAGCGATATAGTTTCCGGCATAACAAAGCTTTTGTATGTAGCGCCAGAATCCCTTACTAAAGAAGAAAATGTCGATTTCCTTAATTCGGTTACGATATCATTTGTTGCAATAGATGAGGCGCACTGTATTAGCGAATGGGGACATGACTTTAGACCGGAGTACAGGAATCTCAGGAAAATTATTCAACGAATTGGGGACAATATTCCGATTATTGGCCTTACTGCCACTGCTACTCCCAAAGTTCAGGAAGATATCCTTAAAAACCTAGGCATTCAGGATGCCGATACTTTTAAAGCTTCATTTAATAGGCCCAATCTCTATTATGAGATTAGACCAAAAACGAAAAATGTGGATTCCGATATTACACGTTTTGTAAAACAGAATGAAGGGAAAAGTGGAATAATTTATTGTTTAAGTCGTAAACGGGTTGAAGAATTGGCCCAGACGCTTCAGGTTAATGGTATTAATGCCGTTCCTTATCACGCTGGTTTAGATGCCAAAACTCGTGTAAAACATCAAGATATGTTCCTAATGGAAGATGCAGATGTTGTGGTAGCAACTATTGCATTTGGTATGGGAATCGATAAACCGGATGTTCGCTTCGTTGTTCATAATGATATACCCAAGAGTATAGAAAGCTATTATCAGGAAACGGGACGTGCCGGACGGGATGGTGGAGAAGGTCATTGTTTGGCGTTTTACAGTTACAAGGATATTGAAAAGCTTGAAAAATTCATGAGCGGTAAGCCTGTGGCAGAACAGGAAATCGGGCATGCCTTATTGCAAGAAGTGGTGGCGTTTGCCGAAACCTCCATTTCCCGCCGCAAGTTCATTCTGCATTATTTTGGGGAAGAGTTCGACAATGAGACAGGAGAAGGTGGCGATATGGACGATAATATGCGTCATCCCAAAAAGAAACATGAAGCCAAAGATGAAGCTATTAAGTTGCTTCAGGTTATTAAGGATACCAATCAGCAATACAAATCCAAGGAAGTGGTAAATGTCTTGGTTGGGAATGTAAACGCCCTTATAAAATCCCATAGGACAGATACCCAATCTTTTTTTGGAATTGGCAGTAATCAAGATCCCTCGTATTGGATGGCCTTGCTAAGGCAATTGTTGGTAGCTGGCTTCTTGAAGAAAGATATTGAAACCTATGGCGTTATTAAACTAACGGAGGCAGGATTGGATTTTTTGAATGCACCTTCTTCGTTCATGATGACCGAAGATCACAGCTTTAAGGAAGCCAATGATGATACCATTGTGGTAAATCAGAAAGGGAATGGGAATGCGGCAGATCAGAACTTGTTTTCTTTATTAAAAGCTGAAAGAAAGAAGGTTGCCGATAAATTAAGCCTTCCTCCTTTTGTCATATTTCAGGATCCATCCCTGGAAGATATGTCGTTAAAATATCCCATCACACTAGAAGAGCTGTCTAACGTACACGGTGTAGGTGAAGGGAAGGCCAAAAAGTACGGGGCGTCCTTTGTAACGCTTATACAGGAATACGTTGAGGATAACGATATTACACGACCCGATGATTTCGTGGTGAAGTCAACAGGTACCAACAGTGCATTAAAATTATATATCATTCAGAGTGTAGACCGTAAATTACCACTAAAGGATATCGCTGATGCCAAAGGCCTGGAAATGCCGGATTTCATTAAGGAAATGGAAGCTATAGTTTATAGTGGTACCAAACTGAATATCGATTATTGGATTGATGAGGTACTGGATGAAGACCAGCAGGATGAGATACACGATTATTTTCTTGAAGCTGAAACCGATCGAATCGATGAGGCTATGGAAGAGTTCGATGGTGATTACGACGATGAGGAATTGCGTCTCTATCGTATAAAATTCATAAGTCAAGTGGCCAATTAATAAATGAGCTGCATGAGATACTTATTCTCCGTCCTTACCTTGGTGCTATTTAATCATCAGGTATTTTCGCAAACTATTTCGGATACACTAAAGGTAGCTTATACTTCAGCTCCGCCCTTTATTATTTCTCAGGAAAGTAATCTCGAAGGGGTTAATATATGGCTATGGGAAAGGGTTGCCAATGACTTGGGAATACCTTATGAATTGGTCCCGATGGATTTTTCCAAAATGCTTACCGCAGTTGAAAACGGCGAGGTCGATGTATGTATTAATCCACTTACTATAACCAGTGAGAGAAGTAAGGTTATGGAATTTGGCTGTTCGTTTTTCGCTAGTAATTCTACTATTGCGGTGGCCAAAAAGACTTCCCTGAGAAAATTTCTGGATTTTATGGGCGCTTTTTTCAATGTAAATTTTTTGAGGGGGCTTTTTATATTGCTGTTTATCATTTTTCTTTTTGGTACGCTTGCATGGCTATTTGAGCGTAAGAAGAACCCAGAACATTTTAGATATGGCCCACGTGGTATTTGGGATGGTATCTGGTGGTCTGCGGTAACCTTAACCACGGTTGGTTATGGGGATAAGGCTCCCAGATCGAAACGGGGTAAGGCCACAGCATTGGTATTAATGTTCGGGGGCTTATTGTTTATTTCGGGTTTAACTGCAAGTATAGCCTCAAGTCTTACCGTGAATCAGCTAAGCAATAATCCTGATGGTTTTCATGAATTTAAGGATGTAAAAGTGGGGACTATACACAATTCCGGGGCCGAAGATTTTTTAAGGGAAAACTTTTTTAAGGAAGTACAGACCTACAATGGATTAGTACTTGGGTTAAATGCTCTTAAAAAGGGAGAAATAAAGGCCTTTATCTACGATGAACCCATCATGAAATATAGGATTCATACGGATTCTAAATTTGATAAAATAGAACTACTTCCCATAAAATTCGATGTTCAGTTTTATGCCTTTGCTTTTTCTAATGACAATTCTGAAGCCGAAAAGATCATTTCTCAAAAAATTCTTGAAATCATGGAAACTGCCGAATGGGAAATCGTTCTGAATGAGTTTGGGCTTTCCGAAATTTAACTAAAATCCATCCCGTTCTTTAGTTTGCCAACCTCTTAACTCAAGGACAGGGTCTATATTGATCGTGGTCTGTAAATAATCATTAACTTCAACGTCAAAGTTAATACTACCGCTTTCTTAAGTAAATAACTAAACCAATTAATCATGCCTAAAGACCTTGTAGAAATTGCCAAGATTAGTCAACTCAACGACAAAGAACCTACCCATGCATTAGTTAGTAATACCGATTTAGTAATTATTAGGTATGGCACTGAAGTATCCGTGCTGTACGGGCGTTGCCTTCACCGTGGAGCTTTATTGTCCGATGGTCACATTGAAGGGGAAAACCTTATTTGTGGAGTGCATTATTGGGATTATCGCTATGATACAGGGGTGAGCGAATACAATAATGAAGAAGCCCTTCAAAAGTTTCAGGAATATATTGAAGGCGATTCCCTAAAAGTTGATAGAAACGAGATCGTTAACTTCGAAAGGGAGCATCCCCAACCATTCAATAGGGACGAATATTTAGGGGCCTATGCAGATACGCATCCAGAAGATACAGAACCCTATACGGGATATATTAAGGAGCTTGCCAAAAATGGGCTTTCCAAGATTGGTCATCATGGTTTTTCGGCCTCCATGGGAGTGGATAGGAATACTTTGCCTAAATGGAGTGATATTCAGTTTTTACCTGCTCAATTGTCAAGAAGACCTTTGTTAGATCATGAAGCGGTGGCCACGAAAGTAGTCATAGGGCCTCGCGCCAAAAAGCCTCTATCGTTGGACATTCCGCTATTTGTAAGTGATATGAGCTTTGGAGCTTTATCCAGGGAAGCCAAAATTGCATTGTCCAAGGGTGCGGAAATGGCGGGTACAGGCATATGCTCGGGCGAAGGTGGAATGTTACCACAGGAACATGAGAACAATACCCGTTACTTTTATGAGTTGGCATCGGCTCAATTTGGTTTTTCTTGGGATAAGTTGGATCATGTACAGGCATTTCATTTTAAGGGAGGTCAGGGAGCAAAAACTGGAACAGGCGGGCATCTACCTGGTAATAAAGTGAGCAAGGAAATTGCAGAGGTAAGAGGTTTAAATGAAGGGGAAAGCGCAATATCTCCAGCCACATTTCCCGAATTTCATGGTGTTGAAGATTTTAAAAAGTTTGCCACTCAGGTTCGCGAACGCACGGGCGGCATCCCAATTGGTTTTAAAATTGCCGCCAGTCATATCGAGGAAGACATCCAATTTGCACTCGATGTGGGTGTAGACTATATCATTTTAGATGGCCGTGGAGGCGGGACGGGTTCGGCCCCTACCATTCTTCGGGATAATATAAACGTGCCTACTATTCCTGCTTTGGCTAGGGCTCGGAAATACTTGGATGAGGTTGGAGCCAAGGATATCACTTTAGTCATCACAGGTGGGCTGCGAATTGCAGAAGACTTTGCAAAAGCGATGATGTTGGGAGCCGATGCTATTGCCGTTTCCAACTCAGCATTGCAAGCTATTGGTTGTTTGGGCATGCGGGCATGCGGTACGAATAACTGTCCAGTAGGTATTGCCACACAGAAAGAATCTTTACGAAGTCGACTCATTATAGAATCTTCGGCGAAACAACTGTTTAATTATTTCGATGCAACGAATCATTTAATTCAGGTGATTGCACGGGCATGTGGTTATGATGATATTTCCAAATTCAACAAAAGCGACCTTTCTACTTTCAATCAGGACATGTACAAACTTACTGGCATTAAGTACGCTGGAATAATTACTTCTTAACCATGGAACAAATCATGCATAGGGCAGCACAATATTTGGCAACTGCTGCGATCAGCTTTCTTGAAAAGAAAGAGGATGATAGCCACACCAACCTGGGTTGGAATGAAGCAATTTCAAGAATGGAAACGAGACCCCTAACGGGTAACGGTGATCAGTTATCCCTAAATTATAAGTCCTTTGCTTTAGAATGGATTCGAAATGAAGAAGTTTTAAATAAACTTTCCCTGCAGGGTAAGACTCACGGAGACATTGTTGCATGGATTTCAGATGTTAGCAAGAATGTTGGGATGGATAAGGCATATAGTCATTCGCTTCATTACGATCTACCTTATGAAAAATTGAACGATGGTTTTATTTATAATCTTTACCATTCTGAAAAGATAAACGAGCTTATTGAAAATAGAAATAAAGTACATGGGGCACTGTCGGAAGTTTTGAGAATGAACAACCTTACTTCCGAAATACGCATTTGGCCGCATCATTTCGACTCTGGAGCATTTGCTATGGTTAATGATACATTGGGAATCGGACTGGGAATGGCCATGCCGGATACCATGATCGATGATTTTTACTTATATGTAAGTGGCTATCATGGTCACGATTTTGTGGACACTTCCGCTTTCGCACCACTTAAAATTGGAAAAGTCTATTCAGATGGATGGAAGGGTATAGCCCTTCCAGTGAAAGGCTTGAATAGGGATGACATGACTTCTTTTTTTAATGAAGCCATAGCTAGATACACTTAGGACTTACCAATATCATCAATTAGGTCTTCATCCACTTTGGTTTCTTTCTTCCAGATTCTTTTCAAGATTTGATATAAACCAATACAGGTTAAAATCCCAAAGGGCATTGCCATAAATCCTAGTGCCAGGTCGCTGTAGTCATCTATGGACATTGAACCCCATAATTCGATGTATATTCCTAGTAGAATTCCGAAAATAAAAGCGCCTGCATAATAGGATACTACCCCCAAAACAGCAAACCCCCATTTGCTTCTATTGTGTTTCTCAGCAAGGGTATAGAAGTTTTTTCCAATAAAATAAATGAGTACAAGTCCTAACATAGTTTTGTTTTAATTAGCGATTGCAATTTAACTTTTATTTTCATTTCCACCTTCGTGCTCAAAACCGTACCTTTGCGCCTCACTAAAATGAAACAAAATGCAAGACGGTATTTACGCTAAAATCACTACCGAAAAAGGAGAAATCCTTATTAAACTTACACACGATAAAACTCCAGGAACAGTGGGTAATTTCGTGGGGCTTGCCGAGGGCAATCTGGAAAACGAAGCAAAGCCACAAGGAACGCCATACTATGATGGATTGAAATTCCATAGGGTTATTCCAGATTTTATGGTACAAGGAGGAGATCCAAACGGAACTGGGGCCGGTGGTCCGGGATATAATTTTGACGATGAATTTCATCCAGAATTAAAACATGACCGTGCAGGTGTGCTTTCCATGGCTAATGCAGGACCAGGAACAAATGGAAGTCAGTTTTTTATCACGCACGTACCAACAGACTGGTTGGATAACAAGCATACCGTATTTGGTCACGTGGTCGAAGGGCAGGATGTGGTAGACAGTGTGGCTCAAGGAGATACTATGCAGAAAGTTGAAATCGTAAGGGTTGGAGATGAAGCTGAGAATTGGAATGCAGTGGAAACTTTTCGTCAATTCAATGGTGCCAAAGCGGAGCGTGAAGCAGCTGCTAAAAGAGCGCAGGAAGAGTTGCTGACTTCAATTTCTGAAGGTTTTGAGAAGACTGAAAGCGGTTTGCGCTACCAAATCATCAATAAGGGATCTGGGGCACAAGCAGAAAAAGGAAAGACCGTGGCAGTTCATTACAAAGGGATGTTTCCGGATGGAAGCGAATTCGATAATTCCTTTAAGCGAGGAAACCCGATAGAATTTCCAGTGGGAATGGGCAATGTGATTCCAGGATGGGACGAAGGTATCCAATTATTACAGGTGGGTGACAAAGCTCGTTTTGTGATCCCTTCCCATTTAGGTTATGGAAACCGAGGGGCAGGAGGGGTAATTCCTCCAGATGCAACCCTCGTTTTCGATGTAGAGCTAATGGATGTTAAATAGTTTATAAACTGTTTATATCAATATATCAAAAACGTCCTCCAATCGAGGACGTTTTTTATTTTTACAAAAATCTTTCAATCCTTATGAATTTAGAAAAGTTACGTTACCCCATTGGCCGTTTTGCCCTTCCCGAAAACATATCAGACACCTTGCTAAACGAGGCTATTACCATTCTGGAAATTTTCCCTGAGAACCTCAAGGAAATGTTGCAGGGTATTAGCGAGGAAATGTTGGATACGCCTTATCGCGAAGGTGGGTGGACCATAAGACAATTAATACACCATATAGCAGACAGTCATCACAACAGCTATACCCGTTTTAAATGGACCTTAACAGAGGATAATCCTACTATAAAGGCATATGATGAGAAAGGATGGGCTGCTTTTGGAGATTATATGACTTTACCTGTCGTTTGGTCTATCGAACACTTGGAAAATATGCACCATAAATTGGTTCATTTACTTCGAATGTTGACTGAAGAACAGTGGAATCGAACCCTTGTTCATCCCGAATCTGGAGCTACAATGAATTTGAAAGAATTGGCTCTAATGTATTCTTGGCACAGCATGCATCATTATTCGCACATAAAAAATGCATTGTCCAAAGAAAAAGTGGGATAAACCCACTTTTAAAATGACGTAAGGCAAAGTCGTTATTGCACGATCAGTTTTTCAGTGGTAAGTATCTTGCCATTTTCATATAGCGAAATGAAGTACATCCCGCTTGGGTAGTTGAGTACATCCAGATAGATGTGATTTTTGGGTGAATCTACAGTTCTTTCAGAAACAATCTTTCCCGTGATATCTACAATACGATATTGTGAGATCATGGCACTTTGGGTGCGTATGGTGACTTGTTCTTTCGCTGGATTTGGTACAATGAAAATATTTTTATTCTCAAATTCACTAGCCCCTAAGGTAGCATCGTAGGCATCCTGCAATGCATCGATTGGTTCAAATACCGTAGAAGTTACCCATACATTTAAGTCCAAGGATAAGTTACCATAACTGCTATCAGTATCGGTAGGATCTGCCACGCGCAGAAAAGCCGACAATGAACTCACGCCATCATCCAAGCATCTTTCATCGGCACCAGGTCTCTTTGCGCCTTGTAAGGCAGCCATAAGTTTGTCAGCAAGCGTTCCGTTGGTATTTACAAAAGCCGTTTCCATATCGCTTACCACATCTTGGGAGATGAGTATGTTTCCAGCTATGGCATAATTGGGGCCCGTAATATGAATAAATTCCTCAAAGCAATTTTCGCCCGTATATGCAGCGCTTCTTGGATCACCGCTATTAAGATCTACTATGTTGTATTGTCGCGTGGTGGGATTTCCACTTACGTCATTGGCTACAAGCCAGTCTATTATTTCTTGGGGAGAATCTCCCGCCTCCATGCGTATTCTTGCATTGGCCTGATTGGTGGGGCTCCAAAAGGATTGAGTGTGAATGGCTCCCACGCCCAAGACAATATCACTAATGGCTAAGGCACCATCTTCAAAGCCTAGGCAAGTGGCTCCAGCACTGCCAATTTCACCCGTATCAGGATCTACGGCAACAATTGAAAATGTATGCTGTGCTGTGGCAAAATGTGTTGAAATTAGTACGAGTACTATTATATAGAAGTTCTTCATAGTGCTATATTTTTGTTTTATAAAAATATGAATTACCGATGAAGGCAACTTATAGAATGAGTATTTGATGAGATAAATTAAGATAAAAGCTATTGCTTCCATTTTATGTTACAGCCAATACTTGGTTTCTGATCTTTTCTTTGAGGGCTATTGTTAAGGATATTATCCAAGGCCTCCCGGAGATCACGGCCATTTACTGGAATACTATTACCTGGTCTTGAATTGTCAAGTTGTCCGCGATAGACCAATCTGTGCTGTGCATCGAATAGAAAGAAATCTGGTGTACAAGCAGCATCATAAGCTTTTGCAACCTCCTGCGTTTCATCATATAAATAAGGAAACGGATAGTTATTGGTCCGTGCTACTTCCCACATTTTATCGGGAGCGTCTTGTGGATAGTTTTCAATATCGTTGCTGCTTATGGCAACAAATCCAAATCCGGTTACACGATAATCGTTTGCTAGCCTAACTATTTCCTCATTCACATGAATTACAAATGGGCAATGGTTGCAAATAAACATGACAACAGTACCTTTCTTTCCTGCTATATCATGAAAGGTCATGGGGTCATTACTTACAGTGTCCGTCAGATTAAAATCGGGTGCTTTGGTTCCTAAAGGAAGCATATTAGATTCTGTTCTAGCCATTATAATTCAGGAATTTAAAGAGTATCTATACGAAGGTACAATATAGGTCGCAAATGGTGTCTTTTGGTTACATCTTTTAGAATTGAGACGCCCGTAATTTCTCATAATTTTCTCGATTAACATTTTTGCACACCTTAAATGGTTATATTTGATACAATTAGACAAAAATCCTTTAAATACTAACAAATGAAAAAGATTACTTTCCTTTTATTATTAGCGCCTTTTTTCTGTTTTGCACAGATTGAATTGAAGGGTGTGCTAACCTCTGGAAACTCGGGCACAGATGTGTGGGAATATATTGATGATTCCACAGGTAATGTGTACGCCGTTGTTGGAGGAAATGGTATGTCCGTTGTGGATGTAACCGATCCAACCAACCCCACTCAAATAGCTCACTTAACCAGCGTTCCTGGTTTCGATGTGAAAGTTTGGCAGAATTATGCCTATTGCGGTACTTCTGGTGGAGGAACTGGAAACGTGGTAGATCTTACCGATCCAGCAAATCCAGCAATTGTAGGGACTTTTCCTTCTCCACACAATATACATATTGATGAAAGGGGATACATGTACAATTCTTCCCCTGGTGTAAGGATTTATGATTTGAATCCAGATCCTACAAACCCAACTTTTTTAACCCAAGTTGGAAGTGAAGGACACGATGTAACCGTAAGGGGCAATGTAATGATAGACTGTCATGGTTTTGCGGGTACATTCATATACGATGTAACCGATCCGGCAAGCCCGACACTAATTACAGCGATCAATGACGCAGATATTACGTATCACCATCAAGGGGATATTTCTACCGATGGAAACTACGTCTACATATGTGACGAATTGGGGAACCACCCACAGGCGGATATTTCGGTGTGGGATATTTCAGATATTGGTAACCCAACGCGTGTAAGCGATGTGGCAGATCCTTCGGCTACACCTCACAATTTATATGTGATTGATGATTTTGCATATACGTCATATTACACAGCTGGATTTAAAGTATTCGATATTTCAGATCCATCAGTATTAAATCTAGTAGACGATTATGATACCAGTTCTGCTTCAGGAGAAGGCTTTGCAGGGGCATTTGGTGTGTATCCATCTCCGGAAACAGGAAATATTTACATTAACGACGGAAGTGGTGTGTATGTATTTGGTTTTTCCGCTCTTGGAGTAGACGAATTGAAAAACAGTCCAATCTCTATATATCCTAACCCTGCTCAAGGTGCTGTGAACCTAGCGAGCCAGACGGACCCAATCGAAAATGTGAAGGTGTTCTCAATGATGGGTAAAAAGGTAATGGATATAGACGTTACTGCAGGGCAAGACTATCGTTTAGATATTGCAGCATTAAACACTGGAGTGTATTTTGTTCAGGTAAATGACAGAAAAGCACAGAAACTAATGGTGAAGTAATTTCCCAAATTAGCATACAAGAAAAGCCCTTCAATACGAAGGGCTTTTTTGTTATTCCTAATCAAAGTGCAAATTTTATTACACCTCACTATCCATCATATCCGTAACGACATAATACCTAGGATCATCTACATTATCTTGGATGAAATTGTCAAACTCGGGATTCCATTTTACCAAAAGGGTTTTGCAATCGGGACTTAAATGAGTAAGGGTAACTTTCTTTCCGGCTGCAATATATTTATTGGTGATGTTGCGAAGCGCCTCTACTCCAGAATGGTCACTCACTTTTGATTCGATAAAATCGATTTCAACTGTATCAGGATCATTCTTAACATCGAACTTACTATTGAATGTTTGCGTGGATCCAAAGAACAGGGGACCCCATATTTCATATACTTTGGTGCCGTCTTCCTTGATTCGTTTACGAGCTCGGATTCTTGTAGCATTATTCCAGGCAAAGGTCAGCGCACTCATAATTACCCCAGCTATAACAGCTACGGCAAGGTCTTTCCATACAGTGATAGCCGAAACCGCAATGAGTACGATTGCATCGCTTATGGGAATTTTAAATAGAATCCTGAAGCTACTCCAGGCAAAAGTTCCGATAACTACCATAAACATAACCCCAACCAATGCCGCTATTGGGATTTGTTCTATGAGCGGTGCTCCAAAGAGAACAAAACAAAGCAATGCTACGGCTGCAACTGTACCGGATAAACGACCTCGACCGCCAGAATTCACATTAATGATGGATTGACCGATCATAGCACATCCTCCCATTCCACCAAATAGACCATTAAGGATATTAGCGCCTCCTTGGGCCACACATTCCCGGTTTCCACTTCCCCTGGTTTCCGTCATTTCGTCTATAAGGTTAAGTGTCATTAGGGATTCGATAAGACCTATGGCTGCCAATATTCCAGCATAGGATACTATTTCAAACTCATACCCTTTTAAGGTGTGGAACAAGGCAAATAATTGATCTTGGAACGTTGGTAGCCCGCCTTGTAAGCCTTCCCCACCACCATCACGAATAAAGGATCCAACCGTGCTAACGTCTATTTTTCCAAAAATGGCAATCGCAGCCACGACTATGATAGCAGTTAATGCTGCGGGTATTTTTTTTGTCAATTTAGGCAACCCAAACATGATTCCCATGGTAAGAGCTACCAATCCTAACATCATCAAGAGATTTGTGCCCTGCATCCATTGCATTTCATCACCCACTTTTTCCTTAAAGAGTCCCAGTTGCGATAGGAATATGACAATTGCCAATCCATTTACAAACCCCATCATTACAGGGTGCGGAATGAGTCGAACAAACTTACCCAAGCGAAGGACACCGGCTAAAATTTGTATTCCCCCTACCAGTAGTAATGTAATGAATAACCACTGCAACCCTAGGTTTTCAATGGGTTGGACCAAATCTAGTCCTACTTCGTTACCTTTCTTTATTAAATTGACCATAACAACCGCCATGGCACCTGTAGCACCACTAATCATTCCTGGTCTACCACCAAAAAGGGCAGTGATAATTCCCATCATGAAAGCACCGTAGAGACCTACAAGGGGATCTACACCAGCAACGAATGCAAAGGCAACAGCTTCTGGTACCAAAGCCAAGGCAACTGTAAGTCCCGAAAGAATATCATTTTTTGGGTTTTGAGTAAAATTCTTGATGGTTTTCTGTAACATAACACCCTCTTTTTTAAGGGCGCAAAGGTAGCTTTTTCAATGAGATTAGGGAGTATCCCTATACTATTTCTTGAACCAGGCCGTATCCTGATACTCTTTGGTACGGGATGCCACCTCACGGTTTTTCATGATAAGGTGGTTTTTGTCCATTCTTTTACTTCTATAACCCAATAGATGGAAGAAGTCTTTGGTAAAAAACCGGGCCCATTTCAGATTTACGGTTAGGGAGTCCCTTTTATCGGATTTCCATTGAACACCTGGTAATAATGTTAAGTAGGTATCCAAGCCTATTCTACGTAAGAAGGCTGAAAGCTTAAGGAAAAACTTAGGGATCGCCCTTATGATGAAGAAACCATCTGTTCCCTGATTTTGATAGAGGGGCATAAATATATTTCCTGAGGACGGGGCATTTACTTTTTCACCTGCGTAAGTAGCCAGTTCTTGGTGCTTTTTTATTTTTTGAAAATTAGCATAGCCAGGGTTCATTCTAAATTTCTTTTCTGGCCGAATGGCAAAGTGTTCAAAAATCTCATAGAAAGAAGATGACATGGTATTTTTTTGTGATAATCTAGCGAAATAGTGATCAAATGCAATGTCTTCTCTTGAAATGGAATTGGTAAACACAAGGCTTAAATAGGTAAATGCGATATGGTTTTCGATGGCCGATTCATCTTCATGCTGACCACCCTCGAATCCAAAAGCCACATAACCAAGTTCATTCACATAACTCAGTAGTGGACCTTCAAGATATTCTTCTATGCCCAGGATAATGGGTACGGGATATTGAGACGTGAACTTTCTATTGAGCAAATTATCATTTACGGTTATGAAAGGAGGTGTTTCGCTGGACGTCGTATGCAAATCGAAAAAGTAGTAGGGTCCGGGTTCAGACTCTAAAATGGTCTTAAAACTTCGATACAATTCTATTTGCTCCTCTCTATCAGGATTTATGGGGTCGTTACCGGAATGAACAAACTCTTTCACCTGATCAAAAGACCATAAACGGTTCAAATCCTCTTTTTGGAACCGTCGCCCATTTTTTAATGCGTTAAGATTTCCTGCAATGGCGTAGATACTGCCCCGCACTTGTGTTTTTTTAGATTTTAGCTCGGTTATTAAATAATTTAGTGCAAATACACCAGCGGGTTCATTTCCATGAATACCGCCTAAAACGACAACCGTAGGACCTGGTTGAGTCCCTTTAATTTTACCAATGATACGGTGTATTTCTATAGATTGATCTAGCGTTTTGCTATATAGTTTCACCATTATCAAATTGAATTACATCCTTAATCGTGATGATACCCACTAATTCTTTATCCTTAGTAACTGGTAGGCACCCAAATTCATTGTCTTTCATAATACGAATGGCTTCAGAAATAGTTGTTTGCGGAATTACGGTGACCACATTTTTTTCCATGATTTCATCCACTGTTTTCAAGGAATCCTCTTCCGCTGCATCTTCATGTTTCTCAATATGTGTCCAAGTGAGTAAACCGGATATTTCGTCTGAATCATTTTTTACGGGTACATGATGCACATTTTTCCACTGCATTATACGAACGGCTAAATTCGCCAAATCATTCTCCTGAACTGTAAATAGTTGTGTAGACATAATATGCCCTACCAAATGTGCGGATTTTGATAGATCGTTGTTTGCATTCAACGATGGCCAGTCATTCACGTGTTTGCCACTTTGTTGATTTTGATACATTCCCTTGGTCAAGACCCGAAGCGCATCGTCTTTTTTCATATGCTCCTTAAGGAAACGATAATTGGAGGTAGTCCATTGTGAGCCTGAGATCCCTTTGGCCCGGATTTCGATTATTCCAAGGTATTTTTCTATATCGGACTCCGCAATATTCATTTTTTTCAATCCCTTTTCGGCGATGGGAAGAAGTTCTGCGAGGACTAAATCCTTGACCGAAATAGATGTTCCCATCCACTTCAATACGGAAAGTTTTCCTGTTCTGGCGGCTTTGATAAAATTGGATTTAGCATCTTTAAAATCCATGACTGAGGGCATATCGTCGAATTTTTTTGGACGCCCCATCATGAGCCCTACCCAAAATGCAAAGGTGGCCATCTCATCCAGGGAAGTAGGCCCGGACGCGATATACCTGTTTTCTATGCGTATGTGTGGCTTACCCCCGCCTACGCCATAACATGGGCGGTTCCATTTATAAATAGTTCCGTTGTGAAGATTAAGGGCAGGTAATTTCGGAATGATGTCATTCTCTAAAGCCACCATTGAGTCTTGCTCAATTTCCTTAGAAAGTATGACTTTGTACTGTGCTATGTCATTTTTGAATATCTCAGCAATGGAACCATATTCCCAATCGGTACCGAAGGAAACTCGTGCTTGTTGATTTTTGAGCGCATAGGAGGAATGTCGTGTGTCTATACTTTGTTGAAACAGCGCGATCCTGGTTTCATCCCATAGTTCCCTACCTAAAAGAATAGGGGAGTTCGCACTTACACCCAAAATAGGACCGGATATCGCCTGCGCCCAGTTGAAGCTTGAAATAAAATCATTGGGTGGTATCTGAAGGTGCATCTGAAAACTAGTATTACAGGCTTCAAATAGGACAGAATCATGGTTTATGGTAAGATCGTCCACTCCTTTGATATGTAGCCTGAAATCACCTCTCCTAAGCTCTTTGAGCATGTCATTGAGGGCCCAATAGCGTGGCTGGGGCGTCATGTAATGAAACTCCAACTCGTTTTTACTTATGGTGGGTAGAATCCCAGTGAGTAATACATATGCGTCATGTTTCTCGGCGGCTTGACTTGCTTTGGCAAGTAAGGAATTCAATTGCTTTTCTACTTCAGAAAAACATTCCCCTTTCAATTCTACAGGATCTAGATTTATTTCGAGATTGAATAACGCAAGTTCTGTTGTAAAGTGAGGATCATTTACTGTCGCTAGAATTTCTTCTGCTTTGTTTGAAGGCCTCCAATGTTTCGTGACCAAGCAAAATTCCTGTTCCGATCCTATCCGATAAATATCATCTTCGATTAACCCTTTGTCAAGCATTAGCTCCAAGGCGTTAATATCGCTAAGAAGATGCTTTATGAACTTGGCACGGCCGGCATAATGTAGTCCAGTCTTCACCTTTTGTTCTCCCATGATCTTTAGCTATAAAAATTATGGGAAGAAAGGTATTGCTAATGCTAAACCCAAAATATGACAAAAAGCATATTTTGATAAGAAGATCGACTAATGTGGATGCATTTTACATTTCGTCACCAAAAAATATCGCGTTCATCAATAGTTTATTGGTGCCATACCAAAACGCACGGAAATTGGTGTTATCGGTAAAATAAATCACTTTCCCACCGCCCTTACGACCCACTTTAAATGCGGAGGTGCTTGCCAATTCCTCAAGGTTGGCCCCAGAGATATAACCACTAAGTAACGGCGATGAAGTATATTTTATGGGATTGTTGAAACTTTGGTCATCGGCTTCCAAAAAGATGGTGCTATTCCTAAAAACAGGAAGACGGTTGTTTTTGTAGCCAAAAGCTACAGGGTGCGATCGATCCAGTTCAGTTTCAAAAATCGCCCCTCCAATCACCTTGGCTCCAAAATAATTGCTTCGATTTTCAAAGGAAATACTTCTTGCAGTGTCCTGTACACTTTTAAACTTCATTTTTAATAATTCGTTGCTATTAAACCACCGACCGGCATTTTTGTACCCGATTAAGGTTCCACCGCTTTGCACCCATTCCTTTAGTTTCTCCGCATCTTCTTTATCCAGTGCGCTACCCCAACTATTCGGTAAAATGATATCGGTATATCTACTTAAATCGGTACGCCCAAAATTTCTTGTATCTAATTTGGTAATGTGCATATTATAACGGGTATCGAATAGATGCCAAATTTCGCCAGCATCATACGGACTAATTCCTTCTCCAACAACCATGGCCACTTTGGGTTGCTCCAAGGCCCGAAATTGGCTGCTTCCCAAATCAATTCCTTCGGTTAATCCTGTATTTACTGGGGTAATGGTAACACCCGTTTCATTGGAAACTTCGTTCAGGAAAGTTCCTAGTTCAGAGGCATTCATTACCTGATTCTGAACTGGTATAAGAATGGTCCCATAATCGTAGGAGGTACCATTCAAAGAGAATTTTTTCATGCCTACTTTGGCACGAAGCTTCTTACCCAATATTGAATTTAATGCCTTCGGGCTATAATATTCATGCCATTCCATGAGATACCCATACTGAGATGTTCCTACTGCTGGAGTTGTTGGAGGAGTAAAATTCGACACTTCATTTCCTGCTCTCGAAATAGCGACTTCTTCATAGTCCAAATTGAAGGCTAAGGGAAATGTCCATGCGCTTACATCATAGAAGAGACTGTCTTGGAATGTTGTTCTTTTTTCGAACATCGCATTGATAAGACGATGTTGTTTCTGATTTTTTGGAACCACATACGCATACCCTTTTTTGTATTTTTTTCCATTCGATGTAAAATCACTTTTTACCTCATGAAACTTGATTTTATGCCTATTCAGGATTTCCGCAAGGTGATACGTTTTTGCCGCGTCTTTTTCATCGCCAAAAACAATGGCACCACCTTTAGCAGCTTCTTTTCTGGCATTCGTATAGAAAGTCCTTTGGTAATTAAGTAAGTCCTCCCTCATGTTAACAGCAGCCTCGAGGGTAGACAGGGCAGCTGTAAATTGATTTCGGATAGTAAAGGGAAATGTAAGTATGCCATTGTCACTTTCTTGTGCATGCCCACGCGAAGAGGCCTGTTCGAACAGGATTCCGATAGCTCCATTAATATCGGGAAATGTAGACCCTTTTCCGTAGTAGAAATCATCGAAACTTTCTTGGGTGTAGTAAAAACTTCCCAGTTTGTTAAAAGCATTTGCATGAAATTGAGCGACCATTCCAGTTAGGTCTTGATTGCGTTGCGGCGTTAAAGGGTGAGTTCTGGATGGAATTCCCGGTTGGAAGAAAAATGTGGCATTGGTTCCCATTTCATGATGATCGGTAAGGATGTTGGGATACCATTGGTGAAAACTTTTAATACGCGCTCTACTCTCAGGCAATTGAACGGGAAGCCAGTCACGGTTCATATCGAACCAATAATGGTTGGTTCGACCACCAGGCCAAACTTCGTCATATTCCCGATCATTGGGATCTGGGTTTATGTTCTTGCTTTTATGGACGTTCGCCCAATAGGCGAACCGTTGCAACCCATCTGGATTGAAAGAAGGGTCGAAAAGAATAACCGTATTGTTAAGGAGCTCGTCTATTTTTGGTCCTTGGGCAGCTGCTAAATAATAGGCAACCGCTAAGGCTGCATTAGAACCACTGGGTTCATTTCCGTGAATGGAAAAGCCCTGATATACGACAGCGGGCATACTAGAAGTATTTTGCGCTGCAGCATTCGATTCTGTGAGACTTACGTGTTCCTGACGAATACGATCTAAATTGGACAGGTTGGACGGAGAGGTAATGGTTAGTAATAATAAGGGCCTTCCCTCGAATGTAGTTCCACGATTTTCAATTATGATGCGATCGCTGGCATCGGCCAATGCAATCATGTACTGCGATAACTTGTCATGAGTTACGTGCCAATCTCCCACTTCATGTCCAATAACCGATTTAGGGGTAGGTATGTTTGAATTGTAGGATACATCTTGTGGTAAATAATAATTTAGGTCAACTTGATAGTCCTGTGCAAAAATTACTGTAGTGGCAAGTAGTACGAATAGGTTGGCTAGTTTTCTCATAAAAGGGTGTAAAGTTTTAAATATAAAAAAACCGCTTCAATATTTTGAAGCGGTTTCCATATTTTAAGAGTCTTTTACCATTAAATATCGTCAAAGTCGATATCGGTAAAGCTCGAGGTTTCTGAAGTCTCTTCTGCTGCTACTGGCTCTTCCGTCTGCTCTTCTCTCTTGTAATCGCTCTGATGACGCTCACTGATTACTTCTTCACCTTTGGCATCAATGATGTACTGAATCATTTCATTAAGGTTGTCGCTGAAGTCTGCAAAGTCCTCCTTGTACAAATAGATTTTATGCTTTTTGTAGTGAAAGGAACCGTCATCATTGGTGAACTTTTTACTTTCGGTAATAGTTAGGTAATAATCACCGGCCTTCGTTTCGCGTACATCAAAAAAATAGGTACGCCTACCTGCTCTCATTACTTTTGAATATATTTCTTCTTTCTCCATCATTTGACTGTCTCTAAATGGTTAATTTTTTCTAAACGTAGAGCCAAAAATCTAAAAAAAAACCTAATCGGCAAAGGAAAGACTACATTTCTTTTTCTTGAAGTTGCTTGTTGTATAACTCTTTGTAGTAGCCTTCTACGTTTATAAGCTCAGCATGAGAGCCTTGTTGAATGATCTCTCCTTCCTCCAGTACAATTATATTATCCGCGTTTTTAGCAGAGGAAACCCTATGGCTCACAATAATTGTAGTGCTATGCTGTGATACCTTTTCAAGGTTTTGAAGGATTTCTTCTTCAGTTTCAGTGTCCACAGCACTCAGGCAATCATCGAGCAGTAGGATTTTGGGTTGCTTAATGATGGCCCTGGCTATAGAAACCCGTTGTTTTTGTCCACCACTTAAGGTAATTCCGCGCTCTCCTAAAATAGTTTCGTAGCCATCTGCAAAGTTGATAATATTGGAATGCACTGCCGCATTTTTCGCTGCTTCTACGACCATTTCATCGGTGGCTTCCGCATGTCCGAATTTGATATTGTTGCCAATGGTATCACTAAACAGGAAGGCATCCTGCGGAACATACCCAATGCTATTCCTGAGATCATCTAGGTAAATTTTATCAGCGGATTGTCCGTCTAAGGTATAGGAGCCATCCTCTACATCGTAAAGACGGGCAATAAGTTCCAGGATTGTGGATTTTCCGGATCCAGTATTTCCGATGATGGCAAGTGTTTCGCCAGGTTTTACATTAAGGGATACTCCTTTGAGTGCCTTTATTCCCGTATCAGGGTAAGTGAAGCTTACATTTTTGAATGCAATGGTGCCTTCAACTTCAAAGCGTTCCTTGGCTGTATTAATAATTTCCGGCGTAACCTTAAGAAACTCATTGATTCGTTTCTGTGAAGCTTCAGCTTGTTGTACCATAGAAGAAACCCAACCTACAATAGCTACTGGCCACGTAAGCATGTTCACATAAATGAGGAACTCCACGATCGTCCCAAATTCAATTTTCCCTTCAATAAATTGGTTTCCACCCACATAAACTACCAAAAGATTACTAGCACCTATCAATAGAATCATTAAAGGGAAAAACAAGGCCTGTACCTTGGTAAGGTCTATGTTTTTGTCCTTACTTGCATTGGCCAATTCCTCGAAATCTATTTGGGTTCTTCCTTCAATTCCGTATGCTTTTATCACAGAGATACCACTAAAACTTTCTTGTGTAAAAGTGGTGAGTTTGGCTAAGTACTGCTGTACAATGGTACTTCGTTTGTGGATAGCGATACTAAGTTTGTAAATACTGACCGATAACAGTGGGAGGGGAGCTACGGCATACAGGGTTAGCATGGGAGCAGTATACACCATATAGCTTATGGCTACAATAAAAAGGGTGACCGTTGTGGTACTGTACATAAGGGCAGGGCCTGCATACATGCGCACTTTGCCAACGTCTTCACTAATCCGACTCATGAGGTCACCGGTTCGATTGTTTTTGTAGAAACTAAGGGATAATTTCTGATACTGCTCAAAAACAACATTCTTAAGATCGAATTCTATATATCTGGATACCACAATAATGGTCTGTCGCATAAGAAATGTAAAGAAACCAGATAGTAGAGCAGCTCCTACGATGATAAGGATATTTTCCAATAACATGCTGTTCAAAACCTCTTGGGTAATCTCTCCGTTAAATTTCATCCTAACGGCATCCATGGAATCCCCGATCTTGGCAGGAACCACAATTCTGAAGATAGTAGCAATGGCCGTAATGATTAATCCTAAAAGCAATCGCCATTTGTACTTTAAGAAAAATTGATTCAGAAAACGGAGTTCTTTCATAAAAGGTCAACTACAGAAAAAAGATAGACTAAAACTTATTAACAAATTCCTAATTTTAAGATAATTTTTTGCGAAATCTTCAATTAACCCCTAATTTTGCACATCCTTTTTAAAGGATCAATAAAAAATCAATGTATGGTGACTGAGGTAATTAAAGCAAAAGAACTTCAAAAATTAGACCCTGTTTTTGGGCAGTTATCTTTTGATAACCACGAGCAAATTGTTTTTTGCAACGACAAAGATACTGGTTTAAAAGCAATAATAGGAATTCACAATACCGTTTTGGGACCTGCCTTGGGAGGAACCAGAATGTGGCAATATAACTCCGAGTGGGATGCCCTAAACGATGTTCTGCGCTTATCCCGCGGAATGACATTTAAGAGCGCTATTACAGGATTAAATCTAGGTGGTGGTAAGGCAGTGATTATTGGTGACGCCAAAACTCAAAAAACCCCAGAACTTATGCTACGTTTTGGTGAGTTTGTACATTCATTGGGAGGACGATACATTACAGCAGAGGATGTAGGAATGGCAACAAGCGATATGGATTTGGTAAGAACGGTGACTCCTTACGTAACAGGAATCTCTGAGGAGAAAGGAGGCGCTGGAAATCCTTCCCCAATTACGGCCTATGGAGTGTTTATGGGAATGAAAGCTGCTGCTAAGTACAAATTTGGAAACGATAACCTAGAGGATAAGGTGGTTTATGTACAAGGTATAGGAAACGTAGGGGAGGCATTGGTAGAACATTTAAGCAATGAAGGAGCTAAGGTTTTCATCACCGATATAAATAGGGAGCGTTTGGAGCAAGTACGCGACAAATATCATGTATCCATTTATGAAGGGAATAATATCTATGCTGAGGAAATGGATATTTATGCACCATGTGCTTTGGGTGCTACGGTAAACAATGATACCATCAATTTGTTAAAGGCAAAGGTAATTGCCGGTGCTGCTAACAACCAATTAGCCGATGAACAAATACACGGAACACAATTACGGGAGAAAGGCATTGTGTATGCCCCGGATTTCTTGATTAATGCTGGCGGAATTATCAATGTGTATGCCGAATTGGAAAATTACGGTAAGCAGGAAATCATGCGGAAGACCGAGAATATTTATAATACCACACTGGAAATACTATCTAGCGCAGAGACCAATAACATTACCACCCATGAGGCGGCTTTCCATATTGCACAATCTCGTATCGACGCTCGAAAAAATGAGCTTTAGTTATAGATAGAATACGTATCTTTGCAGCGCATTTCCAATTGGGGATGCGCTTTATTTTTAATTCAAGTTCTTTTCAATGATGCTGACCAGAAGACATATAAGAGTAAAAGTTTTACAATCGTTATATGCGTTTTACCAATCGGAAGACCAAGATCTCGATAAGCAGAAAAAATTCCTGGCCTACAGTATCTCCCAGATGCAAGATCTAAACGCGCTTATGCTACAACTTATGGTAGCAATTAAGGATCATGCCGACCAATATTTACAAAAATCCAGAAATAAACATTTAGCGACATCCGATGAAAGGAACCCTAGCCTTGCTTTCGTTGAGAACAAAGTCATTGCCTTGATCGAAAAACATGAAGGCCTGTCGGAATACGTGAAAAACCGAAAACTCAATAATTGGGAAAACGATGATGAGTATGTAGCAATTCTTTTCAATGCTTTGCGAGAACAGGAGTGGTATTCTGAATATTTGAAGGAACCAATTATGGGTTTTAAAACGGACCAGTCCTTTGTGAGTAAGCTCTACAAGGAAGTATTGGCGCCGAACGACAAGCTTTACGAATACTTGGAAGATAACCGCTTAACTTGGTTAGATGATTTTCCATTGGTTAATACTTCAATCGTGAAAATGCTCGATAAGGTTTCCGAAAAGAAACCAAACATGGTGTTTTCCAAGGAGCTTTTCAAGAATGAAGAGGATCGTGAATTTAGCTTTTTATTGCTTCAAAAAGTGATCCTGAACGATGATAAACTGTCCGAGTGGATCGATGGTAAAACACCGAATTGGGATAAGGAGCGTATCGCCGAAATCGACATGATAATTTTGAAAATGGGAATTGCCGAATTCCTTTATTTTCCAAGTATTCCAGTGAAAGTTACCATAAACGAATACCTAGAGGTTGCAAAGGAGTATTCGACCCCAAAAAGTAGTTTGTTCATTAATGGTATTCTCGACAAATTAGTGAAAGAATTAACCAAAAATGACAAATTGAATAAAATGGGGCGGGGTCTTCGCTAGAAATAAAAAATTAGTTATTTTAGCGATTCTTATAACTTAAATAAAAAATAATGAAAAAATCAATTTTATTACTAGCGACGATAGCGATGGTTGCTTTTACTTCTTGTAAAGATAAAGCAGCGGATAAAGTAAGTGAAGAAAACGTTGCTGCAGCAGCAGAGCGTGATGCAGATGCAGGAAAAGTTCCAGTAATGACTTTTGCTGAAACTGAGTTTGACTTTGGAACGATAGAGCAAGGAACACCTCAAGAGCACAGATTTAAGTTTACAAATACAGGTGAAGCAGATTTGGTAATTGTTGATGCCAAAAGTAGTTGTGGATGTACTGTTCCTGAATACCCAAAAACTCCAATTGCCCCAGGTGCGGAAGGAGAGATGTTGGTAAAGTTCAACGGTAGCGGTAAGAATCAGGTGAGTAAGACAGTTACTATTACAGCTAATACTGCCAACGGAAAAGAGACTATTAAGATTAAGGCCTTCGTAAACCCTAAAGAAGGGGCAGCACAAGGTTCTCCAATCCAAACACAATAATAATAGTACCTAAATCTTTTTAGATGGATCAGTCATTATTAGGCCCATTACTTTTATTCACGGTCTTCATTATTTTCTTTATGGTATTGCCTCAAAGAAAGAGAATGAAGCAAGAAAAGAAATTCTTCAGTGAATTAAAAAAAGGAATGAAAGTGGTTATGGGAAGTGGGCTGCATGGAAAGGTGTTGGAGTTGAACGATGATGGAACCTGCGTTATTGAAACAGGTGCAGGGAAAATGAAGTTCGATAAAACCGCCATTTCAGTAGAGAAAACCATTAAATTGACTGCGCCTGCGAAGTAAGTAAGTACAGTTATATGAAATAAAAAACCTTCAGTTTTGGCTGAAGGTTTTTTTATGCAATATGTTTTTTTTTAGAATCTATACCCTACCGAGGCACCTCCCCTGAAGAATCCTTCCGGCCCTACATCATCTCCTCCAAAATAGCGACCTCCACCAACGGATAACTCGACTACAAATCCATTTCGGCTAACCCATTTTTGCCCAATGGCAAAGCCAATTCCAAATTTGGTCCAATCCTCTTCTACATTAACATCTTCATCAAATAGGTATTGTAGGTCCGAACCACCTCCTGCCTGGAGCACTCCTTCCGCAAAAAACCCTCTTGCACCATAATCTTGCTTATTGAAAAAATACTGTCTGTAGTAAGGTGTGATTGCCCAGGACTGGTAGTCATCTGCATCATCTTCCAAACCAATAAAGGCCGAAATACCTGCGCCTGAGTATTTGCTTATAATGTATTCGTAACTAATGTCGACAGCAGGAACAATTAGGCCTTCCAATGCATCCAATCGGAATTCATGTTTTGGATCGGAAGACGAACGGGTATCATTGTCCGATTCTTGTCCCATGGAAACTGCTGTAAAGCCCATAAACAATAGGGCGAGGAATGTCTTTTTCATAAATATTGGTTTTAATTTTTAATGGAATCCTTAGCTACAAGAACCGTTCCATTATTGCTTTGCTATAAGGGTAGCTATGTTGACTATAACTTCAATGGCTTTTTGCATACTTTCAACAGGAACGTATTCATATCGACCATGGAAATTATGTCCTCCGGCAAAGATATTAGGGCAAGGAAGCCCCATAAAGCTTAATTGAGATCCGTCGGTCCCACCACGAATGGGCTTTATAATAGGAGTGATCCCGGCCTGTTTCATGGCCTCTTCGGCTAGATCGACAATGTGCATTACCGGCTCTACCTTTTCCCTCATATTAAAGTATTGATCTTTAATTTCTATACTTACTCGATCCCCAGGGTATTTTTTGTTGAGCGCTTCAGCAATTTGGTTCATCTCTGTTTTTCGAACTTCAAACTTCTCCCTATCATGATCACGGATAATATATTGCAACTCGGTACTATCTACTTCGCCCGCAACACTATATAGATGGTAGAAACCTTCCCTGTCTTCAGTCTGTTCGGGTGTTTCGGCTCTTGGTAATGCATTAATGAAATCTGTAGCGATATACATACTGTTTACCATTTTACCCTTGGCATATCCAGGATGCACGATTTTACCCTTGATTTTTACAACGGCACCGGCAGCATTGAAATTTTCGTATTCCAATTCACCTATTTGACTGCCATCCATGGTATAAGCCCAATCTGCACCAAATTTTTCGACATCGAACTTATGGGCACCTCGACCAATTTCTTCATCGGGGGTAAAGCCAACCCTGATTTTACCATGTTTAATCTCAGGATGCTGTATGAGATATTCCATAGCCGAAACAATTTCAGCTATACCAGCCTTGTCATCGGCACCCAATAATGTAGTACCGTCCGTGGTAATCAATGTGTTTCCTTTATATAACAACAAGTCTTCAAATTCTGAAGGGGACAACTTGAGATTGGTACCTTTCAAAGAAATATCACCACCATCGTAATTTTCTATGATCTGTGGTTTAACATTGGCCCCTGTAAAGTCGGGTGTGGTGTCAAAATGTGAGATGAAGCCAATCACGGGAACATCCTTATCTATGTTACTGGGCAACGAAGCCATAATGTAAGCATTCTCATCGATCGTAACCTCTTCCATGCCTATGGCTTTGAGTTCTTCTGCCAGTGCATTGGCCAAATCCCATTGCTTTTCACTGCTTGGAGTAGTATCGCTATTGGGGTCACTTTCGGTATCTACGGTCACATATCCTATAAATCTATCGATGAGGCGTTGCTTGTCAATCATGGTGTAAAATTTTGTTCTACAAAATAAAGGAATAGGCCTTAAAAATTCTGCTGTTTTAGTACTATTTTTGCAGCAGATTTTCAACAACTATGTACAAAGCTATTCTTAGACCGCTTCTATTTTGTTTCGATCCCGAGAAAGTTCATCATTTTACGTTCAAAATGATCCGTTTTTGCCATCAAATTGGAATGGGAGGCATGTTTCGAAGTATGTATACATCGAAGGATCCCAGATTAGAGCGCAAATTATTTGGTCTTACTTTCCCAAATCCAGTGGGATTGGCCGCAGGATTCGATAAGGATGCTAAACTGTACAGGGAACTTTCCAATTTTGGTTTCGGATTTATCGAAATAGGTACGGTAACCCCGAAGCCTCAGGACGGGAATCCGAAAAAACGATTGTTCAGATTAAAAAGTGATAGCGCCATTATTAATAGAATGGGATTTAATAATGGGGGTGTCGAAGAAGCAGTAGAGCGCCTCAGGTTGAATAAGAATGTCTTGGTTGGTGGAAACATAGGTAAGAATAAGGTAACCCCTAATGCAGATGCTGTAAATGACTATGTAATTTGTTTTGAAGCGCTTTTTGACCATGTAGATTACTTTGTGGTTAATGTGAGCTCACCCAATACACCAAACCTACGTGAATTACAAGACAAGAAGCCGCTCACGGATCTTCTGAACACCCTTCAGCCAAAAAACGCTGCCAAGTCCAATAGAAAACCTATCCTGTTAAAAATCGCACCAGATCTTACCGATGCGCAATTAGTGGATATAATTGAAATCGTAAGCGATACTCAAATAGATGGTGTTATAGCAACCAATACGACCATATCCCGCGAAGGGCTCACTTCTGAAAACAAAAAGGAAATGGGTGGATTAAGCGGTAAACCCTTAACCCACAGATCTACAGAGGTCATTAGATTTTTATCGGAAAAAAGTAACAAGGCCTTCCCCATTATTGGAGTGGGAGGAATTCATACGGTAGAGGATGCTTTGGAAAAAATTGAAGCCGGCGCAAGTTTGATTCAACTATACACCGGCTTCATCTATGAAGGCCCTACTCTGATCAAGGCCATCAATAGAAGACTTTTACAACTTGATAAGTCGTGATACCGATTCCCGTCTCGAATCGCTTATGGTTCTCACCAAATAGGCACCACTTGGCAATCCGCTGATATCGATTTCAATGGAATTGGTATGGATATTTTCTCTTTTCAATACTTGAGACCCTAACACATTAAATACTTCAATACTCTGTAAGGATGTACTATTGGATACCGTAAAACGGTCCTGTGCAGGATTGGGGTAAAGCGTTGCTTCGTTTTCCGAAACATCGTTCGTTCCCAGAACCGATTCTAATGTTATGGTTAAAGTTCCAATGATTTCTGACGAAAATGGAGACACTCCCTGTAAGCTTGCTATAGGTTCCTGGGGATTGGTGTCCATATTGCTTGAGGTATAATCTACACCTCCATCGGTACCAGCATCGTAAGGGTATAAGTCGATAATAATTTCATCTTTCCAGTTTCCACCTGTATCCAAAAGCTCTACACTGTTTACAGCGATCATCCAATCGGGACTCGGAGCAATCATTGAAAGAAGGGTCAGCATTGGGTATTCGTCGGTAGTAACAATAGAATTGATGGTTATTTGCCCACCTGCAGTAGATAGGGACGGGCCATCAATAATTTGATTGGCAGACCCAATGGCGATAGCGGAATTCACTTCAGCAAAAAAAGCGGAATTGCTTCCCAATTCTGCTATATCTTCAACTCCTGGGGTGGCTTGTCCTCCCATTTCAAGAAAAACAACGCCATCACTATGGGTTGCCCCCACTAATTTGGACCAATGCGCATTGGTGGGTAGACTACCGCTGGAATGCGGATGCGCAGCTTGTGACCAATTACTGTCGAAACGGACCGAATAGGTAGCTTCAGATTGCCCATAGGAAGCCCAAGATATAAGACTAGCTAAAGCGATAAGGAGTATTTTCTTTTTCATAATTGTTGGTTTATAAGGTTTATGTCGTTTCCTTGGGTATTGACTTACAATAAAAACATATATTTTTACTAAATGTTTGACAGCCTTTACCTGTTCGTGTTAGCCACGTTGGCTTTGGCGATATCACCGGGTCCCGATAATATATACGTACTAACGCAATCTTTGGTTCATGGAACCAAAAGTGGAATTGCAACCACTGCCGGTCTTATTAGTGGTTGCATTGTGCATACGGCCCTCTTAGCCTTTGGGGTTTCGGCAATCATTACCAAGTCTGAGTCTATTTTTTATGGAATTAAAGTGGCGGGTGCCATCTACCTTTTTTACTTGGCGTATAAGGTGTTTACAAGCCCTTCTGCAGTTTCTATTTCTACTGAATCCACCCCGAAGAAGAATTCTTGGCAACTTTTTAAGACCGGAGTCGTCATGAATTTGCTCAACCCTAAGGTGATGATTTTTTTCTTGGCTTTTTTCCCTGGTTTTCTATGGAATCCAGATGCGGACACCGTGTCCCAATTTTTTATTCTGGGAATTGTGTTTATGATTACTTCCTTTATTGCCTTTAGCGCAGTTGCATTTTTAGCAGGTGCTATATCCTCCGGTCTCATGAAGAATGACAAGGCAGGCATGGTTTTAAAATGGTTGCAGATTGTTGTCTTTCTGGGAATTGCCATTTACATATTGTTGCCTTAAATTTCTTGGGTTTTGGACCACTTATCCTAAAGGGTATATTGTATATTTGATACGATGCAAAAAGTGAAAATTATAGAATGCCCCAGGGATGCCATGCAAGGGATTAAAGATTGGATTCCTACCGAAGCTAAGGTACAGTATATCCAATCCCTGTTGCGTTGTGGTTTCGATACCATTGATTTTGGGAGTTTTGTGTCGCCAAAGGCTATTCCTCAGATGGTAGATACCAAGGAGGTATTGGCTGCTTTGGATCTGAGTCAGACAGAAAGTAAGCTACTGGCAATTGTCGCAAATGTTAGGGGCGCCCAAGATGCCGTAAAGCATCCTGAAATACAATATTTAGGATATCCTTTTTCCATCTCCGAAAACTTTCAAATGCGAAATACCCATAAGACGATCGACCAATCAATAGAGGTTTTAAGGGAAATTTTATTATTGGCCAAGGCGAACAATAAAGAAGTGGTAACCTATTTATCTATGGGCTTTGGTAATCCGTATGGTGATCCATGGAATGTCGATATTGTTGGCGATTGGGCCGAGCGTTTATCGCAAATGGGCGTAAAGATACTTTCGTTGAGTGATACGGTGGGCACTTCGACTCCGGAGGTGATTGAGTATTTGTATGCGAATCTCATTCCAAAATATCCAGAGATAGAATTTGGGGCTCATTTACATACCACTCCAACTACATGGCATGAAAAAGTAGATGCTGCATATAAAAGTGGTTGTAGACGATTTGATGGTGCAATACAAGGCTTTGGGGGTTGTCCCATGGCCAAAGATGAATTAACGGGTAATATGCCAACCGAAAAAATGTTGAGTTATTTTACGGCTGCCAAGGTGGATTCCAATATCAATACCATGTCATTTGAAAGTGCTCATAATGAAGCCACAAAAATATTCAGTAAATATCATTAGTATGAAAAGGATCCATTATCTCTGGTTGTTATCTTTTTTAGTCTCGTTTTCATGTAAAACAGTGGATCGGGTTATTGAAAAGCCAGAAGATGATGGTAAGATTCAATTCAAATTTGTGCAACTGAACGATGTCTATGAAATTGCCCCGCTTAGCGGTGGCAAGTATGGGGGTATGGCTCGGGTAGCACATGTAGTGGATTCAATTAGAAAGGTAGAGCCCAATACTTATATGTTTTTGGCAGGGGATTTTTTGAATCCTTCGTTATTGGGAACCTTGAAATTGAACGAAGAGCGTATTAGCGGCCGGCAAATGATAGAAGTGATGAATGCAATGAATTTTGAATTGGTCACCTTTGGCAACCATGAGTTCGACCTAGACAAAGGGGAGTTGCAGAAAAGAATGAATGAATCTAATTTTTATTGGACGAGCGCCAATGTATTTCAGCAATTGGAAGATGGCCCCAGATCCTTTCATTTTATAAGGGAGGGAGACACGATAGCTGTTCCCGAAACCTATTCCCTCAATATTTCCGATAGCGATGGCACTTCCATAGATGTGGGTATGTTTGGGGTTACCTTAGACTCCAACCCACAGGATTTTGTGCATTATGCCGATCGTAGCTTGGAAGCGGAAAGTGCCATGAGCAAACTTAAATTTCAGCAAAGTGATATTATCGTGGGGCTAACCCATTTAACTGTAGATGAGGATGTAGCACTGGCGAATAAGTTTCCCAGTATTTCGCTTATTATGGGAGGGCATGAACATAATAACATGTTGGTACCCTCAAGAAATGGCAAGGTTGCTAAGGCCGATGCGAATGCAAAGACCATTTATATTCATACGTTTAATTACAGCGCAAAGGATAATTCCCTAGATATCGATTCTCAATTATTCCCTATAGATGAGACTATTGCATCTAATCCCGAAGTTCAGGCTATTGTTGATAAATGGAATGCCATTTTGGATGAAAAAGTGAAGGAAGTGGTGGACAATCCTACAGAAGTGATCTTTTATGCAGAACCACCCTTGGATGGAACAGATAGTGCAAGTAGGGGCGTGCAGACCAACCTTGGCGGATATATTGCCAACGCGATGGCACTTAGTTTTGAGGAACCCACAAAGGGAGCCCTTGTTAATGGAGGTTCCATAAGGGTAGACGATATGATGGCTGGGGATATCACCAGTTTGGATGTATTCCGTGTATTGCCATTTGGAGGAGAGGTGATTAAGGTAGATATTAAAGGCGATTTGTTGAAGGAAGTATTGGACTACGGAAAATCCAAGGGAGGAACAGGAGCTTACTTGCAGCGTTACGGCTTTCAGCAAAACCAAAAAGGAGAATGGTTATTAGCCCAAAATTCTATAGAAAACGAAGAAGTGTATACCATAGCTTTTAGTGATTTTTTATTGAAAGGATATGATATTCCCTTTCTTACCCCAAAAAATGAGGGGGTTATTAAAGTACATAAAACTAAAAAGGCGGAAGCAGCTTCCGATATCAGAAAAGCAGTCATTGATTTTTTAAAAACCCAAAAGTAGTATGAAACGAATTATCAAATGGATCTTACGCATTGCCTTATTGGCATTAATTGTAATACAATTTATTCGGCCTGAAAAGAACAATGCAGGTTATGAAACCTTAAGTGCCTTCGAGACGGAGACCAAACCATCGGTAGAAGTCGCTGGTATTTTGAAAGCAAATTGTTACGATTGCCATAGCAACCAAACCCAATATCCTTGGTATGCCGAAGTAGCACCCATTTCGTATTGGCTAGACGATCATGTTCGACATGGTAAGGGTGACTTTAATATGTCGGAGTGGAACAGCTATTCCGTCAAGAAAAAAGATCACAAACTAGAAGAATTAATTGAAGAAGTAGAGGAGGGGCATATGCCGCTGGATTCGTACACTTGGATTCATGGAACCCTTTCGGAGGAAGATAAGAAGGCGCTGTTACTATGGGCCGAGCTGGCGCGAATGCAATACAAGAAAGAGTTAGAGGTCACCGCGAACTAGATTTCAACAAAAAAACGCCCCATTTAATGGGGCGTTTTTTTATTGATAAGCTAAATATGAATCCGTAATTCTAGTAAGTTAATTGTATTCCTGCATATGCACCGAATGGATGTCCCGGGCGCAATCCAGCAGGTACTCTACTCACTGCGTAAGTCTCATCAAACATATTTATAACATTCCCTGTAATACTGAAATACTTGTTTATGCGGTATTTGGCAGATACGTCTACAATAAAACTATTTGGAACTTCTTCGCTTAATGGAATTGCACCTCGACCAGCACTTGTTCTAAAGGCTCCATTTAATCTACCATTTAGGTTGGCTTCAAATTTTTCGGTTTGAAAGGAAGCGGACACATTAAATTGATGTTTGGCAATATATGGAAGTTCATCCCCTGCAATAACTTCTCCCCAAAGGTCGTCCTCACTTCCAAAACTGTTCAGGAATTCTGTGTCTGTTAGTGTGTAACCAAAAGAAAGTGGGATGGTTATTTTTTCGTTGTCTTTAAGTAAACTATAATTTAGTAACAACTCGATCCCTTGTACGCGAACTTCTCCTGCATTAAACTGCTCCAAGGTACCGGTTCCACCAGATGAGTTGGTATCTGCCCCCAATAGGTTGCTATAATCATTGTAGAAACCTACTACCTCACCAGATAGTCCAAGAACATCAAAACGCGTTCCCAGTTCATAATTAACACTCTCCTCTGGTTCTTCCTCCGGTTTGTTCCCCGGAGGAGCAAATCCTTTATGCACTCCACCAAATACAGAGAACCTATTGTCGAATCTATAGGCAAATCCAGCTCCTGGAATAAAAATATTCAGTTGGTTCTCGCGTTCGCTCAAATTCACTCCTGTTCTATTCACATCTTCACCTCCGAAGTCACTTCGGGATAGTGTGATGCTCTCAAAGCGAACCCCTGGAGTAAATGTCCAGTCGTTCCATTTAAGACGATAGGTAGTAAAGGCTGCAAAAGCACGGGCATCGCTTATTCTGTTGGCTTGTGTGCCGGGAGTGCCGGGATTGGTGAGTTCCATTACGCCATCCGTGATGCCATACCCATCTTCCCATTGAAACCTGTCCTCTTCATCAAAATGATAGCGCAAGCCCACCTCAATGTCATGGAAAGTGTTGCTGCCATTCCAGTGATAATCTAATTTTGTTTGTACTCCCCTCGAGGTGTATTCCCTATTGTTGTTTCTTAAGATAAGACTTCCATCTTCCGAGTTGATTTCTCCCGTTAGGATGGCAAATTGCTCGGCATACGTTTCGGGATCGCCTACCACATTGGCGATGGACTGCGTTTCATCCCCTAGTTGTACTTTTTCCAGTTTGTACCAGTTCCTTTTGAAATTGTTCATGTACCCAGTGGTCGTTAATCGAATATCTTTTGAAAACTGCAAGGTATGGTTTAGCTGAAGTTGAAGGTGTTCCGCATTCATCACATCATTTTGGGAACCAGCATACCTCCTAAATGGATCATCGGCAAAATCACTATCCGTTAAACCTAGATATGTTTCGTCACTTACCTCATCCGAAAACTGAAACTTCAACTCCAGTTGCTGTTTTACTTTTTTGTCTGGGTTCGTGTTGAAGGAAACTTTTGCAAGCAATTCGTCGATATCGAAGCCGCTATCCCCACGAACATCCACATTTTTAAATCCATTGGAATTGAACTTCAGGTATTCCACCCCATAGCCAAAATATTTATGTCGATTTCCTGCTTGTACGTGATAACGACCACTATTGAAACTTCCGAAACTAGCATCTAGTTTTGCCTTGAACTCATTCGGAATTTGGTAAGACACCATGTTAATGGCTCCACCGGTTGTGAAAGGGCCATATTGTACCTGACTACTTCCTTTAAGTATTTCTACGGCCTCCATTCGAGCCACGGAAGGAAAGTAATACGCGGCAGGAGCACTATATGGGGCAGGGGCTATAAGCACACCGTCTTCCATCAAGGAAATTTTGGCACTTCGCTCGGGAGAGGTTCCACGAAGACTTATATTAGGTCGTAGTCCGAAACCATCCTCTTCATAAATACTAACCCCAGGAACTGTTTTTAGAAGTCTGTTCACATCGGTATAGTTGAACTTTTCCAGCTCAAGGGAAGACACATAGTAAGAAGACCCTGTTCTATTTTTGGAGGCGAATTTGCTTCCAAATATTTCTTGGGCCGATATGATTACTTCGTCAAGTTTATTAATGCTGTCATTGGTAGTTGTTGGGGTTTGAGCGATTAGGTTTGAAGCTAATCCCAGTACGATAAGTGTGGTGGTTAATAAACGCATATATTGGCTTTATTTAGACTGAATAAAAATAATTAACTAAAATCGAGTGCAAATTTAGAACAGGAATTTTACTTTTCAAAGCTTATTTAGAATAAATAAAAATAATTAACATACGGTTTCCTTTTTCTTAATATGTCAATCTGTAGGTGTTTTGAAAAAAGCACGTGTAAGCCAACTTATTTTAGTATATTTGCACGCAATTAAATAGTAACCACTTCCGTCACTTCGGAATAAAATTTAATTGCAATGACTGCACACCAAAACAAAATTCTAGGAGAAGGTCTTACGTATGATGATGTACTGTTAGTACCTGCCTATTCTGAAGTATTACCTAGGGAAGTTTCCATTAAAACACAGTTTACCAGAAACATTTCATTAAATGTTCCTATCGTATCCGCCGCTATGGATACCGTTACCGAAAGCGCCATGGCAATAGCCATTGCTAGGGAAGGCGGTATTGGCGTATTACATAAGAATATGACCATAGAACAACAAGCGATGGAAGTCCGTAAGGTAAAAAGGGCCGAAAGTGGAATGATACTGGATCCTGTTACGCTTAAAAAAGATGCTACCGTTGCCGATGCCCAAAATACCATGCGGGAGTACAAAATTGGAGGAATTCCTATCGTAGATGATCACAATAAGTTGATAGGAATAGTAACGAACCGTGATTTGCGTTTCGAAAAAAACTATGACCGGGAGCTTAGGGAGGTAATGACCTCGGGCAATTTGGTGACGACGGTAAAAGGAACTTCATTGAAGGAAGCGGAAGCTATACTTCAGGAAAACAAAATTGAAAAGTTGCCAGTTGTTGAAGAAGACGGAACCCTATTGGGACTTATCACATTCAGGGATATCACTAAGCTTACCCAGAAACCCATTGCCAATAAAGATCAATACGGTAGACTTCGTGTGGCTGCCGCACTTGGCGTAACTGCAGATGCTGTAGATAGGGCTGCTGCGTTGGTCAAAGCACAGGTGGATGCAGTAATTATAGATACAGCACACGGGCATACCCAAGGAGTGGTTACGGTTTTAAAAGAAGTAAAAAGTAAGTTTCCGGAGTTGGATGTTGTGGTTGGAAATATCGCCACTGCAGAAGCTGCCAAATATTTGGTGGAAGCTGGTGCCGATGCTGTTAAAGTGGGGATTGGACCTGGTTCCATTTGCACCACCCGAGTAGTAGCTGGTGTGGGATTCCCGCAGTTTTCGGCGGTATTGGAAGTGGCGGCAGCCATTAAGGGTACGGGTGTTCCCGTAATAGCAGATGGAGGTATCCGATATACGGGGGATATCCCCAAAGCCATTGCAGCAGGAGCGGATAGTGTTATGCTAGGATCCCTTTTGGCAGGAACCAAAGAATCTCCGGGTGAAACCATAATATACGAAGGGAGAAAGTTTAAAAGCTATAGGGGTATGGGCTCAGTAGAAGCCATGAAAAAAGGGTCCAAGGATCGCTATTTTCAAGATGTTGAAGACGATATCAAAAAATTAGTGCCAGAAGGTATTGTGGGAAGGGTTCCTTATAAAGGGGAATTAAATGAAAGTATGACCCAATTCATTGGCGGCCTACGTGCCGGAATGGGATACTGTGGCAGTAAGGATATTGCAACCTTAAAAGATACGGGACGTTTTGTGAAAATTACAGCCTCCGGTATTCACGAAAGCCATCCACATGATGTAACTATTACTAAGGAAGCTCCTAATTATTCAAGATAGGCGATCGTTTTTAGTTGCATTGTAATGTAAATTCGTTTTATCTTGAGAAAAAAAAGATGGAACGAATTTTTACTTTTCTATTATTTGGTCTTTCATTATCACTTTTTGCACAAGATCCAGGAACGCTCGATATTACATATGGGGATAATGGAGGGGCCTTTTTTGGACAGGTCTCGATTCCGCATTGGGGCGGTTATTTGACGGTTCAGAATGACGATACGATTCTTTTGGCTGGAAGTTCAGGCAATCTCGCTGGAGTAGGAAGATTCAATTCGAATGGATCTTTAGACACTACTTTTGGAACGGAAGGGGAAGTGTTTTTAGACTTTACAGGCAATGATTCGGAGTCAAAAGCAATTGGAGTCCAGAGTAATGGAAAAATAATTGTTGCAGGAATTTCTTATTTGGGAGCTACACCAAGATTTGCAACAATGCGGCTGAATGTGGATGGAAGTCCAGACGCAACTTTCGGTGATAACGGTTTGCTTATTGAAACGTTCTTGGGTTTTTCCAGCAGGCTTGCAGATGTTACGATATTGCCAAATGATGACATTCTCGCAATTGGGCAAACAGGATTGGCTTCTGGAGTAGGGGCAATTGCAATGATTAAATACAAGGAAGACGGTACTCCAGATCTCAGTTTTGGAGATAATGGATATGTGCTTACCAATGTGAGTGGATTGCAGGCAGGGAAGGGGATGTTTGTTGAGGTAAATGGTAACATTTTAGTAGTGGGAGAGACCAGGACAGATTTGGATGGCTTAAGAAACGTAATTGTTACCCGCTATCTCGAGAATGGAACCCTTGATAACTCTTTTGGAGATGAAGGAGTTGTTATTACCAGTGTTCATGAATCCTCGAATATAGATGAGTATCCAACTGCGGTCAGTGTGAGGGAAAATGGAAAAATAATGGTTGCTGGATTTTCATCAGACGGCTCTGGTTCGATGCCTTTTGCTATCCAATATGATGGATCGGGAAATCTTGATCCAAGTTTTGGAGTAAATGGAATAGCTGTTTTCAATGGTCAAGATACGCACGACCGTATTTATGACTTCATCATACAGCCTGATAATAAGGTGATTATGTGCGGGGTAAGATATGTTCAGAATGAACATAAACCTGTGTTAATTAGGTTTGATGAATCTGGCGATCTAGACCCATCCTTTGGAGAAGATGGAATAGCTTTAATTGATATGTATGATAGTTTTGGTAAGTCCTTATGGTATCAAAGTACAGGTAAGTTAATTTTGGGTGGATCAACTATATTTCCGGACAATTCCTCCGCATTGACTACTTTTCGAGTGCACTCTGGCTTTGATCTAGGAATTTTGGATTTTGGAACGGGAAGTTCTTTCTCAATTATCCCAAACCCTGTCAATGAGAACACCGCCTTAACCTATTCCCTGATTAATGAAGAGGTGCTCAGTATTTCCTTGTACGATTCCTCTGGAAAGAAAATTAAAGACATGGGAAGCCGTCTAGCGCGAAAAAAAGGCGCGAATACGGAATTTTTGAATTTTACTGGGATACAAAAAGGTAATTATATCCTTAACATTTCGAATTCTACGGGTTCAATGATAGGAATTAAAATACAGAAGAAATAGAAATAAAAAAGCGCCCAATGAGGCGCTTTTTTTATTGTATAAATAGTTTTCTTCTTATTCTCCTTCTTTCACTTCAATGCCCATTTCTTTCAAAACGGCAATGGTAAGATCGTATCTATTGTCCACATACACCACATCGTTGTTTCGTAATAATACTTGAGTATACCCTTCGGCCTGGGCAATTTTCTCCAGAGCCTCACCCAATTTGGTATAAAGGGGTTGCATATATTCCTCTCTCTTCAGAATGATAAGCTGGTTTCCATTTTGTTGGAACTTTGTAATATCAGTCTCCATTCCTATAAGGGAGTCTTGTCTTGCTTTGCGCTGATTGATTGTTAGAAGAGCCTCATCCTCTTTATACTTTGCCATACCAGCTTGGAAAGCATCCATCTTTTTTTGAAGGTCAGCCTCCAATCCCTTTCCATACTCTTCTACTTGCTTCTGGACATCCGCTATTTCCGGCATTTTGCTCAGTACAAAGTCAACATCGATAGTACCAACCTTGGTTTGGGCAAATCCGCTAACACAAACGAACAAAAAAATAATTCTCACTAACTTCATAAGTCATAGTTGTTTAAATTCGCCGCAATGATACTATAAAAATTGCGTTTATTGAAATCTTTTATCAAGATGTTAACTAGGTGATTTTCCCTATTGGCAATTATTTTGAACCTCGAAAGGCAATCTTCAACAGGCCTCGGTTCTATATCCCAGTAAAAAGTTGGCCGCGATGTGGTTTGAGGCGCTCCCTTAGATCGTTCATATGCTTTTTTTCTACGACAAGGTAGGCTCGCGAAAAGAAATCGCTTACTTTTTCAGAATCACAAAGAGTGTTTTGAAGTTGTTCGGAATCAACAAATTCTTTTAAGTGAACTACATGATGCTCTGCAGTGGGATGGGCATTCGGGCCACGAAATTCCCAAATTAGTTTAACCCGCTCCATTAGGATTCTTCCGCTACCGAAGTACCGTTCTCAGCAAAGTTTTTGAAATCGTTCAAATACTTTAGCGATTGTTTTTTAAAGGCACCGGGCATTAAAAAACCCATTAATTTCATTCCAAAACCTGCGAACTGAAATTCACTTTCACTTACCCATTTTGTTTTACCATCGGCGATTTCGTGAAAATAATTTTGTTGAATGTTATGAACCCCTTTGGTGTCATAATTTGCATGGAACTCTGCTGGGAAATTGTTTTTAACGATCGTTTCTGTCAATACCATGTTCCTTTTACCCATTTTGTATTCCAGTTCCATTTTGGCACCCTCTTTGCCGGGTGTACCATCTAGAACTTTAAAATTTATTAAACCACGCTGCCAGTGTTTCATGTTTTCTGGGTTATCCAGTTTGTGTATAACCTCTTCCCTTGGGAGATCAATGATGATTTCGGTGGTATATTTCATAACAAAAATGATTATTTGGTTTCAAAATACAATGTACACAAATTTTACGATGAAAAGAATACCATTTATGGGTTTGATAACGTTCTGTTAACGTACTTGTACAACCCTAGCTTTTTTATATTTTTGCGTGGCTTCATTAAAAAATCGCTTGAAATGAATAAACTACTATTACTTTTAGTCGGCCTGTTGGTATCTGTGTCTACTATGACAGCACAAAAGAAGAAAGATGTGCTCATGACAATCAATGAAAATCCGATTACTGCCCAGGAATTTAAAAGGGTATATACCAAAAATCTGGATTTGGTTCAGGATGAGAAACAAAAGACTGTAGAGGGTTATTTGGATCTTTTCGTGGATTACAAACTAAAAGTGGCAGAGGCATTTGAGCAGAAGCTTCACAAGAAGCCCAGCTACAAAAAGGACTTTGCCAAATATGAAGAACAACTTTCCAGAAATTATATTTACGAAGATCAGGTAACCGAAGACCTTATTAGGGAAGCGTATGAGCGAGGAAAAGAAGAAATCAATGCCTCTCATATCCTAATCCTTTGTAATTTCGATGCCACTCCGCAAGACACTTTGGTGGCCTACAACAAAATTAAGGCCATAAGGGCAGAAGCACTCTTAGGAGAGAATTTCAATAAGTTGGCGGTGTTAAAATCTGAAGAGCCAGGCATTCAAAAGTCTAAAGGAAATTTGGGTTACTTTACCGCATTTACGATGGTTTATCCATTCGAAACAGAAGCCTATAAAACCAAGGTGGGGGAAGTTTCAAATATTGTAAGAACACAGTATGGGTACCATATCCTAAAAATAAATGATCGAAGAAAACGTGAGCCCAATGTAGAAGTATCGCATATCATGATATCTAGCCGAAATGATTCCTTGAACAAAGCCAAAGGACGCATTCAGGATATATATTCACTCATTCAGCAAGGTCAATCTTTCGAAGATTTAGCAAAACAATATTCCGATGATAAATCCTCTGGACTCAAAGGAGGAAAAATGAGACCTTTCGGGAAAGGGGATCTTAAAGCTCCGACTTTTGAGGATGCTGCCTATGCTTTAGAGAATGAGGGCGATATTTCAGAACCAATTCAAACCGATTTCGGATGGCACATCCTAAAGTTGAATAAGAAAGGTACCGAACTCACTTATGAAGAAGCCAAACCGGAAATTGAGGTAAAGGTTAAAAATGGGGATAGAGCAAAATTGGTGACCAATGCAGTGAAGAATATTTTAAAGGAGAAGTTGAATTTCACAATGGTAGGAGATATCTCGGTTTTTGAAGATTTTGTTGGGGACGATGTACTACAGCGTACATGGCAGTTTGAGCCTCTTCCCGAAGAGGATAACAAAGTACTTTTTACATTGGGAGATAAAAGTGTCTTGTACAATGAATTTGGGGAGTATGTGGCAGAACGTCAGAAGAAAGCACGGCCCTACACACAGAAATCTACACTTTTGGCGGCTTTTTTCGATGAGTTTGAAACGAAGTACATCAAGGATGTTTTCCGGAAAAACCTTGAGGCAACCAATGAGGATTATGCGTCCATTATTAACGAATACCGTGATGGTCTGCTCATATTCGAAGTAATGTCCAACAATGTTTGGGAAAAGGCAAAGAAGGATACTATAGGGCAAAAGGAGTATTACAATAAGAACGCTGCCAACTATCAATGGAAAGATCGGGTCGATGTTGAAATCTATACCACACACAAGGAAGATCTGGCTGCTAGGGTTCAAAAACTAATAGAAGCCGGTAAAAGTAGTGCTGAGATCAAAGAGGACTTAAAGGAAGAAGGTAAGGCTACGGTAATTGTTACGGAAGGGAAGTTCGAAATGGGGAATTCTAAATTACCCAAGGATTTCGTATCAAAGAAAGGGATCTCCCAAGTGTATAAGCAAAATGGGTCATTCACCATCGTAAACGTAAAAGACACCGTACCTGCGGGACCAAAAACTTTCGAAGAAGTTAAGGGTAAAGTTATTAGTGATTATCAGACCGATGTGGAATTGAAATGGATGGAGTCACTACGTTCTAAATACAAGGTCGAAATAAACAAGAAATCCTTGAAGAAGCTTAAAAAGGAATTGGATTCGTAAATGCATAGACACCCACTCATCTATTTGGTATGTTTTTTTTTAGTGACCGCCTGCGACTATTTTAAGCAAGAGGATCCAAGAACGCCTATTGCCAGGGTGAATGACTCTTATTTGTACGAAGAAGATATAGCTGGGTTGATTTCTGAAAGTACTACGACAGAAGATAGTGTCATTTTGGTCTCCAATTACATAAATAGATGGGCTACACAGCAGCTGTTAATGGATCAGGCAAAGATCAATTTAACCGATAACGAACATGCTGAATATGATCGACTCATTGAACAGTATAAAACCGATCTTTTCACCGAAGCCTATAAAAGCAACATAGTCTCCAGTCAATTAGACAGCGTAATCTCGAACCAGGAAAGAGAGTCGTATTATGAGGCGAATAAGGATAACTTTCGGTTGAATGACGAGTTAGTCCAATTGCGATACATTCATGTGTCCGAAAATTTCGGAGACCTTTCCGATGTTACCGAAAAATTTAAACGCTTTGAAGAAGAGGATAAAACATCCTTGGACGAGCTGAGCATTCAGTTTAAAGCCTTTAACTTCAATGACTCCACATGGGTTAAGAAAGAGGCGGTGTTCAAGGAATTGCCGGTTGTGATAGAATCGGAAAGTCAAGTGTTAAAAAAATCAAATTTTAAGCAGTTACAAGACTCATTAGGAGTATATTTGGTGCAAATAGAAGATGTACTATATCGCAACGACATTGCACCATTGGCTTTCGTTGCACCTACTATAGATCAAATCATCTTGAATAAAAGAAAACTGGAACTCATAAAGAATTTAGAAAAGGATATTACAAAAGATGCAATTAAGGATAAAAAATTTGAGATCTACACAGATTACTAGTCTTTTCATACTATTTGTGCTTGCAACAACAGGGCTTAAGGCACAGGAAGTTGTCATAGATAGTACAAATGTTATTCAGGACGCTACTCCAGTGGCAGTAGCCAAGGATACTGTGAAACCTTTCAAAAGGTTTAAAGCGGAAGGTGTTTCTGCTGTGGTTGGAGAATATGTGGTATTGGATAGCGATATTGATAAAAGTTACCTAGAGCTTAGGGAGCAAGGAATTTCTATAGAAGACGTTACCCGTTGCCAATTATTGGGCAAACTAATGGAAGATAAACTGTATGCGCACCATGCAAAGCAAGATAGTTTGTTTATTAGCGATATTGAAATTACCCAGCGCATAGAGCAGCAATTAAATTATATTATAGGTGAGTTTGGAGGTGATGAGGAAAAAGTAGCTGCTTATTATAAAAAAGAGAGTATAGAAGAGCTAAGAAGAGAACTCTTTGCTACGAATAAAACATTAATGCTTGCCGCAGAAATGCAGCGTACCGTTGTCGAGGATGTCGAGGTTACCCCAGAGGAAGTTCGTCAATTCTTTTTCTCTATTCCAGGGGATGAACGACCCATTTTCAGTGCCGAAGTTGAAGTCGCTCAAATTGTTGTTGAGCCAGAAATCACCGAAGAGGCCAAACAGGAGGTAATAGACAAATTGAATGTATACAGACGTGATGTTGTTGAAAATGGTATGAGTTTTTCTACAAGGGCGGTATTGTATTCCAAGGACCCAGGATCTGCTTCCAAAGGAGGTCTTATCAAAGGAATAAAAAAGAGCGACCCTTTCGCAAAAGAATTTAAAGATGTGGCTTTTTCCCTTTTAAAAGGGGAAGTTAGTGAACCATTCGAAACGGAATTTGGTTATCATATCCTAATGGTCGATGATGTGCGTGGACAAGAAGTAGATGTGCGCCATATCTTATTATTTCCAGAAGTATCCCAGGAATCTATAGATGCAGCAGAAGAGGAAATCGAAAACATTCGAACAAAGATAGTAGCGGGTGAATTGGATTTTGCCTTGGCCGCACGTCAGTTTTCGGATGAAAAGGAAACCCGAAACAACGGAGGGCAATTGGTAAATCCCCTTACCTTCGATACCCGTTTCGATCTAACTAAAATGGACCCCACGTTGAGTGCCCAGGTGTATAATTTAACCGAGGGCGAAGTTTCTAAAGTATTTACCGATAGGGACAGAACGGGTAAAAGTTCGTTTAAAATTCTTACCGTTACTAAGAAATACGAAGAACACCCATCAGATTTTAGTAGGGATTACGAAAAAATAAAGGATCTTGCCTTAAAGGAAAAACAGATTCGTGTCATAGAAAAGTGGCAGGATAAAAAAATCGTAGATACTTACGTAAACGTTAATAACGATTATACCGCTTGCGAGTTTAAGAGCAATTGGTTAAAGAATAGTAACTAAGCCACCAAACTTATGTCAGATGTAGCCGCCGTGGAGCAATTAGTCTCCAAGTACAATGCCTTGCGTTCAGAAATCAAGAAAGTTATTGTAGGACAGGATGAAGTGGTAGAACAGGTATTGCTCTCTATCTTTTCTGGAGGACATGCCCTTCTTATTGGAGTACCTGGTTTGGCGAAAACATTATTGGTGAATACGGTTGCCCAAGCCTTGGGATTAAAATTCAAGAGAATACAATTTACACCCGATTTAATGCCAAGTGATATCTTGGGATCTGAGATATTGGATCATAATCGTGAGTTTAAATTTATTAAAGGGCCCATTTTTGCCAATATCATCCTAGCAGATGAGATTAACAGAACACCTCCCAAAACACAGGCGGCGCTTCTTGAAGCAATGCAGGAAAGGGCAGTTACGGTTGCAGGACATCATTACAAATTAGATTTGCCCTATTTTGTATTGGCGACTCAGAACCCAATTGAACAGGAAGGGACCTACCCATTGCCTGAAGCGCAGTTGGACCGATTCATGTTCGCGATTAATTTAGATTACCCTTCTTTTTCTGAAGAGGTAGAGGTAGTAAAAACGACTACTACGGGTGAGGTTGCTACGGTAAACGCACTATTTACTTCCGAAGAGATTATACGGTTTCAGAAACTCATTCGTAAAATTCCTGTGGCAGACAATGTGATCGAGTATGCGGTTACTTTGGTTGGTAAGACAAGGCCTAAGAGCCAAGCCGCTACCGATACCGTAAAGAACTATATAGATTGGGGAGCTGGACCGAGGGCTTCACAAAACTTGATCTTAGGGGCTAAGGCCCATGCTGCCCTGCATGGCAAGTTCTCGCCCGACATCGAGGACGTGCAAAAAGTGGCTATAGGTATTCTACGCCACCGTCTTATTAAGAACTACAAAGCGGAAGCCGAAGGACTTTCCATTGAGGAGATCATTACCAGTTTGTACTAACATCTTTTTAGTACCTTCGTTTCTATTCACGAAACAGCGAAGGTGAAAATAAACTACGCCAACCGAATTTTTGGGCTTGATATTATGCGTACAGCAGCCATATTGTTTGTTGTGTGTTCGCATACCTTATGGGTGTTCCCAGATGCGCAGGGAGCTGCCGTGAGTATTTTGAGACTCTGCGGGGTGATGGGAGTGGAGATATTCTTTGTGCTTAGTGGTTTCCTTATCGGGCGTATCCTTTTTCGAATTTTTACCAATGAAAGTTTTAAACTAGGCGATTTAAAGTACTTCCTAATTCGGAGATGGTTTCGTACACTTCCCAACTATTATGTAGTGCTGCTCATCAACATTGGGCTTTGGATCTATTTTGGGAGAGAACTTCCGGATACCCTACCCCTATATTTTGGGTTCCTTCAGAACTTTAGCTTTGGCATGAATATATTCTTTACCGAATCCTGGAGTTTACCCATAGAAGAATTCGCCTATATTTTAGGCCCATTGCTCTTTTACTTGGTGCTATTGCCTAAATGGAAGGTGTCAAAAGAAAAACTTTTTCTGTACGTAACACTCGCCATTCTCCTTTTCTTCTTCGTTACCAAATTCACGTATAATCTAATGACTGGAGCAGCTTCCTTGGAATACTGGAACATCAATCTGAAGGCAGTCCTGCTCTATAGGATCGATGCCATTTATTACGGTGTCTTGGCGGCGTTTATTGCCATGACGCGACCCGAAGGGTGGAAGAAGTTTACCTCGTTGGCTTTTCTTGGCGGAATTGTACTTTTTGTAGCCGTTCATATGCTGATTGCTGCAAAAAATATGGACCCCTTCACTCATCCTTTTTTTATTAATGTACTGTACCTGCCACTTTGTTCTATCAGTATTGCCTTGGCATTACCCGTTCTTTCCAGACTGAAAAGAGCACCTCAATTTCTTTTGAAGCCAATCACTTTTATAAGTATGGTGTCCTATTCCATGTATCTACTTCATTATTCTATAATTTTATTTCTTCTAAACCATTATGTGGATACCGATGGGCTTTCATCTATAATGCAATGGTCTTTTGCCATCGGTTATGTGCTTTTTACGATACTTTTATCCTATCTACTGTATCGCTTTTATGAAAAACCCATGATGGATATCCGCGACCGGGACTATTTCCGAAATAAGTTCGGCCAGAATAAATTGTGAAGTTGATAATTATTTGCAACTAAAATTGAAAAATAGTCAATTTTGTATACTATAAAATCAATTTTATTGAAATATATTTATAAAACAGCCTAATTCGTTAGATTATTTTTAAATATTTTTGATTTTTTGTACTTTTGCGCTACTTCAAAAAAACCAAAAACAGACGAATATGGCTTTCGATATTGACATGATTAAAAAGGTATACGCCCAAATGCCAGAACGTGTAAACAAAGCACGTGAAATTGTAGGGCGTCCCTTAACCCTTTCGGAGAAAATATTGTACAATCACCTATGGGACGGAATGCCTACCCAATCCTTTAATAGAGGAAAGGATTATGTAGATTTCGCTCCAGACCGAGTGGCCTGTCAGGATGCAACAGCTCAAATGGCATTGTTGCAATTTATGCAAGCAGGAAAGCAAAAGGTAGCAGTGCCAACTACGGTACATTGCGATCACTTGATTCAAGCTAAGGAAGGTGCCGAAAAAGATTTAAAAAGAGCCAATGACACCAGTAGTGAGGTGTTCGATTTCCTTGCTTCTGTATCCAATAAATACGGAATTGGCTTCTGGGAACCAGGAGCTGGGATCATTCACCAGGTAGTACTCGAAAACTATGCTTTTCCAGGTGGGATGATGATAGGTACTGATTCACATACTGTTAATGCAGGTGGATTAGGAATGGTTGCCATTGGAGTTGGAGGTGCCGATGCCGTGGATGTAATGGCTGGAATGGCCTGGGAACTTAAGTTTCCAAAATTAATAGGAGTAAGGCTTACGGGTAAATTAAGTGGATGGACAGCGCCAAAGGATGTGATTTTAAAAGTAGCCGAAATCCTTACCGTAAAAGGAGGTACTGGAGCCATTGTAGAATACTTCGGACCTGGAGCTCTTTCCATGTCCTGTACGGGAAAAGGAACCATCTGTAATATGGGAGCCGAAATTGGAGCAACAACCTCTACCTTTGGTTACGATGAATCTATGGAGCGTTACCTACGTGCTACCGATCGTGAAGATGTGGCCGATGCTGCCAACACAGTGAAAGAGCACCTAACGGCAGATCCTGAAGTGTACGCCAATCCAGAACAATACTTCGATCAAGTAATAGATATTGACCTTTCTACTTTAATGCCTCATTTAAATGGGCCTTTTACCCCCGATTTGGCTACCGAAGTAGGAACAATGTATGATAAAGCAGTAGCCAATGAATGGCCGCTTACGGTAGAATGGGGACTTATAGGTTCTTGTACTAACTCTTCCTATGAAGATTTATCAAGAGCATCATCCATTGCTCAACAAGCCTTGGACAAAGGATTAAAAACCAAAGCAGAATTTGGAATCAATCCAGGATCCGAGCAAGTAAGATATACAGCAGAACGAGATGGAATTTTACAGGTATTCGAAAAATTGGATGCCAAAATTTTCACCAACGCTTGTGGACCCTGTATAGGACAATGGGCACGTTATAAGGATCCTAAGAATGCACCTAAAAACAGCATTGTACATTCGTTCAATAGGAATTTTGCGAAACGTGCCGATGGGAACCCAAATACCCACGCTTTTGTAGCCTCTCCCGAATTAACAGCAGCAATCGCAATCGCAGGTCGATTGGATTTCAACCCGCTTACGGATGCATTAATCAATGAAAACGGTGATGAGGTAATGTTAGATGAACCAACGGGATGGGAATTACCACCAAAAGGATTTGAAGTAGAGGAAAATGGTTATATAGAACCTGTAGAAGATGGTAGCGGAGTGGAAGTGACAGTAAACCCAAATAGTGAAAGATTAGAACTTCTAACCCCTTTCGAACCTATTGGTAACAAAATAGAAGGAGCCAAATTATTGATTAAAGCCCACGGTAAATGTACTACCGATCATATCTCTATGGCGGGGCCATGGTTACGTTTTAGAGGACATTTGGATAATATATCCAACAATTGTTTAATTGGAGCCGTGAATGCTTACAACATGAAAACTAACTTTGTTAAGAATCAGTTGAATGGTGATTACGGAGGAGTGCCAGACACGCAGCGTGAATACAAAGCTGCTGGAATTCCGACGATCGTAGTTGGGGATCACAATTATGGTGAAGGATCTTCACGTGAGCATGCCGCTATGGAACCACGCCATTTAGGAGTGGTAGCTGTATTGGTTAAATCCTTTGCACGTATCCATGAGACTAACCTTAAGAAACAAGGAATGTTGGGTCTTACGTTTGCCAATGAAAATGATTACGATCTTATTCAGGAAGATGATACATTCAATTTCTTGGACTTGGATCAATTTGCACCGGGTAAACCTTTAACCATCGAAATTGTACATGCAGACGGTAGCAAAGACACTATCCTTGCAAATCATACCTATAACGATTCGCAAATCGAATGGTATGACGAAGGAAGCGCATTGAATTTAATTAAAAAGCAAAATGCGTAATTAGATTGTTGATTTCGATACCATTTTCTATCGAGCATCATTCAATCACCCTTTAGGTATATAAGAATATATTGTACCGATCCCTGAGTGTTCTGGGAAGCAGAAAGTATTACGGAACGGTGCAGAAATATTGGAATTACCCCGGAAAATTGAAAAAACTCCTGCCAAAAGCGGGAGTTTTTATTTGTTGTTTCTTAAATACTCCTTGAACGTTCTTATATCCTCTTTCGAAGTTAGATCCGGCACATGCTCTTTGGCAGGAATTCCCAAGAAATTCCCAGGGTGTTCCTTGCAATAATTAAGAATGGCGGTAGGTAGTTCCTTTTCATTTCTGACGGGATGGGGCCTGCACTGAAAAAGAAAAGGTGTCATCGAGGGACCGTGAAACTTGAAAATGTTCATACTCACACGTAATTTTCCTTGGGCATCCCGATAATAAACCTGGTCTTCTTCCGAAGGCTTTTCAATGATATCCACCACATGATTGTCGGCATCGAGTTTTACAAGTGCAAAGCGCATGATGCGTTCTAATGGAAACTCCAGTCCGTCTCGATCATAAGCTATAAATGCATTTTTACATTCCGTTTTTCTCAGTGCCTTTAAGGCTTGGGTCGAATATAAATTGTCACAATTGCAGACCGTGAATTCTTCCCTTTGTAAATGGGGAAATTGTTCGAGGGCTTGGCTTACTGCATCCGCTGTACCGAAGGGTTTTTGCCTGTTTTCAGGAATGTATTGTATGGCATATCGCAAGTTCAGGGATCCAAATGGGTTGGAGTCCTCGTCTCCGTAATATCCCTTGAATGCTTCGTGCGACTCACCCACAACAAGGTATACGTTTTTATATCCCGCCTTTTCTGCATTGTGCAGTAAAAAATCCAATATAGGACGTTTATGGTCCCCATAAACCATCAAAGCCTTGCTACGTGTATTGGCCGCCTCTATTTCTGCGGGAGATAGCCCATCGATTACATTAGAACTTTTCATTCGTGAGGAGGCGCCGCCGGCTAATATGATTAGATTACCGTCCATTTATTCGATAAATGTGCCTTTACTCACTTGTACTTCATAAGCGTCTCTCGCGCCTGCTTTTAGAATACCCTCTATAATAGCTTCTTTGTTTGCCTCAGTAGCGAGAGCACAAATACAACCACCGCCTCCAGACCCAACGATCTTTGCGCCAAGGGCACCTTCATGTAACGCATTATTAATCATAGCATCAATTTTCGGAACTGTGATCTTAAGGATGTCACGAAGTACCTTATGGTGTTCATTGATTAAAGTACCGATTTTCTGAATATTCAATGTGTCATTTTTAAACTCCCGTAGGGCTTCTTGCGTGATCGAATGGTTTTTAATGGCTGCATAGAAATAAGGCTGTAGCTTTTCATCAACATGTTTTGAGTACGCTTCTATCTCTTGAACCGTGGTAGTGGCTAGGTTGAAGTTTGGCACTTGGTCAGCTACCTGTGAAATTGCATCCTGGGCCTTAGAACGCAAAGAACCCAATAGTCCAATGGTTTCCTTCGGAATACCAGATTCCCCAATAATTAAGGTCTGTAAATGATTACCTATGGTTTCAAAAGAAAATTCGGCACCAGTTTCAATATGAACTATGTTCCCAAGACCAATAGTGTATTGATCCATTTTACCACCGGGGGAATTGTGTTCTATCACCTCGGCTTCATATGCGATTTGGGCAATAAGTTCTTGTGTCACGGGTTGATTGCAACCAAAGGCATGTACTAAGAAATGAGTCCAAGCAACAACCACTGCCGATGAGCTTGAAATCCCTGCGTTTATGGCAATACTACTTTTGATTGTTAGATTATATCCAGTAGTTGGGACACATCCATATCTTTTTACTACTCTAAGTACAGCCCCTAGGTGATCTTCCTGTTCCAGTATTGGGAAACGATCATGAATGGAAATAACACGTCTCTTACCAATGTCTGGCATATGAATTTCGAAGTTTTCCGTATTGTTAATTACTGCTTCTAGCCGAACATATTTGTCTATAGCGCAGGCAATTACTGGTAGCCCCAAATAGTCTTGGTGGTCTCCAAAAAGGCAGATCCGCCCCGGAGCGATTGCTGTAAACTGTGGTTTCAAATCGTTAGTAGGAATCTTTTATCCAATTGTACGGTTTTCTTTTTACCCAGTTACCTCTCGTAAAGTCTGGAAAATCCTGCACTTCACTACCATTGGCAATGGAAACTTCAGAGAGCGGTGTAATGGCACTCCAAGCGGCCGCATCGTAGGCATCCATAGGTGGTGCAATATTTTGCTTGGCCGACTCTACAAAGGCCTGCAATACGAAGAAGTCCATTCCGCCATGGCCGGAGCCTGCAGCATAATCACCATATTTCTGCCATAGTGGATGATCGTATTGTTTTAACCAGGACGTAGCTTCGTCCCAGCGATGTGATTTTTCTGCCTTGCCTTCTATATAAATTCTATTGCCATCTACCTCCCAAATACCTTCACTTCCCTGAACACGAAATCCAAGAGAGTAAGGACGGGGCGAATTACAATCGTGGGTAACAATAATGGTTTCTTCATTAGAGGTTTCAATCATCGATGTAATGATGTCTCCTTGCTTAAATTTCAACTTGGCATTAGGATGGTCTTCACCTCCATGCTTTACAATATAATTATGTATACCCACCCCTTTGCTCGACATTGAGGAAATGGAAACAAAACGATTGCCTCTATTTATATCGCACATGGTGGCAATGGGCCCCACACCATGGGTTGGATATACATCAGCATCACGCAAAAGGGAGTGCTGGGTTCTCCAGGCGGATTCCGAAATACCCTTTTCCCCGAATTCCACACCTTTACCATAAGGTGTTTTACCATCGTTAAGTTTTACGAATCGCAGATCGTGCTGATAGCCACAACGGAAATGCAACAATTCACCGAATACATTTTGTTTTACCATATTGAGCACAGCCATAATATCCCTTCTGTAGCACACATTTTCCAGGATCATGAGATGGGTTCCTGTTTCCTCATGGGTATTAACCAAGTCCCAGCATTCTTCCATGGTATTGGCAGCAGAAACTTCCAGACCAGCATACTTTCCAGCAAGCATGGCATCTTTGGCCATTCGGGTATGCCATAGCCATGGGGTGGATATAATAACGGCATCGACCTCATTTAATGCCAATAGGTTGCGATAATCGTATTCATCTTTGGCAAAAACTTTTGGCTTTTTGTACCCCGCCTTGGCAATAAGATCTAAGGCAATGGTATTTCTGCGTTCATCGATATCACAAATGGCAGTGACATTAATATCGCTTCGCAATAATAGATTGGATAAATGGTTTGTTCCCCTGAGCCCAACACCGATTAAGCCCACATTCAATTTGTCGCTGGCAGCTGGTGAACTGGCCCCTAACGTAAGATGTGGTGCGATGGATATCCCCGTGCCCACTAGAGCGGTTTGTCGTATAAAGTTTCGTCTTGTACTCATGGTTATAATGATTGGATTTTTAAAAGTAGTACATTTTGGTAACTTCAATGAAGTCGTTTTTTCGATAATTGATATATTTTTTGTGTAAGCCATAATGTGTTTTCCCGACACATTGTGTAACTAACAAATCGCGCAATGGACACCTTTTGGTTTTTTGAAGACGTTAATCTTTTCAATATGCTTTGCCCGCATAAGTTCAAAGCATTTAAAGCATCTCATGAATTCAATGAATACAGAAAACAGGATTATATTTATTTTGAGGAAGACCAGTCCAATAAGGTATACCTCATTGAGAAAGGAAAGGTGAAGTTGGGGTACTATACCGAAGGTGGGGAAGAAGTTATAAAGGCCATTCTAACCAAAGGGGAACTATTCGGTGAGAAGGCGATTCTGGGGGAGGTTAAGCGAGATGAGTTTGCCATGGCACTGGATAATAGTACTTCCATTTGCCCTGTAGGTGTTGATACCATGCATGATCTAATGCGTGATAACAGAACGTTTAGTTTCAGAATCTATAAACTAATTGGTTTTCGGATTAAAAAGCTGGAGCGACGACTGGAGTTGGTGTTGTTTAAAGACGCAGAGACACGGGTAGAGGAATTTTTGAAGGAATTGGCAGAGGATTATGGTTATTGTTGCCCGAATACGGGGGATACGGTAATTAAACATCCATACACACAGAAGGATATAGCAAGACTTATTGGCACAACAAGACCTACCTTTAATAATATCATGAACCGTTTTAAAGAGGCAAATAAGATTGATTTTTCCAGAAATGAAATCCGCTTGAAGTTTTCTGCCTAAATTGGCCCTAGTATGAAATCATTCCTGAAGAAAAACTGGGGAAACCTGCTCCTGCTAATCATTATTGTAATTTTATTTATTCCACAAACGGGTATGCCCATAAAAGTACTTCTTAATCGATATTTGGCCTTCAGTCCTTCCGAAATTCCTTTAGAAAAGCAGGAAGTCATAAGCGATTATCATTGGCCGTTGGAAAACCTCAATGGCAACGAACTGAATTTAACGGTTTCAACAGGAAAGGTTATCCTTATTAACTCCTGGGCTACTTGGTGCCCTCCCTGTGTGGCAGAATTACCTTCCCTTCAAAACCTGTACGATGCCTATGGGGATCGGGTCGATTTTTATTTTATTTCGTCCGAAAACCCAGCTACGCTTAGGCGGTTTATGGATACAAAGGGATATGATCTACCCGTGTATGTTTCTGGACTTCAAACCCCTGATGCATTGATATCTAATTCGATCCCAACCACCTATGTCATCTCCAAAAGTGGAAAAATAGTGATGCATAAAACGGGAGCTGCCCGTTGGGACAGTGACAATGTAACCGAGCTATTGGAGGAATTACTCCTTGAGTAATGCTGTGCGTTTCTTTTCCGAAATCTCCATAACGATGTATACCGTAAGGAGCATTCCCAGATTATAAATAATGTCCTCTATGGGAATGGTCACCATTCTTATACCCAGGTTCTCCGTATTGTTATACCAGACGACTTGATCTTCTATTCCTGTGCCAGTGAGCACACCATTCACAATAAAAAAGGGAATGAGAATAACCAGGTACGTGGCAAGAAAGCTATTAAGGGAGGACCGTCTATAATTATAAACCCAACCGAGCAGAAGAAGGGCATAGGAAAAATTCACAAACGTATACCATCTGTTATAATTGTACCACAGTGTGACTATGAGAATGGAAACCAAACTCACATACACAATATTTACAGTTTTCTGGGAAAAAGAAAACTTGGGTGACAACTCGAGTAAGGCATAATGGGTAAAGAGGCAGGCATATGGAATACAAATAAAGAAAAGCCATTCTTCCAATGGCAACCCGAATAATTCGATTCCTGTAATATAATTGTTATTAAATCCCCAAAACCCCTGATGCGTAAATACAATGTCCCACGGAATAAAAACTGCCATCATCACTATAATGCCAAGAACCAGTGACCTCCATTTTTTATGGAATTTTAACCGCGGATGGAAACTAAATAGAAATGGGATCACGAAAGATCCCAAATTTAACCAGAGGTATAGGTATTTCATTTTTTGAAATACTTTAAAGGAGGAAAGAGCATTCCGAAACACTCCGCTTCCTTCTTATGCAAATTTTTATGGTGCATTTTATGCGCTCTTCTTATGCCTTTCGCATACCAATTATTTGCATTCCTGAACATTTTGAATCGCTGGTGTATAAAGATGTCGTGCACCATAAAATAGGTAACTCCATAAGCGAAAATACCCAAGCCAATAGGAAGACCGGCCCAAAACCCATAATACTGCCAGGCAATAAAGCAACCAATGCTAACCGCAGCATAAAATATGAAAAAGGCATCGTTACGCTCCCACCAACTTCCGTGATCCTTATGATGGTGGTCTTTGTGCAAACTCCATAAAAAACCATGCATAACATACTTATGGGTAAACCACGCCATAAATTCCATGATGCAAAATGTAGTTAGGAAAATGAGGATCCAAAAAAGAACAGTCATATTAGCGAACAAGGTTTAATTGATATTTTACATAGCTTCGGGTCAAAAGTCCGAATTTTTCGTAATTGGGCACTCGGATTCTCGTGTTTTTTATTTCCAGTGCTGGGGTTTTTTTCAGTTTCTTCAAGAGGCGTCTGTAATAGCGATATGCCATGAACACGCCAAATTTAGCTTCAGTGGGCAAAAGGAGAATGCCTTCATAGCCCTTCCTGAAATCTTCTTCTATATCATCTATAATTTGCTGTTTGGATGCTTCGTCCAATGCTTCTAAATTGGTATTTGGGAAATAGGTGCGACTTAATCCCTCAAAATCTGCTTTTAGGTCCCTGAGAAAGTTCACCTTCTGAAAAGCAGATCCCAAACTCATGGCAGATTCCTTCAATTCCTCGTACTTTGCCTGGTCTCCTTTCACAAAAACCTTCAGACACATGAGTCCTACTACATCGGCAGAACCATAAATGTACTGTTTGTACTCTTCTTCTGTTTGATATACGCTTTTTGAAAGATCCAAGCGCATGCTGTGCATGAAAGCATCAATCAACTCCTTGTCAATTCCAAATTCCTTAACCGAATGCTGAAAGGAATTCAAAATCGGATTTAAACTGATACCCTCTTCAAGTGCATATTCAAGGTTTTCCTCAAACCTTTGAAATAATGTGGCCTTGTCATAGTCATGAAAGGTATCCACTATTTCATCCGCAAATCGAACAAAACCATAAATATTGTAAATATGGGAACGTATAGAGGGCGCCAACATCTTCGTTGCAAGCGAAAATGAGGTGCTATAGGCATTGGTTACCTGTTTGCTACAGCTATATGATACGTTGTCGAAAATTTGCTTCATGACACTACTTCTTTTTGAATTAAACTTGAAACCAGTTTTCCTGAAATAAGCGAAGGGGGAACTCCTGGGCCAGGAACGGATAATTGACCAGTGAAGAACAATCCTTTCACTTTCTTGCTCTTTAATTTCGGTCTTAAAAAGGCTGTTTGCAAAAGGGTATTGGCCAAACCATAGGCATTTCCCTTGTAACTATTGTATGCCTCTATAAAGTCATTAATACAAAAAGACTCTTTAAAGATAACGTATTTTTTGACTTCTTGTTGGGTTAATTTCTCGAAACGATCCATGATAATATCGAAATATTGGGACCGTAATTCGGGGGTATCTTCCAATCCCGGAGCTAAAGGAATTAGGAAAATTCCAGCTTCTTTGCCTTTAGGAGCGGCGTCTTCATCTGTTTTCGACGGGAAGCTCGCATAAAAAAGTGGATCCTTAGGCCATTTTGGATGATCATAGATATCTTTTGCATGTGCATCGAATGGCACGTCAAAAAAGAGCGTATGGTGCTCTACATTCTTCAGTTGCTTTTCGAATCCCACATAAAAAAGGAGGGAAGAAGGGGCGAAGGTTTTTTTGTCCCAGTAGCTTTCCGAGTATTGCCTGAATTTTTTGTCTAACAAGCTCTCGGTATGATGATAATCTGCACCACTCAATATAATATCCGCGGTTATTTCTTCAGAATTGACGACCAGCCCTGTAGCTCTATCCCCTTCTACAAGTATTTTTTCGACAGTCTGATCCACCTTAATGGTAACTCCTAGACTTAGGGCCAATTCTTCCATACCTTGAATTACACTATACATCCCGTTTTTAGGGTGAAAGGTTCCCAAGCCGAAATCGGCATAATTCATAAAACTATAAAAGGCAGGAGTGTCAGAGGGTTTTGCACCTAAAAATAGTACCGGAAATTCAAGTATGGAAACCAAACGCGGGTTATCGAATTCCTTTCGTACTTCCTTACTAATAGTACTAAAGAACTGTCCCAGCTTTTTGATCGTTGCCGGAGTTACGAGCTCCAATGGAGATATACCTGGGCGATAAACCAAATCTTTTATGGCGATATCATAATTATCCTTGGCCTCCTTAATGAACTGTTTCAGTTTTTTGGAACTTCCAGGCTCTTCTTTTTCAAAAGCTAGGCAGATTTTGTCTAGGGTGTCCCCTATGGTTATGAAGTCCTTTTCTCCAAAATATACTGAATAGGCTGGATTCAGCTTTATTAAATCGTAGTATTGGGATGGATCCTTACCAAAATCACCGAAAAAACGCTCAAAAACATCTGGCATCCAGTACCATGTTGGGCCAATATCGAATGTAAAGCCCTCCTTTTTAAGTTGGCGGGCCCTTCCGCCAACCGTAGGGTTTTTTTCATAGACGGTCACTTCATGTCCAGCTTGGGCGAGATAGGCCGAGGCGGCTAAAGAAGAAAAACCGGATCCGATTATGGCTATTTTCTTTTTCATTTTTGTTTAACGAATATAGTCAATATTTAAACAAAATAAGATTAGGGAAAAAAAATTATGTCGCATTTAGCTTTTGAAGACGTAAACGTAATTCTTCCAAATTTTCGACGATCTTGACATTTTCCGGTAATTTGCTGTGAACCACTCCCATTGTCTTATATCCCATAATCCATAACGGCATGGGTTTATCCGCTCCTAATGTTTTTTGGAAGCGTGCTACGTAATCATACACACTTTCCTTATCTGGTTTTACTGTGAAATAGGAGAGAAAAGTGATTTCCTCGTAATGTTTCAGAATATGTTTCAATCCATCCACAGGAATATTCGTTCCTAGGTATACCGAGGCGAAACCTGCAGCCACAATTTCATAATTGGCGAACAGTAAACCTATCTCATGTATTTCTTCATAAGGAAGGAAAAGGGCAAAATAAGGAACTTTCTTGTCCTTATTTTCCTCCTGCAATTTGGTGATATTTATGATGATCTTTTGCTTGATCAATTCTGAGATAAACCGTTCGTGAGAAGGATCTATGGTACCCGTTTGCCACAAAATCCCTATTTCATTCAAGAGCGGTAAGAATACCTGATAAAAAATTTCGCGAAAACTTTTGGTCTTGGCTAATTTCGTATAGGTCTGTGTAAAAAGGGAATGATCAAAATCGAACATGGCCGTTTTAAAGGCCTGTTGTGCAAAATCTTCCTGATTCTTTTTGGAAAGGCTATTTATGAGCTTGGCTATTTCATCCTGCTTAAAACCAGCAATTTTGGAAATCTTGTATCCTTCATTGTACAAAAGGGTTACATTGAGTAACTTCTTAAGGTTAATGAGGTCGTATTTCCTAATATTAGTGTCGGTCCTGGCGGGTTCCAGAAGGTTGTAGCGCTTCTCCCAAATACGAATTGTGTGTGCCTTAACACCACTCAGATTTTCTAAATCCTTAATACTGAATTGAGTTTTTATTAACATAGCTGTATTCGCGCTCACAGTTCAAAGGTACTAAAAACGAAGCTCGATTTCTTAAATTGTTTAATATTTTAACAAAAATTATAAACATTTTCAATTAAGCCTTTGGCTATTTTCAAAATTCGTTAGGCCATAGTTATTGATTTTTCTACTAATGTTTCTTTTTAGAGACCCATCTATCGTGAGCTTACTTTATGTTTCATTAGATTGTTCATAGGTATATCTGCCTTGTGTCACTATTGTTACCCATGTCCCATGCATTTTTTGACTACTTTTAAGAAAAATCTGGTTTTCATTAAACCAAGAAGTAAAATAACCGTTATGAAATTTAGACTTGTTTTTGCACTATTCCTATGTATGACCTTTACCAATCTTTACGCTCAGAATCTTATTGGGGATGAAGATGAAATGAACGTTATTTTGAAAAATATACAGGTGTTTTCCGAATTGGTAATGAACAGTGATTTTGAAGGAATTGGAAATACATATACGGAAGATGCGAAAATCTTTCCAACCAATAAGGCAATTATAGAAGGGCGGGAGGCCATAACCGATTATTGGAAACTACCGGAAGGAACGGTAATAAGTTATCATAAAATCATTCCAGAGGAAATAAAAATTATAGGCGATGAGGCTTATGATTTTGGCTATTACGAAGGTGCCACACAAAAAGATGGCAAAGAATCGAGGTGGCAGGGAAAGTATGTGATTGTTTGGAAAAAAGTTGGTGACGACTGGAAGATCTATCTTGATATTTGGAATAGGGTGGTTAATTGATCGGTTTATAGATTAAACACCACCCTTTCATTAGGGCTTATTGGGTTGACAAAAAAAAGACCGCTCCTTTTGGAGCAGTCTTTCGTCGTACCGAGAATGGGAATCGAACCCACACGCCCTAATGGACACATGGCCCTCAACCATGCCTGTCTACCAGTTCCAGCACCTCGGTGTAGTATATGAACAAAAAAAGCCGAGCAAAACGCATCGACTTTTTTGATCTTTGGTGACCTGGCTGGGGCTCGAACCCAGGACCCTCTCCTTAAAAGGGAGATGCTCTACCAACTGAGCTACCAGGTCATAAAAATGAAAACGTTTTTCTTCGTTTTCGTGCTAAACATTTTTTGCGTTAGCGGGTGCAAATATAAGATCATTCTATTTATTATTCAAAGCAAAAAGGATTAATTTTTATAAATATTTGTTCATCCTTTTCAACCGACGATAATTGCGATATTTGTAGTCATGAAAATTATACTTATTGGCTATATGGGAAGTGGGAAATCGGCTATCGGCAAACTACTTTCCAAAGCATTGAACTATACATTCGTCGATTTGGATGCAGAAATTGAATCTTCTGAAGGGACCACAATTGCAGGGATCTTTGAAAAGAAAGGCGAAATCTATTTCCGGAAGAAAGAAGCGGAAGTATTGAAAGGTCTTATGGGTACCAATTCAAATGCTGTAATCGCAACGGGAGGAGGGACCCCATGCTATGGTACTGTGATGGATGATTTATTAAGGAATACACAGTCCATTACCGTGTATTTAAAGTGCTCCGTAGATACCTTAACGGAGCGTCTTTTTCCCGAAAGGGAACACAGGCCCATGATTTCTCATTTGAACACTACCGAATTGCTCAATGATTTTATTCGCAAGCACCTTTTCGAGCGCTCCTTTTATTATAGTAGGGCCGAGGAAAAAATTACGTGCGACGAATTGAATGAGCAGGAAGTGGTAGAAAAAATAATATTCACCTTATTCTAGGACGGCGGTACAACTATTGCGGTCAAATTGAACGGCTACATTTTCATTTAAGGAAGTGGAGAGGGATATCCCCTTAAAATCAGCTTTTACGGGATATTTTTTATGATTTCTATCTACTAATACTGCCGTTTTGAACTGTCTCAGGGGTACGTCTAAGAAATGCTTTACCCCATAGATGAGGGTAGTACCAGAATGAAGCACGTCGTCTACCAAAACAAGTGACTTGTTTTCAATTTCTTCAATGGACATGGATGTGGTTACAGGATTGGTAGGCATTTTTTTGTCCACATAAACCTCGCACAAAGAGACTTTTAACGGTGATATTTTTTCAACCTCCGTTTTCAACCGTTTGGCCAACAAATACCCATTTTTCATGATGCCCGCCAACACTACCTCAGATTCATTTACATTGGTTTCATACACTTGATAGGCCATTCTACGAATCTTATGTGAAACTTGTTGATTTGTCAATATGGTTGTTCCTTCGGGCATACCTTGCTTTTTTTTCAAAGATACAAATTTGAAGAGGTTCTATTCGTCGGTGTCTTCTGTAAAGTCTTCCAAATCCCGTCGATCCTTTTTGGTGGGTCGTCCTGTTCCTTTTTTGCGATAATAATCCTTGGCAAATTTCAGTAAATCGGTGTTTTCAAATGCTTCTTTAGGAGTGGTGTCGGTACGATATAGTCCCACCAATTTGGCACCTACACGGCTTGGGGGGATTTCATTAACTTCCAGGGAATAGTTTATTTGGTTTTTTCGCACCGTGATTTGATCTGCTGGGTATACCTCTCGTGAGGGCTTTACTATGGCGTCATTTATGCGTACGGCTCCCTTCTTACAAGCAATAGCAGCTTGGTTCCGGGTTTTGTAGTAGCGTGTACACCATAGATATTTGTCAATCCTCATACCATCGGGCTTAAAAGTGCGTTAAATAGAGGACAAAAATAACGGAAAATTGTATCTTGCGCCATTAAAAAATTGAAGATGAAGAGAGCAAAATTACTTGCCATATTTACAATAACCCTCCTAAGTTTTATTTCGTGCCGAAATGATGACGGGAATATTGAGTTCGTACCAGCCCGTGATAGAGGCGAAGAAGTTGCCGCTTCTACCGCAATTATTGAGGACTACCTGCAAACCCATTTCTATAATTATGAAGAGTTTGAAAACCCTCCGGCCGATTTCGATAGAAAAATTCGTTTCGATACCATTGCAGGGGACAATTCAAATAAGATATCATTATTCGATCATCCGAACTTGCGATCTAAAATGGTTGCCGATCGTGTAGATGAAGGGGTGGAGTATAAACTGTACTACCTAAATGTAGAACAAGGAGGTGGTGAAACAAGTCCAGAATTCCCTGATGTTACCGTTGTGACTTACGAAGGAATTTGGATAAATGAGGAAAACTCAGGTACAGCCTATACGAATTTATTCGATAGTTCTGTGGTGCCTGTTACCTTCGACCTCACAGGGGTTGTTAATGGTTTTCAGGATGCTATGATTGAGTTTAATGTAGCCGAAAGCATTACCACCAATTCCGATGGTTCCGTTAATGTGGAAAATCCTGGCATCGGTGCTGTTTTCATGCCTTCGGGCTTAGGGTATTATGTGAGCACCCCAGTAGGATCTGGTATTCCAGTATATGCGCAGCTTATATTTACTTTCCATTTGTACCAGTCGAGACAAGGAGATCAGGACAATGATGGGATTCCATCCATTTTCGAAGACTTAAATGGTAACGAATTGGAGGAAGATGACGATACAGATAGTGATGGACTTCCGAATTATTTCGATGGTGACGATGACAATGATGGTCGCCCTACATCTGGTGAGATTGTAGCGAGACAATATGTGAATGAGGAAAATCCAACATTGCTGCCAAACGAATTTGAAATCAATAGAAGTATCGATGAAGATACGGGTGATCTAATCGTTAACACTGTTGAATATATAGATGCCAACAACAATGGGGTTTGGGATCATTTAGATGATAGTATATAATAATCCCGATCGGGATAGGAAATAAAAAAAGCAGCTCAAAATGAGCTGCTTTTTCTGTATGTAGGGATAGCTTATTTTCTCCCAATTGCTTTCAAAGATGCCTTTACAATAGCGTCTGCATTCAATCCATATTTTTCCATTAATTGATCTGGTGTTCCAGATTCCCCAAACGTATCTTGTGTGGCAACGAACTCCTGCGGTGCAGGATGATTTTCTGCCAGAACACGGGAAACACTTTCTCCTAGACCTCCTAGAAAATTATGCTCTTCGGCAGTAACCACACAACCCGTTTTACTTACACTGGAAATAATGGCTTCTTTATCAAGTGGCTTAATGGTGTGTATATTAACAACATCAGCAGAAATTCCCTGCTCATGAAGTGTTTCAGCAGCCTGTAGCGCTTCCCAAACCAAATGCCCCGTTGCAACAATGGTGACATCGTTTCCTTCTTGCAAGTGGACGGCTTTACCAATTTCGAAGGTTTGATTTTCGGGTGTGAAATTTGCCACTTTTGGACGTCCAAAACGCAGGTATACTGGGCCATGATGCTCAGCAATTGCTAAGGTAGCGGCTTTAGTTTGGTTAAAATCGCAAGTATTAATAACGGTCATACCTGGAAGCATTTTCATAAGTCCAATGTCTTCAAGTATCTGGTGTGTTGCTCCGTCTTCCCCAAGCGTTACACCGGCATGGGAAGCACAGATTTTCACATTTTTATGACTATACGCAATGCTTTGTCGTATCTGGTCGTATACACGACCTGTGGAGAAATTGGCGAACGTTCCCGTGAAAGGAACTTTGCCTCCTATGGTCATTCCTGCAGCTAAGCCCATCATATTGGCTTCTGCAATTCCCACTTGGAAAAAGCGTTCGGGATGATTTGCTTTAAACTCATCCATTTTAAGGGAACCGGTTAGGTCTGCGCATAATGCTACTACGTCGGGATTTGTTTTTCCCAATTCAGTAAGACCAGCTCCAAAACCAGAACGGGTATCTTTTTTGCCAGTATCTATGTATTTTTTCATAATTCAGCTTAAATTTTAATAATCCCCAAGGGTTTCTTGGTTTTGAGCAAGACCTATTTCCAATTGCTCATCGTTAGGAGCTTTACCGTGCCAGGCATGGGTATGCATCATAAAATCAACTCCATTGCCCATAACAGTGTGCATTAGGACACAGACAGGTTTTCCATTTCCTGTTTTTGCTTTGGCGTCATTCAATCCATTGATAACCGCCTCTAGATCATTACCTTTTTCTACTTCCAATACGTCCCAGCCAAAAGCCTCAAATTTCGCTTTCAAATTACCTAAAGGTAGAACGGCATCTAAAGAACCATCAATCTGTTGGCCATTATAATCGACAGTAACCACAACATTGTCTACCTTATTGGCAGCAGCATACATAATGGCCTCCCAATTTTGTCCTTCCTGTAATTCTCCATCACCACATAGGGCATACACCACATGAGGGTCATTATTCAGTTTTTTGGTCTGCGCCGCTCCAACAGCAACAGAAATTCCTTGTCCCAAAGATCCTGATGCTACACGTATACCTGGTAACCCTTCATGAGTTGTAGGGTGTCCTTGTAAACGAGAGTTAATTAAACGGAAAGTATTTAACTCTTCTACAGGAAAATATCCCGAACGAGCCAAAACACTATAAAAAACGGGAGAAATGTGCCCGTTGGATAGGAAAAAGAGATCTTCATCCTTTCCATCCATATCAAATCCATCCTTACGGTCCATAATCACTTGGAAAAGGGCCACAAAAAATTCGGTGCAACCTAGAGAACCGCCAGGATGTCCTGAGTTCACTTTGTGCACCTGTCTTAAAATATCCCTACGAACTTGTACAACAAGGTCGTTTAGGTAATTCATATCTGGCATACATGTATAGTTTATATGCAGCCAAAAGTACTATTTTCCTCAAGGGGTGCAAAGAAGAAAATGCAGCATTTATTAACGATTTTTGGATTTTAGTTAACATAGGTATTTCGGCAGGGAATGACCTAAATTTTGGTTCCGAAAAATGTAAAGTCTAACATTTATTTACCATTCTTACCTAGAAATCCCACTATCTTTGCCTGCCATAAAGAAGTTCGTGAATGAAATTTGAATTATTTGGAAAAGATCCTGCTTCTAAAGCACGTGCGGGAACCATTACCCTGGATCATGGGCCAGTAGAAACGCCTATTTTTATGCCTGTAGGGACTGTGGGTACAGTAAAAGGCGTGCATCAGAAAGAGCTTACCGATGAGATAAATCCGGATATCATTCTGGGAAATACCTATCATTTGTATTTACGTCCTCAGACCGATATCATTGAAAAAGCTGGGGGACTTCATAAGTTCATGAATTGGGATCGCAATATCCTCACAGATAGTGGAGGGTACCAAGTATATTCACTTTCGGCAAATAGGAAGATTAAGGAGGAAGGAGTGAAATTCAAATCCCATATCGACGGAAGTTATCACGTGTTTACCCCCGAAAATGTAATGGAAATCCAACGCAAGATTGGGGCAGATATCATTATGGCTTTCGACGAATGTACACCCTATCCTTGCGATTATGAATACGCCAAGCGATCCATGCATATGACCCATAGATGGTTAGATAGGTGTATGAAACATTTGGAAAAGACTCCGCTTACCTATAATTACAACCAAACGTTTTTTCCTATCGTGCAAGGAAGCACTTACAAAGATCTTAGAAGGCAATCTGCAGAATATATTGCAAGTGTTGGTGCACACGGTAACGCCATTGGCGGCCTTTCTGTTGGGGAACCGGCAGAAGAAATGTATGCGATGACAGAGGTAGTTACTGAGATTCTTCCCGAGGATAAACCAAGATACCTAATGGGTGTGGGTACACCCATAAACCTGCTTGAGAATATTGCTTTGGGAATTGATATGTTCGATTGTGTAATGCCTACCCGAAATGGTAGAAATGGAATGTTATTTACGGCACATGGAACTATTAATATCAAAAACAAAAAGTGGGAGGATGACTTCTCTCCCATAGATGAAATGGATATTACCTGGGTAGATACCGCTTACAGTAAAGCATATGTAAGACACCTTTTTACAGTGAATGAAATGTTGGGAAGACAGATTTGTACCATTCATAATTTGGGCTTTTACCTATGGTTGGTTCGCGAAGCCAGAAAGCATATCTTAGCGGGTGATTTTGCTGCCTGGAAAAATAAAATGGTAGTTCAAATGGACAAAAGGCTGTAATGCTAAGTATACTGGATAAGTACATACTCAAGAAATATTTAGGGACTTTTCTGCTCCTACTACTGTTATTTATCCCAATTGGTATTACGGTAAACTTGGCTGAGAAAATTGATAAGATGCTAGCCAATGAAGTCCCCATTACAGAAATCCTTTTGTATTATGTAGACTTTACGGTGTACTTTGCGAATTTGCTATTTCCGCTCTTTTTATTTTTATCGGTTATTTGGTTTACCTCCAAATTGGCGAATAATACAGAGGTCATAGCATTTTTGAGTAGTGGGGTTTCCTATTATCGTTTTTTGAGACCCTATATGATTGGAGCAACGATTGTATGTGTAGGGGCCTTTATTTTGGGCAATTTTTTGGCACCAAAGGCAAGTAAAGGGTATAATGAATTTACATACAAGCATCTTAAGCGTGGTAAGAAGGACAGGGATTTGGGGAATGTGTATCGGCAAATAAATGATAAGGAATATATCTATGTCAATAAATTCAACTTGAAGGATCGATCGGGAAATCATTTTACCATAGAACACTTCGAGGGCAATAAGATGACATTTAAGATCATGGCCAATCGTATAAAATTCAATGAAGACTCTACCTACACCCTTCTTAATTACTCCAAAAGGATAGTAGGAGAAGGCAGGGATTCTATCATTACCTTGGCAAGAAAGGATACCATTTTCGATTTCGACATGGAGGATCTTACCCCCGTGGAATATATTGCTGAAACTCTTAATTTCAATGAGTTGAACCGCTTTATAAGTAGGGAGAAAGAAAAAGGCTCCCAGTATATTAATCGATACGAGGTGGTGAGGTACAAACGCTGGAGTTTGCCGGTATCTGCCTATATTCTTACTATTATTGCCGTGGCGGTTTCATCTATGAAGCGTAGGGGAGGTATGGGGGTAAACTTGGCCATTGGAATAGGTATTGGGATGATATTTATCTTCTTCGACAAGATATTTGGGACCATGGCGGAACAAAGCAGTTTTTCACCATTCGTAGCTACTTGGTTCCCCAACTTTATTTTTGGTATTTTGGCCATTTACTTATTGCGCAATGCGAAACGCTAGACTCCTCAATTATCTCCATTTACATTTTATCGTTTTTATTTGGGGTTTTACAGCGGTGCTGGGTGCACTTATTACCCTAGAAGCCATTCCTCTGGTTTGGTATAGAATGTCACTTGCTACAGTGCTGGTTTTAATCTTTGTATTGATAACCAGAAAAAGAGTAAAGTTTTTACCACGAACCATTTTTGGGTTTTTTATTGCTGGACTAATTATAGCGGTTCACTGGCTTACTTTTTTTGGAGCCATCAAAGTATCCAACGTGTCAATAACATTATCGGTCATGTCTACGGGAGCGTTTTTTGCAGCCTTACTCGAACCGTTGTTTTATCGTCGCAAAATAATTTGGTATGAAGTACTATTTGGATTAATGGCGATCATTGGACTATATATCATTTTTAGGGCCGAAGCCGGTTATACCTATGGGATGGTTTTAGCATTGATATCTGCATTTTTGGGAGCTCTGTTCTCCGTTATAAATGGCAAGTTTGTAGAACGGTACAGTGCATCGTCTATATCCCTCTATGAACTATTTTTTGGTGTGCTGTGTATTTCTATATATCTTCTGGCAACTGGTGGATTTACCCCTAGTTTCTTTAAAATATCCCCAACAGATTGGTTTTATCTGTTTATTCTGGCGTCTGCATGTACTGCCTACGCTTTTATCGCCTCCTTGCACGTTATGAAGTGGTTGAGTCCGTATACGGTCATGCTGACCATCAATTTAGAACCAGTGTATGGAATCTTACTGGCATTGGTAGTGCTAAAGGATAGTGAATACATGAATCCGCAATTCTATTATGGGGCCCTTATCATTTTAGTGACAGTGATAGCAAATGGGATCATTAAGACCAAAAAGCAAAGAAAAAAGGACACTATATCATCAACCTAAAAACAAAGTTTTATCTTTGTGCACTAACCAGAAAAAGACGCATATTCGATACTTATGGAATATCTTGAATTTGAGTTACCGATAAAAGAGCTGCAGGAGCAATACGAAAAGGCATGTAAGATTGGCGAGGAAAGCGATATTGATGTGAGCAACACCTGCAAGCAGATTGAAAAGAAATTAGCAGAAACCAAAAAGGAAATATATAAGAATTTGACACCTTGGCAACGTGTACAGTTGTCACGTCACCCCAACCGTCCCTACACCTTGGATTATATCAATGCCATTTGTGGGGATTCTTTTTTAGAATTGCACGGAGACCGTAATTTTAAGGATGATAAAGCGATGATTGGGGGCTTGGGCAAAATTGGGGATCAGAGTTATATGTTCATTGGTCAGCAAAAAGGATACAATACCAAAACCCGTCAATACCGAAACTTTGGGATGGCTAACCCTGAGGGGTATAGAAAAGCACTTCGTTTGATGAAGTCGGCCGAGAAGTTTGGTATTCCTGTTGTGGCACTGGTTGACACCCCAGGCGCATATCCTGGATTAGAAGCTGAAGAAAGAGGCCAGGGTGAGGCAATTGCTCGTAATATACTTGAGATGACACGTTTAAAAGTGCCTATCATTGTGGTCATTATTGGAGAAGGTGCCAGTGGTGGTGCATTGGGTATTGGAGTAGGGGATCGTGTCCTAATGCTAGAAAATACATGGTACTCGGTTATTTCGCCGGAAAGCTGTTCTTCTATACTATGGCGAAGCTGGGAGTACAAAGAACAAGCAGCAGAAGCTTTGAAGCTTACTGCTACCGATATGAAGAAATTAAAGTTGATCGACCTTATTGTTAAAGAACCCCTTGGAGGAGCACATACCAATCGAGAAGAAACGTTTATGACGGTTGCTAAGGCGATTTCAAAAACCCACGGTGACTTAAAAGACTTATCACCAAAAGAATTGGTCGAAAACCGTATGGAAAAATATTCTGAAATGGGAGTCTACAAAGGCTAGTTTCAGCAATAGCAGCCCATTACAAAATCCGAGGTGATGACTTCGGATTTTTTTAGCTCTTATCAACAATAAATTAAAGTTTTCAACAGTTCATTTGTTAAAGAACGGTGAACAGACATCCTTTGAAAAATGGCTGTCCTCTTAACAATTTTTTTACATTCGTTCCATGGAAAAAATTAAACCTCACACTTCATTTACACCTAGAACTTCCCAGGTGATTTCGCTGGAAAAAGGCAAAATACCACCGCAAGCAGTTGATTTAGAGGAAGTTGTGTTAGGAGCAATGATGATCGATAAGAAAGGAGTCGATGAGGTTATAGATATTCTACATCCGGATGCCTTCTACAAAGAAGCCCATAAGCACATATTTGAAGCCATATTCAACCTTTTCGAAAACAGTGAACCCGTCGACTTATTAACGGTTTCGGCTCGTCTCAAAAAGGAAAAGAAATTAGAATTGGTTGGAGGGGAGTTTTACCTCATTCAATTAACCCAGAAAGTCTCATCCTCGGCACACATTGAGTTTCATGCTCGTATCATTCTTCAAAAATTCATCCAGAGAAGTCTCATTAAGGTTTCGAGTGAAATAATTGAAGACTCTTACGATGAAGGAACCGATGTATTTGACCTTTTGGACAATGCCGAAGCCAAATTGTATGAGATTACACAGGGAAATATAAAGCGCTCTTCCGAAACAGCCCAAAACTTGGTAATTCAGGCCAAGAAAAAGATTGAAGAAATCGCCAACAGGGAAGGACTCTCCGGGATACCATCGGGTTTTACACAAGTAGACAAGCTGACTTCGGGATGGCAGCCCAGTGATTTAATTATTGTGGCGGCTCGACCTGGTATGGGTAAAACGGCACTAACGTTGTCTATGGCTCGCAATATGGCCGTAGAATACAATACACCCGTTGCTTTTTTCTCCTTGGAGATGTCTTCGGTACAATTGATTACAAGGCTTATTTCCTCGGAAACCGGACTTTCTTCCGAGAAATTAAGAACAGGAAGTTTGGAAAAACACGAATGGGAACAATTAAACGTGAAGGTAAAAGGGCTTGAAAAAGCACCTTTGTACATAGATGATACGCCGTCCCTTTCTATTTTCGATCTTAGGGCCAAGGCACGTAGATTGGCTTCACAATACGGTATTAAAATGATCATGATCGATTATTTGCAATTAATGACAGCCGGGGGAAGCCAAAAAGGAGGGAATAGGGAGCAGGAAATCTCGACTATTTCCCGTAACCTAAAAGCATTGGCCAAAGAGCTTAATGTGCCGGTAATAGCACTTTCCCAATTATCCCGTGCCGTTGAAACCCGTGGTGGAAGTAAGCGTCCCTTGCTTTCCGACCTTAGGGAATCTGGTGCGATAGAGCAGGATGCCGATATCGTTTCCTTTATCTATCGTCCGGAATATTATAAAATCGATGAATGGGATGATGAAGAACGAACTCCCACTGCCGGGCAAGCTGAGTTTATCGTAGCTAAGCACCGTAATGGTGGACTGGATGAAATACGTTTGAAATTCGTTGGCCATCTTGGACGATTCGAGAATTTGGAGACCTTTGATTTTCCAACAGAAATCCATTCAAGAATGAACGACGCAGCCAATGATGATACGTTTAGACCCGACAACCTTCCTTCACCAGACGAAGCTTTTGGTAGCGCCATGAATGATGAAGATCCCGATGATGGGATCCCTTTCTAATGAATTAGGCCAGATTTAGCAATTCCTTTAGATTTTTCTGTTCAGTTTGTTCCTATATTGTTGGTTTAAGTTCAATCAATCAATACACAGAAAAAATGAAACAGTTTGTTCTAACTTTTGCAATTATCCTATGTGCTTTTTCCACCGCGATAGCGCAGGATGCCGAGATTGATTCGGTAAAAAAAACCTTGAATTATTATCTGGATGGTGGTACCAACAATGATTTTGAAACCCTAAAAAAAGCGTTCCATGAAACTGCGACCATGAAGTATATCAGGGATGGATCCTATACGGAGGTAAATGCGGTAGAATTCTTTAAAAAAGTCATGAAACCTGGGCCCAAACAAAATAGGGAAACCAAAATTCTATCTGTCGATGTCTCTGGACATGCAGCACACGCCAAATTAGAAATACGCTACGAAAACTTCTCGTTCATAGATTATATGAACTTGCTTAAGGTGGATGGCGAATGGAAAGTAGTGAGCAAAATATTTTATAGAAAACCCCACTCAGAAATTTAACGCTTATGGCTCGACTTTTGTAGTTATATTAGCCGCTCAGCCAAGCTGAAATATTATACGTATGCGATTAGTTATCATTATTTTTCTTTTCCTAATATCCTCACAGGGGTTTGCATCTTATATCTTAATTCCGATGGATGCAGAGAGTCAGGCAGAACATCTAAAGGCCTATGGAATCACTTACTGGACATTGGAAAGGCAAGTAAAGGCAAAGTGGTTGTTGAATTATAGGGGAGGCTCGTTTCTACTTCCGGATGCGGAGGAAATTCGAAAGGAATGTAGGATTCGAGGGGTTTCTTTTGAAGTTATTAGTGATTCGGAAGCGAATAGCATATTAGAGGAAATAAGCAGTCCGTCCAGAAATATGGAAGCTGTTGTTTTAGAGAAAGCTCCTAAGATTGCGGTGTATTCACCCAAAGGAAATCAACCGTGGGATGACGCTGTTACTATGGTACTTACCTACGCCGAAATACCTTATGAAGTGGTATATGATGAAGAAGTTTTAGGCGATCAATTATTGCTTTATGATTGGTTGCACTTGCATCACGAAGATTTTACGGGTCAATATGGGAAGTTCTACAGGGCGTATCGTGCAGCACCTTGGTATATTGAAAATAAAAAAAACTCGGAAGCATTGGCAACCAAGTTGGGGTATAGTAAGGTATCCGAAGCTAAAAGGGATGTGGCACTAAAGATCCGGGATTATGTTATTGGTGGCGGTTTTATGTTCGCTATGTGCAGTGCTACGGATAGTTTCGATATAGCCTTGGCGGCAGAAGGAGTAGATATCTGCGAACCCATGTTCGATGGAGATTCCAGCGAACCGGGATACCAGAGTAAAATTGACTATAATAAGACATTTGCTTTCAAGGATTTCATTTTAGAGAGAAGTCCAATGGTCTATGAATTTTCGTCTATAGACATGACCATGAAAAGGCAAATAATTAAGGAAACGGACTATTTTAGTTTAATGGACTATAGCGCCAAATGGGATCCGATTCCATGTATGTTGGTCCAAAATCATACGTCTTTGGTGAAGGGGTTTATGGGACAAACCACTTCATTTAAGAGAGATGAGATAAAGTCGAATGTGCTTATCATGGGAGAATTAAAGACAAATGGAGAAGCCAGATATATTCATGGAATACGAGGAAAGGGGTTTTTTACTTTCTATGGAGGGCATGACCCAGAAGATTATCAGCATAGGGTAGGGGACGCCAAAACAGAATTGGCATTGCATCCCAATTCTCCAGGCTATCGCCTTATTCTAAACAATGTATTGTTCCCTGCAGCCAAGAAGAAGAAACAAAAGACCTAATCCAGTTTCTCGGCGATACAATAAAAAAGTACATTTTCATCCACAAAAATGGGACTTATCTTGAGTTGAAAATACTTTGTAACTCCATCTATTCCGATATTAAAGGTGAAGGACTGCGATGTTAAGTCCTTCATTTCTTTTAGTGTTTTTCCGCCAATCGTTTTTTTCAAGGAAATGGTAAACACCTTTGGAAGCATTTTAAATAGATTGTCCCCTTCCCCGAATAACTTCTCAGCTTTTATATTCCATCTAATAATTTCACCACCCTGATCAATAATCATGGTCGCATTCAATGAGTTGTGCAGTACAGCAGAACACATGCGTTCACTGTTTTCCAATTTCTTCTCAACGTACTTGCGCTCCAATAGTTCCTTATTCAATTTTAGGTTGACCTCTTCCAGCTTCTTCAGTTGGGTTTTCAACAATTCACTCATTTGCGCCTTGCTGGGCATTTGGGCATTCTCCATTTTCATCAGGTCTTCGGGAACCAAATACACGATTGTTGTAAAGGCTTCCAATAAATAATAATTGTTGAAATGCTTGGTATAGGCTTGGTTAAAGATACTTAGCATAACTTGGTCACCCAGGCTTTCAGAAAGTTTTGCTTGAAGGGAGTTGGCGTATGCTAGGATTTCATTTAAAATTTGATGAATCTCCATTTCGGTACTGTACTTATCTATAAGAAACGGCTGATCCAATAATTTCTCGGCTTCACTCAGATAAGTATCCTTAAAATTACCAAGAAGTTTCTTGGCAGCGGCCAGGGCTTCTTTCAAAAATAATCGCGACAATGCTACTTTCTGTATTTCGTAAGGCAGGAACACGGCATATAGTTCATGGTATTCCGAGATGCCGGCGTATTCCATGAGGAACACCTCCCGGAATTCCTGTTTGCTTTTGTTAGCATATTCCTTTTGATTCAAGAGAAAATCTTCAATGTCCAAATACAACCTAGGAAATTCCTTAATTTTTTGGGAGGTGTCGCTCTTGTTGAAAAGCTTGAGCTTTGCTGATAATGAATCATTGAGCTTGTAAGATTGGAGCTGATGTGTCAAATCTTTAAAAACGGACTTTAAAATATATGCCTGTTCATCTGGATTGATGACCTTGGGTTTCTTGCGGCGAAGGAAACGTTTTAGATTTACCATGCCATTTATATTTTACTGGCTTTGTAAATTTTGTAAAAGCCAAAGGCAGAAAGCCCCCAAGTAAGTATAAGGGCAATAAACCAGGCATAGCTTCCTATAGTAGCACCCAGTATGGTTTTGAAAAAGTTATAGCCAAAAAGATGGTCAATTTGCATATGAATATGTCCGATGGCCATAACAAGGAAACCCCATGCGAGTAGCCTCATACCAGCACCAAATTTTCCTCCTTTTAAATTTCGGGCTGTAAAAAAGCTAAAGAAAATGGCAATGAGTAGAAATGGGAGTTCAAGCAATCCAAATAGTTCAGCTTCCGATGTCCCAAGGCTGCTATGCTCCTGTGCCCAAAGATTTAGAGGTAATAAGGAAATGGTTAGCACAAGGACTAAGAGGGTATTGGGTTTCATAAGGTAGGTTTGTTGTTTGTAAATGTCAATAGCCAAGACACTGTTTCACTTTGGCTAGCAATACAATATAACAATTATATACATACGATATGTCTGACGGGGTATAGGAAGGATCGTACAAAAAAAGCCTGCTACAAGAGCAGGCTTTTAAGCGAAATAATGGTTTATGATAGGCTTACGCCCTTACTTTACTTTATTGATTATAGCCTCAAAAGCTTCTGGGTGGTTCATCGCTAAATCGGCAAGCACCTTACGGTTCAATTCGATATCGTTAGCTTTTAGTTTACCCATAAACTGAGAATAAGACATTCCATGCTGACGGGCTCCCGCATTGATACGGGTAATCCATAAGCTTCTGAAATTTCTCTTTTTGTTTCGACGGTCCCTGTAAGAATATTGCATCGCTTTATCTACAGCGTTTTTAGCAACAGTCCATACGTTTTTACGTCTTCCAAAGTAACCTTTGGCTTGCTTAAGAACCTTTTTTCTTCTGGCTCTCTTCGCAACTGAATTTACTGATCTTGGCATAATTTTACATTTTTTGTAGCAGGCGGTCGATTGCTCAACACTTTGTCATATAATGGCCGTACTCCAGGGTTTTTAAAATAGTTTAACCGGTTAGGCAGTTTACTTCAAACGAAGCATTTGCTTAACATTGTCCTCGTCACTCTTGTGTACCGTAGTATCATGAGTCAAGGCAAGCTTACGTTTCTTAGACTTCTTTGTTAAGATGTGACTCTTAAACGCATGCTTTCTTTTGATTTTACCAGTTCCTGTAAGCTTAAAACGCTTTTTGGCACTGGATTTTGTTTTTTGTTTAGGCATTGTGTTCCTATTTTACTTATTTCGCTTTCTTTTTATAACAAACTTCTACTGAAGTAGTTTATTTCTTTTTAGGTGCTATGAACATAGTCATTCGCTTTCCTTCCAATTTTGGCATCTGCTCTACTTTTCCATAATCCTCGAGATCCTGAGCAAGACGCAATAAAAGGATTTCTCCTTGATCCTTATAAATGATGGAACGTCCTTTAAAGAATACATATGCCTTTAGTTTGGCACCATCCTTCAAAAACTTTTCTCCATGTTTCTTTTTAAACTCATAGTCGTGATCATCCGTATTGGGACCAAATCTAATTTCTTTGATCACAACCTTGGTTGCTTTGGCTTTCAGTGCCTTCTCTCTTTTCTTTTGTTCATAGACAAATTTTTTATAGTCCATGATCTTACAAACCGGGGGAGTTGCATTTGGAGAGATTTCTACTAGATCCTCTTCCAAATCCCGGGCAATTTCCAATGCTTTTTTCAAAGGGTACACACCCACTTCTACGTTGTCACCAACGAGACGAACTTCCTGTGCACGTATTTTTTCATTAATGAGGTGTTTGTCCTCTTTAATAATTCGGGCTGGCCCTCTACTTCTTTTTCTTCGTATTGCTATGGCTTAAAAAGTTTAGTTAAACGTTAAATTCTTTTATTGTTTCCTTTATTTGTTTTTCTACGATTCCCGTAAATTCCTCAATCGTCATGGTTCCTATATCTCCTTCAGAATGCTTTCTTACAGAGATCGTGCCATCATTTTCTTCTTGCTCCCCTACAATGATCATATAAGGAATTTTGTTCATTTCCGCTTCCCTGATTTTCTTACCAATCGTTTCGTTGCGGTTATCTACAAGGGCGCGAATTTCGTTATTTTCCAGCAAATTTAAAACTTTTTGAGCGTATTTCTCATATTTTTCGCTCAAGCTTAAAATGCTAACTTGTTCTGGCATAAGCCATAATGGAAAATTACCTCCTGTGTGCTCTAACAAAATAGCCACAAAACGCTCCATACTTCCAAAAGGAGCCCTGTGAATCATTACCGGTCTGTGAAGTTCATTGTCACTTCCCTTATAGGTAAGATCGAAACGTTCAGGTAGGTTATAATCTACTTGTATGGTCCCTAATTGCCAACTTCTGCCCAAAGCATCTTTCACCATAAAGTCTAACTTAGGACCATAAAATGCCGCTTCTCCTTCTTCAATAACATAATCCAACCCCTTATCCTTCGCAGCATTCAGGATGGCTTGTTCTGCTTTTTCCCAAACATCCAAATCCCCAATATATTTATCAGGATTTTTAGGATCCCGAATAGACACCTGAGTAGAGAAGTTTTCAAACCCAAGGGAACCGAATACGTAAAGAACAAGGTCAATCACATTTTTAAACTCCTCGTCCAACTGATCTGGAGTACAAAATAGGTGTGCATCATCTTGGGTAAAGCCCCTAACCCGAGTGAGACCATGAAGCTCTCCGCTCTGCTCGTATCTATACACAGTGCCAAATTCGGCGAATCGTTTGGGGAGATCTTTATAGGACCACGGACTACTTTTATAAATTTCACAGTGATGGGGGCAGTTCATGGGTTTAAGCAAAAACTCCTCATCCTCTTTTGGGGTTTTTATCGGCTGAAAACTATCCTCACCATATTTGGCGTAATGTCCAGAGGTGACGTACAATTCCTTTTGTCCGATATGAGGGGAAACGACCATCTCGTACCCGGCTTTTTTCTGGGCAGCTTTTAGAAAGTTTTCCAGGCGCTCGCGTAAGGCGGCTCCCTTAGGCAGCCATAAGGGCAATCCTTGGCCTACTTTTTCCGAAAAGGTAAATAATCCTAGTTCTTTTCCAAGCTTTCTGTGGTCTCGTTTTTTGGCCTCTTCCAATAAGGCTAAATGTTCTGTAAGTTCTTTTTGCTTTGGAAATGTAATTCCGTATACCCTAGTAAGCTGTTTTTGGTTTTCATCCCCTAGATAGTATGCCCCTGCAACACTAAGTATTTTAGCTGCTTTAACAATGCCCGTATTAGGGATATGCCCGCCACGGCATAGGTCGGTGAAGGAGTCATGGTCGCAAAAGGTGATGGTCCCATCTTCAAGGCCTGTTACCAATTCTACCTTATATTCATTCTTCCCTTCATAAAAAGCTAATGCCTCGGCCTTAGTGGCAGAACGCATTTTAAAGTCGTGCTTGCCCCTGGCAATTTCCAGCATTTTATTTTCAATGTTCTTGAAATCTTTTTCAGAAATCATTTCATCGCCCAAGTCTACATCGTAATAAAACCCTCTGTCGATTGCTGGACCAACCCAAAGCTTGACACCAGGATAGAGTTCTTCCAGTGCTTGTGCCAGAATATGGGCAGACGAATGCCAGAATGCCTTCTTTCCTTCATCATCCCTCCATGTGTAAAGTATCAGGCTTCCGTCTATAAGTAATGGGGTGGTGGTCTCTACCGTGGTTCCGTTGAAGGAAGCCGAAATTACATTTCTGGCAAGTCCTTCGCTAATACTTTTGGCAACATCCATAGGAGTTGCCCCTTTGTCGTATTGTTTTACGCTTCCGTCCGGTAGGGTGATCGCAATCATAGGTTTCAAATATTAAGGGGCAAAGATAGTACTAGTTTATTCTTTTTACAATATTGAATAGCTCCTTTGTGAAGGTGTTTTTTACTGAAACCAAAGGATTTTTCCTGAATTTACCTTGGGTCTTGGGGACGATTTGGGAAAATTGAATAGGGTGTATATAATATATAGGTAAAACAAACTGTTTTGGGGTGCTGTTCTGCTAAACAATGAATTATCAAACGGTTATATTTCTGGGTAAAAAAAACTTTGAAAAAAGTGTGCTTTAGGTTTGCATAAATCGAAAACCAAACTATCTTTGCACCCGCTTTGAAAGAGATATATGTCTCGATTGAAGAAGTGCAAAAACAACGTTCTGAAATTAATTTGAAATTTTTTTTAAAAAGTATTGCAGGTTAAAAAAACTGTTGTACATTTGCACCCGCAAAACGGATGAGGGATTGTTTGTTTTGTGTATTTAGAAGAGAATAAAGTTCATTGATATATTGAAATTGACAGCGCGTAGGACCGCGGTTTTTTTGAGACTGTGGTTCGACGAGAATAAACTAAACTAAGAATAGATACCTGAGATTTTTTTGAGGGCTTTTTGTTGTGCTTGAATTTTATTTAAGATTTAACGATGAAGAGTTTGATCCTGGCTCAGGATGAACGCTAGCGGCAGGCCTAACACATGCAAGTCGAGGGGTAACATTGGTGCTTGCACCAGATGACGACCGGCGCACGGGTGCGTAACGCGTATGCAATCTGCCTTGTACTGGGGGATAGCCTTTGGAAACGAAGATTAACACCCCATGGCATCATTTGACGGCATCGTCTTTTGATTAAAGGTCACGGTACAAGATGAGCATGCGTCCTATTAGCTTGTTGGTGTGGTAACGGCACACCAAGGCTACGATAGGTAGGGGCCCTGAGAGGGGGATCCCCCACACTGGTACTGAGACACGGACCAGACTCCTACGGGAGGCAGCAGTGAGGAATATTGGACAATGGGGGCAACCCTGATCCAGCCATGCCGCGTGCAGGAAGACTGCCCTATGGGTTGTAAACTGCTTTTGTACGGGAAGAAACACCCCCACGTGTGGGGGCTTGACGGTACCGTAAGAATAAGGATCGGCTAACTCCGTGCCAGCAGCCGCGGTAATACGGAGGATCCGAGCGTTATCCGGAATCATTGGGTTTAAAGGGTCCGTAGGCGGGCGATTAAGTCAGGGGTGAAAGTTTGCGGCTCAACCGTAAAATTGCCTTTGATACTGGTCGTCTTGAATCATTGTGAAGTGGTTAGAATGAGTAGTGTAGCGGTGAAATGCATAGATATTACTCAGAATACCGATTGCGAAGGCAGATCACTAACAATGCATTGACGCTGAGGGACGAAAGCGTGGGGAGCGAACAGGATTAGATACCCTGGTAGTCCACGCCGTAAACGATGGATACTAGCTGTCCGGCCTTCGGGCTGGGTGGCCAAGCGAAAGTGATAAGTATCCCACCTGGGGAGTACGTTCGCAAGAATGAAACTCAAAGGAATTGACGGGGGCCCGCACAAGCGGTGGAGCATGTGGTTTAATTCGATGATACGCGAGGAACCTTACCAGGGCTTAAATGCATTCGGACAGGGGTGGAAACACCCTTTTCTTCGGACTGTTTGCAAGGTGCTGCATGGTTGTCGTCAGCTCGTGCCGTGAGGTGTCAGGTTAAGTCCTATAACGAGCGCAACCCCTGTCGTTAGTTGCCAGCATGTAAAGATGGGAACTCTAACGAGACTGCCGGTGCAAACCGCGAGGAAGGTGGGGATGACGTCAAATCATCACGGCCCTTACGTCCTGGGCTACACACGTGCTACAATGGCCGGTACAGAGGGCAGCCACACCGCAAGGTGGAGCGAATCCTTAAAACCGGTCTCAGTTCGGATCGGGGTCTGCAACTCGACCCCGTGAAGCTGGAATCGCTAGTAATCGGATATCAGCCATGATCCGGTGAATACGTTCCCGGGCCTTGTACACACCGCCCGTCAAGCCATGGAAGCCGGGGGTACCTGAAGTCGGTCACCGCAAGGAGCTGCCTAGGGTAAAACTGGTAACTGGGGCTAAGTCGTAACAAGGTAGCCGTACCGGAAGGTGCGGCTGGAACACCTCCTTTCTAGAGATTCCCCCTATGGGGGATGAGAGGTACGACGAGAAGAATCCTTTAATGGGATCCTGTATCTTTCTTGGTTTAGCTGTCGATTTTGATTTATATATGCATGCAGTCTCATAGCTCAGCTGGTTAGAGCGCTACACTGATAATGTAGAGGTCGGCAGTTCGAGTCTGCCTGAGACTACGATACGTTCATATTGATATATTGAAAGGAAATTCTAGAAGTTGAGTAGTAGTTGTTATGGCTACTGGCTACTATGTACTAACTGCTAGTATATGGGGAATTAGCTCAGCTGGCTAGAGCGCCTGCCTTGCACGCAGGAGGTCATCGGTTCGACTCCGATATTCTCCACCAAGGGCAAAAAGGGATTTTTGCGGTTTAGCTGCCGTCCGTTGTGGCGGCCACCGTATGTTCCGGGCCCGGACAGTTCATTGACATATTGGGAAAAGAGATACGAGCGCAGTGCTTTATGCACTGTGCGCAATAATAAATTGAATCAAAACTCATTGAAAGAGCAAAAAGTACAATAAGCAAACTAAGGGCGTATGGGGGATGCCTAGGCTCTCAGAGGCGATGAAGGACGTGATAAGCTGCGATAAGCCACGGGGATCGGCACATACGAACTGATCCGTGGATTTCCGAATGGGGCAACCCACCATGCTGAAGGCATGGTACCCGAAAGGGGGCGAACCCGGGGAACTGAAACATCTAAGTACCCGGAGGAAGAGAAAACAATAGTGATTTCGTCAGTAGCGGCGAGCGAACGCGAATTAGCCCAAACCGGTTGTGTTACGGCACGGCCGGGGTTGTAGGACCGCAATATTCCATGCTTTACGAACTGGAACCCTTTGGAAAGAGGGGCCGTAGACGGTGATAGCCCGGTACAGGCAAGGACAGTTATGGATAGCGGTATCCTGAGTAGTGCGGGGCACGTGAAACCCTGTATGAATCCGGCGGGACCATCCGCCAAGGCTAAATACTCCTGAGAGACCGATAGTGAACCAGTACCGTGAGGGAAAGGTGAAAAGAACCCCGAACAGGGGAGTGAAATAGAACCTGAAACCATACGCTTACAAGCGGTCGGAGCCACTTTGTGGTGACGGCGTGCCTTTTGCATAATGAGCCTACGAGTTACTGTTGTTAGCGAGGTTAAGCACTTCAGGTGCGGATCCGTAGCGAAAGCGAGTCTGAACAGGGCGCTTTAGTTAGCAGTAGTAGACGCGAAACCGTGTGATCTACCCATGGGCAGGGTGAAGCTGTGGTAACACTCAGTGGAGGCCCGAACCCGTTGACGTTGAAAAGTCTTGGGATGACCTGTGGGTAGGGGTGAAAGGCCAATCAAACTCGGAAATAGCTCGTACTCCCCGAAATGCATTTAGGTGCAGCGTAATGATAGTTTTATA